>NZ_OZ348993.1:0-3830306 GCF_977012275.1 Ornithinimicrobium carbonis | reverse complement strand
CCGGGCCGTACCCCTCCGGGGGACGGCGCAGCTGCACGCGGACCCCGCCGGGACGCAGGTCCAGGTCCGGCAACCGGCCTCCTGCGGCGTCGGCGACCGCACGCGCCAGGGCGGCCCCCGACCGCAGGGACGACGTCCCGAACCACGCCACCACGCCCCAGCCCAGCGCGCGCCAGTCGGCCATGCCGTCCGCGTGCTGCAGCTCGCGGGCGGTCAGCGGTCGATCGCCGGTGTCCATTCGGTCACGGTCCCACCGGAGGGTGCCGGTGACAAGGCCCCGGGGAGGCTGGATCCGGGCAGGCTCGGCCCGGCGGTGCAGGTGCGGTGTGGCCCCGGGCTCTCAGGCCTCGGCGCCGACGTGAGCAGCCTCGGCGGGCGCGCTCTGCATACCCCAGGCCTCCGCGAGCAGCCGGTAGGAGCGCCGCCGCATCTCCGGATCGTAGGTGTAGGTCGTCACGATGAGCTCGTCCAGCTCGTGCGCGGCGGCGAACTCCTCCAGCTGGGGCACCACGGTCTCCGGCGTGCCCACCATCCGCACCGCCTGGTGCGCCTGGGCCAGCGGCATCAGCTGCGCCGGGACCACCTCGGACAGGTCGTGCACCGGAGGGTCGATCGGCGCGGGCTGCCCGCTGCGGATGCGGATCGCCATGAGCTGGGCGGAGGTGAAGAGGAAGTCTGCCTCCTCCTGGGTCGGCGCGACGAGCACGTTGACGCCGGCCATCGTCGTCGGCCGGTCCACCTGGGCGGTCTCTGCGTCGGGGTTGAAGCGGTCGCGGTAGACCAGGAACGCCTCGCGGATCTGGTCCGGGGCGAAGTGCGAGGCGAAGCTGAACGGCAGCCCCAGCGCCGCCGCCACCTGGGCGCCGCCGGTCGAGGAGCCGAGCATCCACAGCGGCACGTGGGTGCCCTCGCCGGGGATCGCGCGGACCCGGGCGTCGGGGCGCGGGTCCCCGAGGTAGCCCTGCAGCCCCATGACGTCGGCGGCGAAGTCGTTGAGCTGCCCGCTGCCCCGCGCCAGCGCCGCGGCGGTCATCGGGTCCGTGCCCGGCGCGCGGCCAAGGCCCAGGTCGAAGCGGTCGCCGTAGAGGGTGGCGAGCGTGCCGTAGTACTCCGCGACCATGAGCGGGGAGTGGTTGGGCAGCATGACGCCGCCGGAGCCGAGCCGGATCCGACCGGTGTGCTGCGCGAGGTGGCCCAGCAGCAGCGAGGTCGCCGAGGCCATGAACGCCTCCGACCCGTGGTGCTCGGCCACCCACAGCCGGTGGTAGCCCAGCCGGTCCACCTCCTGCGCCAGCTGCGTCGAGGCCTCCAGCGCGTCCCGCGGGGTCATCCCCTGGGACCGGGGGGCGAGCTCGAGGACGGACAGGGGGACACGACGGTTCGAGGTGGGCATGCAGGCGACAACGACGAGACCCTCCGGGGTATGCCGTGGGCCGGCGCCCCTGCCCGAGCGCCCGTGCGACACCTCGACCCGGGCGCTCCCGCGACCTCGACCCGGGCGCTCCCGCGATGTCGTTCTCACCCCGAGGTGGCGTGGCCGTCTGATTGCTCACATCCGGGCGTCTTTCGGAGCCGTTCCCTGGCGTGTCGTCCCCGCCCGGCGGAGAATGAAGGTGGGGCGACGTCGCCCCGGAGCAGGAGAAGAACGATGAACAAGGAGCTGACCCGCACCACCAACCCGCTCGCCGAGATGCTCGAGTGGTTGGACCTCGCTGGACCCAAGGGACGCAAGGGGGTGGGGCTGGCGCCGTTCGTCCGGGTGGAGGACTTCGTCGAGGACGGCAGCTACGTGCTGCGGGCCGAGGTGCCCGGGCTGGATCCCGAGAAGGACGTCGAGGTGACCGTCCAGGGCGACGTGCTCACCATCAGCGGCGAGCGCCGCGAGGAGAAGAAGGACCGCAACCACCAGGAGTTCCACTACGGCTCCTTCCGCCGCAGCCTGACCCTGCCCCCGGGGGCGGACGCCGACGCGGTCGAGGCCTCCTGCACCGACGGGGTGCTCGAGGTGAAGGTGCCGGTGGCGGGCGAGGACAAGGGAGCTCGGACCGTGCCGGTGAAGCGGTCATGAAGGCCTTCCCCGGAGCCCGGATCGTCATGGCGGCCACCCACGTGGGCGAGCCCACGCGGGACGGGCGGATCGTGGAGGTCCGCGGCGAGGACGGCGGTCCGCCCTACGTCGTCGAGTGGTCCGACGGGCACACGGGGCTGATCTTCCCCGGGCCCGGCTCGGTGCTGCACGTCTCGGAGACGCACGACGACGGGGAACCCCCCGCGGACTGGGGACCGGGTATGCCGTCGCCCGCGGGCGAGGGTGCGCCCGCCGTCCCGGTCGCTGGGGCTGGTGCTCCGGAGGCCGGCGGGCCAGGCGCGGAGCAGCCCGGCCACGTGCGGGAGTGGACGGTCCGGATCTCGATCTACGAGTCCGGCGACGACACCCACGCCCAGGCGGTGCTGCTCGGCGACTCCCCGCAGCACCTCAAGGCCGCAGGGGACAGCCACCGCGCGCCCGACGACCCGGTCGTCCCGGAGATCGGCGACGAGGTGGCTGCGGGCCGCGCCCTGCGGCACCTGGCCGAACGCCTGCTGGTCACCGCCGACGACGACATCGCCGCCGTCACCGGCGAGGACGCGCACGTGCGCCGCAGCTGACCTGACGCCTGTCACTGCCGCTTCCCCGCCCCGGCTGGCACAGTGGGGCGGGTGAGCGAGCGCGACCCCGCCGTGACGTGGGACTGGATGAGCGGGGCCGTCTGGCTGCTCTTCCTCGCCTTCCCGGTCGTCGCGATCTGGGCCACCGACCAGGCCCTCGCGTGGCAGGTGGGGATGACCGTCCTGGTCGCTCTGTTCGCCGCCGGCTACGTGGGGACGGTCAAGCCGGTGACCGAGCTGGTGTCGGTCGGCCGGCACGGCCGGGCCCGCCGCGTCGGGTGGTGGGGGCTGCTGGGGCTGACCGTCCTGGCCCTGCTGCTCGGCTGGCAGCTCGGTCCGAACGCGATGACGACGTTCCCGTTCCTGCTGTCGCTGCCGGTGTTCTTCCTGCCGTGGCGCCAGGTCTGGGTCGTCTCAGCCGTGATGCTGGCCCTCATCGTGCCGCTCACCCTGCTGGCCTGGGGGATCTGGCCCTCGGCCATGCTCTGGGGGATCGCGGTCATGGTGCTGGGCATCGTCGTCCTGTCCAGGTACGCCGACGAGCGTCGCGACCACCACCGGGCGACGAAGTCGCGGCTGGCCGTGGTCGAGGAGCGTGAGCGGGTGGCGCGGGACGTGCACGACGTGCTGGGCCACTCCCTGACCGTCGTGACGGTCAAGACCGAGCTCGCGCAGCGGCTGGTCGACGTCGACCCCGAGCGGGCCAAGGCCGAGCTCGCCGAGGTGCAGCAGCTCTCCCGGCAGGCGCTCGCCGAGATCAGGGCCACCGTCGGCGGGCTGCGGGTCGCCCGGCTGGCCGACGAGGTCGGGTCCGCCCACGGGGCGCTGGCCGGCGCCGGGATCATGGCGGACCTGCCCGAGGACCTGTCGGTCGTCGACCCCCGCCACCGGATCACGTTGGCGTGGGTCCTGCGCGAGGCCGTGACCAACGTCGTGCGGCACAGCAGGGCCACCCGGTGCGCGGTCGAGCTGGGACCCGGCTCGATCGTGGTGACCGACGACGGCCGCGGCCTGCGCGGCCGGGGTGAGGGCAACGGCATACGCGGGTTGCGGGAACGGGTGGAGCAGGCCGGTGGACGGCTGCACCTGGGGCCCGGCCCCGACGGGACCGGGACGCGGCTGGAGGTGCAGCTGTGATCCGGGTGCTGCTCGCCGACGATCAGGCGCTCGTGCGCGGAGCCCTGGCCGCCCTGCTGGACCTGGAGCCCGACATCGAGGTGGTGGCCCAGGTCGGGCGCGGCGACGAGGTCGTGGAGGCGGTGCGGCGCACCTCGCCCGACGTGTGCCTGCTGGACATCGAGATGCCCGGGCTGGACGGGATCGCGGCCGTGGAGGCGCTGCGGGCCGCTGGGCTGGGGGTGCGCCCGCTGATGGTGACGACGTTCGGGCGCCCCGGGTACCTGCGGCGGGCGATGGACGCGGGGGCCAGCGGCTTCGTCGTCAAGGACACGCCGGCGCCCGAGCTGGCCGAGGCGGTGCGGCGGGTGCACGCCGGGATGCGGGTGGTCGACCCGGCGCTGGCGACCGCGTCGCTGACCGGTGGCCCCAATCCGCTGACCGACCGGGAGCGGGACGTGCTGCGCGAGGCGCTCGACGGGGCGACCGTGCAGCGGATCGCCGGACGGCTCTACCTCTCGCCGGGGACGGTGCGCAACTACCTGTCCTCGGCGATCGGCAAGACCGGGGCGACGACGCGGGTCGAGGCAGCTCGGGCGGCCGAGGACAATGGGTGGTTGTGAGCAGCCACGGGGGACAGCGGAACGGCGTCGCGGAGGCGCAAGCGGACGTGCGCGAGGTCTACCACGGCGGGTGGCTCGGACCCCTGGTGGCGGCCGTGGTCTGGCTGGCCGCCGGCCTGACGGCCGACCGGACGGGGATGGGCGTGGGGTCGGCCGTGCTCTTCCTGGGCGGGGTGCTCATCCCGCCGGTCTCGATGGCCGGGAACCGGCTGCTGGGGGACCGGGCGGACCTGCCGGCGGGGCATCCCATGCGGGGTCTGGCGATGCAGTCGGCGTTCGGGATGGTGGCCGGGCTGCTGGCGGTGTGGTTGCTCGCCGGAGTCGTGCCCGGTGCCTTCTTCCCGCTGGCCATGGTGGTCGTGGGCGCGCACTACTTCACATTCACCCATCTCTACGGTGAGGTCGCGTTCCTCGTCGGCGGGGTGGTCCAGGTGCTGGCGGGACTGGTCGTCCTGGTGGGTGACACGGGAGAGACGCTGGGCGCCTACGTGATGGCCGGGCTGCTGGTGCTGATGTCGGTGGCGCTGCTGCTGCGGCACCGGGCCCGGTCTGCGGCGTAGGGGCCCGGTCGCGGGGCGCCGGAACCCGTCGAGCGGCTCGGGTGGGGACGTCGCGGCCTGTCGGGCGGGGTGCCGGTCAGTCCTCGCTGGACAGGCGTCGCAACATCGCCGTGGCCTCGTCGTCGTGCGGGTCCAGCTCGGCCGCACGGCGCAGGTGCTCGACCGCCGTCTCGCGCCGGCCCTCGATCTCGGCCGCCCACCCCGTCATGAACCACAGCTGGGCGGACTCCGGACGGACCTGCCGCCACAGCTCCAGCACCGGCTGGGCGAGGTCGGTGCGGTGCATCTCGATCAACCCCCACACGGCGTCCACGAACCCGGCGTCGTCACGGTCGGCGTCCACCGACCCCTCGTCGTCACGGACGTCCACGAACCCGTCGTCGTCACGGCCTACGTCCACGGTCGGCCGGCTCTCGGCCGCGAGCCGCCGGTAGAGGTCGACGGCCGCGGGCACGCCCGACGCCTGGAGCACCGGCCCCAGCGCCACGGTGACGGGCGGGACGGGGGGCGGGGCCGGTGGCATACCCAGGAGCACGTCGAGCGCCGCCCGGGTGAGGGACAGGAGCGGCGCGGTGTTGCTGCCGCTGAGCACGCTCACCCCGAGTCCGCGACCGGGGAGCAGGACCAGGTTGCTCTCGAAGCCCGGGTCGGTGCCGGAGTGGTTCACCACCGCGTGGCCGCGGTAGGTGCCGGTGAACCAGCCGAGCGCCATCTGCGCGTGCCAGTCCCCCTCGCTCGCGTCGCCCGTGGGCGTCCACATCAGCTCGTGGGTGGCCGGCGACAGCAGCCCCGCGCCGCCGGCCAGGTGGGCGACGATCCACCGGCCCAGCTCGGCTGCGCTGCTGTGCAGGCTCGAGCTCGGCGCGTGCGGTCGCGTGTAGGGGTAGGCCCCCTCCACCACCCGCGGCGGCAGCCCCAGGTGCGGCGTGACCGCGAGGTGCGGCGGGACGTCGGAGCGCAGGAAGGTGCTCGTCCGCATCCCCACCGGGTCCAGCACCCGCTCCCTCAGCACGTCCTCGAACGACCGGCCGCTTACGGTCGCGACGAGGTGCCCGAGCAGCTCGTAGGCGGCGTTGGAGTAGGCGTACGCCGTGCCCGGGTCGCGCTCCAGCGGCCAGCCGGCGACCTCCGCGGCGAAGCGGGCCAGCGCATCGTCGTCCAGCTCCGGCTCGTGCCAGCGGTAGTCGGTCACGTCCCCCAGCCCGGACCGGTGGGACAGCAGCTGCCGCGGCGTGATCCGGTGAGCCCGCGGATCGGCCCAGGGCAGGTCCGGCAGGTATGCCGTGACGCGGCCGTCGAGGTCGAGCCGGCCCTCCTCGACCAGCTGGAGCACGGCCGTGGCCACGAACGTCTTGGAGACGGAGGCCAGGTGGAACAGGGTGTCGGGGGTCACCGGGTCAGCGGTCGCGGTGTTCCTGGTGCCGAAACCCCGGGCCAGGACCTGGTCCGCGCCGTGGACCACGGAGAGCGCCACTCCGGGCAGCGCCCAGGCGCGGACGACGTGCTCGACGAAGGGCCACAACGACGTCTCGATGCGGTGCTCGACCTGGGCGTGGCCCACTCGTCCAGGGTAGTGCTGATGAGCCTGGTCGGACCGGTCACCGCCGGCTCGGACACGGGCGGGTCGGCTCGGGCCTGAACGTCAGGGCTCGCGGCATACTCGGGTCATGAGCGACCGGTCCCTCACGGAGGAGGACCTCGACCCCGCCGCCGACGTGGCCCCGCGCCTCTCGCTGGTGAACGATCCCGACGAGATCCTGCACCTGGTGTGCTGCCGGGACCCGGAGTGGAGGTACGGCTGGTGCGGGGCTGACGGCGGCGACCTTAACTACGCCGCTCGGACGCTGTGCACCATGTGCGTCGAGGTGGGGGAGGAGCGTCTGCCGGGCTTCCTGCACAACGACCCGATGATCTGCCCGATGGACCTGCACCCCTGCCCCGACGGGCACGAGGTCGACCTGCGGATCCTGGGGGAGATCAGCCCCTGACCGTGGTTGCGTGGTTGCGTGGTTGCGTGGTCCGTGGTGCCGGTCGGCCGGGTCGCGCTACTGTCGGGCATGCGCAGGTCAGGAGGGACGTGGTCGGGGCGGGTGCAGGCACGCGGGGACGTCGTCGCCGCGGTCGGCGTTACTGTCGCGCTCGGGGTCTCGGCGTGCATCGCCCCGAGCGGGTTCGAGACGGTCGGTCGGACGGGGGTCGTGTCGGTCGACGGTGACCTGGCGGTCGTCTGGGACAGCTGCGGGGACGAGGACGTCGCCGCCGTCGTGATGCACGGTGACCGCAGAGGGCTGGACCCCGACGAGGAGAACCCGATCATCGGCACGTGGGAGATGGGCGAGCGCAACCGGGAGGAGCAGGCCTTCGTCCCGGGCGCGGCCGACGACCCGCCGCAGCTCGACCCGGCCAAGGGGTACATCGTGCAGGCCCTGCCCGAGGGCGGTGTGGAGAACCTTCCCGGGGTGCACTTCACTCTTGAGGACGTGGCCGGGCTGGAGCCTGGCGAGGTGCTCGTCGGAGCCGAGGACGGCAGCTTCGTCGGAACCTGGGAGGACCTCACCGACTGCTGACACCCGACCGGCCGCATCACCTCGGCCCTGTCCTGCCCAGCCCAGCACCTCAGCCGTAGAACGGCTGCTGCTCCTGCGGGTCCGCCGGGACCACGTCGACCGTGCCCAGCGCGACCAGTTCGTCCACGGCCTCCCGGGTCCCTCCGATCCCGGCCCAGTGGGGGTCGGTGTCGTAGGCGATGCACCAGGCCCGGTCGTCCGGCCATACGAACGCGGGCACCAGGTCGCCGCGGGGCACGCCAGGAGCGATCGGCCCAGCACCCCAGTCGCCCAGGTCGGACAGCGGCCCCCGGAAGAGGTGGTAGCTGCGGTGCGGGTGGTGGACCGTCGGCCCGCCCAGCACGTCCGGCGGGAAGGCCGGCGTGCCGGGCCGGCTCTCGGAACGGCCGTCGTCGTGCAGGGTCATGACCATCGTCGCCCCCTCGTGCAGGTCGCCCCAGCCGTCCCACAGGCAGTGCCAGGCGTCGTCGGGGGTGCGGGTATGCCGTCGCAGCACCTCCACGACGGTGCGCAGCTGGTCGAGTTCCCGGGGGAGGTCGTCCCCGCCGTCGTGGTCGTTCTCGGACTGCCCCGGGCGGGTGGGGTCGGGGATGCACCGCAGCCGGGCGTAGGCCTCGAAACCCACCGGGCCGAAGAGGGACAGCTGCGGCCACGGTCGGCCGTGCTCCACGAGCCAGTCGGCCGGCGAGCCGTCGTGGACCGGCCGCAGGGTCATCGGTCCGCCTCCGGGCCGAGGTCACTGGCCAGCAGGCCGTGCAGGTGCTCGTCGTGGTGGACGCCGTCGGCGTAGCGGTAGGACTCCCGCATCGTCCCCTCGTGGCGGAACCCGGCGGCGAGGGCCACGGCGCAGGAGCCGGCGTTCTCCACGGCGTGGAACAGGTAGAGCCGGTGCAGCCCGAGCCGGCCGAACGCGAACCGGGACGCGGCTCCGACGGCGCGCACGGCATACCCCTGTCTTCTCGCCCATGGCGCGACCCAGTAGCCGATCTCCGCGTCCCCCTGGTCCCGGTCGACCTTGTAGACCGACACCGAGCCGACGAGCCGGTCGGTCGGGTCGGCGACCGCCCAGGACGCGTGGTCGGCATCGCTCCAGTCGTTGCGCGAGCTCATGAAGCGTTCGACGGCGTCCGGACCGTACGCGCCGGGGTTCCACAGGGCGATCGCCTCGTCGGCGAAGGCGGCCTCGAGGTCGGCGACGTCGTCGGGGCGGTAGGCGCGCAGGACGATCCCCGGCGCCTCGACACGCACCGGCGAGGACGGGGGAGTCGTCATCCGGTCAGCGTAGGGGGTTAGGTTCGTCCTGCACGCGGACGCCGCAGAGACGGAGCACGAATGGTCGGGGCCACCGAGGAGACGTGGCAGCAGCGGGAGGAACGACGTCGTCAGGTCGCCCGGGAGGCGCGGCTGACGGCCCGCGAACCCGCCGGCTGGGGACCGCGGCTGGTGCTCGCCGCCGCCACGCTCGCCTGGCTGGCCGCCCTGGCGTGGCTGGCCGCGACCCTGCCAGAGCGCGTACCCACGCACTGGTCGGGCGGCGGCACGCCGGACGGGTGGTCGAGCCGGGCCTCCGCGCTGGGCTTCGTGCTCCTCGTGCCGGTGCTGCTGATCTTCCCGATGCTGTGGCTCTCCCGCCTGGCGATGATCTGGCCGGCCGGGATCAACGCCCCCCACAAGGAGTGGTGGCTGGACCGGCCGCGGCGGCTGGTGCGCTTCGAGCGACTGCTTCGCGAGGACCTCATGGTGATCGTCGGGTTGACGGTCCTGCTCGTGGTGGGGATCGAGCTGGTCATGGGGTATGCCGCGCACCAGCCGGGCGGGACGGTGCCCGGGTGGTGGTTCCTCGCGCTGACCGGGGGCTACGTCGTAGCGCTGACGCTGGTCACCGTCCGCATGATGACCGGGTCGCGCTACCGGCCCGACGACGACGACCCGGAGCTGGCGTGAGCCCCGCGATGCCGGAGGGACCGGCGGCGCTTGCTCCCGAGTGGCGCAGCCCGTGGTGGCGGCTCTTCGACCGGCCGCACGACCCCCGGCCGCCGCGGCGCCGGCCCCGGCTCGACCGCCTGCTCGCGCGGCTGGTGCCGGCCGGGACGGGCCGGCACACCACGCTCCCCGGTGCGGACGGCGGGCCGGAGGTCACGGCATACCTGTACGAGGCGCCGGACCGCCCGCGGCCCTCCGGTGCGCTGCTGTGGATGCACGGCGGCGGGATGGTCGTGGGCGCCCCGTGGATCGACCACCGGCTGTGCGACCGGCTGGCGCGCGAGCTGGGGCTGCTCGTGGTGAGCGTGGACTACCGGCTGGCGCCGGAGCACCCGTTCCCGGCGGCGGTCGAGGACTGCTGGGCCGCGCTGGAGTGGTTGCACGGGCGCGCCGACGAGCTGGGCGTCGATCCCGCGCGGATCGGGGTGGCCGGGGCCAGCGCCGGTGGTGGGCTGGCGGCGTCGGTGGCCCAGATGGCCTACGACCGTGGGCTGCCGCTGGCGTTCCAGGGCCTGGTCTACCCGATGCTCGACGACCGCACGGTGCTGCGCGAGGATCACGGCGGGCGCGGGACGATGGTGTGGACGCCCGCGCACGACCGGGACGCGTGGGGCTGGTACCTCGGCCACCCCGTCCGCGCGGAGGAGGACCGCGCGTATGCCGTGCCCGCCCGCCGCGACGACCTCGCCGGGCTGGCGCCGGCCTGGGTGGGGGTCGGCACGGCCGACCTGTTCCACGACGAGGACGTGGCGTACGCCGAGCGGCTGCGTGATGCCGGGGTGCCGGTGGAGCTCGTCGTCGTGCCGGGTATGCCGCACGCGGCGGACATGGTCCCGGGACTCGTTGCGGCGCAAAGCTTTCGGGCGAGCTTCGTGACGGCCGTGGACCGTGCCGTCGGCGGTCGCGCCCGGGAGCGTCAGTCGGAGTAGAGGCGGTTGCGGGAGGTCAGGACCTGCAGGTCGACGGCGGGACCGTCGATCGTCGCGGTGCTCGGGATGGTCGTCCACGGGCCGCCGTCGACGCTGACCTCGCCGCCGTACTCGACGGAGATGGAGGGCGCGACGTCGGCGGCGGTGTCGTAGGTGTGCGTGAGGTCGCCGTCCGGGTAGGGGCCGCCCAGGCTCGAGGTCGGGCCGATCGCCGTCCCGTCCCCGGTGAGGTAGGTGGCGCCGACGAGCGTGGGACGGATCCGGACCTGCCGGCCCACGAGCGTGGTGGTGTCGATCTCGGAGGGGGAGAAGCCGGCGTCGGGCCAGACGAGCTCGAAGTAGACCGGCAGGTTCACCAGGGCGGTGCCGTCGGGCGGCTGGAGGACGGTTTGGGGAAGGGCGAAGTCGGTGCGGTGGAACTGCTCGACGATCATCGCCTCGGTCAGCTCGACCGCCGGTTCGCCGCTGCGTGCCGGGACCGAGTCGGTGAAGCAGGTCGGGCCGATCGGCTCCCACGTGGTGGGGTCGGTGCCGTCGGCGTAACCGGTGCGCCGGTAGATGATCGACCGCGGCCCGCTCGACTCGGGGACGTTCTCCTCGCAGAAGCTGATGGCGAACCCGCAGATCTCCAGCCGCGGCCGCTCGGGGGAGTTGGGCGGGATGCAGTCGATGACGGCGACGTAGTCGTACCAGGCCGTGGGGGACTCCGGGGAGACGGCAGGTGGGTAGGAGTCGGCGAGGGCATGGGTCTGTTCGACCGTGAGGCCGACGTCTATCCCGTCGCCTCGGCCCAAACCAGCCTTGAAGCGGCCACCGTCGTCTCCGCCCTCCGGCGGGTCTGAAATTCCAGAGGCGACTAGCAGCAAAAGGGCAAGAACCGCATTCATCGCTGGCCGATCTTGATGGCCTCTACCTTCCACCGGTCTTGCCAGCTCAGTTCGAACACGGCTGGCGTGACCTCACCGGCTTCTTGAATCTCAGCTTCCACACGCGCCTTGGACCCCATGAGAGCCACGGTGTCCACTGAAGTTTGAAAGAGGGCCTCGCCTGCCGGGTTCGCCTCGGCATCCGCCACCAGTTCGCTGCAGGACTGACAATCAGCCGTACTCAGTTCGATGACCTCTCCGCCTTCGCCAGTGACAAACGCGTCGTTCAGTTCCTCCATGTAGTGCTCGACGAAAGCTTCGGCACCCTGCTCGGTCTGGTCCAACGCCGGTGCCGCCTCCTCCGTCGGCTCCTCGCTCGTCGGCTCCGGCTCGGTCGTCACCTCGGTGTCATCCGCCGGCGCGGCTGGCTCTGCCGTCGCCGTCGTCAGCGAGTCCTCGCTCGTCGGTGGGGCGGATGGCTCCCCGGAGGTGTCGCAGGCGCTCAGGGTCAGCAGCGCGGACACGGCAACGATCAGGGTGCGTCTCAAGGATCCCCTCCAGGGTCTGCAGCCACGCACGGGCCGCGGGCGAACGGACCGAGCCAGTCTGCCCCAGCCCGGCCCAAGAATCCGTTGTCCACAGGTAAAGACTTGGTAAGCCTCACGAGCCGCTCCGTGGCGCAGTCGATCGTGGCCCCCTGAAGGGCATCGATCGACTGCACGACGCGAGACGGTGCCCACCCACGCCCAGGGTCCAGACGTCGCGAGCACGCCCGGGCCCCAGGCCCCCGATCTTAGCTCCCCGCGACCGCCTGCTCGTGCGCCCGCGCCTTCCACACCGACTCCGCCGAGTCCCACGTCGCGATGGTCACGACCACCACGATGAGTATCGTCCGCCACAGCGGCACGTCCCCGACCGGCACGGTCTCGGGCAGGCGCTCGCTGATCAGCCCGTCGACGTAGACCCACCACGCGACAAGGGCCACGAGCGCGGCGTTCTGCGCCACGTTGAACCACGCCGCCGGCCAGGACCAGTACCCGCGGTAGAGCTTGAGCACCTCGACCCCGGCCCAGGCCAGCGTCAGGACGACGAGCATCCAGCGTCCGTCGTAGGCGGCCTCGGTGAACAGCGGCACCCGCTCGTCACCGACCGGGATCGACGGGTTCGGGCCGAACGCCACCAGCATCCCCGCCAGCGAGGCGAACACCAGCCCGACGATCGACTCCGACCGGGGCACGTCCCGCTCGGCCGCCGGCGGCAGCCAGTCGGGGTTCCAGGCGAGCCCGCGCTCCATACCCTCCAGCCCGGGACGGGCCTGCTCGTTCCGTTCGGCGACCGCGAAGCCGAGGGTCACCCAGAACGCGACCTGCACGGCCGTCATGAGCGCCGCCCCCAGACCCTCGCCGACGACGACGAACGGGTTGCGCTCGCCGTCGACCACGGTCACGACCATGGTGATGACCGCCACCAGGGCGGGCACGAACGACAGCAGGAGCACCAGCACCCGGCGCCACAGCGGGTAGACCGCCGGGCCGATGAGGTGCAGCTCGCGGCCGGTGTACGTCGCGGCCAGCCGCTCCGGGTCGCCCAGCTCGACGAGGACGTCCCGCTCCACCTCGGCGGGGTCGGGCCCCGTCCGGGCCCGCACCTTCTCCTCGATCGAGGCGCGCAGCTCCTGCCCCACGTGGGGCCGCTCCTCCACCGGCAGCCGGCGCACGACGGCGTGGACATAACGATCGCGAAGGGACGACATGGTCCCCGTCCTTCCCGGAGCCACCCCGATCAGGCTCCTGCTCCTATTGTGCTCCTGCTGCCCCGTCGTCGGGAGGGCGGGGACCCGGTCGCACGGCCTGTCGGGCTCGCCGTGTTGGAATGGGTCAGGCCCCCGGAGGGTCCTGCCGGTCCGACGGGCCGGTCGCAGGTCAGGAGCCGGCACGGGTGCCGGAGAAGCAGTGGTGCAGACGGTATGAAGTGGTTGCTCGGCACGGCCGTGCTCGGCCTCGGTGTCACGGTCGCGGTGGGGGTGACGGCGAACTCCGCGGTCGACGAGGCCGACGAGGTCGGGGAGGTCGTCACCGTCCACCGGGTGGTCGACGGCGACACCCTCGACGTCGTGCGCGACGGGGAGACGGTGCGCGTGCGCCTGCTCAACGTCGACACCCCCGAGACCAAGCACCCGGGCCGGGCGGTCGAGTGCCTGGGGCCGGAGGCGACCGCGTTCCTGGCCGACCGGCTGCCGGTGGGGACCGAGGTCGAGCTGGAGTACGACCAAGACCGGACCGACCGCTACGGCCGCGACCTCGCCGGGGTGTTCCTCGACGACTCTCTCGTCAACGCGGAGATCGCACGGGCAGGCCTGGGGGTCCCCGTCTACTTCGCCCCCAACGACCTGTTCCTCGACGAGGTCGAGGCGGCGCTCGAGGAGGCGCAGGCGGCGGGTCGGGGGATGTACGACCCCGCCCAGGAGTGCACCTTCACCGCTCGCGCGCAGCAGGTCGAGGATCAGGTGGCCCAGGCCGAGGAGACGGTGAAGACCGACCCCGAGGCGGGGGAGGAGGCGTCCGATCGCGCGGTCGAGTCGGCCGACGCGCTGCTCCTGCTCCTCACCGACGTCGAACCGGACTCGCTGTCCGCCGCAGGTCTGACCGTCGGTGAGCTGGACCGGTTGCGCCAGGACGTGCAGGGTATGCGGTCACGCGCCCAGGAGGTGCACGTCGCCGCCGAGGAGGCCAGGGAGCTGGCCGAGCGGGAGAAGGCGGAGCAGGAGGCCGAGGAGAAGGCCGAGCGGGAGCGCGAGGAGAAGGCTGCCCAGGAGGAGGCGGAGCGCCGGGAGGCCGCCGATCGGGAGGCCGCGGAGCGCCAGGCCGTCCAGCGCGCCGAGGCTGATCGCGTCGCCGCCGAGCGTGCGGAGGCGGAGCGGATCGCTGCCGAGCGGGCCGAGGCGGAGCGGCAGGCGAACTCGCCCCCGGCGCCGCAACCCGTTCCTCAGCCCCAGCCAGCCCCGCAGCCGCCGCCCCAGCCAGCCCCGCAGCCGCAACCGGCGCCTCCGCCCCCGCCGCCGGCGAGCCAGCCGGGAGCCGGGTACACCGGTTGCCGGGCCTACGTCGGCGGGCCCTACGTCGACGACCAGGGGCGCTTCTACACCCCGATCGACTGCGAGACGAAGCTGCCGCTCGTGCCGTAACGGCCCACCACATCTGGACAACAAGGTCTGGACGGAAACGCACCCGCGGGTGCACAATCTAACTGTGTTAGGTAACCCGAACAGAGATAGGCAGGCCGAACGACGTCAGGCGACCCGGCTGGAGATCCTCGACGCGGCGTGGGAGCTGGCCCGCGAACGAGGTCTGGCCGACATCACCCTGCGCCAGGTGGCCGAGCGGGTCGGTATGAGGGCGCCGTCGCTCTACACGCACTTCGACTCCAAGCACGCGATCTACGACGCGATGTTCGGGCAGGCGTGGACCGAGTGCCTCGCGGTCTGCCGGGCGTCGCTGCCCGAGATCCCCGACGAGACCCGGGCCGCCCTGCGCGTCGTCGCGCGCACGTTCTTCGACTTCGCCGTCGAGGACGTGCCGCGGCACCAGCTCATGAACCTGCGCACCATTCCCGGCTTCGAGCCCACCCCCGAGTCCTACGCACCGGCCGTCGAGGTGATGGACCTGGCCCGGGACATCTTCGTGCGGCACGGCATCACCGCCCAGGAGGACCTGGACCTCTGGGTCGCCCTGGTCGGCGGGCTGGTGGACAGTCAGCACGCGAACGACCCCGGGGGTGACCGGTGGAGCCGGCTGCTCGACCGGGCCGTGGACATGTATGTCGACAACCTCGACCTGCGGAGGCAAGCCCCGGCAGGTTCTCCTCGGAAGGAACCCTCATGAGTGCTCCACCCACCTCGCCCACCACCGACCGGGCCCACGCGCGGCGTCCCGGCATCGACCGGCAGGTCGCCCGACGGTTGGCGACGACCGAGTACGACCGGGTGGGCGACCTCCTCGAACGGCTCACCCCCGAGCAGTGGGCCGCCCCCACCGACTGTCCGGGCTGGGACGTCCGGGCGATGGCCGGCCACATGCTCGGGATGATGCAGGCGGTGGCCAGCCGGCGAGAGCTGGTCCGCCAGGTGGTTGCGACGCTTCGGGCCCGGGGCAGCGGCGAGCTGATGATCGACGTCCTCACGGCCCTGCAGGTGCGCCGGAACGCCTCGATGACGCCCGCGGAGGTCGTGGCGGAGGTCCGACGCACCGCCCTCCGAGCCGTCCGTGGGCGGACGGGTCTGCCCGACGTCCTGCGCCGGCAGTCGATGGCCGACGAGCAGTACGGCTGGTGGACGTTCGCCTACCTGATCGACGTGATCTTCACCCGCGACCCCTTCATGCACCGCATCGACATCTCCCGGGCCACCGGGATCCCCATGGTGGCCACGCCCCAGCACGAGGGGGTGATCGTCGACGACGTCGTCAAGGAGTGGGCCGGTCGGCACGGCTCCCCGTTCGTGCTCGAGCTCACCGGTCCCGCGGGCGGGCGGTGGCAGGAGGGCGAGGACGGTGAGCGCATCTCGATGGACGCGTTCGAGTTCTGCCGTGCCGTCAGCGGGCGAGCCCCGGTGACCGGTCTGCTGACCACCCAGGTGCCGTTCTGAGCGGCCGTTCCCCGGGTCCCGCGGAGCCTTCCCGGCGACACGCCGGGGCGACACACCGGGGCGACCGCGCCTGACCTGCGGGTCTGTAGAACCGCCCGGGACGGGGTGTTGCATCTGGGGGCGGAGCGGCATACGATCGCAACATCTAGTAGTTACAGCACTGTGGTTCCTCCACATGTTGTGCACAGCTAGAGGACGTGTTCCCACATGTCATCCACAGGTCGTCCCCAGATCAGCACACAGGACGCCCCCGTCAGGGGGTGTCGAAGTCGTGCTGCCCGCACCCTCGAGGAGGAGAGTCGTGCACTGCCCCTTCTGCCGTCACACCGACTCCCGGGTCGTCGACAGCCGCGTCCAGGAGGAGGGCACCGTCATCCGCCGGCGCCGCCAGTGCCCCGAGTGCGGGCGCCGGTTCGGCACCGTGGAGACGGCCACCCTCTCGGTCATCAAGCGGTCCGGGGTGACCGAGCCGTTCAGCCGGGACAAGGTCATCACCGGCGTCCGCAAGGCCTGCCAGGGCCGCCCGGTCACCGACGACCAGCTCCAGATCCTGGCTCAGCAGGTCGAGGAGACCATCCGCTCGCAGGGGCAGGCGGAGGTCGACGCGCACGAGGTCGGCCTGGCGATCCTCGACCCCCTGCGCTGCCTCGACGAGGTGGCCTACCTGCGCTTCGCCTCGGTCTACCAGGCGTTCGACTCGCTCGGGGACTTCGAGCAGGCGATCACGCTCCTGCGGACCGAGCAGGACGCGCAGCTCTCACCACCAGGGGGTATGCGGTAGCACCGCACCTTCGCAGGCCACCGGGTATGTCGGACCCGTCCGGTGGACTGGATCACCACGGACCACGCAGCACGCAAGCACGCACCACACCCACCACGCACCAAGGGAGACAAGCATGACGGAGACGACAGGGGCCAAGTCGCGGACCCGCCGCGGCGACAAGGGGCTGAAGATCGGGCGGATCTTCACCACCCCGGGCGTCCACCCCTACGACCAGGTCACCTGGGAGAAGCGGGACGTCGTCCAGACCAACTGGAAGAGCGGCGAGACGATCTTCGAGCAGCGCGGCGTGGAGTTCCCCGACTTCTGGTCGGCGAACGCCTCGACGATCGTGACGACCAAGTACTTCCGCGGTGCGGTGGGCACCCCGGAGCGCGAGCAGGGTCTGAAGCAGCTGGTCGACCGCGTGGTGCTGACCTACGTCAAGGCGGGCAAGGAGCACGGCTACTTCGCCACCGACGAGGACGCGGAGATCTTCGAGCACGAGCTGACCTACACGCTCATCCACCAGGTCTTCTCGTTCAACTCCCCGGTCTGGTTCAACGTGGGCACGCAGAGCCCGCAGCAGGTCAGCGCCTGCTTCATCCTGTCCGTCGACGACTCGATGGACTCGATCCTCAACTGGTACCGCGACGAGGGCTTCATCTTCAAGGGTGGCTCCGGCGCCGGCCTCAACCTCTCCCGCATCCGCTCCTCCAAGGAGCTGCTCTCCTCCGGCGGCACCGCCTCCGGCCCGGTCTCCTTCATGCGCGGCGCCGACGCCTCCGCGGGCACGATCAAGTCCGGCGGCGCGACCCGCCGCGCGGCCAAGATGGTTGTCCTGGACGTGGACCACCCCGACATCGAGGAGTTCATCGACACCAAGGCGCGCGAGGAGGACAAGATCCGCGCGCTGCGCGACGCCGGCTTCGACATGGACCTGGGCGGGGCCGATATCCACTCCGTGCAGTACCAGAACGCCAACAACTCCGTCCGCGTCACCGACGCGTTCATGCGCGCCGTCGAGGAGGGCACGGAGTTCGGCCTGACCTCCCGCAAGGACGGCTCGGTCATCGACACCGTGGACGCCCGCGGGCTCTTTGACAAGATGGCCAAGGCCGCCTGGGAGTGCGCCGACCCGGGCCTGCAGTACGACGACACGATCAACGACTGGCACACCAACCCCGAGACCGGCCGCATCACCGCGTCCAACCCGTGCTCGGAGTACATGTCGCTGGACAACAGCTCGTGCAACCTGGCCTCGCTGAACCTGATGAAGTTCCTGCGCGACGACGACACCTTTGACGTGGAGACCTACCGGTCCGTGGTCGAGCTGGTCATCACCGCGATGGACATCTCCATCACCTTCGCCGACTTCCCGACCGAGGCGATCGGCGACACCACCCGCAACTTCCGTCAGCTGGGCATCGGCTACGCCAACCTCGGCGCGCTGCTCATGGCCACCGGCCACGGTTACGACTCCGAGGGCGGCCGTGCGCTGGCCGCCTCGATCACCTCGCTGCTGACGGGCGCCGCCTACAAGCGCTCCGCCGAGATGGCCGCGGTCGTGGGGCCCTACAACGGCTACTCCCGCAACGCCGAGGCGCACAAGCGCGTCATGCGCAAGCACCAGGCCGCCAACGACCAGGTCCGTCCGCTGGACGCCATGGACACCGAGATCCACAAGGCCGCCACCCAGGCGTGGGACGACGTGGTCAAGCTGGGCGAGAAGAACGGCTACCGCAACGCCCAGGCCTCGGTACTCGCTCCGACCGGGACCATCGGCTTCATGATGGACTGCGACACCACCGGCATCGAGCCGGACTTCTCGCTGGTCAAGTTCAAGAAGCTCGTCGGTGGCGGTTCGATGCAGATCGTGAACCAGACCGTCCCGCGCGCGCTCCGCAAGATGGGCTACACCGAGGAGACCATCGAGGCGATCGTCGAGTACATCGCCGAGCACGGCCACGTCATCGACGCCCCCGGCCTGAAGACCGAGCACTACGAGGTCTTCGACTGCGCCATGGGCGCCCGGGCGATCAAGCCCATGGGCCACGTGCACATGATGGCCGCGGTCCAGCCGTTCCTCTCCGGTGCGATCTCCAAGACGGTCAACCTGCCGGAGTCGGCCACGGTCGAGGAGATCGCCGAGGTCTACATGGAGGGCTGGCGCCTGGGCCTGAAGGCGCTCGCCGTCTACCGCGACATGTGCAAGGTCGGCCAGCCGCTGTCCGACGGCAAGGAGGGCAAGGCCGCCAAGCCGGACGAGAAGGGCGAGCCGGAGAAGGTCATCGAGTACCGCCCCGTCCGCAAGCGGCTCCCCAAGCGCCGCAGCAGCCAGACCACGAGCTTCGCGGTCGGCGGCGCGGAGGGCTACCTCACGGCCGGCACCTACGACAGCGGCGACCTGGGGGAGATCTTCCTCAAGTTCGGCAAGCAGGGCTCGACCCTGGCCGGTGTCATGGACGCCTTCTCGATCGCGGTGTCCATCGGCCTGCAGTACGGCGTGCCGCTGGAGACCTACGTCGAGAAGTTCACCAACCTGCGCTTCGAGCCGGCCGGTCTGACCGACGACCCGGACGTGCGGATGTCGCAGTCGATCATGGACTACGTCTTCCGCCGCCTGGCGCTGGACTACCTGGACTTCGAGACCCGCTCCTTCATGGGCATCCACTCCGCCGAGGAGCGGGCCCGGGAGCTGGAGACCGGGTCCTACGCGCCGACGCAGTCCAACGACGACGAGGCCTACGAGGACGAGCTGGAGTCTTTCAGCCAGGGCGTGGCCACGTCCCCGGCCAAGAAGGAGCAGAAGGCCGAGAAGGTCGCCGACTCCTCCGGCACCGGGGCCGCCGACGCCCGCAAGACGGACCCGGCGATCCACTCCTCGACCGAGCTGCTCGAGCAGTTCCAGGGCAAGGTCGCCGACGCGCCGATCTGCATGACCTGCGGGACGAAGATGCGCCCGGCCGGCTCGTGCTACGTGTGCGAGGGCTGCGGGAGCACCAGCGGCTGCAGCTGATCTAGTCAGTTGGGAGGCGCGCCGTTAGAACGGCGCGCCTCTCCACTGTTCCGTACACACGTTCTAGGATCCGAGTCATGACCTTCCGTTTCGCTGACCTCTTCGCGGGCATCGGAGGCTTTCACGCCGCCCTCTCTCACGCAGGTGGCGAATGCGTCTACGTTTCCGAGATCGACGCCAAGGCGCGTCGCGCCTACAGCCAGAACTGGCTTGAGGGGGCCCTTCCGGGAGACTTCAAACTGAACGGGGACATCACCAAGGCCACCACATCGAACGAGGGCCTCGACACGGACCTCCCCGATGACATCGACGTCCTGACGGCGGGGTTTCCCTGCCAGCCTTTCTCGAAGTCGGGATTCCAGAGGGGCATGGAAGAGATCCGCGGGACCCTTTTCTGGGACATCGCTCGCATTCTGAAGGACCGCCGGCCGAAGTTGATTCTCCTCGAGAACGTCCGAAATCTGGTCGGACCCCAGCACAAGCACGAATGGGAGGTCATTATCGCGACCCTCCATCGTCTCGGTTACAAGGTGAGTTCGACGCCCACTGTCCTGTCGCCTCACCTCATCCATCCGGCTGATGGCGGGACACCGCAGGTGCGTGACCGAGTGTTCATCCTCGGCACTCTGGTTCAGGGACGCGTGGACGACCCTGCCCTCGTGCCGCCGACTCTGGCTGACTGGCAGCCCAAGGCGTGGGATCCCCAGGACTGGCGCATCGACTGGATCCTCGATGACGACCGTGAGATCGAGAATCTTGAGGCCTACCGCATGTCCGAGGAGCAGCATCGCTGGGTCTCGTTCTGGGACTCCCTGATCCAGGATCTTCCCTGGTGGAAGCCTGTCAATGTCGCTCGCGCCGTTGACGGCGTCGACCGTGGGGCCCGCCGACTTCCAGGCTTTCCTCTGTGGGCAGAGTATTGGCGCGATGCGTATCTCTCGCTGGGTGAGGAGGACTTCGCGGATGATCCTCCCTGGAAGCGATCCTTCATCCTCAAGAACATCGATTTCTACCGCAAGAACAGGGCGGTGATCAGGCCGTGGCGAACCTCGAGCGATTACGCATTGCTGCCGATGTCGCGGCGAAAGCTGGAGTGGCAGGCTCAGTGGGAGACCAGCCTGTGGGACACGATCATGCACTTCAGGCCCTCCGGCATACGAGCCAAGAGGGCGACCTACTTCCCCGCGCTTGTGGCCATCAACCAAACGTCCGTGATCGGATCACGCAAGCGGGTCATCACTCCGCATGAGGCTGCCCGGCTCCAGGGTTTGGGTCGTGACTTTTCCTTCCCCAGTGAACAGCGCGACTCGGACTCCTACCGGCAGGTCGGCAACGGCGTCTGCGTCGGGGCCGCTTGGACTGTCCTGGTCGAGCACGTCCGCCGGGACGAAGAATTGCTGCCGCCATCCCTGGGCCGGGCGATTCTTGATAGGGCGGACGCCAACTGCAACCCCAGCCGAGGCAGCGTGGTCATCCCTGAGGAGTCAGAGACCGGCCCAACGGCGATGAGCGCGTAGGGCTGCGGGGGATGGCCAGAACTGCCGTCTGGACGGAAACCTGACCCTCTGACCGTGGAGGTGAGCGTAGTCAGCCGTGGTGGCGTCGCGCCGCACAAGGAAGACGTGCTCGGTCTCATGGATCGCCAGAAAGCGGCGATCGAACAGGAAATGAATATCCGCTCTCAGCGAGATGCCGTTCTGCACGTGGTCGAACTCCACCCCCCTGTAAGGCATGATGTGTGCCGCCTGCAGGACCGCGGGGGTGGAACAACCACTGGCCGCGCACTGGCCGCCGTAGGCGCTCAGCACCGTCGTACGGAAGTGATCACGACCTTCCCGCACGGCCACCGCTTGCAGCCGGCGGGAACGAGTGTCCTCAAGGCCTTCAGGGGTCCAGTCCTGCACCTCGACCTGGAGGTCAAGGTCCAGGGTTGACTGATCCAGTCGACCAGAGGGATCCACCCGATCACTAAGACCGTCGGTGATCTCCTGAAGCACTCGATTTGTCACGGTTCCGCCGCGGGCGAGGCGATCTTCCGGCATGCGCTGCCCTGGATGCGCGCACTCCCAAATCAGCCGTATCAGGCCGTCTTTCGTCGATACGTCCTGAGGCACGCCAAGGGCGCCCGCAACACTTTCTAGAAAGTCTCTCCGAACGGTGCTACCTCGGCTCGTCGTGAAGTGCGGGATGCCGAGCAAGTCCGACAGAGTCGCCATCAACGGGCGCTCGGGGAACTCTTCCGCCAGGATACGACCCTTAGTCATAGCGTTTCTCCCAGGAGTTGTCCGTAGACCCGCTCAGGCAACAGGGTCAAGGTGCGAATGTCGGAAAACAGGACTGTGTACCCGTCCTGGCGGAGTGCTTCCGCAGCCGCCTTCTGCCGCGTGTTCCACGAGTCCGGGTCGGTGCGCCAGAGCGGATGGGCCAGTACAACGGCACGTCGTCCGGTTGTGAGGGAGAAAAGGTCGCCCGCCTCGCGTTCCTCAACGCCGTCGAAGGCGCTTCGGAACATCGACGACGCGAAGGGTCCCCGGTCGAGCCAGCGATGCTCATTCATGGGTCGACCGAGGCACAGTTCGGCCACGTCCAAGGCGAGCCGCCAGTCCAACCACGGATGATCCATCTGGTTGTCGTAGGACCGTAGGCAGTCGGGGCAGGAAGCGGTGCACCTGGCGTGCTCCGGGTCTGCCCATCGCGGTCCAATGGCATCCACGAGTCGGGTCAGGACGGCTGTCATACGCTCCGGCCTGGCGAGCTCCACGGCATAACCAGCACCGTTCTCGAGGGCGTCGGCGATGTACACGGATGCGGTCCTGGTGGAGCCCACACGACGAGACTGCGTCCCTACGCGCAGGTCCGCAGGGTCCACGTCTAACTCATGCTGTGCTCCACGCCTGATAGCGGCGGCCAGACTGGTCAACGCGGCGGCACCCCATCGAGTCGCGTGCTCGGAGATCGCGATGACGTTGTCTGGGACGTCAGCGGGCCGCGGGAGCGCGAGGATCGCGTCCGTCACCCGGATGTCGCCGATGGCAGCCTTGCCGATCTTGGTGACATTGTCGGCATTGAGCGAACCGCTCAGTGCAACGACGACGGAACGGTTTGCTCGACGGTACATCTCGAAAAGGTCGCCGTTGTTGTCGTTGATTGTCACGAGTTTCGCCTGCTCGAGCTGCCAGATCTCCATCCCGGGGAGCGTGGTGTCAGGCTTCTCGGTGAGATCAGTCCACCCCAGAACAGGTCGGCTCGCACGAGCCGACTCGTCATCGTCGATCCGTCGATCGTCACGGTCGCCCCCGGTCATGAATCCCTTGGGCATGTACATCGTCGTGCGTGACCGGTTGTGCTGGCAGATCGGGCAATCGGTGGCGTCGCGCAGGTTGGACGCCTCGGCACTCCCGCACTCGGCGCAGCGCAGTACGGTCATCGGCTCGCCAAGGGGGTCTACAAGCCTTGGCTTGTACCCGGCCCCATAGGCGGCGAAGCCGTTCGCGGTGTAGCTCCAGCCGTCCTTGATCACGATCGAGCCCGGCGAGAAGAGCGAGACTGCCTGATCCAACGACCTGTCGGAGATGGCGTCGTCCCTTCCCTTGGCGCCGTTGTCGGCACCGGGGTTGAAGTAGAGCTGACGAACCTTGGTGGGGAATCCGAACATCGGAAGAACACCCGCGTTGGCAAGGAGCTCGCTGAGTTCGTGCTGCGAGTTCAGCGGGCTTCGCGTGGCCGCGTCGATGTCCTCGACAAGACCGTTGCGCACCCACAGGCGCATCTCTTCTACCTCGTCGGCGGGCATGCCCGAGTAGGCACTGAAACTGTCGACGATTCGGTCGATGGCGGGGTCGTGGGCGCAGAACGAAGCGACATGGGGGAGGTTCTCCGCCCACTGTTCGACGCTCCCAAAGTTTCCATGCACGTTGTGCACAGCGGAGACCTTGACGGACGCGCTGCGGAAGGCGAGCCGGAGAACTTCCGCAGCCACGCCTCGCCTGACGACGGTCTGACGACCCGTGTCCAGGAACGGCCGGGGCGGGGGATCCCCAGTGATTCGATGAGCCTCTACGAAGTAGAAGTCATCATGACTCCGGTCCCGACACAAGGTCGCGGCGTACGAGAAGACTTGCCCAGCTCGGCCGGCGCGTCCAACGCGCTGCTGGTAGTTGAACCGCTGTGGCGGCATGTTGGCCATGACGGTAGATCGAAGGGAGCCGATGTCAACGCCGACTTCCATGGTGGTCGTGACACTCAGGACATCGAGCGGGGTTGACAGTGGGTTCTCCTCCGGGATCGGCAGCAATGCGTCGCGGAACCACCGTTGGCGCTCGCGCTGAACACGGTAGGGACGGGTCTGCCCGGTGAGTTCCGCCACAGCCAGCCGCCGAGCCTCTTGACCGGCGAGCCAGGCGTAGTAGTCCGACTGTGCTTCGGCCGGATTCTCGATCAACGTGCCGGGGCAGGCAAGTCGCGTGCATACCTGTGCCGACGCGTGCAGGTGGGGTCGTGCACACACGTCGCAGACGAAATAGGTGTCGCCGGGTGCGATGAGCTCGATCGGGATCGCAGGGTCGGTCAAGGACAAGGAGCCCCTCGACAGCAGGGGTTCTACCTTAGAGGCGACCTCGCCTCTGAGGGTGCCAAGGTCGACCTTCAGTAGAACTGACACCCGCGCGAGATAGTCGAGCACACTCTTCTGCCAGTCCTTGGCAGGAGTTCCCTCGAAGTAGGGATGCCAACGCCCACCGATAGCGAAGAGCCTCAGCACCGAGGGAATGAGACCACTCGTGTCGCTGTCCCCGATGAGCCCCAGGTAGGCGACTCCGGCAGACTCCAGGTCGCGTACGGCTGCGCCGAAGAGTACATCGCCCAGAGCCATGGTTTGAGCGCGACGATAACGAGCCTGCTCATCATCCTTCGTCCCCCCATCGGGAAGAGTGGACCAGAGCCCAGGCGTGGGCGGGTCGAACGCCCATGTCCAGGCTTTGGTTTCGTCAGACGTCAACCGTTGCAGGGAAGCGCGCGGACCCCCCGGTGGCACCCCCAGCGCCGCCAAGCTGTTGCTGGTGTGACGCACAACGTCCGTCCACGGCAGAGCGCGACGACCGCGTTGGCTGTTCTCGAAGGCGGTGATGGTGGTGAGGTCATCCGCCGTGGCGGCGTCGAGATACCGTCGCTGGAAGGCCTTGTGGACGTCAGGAAACATCTGCGCGGCGTTGGCGTGGGCCGCCAGTTCGTGCGGTGGAAGCTTGCCGGGCTCGACGCCATCCCTCAGCAGCCGCAGGGTCGCGGACTCCTGCTCGTCCAGGGCCTTCTGCACCAGTTGACGGGTGAGGTCGAAGAAGTGGTTCGCAGCGACTCCCACAGCCGTACGCGAAGCGTCGTCCCGACTGTCCGAGAAGACGATGGTCTTACGTGATGCGGGGTCGGTGCCGACACTCCTTACCACCTCTGAGATGAGGATCTGTGTCGCCTGGGATGCGCCCTGGGTATGTGCTCGGATCGGGCTTCGGACGCTGCCGTGTCGCATCCGGGTCTGCGTTTCCTTGTGGCCACAGTGAGGACATCTGGAGGGGAGAGCCGGAACCTTGGTCGGGTCGCCACCGGCTGCGCCGACGACAATGCCGGTCGCGGTTGCAGGTGTTGCTGCTGACAGCAACCCCATCTTCGCATCGAGTTCCGCTGGTTGGAAAGCGAACTTGACCTTGCCATCGCCGACCTGGTGCTCCCATCCCTCTTGCGCTGCGGGCGGGTGACCGGGGCGGTACCACGCATACCTAGCTCGGGTCTGCTGGAAGACCATGGTCCGTCTCGTCTGCGGCTCCATCGGCTGCGATGAGAGGAACTGGCCGTCGTCATGAGAGGTAACCACATAGCCGCCCAGGCTGACATCACCGCACTGGAAGCAGTAGAGCAGCTCGAGCACACGTGACCCGCACTCGCAGAAATGCTGCGGGCGGTCGTAGAGCTTGCCGACTGGAAGCGGGTCGTCTCGACTCGTCAGCGGGCACTGTGGGTCGACGCATGCCCACACGCCTCGCATCGTCCGCATGAAGATGTGCGCCCGAATGGGTATTAATGAGTCCTGCTCTACGGTCGACATCGTCTCAAGCGCTGTGTCGAGGCGACCGAGGTCGACCCCCAGCCGCGCGGCAAGGTCGGACGAGGCCGTGGGCAGGGGATCTTGATCGGCGGCCGGCCGGCATGCGTCGGCGATGAGATGGCTGAGTCGAGATGGGGGACACGCGTCCAGCCCACCTTGAGGTGCCTCAATCGGCATACGTCGGCCTGGAAGCACGACGAAGCGTTCCTTCGGGACACCGAAAAAGGCCTCGAGATAAGACGAGGGGTCTTCGCCCAGCGAAGCGCTCGTCGCCATCACCTTCAACTGCGGCGACGTAGGCGCGAGACCCAATCGCTTCAGCAGGTTTCGGAGAACCAGCGACACTTCCGCGCCCTGGGTGCCACGGTACAGGTGCAGTTCATCCACCACGAGCGAGAAGGAATGCTGGGCATCCTGCTCGAGCCATTCACGTGTGGCATCGAAGATGGCGTCCTCGCGCGGGCGCATCAGCATGACGTTCAGCATGGAGTAGTTGGTGACGAGAATGTCTGGTGGGGCCGCCACCATGTCCCACCGAGTCACCATCTCGTCACGCCGCGGGTCGCACATCTCCGACGTCAGGAGGCCGTCGACCGCTGATACGCGGTCGAACTCGGTGATCATCTCGTGGATCTCGTTCGCGACGGGCACGATCCTGTTCGAGCTACCCTTCCAGGGCAACTCGCCTGATCCGATGGTGGAGCCGGTGTACCGGCCAAACCACAGGCTAGGCCCGCCCTGCCGCCTGATACTGCGAATTGCTCGTCGCAGACGCGTGATCTGGTCTTCGACGAGTGCATTCGTGGGGTAGAGGACGAGGCTTCGCATCGCTGCCGTCCTACCGCGCCGCAGCGGTGACCATCCGGCCTTGTTCCACCATTCGTTGACCGTCTCGGGCTCCCATTCGCGTCCTTCCCCGATCAGGTCGGAAAGGAGAGGCAGGAGGAAGGACTCTGTCTTGCCGGAGCCCGTGCCGCTCGTGACCACGGGATTGTCACCACGGGCGTGGGCCTCCAGGGCCTGAGCTTGGTGGGTTCGCAGCAGCACGGAGTGGGGATCGGAGGCGCCGAAGACACTTCTCGTCAAGATTTCAGCCTCTGCAGGCGTCAGCCCCCAGGCGGCCAGTGTGTCGACGGCCGGGGCCGTCCCCTGGTAGGGCACGACCGGCTCGACAAAGACGTCCTGGACCAGCGTTCGGCTCTCCAGCAGCTCGCGACGCTCGTCCATGAGCCGCGGGTACCTCAACCAGTACTGGGTGTCGATGTATCGAGTGAGGGTCTCGACGAGGTTCTGACGAACCTCGAGCGGATGGGTCATGGTGTCGGCTTTCAGTTGGAGAGGATGGCGTAGATGCGGTCTGCCGCCCAGTCTGGAACAGTGGTGTAGACCAAAGAACGACCCATGAGCTGGGGCTCGCGCCCGCTGAAGGAGACCGTGGCCCTGCCCAGCAGGCCTGGCAGATCCGCCCCCTTCGGTACGCGAAGTTCTTGGCTTTCCCGGGAGTAGGCGACCAATGGGGGGGCGCCAGTCACAAGGGCGGCTATGTGCTTGCTCAGCTGGACCGTGCTGATGGCGATGGTGCTTTCCCGAAGGTCCTCTTCCGTCCGGATGATGTCCAACGCGCCGAAGCGACGTATCCGGAACCCACCCAGGCCCTCGATCGTGTCCGAGTCCACCCAGGAGGCCGACTGCGGGTCGAAGCGGGTGATGCTCCCAGACACCTGGTCAGGCCTCCTGGGGAGCGCCCGTGCTATCGAGCTCAGCGCTGGCAACACTTCCAGAATGCGTCTCCCAGAACTGTCGATGGGGACGTCCAAACCTTCGAGGGTCGACGGTGGAGTGCTGAACCACGTCGCTGGACCATTGGGATTCTCGAACGAGTCGACCGAGGCACCCGCCTCGGCTGCTTCCGCGAAGAAGGAATTGCTCAGGGTGTCGGACCAGTACCCCAGGTATGTCGCGTAGTCGCCAGGGGAGATGTCCAACCGCGTCTCTGTGACTTCCCAGCTCACGGGCCGCAGGCTCTCTGGATCGCGCCCGATGTTGAGATGACCAAGTGCCTCCAACAGTCGGCTCGCATGGTCGACGAAGATGCCCGTTGGCTCGATCTGCATGGCGATGCGCTCGAAGGAGTCCCAGGTGCCGCCGCCCACGTGGAAAAGAGCGTCGAGAAGAAGATCCCAGTTCGTCTCGTCCGCCTCCCGAACATGTTGCACGCCGGAGACGGACCTGATCTGAGCAGATTCAACGTGGTGCGCCTTGCGGTTGTGCCGGCGACGGTTCGCGTAGTAGTTGGTCGAGTACCGGCGCACGAGGCCACATCCCTGGCAGCGGCCCTCCACCGTGCTTTGAACCGGTCGGCCACGGCGATCGAGTCGCGGAGTCTCGATGATTTCGACGTGCCGTCCTGTGTAGATGCACGACGCAGGATCGGGCAGAGCGACGCTAAGAGAAGCCGGTGCGGCTTGCCTGCGTACAGCTCCCTCCCACCACGTCACCGCTGGGCAGATAGCAGTGGTGGCGGGCGCGGGTAAGGCCCGTGGGCTGCTGGAAACGCCGAGAACTCCGAGAACTCGGTCCACCTCGTACTCGACGGGCTCGATGCGGTTCCAATGCGCTGTGTCGGGCTGGCTGCCGGTTGCCAGGTAGAAGTGCGTCGAGGATGTCAGCTTTTCATCCTCGAGAAGGTCAACGCGATAGGAACCGGGGGTAAGGCCGTGCTCTCCCAGGTCAATGACCAGCACTCCGCTCGGGTCGTCAGCGGCGATGACGACCTCTTCCTCGTCCCCGTGGTCGGTGAACTGGATCACTCGGACGGAGACGCCGCCGGGGGCGTCGCTCACAGCCTTAATCTCAGGTGGGGATCCGGCGTGCCACTTGTTGCGGGTGGAGCCCGGCAGCTTGAAGCCACCGTCGATCCGAACCTGTCGGTTGGTGATCGGCACCAGGAACGCGAGGTCGTCCATGCCACTGGGCGAGACCAGTCCGCCGGGGTGCCCGAGCACCTCGACGTCCTTGAATACGGACCAGTGGGTGGGGACGCCGGGGAACGAGCTGTCCAACTTGGTCCAGCCGGGCCGGGCTACGTGCGAGAGAACGTTTTCCAAGCGTTCGACGAGGTCGTCGTGGGCGACAATGCGTAGGTTGTCCGCCAGAAGTACCTGGTCTGCCTCGACCCAACGTTGTGACAGGGGGTCCTGCTTGAAGGGGACCGCCCGACGGGGGCGCCTGGAGATCTGCGAGTCGTTCAGCGAGTCAGTCAGGGTGAACACGCCCTCGAGCAAGGTGGTCGAGTCCAGCGCTACCTCGTCCCCAAGGCTCAAGGTTCCCGAACCCGCGGGGTGCAGTGTGACGGGAACCTCCTTGCTGCTGCTCAAGATGGTTGCAGTTCTGGACTGCAGTGGTTCCGCAGCACTGATGAGCACACCGAGACTGAGCTTCTTCTTGGGGAAGGTTCCGAGCTCCAGGAGCAGCATCGCGCGAGAGGTGACACCTCCCTCCGCACCTTGGGTGCGAGGCAAGGTGCCGTCCCAGGAGGCCAGTGCCACGGCGGCAGTCTGGGCAATGCGCGGCCTGGCTGCTTGGCGACTCCATAGGGACTCGAACGTCCTCGTTGCCGGGCAGGGCTTCCTGCTCATCCACGCAGAGAGCAGGATCTGCATCTCGGCCGGTGGCACGTCTGATCCAGGGCTGAGGCCGAAAGACTGGAAGAACCCGACGAGTCGCTCGCGGTCTCCCCGACGGACGAGCGCCTGGGAAAGGGGCAGCCCGACATAGCGATGCTGCAGGGCGTACGCAGTGGGTAGTCCACGCAGACCGTCCAGCCCGACGAGCCAGTCGTTCAAGGCTCTCCAGAACGGTTCCGCCACCCTCCGATACCCGGCGGCGACCAGTTCCTTGTGCTCGCTGATGCCCAGGACCTGCGCGAGCCGTCCGTAGTAGTTGGCCTCAGACATCCCGTCGCCGTGACGCATGAACTCGGCGGTAGCGCTCAGAACCGCGAGAAGCCCCAGGACGGGAGGCGGCTCGGAGTAACTTGCTTTCCGCGTGCGCTTGCTCCGCCACGACCGCAGCTGGGTGCGGTGGGCAGAGAACACGAGGTTCGGTCCGTCGGTCAGGTCCAGGGTCGCTCTGGTTGCCTCGGCGAGGCGCGCGATGACCTCGTCAACAGGCGTTCCCGTCAACTCCGCAAGCGCGTCGACCTGATCCCCCTCGAAGTCGAGGTAGACGGGGGCGGGCGATGGGAGCTCCGGAAAGAAGGCCTCGCAAGTAGCGGCATTCCACTCCATGTACGTTCCCCATGCCTGCACAGGCTTCTCCCCTCACCGTTCATCGTCGTTGGCGTTCCCAGAGTTATACATGACCGCTCCGACAGCCTCCGTTGGTGGCCTTGACCAGGGTGCTATAAACGGCACATGTCATGGGTGCTCGAGGACGTCCTGCAGATCTCGCCAGCAGAAGCAGAGGCGCAGTGGGGCAGCATTCTCGAGAGGCAGACGGTGCCAGGCACCAGGCAGGTCGACTTCCTTCCGGTCGAAGTGGTCCTCTGCCTCGTGGCCAGTCTTGTTGTCGATCATCGTAGCTTCGGCGGCTCCACGGCGAATCGCGCTCCGAGCCCGGTTCCTGAACTGGCTGACCTGTTCCGCCGTCCCCCGTCCAGCGTCCTCGCCAAGATGGCCAACCTGGACGGGTCCAGGTCGCACGGCGCGAAGTACGACCAGAAGGTCGCCGAGCGCTTCCTCTCCGATCCCCCGTCCCTGCTGCGCGCCTACGGCGTCCTCCGGGACGGGGCCCGAGCCCGAGGCGTCGAGTCCCAGATACCCGAGATCGCCAGATTCCCGCTCCTACCTCGGTGGGTTGGAACCCCTGTCAGCGGTGCCATGGCCCGGTACGTTCTGGACAGGTGGGACCGGATCTCCGAACTCGATAAGTCCGGGGCGGTCGAGGTGGCCGGTGCCGGTGGAAGCGCATCCGAGGGTGCAGGCACGGGCGTCTCCACGCGGGTGTCGGAGGTCAGTTCCCCTGGGCAGCTGCAGGATGGAGACCACGAGGGCGCCGCCGAGGTCGACGAACGCTGGGACATCCAGCAACGCATCATCGAGCACCTGATTGATCTCTCGAACTCCACGGTGGTGCCCAACGAGGTCACGCTTCGTGTCGAGGACCTCGGAGAGGACGAGGTCAGGTTCGGGGACGACACCTGGTTCACTGCCTTGCTGGGTGTCCAAGATTTGTTGCGGTTCGGCCAGCCGCTGACCGGCCGTCGGACAAGGGCCGCCGAGGTCAAGTTGTTGGCGATGGAACTCGGTCGAGATGACTGGGAATCGCTGATCCAGCCGGACGACCCGAGCGAGTTCTCGAACGCCGGACTCGAGGCCCTGGAGAGCCGTCTTGAACGGGCCGTGCAGCGTCGTGACGCGTTCATCGAGGAAGTCGAGGCCGAGGGCGCCAGCCTACGGGCTGCTACCGGCGCCTGGATGTCTGCCTGGGACGAGGCCGAGGAGGAGGTCGAGTCGGAGGGCTCGGGCGCGATCCTGGCCGAGGCTGATGTGTGGCCCATCAGCGACATCAAGGCTCATGCCGAGAGAGGGCGTTTGAACCTCAGCCCCTCGTATCAGCGCGGCGACGTCTGGCCCAACGTCGACGCTCAGATCCTCATGGAGTCGATCCTGCGGGGGATCCCACTCCCTTCCGTCATCTTGATGCGGACCAACGAAGGGGGGCGGTCGGTCTACGAGGTCATCGACGGGAAGCAGAGACTCACCGCGATCCTGCGCTTCACCGGTAGCCATCCGAAGGCACTCGAGCACGTCAACCGTCTGGCTGCTCTGGAGCGTGACCCGTCTTTGCCGGAGCTCTTCCGCCAGGACTACCCGGCCTTTCGGCGGCGATGGCAGGAACTCACCGGCACGGCGCTCACCAGCACCCAGGAGCGAGAGCTGTACTTCCCCTTCAAGTTGCGGACCAACAGCATCGCCCTCGGCGGGTCTCTGGAACCTCTGCAGGGCAAGTACTACTCGCAGATCCGTGAGATTTCCCTTTACGTCGCGGGGCAGTGGCACGAGGTCGGGGATGTCTTCGAGACGAACTCGACCAAGTACAAGTTGCCCATGATCACCTACGACGACTCCGCGAGCCCGCAGCAGATCCACGAGGTGTTCAACCTCTACAACAAGCAAGGTAAGCACCTCAACGCCGAAGAGATCCGGAACGCGCGTTACCACAAGCACGCGCTTATGCGGGCCCTGTTGGCGACTGCGGGAGACGCGCAGGAGCCTCTTGACGTCGCCCCGTTCCTGTCATTGAAGTGGGGGGAACTGCGTCAACTCGCCCCGGCCTTGGAGGGGTACGGATTCGGTACCGCTCGTTATCAACGCACCAAGGTCCTCTCTTGGGTCGCTTCCCTGCTCGTTTTCGATGGCGTCCAGGATGGGCGGTCTCGCCAACGGTCAACGGCAGCACACATCAACGCTCTGATGGACCGTCTTGATCAAGATCCGTCGGATCCGTTGCGCAGTTCAAGGCGCGTCGAGGACCTGATGGTGTTGATGGCTAGTGCGGTGCAGGTGCACACAGCTGCCGACCCTTGGGGCGACGTTTTCAAGAATTCCCGCCGAACGGGTCGGTGGCAGGAGTTGCAACTGGTTGCGAGCCTGGTTGGCGTCGCCTTGGCGGTCGCTGCCGAAGGAGAGGCCGTCACGCTGCAGCGTCTTCGGGAGACCTCCGACATCCTGTGGCAGCGTTCTGAGTCGCTATGGAAGAGGCCGGTAAAGACACAAACAACCCAGCAGTGGCAATTCATAGCCACCGTGACGCTCGGCATTCTCGACGTCCTGGGCATCGATCCAGAGACGGCGGATGACGCCCTGCGCGTTCGCTTCGGGGCCTCAGGTGTTCTGGCTCTGCGGCGTAGCGTTCCGGGGGGGAGGTAAGTCACGTCCACCACTCCACCGCCGCATTCTGGGGTCTTCATCGACGGCAATGTCCGTGCGGATGTCGACCGCACGTCGACGCGACACCTCGCCAGAGTTTGCTCAGCGGCGCGCCCTGCACGCGGCGGGCCGGCGTTTCAGGGTCGTCTACCCGGTTCGGGGAAACCGGCGACGGACCATCCACATCGCCTTTTCCCGGGCTCGCGTGGCCATCTTCGTGGACGGGCGCTTCTGGCACGGCTGTCCCGAGCACGGGAACAGCCGAAGGCGAACCATGACTGGTGGGCGACCAAGATCGACGCGACCCCGCGTGGTGGCGACACCGATCCCCTCCTAGGGGAGTGGGTTGGCGCGTCGTGCGCGTGAGGGAGCACGAGGGGTGTTCAGACGGCTGTGCAGCTTCGAGGCGGCCCTCGAGGCCTCCGGCGCGCTACTAGAATAAACAGTCACTCCTCCGGCGCCCCAACGCTTCTGGTCTGATGCACCTATACGTGCCAAGCCGCGTTGAGCCAGTGGTGGTAGGCGGCGACATTCGTCCTCGGGACCGACAGGGCGCTCTACCACGAGTGGTGGACCGGCAGCTCGTGGGGACCGTCGTTGACCGGCTACGAATACCAGGGCGGCGTTCTCACCGACTTCTGATCACCGGGCGCGGAGCATCGCACCGAGCGCGACCAGGGTGACGCCCGTCGCCGCGACAGCCGGGCGCAGGAGGAGGGGCTCGCCCTCCAACGGGTAGCCGAAGGTCGCCGTCTCGGTGAGCGGCCAGGCGAGAAGCACCGTGCCGGCGAGGACGTGCCCGAAGCGGCGCGGCCAGCGACGGCCCTGGAGCTCCGCGACGGCTGTCGCGAGAGGGAGCACCGCGTTGGAGGCGATGAGCGCGACCCCGGGCAGCAGCCAGGAGACGACGGGCAGCCGGTCCAGCATCCACGGCCGGAGGCCCATGGCGCCCTTCGGGTCGAGGATCATCGCACCCCCGCCGCCGACGGCCGCGAGGGCCGTGAGTCCCTCGAGGGCGAGAGCGGTGCGCCGCACGACGGTCTCCCCGCCGGTGCGCTGCGGTAGGACTGGCGATCGGCGCATGCGTGCCTCCATGCCGTGTTGGATGCTCACCACAGTGTGCGCCTCCCCGGGGGAGTGGCCCGGCGCGGGCGGGGGCCGCCGGGAAGAACGAAGGGCGGGTGCGCCTTGCACCTCTGCGCAGACCCCGCGCGCCCCTCGAGGAGACGGACCCCATGCCAGAGCAGCAGACGATCGTCATCACCGGAGCCAGCGACGGCATCGGCGCCGCAGCCTCCCGTCAGCTGAACGCGCACGGTCACCGGGTGGTCGTCGTGGGGCGCTCGCCGGAGAAGACCGCCGCCGTCGCTGCCGCGATCGACGCGCCGTCGCACGTCGCGGACTTCGCAGACCTGGCCCAGGTGCGGGCCCTCGCGGGCGAGCGGCTCACGGCATACCCGCGCATCGACGTGCTCGCCAACAACGCGGGCGGCATCTTCACGCAGGAGACCACGGTCGACGGGTTCGACAAGACGTTCCAGGTCAACCACCTGGCGCCGTTCCTGCTCACCCACCTGCTGATGGACCGCCTGGTCGAGTCCGGCGCGAAGGTCATCCAGACCTCCAGCGTCGGTCACCGCGCGTTCGTGAAGCTCGACCTGGACGACCTGGACAACAGCCGGGGCTGGAACGCTAACAAGGCCTACGGCGACGGCAAACTGGCCAACGTCCTGTTCACCAAGGAGCTGCACCGCCGCCACGCCGACCGGGGCATCAGCGCGGTCGCGTTCCACCCCGGCGGCATCGCCACGAACTTCGCGAACGACACCTCGAGCATCATGCGGTTCGCCTACCACACGCCGATCAAGCACCTGATGACGAGCGTGGAGAAGGGCGGTCAGCGTCTCGTCTGGCTGGCCGAGGGCACGCCGGGGGTCACCTGGCGCTCGGGGGAGTACTACGAGAAGAACAAGCCCGGCAAGGTCAACCCGCAGGTCCACGACGATGCCCTGGCCACTGGGCTGTGGGAGCGCAGCGAGGCGATGCTCGGCCTGTGAGCGCTGGTCGGCGGTCGACCCGTCATGGAGGTGGCATGGGGCGGCAACGGGCCGAAGGGAAGTCGTCCGCCCCCCAACCTGGTACGGGGCCGACATACTGGGGAAGTGGCGCTGACGCGCTATGCGCGCCGTGGGCCACAGCGGTGGTAGTTCTGCGAGAGTGCGGTTCATGAACGAGCCGCGGACAGGACATTTTTTCGTTGTGCACGGTGACCTGACCACGCTGTCCTGTGATGGGCTTCTCATCCCGTGCGACCAGGACGGTTCTGTCAGCGACTGGTGGTTCGACATGTTCCAACAGACGCCGTCGAGCGGCGAGCGGTGGGAACCGCTGCCACCCGGGGCCGAGTTGCGACGTACGGCCCGGGGTCCCGTCCGGCATGAGTTCGTCGACACGGTCTCGACGGGCGAGGACGTGGGCGCTCTCGTGGACGTGGTGCGTCGCGGCCTCGCGGCGCTAGCCCAGAGGGTCGGCGACTCCGCTGGCGCGGGTCGCATGGTCCCTTTGCTGGCCATGCCTATGCCCGGGACGGGGAACGGGGGCCTGGACCACAGGCGTGGTGCGGTCGTCCAACAACTGGTCCCTGGACTAGTCCGTTCCGCTACCGAACTGCGCGTCGACATTGCGCTCGTCGTGCAGGGTGGCCGGGACTACGCCGCGCTCCAGGGCGCACGGGGGAGCAGCAGTTTCGAGCTGTCCGACGAGCACACGGACCATGCTGATCGCTTGGGTCGGCTAGCAGGTGCCGACCAGCTCTCCTTATTCGTCGGTGCAGGTGTCAGCGTTCCCCTTGGCCTGCCGAGCTGGTCTGGACTCGTGAACGCCTTGCTTACCCGGGCGGGGATGCAGACCGTGCCCGACGACAGCACTGAATCAATGCTCAAGGACGCAGCAGGTCAGGCCAAGTCGAAATTGGGCGTGACGTACGACGACACCCTGGCAAAGATGCTTCATGTTCAGCGCCACGCGCTGGGTCATGCGCTCCTGGCGGGTTTGCAGACGCAGCAGAACGTGACCAGCAACTTTGACCGGGCGCTCGAGTTGGCGATGAAGCCGACGCACGGTGACGAGTTGAAGGTCGTGGCTCAGCAGTGGGCTGCTGCCGAGGCGCCCTGGTTGCTGAAGCTCCACGGGACGGCGGGGGATCGGCACGGCGTTGTACTGACAACAGAGGACTACCGGGCCCACCGCGAAGCCGGGGAACCTCTTTACGGACTGGTTCAGGCTCTCCTGATGACGAGCCACCTGCTCTTTGTGGGGTTCAGCCTCACGGACAACGCTTACCTGGAGAAAGCCCGCCCCGTCGCTGACATCTACCAGAGGGCCGGAGCGGGCAGTCGCAAGGTAGCCACCGCGCTCGGCCTGAAGTCGCTCGCCGACGAGGAGCGGGTCATGGATCGTGCGTTTGACCACTTGTCCTTCGGTAGGGAGGAGCACGGGGTTCCCGCTGCGGCGCGGACACTGGAGATCTTCCTCGATCGGGTGGCATGGACGGCAGCCCGCTCGCGGGAGGGCGCCCACAGCTACCTGATGGACCGTCGGTACGACGATCTGGTCAAGGAGCAGCACGGCGAAGACCTGCGAACTGCGTTGGAAAACGTCCGGGACGTCGCCCGTCGAAGCAAGAGTCCAGCCGCCCTTCACGTCCTTGATCAGTTGCAGGAATTCGGGGCTGGGGCACCGTGATTGGGTAGGCTGCCGACGAGAGGTGGCTCGCTCCGTACTGAGGTGACAGCACCCTGTACAGGGGGCAGAGTGCTCCCATGACGGACCTTCTGACCTTGTTGGAGTCGTTTAACCGCAAGGAGCGATTCATCCTCATGACGCAGGCGAGCGCCGGTGCAGTCCCCCTCGGCGTGAGCGCCCAGTTCCGTGAGCGGCTCAACGCTGTGCTTCCTGAAACCGTCCAGGTTCCTGACCTGGACAGAGTCACCTACGTGCTGGCGATGGACTTCCATCTCAACTGGCTGGCCGCTGCCCTTCAGCTCGCTTATCGGGGTAAGTCGGTCAACGAGGACTTGGCCCAGTCCTCCAACGAGTCCGCGGGCCAGATCTCGGGTGCCCCAAAGGGGAAAGCCTTCGAGCGCAACCAGGAGGACATCGACCTGTTGCTCGGTTGGGTCGCTGGCGAGCGCACGAAGCTGGTGCTGGTAGAAGCGAAGGCCCACACGAGCTGGCAGACGGGGCAGGTGGCGTCCAAGAGTGCGCGGTTTGCCGCCATATTCGGGACCAACGGGCAGACGTATGCCGATGCCCCCGTTGACGTTGCCTTCGTCTTGGCCGGATTCAAGACGCCGAAGCAACCGCAGTTCATGAAGGCTTGGGATCAGTTCGCCCTCCGGGAGACCGGGACTCACAGCAAGACCAGGCGATTCATCCCGCTCGACATACCGTCCGAAGTGCTCGTGGTTGGCGAGCACGACGGTCAGGGTAACTCCCAGACGAACGGAGGTCACTGGCGAGTTTCGCGCAAGCAGTTCACCGCCCCTGGGCCCAAGACCCCAGGCTGACCTACGCGCAGGGCCGAAATCCCCTTTCTGTCCAAACACAGCCCCGCCCCCCGCTAGGGTGCGGCCCATGGCCCGGACCGCGACGCAGCGCATCCCGCGCCGGGCCGTCGCGGGCTACGCCGCGGGCAGCGTCGGCACCGGGGGGTTCGGCACGTTGCCCGGGCTGGTGCTGGCCTACTACCTCACCGACACCCTGGCCGTCCCCGCCCTCCTGGCCACGCTGGTTGTCGTGGTCCCCAAGGTCTGGGACGTCGTCATCGACCCGGCCGTGGGGGCGCTGAGCGACCGCGAGACCAGGGGCCGCGGCACCCGCACCCGGCTGATGGCGGTCGGCGCGCTCACCCTGCCGGTCGGCTTCGTCGGCATGTTCGCCGTCCCCGAGGGTCTCACCCCGCTCTGGGCGGCGGTCTGGGTCACCGGGTGCTTCGTGCTGGCCACGACCTCGTTCAGCCTGTTCCAGGTCCCCTACATCGCGCTGCCGGCCGACCTCACCGGCTCCTATGACGAGCGCACCCGCCTCATGGGCTGGCGGATCGCGGTCCTCGCCCTCGCCATCCTGCTCGTGGGTGCCGGTGGTCCGGCGGTGCGGGACGCGGTCGGCGGGGGAGCGGCCGGCTACCTGCTCATGGGAGTGGTCGTCGCCGTCGCCCTCCTCGCCGGCATGCTCGGCACGGTCCTGGGCGTCCGCGGCCACCGGGCCCTCCCGGCCGAGGAGCTGGACCCGGGCGCCGGCGTCCGCGGCAACGCCCTGCGCGGCTACCGCGAGGGGCTCGCCGCGCTCCGGGACGTGGCGGCATACCGCGTCCTGCTCGTCGTCTTCGTGCTCCAGGCGGTCGCGACCGGGATCATGCTCGCCGCCGCGCAGTACGTCGCGACCTACACCCTCGGCCAGCAGTCCGCCCTGACCTTCCTCTTCGTGGCCCTCGTCGCCCCGGCGCTGCTCGTCATGCCGCTGTGGACCCGGTATGCCGCCCGCTACGGCAAGCCCCGCTCGCTCACCCTCGCGTCGGTCCTCTTCGCGCTCGCCGCGCTCTGCCTGCTCGCCCTCGTCCGGTTCCCGGGAGCCTGGCTCTACCTGCCGGTCTGCGTCGCTGGCATCGCCTACGCCGGCATGCAGCTCTTCCCGCTGGCGATGCTGCCCGACGTCATCACCTCCGCCGGCCGCGGCAGGGGAGGGTCGATGAGCGGGCTATGGACCGCCGCGGAGACCGGGGGACTGGCCCTGGGCCCCGGCATCGTGCTGCTGCTCTTGTCCGTCACCGGCTTCCGCTCCAGCACCGCCGACACGGTCGTCGCCCAGCCCGACGCCGCGCTGGCGGCGATCGTCGTCGCCTTCTCCGTGCTGCCCGCCCTGCTCGTCGGCGCGAGCCTGCTCGTGCTGCGCCGCTACCGCGACCCGGTGCCCGTCCCCGCCGTCCCGATCGAGGATCCCGTATGACGCACCAGCCCGACCCGACCACCCCCGGCTACATCACGTTCGAGACGGACGCGGTGCTCGCCCGCCTGACCGCCTACCGCGGCCACGACGCGCCCACCCACGGCGGGCGGGTGCTGTCCTACGTCTACGACAGCGGCCTCGCCGCGCTCGACGAGCTGGCCGCCCGGGCCGCCCGCGAGGTGCAGTCGGTCAACGGGCTGGACCCGACGACCTTCCCCTCCGTCGCGCTCATGGAGGGCGACCTGGTCGCGTTCGGCCGGCAGATCCTGCACGGCCCGGACGCCGTCGGGTCGGTCACCTCCGGCGGCACCGAGAGCTGTCTGCTGGCGGTCAAGGCTGCCCGCGACGTCTGGCGGGAGCGCCACCCGGGCAGCACGGCCCGCTCCCGGATCGTGCTCCCGCAGACGGCGCATGCGGCGTTCCACAAGGCCGCCCACTACCTCGACCTGGACGTCGACGTCGTCCCCGTCGACCCCGCGACCGGCACCCTGCCGGCCGCCGACCTGACCCGGCGCCTCGACGAGGGGACGACGCTTGTCGTGGTGAGCGCACCGGCATACCCCCATGGCGTGGTCGACCCCGTGACCGAGGTGGCCGCCGCGGCGCAGGAGGCCGGGGTCCCGTGCCACGTCGATGCCTGCATCGGCGGGCTCGTGCTGCCGTTCTGGGGGGCCGCGGGAGGCGGGCCGGTGCCGCCGTGGGACCTCCGGGTGCCCGGGGTGAGCAGCATCTCGGCGGACCTGCACAAGTACGGCTACGCGCCCAAGGGCAGCTCCCTCCTCCTCTTCGCCGACCGCGCGCTGGACCGGGCGCGCTACTTCGCGCTCACCGACTGGCCGGGGTACCCGGTCGTCAACCCCACCGTGCTCGGGTCCCGCTCGGCCACCTCGCTCGCCGCCGCGTGGGCGGTCACGACCGCGCTGGGGGAGCAGGGGTATGTCGCGCTGACGCGGCGTCTGGTCACCGCCACGGCGGCGGTGCGCGGGTGCGTCGACGATATCGTCGGCCTGCGGGTGCTGGGTGACCCGGTCGGACCGCTGGTCGCGGTGGTCGCGGACGAGGACGTGCCGGCGGGGGAGCGGGTCGACCCGCACCTGTGGGCCGGGGCGGTCCGGCGGAGGGGGTTCGTGCTGCAGGGGCAGCCGGCGTTGACGCAGTCGCACGGCTCGGTGATCCCGCGGTCGACCCACCTGACCGTGACGCCGGTGACCGCCGGGGTGCTCGACGAGCTGCTGGAGGCGCTCGCGGGCGGGGCGGACGACGTGCGGGGTCAGGCGGGGGCCGGGGCAGCCGGTGGCCCGGGTGCTGCGGCCGGTGATGGCGTGGCGGGGTCGCCGGACCTGCCCGACCCGGCGGAGCTGGCGCGGGCCGCGCGCGAGGACGGCGAGCTGGACCTGACGGCGGTGCTTGACCTCATCGAGACGCTGCCGAGGGAGGTGAGCGCGCGGATGCTCGTGGCGTTCCTGGCGGAGTTCACCGAGCCGCGGGTCGACGGGCGCTGAACCCCGCGCCGCAGTCGGACGCGCGGGTCGCGGCAGGACTCACCCGCCGTGGCGCGCGCCCCACGACGGGAGCCACGGTTCACCGTCGGGCTCCTTGGCCAGGGGCGTGAGCATGGCGGTCATGGCCAGGTCGGTCGCGAGCGCGTCGCAGGCCCACGCCAGCTCGAGCCGGGTGGCGCCGTGCTCGAGCAGGGGCGTGCTGCCGTGGCGGGCGCCGAGCAGTCCGCCGACGACGGCGGAGGTGCCGTGCTTCTCCGGGGAGAAGGAGGCCAGGGCCATGGCCATCATGAGCTCGTCCGGGTCGGGGTGGGACAGGACCAAGTAGACGGCGGCAGACAGCGCCGACGCCGCGGAACGGTCCGGGGCCAGGTCGGCGACCCGGGCGGGGCTGCGGGGCTCCACCGCGGCCGTGGTGATCGCCGCACCCACCCGCTGCTTGACCAGGTCACCGCCCTCGGGGGCGTGGTTCTCCAGCAGGGTGACCCATCCCTCGGCGAGGGGGACGGAGCGGTCCGCCGCCTGGGCGACCAGCAGCGCGCCGAGCGTCGCTGTCGGCGCCGCCAGCGGGTGGGTGTGGGTGGTGCCGACGAGCTCCTCGACCGGCCAGGTCAGGGACGGGCCGTGCAGCGCCAGGAGCACCCCGAACGGGAGGGTCCGGACGAGGGCGTGGGCGCCGAGGCTGCCGTGCCCGGGACCGGCGGGCAGGCCGGAACGCAGGCTGCGCACGGTCGCCGGGGCGTTGCCGCGCCGGGCGCCGAACGCGGGGGAGCGGGTGAGGAGGCTGGGCGTCCCGCTGCGGTTCCCGGCGACGCCGGGGATCTGCTGGGCGGTCGCCCAGCGGCGGAGGGCCTCGAGGTTCTGGTGGCCCCAGTCGATGCCCAGACCCTGGCCTGCCCGCTCCATGGCGCGCACCATCCCCTCGGTGGTCGCCAGCATGAGCTGGGTGGCCACACCGGCCGGCCAGGACGGGGCGGAGCTGGTGAGGTGGTCCGCTGCGTCGCCGAGGGCGATGCCGTGGTGGACCCCGCGGGACAGCTCGATGAGCTTGGACAGGGTGGCGGCGGACTGGTAGTCGCTCGTGCTGGGGTCTTCGGTCATGGGGACCTCCTCGGTGGGCGTCGGCCGATGCGTTCACCAGCCTTCGATGTCACCTTGACCCTAATGGTCGGGTCTGACAGACCTGACCGCGAAGACCCAGGGGAGCGCGCCGGTGGAAGAGCGCTCAGGGATGCCGGCCCACGTTCCTCGCGCAGCGGAAGCCCAGGTGGGTCGTCGCGGAGTCACGGTCCTGGGGCTGGCGGGCGGCGGGGCGGTAGCGCAGGCAGTACTCCGGGGCGCACAGGTGCGAGCCGCCCTTGACGACGAAGGCGTCGCGCGGGCGCTCGCGTCCCCGGTGCGGGGTGCGCGGGTCCGCCGGGACGCAGCAGGGCGAGGTCGCGGCGTCCGGGTGCCGGGCGCTCCACCGGTCGCTGGTCCACTCCCAGACGTTTCCGATCAGGTCCACCGTGCCGTAGGCGTCGGCGGGGTAGGAGCCGACCGGGGAGGTCCCCGCCCAGCCGTCCTCGGCGGTGTTCAGCCAGGGGAAGGCGCCCTGCCAGGTGTTGGCCAGGTGCCGCCCGTCCGGCACCCGGTCCTCGCCCCAGGCGTAGGCGGTGCCGCTGCTGCCGCCCCGGGCGGCGAGCTCGTGCTCGGCCTCGGTGGGCAGGCGCTTCCCGGTCCAGCGGGCGTATCCCGTGGCGTCGTCGTGGCAGACCTGCGTCACCGGGTGGTCGGCGCGGTCCGCGGTCGCGTCGGACCCGGGACCCTCGGGCGAGCGCCAGCTCGCGCCGGGCGTCCACGTCCACCACCGGGAGGGGTCGTGCAGCGGGACCGGACCGTCGGACCCGGTGAAGACCAGCGCCCCCGGCACCAGCACCTCGGGGTCGACCCCGGGGTAGTCGCGCGGGTCGGGCGACCGCTCGGCCACCGTGACGTAGCCCGTCCCGTCCACGAACCGGGCGAACTGCGCCACCGTCACCGGCGCCCGGTCCAGCAGGAAGGACGTCACCCGCACCTCGTGGGCGGGCCGCTCCTCGGGGTAGAAGTCGTCCGACCCCATGAACAGGCCCCCGCCGGGGACGAGCACCATACCCGTGGGGGTCCCTGGACCGGAGAGGAGGGCGCTCAGGTGCGCTCCTGCGCTTCGGCGTCGGTCCCGGGGTGGTGCAGCTCGCTGGACTCCCCGTGCGCGGGTGCCCCGGCCTCGGCGTCCTGCGGGCGGTACCTGATCTCTCGGGTGCCGAACAGGTCGAGGTCGAAGGGTGCCTCGTCCTCGCCGACCTCGGTCTCGACGAGCCGCACGAGCTTGTCCAGCATGCTGGCCACGAGCTGCTCGTCGTAGTCGGGGTGGGAGGGGTCGCCGATGTTGCGCATCTCGCCGGGATCGGCGGCCAGGTCGTAGAGCGCGACGTCGGAGGTGGCGTGCAGCTCATCGACGGTCCGGGGTATGCCGTACTGCGTGGGGGAGAACCACCGCACCAGCTTGTGCCGGCCGTCGGAGACGGCGCGGAAGAAGGTGCGCTTGTCCATGTCCGGGGCGCCGTACCTCTCGCCGGCCGCCCGCGCGTCCTCGAGGGTCTTCGGCGGGCCGTCCCCGAGCTGGGAGAGGTCGCCGAGCGCGCCCTGGATCGCCCACTCCGGGTCCAGCTGGTTCAGCCCGTCCCACATGACGAGGGCGCCGCCACCGGGTTGCGAGGCCGACCCGCGGGGCGGTGCGGCCTCCTGGGGCGCCTCCAGCACCGGTCGCAGGTCGCGGCCCTTCAGGGCGGGGTAGCGCTCGCGGACACCCTCCCCGTCCAGCCCGGCCCACGACAGGAAGGTGGTGGCCAGGTCCAGGTGCGAGCCGACGGCGTCGGAGGCCACGCCGCTCGGCCCGTGCGGGGAGACGACCGTCATGTTGACGACGGAGGCCTCCTGGAAGGGGATCGCGCCCTTCTGGGTCAGCCGGTGGGCGCCGTTCATCTCCCCGTGGTCGGAGGTCAGCACCACCACCGTGCTGCGCCACAGGTCCTGCCGGTCCAGCTCGTCGAGGATCCGGCCGAACTGCTCGTCGACCATCCGCAGGCAGTTGATGAGGTAGTTGCGCCGCACCTTCCACAGGTCCTCCCGGCCCGCCGGGATGGCCCCGTAGTTCCACTCCACGTTGCGCTGGTAGGAGCGCACGCCGTAGGGCTGGGCGTCGAGGTCGTCGGAGAAGTTCTCGGGGAGCTGCACGTCATACTCGCGCAGGAAACCCAGCCGCTGCGGCGGGTGGGCGAGGGAGCCCATCGCGCCGTTCTCGTGGGGACGCTCGTCCTCGCCGGCACGAAGGAACATGACGTCGTGCGGGTTGACCATCGAGGAGATGAGCAGCCACGGACGGTCCGTGGGGCGGGCGTGCCGCAGCCAGTCCACCGTCTCGAAGGCCACGGTGCCGTCCAGCTGCTCGCCGTGCAGCGGGGCGCCCCAGTTGTCGCCCCAGGACTGGTAGTCGGAGAACCCGTAGTCCTCCAGGGCGTCGGGGGAGCGGTCGGGGTGGGAGAGGTGCCACTTGCCCTTGAAGGCGGTGTAGTAGCCCTGCTCGCGCAGCATCGTGCCGATCGTGGGGACGCCCTCGTCCAGCTGGTCGGTCCAGGCGAAGTTGGTGTTGTCCCACATGCCGATGTTCTTGGCGTGCTGGCCGGTCCACATCGTGGCTCGGGAGGGGGTGCACTGCGGCACGGTGCAGTACTGGTTGGACAGGCTGACCCCCGCCCCGACGAGCCGTTGGATCGCCGGGAGGTCGACCCCCGGGGGCAGGTCCATGTGCACGTCCCACTGGTCCATGCACAGGACCAGGATGTTGGGCCGCTCGCCGTGCCCGTCGGTGTCCACCATGGCTGGCTCCTTCCTCGTCCGGACAGTCTGCCCCGGAACGATGGTGGGTGTCGGAGGGGCAGGACTCGAGACGGTGGTCCACGACGGCGGTGGGGGGTGGTGCCGTCGAGAGGTCCGAACGACTATGGTGACCTCCACTTGCATGTGGCCCGGACCCTGGCACGCGTTCGAGTTCCTACGTCGCAGTGAGGGGTCTCGTGAGGCACACAGACGCAGGACGCGTTCTGCCGATCATCGGGGCTGGACGATGACCGTCTCCATGGACGATGGTCGCTCCTATGGATGACGGCGCGGCGCGCTTCTCCCGGATCAGCTCACTGATCGCGGATGAGCCCTCGGCTCCCGGGGACTCCGGCGGTCGTGCCGGTGCCCTGGGCCGGCTGTGCACGGTGCTCGTGCGGGAGGTGGCCGCCACCGGGGCGGGCCTGACGGTCCTGGTCGAGAACGCGCCGTCCCTGGTGGTGGCCACCTCCGGTCGGCAGGCCGACCAGCTCGAGGAACTCCAGCTGCTGCTGGGTGAGGGGCCCTGCGTGGATGCGGTCGCGGCACGGAGGCCGGTGTTCGAGTCCGACCTGGGGGGTCCTGGCCTGACGCGGTGGCCCGCCTACGGCCCGGCGGCGCGAGAGCTGGACATCGGGGCCGTCTTCGCCTTCCCCCTGCAGGTGGGAGGCGCGTGCGCCGGGGTGCTGGACGTCTACCGGACGCGACCTGGGTCGCTGTCGTCCAGCCAGGTGCTGGAGACGCTGACCTTCGCCGACGTCGCCCTGTCGATCCTGCTGGACGACCAGCAGGACGCCACCGAGCGCCGACCGTGGGAAGACCTCGACGGGTCGATGACCCCGGTCGAGCTGTACCAGGCCCAAGGGATGGTGATGGTGCAGCTGGGCGTCTCGCTGGGTGAGGCGATGGTGCGCATCCGGGCCCATGCCTACGCCCAGGACCAGTGGCTCGGTGAGGTGGCTCGAGCCATCACCGGCGGTACGCTGGAACTGACTCGAGACGACACCGATGACTCTCGTCGTCCGCGAGTTGAGGAGTAGCTGATGCAGACGATCTCGCCCGAGCCTCTGGCCCAAGCCTTCGTCGAGGTCGCCGACACCCTCGTCGACGACTTCGACCTCATCGACTTTCTGGAGCTGGTCACCGGACACGTCGCCACGCTGAGCGGTACGGCCGCGGTCGGTCTGCTGCTGGCTGACCATCGCGGTCACCTGAAGTTCATGGCGGCCTCCCAGGAGTCGGCGCGGCTGCTGGAGCTGTTCGTGATCCAGAACAACCAGGGTCCCTGCCGTGACTGCTACGCCACGGGTGAGCCGGTGGTCGTGGCCGACCTGAACCTGGCGCACGGCCGTTGGCCCGCCTTCACACCGCGTGCCATGGCGGCGGGCTTCCGCTCGGTGTGCGCCCTGCCCCTGCGCCACCAGGGGACCGTCATCGGTGCACTCAACATGTTCGGCACCGCCGCCGAAGACCTGTCCGAGGATGACGCCCGCATCATCCAGAGCCTGGCCCACGTGGCCACGATCGGCATCCTGCAGCAGCAGGCGATCCGGCGGGGTGAGCTGCTGACCGAACAGCTGCAGGGGGCGCTCAACAGCCGGATCGTCATCGAGCAGGCCAAGGGGGCCCTGGCCCAGCTGCGCGGTACGGACGTCGACACGGCCTACACCGCCATGCGGGACTACTCCAAGAGGAAGGGTCTGCGGATGGGCAGGGTCGCCCTGGAGCTGGTGACCGACACGCAGAGTCACCCCGAGCTCACGATGCGGCCTGCGCGAGAGGTCTGAGAGGCTGGCCGTCCGGCATGGCACCGGGCCAGCCAATCCGCCACCCGCCTGGGCGCTCGGGCCAAGGCGCACACGGGAAGGAGATGGGCGCCGCCGCGCTTGTCACAGGAGCGCGTCCCCGCGCACACCCTCCCGAGACGAAGGATCCCCATGCCCGACCAGCAGACGATCGTCATCACCGGAGCCAGCGACGGCATCGGGGCCGCAGCGGCCCGCCAGCTGACCGAGCACGGCCACCGGGTGGTGGTCGTCGGGCGCTCGCCGGAGAAGACCGCGGCCGTCGCGGGACAGATCGACGCGCCCTTCCACGTCGCGGACTTCGCCGACCTCGCCCAGGTGCGCGCCCTCGCGGAGGAGCTCACGGCATACCCCCGGATCGACGTGCTCGCCAACAACGCCGGCGGGATCTTCACCCGGCAGACGACCGTCGACGGCTTCGAGAAGACGTTCCAGGTCAACCACCTGGCGCCGTTCCTGCTCACCCACCTGCTCATGGACCGGCTGATCGAGGCCGACGCGAAGGTCGTCCAGACCTCCAGCATCGGGCACCGTGCGTTCGGGAAGATCGACCTGGACGACCTGGACAACAGCCGGGACTGGAACGCCAACAAGGCCTACGGCGACGCCAAGCTGGCCAACGTGCTGTTCACCAAGGAGCTGCACCGCCGGTACGCCGACCAGGGCGTGAGCGCGGCCGCCTTCCACCCCGGTGGCATCGCCACCAACTTCGCCAACGACACCTCCAGCGTCATGCGGTTCGCCTACCACACGCCGATCAAGCACCTCATGACGAGCGTGGAGACCGGGGGGAAGCGGCTCGTCTGGCTCGCCGAGGGCACGCCGGGGCAGACGTGGCACTCGGGGGAGTACTACGAGAAGAACAAGCCCGGCAAGGTCAACCCGCAGGTCAAGGACGAGGACCTGGCGCGGGGGCTGTGGGAGCGCAGCGAGGCCATGCTGGGCCTCGAGGCCCGTCCCGGACGATGACCCGCCGCCACGCGGTCGGGACCTCCTGGCCGGCACCTGCTGGGCGTAGCGTTCGACCATGACCGAGAAGCAGGTCTACGAGGTCGTCCGCTCCTATCCGGAGTTCGAGCTGCGGCGCTACCCCGCGCACGTCGTCGCCGAGGTGGTCGTCCGGGCGCCGTTCGAGGACGCCGGCAACGTCGCCTTCCGCCGGCTGGCCGGCTACATCGGGGGCCAGAACCGCTCGAGGGCCAAGATCGCCATGACGGCACCGGTGGTCCAGCAGGAGTCGGAGACGATCGCCATGACGTCCCCGGTCGTCCAGCAGGAGACCGGGCAGGGTGGGTATGCCGTCGCGTTCGTCCTCCCGGCGGCGTTCACCCTGGAGAGCGCGCCGGTGCCGACGGACCCCGACGTCACGCTGCACACCCGCCCGACCGTGCTCTCCGCGGTCCGCCGCTACCGGGGCAGGTGGACGCAGGCGTCCTTCGAGCGGCACCGGGCGGTGCTGGACCGGGCGCTCAGCGAGGCGGGGTTGACTCCCGTGGGTCCGCCCCGATGGGCGCGCTTCGACCCGCCCGTCGTCCCTGCGCCCCTGCGTCGCAACGAGGTCGTGCAGGACGTGACCGACTAGGGGTCGTGCCGGGGGGGCGGGGCGTCCACGTTCAGACCTCGTGACCTCGCCTCTGTTGGCATACTTGGCCGGCACCCCTGGGAGGACGCATGATCGAGGCGCTCAACGCCTTCATCGAGTCGCACGCCGACTCGGCCTGGCTGCTGCCGATCGTGCTCCTGGTCTGCATCGTCGACGGGATCCTCCCACCCGCGCCTGCCGAGACCGTGATGGTGGCCCTCGGAGCGGTGGCCGTCGCGGAGGGCGAGCCCAACATCCTCGCCCTGATCGCCGTGGCGGCGGTCGGTGGCTTCCTGGGGGACAACCTCACCTACAGCCTGGGCCGGTACACCCGTCTGGGCCGGCTCCGGGAGAGCCGGCGACCCAAGGTGCGGTCCTTCGTCACCTGGGTGACCGGACTGCTGCTGCGCCGCGGCGGGATGATCATCATCGCCTGCCGCTACATCCCCGGCGGCCGGCAGATCGTGAACCTGACCGCGGGCGCCATGGAGTTCCCCCGCCTCCGGTTCATGTTCTTCGACAGCATCGCGGTGTTCAGCTGGGCCGCCTACAACGTCGGCGTCGGAGCGCTGGCCGGGAACTGGGTGAAGGAGCAACCCCTGCTGGCCATCGTCATCGCCCTGGTCCTGGCGCTCGTGCTGGGGTGGGTGGCGGAGCAGGCTGCCAAGTGGTGGGGCAACCGGGCGCAGCGAAGGGTCGCGGCCGAGGCCAGGTAGTCGGACCGGTCCTGTCGGTCTGAGCAGTCGTCCGAGCAGCCGGCCCGCAGGGGCATCGGGCGGCCCCGTCGCTCAACCCTCGCCCCCCGAGCCGGCCCACAGGACGACGCCCAGCCCGACCCCGGCCATGAGCATGGTCCAGCTGCCGAGCGCGAACGACAGGGCCAGGCCGATCGCCAGCGCGATCGCGATGCCCGTGGCGAGACGCTGCCGGTGGCCGCCGGCTCCGTCCCTGCCCGCGTCGGGGTCCATGCCGTCCAGTCTTCCAGCGTGCGCAAGACCCTGGCGGCTTCACGCCGCTCGGAGGACCATGGAGGTCATGGCCATCGACATGCTCCGGACGACCTTCGACCTCCTGCCCGAGCTGCGCTACGGGGCGGTCGAGAAGCGCATCCGCGCGAGCAGGGACGGCCGCCCCGTCGCGGACACCACCGGAGCTCTGCTCGTGTGGGAGCCCAGGCGCATCGTGCCGGAGTATGCGGTGCCCGAGGCCGACCTGCTCGTGGACCTCGTCCCGACCGCGGCCGCCGACCGGCCCGACCCGCTCCCTCCGGTGCTGGCCCCGGGCCACTTCGGATGGCACACCACCCCGGGGACGCCGCTGGCCCTGGAGGACGACCCCGAGGCGCGCGAGGTCGCCTTCCGGCCGGACGACCCGGTGCTGGGCGAGCGGGTCGTCCTCGACTTCGCGGCGTTCGACTGGACCGAGGAGGAGGAGCCGGTCATGGGCCACCCCCACGACCCGGGCCAGCGCATCGACTGCCTCCGCAGCAGCCGGCACGTCGTCGTGCGCCTCGGCGGGACGGTGCTGGCGGACTCGCGCCGGCCGGTCGCCCTCTTCGAGACGCACCTGCCGCCCCGCTGGTACCTCCCGCGCGAGGACGTCCGGACGGACCTGATGTCGGAGTCGACGACGCACACGGTGTGCGCCTACAAGGGGCGCGCGAGCTACCTGAGCGTCGACGTCGAGGGCGGCCAGGACGTCGCGTGGACCTACCCCGACCCGCTCCACGACGCCGAACCGGTGCGCGACCTGGTGTGCTTCTGGTCCGAGCGCTGCGAGGTCGTCGTCGACGGGAAGCGGGTCGAGGGCGGGATGCCGGGGGAGTAGACCGCCCCGGACCGCTCAGCCCTGCCCGCCGATGTCGACGGCATAGGCCTCGTAGACCAGGTCGCTGCCCCGCTGCCGGTGCCGCACGAGCCGCCCGACCAGGGAGGTGACCGCCTCGCGGACGGCGGGCAGGTCGGTCGGCACGTCGTCGCCGTCCAGCATCGAGAGGCATCCGTCGAGGTCCTCGCGCAGGGAGGCGTGCTCGGCCAGGAGGGCCTCCACCGACCGGGCCAGCCGCGGATGCCCCTCGAGGACGTCGCTGAACATGCCGTCCGGACGCTCGGTCAGCCCGATGTGGTCCTCGAAGTCGTGGGCCAGCTCGGTCAGCGCCGCCCGCACCCGCTCCGGCCAGACGTCGGTCCGCCCGAGGGGGACGGCGAGGGCGTCGAGCACCGCGCCGATCGACTCCCGCATCTCGGCGCGCCGGGCGCGCACCTCCTGCAGGTAGAGCTCGAGGTCCTGTCCGTGGGACGCCATGTGCCATGGTCCCGCACCCGGGCGCGCCCGTCCACGGTGAGGACGTGGACCGGGCCGGGGCGGGCCCGCTCGTGCCTGTCGGAGCCCGCCCCTATGCTCCGCTCCATGGGCGACGGGGCAGGAACGAGGGAGGTATGACGTGGGCGCGCGGCTGATCCCGGCGGAGCCGGCCTTCGCCCACCCCACCGAGCGTGAGGTGTGGGACCTGCTCGTGTCCCAGCTGGACGAGGACTGCATCCTCCTTTCCAACGTCCATCTCACCGACCACGAGCAGGACCACGAGGCCGACCTCGTCGTGCTGCTCCCCGACGCCGGGGTCGTGGTCGTGGAGGTCAAGGGCGGCAGCGTCTCGGTCGACCACGAGGGCCGCTGGCACCAGAGCGGCGGCGGCTCGTCCCGGCCGATCGACCCGGTCGGGCAGGCCCAGCGGGTCAAGCACGCGCTGCGGCAGTACGTCCAGGACGACCCGCGGTGGCGCGACTCCTCCCGCTCCCGCGTGCGGTGGCTGCACACGGTGGTGACGCCGTACAGCGCGGTCCCGGAGGGCTTCTCCCAGCCGGCGTGCCCGCGGGAGATGGTGCACGGGCGCGACGACCTCGGGCGGCTGGCGACGCGGCTGCGGACGCTGGCGGAGACGCACGAGACGAACTACCGCCGGCCCGACCACGGGGACGTGGAGCTGATCGCCGAGATCCTCACCGGGCGCAATCTCATGAGCGCCGACGTCGTGGCCGAGTCCGACGACCGCGAGGCGCGCGCCGAACGCCTGACCCAGGAGCAGGCTATGATCCTGGGCGTCACCCGGCTGCTGCGGCGGGTGGAGGTGCGCGGCGGGGCGGGCAGCGGAAAGACCGTGCTGGCGATGGCCCAGGCGAAGCAGCTGACGAGGGGGTTCGCAGGGCAGAGGGCGCAGCGGGTGGCGCTGCTGTGCTACTCGATCGGGCTCGGCGAGTGGTTCAAGCGCTCCTTCGAGGGGGTCCCGCGCAAGCACACGCCGGCGTTCATCGGCCGGTTCGAGGAGCTCGGGCGGGCGTGGGGCGCGGACATCACCGCCGGCCGGGACGACAGCGACTTCTGGGAGAAGGAGCTGCCCGCGCGCATGGCCGGGCTGGCCGCCGACCTGCCGGAGGGCAGGAAGTTCGACGCGATCATCGTCGACGAGGCCCAGGACTTCGCCGAGGGCTGGTGGACGCCGCTGCTCACCGCGCTGCGCGACCCGGAGGAGGGCGGGCTCTACGTCTACTCCGACGAGAACCAGCGGCTCTTCCCCCGGTTCGGCCGCCCGCCGGTGGCGCTGGTGCCGCTGGTGCTCGACCACAACCTGCGCAACACCCGGCAGATCGCCGAGAGCTTCAGCGCGCTGGCCCCGATGCGGATGCGACCGATGGGCGGCGACGGGCCGGAGGTCACCTTCGTCCAGGCCTCGGCGGACGAGGCGCTGGGGGTGGCCGACGACGAGGTCGAGCGGCTGCTCGACGAGGGCTGGCCGACCTCCCACGTCGCGCTGATCACGACCGGGACCCGGCACCCCGAGCAGCAGTCGCGGCAGGAGCAGCTCGGCCAGGAGGGCTACTGGCGCACCTTCTGGGACGGCGACGACGTCTTCTACGGGCACGTGCTGGGCTGCAAGGGGCTGGAGCGGCGCGCGGTCGTGCTGTGCTTCAACGAGGACGGCACCCGCGACCGGTCCAAGGAGCGGCTCTACGTCGGGCTGTCCCGGGCGACCGACAAGCTGGTCGTCGTCGGTGACGCCGGCGCGGTCCGCCGGATGGGCGGGGACGAGGTCGTCCGGAGGTTGGGGCTGCGCTGACCGGCGGCCGGGCCCCCCTGTCCATCGGGGCCGCGCAGGAGCACACTGAGCCATGCGCGTACTGGTGACCGGTGGGACCGGTTTCGTCGGAGGACACACGGTGGCCGCCCTGGTCGGGGCCGGCCACGACGTCCGGCTGCTGGTGAGACGACCCGAGCAGGTCCCGGTCACGCTCGGCCCGCTGGGGGTGGAGGTGAGCGACCTCGTCGTCGGCGACGTGCTGGACGACGCCTCGGTGGCCGCGGCCCTCGACGGGACGGACGCCGTCGTCCACGCGGCGGCCGTCTACACCTCGGACCCGCGGCGGCGCCAGGAGGTGGCCCGGACGAACGTGCGCGCGACCCGCATCGTGCTCGGGCTGGCCGCCGCTGCCGGCCTGGACCCCGTCGTCCACGTGTCCTCGACCGTCGCGCTCGTGCGTCGTGGTGGTTCCGGACCGGAACTGCCCCTGGGGGACATGACGACCACCTACGGTCGGTCCAAGGTCGAGTCCGAGGTCGTGGCCCGTGAGCTGCAGGCCGAGGGCCGGCCCGTCGTGTGCGTCTACCCCGGGGGCGTGCTCGGTCCGCACGACCCCTACCGCGGCGACCAGGGAGAGATGATCCGCTGGATCCTGCGGGGGCTGTTCCCGATCTGGCCGAGCGGCGGTCTGCACTACGTCGACGTGCGGGACGTCGCCGCCGTCATCCTCGCCGTGCTCGAGCCCCGTCGGGGACCGCGCCGGTTCGTCGTGCCCGGGCACCACGTCACCGGACGGGAGCTCTACTCCACCCTGTCCCGGGTGTCCGGGCGCCGGTTGCCGCACGTGGACCTGCCGGCCCGGGTGCTGGCGCCGCAGCTGAGGGCGACGGACCACCTGATGGCCCGCCTCCCGGCCCGCCTGCGTTATCCGGCCGAGTCCGAGGGGGTGGAGATCTTCGGCCGGGACACCCGGCTCGACGACGGGCCGGCCAGGACAGAGCTCGGCATCGTCCCCCTGTCGCTCGAGGAGTCCCTGCGGGACACCACCCGGTGGCTGGTCGGGTCCGGGCGGTTGGACCCGGCACGGGCTCCGGCGCTGTCCTGACCGGTGGAGACCAGGGTCCTCGCCCGGGCGCGGGCGGGGTTCGACCTCGGCGAGGGGGGCCTGCGGGTCACCCCTGGGCCGCGGGGCGCGGTGGGCCAGGTGTGGCGGCTGGAGGTGGGCGACAGGGTTTATGCGCTTAAGCACGTGCTCACCGGTCCTCCTCCTGCCCGCGCGACGGTCGAGGCCGAGCTGGTCCTCGCCCGGGCGGCGGCCGGAGCCGGTGTCCGGTTGCCGGCGAGTCGTCCCGGTCGCGACGGGCAGCTCGTGGTGGCACTGCCGGAGGGGGGCTGGCTGCGTCTGTACGACTGGATGGACGTGCGGCGGTGCGAGCCGACCGTCGACGCGGACGCGCTCGGCGTCCTGCTCGCGCGACTGCATACCGTCGCACCCGCGGTCCGGCACGAGCCCGACGGGGCACCGCCGCAGGGCTGGTACGAGGCGCCGCCCGGGGCTGCCGGGTGGGACCGCCTGGCGGCCGAGGCGGTCGGGGCGGGGACGTCCTGGAGCTCACGGCTGGCCGCGGCGACGGCCAGCATCTCGGCGCTCTCCGCCGCTCTCGGGCCCGCCGACCCCGACCGGCTCCGGCTGTGCCACCGCGACCTGCACCCGGAGAACGTGCTCACCGACGGCTCGGGTGAGCTCGTCGTCGTGGACTGGGACGACGTCGGACCGGCCGACCCGACCCGGGAGCTGGCCGGCGCCCTGGTGCTGTGCTTCCACGACGGCACCCCGGACCTGGACGCGATGCGTCGGGCCTACGCCGCCTACGTGGAGGCGGGCGGTCCGGGGCGCCTGCGGACGCGCGCCGACTTCAGCATGCTGCTCTCCACCCGGTTCAACTTCCTCCACGCCCAGGCGAGGGTCGCCCTCGACCCGACGGCGACGCCGCGCGAGCGCGCGTGGGCCGAGGAGGAGGTCGACGAGGGCCTGCGCACCCTGCCGACGCCGGAGCTCCTCGACGCCGTCCTCGACGCGGTCGGGCGGACGTCGCCCGTCGAACCCGGGGGTATGCCGTTCAGCGTCAGCTGAGGTGGGCCACGACCTCGCCGTCGAAGATCACGACCGTCCCCGCCGTGCCGCGCCCGACCGTACGCACAGGTGCGCACAGGTGCGCACGGGGTGGGCGTCGGGTTCCCCGGGGTCAGGCGTCCCGGGCGGCGACCTTCGGCTCGTCGATGTCGACCCCGGGCACGGACAGGTCCCTGAGTGCCTTGGAGATGCCGGCGACGAGAGCGGCGGAGGCGCGGTCCTCCTCCCGGATGTCGTCGGGGGAGAGCGAGTCCTCGGGGGTGTCGGACCGGACCGACTGGACGAGAGCCTCCTCGTCCGTGATCTCGGCGTCCACGGTGATCGTGAGCGTGTGCTTGGCCATGACGGACAGCATGGCGGCTCGCCCCGGGATCAGCCACCCGGGACGTCGACCCACACGTCGCGGGGTGGGGACCCGGCTGACCCGGACCCCCACCCCTGGGAGGCGTGACGGACTACCTCGCGGAGCCGCCGCCCTTGCCGCGGCCCTGCCCGCCGCCCTTCCCGGCGGACCTGTCGCTGTTGTCGGAGCTCTTGGCGCGGGACTGCAGCACGAAGACCCCCTCGTCGCTGCTCGTCACCACGACCTTGCCGTCACCGAAGTAGGGGTAGGCGCCCCACGACCCGAAGAACTCGGTCCGGTCGTCGGCGGGGAAGACGTCGAAGAAGCCGCGCATCGTCACCCGGCCCTGCTCCTGCTTCCAGGTGTCGTAGATCCACAGGCCCGAGGTGTAGTTGGCCTGGTAGAGCAGGAAGTCGTCGACGAACATGTTGTGGTCGATCGAGGTGTTGCCGCCGGTGTGCGTGCCGATGACCTTGGCGTCGTCCAGGTCGCGCATGTCCCAGATGTAGGTCGTGCGCTCGCTCGCCACTCCGCTCAGCTCGTCGAGCTCGTCGCCGAGGAAGAAGTAGCTGTGGTCGGCGCTCAGCCAGCCCTGGTGGGTGTAGATGTCACCGACCTCCAGCGACTCGTCGACGTAGCGGAAGCGGTCGAGCACCACCGGGTTCTCCGGGTCGGTCGCGTCGTAGATCGTCACCGTGTCCTCGTTGGAGCCGATGCAGATCTCCCGCCCGGTGTAGTCGGCGTCCGGGCCGGCGTAGTCCACGCACTAGATGTCGTGGGAGTAACCGTCCTCCGTGAGGCACCCGACGAACTGCGGGTTGTGCGGATCGGTCGCGACGTCGTAGACGATGGCCCCACCGTTGCCGTTGAGCACCGGGAAACCGGGGTTCGGCGTGCCGCAGACCTCGACGTCGTAGACGGAGCCGACGACATACATCCGACCGCTCTCCTCGTTGAGCGAGATGTTGTGCGAATTGGTGACGTCGTCGATGTGCGCAGTCAGCTCGACTTCGGTCGGCGCCGTCTTGCCGCGGAACTGGGTGAGGTCCACGACCTGGATCCCGAAACCCTCGATCGTCCCGGCACCTGGGTCGTAGGTCGCGAGGTCGATCGCCTCGCTGCCGATGTAGGCGGTGTCCTCGTAGACACGCACGTCGCCCCAGATGTTGCCGGAGTCGCCAGGGACCTCGGACTCCAGCGTGCCGAGGTAGACGGGGTTGCTGCCGTCGGTGACGTCGATGAACGCGGTGCCCTCGAACGTGCCGACGATCGCGAGCTGCATCCCGGTCTCCTCGTCCTCCCAGCCCCACAGGTCGTTGACGAACGACGACTCCATGTCGGGCAGCGGGGTAAAGGAGGCCAGGTCGACCTTGTGGCAGGGGAAGATGCCGGCCATGCCGTCCTCGCAGCGGAGGTCCGACATGGCCTCCACCGGGACGCCGCCCGGGCTGACCGCGTCGACGACGCCCAAGTGGTGACGCCGGCTCGGCCTTGAGCCGGCCACTCCAGGGTGCCCCAGGATGTGACCTGTCGCACATCGTGAACCAGGCCATCACGCCCAGCCGTCAGAGGCCGGGGAACTCGCGGGAGCGAAAGGGCCTTCGCTCAGTCCGCTACCCGCCAGGAGATGAGGGTGCGGGCGGTCTCCCCGGCGTCGGCAGGCGGCTCGGTCAGGTAGCTCTCCCACATGACCTCCCCCGGTCGCAGGCCCTGGTCGTCCATCCACGACATGAGCCGCCGGTAGGCGTCGGGAAGGCCGTCGTAGGACCCCTCGTGGAGCAGCTGGGCCACGCGGCCGCCGGGGAGCTCGGAGGCCGTGACCCCGTGGCTGGGGGTGACAGGGCGGGCCGTCGGGAAGCCCGCGGCGACCTCGACCGCCTCGTCGGGGACGCCGAAGTACTGGGCGAACGGCGGGCCGGTGATCTCCACGTCCTCGTCCATGGCGACCGTCATGACGGCGTGGAACACCCTGCCGAAGAAGTCGGGCAGCTCGCGCATCCGCACCGTGTCCCGGACCACGGCGACGGTGGTCGGCTGCAGGGTGGCGAGTTCAGGAACCGTGGACATGATGACCTCCTGGGGCGACTCCTCCACTCTCCGCCTGTCTGGGTGGCTGCACAATCCCCCGTAGGGGTGGCCGTTCATGGCGGGGCCACGGCGCCCCGGCAGGCCTCCGGCCGCGACGACAGGACGCCGGCCAGGCCTCCGGCCGGGACGACAGGACGCCGTCCCGGCCGGAGGGCTGCTGGAAGGTCAGAGTGTGGGCGCGTGCGCCAGGTGCACCCGGACGAGCAGGTCGTGCCACCACGAGCGGGGCGCGAGCTCCGGCATCGTGGCGGCCGGGGTGCGGCGGCGGGAGGCCTCGCGGTGGCGCAGGTCCGCCTCGGTCAGGCGCTCCCGCTCCTTCGCCATGCTGTGGGCGGCCATGAGGTCGATGTACTGGTTCATGATGTCTCCTTGACGGGTGTGAGGGTGGTGGGAGCGGGTATGCGGTGTCGAGGTGTCACAGGACGTGGCGGGCGAGGCGGTCGGTCGGCTCGGTCAGGAGCCGTCCGGGGGCGGTTCCGACCTGTTCCTGGTGACCGTCAGCGGGCCAGGACCTGCTGAGGTCGGCTGGAGGAACCTCCTGAACGAGGCCGGGGCTCGGAGTGGCGACGCGCTCGGTGGCTGGCGGCCGCTCGACGGTGGCCGGCTGCTGGGCCGGAGTCTCCACCGGGGTCTCCCCGCATGCTCCGAGCGCCAAGGTGCCCGCCAGCAGGGCTGTTGCGAGGAGGGGTACGGGGCTTCTGTCGGTGTTCATCGGTCCGGTCCTTCCGTCGGGGCGGGGCCTGTGCGGTCCCGATGGACCCACCGTGGAGACCGGTGGTATCGGGCCGGCTCCGCCCCGGTATCAGCCCGGTAACAACCCCGTTGACGCTGCGTCAACGGCGGGAGGACGATCACTCATGGACATTCGGGTGCTCGGGGGAGTGGGTCTCGGGGACGGGTCCCGATCGTTGGGTCCTCGCGACCGGGTGGTCCTGGGGGCGCTCGTGGTCCGGCGGGGCGAGGTGGTCAGCGCAGACGCCCTGGCCGACGCCCTCTGGTCCGAGAGGCCGCCGTCGTCCTGGGCCAAGGTCGTGCAGGGGTGCATCGTCCGCCTGCGCCGTGCGCTGGGACCGGAGGCGATCGAGACCCAGGGGCGCGGCTACCGTCTGCGGTCGCCGGCCGAGGAGGTCGACGCGGTCCGCTTCGAGCGACTCGTGGGACGGGCACGGGAGTTCCTGGCGCTCGGCGAGCCCGACCGGGCGGCATACACCGTCGACGAGGCGCTGCAGCTGTGGGCGGGGGACCCGTGGCCCGAGCTGGAGGCCTGGGAACCGGCCCGGATCGAGGCGGATCGGCTCCGGGAGATCCGGTTGTCCGCCGAGGAGCTGCGCCTGGACGCGGCCCTGCAGTCCGGGCGGGTCGAGGAGGTCCTCGCCGAGGTGAGGTCACGGGTCTCGGAGGCCCCGTTGCGGGAGCACCGGTGGGCGTCGTGGGCGCTGGCCCTGTACCAGGCCGGTCGTCAGGGTGACGCTCTCGAGGCGCTGCGCCGGGCCCGGCGGGTCCTCTCGGAGGAGCTGGGGGTAGACCCCGGGCCGGAGCTGGTGTCGATGGAGCAGGCGATCCTCCGCCAGGACGAGTCCCTCCGCGCCTCGACGACCCCCGTCGGGACCTCGGTCTGTCCCTACCAGGGTCTGGTGCCCTACGACGTGGAGGACGCCGAGCACTTCTTCGGTCGCGGTCGTCAGATCCAGGAGGGGCTGGACCGGGTGGAGGCCTCAGGCGTCCTGGCCGTCGTCGGGCCGAGCGGGTCGGGCAAGTCGTCCCTGGTGCGGGCTGGAGTCGCCGCCGCGCTGTGCCGGTTGGGACGGGACGTCGTCATCATCACCCCCGGAACGCATCCGCTCGATGCTCTCGCTGCCGCGGCGGGCAGCACGGGGGAGCCGGTCCTGGTCGTGGACCAGTGCGAGGAGGTCGTCACGCTGTGCGACGACGAGGTCGAGCGGGCGGAGTTCCTGCAGGCTGTCGCCGAGCGTGCCGACCGCTCGCCGGTGGTACTGGCCCTCCGAGCCGACAAGCTGGGAGAGTTCACCCCCTACCCGGAGTTCGTCCGGCTCCTCGAGCGTGGCTTCTACCTGCTGGCGGGCATGGACTCGACCGGGCTCCGCGAGGCGATCGAGTCGCCCGCCCGCCAGGCGGGCCTGCTGTTCGAGCCCGGGCTCGTGGACCTGCTCGTGCGCGAGGTGGAGGGTGAGGCGGGGTCGCTGCCGCTCCTCTCGCACGCGCTGGAGCAGACGTGGGCCCGGCGGGAGGGGTCGACGCTGACGGTGGAGGGCTATCAGGCGACCGGGGGCATCCGGGGGGCGGTGGCCCAGACCGCCGACGCGGTCTACGCGCAGGTGCCCGCAGGGGAGCACCGCGTGCTGCGGGACCTGCTGCTCCGGCTGGTCACGCCCACCCCCGAGGGCGAACCGGTCCGGTCCAGGGTGCCGCGCAGGTCGGTGGCGACCGACGAGGCGCACGAGCGGATGATCGAGACGCTCGTCCGTGCCCGCCTGGTCACCAGTGACGACGGCGTGGTCGAGATCGCCCACGAGTCCCTGGCCCGGGCCTGGCCGCGGCTGCGCGAGTGGCTCGTCGACGACGTGGAGGGTCAACGGATCTGGCGTCACCTCACGACGTCGGCGGAGGCGTGGGACGCCATGGGCCGACCACCCTCCGAGCTGTACCGCGGCGTGCGGCTGGCCCGGGCGCGGGAGTGGCGCGAGCGCTCCGGGGACGACCTGAACGACGCCGAGCGGGACTTCCTGGAGGCCAGCGAGACGGCATACCGCTCGGAGCAGGACAGGGAGCAGCAGGAGGCGGCCCGCCAGGTTCGGGTCAACCGGCGGTTGCGGGCGCTCGTGGCGGGGGTGGCCTCGCTGGCGCTCGTGGCCGTCCTCGTGGGGGCGGTGGCCTTCCGACAGGCGGACCGGGCGGACGCCCAGGCCGCCGAGGCCCGGGCCCAGGCGGGGCAGGCCCGTGCCCACGAGCTGTCCGCGTCGGCGGTCGGTGCGATCGGCCAGTCTCCCGGACTGGCCAAGCTCCTGGCGGTCTCCGCCGCCATGACCGCACCGATGACCGTGGAGACCAGCAGGGTGCTGCACCAGGTCTGGGCGGCCGACGACACCGTCGCCCGGCACACGCACCCCGTCGAGGTGGACGGCGGACTGTCCCTGCACCCCGACGGGACCCTGCTGGCGATGTCCGGGGTGTGGTTCGACCAGGGAGCCCGGAGCCTGCAGGTGGTCGACCCTCTCACCGGGGACGACGTCTGGTCGTACGAGCTCCCGAGCGACCCCGGTCACGACGCGGCATACGTCATGGTGCCCAACTTCTCGCCCGACGGGCAGCTGCTCGCCGGAGGGATCGTCTGGGAGCCGCACCAGGGGGGTCGTCCAGGGTGGGTCAGGGAGGAGGGCCAGGGGGCGCCGGAGGACCTCCTCGGGGGCTACCTCTGGGACGCCGCGACCGGTGAGGTCGTCGAGCGGGTCGATCTCGGACCCTGCGGTGGAGTCGTCATGCAGGTGACCGAGGCCACCCTGCTGGCCCGGGCGCGCACGGACGGCGCCGACAACGGGTGTGCCGAGTTCTACGAGGACGAGACCGGGGGTGCGGACGTCATTCTCGTCGACCGGGAGACCGGGAAGCGGACCACCCTGCCAGCGGGCCCGGCCGTCTGGGGCGTGGTCGCGACGCTGAGCGCCGACGGTCGCACGGTCGCCTATGCCGAGCCGGAGCCGTCCGCGGTCGTGGTCATGGACGTGGAGACGGGCGAGGAGCTCATGCGCGCGGAGACGCGCACCCCCGAGCTGTGGGCCTTCGCCGAGGACGCGTCGTTCGTCGTGGTGTCGATCGAACCGATGGAGGTCTGGGACGTCGGGAGCGGCGAGCTCGTCGCGACCTACAACGGGCATGACGCCGTCGTCAACCACGCCTCGTTGGTGCCCGGCACGGAGACGATCGTGAGCAGCGGGAACGACGGGTCGCTGCACCAGTGGGAGGCACGCACCGGCAGGGAGGTCGAGGTGTACCCGGGTGCGGGGAACAAGTCGGCGACGGCATCGGGGAACGGGCTGCTCGCGGTCGTGCGCGACGACGGAGGGGTGCAGGTGGTGGACACCACCCTGCGGGGCGAGCTCGCCGAGATGCCCACCTGTCCCGCCTTCGTCTTCTCCGACTCCCTCAACGCCTCGGTCGAGAAGGACCTGGTGACTCTGGGGTTGGCCTGTGACGATGCCAAGAACTCCACGACCCTGGCCTACCGCCCGAGCACGGGGGAGCAGATCTTCTCCCTGTCCGGTCATCAGGGACAGGTCACCTCGATCTCTCCCGACGGGACCCGTTGGTTCCGTCAGGACGGGACGGGCGTGGCGCGACCCGGTGAGCCCCCCGCGACCGTCGACAGGGCGGTCCTGCGGGACAGCCGGGCGGGGGACGTCCTGGTCGTGCTCGAGGGGACGTGCAGCTACCTTGTCAACACGGACTACTCCGCCTGCGCAGAGTTCCCCGAGACGCCGTTCGACCTGTGGGCCTGGGAGGTCGCGTGGTCTCCCGACGGAAAGCTCCTGGCGGCGACCGTCCAGTCGGAGGCGTTCGCTCCCGCCTCGGGGGTGGCGGTGTGGGACGCCACCACCGGCGATCTGGTCCACGCCGGGCCGGTGCTGGAGGAGCACGACTTCGACGACGTGGCCCGCGACCTCATCTTCACCCCCGACGGGACAGGACTGCTGGTCTCCCTCGAGGACGGCCAGGTTCTGCGCCTCGACACCACGACCTGGGCGGTGCAGGCCTCCGGTCGCCTGACGACGGACCGTGCCGGGGTCCTCGGCTTCGCCGCCCAAGGAGACCTCATCGCCATGGGCCGCTACCGGGCGCAGGATCTCGGCGCAACCCTGGAGTGGATGGATCCCGTGACGCTCGAGGTCACCCGCACCGTCCGTGACGTGCACGACGGGTCGGTGCGGGCCGGCTCGATCGACCCCGGCGGGACCCGGCTGGCGACGGCCAGCTGGGACGGCACGGTGCGGGTGTGGGACCTCGGGACCGGTGTCCTGGTGCACGAGGTGGCGTTCGAGGAGTCACAGCCGCAGGCGACGGCCTGGGTGGGGGAGCACGACGTCGCCGTGGCCTTCGCCACCGGCGACGCCGTCGTGGTCACCGTCGACCCCGAGGAGCTGCTCCAGCTCGTGCGCTCCTCCCTGACCCGTGGCTACACCCAGACGGAGTGCGAGACCTACGGCTTCGACCGGGACTGCCCGGTGCTGGCCGAGATGCGCGGCCTGCGACCGGGGGGCACGGACCCGGCCGGGCTGACGGGGACCTACGCCCTGTCCTGGACGACGGAGGAGCTGCAGGGCGCGTTCGTGGACGGCGTGGGGTCGACGCTCGCCGTAGACCAGGACGAGGTGGCGGCGGAGGAGGTGCTGGCGCGGGCGGAGCAGCTGGCCGGGGACTACACCCTGACCCTGGAGGGGCCGCGCTACGAGCTCCGACGGGACGGACAGGTGGAGCCGGACTGCGTCGGCAGCGTGGAGGTCGACGACGCCGTCCTGCGGCTGGGTGCCGAGCGCGGCGCCCGCTGCGCGGCATACACCCTCCTCGAGGCTCCGTTCCGGCTCGAGGAGGACCGGCTCCACCTGCAGGCCGACGGTTTCGTCGGCCCCTGGTGGGAGCGGCTCACGTGGACGACGCGCCCGCTGGAGCGGGTGGAGGGGTGACCTGGCCCTGATGGTGCGGGCGGGTGCGGGCCTCGATCAGCGTCGAGGCAGCACCGTCAGCACCCGCTGGACGTGGTCGCGGAACTCCTGCATGAAGTCGGTGAGGATCTTCTCCAGCTCCGGGTCCTTGACCTCCCCGTCCTCGCCGTAGGCCTCGGGGTTGAACTGGATGTAGGCCTCGGGGGCCGTCATCTGCCGTGCGTTGCAGAAGCTGAGGACCCCGCGCAGCCCCTGCTGCGCCACCGCGGTGCCGATGCCGCCGGGGGAGGCGCCGATCACGGCCGCCGGGACGTGGTCGAAGGAGTTCTCACCGTAGGGGCGTGAGGCCCAGTCGATGGCGTTCATCAGCGCACCGGGGATGGAGCGGTTGTACTCCGGCGTGACGAACAGGACCGCGTCCGAGGCCGCGATGGCCTCCTTCATCGCCACGGCCTCGTCCGGGTAGTCGGAGTCGAGGTCGCGGTTGTACAGGGGCAGGTCGTCGATGCGGATCTCGGTGAAGTGCAGGTCCTTGGGCGCGACCTTGATGAGCGCCTCGCAGAGGGTCCGGTTGATGGACTCCGAGGACAGGCTGCCGATGAAGTAGCCGACGTTGTACGTCACGATGACCTCCTGGTGCTGGGGGGGTGCGCCCCGGTGCCGGGACGCACCCTCAGCCTGACAGAGATCGGGCTGGTCGCGCGATCGTCAGCCTCATGGCCAGCGCAACGCCCCTCCGGAGTCCGGAGGGGCGCTGCGCGGGTGGGTCAGAGTCGGCGCCGACCCCCGACGAGGCGGCCCAGGAGTCCGCCGACCCCGGACCGGCCGGCCGTTCCGCCGGGCGCGGTGCCACGGCCGACTCCTGCGGCGCGGGTGCCGCGGCGGGACCCCCCGGTCGCACGGCTGAGCAGTCCTGAGATGAGTCCCATGTGCTTCTCCTTCGGCTGGTGGGCGGTGTCCGTCAAGGGAACACCAGTCGCGCCGCGCCCGCCAGCGGAGTCGCCCCGGCCCGCAAGCGAGGGCGGTGGGCCAGGCGGCGGCGCGGATCTGGGAGCCGGGTGCCTTCGGGGCTCAGACGGGACGGCAGTCGTGCCCGCAGCCTCCGTCGTGCGTATGCGGTGCTCCTCCGGCCCCGGCGTGGTCGGCCGGGCGGTGCAGGACGGCCCGGGACGGCTCGAGCCGGAAGCCGTCGTCCGTGCTGACCGCGGTGCCGTCGACGATGAGCGAATATCCTCGCGGCTCGGCCGGCGGGAACAGCAGCGTCGCCGCCGGGTTGTCCGCGAGGTTGCGGGCGCTGCCGTTGCTGGGCACCGGAACCAGGACGTGCCCGCCCACGACGTGCGCGGTGACCGTGACGGCCTTGACGGCGCCGCCGGAGGTCGTCAGCAGGTAGCCGTACGGGTGGTCCGCCAGGGCGGTGGCCAGCTGGTCCAGATCGACGACGATGCTCATGGGCCCACTGTGCCACCGCGGGAAGGCGCGTGCGGGGGTCGGTCCGGGAGGGGTGCGGGTCCGGCCGGGGGCGTCCTGAGAGGTTTTCCACCGGGCGCACCTCGGCGTGTCCAGAAGGTGCGCCTCGGCGTTCTGGCCCTCGCCGTGCTAGCGTCATATCGACCCGTCGTACCAACGTCCTGCGAGGTCTTCGTGCCCCAGGTGGGTCGGAGCTCCTCTTCGTGGACGTTTGCGGGGGTCCGGAGGCGCGCACACGTGGGCCCCGACAAGCGATCAAGATTGAGGCAGCACCAGTGGCTACAGGCACCGTGAAGTGGTTCAACTCCGAGAAGGGCTTCGGCTTCATCGAGCAGGACGGCGGAGGCGCGGACGTGTTCGTGCACTACTCGGCCATCGAGAGCTCGGGTTACCGTGAGCTCCAGGAGGGTCAGAAGGTCGAGTTCGACGTCACGCAGGGCCCCAAGGGCCCGCAGGCGGAGCAGGTCCGGTCCCTCTGAGCTGACCACGACCGCATGCACCAGGAAGCCCCGCGCGATCTGCGCGGGGCTTCCTGCTGTCTCCGGCCGGCCCGGGGTGGGGGCGGACCCTCTGACCGCTCTGCCGGGGGCTCGGCCCGGCCGACGATGATCGAGCTGTCCGCGCGCGAGGCCGTCCGGGCCGACCTGGGCTCGCTGGCCAGGTTCCTCGGCCTCGACCTCAGAAGCAGGAGCAGGACCGCCGAGGGCGGTGAGGGCGCGTTTTTCCCCTGCGTATGCTGGGGAAATGCCGACCGATGAGCCGATCGACCGGGCCAGGGGCCGCGCCGGGGCCCGGCGCTCGGACATCCTCCAGGCGCTGCGTGCCTCCCGGCATGGTCGTGGCATTCGGGACCTGGCGGCCGCGACCGGCCTGCACGAGAACACCGTCCGCTTCCACCTCGACCGGCTCGTCGCCGACGGTCTGGTGGACCGGACGAGCAGCGCGGCGACCGGTCCCGGGCGGCCGCCGCTGACCTACGTCGCCCGTCGGGAGCCGGACGAGGCGCGGGACAACTACGCCCTCATCGCCACGGTCCTGGGCGACGCGCTGGCGGGGTCGACCGCGGACCCGGCCGCGGCCGCCCGGGAGTCCGGGCGAGCCTGGGGCCGGGGGCGCCTCGGGAGGGCCGTCCCGACGGAGACGGACGGATGGTCGTGGGAGGCGGCCCTGGACCGGCTCGTCGTGGTGCAGCAGGACGAGGGGTTCGCCCCGGAGGTGGACGACGGCCCAGGAGGCGCCGTCCTGCGGGTGCACCACTGCCCCTTCCTCGCGCTGTCGCGGCAGGACCGCACGCTGCCCTGCTCGGTGCACCTGGGGCTCATCGAGGGAGTGCTCGGGGAGGCCGGGACGGTCGAACGGCTCGAGCCCTTCGTCACCCCGTCCCTGTGCCTGGCCCACCTCTCGCCGGCAGGCGCCGACACCCGCGCCTGACCTTCGGGGTCGCTCAGGCCTGCGGCGGGCTGGCGGCCACCAGCGGCGTGTCCAGGCCGAGCGCCCCGACGGCCGCGGCGCCACCGGGGGAGCCGATCGGCTCCTCCCGGCCCGGCAGCTGCTCGAAGAAGAAGTCGGCGTTGTCCTTCAAGTATGGCGTGAACTCCGCCGGTAGGTCGTCCTCGTAGTAGATGGCCTCGACCGGGCACACCGGCTCGCAGGCACCGCAGTCCACGCACTCGTCGGGATGGATGTAGAGCGCCCGCTCACCCTCGTAGATGCAGTCGACGGGGCACTCCTCGACACAGGCGCGGTCGACGACGTCGATGCACGGCTGGGCGATGACGTAGGTCATGACGGACTCCTTCGCTCGGGCGGGGGCACCCGCTTCCTTTTACACGATAACTCTAGTAGAAATACATCATGAAGAACCAGCAGCGGGTCGCCCCCACCCACGTCTTCCACCGTCGGCACAACACGATGCCCCGGAGCCCCCGGCCCTCCTTCCCCGCCTTCGGCCGGTCAGCGGGGCGCCCCGTCCGCCCGGTGGGCCACCTGCGGACCTCCGCCGACAGGGCGCCCCGCCACGAGATCCCGGTGGGAACGGCCGGCGGTCCGGCGCTCCTGCTCGCCGACCTGACCTCGCCGTGGGCCTACCTGGCCCACCTGAGGCTGGGCGCCCGGGCGGCGCAGGTGGCGCAGACGTCGCCGGGCGCGGACGGCTCCCACGACTCCGACCATCCCGACGGCGGGCCCCTGTGGTGGGCGGTGCGTCCCTCGACCTCCGTGCCGCTGGCCGGGTTGCGCACGCCCGGTCCGGTGCGCGAGGAGCTGCGCCGGGAGCTGGCGGAGGTCCGGGAGGTCGCCCTCGACGGTGAGGAGATCCCCGACGACGTCCCCGCCGTCCTGCCGCACCCGCGGCCGGTCGCCGCCGCCTACGCCGAGGGGGTCGAGCTGGGCCGCGGCCCGCAGGTGCTGGCCCTGCTGCTGCGGTCCTACTGGCTCGAGGGCCGCGACATCGGCGATCCCGAGGTCCTGCGCCGGCTGCTGCCGAGGGTCCTCGTGGACGACCTCGCGCCCTGCACCGGCGACCCCCGCCGCGAGTGGGGGTACGTCGTCTCGCCGGCCCGGGAGCCGCTGTCGGACGGGGCCTACCACCTCCTGGAGCGGTGGCAGCAGCGCTGGGTCGAGGAAGGGCGGCCCGGCCCGATCGCGCTCGTCGACCGGACCGGTGCCCGCACCGGCCTCGCGGCGCTGCAGGAGCTGCAACCGACCCGCGTGGCCGCCGCCTCCTGACCGCCAGGCCCTGGCCGGGAGGCCCTGGTCGGTAGTCGCTGGTCGGGAGGCCCTGATCGGTAGTCCCTGATCCGGGCGCTTCCTGACCGGGAGGCCCCTGCCCCGAGCGCCTGGCCCGGGCTTGCTGACCTCTACTCGGGCCTCACCCGGTCCACGACCCCCTGGACGGTGTCCATCGCCCGGGCCAGCAGCGGCTGGTCCTTGCCCCCGGCCGCCCACGAGGGATCCTGCGGCATCGGCCCCATCGGGTCGGCCGTGGCCGGATCGGCGGCGGACTCCTCGCGCGGGTCGCCCAGCGAGCGGCGCACGGACTCGTCCAACCCCATCAACGCATACCCCTCCGGCAGCAGGTCGCGGCGGAAGTCCTCCTCGGCGCAGACCATGTCGTGGTGCAGGCTCTCGACCAGGGCCTCCACGGTGGGCGTGGGCACGTCGGTGAGGCTGCCGGCCAGGGTCCCCACGAGGTCGGTGGGCAGGAAGGGCACCTCCACCTGGGGGCGCTCCAGGCCCGCGACGGTGGCGTACCGGTCCAGCAGCTCGGCGTACGGCACGCGGTCGGGCCCGCCGATGTCGTAGCTGCGGGTGCCCACCTCGGCCGACAGCGCCCCCACGAGCGCCTCGATGGCGTCGACGACGGCGATCGGCTGGACGTCGGAGTTCATCCACGTCGGCACGGTCTGCAGCGGCATGCGCTCGCTGACCTGACGGATGATCTCGAAGGAGGTGGACCCGCTGCCCATGAGGACGGCCGCCCGCAGGGTGATCGCGGTCGCGGGGGTGGAGCTGAGGATCTCCTCCACCTGCAGCCGGGAGCTGATGTGCTCGCTGAGCTCGTCCTCGTCGACCGGCGGCACGATCCCGGACAGGTAGACCACGCGTTCGGTGCCGTGCTTCGTCAGAGCCCGGGCCACGTGCTGGGCGGCCTCGCGGTCCTTCTGCGCGAAGTCGTCGCCCCCGCCCATCCCGTGGATGAGGTAGTAGACCGCATCGACCCCCTCGATCGCCGCGTCGACCTGGTCGGCGTCCTTGATGTCCATCTCCACGGTCTCGACCCGGTCGGAGAACCACGGCCCCTCCTTGGACGGGTCGTGCGTCGTGGTGCGCACCTCGTGCCCCTCGTCGAGCAGCCGCGGCACGAGCCGCCCGCCGACGTAGCCGGTCGCGCCGGTCACCAGAACCTTCATGCGTGTCCCATCCCTTCGAGCCTCCCGAACGGTCAGGCGTCAGTATGGCTCAGCGCACCAGCCCGGGCACCCGCGGCCGCGGCGCCGGCAGGGGCGAGCAAGGTGTCGCGTAGCGCCCCTGGCTCCGCGTGAGTGCACGAACTAGTGCACTATGCTGCACTTCATGGACGAACAGGCCGCCGAGCTCGCCGTCGCCGTCGGCGCCCGGGTGCGCCGCGAGCGGCAGGACCGGCGCTGGACGCTGGACCGGCTCGCCGACGCGTCCGGGCTGAGCCGGCGGATGGTCGTCAACGTCGAGCAGGGCGCGGCCAACCCCAGCGTCGGCACGCTGCTCCGGCTGGCCGACGCCCTCGGACTCGGCCTGCCGACCCTCGTCGAGCCGCCGCACGGCCGCGCGGACGTCGCACTCACCCGTGCCGGCGAGGGGGCGACCCTGTGGACCGGGGAGCACGGGGGCCGCGGCGTCCTGGTCGCCGGAACCCGGCCGCCAGACGTGCTGGAGCTATGGGACTGGACCCTCGCGCCGGGCGACGTCCACGCGACCGAGGCCCACGCCGCCGGGACCACCGAGCTGCTGCACGTGCTCGACGGCCAGGTCCTGCTCGAGGTCGACGGCACCACCCACGAACTCGCGACCGGTGACGCCGCGACCTTTCGCGGCGACCTCCCGCACGCCTACCGCAACGTGCACGACATACCCGCCCGCTTCTCCCTGGCCGTCCTCGAACCGGGGGTCGGCCCCACCACCCCAGGAGGCACCCGTTGACCCCCACCGCCGAGGACCTGCTCGCCCGCGCATCCGTCACCGATGAGGTGCTCGCGCTGTTGCCGGACTACCGCGCCCTGCTCGTCGTCGTCGACGGGATCGTCCCCGCGGCCGGGGACAGCGGCAGCGAGGCACTGCTCGTCGCCGCCGAGGAGCACGCCCGGGGGCTGCTCGAGCACACCCCGGTCGACGCGCTGCCGCACGTGGCGGCGTGGCGCGAGGCCTACCGCGCCTTCGGGGCCAAGCCCCAGCGCACCCGCAACAGCCTGGAGGCGCTGACCCGTCGCGCGCCCCAGGGTCTGCCGCGGGTCAACCGGCTGACGGACGTCTACAACGCGGTGTCGGTGCTGCACCAGCTGCCGCTGGGCGGGGAGGACCTGGACCGGTACGCCGGTCCGCCCCGGCTGCTGCGGGCGACGGGGACCGAGCCGTTCGACGCGACGGCGGAGGGGGAGGCGGTGGTGGAGCATCCCGAGCCCGGCGAGGTCGTGTGGACCGACGACGCCGGCGTGACCTGCCGACGGTGGAACTGGCGTCAGGCCCGCCGCACCCAGCTGCACGACGGCACGACCACGGCGCTCTTCATCCTCGACGCGCTCGGCCCGATGGACGACGACGCGCTCACCGCCGCGGCCGACGACCTCGTGGGGCACCTGGCCGAGGGCTCGGCGGTCCGCAGCTGGCGGCGGCTGCTGGGCGCCGGTTGAGGCTTCGTCGGGTCTGGGCGAGGTCCGTCCGGTGTGCTGGTGTCTTGTTGCGGCGGTGCGTGCTGAGGTCTGATGCGGTGTGCTGGTGTCTCGTTGCGGCGGTGCGTGCTCAGGGCTCCTGCGGTCTGCGCTGAGGTCTCGTCCGGTTTGCACAGGCCCTCACGACGTTTCCGCAGGTCACGCTCCGTGGCATCCGGGCAAACTGGACGACACCTTCCTCGGTGAGCGTCAGGGGGTGAGCTCGGGCACCGGGCGCTGCTCGGCCTCCTCCGAGGAGGTCACGACGCCGTTCTCCTCGATGTCGTCGACGAGCCACTTCATCTCGGCGATCTCCTTGCGCTGGGCCTCGATGATCTCGTCGGCCAGCTCGCGCACGCGCACGTCGTCGATGTCGGCACGCTCGCTGGTGAGGATGGCGATCGAGTGGTGGGGGATCATCCCGTCCATGTAGGCCTGGTCGTCGACGAAGGTCTGCGAGCGGGCCAGCCACAGCGCGGTCAGGCCCAGGACGAGCGCACCCGCCATGATGGCGAGGTTGACCGCGACGTTCTTGTACATCATTCCCCACATGAACGCCAGCATGATGATGGCCATGGCCGAGCCCATGATGAGGGCCATGTACACCCGCATCTCGCTGAACGTCACGTGCGCCCAGGTCCACGTGTTGGTGTAGGTCAGCAGGAACATCGTCACCGTCGAGGTGGTGATCATCGCGGCGAAGATGAGGTACATCTTGCGCTCGTGCTTCTTGTGCTGGTCCTGCGCGGACTGCTCGTGGGACTGGTCGGACTGCTCGTGGGGTGAGGACTCGTGGGACTGGTCGTGCTGCTCGTGCGGGGTGGACATGCGGGTCCTTCCTCAGGGGGGTCACCGGTGGTGCGGTCAGGGGTGCGCCTCAGCGGGTGCACCGTCAGGCTAGGTCGCTCTCAGTCGTCGGGCTCGGCGAGGCGTCGGCGTCGTTCCTGGTAGTCCTGCTCGTCGATCTCGCCGCGGGCGTAGCACTCGTCGAGGATCCGGCGCGCCGCGGACCCCCCGCCGGAGGCGCTCGCCTCGTCGGCCTCGTGCGCCGGTGGCTGCGGGGGTGGCTGCGGGGGTGGCTGCTCGACCGGCCCACGCGTGCGGGCCCGGTCGCCGACGGAGCGGACCAGCAGCGCCACGAGGGCGACGACGGCGATGATGACCAGGAGCCACACGAGCCACATCCAGCCCATGCCCATACCCATGCCCCATCCGTCGCCGTACATGATGTCTCCTTCCGGTGGTGGTCGGATCAGCTGTTGATCGGCAGGGTCACTCGACGAGGATCGTGCCCATCATCCCGAGGTCCTCGTGGTCGAGGATGTGGCAGTGGTACACGGTCCGCCCGCCGAAGTCGGCGAACCTGATCCGCACGGTGACGCTGCCCTCGGCGGGGACGTTCACCACGTCCAGCCACAGCGGGTCCGGGGGGCGGCGTCCGTCCACGTCCATGACCTGCATCGGCCACACGTGCAGGTGGAACGGGTGGTCCAGGGGACCGACGTTGCCGATCGTCCACTCCTCCACGGTGCCCAGCCGGACCTCCTGGTCGACGCGGTCGACGTCGAAGGACCGCCCGTCGATGGTGAAGTCCATCATCCCGCCGGGTCCGCCACCGCGACCTCCGCCGCCCGGGCCCCGGCCCCCGCCACCCATGCCCGGACCCCGCTCCTCGTCACCCATGCCCGGACCCATCATCCCGCCCATGGACATCTCCATGGTCAGCTCCCGGCGCCGGTCGACGCGGGCCTCGCGCAGGTCTGCCAGCGGTCCGTCGGGACCAGGAGCCCCACCGGCGGTGCCGCTGCCGGACCCACCGGCGCTCGACCCGCCGCCCCGCCCGACCTCCAGGCGCGCCAGGACCCGTTCGGCGTCCTCGGGGCCGGCGCCGCCGCCCATCATCCCGCCCATCATCTGGCCCCGGTCCACGGGCACGGCGACCAGCTCGGCCCCGCCCTGCGCCAGGTCGACCAGCAGGTCCATCCGGTTGCCGGGGGCCAGCACGACCTCCTCCAGGGCGACGGGCGCGGACAGGCGGCCCACGTCCCGGCCCACCACCGTGACGTCCTGGCCCACCAGGCGCAGCGACAGGTAGCGCGAGGAGCAGACGTTGACGACCCTCCAGCGCTCCCGCTCGCCGGCCCGTCCGCGCAGCAGGGGCTCGAGCTGGCCGTCCACCAGGACCAGCTCACCCTCGCGGCCCATCATCCGCTCCGGCATCGAGGGGCCCACCACGGACCCGTCGTCGGCCAGGGTGATGTCGGAGATGACCAGGATCCGCTCCCGGTCGACGGCCGGCGGGTCGTCCTCCTCCTCGGTCACGACGATGGCCCCGTAGAGCCCGGCGAACAGCTGGTCGGCCACGGTGCCGTGGTGATGGGGGTGGTACCAGTACACGCCCGGCGGGTGGTCCTCGGGCAGCCGGTACTCGTACTGGTGACTCTCCCCAGGACCGACCTCCACGAAGACGTCGTCACCCATCCCCTCGGGAGTGACGTGCAGCCCGTGCACGTGCAGGTTGGTGACGTGGTCCAGCTCGTTGTCCAGCTCGATCCGCAGCAGGTCCCCGGGCCGCAGCCGCAGCGTCGGGCCCGGCACGCCACCGTTGTAGCCCATCGTCCTGGCCGACTGGCCGGCGACCTCGTGCGTGCCGAACCGCGCCTGCAGCGTCACCTCCAGCCGACCGTCGCTGCTGGCCAGCACCTCGGGCTCCACCAGCTCGTCGGCGCCACCGCCACCGCTGACGGCACCCTTCAGGATCCCGTCACCACCGGGTCCGGACAGCTCGCGCCACAGTCCCGTCCCGCCCACGACGGAACTCACCACCCCCAGGCCACCCATGGTCAGCGCGGTGCGGCGACTGATCGGCCTCACGACCCGCCCTCCCCCCGGGCCAGCACGGCCCGACGGTGCTCGTACTCCTCCGTGGTGAGCTCTCCGGTGGCGTAGCGCTCGTCCAGGATCGCCCGCGCCCGGGACGTGGCCGGCAGCCCGGCACGGGTGACGTCCCCCCGGTCCTGCCCGCCCGGCGATCCGTGACCGGCAGGGCGGTCGGCGGCTCCACCGGCCAGCACCCTCACCAGCGTGTACGCCAGCAGGGCCAGACCCACCACGAGGAGCGCGGTCCAGAACCAGATCATGGTTCCATCATGCTCCTGACGGTCTGTCGGGCACCGGTCAGGTCAGCCACAGCGGCGCCAGCCACCCGGTGAGGCACGCGGAGACCAGCAGCGTGCCGACCACGAGCGCGACCACCCGCCAGCGGGCCACGACCAGCATCCCGGTCACCGCCCCGACGCTCGTGCCGGCGCCGGTGACGAGGAACGCCAGCGCCGGACCCACCCCCATGCCACCGTCCATCAGAGAGGCGACCAGCGGCAGGGAGCCGTCGGTGTTGAGGTAGACCGGCACGCCAAGGAGGGCGGCCAGCGGCACGGCGGTCAGCGCGTTGCCGTCGCCCAGGTGCTGCTCGAAGACCGACGACGGCACCAGCTCGATCAGCAAGTAACCCAGGGTCGCGAACGCCAGGAAGTAGACCGTCAGCCGCCGACCGTTGGCGAGCACGACGCGCGCGAACTCCCGGTGCCGGTCCCAGCGTGGGGCCGCAGCGACCTCGTCGACGCCGCAGCTCTGCGGGTCACCACCCTCGGGGAGGTATGCCGTCGCGCCCGTCGGCGCGCCTGCTGCCCCGCACCCTCCGCCGGCTGTCGCCAGCGCGGGCTCGGCCACCCGTGCGTGCTCCGCCACCCGTGCGGGCTCGGCCTCCCGCCCGTGCTCCGCCACCCGGGCGGGCTCCTGAGCCGGCAGCTCTGTGCGTACCGGCGCGGGAGCGACCCTCGCCTGGCCGGCCAGCCAGCCGTGCCGCTCCAGCACCCAGGCCGCGCCGCCGCCCAGCAGCCCCACGCCGACCGCGGCGAGGAGGAACGTCGTGGCGAAGCCCGGCCCGAAGAGCCCGACCGACCAGGCGTACTCACCGGGGCTGGTCAGCGGGGAGGACGCCAGGAACGCCACGACCGGTGCCCAGGGGACCGACGCGACCAGCGACCCCAGGACCACGGCCATGGTGCCGCACGAGCAGAAGGGGGTGAGCGCACCCAGCGCCACGGCGCCCAGCACCGCGACCGGGGTGCTGCTCCGCAGCCACCCGCCGAGGCGGTCGGTGCCGACGTAGACCTGGATCGCCGAGGCCAGCAGGACGCTGATGACCAGGTACGGCCAGGTGGCCTCGACCGTGTCGGTGACCCGCTCGAGGACCCGCAGGAGAAGATGGGAGGACGGGATGGACATCGGGAGCTCCTTTGCATAGATGTCTATCTAATGATTAGATGACTGTCTATGAAAGGTGGATCCGTGTCAACTCATTCCGCGAGCCGGCCGGACGCCGAGGACGTTCCGGACCCGGCTGCGCGGCTGCGGGACCTCTGCTGCTCCCCGGTCCTCGCCGGAGAGCTCGACGGCCCGGACGCCGAGCTGCTCGCCCGGACCCTGCGGACGCTGGGCGACCCGGTGCGGCTGCGCATCCTCGGCCGGATCCGCACCAGCGCCGGCGCCCGCACCACCACCAAGGACCTCGCCGACCACCTGGGCCTGAGCCAACCGACCGTCTCCCACCACCTGGGGGTCCTGCACGACACGGGCTTCCTCACCCGCACCCGGGACGGCCGACAGACCTGGTACGTCATCGAGCCGACCGCCTTCGAGTCCCTCCAGCAGCTCCTCGACCCCGCCCCGGCCGCGACCGGGTAGGTCCTCGGTGATCCGACCCCACCCCCCGACGCCCGGGCACCCCGGGCACGCCCGCGGCAGCACGGCATACCGACGTCTGCTCGCCGCCCTCGTCCTGGCGGGGGTGGCCACCTTCGCCCAGCTCTACTCGCCCCAGGGCGTGCTGCCCCAGATCGCCACCGACCTGGGCACCACCGCCGACCGGGCCGCGCTCGCCGTCTCCGCCGCCACGCTGGGGCTGGCGCTCGCGGTCGTGCCGTGGTCCTTCGTGGGGGACCGGTACGGCCGCCTGCGCGCCATGGTCGCCGCGGTCGTCGGCGCGACGGTCCTCGGCCTGGCGTCCGCGTGGGCGCCGACCTTCGAGCTGGTCCTGCTCATGCGGCTGCTGGAGGGGGCGTTCCTGGGTGGCGTGCCGGCGCTGGCGATGGCCTACCTCAACGACGAGGTCGACGCGCGGTCGGCAGCGGTCGCCGCCGGCTGGTTCGTCGGCGGGACGACGGTCGGCGGTCTGATCGGCCGCCTCGTGGCCACCCCCGTCGCGGACCTGACGTCCTGGCGGATGGGGATGACGACCGTGTCGGCGATGGCGGCGGTCGCCGCGGTCGGGTTCGTGCTGCTGGCGCCGCGCGAGCGTCGGTTCGTCCGCGTCCGCGGCGAGACGTTCCTCGACCGCACCCGGCGGGTGCTGACGAACTTGCAGGACCGGGCCCTGCTGGGCCTGTACCTGGTCGCCTTCCTGCTCATGGGCGGGTTCGTCGCCGTCTACAACTACCTGGCGTTCCGGCTGGTGGCCGCGCCCTACCTGCTGCCGGCGTGGGCGGTCGGGCTCGTCTTCCTGGCCTACCTGGCGGGCACGGTCTCGGCACCGCGGGCGGGGGCGCTCGCGGCGCGCCACGGGAGGTATGCCGTGCTCGTCGCCTCCGTGCTCGTCATGCTCGCCGGCCTGCTGGTCACTTTGGGCGGTCCGTTGTGGCTGGTGCTGCTGGGCCTGCTGGTGATGACGGCCGGGTTCTTCGGGGCGCACTCGGTGGCCTCGGGGTGGGCGGGTGCGCGGGCGGTGACGGCGCGGGCGCAGTCGACCGGGCTCTACAACCTCTCCTACTACGGCGGCTCCAGCCTCCTCGGGTGGGCCGGCGGGCTGGCCTTCGAGGCCCGGGGCTGGACGGGGGTGGTCGGCTTCGTCGCCGTGTCCGTCGTCCTGTCCCTGGTGGTTCTCCGGTTGCTGGTGGGGCGTCCGGCGGTAGCGTGAGCACGACCGGTCCGCGACGAGGGGGAGAGGATCCCACCATGAGCCACCAGCCACCGCCGGTTCCCGGCGACCATCTGCGCAGGTTCGACCCCGATCCGGAGCGCGGCGCCGAGATCGAGCAGCAGTCCCCGGGCGAGCGGGACCCCGGGCTGGAGCCCCGGGCCAACAAGGTCCGCTGGGGCGGGTTGGCGGCCGGACTGGTCGCCGCCGTCATCATCTACCTGCTCATGGGCGACGTCGCCCACCCCGCCAAGCTCACCGCGGCGGTCGCCGTGCTCATGGGCATCTGGTGGATGACCGAGGCGCTGCCCATCCCGGCGACCGCGCTCGTGCCCCTGGTGGTGTTCCCGGTCCTGGGGGAGGCCAGCGTCAACGACGTCGGCGCGTCCTACGGCAACAACATCATCTTCCTGTTCATGGGCGGCTTCATGCTGGCGCTGGCCATGCAGCGCTGGAACCTGCACCGGCGCATCGCCCTGGTCACGGTGCGGGCGATGGGGACCAACCCGGCGATGGTGGTGGCCGGGTTCATGATCGCCACGGGCTTCCTGTCGATGTGGGTCTCCAACACGGCCACGGCCGTGATGATGCTGCCGATCGGCGTCTCGGTGCTCATGCTCGTGACGACGCTCGGCGAGAAGGTCGGTGCTCCGGCGGTCGCCGGCGAGGGAGCCGAGCGGGGCGCGGGCACGGACGTCCCCGTCGACGCCGACGGCGAGCCCGACCTGCAGTCGAAGGCGGTCAAGGACGCCGTCATCGAGTCCAACTTCGGCACCGCGCTCATGCTCGGCATCGCCTACGCCGCCTCGATCGGCTCCCTCGGCACGATCATCGGCACCCCGCCCAACACGCTGATGGTGGGCTACCTCGCCGAGAACCACGACATCACCATCGGCTTCGGCCAGTGGATGCTGGTCGGGGTCCCGCTCGCGGTGATCTTCCTGGTGATCTGCTGGTTCCTGCTGACCAAGGTGCTCTTCAAGCCCGAGATCGACGAGATCCCCGGCGGGCGAAAGCTGATGGACGAGGAGGTCGCCAAGCTCGGTGGCATGTCCCAGGGAGAGATCCGGGTGCTGGGCCTGTTCATTCTCGCCGCGCTCGCCTGGGTGACCGTCCCGCTCATCTGGGACGAGCCCCCGATCAGCGACGCCGGCATCGCGATGGCCGTGGCGCTGCTGCTCTTCCTGCTGCCCGCGGGCGCCGCCCGCGGTGTCCGGCTCCTCGACTGGGAGAGCGCGGTCCAGCTGCCCTGGGGCGTGCTGCTCCTCTTCGGCGGCGGCCTGGCGCTCTCGGCGCAGTTCGGCGACTCCGGCCTGACCGAGTGGATCGGCACCCAGGCCGAGGGTCTCGGCGGGCTGCCGGTCGTGCTGCTCGTGGTCGTCTTCGCCGCCGGGATCATCTTCCTGACCGAGCTCACGAGCAACACCGCGACCGCGGCGACCTTCCTGCCGGTCGCCGGCGGCGTCGCCCTGGGCATCGGCGTCGACCCGATGCTGCTCGTCATCCCGGTCGCGCTCGCCGCGACCTGCGCGTTCATGCTGCCGGTGGCCACCCCACCCAACGCGATCGCGTTCGGCTCCGGCTACGTGACGATTCCGCAGATGATGAAGGGCGGCCTGTGGCTCAACCTCATCGGCATCGTCCTGGTGACGATCACGGTGATGACCCTGGCGGTCTGGGTCTTTTCGATCGTCTACTGACGGGGGCCGTCCCGATGGTTCGCTGACGGGTTGGCGCCCGGCTGTCCGCAGGTGCGCGATGTGCTCCAGGTCGCGCATGCCCTACCATCGTCGTCAGCGAGGGGAGTACTTCCCAGCGCCGTTCCGGTCACTACGACGCGCACGCGTCTCGGACGGCGGCCCGTGGCCCGGGTGAAGGAGACCTCGATCCGATCGTCCTGATCTGACCGAGAGGCCCCCGCCCCATGCTCTTCATCGCTGCTGCCGACGCCCCGTCGGCCATCTCCACCGTCGCCACGCCCGGTCTGTGGGCCGTGACCGTGACGGCCGTCCTGGCGCTGCTCGCGCTGGACTTCGCCCTGACGCGCAAGCCGCACGAGGTCTCGATGCGGGAGGCGGTGGGCTGGAGCGTCTTCTACATCGCGCTGCCGCTGGCGTTCGGTGCCTACGTCTGGACCCGCTTCGGCTCCACCACCGGGCTGGAGTACCTCACCGGCTACCTGGTCGAGAAGTCGTTGTCCGTGGACAACCTGTTCGTCTTCATGCTCCTGCTGGCAGCTTTCGCCGTGCCCAAGGAGCTGCAGCAGCGGGTCCTGCTCTTCGGTATTGCCGCGGCCCTGGTGCTGCGGGCGATCTTCATCGCCCTCGGCGCGGCCGTGCTGGCCAACTTCACCTGGGCGTTCCTGCTGTTCGGGGCCATCCTGCTGGCGACCGCCGTCAAGGTGCTCCGCGACCAGCTCAGAGGTGGCAACCACGACCTGGACGTCTCCTCGATGCGCTCGGTGCGCCTGCTTCGGCGGTTCGTCCCCGTCACCGAGGACTACCGCGGCACCCGGCTGGTCGTCCGCGAGGGCGGGCGTCGCGCGCTCACGCCGCTGGCGGTGGTGGTGGTGGCCATCTTCGCCACCGACATCGTCTTCGCGGTGGACTCGGTGCCGGCCGTCTACGGCATCACCGGCGACCCGTTCCTCGTCTTCGCGACCAACGCGTTCGCGCTCCTGGGCCTGCGCGCCCTGTACTTCGTGCTCCAGGGCGCCCTCAGCAAGCTCGTCCACCTGGGCTACGGCCTGGCGGCCATCCTCGGCTTCATCGGCGTCAAGCTCGTCCTGCACTGGGCGCACGGCATCTGGCCCGGCGTGCCCGAGGTGCCGACCCTGGCCTCGCTGCTCGTCATCGTCGGGGTCCTCGCGCTCGTCACCGCCACGAGCCTCTACGCCACCCGGCGCGGCGGAGATCCCGAGCGGTCGGCACACCTGGCGCACCTGGGCACCGCGACGGCCGAGGAGCACCAGGACGTGCCGACGGGGGAGGACCTCCGCTCCCAGGCCACCGGGCCCCGCCGCCCGCCGACGCGCTCATGAGGACCGGGACACGACGAACGCTCATGACGACCGGCACACGACGAACGCTCATGACGACCGGGACATGACGAACGGGTGGGGCTCCACAGAGCCCCACCCGTTTCGTGGCCGGCGATCCGGCGAGCCTGGCCGCGCGCGGGGGGCGCGGCCGGTCGTTCCGTCAGACGGACTTGATCGCGGAGATGTCGAGGACGAGCTTGATCTTCTCGCTGACCAGGACGCCACCGGTCTCCAGGGCGGCGTTCCACACCAGGCCCCAGTCCTTGCGGTTGATGCTGGTCTCACCCTCGAAGCCGGCGCGCAGGTTGCCGAAGGGGTCCTGGGCCAGGCCGGTGGAGGTGAGCTCGATCGACAGGGGACGGGTGACGTCCTTGATCGTCAGCTCACCGTCGAGGCGGAAGGTCTCCTCGTCGACGCGCTCGACGGAGGTCGTGGTGTAGCGCACCTCGGGGTAGGTCTCGACGTCGAAGAAGTCGGCCGACCGCAGGTGGGCGTCGCGGTCCTCGGAGCCGGTGTTGATGCTCGCGGCCTTCATGACCACGGTGGCGTGGGAGCCGGACAGGTCGGTGGTGTCGACCACGCCGCTGCCCTGGAACTCGTCGAAGGTGCCGCGCACGTTGGTCACCATCGCGTGCCGGGCGACGAAGCCCAGGCTGCTGTGGCTCGGGTCGAGCGTCCAGGTGCCGTCGAGCTGGGCGGCGGCCGGCGTCTCGCTCGCCGGGGCGGCCGGGACGGAGGACTCGGTGGCCGGCGCCGAGGAGGTCACGGCGGGGGCCGTGGTCGTGGACGGAGACGAGGACGACGACGTCGAGGCGGCGGTGTCGGACTTCTTGAACCAGTCGAACAGACCCATGGGGGAGCTCCTTGAAGATCGGGTGGTGCGGGGATTCGCCTCAACGGTAGCGGGATATTATGTGACAAGTCAACTATCGTCGACCTCCTACCGCCACGCACCCGCCCACGTCCGCCGCCTGCTGCCCCGTTTGGGCCGCACGCTGCACTGTCCCCGGGCGCTCGCCGAACCCTGTCTGCGGGAAGCCAGCAGCGGGAAGCGAGCCGAACGAGTGCACGGGTTGTTCGGCCGGAATCCTGGGCTCGCCCTGGATCCTTCGGAACAACTCGTGCGCTCGTGCGACCACGAGGCTGCGGGACCCGTGGATCCCGCTGCGCCGAGGGGGTCAGCCATGCTGCGGGCCCGGGATCCCGCGGTACCGGGGGGGGGAGGGGGGGCAGCCACGCTGCGGGGCAGGTGGATCACGCTGCCCGGCTCAGACCAGGCGCGCCGCCAGATCACCCACCGTGCGCTCACGGTGCACGTCCCGGTCCAGCTGCTCGGCGGCATACGCGCCCGCCACCGGCTGGACCATGACCTCGTCCACGCCGAACTGCCCGGCGAGCTCCCGCACCTGGTCGGCCACCTCGTCGGCGGTGCCGAGCAGCCAGGGGTCGGTGACGGCGTCGAAGGCCGGCTGCGGGATCGGCAGCGGCTCCTCGAGCGCCTCGTCCACCGTCAGCAGCGGCCGCATCCGCAGCGGGCCCGGCGCCTGCAGGCTGGCCATCATCAGGTGGAACGGCAGCGCCAGCCGCTCGGCCTCCTCGCGGGAGTCGGCGACCACGGCGTTGACGGTGAGGAAGGTCCGCGGCTCGCCGGGGCCGGCGAAGCCGGACCGGTAGAGCTCCAGCGCCGCGGCCGTCCCGCGCCCGGCGAAGTGGTGGGCGAAGACGTAGGGCAGCCCGAGCTCGGCCGCCAGCCGCGCCGAGTAGTCGGAGGAGCCCAGCAGCCACACCGGCGGGGCCGTGCGGGCCAGCGGCGTCGCGCGGATCGCGTGCTGGCGCTGCCCGATCTGCACGGCGGCGCCCTCGGGGTCCATGAACGCCATCACCTGCTGGACGTACTCCGGGAACCGCTGCACCGCATCGGCGTCCGACTGCCCCGCGCGCAGGGCCCAGCTGGTCACGGGGTCGGTCCCGGGGGCCCGCCCGATCCCGAGGTCGATCCGACCGGGGTATGCCGCCTCCAGCAGCGCGAACTGCTCCGCCACCGCCAGCGGGGCGTGGTTGGGCAGCATCACCCCGCCGGAGCCGACCCGCATCCGCTCCGTCGCCGCAGCCAGCATCCCGACCGCCACCGGTGGGCTGGTCGAGGCCACCGACATCGTGTTGTGGTGCTCGGCCAGCCAGTAGCGGGTCACCCCGCCGCGGTCGGCCACGACGGCGAGCGAACGGGCCGCGTCGAGGGCCTGAGCGGTGGACTGCCCGGAGCGGACGGGCAGCAGGTCGAGCACGGACAGGGCGGTGGGTGACATGTCCACAGTCTAGGAGCGTGCCAGGATGGAGCCGTGCGCCCGGGCCCACGTCACCCCCCCCAGGAGCAGCCGGTGAGCACCCGACCGACGCTGGCCCGACGGCTGGGCACGAGGGACGCGGTCGTCATCGGCCTGGGCTCCATGATCGGCGCGGGGGTGTTCGCCGCCTTCGCCCCCGCTGCCCAGGCGGCCGGTGCCGGACTGCTCGTGGGGCTGGCCCTCGCCGCGCTCGTCGCCTACGCCAACGCCACCTCCTCGGCCCAGCTCGCCGCCCAGTACCCGACGTCCGGCGGCACCTACGTCTACGGCCGCGAACGGCTCGGCGACTGGTGGGGCTTCGCCGCCGGGTGGGGCTTCGTCATCGGCAAGACCGCCAGCTGCGCCGCGATGGCGCTGACCTTCGCGGCGTATGCCGCGCCGCCGGGCTGGGAGCGACCCGTCGCCGCGGCGGCGGTGGTGGCGCTGGCGGCGGTCAACTACCACGGCGTGACCCGGACCGCCGGCCTGACCCGGATCATCGTCACGGTCGTGCTGACGGCGCTCGGCGTGGTGGTGCTCGCCGGGCTGGTCGGGGGCGACCCGGACTGGACCAGGGTCCTGCCGACCGGCACAGCCCCCGGGGTGGGGGCCGGGTCGGACGGTGGCGGCGCGACCGGGGTGGGCGGCGCGACCGGGGTGGACGGGGCGACCGGCCTGGGTGCGGGGGGCGGCCTGTCCTGGTACGGGATCCTCCAGTCGGCCGGCCTGCTCTTCTTCGCCTTCGCCGGCTACGCCCGCATCGCCACGATGGGGGAGGAGGTGCGCGACCCCGCCCGGACGATCCCCCGGGCCATCCAGCTCGCCCTGGGCGGGGCGGTGCTCGTCTACGCCGCGGTCGCTGTCACCCTCCTCGCGGTCCTGGGCGCGGAGGGGACGGCGGGTTCGGCCGCCCCGTTGGCGGACGTCGTCGCCGCGAGCACCTGGGACCGGGCCGGGGTCGTGGTGCGCATCGGCGGGGCCGCCGCCTCGCTCGGCGCGCTGCTGGCGCTCATCGCCGGCATCGGCCGGACCACGCTGGCGATGGCCCGGCAGGACGACCTGCCCCGGTGGCTGTCCGCCGTGCACCCGCGTCACCACGTGCCCCACCGCGCGGAGGTCGCGCTGGCCGTCGTCGTCGTCCTGCTGGTCCTGACCGTCGACCTGCGCGGGGCGATCGGCTTCTCCTCCTTCGGTGTCCTGCTCTACTACCTGGTCGCCAACGTCTCCGCGTGGACCCAGGACGGGGAGCACCGCCGCTTCCCGCGGGTCCTGCAGGCCGTGGGTGCCCTGGGCTGCGTCGTCCTCGTGCTGACCCTGCCGGTCATGGCGGTGCTGGTGGGGACCGCGGTCCTTGGCAGCGGTCTCCTCGTGCGGGCGGTCCGGCTGCGGGTCGCCTGAACAGGGTCGCCCGCCCCCTCCTCGTCCTGCTGCCTCCCGACCACCCGTCCTCCTGCCACCCGTGCTGCTGCCCCGTCCTCCTGCCACCCGTGCTGCTGCCCTCGTCCTCCCGCCACCCGTCCTCCGTCCTACTGCGACCTTTCCCCGTCCTGATACCGTGGAGGGGTAGAGCACACGCGCTCCGGGGTCGGTGAAAGTCCGAGCCGGCGGTGACAGTCCGCGAACCGGCCGCAGCCAGCGGTCGGCTGACCTGGTGAAACTCCAGGACCGACGGTGAGAGTCCGGATGGGAGGCAGCGCGCGGTGGACCACGTGTCGGCGTGGGCGGTCGCTCCTCGACCGCCCCCCGGCCCCCGGTCCTCTGCCGTCGTCCCCCTCGTCCCGGACCTGACCGACGACGGAGGACACCCGGATGAGCACCGACACCGACTGGCTGGACCACGCCGTCGCGGTGGCCCTCCACGGTCCCGCCCACGACCCCAACCCCCGGGTCGGCTGCGTGCTGGTCGCCCCCGGCGGGACGCTCGTGGGTCAAGGTCACCACCGCGGAGCAGGGACGCCGCACGCCGAGGTCGAGGCGCTCGCCGACGCGGGGGAGCGCGCGCGGGGCGCCACGGCATACGTCACCCTCGAGCCCTGCGCCCACCACGGGCGCACGGGTCCCTGCACGGGCGCGCTGCTCCGGGCCGGCGTCACCCGGGTCGTGTATGCCGTGCCCGATCCCACCCCGCGGGCCGCCGGGGGTGCGGAGGTGCTGCGGGACAGCGGGATCGAGGTCACCCACCAGGAGCACCCGGCGTCCGGGGCGCTGGTCGCGGACTGGACCGCGGCCGCCCGGGCCGGTCGACCCGTCGTGGTGTGGAAGATGGCCACCACCCTCGACGGACGGGTCGCCGCCGCCGACGGTTCCAGCCGTTGGATCACCTCCGCCGAGGCCCGGGCCGACGCCCACCTGCTGCGCGCCACGGTCGGCGCCGTGGTCGTGGGCACCGGCACCGCCCTGCGGGACGACCCCAGCCTGACCGCGCGCACGCCCCAGGGCGAGCTGCTGCCCGACCAGCCCCTGCGGGTGGTCGTGGGTCGGCGGGACGTACCCGCCGGGGCGAGGCTGCGCTCGGGTGCCGGCGAGCTCCTCCACCTGCGCACCCACGACCCGCACGAGGTGCTGGCCGAGCTGTCCCGACGCGGCGTCCACCGGGTGCTGCTGGAGGGCGGGCCCGCCCTGGCGGCCGCCTTCTGGCGGGCCGGATGCGTCGACGAGGTGCTCGTCTACCTGGCGCCCGCGCTGCTGGGGGCCGGACCGCCCGGAGTGGGGGACCTGGGCATCGGCTCGATCGAGGACGCCGCCCGCCTCGAGCTGCGCGACGTGGCCCGCGTGGGCCCCGACCTGCGGCTCTCCCTCGTCCCGGTCTCCGCCCGCCCCGACCGTCCCGCCGGCCCCGCGCCGGGGCACGCCGACCCCGCGCCGCTCGGCACCGACCCCGCCCCGACCCACGCCACCGACCGGACGCTCACCCCGTCCTCCACCTCCTGAAGGAGCGCCATGTTCACCGGCATCGTCGAGGAGCTGGGCCGCCTGGCCCGCCGTACCGACGCACAGGACAGCAGCCGCGTCGAGGTCCACGGACCGACCGTGGTCCCCGACCTGGCGCACGGCGACTCCGTCGCCGTCAACGGCGTCTGCCTGACCGTGACCGAGGTCCTGGACGACGGATTCGCGGCCGACGTCATGGCCGAGACCCTGGCGCGCAGCACGCTGGGCCGGCTGACGGAGGGTGACCCGGTCAACCTCGAGCGGGCGGTCCGGGTCGACGCCCGCCTCGGCGGCCACATCGTGCAGGGTCACGTCGACGGGACCACCCGGGTGCTCTCGCGCACTCCGGGGGACCGGTGGGAGGTGGTCCGGTTCGCGCTTCCGCCGGAGCTCGCCCGGTATGTCGTGCACAAGGGCTCGGTCTGCCTCGACGGGGTGTCCCTCACCGTGTCCGCGCTCGACGAGGAGGCCTTCGAGGTCAGCCTCATCCCGACCACGCTGGAGCTGACGACGCTGGGCGCCCGTCAGCCCGGGGACGAGGTCAACGTCGAGGTGGACGTGCTCGCCAAGTACGTCGAGCGGCTGCTCGCCCCGGACACTGCGGCGGGTCGTTCCTCGGCGGGAACGGACCGTGCGGACGCGGCGACGGACAGCGTGGACGTCGAGGTGCCGTCATGAGCAGCCAGGTCGTCGTGCCCGGGCTGTCGTCGGTCGACCAGGGCCTGGCTGCCCTGCGGGCGGGGCTTCCGGTGCTGGTGCTCGACGACGTCGACCGGGAGAACGAGGGGGACGTCGTCCTGGCCGCGCAGACGATCACGCCCCGGTGGACGGGCTGGACGATCCGCCACTCCTCGGGCTACCTGTGCGCGCCGATGCCCGCCGACTGGGCGGACCGGCTGGGCCTGCCGCCGATGGTGGAGCAGAACGAGGACGCGCTGCGTACGGCGTACGCCATCACGGTGGACGTCGCCGAGGGAGTCACCACGGGGATCAGCGCCACCGACCGGTGCCGCACCGTGGCCGCCCTCGGGGACCCCTCCACGGTCGCCACGGACCTGCGCCGACCTGGCCACGTCGTGCCGCTGCGGGCCCGACCGGGCGGGGTGCTCGCGCGGCGTGGCCACACGGAGGCTGCGGTCGACCTGTGCGTCCTGGCCGGGCTGACGCCGGTGGCGGCGATCGCCGAGCTCGTCGACGACGAGGGGGAGATGCTGCGCACGACCCAGGTGCTGGCCCTGGGGGCCGAGCACGACCTGCCGGTGCTGACCATCGAGCAGCTCGTCGCCCACCGCCGAGAGCTGGACCGCACGCCCCCACCGGGGGCGGAGGACGAGCCCCACCCCACCCCCGAGCACACGAGGAGCAGGACATGAGCGGCAGCGGAGCCCCCACCGTGGAGGCCGACGGCCGGGGGATGCGGGTGGCCGTGGTCGCCGCGTCCTGGCACACCGTGGTCATGGACGGGCTGCTGGACGGCACCCGGCGGGCCCTGGCCGAGGCCGGGGTCACCGACGTCGACGAGGTGCGCGTGCCCGGCAGCTTCGAGCTGCCCGTCGCGGCGGCCCGGCTCGCCCGGTCCGGACGGTACGACGCGCTCGTGGCCCTCGGCGTCGTCATCCGGGGCGGGACGCCGCACTTCGACTACGTCTGCTCCGCCGCCACCGACGGCCTGACCTCGGTCTCCGTCGCCACCGGGATCCCGGTGGGCTTCGGACTGCTCACCTGCGACGACGAGCAGCAGGCGCTCGACCGGGCCGGCCTGCCCGGCTCGCAGGAGGACAAGGGTCACGAGGCCGCCGGCGCTGCGATCGCCACGGCCGCGGTCCTGCGCGACCGGTAGGAGCGGCCCACCCCTGGAGACGAACCTCGTCACGGCCGGACGATCGTCACCCCGGGTGTCGTCCGTCCGCTCATCGCGGCCAGCGCAGCCGGTGCCTCCTCCAGCGTGATCGTCCGCCCCAGGAACGTCTCCGGCTCCAGCCGCCCGGCCACCACGTCGGCCAGCATCCGCGGGTAGTCGGCCGCTGCCATCCCGTGGCTGCCCAGCACCTGCAGCTCCCGGGCGACCACCAGGTGCATCGGGACGCTCGCCCGGTCCGCGACGACCACCGGCGGCATCAGTCCCAGCTGCAGGTGGCGACCCCGCACGCGCAGCACCGAGGTCGCGGCGCGGGCCGTCGCGACGCTGCCGAGGGCGTCCACCGCCACGTCCACCCCACCCGGGACGAGGTCACGCACCCGGGCGACGGCGCGCTCCATACCCGGATCGGTGGCGACGTCCACCTGCACGGTCTCCTCCGCGCCGACCGCCCGAGCCAGCTCCAGCGCATCCGGGCTGACGTCCACCGCCACCACGTGCGCGCGCCGCGACCGGGCCACCATGACCGCCGCCAGCCCGACCCCGCCGCAGCCGAGGACGGCCACGTGCTCGCCCTCGGTCACCCGGGCGACGTCGACGACGCCGCGGTAGGCGGTGGCGAAGCGGCATCCCAGGCTCGCCGCCACGTCGGCCCCGATCTCGTCGGGCAGGTGGACGACGTTGTGGTCGGCCCACGGCACGGCGACGAGCTCGGCGAAGGAGCCCGGCCCGCTGAAGCCGGGCTGCCACTGGGAGGGACACACCTGGGAGGCGCCGGCACGGCATACCTCGCAGGTGCCGCACCCGCAGACGAAGGGGACCACGACGCGGTCGCCGACGGCCACCGACCGCACGTCCGCCCCGACCTCGTGCACGACTCCGGCGAACTCGTGCCCCGGCACGTGCGGCAGGTCGGTGATGTCGTCGTCGTGGCCCTGCCAGGCGTGCCAGTCCGAGCGGCAGACCCCCGTCGCCTCGACCCGGACGACGACGCCGTCCGGCCGGGGGCGCGGGACCTCGACCTCGGTGACGTAGGGCGGCTCGCCGAACGCGTCGAAGCGCACGGCCCGCATGGTGGGGTGGTCCTGGGACACGGGGCTCCTCGGGGTGGTGGTCAGCAGCCCCATTGTGCCGATCCCGGCGCACGCGGCCGGGGCGCCTCCGGACGGAGGGCGACGCGGTGGGACGCCAGGGACTAGGTTGCCTGCATGCGCATCCAGCTCTCGCACCTGGTGATCCTGCTGGTGTACCTCCTGCCGCTGGTCCTCGTCTACCTGCTGGTCCGCCTCGGCGTGCGTCACGGCCTGCGCGACGCCGGGATCGGGCGCGCCCCAGGGCGGCCGCAGGACGGTCGGCGGCAGGACCAGGACCTCCCGGGCTGACGTCCAGGGGTGTACGTCCCGGGACACGGGCCGGCCGAGGCCCGGGCGGACTGCCGGCACCTGCGAACCGTGACGAGCTGCCCGCCCCTCAGAAGCGGGACGAGCTGCCGGCCCCGCTGAAGCTGCCCCCGCTGTAGCCGGACGAGGCCCCTCCCGTGGCGGCCGAGCGGGACTGCTCGACCTCGCCCTTCCCGGCCGACCAGCCGGACAGGAACGAGTGGGTCCCGAACCACGACCAGGTCGGGTAGGCCGTCGCCAGGATCGTCGGCTCGGGACGGCGCCGGCCACGCTCGGTCCGCCACGCCTCGTCCAGGGTCTTTCGCTCGTCCTCGTCCTCCCCGAAGGTCCGTGCCACGGCCCCGGCCAGGTCGTCGAGCCGCTCGCTCAGCGCGTCGCGGGTCGCCCGCAGGTGGTCCAGGGCGTCGTCGGGCGAGACCCGTCGGTGCTCGAGCTCCCCGCGGAGCCGGTCCAGCCCGGCGAGCTCGTCGGAGGCGAAGGTGCGCAACCGGTCCGCCTCGGGCAGGCCGCGCACCTCCTCGGGCAGCTCGGTGCCCAGGAGGTCCTCGACGCCCTCGAGGTCCGTCCGGACGGGGGCGACCTGACGGTGCCAGGCGTCCACCCACGCGCGGTCCCGGTTGAGGAAGGCGGCGGTGTCGGCGATCACGTCGTCCAGCTGGTCCAGGGACGTCGCCCTCTCCTCGTAGGCTGCGAGACGTTCGACGGCCTCCGGTGTGTCGTAGTGCTTCTCGGGTATGCCGCGGGCCGAGTTGCCCAGCTCCGTGAGCTCACGCACGCCGCGGCTGTAGTCGTCGTAGCGCCGCAGCATCAGACCGCCGTAGCGGGAGTCCTCCGGGATGAGCCGCGCGTGCAGCTCGGTCACCTCCTGGTCCCGTACGACGTTGGCCATCGCCGTGTCGCCGGCCGCCCGGCTGCGACGGCTCTTCCTGGCACGGTGCACGCCGACACCGAGCCAGGTGCCGGCCCCCGCGAGCGTCGCCAACGAGGCGACCCCGGCGACGGCCGCACCGCCGGCGGTCCGGATGAACGGGGCGTTCATCCGCCCAGCGGCCTCCTCGACGCCGACCACGGCCCCGTCGGTCCACCGCCCCGACCCCAGGTCCTCCTTGGTGGCGTCCTGGATCGCCAGCTGGGCGTCGTCGCCGACCGCCCGGTCGTCGCCGAAGTAGGTCCCGACGAGCCGCCCCTCGGGGTCGACCGCCCAGATGTAGAGCCCGTCGGCCCACCGCTGCTCGTCCTCGCTGAGCCAGTCCGTACGGTTCTCCCGGGCGTGCTCCAGGACGGCGTCGTTGAGGGCGAGGTCGTCGGTGAGCGCCTCCTCGCCGCCGCGGTGCGTGAACACCGCCACCGTGGTCGGCTCGTGGAAGCGCACGTCCGCCACCCCGGCCGCGAGGTCCGGCTCGGAGATGATCCCGGCGGTGTCCTCCAGCTGGATCTCGCTCGCCCGGTGCTGGGGAGCCTCGGCGAGGAACCATCCCACGCTCGCCCCCACCACCCCGAGCGTCGCCACGCCCCCGACGAGCACCCGCTGACGGATCGACATACCCCGAGCTCCTCTCCGCGGTCGACGCTCGCCCGCAGTCGTGGTCGGACGGCACCGCGCCCCTCCATGGTTCCACGACCACCGGGAGTAGGTTCGGGGGCCGACGACGCCGAGGTGGTCCCGACGACGACCCTGGACGACGGTGAGGTCAGCGGGCACTCTGGTGTCAACCGGTTCGGCGGGACCTGCACCTGGCGTGCGGACGGGTCGTTCGAGGTCGAGGACGTCATACGGACGGCGGTGGGAGGGACGGAGGAGCAGATGGCGATGAAGCAGAAGTTCTTCGACGCGCTGGAGGCGGCGCGGCACTACGAGGTGGCCGGCACCAGGATGCGGCTGTCGGACGGCGAGGGCGGGGACCTGCTGGTCCTCGATCCGCAGGGACCAGGGGGTCGGTAGCGTGCCGGTCGAGGACGAGACGGGCCCGTACTTCCACGGGACCAAGGCCGAGCTGCGCGTCGGGGACGTGCTCGAGCCGGGCCAGCGGTCCAACTTCGGCTCGCGGCGGGTGGCCAACCACGTCTACTTCACCGCGACCATGGACGCGGCCGTCTGGGGCGCCGAGCTGTCCGTCGGGGAGGGGAGGGGGCACGTCTACCGGGTGGAGCCGACGGGCGCGTTCGAGGACGACCCGAACCTCACCGACAAGAAGTTCCCCGGCAACCCGACCCGGTCCTACCGCACCCGTGAGCCGGTGCGCGTCCTCGGCGAGGTCGAGGACTGGGAGGGTCATCCGCCCGAGGTGCTGGCCCACATGCAGGCCCGCCTGGAGGAGCTGAAGGCGCAGGGCGTCGAGGCGATCGACGACTGAGCACGGGCTGCGGCCGGCTGTGGGGCTGCCGCGTGCCGGAGGTCCGTGGTGGACGTCCGTGGGGTGGACGTCCGTGAGCTGCGGGGTCGTGCGAGTGTCTGGAGATCTCCTGCAGTCGATCGAAGCCCTGATGGGGGCCACGATCGACTGCGCCACAGACCGGTCACGACGGCTGACGTCGGCTGGCCATGGCCCTCGGCGGACGGGCAGGCCGTTCCCCTGGAAGTGCAGGTACCTGGACCCCGGCCCGGCTCCCGGACGACCGGCCGGTCAGCCGCGGGGGCGTCCCAGGATCCAGTACGCGCAGAAGTACACCGACGTCCGTGCCAGCCCTCTGTCCCGGACCAGGTGGCGACGCACCCGCGCGGCCAGGTCCTGCTCGCCGACCACCCAGCCGTAGTCGAGGTCGGGCAGCTCAGCCGACCGCAGGTGCGCCAGCAGCGCCTCTCCGGGTGGACGGCCCTCCCGCAGGACCACATCGACGCTGCCACGCCGCGGGCGGGGCAGCGGCGGGAGGGCGTCCTCCACGTCGACCTCCAGCACCGCGTGCAGCTCGACGTCGCCCTCCTCCTGCAGGATCCGGCGGAGCGCGGGGTATGCCGTCTCGTCCCCGGCGACCAGGCGGGTCCGTGCCGTGGCGGGCGGGTGGTAGCAGGTCGTGCCGGTCTGGACCGCCAGCTCGTCACCGGGGCGGGCGCGGCGTACCCAGGTGGCACCAGGTCCCTCGTCGACCTCCCCGGGCGGGTGCAGGACCACGTCGACGTCGATCTCGGTCGTGCCTCCCTCCGTGGACCGGTCGCCCCGGAACTCCGGGGCAGGGCGGTGGTCCGCGACGGTGTACCACCGCACGTCCGGGCGGACCGGCTCCGGCAGCGCGGCGACGACAGGTCGAGGGTTGGGGCCGGTGATGCCCGACAGGTCGGGCAACCGCGTGCCGGGACGGGGCAGCACGAGACCGACGAACTCGTCAGGGCCCAGGGGTGCCCACCCCGCCAGCCCGGTAACGGCCAGGGTGAGACGGTGCAGCTGAAGCGCCACACGCGTGGTGGCCAGGACGGTCGCGGGCACGCACCGGTGGTCGGCGCGCTCCATCCGGCTGGCCGACCCGTGTTCCGGCTCGACCTGCGGCCCGGGGTTCGCGGGCCGAGCGGCCGTGACCTCCGTGGTGGGGGGGCTCACCGGACCGCCTCCGCCTGCTCGCGGGCGCCGGCGTCGAGTCCGTCCGCCTCCGCCTGCTCGCGGGTGCCGGCGTCGAGCCCGACGGCCTCCGGCGCGAGTCGCGGTGAGCCCGCCGTTCCGAGCAGGTGCCCGACCGGGCGGTGGCGACCCAGGGGGATGACCGACAGGTCGCCGGTGGCCTCCTGCCACAGCACCCGGCAGGTGATGCCGAAGACCTCGCAGACGGTCTCGGCCGTGACGACCTCGCGCGGGCTGCCCTCGGCCACGACGCGCCCGCCCCGCATCGCCACGAGGTGGTCGGCGTAGCGGGCCGCCATCGCCAGGTCGTGCAGCACCATCACCACGGTGGTGCCGCGGTCGACCGACAGGTCGCGCACCAGGTCGAGGACCTCCACCTGGTGGGCGATGTCCAGGAAGCTCGTCGGCTCGTCGAGCAGCAGCAGGTCGGTGCGCTGCGCCAGCACCATCGCGATCCAGACGCGCTGGCGCTGACCGCCGGAGAGCTCGGCGACCTCACGGCCCACCAGGTGGGTGGTACCGGTCAGCTCCAGCGACGTGGCCACGACCTCGTCGTCCTCGCGGGTCCAGCGGCGCAGCAGCCCGTGGTGCGGGTGACGGCCGCGGGCGACGAGCTCGCCGACGGTGATGCCCTCGGGCACGACCGGGTGCTGGGGCAGCAGCGCCATCGACCGGGCGACCTGCTTGGTCGGCATCCGGTGCACGTCGTGGTCGCCGAGCATCACCCGACCGTCCTGGGGACGCAGCAGGCGCGACAGGCCGCGCAGCAGCGTCGACTTGCCGCAGCCGTTGGGTCCCACGATCGCGGTGATCCTGCCCTCGGGGACGGTCAGGTCGAGGTCGTGCACGATCGTCTGCTCGCCGTAGCCGAGACTGAGCCCCTCGGCCCGGAGCGCGGTGGAGGTCATCAGGAAGCCCTTTCACGGGTGAGGAGCCACAGGAGGAACGGGGCGCCGACGAGGCCGGTGACGACGCCGACCGGGAGATTCACGTCGGGCATGGCGTAGGCGCCGGCGTGGTCGGCGAGCACGACGACGACCGCGCCGACGAGGGCCGCGGCGCCGATCGAGGCGCGGCCGCCGAGGAGCCGCCGCGCGATCGGGCCGGAGAGGAAGGCGACGAAGGCGATCGGCCCGCAGACCGAGGTGGTGGCCGCGACGAGGAGGACGACCAGCATCAGCGCCCGGGCGCGCACGGTGCCGGGCGCGGCGCCGACACCGGCGGCCACGTCGTCACCGAGCTCGACGAGGTGCAGCTCGCGCGCCGTGGCGAGCAGGAGCGGGACGGCAAGCGAGACGACCACCGTGAGGAGCCCGATCTGGGGCCAGGTCACGCCGGACAGGCTGCCGGTGAGCCACACCATCGCCTCGTGCGCGCGGTAGATGTCCGCGCGCAGCAGCACCCAGTGCACCACCGAGGTGAGCATCGCCGACAGGGCGATGCCGACGAGGATCATCCTGGTCGGTGCGGTGCCCCGGCGGGAGGCGGAGAGCGTAAGCAGGGCGACGGCAACGAGGGCCGAACCGACGAGAGCCGCCACGGTCACGGCTGCACCGGACCCGCCCAGCACCACGAGCGTGAAGACGGCCGCGGCGCTCGCCCCCATCGTCAGTCCGAGGACGTCGGGGCTGGCCAACGGGTTGCGGGCCATGAGCTGGAAGGTGGCACCGCTGGCCCCCAGTGCCACCCCGGCGAGGGTGCCCGCCACGGCGCGCGGCAGCTTGGAGTCCAGCAGGACGAACTCGGCGCCGCCCGCCACCTCACCGGTGCCGAGCAGGATGCGCCAGAAGTCGGGGACGGTGATCGTGAAGTCGCCCAGCAGCGTCCGCACGACCATGGCCAGCAGCCAGGCGACCAGCAGGCCGCCGAGGACCAGGCGGCCGCGCCGCCCGGCCTGGCGGCGGGAGGACCGGACCTGCTCGATCCGGTCGGGGCGGTGCTCGGCGGGGACGGCGTGGGCAGCGGTACCGGCCACTGAGGGTGCTGAGGTCGCCGCGGTTGCGGCGGTTGCGGCGCTCGCGGCAGGCCTAGCCGGCGCGCTCTCCGCCCGGTCTACGGAGCGGGTGCCGTGGACGCTCATCGCACGGCCGTCCTGCGCACCAGCCAGATGAGGCCGGGGGCGCCGAGGACCGCGGTCATCAGGCCGACCTGGATCTCCGAGGGCGGCATGACGACCCGGCCGAGGGTGTCGGTCAGCAGCACGAGCACCGGCCCGACGATCGCGCTGCCCATGAGGATGCGCCGGTAGTCGGGGCCGGTGACGAGGCGGACGAGGTGCGGCACGACCAGGCCGACGAAACCCACCGGTCCGGCGAGGGCGACCGCGCAGGCGGCCAGGCCGACGGCGCCCAGGGCCACGGTCCCGCGGGCCAGGTGGACCCGCTGGCCGAGCGCCCGCTCCAGGTCGTCGCCCAGCGCCGTGGCGTTGAGCACCGGCCCGGACAGGGCGACGACGAGGAGGGAGAGGACCAGCAGCGGCAGGACGTCGAGCACCAGGCCCACCGGTCGCCCGGCGACGCTGCCCACCTGCCAGAACCGGAAGGTGTCGAGCGCGCTGCGGTCGCTGACCAGCAGACCGGCGACCACGCTGACGCCGCCCGCGGTGAGGGCGGCGCCGGCCAGGGCCATGGTGAGCGGGGCGGGCCCTCCGGGGGCGGCGGCGGAGACGGCATACACCACGACGGCGGCGACGACCCCGCCCACCAGGGCGAGCCAGACGAACGCCCCGGAGGACCCGATGCCCAGCACCTGGATGCCGAGCACCACAGCGAGCGAGGCACCGGCGTTGACGCCGAGGATGCCGGGGTCGGCCAGCGGGTTGCGCGTGAGTCCCTGCATCGCGGCGCCCGAGAGTGCGACGGCAAGGCCGACGACGGCACCGATGATCGTGCGGTCGACCCGCGCGGCCACGACGGCACCGGCGGGGTCGGTGCTCACGCCACGGAGCACGGCGTCGACCCCGGAGACGAGCTCACCGGGGCTGAGGGTGCGCGACCCGACCGCCACCGAGACGGCCACGGCCAGCGCGACCGCACCGAGCCCGACGGCGAGGGGCCCCCAGGTCCGGCGACGACCGACCAGCACGCCGTCGGTCGGCGGCGTGCTGGCGGCGGTGCCCAGGGGCGTGACGATGGCTGCTCTCCGATCTGCGGGGGTGTCGCCGGTCTGCGGGGTGCTGCCCGCTCACGGGCGTGGCGTTCTCCGGGTACGACGGGGCGGACCGCTCAGCGGGCCTCGTCCTGCGCCGCGGTGGCCGCGGCCTCGGCGACCTGCGGGACGAAGCGGTCGAGGGCCACCGGGATGGACAGCGGGGTCGGTGAGCTCATGCCCACGACGTCCTGCGGCTCGCCGGCCTCGACGTAGGCACCGGAGGCCATCGCCGGGATCTGCGAGAGCAGCGGGTCCTCCAGCAGCATGTCGGCGGTGAAGCCCCCGTCGCTGTAGAAGATGAAGACGTCCGCGTCCAGGGTGTCCGCCTGCTCGGCGGACAGATTGGCCGAGAAGTTCTCGTTCCCGCTCATCTCCTCCACCACGGTCGCGTTGACCATGCCGAGCTCGGTGAGGAACTGGGGGCGCAGGTCGATGACGTTGTACAGGCCGATCGTCGAGGTGTCCGTCGGGCTGAACCAGCCCCAGGCGAAGGAGGTGTCCTCCAGCTCGGGGTGCTCCTCCCGGGCCGCCGCGAGCTCGGCCTCGGTCTCGGCGACGGCCTCCTGCGCCTGCTCGGGCCGGCCGATCGCCTTCCCGACGAGCTCGACCGACTCCCGCCACGGGGTCGCCCACGCGGTCTCGGGGTAGGCGACCGTCGGCGCGATCCGCGCGAGCCGGTCGTAGTCCTCCTGGCTCATGCCCGAGTTGCTGCCGATGACCAGGTCCGGCTCCATCGCGGCGATCTCGTCGACCGGGATGCCGTCGGAGTCGTCGTAGCGCGTGATCTCGGCCGGGTCGTGGCCCAGCTCGGTCACCGCCTCGTCGAACCAGTCGGTCGAGCCGGCCTCGTTGCCGCCCCAGTTGATCTTGACCGCGCCCACCGGCACCTCGCCGAGGGCGGCCATCACCTCGTGGTCGGTCCAGCCGACCGTGACCACGCGCTGGGGGTCCTGGGGAATCTCGGTGCTGCCGAAGGCGTGGTCGACGGTGACCGGGAAGGTGCCGCTGTCCTCGCCGCCGGAGGCCGTCCCGGCGTCACCGGTGGAGGTGGCCCCTGCGTCACCGCTCGCGGCGCCCGTGCCCTGCCCGGAGTCGTCGGCGCCGCCCACCGTCCCCTCGTCGGCCGCCCCGGAGGTCGGGCCGGTGGAGCAGGCGGTCAGGGTGAGCATGGCGGCGGCGGCCAGGGCGGCCGGGCGGGCGAGGCCGGTGCGTGGGGACATCGAGGACTCCTCGGGCAGGGACCCTCAGCAGGGTCCGGGAAGCGTGACGGGGTGAGGTTAGGATGTCCTAACCTTGATTTGCAAACACGGACGGACGGGTATGGCGCAGCGCCACCCGTCCCTCGCCCGCGCCTCAGTCCCGGCAGGCCTCCTGCCACAGCAGCCCCCCGATCTCCTCCCGCCCCAGGACCGTGGTGACCTCGGCCCGGGCGGCGGACCGCTCCATCCCCCTGGCCCGCAGGTAGCGCAGAGCCACCGCGGGGGTCCGGTGGTGGGCCGCGACGCAGTGCAGCAGCACCCGCCGGCCCTCCGACCGCAGCGTGACGACCGCACCGGCCGCGTCGTCGAGGCTGAACCGCAGGTGCTGGTGGCTGTCGGGGTCGTCGGAGTCGACGAGCCAGACCTCGGCGTGATCGCGGGGGGCGACGGGGGCGGGGGCGTGCTCCTCCTCCCCGAGGCGGCACAACGAGACGACCGCGTCGACGCCGAGCTCGCGCACCCGCCCCAGGTCGGCGAAGGTGCCCAGGAGGACGTCCGGGTCGGAGGGGAGCGGGACGGCGCGCCTGCGCTGACGGCCGTCGTCCATCCGCGCGACCCCCGGCCATCCCTGGGCGCCGCGCCGGCCGCGGTGGGCGGTGCGCACGGCCAGGTGCACCAGGCCCCGGGCCCGCAGGCCGGGCCAGCCGTGGACAGCCCGCGTCCAGGCGAACGGCAGCGCCGAGGTGCCGTAGCGCGCCCCCAGCAGCCCACCGGCGATCGCGGCGACCGTGTCCGTGTCGTGCCCGATGCCGATCGCCCGTTCGATCGCGGCGACGACGTGGGCAGGGCCCGCGCTCTCCTCGCGGGTGTGCCAGATCGCCGACCAGGCGGCCTGGAGGGCGGTCACCGTCCAGCCGTTGCCGGCGAACGACTCCGGAGCCTGCACCTGGGCCTCCTGCAGCCGCTCGGCCCACCAGGTGGGCCGCTCCTGCGGCAGCAGGTCCAGCCCGCCGGCGACGTCGAGGACCCCGTCGAGGACCGCGCGGCGCACGGCCTCGGACCACAGGACGCACGAGTCGCCCGCGACCGGGTCGGCGTGGGTCAGCTCGGCGACCGCGCGGGCGGCCGTCGCGGTGGCGTCCCGGTCGTCCAGGCGGGTCAGCCCGACCACCGCCGTCCGCATGAGGGCGCCGTTGCCGGCGGTGCGGCCGGTGCGCTCGTGCAGCCCGGCCGCGAGGGCGCGCAGCACCTCGTGGTCCGGCCCGGGACGGCGGTCCCGGTCACCGAGCACCCGGCGGGTCTGGACGCCGATGTCGGCGGGACCGTCGGCGTACCACCGCAGGAACCCGGCGGCCACCTGCTCCAGACCCTCCGCGTCGGTCAGGTCCGCCCCTGTCGCGGCGACCTCGGCGACCGCCACGGCCATCTGGGTGTCGTCGGACCACTCTCCGGGGGCGTAGCCCCCCAGCCCGCCGCCGACCATCCGCGGGCCGGTCGTCGGGTCGAGCCGGGCGCTGCCGAACTCGTAGGGCACACCGAGGGCGTCCCCGCACGCCTGGCCGAGGAGGACGCCGGCGGCGCGGTCGTTCTGGACGGAGGTGAGGTGCAGGGGAGCATGGCGCCGGGTGGGGTGCTGGCCGGTCGGGCCGACGCTGCGGTGCTGGTCGGCGGGGCCGGCGGTGCGGTGCTGGCCGGTCGGGCCGGCGGTGCGGTGCTGGGGGCTGAGGTTCATGAGGACCTTCTTTCTTCGTGTCGAGATGACTCTATCCCAGTCCACCGACAAAGGGTGCCGGTGACCCTTAACCGGCTAGGCTGGGACCGTGGCCGCCTTCCCCGTCTTCGCCGTGACCGTCGACGTCGTGGCGCTCACCATCCGCGACGAGGTCCTCAGCGTGCTCCTGGTCCGCCGCGGGGAGGAGCCGTTCGCCGGCCGGTGGGCCCTGCCGGGCGGTTTCACCCGGGCGGACGAGGACCTGGAGGACGCGGCCTACCGCGAGCTCGCCGAGGAGTGCCACGTCACCCGCGACGACCTGCTGCTCGAGCAGCTGCGCACCTACGGGGCGCCGGGCCGCGACCCCCGGCCCGAGCGGGTCGTGACCGTCGCCTGGATCGCCCTGGGCGCCCACCTTCCCGAGCCGACCGCGGGCACGGACGCCGCCGAGGCCCGGTGGTGGCCGGTGGAGGAGGCGCTGTCGATGCCGCTGGCCTTCGACCACGCCCAGATCCTGGCGGACGGGGTCGAGCGGGCGCGCGCCAAGCTGGAGTACTCCACCCTGGCGACCAGCTTCTGTCCGCGTGAGTTCACCCTGCGCGACCTGCGGCGCGTCTACGAGACGGTCTGGGGGAGCGAGCTGGACCGGTCCAACTTCCAGCGCAAGGTCCTCGGCACCGAGGGGTTCCTCACCGACACCGGGAGGTATGCCGAGGGGCGCCGCGGTCGTCCCGCGCGGCTCTACCGGGCCGCAGGGATCCAGGGCGCGGTGCTGCACCCGCCCCTGCTGCGCGGCTGATCGCCGCGCGTGCTGCAGCCGACGCCCTTGCTGCGCGGCTGACCGCGGCGCGGCAGCTCAGCCGCGGTCGTGGATCTGTGCCGAGACCTGCTGGGCGAAACCGGGGTCGGAGACCTGTTCCTCGGACAGGCCATGCACCTCCTGGGCGTGCGTCGCCGCCTGGCTGAGCACGTCCTGGTCGGTCGGTCCCTGGACGACGCCGTCGCAGTCGAACCCGACGTCGCGACAGTTCAGTTCCCTGGTCATGGCACAGCCTCCTTGCCGTGGACGGGCCGCGGGAGGGGCCCGTCCACCACGGTATCGCCGGGCGCCCCGAGGGGGAAGGTGTCACCCGAGACCGACGCACCGGGGGCCGACCCGTTGCTACCGTCCAGGAATGGCCGATCTGCAGTGGTACAACACCGTGGTGGACAGCCGGGACGCCCTCGGGCAGGCGCGGTTCTGGGCGGCCGCCCTGGGGTGGCAGGTCCGCCGCGACGACCCGGAGTGGGCCACCGTCGGCAGCCCCGGCGGCGCGCCGCCGTACCTCGCCTTCACCCCGGTCCCGGAGGGCAAGGTCGTCAAGAACCGCCTGCACCTCGACCTGCTTCCTGGGCAGGGGATCTCCCGCGAGGTCGAGCGGCGGCGGCTGGAGGGTCTGGGGGCGACGCTCGTCCGGACCGTCGTCGAGGACGGGGTCGAGGCGCACGACGTGATGGCCGACCCGGAGGGCAACGAGTTCTGCCTGCTCGAGCCGCACCCGGCGTACTTCGCGGCGCCGAGCACCCCGCATACCCCCGCGTCCTTCGGTCCCTAGGCGCAGCCCGCGTGCCCGCCCTCGTCCCGCCCCACCCCGGGGCCTCCTGGCAGGAGGTGTCGGCCCGGATGTCCCGGGCGCCCCGCCGCGAGACCGCTCCCGAGCTCGCGCTGCGCCGGTCGCTGCACGCCGCGGGCCACCGGTTCCGGGTCGTGCACCCGGTGCCGGGCAACCGGAGGCGGTCGATCGACATCGCGTTCACCAGGGCCCGGCTGGCCGTGTTCGTCGACGGGTGCTTCTGGCACGGCTGTCCCGAGCACGGGACGCAGCCGCGGGCGAACGGGCCGTGGTGGGCCGCCAAGCTCGCGGCCAACCAGGCCCGCGACGCGGACACCGACCGGCTGCTGCGGGACGCGGGCTGGTCGGTCGTACGGATCTGGGAGCACGAGGACGTCGCGGTCGCCACGGCGGCTGTCGAGTCGGCGCTGCGCGAGGCCCGCGCCCGGCCGTAGACGACGTCCCGACGGCGGTCCTACGCTGGAGGGACCGACCGTCCTGTCTCGGGGGGCCCGAGCAGGCCGGTCCGGTCCGTGCCCCGGGCCGGACCGGCCGCCGGCCGGCCCCCAGCCGAGCCTTGCCGCCGTGCGGCTAGCGCCCCTCCACCACCTCGCGCAGCCACTCCACGAGCGGCCGCAGCCGGCGCCACCCGCCCCTGACCTCCTCCACGAGCAGGTCGGTCGTCACCACGTCGCCGTCCTCGATCCAGCGCATGGCCGCCAGGGACCGCCTGCGCAGCAGCCCGATGCGCGGATGGTCCCGCGGGTAGCCGCGCGGAGCCGTCCTCAGCGACTCCCCGACGACCTCCCACCCGGCCGCCGCCAGCTGGTCGACCACGGTCTCCAGCCGTGCCCCGCGCGGACCGTCGATCCCGCGGCGGAACGCCGCCAGCGCAGCGGGCTCGAGGTGGTAGCACCCGCCCCCGACGCGGAACCCGTCGGCCGACACCTCGGCGTACCACCCGGTCCGGGGCGCGACCGGCACGAAGATCCCCTGGTGGGTCTTGTACGGGCTCTTGTCCTGGCTGAACCGGACGTCGCGGTGCGGCCGGAAGACCCGACCCGTGCCGAACTCCTCGGACAGCTCCGCCAGCAGCGCGGTCATCGGTCCGCGCACGTCCTTCTCGTAGCGCTCGCGGTTGGCCTCCCAGAACCCGCGCGAGTTGTTCTCCTCCAGCCCGGCGTAGAACGCGGCGGCGGAGTGCGGAACCCCGGAGAACGGCATACACCGCAGTCCAGGCCCTGCCCCGTGGTCGTGTCAAACGTCGGGGGAGGGGGAAGGGCCGGGGGCTCAGGCTCCGGGCTGGTGCGGGAAGCGACGCCGCAGGCGTTCCAGGAGGGTCTCCAGGCCGGCGTGGAACTCCTCCTCGCACCGGTCCTGCTCCAGGAGGGGGCGCAGCTCGACCAGGCGCGGGTATGCCGCCACGTCCAGCTCCCGGTCCGGTCCCGTGGGTCCCTGGTCACCACCCTCGTCGAGGGGCACGTCCGGCGGTGCCGTCCCGGTGCCGGCGCGCGCGGTCTCCAGCAGCAGGAAGCCCAGCAGGAAGCTGGCGAACGCCTGGTAGACCTCGACCGAGGACTCCCGGTCCCAGCCCAGCTGGCGCAGGTCCTCGAAGAACCGGTCCACGAGCGCGAGGCTGCGCAGGGGCGGGCAGAGCCAGGGAGCGGCCGGATGGGTGGTCGCCACGAGCGGAAAGGCCTGCGGGTGCTGCTCGGCGAGCGTGCGCACCGCCCGGGCGAACCCGCGGAGGTACTCCTCCCGGTCGCCCACCGGATCAGGCAGGTCGAGGTCGCCGAGAAGGTGGTCCACGACCGCCTCCAGGATCTCCTCCCGTCCCCCGACGTGCCGGTAGAGCGCCATCGCCTCGTACCCCAGGTGCCGCCCGAGGGTCCGCATGCTGAGCGACTCCACCCCGCCCTCGTCGAGGATCTCCAGGGCACCCTGGACGATGGTGCCGCGGTCGAGGTGCGGGCGGTCCAGGCGGGATCGCCCGGCCCGCCGACGCGGTGCGCCGTCCGGGCGGAGGGCGTCCATGGGCTCCAGTCTAGGCCGCTCACCCCTGCGGGTGAAGGGGACTTTCAAGATGCGGGACCCCCGGGACAGGTGCCACTGTGAAGAGGCAAGTGCCCCAGACGGAAGGATTTTCGCATCATGCGCATCACTCAGGAGCACGTCGACCAGCTGTACAACGCCGACGTCGTGGACCGCGACGGCGAGAGCCTCGGGGGAGTGGGCCAGGTCTACCTGGACGACCACACCGGTGACCCGGCGTGGGTCACCGTCAAGACCGGGTTCTTCGGCACGAAGGAGACCTTCGTGCCGCTGAACGACGCCGACTACGGCGACGGGGCGATCCGGCTGCCCTACGAGAAGAGCTACATCAAGGACGCCCCCAACATGGAGGCCGACCAGCACCTCAGCGAGGGCGAGCAGGACGAGCTCTACCGCTACTACGACGTCCAGGGCATGGGCGGCACGACGGGCGGCACCGGCCGCGAGGGCGTGGTCGACCGTGACCACGACGGTCGTGACGACCGGCTCGAGGGCGACTCGATGCCGCGTGGCACCGCGATGGCCGGTGGCCTCGACGACGACCGCCAGGACCTGAACGCCGGCGGCGACGTCGCCCGTCAGGAGTACGCCGGCGACGCCCGCGGCGACGAGGTCCGTGCCAGCGCCGACCGTGACGCGGTCGCCGGGGACGTGGCCGACCGCGGCACTGACGAGGGCCGGATGACCCTGCACGAGGAGCGCGTCGACGTCGGCACCGAGCGGGTCCAGACCGGTCGTGTCCGTCTGCGCAAGCACGTGGTCACCGACCAGAAGACCGTCACGGTGCCCGTGGAGCGCGAGGAGTACGAGGTCGTCCGCGAGCCCGTCACCGACGGCGGCACCGCCGACCGCGGCGACCTGGGTGACGACGAGGTCGAGGTGGCGGTCCACGAGGAGCGCCCGGTCATCGACAAGGACGTGGTCGCCACCGAGGAGGTCGGTGTGGAGCGCACCACCGTCACCGACGAGCGCGACGTCACGACCGACGTGTCCCACGAGGAGGTCGACGTCATCAAGGACGGCGACGACCGCCAGGGCCTGCGCGACGGCGACGCCGACGGCGGTCGCCGCGCCTGAGCGCCATACCCCCGTCAGGCCTGAGCCCGACACCCCGTCGGGCCTGAGCCCGACACCCGGGCGACGCCCGGGACAGGAACGGCCCGCCCCCACCCGGGGCGGGCCGTTCCCGTGCGTCGGGGGGTCGGGGGGTCGGCTGACCGTCCTCGCGGTCGGCTGACGGCCGGCTGGCCGTCAGCCGGGGTCTGCCGCCCGTCAGTTGCCCAGGAAGTCGCTGAGCCCGCCCCCGCGGCCGCTGGCCTCGCCCGCCCCGGTGGTGTGCCGGTTCTCGGCCGGCTGGACCAGCACGTGGCCGTTGCCGGTGAAGGCCATCTGGATCGACTCCCCGGTGCCGCCGCGCAGCATCGAGCCGATGCCCCCGGTGTCCACCTTGACGTCCATCCGCGCCCCGGCGGTCCACAGCACCACCGCGTGGGCGTCGGCGAAGGTGGGAGCCTGCCCCACGTCCAGGGCGACAGGCTCGCCCCGGCTGGTGACCGCGACATACCCCGACCCGCGGAGCGAGACGTTGAACAGGCCGCCGGCCATCATCCCGCCGCGCGCCGCGACCCGGTGGATGTCCCAGTCGATCGAGGCGCTGAAGGCGAGCACGTTGGCGCCGTTGACCGAGATCATGTCGTTGTCGAGGTAGAGCACCTGCACGTCGGCGGAGTCGTCGGCGAGGAACAGCTCGCCCGCCCCGGCGCACTCCATGATCGGCACCCCCTCGCCGGTCAGCTTGGACTTCAGCAGCTTGTCCAGGCCGCCGGACCCGCGGTTGGTGAACCGCACGTCGCCCTGGTAGGCGACCATCGACCCGAGCCGGGCGTTGACCGGCCCGTAGTCCATGCGGATCTTGAGCAGCTTGGAGTTCTGCCGGGTGAACTGGTCGCGCGACTCGGTCTCGCGGAAGTCCTCGAACAGCGAACCGTGGATGGCCATGCACCGTCTCCTCTAGGTCGGATCGTTCTCGCACCTGCCCGGGGAGCCCCGAGCGGCCCACGACCCGAGTATGGTCCGCAGGGACAGGGACTGTCACCCGTTGCGGAGGTGGATCATGGGATTCCTCGACAAGGCCATGCGCACGGCGAACGAGTTCGCCGGCAAGGCGGAGACGGCGCTCAACCAGAGCGGTATGACGTTGCCGGGCAGCTCGGGCGGCGTCCCCGGCGGTGAGCGGCTGTACGCCCAGCTGGGGCGCCTGGTGCACGAGGAGCACCGCGGGCAGCCGGTCGATCCGGCCCGGCGGGCCCAGCTGCTCGCCCAGCTCGACGAGCTGGCGGACCGGGCCTCGTCGGCCCCGCCGCCGCCGGGGTCGGCGTCTCCGGGTGCCTCCTCACCGCCGCCGGGCCCGGGTGCCGCCTCACCGCCGCCGGGCCCGGGTGCGCCTCCCGGGCCGGGTGCCGGGACGACCCAGCCGCCCCCCGGGCCGGGCGCGTCCTCGCCGCCTCCACCACCGCCACCGCCGCCGCCCGGGCGCTGAGCCGGGTTCCTGACCCCCGGAGGCTTCCGCGGCGCGCGCACGACGCTCGCGGGCCTCCACCCCCAGGGGTGAACGGCGCGCTTCGGGGCGCATCTGAGAACTGCCCGACCTACCGTCGAGAGCGAGTGGGCACCCGGCCCACGGACAGGTAGGGAGAGCAGATGAGCGATCAGCCGTTCGACCAGTACGGTTCCACGCAGTCCACGCAGTCCACGCGGTCCACGACGGACGTGGCGAAGGAGGAGTCGAAGAACCTGGGCAGCACCGCCAAGGAGGACGCCGGGGCGGTCGCCCGGACGGCGGGCGAGGAGGCCAAGCAGGTGGCCGGGGAGGCCAAGGCGCAGGCCGCCTCGCTCTACCAGCAGGTGCGTCAGGACGTCACCGGGCAGGCCAAGGACCAGCAGCAGCGGGCGGCCGGGGGCCTGCACGGACTGGCCGGCGAGCTGCAGCAGATGGCCGACGGGACCGACGAGGGCGGCATGGCCGCCGGGTTGGCCCGCCAGGCCGCCGAGCGCGTCGACACCGTGGCCGGCTGGCTGGAGAACCGCGAGCCCGCCGACCTCCTCGAGGAGGTCCGCCGCTACGCCCGCCGCAACCCGGGCACCTTCCTGGCGGCCTGCGCCGCGGTCGGCTTCATCGGCGGTCGCCTGACGCGCGGTCTGCGCGACGAGGCCCAGGACGGCCCGGGTGCCGGAGGCGGTCAGCAGGCGATGGCCCCGGTCGGCACGGGGGGAGCACCTGGGCTGTACGGCCAGCCGGGGGCCCCTGCCCCGCAGGCCTACGGAGGCCGTCCGAGCGCCGGACAGCCCGCCACCACGTACGCCGCCGCAGGCACCGCCGCGGGCACCTCCCCGGCGACGACCGGGTACCCGGACGAGATGGACGCCGGCAGGATCCACCCCGGGACCGAGGAGGTCACGGACCAGATCGATCCGGTCGCCGGCGACCCCCTCTCCCCGTCCACGGACGGTGGTGACCGCCGGTGACGGTCCCAGGAGGCAGCGGGGCGCACCCCGTCCCCGACCCCCGCGCACGGGAGGCCGCCGCCCCCGGTGATGTGCGGCCGGCCGAGCAGATCCGCGCCGCGCACGACACCTACGACCGCGGTGAGATCGGTTCGGTGGGCGCGCTCGTCGGCGACATCACGCAGGACCTGTCGACGCTGATGCGCCAGGAGGTCGCCCTCGCCAAGGCGGAGGCGAAGCAGTCCGCCACCCAGGCCGGCAAGGGGGCGGGCATGCTGACCGGCGCCGCGCTGGCCGGCTGGTTCACCCTCCTCTTCCTCTCCGTCGCCCTGTGGTGGGCGCTGGGAGATCTGATAGGCCTGGGCTGGTCGGCCGTCGTCGTCGCGCTCCTGTGGGCCGTCGTCGCGGCGGTCCTGGGCGTCATGGGCAGGTCCCAGCTGCAGAAGGTCAAGGGAATGCCGCACACCGTCGAGACCGCCAAGAAGGTTCCGGACGCACTCAAGGGAAACGAGGACCACGCATGAGCACCTACCCCACCGACCCGACGAACCCCACGGACCCGGCATACCCCGTGGACCCGGCGTACCCCGTGGACCCGGCGTACCCCGCCGACCCGCCGATGAGCGACGACCCCGAGGTCCTGCGGCGTCAGATCGCCCAGACGCGCAGCAACCTCAGCCGCGACGTCGACGCCCTCGGCGAGGCCGCGAGCCCGGGCAACGTGGCCAAGCGTCAGGCCGAGAAGGTGAGCGACACCGTCGTGGGGGCCGGCCGGTCCCTGAAGGAGAAGGTCATGGGCAGCGACGACCACGGCTCCGGTCCCGGTATGGGGCAGCGCACCTCCGCGGCCGCGTCCGACGTCGGCGAGCGGGTGGGTGACGCCGCGGGCTCGGCCCGGGACGCCGTGGCCTCGGCCCCGTCGCAGGCCCGTCAGCAGACCCGGGGCAACCCGATGGCCGCCGGGCTCATCGCCCTGGGTGCAGGATGGCTGCTCGGTTCGCTCCTGCCCGGCTCGGAGAAGGAGCGCGAGCTCGCCGTGTCGGCCAAGGAGCAGGTCCAGGACAGCGGCCTGGTGGAAGAGGTCAAGGCGGTGGCCCAGGACGTCGTCGAGGACGTCAAGCCGCAGGCTCAGGAGGCCGCCGACCAGGTCAAGCAGAGCGCGACCGAGAGCGTCGAGCACGTCAAGGACGAGGCCGGTTCGGCCACCGAGGACGTTAAGTCCAGCGCCCAGGAGTCCAAGGACACCGTCCAGGCGCAGCGCGACCAGGGCTGACACCAGCTTCCTGGCACCCCCGGGGGCCGGTCCTGTCGCACGACGGGACCGGCCCCCGGCCTGTCCGGCTCGCCGGAGGACGGCGGTGGCGCGGGTAGGGTGGGATCACGGAGCCATCCAGGCTTTCCGAACAAAGGAGCCAACGATGGCTGACAAGTCCCCCCGCCAGTCGATGACGAAGAAGTCCGGCAAGAGCATCAAGGAGAAGCGGGCCGACAAGCAGTCGAAGAAGACCGCCTCCGAGCACATCGAGATCGACTCGCGCGGCAAGAAGCACTGACCCCCGTGGCCGGACGCCGCTGACGCGTCTTCCCGGTCCTGCCGCTCAGGCCCGTCGGCGCAGCATCAGCCGGGTCCATCCGCCCAGGAAGACCCGGTCGTCCTCGTCGATCTGCACCCGCACGCCCCGCTCGATCGGGTCGGTCGGCAGCGCCAGGCCGACGGTCGATACGTACGTGCCGTTGGAGGTGTCCAGGTCCTCGATCCACCAGCGGTGACCGTCGCTGGTCAGCTGCGCGTGCCGGACGGAGACCCCCGCGTCGTGCCCGGCGTCCAGGTCGGGCCGCAGCCCGCGCTCGACGTTGGTGCGCCCCACGACGACGTTGTCCTGGGTCAGCGTGACCAGCTCCGGCGGGCCGGCCTCGGGCACCGGCTGGTCGGTGTCCCGGGTGGCGTACCAGGCGTGGTCGACCCAGACCTCGGCGACCCAGTCCGCCTTCTTCTCGCGCGAGGGCGGGCGGTGCTCGGGCAGGTCGTGCACGGTCTCCACCTGCCCGGCGGACGGCGGGGTGGGCGGCGGCACGTCCGGCCGGTGCGGCAGGTCCTCGGGGTCCAGGGCCACCTCGGCGGGGGTGGTCTGCAGCTCAATGTCGTCGGCGTCGCGCCGCGGGTCGATGTAGGCCTCGAGCGGTTCGGCGGCCTGCTCCGACGTGGGTCGTCGCTCGTCCGCCCCGGGCAGCGTGTCCGCCGCGACCGGCGCGGAGCCGGTCACGAAGTCGTAGCCGCAGGCGCCGCAGAAGGCCACGTCCCCGACGCTCGTCGCGTGGCAGTGGGGGCACTCCCGGCTCGTGCCCTCGACCACGACGTCCGGGTCGACCGCGCGGGCCGGCTCGGTCCGTCGGCCGGTGGCCACGCCCTCGCCCTCGCCCACCACGCTTTCGCCCACCTCGTTCTCGCCCACCTCGTTCTCGCCCACCTCGTCCTCGCCCACCTCGTCGTCGCCCACCTCGTCCTCGCCCCCGCTCACGACTCGGGCCTCAGCTGGGCGAGGTAGGCCTCCTGGGCGGCGACGAGCGCGGCCGCCCGCCGCACGTCGGCGGGCTTGTTGTGCAGGGACTCCTTGGCCGCGGTGAGCATGCCCGACAGGTCCACGCTCGTCGGGGCACCGCACCCCGCCAGGGTCGACGCCAACCGCTGCGCACGGTCGGCGAGGTCGGCGTACTCCGCCAGCGCCGCCGCATACGTCGCGTGGGCCTGGTCCAGGGCCCGCCCGACCCGTTCCAGGTTGCCCATGTAGGCCGGCAGCTCGGACTCCTCGGTCGGCACCTCCCCGAGCGCGGTGACGTCGGGGATCCCGAGGCTCGGTGCGGGCGTCACGCTCTCCAGCACGCGGGCCGCGAGGGACCGCACGGCCTCCCCCTTGGCGACGAGCTGGTCGCGCTCGGCGCGGGCCTGAGCGACGTCGGCGGTGCCGTGCGCCTCCTCGGCGGCCGCGACGAGGAGAGCCCGCTCCAGCCCGGCGAGCTCGGACTCCAGCTCGCCGATCGCCACCAGCGCCTCGTCGTCCGCACGGCGTCCCAGGGAGTCCAGCCGTCGGCGCGCCGCGGCGAGCCGTCCGGTGAGCTCGGGGGCCATGTCCGCGCCCGCGTCCGACCCGCCCACGGGCACGGCGCTGTCGTCGCGGGCGACGACGCCCTCGAGACGGTCCAGGTCGGCGCGCAGCGAGGCGACCCGCTGACGGACCGGCAGCTCCTCCCCGTCGGCGCCGGTGCGGGCCCGCAGCGAGGCCGCCAGGGCGTCCGACATCCGCAGCGCGTCCGGCAGGGCCAGGGCGAGCGCCTGCGGATCGCCGTCCGGCATCTCGAGCACCCCCCACAGCAGGGTGGAGACCCACTCGCGCTCGCCGTCCCCGTCGCGGGCGTCCTCCCACGTGGCCAGCAGCAGGTCGTGCCGCTGGGCGATCGCGTGGTAGAGCGTCATCGAGGCGGTGATGTCCTCGTTCAACGCGTCCCGGTCCGGGTGGGTGCGGGTCAGCTCGTCCAGCGCGGAGAGCTCGTGCTGGCGCCGCATCCGCCAGCGGGCCAGCTCAGAGAGGTAGTGGTCGACCGCGCGGTCCTCGGGCTGTTCCCCCGGACCGGTCGGTGGGGTCGGTGCCACCGCGTACCTGCTGCTCACTGGTCCTCCTGGGGCTGGTCGTCCGGGCCGACGCCGGCCCCGACGGGGTCGGGGGTCGGGGCGTGGTGGGGGTCGGGCTGCTCGGGCACGGGGAGCCGGGGTATGCCGTCCTCGCCCACGTCGAGCCCCTTGTCGCGGACGACGTCGTGGTCGAGGTGCTCCGGCGCGACGCCGCTCTCGCCGACGAGCGCGTCCGGCCGGGAGGCCGTGTCGAAGCGCTCGAGCAGGACGGTGTGCTGCCGGCGGGCGTGCCGGTCGTCCTGGCGGTGCGCCGCGTCGTAGGCGTGGTCGAGGGTCAGGCCGAGCAGGTCGAGATCGTCGACGAGGGCCAGCAGCGGGGCGTGGTCACCGGTCACGGCATGGCCTGCGGCGAACCGGCCGGGCAGCCGTTCGTAGGCGCCCACCGACTCCACCACCCAGGCCAGGGCGCGGGAGACGGTGTCGCGCGAGACTTCGTCCCCGTCCTCACCCAGCAGCTCGAGCAGCTCGTCGGCGCTGGTGAGCACCCGACGGACGCGGACGACGACCGAGTCGTGGAGGGTGGGTCCGGTCAGCAGCGGGGTCTGCTCGGCGACGGTGCGGCGCAGGGCCTCGACCGAGGGGACGGGGGAGGTGGGACGGTCGCCGGCGTCCCCCACGGCGGGCTCGGGCGGAACAGGCATCACAGGTCCTGGGTCGGGGTCACGTCACGTCATTGTGCAACCCCCCGGAGGTGCAGGCTACTCCGGAGCCACGAGGGACGCCCGTGGGGCCGTGGGCCGTGGGCCGTGGGCCGTGGGTGGCCTGGAGCGACGACCTCGTCCCGACCTACTGGTAGGAGATGAAGTCCGGCGTGGGCTCGACCTGCATGGTGGCCTCGGGCGTGAACGGCCCCGGGACGTCCTCGTCGTAGAAGTTCTTCCAGCCCCAGTGCTCGATGTTCGGCGCGTGGTTCTGCAGCGCCGTCCAGGTGTCCATCTTGCTCCCGTGGGGTCCCTGCCCGTCGGCGTGGATGAGCACGGCGACCTCGGGGCGGGACCGGTCCGCGTCGTCGGCACCGGGGATCATCCGGATCTGGAACTGGTGCAGCACCAGCATCTTCTGGGGCAGGTCGTGCTCGCGCACCAGCTCGGCCATCCAGTCGACCACCCGGTTCACCTCGTCGATCTCCACGGACCCGATCCGGACCATGTGCATCTCGTCCGGGCCCAGCCGCCACTCCGGGTCGAGCGCCAGCCCCACGTGGGGCAGTCGCAGCAGCTCCTCGTAGATCTGGGCCTGGGCGAGGAAGTCGCTGCGGCCCGGCTGCAGGTCGAGGACGACGTAGACGTCGTTCTCGGCCGCCAGCTCCACGAGCGGTCGCAGCTGCTCGACCGGCAGCTCGTTGGAGTAGTTGCCGTCCGGGCCGGCCTCCTCGGCGGCGACGGTGGCGATGATCTCCAGCGTGGGCACCACGGGTTCGTCGGTGAGCGGCTCGTACCAGGACGCGTGCTCCTGCGCCCGGGTGATCGTCTGCTCGATGGGCTGCTCGCCGAGGACCCCGAGCGCCCCGGTGCTGGGCGTGCCGTAGAGCGCCACGTAGGTCTTGCCGGGCAGGGTCGTCAGACCGCCGCCCGGCAGCTCGACGCCCGTCGCCGCCACCTGGGCCCGCCAGTCCAGCGAGTCCGGCTCGCCGAACTCCTCGCCCAGACCGACCAGGCTGGTGGCGCCCTCGGCGGCGTCGGCAAAGGCGGACAGGGACTCCGACGTGGCGCCGGGGTCGCCGGAGGGGACGAGGAGCACCTGGGCCCCGGCGGCGCGGGCGGTCCCCACGGCGGCCGTCTGTGCCGGGTCTCCGGTGGAGAGGACGACGGTGCTCTCGAGCGGCGGCGGGGGAGCGGTGGAGGGCAGCTCGTCGCGGTCGGACTCCAGGGGTGGGGGGGGCTGACGCACCGGCGGTGCTCTCCGTGGCGTCGCTCCCGCCGCTGTCGGGGTCGCCGGTCTCGACCGCGTCCGCGTCGTCGACCTCGGTCCCGTCATCCCCTGCGTCGCTCCCGTCGCCCTCGGCCGGCGCTGGTGCGGGGGCGGCCGTCGCGGCGGCGTCGTCGCCGCTGGCGCTCGCGTCGTCGTCGCTGGCGCTGGCGTCGTCGCTCGGCACGAGCAGGCTGGGAGCCGACGGGTCCAGGTCGACCACCCGTTGCACCTGGTCCTGCCGAGCGACGGTGGCGGGTTCGCCCGTGGCTCCGAGCAGCGAGGCCAGCTCGGGGTCGTCGGCGGGCACGACCACGTCGATCCCCGGGTCCTGCACGGCACCGACGACGAGGGCGACCTCCGCACCCAGGCGGTCCAGCTCCGCGCCGGTGCCCGGGCCGTCGACCAGCACGGGCACGCCGAGCGCGACGCCGGCGGACGCGGCCCGCAGCTGCTCGTCCGCGGAGGTCAGCACGACCACCGGGGCCTGGTCGAAGAGGTGGGCGACCGTCGCGTGGGCCAGGGCCGCGGGGTCGTCGTTCCCGGCCTCGTCGTCCCCGTCGCTCCCGGTGTCGTCGTCCCCCTCGCCCCCGGTGCCCTCGTCCCCCTCGCCGCCGGTGAGGACGACGGTGCCGTCCTGGCCGGCGACCGTGGCCACGAGCGCGTCGGGGTCGGCCGGCGGTGCCACGGCGGAGCCGTCGGTGCCCCGGGCCCCGTCGGTCCCGTTGTCCGCGTCCCCGTCGGACCCGGGCGTGCAGGCGGCCAGCACGAGCGTCAGGGCGGCCGAGACGGACACCGCGCGGCGGAGGCCGGTGCGCCGGAAGTTCCGAGGGGGACGAGTGCCGGACCAGCCCTCGAGGAAGGGAACGGTAGGGCCGGAGGGGGCGGACGTGCGGTCTGACATGCGGGCTCCCGAGCTCGTTGAGTCTCCCAGGCTAGGCGCGTGCGGCGCCTGGGGAGGCGCGCCACGCCACCCGGCACCACGTCATACCCCTGCGGGTGGGTGCGGACGGCTCCGGTGGCGGGGCCGGGGGCGCGGTGGTGGCATGGGTCCATGGCCATGACGCAGCGCAAGGACCACCTGACGTTCGACAACCCGGTGACCCGCCACCCCGACATCACGCCGCCGAAGCAGGACCAGGACATGCCCGGCCTGGACGCCGAGCTGGAGCCGCAGACGGACCGGGGGGAGCGCACCTACCGGGGGACCGGACGGCTCGAGGGCCGCAAGGCCCTCATCACCGGTGGGGACTCCGGCATCGGGGCGGCGGTGGCGATCGCCTACGCCCGCGAGGGGGCCGACGTGGCGATCAACTACCTGCCGGCCGAGGAGGAGGACGCCGACCGGATCGCCGAGCTGGTCGAGGCGGAGGGGCGCACGTGCGTGCAGATCCCCGCCGACGTGACCGACCGGGCCTCGTGCGAGGAGATCGTGCGCAGGGCGGTCGCCGAGCTGGGTGGGCTGGACGCTCTCGTCGTCAACGCCGGCAAGCAGGTCGCGACGGAGTCGATCGAGGACATCAGCGACGAGCAGTTCGACCTGACGGTGAAGACGAACGTCTACGCGATGTTCTGGATCATCCGGGCCGCGGTGAAGCACCTGGAGCCGGGGTCCACGATCGTGCTCAGCTCCTCGGTGCAGGCCTACAGCCCGAGCGAGACCCTGCTCGACTACGCGATGACCAAGGCGGCGATGAACACCTTCGGCAAGGGGCTGGCCAAGCAGCTCGCGCCCAAGGGGGTGCGGGTCAACATCGTCGCGCCCGGGCCGATCTGGACGCCGCTGCAGGTCGTGGACGGCCAGCCGACGGACCAGCTGCCCGAGTTCGGCAAGGGCCAGCCGATCGGGCGGGCCGGTCAGCCGGTCGAGCTGGCACCGGCCTACGTCTTCCTGGCCTCCCCCGAGAGCTCCTACGTCGTCGGGGAGACGCTCAACGTCAACGGAGGCGCCGACTCGCCGTGACCTGACCGGTCCTCCCCGGCGCGGCGAGCCTCGTGCGTCACAATCGTCACGACCCCAGGAGGCCGTCATGACCCTTTCCCGCCGGCTCGACGAGCTGCAGCGTCGGCACCGCTGGATGGGGTTCCCGGTCGCCGTCGTCTACAAGTTCATCGACGACCACGGGGTCTACCTCTCGGTGCTCATCACCTACTACGGGTTCCTCGCGCTCTTCCCCATGATGCTGCTGCTCACCTCCGCACTGGGCTTCGTGCTGGACGGGGAGCCGGAGTGGCGCGAGCGGATCCTGGACACCGCCGTCAGCCAGTTCCCGGTGATCGGCAGCCAGATCGGGGACGAGGGGTTCGGCGGGTCGACGACGGCGGTGGTCATCGGCGTCATCATCGCGATCTGGGCGGCGGTGCGCGCCTCGCAGGCGACGCTGCACATGATGAACATCTGCTGGGCGGTGCCCCGGCACCAGCGCCCGGACCCGATCCGTTCGCCGATCCGCTCGCTCCCGCTCATCGCGATCGCCGGTCTCATGCTCCTGGGGACCACGGTCGGCTCGGTGCTCGCCCACTCGGCCGGCGCCTACGGGGTGGAGCTGCGCCAGATGGTGCCCCTGATGGTCATCGCGGCCAGCTTCGTGGTGGCGGTGCTCGTCTTCAGCCTGGGGATGTGGGTGGGCACGACCTACCAGGTCCGCCTGCTGCAGGTCCTGCCCGGCGCGGTCGTGGCCGCCGTGGGCTGGCTGCTGCTGCAGCGGTTCGGGATCACCTACGCCAACCAGATCGTCAGCCGCTCGGGCGACACCTACGGCGTCTTCGCCGTCGTCCTGGGGCTCATCGGGTTCATCTTCGTGGCCGCCCAGATCGTCGTCATCGGGGTCGAGGTGAACGTGGTGCGCGTCAAGAAGCTGTGGCCGCGCGCGCTCCTGGGGCCGTTCACCAGCTCGGTCGAGCTCACCCCCGCCGACGTGCGGACCTACCAGGACGCCACGGTCTCGACCCGGATCAAGGACTACCAGGACGTCGCGGTCACCTTCGACCAGTCCGACCACCTGGAGCAGGCGGAGGCACGGGCCGCCGAGCGTGCCGCGGGGAGGGCGGCCCGGCGGGAGGGGACGCCGGGTGAGGACGGCGCGCGGGGACGGCTGGTGCGGCGCCGGCGCAACGGGGCCACCGCGGCGGGTCCGGACGGCGCTCTGCCGGACGGTTCAGTCGACGACGAGCCCTGAGGCGGCGTCCAGCTGCTGCAGCAGGTCGTGGGCCGCGAGCTCGACCGCCTTGTGCCGCCACTGGGCGGCGCGGAACACGCAGGCGATGAGCGCCGAGCGGTGCACCCGGCGGAAGTCCCCGAACCCGAAGGCGTAGCGGCTCTTGGTGCCCTCGGTGGCCCCCACGGTCAGGCCCAGGTGCCACTCGGCATACTCCTCGAAGGAGTGCCGGTCGAGGTAGGCGTTCTCGGCCGCCGCGTCCGGCTGGACGTCGGACCACTCGCTGTCGAGGACGTACTGCCGGGCCTCGATGAGGGCGCGGCAGCGGTCCACCCCCGCCGCGTTCACCTCGTAGCTGGCCACGACGGAGCTCGCAGGGGCTCGCGTCAGCGGCGGGTGTCGTCGCGGCCGGTGCCCTCGTCGGGGCTGCCGGGGGGCGGGGGTGCCGCCCACGGGTTGTCGGTCGACCCTTCGGAGGGGCCCTGGCTGGGAGAGCCCCACTGCTGCGTGGGCTCGGACGAGCCGCTCCCGTAGCCGGACTGCCCGGGGGCGTTCTGGCCGTAGCCCTGCTGGCCGTAGCCCTGCTGCTGCCCCTGGCCGTAGCCCTGCTGGCCGTACCCGGGGGAGTCCTGCTGGCCGTACCCGCCGGGGGAGGGGGGAGCGCCATACCCCTGGCTCTGCCCGTAGCCGGAGGAGGTGCTGTAGCCGTAGCCACCGGAGCCGTTCGTGGACTTCTTGTCCCGGTTGCGTCCGACCAGCCAGAGGATCAGGCCGATCAGGGTCAGGAAGCCGAAACCGAGCAGGGCGAGCAGGCCCAGACCGGCCGCGAGCACACCCATCGCCGAGGAGGCGCTCAGCTCCGGGGTGAGCTGGGCGGGGGCGTCGCAGGAGACGGTGTGGTCGCCGGTCTGCACGGCGTCGAAGGCACCCACGACCCGGACCTGCTCGTCGCCGAGGCCCTGGAAGGCGGCGTCCTGGGTGACCGGGACGTCGGACCCGTCGGGTGCGGTGACGGTGCAGGTCGGGTCCTGGCTGCCCTCGGTGAGGATCATCCGGGCGCCGCCCTGGCCCATCGGCACGGTGGTCTCGCCCGACACCGTGATCGTGTCGTCCATCATCGTCTGCGCGACGCGGACGGTCTGGGTGGTGCCCCAGACCACCGCCACGAGCGAGAGGACCGACAGCACCAGGCCGACGAAGAACATGATCTTGCCGGCCTTGGTCATCCCGCTGCTGCGGCGGGGGAGGGACTGGCCTGGCCCGTACGGGTTGGGTGCGCTGCTCACAGGCCCCACGGTATGCCGTCGGGCGCCCGGTTCGCAGGGTGGGCGCGCCGCCAGGCTATGGATGGCGGCATGGATGGACGGACATGGGTGGACGGTTCGTGGGCGCCGTGGTGACCCCCGGGGGTACTCTCGTCCGGTTCTTGACGCGGGGCCGTACGCTTCCGCAGGTCGCGGAGCAGGGGGCGGTCAGGAACCGGCTGAGAGTGCCGTCGGTCCTGCGTACGGTGGGCTGGAGAGCTACTCCGCCAACACCGCCATGAAGGCGTCGCCGATCAATGCGTAGCCCAGGTTGTTGGCGTGGATGTCGAGCCTCTGACACATCCAGGTGTTGGTACAGATCGCGCTGACGTTGAGTCCCGGGGTGTCGTTGTCGAAGGCGGCAGCAACGTCGGCGACCTCGGCACCGCTCTCCTCTGCATTGACCGTGATGCCGTTGTTCAACGCAGCGGCGTAGGGAATGGTCCGCGGAGCCAGGTCCCTCAAGGGTGGAAGGACCGCTCCCGCCAGGAACGGGTTGTAGTAGTTCCCGATGACGATGTCGGTAGATGGGGAGGCCGCACGGAGTCGAGTCAGGATCGTGTCCAGGTTCTGGTCGAAGGCCGCAAGCCCGCGTCGCAGGCAGGTGTCCAGCTCGATGGCGGCAGGTACGTCTTGGGGGTCGAACGGTACGGCGTCGTACACGCAGCCGGCCACGTCGTTGGCTCCGATGTGGATGGTCACCGTGGACACCTTGTCCTTGTGCGCCCGCAGGAACTGTTCGGCGGCCGCGAGCTGGCTGCCCTGGTCGTAGGAGCAGTCCCCGCCGTCGATCATCTCGGCGGACGTCTCCCCGGAGCACGCGAGGTTGACGAGCCTGGTCTTGGCGTAGTCCTCCTGCACGCCCTCCAGCACGTGGCCGACGTACCCGCCGTCGAGGTCGTCACCTGTCGTCGGCTGATACCCGGCAGCGAGCGAGTCGCCGAGCGCGAGGTACCACTGCACGCTCCGCGACGACGTGTCCGGTCGTTCACCCGGGCCCTTGCCGTCCGGCGGTGCGGCGCCGGCGGGCAGGGCGGCGGCCAACGGCACGGTGAGGGCGAGGGCTGCGACGGCGGTGGTCAACCTGCGGATCATGGGGTCCTCCTCAGAAGCGCCCCGGCCCGAGAACGTGCAGGTGGCGTAGAGAGCCATCATGCTCCCGTCGGATCGCCGTGGGAAGACCTTGGAAGACCGCGGTGCCGTTCGTCCTGGGAAGCCCTGACAGACCCGGTGCCGTGCCGTGCGTGCCGTGCCCTGCCGGTGCCGTTGCCGGCCGGCGCCGGACGCCCCCGTCAGCGGTAGGTGTCCCGCTGCTCCGCCGGGGTGTCGTCGACGTCCACCGCGGTGTCGTGCACGACCTCGCCGTCCTCGTCGACGAAGACCAGCGCGCCGGACTCCACGAGCTGGGCGACCTCCTCCTCCGAAAGGGCCGCCAGCTCCTCGTCCGTGAGGTCGACGTACTCGTCCTCGGTGTCCACGTCGAAGCCCGCCGTCGCCGCGGCGCCACCGGCCACCGGGACGTCCGGCCCGCCGTCGACGTCGACGTCGTCCACGTCACCCTCGTCGGTCACGTCCGCCTCGTCCCGCTCGGCGGCCGGGCTGACGGTCTCCTCCTCCCACCACTCCTCGGCACCCTCGTCCGGGGGCTGGGCGGCCACGTCCAGGTCCTTGCCGTCGTCGTCCTCCTCGTCGGTGCCGTGCCGCACCACCAGCAGGAGCACCCCGCCGATGAGCGCGAGCGTGGCACCGCCGAAGACGCCGAGACTGCCGAGCATCAGGCCGCCGACGCGCAGCAGACCGTCCGCGGGGCTGACTTCCGGGGCGACGACGACGCCCAGGCCTGAGCAGTCGATCGCGTGCTCGCCCGAGGCTCCGGCCCGGAACGACCCGACCACCTGGAAACGGGCGAGCGGGTTGTCCACGCCGACCCGCTTGTCCTCGTCCGAGAGGTGCGCCACGGGGACGTCGCCCTCCGGCCCGGCCACCGTGCACCGGATCGCCTCGACCGGGGTCGGGACGATCTCCCCGGGCGCGACCAGCCCGCCGGTGACGTACAGGGCCCGCTGGTCACCCTGCGACAGGGCCACCGTCGCGGTGCCGTCGAGCAGCTCGGCGGAGTTGTCGCGCAGGTTGTTGAGCACGCTGCGGGTCGCCAGTCCGGCGACCAGGGCCACGACCAGCGAGATCAGGAGCAGCGCCAGGCCGACGCGGGTCATCGCTCGGCCCGACCGACGCAACCGCCCGCGGCTCGTAGGCGCGTGCGTGGGGCGGTCGGACTGAGCGGTGGACATGGTGCTGACTCTAGGCGTCGCGGGAGGCAGTAGCCAGGGCGCGGCGAGTCGCGCCGGTCAGCCCCGTCCCTGCTTCTCCGACCCGGTGGCCTGCCGCAGGGCCAACCGGGTCCAGGCGCCCACGAAGATGCGGTCGTCACGGTCGATCTCGACCCGCTGCCCGGGGGTGAGGGGGGCCGTCGGCAGCGGCTCCCCGACGGTGCCGACGAACGTCCCGTTGCTGCTGCCGAGATCCTCGATCCACCACCGCTGCCCGTCGCTGGTCAGCTGGGCGTGCCGCCTCGAGACCGCGCTGTCACCCCCGGCGTCGATCTCGGGCCGCACCCCGAGACTGCCCGACGGCCGCCCGACCAGGGCGCTGCTGCGGGTGAGCAGCACGATGTCCGGCACACCGGCGCTCGGACAGGCCTCGTCCGTCTGCTGGACGGCGTACCAGTCCGGGTCCACCCAGATCTCCACCACCCAGGTGTCCGCGAGCTCCCGCGACGGAGGGGTATGCCGTGGAGCCCGGTGCGCGCGCGGCGCCGGCTCGGCGGGTGCGGGCTGGGCGGGCGCCGGCTCGGCGGGTCCGGGCGCTGCCTCGGCGGGTGGGGCCGCTGCCTCGGCGGGTGGGGCCGCTGCCTCGGCGGGGGAGGGCTCGGCGGCCGGGGACTCGTCCGGTGCGGAGTCCGCAGACGCCTGCTCGGGCTCCTCGACGAGAGGCTGGGGCTCCGATCCGTCCTTCCCCTCCGAGACGCCCTCATCGTCGTCGCTGGCTCCGAGAGACTCGACCTGGGCCTCCTCAGACTCCACGTCGCTCTCAGACTCGACGACGCTCTCAGACTCGACGACGCTCTCGGGTTCGACACCGCTCCGGGTCTCGACGCCCGTCTCGCCCTCGGGTCCCGTGCCGGCCTCGCCGGCGACCCCGGACCCTGGTCCCTCCACCGTCGGGACAGCCCCGGTCGCATCCCCGCCGCGGGCCTCGTCACCGTCGATCGTGCCGTCACCGCCGCGGGCCTCATCATCGTCGCTCGTCCCCTCAGCGCCGGCAAGCCCGCCACCCCCGGGAGCCGCGCCCATCGGCGGCGTACCGGTCGTGAAGTCGTAGCCGCACGCCTCGCAGAAGAGCGCCTCCTCGACGTTCACCGCCCCGCAGTGCGGACACGTCACCGTGGCCGGGGCGGGGGGAGCGGCGGGCGCACCCGCGGACGCCCCAGCGCCTGGCAGCACCGGCCCGAGGTCGAGCCCGCTGCCACCCGGGAGGGGCGCGGACGGCATACCTCCCCCGCCGGAGGCGCCGATCGGGGTGCCGCAGACGTCGCAGTAGTCCGTCGCCTCGCTCAGGTGCCCCTCCGGGCAGCGGACACTCACGAAGGACGCACCCTCGTGGTCTTCGTCGAGGCGGTGTCCAGCTCCATCTCGTCCAGGCGGTCGACGTTGCGGCGCAACCGGACCCGCCCCGTGGTGGCGTCCTCGATGTCCACCACCCGTGCCAGCCGGGACGTGGCCGCCTCGTCACCGGTCTCCCGGGCCAGCTGCACGGCCCGTCCCAGCTTGGAGGTCGCGGTCGTGTCGTCACCGATCGCCTTGGCGCGCAACCCTTCCTGGATGGCCGAGGCCAGCTCGGTCTGCCCGGTGTAGTGGGCGACCTCCGGGCTGATCTGCGCGGTGAGCACGCTGTCGTCGGACCACCGCGCCTTGACCAGACCCTGGGCGCGCACCTCGCCCGCGACCGCGAGCTGGACCCGAGCCGCGAGCTGCTCCTGACCCAGCGCGCGCGGCGCCAGGCGGACGGCGACGTGGTAGTCCCGGGTCTCGTCGCCCCAGGCCCCGGTGTCGTAGGACCCGGTCAGCGCGTTGACCTCCCGGCGCCGACCGGTGATGTCCTCCAGCGTCGGCGCGACCTGCTTGACGAAGAGGATCTCCGCCCCCTGCGGCGCCCACACCCGCAGCTCGGCGTCGCTGACCCCGCGGCCCATCGACTGCTGCATGAGCCGGGCGAAGTCCTCCGGCAGCCCGTCCCAGGTGCGGATCAGCTCCACGGTCCCCATCAGCGCCTCCGCGATCCGGCGCACCTCCTCGACCTGCCAGGCGGCCCCGAGCCCGCGGCAGTCCGCCTGGTAGCGCCCGCGGACCTGCTCGATCGCCCAGCTGAGCTCCTGGGGGGTCTCGTGCTGGTTGGCCCCGTCGGTCAGCAGGATCGCGTGCCGCTTGGACAGCGTCGGCACGGTGCCGAACAGCTGGGCGGCCGCCAGCAGCCAGCGCCCCATCGCGGTGCCGCCGCCGGGGACGAGCCGCTGCAGGGAGCGCTTGGCCTCCAGCCGCGACTGCGCCGACATCCGCACCATCGAGGCGGTCCCGGTCGTGGGGTAGCAGAGCGCGGCCTCGTGGTTGCCCGCGACGATGGCGAACCAGACCCCGTCGACGATCTGGTCCAGCGCGGCGGACGCGGCGTAGGCCGCGGCCTGCACGCCCTGGACGTCCATCGACCCGGAGACGTCGACGATGATGATCTCGCCGGCCTCCCCAGACCCGCTGCTCATCGGCGCCACCGTGCCGGCCCCGGTGCAGGTTACCGACACGATGGCGTGCACGTCGGTCCCGCCGTCGGGCAGGTGCTCGTTCTGGTGGACGGTCGCCGTGAACTCAGCCATGGGTCCCATCCTGCCCCGTCGGCGTGCGGACCAGCGCGACGGTGATGTTGTCGGCCCCGCCCCGCTCGTTGGCCCACCGCACGAGCGCCTGCGCCAGGGCGAGGGGGTCGGGGGAGGAGGGGGTATGCGGTGCGCCGGCCTCCGGGGCGGCGTCGCCCCGGCCCCGGTCCTCCTCCGTCGGACCGTCCGGTCCCTGCTCGCGGGTGGACTTCTCGGTCGTCACCTCGGCGGGCCGGGCGAGGGAGTGGACCACCTCGCGCAGGGCCCGCGGTTCGGAGGCGTAGTTCCACAGGCCGTCCGAGCACAGGAGCAACCAGCCCGGCGCGGTGACGTCCTGGGTGGTCACGACCGGGGTGTGGTCGGGGGCGTCCGGCCCGAGCCACCGGGTGATCGTGTGCGCCATCGGCCCGGCCTCGGCGGTCTGCCGGTCGAGCCCGGCCTGGACCTGCTCCTCGGCCATCGAGTCGTCGGTAGTGAGCCGCAGGGGCTCACCGGCGTCCGGCAGCCAGTACGCCCGGCTGTCGCCGACCGACCCCACCGTCGCCGTTCCGTCCTGGACGAGGGCGGCCACGTAGGTGCAGGAGGGGGCGGAGTCCGGGAAGTCCCGACCCACCTGCTCGACCGCCTCTGCCGCCGCGTCGGTGGCGGCGACGATCCGCTCGTCCGGCTCCAGCGACCCGTCGACGAGCACCGCCAGGGCCGCGTCCGCAGCGGCGAGGCTGGCCTCGGCGCTGCGGGTCGCCGTGGTCACCCCGTCGCAGACGACGAGCGCGGCCCTGCCCCTGCCGTCGGCCCAGACGGCCATCGCGTCCTCGTTGTCCTCGTGCCGCAGCCCCCGGTCGCACACGGCCGCGACGCGGTCGTCGGGCTGGGCGGTGAAGTGGTGGCGGGGGTCGGCCTTGCGCGAACCGCACTCGGTGCACCAGCCGTCCTCGTCGTAGGCGCCGCCGCACAGGGTGCACCGGCCGTGGTCCGCCGGCTGGGCGGCGGCCTCGGGGCCGGGCGCGGGGGGAAGCGTCCCGTCGAGCACGAGCATCGGCTCGGGAAGCGGCGGAGGTCCGTCGGAGAACGGCTCGGGTTCCTCGGCACCTCCCGCGTCGGCACCTCCTGCGTCGGCGGTCCCCGCGCCGGAGCCGTCAGCCCCGGCGCCCGCGTCGGCCGGCGCCTGCTGGGCCTCGTCCGGCTGCTCCTGCTCCGCCGCGTCGGTGCGGGCCTGCTCCTCATCGGTCCGTGCCGGCTGCGCCTGACGCCGCCGGGCGTCCACCGGCTCGGCGAGGCCGTCCGGCGGCGGGGGGACGGGGGGAGTCGTCGTCATGTCCAGCTCCAGGGTCGGATGGCGTTGGCCCGGTCGATGAGGGCCGCCCGCTCGGTGGGCTCGGGGGTGTAGTCGGCGAGGAAGCGGTACTCGTGCTCCAGCGCCGTGCGCAGGGAGTCCCGGGTCAGGCGGACCTCACCGAGCCGCCAGTCGGGACGTTCGCCGTGCTGACGCACCTGCTCCAGGGCCTGCTCGTAGATCCCGGCCTGGAAGTGGGCACGCTGCCGCGGGTCCAGCGTCAGCCGCGAGACCGAGTGCACCGACTCGCGCAGGTCGGCCAGGCCGCCGCGACGGCGCAGCAGCTCGGCGCGCAGCCACCGCGCCCGCGGGTGGGCCCGGCTGCCGGGGGGGACGGAGTCGAGCGCGGCGATGGCCCCGTCCACGTCGTCGCGGCCCAGGCGGACCCGGTAGAGCCCGAAGGCGGCGGGTGCGACATACGCCGCGTCGGTGCGCCAGGCACGGTCGTAGTCCAGCTCGGCCGCCTTGGCGTAGCCCCCGATCTCGCTGGCCAGCGCCAGCGCGAGGCGGGGGGCGATCTCCCCCGGGAGGGCGTCCCGGACCACGGCCAGGTGGCCGGCGGCGGCGTGCCCGGCCGCCCGGTCCGCCTCCGCGTCCGTGCCCTGTGCGGTGCCCACGCGGCTCAGCGCCCACAGGCCCCGCATCCAGGAGGCCCGCCAGTCCCAGGGGTCCTCGGCCAGCAGCCCGCGGACCGCGTCCTCGACCCAGGTCTGCTGACCGACCCGGATCCCGGCCCGCGCCTGGGCCAGCAGCACCTCCGGCGTGCGCTCGGTGGCCCCCTGCAGGGCGGCGTGCATCGCCACCGGGTCGGAGGTCGGCAGGGTGGCCACCCAGTCGCGCATCGGGTCGGCGTCGTCGTGCCGGAGCTCGGGCAGCTCCCACCAGGCCAGGGTCTCGGTCGTGGAGACGGGCGCCTCGAACACCGGCGAGTGCGAGGACATCGTGGCCGGGTGGTCGGAGCCCGCGGCCACGACCTGACGCAGCACCCCCGTCGTCTGGGTGCGCAGGTCCTCGACCGTGAGGAAGCGGTCGTTGGGGTCCGGTGCGCAGCAGCGGGCCACGAGGCGGTAGAACGCGTCGTGCTCCACGAACGGCGGCACCTGCGACATCGGCGGCAGGGAGTCGACGTACTCGCTCTGGTAGCCGCGGAACTCGAAGGTCAGCACGCTGAGCGTCCGGCCGATCGTGTAGACGTCGGAGGCCACCGACGGGCCGACCTCGGAGACCTCCGGCGCCTGGTAGCCGACGGTGCCGTAGATCGGCGACTCCAGGTCGTCCTGCCGACGCACGCCGCCCAGGTCGATGAGCTTGACCCCGTCGCCCTCCTGGATGAGGTTGTCGGGCTTGAAGTCGCAGTAGAGCAGGCCGAGGTCGTGCAGGTGGGTGAAGGCCGGCAGGACCTCGATGACGTAGGCCAGGGCCTGCTCGACGGGAAAGGCGTCGTAGCGACCGGCGGCCTGCATCCGCTCCTTGAGCATCTGCTTCAGGCTCGTGCCGCCGACATGCTCCATCACCGTGTACGCGTCGCCCTCGTGGGTGACCACGTTGTAGATCTCCACGATGAGCGGGTGCTTGACCTGGGCCAGGAACTGCTGCTCGGCGACGGCGGCGTCCAGCGCGTCCGAGTCCCCCGTGTTGAGCAGGCCCTTGAGCACCACCCACCGGTCGGAGACGTTGCGGTCGCGCGCCAGGTAGATCCACCCCATCCCGCCGTGCGCCAGGGCGCCGGCGACCTCGTACTGCCCGGCCACCAGGTCACCGGCCACGAGCTTGGGGGTGAAGGAGTAGGGCGCACCGCACTGCGGGCAGAAGCCCTGCTGGCGGCCGGCGCCCTCACCGAGGGCACGGCCCACCTTGGCCCCGCAGTTCGGGCAGACGCGCCGGTCCTCGGGGACCTCCGGGTCCACCATGACCGCGTCCAGGGGGTCCGAGGGCGGCACCGGCGGCACCTGGGTGAGCCCCATCCCGAGCCGGGACCGACGGCCGGAGGCGGCCCGCTGCCGGCGCACCCGGGCCGCCCGGACGGCCTGCCGGGTCTGACCGGGGGCCGGGGTGGCGACCTGGTGGGCGCTGTCGCCGCCGGCCGGCACCTCGCCGTCGGCCGTCGCGGGCGCGGCGCCCGAGGGGCTTCCACCGGGCGTCCGTCCAGCCTCAGAGCTCCCGGCGTCGTCGCCGGCACCGGTCGCACCGGTCGCACCGGGGGCGCCGGTCGCCCCGGACGGGCCGGTCGCGCCGGACCCACGGGTCGCGCCCGCCGCACCCGTCCCGCTGCTCGTGCCCGTCCCGCTGCTCGTGCCGGTCCCGCCGGCACCGTCCGTCCACCCGCCCGCAGCCGCGGATCCTGATCCAGCGACGGCCCCGGCCGGACCCAGCGAGGGGTCGTGCCCGTGGAGGTGGGTGTCGGCCCCGGCCTCGCCGGTCGGCACCTGCGTCGGCTCCGGCGAGCCGCAGACGTTGCACCAGCCGTCCTCGTACGTTCCCGGACAACCCGGCTCCACGCACCGGTTCACGGCTGCACCCCCATCGTGCGCGCCAGCGTCTCCTGCGCCTGCACCATCGCCTCCAGCCTCGTCAGGTCGGTCGGGGTCCTGGACAGCAGGGCCGCGGCCTGCTCCGCCAGCCCCGCGCTCGCCGCGGCCCCCTGCTCGTCGGCCGCCAGCGCGGCGTGCACGCGGTCGGCGCGCCCGGCCAGGTCGTCGCGCCGCTCCACCGCCGCGGCGTACGCCTGCTGGGCCAACGTCAGGGCCCGGTCCACCCGCTCCAACCGACCCAGGTATGCCGTGAGCTCGGCCGGGTCCGCCGGCACCGGTCCCAGCTGGGCCACGTCGGGCACGCCGAGCGTGGGGGCGGGGGTGACGAGCGCACGGGCCCGCTCAGCGAGGGAGCGCACGGCCTGGCCACGGGCGCTCAGCTCGGCCACCAGCTGCGAGGCGCGGGCGTGGTCCACCCGGGCGTGCGCACGCTGGGAGGCGGCGACGATGAGGTCGCGCTCGGTCGTGGCGGCCTCGACCTCGAGCGGTCCGAGGAAGCCGCCGACGTCGCCGCCGCGCCGCGCGCGCTCGGTGACGTCCTCCAGCCTGCGGTCGAGGGCGTCGTAGGCCTGCTGCGCCGAGCTCCTGCGCCGCTCCGGGACGAGGGCGACCTGGTCGGCGATCCGTTCCACCTGCTGGCGCAGGGCGTGCAGCCGGTCGGTCACCGTCGGGTCGGCGCCGTCCAGCCGCAGGCGCATCCTCAGTGAGGAGGCCAGGGAGTCCGAGAGGCGGCAGGCCTCGGGCAGCGACACGGCGAGCGACTGCCCGCCGGCCCGCTGGCCGGGCTGCTCCAGCGAGCCCCAGACGAGGGTGGTGATCCGTCGGCGCTCGCCCTCGCCGACGCGCCCGGAGTCCCACGTGGCCAGGATCAGGCCGAGGCGGTCGGAGACCGCCTGCCACAGCGTCATCGACAGGGTGACGTCCGGCGTGACGGCGACCCGGTCCTGCGGGTCGGACAGGTCCATCGCGGCGCGGTCGAGGGCGTCGAGCTCGACCTTGCGACGGTCCTTCCAGGTGATGAGCGCGTCCAGGTAGCGGAGCAGCTCACGGGGGTCGACGTCGGAGCCGAGCGACCCGGGGGCGGCCGGCGCGACGGCATACCTGCTCGTGCCCGCGCTCACCGGTAGTCCTTGAGCCGCTGGGTGATCCCCGCCCACGCCAGGGCGGCGGCCGCGAGGCCGAGGAGGAGGGCCAGGCCGGAGCTGATGACGGCCGGCAGCCCGACGCGGGACGTGGCCGCCGCCAGCCGCCCGTCCAGCCGGTCGGCCAGCTCGGCCTCGAGCCCGGCCCAGGCCTCCTGGGTGCCGGCGAGGACCTCCGCGGCCGCCGCGGGGTCCGCCGCGGCCGCGACGTCCTCCTGGGCGGCGTCGACCTGCTGCCAGGTGTCGGCCAGCTCGCGGTCGTCCAGCGCGGCCAGGGCCCGGGTCGCCTCCGTGCCGTCCGTGCCGTAGGTGTCAGGGGTGCCGAGCACGGGTGCGTACTGCGCCGCCCGGGCCTGCCGCACCTCCTGCAGGGCGGAGGCGACCTCGGCGGTGCCGCCGACCTGACCGTCCACGCTGACCGGGACGGCGGAGGGGTTGAGCGAGACGTAGGCCAGCCAGCCGGTCATCACGGTGGCGACGAGGAGCGGGACGTTGACGATCCGCCGGGTGCGCAGCGCGAGCCAGACGAGGACGCCGAGCATGAGGAGGGTGGCCAGGGTCCCGACGACGCCGGTCAGCACCGAGCGGGAACCGGTGGCCAGGTCCTCGGCGTGGGTGGAGGCCGTGGTGTCGCTGGAGTCGGTCGCGGTGCGCAGCAGGATCCGGGCGGCGGTGAGGTCCTCGGAGACGGCCGGCGCGCCGTCGGTGGCGCCGTCGGTGGCGCTCTCGCCGGTGGCGCTCTCGCCGGACGCCGTGGCGACCTGCGTCTGGCCCACGAGGACGGCGGCCTCAGCGATCTGGGAGGCCGTCTCGCTGCTGCGACCGGCCTCACCCCCGGAACGGGCGTGCGCCCCGGCGGCGGCACGCAGCGCTTCGACGGGCGTCGCGGTGGTCTCCGACGCCGTGGGCAGCTCGGTCCCGGTCGCCCGGGCGGCGGCCTGCTCGGTGGTCCGCAGCTCGGCCTCGGCCAGGTCGACCCCGGTGCGCTCGGCCGCTGTCCACTGGGCCGCGATGACGTTCGGCGTGCTGTTGACGCCGCCGGTGTCGAACGTCCCCGTCGCGACGACGCCCGTCAGCAGCGCGGCGGCCGCGGTGACACCGCGGGCCACCCGCAGGAGACGGGGGGTCGCGGAGGTGGGACGCCCCGGGGTGCTGGTCGTCGGAGCGGGCTGCGGCTGGGCGCCCTTCCCCGGAGCCGGCCGCTGGGCACCCTGCGTCTGCTGCGCGCCCGGCCCCCGGGCCGGCTGCGGCCGGGTCGTCGACGCGGCCGAGCTCGCCCCTGCTCCCGGGGCGGTCGGCGAGGGTGTGCTCACGACGACGTCCCCCTGTCCTCGTGACCGGTGCCGTCGTCCTGGAGGCCGCGCTCGTGACCGGTGCCGTCGTCCTGGAGGCCGTCCTCGTGGCCGGCGGCGTCAGGCCCCTCGTCGCCGAAGTCCTGGGCGTCGAGCGAGCTGCTCCGGCCGCTGTCACCCGCGGGCTCGTCACCCCCGGCCCCGGCCCCGGCCTCGTTCCCGTCCACCGACAGGTCCACCCCGTCGCGATCCTCGAAGTCCTGCCGCCGCAGCGTCCGCAGCTCCTCGATCTCGACGTCCTCGGTGTCGCGCAGCCGCCAGGCGTGCCGGCCGATCGCCGCCTCGAGCATGTTGCGGGAGTAGCGTCCGTTGCCGAAGCTGGGCCCCCGCGGCACCGCGCCGAGCATCTCCCGGAACCGCTCCTGCGCCTCCGGGTCGACGTCGTAGTCCATCTTCTCGGCGAGCACGAGCAGGATCCCGTTGAGCTCGTCGTCGGTGTAGTCGTCGAACTCGATGATCGTGCGGAACCGGCTCTCCAGCCCCGGGTTCATCCCGATGAACTCCGCCATCGGCGCGGGATAGCCGGCGACGATGACCACCAGCTCCTCGCGGTGGTCCTCCATCTCCTTGACGAGGGTGTCGACGGCCTCCTTGCCGTACTGGTCCCCGCCCAGGCTGTAGGCCTCGTCGATGAACAGCACCCCTCCCAGCGCCGACCTCACCACCTCGGCGGTCTTGGCCGCGGTCTGGCCCAGGTAGCCGGCGACGAGCTCGGAGCGGTCGACCTCGACGAGCTGTCCCTTGTCGAGCAGCCCCAGCGCCCGGTAGATCCCGCCGACCAGCCGCGCGACGGTCGTCTTGCCGGTGCCGGGGTTGCCGACGAACACCAGGTGCCTCGTCAGCGTGGCCACCTTCAGCCCGGCCTCCTGCCGCCGCGCGTCCATCTTCAGCAGCGCCACCTGCCGGTGGATCTCGGCCTTGACCCGCTCCAGGCCGATCAGCTCGTCGAGCTCGGCGAGCAGCTCCTCGACCGACCGCTGCGGGGGAGCCGGCTCGGCCGGCTGCTCGGCACCCTCGGGGGCCTCCTGGGTGGCGGTCGCGCCGTAGGTCCCGACCGGTCCCTCGTGCGGCGCCTGGCCGGCGCCCTCCGGTCCGCCCTGGGCGGGGGCGGAGGGATCCTCTGGGTATGCCGTGCCGCCCGGCGTCCACGACAGCGGCGGTGCGGGGGGCAGCTGGGCCCCGGGACCCGCGGCCTGGCCGAAGCGGCCCATCTCGTCGAGCATCTGGCGGACCCGCCCGGACTGCTCCTGGGCGTGCTCGAGCAGCTCCTTGGCCCACGTGCGCTGGTCGGTCCCGTCCTGACCGGGGCCCTGGCGCGTGGCCGGTGCGTACCCCTCGAGCGGGTCGTCGCCCGGCGGTCGCAGCCCGGCGCGGGGATCGGCCGGGGTCGCTGCCGAGGCTGACGGGCCGGGCGCCCGTCCCGGATGGCCCGCCAGCCGGTGACCCTGCACCCCTGCCGCGGCCAGCTGGGTCCGGGCCGCGGTGATCGCCTGGCCCACGGTGGTCGCGTCCGACCCGGGGAGCGCGCTCGCCGCGGTGGCCACGTCGGCCAGCGCGACGGCATACCCCTGCGCGTGCGGGCTCGACTCGGCGACGAGGGTCTGCAGCAGCGGCGTGGGGATGGCGCGGTAGCGGCGGCCGTGCGGAGCGGTGCCGAAGTAGTCGCTCGAGGGGAGCGCGAAGGCCTCGCCCCAGGTGCGCGCGATCTGGGCCGAGCCGACGCTGCGCTCCATGACCGCGGCGGCCAGGGCGATCCCCTCTGCGCGGGCGGCACCCTCCTGCAGGCCGGCCTGCTCGCCGACCAGCGCCAGGGCGTCGACGGCGTCGCGCAGCGGTGAGGTGGTCATGAGGTCCTTCCCTCGGGCGGGGACAGCGGGCTGATCGAGGGGGAATCATCCTCGTCCGTCGTCGGGGTCCGCGGCGAGGCCGTCGGGTCGGGCGAGGACGGTGCGCCCCTGTCGTCGTTCGACCGCTCACCGTCCGGCTGCTCGGGCACCGGCGCGTGGTCGTCCGCGCCGATCCGCAGCGACCCGCCGCCGGCCGAGCCGCCGAACTTCTCGGCGATGAACCGGCCCTGGGCGACGAGCTCGCGGGCGTCGTCGCGGTAGACGGCGTCGAAGACCCGGTCCATCGTCAGCCCGAGCAGGTCGAGCTGGTCGACGAGGACCATGAGCGAGGTCTTGGCCCCGTCGACGGGACGGGTGTCGGCGTAGCGCCGGGGGAGGCGCTGGTAGGCACCGATCGCCTCGGGCAGGTAGTCGGTGGCCGTCGCCACGACCGTGTAGCCCAGGCTGCTGCCGGAGATGCGGCTCATCCGCGGCACCGTGTCCCGGACGGTGTCGACCACCCGCTGGGCGCGCGCGACGACCACCGAGGGCAGCGTCGAGGCGCCCACCAGCTCCTCCGTCGCGGCCAGCGCCTGCTCCACGTCCTGCGCCGTCGGGGGCGCGGGCAGCTCGAGCCGGTCGTCCGCGGCCTCGGGAGCGCGCCCGAGCATCCGGTCCAGCAGGTCGGAGAACCCCATGCCGTCCCCGCCCCGTCAGGAGAGCCGGGTCGGCGGGGAGTCACCCAGGTCGAGCTCTCCGCCGACCAGCCGGGTGTCGGTGCGGCGCGAGCGGTCGAGGTAGCTGCGCGACTTGGAGACCTCGCCCTCGAGCACGCCGATGGTCTGGGCCATCGAGTCCAGCGCCTGGGAGCGGAAGGCGTCGATCGCGTCCATCGTCTCGTAGATGTTGGCGAAGGCCGCCTGCAGCTGGTCCAGGCCGAGCGTGGAGGAGGCGGCCTGCTCCTGGATGGCGACCGAGTTGTCCCGCAGCATCTCGCTGGTGCGCTGGATCATGTCCGAGGTCGTGCTGTTCAGCGCGGTGATCTGGTCCAGGACCAGCTTCTGGTTGTTCAGCGCCTGGGCGACGAGAACGGCCGTGCGCAGGGCCGAGACGGTCGTCGTGGAGGCGCGGTCGACACCCTTGATGAGCTCGATGTTGTTCTTCATGATGATGTCGATCGCCAGGTAGTTCTGGATCGAGACCGCCAGCTGGGTGAGCAGGTCCTGGTGCTTCTGCCGGACGTAGAAGAGCACGTCCTCACGCATGGCCTTGGCCTTCTCCGGGTCCGTCTCTTCGAGCTGGGCGACGTGGGCGGAGACACGGGCGTCAAGCTGCTCGGCGATGTACACGTACTGGTTGAGCCGGCCCATGGAGTCCCACAGCTGCTGCTTCTCCATGTTGAGCGCGGCGTTGTCCTTGGCCAGCTCGTCCTGGCCGCTGCGCAGCGCGTGCAGGATGCCGTCGAGGTGCTTCTCAGCGGACTCGTACTTGCGGAAGTAGTCGCGCAGCCGGTCCCCGAACGGGATCATGCCGAGGAACTTCTTGGCGCCCTGGGCCTGGCCCGGGTCGAGGTCCTCCACGGTGCGGCGCAGCTCCATGAGCGTGCGGCCGACCTTGGACTCCTTGGAGACGCCACCCTCCTGCAGCGCCCGGACCGGCGACTTCAGCAGCCGGTTGGAGGTCTCGGCGGCCGTGCGGATCTCCGCGTCGCCCATGGTCCGCACGTCGGCGGCCTTGCGGGCGAACTCCGGCGAGCGCGTCTCGGTCTGCGTCAGGCCCTGGACGAAGTCCTCGACCTTCTTGTCCAGGGCGGGGATCGCCTGCGGGTCGACCTGCGGGGCCATCGCCGGTGCGGCGGTCTCGGCGACCGGCTGCGGCGGGGCCGGCGCGGTCAGGGTGAGCACCTCCTGGGCACCGAGGGGGGTGGGGGCCTGGAGCGGCTGCGGCTGGTCGGTCATCTGCTCTCCTCCGGTTGGCACCCGCGTCCCGGGCGGCGTCCACGGGGCCACCTGGGCACCCGGCGGGTCTGACGCGCCCATTGTGTCCCTAGTTCCGGTCCGGCACACCCGGGGGAGGGGTATGCCGGAGGAGCGCCAGGCGGTAGACGAGCAGGTCGACGCCCGGCACGGGCGACCAGTCGCGTTCCGGGACCCGGACGAACCCCGCCTGTTCGTACATCCGGTGCGCCGCCGCCATCCACCCGTCGCTGGACATGGCGACCGCGGCGTACCCGTCCCGCCGGGCCCGGGCCACGACCGCGTCGAGCAGCGCCCGGCCCACGCCCCGGGCCCTGGCCGAGGGGTCCACCGCCAGCATGCGGAACTCGGCCTCGTCCTCGGAGGCGACCTCGCGCTGCCCCGAGCCGTGGCCGGCCCAGGTGACGGTGCCCACGACCTGTTCGTCCAGCTCGGCGACCCAGACCTCGGAGCCGGGATCGCCGGCGCGGGCGGCCGTGTCGCGCAGCTCCTCCCAGTAGGACTGCTCGGGCGGCATGCCGCTGGGCCCGTAGGCGGTCACGAGGATCCGCCCGACCGTCTCGTGGTCCTCGGGGGTCGCCGGTCGGACGACCGGTGATCCTGGAGAGCGGGTGTCGGCGTCCTGCGGGGTCGTGGCGTCCGGGGGCGTGGCGTCGGGGGTCGTGGCGTCCGAGGGCGTGGCGTCGGGAGTCGTGGCGTCGGGCACGGCTCGGACGCTACCGGCTGCCCCAGGTGGCGGGGTGTCGGGGACGATCACGACCGCAGGAGCCGCGAGCTGCCGGTGGGCGGCGTGGCCGGGGGACGGGTCGCGGTGGACGATGGTGAGGTGACCCAGGACCGTGGAGAGTCGCCCCAGCAGCTGATCGAGCCCCATACCCTCCGGCGCACGGTGCTCACCGTGGCCGGCCTGAACTTCGGGTACTTCTGGGTGCAGGTCGTGGTGGCGGTGTCCATCGGGTCCGTGGCGCTGCTGGCGGACAGCGTCGACTTCCTGGAGGACACGGCCGTCAACCTGCTGATCTTCCTCGCGCTCGGGTGGCCGCTGGCCCGGCGGGCGACGGCCGGGAAGGTGATGGCCGGGCTCATCCTGCTGCCGGCGGCAGCGGCCGCATGGGCGGCGTTCAGCAAGGCGGGCGACCCCGAGCCGCCGGACGTCACCCTCCTGGTGCTCACCGCCGGCGGGGCGGTGCTGGTCAACGGTCTGGCCGCCTGGCTGCTCTCGCGGATCCGGCACCACGGAGGCTCGATGACGACGACGGCGTTCGTCATCGCCCGCAACGACGTGCTCATCAACCTGGCGATCATCGCGATGGGCCTGCTGACGTGGGCGACCGGAAGCGGCTGGCCCGACATCGTGCTCGGCGCGGCCATCATCCTGCTGAACCTGCGCGCGGCCGCAGAGGTCTGGGAGGTCGCCACCGAGGAGTCGCTGGCCGCCAAGGCGCTCGCCGGTGAGGACGTCGACGACGACTGAGCGTCGAGCCGACGAGTCTGCCGTGGGTGGCGCCACGTCACGGGGCGTGACGGCGCCGGCCGCTGCGGTCCGAGGATTTCTGCAGTCGATCGTGGCCCCCCATGGGGCCCGGATCGACTGCAGACCCGCAGGTCGGACGGCTGCGGAGGGGGAGGGGCTGGCGCTCGTGCCGGATCTGGGTCATACTCATGTGACAAACATTCGACAAAGGTGAATCCAACCCAGGACATCACCCCGTAGTAGTGGACAGAGGGCGGACGGTCCGCCCCTCACCGAAGGAGCTCATCATGCGCAGGATCACCACCGCAGCCCTGGTCGCCGGCGCGACCGTCACCGCACTGGCCGCCGCCCCCGCGGCCGCCGACGACCACGAGTCGATGGTCTCCATCCTCCACGGGGTCCCCGGCCTGACCGTGGACGTCTACGTGGACGGCGAGGAGCTGCTCCCCGACTTCGCCCCCGGCACCCTGACCGACCCGATGCCGCTCGCGGCCGGCACCTACGACATCGAGGTCTACGCCGACGGTGACACCCCCGACTCGGCCGACCCGGCCATCTCGGCCGAGGGCCTCGAGGTTCCCGGCGGGGCCAACCTGACCCTGGCCGCCCACCTGGACGCCGACGGCAACGCGATGCTGTCCGCCTTCGCCAACGACGTGTCCGAGACCGCGGCCGGCGACGCCCGCCTCACCGTCCGGCACGCCGCCGCCGCCCCCGCGGTGGACGTCCGCGCCGGTGGCGACCCGGTCATCTCCGGCCTGACCAACCCGAACGAGGAGGTCCTGGACCTGCCGGCCGGCATGGTCACGGCCGACGTCGTGCTCGCGGACACCGAGGACGTCGTGCTCGGCCCGGCCGACCTCGACCTGGGCGAGGGTGTCAACACCATCGTCTACGCCTGGGGCTCGGCCGAGGACGGAACCCTCGACCTGGCCGTCCAGACCATCGACGGCCTGCACAGCGCGCCCGAGGGCGTGCCGTCCGGCCAGGGCGGTCTGGTCGACAACGCGATGCTCATGGTCCTCGCGGCCGCCGGCGCAGCCGGTGTCCTCGTGGCCGGCAGCCGGATCACCCGCCGCAGCGGCGCCAGCGCCTGATCCGCTGACCACCAGACGCCGCACCTGCCCATGACCCGTCCGCAGCCCCCCGTTCCCACCGGAGATCCCACCGGTGGGGCGGGGGCGTCGCGGCGGGATGCGGCCCGCCGTGGGGACGACCCGGCCGGGCAGGGACGCGGCACCGCCACCGGGCGCCCGAACCAGGGTGCCCGGTGGCGGATCGACCGGGGGAGCTTCGGCCTCCTGGTCGGCTCCGTCCTCCTGCTGGTCTGGGCCCTGGTCGCGCTGGGTCGCGACCCGGTCCCGGCCGCGGAGGACTTCGGTGACGTCCCCGTGGAGGTGGCCATGACCTCCACGGGGACTCCCGCCGGCGGGGACGACCCCGCGTCGACCGCAACCCCCGCCGACGGCGCGACCGGAACCCCCGGCGAGGACGCAGGCACCGACGGCACGTCGGCCGACGACGCAGGAGCGGACGCCGGCTCCGACGACGCAGGAGCGGACGCCGGCCCGGGCGACGACGCCGCTGCCACCCGCTCCCCGTCCGCCGCCACCTCCCGCTTCACTCCCCCCGCCACCCGGCCGGCCACCCTCGAGGAGGCCACGCGGGCGGCCTCCTCGGCCGCCGACCGCGCCCCGGTCCGGCTGCAGGTCGGGGCGGTCGGCCTGGACGTCCCGCTCGACGCCGTCGGCGTCCAGGACGACGGGCAGATGCGGATCCCCGAGGACGCCGACCGGGCCGGCTGGTACCGCTTCGGCCCCGCCCCCGGCTCCGACCAGGGGTCGGCCGTCATCTCCGGCCACGTGGACGACCGCTCCGGACCCGGGGCCTTCCTGGCCCTGACCGACGTCTCCGAGGGGGACGAGGTGGTGGTGGAGGCGGCCGACGGGAGCAGCACCGCATACACCGTGGTGTCGTTGCGCACCGTGGCCAAGCCAGAGCTGGCCGTGCAGGAGGTCTTCCGCCGCGACGGCGAGCCGGTGCTCCAGCTCATCACCTGCACCGGGCCGTGGTCGCCGGACACCCGGCGCTACACCGACAACCTCGTCATCACCGCCGTACCCGTCGACGCAGGGGAACCGTGATCCGCGATGAGCACACAGACCGCGCTGGCCGCCCGACCGACCTGGGGGGCCATGGCTGACGTCGCCGCCCCCGGGCCCGCCCACGACCGGCTCCACGGTCCCGGCCACGGCCCCGAGCACGACCGGGCCCACGACGAGGCGCTGATCGTCCAGGCCTGGACGACCGGGGCCGAGGACGCGCTCGAGCTGGCGTACGCACGGTGGGGCGGACTGGTGCACGGCCTGGCCGCGCGCGCCGTCGGGCACACGGACGCCGAGGACGTCACCCAGCAGGTGTTCCTCTCGGCCTGGCGCGGCCGGGACGGTTTCGACCCCGCCCGAGGACCGCTGGGGGCCTGGCTGGTCGGCATCACCCGCCGGCGCATCGCCGACGTCCTCAGGACGACGTCCTTCACCGCCGAGGTCCCGTCGCTGCCGGAGGACATGCCGCTCTCGGACGAGGGCGCCTGGAGCGCCGGCGACTCGACCGACCTCATCACCGTCTACGAGGAGCTGGAGCGCATCGGTGAGCCGCAGCGCTCCATCGTGCTGCTCGCCTACGTCCACGACCACACCCAGCGCGAGATCGCCGAGCTGCTCGACCTGCCGCTCGGCACCGTCAAGACACACACGACGCGGACGATGAAGCGCCTGCGCGACCGGCTCGGAGGTGCGCGGTGACCGTCCACGACCTGCGTCGCCCGGCCAACCGCCCGGCCGAGCTGCTCCGCCGCGCGGGCGACCTCTCCTCCGACCCGCCCCCCGAGGTGTGGGACGGGGTGGTCGCCGCCCTGGAGGTCGACGCTCCCAACCCCGCTCCCGGGGCGGAGGCCCCGACGCGCCGTCGGCCGGGCGGCCGCGTTCGTGCGGGGACGCGGTCGCGTCACCGCCGGGGCGCCGGCCCTGCGGGGCAGGACGTCCCGTCGAAGGGTCCGGGAGCGCGGTTGTTCGGCCTCGGGGGTCCGACCGGGGCCGGTCCGCTCCTCGCGGCGGCTGCCGCCGGAGCCGTGCTGGCGTCGGCCGGGCACTGGGTGCTCGACGCCGGTACCGGTGAGAGCTCCGGCCAGGTCCTCGCCGCGGCCGGCCTCGGCCCGGTGGTCGAGGTGAGCGAGGCCGACGGTCCGCCGACGAGCGCCCGTGCCGAGGTCGTCGAGGTGGACGGACGCCGCGTGCTGCGGGTCGACCTCGACGGGCTGGTCCCGGTCCCCGAGGCCGGCAGCGGGTCGGACGACCCCGCGACCGGCGCGTCTGCGGCATACCTGGAGGTGTGGTTGCTCCGGCCCGACGTGAGCGGCATGGTTACCCTCGGCGTGCTCGAGGGCGGCCGGGCCGAGCTGGTGCTGCCCGAAGGCGTGTCGATCGAGGAGTACCCCCTGGTCGACGTCTCGGTCGAGGCCGTGGACGGGGACCCCGCGCACGGCGGGCAGAGCGTGCTGCGGGGACAGCTGACCGTCGGTCAGGGGTTCACCGCGCTGGGGTCATGAGTCCCAACGCAGCCACACCTCCGCGGTGACCACGTCCCCGAGCCCGACGTCCTCGGCCGCCCGGACCGCGTCCTTGAGGGGGACGACGAACGACCCGTGGCGCGGCCACAGGGAGGTCGTGAACGAGGTGCCGCCGATCCGGCCGGTCACCGGCACCATGCCCCAGCCGTAGGTGATCTCGCGGACCACCGCGTGCAGCCAGTCCGCGTCGGCGGGCGGCAGGACGAGGAAGTGGAAGGGCGCCGGGCCGCGCCACTCGACCACCTCGCCGGTCACGGTCAGGTCGGGAGGGGTTGCGGGGACCGGCACCCGTCGGGCGTCAGGGGGCATCGACCGCGGGTATGCCGTGGGGTGGCCCGGCGGGGGCGTCGTCGAGCCCGCGCTCCAGGACGTCGAGGTCGCGCTCGGCGAACAGCCGGTGCTCCCACTCCTCGCCCACCACGCCCTGCAGCAGACCGCGGACGGGATAGCGGTCGGGCGGAGGGTAGCCGGGGGCGTCGACCGGTTCGGTCCGGCCGGCGAGGTCGGTGTCGGTCAGGTCGCGCAGGACGTCGGCCACGCGCCGGCGCCGGTCGTGCCAGGCCTCGAGGGCCTCGTCGAGGCTCGGTCGGGCGTGGGGATCCCAGGGCAGGCCCGGGTTCTCGCTCTCCTCGTCGTGCGGGACGATCAGCGGGTGGTAGGGAGCCGGGTCGCCGAGGAGGGCCCGCAGCACCCAGGCGTCGGTAGCGAAGACGAGGTGGCGCAGGGTCTCCACGAACGACCACTCGCCGGCGACGCGCTCGTGGACGAGGCCGGAGCGACGGGCCTCGAGCGCGCGGGCACGCTCGACGGTGCCCGCCCACAGCTCGTCGAGGCGGGCCCAGGCGGTCCGCAGCCCGTCGGCGTCGGTGGCCCGCATGAGCCGGCGGTCGGGATGACGGCGGTCGAGCTCGGCCTCCACGAAGGGGACGACGTCCACCCCGTTGACGGACAGCCGGCGCAGGTCGCCGGAGATCTGGACGTCGTGCAGAACCGCGCCGGAGATGACGCTGTGCTGCAGGTAGACGTTGGAGAACCGCGAGCCGCTGAGGTCGACCAGATGGAACCGGGCGCCGGCCAGGTGGACCTGGTCGAAGAGGGCACCGTCCATCCGGGTCCTGCGGAACGTCGGCGGGGAGCTCGCGGGCGTGGGCGCACCGTCGGGCGTCGTCGGGGACTCGTCCGGCCCTGCCTCGGGGGACGTGGTCATCCGGTCAGGCTAGACCCGGGGTGTCCGGCCTGTCAGCGGACAAGCTGCATCGAGCGGCACGGAGCTGGGCGCCGGGCTGCCGGACCTCTCAGCGCAGAAGCTGCACGGAGCTGGGCGCCGGGCTGTCATGCCTCTCAGCGCAGAAGCTGCACGGACGCGCTGATCAGCTCGCCCAGCGCGAGGGAGGCGGTGACCACGGTGACGACGGCGGGCACCTTCCCGTCGCTGAGGATCCGGTTGAACTGGGGCTCGTCCGGATGCGTCCAGGAGTAGCGCCCGCTGCGCAGGGTCACGCTGACGACCCAGGCGGCCAGCGCCGCCGCGACGAACGCCGGCAGGAGCACCGTCGGTCCCAGGGTGGTCATGGTCAGCCGCCCCACGGTCAGGGCTCCCACGACCAGCGCCAGACCGGTCCGCCTCCAGGCCAGCGCGGTGCGCTCCTGCTGCAGCCCGGGGTCGCGGGTGAGGCCGCCGGCAGCGTCCTCGCCCATCAGGCCCGCAGCAGGCTCGCGACGAGCAGGACGACGCCGGCGACCCCCACCCCGACGACGACGACGATGCCGGCGGCGTTGCCCGGGAGCGGGGCACCGGTGCGCATGGCCTGCTCGGTGTGCACCCACCCGCGCCACGCGTGGTAGGCCGCCGCGAGCCCGGTGAGCGCGAGCACCGCCGCGAGCGCGGCCTGGGCCCGGTCGTCGATCCGCAGGGGGAGGGCGTCGACCGCGGCGGCCACGGCGAGCAGGGCCAGGGAGGTGCGGATCCAGGCGAGGAAGGTGCGCTCGTTGGCCAGGCTGAACCGGGGGTCCGGCTCGTCGCCGGAGCCGTAGACGGAGCGGGGCCAGCGGGAGTAGGGCACGGTGGTGATGGTAGGCGACGGGGTCCGTGAGGGGCCTGCCGCCCGTCCTGCCACGGCTCTTCCTGGATCGCCCAGCCACCTCCTCGTGCGTCCCCGACCCCACCGCTCCGCGGGTCCCCGACCCCAGCGCTCCGTGGGTCCACGACCCCAGCGCTCCGTGGGTCCACGACCCCAGCGCCCCATGGGTCCACGACCCCACCGCTCCGTGGGCCCCCGACCCCACCGCTCCGTGGGTCCCGAGCCCACCGCTCCGTGGGCCTCGACCCACCGCACAACACCACTACCTAGTGTCGTAAGTCACGTCCTCCGAATGGGGTAAACCGATACCCGCAGGGGTATCGTTGAGGGCATGAACACACTCCTGATCCTGGGGGCTGGAACGGCCGGGACCATGGCCGCCAACCACCTTCGTTCGACCCTCGACAAGGACGCCTGGTCGATCACGGTGGTGGACCAGGACACCGAGCACCGCTACCAGCCCGGATACCTCTTCATCCCCTTCTGGATGAAGCCCGAGCGGGTGGTCAAGGACCGCCGCGACCTCATCCACGACGGCATCGAGTTCGTCGAGGCCGGCATCGCTCGCGTGCACCGCGAGGACCGCCAGGTCGAGCTGGTCGACGGCCGCCGGCTGTCCTACGACTGGCTGGTCATCGCCTCCGGCACCCGTCCCGACCCGACCCTCGTCGAGGGGATGGCCGACGGCTCGCTGTGGCGGGACAAGGTCCACGAGTTCTACACCTACGAGGGGTCGGTGGCGCTGAAGAAGTCGCTCGCCGAGTTCACCGGCGGCCGCATCCTCGTGCACATCACCGAGATGCCGATCAAGTGCCCGGTGGCCCCGCTGGAGTTCGCCTTCCTGGTCGAGGACCACTTCCGCAAGCAGGGCATCCGGCACAAGGTGGACATCACCTACGTCACCCCGCTGGACGGGGCCTTCACCAAGCCGGTGGCCTCCGAGGAGCTGGGCGGGCTGCTCAAGGACCGCAGCATCCGGCTCGCGCCCGACTTCGCGGTGGAGCGGATCGACAACGAGGGGCAGAAGCTGGTGGCCTACGACGGGCGCGAGCTGCCGTTCGACCTCCTGGTCACCATCCCGCCCAACGTCGGCCAGCAGTTCATCATGGACTCCGGGCTGGGTAACGACGCCGGTTTCGTCCCGGTCGACAAGCACACGCTGCGCTCGGTGGTCGACGAGCGGATCTTCGTGCTCGGCGACGCCAGCGACATCCCCACCTCCAAGGCCGGGTCGGTCGCGCACTTCGCCACCGAGGAGTTTATCGACAACTTCGTCGCCGCCACCGAGGGCCGGGAGCTGCCGAACTCCTTCGACGGTCACGCCAACTGCTTCATCGAGTCCGGTCGCGGCCAGGCCATGCTGCTGGACTTCAACTACGACACGCAGCCGCTGAAGGGCAGCTTCCCCGTCCCCATCGCCGGGCCGATGACGCTCCTGAAGCCCTCGCGGGTCAACCACCTGGGCAAGCTCGCCTTCGAGCAGATCTACTGGAAGATGCTGCTCCCCGGTCACAAGCTGCCCGTCACCAGCCACATGTCGATGGCCGGCAAGCGCCAGCCGAAGGAGTGAGAGCCCCGATGCCCACCAACACGCTCAACGACCGGACCTTCGAGGTCGACGCGGAGGGGTTCCTGACCCGCCGCGACGACTGGAACGAGGAGCTCGCCGCCGACCTGGCCGCGCTCATCGGGATCGAGCTGTCCGAGGACCACCTGGCCACCCTGCGCTTCATGCGCGAGGACTCGGCCGTCACCGGGGTCACCCCGACGCTGCGGCGCATGCAGACCGTCGGCGGGTTCGACATCAAGACCCTGTTCGCCCTGTACCCCGGCAAGCCGGCCAAGAAGATGGCCTGGCTGTCCGGTCTGCCCAAGCCCGTCGGCTGCGTCTGAGCGACCGGATCGACGAGGAGGAGAGCCACCCATGAGCACCACGACCACCACCCGCACCACGCCCCCCGCGGGCTTCATCATGCCGGACTTCGGCGACAAGGGCCGGGCCGCGCCGGTGTCCACCAACGGGACCACGGGAGAGGCGACCGCCACCGAGAGCGCCGGCGGCACGTCATACTCTGGGCCGCGCAAGATGGCCTTCATCTGCTCCAAGGGCAATCTGGACATGGCCTACCCGGCGCTCATCATGGGCAACGCGGCCCTGGGCGAGGGCGTGGAGGTGCACATCTTCTTCACCTTCTGGGGCCTGGACATCGTCAACACCAAGACGAACGACAAGCTCAAGTTCACCCTCTCGGGCAACACCGCGATGCACATGCCCGACCTGGGCCGGCTCAAGCCGGGCATGGAGCACGTCTCGATGCCGCAGGCGCTGGGCAACCTGCCCGGGATGACCGGCTTCGCCACGAAGATGATGAACAAGCAGATGGAGGAGCAGGAGATCCCGACGATCCCCGAGTTCCTCGACCTGCTGCAGGCCTCCGGCGCGCACATGTACGCCTGCCGGTTGACCTACGACATGATGAAGCTGCTCGAGGCCGACCTGCACCCCGGCGTCGAGGGTGTCATCAGCGCCGGCGACTTCATCGACATCGCCGAGGGAGCCCAGGTCGTCTTCGTCTGAGGACCATCCCCAGCCCGCCGCCGCCGACCCGTCCCTGCCCGGTCGGCGGCGGCGCTGTCGTGGCTGCCGTGAGGTCCTGTCGGATCCGCGGCCGTGCCGTCGTGGTGCCGTGAGGCCCTGTCGTCCTCGGCCGTGCTGTCGTGGCCGCCGTGAGGTCCTGTCGGTCCGCGGCCGCGCCGTCCGGTCCGGCTGCCTGCTCCGCTAGCGTCGTCCGTGTGAGCACCAAGGCCCGCCCCACGACAGCTGCGCACGCACCGCATACCCCCACCCCGCCGCATATCCCTCCCGTGCCGAAGGCCCCTCCGGCCGCCGTCGTCGACCGCAGTCCCCGCCGCCCGCACGACCGGGCCTGGATCGACGAGGCGGTGCGCCGCCTGAAGGCGGATGCCAACCGCAGCGCCGACACCCACCTGATCGCGCTGACGATGCCGGCGGGGTGGGACGTGAGCGTCTACCTCAAGGACGAGTCGACCCACCCGACGGGGAGCCTGAAGCACCGTCTCGCCAGGTCCCTGTTCCTCTACGCGCTGTGCAACGGGGCGATCCACGAGGGGACCACGGTGATCGAGGCCAGCTCGGGCTCGACGGCGGTCAGCGAGGCCCACTTCGCGCAGATGCTCGGACTGCCGTTCGTCGCCGTCATGCACCGCGACACGAGTCCCGAGAAGATCGCGCTCATCGAGCGGGAGGGTGGCAGCTGCCACCTCGTCGACGACGCGGGGGAGGTCTACGACGTCGCCCGGGAGCTCGCGAGCCGGTACGACGGCTACTACATGGACCAGTTCACCTACGCCGAGCGGGCGACGGACTGGCGCGGGAACAACAACATCGCCGAGTCGATCTTCGAGCAGATGGCGCTGGAGCCGTACCCGGTGCCGGAGTGGATCGTCGTCGGGGCCGGGACCGGGGGGACGTCGGCGACGATCGGCCGGTACGTGCGCCTCCGCGGACACCGCTCGCGGCTGTGCGTGGTCGACCCGGAGGGCTCGGCGTTCCTGCCCACCTTCGCGGGGGAGGAGGTCCCGCCACAGTGCGGGTCACGGATCGAGGGGATCGGCCGGCCGCGGGTGGAGCCCAGCTTCGTCCCCGCCGTGGTCGACCGGATGATGGGGGTGCCGGACGCGGCGTCGGTGGCGGCGATGCGGTTCCTCCAGGAGCGGACGGGACTCTGGTGCGGTCCCTCCACCGGCACCGCGCTGTATGCGGTGATGCGGCTGGCGTGCGAGATGCGGGCGGAGGGTCGGGCCGGGTCGATCGTCACGCTGCTGTGCGACGGCGGGGCGCGGTACGGACGGACCTACGGGGACGACCGGTGGGTGGTCGATCACGGCTGGGACGTGCAGCCGTACCTCTCGGTCATGGCCAGGGCTTGGGACGAGGGGGAGTGGACGGGTTGAGGTAGGGGGTGGGGTGAGGCAGGGGGTGGGTTGAGGACAGCCGCCCGGGTGGTTCGTTGTCGACCCGGAATCGGACGGGGTTGGCCGGGGGCGGTCGGTGGGGTCCGTTGTCGACCGGGTCCGGCGAGATCAGACGGGGCCGGTCGGTGGGGCGTCCGCTGCTGAACGGGTCAGGCGGCCTCGTCGCCGCCGATGTTGACCATCCAGCGGATGCCGTACGCGTCCGTGCACATGCCGAAGTGGTCTCCCCACGGCGCCTGGGTCAGGGGCAGGTCCGCCGTCCCGCTCGTGCTGAGCCGCTCCCAGTATCCGCGGAGCTCGATCTCGTCCTCCGCCGGTCCGCTCAGCGAGATCTGCACGTTGTCTCCGACGGTGACCTCCATGCCCGGTGGGGTGTCGGACGCCATGAGGGTGAGGCCCTCGTCGGTGACGAGCATCGCGTGCATGACCTGGTCGGCGGTGGCGGGGTCCTCGCCCATGCCGGACGCGCCGAACGTGTCGATGGTGAGATGCCCGCCGAAGACGGTGCGGTAGAACTCCATCGCCTCCCGTGCGTTGCCGGTGAACGAGATGTACGGGTTGAGCGTCGTCATGATCTCTCCTGGTCTCGGCGCGCGCCGGAGCATCGGCGCCGGGTGGTTCCTGACACGGTCCTCCTCAGGTCAGGTGTGCACAAGCCCCCGGGGAGGAGAAGAGGGGGAGCTCCCCACCGGTCCTGACGCTCGAGCGCCCACCTGCGCAGCGTCCGTCTGCCGTTGTGACCTGGTCTGCTGGCGGGGGAGGACTGACAGGACGGGCCGGTTGAGATCGTGCGGTTCCTGCCCGCCGGCGGCCGCCTGTCCGCCATCAGAAGGGTGGGGGTCCGTAGGTGCGCTTACCCCAGGGGTTGGCGGGTCCGTCGGGGCCGTTCGTCGCCGTCGGGTCGTCGGTGGACGGGGCTCCCTCATGGTCTGCCGAAGCATCGGTCTGCGGCGTGGTGGGGGTGGTGGTCGTCCAGGTGGTGGGGTCCAGGGACTGGTGGGTCGGGGTGGGCCAGGCAGGTCCGGAGGTGAGGTCGGCGTCGGTGGTCGGGGCCGGGGGTCCCCAGCGGCGTCGACCGTCGGGGTCGGTGTGGGTGAGGGTGGTGGCGGCGTCGGCGGTGAAGACCTGGTCGGTGTCGCCGCGAGCGTGGCCGGCGCGGCCGCCGTCGTGGTGGGGTCGGTGGTAGGGGTTGTCGTAGGGGGTGAGGTCTTCCTCGGCGGTGGGGAGGGGGTCGGTGGGTGCGCGGTGGCACAGGGCGGTGTAGATGGCCTGGTCGATGGCCTCGGCCCGGGCGGTGCGGGGGTCCTGCCCGCCGTTCGCGCCGGCCGCGCCGGTGGTGGTGGCCTGGGCGGTGGCGTGGTGGACGGTGGCGATGGCGGTGTTCAGGAGGGTGGTGTAGGCGCGGTGGTCGCGGACCCGGGTGGCGTAGATGCGTCCTAGCAGGGTCTGCCAGGTGAGGTTGCGGTGGGCGTCGATGGTGGCGTGCCAGTGGCGGGCGGTCTTGAGGTCGTGGTGGGTGGTGCACAGGCATTCCAGGTTGCACAGGGTGGTCGCTCCGCCGGTGGCGTGCTCGTGGACGTGGTCCAGCTGGGCGTAGATCGCCGCTCGGGTGCAGCCGGGGGCGCGGCAGGTCCCGTCGGCGGCGATGGCCTGGGCGCGCATGTGCGCATCGGGCTGGTAGGCGGTGGTGGAGCGTTCCACGCACCGCCCGTCCAGGGGGTCGACCACGAGCCGGTGCAGGGTGGTGCCCGGGGTCAGGGCCAGGTCGGCGATGTCGGTGGCGTGCAGGAACGCGGGGGTGGTGCCGGTCGCCTCGGCCACCGCGAGCAGCATCTCCTGCCCATCGCCGGGTGGGTGCGCCCCGGGTGGGGCGGTCCCGGGCGGCGTGGCCGTCGCCGGTGGTGGGGTCGTGGGTCGGGGTGGTGGTGCGGCGGGGCAGGGGCTGGTGGTGCACCGGTGGGGGTGCTCGTGCCCGCTGCCGCTGTCGCTGCCGGTGCTGCTGTCGCTGCTGGTGGTGGTGCCGGGGAGGAGGTGCCAGGGGAGGATGACGTTGAGGGTGGCGGCGGGCAGGCCTTCCAGGATCGCGGCCAGGGCGGTGATGTGCTCCACGCTGACCTGGTCGGGGTCGGTGGGCGCCTGGGGCAGGTTCAGGGTGCCGTGCAGCAGCAGGGCGGTGGCGGTGTCGGCGCGCAGCTGGGCCAGGGTGCGGGTGTCGCCGTCGCGGCGGGCGGTGCGGGCGGCGGCGTGCAGCCGGTCGATGAGGGCGGTGGCCTGGGTGGGGGTGGCGGTGATGGTCACGGTGGCGGTGCCGTCGTCCTGGATGCGGGCGGTGGTGTCGCGGGCGGCGCGGGCGCCTGCCCGGGCGGCCCGGGCGGAGGTGTCGTCGCCGCGGGTGAGCTTGGCGGTCTCCCGGTCCAGGGCGTGGTGGTAGGCCCGGTGTCCCCAGGGCAGGGTGGACACGGTCCCGGTGGGGGTGAGGCGCTCGGTGGCGACCCGGTCGGGGTCGGTGCCGAGCATGACGTGGGCCAGGTGGGCGGTGTCGGCCACGTCCAGGCCGGCGCCGTGGGCGGTGCGCCAGCAGCGGCGCACCAGCCGCCACGGCACGGTCCCGGACCCCAGCGCGTCCAGGACGGGGCCGGTGATGGCGGGTGGGGCGGTGGCCAGGGCGACCAGGTCGCGGGCCTCGCCGATGCCCCACCCGGACGCTGCGGACAGTTCGTGCGCGGTGGCCGAGCGGGACCGGGCGGCCCACCGGTCCCGGGCGGTGGGGGACAGCTCGGCCGGGTCGGTGGCGCCCTTTCCCGCCAGCAGCAGGGCGGCGTTGGCCGTGGCCAGCTGCCCGGTCGCGACCACCAGCGCCCCTTCCAGGCGCGCGCCCAGGTCCAGGAGATCCTCGATCCGGTCCAGCACCGCCTGCCCGGCCCGCCGGGCCGCACCGGCGTCCGGGACACCCACCCCGCACTCACCGCCCTCGCCCGGACCGGCTGCGTGCCCACGGACAACACCGTCAGCGTGGCCGTCGGCGTCGGCGCGGCGCCGCTCCTGACTGCCCGTCGCGCCCGCCCCGTCGGTAGGGCGGCTGGCGCGGGTCGTGGTCGACGGGGCGATCTGCGCCAGCGACCGGCCGGTGCGGACCGCGGCCAGGGTCGTGGCCGCCGAGGACAGCAACGCCACCGACCCCGCATCCAGACCCATCTCGGACAACACCGCCCGCAACCGCACCTCCACCGGCTCACCAGGACCCGAACTCACCGGCACGGAGTGGAAGGCACTCTCCGAGGCCTCCGGCCCGCGGTCCTCCAGGATGCCCGCCGAGGTGCCGTCCTGGGCGTGCGGCCCGGCGTGGTCCTGGGTCTCTTGCGTGCCCGGTCCGGGGACCGCCGAGGGGGTGGCCCCGGTCGGTTCGTGCAGCTCCGGCCGGGGGTCCACGTCACGGGCAGCGTCCGGTCCCGCCTGGGCGGGGATGGTGCTGCCACCACCGGTCCGGGGGCCATCCATCTCCACCATGACCCGGGCCCGGGTCAGCGCCACCGAGGGCACGAAGCAGAGCAGGCCCAGCATGACCTTTTCCAGCGGGGAGTCGCCCGGCCTCTCCTGCCCAGCCGGCTGCACCGGTGCCCTCATCGCGACCTCCCTCCCCAGGTGCGGACCGTCGCTGCGCTCCAGGCCCTCTCGATGCACCCCATGTTAGGACACGTGTACGACATACCCGCGTCTCCAGACCCACCCTGTGCATCCTCGGGGTCGCGCCCCCGAGGATGTGGGGGCCGACATCTCGGCAGCTCCGCAGCTCCGCATACTCGCACCGCACGTGCACGGACCCTCGGCTCTCCTCCCCGGAGCTGCCGGCGCGCATCACCGACGACCTCACGGGCACGACCCCGCACCCCTTCCGGCGCTGCCCTCGAGCCGACCTGGATCAGTTCTTCGAATCGTTCCCCGCCACGCCTCGGGAGAAAAGGTGTCAGGCCTTTCCGTCGTCCGGCTGCGGCAGTCCCGGCACGTCCGCTGCCTCGTCCGCCAGGCCCGGGACGTCGGCCAGGGCGGACCCGTCGCCCAGGCTCTCTGTCGTGATCACGCTCAGCGATCCGTCCGGCTCGAGCGTCACGGCCGCGACCGATGCCAGCGACCCCGACCCGCTGGTCCGCACCGCCTGGAGCACCTCCGAGGGCGCCACCCGGCTGCGTCGCAGGGCATCCTGCAGGAGCTTCCCGTCCCGCAGCACGAGGGTCGGTTCCGCCGTGACGAACCACCGGCTGCGCGGCCAGGTCGAGGTGACCTTCGCCATCACCCACTGGGCGCCGACCAGCAGCAGGATCCCCGTGGCCACGGACGCCCAGCTGGTCGAGGGATCCAGGACCCCGGTGGCCAGCAGCGACCCGATCGAGACGGTGACGACGAAGTCGAACGCGTTGAGCTTGGTCAGGGTCCTCTTGCCGGTCGCGCGCAGGAGGACTACGACCGTCAGGTAGCAGGCAAGGCCCACGACGAGAACGGCGTACAGGTCGGACCAGCCGGTCAGCCACATGGGATCTCCTCCGATCGTCGATACCCGCTCGGGCCAGGGTTGTGGGCGAGGCTCACGGGCCAGCGTGCCCTATTCAGCGGCCAGCGTGCCCTGTCCAGCCACGAGGCGCGCGACGGGTCACTCGACCCGGATCTCACCCATCTCGTCCCACCCGTCGCCCTCGACCTGGCGGGAGACGATCTTCGGCGTGGCGGTGAGGTACTGCGGCCACTCGCGCCCCACCTTGGCGAAGTGCTCGGACTGGACGTGCGGACCGGCGCCGTCGTCCTCGAACGCCTCCACCAGCACGAACTCGTGGGGATCCTCAAGGCTGCGGGACCACTCGAACCACTTGTTGCCCGGCTCCGCGCGGGTCGCCTCGGTGTACTCCCGGACGATCTCCGGCCACCGGTCCGCGTGCTCGGGCTTGACGGGGAACTTGACCACGATGAAGTACATGTTCCGATCCAACCACCCCGGACAGGAGCGGGTATGCCGTGGGGCGGGGCGCGCACGGGCATCCCGTTGGACGAGCCGCGCACGCGTATGCCGTGGTCGCCCGCCCACGGGCGTGCCGTTGGACGAGCCGCACGCGTATGCCGTGGGCGGGTGGCGCTGGTGCGGGACGCGGGGTCTGTCGTCCCGACGGAATACGGTGGTCCTGCGCACAGGTTGATCCACCGGCACCACCGCACACCCCGGACCGCACGAGCGACCGGACACGAAGGGGACACGAGCAGTGACGCTGACCACCGAGCGGGCCGAGCCTCCACGCACTCCGTCGAGCCCCGTCACCCGCACGACCGTGACCGACGAGCAGCGCCGTGCAGGGTTGCGCCGCATGCGCGGGGTTGCCACCGGGCTGCTCGTGCTCATGGCGGTGATCTGGGTGCTGACGCACGGGCGGGACGGGTTCTGGGGTTACGTCAACGCCGCCTCCGAGGCGGGGATGGTGGGGGCGATCGCCGACTGGTTCGCGGTCGTCGCCCTGTTCCGCCACCCCCTGGGGCTGCCGATCCCGCACACCGCGCTGGTCCGCCGGCGCAAGGACGAGCTCGGTGACAGTCTCGAGCAGTTCGTCAGCGACAACTTCCTCACGCCCGAGGTGCTGCGCGAGAAGATCCTGGACGCCCGCGTCATGCTGCGGCTGGGCGAGTGGGTCGCGCGGCCGGAGAACGCCGAGCGGGTCGTCGGTGAGGCCTCACCCTTCCTGCGGCGGCTCGTCGAACGGGTCGACGAGCACGAGCTGCGCTCCCTGGTCGACGACGTCCTGATCCCGCGCGTGCGGCGCGAGGACCTGTCCCCGCTCGCCGGGCACCTCCTCGAGCGGGTCGTCGAGGAGGGCGCCCATCACGGTCTGGTCGACCTGGCGGCCCGCGAGCTGCACGCCTGGCTGGCGCTGCACCAGGACGAGGTCGAGATGATCGTGCGCTCCAGGGCACCGCTCTGGTCACCGACCTGGGTGAACGACCAGGTCACACGACGCGTCTACCAGGAGGTACTGCGCTGGGCGCGGGACATCAAGGACGATCCCCAGCACAACGTCCGCGCAGCGATCGACTCCTACCTGGCCGAGCTCGGTCACGACCTGCAGGAGGATCCGCGCACGGCCGACCGCTTCGAGCGGCTCAAGGAGCGGCTGCTGGACCACCCGCAGGTCAGCGACACCGCGGTCCGGCTCGGGGAGACCCTGCGCAGCTCGATCCTCGAGGCGCTCGACGACCCCTCCGGCCACCTGCGGACCCGGATGGAGACCGAGCTGAGGGCCTTCGGCGAGCGGTTGCAGCAGGACGAGGCGCTCAGGGGCCGGCTGGAGGAGTGGACGGCCGACACGGTCGTCTCGCTGGTGGCCAGGTACGGCCCTGAGATCACGTCGGTCATCTCCGGCACGATCCGCCGCTGGGACGCGGCCGAGGCCTCGGACAAGATCGAGCTGCACGTGGGACGGGACCTGCAGTTCATCCGGTTGAACGGCACCGTGGTGGGCGCCCTCGTCGGACTGCTGATCCACACGGTCTCGCAGCTGCTCTGACCGGCACCCCGGGGCGCTGTGGAAAACCCGGAGGGCGGTCCGGCGTTTCCGGGCAGGCTCGACCGCATGAGCTTCCACGACCTGCCCCAGGACTGGCCCACCCGATCCCTCGCCGACCCCGACCTGGCGGTCGACGTCCTCGACCTCGTGGTCACCGACCGTGACCGGATGCCCGGAGGCCTGAGCTTCTTGCTGTGCCGCGGCGACGGCCGGCTCAGTCAGCCGGTGTTCGTCGGCAGCATCCCCCACGCGGCGGCCATGCGCGAGACCGTCAGCAGCACCGTGCTGACCGCCGTGACCCTCCCCGGCGTCGGCGGCCTCGTGGTCGGCATCGTCAAACCGTGGGGCGGGGTCGACGACTCCGACCGCGCGCTCCACGAGCACATCCTCCAGATGTGCCGTCAGGCCGACCTCCCGCTCCTGGGGACCTGTGTGGTGACCGGCACCGGCATCTACCACCTGCCGGTCGCGGTCGACCTACCCGCGGCTCCTGGCCGCGGTCAGGACGAGGGCGGACGGACCGGGCGCGACCGGGCCCAGGGGGCGGCGTGACTGCTCCGCCCGGAGGCCCACCTGCTCGGCCATCGAACGCCACGCGTCGGTGCTCCGCACCCAGCGGGCGCTCTCCCACGGTCCGACCACCTGGTGGAGCACGTGCAGCGTGGTCCCCGCAGCCGTCTCCTCGAGCTCCACCTCGAGCATCCCCGTGACGCCGGAGGGGAGGCCCATCCGTCCTCTGACCTCGAGGTAGCCCGAGCCGCACCATCCCGTGACGGTGCCCCAGGGCCGAAGGGTCTCCTCCTCGAGCACCCGGCCGCCGACGAACGGCTCCAGCAGGGCCGACACCGCACCGCGGCGGCTGATCGTCGACCACCACGCGGAGACGTCCTCGGTGAGGGTGCGCCAGACCTGCTGCGGCGAGGCGTGCACCAGGACCTCGTGGCCGGTGCGGAAGGTCGCTGCTGTCATGGTGCCTCCTGGGCCGGGCGGGAGAGCGGGTCATGGTCGACGCTAGGCGGCGCGTGTTGCGCTCCCGTCTCCGTCATGTTTCCGGCGTGAAAATCTCTCGCGACGGGTGCGTCGGCCCGAGAGTGGTCCTCCGTCCGGTCAGGGCCGTCGACGGCGGTCACCCGGTGTGGGTCACCCGGGTCGTAGGGTGACGAGGCGGAACCCGGTTGCTGCCGCTCGTAGAGTGGAGGGCGTGCCCGAACCCACCCCATCGTCGCCCCGGCCTGGTCGCGACGGGACGGACGGGGGCACGGACGCGCCGGGCGGACGTCGGTCGAGAGGTCGGGGGAGGGCGCGCTCCCGTCGTCCCGAGCGCGCCGGACACGATCCGCGCCCCGAGCGCGACGGACGCACCCCTCGCCCCGAGCGCGACGGACGCGCCCCTCGCCCCGAGCAGGACGGACGCAGCCCCCGCCCCGAGCGCGACGGACGCACCCCGCGCCCCGAGCGCGACGGACGCAGGACTCAGCCGGACCGCCGCGGTGCGGAACGGCATACCCGACGGCAGGAGGCGGTGGCCGCCCGCCGGGCCGCGCTGCCCGCACCCGAGGCGCTGCACTATCCGCCGGAACTGCCGGTCAGCGAACGTCGCGACGAGATCCGCGCCCTGATCCGCGACCACCAGGTCGTCATCGTGGCCGGCGAGACCGGGTCCGGCAAGACCACCCAGCTGCCCAAGATCTGCCTCGAGCTCGGCCGCGGCGTCGAGGGGATGATCGGGCACACCCAGCCCCGACGGATCGCCGCCCGTTCGGTCGCCGAGCGGGTCAGCGAGGAGCTGGGCACCGAGCTGGGGACGCTCGTCGGCTACCAGGTGCGCTTCACCGACACCTCGCGGCAGGACACGTTGCTCAAGGTCATGACCGACGGCATCCTGCTCGCCGAGCTGCAGCGCGACCGGATGCTCAGCCGCTACGACACCCTCATCATCGACGAGGCGCACGAGCGCACCCTCAACATCGACTTCATCCTGGGCTACCTGCGCCAGCTGCTGGTCCGGCGTCCCGACCTGAAGGTCGTCATCACCTCCGCGACCATCGACGTCCACCGCTTCGCCGCGCACTTCGCGGACGCCGACGGGCGGCCGGCGCCGGTCATCGAGGTCTCCGGGCGCACCTACCCGGTCGAGGTGCGCTACCGCCCGCTCCTGCGCGAGGGTCCCCCCACCAAGCAGGGTGAGGCGACCTGGGTCGAGGTCGACCAGGTCACCGGCATCTGCGAGGCGGTCGAGGAGCTGTGGACCGAGGGGTCCGGCCGCGACGGTGCGGGGGAGGACATCCTCGTCTTCTGCTCCGGCGAGCGCGAGATCCGCGACGCCACCGACGCGCTGGAGGGTATGCAGCTTCCCGGCACCGAGGTGCTGCCCCTGTACGGGCGGCTCTCGGCGGCCGAGCAGCACCGGGTCTTCGCCCGGCACCAGGGCCGTCGGATCGTGGTCTCCACCAACGTCGCCGAGACGTCGCTGACCGTTCCCGGGATCAGGTACGTCATCGACACCGGGACCGCCCGGATCAGCCGCTACTCCCAGCGACTGAAGGTGCAGCGGTTGCCGATCGAACCGATCAGCCAGGCCAGCGCCAACCAGCGGGCGGGACGCTGCGGGCGGCTCGCGGACGGGATCGCCATCCGGCTCTACAGCCAGGTGGACTTCGAGTCGCGGCCGGAGTTCACCGACCCCGAGATCCTGCGGACGAACCTGGCCAGCGTCATCCTCGCGATGACCAACCTGGGGCTGGGGGAGATCGAGCGGTTCCCCTTCATCGAACCGCCGGACTCGCGTCAGGTCGCCGACGGCGTGCGGCTGCTCACCGAGCTGCAGGCGATCGACCCGGACGCGCCCGCCCACCTTCCGCGCAAGCGGATCACCCCCTACGGCCGGGCCATCGTCGCGCTGCCGGTCGACCCGCGGCTGGCCCGGATGCTCGTCGAGGCGGAGAAGAACGGGGCGCTCAAGGAGGCCCTGGTCATCGTGGCGGCCCTGTCGATCCAGGACGTCCGCGAACGCCCCGTGGACCAGCAGGAACGCGCCGACCAGCTGCACGCCCGGTTCCGCAAGGCCGGCGGCGTGCCGCGCGACGAGGCGAGCAGAGGCTCCGACGCAGCTGCCTCGAGCCACGGCCCCGGGGGTGCCGGGGGTGCCGGGGGTGCCGGGGGTGCCGGTGGCGCCGGTGGTGCCGGGGGGAAGCGCCCCGTGCGGGTCCAGGGAGCCGACGGCCGCGGACCGAAGGGTGGTTCGGGGGGCGGCCGGGGGGCGGATCCCTCCGACCGTGTCGACTCCGACTTCCTCGTGCTCCTCAACCTGTGGCGATACCTCCAGCGCCAGCAGAAGGACCTCTCCGGCAGCGCCTTCCGGCGGCTCTGCAAGGCCGAGTTCCTGCACTACCTGAGGGTGCGCGAGTGGCAGGACCTGCACACCCAGCTGCGCCAGGCCACCAAGAGCCTGGGCCTGCAGCTCAACGACCACCCGGCGGACGCCGACCGGATCCACCAGTCGCTCCTGGCCGGCCTCCTCTCCCACGTCGGCCTCTACGACAAGGAGAAGCGCGACTACCAGGGCGCGCGCAACGCCCGGTTCGTCCTGCAGCCCGGTTCGGTCCTGCACCGCCGCAACCCCGAGTGGGTGATGACCGCAGAGCTCGTGGAGACGACCCGGCTGTGGGCCCGCACCAACGCCGCGATCGACCCGGCCTGGGTCGAGGCGTCCGCCCAGCACCTGGTCAAGCGGAGCTACAGCGAGCCCCGCTGGTCGCGCTCGGCGGCCGCCGCGGTGGCCGACGAACGGGTGACGCTGTACGGCATACCCCTCGTCGCTGACCGTGCCGTCCCCCTGGGGCGCACCGACCCCGAGACCGCGCGCGACCTCTTCATCCGCACCGCGCTGGTCGAGGGCGACTGGGACACCCGGCACGACTTCTTCCACGCCAACCGGCGTCTCGTCGCCGAGCTCGGCCAGCTGGAGGCGCGGGCGCGTCGGCGCGACATCCTCGTCGACGACGAGACCCTCGTGGAGTTCTACGACCAGCGCATCCCCGCCGACGTCGTCTCCGGCGCGCACTTCGACACCTGGTGGAAGCAGGCGCGACGCACCCAGCCGCACCTGCTGACCTTCACCGAGCAGCTCCTCGTCCACGAGGAGCACGCCGACGCCGTCCGGGGGGACGACTTCCCGACGAGCTGGACCCAGGGGGAGCTGACCTTCCCGCTCACCTACCAGTTCGAGCCGGGCGCGGACGCCGACGGCGTGACGGTGCACCTTCCCGTCGAGGTGCTCAACCAGGTGCAGGACGACGGATTCGACTGGCTCGTCCCGGGCATGTACGAGGAGCTGGTCACCGCCCTCGTGAAGGCGCTGCCCAAGGACGTGCGCCGCAACTTCGTGCCCGCCCCGGACCACGCGCGCGCCGCGCTGAGGGGTATGCGGGAGGCGGGCACCGTCGGGACCGTGCCCGTCGACGAGGCGCTGGCGCAGGAGCTCACCCGCCGGGGACTGGTGCGGGTGCGCGCCTCCGACATCGAGTGGGAGCGGGTGCCCGACCACCTGCGGATGACCTTCCGGGTGGAGCGCGCGGTGCGCCCGGACGGCCCGGACCAGCAGAGGCAGAACAGGTCCGGACACGGTGGCTCCGGTGGCGGCAGGGGACGCGGACGGCAGAGGGGACGGGTGGAGGTGCTGGGCGAGGGCAAGGACCTCGCCGCGCTGCAGGAGCAGCTGGCCGGCCAGGTCCGCACGACCATGGCGGCGGCCGCGTCCGGTGTCGAGCGCGCCGGGCTGACGAGCTGGCCGGCCGACCTGGACCCGCTGCCCGAGGCGTTCTCCCGCCAGGTGGGACCCCGTGTGGTGCAGGGTTTCCCGGCCCTCGTCGACACCGGTGCCGCCGTGGACGTGCGGGTGCTGGCGACCCGTTCGGAGGCCGACCGGGAGACCACCCGCGGCATCCGACGGCTCCTCCTGCTCAACACCACCCCGCCGTGGAAGCGGCTGCTCGCGCTGCTGTCCAACGAGCAGAAGCTCGCGCTCGGTCACAACCCGCACGGCTCTGTCCCCGCCCTGCTCGAGGACGCGCTCGCCGCGGCCGTGGACTCCGTGGTCGCCGACCTGGGAGGGGCCTCGGGGGTGCGCACGCCGGCGCAGTTCGAGACGGCGCTCGTGGCGGTGCGGCAGCAGTCGGTGCCGCGGGTGCTGGAGATCGTCGAGGCCCTCGTGCCGATCCTCGACACCGCACGCCAGGTGTCCCTGCGGCTGCAGCGGCTCACCACGCCGGCGGCCGCCGACATGGCGACCGACCTGCGACGTCAGCTGGACCGGCTGGTGCGGGCGGGGTTCGCCGCCGAGGTCGGGTACGCCCGCCTTCCCCGCATGGTCGTCTGGCTGCGCGGGATGGCCGAACGGCTCGACAAGGGCGTGCAGGACCTGCCCCGGGACCGGCAGCGGATGGACGACGTCCATGCCGTGGAGGAGGAGCTGACGGCGTTCCTGGACAAGCTGCCCCCGCACCGCAGGCAGGACCCCGACGTCCTCGACATCGTGTGGTCGGTGCAGGAGCTGCGGGTCTCCCTCTTCGCCCAGCGTCTGGGCACCGCCGGGCCCATCTCGCCCAAGCGGATCTTCGCGGCGATGGACGCTGCCGAGGACGCGACCCTCTGACGGCCCGACGTCCGAGGGACCCCTGTGCCAGGGTGGGCGGCATGACGGAACCGACGCCGCAGACGACCCCGCAGACGACGGCGCACCCCACGGACGCCGAGCTCTCGGCCGACCCCGAGCTGACCCACTGGCGCGTCCTCCTGGGACGGCTGGTCGCCCGGTGGCGGACCAGCAGCTTCGCCCAGGGGGCCGACTTCCTGGCCAGGGTCGCCGCCGTGGCCGACGAGCTCGACCACCACCCCGACGTCGACCTGCGCTACCGCCACGTGACGGTCACCACCGTCAGCCACGACGTCGGCCGGCTCACCCGCCGCGACCGGCGCCTGGCCGTCGCCGTCAGCGCGGTGGCGGAGGAGCTGGGGCTCGTGCCCGAGCCGCACGGGCTCAGCGTGCTGGAGGTCGGCCTCGACGTCATGGTGCCGGCCGACGTCGCACCGTTCTGGCGGGCGGTGCTGGGGTACGAGCCCGAGACGGAGGGCGGTGAGAACGACGCCCTGGTCGACCCCGCCGGCCGGCACGCCGGGCTGTGGTTCCAGCAGATGGAGCAGCCCCGCACCCAGCGCAACCGCTTCCACCTCGACCTCACCGTGCCCCACGACGTCGTCGAGGAGCGTCTGGCCAGGGCCCTCGAGGCCGGGGGACGACTGGTCACCGACGAGTTCGCGCCCGCCTGGTGGGTGCTGGCCGACGCCGAGGGCAACGAGGTCTGCCTGTGCACGTGGCAGGGCCGCGGACAGGACCGATGACCGCCCTCGCCCCCCGTTCCTGGCTGCCGGAGGTCTCCGGAACCCGGATCGCCGAGCTCGCCGCGGCCGCCGCCTCCCGGAGCGCGGACGACCAGCTGGCCGAGCTCGACCGGCTCGTCGCGGAGAACGACCGCATCCACACCCGCGAGTGCCTCAACCTCGACCCGGCCGCCAACGTCATGAACCCCCGCGCAGAGGCGATGATGGCGGCGCACCTGGGGTCGCGCCCCTCGCTCGGCAGCCCCGGCGGGAAGTACGAGACCGGCCTGGAGGCCATCGAGCAGATCGAGGTCCTCGCCACCGAGCTGGTCGCGGAGGTCTTCGGCGCCCGGCACGCCGAGGTCCGCGTCCCCTCGGGTGCGATCGCCAACCTCTACGCGTTCATGGCCACCTGCGAGCCCGGTGACACCATCGTCGCGCCACCTCCCTCGATCGGTGGGCACGTCACCCACCACGCGGGTGGCTCGGCGGGGATGTACCGCCTGCGCACCGTCCCCGCACCCGTCGACCCCCGCCGCTGCTCGGTCGACGTCGATGCCCTCCGCACGCTCGCCCACGAGGTCGGGCCCCGGCTCATCACGCTCGGCGGCAGTCTCAACCTCCTGCCGCACCCGGTCGCGCAGGTCCGCGAGATCGCCGACGAGGTCGGGGCCACCGTCCTCTTCGACGCCGCGCACCTGTGCGGGATGGTCGCCGGTGGCACGTGGGCCAACCCGTTGCACGAGGGCGCCCACCTGATGACGTTCAGCACCTACAAGAGCCTCGGCGGACCACCGGGCGGGGTCGTGGTCACCGACGACGACGAGCTCGCCCGGCGCATCGACGCCATCGCCTTCCCCGGCCTCACCGCCAACTTCGACGCCGGCAAGACGGCCGCCCTCGCCGTCACCATGGTCGACTGGCAGGAGCACGGATCGGGGTATGCCGCGGCGATGGCCGCCACCGCCCGTCGCCTCGCGGAGGAGCTGGCTGCGCTCGGCGCGCCGGTCTTCCAGACCGTCGACGGCCCGACCCGGTCCCACCAGCTGGCGCTGCGGGCGGCGCGGTGGGGCGGTGGTCAGGCCGCCGCGCGCATCCTGCGCCGGGCCAACCTGCTGGCCTGCGGCATCGGCCTGCCCCTCGACCCGGTCGAGGGGGACATGAACGGACTGCGGCTGGGGACCCCCGAGATCGTGCGCATCGGCCTGGTCGAGGACGACATGCCGCGCCTGGCCTCCCTGATCGTCCGTGGTCTCGACGGGGACGAGGGCGTCGCGGCCGAGGTGGCCGCCTGGCGGTCCGGGCTCACCGGGGTGCACTTCGTCCACCGGGGCTGACGATCGCGGGCGGACCGGACCGTCCACGAGGTCTCCCCCCGGTCGCAACCTCGACCTCGGGGCCCTGAGCGGCCGGTCGGCCCGGACCCAGCCGGTCGGGCAGGATGGGGTCCATGCCGGCTCGCCAGCCCCGACGCACCGGGCGCGCGGGCATCGGCCTCCTGATCCTCCTGACCCTGCTGGTGGTGGTGCTCGTGGCCCTGTCGAGCCTGCAGCGCTCGCTCATCTACGTCCCCGACACCTCCCCGGTGCCGGCCGCCGCGCAGGTGTTCGCCCGAGGGCAGGACGTGGTCCTGCACACCGAGGACGGGCTGGAGCTGGCCGCCTGGCTGGTCCCCGCCGACGAGGGAACGGACCGTGACCTAACCGTGCTGTACGCACCGGGCAACGGCGGCAACCGAGCGGCGCGCGCCGGGCTGGCCCAGGAGCTCAGCGCGCGTGGCTTCACGGTGCTCCTGCTCGACTACCGCGGGTACGCAGGAAACCCCGGCACGCCCACCGAGGAAGGCCTGGCTGCTGACACCGTGGCCGCCGCCCGGATGCTCGAGGCCGAGGGACATCCGGCGGAGCGCACGATCTACCTGGGGGAGTCGCTCGGGACCGGCGTGGTGGCGGCGCTGGCCTCCCGCCGTCCGCCGGCGGGCCTGGTGCTGCGCTCGCCGTTCACCGAGCTCGCCGCCGTGGGGGCGCACCACTACCCCTGGGCACCGGTGCGGCTGCTGCTGCGTGACCGCTACCCGGTGGTCGAGCACGTGCGGGACAGCCCGGTGCCGGTGACCGTGATCCGCGCGGCGCGCGACTCCGTGGTGCCGTCCCGGTTGAGCCACGAGGTCGCCCGGGCGGCCGGCACGCTGGTCGAGGAGGTCGTGCTGGAGGAGGTCGACCACAACGACCCCGCCATGTTCGGCCCGCCGGTGGCCGACGCGGTGGCCCGGCTGGCGGACGCACTCGACCGCTGAGGGGCGGGGTCAGCCTCCGCGACCGACCCCCTCGTCCTCCTCGGCGTCGTCCGCCGGACGGCGGTCGTCGGCAGGCACGGCCGAGGACGCCTGCGAACGCCCGTCGACGGCGCGGCGCAGCCTGACCAGGTCGGCGGGAGGGAAGAGCTCCGCGGGCCAGGCGCTGGCGACCGGCGATCCGACCTGCTGCAGGAACACCCAGTCGCCGCTCCTGCGGACGGAGGCGATCCCGTCGAAGGACAGCCTCGTCTCCGCCCACGGCCCGCGGAGCCGGAGCGCGTGCTCCTCGAAGGCGGACTCGAGCACCCTGCCCCCGTGCAGGCGACGACCGAACGCCCGACGGTTGATGAGGAACGCGAGACCCAGACCGAGGGATGCGACGGCCAGCGTGGGGGCCAGCGCGTACACGGTGCCCCACAGCACCCGCGTGCCCGTGCCGTAGCGCGCGTCGAAGGTGAGGCCCAGCAGCAGGGCGAAGGCCAGCTCGACCACGAGCACGAACAGCCACCACCGTGGAGAGCGCAGCGTGAGCCTGAGGAGGGCGCCCGCCGCCTCCCCTGCTGAGCGGCGGGTGGCGACCCACCGACCGGTCCAGGGAGGCGTCGTCACCCGGAGATTGTGCCCGACGACGCGGTCACGGGTCGGTCCCCGCGGGCGCGTCGGGGAGCCGGGGGTCGACCGAGCGCCCCCACGGCGACGTCCACGTGGTCCACGAAGATCCCGTCCACGCCGGCCTCGACGAAGGCCCGGACCTGGCCGGCCAGGTCGCCGTGCGCCGCAGGGTCGTCCCCCGAGCGGAACGGCGGCAGCAGGAAGGCGTTCTCGGCCCGGAAGGTCCACGGATGCACGACCAGGCCGGCCGCGTGCGCACGACCCACCAGCCCGGTGTCGACCAGGCCACCCCCGTCGCCCGGTGCGAGCACCATGGTCAGGTGCGGGCCCAGGCCGTCGATGCCGGCCCGGGCGAGCGTCTCCACCAGGGCCTCGGCCGCCGCACCGGAATCCTCGGTCCCGCCCTCGGGGGAGGGGTGCGGCGCGGAGGTGGGTGTCACGGCATACCCCTGCGGCTCGGTGATCAGGAAGACGGTCCTGGCCCGCAGCCCGAGCCCGGTGCGCATCCGCACGAGGCTGCCCAGCTCGAAGGACTGCACGAAGACCGGGGCGTCGGTGCGGTTGAGCCCGTACCGGGTCAGCAGGTCGACCAGCGGCTCCTCCAGCGGCAGGCCGAGACCGGCGAAGTGGCTGGGGTGCTTGGTCTCCGGATAGACCCCGATGTCGCGGTCGAGCTCCGCGCAGAGCCGCTCTCGCAGCTGCAACACCTCCTCGAGCGTGGGGACCTGCTCCTGCCGGTCGTGAGCGGCGCTGCCCGGGCGCAGGTGGGGCAGCCGCTCCACGGCCCGGAGGGTCCTCAGCTCGGCCAGGGTGAGGTCCTCGACGAACCAACCGGTCCGCTCCACGCCGTCGATCACTTTGCTCGTGCGCCGGTGGGACAGCTCCCGGTGGCGGGCGACGTCGGTGGTGAAGGTGATGTCGCTCTCGTGCCGGGCGACGAGGACACCGTCCCGGGTGACGACCAGGTCGGGCTCGAGGTGGTCCGCGCCCATCCGGGCCGCCAGCTCGTAGGAGCCCAGCGTGTGCTCGGGCCGGTAGCCGCTGGCGCCGCGGTGCCCGATCACCACGGGCCGGTCGGGTCTCACGCGTCCGACGGTAGAGGGTGCGGGTGAACGACAGGTGGCGCCGCTCCGGGGAGATGCCGGGGGGTCGGCGGGCGCCGTGCGGGCCCGGGAAGCGCGCCCGCTCCGAGCCTGTCGTGACTACCCTGCTTCATGCCCTCCGACCAGCCCTCCGACCAGCCCTCCGACCGGCCCGTCGACCAGTCCTTCGACCAGTCCACCGACCAGTCCTCCGGCCGGCCTTCCGACCGGTCCTCCGACCAGTCCTGGGGTCAACCCGCCGACGCCGCTCGGCGCCGACTGCTCGTGGTCCACCACACCCCCTCGCCCGGGATGCAGGCCATGCTCGAAGCGGCCCTGTCCGGCGCCCGGGACGAGGACATCGAGGGCGTCGACGTCGTCGTGCGGCCCGCCCTGACCGCCGGTGTGGTCGACGTGCTGGAGGCCGACGCCTACCTGCTCGGCACGCCCGCCAACATCGGCTACCTGTCGGGGGCGCTCAAGCACTTCTTCGACCAGATCTACTACCCCTGCCTGGAGGCCACGTCGGGGCGACCGTTCGCGGCCTACGTCCACGGCAACGAGGGGCTGGAGGGGGCGGTGCGGGCGCTCGGGGGCATCACGAAGGCGCTCGGGTGGGAGCCGGTCGCGCCGGTCCTGGAGCTCACCGGGCAGCCGGACGCCCAGGCTCTGGAGGGGTGCCGGGAGCTCGGGGCGGTGCTGGCGGCGACGGTGATGCCCGAGGGGTGACCGGCCGCGCGACCGCCCGCGCGACCGCCTCCAGCAGCTCCGGCCGCCCCATGATCCGGAAGTGCCCCCGCACGGGCAGCTCGACGTTCGTGGCCCCCTCGAGATGGGAGCCACGGGGGATGTGGGGGTCGAACTCGGCCCAGATCGAGGTGATCCGGTCGTTCACCCGCGGTTCCTCGCCCAGCAGGCGCAGCACCCGGTTGGAGGGGGAGAAGGCGCGCACGGCCGGCACCAGGAAGAACCGGGCGTAGACCGACCCCCGGAACGGCGTGGAGATCGCCACCATCTGCTCGATCCGGTCCTCGGGGTCCTGGTGCGTCATCACGTACTTGCCGATCAGCCCGCCCTTGCTGTGCGCGACCACGACCACCCCACGCAGGTCGTGCTCCTGCAGGTATGCCGTCACGAGCTCGGCGCTCGCGTCCACCGGGGCGATGTTCCACCGCAGGCGGGTCACGACGTGGACGGGATGGCCCAGGTCGTGGAGCAGCGCGGCGACCGGGCGCATGAACTGCCACCGCTCGTAGACGCCGGGGAGGAGGACGACCGGTGGGCGGGGTGCCGCCTCGTCCCGGTAGGTGGTGGGGTCGACCGGTCGGAGCAGACCGTGCGCCTGCCGCGAGACGACGTAGACGTAGTCGAGGAACCAGGCGTACCCGTGGCCGGCCAGCCGCCGGAGCCGTCCTCCGATCACCCGCCCATGCCTTTCCGCCCGTCCGTCGGCCGGGTCAGCCGTCGACCGGTTCCGGGGTCCGTCCGTCGCTGGCGTCCCTGCCCAGGGCGTGGGTCACGATCTCCTCGGCCACCGCGTCCGGGCTGGTGAACATCACCACGTGCGCCCCGGGGATCTCGACGAGCCGGCCGACCGGTGCCAGCCGGGCCAGCTGGTCGGCCTCGTCGTGCCGGGCGACCGGGTCGCGGTCTCCCCGGATGACGAGCAGGGGTGACTGCAGCTGCAGCACCGCCTCCTCGGTCGGGTAGTCGAGCATGGTCGGCACGGTCTCCAGGAAGCGACGAGGACCGGTGCGGACGTAGTCGCGGAAGACCGCCAGGTTGGCCGCGGGCGTCTCCAGGGCGAAGTCGGCGAGCAGCCGCAGCCCCTGGCGCAGCGGCGACCGGTCGCCGTGATCGACGACCCCGCCGATCGAGACGACCGGGCCGGCGAGGTGGGGGGCCTGCAGGGCGGCCTCGATGACGACCTGGGCGCCCATCGAGTGGCCGACGAGGACGGGCCGGTCCAGACCGGTCTCGCGGACGTAGGCCACGACCACGGCGGCGAGCTCCTCGATGGTCAGCGGCTCGGGGGGTGTGGGCGTCCCGCCGAAGCCGGGCAGCTCCAGCACGTGCACCCCGCCCGACCCCTCGATCCGTGCCGGACCCTCGGGCTCCGTCCCCTCGGTCCGTGCCGGACCCTCGGGCTCCGTCCCCCCGGTCCGTCCCTGTCCTGCGAGCGCCTCGGCCAGCGGGATGAGGTAGTGGTGCCCGACCCCGATGCCGTGCACCAGCACGTACTGCAGGTCGGAGTCGGTCTGCAGGCCGGCGTCGGTTCCGAGGCGTCGGACGTCGGTGAGGGTGTTGTCGTGCTCGAACTGGACCACCGGACGCCACTGCATGATGCACCAGCCTACGGGTGCGGACGCGCGGCCACGACGACGCGATCTTTCGGGAACAACCACGCACGCCACCGGGTTGACCCCACCCCAGCACCACGACCGGGAGGACCCTCGTGCCCGACCTCGCCGACACGACCAGCGCTCCCGCCGTCCCCGCCCTGCCCGGCCTCGCCGAGCAGGCCGAGCGGCTGATCACCCTGGGCGTTCCTGCGCTCGCCGGGCTCCCCGACGGCGAGGTCCGCGCCGGAGCCTCCCGGTTCGAGGAGGCCTCCGGCCCCGACGGACCCGCCTCCTGCGCCGGCCTGCTCGTCGTCTCGCCGCGTCTCGTCCCACCCTCGGCGCTGGCTCCCCTTATGCGGCTTCCGGCGCGCGGCGGGGAGCAGGCCGGGTTCGTCGTCGAGGACATGACCGACGTCGACGACTTCGCCCCGGTCGAGGAGGTGCAGGTGCCGGAGTCTGCCCTGTACGTCGTCACCGGTCCCGACCGCGGCGACGACCTGGGCAACTGGTCGCCCGACGAGGCGCTGCCCGAGCTGACCCGGCGCGGTCGCACGCCCCTCCTGACCGCCGAGGGGATCCAGTGGGCCCTGCAGACGCCCGGCGTCGTGGCCGACGGCCACTGCTTCATGACGATCGGGTCCCGGCTGCGCCGGGCGGACGGCCGGCTCGACAGCCGCACCCCCGCCGTCTGGATCTCCCGAGGGACCGGACGGGACGGCCGGGACCGCCGGGGCGCCCCCAAGGTCGGCTGGTGCTGGGCCGGAAACCGGCACACCTGGCTCGGGTTCGCCTCGACCACCGGGCGTCGGGGCTGAACCACCGCGCTCCGGGGATGAACCACCGGGCGTGGGGGCGGAGCCGCACCGCGCCCACCGGCGGGACCCACCGCATACCCTGACCCCATGCTGTGGGTCGGACTGTCCGGTGGGATCGGGTCGGGCAAGTCGACCGTCTCGGCGCGCCTCGCCGAGCACGGGGCGGTGGTCGTGGACGCGGACCGGGTGGCGCGCGAGGTGGTGGCGCCGGGTATGCCGGCGCTCACCGAGATCGTCGACCGCTTCGGTCCGCAGGTGCTCGGCCCGGGCGGCGCCCTCGACCGGGGGGCTCTGGGCCAGGTGGTCTTCGCCGACGACGGGGCACGGCGCGACCTGGAGGCCATCACCCATCCGCGCATCGCGGCGCGGACGCGCGAGCTGGTCGGCGCCGCCCCCGACGACGCCGTCGTCGTGCACGACATCCCGCTGCTGGTCGAGCTGGACCGGGCGGCGGGGTACGCGCTGACCGTCATCGTCGACGTGCCCGCCGAGGAGCGGCTCAGGCGGCTGGTCCAGCTGCGCGGGATGGACCCCGAGCAGGCCTGGGCCAGGATCGGGGCGCAGGTCACCGACGGGGAGCGCGCAGTGGCGGCAGACGTCCTGCTCGACAACAGCGGCACGATCGAGCAGCTGCACGCCGCCGTCGACCGTTTGTGGGACCGGCGCCTGGTGCCCTTCGAGGAGAACCTGCGGCGCGGGTGGTCCTCCTGGGAGGGGTCGACGGAGGCCGGGGAGCCCGTCGAGCCCGTCGAGAACGGTCGGTGCCGGACCCGGGCCGAACGGTCCCTGCGCCGGATCGCCGAGGCCCTGCAGCCCGAGGACGGGAGCGGCGAGGAAGGCAGCGGCGAGGACGGCAGCGGCGAGGACGTCCCCGGTGAGGTCACCGCGCTGCGGTGCGACGTCTCCGGCGGCGGACGCTGCGAGCTGCGGCTGTCCGTCCCCGGTCCCGCGGTCCTGGAGGACGCCGCGGTCCTGCGACGGCTGGGCCGGGTCGGCTTCGTCGTGGACCACGGCATCGTCCTCGGCGCGGACCCGCAGTGGCAGGTTAGGTGCCGCGTCGTGGAGGACCGTCAGACCCTGGCGCGCAGCTCCTACGGAGAGTAGTCTGCGAATCGCGACCTGACCACGGTGCTGTGGGGACCGTGGCGGCTGCTCCCCTGCTCCTCTGCCCGACCGAGGTGGTCCCGATGCACCAGTTCTCCCGCCGTTCCTTCCTCACCTGCACCGCGCTCGGCACCGTTGCCCTGGTCGTCAGCGACCCGGTCACCGGGGCCCGACGGGTGGTCGCCCAGGAGGAGGTGGCAGGGCTGCTGGATCCGACGACGCTGCCCGCGTTCGTCACTCCGTTGCTCGTCCCGCCCACCATGCCGCGCACCCGGCGCCGAGGGACCAGAGGGGGACCCGTCGACCACTACGACGTCTCCGTGCGCCAGTTCTCCCAGCAGATGCTGCCCGAGGGGCACCCGGCCACGACCGTGTGGGGCTACGGCCCGGCCGAGGGCGGCGTCGGGCGACGGCTGCACCACGCGCCGTCGATGACCATCGAGGCCGAGCACGGTGTGCCCGTGCGGATCCGGTGGATCAACGACCTCGTCGACGACCACGGCCGCTACCTGCCCCACCTGCTGCCCGTCGACCCCACCCTGCACTGGGCCAACCCCGACCTGCGTCCTGGCCCCGGTGGCGAGGCCCGCACGGACGTCCGGCCGGACTTCTCGGGGCTGACCTACGTGCCGCCGGGCGGGGTGTCGGACCCGGACACCCAGTACACGACCTACCAGGGACCGGTCCCGGCCGTCGTCCACCTGCACGGGGCGATGGGCATGGGCGACGAGTCCGACGGCTACCCCGAGGCGTGGTTCCTGCCGGCGGCGTGGGACCTGGGCGAGCACGCCCCGCACGGCACCTGGTACGAGTTCTTCGCGCGGAAGTCGCTGAAGCGCTACGGCGAGGAGTGGCAGCCGGGGGAGCAGGTCGCCCACTACCCCAACGACAACCGGGACTCCACCCTCTGGTTCCACGACCACACCCTGGGCATCACCCGTCTGAACGTGTATGCCGGACCCGCGGGCTTCTACCTGCTGCGCGGAGGCCCGCAGGGCGAGGACCAGGTCAGGGACGCCCGGACGGGTCGTCGGGCCGTGCTGCCGGCGAACGCGCCGGCCAGCTCGCAGGGTCGCGGACAGGTGCCGACCTACGAGCTGCCGCTGGCGATCCAGGACCGCACGTTCACCACCGACGGGCAGCTGTTCTACCCGGACACGCGCGCCTTCTTCGACGGGTACGAGGGGCCCTACGTCCCGGAGAGCCCGATCGCGCCGGTGTGGAACCCGGAGTTCTTCGGGAACACGCTCATCGTCAACGGCCGGACGTGGCCCTTCCACGAGGTCGAGCAGCGGCGCTACCGGCTGCGGCTGCTCAACGGCTGCGGCTCGCGGTTCCTCATCCTCGACCTCGACGGCATCCCCGGGGTCAGGGCCCACCAGATCGGCAACGACGGCGGCTTCCTGCCCGCGCCGCACGACCTGGCGCAGGACGACCTGCGGATCCTGCTCGCCCCGGCCGAGCGGGCGGACGTCATCCTCGACCTCACCGACGTGCCCGTCGGCGAGCACGTCATCACCAACCTGGGACCGGACGAGCCCTACGGCGGCGGGGAGCCAATCGTGGACGGCGTGGGCGACTTCGACCCCGCCGACCCGGCCACCACCGGCCGGGTCATGGCCCTGCGGGTCGTGGCTTCCCGGGACCGCGACCGGACGACCCCGGCGGAGCACCTCGTGCTGCCCGGCCTGCCGGAGGAGAAGGCACCGGCGCGGGTGCGCAAGCTGGCGCTGCTGGAGCACATGCACGACATTCACGACCACGAGGTCGAGGAGGGCGAGGCCCCGGCGGCCGCGCTGCTCGGGGTCATGGATGCATACCCGCAGCTGGGGGACGATGCGCTGAAGGCCCGCCCGTTGACCTGGGCCGACCCGGTGACCGAGAACCCCGACGTCGGCGACACCGAGGAGTGGGAGATCTACAACCTCACCGCCGACGCCCACCCGGTGCACGTCCACGAGACCCCGTTCCAGGTCCTGGAGCGGCGCGAGATCACGGTGGAGGAGGCCGAGTACGTCACCGACGTCGGCGGCCCGCTGCCGGTCCCGCCCGGCGACCGCGGCCGCAAGGACACGGTCATCTCCTACCCGGGCACGGTGACGAGGATCCGGATGACGTTCACCAACGCCGGGCAGTTCGTCTGGCACTGCCACGTGCTCGAGCACGAGGACAACGAGATGATGCGGCCCTACCGGGTCGGCCCGGTGCAGCCGGACCAGCCGGCCGACGGGTCGCACCACCAGCACTGAGCGCGGCCCGGCCGGTCGGCGTCTACTCCTTCGCGTCGCCGGTCGGCGTCTACTCCTTCAAGTCCTTCTTCGACGGAGCCGTCAGGCCCAGCACCTCGGGCAGGGCGGGCGGCTCCTGGCCCAGGACGTGCTCGGCGAGGAAGGCGCCGACCACCTGGTACCAGACCTTGGCGTGCTGGGGGGCCAGGATCCAGTGGTTCTCCTGCGGGAAGTACAGGAACCGGTGGTCGGTCGACCCGTCGGCGGCGGCGGGGCGGCCGGACCGGGAGAGGAGCTCGTACCACAGGCGCAGGCCCTCCCCGATCGGCACGCGGTAGTCCTTGTCGCCGTGGATGACGAGCACCGGGCTGACGATGTCCTGCACGAAGCGGTGCGGGCTGTGCTTCTCGCTCATCTCAGCGGTCATCTCGCGCTGCCAGTAGTAGGAGGCGTCCGTCGTCGGGCCGAAGCCGTCGAGGGCCCACAGCGAGGCGTGCGTGACGATCGCCCGGAACCGGTCGGTGTGCCCGGCGACCCAGTTGGCCATGTAGCCGCCGAACGACCCGCCCATCGCCGCGGTTCGGGAGGCGTCGACGTCCTCCCGTGCCTCGACGGCGTCGGTGATCGCCATGAGGTCGGTGTAGGGGGCGTCGCCCCAGGCCCCCCAGCCGCGCTGGACGAAGTCCTGCCCGTAGCCGGTGGACAGCGCCGGGTCCGGCAGGAGCACGGCATACCCCTGCGCGACCATGAGCCAAGGGTTCCAGCGCCAGGTCCAGGCGTTCCACGAGCTGAGCGGGCCGCCGTGGATCCACAGCAGGAGCGGGTGGCCGCCGGCGACGTCGTCCTGGGGCATCGCGAGCCACCCCCGGACCCGGGTGCCGTCCTCGGTGGTGGTCTCCACCTCCTCGAGCCGCCCCGGGATGCGCGGACGCTCCACCGGTCCCCTCAGTGGGGTGACCTCCCCGGTGGCCAGGTCGAGCCGGACGACCTCCGGCGGGTAGAGGTAGGAGCTGCGCACGCCGTAGGCCACCCTGCCGTCGGGGGCGACGACGAGGTCGGACCAGGCGGCGTCGTCGGTGGTCACCTGGGTGACCTCGCCGGAGGCCACGTCGATCCGGAAGACCGGGCAGCGTCCGTCGCTGTCGGCCAGGACGAGGACGGTGCGGCCGTCGGGCGTCCACGCGACGGGGGTGGCCCAGCGGTCCCAGTCGTGCGCCAGCGGGGTCGTCCCGCCGGTGGTCGTGTCGAGCAGGAACAGCTGCGGGCGCGGTGGGTCGGTGGGGGTGGTGACCCGGTCGACCACGACGACGGCGCGGGTGCCGTCGGGACTGACGGGTCCGGCCTCCACCTCGGTGCCGTCCCGGTCCAGGAGGGTGCGGCGCCGCCCGCTCGAGAGGTCGATGCGCACCAGCGCCGAGCGCAGGTCCGCCCCGGCCTGCGGGACGGGCACCGACAGGAGCGCGAAGGTGCCGTCGGGGGACAGGACGGGGGAGGGCTCGTGCAGGGGCGCCGGCAGGTCGCCCGTCAGCAGCCGCAGCCGCAGCTCGGGGGACCGGTCGACGGTCCCCGGCAGGGGGGCGGGAGCCTCCTCCTGGCTCTCGTGCGGGTGACCACCCTCGACCTCGCCGTCCGCGGCGACCGACCCGGCCGTCGGGCCGCTGCCCTGCTCGACCGCGAAGACGTGCGGCCGGGCCGGGCCCAGGTCGTGGTCCCAGAAGCGCACGGGGTAGCCGCTGTGCAGGATCGCGTCGACCCCGGCCTCCTTGCGGGCCTTGGCCAGGGCGGCGTGCTGCTCCTCGTCCGCGGCCCCGGGGAGCAGGTCGGCCGTGACGACCGTCCGGTCCGCCTCGCGGGCGCAGCGCACCCCGCCGACGCCGCCCGGCCGGCTGAGCACCACGCGGGCCTCCCCGCCGCGGGCCGGGATCAGCCACAGCGCCGGGGTGGGGGTGTCGTCGTCGTCGCCGTCGGGGTCGGGCCGCGCGGAGGTGAAGAACAGGTCGCCGTTGGCCGAGAACGCCGCGCCCGACTCGCCCTTGCTGCTGCGCGTGAGCCGGTGGGGCTCCTGCCGCCCGGTGGGGTCGACCTCCCACAGCGCCGAGGCGTACCCGGTGCCCTTGCGGTTGAGGGTGGCCACCGTGGTGACCAGGCGGGAGCCGTCGGGGGACAGGGCCAGGCCCGAGAGGCGGGGGACCGCCACGTAGTGGTCGAGGTCGTGGAAGACGGACGCGGGGGTCCGGGACTGGGACGCGGGTGCGGTCATGTCCTCTGTGATACCACCCTGCACCGACGATGTCGCACCGTCCGAGGCTGTCGGCGGCACGGCATACCCTCTGGAATGCCCCGACGCACCCGGGACGTTGCACCTGCCAGACGAGAGGAGAGGACTTCCCGTGACGACGAGCTCACCCCTGTTCCGCCTGGAGACCGACGCCGCCCGGCAGCCCCAGCCCGCCCCGCTCATGGTGGTGGCGCTGGAGGGCTTCCTGGACGCCGGACAGGTGCGTTCCACCCTGGCCGAGCACCTCCTGGAGCACCTCGAGCACGAGGTGGTGGCGAGCTTCGCGGCCGACGAGCTGGTCGACTACCGCTCGCGCCGCCCGCTGATGACCTTCGACTCCGACCACTACGCCGACTACGACGACCCCTCCCTCGTGCTCTACCGGGTGCAGGACGCCGCCGGGGAGCCGTTCCTGCTGCTGCACGGCTTCGAGCCGGACTTCCGCTGGGAGGGCTTCATCGACGCCGTGCGTCAGCTGGGTCTGTACTTCGGGGTGCGGCGGGTCGTCAGCGCGCACGGGATCCCGATGGCGGTCCCGCACACCCGTCCCGTGGGAATGACCCGCTTCGCCAGCGACCGGGAGCTGCTGGGCGACCACACGCCGGTCTTCGGTCAGGTCAAGGTGCCCAGCAGCGCCGAGAGCCTGCTGCACCTGCGGCTGGCCGAGGCCGGGCTGACCACGATGGGCGTGGCCGTCCACGTGCCGCACTACCTGGCCGAGGCGCAGTTCGGGGACGCGATCGTGGCCGCCGCCGACGCCGTCATGGACCTGACCGGGCTGGTGCTGCCCACCGCCGAGCTCGTCGCCATGGCCGGGCTGACCCGCGCCCAGATCGAGAGCGAGCTGGACCAGAACCACGAGGCGCGCGAGGTCGTCGAGACGCTCGAGCAGCGCTACGACCACTTCATCGAGGGGCAGAAGCGGCGCAGCCTGCTCGCGGCCGAGGCGGCCAAGCTGCCCAACGCCGACGAGATCGGGGCCGAGCTGGAGAAGTTCCTGCAGGACCCCGGCGTCGCCGGACCGGCCCCGCAGGAGGGCACGGTGGTCGAGGACCGCGCCGTGGAGCCCACCGAGACCGACGAGGACCCCGACCCCCAGGGCTGACCGGGAGGGGTCCCGCAGCCGGGTTCTGCCGACCATGCACGCCCCCTGGTCCGCGCCGCCGCGACAGGCGGGTCCGCCCGCACCGTGGGACGATGTGGGCCGTTCATCCACCACACCTCAGGAGGACATCCGTGGGTCTCTTCGACCGCAAGGACGACAACCAGCCCGAAACCGCCGAGCCGGACGGCCCGCTGGAGTCGATGGCCAACGCCTTCGTCGGGCGCATCGTGGACGCGGGCATCAAGGGGCCGGGGCCGATGGCCTCCGCGCACAAGGTCGCCGCCGAGGCGCTGAAGAAGGCCGACGGCGACGTGCGCAAGGCCGTCGACGAGGTCGTCTCCGACCACGTGAAGCTGGCCAGCGCCGGCGGGTTCGTCACCGGCGTCGGGGGTCTGGTGACCATGCCGGTCTCGCTGCCCGCCAACGTGCTGGGCTTCTACGTGCTGGCCACGCGCATGGTCGCGGCCATCGCCGAGCTGCGCGGGTATGACGTGGACGCTCCGGGCGCGCGCGCGGCCATCAGCCTCTCCCTCGTCGGTGCCGACGCCGAGGACATCCTGCAGAAGACGGGGCTGTCCGTGGCCGCGGGGATGACCGGGTCCGGCCGCCTGGCCCGGATGGCGATGGACCGGATGCCCAAGGCCGCCGGGATGATGGTCAACAAGGCCGTGGGCTTCCGGCTGCTGACCACCGTCGGCGGGCGGGTCCTGGGCAAGCTGATCCGGTTCGTGCCGATCGCCGGCGGTGTCGTGGGTGCCGGTCTGGACGGGGTGCTCATGAAGCGCCTGGCCGACCACGCGCGACGCGAGTTCGTCCAGACCTCGCCGGGCGGGACCGCGATCAGCGAGTAGCGGCATACCCGGGTCCCCGTCCTGACGACGGTCGCGAGGTTATCCACAGATCCCGAGACGGGCCCGGCACGACCGGGCCCGTCTTCGGCACTGTGGGGCCATGGACGAGACGACAGGACCGACGACCCCCACCACCTCCGGCTCCACCCCCACCCCCGGCTCCGCCGGGGCTCTCCCGCCCGTGCGGGGAGCAGCTCACCTGATGACCGCGATCCCGCACCTCATCGGCTACCGGCCCGGCCGCTCGCTGGTGGTCGTCGCCACGGTCGCGCAGGCCGCCGGTCCCCGGCGGCCGACAGGTCGGGGGACGATGCGTGGGCGAATGGTGATGACGGTGCGTGCCGACCTGGCCGCTCCCGGTGACGTGCAGCCGGCCCTGACCCGGCTGGCCCCGCCGGTCGCCCGGCTCCGCGCGCAGCACGGGGAGGATCTGGTGCTGCACTGCTACCTGTGGGACGCGGACGAGGAGCTCGGGCTGCTGGCGGCGCGGACGCTGCTGGAGTTCGCCGAGGATCACCGGGTGCGGGTCAACGACGTGGCGGTCGTGGGCATCGACGCCTACCTGCCGCTCGTCGAGGCCGGTGGCCCGGTCGTCCCCGGGGTGGTCGCGGACGGGAAGGGGACGGCGGGACACGCGCCGCATGCGTGGCTGCCGATGCCGGCCCCGGCTGACGTCCCGCTCGTAGCCGACCTGGTCCTGCAGGGGCGGGCCGTGGCGCCCGGCCGGGACGCGGCCGTGGCGCGGATGCGCCGACGGGACGAGGCGGCCAGCCGGGCGACCGAGCAGGCCCTGCTGGAGCTGGCTCCGGGCCAGCTCGACGGGAGCGCCTCCCTGGCGGCGTTGGGACGGTGGGTGTGCGGCGGCTCGTTCGTCCAGCCACCGACGGCGCAGGACCGTGCTGCCGTGGCGCTCGTCCTGCAGGACCGCACGCTGCGTGATCTCGTGCTGGCCAGGTGGCTCCCGCGGCTGTTCAGCCTCGAGGACCTCCTCGAGCCTGAGGCCGTCGAGAGGATGTGCGAGCTGCTGCCGCCGTGGCCGGTGGACCACGGGACGGCGCTGGACCGGCTGATCACCCTCGCCGGACAGGTCCCGGTCGACCTGTCGGTGCCGTTCGTCACGCTCGCCGGTCTGCTGGCCTGGGGAACGGGCGAGGGCACCCTGGCGAACGAGGCCGCCGACCTGGCGCTGGAGCTGGACCCGGACTACCGGATGGCCCGCCTCCTGCGCCAGGCGCTCGAGCACGGGATGCCGCCGGAGATCCCTCGGAACGCCGAGCGGACGCCGGCGCACGGGGAGGACGCCGCCGCCGGGGAGGACGGGAGCGACGGGGACGACGAGGACGACGATGCCGCCGGGGGTGACGGGAGCGACGGGAACAGGAACGACGCGACCGACGGGAGCAGCACCACGCGGGGGCGCGGCCGGGCGGCCTGACCCGGCGGTGTAGCCTCCGAGCAGGATCCCCCAAGGAGGAAGGTGCCCATGTCGGTCATCGTCGGTTACATCCCCACCCGCGAGGGTCGCGCCGCCCTCCGCGCGGCCAGCGCCGAGGCCATGCTCCGCACGACCAAGCTGGTCGTGGTCAACTCCCACCGCGGTGGACGCGACTTCGACGCCGATGAGGCGCAGCGTTTCGAGGACGAGCTGAACAAGGTGCAGCGCGTGCTGGACGAGGCGGGCATCGAGCACGAGGTCCGTGCCCTGGTGCGCGGCAACGAGCCTGCCGAGGACCTCGTCGAGGTCGCCGACGAGAGCGGGGGCGAGCTCATCGTCATCGGCCTGCGGCGGCGGACCCCGATCGGCAAGCTGATCCTGGGCAGCAACGCCCAGCGGATCCTGCTGGAGGCCTCCTGCCCCGTCCTGGCCGTCAAGGCGGGCGACAGCGACTGACCCGGGCCGACTGAGCCGGGCCGACGGACCCGGGCCGACCGAGTCGGACCGACCGAGTCGGACCGACCGAGTCGGACCCTCGGGCGCCCGTGCGGTGCCCGACGGTCCGTCTGGTTGGCGGCCCGCCTGGCCCCTGGCCGATCAGGTCCGGGTCGACCGAGCGTGGAGGGCCCCTGACCAGCACGGAAGAGGCGGTCGGGGCCTGCGTTCCGACCCCTCGGCATACTTTCGGCGGCCTCGACGTTTTATAATGGCGAGTGTCACCTGCTGCGCACGGCAGATCATGCACTCCGCCGCCCGGATCACGCCGCCGATCCCTCCTGCCCGGCCGCCCGCCCCACGCCCGAAAAGAGTTGGTTCTTCCCGTGACAGCCAAGACCACCCGCCCCGCCGTCCCGACCGACCTGCCGCCCGCCTTCGAGCACGAGGCGCTGCGCACGCTGCTGGCCCAGGGAGCGCAGGACGGGCACGTGGCGATGGCTCAGGTCCGGGAGGCTCTGCAGGTCGCCGAGGTCGGGACCGCCGCCGCCCAGAAGAAGGTGCTGCGCGTCTTCAGCGACGCCGCCATCGAGGTCCGGGACGACGGCACCGCCCAGACGACCACAAAGCGTCCGCGTGCCAAGACGCCCGCCGCGACGGGCCGGACCACGGCGAAGTCGGCCGCGGCGAAGAAGGCTGCCGGCGCGCCCGCCGACCCGGACGCCGACCCGGACGGTGACCCCAGCGCGTCGGACACTCCGGCCGAGGCACCCTCGACCGAGAAGAAGGCCCCCGCCCGGAAGACGGCGGCCAAGACGGCCGCGACGAAGTCCACCGCGGCCAAGACCACCGCAGCGAAGACGACCGCCAAGAAGACCACCGCCAAGAAGGCCGCCGGCACGTCGGCGACGACCGGGGGTGCGGCCGACGCCGCCGTCGGTGAGAGCGCGCCCGCCGGCAGCGCCCGCAAGACCGCTGCCGCGAAGACCGCGGCGACCCGGAAGGCAGTGGCAGCCAGGAAGGCCGCGGCAGCCCCGGTCGAGGACTCCGACTCGGACTCCGCGGCCGTGGAGGCCGACGCCGACCTGGTGGTCGAGGAGGGTGGGGCGTCCAACGAGGACACCACCGTGGCCACCCCGGTGGCCGAGGGGGTCAAGGCGGCCGGTACCAAGAGCGAGGACGACAGCTTCGTCCTCACCAGCGCCGACGACGACGACGCGCCCGCCCAGCAGGTCGTGACCGCCGGTGCAACGGCCGACCCGGTCAAGGACTACCTCAAGCAGATCGGCAAGGTGGCCCTCCTCAACGCCGAGCAGGAGGTCGAGCTCGCCAAGCGGATCGAGGCCGGTCTGTTCGCCGAGGAGAAGCTGAACTCCGGGGAGAAGGTCGACGCCAAGCTCAAGCGCGAGCTGTGGTGGATCTCCCAGGACGGCAAGAACGCCAAGAACCACCTTCTCGAGGCGAACCTGCGTCTCGTCGTCTCCCTGGCCAAGCGCTACACCGGCCGCGGCATGCTCTTCCTGGACCTCATCCAGGAGGGCAACCTCGGTCTGATCCGCGCGGTGGAGAAGTTCGATTACACCAAGGGCTACAAGTTCTCCACCTACGCGACCTGGTGGATCCGCCAGGCGATCACCCGCGCGATGGCCGACCAGGCCCGCACCATCCGCATCCCGGTGCACATGGTCGAGGTCATCAACAAGCTGGCCCGCGTGCAGCGTCAGATGCTCCAGGACCTGGGCCGCGAGCCCACCCCGGAGGAGCTGGCCAAGGAGCTGGACATGACGCCCGAGAAGGTCGTCGAGGTCCAGAAGTACGGCCGCGAGCCGATCTCCCTGCACACGCCCCTGGGTGAGGACGGCGACAGCGAGTTCGGTGACCTCATCGAGGACTCCGAGGCGGTCGTGCCGGCGGACGCGGTGTCCTTCACGCTGCTGCAGGAGCAGCTGCACTCGGTGCTGGACACCCTCTCCGAGCGCGAGGCCGGTGTGGTCTCGATGCGCTTCGGCCTCTCCGACGGTCAGCCCAAGACCTTGGACGAGATCGGAAAGGTCTACGGCGTCACGCGCGAACGGATCCGTCAGATCGAGTCCAAGACCATGTCCAAGCTGCGCCACCCGAGCCGGTCGCAGGTCCTGCGGGACTACCTGGACTGACCGGGCGACCCGGGGTGGGTCGACGTCGACGGGTGCTATGAGAACAGCATCCCGAGGTAGACGGCGAGGAAGACCCCGATCACGAAGGTGGTCACGATCGCCCCGGACAAGCACATGCAGAACGCGAGATCCTGCCAGTCCTGACGTCTCATGGTCGCTCCCGCGGTGGTGAAACGCGTGCGACGGATCAGTCACCGTCGCCAGCCCCAGGTCGAGACGAGGCTGGTCGTGCGCCTCGTGAGGGATCTCAAGGGCTCAAAAAAGATTAGCGCGATGTGCTCCACGTCACAACGTGACGACCGGCCCGCCACGCAGCGCATCCGCCGTCACGTCAAGACCCCGGTCGAACGACGGACAGGGCCGGGAGCGACCGGCTGACGGACAGACCTGGCAGCCCTGATCTGCTGCCTGCGTGCTAGGAGTAGTTCTCATGGAACGGTCCGCTGGTGGCGCATCGGTGCCCGGTCTGCACGTGGCACGGCTGACCCCCGACGACTGGCGCGACTACCGGGAGCTGCGCCTGGGCATGCTGCGAGACGCGCCGGACGCGTTCTGGACCGTGCTCGCCGACGTGGAGCACCTCGCCGAGGCCGAGTGGCGCAAGCGGTCCCACGACCGCACCCTGCATGTGCGCGACGCCGGGGGCACACCGCTCGGGACCACGACCGTGCTGACGCGGGAGACCAACCAGGCCCTGGGTCTGCAGGCCGGCTCCGGGGACGCGCTCGTCCTGGCGGTGTATGTCGTGCCCGCCGGGCGGGGGAGGGGGGTCGTGGACCTGCTCCTGGAGTCCGCCCGGGACCTGGCCCGCGGGCTGGGGTGCACCCGGATGGTGCTGCAGGTGGGAGAGTCCAACACGGCTGCGCGCCGGGCGTACGAGCGGCACGGGTACCGGCTGACGGGTGCCTCCCTGCCCCATCCGCGGCTGGAGGGTCAGCGTGACCTGGAGATGTCCCGGCCGGTCTGAGGCCGGGTGCCGGGATGTCGCAGGTGGTGGGCCACCGCCTCGGCCCGGCCGCGGACCGCGAGCTTGCGGTAGATGTGGCTGGTGTGGTGCATCACCGTCTTGGGGCTGATCCCCAGCAGTCGGGAGATCTCCCGGTTCGTGGCCCCGGACGCCAGAGCCTCCAGCACCTGACGCTCACGGGCGGTGAGCTCGGTGTCGCCGGAGCCGGAGCCGGGACCGGTGTCGTCGGAGGTGCGGAGGTCGTCGGACGTGCGGGTGGATCCCGTCTCCCTCACCGACCGGGTCGGGGACGCCTCCACGCCCGTCGGTGTCGTTCCGCCCCTCTGCCCGACCGCGATCGACGGGAGGGTCGCCGGCCCGACGTCGGTGTGCCCCGCACTGCTGTGCCCCGTATCGGGGCGGCCAGCGGCCGTCCGCCCCGCGTCGGGGCGGCCAGCGGCCGTCAGCCCCGCGTCGGCGTGCCCCGCGGCCGTCGGCCCGGCGGAGGCCGGGCCCACCGACGTCCGCTCCGAGACGGACCGGTCCAGGCCCCGGGCGAGCGCGAGGGCGGCGTCGAGGGCCTCGTCGTGGCTCAGGTGTGCACCCCAGGCGACCTCACGGACACCCTCCGGCCCGGTGGCCGCGTGGTAGGCCTCCTCGGCCTGGTCGAAGACGGCCGCGACTGCGGGTGGCAGGGCCGGGCGCAGCACGTCGAGGTGCCGCGCGACCATGCCGAGCAGTCGTCCGGCGCAGGGCAGGTCCTGCACCTGGAGGGCCACCAGGAACAAGCACATGAGAGGAGGGCCCGCCCGGGGTCGGGCACCACTGGCGCCGGTTCGGCGGAGGGTGGCCATGCTGTGGCGGACGGCGGTCGACAGGTCGCCGGCCCCCAGGGCACCGAACGCGGCCATCGGCTCCAACCAGTCCAGGGTGCGCAGGTCGCCGTGCTGGCGGGCCAGGTCGACCAGCCGGGTACGGTCCGGCAGCTCGATGCCGTCGGGCGGGGGGCCGGGGAGGCTGAGCAGCAGACCGGTGGGCGACAGGGCGAGCCCGGGATCGTCGAGGCGGTGGGCGCGGGAGACGGCCGAGCGGGCCCACTTCGCGGCTTCGACGGGATCTCCTCGCTGGTGCGCCAGCATGCCGAGCCAGGTCTCGATCCGCACCAGCCGCGCCTCGTCAGCCAGCCGGCGGGCCAACGAGTGTCCCTCCCGGGCCCAGGCCTCGGCGGCCTCGCGGTCGACCATGGAGCGCGCGGCCTGCACGGCCACGAAGGTGACGCCGAGCAGCGCCCGGTCACCCCTGAGCCGGGCCTGCTCCCGGATCCGGGTCAGCTCCGGCACGACCGCCGAGACGTCGGCGGCCGAGCTCGCCGTCTCCGCCCGCAGCAGTTGGACCCAGGCGGCCAGCACCAGGCTGCGGGTCTCGGCCGCGACGTCCGACGTGTCCTCCCCGAGGGTGGAGAGGACCGAGGCGACACGGTCGGCGGTGCCCGGGACGGCACCGCGGGCGAACCAGACGGGCAGCAGCGCCAGCGCCAGGTCGGTGGCGGCCGGGGCGTCCCCGTCGGCCAGGGCGGCGTCCAGCGCCCCGGTGAGGTCGGGTTCGACAGCCGCTGCACGACGGCGCGCCTCGGACAGGCTTCCCGACTCGTCGAGCTGGAGGCAGTCGTTGGCCACCCGACGCGCCCAGGACCGGTGGCGCCGGCGCAGCTCGTCCGAGGGCGTGCCCATGGTGCGCAGGTGGTCGCGCACCACGGGCGCGACGGTGAACCGGCTGACGCGTCCCTCGTGGTCGGCCTCCACCAGGTGGACGTCGACGAGGGCGGCGAGGTCGTCGACGACGTCGTCCCGACCAGTGACCTGCTCCACGTCGTCCACCGTCACCGACGACCCGAGGACCAGCAGGTCGAACAACAGCTGGCGGGCGGACTCGTCGAGGAGGGCGACGCTCCAGGCCAGGGCGGTGGCCAGGTCGTGATCGGCGACCCCGTCGGACGGGTGCGACCTTCGGCCCGGTGGGCGGAGGAGCTGGCCCGGAGCCCGACGGAGGAGGTGCAGCAGGGTGCTGGGGGAGTAGGTGGCGGCCCGCGCGGCGACGAGCTCCACGGCCAGCGGCAGCCCGCCCACGTGCCGGCAGATCCGGGCCACGTCGGCCAGGTCCGCGCCGTCGACGTCCACGGGTGCCCCGGCCCGGGCGGCCCGGTCCAGGAAGAGGTGTACGGCGGGCTCTGCGCGCAGTCGTTCCGGCGCGTCGAGCGGGTCCGGCAGCGGGAGCGGAGGCACCCGCACCACCACCTCGCCGGGCAGCCCCACGGGCGTGCGGGCGGTGAGCAGCAGACTCAGGCCAGGCCGTGAGCGCCGCAGGTCCTCCACCACCGCGGGCCCGTCGACGGCGTGGTGGACGTCCTCGACGAGGATCAGTCCGACGTCGGTGGAGGAACACCTTTCCAGGGCGGCCTCCAGGGCGCCGGCGCTGCGGCATACCCTCCCCTCCACGGTGCACGACGTGCAGGGGCGGTCGGACTCGCATCCGGGGGTGTCAGGGTCGCAGGAAGGGGCGGTGAGGCTCAGTGCCGCCCGAGCCACCGTCGAGGTGCCTGAGCCGGGAAGCCCGGTCAGCGTCAGCAGGACACCGGGGGCCTCGAGCTCCTCGAGGATGCGGCGCAGCACGTCGTCCCGCCCGTACGGGGTGCTGGGGTCCATGGTCGATTATGGCGTGGGCCAGGGGGGCCTGTATAGGGCATTCGCCCTATGCGGCAGCAGATCCGGGCAGGTGGTGGGGCATTCGCCCGATGTGCGCTCCTCGACCCGGCTGATATTCATGAGGCGTGGTCCCGTGACGGGGCCGTGCACTCGGGGACACGAAGATCCCGCGGCCGGCGCCCTCCTAGAGCCGTCCGCGACGATCGGTCGCACGACCCCCACGGGCCTACAACGAGGGCCGCGGGGGGCCGGAGGGTGGGTCCGGCGGCCGGGGGGCGGGGGCCCGTACCCCTGCGCCGGTCGTTCCTCAGGAAACCGAGATGCGACGCATCCTCACCGTCGCCGTCATCGCGACGGCACTCACCCTCACGGCCGCCGGGACGGCGACCGCCTACGACCTGGATGCCGGGGTGTACGGCTTCGTCGGGAAGGGCTAGGTGCAGTCGGTCCTCGGCTGGAACAACAACGAGGGGCTCCAGACGAACGCGGGGTCGGTCGGCTTCAACCGTATCGACGGCGCGGTCACCGGGGCAGGCATGGAAGTGCAGCAACGCTAGGAGGCGGTGGAGGTGCCGGCGGTCGAGGTCATGACGAGGGTGGCGGCCAGGACGACGATGGCCACGACGTGGGTACCACCGCTGACGGCCACGACGACGGCGGCGGACACGTGCGCGAGGTGAACAAGTGCCCCGGCGGCACGCCGTGAAGCCTGACCAAGGCAGCGGGTGACCCGGTCCTGCTGCAGAGCACGAGCGGCCTCTACGTCACGGTGGGTGACGACAGGCGGCTGCTCCCGGTCTGGGAGGGTCGGTCTGCGGACGGTCCCTTCTAAGCATTCTCTTCCTGGCGTGCGATCCCGTGTTGCCAGTGCGCTGCTGCACACCGTCGGGCTGCCAGGATCGAACCCGTGCTGGTGGTTTCCGCGGGTCCCCAAACTGAACGGCGCCGATCGTCCCCAGGTTGTTGTCGATCGTTCGCATGCAGATCTCATGGTTGCGAGTAGCCCGCACCGCAAGGTGGCCCGCAGCGTTTACCTGATTGAACGGTGCGCTTAGGCCGATGAACGCGCAAACGGTTTCTATGGCACTGCCACGCCTTCACGTTTTCGTGAAGCGCCGCAGGTTTGATGCCGCCCCCTGTACGGGTCCCGGAGAATGAGCACGTGTCGAAAAAGATCGATCCTGAGCTGCGAGCCTGGGAAGTCAGGTTGGGGTTGGAGCACCGGCAGGACTACCCCTCAGTGACGGAGCGATGACTGCGGTCGCCAAGGAGCTGGGAGTCTCCCGGGAGTCGGTGCGACCGGGCCATGGCCGGCCGGATCTGTCCGGGTGTGGCGGGACAAGGGCGTGCGAACCACTGGGTTCGTCTACGTCGCCTTCATCGTGGAAACCAACGGGTCGTCGCAACGGGACGCAGACCGGGCGGTCCGGCCCAGGTTGCGCTCCCCGGTGCGTCCAGCACCCGCCCGTGCGGTGGAAGGTGCGTTCTGGTTATAGGTCGCCAGCGGCATGACCAACGAGGACGCGGCGGTGATGTTGGCGTGTCAGCACCGGTGGGGGCCTGGTCGTTTCGTCACGGTGGCGGCATGCCGCCTCTGAGTCCGTCCGGAGCCCCGTGAGCAGCCGCGGCCAGATGGCCGGCATGCGGTTTCGCGGAACCAGGTCGAACAGGATCCCGCCGTTCTTCGACATGACGCTTTGCCCGTTTCGTGGGCGGAGCGCTTAAGGGTTTGAACGCGCGTTTACCCCCTTGAACGCTCACGTGTCTATCGTCCGCAGTCCCGCGCACCTACGCTCCTCGTGAGGGCAAGCTCATTCGGGGTACGCCAGGTGGCCAGGAAGGCTCAAACATGACCAGAACAAAGAAGTGGGCAGGGCGGGCATCAACTCTGACGGCCATGACGGCGGCTGGAGCACTTGCCTTTACCGGTCTCGCGTTCGCCGACGATGTCGACATGGGCAACAACTCGATGACTGTTCCCGAGGGCGGCAGCGACACGTTCACGGTGCAGCTGCTCGCGAGCTCCGGCGGCAGTGACGTTGCGGGTTGCAACGCGACGTCCGACCACCCCGTGACCATCACCTTCACCGCTGACGACGCGTGGGCAACGGTCGACAAGACCAGCGTTCAGGTCACCGACTGCACCACGACGCACCAAGTCACCGTGTCGGTGGCCGGAAGCGGCGTCACCGCGACCGCGGGGGCGAAGACGACGCTCACAGGAACCGCAACCGGGGGCCGGAGCGAAACGGTCACTGAGGTCGTGAAGGTGAAGGGCCAGGACACGTTCGTCGACAGAACCGTGTTGCCCGCCTACAAGACCGACTTCATCAACGTCCAGGTGCCGCTGCTGGCCACAGGCCCAGTCGTCACCCCGCCGCCGGCACCGGATGCCGACGGTGACGGGGTGTCGGACTCCTCCGACAACTGTGTGAACGTGGCCAACCCCGAACAGGCCGACGCCGACAACGACGGTCTGGGTGACGCGTGCGACCTCAACTCTCATGCTCCGGTGGCCAGCAGTGTGGCCGCAACTGGCGCCTCTGGTACGGAGGGTGACACCCTCGTGGCCAGTGGCGTGTTCACCGACGCCGACGGCAACGACAGCCTCACTCTCACGGCCGACAACAGCGCCGGCACTTTCACCGACAACGGGGACGGCAGATGGAACTGGAGCTTGGTCACCAATGACGACGTTGCTCCCGGCACCATCACGGTGACAGCGTCCGACGGTGAGCACGTCAACGCCACCCAGCAGTTCACCTACAACGCTCTTAACGCGAACCCTGTGATCACCGGAGTCACCCAGACCCGGCAGGGCGCGTGCGCGGTCACATTGGACCCGACCTTCACCGACGCGGGCAGCGCCGACACGCACACGGAGTCGGTGCTCTGGGACAACGGCAGCACGGACATGTCGCGGACCTTCACCGCTGCGGGCACCTACTCCGCCACGGTCACGGTGACCGATGACGACCTCGGTTCTGACAGTGAGAGCGTCCCCGGGGTCCGGGCCTACAACACCCCGAGCGTCATCCAGGCACCGATCAACACCACCGGCACCCGCAGCACCTTCAAGATCGGCAGCACCGTCCCGGTCAAGATCACGGTGACCGGCTGCGACGGCCTCCCCGTGAGCAACCTCACCCCGGCGGTCAACCTCGTGCAGGGTGACACCATCGTTGACGGCGCGGTCAACGAGCCGGTCATCACCGAGGTCGCGACCAACGGCAAGCTGATGCGCTGGGCCGACACCCAGTACGTCTACAACCTGTCCACCAAGAACAGCCAGCTCAACGGCGGCCTCGCACTGGGCAACGGCACCTACACCGTGACGGTCATGGACCCGAGCTTTGCAGTCCCGGTGAAGGCAGTGTTCGACCTCCGCAAGTAGCACACGGCACGACCAGCAACGACGGGCAGCCCCGCGCACCAACACCAGGTGCGCGGGGCTCCCTGTCCCTCTCGCCTTCCATGGCCGAGCTCAGAGAAGGGCAACAGCGGTGCTCCGACCAATCACCTTCCCCACATGCGGGACGCTATTCAGGCCGGACGTCGTCGTTACCACCCGGTCGTCCTCGAGACCGGACAATCCATTTCTGTAAAGGACCTTCTGCTCCGCATAACCAACAGGGCGGTGGCCGCCCTGTCCGCCGTCCTGCTCGTAGGTGTTGGGGGTGCTGTCGCCCACGCCGACAACGCTGTCGGTGTCCCAGGGGATGAGGTGGTGATCCTCGACAATGTCCCGGAGCTGCGCTGCACGGACGTTGCCCGCGACGAGGAGGGGACCAAGACCGCGTCCGCGACGGTGGAGCGGCTAGGCGGCGCCACAAGTACGCAAGTTCGCACCTGACGGGCCTGACGAACGAGCAGGGCCATCTGGTCGTGAAGCTCGAGGACGGCACCACCAGGAGCATCCCTTTCGAGTTGAAGAGGTGAGGCCTGATGTGCTCTAAGCCCGCAGCGGATGTCGGGACCTTGACACATGCCGGGGTCCCCACGTCCGTCTCGAAACCGACCGACGGACCGTAGGGAGAAGTGTGGGCACCGATACCGTCGAACACTGCCCCCCGTGGTGCGTCACCGCCCACGACCCTGCCCGCGGCGAGGACGACTGGCTGCACCAGGGTGAGCCGGTCGCCCTGGCGGACGGGGTGAGCGCCGTGCTGTGCATGTCCGTCGACCCGACGACGGGGGAGCGGGACGGTCCCTACGTGCTGATCGGCGACACGCAGCACACGCCGCAGGAGGCCGAGCGGCTGGGCATGGTGCTCAGCGCTCTGGCGCAGGCTCTTCCGGATCCTGCCTGAGCAGCTTGAAGGCGCTCTCGCGGTCCTTCACGCGCAGCTTGCGCAGCACCGAGGACACATGCACCCGCACGGTGGTGGGCGCGAGGAACAGCCGCTTGGACACGTCCTCGGTGGTCAGTCCCTGGGCGAGCAGCTCCATGACCTCCCACTCGCGGGAGCTGAGCCGCCCCGCTGCGACCGACTTGCGCACGAACGGCCGGCGTCGCGGCGCGCGGAACTCCTGCATGATCCGCGTGACCAGGCGCCGCGACATCGCCGCCTCCCCGTCGAGCACGCCCCTCAGCGCGTCGGGCAGCGTGGCGGGGTCGTCCCCCTTGAGCAGGTAGCCCGACGCTCCGGCCCGCAGCGAGTCGAAGAGGTCCTCGTCGTCACCGGAGCGGGTCAGCATGACCACGGCCGTCTGCGGCAGTCGGCGGGTGATCTCGGCGGCGGCGGAGATGCCGCTGCCGGGCATGTGGATGTCCAGCAGCACCACGTCGGGAGCGTGTTGCACCGCCAGGTCGACAGCCTCCTGAGCCGTCGCACCCTCACCGCACACCTCGCACCCGCCGTCCTCCAGCGCCCGGCGCACCTGGTCGCGCACCCGTGCATGGTCGTCGGCCAGGACGACGCGCATCGGTCCCTCCTCCCCGGGCCTGTTCCTCGCCCCCGGCTCGGGGGCATCCGCAGACCCGTCCGCCGAGGCATGCGCCCGCCCGCCGTCCGCCGTCACCACCGCACACTCACCTCACTCCCGACACCGACCTCGCTGGCGATGTCCAGTGTGCCCGGCAACGCCCTCGCCCGCTCGCCGATGCTGACCAGCCCGTACCCGGTCCGCTGCTGCACCGCTCCGTCCACGTCGAACCCGACGCCGTCGTCGCACACCCGCAGGAGCCGTGCACCCCCGTCACCGCGGAGCTCGACCCTGACGACCTCCGCCCGTCCGTGGCGAGCGGCGTTGGTCACCGCCTCGCGCACGATCCGCAGCAAGGTGTGCACCTGGTCGGCCTCCACCGCCAGCAAGGGGTCGGCGTCCACGACCACGTCCATCCGGTGCCGTCGTCCCAGCTCGTGGGCGGCGCGGTGCAGCAGCTCGGCGAACGGCTCGCCCTCCACCTGGCCCAGGGCGTGGATCGCGGCCCGTGCCTCGTCCAGGCCACGGTCGGTCGCCCCCAGGATGCGCTCCCGCAGGCCGGGGTCGTCCTGGATCGCGTGGCTCTCGCCCCGGATGTAGCTCAGCTCCTGCACCACGCCGTCGTGCAGCTCACGGGCCAGCCTGCGCCGGTCGGCCAGCACGGCGTCCTCGGTGCGGGCGGTCCAGTACCGCGAGAGCTCACGGGCGGCCCCGACCAGCAGCAGCAGGTAGAACCCGGTCCGCAGCAGGTCACCGGTGTAGAGCCAGTCGGTGTACAGCGACGGCGCCAGCGCGTAGTTCACCCGGGCGAACCCGCCCAGGGCGCTCGCGGGCCCCAACCACCGCAGCAGCGTGTCGCCCGTCCGGATCCCCTGACGGGTGAACGCCACCGAGGCGACCAGGAACGCCACGGCCGAGAGCAGCTGGGCACCGACGAGCACGGGGTGCGCCGTCAGCAGCGCGGGGCGCAGGTCCGCCTCGAGGTATGCCGTGTCCACGGCCACCGGAAGACCCGCGCCGACGAGGGAGGCCAGGACGAAGGCGGCCACGCCGACGAGCGTGGGTCCCCCCACGGTCGGGACCCACGCCGGCGCGCCGGCCCGGGAAGGGCGGCCCCCCGGGGCGACACGTCCTCCGGCGACGCCGGCCCGCCGGAGCCGGACACCCACCACCCGCACCGGTCCGACGAGCGACGCCGCGAGGAGCAACAGCGCGCCCACGGTCCGGAGGCCGAGCAGCATCCAGACGTCGGTGGCGCCGGGGGAGCCGGGGAGCACGCCGGCGAGCATCCCGGAGACGGCTCCGGAGACCGCGAGCACGAGCAGGCTCTGGGCGAGGAGGAGGTCCTGCCACCGCCCGGCGCGCACGAACCGGCCGTGGGCCAGGAAGGCTCCCAGCAGGGCGACGCAGGCGTCCGCCGTGTCGAGGACGAGATGGGCCTCCCGGCCGGGATAGGCGAAGAACAGGAAGGGGCCCCACAGGATCCAGGCCGTGATGCCACCACCGACGAACCAGCCGAGGGCGGTGGCCCACCATGCGCGACCCCTCACCCCCGCCGTCCCGGCCGTCCTCGCCGTCCCAGCATCGACCTGATCCCGTCCATCCCGCTGCGCGGCAGCAGGGCCGCGTTGGCCCGCACGTTCCAGGGCGTGCCCTCGCGCACCTGCTCCACGATCCGGCGCACGTCGTCGCCGAGCGGTTCCACCTGCCCGGCCTGCACGGTCCCGGGCCGGCCGTAGCGGGCCCGCTCGAGCACCGCGCTGAGCCGGTCCAGGGACGCCTCGCCGGACCGGTTCAGCGTGGTGACGCTGCGGTAGTGCCGACCCATCGCGCGGGGGCTGCGCTCCGGGGGGTCGGGCACGGACAGGTCCCGCAGGCTGCGCGTCAGCCAGGTCCAGTGCGCCTCGACCTGCTCCGCGGGCGTGCTCGCCTCGGCGAGCGCCCCCTCCCGGTGACGCCGGCCGGCCAGCGGCACGAGCGCGAGCAGCAGGGCGAGCAGCAGCAGCCCCAGCAGGACCCTCCCGATGAGGGGGAGCAGGTCGGCCAGCCGGTCCTGCCAGGTCTCGTCGGGCTGGGGCGCCGGCGCGGGCGCCTGCTCCTCGGTCGGTGTCGGCGTCTGGGTGACCGTCGTCGTGGTCGGCGCGGTGTCGCCGCCCTCCTGGGCCCGGGCGTAGGCCGGCGGGGCCTCGCTGCGCACGCCGGGGGTGGGCTCGAACCGGGTCCACCCCATCCCCTCGATCCACAGCTCGGGCCAGGTGTGCGCGTCCGAGGCCACGACCGCGCGCGTGCCGTCGGGCTGCGGGTCTCCGGGCAGGAAGCCCACGGCCATCCGTGAGGGGATCCCCTCGCTGCGGGCCATCATCACCATCGCCGTGGCGAACTGCACGCAGTACCCCTGCCGCGTCGCCAGGAACCCGCCGATCGGGTCGCTCGCGTCGTCCTGGGCCTCCGGAGCCAGGGTCAGGGAGTAGGTGTAGGCGCTGGAGCGCAGGTGGTCCTGGATGAGGACGGCCGTCTCCAGCGTGTTGGTCTCCCCGCCCACGACCTCGGCCGTGAGCTGCTCGACCGCCGGCAGGGACACCGGGTCCAGCTCGAGCACCTCCGGGTCGAACTGCGCCGGGTCGGCCGGGGCCGCGCCCACGCCGTCGGGCAGCGAGCCTGTGCCCCCGCCCACCGCGAGGTAGGTGGTCTCGTAGGACTCGACCGGCGTCTGCAGGACGACCGTGCGGTCCTCGGGGTCGAAGCGGTATGCCGCACCCTCGGGCAGGTCGAGCGTCACCAGGGGGGTGGAGGTCGCCAGGTGGGGCGGCTCCAGGGAGTTGCCGGTCACGCTGAGCTGCTGGGGCTGGACCGGGACGTCCTCACCCAGACCCGGCGGCGGCGGGACCGGTTCGCCCACCTGGGTCAGTCCGCCCTGGGTGCGCTGCGGGGCGACCCACCGGCCGTCCTCCCACCGCTCGGTCGCGGTGACGCGCAGCGGCTCCAGCCGGGTGGCCGAGGTGCGGTAGGTCAGCACCGGCGTGCGCGACTGGTTGCGCAGGTCCTGCGCGGGGTCCATCGTCTCGGTGAACGTCACGTCGCCCCCGCCCCCCGCGGTGCGTGCGTCGGGGTTGCGGGCCAGGCCGTCGCCGAAGAAGGTGGGCGGCAGGTGCGGCAGCGCGGCGGCGCCGAGCACCGCGGCGACCAGCGCCAGCGCCCCGAGCGCCTGCCCCAGGCCGCGGTAGGTGGGCACCTTGACGCCGATGTCGTCCCCGCGCGCCTCCCGCCGGTCGGCCGAGGACCATCCGGCCAGCACCCGGTGCCCCTGCTGGGCCAGCATGACCAGCCACAGGACGGCGACCGCGGCGAAGTACCACGGCTCCATCGCCTGGCCGGTGTTGGACACCGACACCAGGAAGCCGGCCGCCAGCGGGATCCCGGCGCTGGCCGGAGCCCGCCCGGTGACACCCATCGAGTCGACGGAGACCGCCGTGAGGGTGAGCACGGCGACGAGGAGGAAGGAGACCCCGTCGGTGACGGGGGCGGGCGCGGCGTACGTCTGCAGGACCGTGCCGGCCTCGCGCAGGAGCACGCCCATCTGGTCCAGGGTCTCCCCGGTCGGCAGCAGGCCGCGCCACAGCGTCTCGCGCAGGTAGGTCAGCATCAGCCCGGCCAGCCCGAGGAGCAGCTGCAGCAGCGCGACGACGCTGGGCGGCACGTCCAGGGTGCGCAGGACCGCCCCGGAGAGGGCCACCACCCCCACCATGAGCACGGCCGGCCACAACCAGCTGTTGTCGCGCAGCAGCTCGGTCAGCGGCCAGGCCACCGCCAGCGTGGCGAGCGCGGCGACGAGGCCCTCGGGCCACATCCCCCGCGCGAACGCCTCCTCGTCCAGCCTCATCGGCGAGCCCCCACGAGCCCGCCCGCCGCGGTGAGGGAGGCCCAGGCCTGCGGGATCTCGGTATGCGGTCCCACCACCACGCTCTGCCACCCCGCGTCGGCGAGCACGGCGGTGGGGGCGAGCTCGCGGTGCTGGGCGGTCTCGGCGCCGACCGCCCCGGCCCCGCCGATCCCGTCGTCGCCGGCGGTCCGCCCCCGCCGTCGGCGGTCGACCTCGCGGGTCGCCTCCCGGTCGGCCCGCCGGGTGCGCTCGCCGCCGCCGAAGCGGGTGGGGTCCAGGACGAAGGCCATCGCGCGCGAGCCCGGCTGGCGGATGGCGGCCAGGGTGCGCAGCGACTCCTCGTCGTCGCCGACGACGGCGGCGATGACGAGGACGCCACCGGTGGTGAAGGGGGCGGCGGCCGCCGCCAGCCGGTCCAGCCGGCCCTCGGGGTCCGGCTGCACCCGCGCCAGGGCGGTCAGCGCGACGTCGAGGTCGACCGGGTGGTCGGTGGTCCCCTCCCGCAGGGTGGTGTCGGTGAGCAGGTGGACGACGAACCCGTCGGCCACCAGGTGTCGGGCGACCGAGGCCAGCGCGGAGACGGCCCACTCGTAGGAGGTGCGCACCCCCGAGCCGGGGTGGGCGCCGTCGCGGGAGTCCAGCAGCAGCAGGGCCCGCCGGCGGGCCGGCCGGTCCTCCTGCCGGACCATGAGCTCGCCGCGGTGTGCGGTCGCGGGCCAGTGCACCCGGCGCAGCTCGTCGCCCTGGCGCCAGTTGCGGATGGAGACGTCGTCCTCGCCGTGCAGGGCGACCATCTGGGGCATCTCGCCCTCGCTGCCGCGGGAGGTGCCACGCACCCGCCCGTCGCCGAGGGGGTGGACGCGGGGCAGCACGAGCACCTCGGCGGTGGAGGACAGCTGCAGCGTGAGGAAGGTCAGGCCGAAGGGGTCCCGCTGGCGCAGCAGGACCGGCCCGAGGTGGTAGGCGCCGCGGTGGCGGCTGCGCACGGCATACCGCAGGCGCTTCTCCTCGCCGGGGACCAGGCGCGGGAGCACGAACCGGGGCCGCTCGCCGAGCTGGGGGTCAAGGCGCTCCTCGGCCAGGTAGACCGGGGTGCGGCGGCGGCCGACGTTGGTGAACCGTGCGGTGACCGTGCCGCGCTCCTCGGGGCTGAGGCGGACCGGCTCGACCTCGCGCAGGACCCTGATACGGGGCGTGCGGCGGGGTACGAGCAGCAGGGCCAGCAGGGGCAGGGCCAGGAGCACCAGACCGATGCGGGTGACGTCCTCGTAACCGAGGAGCACGCCCGCGACCACGACCACCACCCCCAGGACGGTGAACGCCCTGCCCCGGGCGGTGAGCACCTTCCAGGGGGACCTCATCGCTCCCCTCAGCGCCCCGCGGGGACGGCGGTGCGCTCGACGACGTCCCGGACGATGTCGGAGGTGCTGTGCCGCGTCAGCGAGGCCTCGCCGGTGGCCAGCACGCGGTGGGACAGCACCGGGACCGCGATCGCCTGCACGTCCTCGGGCACGACGTGGTCGCGGCCGGCGAGCGCGGCGTGCGCCCGGGCGGCCCGGAGCAGCTGCAGGCCGGCGCGCGGCGAGGCGCCCAGGCGCAGCATCCGGTGGTGGCGGGAGGCGGCCATCAGCTCCACGACGTAGCGGCGCAGCGCGTCGGAGACGTGCAGCTCGCGGATCGCCTCGATCTGGGCCTGCACCTCCTCCGAGGTCGTCACGGGGGTCAGCGCCTCCAGCGGGGAGACGCCGCCGTGGGAGGCGAGCATGGCCATCTCGGAGAGAGCCGAGGGGTAGCCCATCGACAGGCGCGCCATGAAGCGGTCCCGCTGGGCCTCCGGGAGCGGGTAGGTGCCCTCCATCTCGATCGGGTTCTGCGTGGCCATGACAAGGAAGGGCCGGGGGAGGGGGTAGGTGTGCCCGTCGACGGTGACCTGGCGCTCCTCCATCGACTCCAGCAGCGCGGACTGCGTCTTGGGCGAGGCCCGGTTGATCTCGTCGCCGACGACGACGTTGGCGAAGATCGCCCCGCGCCGGAACTCGAACTGGCGGCTGTCCTGGTTGAACACGCTCACGCCGGTGATGTCGCTGGGCAGCAGGTCGGGGGTGAACTGCACGCGGGAGACCTGGCAGTCGATGGCCCGGGCCAGCGACTTGGCCAGCATCGTCTTGCCGACCCCGGGCACGTCCTCCACGAGCAGGTGGCCCTCGGCGAGCAGGACGGTCACGGCGGTGGTGACGACCTCGTCCTTGCCCTCGATCACCGTGGTGATCGCCCGGTGGATCCCCCCGGCGACCCGGCGCACCGTGTCGAGGTCCACGGCACCGGGGTCGGCCGGACCGGGACCGGGACCGGGATCGGCAGAGGCGGGCTCGGTCGGGGGCGATGTCGGAGTGGACATGGGTCGATCTTGCCACCAAGTGGGACGCAAGGTTCGCGCAAGGCGGGAGGCGGACCGTGGTGATCACCGACCGGGAGAGCTTCCCGCCGACATCCGTGACACACCCCCGGCCGGACCTGACGGGAAGCGTGCAGCAGAAGGGGACACTTCGGTGGACATCACACGACGGAACCTGCTGGCGGCCTCGGGCCTGGGCGCGCTGGGGATGATGGGGTACGCAGGCCTGACCCAGCCTCTGGGCAACACCGTGCTGACGAAGTCGGCGAGCGGGCTGGCGGACCGGGACATGCCCCGGCCCTACCGGGCGGCCTTCCGCCCCCTGCCCCGGCTGGCGCCCTACCAGGTGCTGACCGACGCCGACGGTGTGCGCGTGGAGCGCTACAGCGTCACGGCCCGGGCGGGCACGGCCTCGATCCTGCCGAAGTACACCACCCCGGTCATCGGCTACAACGGGATGGTCCCGGGGCCGACGATCTCGGTCGAGCGGGGCACCCAGGTGCGCCTGCGGGTGCGCAACGGCCTGACCGGCGTGCGGCACGCGAGCCACGCCGACCACGAGTCCATCTCACTGTCGACCCACCTGCACGGGCACGCCTCCGCCCCGGAGTTCGACGGCTACGCCGGCGACCTCACCGGGCCGGGCTACTACAAGGAGTACGTGTACGAGAACGACCAGGCGGCCCGGTCGATCTGGTACCACGACCACGCCTCGCACCAGACCACGATGAACGTCTACTCGGGCCTGGCCGCCCAGTACCTCATCCACGACGAGGTCGAGCGGGCGTTGCTGCCCCAGGGCGACTTCGACGTCCCGCTCACCCTGTGCGACATGATGTTCGAGGCCGACGGGAGGGTACGTTTCGACGACGACGAGCACTCCGGCGTCTGGGGTGACGTCGTCCTCGTCAACGGACAGCCGTGGCCGGTCATGCAGGTCCAGCGGCGGGTCTACCGCTTCCGCCTCCTCAACGCCTCCATGTCACGGTCCTACCGGCCCTACCTGAGCACCGGGGAGCCCGTGCACATGGTCGCCACCGACGGTGGCCTGATGCCGGTGAGCCGGCCGGTGACGCGCTGGCGGCACTCCCCGGCCGAGCGCTACGAGTTCCTCGTCGACTTCAGCCGCTACGCCCCCGGGACCACGGTCCGGCTGCGCAACGCCTCCAACCCCAAGAACGTCGACTTCGACCACACGGACGAGATCATGGCGTTCACGGTGACCGACGCCCCGGTGGACACCAGCGACCCGACCTGGAGGGCCATCCCCCAGACGCTGGCCTCCAGCGAGGTTATGAGCCTGGACCCGGCCACGAGCCGTCGCCGGCGTCGCCTGCACCTCAAGCGCAACGACCAGACCAACATCTGGAACATCAACGAGGAGACGTGGAGCGACGTCGTCGCCAGCGGCTACACCCGGGTGCTGGCGAACCCGGGCCTCGGCGACGTCGAGACGTGGGACCTGGAGACGAGCTCGGGCGGGTGGTTCCACCCGCTGCACGTGCACCTGGTCGACTTCAAGATCCTCAGCCGCAACGGGCGGCCGCCGTTCGACTACGAGCGCGGTCCCAAGGACGTGGCCTACGTCGGTCCGGACGAGCTGGTGCGGGTGCTCATGCGCTTCGACCGCCGAGGCAAGTACATGGTCCACTGCCACAACCTGCCCCACGAGGACCACGACATGATGCACCAGTTCGCCGTGGGCCTGACCCCGGGGCAGCCGGACGCGCACGACCCGATCACCACGGCGCCCGCGCTGCTCGACACCTTCCCGCCGGACGCGTGATCGCCGTGGCGACCACCACGACCCTCGGCGCCGCCGCCGCGCTCACCCTGCTGGGCGTGGCGGTGGCCCGAGCCTTCGTCCTCACCCCCTTCGAGGTGGCCTCCGACTCGATGGCTCCCACCCTGGAGCCGGGGTCGACGATCCTCGTCGACCGCCTCTCCCTGCACTGGGACGACGTGGACCACCAGGACCTCGTCCTCTTCGACGGCGCCGACGGTGCCGTCGTCAAGCGGGTCGTCGGTCTGCCGGGGGAGCGCATCGAGATCCTCGACGCCGTGCTGCACGTCGACGGCCAACCGGTCGAGGAGCCCTACGTCGACGACGTCACCCTCGACGGCGTGTTCTTCGGGCCCGTCCAGGTGCCCGACGACCACGTCTTCGTCCTGGGCGACAACCGCTTCGACTCCATCGACTCCCGTCGGCTGGGTCCGGTGCCCCTCGACGCCATCACCGGCCGGGTGATCCATCCGTGAACCGCCCGGGCCCGCGCCCTTCCCGCACCCGCCCCCGCCCCATACCTGTCTCCACCCATCCCCACCACCACCCGAGGAGCTCGACATGACCACCATCCACGACCCGGCCGGGCGACGCCTGCCCGGGTCCCTCCTGAGGCGCCGGACGGTCGCCGTGCTCGCCACGGCGGGCGTGGTCGCCACCGGCGCGACCGTGGCGCTGGCCGAGGTCACGGTGCCCAACCCCACCAGCCTGTCCGCCGTGGGCCCCGTCAGCGGGGAGCACGGGTACCCCACGTGGTACCGGGACAGCGAGGGCCTGCGCCTGGAGCAGTGCCTCGACCTGGAGGACCCCTACTGCGACCCGGCGTTCCTGCGCGGTGAGATGCCCGACCCCGAGTCCCCGATCAGCTTCCCGGACAACTGGCCGCTTGAGTCCTTCTACTTCCTGGCGGGGGCCGAGCTCGACATGCCGACCGGCGGCAAGGGGGTGCTCGTCTACGGGCTGGAGGCCACGATGGCCAACGAGGCCACGGTCGACGGTGACCAGGTGGTCTTCGGCCGCGTGCGCTTCGACCTCGACCTCCCGTCCGGCGGGACCTACGAGGTGGTCCACCCCTACGGCGTGGACACGTTCACCGTCACCGACGCGGAGGCGGACGGCTTCCGCTACGTCGAGGACATCACCCCGGCGCCGGGCAACTTCGGGCTCGCGCTGCGGTCCCGGATCAATCCCTTCCTCGTCGGGGTGGACGGTCTCATCGAGACGCCGGACGGCAACCGCTACGTGGGCGACCCGGCCGTGCCCACCCGCGTCACGGGCAGCCCGCACGGGACCAACGAGTTCCGGGTCGACCAGCTGCTCGACGACGGCACCCGCGCGACGGTGGCGGCGACCGACCAGTTCTCGCTCATGGGCAAGGTGTCGACCAACTCGGGCATCGACCCGCAGGGAGCGTTCTACGCAGAGGGTCCGTCCGGTCGCTGGCTCGACGTGCACGCCGTCACCGACGTGAACGAGTCGGTCTCGGTCGAGGGCGAGGGGGTCGTCAGGACGACCCTGGACGCGGACGGGGGACGCTACTTCGGGCGCCTGCCGCTGCCCCAGACCGTGCCGGGCACCGTGACCTTCACCAACGACAGCGACCGCCCGGTCGCCACCCGCACCCTGCCGGTGACCGACCGGGTCACCGTCACCACGGCGACCTACGACACCGCCACCGACGAGCTCACGGTCACGGCCACCTCCAGCGACGAGGTCGACCCGCCGGTGCTGACCGTCGACGGCCTCACCGACGCCGCCGGGTCGCCCGTCGTGCTGACGGGCGGCACCGTGACCACCACGACGACGGCACCGCCGGCGTCGGTGACGGTGACCTCGGCCGCCGGCGGCAGCGCGACCACGCCCGTCACCGTGACGGGTCCCCAGGCCGCCCAGGCCATGCCGACCGTGGCGATGATCTCGGGGCCGACGGAGGTGCTCGTGGGCCAGCCCGTCACCCTGACCAGCGCCTCCCACAACGCCGACAGCCTGCTGTGGGACCAGGTCGCCGGGCCCGACGTCGGGATCGCGGGGCAGACCGGGCAGGAGGTCACCTTCACCGCCCCGGCCGAGGAGACCTCGCTCGCCTTCACCCTCACCGCGGTGGGCAGCGGCGGGACCCACACCAGCGCCTCCTACGCGGTCGCGGTCGTCACGGAGGCCACCCCGCCCCCGCCGCCCGCCGGCCCGGTCGCCACGGCCACCGCCTCGCCGGCCGAGGCTCCCCTCGGACGTCAGGTCACCGTCTCCGCCGCGGACAGCACCGGTGCCACCGGGTACGCGTGGACGCAGACGGCCGGGACCTCCGTTCCTCTCGCGGACCCCACGGCCGCCAGCTTCACGTTCCCGATGCCGGCGAGCGCAGAGCCGCTCGTGTTCGAGGTGACGGTGACGGGGGCCGACGGGCAGACCGCCTCGTCCACCGTGACGGTCACCCAGGTCGTGGACCAGCTCACCGTGGGGCAGGCGCAGTACCGCGCCGACAAGTCCGAGTGGCGCGTGTCGGGCACCGCCAGCGTCACCTGGAACAACACGGTGAAGGTGTGGGTCCGCAACGCCGACGGCACCAAGGGCGCCCTGGTCGGTGAGGGACTCGTCTCCGCCCCGGTGGCCCCGGCGACCACCGGTGACTGGGGCATTCGTGTCCGCGGCGGGGTCAACCCCGGTGCGAGCACGCAGCTCGTCGTCGAGTCCGTGCGCGGAGGAACCCTCCAGGGGGTGACCTTCCAGCGCCGTTGACGACGGGGTGGGCGGCCGCGCCCGGCGCGCGGCCGCCCACCGCCCGGCCCCACCCCTGGCCGGGCGGGAGGGTCGTCGGTCCGATCGGACCGGCGGCCCTCCGTCGTGCCGGCCGGGGGTGCGCGGCGGACGACGCGGGGCCGGGTCGAGGAGGGCCGGACGGGGGCGCAGGAAGGTGCGGGTCCCAGGTGGGGGGCGGGCGAAGGACCGGGGTCAGGCGCAGGGGCGCGCGAGGTCGGGGCGCACGGGGCGGCCGCCGCGGGCGGCCTCGAGGACCGCGTCGACGACCGTGCCGGGGGAGGCGTCCTTGAGGACGTACCCGACCGCGCCGGCGCCGACCGCCTCGTCGACGAGCACGTGGTCGGCGAAGGCGGTGAGGACGACCACGCGGGCCTGGGGCCACCCCGCCAGGATGGTGCGGGTGGCCTCTACTCCGCCGAATCCCGGCATCGCCAGGTCCATCAGCGTGACGTCGGGACGCTCGTCGAGCACGGCGCGGACACCGCCCGGACCGTCCTGCGCCTCGACGCAGACCTGCAGGCCGGGGGTGGCGTCCAGCACCATCCGCAGGGCCGCCCGCACGAGCGGGTGGTCGTCGACGAGGGCGATCCGCACCCCGTCGGAGAACGGTCGCGGCATCTCGGGAGTGCCGGCAGGGACGTTGTTGTCCACCCCGACAGGTTAGCCGGACCGACCTTGCGTCGACCTTGGGCCGTCGACGGGCCGGGCGTCCGAGCGGCCGCCCACCCTGTGCCAACGCCGGCGGACCGGCCCCGGGTCCATGGTGACGAGGAGCTGGGCCCCGCCCGAGGGGTGGCGCCGCAGGATCAGGCCGCCGCCGTGCTCCTTCGCGGTCTGGCGCAGCAGCGAGAGGCCGACGTGCTCCCCGAGGGTCTGGCCACCCTCCTCACCGTCCCCTTCCTCCCCGCGGGCGGTGCGGGGCACCGCGTCGGTGAGGAACTCCGGGACGTCCACCACGTCGGTGGGCGGGCCCGCCCCGTCGTCGACCACCGACACCCGCACCTGGGCGCGGTCGATCGTCACGGTGACCGTCACCCGCTCGGCCCCGGAGTGGCGTACGGCGTTGCGCAGCCCCTCCCGGACGACCCGGTAGACGAGGGACCGGGCCGGGTCCTGCAGGTCGTCCACGCTCTCGCTCAGCGCCAGGTCCACGGCCAGTCCGTGGGTGCGGCCCCGGGCGGCGAGGGACTCCAGGGCCGCGGACAGGCGTCCCCCTTCCAGGGCCGGCATCCGGGCGTCGGCGATCATGGCGCGCAGGTCGGCCACGTCACGGGTCACCGCGTCGGCCGCCTGGTCCAGGAGGGGTCGCACGGCGGAACCGGGCGGCAGCTGGCCGCGCACGGTGGGGATGAGGTAGCCCAGCCCGGAGAGGTCCTGGACCACGCCGTCGTGCAGGTCCTGCCCGATCCGCCGGCGCTCCAGCTGCTGGACGGCCAGCGCGTGCCGGGACAACCGGGCCCGCTCGGCGTCCACGCGGCGCGCGGTCGAGAGGGTGAGCGGCAGGACGAGCAGCTGGAAGAGCAGGAGCGACCCGACGGTCAGCGGAAGCAACCGCTGCAGGACGTGCGTGCGGGTGCCGGCCAGCTGCGAGGTGGGCCAGTACCACTCCAGCAGGAAGGGTGTCCCGTCAGTGCCGGCCGCCGAGGCGTAGACCTCCAGCACCTGCTCCTCGCCCCCGCTGCTGCCACCCGCGTGGATCGAGGACACGTAGTGGGACACGGCCCCGGTCGTGCCGAGCAGGTCGACCAGGTCGGGGTCGAGCGGTTCGACCGTGCCGACGGCGGAGGGGTCGTCGGCCCACAGCACCCGCCCGTCCCCGCCCCACAGGACGGCGTGCACGATCGACTCGTCGCGCAGCCGCTGGTCCATCGCCGCGGCCAGGGAGCTGTCGACCGGGGCGGCCCCCACGTCGGCGTCGACCAGGGGAGCGGCCACGAAGCGGGCGAACGCCAGGGTGCGCTCCTCGGCCTCCCGCTGCGCCGACGACCGGGCGATCCAGCTCGCGACCGGGACGGACAGCAGCGTGAGCACGAGCAGCCCGGAGAGGCTCAGTGCGGTGAACCGGACCATGGCGGCCCGCACGACGCTGGTCCTGCTCAGGGCACGACCGCCCGCGCGCTCGAGGTCCCGGTCAGCCACGGCCGATCCTCACCAGGCCCTGCCCGACCGCCTCGGCCACCACGTCGGCGGCGCCCCGCACGCCGAGGACGTCGGCGATGCGGTCCACGTGGGCGCGGGCCCGCTGCGGGGACACGTCGAGCTCGCGGGCGAGCCCCTCGGTGTCCATCCCGGCGGCGAGCAGGCGCAGGAGGGCACCGTCCTCCGGGGTGAGACCCAGCGCGGCGAGCCGGTCCTCCACGCTGGGCGCCGGGGCGTCCAGCCCGGGGCCCACCTCGAAGGCCCCCCGACGGGCCGACCGCAGCACCGCGAGCAGCCCCGGGAGGTCGCCGTCCTTGGCGAGCACCGCGCTGGCGCCCGCCCGGGCCGCGCGCTCCACCAGTCCGGCGTCGGCGAACGCGGTGAGGACCACGACGACGGCGGCGGACAGCTCGTCCACCAGCCGACGGGCCAGGGCGACGCCGTCGCCGTCGGCCAGCCGGGCGTCGGTGACGACCAGGTCGGGCCGGTGTAGCGCGGCCAGCTCCAGCGCGGTGCGCGCCTCGTGCGCGGTGGCGACCGTCCGCAGGTCGGGCTCGGCGTCCAGCGAGGCGGCCAGCATCTGGGCGAAGATCCGGTGGTCGTCGACGACCAGCACCGTCCGGACGGCCGCGGGCGTGGTCATCGGACCGCCCTGGCCGTCCCGGTCATCGGACCGGGGCCGGGCCTGGACGTCGCTCACCGGTGAGCGCCGCGGCGGCCGCGAGGGAGAGCTCGGCGTCCAGCTCGGGGGGCCTCGTCCCCGGGGTGCGGTCCAGGGTCTCGCGCAGCAGCCGCAGGGCCAGCTGAATCTGCGTGGTCGGGTCGGCGGCCGCCCGGGGGCCCCCCTCGTCGCGCAGGATGGTGAGGAACAGCTGCTCGGTGGCCGGGCCGGGCTCCTCGCCCAGGTCGTCGAGCATCCGCCGGCGCAGGCAGCTGTAGGCGTGCACCGCCTCGGCCCGCCGCCCGTCCCACCACAGGGCGCGCATCAGCTGGGCGACGGCGGTCTCCGAGACGGGGTCGTGCGTCACGGCCTCCGTGGCGTGCCGGACTCCGCGGTCGGGGTCGCCGACCGCCAGGGCCGCACGGGAGGCGCACACGTGCAGCCGGGTGGCGCACACGGACCACCCGACCCGGGCCTGCTCGGCCCAGGCTGCGTAGGGCTCGTCCTCGAGGAGCCGGCCGCGGTCGGACAGGGCCAGGGCTGCGTCGGCGTCGGCGAGCGCGAGCGCGGCCCGCTCCCGGCAGGCCCGTCCGACGTGCGCCCGGGCCTCGGTCAGGTCGACGCCCACCCGGTCGGCGTCCAGGACGTACCCGGAGGGGGTGGTGGCCAGGGCCGAGGTCCGGCCAGGGCCCAGCTCGGCCTTGCGGCGCAGGACGCACACGTCGCTGTCCAGGGCCTGGCGGTAGGACGGCGGCGGGCGCCCGTCCCACACGAGCTCGGCCAGCCGGTCCTTGGGCACGGGGTGGCCCAGCTCGAGGGCCAGCAGGGCCAGGATGCGCCCGTGCTTGCCGACGAGGTGGACGGCGCGCTCCGGCGACCCGGCACCGACCACGCTCGTCGGCCCGAAAAGACGCACCCGCGTCGTCCGTCCTGCCATCGTGACCCCCTAGGTCCGACAGGTTCGATGAGAACTCTCTCATCGTAGGGCTGCGCCGTCGTTGCCGTACAGAGGTTTTCGACCGAGTTCATCCTTCCGGACGAGCCGCTCGCCACCACCGTCCCCCGCTCCGCCACACCCCCGTCCCCCGCTCCGCCACCCCCGTCCACCGCTCCGCCCCACCTCCGTCCCCCACTCCGCCCCACCCCCGTCCCCCACTTCACCCCACCCGGGGGCACGGAGGGGTCCCCCCGCCGACGGCGACCCCGTCCCACCTGGGACGACGTCCGCCGCCGGTTGCTGCGGGCCCCGCCTGGCCGCGCGCCGGCAGCAGATCTCCCTCCACCCGCCCCCATGTGCCCTGACCTGGGCAGAAACGGCATACTGGGGTGAAAAGGGCGCGGTATCCCCTTGTGGGGGGAGCAAAGTGGAGTATGGTGGGGCGCACTGGAGCAGGTACGGCCCGTCGAGCGAGAAGGGGGTGGTCCGAGTGCTCTTCCTCGGGACCTACACGCCCAAGCTCGACGACAAGGGCCGGCTCATCCTTCCGGCGAAGTTCCGCAAGAAGCTTGAGGACGGGCTGGTCATCACCCGCGGGCAGGACCGCTGCCTCGTCGTCTACGCCCAGGAGGAGTTCGAGCGGATCGCGCTGCAGTGGCAGAGCACCCCGACCTCCTCGCGGGCCGTCCGCGACTACCAGCGCGTCTTCCTCTCCGGCGCCTCCGACGAGGTGCCCGACAAGCAGGGCCGGGTCACCATCCCGCCGATCCTGCGGGAGTACGCCGGCCTGAGCGCCGACTGCACCGTCATCGGCGCCGGCAACCGCGTCGAGGTCTGGGACAGCACCGCCTGGGAGACCTACCTGGCCAGCACCGAGGACGCCTTCGCCCAGCAGTCGGAGGAGGTGGTGCCCGGACTCATGTGACCCGGTGGCTCCCGCCGCCTGGATCCTGGTCTCTCCCCGTCCGCCCGTTCCGACGCCACTTCCCCGGCGCCGGAGCCCCGGGAACCGGACGCCGGCACGACTTCCCCCGTGCCGGACCCGACCGCCGCACCCGACACCCCTTCCCCGGTGCCGGGAGGGCACCCGGGAGGACGGTGGGGGACCAGGACGCAGGAAACGGGGGCCCCGGGCTCCACCTGGACGCCGGGCCGACCCCCATGACGCACACCAACGACGAGGCCCCCGACGCAGCCGCTTCGGGCGCGCGCACCCCCGGGGCGGGCGCCCCCACCGGAGACGCCCCCACCGGAGACGTCCCCGCCGAGGCCGTCCCCACCGAGGACCGGCACGTCCCCGTCATGCTCGACCGCTGCGTCGAGCTGCTGGCCCCCGCGCTCCAGCACGAGGGGGCGCTCTTCGTGGACGGCACCCTGGGCATGGGCGGGCACACCGAGGCGGTCCTGCGGGCCTGCCCGCGCGCGACCGCCGTCGGCATCGACCGCGACCCGCAGGCGCTGGCCCTGGCGAGCACCCGGCTGGCCGCCTTCGGCGACCGCTTCGTCCCCGTCCACGCCGTCAGCGACGACCTCCCGGGCGTGCTCGCCTCGCTGACCCCGCCCCGCGGCCGCGTCGACGCCGTCCTCTTCGACCTAGGCGTCTCCTCTCTGCAGCTGGACGAGGTCGACCGGGGCTTCGCCTACCGCACCGACGCGCCGCTGGACATGCGGATGGACCAGTCGACGGGGCCGACGGCGGCCGACGTGCTCAACACCTACGACGCGCGCGACCTCGCGCACGTGCTGCGGACCTTCGGCGAGGAGAAGTTCGCCCGGCAGATCGCCCGCGCGGTCGTGCGGCGGCGCGAGACCGAGCCGTTCACCACCTCCGGCCCGCTCGTGGAGCTGCTCCACGACGTGGTCCCGGCGGCCTCCCAGCGCTCCGGGGGCCATCCGGCCAAGCGCACCTTCCAGGCGCTGCGGATCGAGGTCAACGCCGAGCTGTCCGTCTGGAGCCAGGCGCTGACCGCGGCGCTGTCCTCGCTGGCGGTCGGCGGCCGGATCGTCGTGCTGTCCTACCACTCGCTCGAGGACCGGATCACCAAGCGCGGCCTGGCGGCGGGGGCCACGAGCACCGCCCCGCCGGGCTTCCCCGTCGAGCTGCCCGAGCACGCGCCCTGGCTCCGGCTCCTCGTCCGCGGCGCCGAGCAGGCCGACGAGGTCGAGACCGCCCGCAACCCCCGCTCCGCCTCGGTGCGCCTGCGCGCCGCCGAGCGGATCCGTCCCACGCCCGACCAGCCCCCGACGACGAGCAGCGACCCCCGCGACAACCCCGAGGTGCAGCGATGACCCAGATGACCGTCGGCGCCCGGCTCGGCCGCGCCGCAGCCCCCGCCTTCCCCGGACGCCTGCCGGGCCTGGACCGGGTGACCGCCCCGCGCGGCCGCTCCGGCGGCGCCACCGCGGCGATCGCCCTGCCCGGCGTGCGCACCTCGCGCACCCGGGTGGTGGACGCCGCCCCCGCGAGCGGGCACACCGCATACCGGCTCCTGTGCCTGTTCGTCATCATGGCCGCGGTGAGCGTGGTCCTGGTCCTCAACACCCACCGGGCGGAGGGCTCCTACGTGCTCGGTCGGCTGGCCGCCGAGCAGACCGCGCTGCACGACCAGAAGGTGACGCTGCAGGCCGAGCTCGACCGGCTCGAGTCGCCCGAGACGCTGGCCGAGAGCGCGCGCCGGCTGGGCATGGTGCCGGCCCCCTCGACCGCGACGCTGCGGCTGTCCGACGGGTCCATCACCGGCGTGGCCTCCATGAGCGACGGCGGTCGCACGATTACGGTTGACCTGCCCGCGACGGGCGTGGCGGACCCGGCCGGGACGGCCGCCTCCGACTGACCGACCGACCTCCCGACCGACTCCCGAGGTGATCCAGTGGCAGCAGCACGCGGCGGGAGCCGGTCCCTCGGGGCCGTGCACCCCGGGGTGGGCCATCCGCGCACCCGCACGCGGATCCTGCTCCTGGCGGTCCTGCTCGTGCTCAGCCTCTTCGCGGCCCAGCTCGTGCGCCTGCAGGGCCTGGACGCCGCGAGCGTCTCGGCCGCGGCGCTGGACGGGCGCCTGAGCGTCACCGCCATCCCCGCCCCGCGCGGATCGATCACCGACGTCGACGGTGCCCAGCTCGCCGTGAGCGTCGAGCGCCGCAAGATCATCGCCGACCCGACCCTGGCCGAGGACTACGTGCTGCGCGACGACGAGGGGGAGGTTCTCGCCGAGGGGTTCGCGGCGGTCGCCCAGGTCGTCGCCGAGGTGACGGGGGAGAAGGAGGCCGACGTGCTGCGCCGGCTAGAGGAGCCGCTGGGCGAGCAGTACGCCGTCGTCGCCCCCGACGAGTCGCCCGCGACCTGGCAGGAGCTGCGCTCGCGCAGCGTCCGCGGGCTGTCGGCCGAGAACGTCATGCGCCGCGACTACCCCCTCGGCGAGGCGGCCGCGCCGCTCGTCGGCTGGATCGGGGCCGGGGAGATGCCCGCCGGCGGCCTGGAGCTCGTCCACGACGAGAAGCTCACCGGCACGCCCGGCGAGGCGGTCTTCGAGGTCGGCCGCGAGGGGGAGCGGATCACCACCGGCCTCTACCGCGAGGAGGAGGCCCGGCCCGGCCAGGACGTGCGGCTGACCCTGGACGCTGACCTGCAGTGGTACGCCTACGACGCCGTGCGCGAGCGGGTCGAGGAGGCCGGGGCCCTGTCGGGGTATGCCGTGATCCTGGACGCGCGCACCTCCCGCGTGCTGGCCCTGGCCAGCTACCCCACCTTCGACCCGGCCGACGACACCCAGGAGTCGGAGGAGATGCGCAACGCCGCGGTCGAGGACGTCTACGAGCCGGGCTCGACCGCCAAGGTCATCACCGCCGCCGCGGCCCTGGAGAAGGGCCTGGTCGAGATGGAGACCCCGATCGAGGTGCCCGTGCGGCTGCAGCGCGGCGGCACCTCGTTCAAGGACGCCGAGGAGCACCCGCTGCGGCACCTGACCTTCGCCGGCGTGCTGGCCCGCTCCTCCAACATGGGCACGATCCTCTACGGCGAGGACCTGGAGGACCAGGAGCTCTACGACTGGATGCGCCGGTTCGGCGTGGGCACCACCCAGGGCCTCGGGCTGCCCGGCGAGTCGGTCGGCCTGCTGCCCGAGCCGGGCACCTGGAGCGCGACCAGCCGCTACACCATGATGTTCGGCCAGGGCGTCTCCTCCACCCTGCTGCAGCAGGTCAACGTCTTCCAGACGATCGCCAACGACGGGGTGCGCGTGCCCCCCTCGATCGTGGCCGGCACGACGGACGCCGAGGGCCGCTACAGCGAGACGACGGTGCCCGAGGGTGAGCGGGTGGTCAGCGAGGAGACCGCCGAGACGCTGACGACGATCATGCAGCAGGTCGCCAGCACCGGGGGGACCGCCCCGGCCGCCGCGATCGAGGGCTACCACGTCGCCGGCAAGACGAGCACCGCCGACCGCTACGACCCGGAGAAGGGTCGGTACGAGGGCGTGACCAGCTCGTTCATGGGCTTCGCCCCGGCCGACGACCCGCGGTTCGTCGTCGCCGTCGCGGTCCAGCGGCCGACCCGGATCCACACCTTCGGCGGCGTCATCGCCGGTCCGGTGTTCAGCAAGATCATGCGCTACGCCCTCGTCAAGGAGGGGGTCGAGCCCGCGACCACGCCCCCGCCCACCGTGCCCCTGGAGTTCTCCCCGGGAGAGCCCGCCCCCGACGGTTCCGGTGCGACACTGGGTCAGATCGCGATCCGAGACGAAGGGACCGACTGAGTGATCCCCCTGACGCTCCACGACGTGGCGCGGGTGACCGGTGGGCGGATCGTCCCCTCCACCGACGAGACGGCGCTGGTGACCATCACCGGCGCCGTCGTCACCGACTCCCGGGAGGCCGGACCGGGAGGCCTGTACGTCGCCCGGCGGGGCGAGAGCGCCGACGGGCACGACTATGTCGAGGCGGCCGCCCGGCAGGGTGCCGCCGCCGCGCTGACCAACCGCCCGGTGGACGCGCTGCCGTGCGTCGTCGTCGAGGAGGACCCCGCCCGGCTGTCCGAGCGGCCCGACCGGCCGCCCTACGACGCCGTGACCCGCGCGTTCGCCGCGCTGGGCCGCGAGGTCGTGGACCGGTGCACCGCCGCGGGCGGCCTGCGCACCGTCGGGATCACCGGCTCCTCGGGCAAGACCTCCACCAAGGACCTCATGGCCCAGGTCCTGCAGCGCCTGGGTCGGACCCTGGCCCCGGAGGCGTCCTACAACTCCGAGGTCGGGGTGCCGCTGACCGTGTGCCGGCTCACCGAGGAGACCGACTTCCTCGTCGCGGAGATGGGAGCCTCCGGCCGGGGGCACATCGCCCACCTCACCGCGGTCGCCCCGCCCCAGGTCGCGGTCGTGCTCAACGTCGGCAGCGCCCACCTCGGCGAGTTCGGCTCCCGCGAGGCGATCGGCGAGGCCAAGTCCGAGCTGGTCCAGGGGCTGTCGCCGGGCGGTCTGGCCGTGCTCAACGCCGACGACACGGTCGTGTCGGAGATGCGCCGGCACGCCGACGCGGCCGGGGCGCGGACGGTGCTCGTCGGGCTGTCCCCGGACGCCGACGTCCGCGCGACCGACGTCGCGCTGGACCGGCAGGGGCGGGCCTCCTTCCGGCTGCACGCCCGCCCGGTCGAGGGCGGTCCTGAGGCCACCGGCCCCGAGGGGCTGCCCGTGAGCCTGCAGGTCGTGGGGGAGCACCAGGTCGGCAACGCCCTCGCCGTCGCGGCCGTCGCGGCCGAGTGGGGTATGCCGTGGGCCGACGTCGCCGACGCGCTCGGGGCGGCGCAGCCCCGGTCGCGCGGCCGCATGGAGGTGACCCGGCGCCCCGACGGGGTCACCGTCGTCAACGACGCCTACAACGCCAACCCGGAGTCGATGCGCGCCGCCCTGCGGACCCTGGCGTCGATGCGCCGCCCGGAGGGCCGGACCGTCGCCGTCGTGGGCGGGATGCTCGAGCTCGGGCCGGACAGCGACGCGGAGCACGCCCGGGTGGGAGCCCTGGCCGCCGAGCTCGGCACCGACCACCTGGTCACGGTGGGCGACCTCGCGCGGCCCGCGGGCGCGGCATACACCTCCGGCGGCGGAGCCGCCACCACCCACGTCGAGGACCGGCACGTCGCGGCGCTGCTGCTCGGGCAGCTGCTGGGACCCGGGGACGTGGTGCTGCTGAAGTCCAGCCGCGACTCGGGGCTGCGCCTGCTCGGGGACGAGCTCGCCGCGGTGGGTGGCCACGCCGCCTCCGCCCGCGAGGAGAACGCCTGATGGTCAACGTGCTGCTGGCCGGGGCGGTCGCGATGTTCCTCGCGCTCTTCGGGACCCCGCTGTTCATCCGCTTCCTCGTGCGGCGCGGCTACGGCCAGTTCATCCGCGACGACGGCCCGACCAGCCACCACACCAAGCGTGGCACGCCGACGATGGGTGGCGCGGTGATCATCGGCGCGACGGTGTTCGGCTACGGGATCTCCCACCTGCTGCTCATCCTGCTCGACCTGTCCGGCGTCGTGGAGGTCACCCACAGCCGGTTCACGATCAGCGCGCTGCTCGTGCTCTTCCTCATCACCGGGCTGGGCTTCATCGGCTTCCTGGACGACTACACCAAGATCGCCAAGCAGCGCAGCCTGGGGCTGACCTCGCTGGAGAAGCTCGCCGGGCAGACGCTCGTGGCGGTGATCTTCGCGATCCTGGCCCTGCAGAAGCCCGGGGACTCCACCCGCAGCCCGGCCTCGACGGCGATCTCGTTCGTGCGCGACACCTCCTTCGACCTGGCCGTGGCCGGTCCGGTCATGGGCACGATCCTGTTCATCGTCTGGGCCAACATCCTCATCGCCGGCGCGTCCAACGGGGTCAACCTCACCGACGGGCTCGACGGCCTGGCGACCGGCGCCTCGGTCATGGTCTTCGGGGCCTACTCGATCATGGGGATCTGGCAGTACAACCAGAACTGCCAGCTGGCCCCCGGCCCCAACTGCTACGACGTCTCCGACGCGCTCGACGTGGCGGTCGTGGCGGCCTCGGTGGCCGGGGCGAGCTTCGGCTTCCTGTGGTGGAACGCCTCCCCGGCCAAGATCTTCATGGGCGACACCGGCTCGCTGGCCCTGGGCGGCGGGCTCGCCGGGCTGGCGATCACCACGCACACCGAGCTGCTGCTGGCCGTCCTCGGCGGGCTGTTCGTCATCATCACCCTCTCGGTCATCATCCAGGTCGCCTCGTTCAAGATGACCGGGAAACGGGTCTTCCGGATGGCGCCGCTGCAGCACCACTTCGAGCTGCTCGGCTGGGCCGAGGTGACGATCGTCATCCGGTTCTGGATCATCGCCGGCATCTGCGTGGCCATCGGGCTGGGGCTGTTCTACGGCGAGTGGGTGGCGAACCTGTGAGCGACCCCCTCTCCGAGCTCACCCACCGCGACGCAGCCTGGGCTGACCTGCGCGTGCTCGTCACCGGCCTCGGCGTCACCGGCTTCGCCGCCGCCGACGCGCTGATCCAGCACGGGGCCCAGGTCACGGTCGTCGACGCCGGGTCGCCGGGGGAGAAGCAGGAGACCCAGGCCGGGATCCTCGGCATCCTCGGTGCGGACGTGCGGCGGGGCCCGGACCAGGTGGCGGGGTGGCCGACCGACCTGCAGGTCGACCTCGTCGTCACCTCGCCCGGCTGGCGCCCCGACCACCCCGTCCTGACCGGTGCCGCCGACCGCGGGGTCCCCGTCTGGTCCGAGGTCGAGCTCGCCTGGCGCCTGCGCCCCCGCGTCGGCGCGGCGCCCTGGCTGGTCGTCACCGGCACCAACGGCAAGACCACGACCGTCCAGCTCCTCGCCTCGATCCTGCAGGCCGCCGGCCTGCGCGCGACGGCCGTCGGCAACGTCGGCACGCCGGTCCTGGACGCCGTGCAGCACCCCGAGCCCTACGACGTGCTCGCCGTCGAGCTGTCCAGCTTCCAGCTGCACTTCACGCACACGATGAGCCCGCTGGCCTCCACGGTGCTCAACCTGGCCCCCGACCACCTCGACTGGCACGGGGGGCTGGAGGCCTACGCCGCCGACAAGGCCCGCATCTACGACCGCACCCAGGTCGCCTGCGTCTACAACGTGCAGGACCCGCGCACCGAGGCCATGGTCGAGCAGGCCGAGGTCGTCGAGGGCTGCCGGGCCGTCGGCTTCACCCTCGGCGTGCCCGGTCTGTCGATGGTCGGCGTCGTCGAGGACGTGCTCGCCGACCGGGCCTTCGTCGAGGAGCGTGCCACCTCCGCCGCCGAGCTGGGCACCCTCGCGGACCTGGCCCAGGCCTCCGGCGGCGACGGGTCCACCCCCGCCCCGCCGCACCTGGTCGCCGACGCCCTGGCCGCCGCCGCGCTGGCCCGCGCCGCCGGCATCGCCCCGGTCGCCGTCCGCGACGGCCTGCGCGCCTTCCGCACCGACGCCCACCGCACCACGATCGTCGCCGACGTCGACGGCATCACCTGGATCGACGACTCCAAGGCGACCAACCCGCACGCCGCCCAGGCCGCCCTGGCCGCGCACGAGCGCATCGTCTGGGTCGCCGGCGGTCAGCTCAAGGGCGCCGACGTCGACGAGCTGGTGCGCCGGGTCGCCGACCGGCTCAGCGGTGCCGTGCTGCTCGGGGCCGACCGTGCCCTCGTCGCGCAGGCGCTCGCCCGACACGCGCCGGATGTCCCCGTCCACGACGCCGGGGTCGCCGACCATGGGGACATGGACGGCCTGCACGCGCTCATGGACCGGGTGGTCGCCCGGTGCGCGGCGCTGGCCTCCCCGGGCGACGTCGTGCTGCTCTCGCCGGCCGCCGCCTCCCTGGACATGTTCCCCAGCTACGGCTCCCGCGGCGACGTCTTCGCCGCCGCCGTGCGCCGGCACCTGGGCCTGGGCGGGCAGGAGGGGGTATGACGACCACGACCCGTCCCCGGTCGGCCGGCGGCCCGTCCGCGTCCTCCTCCGCCCGGGGCGGGGGCACCTCGCCCGGGGGCGCGACGGCATACCCCGGTGGTGCCCGCGAGGGCTGGACGATGCAGTCCGTGGGCGCCTGGCTGCGCTCGCCCGTGGCGCCCTACTACCTCGTGCTCGTCTCCGCGGGGTTGCTGACCGGGCTGGGCCTGGTCATGGTGCTCTCGGCGAGCAGCGTGCGCTCCTACGTCGAGAGCGGCAACAGCTACACCGTCTTCCTCGAGCAGGTCGCCTTCGCCGGGGTCGGGATCGTGCTGGCCGCCGTCGGGGCGCGGATGCCGGTGTCGCTGTGGAAGCGCATGGCCTGGCCGGCGATCATCCTCGCTCTGGGCATGCAGGCAGCGGTGTTCACCAGCATGGGCGTGGAGTTTCAGGGCAACCGCAACTGGATCGAGATCGCCGGGCGCAGCGTGCAGCCCTCGGAGTTCGGCAAGCTCGCCCTCGTCGTCTTCGGCGCCGCCATGCTGGCGGCCAAGCGCAAGGTCGTCCACCGGGTCTTCCAGGCCACGGTGCCGCTCGTTTTCCCCGTCGGGCTCGTGCTCGTCGGGCTGGTGCTGCAGGGCAAGGACCTGGGCACCGGCATGATCATGCTGGCGATCCTCGTCGGTCTGCTGTGGGCCGCCGGGCTGCCGGCGCGGTGGTTCATCGGGGTCGGCGCGGTCGCCGGCGTCGGCGTGGCCTACCTCGCCGCGGGCAGCGCCAACCGCATGCAGCGCATCCAGGTCTGGCTCGGCGACGTCTGCGAGAGCCCGCAGGTCGACGGCTGCTTCCAGAAGGTGCACGCGGAGTACGCCCTCGCCGACGGCGGCTGGTGGGGCCTGGGCCTGGGGGAGTCCCGCGAGAAGTGGGGCCTGCTGCCCGAGCCGCACAACGACTTCATCCTGGCGATCATCGGCGAGGAGCTGGGCCTGCCCGGGTCGATGGGCGTGCTCGTCCTCTTCGCCGTGCTGGCCTACGCCTGCTTCCGGATCGTCTCGCAGGCCGACGACATGTTCACCCGGCTGGCGACCGCGGGCCTGATGATCTGGCTGCTCGGCCAGGCGCTGCTCAACATCGGGTCGGTCATCGGGATGCTGCCGATCATCGGCGTGCCGCTGCCGCTGGTCTCCTCCGGCGGGTCGGCGCTGGTCGCCGCGCTGCTGGGGATCGGCCTGCTGCTCTCGCTCGCCCGCTCCCTGCCGGGGGCGCGCGAGGCGCTGGCCCAGCGCTCCTCGAGCCTGGACCGCACGTATGCCGCCGTCACCAGCGGGCGCGCCGGTGCGGGTTCGCGGGGGGCCGCCGGGGCGGGCCGCACCTCGACGGGAACGCGGTCGACCGGGCGCACCGCGCCGCGGGTCTCCACCCACGGCACGCCGCGGGCGCCCCGGCCGGCGCCGCCGACCACGCGCAGCGCCCCGACGGCCGCCCGGCGCGGCCCGAAGGGTCGTCGATGAGCCCGTTGTCCGTCGTCCTCGCCGGCGGCGGGTCCGCCGGCCACGTCAACCCCCTGCTCGCCACCGCGGACGCGCTGCGCCGCCGGGTGCCCGACGCCACGATCAGCGTGCTCGGCACCGCCGAGGGCCTGGAGGCCCGGCTCGTGCCCGAGCGGGGCTACGAGCTGACCACCGTGCCCAAGGTGCCCTTCCCGCGCCGGCCGGGCATGGCGGCGGTGCGCTTCCCCAGCTCGCTGCAGCGGGCCGTCGGCACGGCGCTGGCGGTGCTGCGCGACAAGGAGGCCGACGTCGTCGTGGGCTTCGGCGGCTACGTGGCCACGCCCGCCTACCTGGCGGCCCGCCGCGCCGGCGTGCCGATCGTCATCCACGAGCAGAACGCCCGCGCGGGCCTGGCCAACCGGCTCGGCGCCCGGTTCACCTCGGCGGTGGCCACCACGTTCGCCATGACCGCCCTGCCGAACGCCCGGCTGGTCGGGCTGCCGCTGCGCGCCGAGATCCGCGACCTGGACCGGGGGTCGGCCCGGGCGGAGGGGCTGGCGCACTTCGGCCTGGACGAGGGGCGTCCGACCCTGCTCGTCTTCGGCGGGTCGCTGGGAGCCCAGCGGATCAACGAGGCGGTCGCGGGGGCCGCGGCCGACCTGCTCGCCGCCGGGGTGCAGGTGCTGCACCTCACGGGCGCGGGCAAGGACGTCGAGGTGCCGGAGGCCGACGCGACGACCGGGGCGCGCTACGTCGCGCTGCCCTACACCGACCGGATGGAGCTGGCCTACGCCGTCGCCGACCTGGCCCTGGGCCGGTCCGGGGCCGGGACGGTCAGCGAGCTGGCCGCGCTGGGGCTGCCGGCGGTCTACGTCCCCCTGCCGATCGGCAACGGCGAGCAGCGGCTCAACGCCGCCGAGGTCGTCGAGGCCGGCGGCGGGATCCTCGTCGACGACGCCGAGCTGGACCCCGACCGGGTCCGCTCGACCGTGCTGCCGCTGGTGACGGATCCCGACCGGCTGGCTGCGATGGGTGCCGCCGCGGCCGGGCACGGCGAGCGGCACGCCGACGACGCCCTCGTCGACCTGGTCCTGGCCACGGCGGGCGTCCGGTGAGCGGGCGCACCACCTTCCGCTTCGACCTGTCCGCGGACGTCCCGCCGGCGGCCGAGCTGGGCCGGGTGCACCTGGTCGCGATCGGCGGGTCCGGCATGTCCGGGGTCGCCCGGATGCTCCTGGCCGCGGGGGTGCCGGTGTCCGGCAGTGACCGCACCGACTCGCCGACGCTGCGGGCGCTGGAGGCCGAGGGCGCACGGGTGTTCGTCGGCCACGACGCCGCCCACCTCGAGGGGGTCAGCACCGTCGTCGTGTCGTCGGCCATCCCCGAGGACAACCCCGAGCTGGCCGCCGCCCGGGAGCTGGGCCTGCGGGTGCTGCACCGCGCCCAGGGCATCGCCGCGCTCCTGCACGGCCGCCCGGCCGTGGCGGTGGCCGGGGCGAACGGCAAGACCACGACGAGCGCGATGACGACGGTGGCCCTGCAGGCGGCCGGCCTGGAGCCGGGGTACGTCATCGGGGCGCCGCTGTCAGTGGCGTCACCGCAGACAGGCGCCGCCTCTGCGGCCGTGACCGTTCCCCCGGACGGCACCCCGGCGGACGCCACCACCATCCCCACCAACGCCGCGCCCGGGGCGCCCGGAGCGCCGGTGGTCGTGGAGGCCGACGAGAGCGACGGCACCTTCGTCGTCTACCGGCCGCAGGTGGCGGTCGTGACCAACGTCCAGGCCGACCACCTCGACTTCTACGGGACCGTCGAGGAGGTCGAGCGCGCCTACGCCGAGTTCGTCGACACGGTGCAGCCCGGCGGCCTCCTCGTCACCAACGCCGACGACCCCGGCGCCGCGCGCCTGGCCGCACACGCACGGCATACCCGTCCGGACCTGCAGGTGCTCACCTGGGGGACCGGCACGGGCGTGACCGGGGGAGACGACGAGGGTGCCGGGGCGGATCCCGACGTGCTGATGCGCGACGTGACCTCGCGGGGGATGACGGCGCGGGCCACGCTGTGGATGCGGTCGACGGTCGGACCGTTCGGCGAGGGGCAGGAGCTCGAGGTCGTCGTGCCGGTGCCGGGGGAGCACAACGCGCACAACGCGACCGCCGCGCTGCTCGCGGCGACCGTCGGCCTGGGCGCCGACCCGGAACGGGTGCTGGCGGGGCTGGCGGCGTTCCCGGGGGCGCACCGACGGTTCGAGCGGGTCGGTGCCGCCGGCGGGGTGGAGGTCGTGGACGACTACGCGCACAACGCTCCGAAGGTCGCCGCCGTGGTGGCCGCGGCGCGGTCGGCGGCGGACGGGCGGCGGGTCGTCGTGGCGTTCCAGCCGCACCTGTTCTCCCGGACTCAGGACTTCGCCGACGGGTTCGCCGCCGGGCTGGCCGGGGCCGACGTGCTCGTGCTCGTGCCGATCTACGGGGCGAGGGAGAAGCAGGAGCAGTACCCGCAGGTCACGGCCCAGCTGCTCGCCGACCGGGTGGAGGCGCTCGGAGGTCCGGAGCGGGTGGTGACGGCCGGGAGCTTGGAGGCGACGCCGGGGGTGCTCGCCGAGATCGTGCGTACCGGTGACCTGGTAGTGACGGTGGGCGCCGGTGACGTGACGACGGTGGGCCCGCTGCTGCTGGAGCTGCTGGGCGACCGGGTCGGGAGCGTAGGTGCCGGGGTTGACGCAGGTGAGGCTGCCGCTGACGGGGGCGGGGTGAGCCGGACGTGAGGTGGGTGCCGGACACCGTCGCCGACCGTCTGCCGGGACGACGGAGGACGCAGGGCGACCGGCTCGAGCGTCCGCCCCGACCGGGAGCGGTGCGCCGGGCGCTGCTGCTGTGGGGCATGCTCGTGGCGCTGTTCGCGGGCGGACTGGTGTTCCTGTTCTTCTACTCGGCGGCGTTCGTCGTCGAGGAGATCAGCGTCGAGGGCGCCGACGGCGAGCTGGCCGACAGCGTCGTCCACCACGCCGACATCCCCGTGGGCCGTCCGCTGGCGCGGGTGTCCGAGCACAACCTCGCCGAGCGGGTGGTCGAGGGGGAGCGGCGGGTGCGGTCGGTGAGCCTGGACCGCGACTACCCCTCCTCGATCACCTACACCGTGGAGCTGCGCGAGCCCGCGCTGGCGCTGCGGCGGGGGAAGACCACGTGGCTGGCCGACGAGGGCGGCGTCGTCTATGAGGAGGTCGAGGAGGCCTCCAACAAGCTGCCCGCCGTGGCGGTGTCGGAGGAGCCGGCCGACCTGGACCAGGAGACCGTGCGCGGACTGGTCGAGCTGTGGCGCACCCGGCCCGACCCCTCCGAGCTCGAGGGGGAGCTGGACACGCCGGAGATGGACCGGAACGGGGCCGTGAGCCTGACGATCGACCAGGTGACGGTCCTGTGGGGCGAGCCAACGGACATCGAGAAGAAGTGGCAGGTCGTGCAGGCCCTCGTCGAGCAGGACAGCATCGACCCCCAGGGCGGGATCGCGCAGACGATCGACGTGCGGGTGCCGGACGCACCGTCCGTGCAGGGCATCCCGGCGGCGCCGCCGCCCGCCCAAGGTTGAACCTGAGGTCGAGGTTCACGGTGTCGCCCCCGGGCGGGGGTGCGCACCTATGATCGCGGGACACGCACAACGCACCCCCAGCACCTGAACGAAGCACCCGAAAGGTCCACTTGTGTCCGCTGCGCAGAACTACCTGGCCGTCATCAAGGTCGTCGGCATCGGAGGTGGTGGCGTCAATGCCATCAACCGGATGATCGAGGTCGGCCTGAAGGGTGTCGAGTTCATCGCCGTCAACACCGACGCCCAGGCGCTGCTGATGAGCGACGCCGACGTCAAGCTCGACATCGGCCGCGAACTGACGCGTGGCCTGGGGGCCGGCGCCGACCCCGAGGTGGGCCGCCGCGCCGCCGAGGACCACACCGAGGAAATCGAGGAAGCCCTGCGCGGAGCCGACATGGTCTTCGTCACCGCGGGAGAGGGTGGTGGCACCGGCACCGGTGGCGCACCGGTCGTCGCCAAGATCGCCAAGTCGCTGGGCGCGCTGACCATCGGTGTCGTCACCCGTCCGTTCACGTTCGAGGGCCGGCGGCGCGCGAACCAGGCCGAGACCGGTATCGCCTCGCTGCGCGAGGAGGTCGACACCCTCATCGTCATCCCCAACGACCGGCTGCTGTCGATCTCTGACCGCACGGTCAGCATGCTCGACGCCTTCCGCTCGGCCGACCAGGTGCTGCTCTCGGGTGTCCAGGGGATCACCGACCTCATCACCACGCCGGGCCTGATCAACCTGGACTTCGCCGACGTGAAGTCAGTCATGCAGGGGGCCGGCTCGGCGCTCATGGGGATCGGATCTGCGCGCGGGGAGGACCGGGCCGTGCAGGCGGCCGAGCTGGCGATCAGCTCACCCCTGCTGGAGGCGAGCATCGAGGGCGCGCACGGCGTCCTGCTGTCGGTGCAGGGTGGTTCGGACCTGGGCCTCTTCGAGATCAACGAGGCCGCCCGCCTCGTGCAGGAGGCCGCCCACCCGGAGGCCAACATCATCTTCGGTGCGGTCATCGACGACTCCCTCGGCGACGAGGTGCGCGTGACCGTCATCGCCGCCGGCTTCGACGGCGGCTCGCCCCAGACCCGCAGCGACGAGCGCGCGCTGGGTCAGGTGCAGCCGGGTCGTCAGCCGCAGCAGCAGCGGTCGGCGCAGCAGCCCGCGGCCCAGCAGGCGCAGCAGCGCCCGGTCGGCGCACCTGGGGTGCAGCAGGGCGGCCACCAGGGGCAGGGTGCCCCTCAGGCCGCCCCGCAGCAGGGTGGGCAGTTCGGGGGGCCGAGCCAGCAGGACCAGTCCGGTGCCGGCGACGGGCAGGGAGGCCGGGGGCAGGAGGGCGGTCAGCCGCAGCAAGCACAACCCGCACAGGCCTCTCAGCAGGACCAGCGACCGGTGCAGCAGCCGCCGCGGCAGGTGACCTTTGAGGACGAGGGCGACGACCTGGACGTGCCTGACTTCTTGAAGTGACTGACAGCACATCGAGCCCCGCCTGAGACCCTCCGGCGGGGCTTGATGCATACGGTGTCAACCTCCCACCTGCGACGTTCAGGGTTCGTCCAGACTGAGTAAAGCCTGCTTAAAGTCATCTGGCTCAGGATTTGGAGGAGGGCGCGTAGCCTTCTGAGCGCTTGAACGTCAAACCGGCCCTTGTCACGGGGGCCCCTATGGTGCATGATCGGTGGTGACCGCGAGGGGTCCCCACCGCGGTTGACCATTTCACCATCAGCAGGACGTCCCCTGGGGGGTAGGCCTGCGTCACCCTAGGAGTCCTCCCATGGCTGCTTTCTTCTACACCCTCGCCACGCTCAAGGCCCGAATCGTCGAGTCCGGCAAGGAGCGCGGTGCGACGGCCGTCGAGTACGGCATCATGGTCGCGGCCATTGCGGCCGTCATCGTGGCCATCGTGTTCAGCATCGGCGGGCGGCTGCAGAATGCCTTCCAGACGGTCCTCACCGCCCTCGGTGGCTGAGAGACCCAGCTCGACGGACCCGGTCAACCGTAGCGGTTGGCCGGGTCCCGGGTCCTCAGGGCCGAAAGCAAGGTGGGTTTAAGGTGGTCAAGGGGAGTTCAAGTGATCGTGGCGCCTCAGCCGTTGAGTTCGCATTGGTCGCAATCCTCCTGGTCACGTTACTCATGGGTATTCTTGAGTTTGGAAGGCTGTGGGCTATCCAAGGCAGCTTGGCTCAGGCATCGCGGGACGCAGCGCGAACGGCAGCGATCACGGACAGTGCCAGTGCAGGGGAGAGCAAGTTCACCGAAGTTTTCTGGGCTTTGGCTCCGTCACTCTCGGACACCTTGTCAGGTTCAACGCCGGTGCGTAATGGCACCGTGGGAGACGAAGCCTGCCGTTGGACCGTGACCGCCACGTACACCACCCGGTCTATGACTGGTTTCTGGCCCGGTGACATACCAATACGCGCTCAGGGGGCCATGAGATGCAACGGTTAACGGCACGCCTGCTTTCGGAGCCAGAGCGGGGAGCTACGGCCATCATCGTTGCGCTCGTGATGTTGGTGCTCATCGGGTTCGCGGGCTTTGGTGTCGATGTCACTTCGGCTTATGCCAAGTCGCAGGAAATACAAAACGGTGCGGACGCGGCCGCACTCGGAACCGCCCAGCACTGCGCACAGTCGGCTGTGCCCTGTTCGGATGGTTCCGAGGCGGCGCGCGCTACGGGCCTGGCGCGGGAAAATGTTCGACTCCAGTCGGACACGGTTCTCGCAAAGGATACGTACCCGGCGGGTTACCCCAACTGGGTCACGGTGGAAGTGACCGGTGAGCATCAGAACTATTTCGCTGGAGCATTAGGGTTCAACTCCTTCACCGTGGTGCGTGAAGCCACCGCCGCCTGGGGCTCGCCGACCCAGATGACGACCCTTCTCCCCTTGACGATCGGCGAGTGTGAATTCAACGCTTTTGTCGCATCGACCGAGGCAGTCACCGTCATCAACCTCACCAAGACCTCGCAGGAAGAGTGCGGAACTCCGACGAGTGGCAACGTGCTGCCAGGAGGTTTTGGGTACATAGGTACGGGGGACTGCCAGGACAATCTGGTCGACCTAAATGCGAACGATGGATGGTACCCGATGGACCCTGGCGGTGAGCCGCCGGGATGCGACCACGGGCAACTGCAGGGGATGGTAGATTCTCGGTCGCCCATTGTTGTGCCAGTATTTGACGAGTGTCGCATGCGACCCAATCCCCAGCCAGACGACAATCGATGCAGCGTGGCGGATATAGGCGCAAGTCCCCTGAACGGGTATCACATCAAAGGCTTTGCCGCCATCGAGCTACACGGCATAAAGTTTGGTGGCGGAGGCCACGGCCTCACTTACCCGCAGAGCGGCCCAGACAACATCAATACTTACTGCCCGGGCAATGATCGATGCATCCGAGGCCGTTTTGTTGACTGGGTCGACCTTTCCGACGCCGTGGAGTGGGGACCGGCTCCGGACTATGGCGTTCAGTCCGTGCGCCTGATTGATCCGGACCACGAGGCTGCTACTCCTTAACTAACAGACCATTCTTCTAATAAGGAAACTCCATATGATTCGTCGTGTCGTCGCTGCCGTGCTCGCTCTGTCCCTCGCGGTGGTCGGCATCCTCCTCGTCATCAGTTACGCCAACCGGGCTGACGAGCGTGCACTAGGCGATCAGGAGACTGTGGACGTCCTGATGGCGACAGAGGCCATCCCCCAGGGGACACCGGCGGACGAGATGGGGGAGACGGTGGAAGTGCGCCAGATCCCTCGTGCCTACGTGGTCGAAGACGCCGTCGCTGCGGTAGAGGATCTTGAGGACCGGGTGGCGCAGAGGGAGATTCGGTTAGATGAGCAGATCAGTAACGGCCTGTTTGTGCCTGCTGACGAGCTACGACGGCAGGGTGTATTCGTCCTCCCGGAGGAGGCAGAGTCCTTGCACCAACTGACCATCAATATCCCCAACCCAAGGGCCCTGGGAGGGAGCATCGCGGCCGGTGATCTGGTCGGGGTCTTCAGCACCTTCGAGGTGGAACCACCCAGTGGTTGGACCGTTGATGAGAGTGGGGCGCTCATCTGGGACGACGATCAGGCGAGCAACCCGAACGATACGAACACTGACGGTGATGAGACGCAGCAGGGATCGACGACGTCCGACGACACCATCACCTACACCGACTTGCTGCTGGACAAGGTGCTCGTCGTGCGTGTCGAAGGCGGCTTCGTCGCGGCGCAAGAAGAGGACCAGGACGCCGGTGCCGCGGACTCCGTGCACGTGACGCTGGCCGTGCAACCACAAGAGGCCGCCAGAATCATCTTCGCCATGGAGACCGGGAGCCTCTGGCTCACTTTCGCGCCGGAGGACGCTGACGGTGCAGAGGTGGACGCCGTGGTCCCGGCGCTACCCACCCAGGTGATTGGAGTCATCGAATGAGCACCATCATCCTCGCCACAGACTCCCGGAGTTTGTCCCGTTCTATTCGCCTTGCCGGGTCCGATGACGAACTTATGGTCATCGCCCGCGACCAAATCCCCGCTGGCGCAGCGCAGCTGCTGGCGCTGGCCAACGCTCCAGAGGAAGTGCGCACAGTCATCCTGGACGGTGGTGGCGATCCAGAGACGGAGGCGCGTGTGCTGCAGCTGTCTTCCCGGATGCAGCAGTCCCACCCTCAGGTGAGCATCGTCTTGGTGACTCCTCGGGGAGAGGAGATCGCCCTCCGGGCCCTCCGCAGCGGTGTGCGTGATGTGCTCCCCACCGAGGCTCCCGTCGAAGACGTCCGCTGGGTTCTCCGTCGAGCCGCGGAGTCAGCCCAGGCCTTTGCCACGGGCCACGCCCTCGGCGACACCTTCACTGGCCGGGTCATCGCCGTGGCTTCGCCCAAGGGCGGTGTGGGCAAGACAACAATCGCCACCCACCTGGCCGCCGTCCTGGCCCAGCACTCGCCGACCGGGACGGTGCTGGTGGATCTCGACGTGCAGTTCGGTGATGTCGCTGCCGCTCTCGACCTCGAGCCGACCTACACCCTGGGAGACGTGCTCTCTGGTCCGGTCTCCACGGACGCCATCGCCCTGAAAAGCCTCTTGACTCAGCACGCGTCCGGTCTCTACGTTCTGCCGGGCGTCCGCAACCCGGCGGAGGCGGACAACATCGGCACCGGCAACATCTCCCGCTTGCTGGGCACGCTCAAGCGCGAGTTCCGCTACGTCGTCCTCGACACGGCCCCTGGACTGCACGAGCAGACGCTCGCAGCGCTCGACCAGGCCACCGACGTCGTCCTCGTCTGCGGTCTGGACGTGCCCAGCCTGCGGGGTATGCGCAAAGAGCTGGAAGTGCTGGAAGAGCTGGATCTTGAACCGCTTAACATCCATGTCGTCGTGAACATGGCCGACAAGACCGGAGGGCTCAGCGTGGCCGACGTTGCTGCGACCCTGGGGCGCAAGGTCGATGTGGTGCTGCCGCGCAGTGGCAAGTTGCTCCGGGCGACGAATGCCGGCGAGCCACTGGTCCTCAGCAACCCGCGTGACCCAGTCTCGAAGGATCTCAGCGCCTTGGCGGGTCGCTTTGCCCCCCTCGGCGTGGGACGTGCCGGCCGGCAGCAGCGAGGACGTCGAAGCCGATGAACCTCAGTGAGCGGCTGCGTCAAGCCCAGGCGACAGGTACAGCGACGAACCATCCGCCGCCGACCAATGCCCCATCACCTCGCCCCGACAGGCCATCCGCACCACCGCAGGGGGCGGCGGTTGAGTCCGAAGCCAAGAGCCCCGTGGGTCCGAAGGAGCCCGAGGCTCTCCCCCGGCAGTCGGACGCCCTGGCAGGGTTGAAGGCAGAAGCCCGGGACCAATTGTTTGCCCGGTTGGGAAACCGACTTACGGACACCTCCATGGACGAGAAGGCCCTACGCGCCCTGGTCATGCGCGAGGTGACGGGTCTGGTCAACAGCAGCAGCGTGCCCTTGAGGATCGAGGAGCGACGTCGCCTGGTCGCGGAGATCGCGGACGATGTCCTCGGCTACGGGCCGCTGCAGAAACTCCTCGACGATGATTCTGTCACCGAGATCATGGTCAATGGTCATGAGAGCGTCTATGTGGAACAGGACGGTCTCCTACAGCAGGTCGACGTGCAATTCTCCTCTGACGAACACCTGCGGCGCGTGATCGAGCGAATCGTTGGTCGGGTCGGGCGCCGGATCGACGAGTCGTCCCCCATGGTGGACGCACGACTGGAGGACGGCTCCCGGGTCAACGCGGTCATCGCGCCGCTCGCTGTCTCCGGGGCGACCCTCACGATCCGCAAGTTCGGGCAGGTTCCGCTGCGGGCTGAGGACCTTGTCGCCAGAGGCAGTATGTCTTCCCAGATGGTCCAACTCCTTCGGGGCTGCGTGGAGGCGAAGCTCAACGTCCTTGTTTCCGGTGGCACTGGCACCGGTAAGACCACCATGCTCAACGTACTGTCGTCTTTCATCCCTACCAGCGAGCGCATCGTAACCATCGAGGACGCGGTCGAGCTCCAACTGCAGCAGGAACACGTGGTCCGACTCGAGAGCAGGCCCTCCAACATCGAGGGCCAGGGTGAGGTCACCATCCGCGACCTTGTCCGCAACTCACTTCGAATGCGCCCCGACCGCATCATCGTCGGTGAGGTGCGCGGCGGCGAGAGCCTTGACATGCTCCAGGCCATGAACACCGGGCACGAGGGGTCCCTGTCCACGTTGCACGCGAACACCCCTCGGGACGCCGTCGCCCGGCTCGAGACGATGGTGCTGATGGCCGGCATGGATCTGCCGCTGCGCGCTATCCGCGAGCAGATCGCCTCGGCTGTCGACGTTATCGTCCACCTTAACCGGCTACGGGACGGCACCAGACGAGTAACCGCTATTACCGAGGTGCAGGGCATGGAGGGTGACATCGTTACTCTCCAAGACGCGTTCACCTTCGACTACGCAGCAGGCGTGGATGCCAACGGTCGCTTCTTGGGCCACGCGATCCCGACCGGTGTGCGTCCCCTCTTTACTGATCGGTTCGCCGAGCAGGGAGTTCAATTGCCACCGGGCATCTTCGAGGACACCTTCATCGCTCGAGGCCGACGGTGAGGAGACAAGGATGGGCCTGACCCCGCTGACGGTCGGGGTGGCGCTCCTGGGTCTGGCCGGCGGTACTACCGCTCTCCTGGTGGCCCTGCCCAACCGGAGGCTGTCGCAGGAACGCCGTCGACACGGGGTGGAAGACACCTCCACGGTGACGCGTGTAACGGTTGCCGCCACTGGGTGGATCGGGAGGCGACTAGACCGCAGCGGAAGGGGCCGCCGATGGGCTGACGCCCTCAATCTGGCCGGCATCCGCATGGACGTCGCCGACTTCGTTCTGGTGGTTGGGGCCGCCCTACTAGTCGCTTTCGCCCTCGGTCTGGCGTTGCAGGGGCTGATCGTGGCTGTACTGCTCGCCGTGGTTACCCTCATCGGCATCCTGTTCTGGGTGTCAATCCGGGCCGATCAGCGCCGGACCCGTTTCGCGGACCAGATCGACGACGTCGTCACGCTTCTCGCTAGCAACATGCGGGCGGGTCACTCACTAGTCCAAGGCCTGCACTATGTTTCCCGGGAAGTCGAGGACCCGGCCGCTGGGGAGCTGGCCCGCATCGTCAACGAGGCCAGGGTCGGGCGAGACCTCAACAACTCACTGGCGGAAACCGCCGAGCGCATGGACAGCGACGACTTTCGCTGGATCGGGCAGGCGATCACGATCCACAGACAGGTGGGTGGCAACCTCGCCGAGGTCCTCGACACCGTGGGTGAGACCGTGAGAGAGCGGGGGCAGATCCGTAGGCAGGTCCGGGCGCTGGCTGCCGAGGGAAAACTTTCTGCGATCATCCTTATGGCGCTGCCCTTCGTCATGACGGGACTGCTTGTCCTGGTCAACCCCACGTATATTGGCGTCCTCACCCAGTCCCCTTTGGGTTGGGCGATGATTCTCGCTGGGATCATCATGCTCACCCTGGGTGGACTTTGGCTGCGCAAGGTCATCGAGGTGAAGTTCTGATGGAGCCGCGCATGATCCTGTTGTTGGGGGCGGGTCTCGTCGGACTGGCGCTGTTGCTTCTGGTCTATGCCTTCTCCACGAGCGAGGATGCGGTCCGCCGACGAGCCCTAGCTAACCTTCTGCGTGACGTCCATGCCGCGCGGGAGGAAGACCCGTACGCGGCACCCTCGGGCCCTCTCTACCGTATGGCGTACGGCCTGACCCCGGCCGGGACCGTGAGGCTGATCGACCGACTGCTGGCAGGTGCCGGTCGTCCTGCTCGTTGGCCCCTTCACCGCGTGATCGTGACCAAGCTTGTGGCGACCTCGGCAACGGTCGGTTTGTTCGCTCTCCTCCTCTCCGGAGAATTCAGCACCCGAATGATCGTTCTCGCCTTACTGACCACCGCCTTCGTCTGGTTCCTGCCGGAAATCTTTCTTTACAACACCGGGTTGAAGAGGCGTCAGGCCGTGCAGGAAGCCTTGCCCGACACGCTCGACCAGTTGACCATCGCCGTCGAGGCCGGTCTGGGATTCGAGTCGGCCATCGCTCACGTCGCCAGAGGGAGCAGTGGCCCGCTCGCTGACGAGTTCGTCCGCACCCTCCAGGAGATCCAGGTTGGTGTCCCACGCCGGGTGGCCTACAAGGGTTTGACCGATCGAGTACTGGTGGAGGACCTCCGCCGGTTCGTACGTGCGATCATGCAGGGTGAGGAGCATGGCATCTCCATTGCCAAAGTGCTGTCCACCCAGGCTTCCGAGATGCGGATTAAGCGTCGGCAGCGCGCCGAGGAGAAGGCCATGCAGATCCCGGTTAAGGTCGTCTTTCCCTTGATCCTGTTTATCCTCCCTGCCCTCTTCATCGTTGTGATGGGACCGGGTGCCATCAACATCATCGAGGCCTTCTCGGGCCTCTGACCGGAAAGAACACCATGCTGCTGAGCCCCGAGGACGTCGTCCGCAAGACCTTCAACACGGTGGTGCTTCGCCGCGGCTATGACGCAGACGAGGTCGACGCCTTTCTGGAAGAAGTCGTCCAGGAGCTGCGTCGACTTCACGGACGGGTTGACGAGCTGGAGGCCGAGGCTATCCGCCGCCATCACACGGACGAGACCGGTCACGAGTCCGAACGTCTCCGCATGGAGAAGCAGCAGCTTGAGCTCGTCCGTCGAGAGCGGGCCGAGCTCGTCGAGGAATTGCGCAGTCTCCAGGCGCAGGTTGAGGCCGGGCCGCAGGGCGCGCCCGGGGGCGAAAGCCTCGAGCCGCAGCGGGACGACCTGCAGCGGCAGGTTGCCGAGCTGCGCGCCGAGCTGGACCGGCTCCATCAGCACCACCACGAATTCAGCGAGCACCTGATCGAGTCCGTGCGCGAGCACCTGCACCTGCTCGAGGCCGGGCACGACCAGCTGCCACCCCACGGGACGGTGCTGAACCCGCCGGTACGCTGACCGCGTGTTCTTCTGGCGCGAGCGGATCGACCCGGCCGGTACCGACTTCGGCGTCGAGTGGGCCCTTACCGACCGCCACGAGGGCTCCAGCCAGGGGCCGTACGGTGAGCTCAACCTGGCGAACCACGTCGGTGACCACGACGACGCCGTCGAGACCAACCGGCACCGGGTGGCCCACGAGCTCGGGCTGAGGGCGTCCGACCTGCGCTTCATGGACCAGCGTCACGGGTGCGACGTGGCGGTCACCCTCGGCACCCGCGACGACGTCGTGCCCGAGGTGGGTAACCCCGACGCCCCGGCTCCAGCGGTCGACGGACTGGTCTCCGGACGCACCGACGAGGCGCTTGTCGTCCTGGTCGCCGACTGCACGCCGGTGCTCCTGTTCGACCGTCACGAGGGTCTGGTCGCTGCGGTCCACGTCGGGCGGCCCGGGATGATGTCCGGTGTCGTCCCCGCCACCATCGCGTGGATGTGCACGCTCGGAGCGAGAAGTATCGAGGCGGTCATCGGGCCGTCGGTCTGCCCCCGCTGCTACGAGGTGCCTGAGCGTATGCGCGACGAGGCTGCCCAGGTGAGCCCCGTTGCGGCTTCGGTGTCCTGGACCGGCACCCCGGCCATCGACGTCGCCGGTGCCGTCGTCGACCAGCTCGTACGCGACGGCGTCAGCGTGCGATGGCTGCCCGGCTGCACCCGCGAGGACCCGGACCTCTACTCGTACCGACGCGACGGCACCACCGGCCGGTTCGCCGGGATCGTCCGGCTGCTGCCCCCGGAGGAGGTCGCTTGATGGCCGACCGCGGAGCCGAGCTGCAGGCCAACCTCGCGGCCGTCCACGAACGCATCGCCACCGCCTGCGGCGACGCCGTCCGTGACCCGGCGGAGATCACCCTGGTCGCGATCACCAAGTTTTTTCCCGCCTCGGACATCGTCCACCTCGTCGACCTCGGCGTGCGCCACGTGGGGGAGAACAAGGACCAGGAGGCCGGCGCCAAGGTCGCCGAGCTCCCGGCTGAGGTCCGGGAGCTGCTCACCGTCCACTTCGTCGGTCAGCTGCAGAGCAACAAGGCCGCCCACGTGGCCCGCTACGCCGACGTCGTCCAGTCCGTGGACCGGACCAAGATCGTCAAGGCCCTTGACCGCGGGACGGGCACCGCCCTGGGCGAGGGCGGGCGGCATACCCCCCTCGAGGTGACGATCCAGGTCGACCTGGGGGAGGGGGCCGACGCCGGACGGGGCGGAGCTGCACCCGCCGACGTCCCCGCCCTCGCGGACGCGGTCGCCGCCACCGAGCACCTGCGGCTCCGAGGGGTCATGGCGGTGGCCCCCCTCGGAGTCGACGAGGACGGCACCGCCGCCGCGTTCCAGCGGTTCGCCGACCTCTCCGCCCGCCTGCGCGCCGACCACCCCGACGCCACGTGGATCTCCGCGGGCATGAGCGGGGACCTGGAAACTGCTGTGACGCACGGTGCGACACACCTGCGTGTCGGGACCGGAATCCTGGGAACTCGGCGGTAGCGTCGGCAGCGACCGATCCACCACGGGTAGCAACGCCCGTACGCACCAAGGAGCTCGCGACATGGCCGGGGCGCTGCGCAAGACGATGGAGTACCTCGGACTCGCCGAGTCCGACGAGCGGTACGACGACTACGACGCCTACCCCGAGGAGGAGCCCCGCCACGAGGGTCCCCGCGGCGGTGCCGTGCGGGCCGTCCGCGACGAGGACGACGAGCGTCCCGAGCAGGACGCCGAGGTCACCACCCTGCCGCGCCGCACGCCGGTCGCCCAGGTCGTCCGGGAGCCGAAGATGAGCGATCTGAACCGCATCACCACGATCCACCCGCGCACCTACAACGAGGCCAAGGACATCGGGGAGTCCTTCCGCAGCGGCATCCCGGTGATCATCAACCTCACCGACATGGACGACGCCGACGCCAAGCGCCTCGTCGACTTCTCCGCCGGCCTGGCCTTCGGCCTGCGCGGGTCGATCGAGCGGGTCACCAGCAAGGTCTTCCTGCTCTCGCCCGAGCACATCGAGGTCGAGGGCGGCACCGCCGAGCGGCAGCGACAGGGCTCCGGGCCGTTCAACCAGAGCTGAGCCAGCAACGTAGTCTGTCCCCATGGTCGGACAGATCCTCTACGCAGTCCTGAGCCTCTACCTGTTCGTCCTCATCGGCCGGCTGGTCTTCGACTGGATCATGGTCTTCTCGCGCGATTTCCGGCCCAAGGGCCCGGTCCTCGTGCTGGCCAACGGGATCTACGCTCTCACGGACCCGCCCCTGAAGGCCCTGCGCAAGGTCATCCCTCCGCTGCGGCTGGGCGGCATCGCCCTGGACCTGGGATTCCTCGTCCTGATCCTCGCGGTGAGCCTGGGCCGCGGGCTGGTCCTGGGCCTGCCGTTCTGAGGCGTCCCTGTGCGTTAGAGTGACCCCTGCACGTGCAGACCGCGCGTCATCGACCATGCCCTGACGACCCGTGCGCCGGGCCTGGCGGTGACTCCCCGACACGAGGTGAAACATGGCGCTGACCCCCGAGGACGTCATCAAGAAGAGCTTCAGTGCGACCCACCTGCGTCGCGGCTACGACGAGACCCAGGTGGACGACTTCCTCGACGAGGTGGTCGTCGAGCTGAGGCGTCTTCTTGCGGAGAACGACTCCCTGCGCACCGACCTCGAGGACTGCCGTGCCAGCCGGGGGATGGGCGGCGACGACACCGAGCGCTTCGCGCCCGCCGCTGCCGTGCCGGGTATGGCGTCGGGCGAGTCCGATGACCGCTCCGCCGAGCTCGTCGCCGAGCTGGAGCAGGCCCGTCGCGAGCTGCAGGAGTGCCAGCAGGCCCGCGCCCAGGCCGAGGAGCGCGCCCAGGCCGCCGAGGGCTCGCGGGTGGAGGGTGCCGAGGGCGCCTCCGCCGAGCTGGAGGACCTGCGTGGCCGGGTGGCCGCCTCCGACCAGCGGGTGCGGGAGCTCGAGGGTCAGCTGTCCGAGGCCCAGGACCGGGCCCGGTCCGCCGAGGAGCAGGCCCAGCAGGCCACGACCGAGGCCGAGCAGGCCCGCCAGGCCCAGCAGGAGGCCGAGCGCGCCGCCGCCGAGGCCGCCGAGCAGGGACAGGCCGCGCCCGTCGCCGCCGCTGCCGCGATGCCGTCCGCGGCGGAGGACCCCTCGAAGATCATCTCGCTGGCCCAGCGCCTGCACGACCAGCACGTGGCCGAGGGCCAGACGACCAAGCAGCAGCTCATCGAGGAGGCCGAGGGCTACCGCGACCGCACCGTCGCCGAGGCCGACCAGCGTCGGGACGAGCTGGTGACCACCGGGCAGCAGACGCATGACCGTCTGGTCAACGAGGGTCAGACCCGGCACGACGAGCTGGTCAGCACCGGACAGGAGACGCACGACCGCCTGGTCCAGGAGGGCAAGACCAAGCACGACGAGCTGGTGACCACCGGTCAGGAGACGCACGACCGTCTCATCACCGAGGGCCAGCAGCAGCGCGAGCAGCTGATCGGCGAGGGCCAGTCCCGCCACGACGAGCTCGTCAGCACCGGTCAGCAGACGCACGACCGGCTCGTGGGCGAGGGCCAGTCCTCGCGCGACCAGATGGTCGGGGAGGCCGAGCAGAAGCGCAGCTCCATCCTGGAGGACCTGAACAGCAGGCAGACCAGCCTGACAGGGCGGATCGGCGAGCTGCAGACCCAGGAGCACGACCTGCGCGACCGGCTGCGGACCTTCCTGTCCGAGCAGCTCTCCAGGGTCGAGGGCAACGAGCAGGGCTGACCCGACCGGTGGGTCGTGCCGACCCGCCACCGCACGCCGACGCAGGGCGCCCCGGAACCTCCGGGGCGCCCTGCGCGCGTGCGTCATACCTCCACCCGTGCGGGTGTTGTGCGGCTGGGACCGGCGTGGCGGTTGGGAACGGCGTTGTCCCAGGGGGCTGCGTGGCATATCCTCTGCCCACCGTTGCCCACGACCGGCCGCCGGCCGACGTGGGTTCTTGCACACAGGAGGGCACCTCGTGGCCAGAACTGCGAAGAAGGGTGGGGACACCGCCCACGAGTCCCTGAGCGTCCGGCACGACGAGGACGCCTGGACCGCCGAGGAGCTGGCCGAGGTGCGCACCGAGCTGGAGTCGGACGCCACCCGGCTCGGCACCGAGGTGCACGAGGCCGAGCAGGACCTGGTCGAGCTGATGCGCAGCTACAGCGACGGGGCGGGGGACGACCAGGCCGACGCGGGCGCGGCGACCTGGGAGCGCGAGCACGAGCTGTCGCTGGCCAACAACGCGCGCGACCTGCTCATGCAGACGCTGCGGGCGCTGGAGCGGATCAACCAGGGCTCCTACGGCGACTGCGAGGCGTGCGGCAACCCCGTCGGCAAGATGCGGCTGCAGGCGTTCCCGCGTGCGACCCTATGCATGACATGCAAGCAGAAGCAGGAACGCCGCTGACCGACGCCCGCGCCCCCCTCGAGGTCCGCCCGCGCCGGCGGACCCTCGTCGTGCTGGGCCTGGCCGCGGGGTGGGTCGTCCTGGACCAGGTCACCAAGGTGTGGGCCGAGCAGACCCTTGTGCAGGGGGAACCCGTCCAGGTGGTGGGCGACCTGCTGCGCTGGCACCTGATCTACAACTCGGGTGCCGCGTTCTCGATGGGGACCTCGATCACGCCGGTGCTGACGGCCCTGGCGACGGCCATCTCGGTGGTCATCGTCTGGCAGGCGTTCAGGGTGCGCAGCCTGCCGTGGGCCTTGGCGCTGGGGCTGCTGCTCGGCGGGGCGGTGGGCAACCTGATCGACCGGTACTTCCGCGACCCGGGGCCCGCTTTCGGTCACGTCGTGGACTTCATCCGGCTGCCCAACTTCGCGATCTTCAACGTCGCCGACGTCGGGGTGACCAGCGCGGCCGTGCTCATCGCCGTGCTCGCGCTGCGTGGCCACCGGCTCGACGGCACCCGCGAGGGGGACGAGAAGTGAGCGGTTCGAGGGCGTTCTCCGTCCCGGAGGGGCTGGAGGGGGAACGGGTCGACGCGGCCCTGGCGAGGCTGCTCGGGCTGTCCCGGTCCAAGGCTGCCGACCTGGCCGCCGCCGGGCACGTGACGATGGACGGCAGGGTGGCCGGCAAGTCGGACCGGGTGATGGCCGGGGCGTGGCTGGACGTGACGCTGCCGCCGGTGGGGCCACCCCCCGGGCTGGAGGTCGTCGCCGAGCCGGTCGAGGGGATGCGGATCGTGCACGACGACACCGAGATGGTCGTCGTCGACAAGCCGGCGTTCGTCGCGGCCCACCCCAGCGTCGGCTGGTCCGGACCGACCGTCGTCGGGGGCCTGGCAGCGGCCGGCTACCGGATCTCCACCTCCGGCGCTCCGGAGCGGCAGGGGATCGTGCAGCGGCTCGACGTGGGCACGTCCGGGCTGATGGTCGTCGCCAAGTCCGAGCGGGCCTACACGGTGCTCAAGCAGGCCTTCCGCGACCGGGTCGTCGACAAGACCTACCACGCGCTCGTCCAGGGCCTGCCCGACCCGCACGAGGGCACCATCGACGCCCCCATCGGGCGGCACCCCGGGCACGACTACCGGTTCGCCGTCCGCCGCGAGGGTCGGCCGAGCATCACCCACTACGAGCTGCTCGAGGCGCACCGGATGGCCAGCCTGCTGGAGGTGCACCTGGAGACCGGTCGCACCCACCAGATCCGGGTGCACTTCTCCGCGATGCACCACCCGTGCGCGGGGGACCTGACCTACGGCGCCGACCCGACGCTGTCCAAGCGCCTCGGTCTGCAGCGGCAGTGGCTGCACGCGGTGAAGCTGGGCTTCGACCACCCCGGCAGCGGCGAGCCGGTGGAGTTCGAGTCGCCCTACCCCGACGACCTGCAGCACGCGCTGGGCGTCATCCGGGGCTGAGAGCGTCAGCGCGACGGGTGCCGGAGCAGGACGTAGCCCTCGTCCTCTCCAACCTCGACCCAGGAGAGCTGTTGCGTCAGAGCGTAGGCAAGGGGGGACTCCTCCTGGAGGAGCGCGTACCGAGCACCCGTTTCGTCGACGTACTCGTCCCAGCCTGGTCCAGCGCCCACCGCGGAGATGTACTCCTCAATGGCTTCGACGGTGTAACCGTCGGTGAATCCGTCGATCACCGTGTCGAGGTCGGGGTGTCGCCAGTGGAGCCAGCCCCCGAGCGCGTAGTCGTTGAGGAGCGCACTACCCTGCGGCAGGGACGCGAGCTCATTGTTCAAGTCGTTGGGCACGCTGCCGGCAACCGCAGACGTACGGGGGACGAGCAGGGCCAGCGTGGCCACCGCGAGCGCGGAAGCGGCCCAGAGAGATTGCGTCTCCTGTGGGACGAGGCGGTGAGGGGGCCGGTCGTAGAGCACCTGCTGGAGGGTCATGGCCAGCAGGGGGATCAGGATGGCGGCGCCAGCAGCGACCGTCCGACCGGACATCAGCACCATGGCGGTCGCGAGCAGCAGGAGCAGAAGGTGGTGCCAGGACAACCTCGTGCCTCGTCGCGCCCAGATCAAGGCCACGAGCGCCACCATCAACATGGAAGCCGCAGGCGTCAGACTGAGGAAGTTGGGTGGTGCCCACTCGGTGACGAATTCCCACTTGTCACCCGTCTGGACGACGGCCAGGAGAAGGGTCGGGCCGGGCGGGGTCACAGCCGCCGCCACGAGACTGAGCGCGGGCACGAGGAAGAGACGGCCGACCCTGCGAATGGCCAGGCGACGGTCCAGGACGATGCCGATCACCGAGAGAATCCCGATCGCCACGCCGAGATACCACATTCCGTGTGAACTGGCCCACACCCAGGTCATCGGAATCAGCCACCATCGCGGCCGTAGGTCCTGAGCACTTTGGAGCCACGCACCGACGAAGACGAGCAGAAGAACGAAACTGACGATCTGGGGACGGGGGGACAGACTGCCTGCCGCGCCGAGAAAGCCAAGGCCTGTCACCAGAGCTGCTGGGAGGGGATCTGCCTGGCGTCGCGCGACCAGGTACGCGGTGACGATGAAGGCCACAAGCCCGACGCCGAAGAGCCAGGCCACCCCGGGCAGTCCGAAGGAGCGTTCCAGGGCGCTGGCCACCAATTGAGGGATCCAGTCCCGAGGGGTCCACGGCTCGGTCGCGAAGGAGGACAATGGCCCGGTGCGTCGTAAGGTGATCTCCCCGCTCCACAACAGCTCGCCCACGCGCAGGTGCCACCAGGAGTCCGGATCGCTAATCGGCTTGGCGGCCATGCGTAGGGTGCCCACGATGAGGGCGACGAGCACCAGCAGCGGGATCCACAGACGGACCAGAGGGGCCAAGGCTCCGTCGCCCCAGGGGGACGCTGATGAAACTGTGGGCTCGGTGTGCAACGTTGACCCCGTCATATGTTTCTGATGATCCTTCGTGGTGGGCCGTCAGGCATTCGGGCCGAGTGTAATCGGACCGGAAGCGACTTCTCGGGTGATCCCGACCGGCCCGTAGGCATCACCGATGCGTAGAGGGCCCAAGACCTGCGCGGCGGTGGCAGGTGCTGTCGTGTTGCTGCCTGCCTGCGCGGTGGAGCAGCCCGTCGAGTCGCAGCGCTCTGCAGCGGGTCGGACGGTCGTCGCCGATCCGTCGGAAGGGGCTACCTCAACGGCGGAGATGCCGGACACACCAGCAACTGTCCGTCCAACGGACCCGGAGCCCCCTGGCGTCGCGCATGCACGCGCCCTGGCCCAGAATCTCAGCCTCGAGGAGAAGGCGGGTCAGGTCATCGTGGCGTCCCACCTGGGACCGACCGCGCCGGTCGGTCTGGTGGTCGACCACCACCTCGGCGGCATCATCGTCATGGACCCGGACCTGTCGACCGACCAGCTGGTCGCCCTCAACGACGCGGTCGCCGACGCTGCCGACGAGGCGGGTCGGGAATGGCCCGTGTTCATCGGCGTCGACCAGGAGGGTGGCCTGGTGGAGCGCGCGAAGGGCGACCTGACCCGGTTCCCCACCTTCATGAGCCTGGGAGCGGCCGACGACCCGGACCTGACCCGGAGGGCCGCCGCCGGCTCGGGAGCCGAGCTCCGCGGGGCTGGGTTCACCGCCGTCTTCGCCCCGACGGCCGACGTCACCATGGGGCCGACGGACCCGACCATCGGGTCGAGGTCGCCGGGCAGCGCCCCGGAGCTGGTGGCCGAGCACGCCACGGCGGCAGGTCTCGGTTACCTCGACGCGGGGATCCTCCCGGTAGTGAAGCACTTCCCGGGGCACGGCTCGGTGCCGGCCGACAGCCACGTCGAGCTGCCCGTCCAGGACCGGACCCTCGACGACCTGGGCGAGAGCGACCTCGTGCCCTTCGTCTCCGCCGTGGAGGCCGGGCTCCCGGCCGTCATGGTGGGCCACCTGCAGCTGACCGCGCTGGACTCCCAGCTGCCCTCCTCGCTCGAGCCAGAGGTGGTCGAGGGGATGCTGCGGGACGACCTCGGCTTCGACGGGCTCGTCGTCACCGACGCGCTCAACATGGCCGCGGTGGCCGACCGCTACGGCCCGGGCCAGGCGTCCGTCGAGGCCCTGCGCGCCGGTGCCGACGTCGTGCTGATGCCCGCCGACCCGCTGGCGGCCCGAAACGCGATCGTCGCCGCGGTCGGTGACGGCACGCTCGACGAGGACCGGCTGAACGAAGCCGTGGCCCGGCAGATCGCCGCCCTGCTCGAGGTCGCGGACGAGGGGTCGGTCGACCCGATGGAGCCCGGTGGCGCGGCGGACGTCGCGCGCGAGGTGTCCGCCGCCGCGGTCACCGTGGTCCAGGGTCCGTGCGACGGTCCCCTCGTCGACGGAGGCGTCGTGCCCATGGGGGACCGCCTCGCCGTGCAGCGGTTCGAGCGGGCCGCGGAGCGGGCCGGTCTGCCCCTGGGCGCCGGCACCACCGTCGAGCTCCTCCGACCGGGCCAGGGCCCCCACGGGGCACAGGTCTCGGTGGCCCTCGAGACGCCATACCTCCTGGCCTCCACCGGCGCGGCCACGAAGGTGGCGCTGTACGGCGATACCCCCGGTGCGATGGACGCGCTCGTCGCCGTCCTCACTGGGGAGGCGGAGGCACCCGGGCGGTTGCCCGTGGAGGTCGAGGGGCTGGAACGGCAGGGCTGCTGAACGCCCGCTGCCGACCGGCGCACCCCTTGTCCGTGACGGTGGGCGGTGCTTGACTGAGGTGGCATGAGAGTCACGGGGCGGGCGACGACGGTGTCCTGGATCCCCACGGAGTCGGTGCGCAACTGGCTGCGGGGCGGGTTCGACCTGAGGGTGGCGCACTACGACGATCCTCCACGGGACGTCGTGTCCGGCACCGAGGAGCTGCGGGCCCTGTGGCTGGACGACCGCTTCCGGTTCGCCAACTTGCTGACCGGCTGGGCGGACTTCGACGGCGACGAGGTGACGGCCGGCTACGGCGAGGACTCCGGCGCCTTCCAGGGCAACACCCGGCTGCGGCTGGGGGCGGGCACGGCCACCTTCCTCGGCTTCTCGATGCCCGACCTGCGCGCCGAGCCGGAGATCGGGCAGGAGCGGGTCGTGCTGCGGCAGACCGTCGGCGGGCGCACGGGCGTGCCCCTGCCCCGTCCGGTGAAGCACCCGCCCTACGTCGTGTGGCACGCACCCATCGTCTGGACGACGCTGCAGCTCACGCTCACCCGTGACGGCGGGCGGCAGGTCGAGCTGGTCGGCGCCTCGGCCTTCCCGAGGCACTGGGTCTACGACAGCGACGGGCACCTGATGGCCAAGTCCGGTGTGACCCGGATCCAGGACTGGATGGACCACAGCTTCGGCGACCGGACCCCCTGGGGGGACCAGGACTCCCCGGCGATGACGGTGGCGGCGGAGTCCGCGGCCGAGCGTGAGCTCTCCTCGGCCATCATGCGGGGCGGGCAGAAGCCTGAGCTGCTACGGCTGCCCGAGGGCACCGAGGTGGTCCGCCAGGGCACGGAGGGGACGGACGTCCACCTCGTCCTCGACGGGGTCCTGGACGTCAGCGTCGACGGCGACCCGGTCGCCGAGCTGGGTCCCGGCGCCGTCGTGGGCGAGCGGGCCGTCCTGGAGGGGGGCCGGCGATCGGCAACGGTCACCGCGCGCACCCCCGTGCGACTGGCCCGGGTGCCGGCGTCCGCGCTGGACCTCGAGGCCCTGCGCAGCGTCGCCGAGGAGCACCGGCGTGAGGAGCGGCCCTCGCCCGAGAACCACGGGTGACCCCGGAGGGTCGGCGTTCGCGTCCGGGTGCGGGAGGCGGCATACGGGTCTAGTTTGCGCGGTATGACGTCTGCTGCCCGCCGTTCGATCGCGACCACCTCGACCCTCGCCCTGCTCCTCGGACTGGGCGCCGCCGCACTTCCCGCCGCCGGAGCGCCCGACCGGGGGCCCGGCCGCCCGGACCTGGACGTGCGGTTCGCCACCTTCAACGCCTCGCTGAACCGCTTCAACGAGGGGGACCTGGCCCGTGACCTGGCGACCGGTGACAACGCGCAGGCGCAGAACGTCGCCGAGACGATCCAGCGCACCCGGCCCGACGTCGTGCTCGTCAACGAGTTCGACTACGCCTCTGGCAACGAGGACCTGTTCCGCGACAACTACCTCGAGGTGTCGCAGAACGGCGCGGACCCGGTCGACTACCCCTACGCCTACATCGCGCCGTCGAACACGGGCGTCCCCAGCGGGTTCGACCTGAACAACGACGGCACCGTGGGTGGTCCGGACGACGCCTACGGCTTCGGCTTCTTCCCCGGGCAGTACGGCATGGTCGTCTACTCGAGGTATCCGATCGACACCGACGAGGTGCGCACCTTCCAGCTCTTCCGGTGGAGCGACATGCCGGGCAACCTGCTGCCGGAGGAGTTCTACTCCGCGGAGGAGCAGGAGGTGCTCCGCCTCTCCAGCAAGTCGCACTGGGACGTACCGGTGGAGGTCGGCAACAAGACCGTGCACGTGCTCGCGGCGCACCCGACACCGCCGATCTTCGACGGGCCCGAGGACCGCAACGGCCGCCGCAACCACGACGAGATCCGGTTCTGGGCCGATTACGTGGGCTCGCCGAAGGAGTCGGCCTACATCTACGACGACGAGGGGGTCTCGGGAGGTCTGAAGCCAGGGGAGCGGTTCGTCATCGTGGGCGACTACAACGCCGACCCCTACGACGGGGACTCCGTCGACGGTGCCATCGACCAGCTGCTGGACCACCGGCGAGTTAACACCTCGATCACGCCCTCGAGCCCGGGAGGCGTGGAGCAGGCGCTGCTCCAGGGTGGGGTCAACGCCGAGCACCGGGGTGACCCGGCGTTCGACACGGCCGACTTCAACGAGCCGCCGGGAAACCTGAGGGTCGACTACGTGCTGCCGAGCCGGTCGCTGAAGATCGAGGACGCCGGTGTCTTCTGGCCGAGCTCGGACGACCCGCTGTTCCGGCTCTTGGGCACCTTCCCGTTCCCGACCAGCGACCACAGGCTGGTGTGGGTGGACGTGCGGCTGCCGCACGACCGCTGACCGTCCAAGCCTCCCACCTGCGGGAGGGGAGCGGCGCGTCATACCTGTCGGTGGGGGGACCTAAGATCGGGGGCGATGTCAGCGCCAGCCAGCTCCGGGAACTTCGTCCACCTGCACAATCACACCGAGTACTCGATGCTCGACGGTGCGGCGCGGATCGACGACCTGATCTCGACGGCGGCCGAGCTGGGCATGCCGGCCGTCGCCACCACCGACCACGGCTTCATCTTCGGGGCCTACGAGTTCTGGAAGACCGCGCAGAAGTACGACATCAAGCCGATCATCGGGCTCGAGGCCTACATCACGCCGGGCACCCACCGCACCGACAAGACCCGGGTGAAGTACGGCGACGGCGGGCGCGACGACGTCTCCGGCGGCGGCGCGTACACGCACATGACGATGCTGGCGCGCAACAACAACGGCATGCACAACCTGTTCCGGATGGCCTCGCTGGCGTCGATGGAGGGCTACTACTTCAAGCCCCGCATGGACAAGGAGCTGCTGGAGACCTACGGCCAGGGGATGATCGTCACCACCGGCTGCCCCTCGGGGGAGATCCAGACCCGGCTGCGGCTGGGGCAGTACCGCGAGGCCGTCCAGCACGCCAGCGACCTGCGCGACATCTTCGGCCACGAGAACGTCTACTGCGAGCTCATGGACCACGGCATCCAGATCGAGCGGGTGGTGCGCCAGGACCTGCTCAAGCTGGCCCGCGAGCTGGACCTGCCGCTGCTGGCCACCAACGACCTGCACTACACCCGGCAGGAGGACGCGCTGGCGCACGCGGCGCTGCTGTGCGTGCAGTCCGGCTCGACGATGCAGGACCCCAACCGCTTCAAGTTCGACGGCGACGGCTACTACCTCAAGACCGCCGAGGAGATGCGGCACGTGTGGCGCGAGCTGCCCGAGGCGTGCGACAACACGCTCGTCGTCGCCGAGCGCTGCGACATCTCCTTCACCGAGGGGGAGGGGCGCTACATGCCCCGCTTCCCCTGCCCCGAGGGGGAGGACGAGACCAGCTGGTTCCTCAAGGAGGTCGAGACCGGGCTGCACCGGCGCTTCCCGGAGGGGGTCCCGGACTACGCGCGCACGCAGGCGGCCTACGAGGCCGAGGTCATCATCGGCAAGGGTTACCCGGGCTACTTCCTCGTCGTCGCCGACTTCATCAACTGGGCCAAGCAGAACCGCATCCGGGTCGGTCCGGGCCGTGGCTCCGGTGCCGGGTCGATGTGCGCCTACGCGATGGGGATCACCGACCTCGACCCGATCCCGCACGGCCTGATCTTCGAGCGCTTCCTCAACCCCGAGCGTCGGTCGATGCCCGACTTCGACGTCGACTTCGACGACCGGCGCCGTGCCGAGGTCATCCGCTACGTGACCGAGAAGTACGGCGACGACCGGGTGGCGATGATCGTCACCTACGGCACGATCAAGGCCAAGCAGGCGCTCAAGGACTCCTCCCGGGTCATGGGCTACCCCTTCGCCATGGGGGAGAAGCTCACCAAGGCCATGCCGCCGTCGGTGATGGGCAAGGACATCACCCTCTCCGGCATCCAGGACCCCGAGCACAAGAGGTACGGCGAGGCTGGCGAGTTCCGCCAGATGCTGGACGAGGACCAGCACGCGGCGGACATCTTCGAGACGGCCAAGGGCATCGAGGGGCTGAAGCGTCAGTGGGGCGTGCACGCCGCCGGCGTCATCATGTCCAGCGAGCCGCTGCTCGACCTCATCCCGATCATGCGCCGCGAGCAGGACGGCCAAATCATCACCCAGTTCGACTACCCGACGTGCGAGACGCTCGGGCTGGTCAAGATGGACTTCCTGGGCCTGCGCAACCTCACCGTCCTGGACGACGCGATCGACAACATCCGCGACAACCGCGGCGAGGAGATCGACCTGGACGTCCTGTCCAAGGACATGACCGACGCCAAGACCTACGAGCTGCTCGGTCGCGGCGACACCCTGGGCGTCTTCCAGCTCGACGGCAACGGCATGCGCCAGCTCCTGCGGCTGATGAAGCCCGACAACTTCGAGGACATCTCGGCGGCGCTCGCTCTCTACCGCCCCGGCCCGATGGGCGTGAACGCGCACACCAACTTCGCCCTGCGCAAGAACGGGCAGCAGGAGGTCGTGCCGCTCGACCCGCAGCTGAAGGGCAAGCTGCAGCCGCAGATGGTGGAGGCGTTGGCGCCGATCCTGGGAAACACCTACGGTCTGTGCGTCGCGGGGGACACGCCGATCATCGACGCGGACACCGGCGAACGTGTCCGAATCGATGAACTTGCCGACCGGGTCACTGACGGGTTCTTCACCTTCGGCGTCGACGATGCTGGCAAGGTCGTCCGGCGTCGGGTCACCCACTGGTGGGAGATGCCGGCCAAGCCGGTGTTGACGGTGACGACGGCCGCCGGTAATCAGATCCGCCTGTCTGCGGACCACAAGGTGCTCACCACCCGGGGCTGGGTCCCGGCGGGCGAGCTCGTGGCGGGGGTGGATGCGATCGCCCGCAGCTCGGACGAGCGCGTCGCGGCCCCCGAGTCTGCGTTGGCGGCCGCCCGGACTGCGGGAGGAACGTGGACCGGGTGTGCGCCTGATGGGCGCGCGACGGCATGCCCGGAGCTGGACTGGGCCCCCGTCGTGGACGTCACGGCGGGTGCACCCGAGCCCGTTTACGACATCACCGTCGACGACGTCCACAACTTCGTCTCCGGCGGCCTGGTGCTCTCGAACTGCATCTACCAGGAGCAGGTGATGGAGATCGCCCAGAAGCTGGCGGGCTACACCCTGGGCAACGCCGACCTGCTCCGCCGGGCGATGGGCAAGAAGAAGAAGGAGGTGCTCGACGCCGAGTACATCCCCTTCTCCGACGGGATGAAGGCCCAGGGCTACAACGAGGAGTCGATCGCCTCGCTGTGGGGCGTCCTCGTGCCGTTCTCCGACTACGCGTTCAACAAGGCGCACACCGCCGCCTACGGGGTCATCTCCTACTGGACCGGCTACCTCAAGGCCAACTACCCGGCCGAGTACATGGCCGCCCTGCTGACCAGCGTCGGGGACGACAAGGACAAGACGGCCCTCTACCTGGCCGAGTGCCGGCGCATGGGCATCGCGGTCCTGCCGCCGGACGTCAACGCCTCGGTGGCCAACTTCGCCGCCGTGGGGGACGACATCCGCTTCGGGCTCTCGGCGGTGCGCAACGTCGGGCACAACGTCGTGGGGGCGGTCGTGCGGGCCCGCGAGGAGAAGGGGGCCTTCACCTCCTTCGAGGACTTCCTGCGCAAGTCGCCGGCCGTGGTCTGCAACAAGCGCACCATCGAGTCGCTGTGCAAGGCCGGCGCCTTCGACAGCCTGGGTCACTCCCGGCAGGGCCTGGTCACCGTGCACGAGCGCTACGTGGACGCGCTCGTCGACGAGAAGAAGCAGGAGGCGATCGGGCAGGACTCCCTCTTCTCCGGGTTCGGCCTCGGCGACGACGAGCAGGAGCAGGAGGGTATGCAGATCGTCACCCTCCCACCGGTGCCGGACATCGAGTGGGACAAGTCGGTCCTGCTCGCCTTCGAGCGGGAGATGCTCGGCCTCTACGTCTCCGACCACCCGCTGAACGGGATCGAGCACATCCTGGCCCAGCACGCCAACGCCTCGATACTGGAGATCGTCGGCGAGGACGGCGCCAAGGACGGCGACTTCGTCACCGTCGCCGGACTGCTGACCAACCTGCAGCTGAAGCGGACCAAGAACGGCGACCCCTACGCCCGCCTCTCGATCGAGGACATGGCCGGGTCCCTGGAGGTGGTCTTCTGGCCGAAGATCTACATGACCATCTCCACGATGCTCGCCGAGGACACCGTGGCCGTGGTCAAGGGGCGGCTGAAGAAGGGTGACGACGGTGCCGAGCTGCTCGCCAACGAGCTCCTCCTGCCGGACATCAAGCAGGGCCCGCGCGGCCCGGTCATCCTCAGCCTCCCGCTGACGCGGGCGACCGACGGCCTGGCCCACAAGCTCAAGACGGTGCTCGCCGACCACCCGGGCAACACCGAGGTCCAGATCCGGCTGACCCAGCCGGGTCGCACCGTGCTGCTGCGCCTGGACGAGACCTTGCGGGTGACCGCCTCGCCCGAGCTGTTCGGCGACCTCAAGGCGCTGCTGGGCCCCTCCTGCATCGCCGGTTGAAAGACCCTCCCGGCTGCGCAGGTGGGTCCCGGGCTGCCGAGTGCACGGGTTCTTGGCACGATGGCACGACGAGTCGCCGAACCCAGGAGGTTGCTGTGCCGCTGACCGCCGAACAGGCAGGGCTGGACACGTCCGTGCTGGAGCTCTACATCAACGACCACCTGGCGGGAGCCTCCGGCGGTCGGGACCGGGCCCACCGGATGGTCGAGGACCACGCCGACCTGCCCATCACCGCCGACCTCGCCGAGTTCGCCCGGGAGCTCGACGAGGAGTGGGAGCGGGTCGACCGGCTCATCAAGGAGCTCGGCCTGGACACCCTGCGCTATCGCCAGCTCGCGGCCTCGCTGGGGGAGAAGCTGGGCCGGCTCAAGCTCAACCGCCGCCTGACCCGGCGCTCGCCTATGACGCCGCTGCTGGAGACCGAGCTCATGCGGGGGGCGGTCAACGCCAAGAGGGGCCTGTGGCAGGTGATGGAGGAGCTCGCCCCCAGGCTCCAGATGGACCCGACGGAGTGGCACGAGCTGGACGCCCAGGCGGCCGCCCAGTCCGAGCGGCTCGACCGGGTGCACGCCGCCCTGCGACCCGACGCGTTCGTCCCCGGGAGCCCGCCGTCCTGATGCCGCTGCGCCCCCTGGTCCACGCCCTGGTCCGCGCCCTGCGTGCCATGGTCGTGCTGCTCCTGGCCGGGGCGACGCTTGTCGCCTGCACTCACGAGGTGACGACCGAGGAGGTGCTGCGCGGGGTCCCGCTGGCCACGGACGACATCGAGGGCTTCGAGGTCGAGACCCACGCGGTGAGCCGACGCGCCGAGCCGGGGCCGGACGGGCAGCTGGTCAGCGCCCGGATCACCCGTCACCTCCGTCCCCTCGAGGGGACGACCGACGAGGGGTTCGACCGGCTCGTCCAGCAGTCGGTGGCTCAGGGCTGGATGCCCCAGGTCGAGGAGGGCGTCCGGCCCTACGTGGCCACCCGCTCGCTGCCCGCCGGGCCCGGCACCCTGACCATCAGCCTGCCCGACGAGGAGCCCGCGGACAGGGTCGTCCTCACCGTCCAAGTGAGTGGGGGGCCGGATAATACCGGTGAAACTGCTGAGCAATCAGGCTCTTCCTGAGAGCAGCATCACCATCCACGTGATGCCCATGGCCACTTGGTAGGTGAGAACTGCAACAAAGAACCATTTGATCCGTCCCAATGTCCGAAAGTCTCGCAGTGCCGCGGTCACACTAACGACAAAAAGCACGGCCATCGACAACTGCCCCCCCCAAACCCAATTTCCGTGAGGCAGGACTGTTCCATCGTCAAGTACCTCCGCCAGGATGGTGAACTCGACGAGTCCGACGATGACACTGGTCCACGCCAGTCCTAACGGCAGACGAAGACTTGAGTTGCGCCAGATCAGGATGCTGGCTATGAACGAAGGCGCCAGTGAGAGGTAGACCGAAATGAGTGGCTGCACCCCCGCTTGAGTCTTCCATTCGCTCCAGACAGCAAAGGGGGCGACCACATTTCCCACACTTTGGCCATTCACCTGGATCCCTTCCCCGCCGTATGTGAGTAGGAACTGACTCACCAGAACGACAGAGGCGGCGGCTCCTGATGGCGCCGCGCGCCACCAAAGACTCTTTGCTGACTGTAAACGCAGCCCTGTCGCCGTGGTGGCCACGTCGACCACGCACACCACGACAAGCGCGGGGATGAGCGTCAACAGGTAGTTCGGTTTGGTCCACCCACTCACGACCACCAGCGCGAGTTGAACGACCTGGGGAGCCCACGTGAAGTCCTTGCGCAATATCACCCAGCACGTTGACGCGAAGAGGAGCAGCGCGAAGGGCGCCGCAAGGATGGTTGTCGAGTTGTGCCAGATCACGGGGGACAGTTTGCCGACGTGCATGTATCCGAGGGGATCTCTGGTGAGTGGTGCGGCAATTGAAGTCGCCAAGGTTCCAACGACGCGTAGGCCGACCCCGAGGCCCGCCAGCGACATGATGAACCAGGTGACTGCCACTCGCAGTCCGTACGAACCGGCCAGCACGACGATCGTGGCTACATGGAGTGCGTCGGCGTCTCCGCGACCGGAGAGCGCCTCGAGAAGTCGGTAGTAGATGGTGTAGTTGAGTTGTGTATCTTCTGTGCGTCCCTTCTGCACTAGAAGAATGTGGAGGGGCAGGTCTGAACCCATGTGGGGGCGTGCAACCTGTCGAAAGATCGCGGCACCCAGACCCGTGCCCACCGTGAAGCAGACCAGTGCGCCCAGCCAGGTCGACCAGCTACGGAGAGGCTGATGAAAGTTCCACCGACTTAGTTGGCAGGCGGGCGGTTGCACTGGAGCAACATAGCGGCTGCTCGTCCTGCAGCGGGAACCCGCCCGGTGACGTCAGTTCGGTCGTGCGGACCAGGTCCGGCGGATGACGACGCGGTGACCTCCCGCGGGTAGCGTGACCCGGGTGACCGCCGAGACCACCCTGCCCACCCCGCCCGTCGCCGAGCAGATCCCGGTCGTCCGCCGCCACCACGGCGAGGACGTGACCGACGCCTACGAGTGGCTGCGAGACAAGAAGGACCACAAGGTCATCGCGCACCTCGAGGCGGAGAACGCCTACACCGAGGCGAGGACCGCCCACCTGGAGGGCCTGCGGTCCACGATCTTCGGCGAGATCAGGAGCCGCACCCAGGAGACCGACCTCTCCGTCCCCGTGCGTCACCGCGACTGGTGGTACTACTCGCGCACCGTCGAGGGCCAGCAGTACGCCGTCCACGGCCGCATCGCCGTCGGCGACTCCCCGCAGCGCCCCGTCCTGGACCCCGGGGAGGTGCCCGCGGGGGAGGAGGTGCTGCTCGACGGCAACGCCGAGGCGCAGGGCCTGGAGTTCTTCTCCCTGGGCACCTTCGACACGAGCCCGGCCGGCGACCTGCTGGCCTACGCGGTCGACAGCACCGGCGATGAGCGCTTCGACCTGCGGATCAAGGACCTGACCACCGGCGAGATCGTCGACGACTCGGTCACCGGCATCGGCTACGGGACCGCCTGGTCCGCGGACGCGGCATACCTCTTCTACGTCCGCGTCGACGACGCGTGGCGCCCCTTCCAGGTCTGGCGGCACGAGGTCGGCACCCCCGCCGAGCAGGACGTGCTCGTGCACCAGGAGGACGACGAGCGCTACTGGATGGGCGTCGGCAGCTCGCGCGACGACGAGCACCTCGTCATCGCGCTCGGCAGCAAGAACACCTCGGAGTACCGCCTGCTGTCCGCGCACGACCCGACCGGTGAGTTCCGGATCGTCGCGCCGCGGCGCGAGGGGGTGGAGTATGACGTGGCGCCCGCGGGCGAGCGCCTCTGGATCGTGCACAACGCCGACCACCGCGACTTCGAGCTGGCGGTGGCGCCGATCGGGTCCACCTCCGCCCACGACTGGCGGGCGGTGCTGCCGGGGCGCAAGGGCATGCGGGTCGCCGGCGTCGAGGCGTTCTCCGGACACCTGGCGGTCTCGCTGCGGCGCGACGGCCTGACCCAGGTGCGGATCCTGCCCCTGGGTTCCGACGGACTCCCGGTCGACGACGGGTACGACGTGCCCGTGCAGGAGGAGGTCTGGTCCATCGACACGGGGGCCAACCCCTCCTACGAGACCGACACCCTGCAGGTGGTCATCGAGTCGCTCGTCACGCCGCCGAGCATCTACGACCTGGCCCTGGACAGCGGCGACCTGACCCTCGTCAAGCGCAAGCCCGTGCTCGGGGGCTACGACCCCGATGACTACGTGCAGCACCGCCTCTGGGCCACGGCCGAGGACGGCACGCGCATCCCGATCTCGCTCGTGGCCCGCAAGGAGCTCTCCCCGGACGGGACCAACCCGGGGCTGCTCTACGGCTATGGGTCCTACGAGATCTCCATCGACCCCTACTTCTCGGTGTCCCGGCTGTCCTACCTGGACCGGGGGGTCGTCTACGCGATCGCGCACGTGCGGGGCGGCGGTGAGATGGGCCGCAGCTGGTACGAGCTGGGACGGATGGAGCACAAGAAGAACACCTTCACCGACTTCCTGGCCTGCGCCGACCACCTCGTCGGCACCGGCTGGGTCTCCCCGGACCGGCTCGCGGCCGAGGGGCGCTCCGCCGGGGGTCTGCTCATGGGTGCGGTGCTGAACCTGGCCCCGGAGCGGTTCCGGGTGGTGCACGCCGGGGTGCCGTTCGTCGACGCGCTGACCACGATCCTGGACCCCTCGCTGCCGCTGACGGTGGGGGAGTGGGAGGAGTGGGGCAACCCGGTGGACTCGGCCGAGATCTACGAGCTCATGCGCACCTACACGCCGTACGAGAACATCCGGCCGGTGCAGTACCCCGCGATCCTGGCAACGACCGGTCTGAACGACACCCGCGTCTTCTTCGTCGAGCCGGCGAAGTGGGTGGCCCGCCTGCGCGAGACCGTCACCAACGACCCGGCCACCCGCCCGATCCTGCTGCGGACCGAGATGGTGGCCGGGCACGGCGGCAAGACCGGTCGCTACGACGCCTGGAAGGAGGCGGCGTTCGAGATCGCGTTCATGCTCGACCAGCTGGGCGCGACAGAGGTCCTCTGACCCGGGCGGGCACCGCGACGGCGGCCACGCCGAGCAGGACCGTCAGGCCCAGGCGGATCCAGTCGTAGGCCGGGTCGATGAGCGCGCCCGTGGTGTTGAACGACGCGTGCAGCAGGCCGATGGTCAGCAGACTCCGGCCGCTCCAGGCGTCCAGCCGGGCGATGAGGAGGCGCAGACCCACGCCGGTGCCGACCAGGATCGCGATGCCCAGGCCGACGTCGGTGGCGCCGGACGCTCCGTCGAAGGCCAGCGGCAGGTGGATCGCGGCGAAGAGCAGACCCGTGGTCAGGCTGCCGGCGACCGTGCCCCACCGCGCCATGGCGCGGCGCTGGAAGAAGCCGGTCCAGGCCATCTCCTCCCAGATGTTGACGATGAGGGCGGCCGAGACGAACAGCACGGTCGCCTCGAGCAGCAGGGTCGAGGTCAGCGGCTGAGCCCCGCCCAGTAGAGCGGCGGTGCCCCAGACGAGCACCGGTAGTCCCAGGACCGCCAGCGGTGCCCACCACAGGGGGCGCGGAGGTCGGACGACGTCCCGGAGGAGGGCGCGCACCCCGGCCCGGCCGTGCTGGCGGTGGGTCAGCACGAGGGCGGGGACGACGAGCCCGAGGAGGAGGGTCCCCAGGACGAAGGGCTCCTGGGGCAGACCCAGGACCTGGTAGAGGGAGAGCAGGAGCCAGCCGAGCGGGACGGCGACCGCCGCGAAGAGCAGGAGGGGCCGCAGCGAGGGGTCGTCCCGCGGCGGCGCCGTGCTGCCGGACGGCCCGGCGGTGTGCGTGCGGGGGTGGTGCTGGGTCGAGGTCATGAGGTCTTCTCCTGTCGTGCGGGTGGACGGTCGGTCCGGGTGGTCCGGGTGGTCGGGGTGGTCGGGGTGGTCGGGGTGGTCGGGGTGGTCCGGGGGTAGCGGTACGCCTCGTGGACGGGCGCCGAGGTGAGTCCTGCGGTGTCGCAGACGAGCGCGACCGTGGACCTGTCCGTGCTCAGGACCAGGCACAGACACCGTCCGTCCTCGGGGAGGACCACGGACTCGAGGAGCGCGACGTCGACCCCTCGCTGCGAGAGCCGCACCGCGGTGGCCGCCAGGTCGGCGGTCATGCGGTGCAGCTGCGTGGGAGGGCCGGTCGTCGACGTCAGCTCGACGACGTAGAGGGAGCGCGGGGCCTGGGTTGTGGTCCTGGGACCCTGGTGGGTGGTCACCCCTCCAGCGTGGGCGGCCACATGCCGTGGAGGCATCCGTAGTTCTGCGGATGTCTGTACGGGTCTGCCCCGTCGGCGGTACCGTCGCACGATGGGGGCAGCACAGCCGCCGTCGCGTCCGGGGTCGGAGCGCAACTCCTTCGTCGGCAGACGCCAGGAGCTGGCCGACATCCGTCAGCGGCTCTGCGACGCGCGGCTGCTGACGCTGGTCGGTCCGGGTGGCGTGGGCAAGACCCGGCTGGCGGTGCGGGCAGCTCACGATGACCTTGCCCGGCAGTTCCCGGACGGGACGTTCACGGTCGACCTCGCGGCGGTGAGCTCCTCCGGCCTGGTGGCGCAGCAGGTCGCCGCGGCCCTGCACGTGCGGGAGCCGTCGGAACCGGTCACGGACCACCTCGCCCAGGTCGTGGGCGACCGGACCGTGCTCCTCGTCCTGGACAACTGCGAGCACGTCCGGGACGGGGTCGCCACGGTCGTCCACCGTCTGCTGGACGCCTGCCCCCAGCTGTCCGTCCTCTGCACCAGCCGGCTGCCGCTGGACGGGGACGGCGAGTCCCTGCTGGTCGTTCCGCCGCTACCGCTGGCACCCCGAGGTGCGGCATCGGAGGACGTCGAGGCCTGCGAGGCCGTCCAGCTGCTCCGGGAGCGTGCCCGGGCGGTCGCGCCGACGCTGGTCCTGTCCCCGGACGCCGGTGCCCACCTGCTCGACATCTGCCGTCGGCTGGACGGGCTGCCGCTCGCGATCGAGCTGGCCGCGGTGCGGTTGCGCACGCTGGGCCCGGTGGAGCTGCTGGCCCGGCTCGACGACCGGTTCCGGCTGCTGCAGCGCTCGGGGACGACCATCCCGGAGCGGCACCGCACGCTGCTCGCCACCATGCAGTGGAGCCACGACCTGCTCGACGAGCACGAGCGCCTGCTGTGGCGGCGCGCGTCCGTCTTCGTCGGCGGTTTCGACGCGACGGCGGCCGAGTCGGTCTGCGCGGACGCGCAGCTGCCGGTCGGCGCGGTGCTCGACGCGCTGACCGCTCTGGTGGACGCCTCGGTCGTCGGGGTGAGCACCGTCGACGGCGTCTCCTCCTTCCGGATGTTGGAGACCGTCCGGGCCTTCGGCCAGACCATGCTCGTGGCGGCGGGGGAGGTCACGGTGCTCCGGCAGCGCCACCGCCGGTGGATCTCCTCGACAGCGGTCGAGGCGAGCGCGCAGTTCCTGGGACCGGAGCAGGTGGCGGCCTTCGACCTGCTGGGCAGACACCACTCCGAGATCAGCGCCGCCCTCGAGCACTGCCTGACCACGCCGGGGGAGGAGTCGGCCGGCCTCGCCATCGCGGCCGACCTGTGGCTCTACTGGGAGGCCCGTGGCCGGTTGGGCGAGGGGCGGCGCCGGGTGCAGGAGCTGCTCGCGCTTTGCCCGCACGACGAGGAGCGGCCGAGGGCCCTCGCGGTCGCGGGCTACCTCGAGCTCGCCGCGACCGAACCGGCCACGGCCCGGCCCCTCCTCGCGGAGGCACGCTCCCTGGCCCGGACGACGGGGGACGCCGCCGTCGCGGCGACGGCCACGCAGTATCTCGGCCAGGCCGCCCTCTTCGACGGCGACCTGGACACCGCGGAGACCCTCCTGCGGGACGCGGCGGCCCAGCACCTGGGCGTCGACCGGCGGATGTCCGCCTTCTGCTGGGCCGACGTCGGGGTCGTCCGGCTTCTTCAGCACCGTCCGCACGAGGCGGCCGAGGCCTTCTCGCTCAGCCTGGAGCTGAACGCGGAGGGAAACCCGTGGAGCCGCGCCCACGCCCTCTGGGGCCTGGGGCTGGTCCACCTGGGGTGGCACGACACCGCGCGTGCCCGCGAGATGGAGCAGGAGTCCCTCACCCTCATGCAGGCCGTCGGGGACACCAGCGGCAGCGCGCTGTGCGTCGGCGCACTGGCGTGCGTCGCCGCCGGGCAGGAGCAGTGGGAGCGGGCTGCCCTGCTCGCCGGGGCCGAGCGGATGCTGTGGGCCTCGATCCCCGCCGCCGTTCCCGCCCCTGTCGTCGCGCTCCACCAGGACTTCAGGGCGGCCACGGCGCAGGCCCTGGGTGCTGGCCGCTGGACCGAGCACCGGGACCGGGGCAGCGCGCTCGGCCGGACCGCCGCGGTCGCTCTGGCGCTCGGTCAGCCTCTCCCGTCCGAGGCCGTCCCTGAGCCCGGCAGCGGTCCGCCCGGCGACCCGGCGGGCGGTAGTCACCTCACCGACCGGCAGCTGGAGGTGGCGACCCTCGTCGCCCAGGGGATGACCGACCGGCAGATCGCCGCCCACCTGGTCATCTCTCCCCGCACGGCCGAGTCGCACGTGCAGAACATCCTCACGCGCCTCGGCCTGCGCAACCGGGCCGAGATCGCGGCGTGGAGCGTCCGGAGAGCTCCCTCGTGAGCGCCTGCGTCCCCGGGTCCGCCGCGTCGGGAGACGGCGCAGGCGTTTCCCCGCCCGTGCCATGATCGCCGGGTGGCCTGCACCTTCTGTCTGATCACCACCGGCGACGCACCCGCCGACGTCGTGCTGTCCACGGAGGAGGTCGTCGGCTTCCTCGACACCCGGCCCGTCTTCAAGGGGCACGTCCTCCTCGTACCCCGGCAGCACGTGCATACCCTCCCCGACCTCCCCGACGACCTCGTCGTCCCGCTGTTCGCGGCCGCCCGCGCCCTGGCCCAGGCGGTCAAGGACGGCCTTGGGGCCCAGGGTTCGTTCGTGGCGATGAACAACCAGGTGAGCCAGTCGGTGGCTCACCTGCACGTGCACGTGGTGCCGCGCACCAAGGGGGACGGGCTCCGGGGCTTCTTCTGGCCCAGGACGAGGTATGCCGCGGGGGAGGCGGAGGAGTACGCCGCGCGCCTGCGGGAGGCGCTGGGCACCTGACCAGCGTCGTAGCGAGGGACCGGGCCGACCTGCCGACCGATGCGGCCGTACCCCCTGCGACGGAGGCGGTGGTCGGCGTAGGCTCGCAGGACGTGGCCGGAAGGCCCAGCACCCGACCTCAAGGAGGACTTCATGGATCTGATGACCCGGGCCGAGTTCGAGGAGCTGGTGGGTGACGGGGACGGGACGAGGCTGTCGCTGTTCGTCCCGACGCACCGGGTGGGGACCACCAAGGAGAGCGACGAGGACCGGCTGCGGTGGAAGAACCTGCTCGGTGCCGTCGAGGACACGCTCCTGGAGGAGGGGCACGAGCGTCGGGACGTCGACGAGCTGCTCGCCCCCGCGTGGGAGCTGCACCACGACGGCATGGCCTGGAGCCACATGGCCGACGGCCTGGCGATGTACCTCACCAAGGGGTGGTCCGCGTCATACCGCGTCCCTCTGGACCTGCCCGAGCTGGCCGCGGTCGGGTCCGGCTACACGCTGGGACCGGTGCTGCCCCTGCTCAGCGACCAGAACTACGTCGTGCTGACCCTCAGCCAGAAGGACGTGCGGGTCCTGCGCGGCAGCCGGGACCGCATCGGTGAGCTCGACCTGCCCTCGGTCCCCGGAGCCTTCGACGACGTCTTCGTGCCCGACGGCCCGCAGTCCGACTCCGTCCCGCGACCCAACGCGTCCGGGCGCTCCGGCCCCGGTGGAGCCGTCTACTACGGTGCCAGCTCCTTGGACAACGCGCACAAGGAGGAGGTCGTCGAGTTCTTCCGCGAGGTCGCCCGCGGGGTGGACGAGCACCTGGCCGGCCGGTCCATCCCGATGATCCTGGCGGGTCTGCCGGAATGGGTGGCGGCCTACCGCGAGCTCAGCTCCTACCCCCACCTCGTGGACGGGGCGATCGAGCGCAACCCCGACGACATGTCCGCCGACGACCTGCGCTCCGCGGCGTGGGAGCTGGTCGAGTCCCGGCTGCAGCGGGAGAACGCCCGGCTCCTGGACCGCTTCAACGAGCAGCAGGGCCACGGTTCCGGCGCGCTCGGGGTGGACAGGACGCTGACGGCCGCGAACGAGGGGCGGGTCGACACGCTGCTGATGACCTCCGAAGGCTGCTACGCCAGCAACGGGTCGCCCCAGGTCGTGCTGCCGCTGCGCAGCCCCGAGGACGTCTGCGGGCTGGCCGACGCCGCCGCCCGGGCGACCCTGCGCAACGGCGGGTCGGTCCGGATGGTGGACGAGCTGCCCAAGCAGGCCCCGGTGGCGGCGATCCTGAGGTACTGAGGCTGGGTGGTTCCGCCCCTGCGCTGCTGTGGCGCGTGTGCCCATCGCCGTCCACAGGTCGAGGGTGACGTCCCGGCACGAAGACGTCCGATCGGTGGATGCTGTCGTCCATGCCGGACCGCACCGACCGCACGTTCCCCTCGATACCTGGGCAGAAGGGCATGGCCACCGTGGCCCAGCTGCTCGAGGCCGGATGGAGCGCCTCCGCCCTCCGTGTGCAGCGAGGAACCTCGTGGCAGGAGCCGCTCCCCCGGGTGGTCGTGCCGCACCGTGGACCGATCGATGCGACCACGCGGTTGGTGGCGCAGGGACTCTGGGCGGGACCGACCTCGGCGGTGCTGACCGGTGCCTCCGCCCTCGTGCGGCTGGGGGTCCGTCCACGACGCACCGACGAGGTCACCTTCGTGGTGGGGGAAGGGTCCCGTGCCCGGTCCCACGGGGCGGTGCGTCTGCACCGCTCCGCCCGGAAGCCGTCGGTCGCCGGCACCGTCGGCGTCGTGCGCGTGGCGGGGCCCTCCCGAGCGCTGGCCGACGCTGCGGTCTACGAGCACCATTCGCCCCAGGACCTGGAACACCTGACCATCAGTGCCCTCCAGCGTGGTCGCGCCACCCCTGAAGCGCTGGAGCGGGAGCTCTACCTGCGCCCCCGTGCCCGTGTCGAGCCGCTCTGGAAGGGACTGGTCGCCTTCACGGGTGGGGCGTGGTCGCGCCCGGAGGCGGTCCTGCGTGACGTGGTCGAGGGGGACGGTGGCTTCCCACCGTTGCTCACGAACTGTCGGCTCCTCGGTATGGACGGTGGGGGGTCTCTCGTGGGGACGCCCGACGGCTACATGGAGGCGGCCGGGGTGGCTATCCAGGTCCACTCCCGGCAGTACCACCAGGGCATCGACGACCGCGGCGGGGACCAGTGGTCGCGCACGGTCGAGCGGGACAACGACATGACCGCAGCAGGAGTGCGGGTGGTGGGCGTCTCGCCCTGGACCCTCTACTCACGGCCCGAACGCTTCCTGCGCCGGCTTCGTGCGGTGGTCGCCGTCGGCCTGGAGGGACCCAGGCCCAAGGTCCGCGTGGTTCCCTCACGGCCGGACCAGGGCGGGCCGTCCGCAGGCTGACATCCGCAGGGGTGCCTGGGGCCACCCTGGGCCCGGCGGTCACCCACCAGGCGCTGGATCCTTCCCCGGGCCCTGCTGCAGACCACCGTGCACGGCAGTCGTGTCACGCCGGTCGTCAGGACGACCGGCGTGACACGACTGCGAGGTACATCGGTCCGGACGCGTCCGTCGGGCCCTCCTGGAAGGTCGCCTGCGAACCCTCAGGGCTACTGCGGTCAGCGAGGGGTCAGATGTCGAAGTACATCTCGAACTCGTGCGGGTGCGGCCGCAGGCGGATCGGGTCGATCTCCCGGGTGCGCTTGTAGTCCACCCACGTCTGCAGCAGGTCCTCGGTGAACACGTCGCCCTCGGTGAGGTAGTCGTGGTCCGCCTCCAGGGCGTCGAGCACCTCGGGCAGGGAGGTCGGCAGCTGCTCGATGTCCTCCAGGTCCTCCGGCGGCAGCTCGTAGAGGTCCTTGTCGACCGGCTCCGGCGGCTCGATCCGGTTTCGGATGCCGTCCAGGCCGGCCATCAGCTGCGCGGCGAACGCCAGGTAGGGGTTGGCCGAGGGGTCCGGCACGCGGTACTCGATGCGCTTGGCCTTGGGCGAGTTCCCGGTGATCGGGATGCGCACGCAGGCCGAGCGGTTGCGCGCCGAGTAGACCAGGTTGATCGGTGCCTCGAAGCCCGGCACCAGCCGGTGGTAGCTGTTCATCGAGGGGTTCGTGAACGCCAGCAGCGACGGCCCGTGCGAGAGCAGCCCGCCGATGTACCACCGCGCCACGTCCGAGAGACCGCCGTAGCCGTTCTCGTCGTAGAACAGCGGCTCGCCGTCCTTCCACAGGCTCTGGTGGGTGTGCATGCCCGAGCCGTTGTCGCCGAAGAGCGGCTTGGGCATGAAGGTCGCGGTCTTGCCGAAGGCCCAGGCGCTGTTCTTGATGACGTACTTGAACTTCATCAGGTCGTCGCCGGAGTGCAGCAGCGTGTTGAACCGGTAGTTGATCTCCTGCTGGCCGGCCGTGCCCACCTCGTGGTGCGAGCGCTCGACGTCGAGGCCGACGGAGGCCAGCTCGATGCACATCCGGTCGCGGATGTCGGCGAAGTGGTCCACCGGCGGCACCGGGAAGTAACCACCCTTGAACCGGGTCTTGTACCCCCGGTTGCCGCCCTCCTCCGCACGCCCCGTGTTCCACGCCGCCTCGATGGAGTCGATGTGGTAGTAGCTGCCCTGCGGCTCGGAGGCGAACCGGATGTCGTCGAAGACGTAGAACTCCGCCTCGGCCCCGAAGTAGGCGGTGTCCGCGATACCGGTGGAGCGCAGGTACTCCTCGGCGCGCCGGGCGATCTGCCGCGGGTCGCGCTCGTAGGGCTCGTCGGTGAAGGGGTCGACGATGGAGAAGTTCATGATGAGCGTCTTCTCGACCCGGAAGGGGTCCAGGTAGGCGGTCTGCGGGTCGGGGATGAGCTTCATGTCCGACTCGTGGATCGACTTGAAGCCACGGATCGAGGAGCCGTCGAACATCTGGCCGGTGTTGAACGCGTCCTCGTCGAAGGACGCTGCCGGCACGTTGAAGTGCTGCATGACACCGGGCAGGTCGCAGAACCTGATGTCGATGAACTTGACGTCCTCGTCCTTGATGAAGGCGAGGACCTCCTCGGCGTTTGTGAACATAGGATGCCTCCTGGGTGGACCAACGGGGTCGGGCACGACATTACGCGGTGGCCGTTTCGGCACCGTCACCCTCCTGTTTCGGGAGTGTTTCGTCCGGCACCGCCGCAGGTATGGCTCGCGCGTGCGTCGCGCGCATGCGCCGCAGACGTGCGCTTGCGGGGAGCCGGCCCCGCGCCTCGTTAGGCTGGGCCGGTGACCGTCCCCGCCTACTCCGGCCAGCGCCTCGGCCTGCCGCCGCAGGGGCCGGGCTCCGTCGCCTCCCTGCTGCGCCGGCTGCTGGCCATCCTTGTCGACTGGACGCTGTGCCAGGTCGTGGCGACCGGCCTGTTCGACCTCACCTGGGGCGAGGTGGCCGGCCTGCAGGCCTTCGCCCCGCTGGGCCTGCTCCTGCTGCTCAACCTCGTGCTCGTCCCCACGATCGGCACCACGCCGGGCCACCGCCTGCTCGGCATCCGCGTGGTCTCCCTCGACGGCGACGGCGACCAGCCCCCGCCGCCGGCCCGGGCCGCGGTGCGCGCGGTCCTGCTGTGCCTGGCGGTCCCGGCGATCATCCTGGACGCCGACAGCCGTGGCCTGCACGACCGGGCCGCCCGCAGCGTCGTCGTGAACGCCCGCTGAGCCGCGCCGGTCACCCGTGCTGCCGCTCGTCGTCGTCGCCCTCGTGGCCAAGTCCGTCCTCGTCGCCGTCGCCGTCCTCGAGCCCGACCGGTATGCCGCCCTCGTCGCCCTGAGCGCGCTGCCCCTCGTGGCCCTGGTCGTCAGCCCCGCGCTGCTCATGCGCGGGCGCCCGCGCACGGCATACCTCGTCGGGGCCGACCTGCTCGTCACCACCCTGCTGCTGGCCGACCTGGTCAACGCCCGCGCGTTCGGCCGGCTGCTCAGCGTGCACATGATGGCCGCGGCGGGCAGCTTCGACGGCCTCGGCTCCTCGGTGCTGGCGATGGTGCGCTGGCACGACGTGCTGCTGTACGTCGACCTGCTCGCCGCGGGCGTCCTGGTGGTCCTGGCCCGCCGACGACGCGGCGGCGCGGCAAGCTCCGACCCGGGGCGGTCGGCGGTCCGGCAGGCGTCTGCCCGGTCTGCGCCGTCGCTGGACCCGGCACCGCACCGCGGCCGTCGTCGCCGCCGTCGCGGCCGTCTCGTTCGGCACCCAGGTCGTGACCCAGACGTCGGACCCCGGGATGCGGGTCGTGACGCTGTCGCCGCTGGGCACCCACCTGCACCAGGTCTACGACGAGCTCGTCGACACCCACCAGGAGCTGACGCCTGCCGAGCGGAGACGGGTCGGGGTCTGGTTCGCCCGCAACGCCGCCTACCAGGGTGTCGCGCCCGAGCACGAGGACCTCGTGGGCCTGCTGGCGGGACGGGACGTCTACCTCGTCCAGGTCGAGTCCCTGGAGCAGGTCGTGCTGGGCGCGGCACCGTTCGGGCAGGAGGTCACGCCGACGCTGAACCGCTGGCGTGCGCAGAGCGTGGTCTTCGACCAGGTGCTCGCCCAGACGCGGGACGGCAGCAGCTCCGACGGCGAGCTGCTCATGCTCGCCGGGGTCTATCCGCTGGAGTCCGGGGCGACCGTGCTGCGGTTCCCGGACAACCAGGGCTACACGACGCTGCCGCGCCTGCTGTCCCAGGACGGCTACCGTGCGGTGGCGCTGCACGGGGACGCCGCCTCGTTCTGGAACCGCGACCGCGTGTTCCCCCACCTGGGGTACGAGCGCTACGTCGCCGAGGACGACTTCGCGGCCGGGACGCCGCTGGGGCTGGGGCTGGCCGACGCCGACCTGTTCGACCAGGCGCTGCGCGAGCTCGACCGGGTGCCGCAGCCGCGGTTCATGCACCTGATCACGACCACCTCGCACACCCCCTGGGAGCTGCCCGCGAACCTGCGGGGGCTGGACCTGCCGGGGGAGGACGCGACCAGCCCCTACCTGCAGACGCTGCACTACACCGACGGGGCGCTGGCCGACTTCGAGCGGGCGCTCGCCGACCGGGGGCTGCTGGAGCGGTCGGCGTTCGTCGTGGTCGGGGACCACGAGGGGCCGCAGAAGTACGCGCCCGTCGACGAGCGGTGGCTGACCGGGAACGACGGCCGGGTGCCGTTCCTCGTGCACGTGCCCGGGATGAGCGGACGGACCGTCTCCACCCCGGGCGGCCAGGTCGACGTGCTGCCCACGCTGGCGCAGCTCCTGGGGATCCCGGCGCAGCGGTGGGCCGGGTCGGTGATGGGCCGCAGCCTGCTCGGGGAGCACACCGGCTCGGCCGTCACTCCTGACGGCGAGGTGCTGCCGGGGGCCGACGGGGCCGCACTGCTGCAGGAGGCCTACGAGGTCGCCGACCTGGCCGTCTCCGGCGACTGGTTCCTGCGGCCCTGATCAGGCCGAGGCCTCGACCGCCGTCTGCCAGTGCCCGACCGAGGAACGGTGCACCACGAGCGCGAGCGTCCCGAGGACGGCGAGGTAGAGCAGCGCGGAGGCGTAGCCCGACCAGCTCGAGACGGCTCCGCCGGCGAACTCGACCACGACCCAGACGGCGACCGCCGGGCCCAACCACCGCGGCCCGAGCCGGCCGCGCCACAGCGCGACCGCCAGCACCAGCATCCCCAGGACCGTGCCCAGCAGGCCTAGCGCCATGAACGGGATGCCGACCCCGCTCTCCACGTCGGCCAGCACCGCCGCGTGGACGTCGACGGCCTCGAGGTCGCGAGACATCGACAGCATGACCAGGTTGACCCCGCCGTGGACGGCGTGGCCGAAGGCCTGCAGCCCGAGGAGCAGGCCCGCGACGACACCCAGCACCGGGGCACGCGAGCGCAGCAGGTGGGCCACGCCGACCAGGCCGGTCCCGACGAGGAGCTGGGCGCCCACCCAGGTGAGCGCCGAGACCGTACCGGCCCGGCCGGCGGCCGCGACCGCCTCCAGCCGGTCGACCTGGTCGCCGGAGAAGTCCGGCATGGTCCAGATGCTGACGACGGTCAGCACGGCACCGACGGCCAGGCAGGCCGCCACGACGAGGCGGACCAGCCCTGCCACGCTGCGTCGGGGCGGGCTGCCCGGGACCTCGGCCCGGGACGGGGTGAGTGCGGGTGCGGCCATGGCGATCGATCTCCTTCGGGCGGGGCCGACCCGTCCGGTCGGCCTGCTCCGACGCTAGGAGCCGCGCGGGTCGTCCGGGATCGGCGGCGGGTCGTCGCCCCCGACGACCCCGGGCCCCCGCCCGAGGTGGACGACCCCGCCCCGGGGCGCGGCGGCATACCCCTCGGGTCGTGCCGGCGGTCGACTCCAGGATGACGACACGGCGCCCGGCCCGGTCCTAGATTGACCTCATGGCTCCGATGACGCGCGCCCGCTGGGTCGTCGACGTCGGCCTGGCCGCCCTCGTCGCCGGGATCGGGCTGCTGGAGATCTGGCTGCCCATGGAGTCGGTCATGGGCGAGGGCTCACCGGTCGTCAGCACCGTCGGGGTGCTCGCCTTCGCCGTGCTGCTGTCGCTGCGGCGGGCGCGTCCGTGGGTGGCGCTGGGGGCCTTCCTCGTCTGGCCTGTGCTGGGTTTCGCCCAGGGGAGCCTGCAGCTGCTCTTCTTCGGCCAGCTGGTGCCGGTGGCCGTGCTCGTCTACTCCCTGGCCCGGCACGCGCCGAACCGGCTGCGCTGGGTCGCGGCGGTCTGCGGCATCGTCTTCGTCTCCGTCGCCGACCTGTTCGTCCCCCTGCTGCAGACCCCCAACGAGCTCATCTTCCACTGGGGCGTCATCACGCTGTCCTACCTGCTCGGCCACGCCCTGCGCGTCTCCAGCGACCGGGTCGCCGCCGAGGCGGTGCGCGCGCACGAGGCGGAGAGCCGCTCGCGCGAGCGCGCCCAGCGCGCGATCTCCGAGGAGCGCGCCCGGATCGCCCGCGAGCTGCACGACATCGTGGCCCACTCGGTCGGCGTCATCGTCGTCCAGGCCGGGGCGGCCGAGCAGGTCGTGGAGGAGGACCCGGAGTTCGCCCGGCGGGCGCTGGGCACGATCCGCTCGACCGGGTCCGGTGCGCTGACCGAGATGCGCCGGCTGGTCGCGATGCTGCGCGACACCGAGGTCGAGCACGACCTGTCGCCGCAGCCGGGGATCGCCGCGCTGCCCGACCTCGTGGAGGCCGCCCGCGGTGCCGGGCTGCAGGTCGACCTGGAGGTGAGCGGCGACCCGCCGAGCCTGCCCGCGGGGCTGGACCTCACCGCATACCGGATCGTTCAGGAGGCCCTCACCAACGTGCGCCGCCACTCCGAGGCCACCCGCGCGCAGGTCGCGATGGACTTCGGGCCGGGCGCGCTGGAGATCCGCGTCAGCGACGCCGGCCCCCGTCGCGACGGCGAGGGTGAGCCGGGGCACGGGCTGCTGGGGATGCGCGAGCGTGCCGCCCTCTTCGGCGGCCAGGTCGAGACCGACGCGGGGGAGCGCGGGTTCACCGTGCGTGCGGTGCTGCCGCTGGAGCGGGTATGACGTCGCCCGCCGGCCCCGGGTCGCCCACCGAGGGGGCCTCCCCGACCACGGTCGTGGTCGTCGACGACCAGGAGCTCGTGCGGATGGGGTTCCGGCTGATCCTGGAACGGGCCGGGTTCGACGTCGTGGGGGAGGCCGGCGACGGGGTCGAGGCGGTCGAGGTCGTGGGGAGGCTGCGGCCCGACGTGGTGCTCATGGACATCCGGATGCCGCGGCTGGACGGGGTGGAGGCCACCCGCCGGATCACCCACCTGGCCCCGCCGGTGCCCCGGGTGCTGGTCCTGACGACGTTCGACCTGGACGAGTACGTCTACGAGGCCGTGCGCGCCGGCGCCGGTGGCTTCGTCCTCAAGGACGTCACGCCGGAGGACCTGGCGCACGCGGTGCGGGTGGTCGCCCGGGGCGAGTCGATGGTGGCGCCGGCGCTCATCACCCGGCTGCTGGAGCGGTTCACCGCCCGCCCGCCCTCCGGCGCCCCGCCGGAGCAGCTGTCCTCGCTGACCGAGCGTGAGCTGGAGGTGGCGCGGCTGGTGGCCAAGGGGCTGTCCAACGCCGAGATCGGCGCCCGGCTGTTCCTCAGCGAGGCGACGGTCAAGACCTACGTGTCGCGGCTGCTGACCAAGCTGCAGCTGCGCGACCGGCTGCAGATCGCCGTGCTGGCGTTCCGGACCGGGCTGGTGCAGGTGGGGGAGGACTGAGGGCCGGGGCCCGGTCAGCGGCCGCGCAGGGCGCGCCGGCTCATCCGGGGGGTGCGGGTGGGGTCGACGCCGCCGGGGATCGGCGGGCGGTTCTTGCCGCCGAGGGCCTTCATCCGCTGCTGGACGACCATGGCCTCGTCGTTGGTCAGCTGCTTGGGCAGCGAGCGCATCTTCTTGACCACGCTGCGCAGGGCGGTGTCGTCCTCGCCCTTGCCCACCATGATCGTGTGGACCGGCACCGTCTCGCCGACCACGCGGGCCACGCGACGGCGCTCGGAGGCGAGCAGGCGCTGGGCGGCGCCGCGGGGACCCTCACCGAGCAGGACGACCCCGGGCCGGCCCACGGCGCGGAAGACCATCGCCGCGTTGTGCAGGTCGCGCATCCCGCGGACGTTGCCGCCGGCCTCGGCGGCCACCGGCTCCTGGTCGTAGAACCAGCCGCGGCGCAGCTGGCCGAGCACGGCCGAGGTGGCGCCGGGCTGCCCCTCGATCTGGGTGAACGCAGCCCGTTCGGCCTTCTTGCCCAGGACCACGATCCCCGCGAGCAGGGCCAGCGGCAGCCCGATGATGATCATGTAGACGACCTGGTCGATCCACAGGCCGACGAGGACCGCGACGAGCATGACGGCCAGGGCCGCCAGCAGCATCCACCAGATCGCCGCCGGGTCCGCCTTGCGGGTCATGGTCATGACCTGGCGGAACTGCGCGATCCGACCGGGCTTGTTCGGGTCCTTGACCTTCTTGGGCCGACGACCGAACCGTCGCTTCTTCGTCGGCTCGCCGCCGGTGGTGCTCGTGGACATGCGGTTCAGGATACGTGGGCGGCGGGCGTGTCCTCGCCACGCAGGCCGTTGGCCACGAGGGAGGCGGCCTCCTGGCGGGCGGGGACGTCGTTGATCGCCTGCTCTGCCAGGTGCGTGAGGTTCTCCGGCACGTCCCGGCCCCAGCGGCGCATCGCCTGCGCGTAGAGCTTGCCGGCGCGGTAGGAGCTGCGCACGAGCGGTCCGGCCATGACGCCCTTGAAGCCGATCTCCTCGGCCAGCTCGGACCAGTGCACGAACTCCTCGGGCTTGACCCACCGGTCGATCGGGTGGTGCAGCGGGGAGGGGCGCAGGTACTGCGTGATCGTGAGGATGTCGCAGCCCGCCTCGTGCAGGTCGCGCATCGCCTGCTCGATCTCGTGGTCCTCCTCGCCCATGCCCAGGATGAGGTTGGACTTGGTGACCAGCTCGTTCTCGCGGGCCATCGACAGCACGCGCAGCGACTTGTCGTAGGTGAACGCCGGGCGGATCTTCTTGAAGATCCGCGGCACGGTCTCCAGGTTGTGCGCGAAGACCTCGGGGCGGGCGTCGAAGACCTGCTGGACCAGCTCGGGCACGGCGCCGAAGTCGGGCGGCAGGATCTCCACGCCGGTCGTGGGGTTGAGCTCGTGGACCTTGCGGATCACGTCGGCGTAGAGCCAGGCGGCCCCGTCGGGCTGGTCGTCGCGGGCCACGCCGGTGATCGTGGCGTAGCGCAGCTCCATCTGCCGGATCGACTCGGCGACCTTGCGCGGCTCCTCCAGGTCGAGGGCGCGCGGCTTGCCGGTGGCGATGTCGCAGAAGTCGCAGCGCCGGGTGCAGATGTCGCCGCCGATGAGGAAGGTGGCCTCGCGGTCCTCCCAGCACTCGAAGATGTTGGGGCAGCCGGCCTCCTGGCAGACCGTGTGCAGACCCCCGCCCTTGACCATCGACTGCAGCTCGCGGTACTCCGGACCCATCTTGGCGGTGGTGCGGATCCACGACGGCTTGCGCTCGATGGGCGTCTCGGCGTTGCGGGCCTCCACCCGCAGCAGGCGGCGTCCCTCCGGTGCGATCGTCACAGGTGCTCCTTGCGTCGAGGTCGGCACGGGCCCGCCGGGCACGTGCGTGCACCGTCCAGCCTAAGCCGCCAAAGGTCGGTATGCCGAACCCGCCCGGCCTCAGCTGATGTCGGCGCGACGGAAGCGCGCCCAGGCGGCGAGGAGGACCACGCCGAGGACGACGCCCAGCACCGTGGCGCCGTGGGCGAAGCTCAGGGTCTGCACGACCTCACGGCATCCCTCGGCCCGGTTGCAGTCCACGAACGTGGACCACGAGGTCCCGTTCTCCACGAACGCCGCGACGTTGCGGACCAGGCCGAGCCGGGCCACCCACGCGAACGACGACCCGAGGATGCCCTCGACGATGAACATCCAGCCGATGACCAGCCCGAGCACGACCCCGGTGTGCCGCACCAGGAAGGCGGCACCGGCCCCGAGCGCGGCAGCGGCCAGGCCCAGGAGGAGGATCCGCAGCGACATCCACACCGGCTCTCCCCACCCGTCCGGCACGGAGCGGTCCAGGCCGAAGACGGCGTAGACGAGCGGGGTCCCGACGAGCAGGAGGACCAGGCCGGTGAGCACCACCGGTGCCGCGGCGAGCGCGGGGGCGACCACCTTGGAGACGAACACGGGGGTGCGCCGCGGCACGAACGTCAGCCAGGTGGCCATCGTCCGGTGGGCGAACTCCGCGGCGACGGCGGTGGAGCCGATCGCCAGCGCGAGGAACATCAGCGGGTAGGACGCCCCCTGCAGCAGGAACTGCAGCTGCTCGGACATCGAGGGCAGCTGGCCGAAGAACTCCTCGATCGTGGGGACCTGGAAGTCGTCGCACCCGAAGTCGACCGAGGCATCGCCGGACCGGCGCCGCTCGTCGGCCTCCGCGAGGCGGCACTCCTCCTGCATCCGCTCGTTGTCGTCGACCATCCGTTGGTACTCGGTGTCCGCGCCGGCCCTGGCCGCCTCCAGCTGCCGGGCCTGGTTGGCCACGCCGACGAGGCTGACGACGGCCACGGCGACCGCGCCCAGCACCGTCAGCAGGACGACCTTGCGGGCCAGCAGGCGCCGCAGCTCGACGACCAGGAGCCTCATCGTGCCCCCTCCCCTTCGTTCGTGGGCGGTCCGTCCCCGCCGGTCCCGGCGGCGGGCTGCGCGGGCAGGCCCTCGTCCTGGGTGAGCTCGAGGAACACCTGCTCCAGCCCCCGACGGCTCGGCACGAGCCGCTCGACCCACAGCCCCTGCTCGCCGAGCAGCCGGGAGATCTCGGCCGGCTCGGCCCCGGTGACGAGGATCGTCCCGGCGTCTGTGGTCGGGTCGTAGTCGCGCAGCTCCTCGGCGGCGTCGTGCCCGTGGCGCCGGGCCACCCACTCGACGCTGAACCCGGCCTCGCGCAGCAGACGGATCGCGTTGCCGGGGGAGGCCACACCCACCTCGACGGTCTGGCCACCCCCGCCGATCAGCCCGGCCACCGACCCCTGGGCCAGCACCCGACCGCGCCCGATGATCGAGACGGTGTCGGCGATCTGCTCGATCTCGGACAGGATGTGGCTGCTCACCAGCACCGTGCGGCCCTCATCGGCCAGCGAGCGCATGGTGCCGCGTACGTCGGAGATCCCGGCGGGGTCGAGCCCGTTCGTCGGCTCGTCGAAGATCAGCAGGTCGGGGGACTTCAGCAGGGTGGCCGCAATGGCGAGTCGCTGCTTCATACCCAGGCTGTAGGCGCGGAAGGGGTCCTTGGCGCGTCCGCCCAGCCCGACCTGCTCCAGGACCTCCCCGACGCGCGTGCGCGGGGTGCCGATCGCGTCGGCTAGCAGGGTCAGGCTCCGCTCCCCGCTGAAGGTGGGGAAGAACGTCGGCGACTCGACGATCGCCCCGACCCGGGAGACCACCGCGGGCAGCTGGTCAGGGACCGGTGTCCCGAAGATATGCATGGTGCCCGAGTCGGCGCGGGCCAGTCCCAGCAGCATCCGGATCGTCGTCGTCTTGCCCGAGCCGTTGGGCCCGAGGAAGCCGTGCACGCCGCCGGCGGGCACGTCCAGGTCCAGCCCCTGGACGGCGACGCGACGACCGCGGACCCCCGGGTAGGTCTTGCGCAGCCCACGCGTGACGACGGCCATGCCGTCGGCGTGCTCCACGGTCGCGGTTCCCATCCGGCTCCCCTCCGGGCCGGACGTCCGACCCCTGCGTCTTCCATCCAACACCGCGTCTGTGTCGGGAGGGGGCAGGGTGTTGCAGCGTGTCCGCTCAGCCGTTCCGGGCGGGCACCGGGTCCAGGACGCGCTCCAGGTGCCGCTCGGCGACCGGAACGACCTCGGCGACGGTCACCGGACGGCCCAGCTCCAGCGTCAGGGAGGTCACGCCCGCGTCCGCGATCCCGCAGGGGATGATCGTGTCGGCCCACCGCAGGTCGCAGTCGCAGTTGAGCGCGAAGCCGTGCATCGTCACGTCCTGGCTGACCCGGATGCCGATCTGGCCGATCTTGCGCTCCGGGCGGGTGCCGTCGGCCGGCAGCCACACCCCCGAGCGGCCCTCGACGCGCCCGACCTCGACCCCCAGCTCGGCGCAGACGGCGATCATGACGTCCTCGAGCCGGCGCACGTGGGCGACGACGTCGACCGGGCCCGGCAGGTGCACGATCGGGTACCCGACGAGCTGCCCCGGCCCGTGCCAGGTGATCTTGCCGCCGCGGTCGACGTCGATGACCGGCGTGCCGTCCAGCGGCCGCTCGTGGGCCTCCGTCCGCTTTCCGGCCGTGTAGACCGCAGCGTGCTCCAGCAGCAGCACCGTGTCGGGCAGCTCGCCGACGACCACGCGGCGGTGGACGTCCCGCTGGTGGTCCCACGCCTGCTGGTAGTCGACGAGGTCCGGAGCGAACCCGAGGTGCTCGAAGCGCATGGTCGCCACTGTAGCCGGGTCGGCCTGTGGACGAACGCGACGGCGGTCCGACAGGTTCTGGCACGGTGGCGGCGTGGGAGAGGACAGCTGGGAGCAGCCCGAGGACGTCGGTGGAGGTCGACCACCGGGGGAGGTGAGCAGCCGGGAGGGTGCCGGCGCGGACCCCGCGCTCCCGCCGACCCTGCCGGGGTATGAGGTGCTCGCGCCCCTGGGCGCCGGGGCCACCTCGTCGGTGTGGCGGGCACGCCGGCGGGTGGACGGTCTCGTCGTGGCGGTGAAGGTGCTGCGTCCTGCCGGAGGTGACGTGACGGCCGGGTTGCACGAGGCGGGGTTGCTGGCGCGGGTACGGCACCGGCACGTGGTGCACCTCTACGACGTCCTGCCGCTGCCGGACCCGCTGACCGGACGCCCGGCCGCCGTGGCCCTGGCGACCCAGCTGGCCGGAGGCGGGTCGCTGGCCCAGGTGCTGGCCCGCCGCAGGATCCTCTCCGCGGGTGAGCTGGTCACCGCCCTGCAGCCGGTGGCGGGGGCGCTGGCCGACCTGCACGGCACCGGGGTGGTCCACGGAGACCTGTCCACGGGCAACGTCCTGTTCCTGCGGGACGGGATGCCCGTCCTGGGCGACCTTGGCGCGGCCCGGATCACGGGCGAGGAGCCGGGCCAGCACCACGGCACCGGGGCGGCCGAGGGCATGGTCGCGCCCGAGGTGGTGGAGGGTTTCGCCCCGACGCCGGAGTCGGACGTCTACCAGCTGGGGGCGCTGGCCTGGCGCTGCCTGGCAGGGGAGCCTCCGGGCCCACCGTACGACCGGGGGAAGCTTCCCGAGCTGGCCCCGGACCTGCCTCCCGGGCTGACCGACCTGGTGCTGCGGTGCATGGCGCCCGACCCGGAGGCGCGGCCCGACGCCGAGGAGGTGGCGCTCGCGCTGCTGGCGTGCACCGCGCCGGAGCCGGTCGAGGTGGCTCCCGACGCCGACCCTGCGCACGGTCTGACCGAGCGGTTGCGCTCCGAGGCCAGGGCGGACCTGGATGCTGCCCCGGCCGACGGTGGACGACGCGGGGGCGGAGGCAGCCACCGTCGTCGCCGCAGCACCGGCCGAGGGGAGGCACCCGCCCCCGGGAGACCGGGACGCAGCAAGGGCTCCCGGGGCCCGGGCCGCTGGGACCCCGACCGGCGGGACCCGGGGAGGGTGCAGCAGGTGGTGGTGCCGGCCGTGCTGGTGCTGGCCTCGCTGCTGCTGATCGTCGCGGCGGTGGCCCTCGTCCGGCCGCAGCTCGTCGAGGCCCGGTCCGGGACGACCAACCCTGCGCCCGCGCCGACGGCCGACCTGGCACCCGCGTCGACCGGCGATCCGGCCTCCCCATCGGCGGCGACGGAGGACGGCCATCGCCCGGCAGGAACGTCAGGCAGTCCCGGTGTCCTGACCCCGGAACTGCCTGACGGGGACGGTGTGGAGCAACGGTCCGCCGAGGCGACCGCCACGACGTTACCGGAGCAAGGTCCTCCGGAGGACGAGCTGTTCGACACCCTCCAGGTGCTTCTCGACGGTCGGGGGGAGGCCTGGGAGCGGGCCGACGACGTGCTGCTGCTCGGCATCGTGGCGCCGGACTCCCCGGCGGAGGCGTCCGAGACCGAGCAGCTCGCCCGGCTGCGGGAGTCGGGCGTGCGCTACCCGGACGTGACCTTCCGGGTCGAGGACGCCACGCTGGTCCCGGACGGCACGCCCGCCAGGGAGGCAGACGTCGACGCCGGCACCGACGCCGTCACCGACCGCATCGCCGTGCGTGCCACCGTCTCCCGCGCGGCCCTGGAGGCGCGCGACGGGCGGGGTGGGCGGCTGGACCCCGTGCCGACGAGCAGCGAGCGGGTCCGCATCGAGCTGGCCCGCATCGACGAGCGGTGGCTGCTGTGGTCCTGGGAACCGGCCCCCACGGGGTGACCAGCTGCCAGGCCCCCGGTGACGACCGCGTGCGGGGCCGCGGGGACGTCCGGTCCCCCTGCACCTGACGTCGACCGCGTGGGGGGCCGCAGCGGCGACCGGTCCCCCTGCACCTGACGTCGACCCGGTGTCGTGGGGGTCCCTGTCGTGGGGTGCCGGGTCCCCTTCAGGGGGTGAGCGGTTCGAGGGGAGTGGGGTCTCCCGGAGGTGTCGAACCGTCGGGCGGCGGCACCGGGTCGCTCGGCGGCTCGAACTGCTTGCCCTCCTGACCCACCCAGGCCATCGCCGTCCTCAGGTCGGGGTGGTCCCAGGCGAACCCGGCACCGGTGAGGACCGTGGGCAGGGCGCGCTGGCTGTAGAGGATCTCTCCTGCGAGCTCGCCCAGCACCAGGTGCATGGCGAACGACGGCACGGGCAGGACGGCCGGGCGGTGCAGCTCGCGACCCAGGGCGCGCACCACGTCGGCCTGGGTGTCCGGGTGGGGCCCGGTGAGGTTCACCGGGCCGGTCACCGTCGGGTGGTCCAGCAGGAAGACCATCGCGCGGACGTGGTCGTGCAGGGTGATCCACGACCAGAACTGGTCGCCCCCGCCGAGCGGTCCGGCGAGCCCCAGCACGGCCAGCGGCATCAGCTTGGCCAGGGCCCCGCTGCGCCGGGTCAGCACGATCCCGGTGCGCAGGTGGGCCACCGGGGCGCCGGCCTTCTCCGCGGGCCAGGTGGCGGTCTCCCAGTCGTGGCACAGGTCGGCCAGGAAACCCTCGCCCAGATCGCTCGTCTCGGTGAGGACGTCGTCCCGCCGCTCGCCGTAGTAGCCGACGCCGGAGGCGGACAGCAGACGGGGTCGCGCACCCTCGGGGCGGGCGGCGACCGCCCGGGCGATCGTGCCCGTGCCGTCGATCCGCGAGTCCCGCAGGAGCTTCTTGCGCGCCGTGGTCCACCGCTTGTCGCCGATCCCGGCCCCGGCCAGGTGCACCACCGCGTCGACGCCGTCGAGCACGTCGGGGGCCAGCTCGGCACCCGGCTGCCACGCCCGCTCGAACACCCCGGAGGGCAGCGCGGGGTGACCGGGCGCGCGCGGGGCGCGGCGGACCAGGTGGACCACCTGGTCGCCGCGCCCCAGCAACGTGCTCGACAGGGCGGAGCCGATGAGCCCGCTGGCGCCGGTGACGGCGACCGTGCGCCCGGAGGGCGCCGGTGCCTGCGTCACCTCATACCTCGAAGCTCGCGTCCTCGAGGCGTTCCTTCATCGTGTTGAGGAAGCGGGCGGCGTCGGCCCCGTCGACCACGCGGTGGTCGTAGCTCAGCGCCAGGTAGACCATGTCGCGGATCGCGATCGTCTCCATCCCGTCCTCGTCGACCGCGACGACCGGGCGCTTGACGACCGCGCCGGTGCCGAGGATGGCGACGTTGGGCTGGTTGATGATCGGGGTGTCGAACAGCGCACCGCGCGACCCGGTGTTGGTCAGCGTGAACGTGCCGCCGGACAGCTCGTCCGGGGTGACCTTGTTGTCGCGGGTCCGCTCGGCCAGGTCGGCGATCTTGCGGGCGAGCCCGGCGATGTTGAGGTCGCCGGCGTCCTTGATGACCGGCACCAGCAGGCCGCGCGGGGTGTCGACCGCGACGCCGAGGTGCTCGGAGGCGTGGTACTGGATCGAGTCCTCCTCCACGCTGGCGTTGACGATCGGGTGCGCCTTGAGCGCCTCGACCGCGGCCAGGGCGAAGAACGGCATGAACGAGAGCTTGGTGCCCTCCCGCTTCAGGAAGTCGTCCTTCGTACGCCGACGCAGACGCGCCACCTTGGTCACGTCGACCTCGACCACCGTGGTGAGCTGGGCGCTGACCTGCAGGGACTCGACCATACGGCTGGCGATGACCTTGCGCAGGCGGGACATCTTCTCGGTCGTGCCGCGCTTGGCGTCCGGATCGCCGCCGGCCGCCTTCGCCGCCGGCTTGTCGGCCGGCTTCTCCGCCGCGGGGGCGGACGCAGGCTCGGGAGCGGCCTCCTCGGCGGGGGCGGCCTGCTCGGCCTCCTTCGCCTTGGCCGCGTCGAGGACGTCCTGCTTGCGGATGCGTCCGCCGACCCCGGTGCCCTCGAGAGCGTTGAGGTCGACGCCGTGCTGGGCCGCGAGCTTGCGGACCAGCGGCGTCACGTAGGCGCTGACGTCCTGCTGCTGCTGGGTCTTCTCCCCGGCCTGGCCACCGTCACCGGGGGCAGGGACGTCGGAGACGTCCTTGTGCGAGGAGGTGCCGCTCTCGGAGGAGGAGACGCCCACACCGACGGCCGGCTCGGGCTCCTCCATCTCGGCGGCGTCGTCGTTGGCCTCGCCCGTCTCGGACTTGGTCTGCGACTCCTGAGCGGCCTCCTCCTGGACCTCGGTCTCCTCGGCCAGGTCGCTGTCGGCGGACTGCGCCGCGTCCTCGCGGTCCTCCGCGTTGTCGCTCGCGTCGGAGGCACCCTCGTCGGAGGCACCCTCGTCGGAGGCACCCTCGTCGGAGGCACCTTCGTCGGAGCTGGACGACGTGTCCTTCTTTGCATCCTCCTGCGCGGAGGCCTGCTCACCGCCCCCGCCGGAGGACCCGCCGGAGGACTCGCCCCCGACGATGCACAGCTCCCCGCCGACCTCGACGGTCTCGTCCTCCTGGGCGATGATCTTGCTCAGCACGCCGGCCACGGGGGAGGGGATCTCGGTGTCGACCTTGTCCGTCGAGACCTCCAGCAGCGGCTCGTCCACCTCGACCTCGTCGCCCTCGGCCTTGAGCCAGCGGGTGACGGTGCCCTCGGTCACGGACTCACCGAGCGCCGGCATGGTCACGGTCTCCCCACCGGAGACCTCACCACCGCCACCACCGGAACCCCCGGAACCGGACTCCGCGGGCGCGGACTCCTCGGCGTCCTCGTCGGAGGCGGGCTCCTCGGCAGTCTCGTCGGCGGGCTCCTCGGCCGGCTCGTCCGCGGGCTCCTCGGCGGGAGCCTCGGCCTCGGGTGCCGCGTCGGCCTCCTCGGCCTCGTCGGCCTGCGCGTCGTCGGAGGAGTCCCCGCTGCCGGCGGACTCACCCTCCTCACCGACGACGGCCAGGTCGGCGCCGACCTCGACGGTGTCGTCCTCCTGGGCGAGGATCTCCAGCAGCACACCGGCCACGGGGGAGGGGATCTCGGTGTCGACCTTGTCGGTCGAGACCTCCAGCAGCGGCTCGTCGACCGCGACGCTGTCGCCGACCTCCTTGAGCCAACGGGTCACTGTCCCCTCGGTGACGGACTCACCGAGGGCCGGCATCGATACGCGTTCCGACATCTGTTGTCTCTCCTCGTGGCGGGGGTTTGCAGTCTACGGTGCGGGCTGGCGTCGGGTCAGGTCAGGCGCACCCGGTGGCGGGGCGGCTAGGCATGGGCGTGCAGGGGCTTGCCGGCGAGGGCCAGGTGGGCCTCGCCGAGGGCCTCGTTCTGGGTGGGGTGGGCGTGGACGAACTGCGCGACGTCCTCGGGCAGGGCCTCCCAGCCGACGATGAGCTGGGCCTCGCCGACCTGCTCACCCATCCGCGCGCCGACCATGTGGACGCCGACGACGGGGCCGTCGGGGCCCGAGCGCACGAGCTTGACGAAACCGGCCGTCCCCAGGATCTGGGACTTGCCGTTGCCGCCGAGGTTGTACTCGTAGGTCGCGACCTCCTCGCCCCACCTCTCCCGGGCCTGGGCCTCGGAGAGCCCCACCGAGGCGATCTCGGGGTCGGAGTAGGTGACCTTGGGGACCAGGTGGTCCTCGACCGGCGCCGGCTCCAGACCGGCGACGTCCTCGGCGACGAAGATGCCGTGCGCGAAGCCGCGGTGGGCCAGCTGGGGGCCGGGGACGAGGTCGCCGACGGCGCGGACACCCTCGACGTTGGTCCGCAGGCGCTCGTCGGTCGGGACGAAACCGCGGTCGAGCTCGACCCCGACCTCCTCGTAGCCCATGCCCTCGGTGCGCGGGCCGCGGCCGACCGCGACAAGGAGCAGGTCGCCCTCCAGGACGTCCCCACCCTCCAGCTCGACCCTGACCCCCTGCTCGTCCTGGGAGGTGCCGGTCACCTTTGCCCCGGTGCGGATCTTCATACCCCGCTTCTTGTAGGCGCGCTCCACCGTCTTGGAGACGGCCGGGTCCTCCATGGCGACCAGCCGGTCCATCGCCTCGACCACGGTCACCTCCGCCCCGAAGCTGCGCAGGGCCGAGGCGAACTCGACGCCGATGACGCCGCCGCCGAGGACGATCGCGTGCTGCGGGACCTCCTCGAGCGTCAGGGCCTGGTCGCTGGTCATGATCCGACCGCCGATCGGCACGTCCGGGAGGGTCTTGGCGTAGGAGCCGGTGGCCAGCACGACGGTGCGCCCGGTGAGCTCGCGGTCACCCACGGTCACGGTGTCCTTGGCGGTCAGGCGCCCGGTGCCGGTGACCAGCTCGACGTTCTCGGCGGCCTTGACCAGCCCCTGCAGCCCCTTGTAGAGCCGCCCGACCACGCCGTCCTTGTAGGTGTGGACCCTGGCCATGTCGACGCCCTCGAGGCTGGCGAGGACACCGTACCGCTCGCTGTCGCGGGCCATGTCGGCGACCTCGGCGGTGTGCAGCAGCGCCTTGGTGGGGATGCAGCCGCGGTGCAGGCAGGTGCCGCCCACCTTGTCCTCCTCGACCAGGGCGACCGTCAGCCCTAGCTGGGCGGCACGCAGGGCGCAGGCGTAACCCCCGCTCCCGGCACCGAGGATCACGATGTCGTACGTCGATGTCGGCATGGGCCACATCCTGCCACCCGGGTCGGGGGAGCGGCGGGTCGGGCCGAACGAGTGCACGCGCGGGCCGCCCGGACCGGGCGCCGGGCCGTCACGACACGTGCACTCGTTCGACCTCCCCTTGCCGGCGCCCGCGATATCCGCGTGACAGCCGTGTCACCGAGGTGGGAGGCTGAGCCCGTCCAGTCCCCGCACAGAAGGAGGTGGCCGATGAGTGATTCCCAGGCCACGGACGACGTCAAGGCCAAGTTCCGTGAGGCTCTCGCCAAGAAGCAGGCCCACGCCGGGACCGACGTCTCGGACCACTCCGAGCGCGGCAAGGTCGGTGGCGCCCGCGACGCGAAGACCTCCGGGACCCAGCAGATGTTCCGCCGCAAGAGCGGCTGAGCGGACCTCGTCCGAGAAGGCCGCGAGGGGCACCGTCCGGACCGGACGGTGCCCCTCGTGCGTGTCATGGCGACGGCGCCACGGTGGCCGGGACGAGACTGTTGCCACGAATGCGCCGCGGCGCCCGCGCTCAGCGCGCGTAGCTCCGCGCCAGCTCCACGAGCGTGCGCACGGCCGCGCCGGTGCCGCCCTTGGGCACGTAGCCCCACGGCGTCTTCTCGTTGAACGCCGGCCCGGCGATGTCCAGGTGCGCCCACGGGATCTGCTCGGCCTCCTCGCCCTCGCCGCGCTTGCCGACGAACTCCTGCAGGAAGGTCGCCGCCACGCTCGCGCCCGCCGACCGCTCGCCGGTGTGCTTGAGGTCGGCCACGACGGTGTCCAGGCTGGGCCGGATCTCCTCGGGCAGCGGCAGCGGCCAGGCGGTGTCCCCGACCTCGTTGCCCAGCTCGACGACCTGCTCGCGCAGCGCGTCGTCGTTGCCCATGACGCCCATCGTCCGGTCGCCCAGCGCGATGATGCAGGCACCGGTCAGCGTGGCCACGTCGACGATCGCGTCGGGACCCTGCTCGGTCGCCAGCGCCAGCCCGTCGGCCATGACCAGGCGCCCCTCGGCGTCGGTGTTGATGATCTCCACCGTGCGCCCGTCGCGCATGGTGACCACGTCGCCCGGGCGCTGCGCCAGCTCGCCCAGCATGTTCTCGGCCAGGCAGAGGTATGCCGTGACCCGCACCGGCAGGCCGAGCTCGGCGATGGCGACCACGGCCGCCGCGCAGGCGGCGGCACCGGCCATGTCCATCTTCATCGTCACCATTGAGGCGCCGGGCTTGATGCACAGGCCGCCGGAGTCGAAGGTGATGCCCTTGCCGACCAGGGCCAGATGCTTGCCGGCACCCTCCGGCTCGTAGCGCAGGGTGACCAGGCGCGGCCCCCGGCCGGAGCCCTGCCCGACGCCGAGGATGCCGCCGCAGCGCTCCTGCTGCAGCCGCTCGGCGTCCCAGACCTCGACCTCGACGGAGGAGCCGGCGGCCCGCTCCGTCACGCTCTCGGCGAAGGACTCGGGGTAGAGCAGGTTCGGCGGGGTGTTGACCAGGTCGCGGGCGTAGCGGACGGCGTCCACGACGGCCCGGGCCTGCGCGGTCGCGGTCTCCACCTCCTCGGCCGGCACGCCGGGGACCACGGCCCGGCCCAGGGCCGGCTTGGCCGACTCGGCCTTGCCGACCCCGTGGTGCTCGGCGAAGGTGTACGCGCCGAGCACGGCACCGCTGCCCACCGCCACCGCCTCCTCGGTCGAGGACTGGCCCAGGGCGAACGCGGCCGACTCCTTCCCGCCCAGGGCCCGGGCGGCGACCCCGGCCGCGCGCCGGAGGCGCTCGGTCCGGGAGGCCGGGCCCGACGGCATACCCACGACGACGACGAGCTCCGCGGAGACGCCGGGGACTGCCGTGAGCCGGGTGGTCTCCTCCGCGCCCCCCTCGGCGCCGAGGGCGGTGAGGGCGGACTGCACGTGCCCGGCCGTCTCCTCCGGGAGGGCGTCGGCGACGAGGTTCACCTGCCCGTCGTCCTTGGTGGCGGCCAGGACCAGGACGTCGGCCTGCACCGCGGCCGGATCCTGGTCGGTGAGCGTGAGCGTGGTGCGGCGGTTCTCGGCCATCGAGCAACGTCCTTCGTCGGTTCGTCCGGTCAGTTCCCCACGAGGGTAAGCCACCCCTCCGACGGTGCTCGGCGCTAGGCTGCCCAGCATGAGCGACTCCACGACGAAGACGTCCCCGCTGCACCGCCGCCACACCGCGCTCGGCGCCAAGATGGCCGACTTCTCCGGGTGGTCGATGCCCATCGAGTACCCCGGCGGGGGGGTCGTCGCGGAGCACACCGCCGTGCGCGAGCGGGTCGGCATCTTCGACGTCTCGCACCTGGGCAACGCGCGGGTCAGCGGGCCGGGGGCCAAGGACTTCCTCAACCGCTGTCTGACCAACGACCTGGAGCGGATCGAGCCGGGCAAGGCGCAGTACACGATGTGCTGCGACGAGGACGGCGGGGTCGTGGACGACCTCATCGCCTACCTGCGCTCGGACGAGGACGTGTTCCTCATCCCCAACGCGGCCAACACCGCCGAGGTGGTGCGCCGGCTGGTCGAGGCCGCGCCCGAGGGCGTCACCGTGGAGAACGTGCACGAGGCCTACGCGATCCTCGCCGTGCAGGGCCCGCGCGTCGACGAGGCGATGGAGGCCGCCGGCCTGCCGGTCCTGCACGACTACATGAGCTTCGTCGACACCACCTGGCGCGACCGGCCGGTCACCGTCTGCCGCACCGGGTACACCGGGGAGAAGGGGTATGAGGTGGTGTGCGGCGTGCAGGACGCCGAGGAGGTCTGGGACGCCCTGGTCGAGGCGATGACCCCGCTCGAGGGGCTGGCCTGCGGCCTCGGGGCGCGGGACACGCTGCGCACCGAGATGGGCTACGCCCTGCACGGCAACGAGCTCTCGCGCGAGATCACGCCCGTGATGGCGCGGACCGGCTGGGCCGTGGGCTGGAAGAAGGACGCGTTCTGGGGCAAGGAGGCGCTGGCCGCGCAGCGGGAGGCCAAGGAGTCCCGGCTCGGCGGCGGTCTGCTCGTCACCGGCCGGGGGATCCCGCGGGCCGGGTGCGCGGTGCTCGACGCCGAGGGCACCACGATCGGTGAGGTCACCTCCGGCACGTTCTCACCGACGCTGAAGCAGGGGATCGCGCTCGCCCTGCTCGACCGCGGGGTCACCGAGGGTGACGAGGTGACGATCGACGTGCGCGGCCGTCAGGTCGCGGCGCAGGTGAAGAAGCCGCCGTTCGTGGAGGGCGGCGCCAGCTCCTGACCGTCCCGGTCAGGCCGGACCGACCCCGGCCCGGCCGGTCGGCCGACCCCGGCCCGGCCGGTCAGCCGACGCCGACCCCGGCGGCCTCCAGATCCCGCAGCCACGCGACCGCCTCGGTGCGGCTCTGCGCCCCGAGCCGGACGTAGGCGTTCTCCAGGTGCTTGCGCACCGTGTTCTCCGACAGGCCGAGCTGTCGTCCGACCTGCCGGTTCGACATCCCGGCCGCGACGAGGTGCATGATCTCGCGCTGCCGTGCGGTCAGCGGGACTCGCTCCTGGCGCACGGGCCGCTGCCCGCCCACCTCCGTGGCGAGGGTGGCCTCCAGGAGCGGTCGCAGGTGTGGCAGGAGCAGCTCCATCAGCACCGTCTCGCGTTCGGTGAAGGGGCGGCCCTCGTCGCGCCCGGCCAGGATGCGCAGCGAACCTCCGGTCCCGCCGAAGGGGTAGGCCAGGAGGATCTCGTCCACGGTGTGGAGGTACTCCTTGTTCGCGGGGTGCTCGGCCCAGGCCCGCTCGCCGTAGCTCGAGCAGCTCGAGGTGACGCTCGCCTGGCCGGTACGGTCCACGAGGCTGCAGTTCAGCTGCCACCAGTACCGGTCGAGCAGCTCGGCGCCCGCGGACCCGTCGTCGAAGGTCGCCAGGTCCGTGCCGGCGAGCCATCCCTGCTCGCCGTGGGAGGTGAACTGCACCCAGCTGCGCCAGAACCGAGGACCCACGTGCATGTCCTGGAAGTTGATCCAGTCGCTGCCGATGAGCTGCTCGACCCGGGTGAGCATCGCGAACACGGTGTCCCGGCCCGGCGGGTGCCGACCTGGCCGGGCCAGGTCGAGGATGTCCTGCAACAGGGCGATGTCGTGTGCGCTGACGCCCCTGCTTCCCATGTCCTCACCTCGCAACGTCGCTGCGCCGTCCGCCGGCGACGGCGTTCCTGCAGCAGGTTCCAGGGTAGGACCGACCGCGCGGCCGACGCCATACGCGCAAGCGCGTAATGCTCCGTTCCTCGTATTTCCCCGGGGTGGCGTGCCGTCGCACGGTGGAGGTGCAGCACCAGCTGCACCCCGACGGTCCGGGCGACGAGCCCCGGGCGGGGGGCGATCAAGGAGATGGCAGAGATGGACGCAGCAGTTCGTCGCCGGATCCTCGCCAGCGTCTCCGCCGGAGCGCTGGCCGGGGTCCTGGGGGCCGGTGGGATGGCCGTCGCGGTCGGTGGTCCGTCCCACCCGGCCGACGTGGTGGAGGGCGCGTGCGGTGCCGGGCCGGTCGAGGCGTCGCCGGACTGGGCGCCGGCGCAGAAGGCGTCCGCCTGGTTCGGCGCGCACGGTCGGGCCGCGGAGTAGCTCCTCCACGCCGACGCCGGAGGGTTGCCCGGCACCAGCGGCGGCCCCGGACCGAGAGGTCCGGGGCCGCCGTGCGTGCCGGTGACGGAGCTGTCGGTCAGCGGCCGACGAGCGCCGCGTCGCTGAGGTCCAGCACGCGGCCGGCCAGGACGGCGTGGACCTGGCCGCTGACGGCGGAGACCCGTTCGTTGGTGTGCTCGAGCAGGTCGACGAACAGGGCGTCACGGTCGTCGGTGGGGCGGGGCGACCACGAGGGTTCGGCGCTGAGCACGATCACGTCGAAGGGCATCGCGCTGGCCGCCACCGTGAGCTCGGCGAGCCGGTCCTCCACCGTCTCGTGGGCGGCGGCCGGGTCGTCCCAGAGCTGCTGGTCGTCGAGGATGCCGCGGAGCCAGCAGGTGAGGTCGTCCACCAGCACCGGGTGGCGGGAGCCGAGGAGCGCGCGGCTGAGGTCCCGGGTGCGCACGACGCGCCACCCGTCGGGCGTGCCAGGACCCTGGTCCGCCCCGTCCTCGTCCGCGGTCACCACGCAGGTCACCTGCGGGTGTCCGGAGAAGAGGGAACGGGCGTGCCGGGCCGTCCCGTTGCGGGGGCCACCGATCACCAGGGTCGTCGTCATGGGCAGCGTCTCCTCGGTCGGTCTCGCTCGCGTGCGCACCGGCGCACCAGACGGCCACGGGGGACGGGACGGGCGGGGGCGCGGTGGGCACAGCATAGCGACCCGCACCCCGCCCCTGGACGCCCCGGGGCGGTCCGTCAGCGGCGGCCGAGGATGCCGCCGAGCACGTCGCCGAGGATCGAACCGCCACCCTGGGACTGCTGCCCCCGACCGGTCGCACCACCGAGCGCGCCGCCGAGGACGTCCTGCAGCACCGAGGTCAGGTCCCCGCCCTGGCCGCCGGGGCGCCGGGCGTCGGCCGTGCCGTCGCGGTCGCCCCGGGGGAGGTCGACGTCGACGGGTGCGTCCCGCTCACCGTCCATCCGTCCGAACGGCCCGTCCGTCGTGCCGGCGCCACCGCCACCGGTGTCCCTGCTACGGCCGCCACCCATGTCGGTCGTCCGTCCGCCGCCACCATCCCCGAGGCCGCCACCCGCCCGGCCGCTGACCTGCTTGGCCAGCCAGGAGAGCACGATCGGCGCGAGGATCGGCAGCAGCCGGCGCACGAGCGCCGAGGTCTGCGGGCCGCCGAGGCCACCGAGCTGCTGGGCGACGTCGTCGGTCCGGCCGCCGAAGACGTGGCTGACGATCTTCTCACCGTCCTGCTCGTCGACGGCGTCCACCCGCGGGTCGTCGGCGAGGTCGTCCTGGTGCTGGCCCAGCGCGTCCAGCAGCGACGCGGCCCCCTGCGGCTGCTGGGCGTTGGCGCCGAGACCGGCGACCAGGGCGGGCAGCGCGGTGCGCACGGCCTCGCGGGTCTCGTCCTCGCTGGCACCGACCCGCTGCGCGAGCTGGTCGGTCGGGATGGCGCGCATGAGGTCCTCGAGCATGGTCGTCCCTTCGTCGTGGCGGGCCCGGGTCGACCCGCCTCGTCGTCAGCCTAGTGAGCGGCACCGACGTCGGCAGGTCGACCACCGGAGGTGGACGCCGCCGACGGGGACGTCCCAAGGCCACCGGACGGTGAGGTCGACCGCCGCCGGATGGTCAGGCTGCACCGATCCGCCTACGGTGGGCCCATGAGCGAGAGCTGGACGTGGAGCTACGAGCAGGCCGACGGCACACCGGTGAGCGACCTGGGCATGGCGTCGGTGACCTTCCCGACCCAGGCGGACGCCGAGGCGTGGTTGTCCCAGGAGTGGGGCACGCTGGCCGACGCCGGGGTGCAGGCGGTGACGCTGAAGCGCGACGAGGACGTCGTCTACGGGCCGATGAGCCTGAGCCCGGCCGCGGAGTGACGCGGAGAGTCGGGACACGCACGGGCGACTCGACCTGACGGGTTCACGTGCACCCCAGGGGTCGATCCGGCCGGGCGTGTCGCCGGTGTGACGAGCAGTCGCGCAGGGATGGCCCAATCGCCGGTCTGACGGCGGGCGCGTGTGACGAGCAGGCGCGCAGGGATGACGCAGGCGCCGGTCTGATTAGCCGGCGCGGGTGACGAGCAGGCGCGCCCGGGTCGTCAGCGCCGGACGAGGTCCGCGCCGCGGTCGACCGCCGGTCGCGGGATGCGCGAGCCGCGCATCTGGAAGGCGCGCAGCACGACGTACCAGGCCGACCCCTTGGCCGGCTCGTGCCCGAACTCGGCGACGAAGTCCTTCTTGGTGCGCTTCCACAGCAGCCAGGAGTCGATGATGCCGAAGAGCATCAGGGCGTAGGCCGACAGGAACATCCCGTTCTGCGCCCAGCCGAAGGGCAGGAGCGACAGCGCCAGGATGAGGATCATCACCGGCAGCAGGATCTCGCCGATGTTCCACCGGCGGTCGACCGCGTCGCGCAGGAACCGACGCTCCGGACCCCGGTCGCGCGGCGGCAGGTACTTCTCCTCGCCGCGCAGCATCCCCTCCCGGACCCGGGCGCGCTGCTCCCGGATCTTCTGCTTCTCCTCCGGCGACCTCCCCTTGGTGCTGCCGGTCACGAGCGGGCGCCGGTTGGCCGCCTCGGCCTCGCGCCGCTTGGGGGTCGGACGCCCCTTGCCGGAGGGGCGCGACGGGTCGCCGACCGGCTCCACCGAGGTCGTGGTGGACGTGGCGGTCTCCGTCGTCTTCTTCCCGAACAGCACCGACCCAGTGTATGCGGCCGCGCCACCCGCCCCTGCCAGGCACCGGGGCGCACCCTAGGGTCGGGTGCATGAGCCACCACACCTCTCCCGAGCGCACCCAGGAGCTGGCCGCCCGCGTGCGCGACCTGTTGCCCGGCGTCCGCTCCGACCTGGAGGCGCTGACCCGCATCCCCTCGGTCTCGCTCGACTCCTTCGACCAGCGGCACGTGGAGGACAGCGCCGAGACCGTCGCCGACCTGCTGCGCGCCGAGGGGATGGAGGTCGAGATCGTCCGCGAGGGCGGCCGTCCCGCCGTCATCGGCCACCGCCCCGGTCCGCAGGGATCGCCGACCGTCCTGCTCTACGCCCACCACGACGTGCAGCCGCCCGGCGACGAGGCCGACTGGGACACCCCGGTCTTCGAGCCGACGCTGGTGGGGGAGCGGCTCTACGGCCGGGGCGTGGCCGACGACAAGGCCGGCGTGATGGCGCACGTGGCCGCGCTCCGGGCCCACGGTGACCGGCCGCCGGTCGGCGTGACCGTCTTCGTCGAGGGGGAGGAGGAGGTCGGCTCCGATAGCTTGCCGCGCATCCTCGAGCGCCACGGCGACCGGCTTGCCTGCGACGCGATCGTCCTGGCGGACTCGCACAACTGGAAGATCGGCGTCCCCGCGCTCACCACGACCCTGCGCGGCCTGGTCCGCGCGGTGGTCGAGGTCCGGGCGCTGGACCACGGGGTCCACTCCGGTCTCTACGGCGGTCCGGTCCCCGACGGCCTCACCGCCCTGTGCCGGCTGGTGGCGACCCTGCACGACGAGCACGGCGACGTCGCCGTCGAGGGGCTGATGAGCAGCGAGGCCGCCGACCTGGACTACTCCGAGGAGGACCTGCGGCGCGACTCCAGCCTCGCCGAGGGCGTCCAGCCGATCGGCACCGGGTCGATCCTGTCGCGCCAGTGGACGAAGCCCTCGATGACGGTCATCGGCATCGACGCCCCGTCGGTGGACAAGGCCGCCAACCTGCTCACCCCCGTGGGCCGGGCCAAGCTGTCGATGCGGATCCACCCCGCGGAGGATCCGCGCACGGCATACCAGGCTCTGGTCCACCACCTCGAGACGAACGCCCCCTGGGGGTGTCAGGTGACGGTGACCCACGACGACGACGGGCGCGGGTTCGCCGCGGACGCACAGGGGCCGGTGTACGACGCGGCGCGTGCCGCCTTCCGCGACGCGTGGGACGGGACCGAGCCGGTCGACATCGGCGTCGGCGGGTCGATCCCGTTCGTCGCGGCCTTCGCCGAGCGCTTCCCGGACGCGGCGATCCTCGTCACCGGCGTCGAGGACCCCGACACCCGGGCGCACGCGGCGAACGAGAGCCTGCACCTGGGCGAGTTCGAGCGGGTGTGCATCGCCGAGGCCCTTCTGCTGGAACGCCTCGGTGCTCTGGGCGAGGATGGCACGCATGAGTGAGGACCAGACGACCGAGCAGGGCGGCACCGGCGCGTACGTGCAGGACAGCTACGAGCGCAAGGCCCGCTACATCGAGACCCGGATCACCAAGGACGGGCGGGACGGGTATGCCGTGGAGCCGGGCCGCTACCGCCTCGCGGTGTCGAGGGCGTGCCCGTGGGCACACCGGACGATCCTGACCCGCAAGCTCATGGGGCTGGAGGACGTGATCTCGATGGCGGTCGCCGGACCGGTGCATGACGAGGACAGCTGGACCTTCGACCTGGACCCCGGCGGCGTCGACCCGGTGCTCGACATCCCCAAGCTCAAGGACGCCTACGACGCGCGGCCGGACGGCTACCCGGAGTCGGGCGTCACGGTGCCGGCGGTCGTGGACACGCGGACGCGGATGGTGGTGACCAACGACTTCGACCAGATCGTCAAGGACTTCGTCACCGAGTGGGACGAGCACCGGCGTCCCGACGCCCCGGACCTGTGGCCCGAGCACCTGCGCGAGGAGATCGAGGAGGTCAACCAGCTCGTCTACCACGACCTCAACAACGGGGTCTACAAGTGCGGTTTCGCCGGGAAGCAGGAGGCCTACGAGAAGGCCTACGACGCGCTGTGGGCGCGGATGGACTGGTTGGAGGAGCGGCTCTCAGGTCAGCGGTACCTCGTGGGGGAGCAGCTGACCCTGGCCGACATCCGGCTGTGGCCGACGCTGGTGCGCTTCGACGCGGCCTACCACGGGCACTTCAAGTGCAACCGGCAGAAGCTGACCGAGATGCCGGCGCTGTGGGCGTACGCGCGTGACCTGTGGCAGACGTGGGACTTCGGCTCGACGGTGAACTTCGACCACATCAAGGCGCACTACTACGCCACGCACCTGGACATCAACCCGACCGGCGTCGTGCCGAAGGGACCGGACACCTCCGTGTGGGACGAGCCGGCGGGCCGGGAGTCGATGCGCTGACTGCTGCGCCCGGCGCCCCGGACGCGAGAAGGCCCCCGAACCGTTGCGGTTCGGGGGCCTTCTCGGTAAGGCGTTGTCAGCCGGTCGGGCCAGCCGTGGTCTCGGCCTGGTCGGTGGTGGATTCCGCCGGAGCCGGCTCGACCGTAGTTGGGGCAGGCTCGACTGCTGTGGCCTCCTCCTGGGCGTCGGCTTCCGTGCTGGAAATCCGCGCCGACTCGGTGGCCTCATCAGTGGACGCGGTCGTGCCTGCGCAGTTGGTGCACTCCTGCACGGGGGCCTTGAATCCCAGCGTCAGGATGTTGTCGGACGCGTCACCGATAAAGAAGTCCACGTTGACGTTGACGTTGCTGTTGGAGGAGTACCAGACGTCCTGCGTCAGGCAAGCGAAGCCTCCAGCCGGAACGAGGAGAGTCTGAGGCGCCTCAAGGCCGAGGTCGACATTGGTGTAGACCCGGGTCACCGTCACTGTGGTGTCCGTGGTGCAGTCGCTGTAGAAGCAGACGTCCATGAAGTAGGCGAACTCATAGCCATCGGCGCTCTGGCCCGGGCAGCGGCAAGCATCGGCGGTGGTGTCCACTGTGAGGCACGGGCACGACAAGGGCGAGCAGGCCGCGTCCTGTGCTCGGGCGGTCTGCCCCATCGCCACGACGGGGACGCTCCATGCAGCCCCCTTGACCAAGGTCCTACGGGTGGGCTTGAGCCCACCGGTCTGCTGAGAAGTCACTGTTGGTTCCCCTTGTCGACACTGGGTGGTAGCACGGGCGCTGGCCTCACTGTAGCGTCCGGTGCCCCCGGGTCAAGCCTCTGCGCACAGCCTGCGCCCAGAGTTCACCTGAGACATCGGCCACAGCGCGGCCGCTGCCAACCTCGGAGGGCCCCCTCCCCGGGGCTGACGTGACGACCATCATAGCGCGTCCCGTCCCGTAGCATCGGTCCCCGTGACCGACGCACCCGTGACCCCCCTGGACGACAGCTCCGAGGCCCTGGCCGACTCCACCTCCGCCGCCTCGCTCGCCCGCAGCGTGGCCCGCAGCGCCGAGATCGAGCGCCAGCTGGAGACCGACCCCGGTCAGTTCCGGATGCTGACCGGCGACCGGCCCACCGGCCACCTGCACCTGGGCCACTACTTCGGGTCCCTGCGCAACCGCGTCGCCCTGCAGGACAAGGGCGTGGACACCTTCGTCCTCATCGCCGACTACCAGGTCATCACCGACCGCGACGGCGTCGACCTCATGCAGGAGCGCGTCTTCAGCCTGCTGGCCGACTATCTCGCCATCGGCCTCGACCCGGCCCGGACGACGATCTTCGCCCACTCCCAGGTCCCGGCGCTCAACCAGCTCATGCTGCCGTTCCTATCCCTGGTCACCGACAGCGAGCTGCGGCGCAACCCCACCGTCAAGGCCGAGCAGGAGGCGACGGGCGGCCGGCCGATGAGCGGGCTCATGCTCACCTACCCGGTCCACCAGGCCGCCGACATCCTCTTCTGCAAGGCCAACGTCGTGCCGGTCGGCAAGGACCAGCTGCCCCACCTGGAGCAGACCCGCGTCGTCGCCCGGCGGTTCGACGAGCGCTACGGCCGCGCCGGCGACAAGAGCGCGCCGGTCTTCCCGGCCCCCGACGCCCTGCTCTCCGAGGTGCCCAACCTGCTCGGCACCGACGGCACCAAGATGAGCAAGTCGCGCGGCAACACCATCGAGCTGCGGATGAGCGCCGACGAGACCGCCAAGGTGCTCAAGAAGGCGGTCACCGACTCCGACCGGCACATCACCTACGACCCGCAGGCGCGCCCCGGCGTGTCGAACCTCCTGCAGATCGCCGGCCTGACCACCGGCCGCGACCCCCGCGCGGTCGCCGAGGAGATCGGCGACGGCGGTTCGGGAACGCTGAAGAAGCTCGTCACCGAGGCGGTCAACGAGTACTTCGCGCCCGTCCGCGCCCGCCGCGCCGAGCTCGACGCCGACCCCGCCGAGCTGCGCCGCCTCCTCGCCGAGGGCAACGCCAGGGCCAACGCGGTCGCCGACGCCACCCTCGACGAGGTGCGCGAGGCGATGCAGATGGTCTACGCCTGACCATGGCACCGGCCGGACCCCGCGTCGTCGTGGTGGCCGAGGGTTTCGGCGACCTCGGCCCGCACGAGGCCGCCGAGCAGGCCGCCGCCGGGTGGTCCGCCACCGCGACGCACGCCACGGTCGAGGCGCACGCCAGCCACGCCGGGGGAGCCGGGTTCGCCGAGGCCGTGGCACGCACGCTGGGCGGGACCGTCCACCCGGTCGTCGTCCCCGGACCCGCCGGGGGAGAGGTGCCCGCCGGGATCGCGCTCGTCGAGCGCGACGGGACGCGCACCGCATACCTCGACACCGCCCAGGCCTGCGGACGGCACCTGATAGACAACGAGTCGCTCCGCGACCCGGAGGGTATGACGAGTGCCGGCGTGGGTGCGCTCCTCACCGCCGCGCGGGGCGCGGGGGCGGACCGGATCGTCGTCGGCGTGGGCCCGCTGGCCTGCCACGACGGCGGCCTCGGCCTGCTCACCGCCCTGGGTGCGGGGGAGGACCTGGCCCGGTTGCCCGCGGTCCGCGCAGAGTGGGGCGGCGTCCACCTCGTCCTCGCCACGACGACGGAGGCGACCCTGCTGGGCTTCGGCGGCGCCAGCGCCCTGCTGACCGAGCACCACGGCGTGGCCCCCGAGGTCTCCCAGCGGCTCGAGGGCGGGCTGGGCCGCCTCAGCGACCGGGTCAACCAGGTCCTGCCGCCCGCCCGGGACCTGCTCACCGGCCTGCCGCGCCGCCCCGAGCGCGAGGCGGGGGCCGGTGCCGGAGGCGGCGTGGGCTACGCGCTGCAGCTGCTCGGTGCGCGCACGGTCCCGGGGGCCAGGCTGCTGCTCGACGAGCTCGGCCTGCGCGGGCGCCTGCCCGGTTCGCTGCTCGTCCTGGTGACGACCGCCTACGACGGGGCGACCGTCCACGACGGCGTCGTCGCCGAGACCGCGCGGGCCGCGCTGGAGACCGCCACCCCGACGGTCGTGCTCGCGGGGGAGGTGGCCGTCGGGCGACGGGAGGGGATGGCCCTGGGGGTCAGCGGCAGCTACGAGCCCCGCGCCGGGGAGGACCTGGGCGCGACCGCTGCCCGGGTCGCCCGGACGTGGACCCCGCCGCCCCGCGCCTGATCCGTCGCGCCGCGGACCCGCCCAGGAAAACGACGAATCGACGAATTGTCGGAGCAGGCTCGGACCTGACGTAGGCTGGCCCCGGAAGGCTCGCCCGGGCCGGGAACACCAGCCGGTACGACGACGTTGCCTCCACAGACCGACCACCTCAGCGAGAGGACCCCGCAGCATGACCGACACCACCCAGAGCACCACGACCCACGGCGTGACCCTGACCGACGTGGCCTCCGAGAAGGTGAAGAGCCTGCTGGCGCAGGAGGGTCGCGACGACCTCCGCCTGCGCATCGGGGTCCAGCCCGGCGGCTGCTCCGGCCTCATCTACCAGCTGTACTTCGACGAGCGCACCCTCGACGGCGACCTGGTCGCCGACTTCGGTGGCGTCGAGGTCGTCGTCGACCGGATGAGCTCCCCCTACCTCGACGGGGCCACGATCGACTTCGCGGACACCATCGAGAAGCAGGGCTTCACCATCGACAACCCCAACGCGGGCAGTTCCTGCGCCTGCGGCGACAGCTTCAGCTGAGCCTGCACGACACGCCCTCGTCCCCGCCGGGACGGGGGCGTTTCGTCGTCCCGGGGGCATGCCGCGGACCGAGGGGGTATGCCGCGAGGGCAGGGGGAGCCTCGAGGGCCAGGGGAGCTGCGGGGGACGGGGAGCGGCGCGCTCGCGCACCGGGTGCCCGGGTTTGCGACCATGTGCCCATGCCCGTCGAGCCGCCACCCACGCAGTGGCACCTCACCGCCGAGGGCGCCACGCCGGGGGACGACCTCGTGGGGATCGGGGCCGACCTGGAGCCGGGGACGGTCCTGCAGGCCTACCGCTCGGGCCTGTTCCCCATGGGCCTGGGCGTGGGTGGACGGCCGCCGCTGGGCTGGTGGTCGCCCGACCCGAGGGGGGTCCTGTTGCCGGGGGACCTGCACGTCTCCCGGTCCCTGCGCCGGTCCCTGCGCGGCTTCGAGCTGCGGGTGGACACCGCCTTCGAGGACGTGGTCGCCGGGTGCGCCGACCCCGCGCGCGGCGGGCGGTGGATCACGCCGGCGTTCGTGACGGCATACACCCGTCTGCACGAGCTCGGCTGGGCGCACTCGGTGGAGGTCTGGCAGGACGGTGCCCTGGTGGGCGGGCTGTACGGGCTGGCGGTGGGGCGGTTGTTCGCCGCCGAGTCCAAGTTCCGGCGCGTCACCGACGCGTCCAAGGCCGCCGTGGTCGGGCTCGTGCAGGTGCTCTCCGAGGACGGCCTGCCGTGGGTGGTGGACGTGCAGTGGTCCACCCCGCACCTGGCCTCGCTGGGGGTGCGGGACGTGCCCCGCACGGCATACCTGAGGATGCTGTCCACCGCGGTCGCCGAGGACCTTCCGGAACGGTGGCGCGGGATGCACGACAAGCCGTCGCACGTCGTGCGAGAATCCCCGAGTGGTGACGGTAAGGTGTGCGAACGTCATGCCCGGTGAAGGTCCGAGAAAGTGTGAGGTGTCCAGTGCAGAGGCGTGAGAACATCAGGCCCGGCGGTCGGTCCGCCCGACGGTTCGGCCTGGTCGCGACCGCCGGCATGGCCGCGGTGCTCCTGTCCGGCTGCGGCGAGGCCTTCACCCGGGGCTACCTCCCCGAGCCCGTGACCGAGGCGGGCGACGACATCGTCTTCTTCTGGAACGCGGTCTGGATCGCGGCGCTGGTCATCGGCCTGCTCGTCTGGGGCCTCATGCTGTGGGCCGTCTTCGCCTACCGCCGCCGGAGCGAGGACGATCTGCCCCCGCAGTTCCGCTACCACGTGCCGCTGGAGATCCTCTACACGGTCGTCCCGATCCTCATGGTCGCGGCGATCTTCGGCAAGACCGTCGAGGTCCAGAACACGATGCTGGAGCGGCAGGACGACCCGGACGTGGTCGTCAACGTCGCCGGCAAGAAGTGGAGCTGGGACTTCAACTACATCAACGAGGACGTCCACGTCTCCGGCATCCAGGCCAACGACCTGAACAAGGGCGAGGAGGGCCTGCCCGAGACCCTGCCCACGATGGTCCTGCCGGTCGACAGCCGGGTGGAGTTCGTGCTCACCTCGCGCGACGTCATCCACTCGTTCTGGGTGCCGCAGTTCCTGCAGAAGCTGGACATGGTGCCCGGGCGCGTCAACATCTTCCAGGTGACGACCACCGAGGAGGGGGTCTTCCAGGGCAAGTGCGCCGAGCTCTGCGGCGCCTACCACTCCGAGATGCTCTTCCAGGTCGAGGTCGTCCCCCAGGGCGAGTACGAGACCTTCATCGAGGGCCTGCGGGACTCCGGCAACACCGGCATCCTGGGCAACGACCTCGACCAGTACGAACTTCAGATCGACCAGCAGGACAAGCTCGTCGAGCCGGCCGGACGCTGACGCGGAGGACTACCAGTGGCGATCATCACCTCACCAGACACGCAGGGGGCACTGACCCCACCCAGGCGGCCGGAGGACAAGGACTCCTTCGTCCGGCTGGCCGTCAAGGTCCTCACGACCACCGACCACAAGGTCATCGGCAACCTCTACTTCGCCACCACGATGGCGTGGTTCGTCGTCGGCGGCCTCATGGCCCTCATCATCCGCGCCGAGCTGTTCACGCCCGGTCTGCAGGTCGTGGACAACCCCGACCAGTTCAACCAGCTGTTCACCATGCACGGCACGATCATGCTGCTGATGTTCGCGACCCCGCTGTTCGCCGGGTTCGCCAACGCGCTCATCCCGCTGCAGATCGGCGCCCCGGACGTGGCGTTCCCGCGGCTGAACATGCTCGCCTACTGGATGTTCTTCTTCGGCAGCCTCATCGCCGTCGGCGGTTTCCTCACCCCCTCGGGCGCCGCGTCCTTCGGCTGGTTCGCCTACCAGCCGCTGGCCGGCCCGACGCACAGCCCCGGCCTCGGCGGTGACCTGTGGGTCCTCGGCCTGGCGGTGACCGGTTTCGCCACGATCTTCGGTGCGGTCAACTTCGTCACCACCATCGTGTGCATGCGCGCCCCCGGCATGACCATGTTCCGGATGCCGGTCTTCACCTGGAACATCCTGGTGACCTCGATCCTGGTCCTCATGGTCTTCCCGGTGCTGGCCGCCGCGTTCTTCGGGATGGCGGTCGACCGCATCTTCGGGTGGCACATCTACGACCCGTCCCACGGTGGCGCCATGCTCTGGCAGCACCTGTTCTGGTTCTTCGGCCACCCCGAGGTCTACATCATCGCGCTGCCGTTCTTCGGCATCATCACCGAGATCATCCCGGTGTTCTCGCGCAAGCCGCTCTTCGGCTACAAGACCCTGATCTTCGCCACGATGGCGATCGGCGCCCTGTCGGTGTCGGTGTGGGCGCACCACATGTACGCCACCGGCGCGGTCCTGCTCGAGTTCTTCGCGATCATGACGATGCTCATCGCGGTCCCGACCGGGGTGAAGTTCTTCAACTGGATCGGCACCATGTGGAAGGGGTCCATCTCGATGGACACCCCGATGCTGTGGGCGGTCGGCTTCCTGGTGACCTTCCTCTTCGGCGGACTGACGGGCGTCATCCTGGCCAGCCCGGCCCTGGACTTCCACGTCACCGACTCCTACTTCGTCGTGGCCCACTTCCACTACGTGGTCTTCGGCACGGTCGTCTTCGCGATGTTCGCCGGCTACTACTTCTGGTGGCCCAAGCTCACCGGCCACATGCTCAACGAGACCCTGGGCAAGGTGCACTTCTGGCTCCTCTTCCTGGGCTTCCACGGCACCTTCCTCATCCAGCACTGGCTGGGTGTCATCGGGATGCCGCGCCGGTACGCCGACTACATGCCCGAGGACGGGTTCACCTGGATGAACCAGCTCTCGACGGTCTCCTCGTTCGTGCTGGCCGTCTCGATGCTGCCGTTCTTCTACAACGTGTGGCACAGCTTCAAGACGCCCAAGGTCACCGTGAACGACCCGTGGGGCTGGGGCGGTTCGCTGGAGTGGGCCACCTCGTGCCCGCCCCCGAGGCACAACTTCGAGTCGATCCCGCGGATCCGCTCCGAGCGGCCGGCGTTCGACCTGCACCACCCGGAGGTCGGGACCATGGAGTCCCCCGAGCCGGACAAGTCCGTCGCCGAGGAGCTGCTGGGCGGCCCCGACACCGACCCGAACGGTCGCGTCGGCACCGAGACCGGTGGCCGCACCGGAGAGGAGCGCTAAGCCGTGAGGTCCGAAGCCAAGGTCTTCGCCTACCTGGTCCCCTTCTTCGTCGTCGTGGGGATCATCTACGCCTACTTCACCGACGGCGGGGAGTGGGTCGGGATCATCGGCCTGCTCCTGACGGCTCTGATGACGGCCTTCGTGGCCTGGTTCTTCTGGCTGTCCGGCCGGACGGTCGACGCCCGCCCCGAGGACAGCCTCGAGGGCGAGATCGCCGACCAGACCGGTGACTACGGCCACTTCGCCCCCTACTCCTGGTGGCCGCTGTGGCTGGGCCTGTCGATCTCCGTCGCCGTCCTCGGCGTCGCGGTCGGCTGGTGGCTCGTCGTGGTCGCCGCGCCGTTCCTCGTCCTGTCGCTGCTGGGCTGGACCTTCGAGTACTTCCGCGGCGAGCGGGCCGTCTGAGCCAGCCCCACCCACGTCGACGCAAGAACCCCCGGCCTTGTGGCCGGGGGTTCTTGCGTGGGTAACGGCACAGCACCGGCCGGGTCTACGGCACCGGCCCGGGTCGACGTGACCGGCCCGGGTCGGACCAGGGCGGCCGGCGTCGGGGTCGGCGGACGGTCAGGTGGTCAGGTCGCGGCTGGCCCGGACCCAGCGCTCGACGAGGCCGGCGGCGGCCCCCTCGTCCAGCGCGCGGGCGGCGCGGTCCATCCCGGCCCGCACGTGGGCGTGCAGCTCGTCCTCGGTGCGCGGGTGGGGGCCGGTCTCCCCGGCCTGCAGCAGCGCCAGGGCGACGCCGGCGTTGAGCAGCACGGCGTCGCGGACCGCGCCGGTCGAGCCGGCGAACAGCTCGCGCGCCACCCGGGCGTTGTGCTCGGCGTCGGCGCCGCGCAGGGCGTCCACCGGGTGCCGGGGGACGCCGAGGCGGGCCGGGTCCAGGCTCCACTCGTGCACGCGGCCCTCGTCCTCGACCCACCACACGCGGCTCGTCGTCGCCGGCGTGATCTCGTCGAGCCCGTCGTCGCCGCGGAAGACGGTCGCCCGGGTGCCCCGGTCGGCGAACACGCCGGCCATCAGGGGTGCCATGCGCGCGTCCGCCGAGCCCACCACGGCATACCGGGGGCGGGCGGGGTTGGTCAGCGGACCGAGGAAGTTGAACGCCGTCGCGATCCCCAGGTCCCGCCGCACCGGGGCGACGTGGCGCATCGAGGGGTGGAAGACGTTGGCGAAGCAGAAGGTGATGCCCACCTGCCCGGCGAGGTCGGCGACCTGGGCGGGGGAGAGGTCCAGCCGCACGCCGAGCACCTCGAGCATGTCGGCGGAGCCGGACCGGCTGGAGGAGGCGCGGTTGCCGTGCTTGACGACGACCGCACCCGCGGCGGCCATGACGATGGCCGACATCGAGGAGATGTTGACGGTCATGGCGCGGTCGCCGCCGGTGCCGACGATGTCGATCGTCGGGCCCTCGACGCTCAGGTGCTCGGCGTGCTCGAGCATGACCGTCGACAGGCCGACCATCTCCTCGACCGTCTCCCCCTTGGCCCGCAGGCCGGTGAGGAAGGCCGCGACCTGGGCCGGGCCCGCCTCGCCGGACATGATCAGGCCCATGGCCCAGGAGGTCTGCTCGCGGGAGAGGTCCCGGCCGGCGACGAGGGCGGTCAGCAGGTCCGGCCAGGTGGTCCCGGCGTCCTCGCCGGTCCGGGGGGTCGCTCCGCCGGTCACCGGCGGGCGAGGAGGGCGACGGTGTCGGCCAGCTTCTCGGGGTCCAGCGGACGGGGCACGGCGGCCTCGGCCAGCGACCAGGTGGCCAGCCACCCGTCCACGGGCCGGCCGGTGAGCACGACGATGGGCGGGCAGTCGTAGACCTCGCTCTTGAGCTGGCGCGCCAGCCCCATCCCGCCGTAGGGCTGGGCCTCGCCGTCGAGGATGAGCACGTCGTAGGTCCCGGTGCCGACGGCGGCCTCGACGGCCGGGGCCGTCGCGCACTCGTGCCACCGCTCCACGACGACGTCGTGGGCGGGGTGGTCCCCCACGCCGAGCCGGACCTGGTCGCGCACCGAGCGGTCGTCGCTGAAGAGCAGGACCGAGATGCTGCGGGCCTGGGTGTCAGGGTGCTGGGACGCGGCGGGGGTGACGGTCATGCGCACGATCGTAGCGGGTGGGCCGCCGCGGACGGACGCCCCCGGCTGTCCAACCCTGCCCGTCCCGACCGCCCGACCGTCCCGTTCGGAGGGCACCGGTGACCTCGGGTTCTTCCCCTCCGGCGCTCCCGCGGGCGGCGCGCGGGGCGGGGTGTGCACATTCATCTACGACGTTGGGCCATAATGTCCGGGTGGCGACGACACCTGCAGCAACGATGACCGACGCGGACCGGTTCCACGCGACGATGCACGGGCCGGCGACCAGGCCGAACATGACGGCCGTCGGCACCATGGTCTGGCTCTCCAGCGAGATCATGTTCTTCGCCGGGCTCTTCGCGATGTACTTCACCATCCGGTCGGTCTCGCCCGACATGTGGGCCGAGCGCACCGAGTTCCTGGACGTGCGCTTCGCCACCATCAACACGATGATCCTCGTGATCTCCTCGGTGTGGTGCCAGTTCGGGGTCTGGAAGGCCGAGCGCGGGGTGCCGCACCGCACCGGCAGCATCTTCAAGATCGGCAACCCGCTGGGGGCCGAGGGCTGGGGGATGCGCGAGTGGTACGTGCTGACGTACCTCTTCGGGGCCACCTTCATCGCCGGCCAGGTCTGGGAGTACGCCACGCTCACCAGCGAGGGGGTCACGCCGACGGCCGACCCCTACGGGTCGGTCTTCTACATCACCACCGGGTTCCACGGGCTGCACGTGACCGGCGGGCTGATCGCCTTCCTGCTCATCATCGGCCGCAGCTTCACCGCCAGGCGGTACACCCACGCGCAGGCCACCGGCGCGGTCGTCACCTCCTACTACTGGCACTTCGTCGACGTCGTGTGGATCGCCCTGTTCGCCGTGATCTACCTGCTGCAGTGACGCCATGACCCCGCCCACGTCAACGGCCGACAGCGGCCCACCCGCCCGCCCCGACCACCCTCGGAAGGAACGACGAGTGAGTTCTCTCGCCGCACGTCGCCGCAGCCCGTTGGCGCTGCTGGTCCTGCTGCTCCTGGGCCTGACCTTCACGGGTACGGCCTACGCAGCGTTCGCCCCCAAGGCCGCACCCGGCACCTCCGCCGCCACCGCCACCCAGGACGACGTCGAGGCCGGGGAGCAGCTCTTCCTGGCCAACTGCGCCACCTGCCACGGAAAGAACGCCCAGGGCGTGGACCCGATCGGGCCGTCCTTGATCGGTGTCGGTGCGGCCTCTGTCGACTTCCAGGTCTCCACCGGGCGTATGCCGCTGCCGGCGCCGGGGGTGCAGGCCGAGCGGAACGCCTCCCAGGTGCAGTTCAGCGAGGAGCAGATCTCCCAGCTCGCCGCCTACGTCGACTCCCTCGGCCCCGGCCCGGACGTGCCGGACGAGGAGTACCTCGACCTGGAGGGCGCCGACATCGCGAACGGTGGTGCCCTCTACCGCACCAACTGCGCGATGTGCCACAACTCCTCGGGCACCGGGGGTGCCCTGACCCGCGGCAAGTACGCGCCGACCCTCATGGGCGTGGAGCCGCAGCACATCTACGAGGCGATGCTCACCGGTCCGCAGTCCATGCCGGTGTTCAACGACGAGAACCTCACCCCGCAGGACAAGGAGAACGTCATCGCCTTCCTCAAGTACATCGAGGACGGCGGCAACTCCCACGGCGGCGCCGGCCTGGGCAGCGTCGGCCCGGCCGGGGACGCGCTGTTCGTGTGGACCATCGGCATCGGCGTGATGATCGCGGCAGCGGTCTGGATCGGACGGAAGGCGGCCTGAGGTGGCGACCCACGAGAACGACCTGCCGGCCCTGAGCGACCCCGCGTCCCAGGACCGTTTCCCCAACCCCGGTCTGCCGCCGCACTCCCCGCGGCGCGCGGACGTCGACGACAAGGCCGCCCGACGGGCCGCGACCCAGGTCGTGGTGCTGTTCACCGTCTCGGCGCTGTCCTCGATCGCCTTCCTCGTCGCCTACTTCGCGATCGACCCCGAGCTCAAGGGGACGATCGTGGGGATCGGCGAGGTCAACCTCTTCCACGTCGCGCTCGGCCTGACGATGGGGCTGTCCCTGCTGGGGATCGGCCTCGGGGCCGTGCACTGGGCCAAGACGCTCATGCCCGACGTGGAGCAGATCGAGGAGCGTCACCCGCAGGCCTCCCCGGACGACGACCGCCAGGCCGTCGCCCGGGTCCTGTCGCACGGGTGGCGCAGCTCCCAGCTGAACCGCCGCACCGCGATCCTCGGCTCGGCCGGCGGCGCGCTCGGCCTGTTCGCCCTGCCGCTCGTCGTGCCCGTCGCCGCGGGGCTCGGACCGCGTCCGCGCGGTGAGCTCTACGACACGGTGTGGGAGGCCGGCATGCGGCTGATGATCGACCCCGCCGGGGTGCCGATCCGGGCCGCGGACGTCACCCGCGGGTCCGTCTTCCACGTCATGCCCGAGGGCTACGTCGGGGAGGAGGCGCACGACCTGCCCGCCGACGAGCTGCTCATCGTCAAGGCCGAGGCCCAGGTCATCGTCGTCGGCCTCGACCCCTCCCTCGTGCAGAGCCAGAAGCAGCTGGACTGGGGCGTCGAGGGGGTGTTCGCCTACTCCAAGGTGTGCACGCACGTCGGCTGCCCGGTGGCGCTCTACGAGCAGCAGACCCACCACCTGCTCTGCCCGTGCCACCAGTCGACCTTCGACATGACCAACGACTGCGAGGTCATCTTCGGTCCGGCACGGCGGCCGCTGCCGCAGCTGCCGATCACCATCGACGACGAGGGCTACCTCGTCGCGGCGGACAGCTTCCGCGAGCCGGTGGGCACCAGCTTCTTCGAGCGTGAACGCCCGGGCCTTCTGATGGGAGACGACGCATGAGCTCCACCCACGTCCCGCAGGGTGCGGGGCACCTGCGCAGGGAGAGCGCCTCGACGACGACGGCGATCGACCCGACCGACCAGGCCTCCGCGGACGCCCGCTTCCCCAAGGTGCTCAGCCCGGTGGACGACCGCACCGGTCTGGCCAAGGCGATGCGCTTCGGCCTCAAGAAGGTCTTCCCCGACCACTGGAGCTTCCTCCTGGGCGAGGTGGCCATGTACTCCATGATCATCGCGCTCATCACCGGCACCTTCCTGACCTTCTGGTTCGTGCCCAGCCTGGGTCACGTGACCTACGACGGCTCCTACGTGCCGCTGAAGGGCATCGGCATGTCCGAGGCCTACAAGTCCACGCTGGACATCAGCTTCGACGTCAAGGGTGGCCTGCTCATGCGGCAGCTGCACCACTGGTCGGCGCTGTTCTTCATCGTCGGCGTCGCGCTGCACGCGGCCCGCGTGTTCTTCACCGGTGCCTTCCGCAAGCCGCGGGAGATCAACTGGGTCATCGGCGTCGTCATGTCGCTGCTTGCGGCCATCGAGGGCTTCGCCGGCTACTCGCTGCCGGACGACCTGCTCTCGGGCACCGGCATCCGGGCGATGAACGGGTTCATGATGTCCGCCCCGGTCATCGGCACCTGGATGACCTTCTTCGTCTTCGGCGGCGAGTTCCCCGGCGAGGCGATCATCCCGCGCCTGTACATCGTCCACGTGCTGCTGATCCCGGCGATCCTCGTGGGCCTCTTCGTGGCCCACCTGGCGCTGGTGGTCATCCACAAGCACACCCAGTACCCCGGTCCGGGGCGGACGAACAACAACGTGGTGGGCTTCCCGGTCATGCCGGTCTACGCGGCCAAGGCCGGCGGGTTCTTCTTCGTCGTCTTCGGGATCACCGCCCTCGTCTCTGCGCTGGTGCAGATCAACCCGGTGTGGGTCTACGGTCCCTACGACCCGACCCAGGTCACCGCCGGGTCCCAGCCCGACTTCTACATGTGGTTCTCCGACGGGGCCCTGCGCCTGCTGCCGGGATGGCTGGAGTTCGAGATCTTCGGCACCGTGTGGAGCATGAACATCTTCCTGGGCTCGCTGCTGCTGCTGCCGCTGGTGTGGCTGATCCTGGGGATCTACCCGTTCGTGGAGGCCTGGGTCACCGGTGACAAGCGCGAGCACCACCTGCTGGACCGCCCGCGCAACGCGCCGACCCGGACCGCCGTGGGCCTGGCCGCCATCTCGATGTACGTCGTCCTGGCGCTGGCCACGATCAACGACATCCTGGCGATCAAGCTGCAGCTGTCGATCAACGACATCACCATGTTCTTCCGGCTGATGTTCTTCGTCCTTCCGGTCATCGTGTTCTTCCTAACCAAGCGGCTCTGCCTCTCGCTGCAGCGGCACGACCGGGAGAAGGTCCTGCACGGGCACGAGACCGGTCGCATCGTGCGCACCCCCGAGGGACGCTTCTTCGAGGTGCACGAGCCGATGGACGAGTACGAGCGCTGGGCCCTGGTCCAGCACGACACCCCGCGCCCGCTCGGGCTCGAGTCCGGTGGCGTCGACGAGCACGGTGTCCGTCGCCCCGGCGGCGGTTCCGGTGCGCGCAACGCGCTGTCGCGGTTCTACTACAAGGACGCGATCGCCCCGGTGACGCCGGCCGAGCTGGCCGCCGCCCACCACCACGGCGAGCACGAGGCGCTGGACACCCCGGACGCGGCCGCCGGGATCGAGCAGCACTCCGAGTCCGTCTCGGACGTCCCCGGGGCCCCCGCCGCCGGGCACGTCGAGGACGACAGCATCGGGGCCGGTCGTCGCTGACGACCACGCCCCCGACGAGCGCCCCGTCCCTCCACCGGAGGACGGGGCGCCGTCGTCGGTGCCCGGGGAGGACCCGGCCTCGCTGTCGATGACCGAGTTCGAGGAGGCGGTCGGTGACGCGCTGGACCTGGTGCCCGTCGAGCTCATGGACCAGCTCGACAACGTGGTCTTCCTCGTCGAGGAGGAACCGCCGCCGGAGGATCCCGAGCTGCTCGGCGTCTACGACGGGGTTCCCCTGACGGAGCGCGACCTGTCCTGGGGCGGGACGCTCCCGGACCGGATCACCATCTTCCGCGGTCCGCTCGTGCGCATGTGCGAGGACCGCGAGCACCTCCTGGAGGAGATCGCGGTGACCGTGGTCCACGAGATCGCCCACCACTTCGGCATCGACGACGAGGCGCTGCACGAGCTGGGTTGGGGCTGAGGGTCCGGGCCGGGCCTCGGGCGCTACAGTGGCCTGGTGATTTCGGCGATCGTGCTCATCAAGGCAGAAGTGGCCCGCATCCCCGAGGCGGCGCGCGAGATCGCGGCCATCGAGGGCATCAGCGAGGTCTACTCGGTGACCGGCGACGTCGACCTCATCGCGGTCGCGCGGGTCTCGCGCCACGAGGACTTCCACGACGTCATCGCCGACCGGCTCAACAAGGTGGCCGGTGTGCTGGAGACCAGCACCCACATCGCCTTCCGCACCTACTCCGACGAGGACCTGGACGCCGGGTTCGACCTGGGTCTCGACGGCTGAGGACGGCCGGGGGGACGGCTGTCGGCACCCGTCAGACCCTGGGCACCGTCCACCGCACCGAGGGCAGCCAGGGCCCGTCAGACCGAGGTGCCGGCCACCGCCCCGACCGGACGGTCCCACGGCCGTGCCGGGGTCGCGTCGAGGTGGTCGGGGTTGCCCCAGGAGGTGGACTGCGGCTCCAGCTCGGCTCGGGAGGCACCCGCCCCGTCCACGGGGCAGGTCCACGTCCCCTCGAGGTCGACGAGCCGCGTGCCCGGCTTCTCCAGCCAGCCCAGCACCAGCTCGCTCTCCTCGGGGAGGGCTCCGGGGCCCTCGACCACCTCGGCGGTCTGGCGCAGGGCCTCGATGTACGGCATCGGGTCCGCCCCCGGCGGCGTGGTCGTGGTGCCGGCCAGACGGCCGTAGCGCACGCACACGACCTCCCAGCCCCCCACCTCGCGGGGGCGGGCGGCGACCAGCTCGGTGGTCGAAATGAGCGGGCGCAGCCGCTGGGCACGGGCCGCGGCCCGCACCAGGGCCATCATCCGGTCCCGCAGGGTCCCGGCCTCCTCGAACCGCTCCTGCGCGGCCAGGGCGTCCAGCCGCGTGCGCAGCGAGGACATGACGTCCCGGCAGCTGCCGGTGAGCGCCTCCGTGGCCCGGCGCACGACCTCGGCATACTCCTCCACGGACTGGGCTCCGACGCACGGGCCGCCGCAGCGACCCATCTCGAAGAGCACGCACGCCGAGCCCTGCGTGGCGCGCGCGGCGATCCGCGCCGTGCACTGGCGCAGCGGCACCACCTCGTGCACGGCGGTCACGGCCGACTCCGCGGTGCGCCTGCTGGTGAACGGCCCGGCGTAGTGGGCGTCGTCGGACCGGACCGTGCGCACGATCGAGAGGCGCGGGAAGGGTTCGGCCGTGAGCTTGACCCACACGGCCTTCTCCGGGTGCCGGGACCGCCGGTTGTAGCGCGGCTTGTGCTCGGCGATGAGGCGCAGCTCGCGCACCTGAGCCTCCAGCCTGGTCGCGCACACGATCGGGGTGATGGACTCGGCCAGGCCGACCATCTCGGCCATCCGACGGCGGGTCTCGGAGGCCGTGAAGTACGTCAGGGTCCGGCGGCGCAGGTCTGAGGCGGTGCCGACGTACAGCGGCTCGCCCCGACCGTCGCGGAAGACGTAGACCCCCGGCGCGGAGGGCATCGCCTCGGCCAGGAACCGCTTGCGCCGCTGCGCGGTGCTGACCCGCGAGGTGTAGGACTGCAGCTCTTCGAGGGTGTGCACGCCGAGGTTGCCGACCCGCTCCATGAGGCCGTGGAGGACGTCGACCGTCGCCCGGGCGTCGTGCAGGGCGCGGTGGTCCGGCGTGGTGGCGGCGCCGAACAGCCGGGCCAGGCTGGACAGCTTGTGGTTGGGGGCCTCGTCCTTGTGCACCAGCTGCCGGGCCAGCCGGACGGTGTCGATGACCGCGAACCCCGGCCAGGCGTGCCCGGTCTCCGCGGCGGCCGCCTTGAGGAAGGACATGTCGAAGCCGGCGTTGTGGGCCACCAGGACCGAGCCGGCCGCGAACTCGAGGAACTGGGGCAGCACGGTGCGGATCGAGGGGGCGTCGGCGACCATGGCGTTGGTGATGCCGGTCAGCACGCTGATGAAGGGCGGGATGGGCGACCCCGGGCGCACGAGCGTCTGGAACTCGCCCAGCACCTGGCCGCCGCGCACCTTGACCGCGCCGACCTCGGTGATCTGGGAGCCGGCGGGCGAGCTGCCGGTCGTCTCCAGGTCGACGACGACGAAGGTCACGTCGGCCAGGGAGACCCCCAGGTCCTCGAACGTCGCCTGCACCATCTGCATGCCACCGAACGTAGACGGGTCCTCCGACAGACCCCTGCTCCCGACACGCGGTCGGGGGTATGTCGGACCTGCGTCCTAGCGTCGAGGACAAGGAGGTGGACCACATGACCACGACCACCATCGACTGCCAGACCTGTCCGGTGCGGGGACGTCACTGCGGTGACTGCTTCGTCCCCGTCCTGGGGGCGGTGTGGCTGCAGACCCCGACGGCCGCGCCGACCCGCCCGCAGGGCGACCGGGAGGTCCCGGACGACCGGGTCTTCCTGGACGACCAGGACGACCGGGGCTTTCTGGACGACCTGGACGACCGGGAGGACGGCGTCGGGACCGGCCCCCCGAGGGTCCGGCTGGACACCGACGAGCTGGCCGCCGTCAGCGCGTTCGTCCGCGCCGGGCTCGTCACGCCGGAGGAGGCGTCCTCGGCCCGGGCGGAGCTCGTCGACTCCCGGCACTGGGCGGCGGGCTGACGCCAGGCCGGCCTGCTGACCGTCGGGGGCCGACCGCCCGAGGGCCGACCGCCGGCCCCCGAGGCCCGGCGAGGCCCGGCCGAGGCCGAGCCTCAGTCCCGGCGGGGTGCCGAGCGCGTGTACAGCTGGTCGATCTCGGCCTGGAGCCGCTCGGTGATCCGCCCCCGCTTGAGCTTCATCGACGGGGTGAGCAGGCCGTTCTCGGCGGTGAAGTCCTCTCCGAGGATGGCGAACGTGCGGATGGACTCGGCCCTGCTGACGCTCTCGTTGGCCGCGTCCACGGCCTTCTGCACCTCGGCGCGGACCGCCTCGTGGGTGCGGGCCTGCTCCGTCGTCAGGCCGTCCAGCCCTTGGGCCGCCGCCCAGGTGGGCAGCATCTCCTCGTCGAGGGTGACCAGCGCGGCGACGAAGGGGCGTCCCTCGCCCACGACCATGCACTGGGACACCAGCGGGAAGGCCCGCAGGCGGTCCTCCAGCGGCCCGGGGGAGACGTTCTTGCCACCGGCCGTGACGAGCAGCTCCTTGGTCCTGCCGGTGATGCGCAGGAACCCGTCCTGGTCCAGCTCACCGAGGTCGCCGGTGCGGAACCAGCCGTCCTGCAGGACCTCGGCCGTCGCCTCGGGGTCGTGGTGGTAGCCCCGCATGACGTTGACGCCCCTGACGTGGATCTCGCCGTCGTCGGCGACCCGGACCGACACGCCCGGGAACGGCCGCCCGACGGTGCCGATGCGGATCATGTCGGGCGTGTTGACCGTGGCGGGGGCGGTGGTCTCGGTGAGGCCGTAGCCTTCCAGCACCAGGACGCCGATGCCCCGGTAGAAGTGTCCCAGCCGCTCGCCGAGGGCGGCGCCGCCGGAGATGGCGTACTCCACCTTCCCGCCCATCGCCGCCCGCAGCCGGGCGTAGACGAGCCGGTCCGCGAGGGCGTGCTGCGCCCTGAGGGCCACGCCGACGCGGCCGCGGTCCTGGGCGCGGCTGTGGTCCTGGGCGACCTGGGCCGCCCACCGGAAGATGCGCCCGCGACCAGCGGCCTCGGCCTTCTGCTCGGCGGAGTTGTAGATCTTCTCGAACACCCGCGGGACGGACAGCAGGAAGCTGGGTCGGAAGCCGGCCAGGTCCTGCAGCACCGTCCTGGGGTCCGGCGTGTGGCCCAGGCGGGCTCCGGCGTGCACGCTGACGACCTGGATGAAGCGGGCGAACACGTGCGCCAGCGGCAGGAAGAGCAGCGTGGAGGCCCCGGGCGCCTTGATGACGACCGCAAGGCGCTCGGCGGCGTTCTCCGAGAGGGCCATGAAGTTGTCGTGGGTCAGCTCGCACCCCTTGGGGCGGCCGGTGGTGCCGGACGTGTAGATGATCGTGGCCAGGTCGGCCCGCACGAGCGCGTCGCGCCGGCGCGCGACCTCCTCGACCGGGACGTCCTGCCCGGCGGTCACCAGCTCGTCCAACGACCCCCCGTCGATGCACCAGACGTCCCGCAGCGTCGGCAGCACCTCCCGGACGGAGGAGACCACGCCGAGCAGGTGCTGGTCCTCCACGATCATCGCGACCGCCCCGGAGTCCTGCACGATCCACTCCACCTGCTCCCGGGAGCTGGTCTCGTAGACCGGCACGGGCACCGCGCCCACGCTCCACAGGGCGAAGTCGACCAGGGTCCACTCGTAGCGGGTGCGGCTCATGACCGCCACGCGGTCTCCGGTCTCGATGCCGGCGGCGACCAGCCCGCGGGCCAGCCCGTCGACGTCGGCGCGGAACTCCGCGGCGGTCACGGCGCTCCACCCCTCGGGACCCTGGCGGCTCATCATCACCCGCGAGGGCTCGCGCTCGGCCCACTCCACGGCATACGTGGAGGTGCTGCCGTCGGTCGTGGAGGGGATGAGCGGGGGGACGGTGACGTCCTGCACGGCAGGGCTCCTCGTCGGACGGGGGCGGGGGAGGTGCGCCGCCCACGATACCCGCGCACCGGCGGCGTCCCGCGCACCGGCGGCGTCCCGCGCACCGGCGGCGTCCCGGGCACCGGCGGCGTCCCGGGCGCCACCCGGCACCACGGCATAGGCTGCCGGGCAGGAGGCGCGAGGTGCGCCGGCGCTCCCCGAGCGCGGCCGGAGCGAGAAGAGGGAGAGGACCGGGAGTGGGCATCTGCGTCGGAGTGGACATCGGCGGGACCAAGATCGCCGCCAGCGCGGTGGACCAGGACGGGCGGGTGCTGCACCGGGCGCGCCGGGAGACCCCGGCGCAGGACCCGGACCTCATCGCGCGGGCGGTCGCCGACGTCACCGAGGAGCTGCAGCGCGCCGTCGCCGCCGACGGGAACCGGGTCTCGGCGCTGGGGGCGGCGTGCGCCGGGTTCATCGACAAGGCGGGGGAGACGGTGGTCTTCGCGCCCAACCTGGCCTGGCGCGACGAGCCGCTGAAGGCCCGCCTGGAGGAGCTGGTCGGACTGCCGGTCGTCATCGAGAACGACGCCAACGCCGCGGCGTGGGGCGAGTTCCGCTTCGGCGCGGCCCGGGACGTGGACGACACGGTCCTGCTCACGCTGGGCACGGGGGTGGGCGGGGGCATCATCGTGGACTCGGTGCTCATGCGGGGGGCGCACGGCATGGGGGCCGAGGTGGGCCACATGCGGGTGGTGCCCGACGGTCACCGCTGCGGGTGCGGCAACAAGGGGTGCTTCGAGGTCTACGCCTCCGGCAGTGCCCTGGTGCGCGAGGCCCGCGCGCTGGTGGCCGGCGGCTCGCCCCACGCGGGCACCCTCTCGGACCGGTGCGGGGGCGACCCGGCGACGCTGACCGGCCAGATGGTGACCGAGGTGGCGCTGGAGGGCGACCCGGCGGCCACCGAGCTGCTCGAGGACATCGGCCGCTGGACCGGTGAGGGCGCCGCCAGCCTCGCCGCCGTCCTCGACCCGGCCCTCATCGTGATCGGCGGCGGCGTCAGCGCTGCCGGCGACCTGGTCCTGGAGCCCGCCCGCAACGCCTTCGCCCGGCACCTCACCGGTCGCGGGCACCGCACGCTCATCCCGATGGCCCTGGCCGAGCTGGGCAACAGCGCGGGCATGATCGGCGCGGCCGACCTGGCCGCCCGGCGGGCGTGACCGGCGGCTCCCTGGCCGTCGGGGTCGACGTCGGCGGCACCCGGATCAAGGCCGGTCTCGTCGACCCGCAGGGGCGGGTGGTCGAGCAGGTCCGGCACGACACCCCCGACCGGACGACCGCCGCCCGGGTGGTCGAGGACGCCGTCGTCGCCGCGGTCGAGGAGCTGATCGCCCTGCCGGTCGCCTCCGACCGCGGCGTGACCGCGGTCGGGGTCGGTGCCGCCGGGTTCGTCTCCGCCGGCGAGGGACGGGTCGTCTTCGCCCCGCACCTGTCCTGGCGCGACGAGCCGCTCCAGGAGCGGCTGCGGTCCCGGCTGGCCCGCCCGGTCGTGGTCGACAACGACGCCAACGCGGCCGCCTGGGCCGAGCACCGTTTCGGGGCCGGGCGGGGCGAGAGCCCGCTGCTGGTGGTCACCCTGGGGACCGGGATCGGCGGGGCCGTCGTCCGGGACGGCCGGCTCGACCGGGGGCGGCACGGCCTGGCGGGGGAGTTCGGCCACATGGTCCTGGTGCCGGGCGGCCGCCCCTGCGAGTGCGGCAACAGGGGGTGCTGGGAGCAGTACGCCTCCGGTTCGGTGCTGCGCCGCGAGGCCGTGGACCTGGTCGCGGCCGGTGCTCCCGACCTCGGCGCGCTGCTGCACCGGAGCGGGGGCGACGTCGACCGGCTCCAGGGCGAGGACGTGACGGCGGCCGCCGCCGCCGGGGACCGGGTCGCCGGCGAGCTGCTCACCGAGGTGGGCCGCTGGCTGGGCATCGGCCTGGCCAACCTCGTCGCCGCGCTGGACCCCGCGGCGGTGGTCGTCGGGGGTGGGGCGAGCGAGGCGGGGGAGCTGCTGCTGGGTCCGGCACGCGAGGCCCTCGCCCGCCACCTGGTCGGCCGCGGCCACCGCCCGGTGCCGCCCGTGCGGGCCGCCGCCCTGGGGGTGGGTGCCGGCCTGGTCGGGGCCGCCGACCTGGCCCGCACCTCGCTCGGGCCCACCGAGCCCGTCTTCTGAGCCGACCCTGAGCCGGCCCCGGGCCGACCCCGGGCCGTGCTCCCCCGAGCCGGGGGACGTCGGGACGTCGCCGGGGTCCGGCTCCGGGGAGGGTGGGCGCGGAGGCGTGCGGCCGCATACCGGAGAATGGGGCGCATGCCCGAGAACACCGAGCGCACCGGCCTGCGCGTGGCCAGCTACAACCTGCGGGGACTCAAGGACGACGCGACCGCGGCGGCCGCCGTCGTCCGGGCCGTCGACCCCGACGTGCTGCTGCTGCAGGAGGTGCCGCGCTACCCCGGGTCGGACTACGCGATCACGGCGCTGGCGCGGCGCACCGGGCTGCTGTGGTCGGGGAGGACCCGGCTGCTCAGCGGGACGAGCCTGATGACCGGTCTGCGGATCCGCTCCACCGACTCCCAGGACCGCCGTCTGCCGGTGGGCCTGCGCGAGAACCCGCGCAGCTACACCGTCGCCCGCGTGGAGGCGGTCGGGCTGGCCCCCGTGACCGTGGTCTCGGTGCACCTCTCGCTCAAGGAGGAGCAGCGGGTCGACCACGTCCGCACCGTGCTCGCCGAGCTCGCGGCCTCCCCGGAGCTGGGCGACGGCCCGCTCGTCGTGGGCGGCGACCTCAACGAGGAGGGCTCCGGCCCGGCCTGGGGGGTGCTGGCCGGCGCGCTGACCGAGGTCAGCGACGACCGGCCGACGTACCCGGCGCAGCGGCCGCACCGCCGCATCGACGCGATCTTCGCCCGGGGGCACCGGGCCGTGACGCCGGGCGACCCGGCGCTGCTGGAGGGTATGGCGCTCGCCGAGGCCACCGACCACCTGCCCGTCTGGGTGGACCTGGAGTTCTGAGCCCGCGTCGGGGTCCGGGCCGGGCCCGGGCAGGGACGTGACAGTCCAGGCCCCGGCCCGACGGGGCCGCGCTCAGACCTGGGCGCCCCAGTCGTCCCGGTGGTGGCGCTGCCGGGGCTGACGCAGCACCAGGAGCACGAACCCGGCGACGGTCAGGGCCGCGCCGAGCCCGGTCCACCCCGGGTCCAGGACCGGCAGGACCGCGGAGAGCAGGACGAGCAGGGGGCCGCCGACGAGGCCCACGAGGATCGCCCAGAAGTGCAGGTCGCCGGCCGGCAGGGGCGGCGTGGGCGGCGGGACGAAGTGGTCCTCCTCCTCGGGCGGGGAGTAGGACCGGAAGTCGGTGGCCATCCCCTCGGGCGGGCCGCCGGCCTCGGCCGGACCGGGGTGCCGGGGACGGCCGGCCGGCGGAGGCCCCTGCGGTCGGTCCTGCGCGGGGCGACCCGCCGGGGGCGGTCCCGCCGGGGGCGGTCCCGGCAGGGGAGGGTTGACCCCGTCGGCGGGTCCGAAGCGGCCGCCCGCGCCCGACGGCCCGGGCCTGCGCGGCCCCTCGGGCCTGCCCGGCCCCGCGGGCAGGTCCGTCCCCAGCCCGGCGACGATCTCGCGGAAGCGGCGGTCGACGTCGTCGGGCCGTTCGGGCTCGGGCGGGTGGCCGCGGTCGGTCACGGGCGCCTCCTGGCGGTCGGCTGCACGCGGCCATCCTCGCACGGTGACCTGACAACGGTAGAGTGCGTCCGCTGACCGTCGGCAGGAGAAGAGCACCGTGTTCTACTGGATCCTCAAGCACATCGTCGTCGGCCCGGCGGTGCGGGTCGTCTTCCGCCCCTGGGTCGAGGGCAGGGAGCACGTCCCCGCCAGCGGGGGAGCGATCCTGGCCAGCAACCACCTCTCCTTCTCCGACTCGATCTTCCTGCCGCTCATGGTCGACCGGCGGGTCACCTTCCCGGCCAAGGAGGAGTACTTCACCGGACCGGGCGTCAAGGGCTGGCTGACCAAGCAGTTCTTCACGGCGGCCGGCCAGATCCCGATCGACCGTTCCGGCGGCCAGGCCTCGATGGTGGCGCTGGAGAAGGGCCTGGAGGTCCTGCGCCAGGGTGGGCTGTTCGGCATCTACCCCGAGGGGACCCGGTCACCGGACGGGCGCCTCTACCGGGGCAAGACCGGCATGGCCCGCCTCGCCGTCGCCGCCGACGTGCCGATCGTCCCCTGCGCGATGATCGACACCGACAAGGCCCAGCCGACCGGTCAGCGCATCCCCAACGTCGTGCAGGTCGGCGTGCGGATCGGCCGCCCGATGCACTACCCCCAGTACGCCGGCCAGGTCGAGAACCACCAGGCGCTGCGCGAGATCACCGACGACGTCATGCGCGAGCTGCAGCGGCTCTCGGGTCAGGACTACGTCGACGAGTACGCGGCCAGCGTCAAGGGACGCCTGGCAGCCCGCGCCCGGGGTGGGATCGAGCAGGCCCGCGAGGGTCTGGAGCAGGCCCGGGAGAACATCGAGCACGCCCGGGAGCGGGCGCGCGCCGGCCTCACCGAGGCGGCGGACAAGGCCCGCGAGGGGCTGGCCACCCGACGCGCGCGGCCGGAGGGTGGCGCGCCCCCGGAGGCGTCCGGGCCCGAGGACCGCGGCCCCGCCGCGCCCCCGCCCGCCTGACGCCACGTCATACCCACCGTCGTTCGTCTCCTACCATGGTGCGGGTGAGCACCGACACGACCGGCGTCGTCCCCGTCCCCGGGACCGCCATCGACTGGCCAGACCTTCCGGCGAAGCAGCAGCCCAGCTGGGACCCCGCCGAGCTCGCGCAGGTCCTCTCGGTGCTCGGGACCTATCCGCCGCTCGTCTTCGCCGGCGAGGCCGACCTGCTGCGGGAGCGGATGGCCGCCGTCGCCGCCGGGAAGGCCTTCACCCTGCAGGGCGGCGACTGCGCCGAGACCCTGGCCGACGTCACCGGTCCCAACATCCGCGACCGGATCAAGACCATCCTGCAGATGGCCGTCGTGCTGACCTACGGCGCCGGGACGCCCATCGTCAAGGTCGGCCGGATGGCCGGGCAGTTCGCCAAGCCGCGCAGCCAGGACACCGAGACCCGCGGCGGGGTGACCCTGCCGGCCTACCGGGGCGACATGGTCAACGGCTTCGAGTTCACCCCCGGGTCGCGCCGGCACGACCCCGACCGGCTGCTGCGGGCCTACCACGCCAGCTCGGCGACGCTGAACCTCGTGCGCGGCTTCACCAGCGGCGGGTTCGCCGACCTGCGCAGCGTGCACGCCTGGAACAAGGGTTTCATCCAGGGCCCGGCGCAGAAGCGCTACGAGCAGATGGCCAACCAGATCGACCGGGCCGTGCGCTTCCTGGAGGCCTCCGGGGTGGCCGACGCCGAGGAGATGCGCCGGGTGGAGTTCTTCTCCGCGCACGAGGCGCTGGTGCTGGACTACGAGCGGCCGATGGTGCGCCGCGACCACCGCACCGGGCTGCTCTACGACACCGCCAGCCACTTCGTCTGGGTCGGCGAGCGCACCCGGGACCTGGACGGCGCGCACATCGACTTCGTCTCCCGGGTGCAGAACCCGGTCGGGATCAAGCTCGGCCCCACGGCCGACCGCGACACCGTGCTGGCCCTCATGGACAAGGTCGACCCCGAGCGCACGCCCGGGCGGCTGACCTTCATCACCCGGATGGGTGCCGGGCGCATCCGCGACGTGCTGCCCGCCCTGCTCACCTCCCTCGGCGAGGAGGCCTCCCGGGTCAGCTGGGTCTGCGACCCGATGCACGGCAACACCTTCACCTCGCCCAGCGGGCACAAGACCCGTCGCTTCGAGGACGTCGTGGAGGAGGTCCGCGGCTTCTTCGCCGCGCACGCCGAGGCCGGCACCCACCCCGGCGGCATCCACGTCGAGCTGACCGGCAACGACGTCACCGAGTGCGTCGGCGGGGTCAACCCGGTCGACCTGGACGACCTGGGCCTGCGCTACGAGACCCTGTGCGACCCGCGGCTGAACCACCAGCAGAGCCTGGAGCTGGCCTTCGTCGTCGCCGAGATGCTCGAGCGGGGCGTCCACTAGATGAGCTCGCGGCCCGGAGCCGTCGTCGCCGACCTGCGCTCGGACACCCTGACCCGGCCGACGCCCGCCATGCGGGCCGCGATGGTCGACGCCGAGGTCGGCGACGACGTCTACGGCGAGGACCCGACCGTCGCCCGGCTGGAGGAGCGGGTCGCCGAGCTCCTCGGCCACGAGGCGGCGCTGTTCATGCCCACCGGCTCGATGGCCAACCAGGTCGGGCTGCGGCTGCACGCCGGCCCCGGCCAGGAGGTGATCACCGACCACCTGGCGCACGTCCTGCGGGCCGAGCTCGGCGCCGCCGCGGCGTTCTCGGGCATCACCACCCGCAGCTGGGTCGCCGACCGCGGGCTGCTCGACGTGGACACCGCGCTCGCGGTCATGGTCCCCGACGGGGGTGCCTACCAGGTGAGCACCGCCTGCGTCGTGGTGGAGAACACGCACAACTTCGGCGGCGGCACCGTCCAGCCGCTGGCGGACATGCGCCGTCTGCGCGAGGCCACGGCCGAGGTCGGCGTCGGGGTCCACCTCGACGGCGCCCGGCTGTGGAACGCCTCCGTGGCCACCGACACCCCGCTGGCCGACTACGGCGCGTGCGCCGACACGGTCTCGGTGTGCCTGAGCAAGGGGCTCGGGGCGCCGGTCGGCTCGGTCCTGGCCGCGGACGCCGCGCGGATCCAGGAGGCGCGGGTATGGCGCAAGCGTCTCGGGGGCGGCATGCGCCAGGTCGGCCTGCTCGCGGCCGCCGGGCTGCACGCCCTGGACCACCACGTCGAGCGGCTGGCCGAGGACCACGCCCGCACCAACCGGGCCGCCGAGGCGCTGGCGCAGGCCGCCGCCGGAACCGTCGACCCGGCCGCGGTCGAGACCAACATCCTCGTCCTGGACGTCGGGGCGGCCAGCTGGGGCGGCCCGGCGTTCGTCGCCGCCGCGGCCGGGGCCGGGGTGCTGGGCTACCCCACCGGTCCGCGCCAGGCCCGCTACGTGTGGCACCTGGACGTGGACGACCCGATGACCGACGCGGCCGTGGACGTCCTCGACGGGCTGCTGCGCCGGGCTCCGGCCTGAGCGGAGCGACGTGACCACGCGGGGGGACCACGGACCGGGGGACGCCCAGGCCCTGCCCCCCGGTCAGCGGGCCACCGGGCGCTGGCAGGCCTCGCACTACGGCAAGGTCCCGCAGGTCGACGGGGAGCGCTGGCGGCTCACCGTCCGGGGAGCCACGGCCGACGGCGGGCAGACGGTCGTGGACCGCGCGATGCTGGACCGGCTGGAGCGGGTCGAGGTCCACGCCCCCCTGCACTGCGTGGACCGGCACAGCGTCCCCGGCCTGCGCTGGGCAGGGGTGCGCCTGGCCGACATCGTCCGGCTCGCCCCGCCCGAGGACGGGGCCGTGCACGTCGTCCTTGCCGCCGCCCGCGGCTACTCCTCCGCGGTCCTCCTGGAGGACCTGCTCGCCCCCGACGCCCTGCTGGCCACGCACGTCGACGGGGAGCCGCTGACCCGCGAGCACGGCTGGCCCGCCCGGGTCGTCCTGCCGCACCTGTACGGGTTCAAGGGCCCCAAGTGGATCGCCGAGATCAGCTACCACCACACCGAGCAGCAGGGCTACTGGGAGGCCCGGGGCTGGCACCCCCGGGGCCGGGTCGACCTCGAGGAGCGCTGGGCCCACCAGGGGTAGGGCTCACACGACGGCGAGCACGACCTCCGTCCCCGGGGCCACCTCCGTGCCCGGGTCGACGGACTGCTCCCGGACCGTGCCGAAGAACCCGCCGCGCACGTCCTCGCGGACCACCGTCAGCCCCAGCTCGGTGAGCTCGGCCTCGGCGGAGGAGAACTGCCGGCCCACGACGTCGGGCACCTCGACCAGCTCGGGTCCCTGCGAGAGCGTCAGCCGCACGGTCGAGCCGCGCTCCACCGCTCCAGGGCCGGGCGACTGGCGGACCACCGCGCCGTCCGGCACCTCGTCGTCGAAGACGCGCTCGTCGGAGACCTCGACCACGAGCCCGGCGCCGGTCAGCGCGTCCCGCGCCTGCTGCTCGGTCCGTCCGGTGACGTCCGGCACGTCGACGGGGGCAGGTCCGTCGGAGACCACGACCGCCACGGCGGTCCCGGGCGGCTGCTGGGTGCCGACGTCCGGGTCGGTCTCCAGGACCGTCCCCGCGGGCGCCGTCTCGTCGAACCGGCCCGTCCGCGCGCCGAGCTGCAGGCTGGCCTCCTCCAGGGCCCGCGTCGCCTCGTCCACGGTCAGCCCCGCCAGGCGCGGCACGGCATACCGCTCCGGGCCCTGGGAGACGACGAGGCGCACGTCGGTGCCGTGCCGCAGCTCGGCGCCCGGGGCGGCGTCGGCGGAGACGACCGTCCCGGCGGGCACGTCCTCGGAGAAGTCGAGCTCGACGACGGGGTCCAGCTGCTCGGCGTCCAGCGCCGTCCGCGCCTGCTCCTCGCTCAGGCCCACCACGGTCGGCATCGCCGAGTGCACGGCCGGACCCTCGGTGAGGTACCAGAAGCCGTACGCCCCGCCCGCCCCCAGCACCACGAGCAGCAGCGCGAGCACCCAGGCCGCGGCTCCTCCGCGGCGGCGCGCCGGGGCGCCCCGGCCAGCAGGGGGTATGCCGTCGCTCCCGCGTCCCGGCGTTCCCGGGCGGGAGGGGCCGGCGGCCCGGTCGGGGCGGGCGAGGCGGTCCTACGGCCCGTGCGGTTGCCGGTGGTGCGGGCGTAGTGGCCCTCGGCGGGCGCCGCGGCGGACCCGCCTCGGCGGTCTCCTCCGGTCGGGATCTGCCGGGTCGTCTCGCGCGGCTGCAGGCCCATGACCTGGGTCTGGTCCGCGTCGTCCGGACCGGCGGGGGTGCGGCCGGAGGCCCGGCCGTGGGCGCCGTGCCGGTCGACGGCCACCGGCACCGTCGCGTCGCCCGCAGGAGGCGGAGGAACCGGCACGGCGTCCAGCTCCTCGTCGGTGAGCGAGCGGCGCAGGGAGCGCAGCTCGGTCAGCAGCCAGGAGGCGTCCGGGGGGCGGTCGCCCGGCTCGGTCGCCGAGGACCGCAGGACCAGCTCCTCGACGCCGGCCGGGACCGTGGGCACCAGGTCGCGCAGGTGGGGGACGCCGACGTGGACGTGCTCGTAGGCCACCCGCAGCGGGTCCTGGCCGGGGAAGGCCTTGCGGCCGGTGAGCAGCTCGAAGAGGAGCAGGCCCACGGCATACACGTCGGTGCGGGGGTCGGCGCGGCCCTGCTCGACCTGCTCGGGGGCCAGGTAGGCGGCGGTGCCCCAGAGCACCTCGGTGGTGTGCGCGTCGGCGACGTCGAGGCGGGCCAGGCCGAAGTCGGCGACCTTGACGGCGCCGCCGTGGGCGCCCCGGCCGAGGAGGACGTTCTCGGGCTTGACGTCCCGGTGCACCAGGCCGGCCGCGTGCGCGGCGGCGAGGGCCTCCACGACCGGCTCGAGCAGGCGCAGCGCGGCACGGGGGGACAGCGGCGCCCGGTCGGCGATGACGTCGCGCAGGGTGGCGCCCTCGACCAGCTCCATCGCCAGGAAGACGAGGCCGTCGTCCTCGCCCTGGTCGTAGACCGGGACGACGTGGGGGTGGGAGAGCCGGGCGGCGGTGCGCGCCTCCTGGACGAACCGCCCGACGAACTGCTCGTCGGCGGCCAGGTCGGCGCGCATGACCTTGAGGGCGACCGGCCGGTCCAGGCGCAGGTCCCGGGCGCGGTAGACCGTGGCCATGCCGCCGTGGGCCAGCACGTCCTCGACCCGGTAGCGGCCGTCGACGACCCGCCCGAGGGCGTGGTCGTTGTCGGTGGACGCGCTCACCCCGCCACTGTACGGAGCGCGGTGCCCCGACCGTGGGAGGCCGGGGCGCCGCGGAGGCTCGCGCCGGGGTTCCCGCGCGGGTGCTGCAGTGCTGCGGTGCGTGCGCCTCAGACGGTGCGCATGAGGGCGGTGATGTTGCGCACGTACTGCTGGGTGTCGGGGAAGAGGCCGTGCTGGCGCACGCTGGCCAGCCCCTGGTAGTAGCCGCCGATCGCGTGCTCGCGGGAGTCCGCCGAGCGCAGCAGGGTGCGCATGATGACGACCCCGGCCTCGACGTTGTCCTCGGGGTCGAGCAGGTTCAGCTCGCGGCCGATCAGGGAGCTGGCCCACTCGCCGGAGCTGGGGATGACCTGCATGGCGCCGATGGCGTTGGCGGGGGAGACGGCCCGCTGGTTCCAGCCCGACTCCTGGTAGGACAGCGCCACCATGAGCGTGGGGTCGACGCCGTGGCGGCGGCTGGTCTCCACGATGAGCGCCTTCATCTGGCTGGCGGAGGGCACGTCGACCCCGGCGAGGTAGTCGCGGTTGGCGGCGGCCGCCCGGGCGATGCCGTCGCTGTAGCGGTAGTGCAGGAAGGTGTCCTCGACCTTCTCGCCCTTCTTGTAGTCGCCCACGGTGGACTCGTCGTAGGCGCGGGTCGGCGTGCTGCCGGCCGGCGCGGAGGGCGCCGGGGCGGGGGTGGCGCTCCGACCGGGAGCCCCGGCGGTGCTGCCCGGCAGGCGCAGCGACTGCCCGGGGTGGATGAAGGCGGAGGTGGAGATGCCGTTGGCACCGGCGAGAGCGGAGGCGGTGGTCCCGTGCCGGTGGGCGATGCCCCAGAGGGTGTCGCCCGCGCGCACGGTGACCGTGCCGCCCGTGGTCGAGGGGGCCTGCGTGCGCGGTGCGGTGGGCGTCGGACGCTGCGCCGGGGCCGACGGGGAGGACTTCGGGGTCGAGGACCCCGGGATGGTCAGCACCTGGCCGGGGTAGATGAGCCGGGAGTTGGTGATGCTGTTCGCCGAGACCAGCGCGCTGACGCTGGTGCCGTGGCGCAGGGCGAGCTGGGAGAGGGTGTCGCCCGAGCGGACCGTCACGGTGCCGGAGGCGGCGCGGGTCGGCGCGGTGCCGGAGGGGGTCGGCGTGCTCCTCGTCGGTGCCGGGGCGGGGACCGCGCTGCTGCTGCTGCCGCTGCCGGGGATGACCAGCGTGGCCCCGGGCAGGATCCACCGCCCGCCCTGGCTGAGCCCGTTGGCCCGCACGACCGCCTCGGGGCTGACCCCGTGCCGGGCCGCGATGCCGTAGACCGTGTCACCGGAGCGCACCGTGTAGGTGGTGGACTTCGCCGTCACCAGCTCGGAGGTGTGCAGGGAGGTGGGGACGTAGGCCATGCTCGGCAGGTCGGCAGGAGGCATGGCGGCGAAGAGCGGGCTCACAGAAGGAACCTCCGGGGCAGGAGAGTACGGACGGGACGACCGGTGCCCCAAGGGGGATCCGGGACTCAGGGGAAGTCCAGGAACTGGTGAGGCACGAGGGACAGTACTAGGGTTTGGACGGCCGCACCACTCTGCCGGTGTGTCGCTCCATGTGATTGACTAGAAGATGTGGTAAATGGCATCGATGTAATTCCGAGCGACGGCTGGCTGAGCGTCCCCGAGATCATGGAGCGGACCGGCGCTCCCCTCCTCACCGTGCGGCGCTGGCTGCAGGACCGTGAGCTGATCGGCCTGCGGCGGGGGCCCAACAACGCGGTCATGGTCCCCGCCGGCTTCCTCGGCGAGGACGGGCCTCTTCCTCCGCTGCGGGGGACGATCACCGTCCTGGCAGACGGGGGGATGAGCGACGAGGAGATCGTCGAGTGGCTGCACCGTCCGGACGACACCCTGCCCGGGGGCAGCCCGGTCGCCTCCCTGCACGCCGGGGCCAAGACCGAGGTCCGGCGGCGGGCCCAGGAGGACGCGCTGTGAGCTGACCGAGGAGGAGGCGCGGCGAGCTCGCGACGGGATCCGACGTCCAGCCGATCGCCGTCGTCGACGCACCCCGACGGTTCTGCGCGCCGACCGGCCGGCCCGGTCTCAGAGGTGGCGGTCGGTGCAGATGGCGACCAGCTCCACCAGGGCCTGCGCAGCCTCCCGGTCGAGGTCCGGCACGGCCTGCAGGGCGCGGGCGGACGCGGTGGCCGCCTCCTCGATCATCGACTCGGTGCGCGCCAGCGCCCCGCTGTCGCGCAGCACCTGGCGGCAGGCCTCCACGGTGGCCTCGTCGAGGTCGGGGTCGCCCAGGCTGGCCGCCAGCAGCTCGGCCCCGGGCTCGTCGGCGAGCTCGAGCGCGTGAGCCACCAGCACGGTGTGCTTGCCCTCGCGCAGGTCGTCGCCCGCGGGCTTGCCGGTGTGCCCGGGGTCGCCGAAGACCCCCAGGACGTCGTCCCGCAGCTGGAAGGCCTCGCCCAGCCGGGCGCCGTAGTCGGCGAGCGCGGCCAGCAGCGCGGGGTCCGCGTCCCCGGCGAGCGCGCCCACGAGGAGCGGCTGCTGCACCGAGTAGCGGGCGCTCTTGTAGCGGATGACGGTGCGGGAGCGCTCGACGCGTTCGGCATACGCCAGGTCGTTCCAGCCGACGACGGCCTCGAGCATGTCGAGGAACTGTCCGCCCATGAGCTGGGTGCGCATCCGGTCGAACTCGGGACGGGCCCGGGCCAGGGCCTCGGCCGGCAGGCCGCTGGTGGCGAACAGCTCGTCGGTCCAGTTCAGGCACAGGTCCCCGGCGAGGATGGCGGCGGCGTGCCCGAACCGCTCGGGGTCGCCGTTCCAGGCCTGGGTCCGGTGCTGCTCGGCGAAGGCGCGGTGGGCCGTGGGGCGTCCCCGCCGCCGGTCGCTGTTGTCCATGACGTCGTCGTGCAGGAGGGCGGCGGCCTGGAAGACCTCCATCGAGCTCGCGGCCCTGACCACCGCGTCGTCGTCCGGCCGGCCGGCGGCGCGCCAGCCCCAGTAGAGGAAGGCCGCCCGCAGGCGCTTGCCGCCCGCGAGCAGGTCGGCCACCGCGTCCACCAGCGGGCCCATCGGCGCACCGAGCTCGGTCAGCACCTCCCGCTGGTGCGCGAGGTGGTCGTCCAGGGCGCGCTGCACGCGGTGCCTCAGGTCGACGCCGTCCAGCGGGTGGGCGTGCGCCACGGGGCATCTCCTCAGCTCGGGGACCGGGGTCCGTCCCGAGGAGCCTAACCCGCGGTGCGGGGCGTGCGGCCCGGGCCATCCCCGCCCGTGGCCCGGACCGGTGCCCATCCTGCCCGCAGCGCCGGTTCCGGTGCGGTTCTCGTCCACAGGGCCGCTCCTGCCCGGCGTCCGAGGTCTCGAGGCACGGCGGTCGGACGAGTTCTGGCCCTCCCACCTGCGGATCCTCCTGCCGGCGGCGGCGGAGGGGTTGAGGTTGTCGGTCGGTGCTCGTACATTTGTCCGTATCGAACACAGGTTCGAACACGGCGGAGGTGTGCAGATGAGCAGGCGGTACCAGGATCTGGTGGAGGTCAGGCTCGGCGACCCGGACGAGCACCGGGTGCGGCTCGAACCGGGGTGGCGCCGGGGTGCGCTGGGCGACCCGGGCCGGGGGGAGGTCCCGACGACGTTCCTGTGGCAGGGACGGGTCCACGTGGTCCGCGGCGTCCTCGCCCAGTGGACGCAGCGGGTGCCGTGGTGGCGCCAGCAGGGGGAGGGGGTGCCGGGCGAGGGGGCGCCGGGCGGGTCGTCCGGCACGGTGCTCGAGCAGCAGGTCTGGCGGGTGGAGGCCTCGGCCGGACGGACCCTCGGCCGGGGCGTCTACGACCTGGTGCAGGACGAGCAGTGGCGGCTGGAGCGCGTCAGCGACTGAGCAGGACAGCCGGACCAGCAGGACAGCGGGACCAGCAGGACAGCGGCGGAGCAGGGCGAGCAGGACCAGCAGGACCAGCGGCACGACGAGACGAGGAGAGTGCGATGACCACCACCACCATCACCACCACCCGGGGGGCCACCCCCGCCCCCGAGGGACCGACCGCTCCGGCGGGCACCGTGCTGGACCTGCTGGACCGGTCCCGCGGCGGGCTGCTGCAGGCATGCCACAGCAGCACCGCGTCCGAGCGCTACACCCAGGCCCACCTCGCCGCGCTGCGGGCCGGAGCGGCCCTGCTGGCGGCCCGCAGCGCCCCCAGCCGCCGCGCCAGGCCGCGCAGCGTGTGGGAGGTGCTGCCCACGGTGGCACCCGAGCTGACCGAGTGGGCGGCCTTCTTCGCCGAGTCCGGCCGTCGTCGGCTGGCCCTGGAGCGGGGGGCCGCGGTGGTCACCGCCCGGGACGCGGACGACCTGGTGCGTTCCGGCGAGCGGTTCCTGGAGCTGGTCCGGGCCAGCCTGCACCTGCCGTGCGGTCTGCCGCTGTCGGCCGAGCTGACCCCCGTCCGGCCGAGCTGAGCCCCGGCCGGCCGAGCTGAGCCCCGACCGGCCGAGCTGAGCCCCGACCGGCCGGCCCCCGGCCGGCGTCCCCCTCTTTCGTTGACAGGACCCCTGATCCCGATGCCCTCGCTCTCACCGTCGCCCGACGACTTCGTCCATCTGCACGTGGCCTCCAGCGCGTCCATGCGCTACGGCGCGTCCCACCCGGACGCGCTGGTGGAGCGGGCGGTCGAGCTGGGCCAGCCGGCGCTCGCCCTGACCGACCGGGACGGGCTCTACGGCGCGGTCCGGTTCGTCCGGGCCTGCTCGGCCGCGGGGCTGACCCCGGTGCTGGGGGTCGACCTGGCCCTCGGGCAGGGAGCCGGAACCGGTGCGGGTGGGGGCGTCCTCGCCCGGCCCGGGGAGGACCGTGGTGCCGGCCCGGCCCGGATCGAGCTGGGGGCGCCGGGCCGTTCCTCCCCGGCCAAGGGCGGCAGCCTCGTGGACGACCAGCAGCCCCGGGTCGTCGTCCTGGCCCGGGGGCAGCGGGCCGGACTGGCGCCGGGCACCGGGTGGGGACGGCTGTGCCGGCTGGTCACCCAGACCCACCTGGCGGGGGAGCGGGGGGTTCCGCGCACCCGGACCGACCTCCTCGCACGGGCTGCCTCGCCCGTCGAGGGCGTCTCCCCGGTCGTCGTGCTCCTGGGTCCCGACTCCGACGTGGGGCGGGCCGTGCTCGCCCGGCGCCGCGACCTGGCCCGGGCACGGCTGCAGGCGTGGCGCCGGCTGCTGCCGCCGGGGTCGTTGCGGGTCGAGCTCGTCGTCCACGGCGGTCCTGAGGGCACCCCCGGCAGCCTCGGGCACGCCGCGCGCACCTGGGCGCTGGCCCTCGAGTGCGGCGTCCCCGCCGTGCTGACGGCGGCGGTGCGGCACGCCGTCCCCGAGCAGGCCAGGGTGGTCGACGTCCTCGACGCGGCCCGGCGGATGGTCGCCCTCGACGAGCGGCACCTGGACCGGGTCAGCACCGCCGGTCACCTCGCCAGCACCGCGACCATGCACGCCCGGGCCCGGTCCCTGGCCGAGGCCGCCGGTGGCGGTGCCGACGCCGGCGCGCTGCTGCGGGAGACCCTGGCCCTGGCGGGCGAGTGCTCCCAGGACGCCCGTTCCGACCTGGGCATCGGCTCGGTCCACCTGCCCGAGCCGCAGGTGCTCGGCGTGAGCGGCGTCGGCCAGGCCCACGAGGTCCTGACCCGTCGGTGCGCCGACGCCGTGCCCGGGCGCTACCCCGGTGCGGGCACGGCATACCTGGACCGGGTCCGCCGCCGGCTGGACGAGGAGCTGGGCGTGATCGCCGGACTGGGCTACCCCACCTACTTCCTCACCGTCGCCGCCGTGTGCGACCTCATCCGCGACAACGGGGTCAGGGTCGCGGCGCGCGGCTCGGGCGCCGGCAGCCTGGTGACCTACCTGCTGGGGATCAGCGGGGTCGACCCGATGGAGCACGGCCTGCTGATGGAGCGGTTCTGCTCCCCGCTGCGTGCGCAGCTGCCGGACATCGACGTCGACGTGGAGTCCGCCCGGCGCACCGAGATGTACGAACGCATCCTGGAGCGGTTCGGCTCCGAGCGGGTGACCTGCGTCTCGATGGCCGAGACCTACCGGGTGCGGCACGCCGTCCGCGACGTGGCCGCGACCCTGGGGATGCCCCCGGGGGAGGTCGACGTGCTGGCCAAGGCCTTCCCCCACGTGCGTGCCCGCGACGCCCGGGCCGCGGTCCGCGACCTGCCCGAGCTGCGCGCCGCCGGGCTGGACGCCCCCCGGATGCAGCTGCTGCTGGAGCTGGTGGAGTCCCTCGACGGTCTGCCCCGGCACATCGCGATGCATCCCTGCGGGGTGATCCTGTCCGACACCGGCCTGCTGGACCGCACCCCGGTGGAGGCCAGCTGGCTGGGCTTCCCGATGAGCCAGTTCGACAAGGACGACGTCGAGGAGATGGGGCTGCTCAAGCTCGACGTCCTCGGGATCCGGATGCAGTCGGCGATGGCCCACGCCGTCCAGGAGGTCGCCCGGGTCGACGAGGTCCGGGTCGACCTGAACGACCGGTCCCAGGTGCCGCTGGACGACGAGGAGACCTACGCCCTGATCCAGTCGACCCGTACCCTGGGCTGCTTCCAGATCGAGTCGCCCGGACAGCGCGAGCTGGTCGGCAAGTTCGCCCCGGAGACGTTCTCGGACATCATCATCGACATCTCCCTGTTCCGGCCGGGCCCGGTCAAGTCGGACATGATCCGGCCCTTCCTCAACGCCCGGCAGGGGTGGGGCGAGCCGGAGTACCTGCACCCCAGCCTCGTGCCCTACCTGGAGCAGACCTGCGGGGTGGTGGTCTTCCACGAGCAGGTGCTGCAGATCGTGGCCGAGACCACCGGGGTGAGCCTGGCCCAGGCCGACGAGGTGCGCCGGGCGATGGGCACCCCCCAGGGACAGGCCGAGGTCGAGCTGTGGTGGCGGGCCGCGGCGGCCGACCGGGGCTACCGGCCGGCGGACGTCGACCGGATCTGGGAGGTGCTGGCGGCGTTCGCCTCGTTCGGCTTCTGCAAGGCGCACGCGGCGGCGTTCGCGCTGCCGACCTACCAGTCGGCCTGGTTGAAGACCCACCACACGGCCGCGTTCCTGGCCGGGGTGCTCACGCACGACCCGGGCATGTACCCCAAGCGGCTCATCCTCGACGAGGCCCGCAGCATGGGGGTCCACGTCCTGGGGCTGGACGTCAACGCCTCCACCGACGTCTACCGGGTGGAGCGGGTCGGTCCCGGCGAGGGGGAGGAGGACGGCGGGGACGGGTACGGACGCCCGGACCAGGGCGACGGGCCGGGCGGGGCGGCCGACGGGTCGGGCGGCGGTGACGGGGACGGCGGTCAGGACCTGACCCGGCGCGCCGTCCTGGGCCGGCGCCCCGACCGGGTCGACCGGGTGATGTCCGCGGTGGAGCACCGGGCGCACGGCTACGGCGTCCGGCTGTCCCTGACCGACGTCAAGGGCATCAGCGAGGACGAGGTGCGCCGGATCGTCGCCGGGCAGCCCTACTCCTCGTTGTCGGACCTGTGGCAGCGGGCGCGGCCCAGCCGCCCCACCGCCGAGCGGCTGGTGATGGCCGGCGGGTTCGACGCCCTGCACCGGGTCGGCCGCCGCGCCGCGGGACGGGGTGGGCTGACCCGTCGCGACCTGCTGCTGCACGTGCGCGAGCTGGACCGGTGGAGCCGGCACGCCGACACCGCCTCGGGACGCACCCGCGCGGGCCGGCGCCGTCCGGCCCCCGTGGTCGAGGGGGAGGTGGCCGCCCGGACCCGCGCCCAGGCGGTGGGGCGTCGCGGCTGGCACGAGCAGCCCGGGCCGTCCACCCAGCTGGCCCTGGACCTGGGCGACGAACCGGAGGTGGTGGGCAGCGGGCTGCCGGAGATGACCCCGGCCGAGCAGCTGCACGCCGAGCTGGAGGTGCTCGGCCTGGACGTCAGCCAGCACGTGGTCGCCACCTACCGGCCCATGCTCGAGGCGCTGGGGGCCACCCGCTCCCGGGACCTGCTCTCCCGGCGCAACGCCGCCGAGGTGCTCCTGGCCGGGGCCAAGGTGGCCACCCAGACCCCGCCGGTGCGCTCCGGCCGCCGGGTGGTCTTCCTCACCCTGGACGACGGCACCGGCCCGGCCGACGCGACCTTCTTCGAGGACGTGCAGGGTCCGTACGCGACGACGATCTTCCACTCCTGGCTGCTGCTCGTGCGCGGGGTGGTCCGCCGCACCGGGCCGCGCGGCGTCTCGGTCCGGGCGACGGGGGCGTGGGAGCTCGGGATGCTGTCCGGCGCGTGGGAGCGCGGCGGGCTCGAGGGCGTGCGGGCGGCGATGGCGGCCGTCGAGGAACAGGCCCGGGCACTGACACCGGTGCCCACCGGCGACGGCACCCGGCGGGTCCTCGTGCACGCCTCGGGGTTCCGGCAGTCGCCCTACGCCGACATCCGTCCGGCGGGCGGCCACGCCCGCAGCACCCCGGCCGCCAAGCTGTGGCACTCCAGCCCGGGGAGCTCGGGATGGTGAGGCCCGCTGCGGTGGAGGTCCTGCACGTGGACATGGACGCCTTCTACGCGGCGGTGTCCCTGCTCGACCGGCCCGAGCTGCGGGGGCGGCCCGTGGTCGTCGGAGGAGGATGGCGCAGCGTGGTGCTGTCGGCCACCTACGAGGCGCGGGCGTTCGGGGTGCGCTCGGGGATGCCGATGGCCACCGCACGCCGCCTGTGCCCAGCGGCGGCCGTGGTGCGCCCCGACCACGACCGCTACGCCCGGGTGTCGGAGGCGGTGATGGCGATCTTCGCCGAGGTCACCCCTCGGGTGGAGCCGGTGTCGATGGAGGAGGCCTTCCTCGACGTCTCCAGCACCGGCCGGCAGTGGGGCACCCCGGAGCAGATCGGCCAGTGGATCCGCGACACCGTCGCCGACGAGCAGGAGCTGACCTGCTCCGTGGGCGGCGCCCCGACCAAGACCGTGGCCAAGATGGCCTCCCGGGCGGCCAAGCCCGACGGGATGCGCCTGGTCACCCGCGGCGAGGTGGTGCCCTTCCTGCACCCCCTGCCCGTCGGGGCCCTCTGGGGGGTGGGGGAGGCGACCGAGACGGAGCTGCACCGGCTGGGGCTGCACACCGTGGGCGAGCTGGCCCACGTGCCGGTCGCCACCCTGCGCCGGGCGTTCGGGGAGCAGACCGCCCACCGGCTGCTCGACCTGGCCTGGGGGAGGGACGACGACCCCGTCACCCCCGCCCGGCGGGAGCGCAGCGTGGGGTCCTCGGAGACCTTCGCCCACGACGTCGACGACCCGGCGGTGGTCCGCCGCCAGCTGCTCCACCTGTCCGAGCGCACGGCCAGCCGGATGCGGCACGCCGCCGTCCTGGGCCGGACCGTGGTGCTCACCGTCCGGTTCTCCGACTTCACCACGATCACCCGCTCGCGCACCGTCGCCGTGCCCACCGACGTGACCAGGGACGTCCACGCCACCGCCTGCGCGCTCTACGACTCCCTGGGCCTGCAGCGGGCCCGCATCCGGATGCTGGGGGTGCGGGTCGAGGGCGTCACCGACGCCGGGACCACGCTGGTCCAGGGCCGCCTGGACGAGCCGGAGAAGGGATGGCGGGAGGCCGAGCGTGCCGTGGACCGGGCCGCAGCCCGGTTCGGACGGCACGCGGTCCGGCCCGCCAGCCTGCTCCCGGACCGGTCCCGGCAGCACCAGGAGCACCGTGCGACGACTCCCCCCGGGCGGGCGGGAACTCCCGCTAGTGATTCGCGCGTTGGCGTCATATCCTGATCCTCAACGACATGGGTGTCGGCAGCACCACCGCCGGAACCCGCCTCACCACCCACCGGAGGTCCCCGTGCCCCTCTCCGAACACGAGCAGCGCGTCCTGCAGCAGATGGAGAAGGCCCTCTACGCCGAGGATCCCCGCCTGGCCACCACGCTGAAGAGCACCGCGTCCGGACCCGGCCACGGGCTGGACCGCCGCCGCCTCGCGCTGGGCGTCCTCGTCGCCGTCGGTGGTCTCGCGCTCGTCCTGGTCGGGGTCATGTCGCAGATGATCTGGGTCGGGGCCATCGGCTTCCTGGCCATGGTGCTCGGCGGAGCCTGGGCGGCCACGCCGGGTCACCACGGACCCACCCTCACCTCCGTCGGTCCCGACGGCAGGCCGCGGGGCGGTGGTCCTCGACGCGGCGGACGTGGAGGCGACGGTGGCGGTGGTGGCGGCGGCGGTCGTGGACCCAAGGCACCTCGCGGACCCAAGGGCGGCTCGTTCATGGACCGCATGGAGCAGCAGTGGGACCGCCGCAAGGAGCAGGGCCCCTTCTGAGTCCCTCGACCACCGAGGCGACCGAGCTGGCCGCCCTGCTGCTGCGCGTCGCCGACCAGGACCAGGACGCCTTCGCCGACCTCTACGACGCCGTGGCGCCGCGGATCCACGGACTGGCCCTGCGGGTGCTGCGCAACCCCGCCATGGCCGAGGACGTCACCCAGGAGGTCCTCCTGCAGGTCTGGCGCGAGGCCGCAGCCTTCGATCCCGGTCGCGGTTCGGCGCTCGCCTGGCTGATGACGATCGCCCACCGCCGGGCCGTGGACCGGGTCCGTTCCGAGGAGGCCCAATCCGCACGGCTGCACCGCTACGAATCCCTGCACGAGACCGTGCCCTTCGACTCCACGGCCGAGGCGGGTGAGCTGCGCGTGGAGGCCACGCGCGTGCGCCGTGCCATCGACACGGTGGGGGAGCCGCACCGCACGGCCTTGATGCTCGCCTACTTCGAGGGGCTGACGCACCGCGAGGTGGCCGAGCGCACCCAGGTCCCCCTGGGGACGGCCAAGACGAGGATCCGCGACGGGCTGCGCACGTTGCGCCGGACGATGTCAGGAGGTGAGCAGGGATGAACGAGGACGGGACGGACCAGGTCCACGACCTGGCCGCGGCGTACGCCGTCGACGCCGTCGACGAGACCGAACGCGCTCGCTTCGAGGCGCACCTGGAGGGCTGCTCCGACTGCACCGCCGTGGTGCAGGAGCTGCGCGAGGCGGCCGTCGACCTGTCCGCCGGCCTCGAGGTCGCCCCTCCGGCCGCGCTCCGCCGCCGGGTGCTGGACACGGTCGCTGCCGAGACCGGCGCGAGGAAGACCGGCGCGACCGAGACCGGCCCGACCGAGACCGGCCCGACCGAGACCGGCCCGACCGAGACCGGCGAGGCCGGCGCGACCGTCGCCGAGGTCGTCCCCCTGCGGTCCGCCCGAGGATCGGCCCACCGCGACACCGACGGGTCGGTGCACGACACCACCGGCCGGTCGGCGGGCCCGGTCCGCTGGCTGGTCGCCGCCGCGGCGGCCGCGGTCCTGGTCACCGGGACGTGGGGGGTCACCCGGGTCCTGGGGGCCGACCCCGCCGAGCGGGTCGTCGCCGCCTCGGACGCGCGCGAGTACTCCGCCAGCACCGACGTCGGCCTCGTGGAGGTCGTCAGCTCGGCCGACCGCGACGCCGCCGTCCTGCGGCTGCCCTCGGACGTCGACCCGCCCCCGGAGGGCAGCGTCTACCAGGCGTGGTTCGTGGGGTCCGACGGCTCTGCCCGCTCGGCCGGGGTCCTGACGGCCGAGGTGCTGCAGGACGGGGAGGTCCTCCTGGAGGGGACGCCCCAGGGCGCCGCGGCCGTCGGCCTGTCGGTGGAGCCCACCGGCGGGTCGGACCAGCCGACCACCGAACCGTTCGTCGTCGTCCCCCTCAGCTGAACGTCGTCGTCCTCTCGGCTGAACGGGGAACGAGGAACGAGGTGGCAGGTGCTCCGCGGAGCACCTGCCACCTCGTCGTCGTCGGTCCTTCCTCGTGGGGCCGTCCAGCGGGTGGCGACCACGAGGCGGTCAGCCGCTGATCGAGACCTGGCGTGCGAAGACCACCGTGTTGTCCACGTGATGGCCGCTGGCCTCGTCGAACTCTCCTCCGCAGGTGATGACCCGCAGCTCGGGGCCGGGCGTGGTGCCGTAGACGTCCACCGTCGGGAAGGCGTCCTTGGCGAAGCGGTCGACGCGGTAGACCTCGTAGACCACCGTCCGCCCGTCCTCGCGGTCCAGCTCGACGAGGTCGCCCACGGCGGACGCGCCGAGCTCGAAGAAGACCGACGGCCGGCCATCGGGCCCGGTGACGTGCCCCTCGACGACGGTGGGGCCCACCTCGCCGGGGGTGGGGGAGCCGGAGTACCAGGCCGCCTCGTCCACGCGGTCCCCCGTGGGCACCTCGAGGGTGCCGTCGGCGGCCAGGCCCAGCGGGTGCAGGGGACTGGTGACCCCGAGGGCGGGCAGGCGCACCTCGACCGGGGGCGAGGGGTCCACCGCGGGGTATGCCGTCGCCACCGGGGCGGAGGAGGAGGCCGGGGACGTCTCGGCGGCCGTGCCCGGCGGGGTCGAGGGGTCGGGTGTCGGCGAGGAGGCGGGCGTGGGCGTCGGCGCGGGGCCGGGCGTCGGCGCGGGGCCGGTCTCCGACGAAGGGCCGGCCGCACCGGCCCGGGGTGCCGACGTCTGCGTCACGGCCGACGACGGGGCGGGCGGGTCGGGCACCTGCCCGGAGACCCCGCAGGCCACCAGGCCGAGGCCCAGCGCGGTCACCACCCCGGCCAGCGCGCCCGGGAGCGCGGGGCGACGGTCACCCCTGCGCTCCCGGTGCGGCTGCGGCATACCTCGTCAGTCCTGCGCGCGACGACGGGCCACCAGGGATCCCGCACCCACGGCCGCCAGGAGGGCGCCGGCCGCGAGGAGGCCGCCCTGCTCGGTCCCCTGGGTGCTGCCGCCACCGGTCTGCACACCGCCGGCGGGGGCCTCCATCGGGGCGACGTCCAGGGGGCCGCACAGCGCGGGGTCGGTCGCCTCGGACGGCAGGCTCGGGTCCAGGTCGGACTCCTGGTCCCCGTCGTAGGCGCCGCTTCCGTCGTGGTCGGTCCCGTGCACCACGACGACGCCGTCACCGGCGGCGATCTGGGCGGCGACCTCGTCGCTCACCTCGAACGTCCGCTCGTAGGTGTAGGTCCCCGTGGCCGGGAAGTTGGCGACGTCGAGCCCGTGGTCCGGGCCGGTCATGCCGCCCTCGGTGGTCAACGAGACGGCCACGCCGCCGTAGGAGTCGACCGCGTCCGTGGTGCGGATCGCGCCGCCGGCGCCGGTGCCCTCCATCATCGGGTCGGGGCAGCTGTTGGTGCCGCCGATGTGGATGTGCTGGGCGTGGGGGGCGCCGTCGAGCAGACCGGCGACCTCCATCGAGAGCCACACCTCGTTGCCGGTGACCTTGGCCCAGACGGTGCCGCTGCCGCCGGAGTCGTTGAGCTCGGTGAGGGTGGACATCAGCTCGGTGTGCTCGGCGGCCGCCGAGGACAGGGCCAGCGGGCCGGCGAGGAGGGCGGGCACGGCCAGGGCGGCCAGGGTGGTCGAGAGCTTCTTCATGACGGACTCCTTGGACGAGGGCCGGCGGACGGGGTTGTCCGCCGGGCGTCGCAAGGGGTTCGCCACGAGCGGCACCGCGGATTGCTGGAGGTGACCTACGTCACACCACGGTGCTCAGCGGACGACGAGGACGGTGACCGCCCAGACGGCGATGATGAGGAAGGCCGTGGCCAGCTCGATGAGGATGTTGGTCCCCACCGCCCGCAGCGCGTGCCGGGTCGCCCGCCAGGCCTCGACCCGGTCGCGCGTGCGCACCAGCGAGATGAGGAAGATGCCCACCGGGAACCCCACGAACAGTCCCACGACCGGGATGAGGAACGCGCCGACGATCGCGGCGACCACGCCGGCCACCAGGGTGCTGGTGCCCACGCCGGCACGGCGCATCCGCTGCCCGGGGACGAGCCACTGCAGGGCCGTCCCCAGCAGGAACAGCGTCAGGGTGATGCCCAGGACGACCCAGCCGCTCGTGCTGGGGGACTCCAGCGCCCAGATCAGCACGGCGACGACCACGAGCAGCAGCCCCGGGAGGACCGGCACGACGATGCCCACCACGCCGACGGCCATGAGCAGGGCGAGCACGATCTCCAGGGCGGTCATGGTCGGCCAGTCTGCCAGCCCCGGGAGGCCGTGGACGCGACGCAGAACCGCCCGCGCACGCTCGGGGCGTGCGCGGGCGGTTCCGCTGCGGTCGGTCGACCGCGGCCGTCGTCAGAGGGCCGGGCTCCGGCTCTCCTCGGCGTGGAGACGGTGGGTCTCGTCGAGGATGTCGACGTCCTGCAGGTGGCGCAGCTTGTCGAGGTGCTCCCGGCCGTGGTGGGCGCAGAAGTGCAGCTCGAGGCCGTCTCCCAGCCGGGCGCGGACGTAGGCCTGCGCACCACAACGGTCGCAGCGGTCGTAAGCGGTCAGCTCGGGGGTCAGCGTGGCGTTCACGTCGGTCTCCTCTCCTGGCCCCAGGGTGGTCGGTCCCCTCCTGGTGCCATCCAGTCAAGCACGACAACGTCACGGCACCGGGACTTTGTGCCGCGGGCGGGGGGTGTTTCGCTGAGCGCGTAGCCGGGAATGCCGTGCGGGACCTCAGACCAGGAGCTCGGCCAGCACCCGCGGAACCTGGAGGGACAGCTCGCGGGCCAGGTACCCGGTGGGGCCCAGGGCCGAGGCCAGCCGGTCGCCCGCACTGCCGTGCAGGTGCGAGCCCCACACCGCCGCCTGGCAGGGGTCGGCACCCCGGGCGCACAGCCCGGTCACCACGCCGGCCTTGACGTCGCCGGACCCCGCCGTCCCCAGGCCGGGCCCGCCGACCGACCCGCGCCAGGAACGTCCGTCGGGGTGCGCCGTCCAGGTCACCGCGCCGCCGGAGGAGACGCAGGCACCGGTCCGGGACGCCAGCCGGAGGGCGGCCTCGCGCGGGTCGTCGGCGACCTTGCCCGGGTCCCACCCCAGCGTGGTCGCCAGCTCGCCGACGTTGGGGGTCAGGACCGACCGGCCGGCCAGGTGCTCCAGGCACCGGTGGTCCTCGGTGACCGCCGCCAGCGCCAGGGCGTCCACGAGGCAGACCGTGTCCAGCTCCGGGAGCACGCGGGCGGCGAGGTCGCGGGCTCCGGGGAGCGACCCCATACCCGGACCCAGCAGCACCGCCTGGCACTCCGCCGCGAGCTCCAGGACGACGTCGGCGGCCTGCGGCGTGAGCTCCCCGTCCTCGTCCTCGGGCACGCCGCGCACCCAGGTCTCCGGCAGGGCGACCGCCAGCTGCCTCGACACCGAGGCGACCGTGACCACCTGCACCTTCCCGGCGCCGGCCCGCAGGGCGGCCTCGGCCGCGAGGGCCGCGCCGCCCGGGTTGGCCCGGCTGCCGCCGACGACCAGCACCCGGCCGCGGGACTCCTTGTCGTCCTGCAGGTCCGGCAGCGGCCACTCGCGCAGCAGGTGGGGGGTGACGACCTCCGGCGCCGGCCGGCTCATCCCTCCTCGTCCTCGTCCTCGGTGCCGTGGGAGGGCTCGTGGGTGACGTCGCCGCCGGCCCGGTCGACCGCCGTGGTGTCGCCGTAGAACACCAGCTCCAGGCCCTGGGGACCCGGTCGGTAGGAGGTCAGCGAGCAGTTGGCCAGGGGGCTGCGCTTGGCGGCCGTGAGCACCTCGGCCTCGTCCAGGCCCTCGATCGCCACCCGGAAGGACATGATCGTGGCCTGGTGGGAGAAGAGCCACAGCCGCTCGCCGGCGTAGCGCTCCTGCATCTCCAGAAGCACCTGCCGCACCCGCAGCACGACGTCGCACCAGCTCTCCCCGCCCGGTGGCCGGTAGTAGTACTTGCCCACCCGCTGGCGCCGCCGCGACTCCCGGGGGAACTCCTTCTCGATGCCGATCCAGGTCAGCCCGTCGAAGGCGCCCAGGTCGCGCTCGCGGACCCGTTCGTCGACGACGAGCGGCACGTCCAGCCCCGCCACCGCGATCTCCGCGGTGCCGCGGGCGCGGCGGTAGGGGGAGGTGACCACCGCGGTCGGGCGCTCCTCCGGCGGCAGGGAGCGCAGGTGCTCGTGGACCGCCCGGGCCTGCTCGCGCCCGGTGGCGGACAGCTCCACGTCCGCGTCGCGCACGTCCAGCGACAGCGTCTCGCGGCCGGCCTCCAGCGCCTCGCGGTCGGCGACGTTCCCCTCGGACTCGCCGTGCCGCACCAGGACCAGCTCGGCCACCCCCCGGTCCGGGGAGGCGCTCTCCATGCTCCGTGTCTGCGGGCTCATGGCGCGAGCGTAGACATCCCCGCCCGGTCGCGCCTGCCCAGGCTCGTCGGACCCCGCGGCTAGGCTGCGCACGACCCGTCCGGCGGAAAGGAGACCCCACCCGTGGCGCAGGACTACTCGGCCCGGCACCTGCAGGTCCTCGAGGGGTTGGAGGCCGTCCGCAAGCGGCCGGGCATGTACATCGGCTCCACCGACTCCCGGGGCCTGATGCACTGCCTGTGGGAGATCATCGACAACTCCGTCGACGAGGCGCTCGGCGGCCACGGCGACCGGATCGAGGTCGTCCTGCACGCCGACGGCTCGGTCGAGGTGCGCGACGACGCCCGCGGGATCCCGGTCGACATCGAACCACGGACCGGACTCTCGGGCGTGGAGGTCGTCTTCACCAAGCTGCACGCCGGCGGCAAGTTCGGCGGGGGCTCCTACGCCGCCTCCGGCGGCCTGCACGGCGTGGGCGCCTCGGTCGTCAACGCCCTGTCCTCCCGGCTGGACGTGGAGGTCGACCGCAAGGGCAAGACCTACGTGATGAGCTTCCGGCGCGGGGAGCCGGGGGTCTTCGACGACCACGGCGGGCAGAAGTCCCCGGACGCGCCCTTCACCCCGTTCGAGCGCAGCAGCGAGCTCACGGTCGCCGGCAAGGTCAGGGCCGGTCGCAGCGGCACCAGGGTGCGCTACTGGGCCGACCCGCAGATCTTCGTCAAGGACGCCGCCTTCAGCTACGACGAGCTCGTCTCGCGGGCCCGGCAGACGGCCTTCCTCGTCCCCGGGCTGACCATGGTCGTCCGCGACGAGCGCGGCCTGCCGGGCACGGCGGGGGAGGAGGGCCCCTACGAGGAGGTCTTCGCCTACTCGGGGGGGATCACCGAGTATGCCGAGTACCTCGCCCCCGACTCCGCCGTCACCGACGTGTGGCGGCTGCAGGGCTCGGGCAGCTTCACCGAGACCGTCCCGGTCCTGGACGACCGGGGCCACATGGTCTCCACGGCCGTGGACCGCGAGTGCGAGGTGGACGTGGCGGTGCGCTGGGGGACCGGGTATGAGACCACGACCCGCAGCTTCGTCAACATCATCGCCACGCCCAAGGGCGGGACCCACGTCGCCGGCTTCGACCAGGCCCTGATGAAGGTCTTCCGCAAGCAGCTGGAGGTCAACGCCCGGCGGCTGAAGGTGGGCAACGACAAGGTCGACAAGGACGACATCACCGCCGGGCTCACCGCGGTCGTCACCGTCCGCCTGGCCGAGCCCCAGTTCGAGGGGCAGACCAAGGAGGTCCTGGGCACCAGCGCGGTCCGGGCGATCGTCGCCCGGGTCGTGGAGCAGGGGCTGAGCGAGCGGCTCACCTCCACCCACCGGGGGGACAAGGCCCAGGCCAGCCTCCTGCTGGACAAGGTCGTGGCCGAGATGAAGTCGCGGATCTCGGCGCGGCTGCACAAGGAGACCCAGCGGCGCAAGAACGCGCTGGAGTCCTCCTCGCTGCCGGCCAAGCTGGCCGACTGCCGGACCAACGAGACCGAGCGCAGCGAGCTGTTCATCGTCGAGGGGGACAGCGCGCTGGGAACGGCCAAGCTGGCCCGCTCCAGCGACCACCAGGCGCTGCTGCCGATCCGCGGCAAGATCCTCAACGTCCAGAAGGCCTCGGTCTCGGACATGCTCTCCAACGCCGAGTGCGCCGCGATCATCCAGGTGATCGGGGCCGGCTCGGGCCGGTCGTTCGACCTGGAGATGGCCCGCTACGGCAAGGTCATCATCATGACCGACGCCGACGTCGACGGCGCCCACATCCGCACCCTGCTGCTGACGCTCTTCTTCCGCTACATGCGGCCGCTCGTCGAGGCCGGCCGCGTCTACGCGGCCATGCCGCCGCTGCACCGCATCGAGGTCGCGGGCGGGCGCGGCCGGGCGGGCAAGGAGTACATCTACACCTACACCGAGCCGGAGATGCGCCGCACCGTCGCCGCGCTGCAGAAGAAGGGCCGCACCGTCAAGCAGCCGATGCAGCGCTACAAGGGGCTGGGCGAGATGGACGCCGATCAGCTGGCCGAGACCACGATGGACCCGCGGTACCGGACGCTGCGCCGGATCACCCTGGCCGACGCGGCCCGCGCCGACGGGGTCTTCGACCTGCTCATGGGCAGCAACGTCGCGCCGCGCAAGGACTTCATCATCGGCTCCGCGGACCAGCTCGACCGGGAGCGGATCGACGCCTGAGAGGGAGCGGACGGCCCCCTGGACGGGGTGCTGCGTCACGCCCCGGTCGGGACGGGGGTCGCCGGTCCGCTAGACTGGTGCGTCCGCCGACTCCTGACGAGTGCGGCAGTTCAGACCCTGAGGGCGATCCGACCCCGGGGGACGCAGGGCGCCACGTGGGCGCCTGGAGGTTGGTCCGGTCGCGCCAGAAGGGCGTCGAGGCGAGCACCTTCCTCGACGATCCGACGAAAGCAGTGAGCCCTCATGGCCAAACCCGTCCGTACCGGTGCCTCCGGAGGCAAGAAGCCCCGACACACCGCCGCCCAGAAGCAGGCGGCCCGCGTCGCCCGCGAGAAGCAGGCCCGCGCCCAGCTCAAGGGCCGGCGTGACCGCCCCGCCGGCGACCGCCCCGACCGTGGTGGCGAGGCCGGGCAGCGCTCCGGCGGCTACCCCCGCCGCGACGCGTCCGAGCGCCGCGACGACCGCGGCGGCTACCCCCGCCGCGACGACCACAAGGGCGGCTACCCCCGCCGGGAGGACCGCGAGGGTGGCGGCTACCGGGGGCGTGACGACCGACCGGGTGGTCAGTCCGGCGGCTACCGGGGTCGGGACGACCGCCAGGGTGGTCAGTCCGGCGGCTACCGTGGTCGGGACGACCGACCGGGTGGCTACCAGTCGCGTGAGGGTGGGGCCCGCGAGGGCGGCTACCGGGGCCGGGACGACCGTCAGGGTGGTCAGTCCGGCGGCTACCGTGGTCGGGACGACCGACCGGGTGGCTACCAGTCGCCTGAGGGTGGGGCCCGCGACGGCGGCTACCCCCGCCGGGACGACCGCCAGGGTGGCGGCTACCGCGGTCGGGACGACCGTCAGGGCGGCTCCCCGTCCCGTGGCGCTGCCCCGGACGGCGGCTTCCGGTCCCGGCCCCGCTGGGCCGACGAGGAGCGCACCGACCGCCGGGACGAGCGTCGTGAGCGGGACGCCCGCGAGGAGCGTCGCAGCCCGCGCGAGCACACCTGGCGCGCCCACCGGGAGGAGCGCGAGGGCCGCAGCGCCGAGCGCGGCCGGCACGAGGGTCGCGGCTGGGACGAGAACCGTCGGCGGGACGACCGGGGCTGGCAGGACCGTCGCCGCGACGCCGCCCCCGTCGAGGAGCACCACGGCGAGGACGACCGCGAGGCCGCCGAGGCGGCATACCAGGAGCACCTGGCCGCCAGCGCCGGCAAGCAGGTCGAGGCCGAGGTGACCGAGGACAACGGCTTCGCCGGCCTCGGGCTGGACGAGAAGCTCGTCACCGCGCTGGCGCGCACCGGCATCACCACCCCCTTCCCGATCCAGACCGCGACCATCCCGGACGCGCTGGCCGGCAAGGACCTGCTCGGCCGCGGCCAGACCGGCTCGGGCAAGACGATGGCCTTCGGCCTGCCGATGCTGCACCGCCTGATCGAGCGTCCCCGGGCCGTCCCGCACCGCCCCCGCGCGGTCATCATGACCCCGACCCGCGAGCTGGCGATGCAGATCGTCGACGCGCTCGCCCCGCTCATGCGGGCGGTCGACAAGCGCTTCCTGCTCGTCGCCGGCGGCATGTCCTACACCCCCCAGCTCGCGGCCCTGGACCGTGGGGTCGACGTCCTCGTCGCCACCCCCGGCCGGCTCATCGACCTCATCGAGCGGTCCGCGGCCGACCTGTCGGAGGTCGAGCTGATCGTTCTCGACGAGGCCGACCACATGGCCGAGATGGGCTTCGTCGAGGCCATCCGCCAGATCCTGGACCTCACGCCGTCCGACGGTCAGCGGCTGCTGTTCTCCGCGACCCTGGACCACGGCGTGGACCAGGTGGCCAAGACCTACCTGAAGGACCCGGTGACCCACTCCACCAACGACGTCGCGGCGAGCGTGACGACGATGGAGCACCACCTCTTCCTGGTGCACCCGCACCACAAGCGGCCGATCACCGCGGCCATCGCCAACCGCCCCGGGCGCACGATCGTCTTCTGCCGCACCAAGCTCGGCGCCGACCGGGTCGCGCTGCAGCTGCGCGAGTCGGGCGTCTTCGCCGCGGCGCTGCACGGCGGGCTCAACCAGGCCCAGCGCACCCGGGTGCTCGACGCCTTCAAGGGCGGCACCCTGCCGGTCCTCGTCGCGACCGACGTCGCCGCGCGCGGCATCCACGTCGACGACGTCTCGCTGGTGCTCCAGGTGGACCCGCCGGCCGACCACAAGGACTACCTGCACCGCTCCGGCCGCACCGCCCGCGCCGGTGACGAGGGTGTCGTGGTCACCCTGGCGCTGCCCCACCAGAAGCGCCAGGTCGGCCGGCTGCTGGACGCCGCCGGCGTGCAGACCGACCCGCTGACGGTCGCCCCGGAGGACACCGCGGTCATCGAGACCGCCGGCGGCCGGGTCGCCGAGGGCGAGCCGATCCCCCAGTCGGCCCTCGACGCGGTCCTGCGGCCCCGCCGTCCCGCCGGCCGGGGCGGTCGCCCCGCCGGGCGCGGAGGGTATGGCGCACGCGGCGGCGGCCAGGGCGCTCGCGGCGGCGGCTACAAGAGCGGAGGTCGCGGCCGCGACGGTGGCGACCGCGCCGGAGGCCGTCCCCGTCGGGACCCCGACGCGCCGAAGAGCGACGGGCGTCGGGACTGGTCCCCGCGCTGACCCGCGGGACCTGCCGAGGCACCGCCCGAGGCAACCCCTCGGCCCGGCCGCGCACCCCTGGCGGGGACACGCGCGGCCGGGCCGAGGGCATACCTATGCATTCCCAGGCATAAGATGACGCGCGGTCGCCGCGCACGGGTCCCCTGCCCGGGCGGTGGCCGTCCGACCGACCGAACCGGAGGCTCCATGTCCGACTCCATCGACCCCGCCCTGCAGCACGCCTACCGCGAGGTGCTGCGCCGCAACCCCGGGGAGCACGAGTTCCACCAGGCCGTCGAGGAGGTCCTCGGCTCGCTCGGGCCGGTGGTCAAGCGCCACCCCCACTACCTGGCCGAGCGGGTCATCGAGCGGCTGTGCGAGCCGGAGCGGCAGATCATCTTCCGGGTGCCGTGGACCGACGACGTGGGCCAGGTCCAGATCAACCGCGGCTTCCGCGTGGAGTACTCCTCGGTGCTGGGCCCCTACAAGGGCGGCCTGCGCTTCCACCCCAGCGTGCTGCTGGGCACGGTGAAGTTCCTCGGGTTCGAGCAGATCTTCAAGAACGCGCTCACCGGGCTGCCGATCGGCGGCGGCAAGGGAGGCTCCGACTTCGACCCCAAGGGCAAGTCGGACACCGAGATCATGCGCTTCTGCCAGTCGTTCATGACCGAGCTGTACCGCCACCTGGGGGAGTACACCGACGTCCCCGCCGGCGACATCGGCGTGGGCACCCGTGAGATCGGCTACCTCTTCGGCCAGTACAAGCGGATCACCAACCGCTACGAGGGCGGCGTGCTCACCGGCAAGGGGCTGGCCTGGGGCGGGTCGCAGGCGCGCACCGAGGCCACCGGCTACGGCACGGTCTACTTCGCCCAGGAGATGGCCCGGCACGCGGGGCTGGGCTTCGAGGGCAACGACGTCGTCGTCTCCGGGTCCGGGAACGTGGCGATCTACGCGATCGAGAAGACCCACGAGCTGGGCGGCCGGGTGCTGGCCTGCTCCGACTCCTCCGGCTACGTCGTCGACGAGCAGGGGATCGACCTGGAGCTGCTCAAGGACGTCAAGGAGTCGCGCCGGGACCGGATCTCGGTCTACGCCGACGAGCGCTCCAGCGCCCGCTTCGTCGAGGGCGGGCGGGTCTGGGACGTCCCCTGCCACGTCGCGCTGCCCTGCGCCACCCAGAACGAGCTCGACGAGGACGCCGCCCGGGTGCTCGCGCAGAACGGCACCGAGATCGTCGCCGAGGGCGCCAACATGCCGTGCACCCCCGGTGCCGTCCGGGTGCTCGCCGAGGCCGGTGTCCTCTTCGGGCCGGGCAAGGCCGTCAACGCCGGCGGCGTGGCGACCTCTGCGCTGGAGATGCAGCAGAACGCCTCGCGCGACTCCTGGACCTTCGAGCACACCGAGCAGCGGCTGGCCGAGATCATGCGGCGCATCCACGAGCGGGTCGTCACCACCGCCGAGGACTACGACCGACCGGGCGACTACGTCTTCGGGGCCAACGCCGCCGGGTTCACCCAGGTGGCGAACGCCATGCTCGCCATGGGCGTCATCTGAGGTGACGGTGAGCACCAGCCACGACGTCGTCGTCGTCGGCGGGGGCCACAACGGCCTCACCGCCGCCGCCTACCTGGCCCGGGCGGGCCGGTCCGTGCTGCTCCTGGAACGGCAGGAGGCCCTGGGCGGGGCCACCGTCTCGGCCGAGGCGTTCGAGGGCGTCGGGGCGCGGCTCTCGCGCTACAGCTACCTCGTCAGCCTGATGCCGCGGCAGATCGTCGACGACCTCGGCCTGTCGCTGCGGCTGTCCCGCCGGCGCTACTCCTCCTACACCCCGGTGCCCGGCGGCGACACGGGGCTGCTCGTCGACAACGGTGACCCGGCCGCGACGGCGGCCTCCTTCGCGGCGGTCGGGGCGGCGGAGGACGCCGCCCGCTGGGACGCCTTCTACGAGCGGGTCGGGCGGCTGGCGCGGGCGGTCTGGCCCACGATGACCGGGCCGCTCCCGCGGGCGGCCGAGCTGGCCGGGCTGGTGGGCGACCCCGGCCTGGTCCGCGACTTCCTGCAGCGGCCGCTCGGCGAGGTCGTGGAGTCCAGCTTCACCGACGACCTCGTCCGCGGCGTGGTGCTCACCGACGGGCTCATCTCCACCTACGCCTCGGCCCACGAGACCGACCTGCGGCACAACGTGTGCTTCCTCTACCACGTGGTCGGCGGCGGGACGGGGGACTGGGACGTGCCGGTGGGCGGCATGGGCCAGGTCTCCGGCGAGCTGGAGCGGGCGGCCCGCCGGGCGGGGGCCGAGCTGCGCACGGGCGCCACCGTGACCGGGGTCGACGACGGCGCTGTCAGCTGGGTCGACGCCGAGGGGCACGAGCACCGGGCGACCGCCGGTCGCATCCTGTGGGCCGCGGCCCCGGCCGTCCTGGCGGACCTGCTCGGCACCCCGCACGAGCGGGTCGAGGGGGCGCAGGTCAAGGTCAACCTGCTCCTGTCCCGGCTGCCGCGCCTGCGCGACACCTCGGTGGACCCGGTCGCCGCCTTCGGCGGGACCTTCCACATCAACGAGACCTACCCGCAGCTGGAGGAGGCGTATGCCGCGGCGCTGGCCGGGCGGGTGCCGGACCCGGTGCCCGCGGAGATCTACTGCCACTCCCTGACGGACCCCTCGATCCTCTCCCCGGAGCTGCGGGCCTCCGGGGCGCACACCCTCACGGTGTTCACCCTGCAGACGCCCGACCGGCTGCTGGACGACGGGCAGGTGACCCGCGACCAGCTGGAGCGGGCCACCCTGGAGTCCCTGTCCTCGGTGCTGGCCGAGCCGATCGAGGACGTCGTCCTGCGCGACCGGGACGGGCGGCCCTGCGTGGAGACGAAGACCACCCGCGACCTGCAGGACACCCTGGCCATGCCCGGCGGCAACATCTTCCACGCGCCGCTGACCTGGCCGTGGGTCGAGGACGACGCCCCCCTGGACACGCCCGCGCGCCGGTGGGGCGTGGAAACGCCATACCCCGGGGTGCTGCTCGCCGGGGCCGGCTCGCGCCGCGGCGGCGGTGTGAGCGGGCTCGGCGGCTATCACGCGGCCCGGGCCGTCCTGGAGGACTGACCGTCCTGGAGGACCGACCCGGGCCGGCGCGGCTGGGCTCAGGTGTCGCGGAAGGGGTGCGGTTCGTGCTCGCGCCGCTCGTCGTCGATCACCAGGTCGGGGTCCTCGTGCAGCCCGTCGGTCACCTCGGGACGGCTGCGCAGGAACAGGATGCTCGCCGTCAGCCCTCCCCAGACCACGGCCATGGCCACGAGCATCATGACGATCGCGGACGTGGTCATCGCTTCTCCTCCTCCAGCTCGGGCCAGGCACGGAAGTCCGGATCGTCCCGGCCCTTCCAGGGTAGGGCCGTCAGCACCACGGAGGCCAGGATGACGAGGGCGAGCATGCCCCAGCCGAAGAGGCCGACGTACCAGCCGGGCAGGCCCTCGTAGCCCTCGGTGACCAGGGTGACCAGCTTCTGCACCAGCATCACGACCAGGAAGGCGGGCACGAGGAGGCCGAGCAGGAAGATCCAGATGCGTCCCACCTTGAAGGTGGACACGGCGTTGAGGTGCCGGCGCAGCACCTCTCCGCGGCGGAACACCCAGACCACGACCACCGTCATGACGATGGCCGACAGGACGATGCCCACGTTGTTGGCGAACTGGTCGACGGTGTCCAGGGCCAGCAGGCCCGAGGTGGTCGAGAACAGGCCGATCGAGATGATCGCCGAGACGACGGCGACCGCGAGCGCGGCAGTGCGCCGGCCCAGCCCGAACTTCTCCTGCACCGAGGCGGCCACGCCGAGCAGGATGGAGATCAGCGAGGTGAACCCGGCCAGCACCAGGGCGGCGAAGAAGACGACGCCGAAGACGTTGCCTCCGGGCATCTCGGAGATGACCGCCGGGAAGGTGACGAAGGACAGGATCGGCCCGGTGAGCCCCTCGAGGTCGCCGACCGCCACCTGCTGCTGGTGGGCGAAGAAGCCCAGGGTGGCGAAGACGCCGATGCCGGCGAGGATCTCGAAGGAGGAGTTGGCGAAGGCCACCACCAGGCCCGAGCTGGTCATGTTCGCCTTGCGCCGCTGGAAGGAGGCGTAGGTGACCATGATGCCGAAGGCGATGGAGAGCGAGAAGAAGATCTGCGCGTAGGCGGCGATCCACACGTTGAGGTCGAGCAGGGCCGACCAGTTCGGGGTGAACAGCGCGTTGAGGCCGTCGACGGCACCGGGGAGGGTCAGGGCCCGGATCACCAGGCCGAGGAAGGCGACCACGAGCAGCGGGATGAAGATGACGTTGACCCGCTGCACGCCGCGGCTGACGCCCAGGGCCAGCACGACGAGGATCGCCGCCCAGACGAGCACGAGGGGGATCGCCACGGAGGAGACGATCGTCGTGGAGATCTCCGGGTCGCCCACCTGCAGGTACTCGCCCGTGAAGAAGCCCAGCGTGTCGTCGCCCCAGCTCAGGTCGAAGGCGTAGACGAAGTAGCTCAACGACCACGCCACGACGGCGGCGTAGTAGACGGCGATGACGAAGGACAGGCTGATCTGGAACCAGCCCAGCGTCTCGGCCGGTCGCGCCATCCGCCGGTAGGACAGCGGGGCCGCCGCGCGGTAGCGGTGGCCGATCGCGTAGTCCAGGAAGAGGATGGGGATGCCGGCCGTCAGCAGCGCCAGCAGGTAGGGGATGAGGAAGGCCCCACCCCCGCTCTCGTAGGCGACCCCGGGGAATCGCCAGATGTTGCCCAGTCCGACGGCCGATCCGATGGCCGCGAGGATGAACCCGGTGTTGTGGGTCCAGGTGTCGCGGTCCTCGGCGACCGGGGCGGTGTTGGTGCCGGCCACGGGCGGACCTCCTTCTGCGGGATGGAGCGGTATGGGGCGTGCGCGGCTGCCGCGGCGGTGCGCGGCGTCCGGGGGCGGCCCGGATGGTTCGCAACCTAGTGCAGAACGGGGCGGTTGGGTAGCGTCCACGCGCACGCGCCCCGTGTGCCACGCTGGTCCCATGACCCGCCGGATCCTCGTGCTGAACGGCCCCAACCTCAACCTGCTCGGCACCCGCGAGCCGGAGATCTACGGCTCGACCACGCTGGCGGACGTGGAGCGCCTCTGCGCGCAGGAGGCCCGGCGGCACGGCCTGGAGGTCACCTGCGTCCAGTCCAACCACGAGGGCGGCCTCGTGGACGCCCTGCACGAGGCGGGCGCCGCCGGCGACGTCGTCGGGGTGGTGCTCAACGCCGCGGCCTACACGCACACCTCGGTCGCCGTGCTCGACGCCGTCAAGGCCGTCCGGCTGCCCGTCGTCGAGGTGCACCTGAGCAACCCGCACGCGCGTGAGCCGTTCCGGCACCACTCCTTCCTCTCCCCGGTCGCCGAGGCGGTCGTGGCGGGGGCCGGCGCCGACGGCTACCGGTGGGCGGTCGAGCTGCTCGCCACCCGGCACGGCGGCTGACGGCTCCTCCTCGTCGCAGACCCGCCCCGGACGCCCGCCGAGAGGGCTGTCGTGCCCGCCACCTATCGTGTCCCCATGGGTCTGACGGAGTGGTGGAACAGGCTGACCGGCAAGGGTGCGAAGAAGCCCGGGGTCGAGGGACGGGGGTCCCGGGGTGCGGGCGGGGGGTCGCGCCCTCGCCGCACGACCGCGCCGGAGGCGGCGCGGGGGAGGAGGGCCACGGGCGGCACGATGCCCCACGGACGCCCCGGGAAGCGGCCGTCCGCCCCCGACCCCGCCCGGCCCGTGCTCGGGCTGGACGTCGCCCGCGGCGGGTGGGTCGGAGCCCTGCTGGAGGCCTCCGGCCACGGGACCCCGATGCTGCTCACCGGCGCCACCGCCGCCGAGGTGGTGCAGAAGGCGGGGGAGGTGGCCGTCGTGGCCGTCGACATCCCCGTCGGACTGCCCGACGACGCCCGTCGCGAGGCCGACGTCCAGACGAGGGCCTTCCTGCCGGGCAAGGCGTCCTCGGTCTTCACCACGCCCGTGCGCGAGGCCGTCTACGCCGAGTCCTACGGGCAGGCCAACGCCGTCAACCGCGAGCGCGTGGGCTCGGGGGTCTCGCAGCAGGCCTTCGAGCTGCGCCGCCGGATCAAGGAGGTCGACGCCTGGGTGCGCGAGGACCTGCCGTTCCTCGTCGCCGAGTGCCACCCGGAGGCGTCCTTCGCGATGATGGCGGGCACCCCGCTGACCTCGAAGAAGAGGTCGGCCGAGGGGGCGGCCGAACGCCGCGACACACTGGCGAGGCAGGGCATCTACGTGCCGACGACCGCGCCCACCGGGGTGGGCACCGACGACATGCTGGACGCCTGCGCCGCGGCCTGGACCGCCCACCGGGTCAAGACCGGCCAGGCCCGCACCTTCCCGGAGGCGCCCCAGACCTTCTCCGACGGCATCCCGGCCGCCATCCACGTCTGACCCGCCACCCCGCAGGAGCCCCTCATGACCAGCACCACCAGCACCACCAGCACCGCCAACACCTCGAGCACGACCGGCCCGGACCAGCCCTACCCCACGATGGACGACACGACCCCCCGCGAGTACGGCATGCTGATCGGCGGGGAGTGGGTGGCGGCCGCGGCGGGCGAGACGATCGACGTCATCACGCCGATCGACCGCACGAAGGTGGTGGCCCGCGTGCCCCGCGGACGGGCCGAGGACGCGGACCGGGCGGTGCGCGCCGCGCGCACGGCATACCCGGGGTGGGCGGAGCTGCCGTTCGTGGAGCGCCAGCGGGCGCTGCTGCGCATCGCCGACGACCTGGAGGAGCTCGTCGAGAACCTCGCCCGGCTGACGGCGCTGGACACCGGCAACGCGATCCGGACCCAGGCCCGGCCCGAGGCGGCGCTGCTCGTCACCGCCTTCCGCTACTTCGCCGGGCTGGCGGGCGAGGTCAAGGGCGTCACGCTGCCGACGGGTCCCGGGACGCTGTCCTACAGCAGGCGGCTCCCGCTGGGCGTCGTCGCCGCGATCCTGCCGTGGAACTCCCCGCTGATGATCGCCGCGTTCAAGCTGCCTGCGGCCCTGGTCACCGGCAACACCGTCGTGCTCAAGGCCGCCGAGGACGCCCCCACGACGATCCTGGAGCTGGCCGCGGTCTGCCAGCGGCACCTGCCGCCGGGCGTGGTCAACGTCGTCACCGGCTACGGCCCGGAGGTCGGCGAGGCCCTGGTCGCGCACGAGGGGGTGGACAAGGTGTCCTTCACGGGGTCGACGGTCACCGGCTCCGGCGTCGCGGCCCGGGCGGGGCAGCGGCTGGCGCACGTCTCCCTCGAGCTCGGCGGGAAGTCGCCGTGCATCGTCTTCCCCGACTCCGACACCGACGAGGTCGTCGAGCAGGTGCTGCTGGCCACCCGCTTCGCCCGGCAGGGCCAGAGCTGCACGTCCGGCTCCCGGCTCTTCCTGCACGAGGACGTGCACGACAGCTTCCTGGAGAAGCTCGTCGACCGGGTCTCCCGGCTGACGGTCGGCGACCCCCGCGAGGAGTCCACCGACATCGGGTGCATCATCAACCAGCGGCAGTGGGACCGGGTCCAGGGCTACGTCGAGGACGGGCTGAGCACCGAGGGCGTCGAGGTCGCCTTCGACGGCCGCCCGGACCTCACGGTGGGGGAGCCGGGGTTCTACCACGCGCCGATGATCCTGTCCCAGGTGTCCAACGACTGGCGGATCGCCCGCGAGGAGATCTTCGGCCCGGTGCTCTCGGTCCTGCGCTGGCGCGACGAGGACGAGGTCGTGCAGATGGCCAACGACTCCCACTACGGCCTGGCGGCCTTCGTCTTCGCCCGGGACGTCTCCGCGGCCCTGCGGACCGCGCACCGGATCGAGTCCGGGTGGGTGCAGGTCAACCAGGGCGGCGGCCAGCAGGTCGGCCAGTCCTACGGCGGGATGAAGTCCAGCGGTCACGGGCGCGAGTTCTCCCTGGAGGGGCTGCTGGAGGGCTTCACCCAGATCCAGCAGGTCAACGTCCGGCTCTGACGTCCGTTGACGCGTCCCGCATCTGGGATACTCGCAGGTATGACGTCCGACACCACCCTGTCCCTGCTGAAGATCACCGCCGTCCTGACCGCCCTCCTGGGGGTGCTGCAGGCCGTCCTTGGGTTCCTGATCGTCGGGGGCACCTGGATCGGGGCCCACGGCATGATCGGCAACGCCACGGTCGTCGTCGCCCTCGTCACCGCCGTGGTGGCCTTCCTGTGGATGCGGGCCTCGGACAACAAGGGCCTGTTTCTGCACGCGGTCGGCGTCCTGGTGCTCGCCGTCGCCCAGGTCGCCCTCGGGGAGATGGGCCTGCGCACGGCGCACATCGTCGTCGGCGTCCTCTTCTTCCTCGCCGCCGTGCCGCTGGCCACCCTCGCGCTGCGCAAGCCGGGCATGCGGCTGGAGCCGGTCGACCCGGCCCGGCTGCAGGGCCACTGAGCCGGGCGGGAAGACCCGCGGGAGCCGACCCGCTCAGACCTCGATCCCGGCCAGGTGGTCCCACGCCTCCACCATGGCCGGGCCGTACCAGGTGAGCAGCCGCCCGCTGACCAGCCGGGTGGGGGTCCGCGCGAACGCCTCCGGCCCGTCGTCGGCGGTGAAGACGTAGGGCTCGTCGGGCAGCAGGACCAGGTCCGCCCCGGCGCCGTCGACCTCCTCCACCGTCATCGAGGGGTAGCGCTCGGGATGGTCGGCGAAGACGTTCACCAGGCCGGCCCGGCCCAGCAGGTCGCCGGTGAACGTCGCCGAGCCGACGACCATCCAGGGGTCGCGCCAGATGGGCACGGCCACCCGCGCCCGCGGTGACGGTGCCTGGCTCGCGCCCCACCGCCGACGGGCCTCCTGCAGCCACGCCGGGTCGCCCCACCCCAGGATGTCGCGGAACAGCCGGGTCAGGACGTCCAGGGCCTGGTCGACCGACTCCACCACCCCGACCCAGACCGGCACCCCGGCCGCCCGCAGGCGGCGCACGTCGAGCTCGCGGTTCTCCTCCTGGACGGCCAGGACGAGCTCGGGGGCGAGCGCCGCCACGGCCCCCCGGTCGGGGTTCTTCGTCCCGCGCACCCGATCCACGGCGAGGTCGGCCGGACGGGTGCACCAGTCGGTGGCCCCCACCAGGGTGTCCCGCCGGGTGGCCGCGACCGCCTCGGTCAGCGACGGCACGAGCGAGACGACCCTAGTCACCGGACCCTCCGGCAGCACCACCTCGCCGCCCAGGTCGTCGACGACCGTCCTCACGGCGCCTCCTCCGGCCCCGTACCACCCGGCCCCGTACCACCCGGCCCCGTACCGCCCGGCCCTGGACCAGCCGACCCCTCCAGCACCGTGCCGTCCGGCACCCGCCGCGCCCCACCCCGGTCGTCCAGCCGGACGCGTCCGCGCACGACGACCTGCGCGCCGAACGTCCAGTCGCCCCGGACCTGCAGCGACACCGCCTCCCGCAGCGAGGGGGCACCGTCGGGGAACCGGGCGTCCAGGTCGTGCACGAAGCGGTAGTGCTCCGGGTCCAGGCTCACGACCGGGAGCGGGTCCACACCCGCCAGCAGCCGGTAGCCCGTGCCCGCCCCCACCTCGTACACGTCCGACCGGAGCAGGAGCAGCTCGTCGGTGCCCTTGACGGGCACGAACCGGTCGCGGCCCACCCCGACCGCGACCGCGTCGTCGAACAGCGCGACCGCTCCGCCCATGGCGCTCTCCACCTGCACGACCGGCGTGGACGTCGGATCCGTGGGGTCGACGGTCTTGGTGTTGCGGATGAGCGGGAGCGGCAGCGCCCCGTCGTGGGTCAGGAGCAGCTCGCGCAGCCGCGGCAGGTCCAGCCACAGGCTGTTCGTGTGCACCCACGGGTGCCGCTCGCCGTCGGTGGCGTGACCCATGTCCTCGCTCGCCGTCTGCGCGGTGTCGCGCAGGAGCAGCCGGCCGTCGGCCCGCCGGCGCACGAGGTGCCCGCCCTTGCGGTCCATCGCGGTGCGGGGGCACACCTCGGCGGCGTACCCCGCCCCGCTCGCCGCGAACCAGGCCGCCAGGCGGGGGTCGGGCACCGCACCCAGGTTGTCCACGTTGGAGACGAACAGGTGCCGGTAGCCGCGCTCCAGCAGCGCGTCCAGCACGCCCGAGGCCATCAGGGTGGGGTAGAGGTCCCCGTGCCCCGGCGGGCACCACTCCAGCCGCGGGTCGGCCGGGTGGTCGACGGGGGCGAGGTCCTCGACGCGCAGCTTGGGCTCGCGGCTCTGCAGGACGTCGGGGGGCAGGTCGTCCACGACCAGGTCGGGGTATGCCGCGAGCCGCTCCAGGGAGGCGTCGCGGGTGGCGAAGCTGTCCATGAGCAGCAGCGGCAGCCGCGCCCCTGAGGCCTCCCGCAGGGCGAGCACCTGGCGGACGGTGAGGTCCAGGAAGGTCAGCCCGTCGTGCACGGGCAGCAGCGACTTGGGACCGGACAGCCCCATCGAGGTCCCCAGCCCCCCGTTGAGCACGACGACGGCCGTCGCGTCCAGCGCCGCGCGCGCGGAGCCGGGCTCCTCGGGCAGGTCGTCCAGGTGCACCTGCGGCGCGACGGGCTCCACGTCGGCCTCGCGGATCAGCCCCGACGCCCCGCCGGCCAGGGCCGCGTGCTGCCGCTCGAAGGCCCGGACCGCCGGCTCGGCGACCCCCACGGCCCTCATCCGGGCCACCGCGGCCTCGCGCCCCGGACGGAAGGGGTCCTGCTGCTCCTGCGTCGTCACTGCCACGGGCCCCAGCCTGCCACGCGGGCCCGTGCGACAGGATGGGGCGCATGAACGCACAGGTGCAGTTTCCCGACGGCTTCCTCTGGGGCGCGGCGACGGCCGCCTACCAGATCGAGGGCGCAGCCACCGAGGACGGCCGGGCCGACTCGATCTGGGACGTCTACGCGCGCCAGCCCGGTGCCGTGCTGCAGGGCCAGGACGGCTCGGTGGCCTGCGACCACTACCACCGCTACGAGGAGGACGTGGACCTCCTGCGGGACCTGTCGCTGGGCACCTACCGCTTCTCCACCTCCTGGGCACGGGTGGTGCCGGACGGGACCACGGTCAACCGCGCCGGGCTGGACTTCTACTCACGCCTGGTCGACACCCTGCTGGACCGGGGGATCACCCCGTGGCTGACGCTCTACCACTGGGACCTGCCGCAGGCCCTGGAGGAGCGGGGCGGCTGGCCCGCGCGCGAGACGGCCGACCGCTTCGTCGACTACGCCCTCGCCGTGCACGACGCCCTGGGCGACCGGGTCCGCAGCTGGGCCACCCTCAACGAGCCGTGGTGCTCGGCCTTCCACGGCTATGCCGCCGCCCACCACGCGCCGGGGTATGCCGACCCCGTCGCCTCCCTGCGGGCGGCGCACCACCTGCTGCTCGCCCACGGCCGGGCGGTGCAGGCGCTGCGCGAGCGCGACCCCGACGCCAGCCTGGGCCTGACGCTGAACTTCACCGACACCGTGCCCCTCGACCCGGACCGGGAGGGGGACCGGGACGCGGCCCGCCGCGTCGACGGGACGGCCAACCGCTTCTTCGTCGAGGCGGTGACCCGCGGGGCCTACCCCGCGGACGTCCTGGCGGACCTGGGCGAGCTATGGCCTCAGGACCTCGTGCGGGAGGGCGACCTGGAGATCATCTCCTCCCCGATCGACGTGCTCGGCGTCAACTACTACGCCACCCAGGCGGTGACCGGATGCGAGCCCGAGCGGGCCGCCGAGGCGGCCCGCCAGGCCCGGGCCTTCGACGACCCCTCGCCCGACGTGGGGTCCGAGCACGTGCGCGCGGTGCGCCGCGGCATACCCGTCTCGGACATGGGGTGGGAGATCTCCGCGGACGCGCTGCGCGACCTGCTGCTGCGCCTGCAGCGCGACTACACCGGTCCGCGGGGGATCCCGATGGTCATCACCGAGAACGGGATGGCCTGCGACGACCTGCCCGATGCCGACGGGTTCGTCGACGACCAGGAGCGGATCGCCTACCTGGACGCGCACGTGCGCGCGGCCCACGAGGCGATCGAGCAGGGGGCCGACCTGCGCGGCTACCTGGTGTGGTCGCTGATGGACAACTTCGAGTGGGCCTTCGGCTACGCCAAGCGGTTCGGCATCGTGCGGGTCGACTACGACACCCAGCGGCGCACGCCGAAGGCGAGCGCGCGCTGGTGGGCGCGGCTCGCCTCGACGGGCGTGGTGCCGGAGGACGGGGCCCGGCCTACCCCTTGACGCCGCCCGCGAGCAGGCCGCGCACGAAGTAGCGCTGCAGCAGCAGGAAGACCGTCACCGGGACGACCATCGCCACGAAGGCGCCGGAGGAGAGCAGGTGCCAGGCGGTCCCGCGCGTGCCGGTCAGGTCGGCCAGGCGCACCGTCAGCGGGGAGATGTCCGGGCCGGAGCCGAACACCAGGCCGACGAGCAGGTCGTTCCAGACCCAGAGGAACTGGAAGATGCCGAAGGCCGCGATCGCCGGGACGAGCAGGGGCAGGAGCACCATGAAGAAGATCTTCACGTGCCCGGCACCGTCGACCCGGGCCGCCTCGATGAGCGTGCGCGGGATGTCCATCATGAAGTTGTGCAGCAGGAAGATCGCCAGGGGCAGCGCGAAGATCGTGTGCGACATCCACACCGGCCAGAACGACCCCACCAGGCCCCAGTTGTTGTACTGCGTCAGCAGCGGGATGAGGGTGACCTGGATGGGCACGATCTGCAGGGCGAACACGGCCACGAACAGGGTGTTGCGCCCCTTGAACTCCATCCACGCGAACGCGTAGGCCGCCAGCAGGGCCAGGGTGATCGGGATGACGACCGAGGGCAGGGTGATGACGACGGTGTTGATGAACGCCGAGGCGAAGTCGGTGCTCCCGCCGGTGAACACCTCCACGTAGTTCTCCGTGGTCACCTCCGGGTCCCCGAAAAAGGTCCACCACCCGCTGGTGCGGATGTCCGCCGGGGGACGCCACGAGGTGACGAAGAGCCCGAACGTGGGCACCGTCCACAGCAGCGCGATGACGATCGCCACGACCGAGGCCCAGGGGGAGGAGAGGCGGTTCTTGGCGTCGATCGCCCGCTTCTCCGCCCGGGTGAGCTTGCGGGGACGGACCGGCTCGGACCGGCCGTCCTCGTCCAGGTCCTTGACGGGGGCCACGGGGGCGTTGCTGGTCATCGCTGCTCCTCGGAAAGCTTCATCTGGCGCACGTTGTAGACCACCAGCGGAATCACCATGACGAACAGCAGCACGGCGAGGGTGGCGCCGACGCCGCGCTGGGCGGTCCGGAAGGTCTGGATGTAGAACTCGTTGGCCACGATCGAGGTGCCGAAGTTGCCGCCGGTCATCGAGTAGACGATGTCGAAGACCTTCAGGGTCGCCATGGCCACGGTCGTGAGGACCACCACCACCGCCGGCCGGATCGAGGGCACCGTGACCGACCGGAACATCCGGAAGCTGCTGGCGCCGTCGAGCTTGGCCGCCTCGATGATGTCGTCGGGGATGGCCTTGATGGCCGCCGAGAGCACGGTCATCGCGAAGCCCGCCTGGATCCAGACCATGACGGCGATGAGGAAGAAGGTGTTCCACGGCCAGTTCAGCAGGAACTGCTGGGTGTCCAGGCCCAGCCAGACGAGGAACTGGTTGGCCAGCCCCGTCTGGGGGCGGCTGGCCGGCTTGAAGTCGTAGACGAACTTCCAGATGATGCTCGCCCCGACCATCGAGATGGCCATCGGCAGGAAGACGAGGGTCTTGGCGATCTTCTCGAACCGGGTGCGGTCCACGAGCACCGCGTAGATCAGCCCGATCGCGGTGGAGAGCGTGGGCACCAGCAGGACCCAGAGGAGGGTGTTGAGCAGGACCCGTCTCATCGAGGGGTTGGTGAAGACCTCGAGGTAGTTGTCGAGACCGACCCACTCCTGCAGGTTGGGGCTCTTGAACGAGCTGAGCACCGTGTTGATGGCCGGGTAGACCAGGCCGAAGGCCAGCAGCAGCACGGCCGGACCGACGAACACGAGCGTGGTGGCCCAGCGGGGCATCTTGGGCAGCTCGGCGACGAACAGCACGAGCGCCATCACGCCGACGAAGAGCAGAATGGCCACGACCATCACGACGAGCTTCTGGGTGGAGGTGTCGGCTCCGAGGAGGTAGTCCATGGGGTTCCTTCCGTGGGGCACCCGCTGACGGGTGACGGGTGGGGGATCACCCCCACCCGTCACCCGGTCACGGCCGCCGGTTCATCACTCGGCGGGCCAGGAGCTCTCGATGGCCGTGAGCGCCTCCTGCGTGTCCTTGCCGCTGGCGATCCAGGCGGTCATCTCCGACCAGAAGGTGCCTGCACCGACCGCGGCCGGCATGAGGTCGGAGGCGTCGAAGCGGAAGACCGCCTCCTCGTCGGTGAGCAGCTCGTAGGCGAGCTGGTCGATCGCCGACTCCAGGTTGGCCGGGTCGAGCTCGGAGTTGGCCGACACCCAGCCGGGGCCGGTGACCCTGGCCTTCTCGTTCGACCACTCGGGGCTGGTCAGGTAGGCCTGCAGCGCCGCGACCTCGGGCCGGTCGGCCAGCGCGACGGTGAACTCGCCCGCGCCCAGGACGGGGCGGTCCTCGGCGCTCTGCCCGGGCAGGAAGAAGGCGAACACGTCGCCGTCCTCGGCCACGGTGGTGCCCTCGGGCCAGTTGGCCTGGTAGAAGGACGCCTGGCGGTGCAGGAAGCAGGAGCCGTCGAGGATGGGCAGCCCCGCCTCGCCGAACGGCGTGGTCGCGATCGACTGGACCTCGCCCAGACCGCCGTTGACGTAGTCCGGGTTGCGCAGGATCTCACCGACGGCGTCCACGGCCTCCACGACCTGCGGGTCGTCGAAGGGGATCTCGTGGTTCACCCACTGGTCGTAGACGTCGGGGCCCGCCGTGCGCAGCATGACGTCCTCGACCCAGTCGGTGGCCGGCCAGCCGGTCGCGCCACCGGACTCGATCCCGGCGCACCACGGCTTGGAGTCCGGGTGGTCGCTGGCGATCTGGTCGCTCAGGGCCAGAAGGTCGTCCCAGGTCTCGGGGATCTCGTAGCCGTTCTCCTCGAACGCCGCCGGGGAGTACCAGACGAAGGACTTGGCGTTCGCGCCCAGCGGCGCGCCGTAGAGGGTGTCGTCGACGCTGCCGTAGCCGCGCCAGGCCTCGTTGTAGTAGTTGTCGACGTTCTCCTGCGCCAGCTCCCCGACCTCGGTGATCTGGTCCGGGAAGTCCGCCGCCATGCGCTCGATCAGGCCGGGCTGGGGGACGTAGGCGATGTCGGGGGCGTTGCCGGACTCCAGCCGGACGAGCAGCTGGGCCTCGAACTCGCGGGAGCCCTCGTACTCCACGGTCGCTCCGGTGCACTCCTCGAACGGGATGTAGGAGTCGATGTGCGGCTGGTCCTCGGGGGAGATGATCGAGGTGTAGACGGAGACGGACAGACCCTCCAGGTCGCCGTACTGCTCGAAGGCGGAGCAGTCGGTGTCGCCGCCGGCGGCCGTCGAGCCGTCGTCGCCCGCGTCGCCGCCGTCGTCACCTCCGCAGGCGGCCAGGGTCACGGTGGCCAGGCTCGCCGCCAGGGCGAGGCTCATCCGGCGGTGCATACGGGTGGTGCGCATCGTTGCAGCTCTCTTTCTCTCGGGCGTCCGAACCGGACTCCCTGGCCACTATGGCACCGTGCTCGCCGCCCCGGGGAGGGACCCCGGGTCACATCCTCGTAACGATCGCCGCTGCTCAGCGGGTCACGGAGGCCTGTCCTGGAGCCGGACCGGTTGACCCGAACGTCAACCTCGGTGCCGGCGTCCCCTACCATCGGCAGGGGAGACCCGCACTCGACGAGGAGAAGGCCGTGAGCACCGACACCGACGTCCGGACGAGCGACGCGCAGGCGAAGGATCAGCAGGAGGCCACCCCGCAGCAGGGTGCCGCCCCGGCGGCCCCGGAGCGGCACGTGCCGACCAACCCGGTCCGCATCGTCACGGCCGCCAGCCTGTTCGACGGCCACGACGCCTCGATCAACATCATGCGGCGGATCATGCAGACCCAGGGGGCCGAGGTGGTCCACCTGGGCCACAACCGGTCCGTCCAGGAGGTCGTCGACGCGGTCCTGGACGAGGACGCCAACGGGGTGGCGGTCTCCTCCTACCAGGGCGGCCACGTGGAGTACTTCGAGTACCTCGTCGAGAGCCTGCGCGAGGCCGGGGCCGGGCACGTGCGCGTCGTCGGAGGCGGCGGCGGGGTCATCGTCCACGAGGAGATCGAGAGGCTGCGGGGTTCGGGGGTGACCATCTTCTCCCCGGAGGACGGTCAGCGCCTCGGCCTGCCGGGGATGATCAACCAGGTCGTCGCCGACTGCGACTACGACCTGTGGGACGTCGGCGCCGCCGACGTGGACGCGGTGCTGGCCGGGGAGCGGACCGCCGTGGCGCGGGCGATCACCGGCGCCGAGACCGGACGGTTGCCGGAGGCGGACCGGAGCAGGTATGCCGAGGCCGCCGCGGCCAGGACCGTGCCGGTCCTGGGGATCACCGGCACGGGCGGCTCGGGCAAGTCCTCGCTCACCGACGAGCTGGTCCGCCGGATCCGGGTCGACCAGGGCGACCGGCTGAGGGTGGCGGTGCTGGCGATCGACCCCACCCGGCGCAAGGGCGGCGGGGCGCTGCTGGGCGACCGGATCCGGATGAACTCCTTGGACGGGGACATGGTCATGTTCAGGTCGATGGCCACCCGCGGGGACCGCGAGGTGCCGGACGCCGTCCCGGCGGCGATCGACATCCTCAAGGCCGCCGGGTTCGACCTGGTGGTCGTGGAGACCCCCGGCATCGGGCAGGGCGACGCGGGGATCGTGCCGTTCGTGGACACCTCGCTCTACGTCATGACGCCGGAGTTCGGCGCCGCCTCCCAGCTGGAGAAGATCGACATGCTCGACTTCGCCGACGTGGTCGCGATCAACAAGTTCGAGCGGCGCGGCGCGATGGACGCGATGCGGGACGTGGGCCGCCAGCTGGTCCGCAACCGGGAGGCGTTCGGCGAGCGGCCCGAGGACATGCCGGTCTTCGGCACCTCGGCGGCCACCTTCAACGATGACGGCGTCACCGCCCTCTACCAGCACCTGCTCGAGCTCCTCGGCGGGCACGGGCTCCAGGTGTCCGAGGGCACGCTGCCGCGGGTCGACGTGCGGCACTCCAGCACGATCCGGCAGGTGGTCCCGCCGACCCGGGTGCGCTACCTGTCCGAGATCACCGAGACCGTGCGCGGCTACCACGCGGACACCGAGCGCTGGGCCGACGCGGCCTCCCGGGTCCAGCGCCTGGAGGCGGTCGACGACGAGCTGGCCGCGCTGGGCCGGACCGACCACGGCGTGGACGAGCTGCTCGAGCAGGCCCGCCAGGACCTGCCCGAGGAGGTGCACCAGCTGCAGCAGGCCTGGCCGGGGATCGTGACGGCATACTCCGGGGACGAGCACACGGTGCGCGTGCGCGACCGGGACATCACCACCAAGCTTACCCGGGAGTCCCTCTCCGGCACCAGGGTGCCGCGGGTGGCCCTGCCGGCCTTCCGCGACGCCGGCGACATGCTGCGCTTCTGGCGGCGGGAGAACCTGCCCGGTGCCTTCCCCTACACCGCCGGGGTCTTCTCCTTCAAGCGGGACAACGAGGACCCGGCCCGGATGTTCGCCGGCGAGGGCGACCCGTTCCGCACCAACCGGCGCTTCAAGCTGCTCTCCGAGGGGCTGCCGGCGACCCGGCTGTCCACCGCGTTCGACTCGGTCACCCTCTACGGGCGCGACCCGGGCGAGCGGCCCGACATCTACGGCAAGGTCGGCACGTCCGGGGTCTCGATCGCCACGCTGGACGACATGAAGGTCCTGTACGACGGCTTCGACCTGCTCTCGCCGACGACCTCGGTGTCGATGACGATCAACGGCCCGGCACCCACCGTGCTGGCCTTCTTCCTCAACACCGCGATCGACCAGCAGCTGGACGCCTTCCGCGAGCGGGAGGGCCGCGAGCCCTCCGGCGCCGAGGCCGAGGAGCTGCGGGCGCACGCCCTGGCCACCGTGCGCGGCACCGTGCAGGCGGACATCCTCAAGGAGGACCAGGGGCAGAACACCTGCCTGTTCACCACCGAGTTCTCGCTGCGGATGATGGCCGACATTCAGGAGTGGTTCATCGAGAACGGGGTGCGCAACTTCTACTCGGTGTCGATCTCCGGCTACCACATCGCCGAGGCCGGGGCGAACCCCATCAGCCAGCTGGCGTTCACCCTCGCCAACGGGTTCACCTACGTGGAGTCCTACCTGGCCCGCGGGATGGACGTCAACGACTTCGCGCCCAACCTGTCCTTCTTCTTCTCCAACGGGATGGACCCGGAGTACTCGGTCATCGGCCGCGTCGCCCGCAGGATCTGGGCGGTGGCGATGCGGGAGAAGTACGGCGCCAACGAGCGCAGCCAGAAGCTGAAGTACCACGTGCAGACCTCCGGGCGCTCGCTGCACGCCCAGGAGATGGACTTCAACGACATCCGCACCACGCTGCAGGCGCTCATCGCCATCTACGACAACGCCAACAGCCTGCACACCAACGCCTACGACGAGGCGATCACCACACCGTCGACCGAGTCGGTGCGCCGGGCCCTGGCGATCCAGCTGATCATCAACAAGGAGTGGGGCCTGGCGATGAACGAGAACCCCCAGCAGGGGTCGTTCATCATCGACCAGCTGACCGACCTGGTGGAGGAGGCCGTGCTGGCCGAGTTCGACCGGATCTCCGAGCGCGGCGGCGTGCTCGGGGCGATGGAGACCGGCTACCAGCGCGGCAGGATCCAGGACGAGTCGATGCTCTACGAGCACCGCAAGCACGACGGGTCGCTGCCCATCGTGGGGGTCAACACCTTCCGCCGGCCGGAGTCGGAGCGGGAGGAGGTCGAGGTCGAGCTGGCCCGGGCCACCGAGCAGGAGAAGCAGTCCCAGCTGCGGCGGGTCACCGAGTTCCAGCAGGCTCACGCCGACGAGGCGCAGGAGGCGCTGGGCCGGCTCAAGGAGGCGGCGCTGGCCGGGGACAACGTCTTCGCCGTGCTCATGGACGCCGCCCGCGTCTGCACGCTGCAGCAGGTCACCGAGGCGTTCTTCGAGGTGGGCGGGCAGTACCGCCGCAACGTCTGAGCGGGGCGGCCACGGGCCTGTGGACGCGCGGCCGGGACTGTCGGCGCGAGCGCCTACGGTGACGGGGTGGCCACCGACCTGACCTCCGCGCGCTGGGTGCTCGAGCTGAGCAGGGAGACCCTCGTGCGCGACGTCGGGGTGGTCACCCTCTCGCGCGCCGAGGGGTATGCCGCCAGCGACCAGGTGCGCACCCTCGCCGCCGGGCGGCGCGGCCAGCTGGTCGCCACCGTCAACGGGTCGGGCCGCGGTCTCTACCAGACGGTCGTGGAGCCGGACCGGGGGACCGCCGACACCGGGTGGTTCGGCCGCTGCTCCTGCCCCGTGGCGGTCGACTGCAAGCACGCCGTGGCCGTGATGCTCGTCGCGGCCCGCCGGCTGCGGGAGCTGGGGGCCGACACCTCGCGGCAGGACTGGGAGCACGCGCTGGCGGCCGTCGTCCGGGCGCCCTCGCCGGGCGCGGGCGGTCCCCACGGCGACGGGGAGCAGGAACCCACCCACCGGCTCGGGCTGGAGCTGGGCCTGCCCGACGGCCCGGACGCCTGGGACCAGCGGGCGCGGGTCGTGGTCCGCCCGGTCCGGCGCAGCCTGCGCGGCGGCGGTCGCTGGGCCCGCAGCGGCGTCACCTGGCGGGACCTGTCCAGCCCGTGGGCCAGCCCCGGGGTCGACCCGGTCCACCGCGCGGCGGTCAGCCAGCTGCACACGGCCGCGCAGAGCCTGTCCTACCGGCACTTCTCGGCCACCGAGCTCTCCCTGGGCGACATGGGGGCCCTGGCCTGGCCGGTGCTGCAGCGGTGCCGCGACGTCGGGGTCGAGCTCGTGGCCGGGACCGGCCTGACCGCCGTCGAGCTGGGCAGGGGCACGGTCGACGTGGTGCTCGACCTCGCCCGCGCCGAGGACGGGCACCTGTCGCTGGCTCCCCGGCTGGTGCACGACGACGGGCCCGTCGACGACGAGGGCCGGGACGGACGCGACGGGCACGACGGTGCGGGGCGGCTGCTCGTCCTGGGCCGGCCCGCGCACGGCGTGGTCCGCGTCGACCGGGAGGGCCGGCTGCAGCTGTGGCCGGTGCGCACGAGCATCCCCGAGCCGCTCGTGCCGCTGGTGGAGCGGGACACCCCGGTGCAGGTGCCGGTCGAGGACGTCGAGCGTTTCCGCACGCTCTACTACCCGCACCTGGCCCGGGCGGTCCCGGTCCGCTCCGGCGACGGCTCCGCGGAGGACCTCGAGCCGGCCCGGCCGGTCCTGCTGCTCGACCTCACGCCAGGGCCCGAGCACGCGCTGGATCTGGCCTGGAGCTTCCTCTACCGCGGGCGGGACACCAGCACCTCCGGGGGCCCTGAGGATCCCGAGGCGGGGACCGGCGGGGGCGTGGTCGTCCCCCTCCGGCGCTCGCACGAGGATGGCCCCCGCGACATCAGGACCGAGGACCGCCTCCTCGCCGAGGTCGGGGAGCTGCTGGCGGCGATGCCTGCCCTCGTCGACCCGTGGGTCGTCCCCCCTCGGCCCGAGCCGCGCACGCTCTCCGGTCGCGACACCGCGCTCTTCGTCAGCGTGGTCCTGCCGGCGCTGCAGGACCACGACGAGGTGCTCGTGCGGCTGCACGGGGAGCTGCCGGGATACGCCGAGGCCCAGGACGCCCCGGTGGTCACCTTCGGCACCAGCGAGGTCGGCAGCGACGACGACGGACCCCAGGACTGGTTCGACCTGCACGTGACGGTGACGGTCGACGGTGAACCCGTGCCGTTCGAGGAGCTGTTCGCAGCCCTCGTCCGGGGAGACGCCGTCATGATGCTGCCCTCGGGCACGTGGTTCGCCCTGGACACCCCGGAGCTGCAGCGTCTGCGCCGCCTCATCGAGGAGGCCCGCGCGCTGACCGACGTCGAGCGTCCGGACGCGGTCCGGCTGACGCGCTACCAGGCGGGGCTGTGGGAGGAGCTGGTCGAGCTGGGCGTCGTGGGGGAGCAGGCGCAGCGGTGGAGCGACTCTGTGGACGCCCTGCGCCGGCTCGGCGACGCCGACCGCGGCACCGCTCAGGTGCCGCAGGCGCTGGACGCGACGCTGCGGGACTACCAGCTGCAGGGCTTCCGGTGGCTGAGCATCCTGTGGGACGCGCGCCTCGGCGGGATCCTGGCCGACGACATGGGGCTGGGCAAGACCGTGCAGGTCCTCGCGACGGTCCTGCGGGGGGAGGAGCGCGGTGACCTCGCGGAGGGGCCGGTCCTCGTCGTGGCCCCCACCAGCGTGGTGGCCACCTGGGAGTCCGAGGCCCGCCGGTTCGCCCCCGGCCTGCGCACCGCCGCGGTCACCGCGACCCGCAGACGGCGGGGGGCCGCGCTGGCGGAGGCCGTGGGGTCGGCCGACCTTGTCATCACCTCCTACACCCTGCTGCGGCTGGAGGCGGCCGAGTACCGCGCGCTGCCGTGGAGCGGCGTGGTCCTCGACGAGGCGCAGTTCGTCAAGAACCACCGGTCGGTGACCTACCGCGCGGTGCGCGAGCTGGGCAGCCCCCGCACGTTCGTCCTGACGGGGACACCCCTTGAGAACACGGTCATGGACCTCTGGTCGATGACCTCCCTGGCCGCGCCGGGGCTCTTCGGCGGGCCCGAGTCGTTCACCGAGCACTTCCGCCGGCCCATCGAGCAGGAGCGGTCGGCCTCGGCGCTGGACCGGCTCCGGCGCCGGGTGCGTCCGTTCCTGCTGCGCCGCACCAAGGGTGAGGTGGCCACCGAGCTGCCCGAGCGCGTCGAGCAGGTGCTGCCCGTCCCGCTGCACCCGAGCCACCAGAAGGTCTACGACCGCCACCTGCAGCGCGAGCGTCAACGGGTGCTGGGACTGCTCCAGGACCTCGACCGCAACCGGATGGCCGTCTTCCGCGCGCTGACGATGCTGCGCCAGCTCGCCCTGGACCCCGGGCTCGTCGACGAGGAGCACGTCGGGCTGGCGACCTCGGCGAAGATCTCGGTGCTCGTGGACCAGGTGCGCGAGCTGGCGGCCGAGGGGCACCGGGCGCTGGTGTTCTCCAGTTTCACCGGCTACCTGGGGCTGGTCCGGGAAGCGTTGACATCGGCCGGCATCAGCTGCTCCTACCTGGACGGCCGCACCCGTGACCGGCCCGCCCGGATCGCGGCGTTCCGCGAGGGCCAGGACCCGGTGTTCCTCATCAGCCTGAAGGCGGGGGGCTTCGGCCTCACCCTGACCGAGGCGGACTACGTCTTCGTGCTGGACCCGTGGTGGAACCCGGCCGCCGAGGCGCAAGCGGTGGACCGGGCGCACCGGATCGGCCAGACCCGCCCGGTCAACGTCTACCGGCTCGTCTCCACCGGCACGATCGAGGAGAAGGTCGTGGCTCTGCAGGAGCGCAAGCGCGACCTGTTCCGCACCGTCGTCGACGCCGGGGAGTTCCGCTCCGGGACGATCACGGCCGAGGACATCCGGGGCCTGCTGGACGGATAGGAGCACAGGTGGTGGCGGCACGGCGGCGCATGGTTGAGGATGTCCCTCATGCCCGCCGCCCTCGACCACCTCGTCCTGGCCGTCCCCCACCTGGAGGACGCGGTGCTGGACCTGGCGCGCCGGACGGGGGTGCAGCCGGTCGCGGGCGGTGCCCATCCCGGGCGGGGGACCCGCAACGCCCTGGTGGGGATGACCTGGCAGGGGCGACGCCGGTGCTACCTGGAGCTGCTGGCACCCGACCCGGACCAGCCCCCGGTGGCACCGGAGGAGACGATGCTCGGGCTGGGGACCCTGGGGGCGGACTTCGTCCCCCGGCTGCACGCCTGGGCGGTGCAGCCGCAGGACCTGGACGCCGCGCTCGCCGCGGCGGAGGCGGCGGGGGTGGACGCCGGGCACCCCGTCGCCGCGAGCAGGGAGCTGCCCGACGGCACCCGCCTGGCCTGGCGGCTGGCGGTGCCCCGTCCGCTGGGCCACGGCGGCGTGCAGCCGTTCCTCATCGCCTGGGACGGGCCCCACCCCACCGACGCCTCGATGCCGACCCTGGAGCTCGTCGAGCTCGCGGTCGACCACCCCGACCCGGAGGCCGTGGCCCGGGACCTGGCCGCCCTGGGCGTCCGCGTCGAGGTGCACCGCGGTCCCGAGCCCCGCCTGCACGCCGTGCTGGACAGCCCCGAGGGGCGGATCGAGCTGGGGGAGTGCTGCCGTGGGCGATGACGGCGACCCAGGCGGTGACGGCGACCACCACGGCCGCGACGGGGACGACCACGGCCGCGACGGGGACGACCACGGCCGCGACGGCGACGACCACGGCGGTGCCGGGGGCGACCACGGCGGTGCCGGGGGCGACCACGGCGGTGCCGCGTGCGGCGCACCCGACGGGACGGCATACCACCTCAGGCCGCGGAGCGGCTGGCTCAACGACCCCAACGGGATGGTCTTCACCGGAGGGCGCTGGCACGTCTTCTACCAGCACAACCCCGAGGCCGCGCGGCACGACCGGATCGCGTGGGGGCACGCCAGCAGCACGGACCTGCTCCGGTGGGAGCACCACCCGGTCGCCTTCGGACCCACCGAGGGCGGGCCGGACGCGTTCGGCTGCTGGAGCGGGGTGGTCGTGCCCACGGCGGACGGGGCCGTGGCCCTCTACACCGGGGTGGTCGACGAGACCCAGGTGAGCACCGTCTGCCTGCGGCATGGGGACGAGGACCTCGTGCTCTGGTCGGCCCCCCAGGTGGTCGCGGCCCAGCCGGGCGCTCCGGTCCGGGTTATGCGCGACCCGTTCGTCCTCCAGCACGGGGGTCGGCGCTGGGCGCTGCTCGGCGCCGGACTGGAGGACGGGACCCCTGCGGTCCTGCTCTACGACTGCACGGACCTGGACGACTGGCTCTACGCCGGGATCTGGCTGCGTGGCGAGGGTGTCGAGCTCGCCGGGGCGCTCCCCGCGGACGTGTGGGAGTGCCCGCAGCTGGTCCTGCTGGGCGACGGCGATGCGGCGCTGATCCTGTCCCTGCACGACCGGGGCCGGTTGACCCGGGTCGTGTCGGTGGGGGGCAGGATCCTCGACGAGGGGGGCGTGCCCCGCTTCGCCCCCTCGGGGGTGGAGGTGCTGGACGCCGGGCAGGCCTTCTACGCGCCGCAGGTCGCCGCGGACCCGGGGCCGGGCGCCTGGCTCATGGGGTGGGTGCGCGAGGAGGACCGGCCCGCCGGTGGGCCTGACCATGCCGGCTGCCTGACCCTTCCCCGGCGGGTCGTGCGCGATCCCGACGGTGGTCACGAGGGCGCGGTCCGCCTGGTGCTCGACCCGCTGGTGGCGGCCGGGCTGCCCCTCGGTGCTGTCGGGACCCCCGCCTCCGGGGCGGACGAGGTGCTCGACCGCGCCGCACAGGTCGAGGCGCTCGCCGACGGTGCCCGGCTGGTGCACCCCGAGCTGGGAGCGGTGGACCTGAGAGCGGGCACGCGGGTCCTCGTCGACGCGGACGTGGTGGAGGTCTACCCCGTCGCCGGTCCGACGATCACCCACCGTCACCCCCGGCCGTGGTCCCTCGTCGTCCCGGCCGAGGCCGCTGCTCCCGTCGTCGAGGTGCGCCCGGTCGAGGTCAGCCGGTTGCGTCCCCGCTCCACACCAGCCGACCGTCCGGACCCCGTCGAGCCCCGTCGCTGAGGGTGTGCGCGGTGACCCGGCCGTCGTGCATGAGGTGTCCGACGGGCGTCGCCTGCTCGCCGAGAACCACGTCCGCCACGATCCGGCGGTGGCAGCGCCACCAGACCGCCTCCGAGCACATCACCGCCGTGCGCCCGCGCAGATCCCCGGACAGCCCGGCCACCAGGTCGGCCAGTCCGTCGCGGAACGGCGGCTCGCGGGTCCAGGCGGCGTAGGCCCGGAACTGCTCGACGCGCCACCAGGTGTCCGGGTTGTCGGCGCGCTCCGCGGCGTCGAGCCGTCGGCGGCCGCCCAACCGCTCGTCCCACCGGTACCCGACCCCGACGTCGGCGAGCAGGTCCTCCAGGGCGGGGCGTCCCGCGGCCGGGTTGGTGCGGCTGCCCGGATAACGGCGGACGTCGACGACCAGGGCGATGCCGGCCGAGCGGACGAGGTCGCCCAGGCCCTCGGCGTCGAGCGTCCCGTGGCCGAACGTGAGCAGGGCGGGGTCCGTCCCGACCACGGCGTCCCTCAGGCGTCCCCGCCGGCCGGGCTCGTGGTTCCCGACGTGGCACGGCGGCTGGCCGTTCGGCGGGTGGGCGTGCGCCGCACGGGCGGCTTCTGCTCGGTGGCGGTGTCGGGGGCCTGGGTGGCGGGGGAGTCCGGCACGGGCGCGTCCGCACCGGTGCTGTTCTCCACGTCGTCCTTCTCGGCCGCGCCCTTCTCGGCCGCGCCCTGGGCCGCGGCGGCCCGGGACGACCCGGCCCGCGTCCTCCTGGCCGGTGCCTTCTCGACGGTCGCTTCGGCCGCCTTCTCCACCTTCTCGGGTGCTTTCTCCGCCGACTTCTCCATCGACTTCGCGGGTGCCTTCGCGGGTGTCTTCGTCGTCGCGGACGCCTTCGTCGACCGTCCGCCCCTCTTCTGCCGCAGGCGCACCATGAGGTGGGCGCCCTCGGTCATCGTCTCCAGGTAGGGCTGGTCCTGCACCAGCTGGGACAGCTTGGCGTAGCCGAACTCGCGCGGGTCGAAGTCGGCGTGCGCCCGGTTCAGGTGCTGGCCGACGACGCTCAACCGGCTCCAGCCGTCGTCGCCCGAGGTGGCGTTGACCCCCTTGGTCAGGGCGCTCTGCAGGTTGATGGACGGGGTGGTGCTCCCGCGGTCGTCCTCACCGGCCGTGTCCGGCCCGGCGTCCTCGGGCCCGTCGTCCTCGAGCTGCCGGTGGTCCTGGTCCTGCTCCTGGAGCACCTCCAGGAAGATGAACTGGTCCACCGCGCGGCGCAGCGACTCGGGGGTCTTCCGCCGCCCGAGGCCGAAGACCCGCTTTCCGGACTCGCGGAGCCGGGTGGCCAGCCGGGTGAAGTCGGAGTCGGAGGAGACCAGGGCGAAGGCCTCGACGTTGCCCTGCCACAGCAGGTCCATCGCATCGATGATGAGCGCGGAGTCTGAGGAGTTCTTGCCCACGGTGTAGGCGAACTGCTGCACCGGCTGGATGGCGTGACGGTGCAGCTCGGACTTCCACCCCACCAGATGCTGGGTCGTCCAGTCGCCGTAGGCCCGCTTGACCGTCGGGGTGCCGTACTTGGCCAGCTCCTCCAGGACGGACTCGGCGTGCTTGGCGGAGACGTTGTCGCAGTCGATGAGCACGGCGATCCGGGTCGAGCTGCTGGCGTCGGTATCCACGCCTCGAACCCTACGCCAGCGTCTTCAGCGCCAAGACCTCGACGACTGATAATCCGCAAGAATCAATCCGCAGTGATTTGAGTCTTTTTCTGTACCTTGCAACGCCCTAGCGTGAATGGGGACCCCGTCCGACGACCGCAGAGGTATTCCCATGACGATGACGAGCGAGGCGACCACGCCCAGCACCCCGGTGGCCGACGCCGGGGACTCCTTCGACCCCGCGGGTCCACGCCGGTGGTGGCTGGTGGCCCTGGGTCCGGTGGTCGCCCTCGTCCTCGCGCTCCTGCTCCCGTCGTCGCTCCCGGTCGAGGGCAGGGTGGTGGCCGGCACGGCCGCGTGGATGGCGCTGTGGTGGATGACCGAGGCGGCACCCATCCCGGTCACCTCGCTCCTGCCGCTGGCCGTCTTCCCCCTGCTCGACTCGGCCTCGATGTCGGACGTCGCGGCCCCCTATGCCAATCCCGTCGTCTTCCTCGTCATGGGCGGCGTGATCCTGGGGCTGGCCACCGAGAGGTCCAACCTGCACACCCGGATCGCGCTGCTGACCATCCGGGCGGTCGGGACCCGCTCCTCCCAGATGGTGCTGGGCCTGATGCTGGCCTCGGCCCTCATCTCCGCGTGGGTGTCCAACACCGCGACCGCGGTCATCATGGTGCCGATCGCCGTCTCGGTCCTCCACCTCGTCCGCGAGGTGGACCCGGCGTCCGCAGGCCCGAAGTTTGCCGCCTCGCTGCTGCTGGGCGTCGCCTACGGAGTGACCATCGGTTCCACGGCCACGGTGATCGGCCAGCCGCCCATGGCTCTGATGAAGGCCTATCTGGCCGACGCGCACGAGATCGACGTCGCGTTCGGCCGCTGGATGCTCGTCGGTGTCCCGTGGGCTGCGATCATGCTGGTCATCGCCTGGCTCGTGCTCACGAAGCTGGTCTTCCGTCCCGAGGTCGACCGGATTCCCGGCGGCAAGGAGATGATCCACGACCAGCTCCGCGGGTTGGGGTCCATGTCGACGGCCGAGCGACGGGTGGCCGCGATCTTCGCGGTCGCGATCTTCTTCTGGGTCGCCGTGCCGTTCATCGTGGACATCCCCGCGGTGGGGGCCGCACTGCCGTTCCTGGCCTCCATCTCCGACCCGCAGGTGGCCATGGTGGCGGCCATCGCGTGCTTCCTGGTGCCCGCGGAACGTCGGTCGGTCGACCCGGACGGCATCCCGTTGCTGAGGTGGAGCGCCGCCCGTGACATCCCCTGGGGACTGCTGCTCCTGTTCGGCGGGGGTCTGTCCCTCTCGGCCATGTTCTCCGCCACCGGTCTCAGCGCCTGGATCGGGGAGCAGGTCGGCGGACTGGAGGGCATGTCCCCGCTGCTGATCCTGGTCGTGGTCGCCGTCGTCGGTCTGGGTCTGACGGAGCTGACCTCCAACACCGCGACGGCCGCGGCCTTCTTCCCCATCTTCGGCGCCGTCGCCGTGGGCATCGGCATGGATCCCCTGCTGATGACGATCACGGTGACCCTGGCGGTCTGCTCGGCCTACATGCTCCCTGTGGCCACTCCCTCCAACGCTGTGGCCTTCGGCTCCGGCGAGGTGAGCATCAAGCAGATGGTCCGGGCAGGGGTGTGGCTGAACATCATCTCGCTGCTCGTCGCGGTCCTGATGCTGTACACCCTGGTCCCCCTCGTCTTCGGCGTCGGTCTCTGACGACGGGGCAGTTGCCCCGTCGTCGAACCGCCCCCGGTGGTGAAGAGGGAGGGAACGAGCCCCGGGCCTTCAGACCGCCACGCGCTCCAGCTCCTCCTCGACGAGCGGGACCAGGGCGTCCAGCTCGGCCTGCGGCTCGGCCCCCTCCCGCACCACCCTGCCCATCATCTCGGCCCAGGCAGCCTGCGCCCGAGGGGTCCACAGCAGCGGCGTCTGCACGTGGCCGTGCTCGACGACGTAGGCGGCCACGTCCTTGGCCGGACCGTCGGCCAGGACGTCGGCCTGGGGGACGAGGCTCAGCCGGGCCGGGATGTGCACGCCGTAGGAGGTCGCGAAGTCCAGCTGGTGCTCGGTCTTCTCCACCCACAGCCACCGGGCGAAGTCCCGGGCCGCCTCGACGTCGGTCGCACGGGCCGAGACGCAGGACCCGTAGGCCCCGACGGGCACCGAGGGGGACCCGCCGGGCATGGACGGCCAGGGGATGGCCCCGACGTCGTCGCCGAGCTCGGCCCGGATCTGCGGAAAGGTCCACAGGCCGGTCCACTGCATGGCGGCCCGGCCGGACGTCAGCGGGGCCGGGTCGTCCCAGTCCTGCGGCGAGTCCAGCAGCAGCACCTCGTCGGTCCAGAACGTGCGCAGCACCGTCAGGGCCTCGGCCGCGCCGGCCGAGTCGAAGGCGACCTCGTCGTCCTCCAGGTAGTCCAGGCCCGCCGACCACAGCATCGGGCCGCCCATCCGCTGGGCACCGCCGTCGTTGCCGAGGAAGAGGCCCTTGACCTGGTCGGTGGTCAGCTCGCGGGCCGCGACCTGCAGGTCCTCCATCGTGCGCGGCGGCTCGAGGCCCATCTGCTCGAGCAGGCTGGGCCGGTAGACGAGCACCTGGGTGTCGATGACCTGGGGGATCGCCCAGATCTTCCCGTCGTAGGTCATCCGCTCGATCATCGACGGGGTGAAGTCGGCCAGGGCGTCCCCGAAGACGTCCGTCAGGTCGACCACGAGGCCGTCCCGGATCATGTCGACCGAGGGTCCGTTGGGGTACTCGAACACGTCGGGACCCTCGCCGCCCACCAGGGCGGTCACGGTCGTGCGGTCGTAGGCCCCGGGCTGCCAGCTCACGGTGACGTCGGCGGCCTCGTACTCGGCGGCGTAGCGCTCGACCGCCTCCCGCACCCCCTCCTCGCCGTACTGGTGGTACCACTGCTGCAACCGCGGGGCAGGTCCGCCGGCGGTCCCCGTCGCGGTCGTCCCGTCCCCGGTCATCGGCACGGGCCGGGTCCCGACGTCGCAGGCCGCGAGCACCGCGCCGAGGGCCGCGCTCCCGCCCAGCGCGAGCACGGAGCGGCGGGACAGGGGCGGCGACGGTGCCATGCAGGTCCTCCCGGAGGGGTCGGCCGACGTGTGGGAACACTGTATGACGTGGGCGTGCGCCCCACCCGTCGGTGGTCACGATTCGGCAACGACCGCGTGTCGCCCGGGGGCCACCGGTCCGGTCCGTGCGTCCAATGGCGGACGCGTCGACGCCGCACACGGGGAGGACCGGGCATGAGGTTGCAGCGATACGAGGGGGTGCCGCAGGCCCTCACCCGGCTGCCGATGCACCGGCGGGACCTGCTCCGGGGCGGTCTGGGTCTTGTCACCGGCGCGGTGCTGGGCGGGCTCGCCGACACGTACGACCGGGTCGTCGCCGCGCCGCCGCCACCCCCGCCGGAGCCTGAGCCTGAGCCCGAGCCCGAGCCGGAGCCCGAGCCCGAACCGGAGCCCGAGCCGCCCCCGCCGCCCCAGCCCGCGGCATACCAGCGTGGTGACGCCGGCGACGGGGTGCTGGCGCTGCAGCAGCAGCTGGGGTCGACCGGCTACTGGTGCGGCACCCCCGACGCCGTGTTCGGCCACCTGACCCAGCAGGCGGTCTGGGCCGTGCAGAAGGCCCACGGCCTCGTGCGCGACGGCATCGCCGGGCCAGCGACCCAGGCGGCCGTGGAGACCGGCTACCGGCCGGCCCCCGTGGCCGGCGGGGACCACGTGGAGGTCCACCTCGGGCCGCAGCTCCTCCTCGTCGTCCGCGGAGGAGCGACGACGATGGTGTTCAACACCTCCACCGGCAACGGTGAGCCCTACGAGTTCAGGGGGAACGAGTACACCGCCCAGACCCCCTCCGGCGACTTCGTCGTGGGCTTCATGGACTCCGTGGGCACGCTCGGCGACGGTTGGCGCGAGGGCGAGCTCGGCGAGCTGTACCGCCCGATGTTCTACGACGGCAACTATGCGGTGCACGGCTCCGGGTCGATCCCGCCCTGGCCCGCGTCGCACGGCTGCGCCCGGATCTCCACCGCCGCGATGGACATGTTCTGGGCCGACGGGATGCTCGGGATGGGCGGCCGCGTCCTCGTCGTCTGAGCGGCGGTGGCCCTGAGGGGTCGGCCTACCTGAACGCCTGGTGGCCCGTCAGCGCCTGTCCCACGACCAGGGTGTGCATCTCCTCGGTGCCCTCGTAGGTGAGCACCGACTCCAGGTTGTTGGCGTGCCGCATGACCGGGTAGTCCCCGGAGACGCCGTTGGCGCCGAGCACCGTGCGGGCGCTGCGGCACACCTCGATCGCGGCGGTGACGTTGTGGAGCTTGCCGACGCTGACCTGCTCGGGACGGAGCAGCTCGCGGTCCTTGAGCCGGCCCAGGTGCAGGGCCAGTAGCTGCCCCGTGGCCAGCGTCTGGTGCATCCGGGCCAGCTTGGCCTGGGTGAGCTGGAAGGCCGCGATGGGCCGGCCGAACTGCTCGCGCTCCACCGCGTAGTCGCGGGCCGTCACGAACGCCGTCCGCGCCGCCCCCATCGATCCCCACACGATCCCGTACCGCGCCTCGTCGAGGCAGGCGAGCGGGGAGCGCAGGCCCCCGGACTCCGGCAGGACGGCGTCGGCGGGCAGCCGGACCCCCTGGAGGACCAGCTCGGAGGTCACCGAGGCCCGCAGCGACATCTTCCCGGTGATCTCGGGGGCGGAGAATCCTGGGGTGTCGGTGGGGACGACGAACCCCCGGACGGTGTCCCGCCCCTCCGGGTCGCCCTCGGTGCGCGCCCACACGACGGCGACGTCGGCCACCGACCCGTTGGTGATCCACGTCTTGGTCCCCTCCAGCACCCACTCGTCCCCGTCGCGGCGCGCCCGGGTGCGCATGGACCCGGGGTCGGAGCCGTGGTCGGGCTCGGTGAGGCCGAAGCAGCCGATCGCCTCGCCCGCGGCCATCGCGGGCAGCCACCGCTGCTTGTGCTCCTGGCTGCCGAACCGCCAGATCGCGAACATCGCCAGGGAGCCCTGCACCGACACCAGCGAGCGCACCCCGGAGTCGGCGGCCTCCAGCTCCAGGCACGCCAGGCCGTAGTCGACGGCGCTCATCCCCGCGCAGCCGTAGCCCTGCAGGTGCATCCCCATGAGGCCGTGGGCGCCGAAGACCCGCGCCAGCTCGCGCACCGGCGCCCGCCCCTGCTCGTACCACTCCGCGACGAAGGGCAGGACGTGCTCGGCGCACACCGCGCGCACACTGTCGCGCACCGCACGCTCCTCCTCGGTGAGGACGGCGTCGAGGTCGATCAGGTCGACGGGCAGGTCGGTGCTGCTCAGGCGGGCCACGGTGCGCTCCTGCGGGTATGGGGTGGGTGCGGCTCAGCCTACGGGTGCCCCTTGCGTCGACGGCCCGGTGGTGTCACACTGACAGACATTGGACAAAGGTTGTCCAAAGATGAACCAAGGAGATGCAGACATGACCGAGCTCACCAGCCCCGCCAGCACCACCGTCAGCCCGGGCGGCCCCGGGACCGCCCCGGCCGCCGACGGGTCCGGCGCCGTCTCGTGGACGGACCTCGCCAAGGAGATGTGGAGCTACCTGACCGGCCAAGGGGCCGCGATCAACTACAGCTTCGTCGACATGGCCGTCGAGGTCCCCCGGGACACCGGCCCCGACGCCCCCCGCGCCACCTGGAAGCTGGACGGGACGCTGCGCATCACCACCGAGGAGCACGCCTCCGACACCGGCCGGGGCCACGACGCCACCGCCTCCGACAGGGCGTGACCGTCGTGTCCGCGCCCACCGCGGCCCCGGCGGCCCCGCGCCTGCACGTGGAGGCCGACCTCACCCTGACGGTGGACACCGGTCCTGCCGCCGACGACCCCGGCCGCCGGCTCACCGGTCGCGTCACCGGGTCGGGGTCGACGCTGACGGTGCACCTGGACGGGCTGGACGTCCTGCCGATGGGCGCGGACCTGCGCACGACCGTGGACCCGGTCCGCGACCTCGCACGGCTGCTGGCCGACGACGGGCTGACCGTGGTCGTCGAGGGCGACCATGGCCGGATCCTGTCGCTCGGCAGGGTCCGCGCCTCGATCCTCGACCGTGCCCTGACCGGGTCGGCCCACATCGCGCTGCACGACCGGCGGGCCGCCCTGCGGCTGGCGCGGTCGAAGGGGGACGCGGGCGCCCCGTCGCTGCGGGGGCTGGTGCCCCCGTCCACGCCGTGGCCACCCGCCCCCACCGTCGCCCCGCCCCGCCGGCGGCACGTGACCACCACGCACGATCCTCTCGGGGGCGGGCGTCCGCGCCTCGTCTACTACACCGCCCCGCCGGAGCAGGGTGGCGCCCGGACGGAGCTGGACCTGCGCCGGGGCACCACGACGATCGGGTCGGGCCCGGAGGACGACCTCGTCCTCGAGGGGCTGGCGCCGGGCCAGCTGCAGGTGCGGCGCAACCCAGCCACCGACGAGTACGAGGTGGTGCCGGTCGCCGGTGAGTCCGTCCGCGTGCACGGGGCCGAGGTCGATCGACCCGTGCCGCTGCGGACCGGTGCGGTCGTGTCCGTGGGCCGCTGGTCGCTGACCTACCGGCGGGAGGAGTACGCCGACCACGGCCGGCCCTACGGCGGTCGGGCGGGCGGGGAGTTCGCCCGCCAGCGGCCGCAGCCCCCCCGGCCCCGCTACCAGGGATAGGTCCCCGCTCGGCTGTGGCAGGGTGAGGGGCCCCGGGACCTCCGGTCCCGGGGCCCACCCGAGCACCCTGGAAGGATCCTCCCGTGCCGTCCCAGCCCCACCGCATACCCGCGTCCCTGCCGACCGAGGAGGAGCTGCGCGCCCGGGCCGAGGCCGCGGCGCGCGCCTGCGGGGTGGACCTGGACGCCCGGCGGGGGGCGCACGAGGGCCGCTCCCCGGTGACGGGCGGCGTGGTGTCCTCGCTGGAGTGGGACGGGCCCGACGAGGTGGGCGAGGCGGTCCGGCGCGCGCGGGAGGCGTTCGAGGGATGGCGCACCGTGCCGGCCCCGGTGCGCGGGGCCCTGGTCAAGCGGTGGGCCGAGCTGCTGACTGAGCACAAGGAGGACCTGGCCGCGCTGGTGACCGTCGAGGCCGGGAAGGTGACCTCGGAGGCGCTCGGCGAGGTGCAGGAGATGATCGACGTCTGCGACCTCGCCGTCGGGCTGTCGCGGCAGCTCTACGGGCGGACGATGCCCTCGGAGAGGCCCGGGCACCGGCTCAGCGAGACGTGGCACCCGCTGGGCGTCGTCGGGGTGGTCTCGGCGTTCAACTTCCCGGTCGCCGTGTGGTCGTGGAACACCGCGGTCGCCCTGGTCTGCGGCGACCCGGTGGTGTGGAAGCCCTCCGAGCGGACGCCGCTGTGCGCGCTCGCCGCCGACGCGCTGCTGGGGCGGGCGATCCGTGAGGCGGGGCATCCCGAGGCGCTCTCCCAGGTGCTGCTGGGCGGTCCCGAGGTCGGGGAGGCGCTGGCCGCCGACCGTGGGGTGGCCCTGCTCAGCGCCACCGGCTCGACCCGCATGGGGCGCTCGGTCGGGCCGGTCGTCGCCGGACGGCTCGGGCGCAGCCTGCTCGAGCTCGGGGGCAACAACGCCGCCGTCGTCGCACCCAGCGCAGACCTCGACCTGGCGGTCCGGGGGATCGTCTTCTCCGCCGCCGGCACCGCGGGGCAGCGGTGCACGACCATGCGCCGGGTGATCGCCCACGTGGACGTGGCGGAGGAGCTCACCCGGCGGCTCGCGTCCGCCTACCGCAGCCTGAAGGTGGGGGACCCGTCGGGTGCGGGGACGCTGGTGGGGCCGCTGCTCGACGGACGGTCCTTCGAGACCTTCAGCAGCGCGGTGGACCGGGCCGTCCAGGACGGGGGCGAGCTGCTCGCCGGAGGTGATCGGGTGCTCGCCGAGGAGGCGCCGGAGGCGTTCTACGTCCGGCCGGCCGTCGTCCGGATGCCGCGGCAGACCGAGGTGGTGCACACCGAGACGTTCGCCCCGCTGCTCTACGTGATGACCTACGAGGAGCTCCCGGAGGCGGTGGCGATGAACAACGCCGTGCCACAGGGCCTGTCGTCGAGCATCTTCACCCGCGACCAGGCCGAGGCCGAGCTGTTCTGCTCGGCGGAGGGGTCGGACTGCGGGATCGTCAACGTCAACATCGGGACCTCGGGGGCCGAGATCGGCGGCGCGTTCGGCGGGGAGAAGGACACCGGCGGCGGTCGGGAGTCCGGGTCGGACGCGTGGAAGGCCTACATGCGGCGCGTCACCACGACGGTGAACTACTCCGGCGAGCTGCCCCTCGCCCAGGGAGTGACGTTCGAGGTCTGAGGGGCGACACTGGAGGAGGCGGCGACGACGCCGCCGGCACCGCGACCCCAGGAGCATCCGATGAACCGCAGCACCGACCGGTCACAGGACCCCTCGCCCTTCGCCTGGATCTTCGGCGGGGCGCTGGCGATGGTCGCCGCCATAAGCATCGTCCGGGCCGTCACCGGCCGTCGAGGACGGGCGGCCAGCAGCAGCCCGGTGGCGTCGGTCGTCCCCTCCTCGGGCAGCACCGCCGATGATGAGCTCTCCGGCCACCCCAGCTGACCGGTCAACGGGGGGCGAGGCAGACGCGGGCCACGCGGGCTACGTCGGGGTCGTCGGGCCGGGGGACGGTGCCACGGCCGAGCAGGTCGGGCTGGCCAGGGACGTCGGCCAGGCCCTGGGGCGGCGGGGGTCCGTGGTCGTCACCGGTGGACTGGGCGGCGTGATGGCCGCGGCGGCGCAGGGGTGCCGCGCGGCGGGCGGCCTGAGCGTGGGGCTGCTGCTCCCGGGCCGGGAACGGGGCGCGGCCGGGGAGCACCACACGGTCGTCCTGCCCACCGGGCTGGGCGAGCTGCGCAACGGCCTGCTGGTGCGCGTCAGCGACGTGGTCGTGGCCGTCGGGTCGAGCTGGGGAACCCTCAGCGAGGTGGCGCTCGCGTGCCGGACGGGGGTGCCGGTCGTCCTGCTGGGGTGGGACGCCGACCTGCTGGGCGGCACCGACGGACCCGGGCGTCCGCCGGTGCGGGCCGGGTCGGTCGAGGAGACGATCGCCCTGGTGGCCCACCTGCTGCATCAGGGCGAGAGGGCGGCGTCCTCCTCGGCCCACACGCAGCCCGGTCCCTGCCCCGGGTAGAAGCCACCGCAGTCGGCGCCCAGCTGCTCCTCGGCCGATCCGGAGGGGGCCGCGAACCACAGGTCGTCGCAGGCCTGAATGTCGCCCGCCTGGCAGGCCCCCACGAGGGTCTGCAGCTCCGGCCCCGGTCACCCGGGCGCCCGTGACCAGGAGCGGGACGGCATACCCCAGCAGGTGGCCGGAGGTGACCCGGAGGACCTCGTTGACGCTGGCGTCGAGGCCGTCGATGAGGGCGGGCGTGGCCACCGAGACGATGGTGGTGCCGGCCAGGACCATGAAACCCGATGACCAGCGCCCACAGCGCCGGCCGCGGTTCGCGGGGGCTTTGGCGGTCCGGTGCGACGGTGCGGGTGGACACAGGGGAGCCGCAGGGGGTGCCTCCGACGGTCGGGCCCCGTCGGCGTGGGTAGGGTCGGGACATGCGTGCAGTCATCGTGGAGCAGCCCGGAGGGCCGGAGGCCCTCACCGTCGTCGAGCGGGAGACGCCGGAGCCCGGCCCCGGCGAGGTCCGCGTCGACCTGGCGGCCGGGGGGATCAACTTCATCGACGTCTACCAGCGCAGCGGCAGGTACCCGTTGCCGCTGCCGTTCGTCGGTGGGAACGAGGGGTCGGGAACGGTCTCCGCCCTCGGTGAGGGCGTGGAGGACGTGCAGGTGGGCGACCGCGTCGCGTGGGCGATGGCCCCCGGGAGCGGGTATGCCGAGCAGGTCCTGGTCCCGGCCGCGCGGGTGGTCCCGGTGCCGGAGGGGATGGAGCTCGAGCTGGGGGCCGCGGTGATGCTGCAGGGCATGACGGCCCACTACCTGGTGAACTCGACCTTCGAGGCCGCCGAGGGGCAGACCGCGGTGGTGACGGCTGCCGCCGGTGGGGTCGGCCTGCTGCTGTGCCAGCTGCTGCGCGCCAAGGGCGTGCGGGTGATCGGGACCGTGGGAAGCCAGGAGAAGGTCGAGCTGGCCAAGGAGGCGGGCGCGGACGAGGTCGTGCTCTATCGCGACGTCGACCTCGCGGAGGAGGTGCAGCGTCTGACCGACGGGGACGGCGTGCACGTCGTCTACGACGGGGTCGGCAAGGACACGTTCGACGCCGGGATCGCGGTGCTGCGCCCCCGCGGGATGATGGTGCTCTTCGGCGCGGCCAGCGGGCCGGTGCCCCCGGTCGACCCGATGGCGCTCAACCACGGCGGGTCGCTCTACCTGACCCGGCCGTCGCTGGCGCACTACGCGGCCGAGCGTGAGGAGCTGCTGTGGCGGGCCGGCGACGTGCTCGGCGGGGTGGCCGACGGGTCGCTGAAGGTGCGGATCGGCGGACGATATCCCCTGGCAGAGGCCCGGCGGGCGCATGAGGACCTTGAGGCGGGTGGCACCACGGGGAAGCTGCTGCTCGTGCCCTGACTCGCCTACCTGACCTGGTCTGCCCTACCTGACCTTTGACCTGATCTGAACCGGGTGTTCGCGCGGCCCTCACGTTCCTGACGTGGGGGCCGCTCGCGTCGGTCTGGCCGCCCGAGGCCCCCGCGAGCCAGCCCTGCGGGGTTCTCGCGCGGTGGGGGACACGCGAGCTGGGGATACCTCTTGCCATGTTCGAACACATGTCCTAATATGGGTCTCAGGCAGGGGGATGTCTGGGGAGGAGGGGTTCGATGGGTGGCAGTCGCAGTGCCGGTCGTGGTGGTGGGGCGTCGTGGGTGTCGGGTGGGTCGGGTCCTGGTGTCGCTGTGGTGGAGCCGCCGTGGGAGGACATCGAGCCCTACGACGCCGAGGCCTGCGCCCTCGGAGAGTCACTGGTGTGGCAGGAGCTGACCGGTCCCGGAGCCTGGGCGGAGCCTGCGGCCGAGCACGACCCGGGGTTGACGTTGCGGGATCCGATCGGCGCCGTGGGTCGCGTCCTGTCCGATCTGGGACTGGAGGCCGCGACGGTGGAGGCGATGGCTGGTGCGGCGGTGGTGGCGGCCGAGCACGAGGGAGTTCTCACTGCCCCGGCCATGGACCTGGAGGCCGTCCACGGGGTGGGGGCGTTGGCGTTGTTGCGGTGCCGGATGGAGGCGGTGCAGCTGGTCGCGGTGGCGGATCTGGCGGTGCGCACGGGGCGGCGGCTGCTGCAGGAGAAGGGGGTCGAGGATCCGGCGGGGTTGTCGGCCACGGCCTGGGGGAAGTGGCGGGCGCGGGTGAAGTCGTTGGTGGCTGCCGAGCTGGAGGTGGCCCTGGGTCTGGGCCGCGGAGAGGCCCGGGACATGGTCGCGGTGGCGTGCGCGCCGGAGGGGATCGTCGGAGCGGTGCTGGGTGCGTTGCGCCGCGGTGAGGTGCCCTGGCACCTGGTGCGCCGGTTCTGGACCAAGGCAGGGTCGCTGCCGACCGAGGACGTGACCATGATCGGCGCGGCGCTCTTCGGCAGCGACGTTGCGTGCGCGGCGCCGGAGCGGCTGGACCCGGACGGGCAGCTGCACGGACGGGCGTGGGCGGTCAAGGAGTTCTACGCCGCGCTCGAGCGTGAGGTGGTCCGGGCCAGGGGCAGGGACGAGCGGTCCGCGCGGGCCGCCCGCGACGAGGCGGTCGCGGGGCGGGACGCGTGGTTGCGGGTGCACGACGACGGGACCGCCACGGTGGGTGTGCGCACCCCGTTGATCTCGGGCGTGGGCGTGTTCGCCCGCATCGACCGGATGGCCAGGACGTTGAGGGGTGCGGGGGAGGAACGCTCGCTGGCGCAGCTGCGCTCGGACCTGTGCGCCGGTCTCCTGCTGCACGGCACGGTCGCGATTCCGCAGGTCGTCGATGAGCTGCTCACACCGCAGGACCTGGACGCCCTGGCCGCGGTGACGACGGCGACCCCACCGGTGAACCTGCAGGTCGTGGTCCCCTGGGACTCCCTGACCGGGACGGTGGCCTGTCCGAGGTGCGCCCACACCCACCCCGGCCCCGGTCGCGGGCGTGCCCACGGACCGGGCGGCGAAGGTGGGGGTAGCGTCCAAGGCCGGGGTGGCGGTAGCCATGGCGGAGCAGGCAGCAGTGGCGGAGGCGGTAGCGAGGGAAACCGGGGTGGAGATGGTCCGGCCGACGTCGGGTCGTTGACCCTGGCCGGCCCTGGCTGGCCTCCGCTGCCGGACTGGCTCGCCCGACGATGCGGGGACCAGTCTGCCCTGCCGTCCTCAGCAGGGCCACCGACCCCGCCAGGAGCGTCACCGCCCTCGCCCGACGCGCCGCCCTCTCCGGGCGCGCCGCCCTCTCCGGGCGCGCCGCCCTCTCCGGGCGCGCCGCCCTCGCCGGGCGCGCCAGCACCGATGGCCGTGCCACCGGGCTGGCCGGTGGTGGGGCAGGTCCCGTTGCCGGGGGTCGCGTGGTCGGGCACGGTGGCCGAGCTGGTGGGGCTGCACCCGGCGTTCCTGACCCCGGGTGGGGCCCGGGAGCTGGCGCTGGCACCGGGCACGACGATGCACCGGATCCTGGTCGACCCGGCCGACGGGCGGTGCATCGAGCGCACGATCGCCGCCTACCGGCCCGACGCGGACATGCGCCGCCAAATCGCCGCGGCCGACGTGTACGGGCGCGGCCCGGGGGAGCGGACCCCGCCGCAGCGCTGGCAGCTCGACCACGAGCACGAGCACCAGGACGGCGGTCCCACGGCCGAGACCAACCTCAACGGCAAGGGCGTCTTCTTCCACGCGCTCAAGACCGCCCGGCTGTGGTCCTCGGCGATGAACCAACGCCGCGACCTGACCTGGACCACCCTGCTGCGACAGGTCGTGACCACCCGCGGGCACGACTACCGCCAGTACCTGACCCGCCTCGATGCCCTGGCCCCCGCCTCGGACCTCGACGACCCCGACGGTACGCAACGGTGGGCCGACCGGGCCGACCTGGCCAACCGCCTCCTGTACGCCGCGATCGTGCACCGCCACGCCGGCGCCCCGGCCCGCGCCACCGACGACCTCGTCGACGCCGAGGCCTACGACCTGCGCCTGGCCGGCTGGGCCAGCATCGACCCCCGCCTGGCCCTGGCCCGCGACGGCCGCCACGCCGACCTCAAAGGCCCCACCCCCGAACAGCTCCTCGACATCAAGGACACCCCCGGCGCGAAGACACCCGACACCCCCCGCACCCAGGACCCCTGGGCGTCAAGGACCGCCAGCCAGGGCCACACCGACGGCTGGGCCACCCGCCCCGCCCCCGACGACCCCCCACCCTTCTGAGCTCTCCAGCGCCCCGACCTCGACCCGGGGAACAGCGGGCACTCGGTCAGAAGCCCTCGGAAGCCTCGTCAAGCCGGCGCACGTCCTCGTCGCTCAGTGTCGTGGTCGCAGCGGCCAGCAGCGGCGCGAGCTGCTCGGGTCGGGACACGGACGCGATCGGTGCGGTCGCCCCCTTGGCCAGCAGCCACGCGAGCGCCACCGTCGCGGGCTCGACCCCGTGCCGACCGGCGACGTCGACGAGCACGTCCACCACCCTGAGCCCACCCGCCTCGAAGTAGCGCCGGGCCGCTCCACCCCGGGGCGCTCCTTCGAAGTCCGACTCGGACCGGTACTTCCCGGTGAGGAACCCCGAGGCCAGCGCCGGATACGGGAACACCAACACCTGCTCGTCCACCACGATGGGTGCGTAGTCCCGCTCGTAGGTCTCGCGGGACACCAGAGACCAGCGCGGCTGCACCGCGACCGGCACCGCGGCACCCTCCTGACGGGCCGTCTCGAACCACTCGCGCATGCGTGCCGGCGAGAAGTTCGACAGGCCCACAGCCCGGGCCTTGCCCGCCCGGACCACCTCGTCGAACGCCCCGACCTGCTCGGCCACCGGCACGTCCTCGTCGTCGAAGTGCGCGTAGTACAGGTCGACGTGGTCGGTCTGGAGCCGCTCGAGCGACTCGTCGACCGCCGCCAGCACGTTTGCCCGCGACAGTCCCTCACGCCCGGGCTTTCGGGCCACCTTGGTCGGCACGAGCACGTCGTCCCGCCGCCCCCGCGCCGCCAGCCACGAGCCGATGATCGTCTCCGACTGGCCACCACGATCGTCCACCCAGGCGGCGTAGGAGTCGGCGGTGTCCACGAAGGTGCCGCCCGCCTCCACGAACGCGTCGAGCACCGCGTGCGACGTCTTCTCGTCCGCCGTCCAGCCGAAGGCGTTGCCGCCGAGGTTCAGGGGGAAGATCTCCAGGGGGCTGCCCGGCAGCTGCGGCATGCGTGGTCCTCTCGGGTATGGAGTACGAGTGCGCTGGCAGCACTGTAGGCCCCGCCCCACGGCCAGCCGTGCCTCACCCGGTCACCCCTGCACGTCGCTCGGGCCCCGCTCCCCGGGCAGACGCGACGAGGCGGTCACCCCGAGCACGTCGGCCAGCCGCATCGCGTCGTGCGGCGCGTGCACCTTGACGTCGTTGTCGAAGTAGACGAACACCTCGGCCTGCTCGGCCCAGCCCCGGATGCGCTGCGCCCACACGCCCAGGGCCTCCTCGCCATACCCGCTGGTGTAGAGCTCGGTGTCCCCGTGCAGGCGCACGTACACGACGGGCGCGGTCACCACGTCGTAGTAGGGCCAGAGCCCGGCGGCGTCGGCGACGACGATCCCGACGCCGTGCCGCCGCAGCAGGTCGAGCAGCTCGGCGTTGTCGGCGAAGGTGGGGTGGCGCACCTCGAGCACGTGCCGCAGCGGACGCTCCGGGTCGGGTCCGGGGGAGGTCCAGGCGGGTTCGCGCAGACGGTCGTCGTGCTGGGCGGCCAGCTCTGCGGCCTGGTATGCCGTGCGCGGCAGGCGGGCGAGGAAGGCGTCCAGGCGGTCGTGGTCGTAGCGGAAGCGCGGGGCCAGCTGCCACAGGAACGGCCCGAGCCGGTGCTCCAGGGCGAGCGGGCCGGAGGCGAAGAAGTTGGCCAGCGCCGTGTCGACGTCGCGCAGCTTCTTCATGTGCGTGATGAACCGGCTCCCCTTGACCGACAGGACCGTGTCGGGCGGTGTCTGCTCGGCCCAGGCCCGGTAGCTGCTGGGACGCTGAAGGGAGTAGAACGACCCGTTGATCTCGACGGTGTCCAGGCAGCGGGAGGCGTACTCCAGCTCGCGACGCTGCAGCAGCCCGGGCGGGTAGAAGACGCCGCGCCAGGGGGCGTACCTCCAGCCGGAGATGCCGATGCGGATCCGGTGGGTGGTGCTCACCCCACCGACCGTAGGCCAGCACCTGGTGGACCGTCGGTCGGAGCGGCAGGCCGGACGCCGGCACCTTCGGTGGCGGTGGCGGTGGCGGTGGCGGTGGCGGTGGCCGACGACGACGGCGGTGGCCCACGACGACGGCGGGGGCCCACGACGACGGCGGGGGCCGACCCTGAGGTCGACCCCCGCCGTCAAGATGCGTGGTGCGGTGCGTGACGCCGTGCGCTGCGTGGTGCCCTGCGTGACGCCGTGCGCTGTGTGACGCCGTGCGGTGCAGCCTGCCGCGGCTCAGCGACCTCCGCGGCTCCCGCTGCTGGAGGAGGAGAAGGCCACGACCGAACCGCCGCCGGAGCCGCTCCGCGAGCGTCCGCCGGAGCGACCACCGCCGGCGCCGCCGCCTCCGCCGGTACGGGCGGGGCGTCCCTGGCCCGAGCCCGCGGCGCTGCCGCGACCGCGGCCTCCGCCACCGGCTGCGCTACGGCCGCCACCGGCTGCGCGGCCTCCGCCGCCGTTGCCGCTGCCACGGCCGCCACCGTTGCCTCGACCGCCACCGTTGCCGCGGCCACGCCCCTGGCCACCGCTCTGCTCCGGGACGGCCAGCTGCAGGCCACCGGGGACGAGCGTGCGCTCACCGGGAGCGAGCTCGACGAGCACGGGGTGCTCGGGGTGGGCCTTGGTGATCGTCGGCCTGATGCCGGCGGCGCGGGTCAGCGAACGTACGTCGCGGACCTGGTCGTCGGTCATGATCGTGATGACGGTGCCCGATGCGCCGGCGCGGGCGGTGCGGCCCGAGCGGTGCAGGTAGGCCTTGTGCTCGACCGGCGGGTCGGCGTGCACGACGAGCGCCACGTCGTCGACGTGGATGCCGCGGGCGGCGATGTCGGTGGCCACCAGGGTGGTCGCCGTGCCGGACTGGAAGGCGTCCAGGTTGCGCACCCGGGCGTTCTGGGCGAGGTTGCCGTGCAGCTCCACCGTGGGCACGCCCGCGCCGTTGAGCTGCTTGGCCAGCTTCTTCGCGCCGTGCTTGGTCCGGGTGAACATGACGACCCGACCGGGCGCGGACGCCAGGTCGGTGAGCACCGGGAGCCGGTGGCCGGCGTCGATGTGCAGCACGTGGTGCGCCATGGTCGAGATCGGCGACTGGGCCGAGTCCGCGTGGTGGGTGACCGGGCGGTCGAGGTAGCGCTTGACGATGACGTCGATCCCGGCGTCCAGCGTCGCGGAGAACAGCATGCGCTGGCCCTCCCGCGGGGTGCGGTCGAGCAGCCGCTTGACCGCGGGCAGGAAGCCCAGGTCGGACATGTGGTCGGCCTCGTCCAGGACGGTGATCTGCACCGATCCGAGGTCCGCGTGGCGCTGGCTGATGAGGTCCTCGAGCCGGCCGGGCGTGGCCACGAGCACGTCGACGCCCGCTTGCAGCGCCCGCACCTGCGGGTTCTGGCCGACGCCGCCGAAGATGGTCAGGGTGGACAGCCCGGCGGCCTTGGCCAGCGGGGCCAGCGCCTCGTCGAGCTGGCGCACCAGTTCACGGGTCGGCGCCAGGATGAGGGCCCGGGGGGCACGCCCACGGGTCGCGGACCGGCGGGCGTCGGCACCGGTGCTGAGCCGGGTGACGAGCGGCAGGAGGAAGGCGTAGGACTTGCCCGACCCGGTGCGGCCGCGGCCCAGGACGTCCCGGCCGGCCATCGAGTCGGGCAGCGTGGCGGCCTGGATGGGCGTGGGCACGGTGATGCCGCGCTCGGCCAGGAGGGAGGACAGGTGGGCGGGCACGCCGAGGTCGGCGAAGCTGGAGGTCACTAAGAAAGTCTTTCGAGACGTATGCGGTGTCTCACCCGGCGCGCAGGCCCCCGGCGGGAGCGGCGCGACCTTGGGGGCTGCCCGGAGCACCTGGGAAGGTGGGGGAGGGCGGCGCACAGATCGGGCACCCCGAGGCGAGACGGTGCGGGGCGCTGGAACCAGTGTAGCGGTCGTGGACGCCCGTCCCGGACACCGACGCCCCGGACCGGTGTGGACCTACGCTGGAGGCCCCAGCCGACCGAGGACCGACGAAGGAGCAGACCTGACCGCCGACGCCGACGTCACGAGGGCCGACCACCGTCGACCGGTCCTCGTCCTGGCCAGACCCCCCGGGGACGACGACGAGCACTCCCGGGTCGAGCGCGTGCGCCGCCTCCTCGCGACGGCCGCAGCGCCGGCACAGGTCGAGGTCAGGACCCCCGGGTCCGACGAGGAGTATGCCGCCGCCGCCTCCTCCCTCGCCGGTCCCGTCCGGCGCGACGTGGTCGTCCTCGGCGGTGACGGCTCCGTCCACCGGCTGCTGCAGGAGCTGCACGACCAGCGCCTGCTGCCGGCCACGGTCGGGCTGGTGCCCACCGGGACCGGGAACGACCTGGCCCGCTCCGCCGGCATCCCGCTCGACCCGGAGGCCGCAGCACCGCTCGCGGCCACGGGCCGTCCCGACCCACGCGGGATGCTGGTGGACGACACCGGCGGTGTGGTCGTCAACGCGGTCCACGCCGGCGTCGCCGCGGAGGCCACCGCCCACGCGGGCGAGGTCAAGGGGGTGTTCGGCAAGGCGGCGTACGCGGTCGGCGCCCTCCGGGCCGGACTGACGTCCCGCGGCTGGCACCTGAGGATCGTCGTCGACGGAGCGACCGTGGTCGACGGCTCGGCCCCCGTCCTCATGGTCACCCTCGCCCTGGGCTCCTCGGTCGGGGGCGGGACCCTCGTGGCGCCGGCCGCCCGGCCCGACGACGGCCTCGCCGAGGTCGTGGTCGCCCTGGGCACCTCTCCCGCGGCGCGCACGAGCTTCGCCCGCGACCTGCGCAAGGGACGGCACACCCGGCGTTCCGACGTCACCGTGACCCGGGGCCGGGAGGTGCTCGTCGAGGCGGTGGGGCCGCGGGACGCGTTCCACGTCAGCGCCGACGGGGAGGTCCCGCCGGGGCGGCTCCGGCGACGGACCTGGCGGGTCGAGCCCGACGCCTGGCGGTTGCGGGTGCCCGGGAGCCCACCGGCCGCGTCCCTGCCGCGGCCATGACCGACGATGGACGCATGACGGACGACACGCGCGACCTCGACATCACCCTCTACGGCGCCACCGGTTTCGTGGGTCGGCTCGTCGCCGAGCATCTGGTGGCCACCGCCCCCGAGGGTGTGCGGATCGGCCTGGGCGGCCGTTCCCGCGACCGGCTGGCGGCCGTCCGGTCCACGCTCGGCCCGCGCGCGGCCGACTGGCCCCTCGTCGTGGCCGACGCCGCCGACGAACCGGCCCTGTGGGCGATGGCCGCCCGGTCCGCGGTGGTGGTGAGCACCGTCGGGCCCTACCAGCGCTACGGCATGCCGCTGGTGGTGGCCTGCGCCGAGGAGGGGACCGACTACGCCGACCTCACCGGGGAGGTGCTCTTCGTGCGGGAGGCGATCGAGCGGGCGCACGGGACGGCCCGGGGGACGGGGGCGCGGATCGTCGTCTCGTGCGGGTTCGACTCGGTGCCCTCCGACCTGGGCGTCCACCTGCTGCACCGGGCGGCCGAGGCGGACGGAGCGGGCGGCCTGACCGACACCACGCTGTGGGTGCGACGGATACGGGGAGGCATCAGCGGCGGCACGATCGACTCCCTGCGCGCCCAGCTGGAGCGGATGCGCCAGGACCCCTCGCTGCGCCGGGTCGTCCTCGACCCCGAGGCGCTCAGCGGCGGGGCGACCGGCACGCCGGGTCAGCGGGACGTGTGGCGGCCGTTCGTGGAGGAGCGCAGCGGCCGCTGGGCCGCCCCATTCTTCATGGGGCCCTACAACACCCGCGTCGTCCGGCGCTCCCACGCGCTCACCGAGGGTGGCTACGGGCCCCGGTTCCGCTACCGCGAGCTCGTGCCCACCGGGCGCGGGGCCAGGGGCGCGCTGCGGGCGAAGGCGATGGTCGCCGGGCTCGGCACGTTCATGGGCGCGCTCGCCCTGCCGGTCGTGGGTCCGCTCGTGGAGCGCCGGCTGCCGGCACCGGGGGAGGGTCCGGACCGGGCGAGGCGCGAGGCGGGCTCGTTCCGCACCGAGACGGAGACGACCACCGAGAACGGGACCCGGTATGCCGCCACCGTCGCCGCGCAGGGCGACCCCGGGTATGCCGCCACCTCGGTCATGCTCGGACAGGCGGCGCTGACGCTGGTCGCCACGCGCGGCTCGGGCGACGGCGGGGTGCTGACCCCCGCCGTGGCGATCGGCGACGCGCTGGCCGAGGCGCTCCGCGCGCAGGGGTTCTCCCTGGACGTGCGCCGCCTCGACGCCTGAGCCCAGCCTCGCCGGGCGGGTCAGCCCTCCGGGTCCCCGGCCCGACCGCCGCGCCGTTCGAAGGCCGCCGAGATCTCCTGCGGGATCCGACCGCGGTCGGAGACGGCATACCCCTCCTGCCGCGCCCACGCCCGCACCTGGGCGGCGGTGGGCGGACGCGCGGACGGCAGGGGGCTCGCCTCGCCGCCGACGTGGGCCTCCTCGGCGGCGTGGGTGAGTGCCGCCGCCAGGAAGCGGTAGGTCCACTCCTGGGCCAGGGAACGGTTCTCACAGAACACGATCGGCACGGCAGGGAAACGCGCCTGGCACTCGCCGAGGGAGTCGGCGACGACGGCCGGACGGACCCGGTCGAGCTTGAAGACGGAGGAGTAGCGCTCCTCGACGACGACCGCGGCAGCGGGGAGAGCGGAGAGGTCGGCCAGGACGTAGCGCATCCGGCCGCTCGTCAGCGTGGAGACCAGGTCCGGCAACGACTTCCGCTCGACGGAGGCGACCAGACGACCCTGGACCTCGACACCGTAGTCGCCGGCCACCAGGGCCTGGCGCCGGGTGAGGACCTGCTGGTGGTCGAAGGTCCAGGCGTAGCGCTCGTGGCTGTCGACGAGCACCTCCAGGCCGGCGACGCCGGAGGCGCGGGCCGTGGGGAGGGCGACCGCGGGCCGTGCCTGCCTGGCCGTCCGCGCGGTCTGCCAGAAGATGGCCTCGCGACCCCCGCGGACGCGGGTGAGCACGAACTGCGAGCGGTTCTCCCGGCCGCGGGCCAGGACCAGGTCGATGCTCGCCCCCCGACGCACGCACGAGCGGGTCGGCACGGCCTCGACGATGTCCGGGTCCCGGGGCCAGCCGGCGGCGCGGTGGCAGTAGATCTTGCCGGTGCGCGGCCAGGTGTCGCGCGCCTTGAGCACCACGCCCTCCGGCCCCAGCGGGATGCGCAGCAGGTAGGGCAGCGAGGTGCCCTCCTCGGGGTTGCGGGCGATGAGGAAGTCGTCCACGACGTCAGGGTATGCCGAGCTCCCTCACCAGGGCGGTGACCGCCGCGCGCCCGGCCCGGTTCGCCCCGATCGTGGAGGACGAGGGCCCGTAGCCGACGAGGTGCACACGGGGCTCGTCGGCCACCTGCGTCCCCTCCATCCGGATGCCGCCGCCGTGGCCCCGCAGACCGAGCGGAGCCAGGTGGTCGAGCGCCGCACGGAACCCGGTCGCCCAGAGGAGGACGTCCACCTCCAGCACCCGTCCGTCGACCAGGCGGACGCCCTCGGGGACGATCTCGGTGAACATCGGCCGCCGGTCCAGGGCGCCCCGCTCCTCCGCCGCCCGCAGCGAGGCCGTGCGCAGCAGGCCGGTCACCGAGACCACGCTCTGCGGGGGCAGCCCCTGGCGGACCCGTTCCTCGACCATCGCCACGGCCCGCCGGCCCGCGTCCGCGTCGAAGTCGTCCTCGCGCCAGACCGGCTCCGTGCGGGTGAACCAGCTGGTGGCCGTCACCCGGGAGATCTCGTCGAGCAGCTGCACGGCCGAGATCCCGCCGCCGACGACGGCGACGTGCTGGCCGCGGAACTCCTCGGCAGCGACGTAGTCGGCCACGTGCAGCTGACGTCCGGCGAACGTCTCCTGCCCGGCGTAGATCGGCCAGAACGGCTTGCGCCAGGTGCCGGTGGCGTTGACGACCGCCCGGACCGAGAACGCCCCGGCCGAGGTCTCCACCCGCAGGCGGCCGCGGGGGTCGTCGTCCTCGCGGACCACCCGCCGGACCTTCACGGGCCGCTCCACCGCCAGCTCCAGCTCCTCCTCGTAGCGCCCGAAGTAGTGCACGAGGAACTCCGAGCTCGGCGCGCACGGGTCCGCCTCCGGCACCGGCATCCCCGGCAGCTGGGCGATCCCGTTGACCGTCGCCATCCGCAGGGAGCGCCACCGGTGCCGCCACGCGCCGCCCGGCCCCTCCTCGCCGTCGAGGACGAGGTAGGTGGCGGGGCCCTGCGCGGCGAACCCGCGCCGTCGCAGGTGGTACGCCGTCGACAGGCCGGCCTGCCCGGCGCCGAGGACGAGGACGTCGACGCGCCGCACGGTCAGCCGAACGCCGCCGTCAGGCCCCTGGCCACGTCCTCGCGCAGGTCGTCCAGGTCCTCCAGCCCCACCGAGAGACGGACGGTGCCCTCCTGGATCCCGGCCGCGACGCGGGCCTCCTCGGGCAGCCGCCGGTGGGTGGTCGTGGCCGGGTGGGTGGTCAGCGACTTCGCGTCGCCCAGGTTGTTGGAGATGTCCACGACCTGCAGGGCGTTCATGAACCGGAAGGCCTCCGCGCGTCCGCCGTCGAGGGTGAAGGTCACGACGGTGCCCCCGCCGCTCATCTGCCGTCGCGCGAGCCCGTGCTGGGGGTGCGAGGGGAGCCAGGGGTGGAAGACCCGCCGCACCCGGGGGTCGGCCTCCAGCTCCGTCGCCAGGGTCAGCGCGCTCGCGGCCATCCGTTCCACCCGCAGGGTGAGCGTCTCCATACCCTTGAGGGTCACCCACGCGTTGAAGGGGGACAGGGAGGGGCCCGTGTGCCGCACGAGGGTGCGGATCGGTCCGCCGACCAGCTCCGCCGGACCGAGGATGGCCCCGCCCATGACGCGTCCCTGACCGTCGATGTGCTTGGTCGTGGAGTAGACGACCACGTCGGCGCCGTGGTCCAGGGGTCGGGAGAAGACCGGCGTGCCGAAGACGTTGTCCACGACGACGACCGCCCCGGCCGCGTGCGCCAGCTCGCTCACCGCCGCGATGTCGACGAGCTCCTGGGTGGGGTTGGAGGGGGTCTCGAAGAACACCGCGGTCGCCGGGGTGGACAGCGCCCGGGCCCACTGGTCCAGGTCGGTGCCGTCGACGAAGGTGGACTCCACGCCCCAGCGCCGCAGGACCTCGTCGACGACCACGAAGCAGGAGCCGAAGAGCGCCCGGGCCGCGACGATCCGGTCGCCCTGCGCGCACAGGCCGCCGAGCGTGGTGAACACCGCCGACATGCCCGAGGCGGTCGCCTGGCAGGCCTCGGCGCCGTGCAGCAGCCGCAGCCGCTCCTCGAGCATGGCCACCGTGGGGTTGCCGTAGCGGGAGTAGACGAAGCGCTCGATCTCCTCGCCGAACGCCGCGTCGGCCTCCTCGGCGCTGGAGTAGACGTAGCCGGAGGTCGGGTAGAGCGCCTCGGCGGTCTCGTCGAAGCCGCTGCGCATCAGCCCGCCGCGGACGGCCAGGGTGTCTGATCTCCAGGCGGCGGGGGGCTGCTCCATGGGGAGCCAATCTAGGGCGGGCGGGGGGAGGACGAAGAATCCTCGGTATGCCGTCGCGCGCCCGGTGCGCTCGTGATCTTCGCAGGTCGGTGGGCCGGGGGAGGCAGAGCGCGGGTGGCTGGGTCGAGGGCCGCACCATGGTCGGGAGGAGGGGTGGCAGGACGAATTTTCGGTCGGGGCGGATGCCTTTCGATCTCCCTGTGAGCGAACTCACCCTGCGACGGCCCCGCTCACCCTGACGAGGAGGTGGCGGCGGGAGGACGCTGGAAGCAGGAAGGAGAAGGGCCATGAGGACGTCGCTGTGGACCGGTCCGGGAGCGGTGGCCGTGGTGGCCCTGCTGGCGCTGGGAGGATGCGGGGCGCAGAACGGGGACGGTCCGGAGGGGCAGGACGCCACCGGCGCGACCGCCGACCGCACCGTGGACCCGGCGGCCGGAAGGGCGCAGGCCGTGGTCGACCGGGCGACGGAGATGGCCGTGGAGGAGTTCGTCCCACCCGGACCCCCCGTGGCGGGAGTGGACGATCTCGAGGGTGGAACGGTCCACTACGTGCCTGCGTCGTCGAAGGTGGGCACCTTTCTGGCCGTCCGGGACGGCATGGCGCAGGCGCTGGGCCACGCCGGGGTGACGGTGGAGACCTGCGACGGCACGGGCGACCCGGTGGTGATGGCCGCCTGCGTCACCGCGGCCGTCGAGGCCGACGTCGACGTCATCGTCACCGGTGCCGTGCCCGAGGACCGGATCGCGACGGCGCTGGTCCACGCCTCCCGTGCAGAGATCCCCGTGCTGTTCACCCAGACCGCGCCGACGGGCCGCGGGTATCCGGCCGAGGTCGGCTACCTCAGTCCCGACCATGCCGAGCAGCAGGGCTGGCTCGCCGAGTGGGTCGTGGCCGACTCCGGCGGGACGGGGTCCGTGCTCGTGGTCCAGCTCATCGACACCCCCGCGATGCAGGCGTGGGTCCAGGACGGGGCGCTCCCCGTCTACGCGGCGTGCCCCGGATGCACGACGAGCCTGCTGGAGGTCACGACCGGCCGGCTCGGCGAGCTGCCCGCACTGGTCGAGGAGGCGCTGGCCCGCTCGCCGGCAACCCGTTACGTCCACGTCACCATGGACGTCGCTGTGGACGCCGCCGTGCAGGGGATCGAGGCGACCGGGCGCACGGACGTCCTCGTCGTCAGCCAGGACGGCACGCCGGAGGTGCTGGAGCAGGTGACGCCCGACGGGCCGGTCGGTGCCGTGGCCGGTTTCGACCACACCGCCATGGGCTGGTACGCCGCCGACCAGGTGCTGCGCCTGATGACCGGAGGCGAGTCCGTGAGGGAGGTCGACTTTCCCTACTCGCGGCTGATCACCGCCGAGAACGCGTCGGAGGGCTACGGCGACATGTCCTACGAGGAGGGCTTCCTGCAGCTGTGGGGACTGGACGAAGACTGACCGACCGCGCGTCATCCCACGGTCGGACGGGTGGCCCCTGCACGGCTGGTCCGTGGGAACCTGTCCTCATGACCGGGAGGCACGAAGACACGGGTGACCGCAGGACGGACGGACGGCGATGAACGGACCGGTGCTGCGGGGACACTGGCTGACGCCGGACGGCGGACGGCCGCTGCTGGTCGTCGGGCCGTCGCTGGGCACCGGGGTGGTCGCCCTGTGGCAGGAGTGCGCCCGGCACCTGGCGACCCTGGCCGAGGTGGACGTCCTCGGGTGGGACCTGCCGGGGCACGGGGACGGGGATCCCTGCCCCGACGCGTTCACCGTGGAGGACCTCGGCCGCGCGGTGGTCGCCCTGGTGGACGAGGTCCGGCCCCGGGAGACCTTCGCCCACGCCGGCGTGAGCGTCGGCGGGGTCGTCGGGCTGGCGCTGGCGACGGGCCGGTCGGGTGCGGCCGCGCGGGTGCTCGGGAGCGCGGTGCTGTGCTCCGGGGCGAAGGTCGGTACCGCCGAGGGATGGCACGAGCGGGCCTCGACGGTCCGTCGCGACGGGACGGCCAGCATGGTCGAGGGTTCGACCCAGCGGTGGTTCGCGCCCGGGTTCCTCGAGCGGGAGGCCGGCACCGCGGCGGCGCTGCTCGCAGGCCTGGAGCGGGCGGACGACGAGTCCTACGCCCGGGTGTGCGAGGCGCTCGCGCAGGCCGACCTGCGGCCCTTCCTGGCGGACGTGAGGATGCCGGTGCTGGTCCTCGGCGGACGCCACGACCAGGTGGTGCCGCCCGCGACGCAGGAACAGCTGGCCGCGGCCCTCCCGGGGGCGTCCGTCGTCATCGCGGAGGGGTCGGCCCACCTGGCCCCCGCCGAGCAGCCGCTCGAGGTCGCCGAGGTGCTGGCCGGGTGGCTCGACCAGGTCGTGCGGCCGGACTCCCCGGCCGAGGAGGGAAGGTTCTGATGGCACCACCGCTGACCCGCTCGCTCGCGTGGGCGGACGAGGGCACCGCGATCTTCGGACGGGCGCTGGCCGGGCTGTCCGGCGAGGAGCTCGACGGACCCTCGTCGCTCCAGGGATGGACCAGGCGCCACGTCGTCGCCCACGTGGCGGCCAACGCCGAGGCCCTGCGCAACCTCGTCACCTGGGCCCGCACCGGCGTGGAGACGCCGATGTACGCCTCCATGGACCAGCGCAACGCCGACATCGACGAGGGAGCGCTGAAACCGCCGGTCGAGCTGAGGGAGTGGTTCGCCTCCACCGCGCGGGACCTGCGCGCCGACCTCGACGCGCTGACCGACGAGCAGTGGGAGAGCCCGGTGCGCACGGCTCAGGGGCGCACCATCGAGGCGACCGAGGTGCCCTGGATGAGGGCCCGGGAGGTGATGATCCATGCCGCCGACCTGGGGGCCGGGGTGTCCTTCGCCGACCTGCCCGAGGGCTTCCTGCACGACCTGGTGGACGACGTCGTCGCCCAGCGCACGGCTGCCGTCGGCTCGGCCGACCACCCCGCCCTCTGGCTCCACGACGAGGTCGGGGAGCGCACGTGGCGCATCGGCGAGCCGACCGAGAGCCCTGCTGCGCCCGAGGTGCGGGGGACGGCGGCCCAGCTGGCGGCATACCTCACGGGTCGGGACGCGGACGGGGCGCCGGGGACGGTCGGCGGCGGTCCCGCCCCGGCCCTGCCGCGCTGGTTGTAGCCGGACGCGTCAGGACCCGCTGCTGACCGCCTCCGGGTCGGCGTAGCCGAACAGCTCGCCGTCCTGCAGGGCGTTGCGGTCGTTGCCGTAGGACGGCAGCCCGCCGGAGCGGCGCAGCAGGTCGGCGGTGTGCATGAGGTTCCAGGACATGATCGTGGCGTTCTTCCTGGTGAAGTCGCTGTCGAAGCCGACCGGCACGTCGCCCTCGCGCGGGTCTGCGTAGGAGGGTCCGGGTCCGATCTCGCCGATCCAGCCGACGTCGGCCTGCGGCGGGATGACCAGGCCCAGGTGCTGCAGGGCGAAGAGCAGGGACATCGAGGTGTGCTTGACGCCGTCCTCGTTGCCGGTGATGACCGCGCCGCCGACCTTGCCGTAGTAGATCGACTGGCCGGCGTCGTTGAGCTGCCCGGACATGGCGTAGAGCCGCTCGACGACCCGGCGGCAGACCGAGGACTCCTCGCCCAGCCACAGCGGGGTGCCCAGCACGAGGATGTCGGCGGCCTGGACGCGGGGCCACAGCTCGGGCCACGCGTCCTCCTCCCACCCCTGCTCGCGCATGTCGGGCTGCACGCCGGGGGCGATGTCGTGGCTGACCGCGTGCAGGCGGTCCACCGTGACGCCGGCGCCGCTCATCAGGTGGTCGACCACGTCGAGCAGGCGGCCGGTGTGCGAGCGGACGGGGTCGGGGGTCAGGGAACAGTTGACGAGCAGGGCGGTCAGGTCCTCGTAACGGGGTGCGTCCATGGGTGGCTCCTCGGTGCGACGGGGTGGTCGGGGCTGGCTGGTCCCACCAGCCTGCCACCACCGGCCGCTCCGTGGGCGGTGGCGGTGACCCCCTCGCGGCACGGACCGTGGCGGCGTGCCAGGGTGGACGCAGCCAGGACGAGGATGACCACCGTGGAGGTATGACGTGCAGCAGGAGCAGCAGGCCGTCCGGGACGGGGACCGGACCACCGTGCGGGACGTGACCTTCCCCGGGGCCACCGGGGCCGACCTGTCGGCCACCCTCGAGCTGCCGGACGGGCGACCGCGCGGCTACGCGATCATGGCGCACTGCTTCACCTGCAGCAGCGACGCGCACGCCACCACCCGCATCTCCCAGCAGCTGGCCGGACGCGGGTATGCCGTCCTGCGCTTCGACTTCACCGGCCTGGGGGACTCGGGGGGCGACTTCGCCGAGACCACCTTCACCACCAACGTGGAGGACCTGGTGGCCGCCGCCCGGTGGATGGGACGCGAGTGGGGGCAGGTCGGGCTGCTCGTGGGCCACTCGTTCGGGGGTCCGGCCGTGGTCGCGGCCGCGGGGCAGATCGACAGCGTCCGTGCGGTGAGCACGATCGGGGCGCCGGCCTCGCCCGAGCACGTGCAGCACCTGCTGGCCGACGCCCGGCCCAGCGAGCAGGGCGAGGACCGGCTGCGGGTCGACATCGGCGGGCGGCCCTTCGTCATCGGTCGGCAGTTCCTCCACGACATCTCCGAGCAGTCGCAGACGGAACGGCTCAGGACCCTGGACGCGGCGATTCTCGTGCTCCACTCGCCGCAGGACCAGGTCGTCGGCATCGAGGAGGCGGCAACGATCTTCGCCGCGGCCGGTCACCCGCGGTCCTTCGTCTCCCTGGACGGGGCCGACCACCTCCTCTCGGACCCGGCCGACGCGGAGTTCGCCGCCGGGATCGTGGCCGCCTGGGCCGGTCGCTACCTGCCCGACCCGGTCACGGCCGCCGCGGACGTCACCGGCGGGCAGGACGAGGCGGCGCCCCGGGAAGAGGCGGCGCAGGCGGTGGCCACGGCCCAGGTGACGCAGCCCGTCCTCGAGGGGGTGCGGGTGAGCGAGCGGGCCGCCGACGCCGGCTACGCGCACACCGCGGAGGCGGGAGGGCACACCTGGGTCCTGGACGAGCCGACCGCCGCCGGAGGCGACGACGACGGACCGGACCCCTACCAGGTGCTGCTGTCGGCTCTGGGCGCGTGCACCTCGATGACGATGCGGATGTATGCCCGCCGCAAGGGCTGGGACTACGGGACCACGACGGTCACGGTGCGGCACAGCAGGATCCACGCCAGGGACTGCCAGGAGTGCGAGACCACCGAGGGACGTCTGGAGCGGATCGACCGCTCCATCGCCGTGGATCCCGCGCTGTCGGAGGAGCAGCGGGAGGCCCTGCTGCGGATCGCCGACAAGTGCCCGGTCCACCGCACCCTGACCGGCACCGTGGAGATCTTCACCGAGCTGGAGCCGGAGGACGCCTGAGCGAGGTCGGTGGTGCCGCCGCACGTCGGGAGCGGCAGGGTAGCGTCCTGGGATGGACCGACGCCCCGACCTCATCGTGTTCGACGTCAACGAGACGCTCTCGGACATGAGCCCGATGGGGGAGCGGTTCGCCGCCGTCGGTGCGCCCGAGCACCTGGCGAGGACGTGGTTCGCCGCGCTGCTGCGGGACGGCTTCGCCCTCACCGCTACCGGGTCCAACCCGTCCTTCGCCGACGTCGGCAAGGACGTCCTGGGCGGCGTGCTGGCCCCGCACATGGACGACGTGGAGCCGGCCGTCGAGCACGTGATGGCCGGGTTCGGCCAGCTCGGCGTGCACCCGGACGTGGTCGAGGGCGTGCGGGGACTGCTCGACCTGGGAATCCCGCTCGTGACCCTGAGCAACGGCTCCACCGCGGTCGCCCGGGGGCTGTTCGAGCGCCACGGGCTGACGGACGCCTTCGACCGGCTGCTGTCGGTGGAGGACGCGCCACGGTGGAAGCCCGCGCCGCAGGCCTACGCCTACGCCCTTGACGTCTGCGGGGTGGACGCGGCCGACGCCATGCTGGTGGCCGTCCACCCGTGGGACGTCCACGGCGCCCACGAGGCGGGTCTGGCGACGGCGTGGATCGACCGCAGCGGCACGGCATACCCCGCCCACTTCGCCCGTCCCGACGTCGAGGTGGCCTCGCTGGTCGAGCTGGCGTCCGTGCTGGGAAGCTCCCCGGCGTAGCCTCCGTCGCCGGTGCGCCACGCACCGTGCGGTTCAGGGCAGCCGGACGACGAGCTTTCCCTCGTTGCTGCCCTCGTAGAGCATCGCGATCGCGCCGGGCGCGTGCTCGAGCCCGTCGAGGACGTGCTCGCGGTGGGCCAGCCGGCCGGAGCGGACGAGGTCCGCCAGCTCGCCGACCGCCTCCTCCAGGACGTCGAGGTGGTCGAAGGCCAGGAAGCCCTCGATGCGGGCGCGGCGGGTGAGGACGATGCGTTCGACGCGGGGGCCGGTGGGCCAGGGGTCCCAGGAGGTGATGGCCGCGGTCCCGCAGACGAGCACCGAGGAGCGGGGTGCCAGCCGGGCCAGGACCGCGTCGGTGATCGGTCCTGAGGTGTTGTCGAAGTAGTGGTCGACCCCCTCGGGCGTGGCGGCCGCCAGCTGCTCCTGGAAGTCGGCGGCGCGGTAGTCGATCCCGACGTCGTAGCCGAACTCCTCCACGCAGCGGGCGGCCTTCCCGGGGCCGCCGGCGATGCCGACGGTGCGGCAGCCCATCCTCGAGGCGAGCTGGCCGACGATCGACCCCACGGCGCCGGCGGCGGTGGAGACCACGACCGTGGACCCGGCCCGGGGGCGCAGGACCCGGTGGACACCGGCCCAGGCGGTGAGCCCGTTCAGCCCCAGGACGCCGAGGGCGAGCGAGTGCGGCAGGTCGTCGTCGACGACGGTCAGCCACACGGCGGTGGCGTCGACCACCGCGTGCTCCTGCCAGCCGAACATCCCCATGACCACGTCGCCGACCTGGTGGGCAGGGTGCCGGGAGGCCAGGACCTCGCCGACCGCGAGGGAGCGCATCACCTCACCGATCCCCACCGGCTCGGCGTAGTTGGCCACCGCGCTGACCCAACCGCGCATCGCCGGGTCGACCGAGAGGTACTCGGTGCGCACGAGCAGCTGACCCTCGGCCAGGTCCGGCACCGGTGTCTCGCGGATCTCGAAGTGCTCGGCCCGGGGGACGTCGTCCGGCCGGGACAGCAGCACGACCTGCCGGGTGGTTGCGGGGTCCATCCGCCCAGTCTCCCCGGTCCGGCGTGGACGCCGTCGGCCGCCACCCCACCCGGCCTGGCCGGACCCCCACCCGCACGGCATGATCGGAGGCGTCCGCCACATCGACGAGGGAGACGACGATGACGACGTCCGAGGCACTGCCCACCACGATGCGGGCGGCCGTGTGCCGCGAGGACGGTCACCTGTCCCTGGAGGACCTTCCGGTGCCGCAGCCGCAGCGGGACGAGGTGCTGATCAGGGTCACCGCCTGCGGGGTCTGCCACAGCGACCTGCACGCGCTGGACGGGCACATCGCCTTCCCTCGGCCGGCCGTCCTGGGGCACGAGATCTCCGGGCACGTGGCCGCCCTCGGGCCCGGGGCCGGGCGGGACGGCCTGGCCGTCGGTCGGCCGGTGGTCGGGGCCTTCCTCATGCCCTGCGGCCGCTGCCGCTTCTGCGCGCAGGGACGGGACGACCTGTGCGAACCCTTCTTCGCCGAGAATCGGTTGTCGGGCCACCTGTTCGACGGCACGAGCCGGTTGCGCACCTCGGGCGGTGAGCCGGTCGCGATGTACTCCATGGGCGGGCTGGCCGAGTACGCGGTCGTGCCCGCCACCGCGGTCGCCCCCGTGCCGGAGGGTATGGAGCTCGCGCCCGCCGCGGTCCTGGGGTGCGCCGGGCTGACCGCCTACGGCGCGGTGCGGCGGGCTGCCGACCTGCGCCCGGGGGAGAGCGTCGCGGTCGTCGCCGTCGGCGGGGTGGGGTCGAACGTCGTCCAGCTGGCCCGGGCGTTCGGTGCCTCCGAGGTGGTCGCCGTCGACGTCGACGCGGACAAGCTGGCGGCGGCCACCCGGATGGGGGCCACGGTGACCGTCGACTCGCGCGACCCCGACGCGCGCGAGCAGGTCCTGGCCGCCACCGGCGGTCTGGGGGTGGACGTGGCCTTCGAGGTGCTCGGCCGACCCGAGACGTTCGAGCTGGCGCTGAAGCTTCTGGCGCCCGGTGGCCGGATGGTCCCGGTCGGCCTGGGCCGTGCCGGCCAGGACGCGCCGGTGGAGATCAACCTCATGGTCCGGCGCAGTCTGCGGATCGTGGCCAACTACGGCGCCCGCACCCGCACCGACCTGCCGGCGGTCATCGACCTGGCCGACCGCGGGGTCCTGCGCTACCGCGACGTGGTCACCCGGACCTTCGACCTGGCCGACGTCGACGAGGCCTACGCCGCCCTGCGCGCCGGGGGGATCACCGGCCGGGCCGTGGTGACCATGGGGGGCTGAGGAGGTATGCAGCACCGCAGCGTCGAGGAGCACGTCGCCGGTCTCCTGGCCGCGGCGGGGGAGTTCGAGCACGAGGCGAGCACCGCCGGCCTCGACGCGGCGGTGCCGACCTGCCCCCGCTGGACCGTCCGCGACCTGGTCGCCCACCAGGGGATGGTGCACCGCTGGGCGCGCGCCACCCTGCTGCAGCAGCCGTGCCACCCGCCCGGCTGGAACGCCGAGGGCCACGAGGTGGCCGACCCCGTGGCCTGGCTCGCCGAGGGCGCCGCGGCGCTGGCCACCACGATCGGGGAGGTCGCCGACGACGTCGCGGCCATGGTCTTCCTCCGCGACGCCCCGCCCCCGCGGACGTTCTGGGCCCGGCGCCAGTGCCACGAGACGACGATCCACGCCGTCGACGCGCTCGCCGCCCGGCTGGGCGGGGCTGCGCCTCCGGACGTGGCGGTCTGGATCGACGACGCGGTGGCCCTGGACGGCGTCGATGAGCTGCTCACCGGGTTCGTGACCCGCGGCCGGTCGCGCTTCAGGGGCGCCGGGCCCCTGCGGTTCGTCGTCCGCCCCGACGGGTCCGACCGGTCCTGGACGGTGCGGGTCGCCGACGACGGCGCGGTCACGACCGACCGCGACCGGCCCGCTCGCGACGACGACCCCGTCCTGGCCGGCACACCCCGCGCGCTCTACCTCACCCTCTGGAACCGTGCCGCCCCCGGCGCGGTGAAGGACGACGGCGGCGTGCTCGAGGTCTGGCGCGGGCGGGCCCGGGTGCGCTGGAGCTGAGCGCCGTGGGAATCCCTCACCCACCGGGTCACAGGACGGTCATCCTCAGGTCAGTTCTTGGCAAAGTCCCTGGTCAGGTGCTCGACCTGCCCCGTAGCCTGCACGCGGCAGCACACGAACACCACGCCGCGGTGCGGCGATCACCATCGGGAGAACTCTGTGGTCACGACGTCGTCGTCCCCGCGCGCAGCTGCGGTGCTCAGCGCCCTGCTCGCCCTGCTGGTCACGCCGCTTGTGGCGATCGGCTCGCCCGACGCGGCGCAGGCTGCGCCTTACCCCTGGGAGCACGACACCACGGTGGACCTCCTCCAGCTGCCCGCGAACCACGCGCCGGCACCGGCCGTGGCCGACTGGGACGGGGACGGGAGCGACGACCTCGTCGTCGGGCTGCGGAGTGCAGGTCAGCACGGTGGTGTCGCGGTCGCGCTGCGGGACGAGGACGGAGCCCTGGGACAGCTGTCCTCCGTCTTCGGCTCGGGGACGATCGGAGACCCGTTCGGCTGGACGCTCTACGCCCGTCCTGCGGTGGGCGACGTCGACGGGGACGGAGAGGCCGATCTCGTGGTCGGGACCCAGTACAGCCAGAAGGGTGTCGCCCTGTGTCCGGGGTCCGGTGACGGAGCCGCCCGGGTGCACACGGAGGGCTGCGAGATCCTCGTGACCGAGGACGGTGCCCGGGTGGGTGCCACGACCGGGTCGACGACGGCGTACGTCTCCCCGGAGCTCGTCGATCTGGACGGTGACGGCGACCTGGACCTGCTCATCGGGACCGGCGCCTTGGCGAACGAGAAGGGCGTGCGCCTGTACCGCAACGTCGGAACCAGTGACACCCACGCCTGGGCAGCGCCGGAGTGGCTGGTCCGGTCGGGCACGACCGACGGGCTGGACGGTGAGGCCTACCACGAGCCCACGGTCGTCGACATCGACGACGATGGCCGCCTGGACCTGCTCGTGGCGGGTGGACAGGTCGGTACTGACCGCTCGTTCCGGCTGCACCAGTGTCTGGACTCGTCCACCGCCGGGGCGCCCGTCTACGACTCCTGCACGACCCTGACCCTGCCCGGTCTGGTCAACAACGTCGTCGATGCGACGGACTGGGACGGGGACGGTTACCTCGACCTGGTCCGCGGCTTCCACTCCGGCTGGATCACCAACCCGGTGACCATGCTCCACGGCCAGGCGCCCGACACCGACGGTGACGGCCTGTCCGACTCGCTGGACAACTGCCCATCGGTGCCCAACCCGCCGGACATCCAGCTGGACAAGGAGAACCCGGTTCAGGTGGACCTGGATGGCGACGGCGCAGGGGACGCCTGCGACCCGGACGACGACGACGACGGCGTCGAGGACGCGGTCGACGTCTGCCCGTGGACCGCGGACCCCAGCCAGGAGGACCGCGACGGTGACGACCGCGGCGACGCCTGTGACCCTCGGGACGACCGACGACCGGCGACCGAGGTCGGCTCCTGGGAGCACGAGCAGGCAGACCGGATCGACTGGGGCCGCAGCCCAGCGCTGATGCTGCGGGCGGACGCCATGTCGGTCGGCTATCGGTCCGAGATTGCCCGTGCCCTCACGACCGAGGCGTTGGGCCGCGACCTGGGCTTCTCGCTGGCTCTCATCCCCTGGGACGAACGACGGCTGGACGGGAGCAGCACCCCGGAGTTCCTGGACACGGTGATCGCCGACCCGAACTTCGAGCTGGTCCACCACGGGACCTACCACACCTGCGTCTACACGCCATACCTCGAGGAGCACGGGCCCACGGCCGCCGAGTTCGACTGTGGCATGCCGGTGTCTCAGTCCGTCGCACTCCTGCGCGTGGGGATGGACGCGATCGCGGGCACCGTCGACCTGGCCGCGGCATCACACGCGCTGACCGGGTTCATCCCGCCGACGGACGCCTTCGACGACGCGGCCCAGGAGGCCATCCAGGCGGTCGGCTACTCCTACGTCTCCTCCGCCTGGTACGCAGAGCCGTGGGGCCGGGACGACTTCAACTACGTCGACGAGGCTGGCCTGGCGCACGTGCCCTGGTCGCAGATCGCCTGCGGAAACGGGGCGGCGACCTGGACCAACTGCCAGTCAGGCGCCGAGCAAGGTCTACGGGCGCACAGCGGCGTGGACTGCGACGACGCGGACGTCTGCAGGCCCACCGAGGACGGCAAGGACTACTCCGACTGGGAGCGGCACGCCTCCACCTCCTTGGCCGACCGGTGCCGCGCGGACTTCCAGGAGCACGGCACCTGCCAGGTGCTCTTCGAGCTGACGAGCTACGACGGGAACTTCTCCGAGGGCACCCTGGACCCCAGAGCGTTCGAGGGCTACCAGCGGACGCTGACCGAGCTGCAGGCCCTCCTCGAGGAGACCGGCGGCGTGTCGATGACGCTGGGTGAGTACGCAGCCGCGATGCGGGCGCACGACCCGGACGCGCCCACGGTGACCCTCGACCTGGCGGAGTCCTACTCCTACACGGACGAGGTGACGATCGCGCCGGTCGTCGGGGACGCGCTGTCGGGGGTCTGGTCGACCGAGATCACCTTGGACGACGAGACTCTCGGGGCGGGGACCGTGGTCGACCTGGATAAGCTGACGCTGGGCAAGCACACCGTCGTGGTGCGGGTCGAGGACAAGGCCGGCAACGCCACTCAGGAGGCGTGGACGTTCACCGTCGTCGACGACGTGGCCCCCACGGTCGAGATCACGTCTCCGCAGGCCGGCGAGTACGGGCACCACGAGGTCGTCCCGGTCGTCGTGGAGGTCGACGACGAACGCGGCGACGTGGAGCAGCTGGTGGTCCGGTTGGACGGCGAGGTGTTCGACGCGGACGAGATCGACCTGAGCCAGCTCGGGCTCGGTGAACACACGCTGACGGTCACGGCCATCGACACCTCGGGCAACGAGGGAACCGATTCGGTGACCTTCATCGCCGAGGTGACCCTGGAGTCGCTGCGCGGGTTGGTGGAGCGGTATGCCGACGCAGGCCTGATCGTGCCGGAGGAGGCGGCGACCCTGGTCGCGCGGCTCGCCGTGGTAGAGGCGTCGATGGAGCGGGGCAACCTGCGGGCCGCTGACAACCAGCTCGCCGCTCTGGCCTCGCACGTGGAGGCGCAGACGGGGAAGTCGATCGAGGACGAGGCGGCGGCGGTGCTGCTGACCGACATCGAGGCGTTGCGGGCCGGGCTGTAGAGCCAGGCTCGGGGCCCGGGGCGCCACCCGGGCGGGCGCCACGCGCGAACCGTGGCGCGGGGATCTAGGGTGTGTGCCGACCCCGCGGAAGGAAGCGACTGGTGGAGCAGCATGACCGGCCGGCCATGCAGCGACCCCGTCGGCGTCCCGGGCTGACCAAGGAGTCCTTCCGGCCCAAGACCCTCCGCGCCGACGCCCAGGCAGGGCTGGTGAACGCGGTCGTCTCGGTCCCGGACGGCCTGGCCGCCGGGGCCCTGGCCGGGGTCAACCCGGTCTACGGCCTCTACACCTCGGCCACCTCGGCGATCGCCGGCGGCCTGACGTCGAGCTCGCACATGATGATGATCGCGACCACCTCGGCGGCCTCGCTGGCCGCCGGCCAGGCGGTGGCGTCCTACCCCGCCGAGGACCGGGGGCCGGCGGTGTTCCTCATCTCGCTTCTCACCGGGGTCTTCCTCGCCCTGTTCGCGGTGCTGCGGGTGGGACGGCTGGTGCGCTACGTCTCGCACTCGGTGATGACCGGGTTCCTCTTCGGGGTCTCGGCCGTCCTGGTGCTGGACCAGCTCGCGCCGCTGGTCGGCTACCGACCGGACGGATCCAACGAGCTGCTGCAGTTCGTCGACCTCGTCCGCCACGTGGGCGACTGGGACCTGGTCACGACCGTGGTCGGCCTGGTGGCCCTGGGCATCATGGTCGCGCTGATGTCCACGCGGTTCGAGACGATGGCCACCGTCGTGGCTCTCGTCGTGCCGTCCCTCGCCGTCGTCCTGCTCGGGCTGCCGAGCGTCGAACGCGTCGGTGACGTGGCCGCCATACCCTCCGGCCTGCCCGCGCTCAGCCTGCCCGACCTGTCCCTGCTCTCCGTCGACCTGGTCCTGGCCGCGCTGGCGCTCGCGGGCATCGTGGCGATCCAGGGGGCCGGGTCTCGCAGCAGGTCGAGAACCCCGACGACTCCAGGATCTCCACCACGACCGACATCTTCGCCCAGGGGGCGGGCAACATCGCGGCCGGTCTCTTCTCCGGCATCCCCGCCGGCGGGTCGGTCGGGCAGACCGCGCTGAACGTCTCGGCCGGGGCGCGGAGCCGGTGGGCCAGCGTGCTCAGCGGGGTGTGGATGCTCCTGTTCATCGTGGTCCTGCCGGGCGTGGTGACCCAGGTGCCGATGACGGTGCTGGGTGCCCTCATGGTGATCGCCGGCCTGGCGGCCATCTCCTCCAGGGAGGCCCGCTCGATCTGGTCCGCCGGGCTGCAGGCGCGGCTGACCATCGCCGCCACCTTCTTCGCCACGCTCGTCCTGACCATCCCCATGGCCGTGGCCGCCGGGTTCGTCCTGTCCGTGCTGGTCTACGTGGCGCGCTCGGGTGCCGACGTCCGGCTGGTGGAGCTGCGCACGACCGAGGACGGCGGCCTGGAGGAGCACACCGACCTGCCCGGGCACGTGCCGGACGGATCGGTCCTCGTGCTCGCCGTGCGCGGGTCCATGTTCTTCGCCGGGGCGCGTGCCCTCCAGGAGCAGCTGCCCTCCGCCCGGGGGTCGCGGAACGCCGTGGTCGTGCTGCGGCTGCGCGGGCACGAGGAGATCGGGGCGACGTTCATCGACGTCCTCGACGACTACGCCGACGAGCTGGAGGCCGGGGGCGGCCGGCTCCACCTCACCGGGCTCAGCGAGACAATGGCCCGTCAGCTGCGACTCTCGGCCAAGCTCGACATCGACGAGACGGTGCACCTGGAGCACGCCACCCCCCGGCTGGGGGCGTCGACGGCCGCCGCGATGAGGGAGGCCCGGTCCTGGTTGAGCAGCCGGCGGGACGAGCCGGTCGAGGAGCGCGGGCACGAGCTGCGCCGGCCGCAGGCGCCGGTGCTGCCGGAGGGGGCGCTGCGGGTGACGGAGCGGTCGACCGCGCACGCCGACGACGAGGAGGAGACAGGCGAACGGGGCCCCTGACCGACGGCCTGGCCCCGTTCGCGCCGCATGCGTGTCAACCTGATGGCGTCGGATGCGACTAGGGAGCATGAGGTACGTAGCCGAAGAGGCGGTGACAGGCATGTCGCAGGCGGGGTGCGACGCGGACGAAAGACACTCCGAGGCCCCCGTCCGCGAGGCTGCCCCCGAGGTGGTGGAGCTCACGCGGGACGAGATCGTCGAGAGCCTGTTCCGCGAGCACTACGAGGGTCTGCTGCGACTGTCTTACTGCATCCTGGGTGACCGCTGCAGCGCGGAGGACGTGGTCATGGAGGCCTTCTGCTCCCTGCACACGCACTGGTCCACCCTGCGCGACCGGGCGTCACCGGTCGGATACCTGCGGGTGTCCGTCCTGAACCTGTCCCGTTCGCGGATCCGTGCCCTGGTCAGAGAACGCACACGCACCGGATGGGCCGACCCTCCGCCCGTCCTGGACACCAGCGTGTCGGTGATCGAGCGGGACGAGGCGCACCGGCTCGTCGAGGCGGTGCGGTCCCTGCCCCGACGGCAGTGCGAGGTCATCGTCTGCCGCTACTTCCTCGAGCTGAGCGAGGCGGAGACCGCCGCCCTGCTCGGCATGAGCACCGGCTCGGTCAAGCGGCACGCCCACCGGGCACGCGCGGCCCTGTCGACCAGCATGGAGGTGACCCGATGAACATCGACGAGGCGCTGCACAGCTCGCTCCAGACCGTGGCCAGGGAGGTCTCGGTGACGCCCGAGCAGCTCGTCCACGCCGAGCACCGGTTCATCCACCGGCGCGAGCAGGGTGCCGTCCGGCGCCGCTGGGGCACCGGACTGGTGGCCGCCGCGGCCGTCAGCGGCCTCGTGCTCGCGGGGGCCGTCGGCTGGCGGGAGCTGCAGGAGGGGGCGGCGCCGCAGCCGGCAGCACCCGGGCCCCAGCTGCCGACGGAGCTCCCCGTCTCGGTCGACAACCTGGCCGGCATCTGGCTCACGCACGACGCCAGCGGCTGGCTGTGGTCCTTCCACCGCAACGGCACGGTCAGCTTCTTCAACCCGACCTACCAGGCCGTCTCCGACGAGGTTCCGGTTCCCTACGCGGTGACCGACACGGGCATCGAGCTTCCGGACGACCTGTGCGACTGGTCGCTGCAGATCACCGACGACGGCCGGATGGTCGGCAGCGTCGTCCCCGTCCCGGACTCGGACGGCGGCTGCACCGGTGGGGACCGCGTGTCGTGGATCCGCCTCTCACCGAGGTCCGATGTCGGTGCAGCGGTGGTCTACACCGGGTGGCGCGAGCACGAGAACAGCGAGGCAGCCAGGTGGCACCGTTCCCCGACCCCCGTCACCCGGATCGAGCTCATCACCCGCGCGTGGATGCAGCAGGGCACGGGGCGGCTCCTGGTCGTCACGACCCCGGACGGGGCGGAGGGCGGGCGCTACGTCCTCGACGACGACGGTGAGCTGCTGACCAGCCCCGACGACGTCGGGGAGGTCGCGATGGACGACGCGGGCAACCTCGTGCTCACCAGCAGCGACGAGTCGCAGGGATGCCCGGTGGGATCGACGGTGTTCTTCCAGGAGCCCGTCCTCCGCGGGACGGGTGGCACCATCCCCCCGAATCCGGCACCGGCCCTGGACCTGACGCCCGGTCCCCACGAGTGCTCGCAGCACGCCGAGCTGGGTGGGATCTGGGTCCAGGTCTCCTGACCTGGCCCCGCCCGTCAGCCGGTGCTCGTCGCTAGCATCAGGACGTGGAGACGTTCACCCGCGACGGTCTGGTCTTCGACGTGCTCGACGGCGGCCCGGTCGACGGTGACGTCGTGGTCCTGCTGCACGGGTTCCCCCAGGACGCAACGGCCTGGGACAGGGTGACGCCCGGGTTGCACGACGCCGGTCTGCGCACCCTCGCGCCCCACCAGCGTGGATACTCGTCCGGCGCCCGCCCCCGGCGCGTGTCGGCATACCGGTTCCCCGAGCTCGTCGCCGACGTCGTCGCGCTCCTGGACGCCGCCGGCGTCGAGCGGGCGCACGTGGTCGGGCACGACTGGGGCGGAGGGGTGGCCTGGGCGCTCGCCGCCGAGCACCCGGCGCGGGTCGCCAGCCTGGTCGTGCTGTCCACGCCGCACCCGTCGGCGCTCCGCTGGGCCCTGCGGCACACCGACCAGGGGCGGCGCAGCTGGTACATGCTCGCCTTCCAGCTCCCCGTCCTGCCGGAGCGGGGACTGGCCCGGATGCTCCGGTCCGGCGGCCTGCGCCGCACGGGCCTGGCGCGTGAGGACGGCGAGAGGTATGCCGCGCGGCTGGGTCGGGCGGGCGCGCTGCGCGGGCCGGTGAACTGGTACCGCGCCGCGCTGCGACCCTCCCGTGGTGGGCGCGGTGGGCGCGGTGGGCGCGGTGGGCGCGGTGGGCGCGGTGGGCTGGCGGCGGGACCGGTGGCGGTGCCGACGACCTACGTCTGGGGTGCCCGCGACCCCTTCCTCGGCAGGGCTGCCGCCGAACGGACCGCCCGGCACGTCACCGGCGAGTACCGGTTCGTGGAGGTGGACGCAGGTCACTGGCTGCCGGAGCGGCAGCCGGAGGTGGTGGCGCGGGAGGTGCTGGCGAGGGTGCGAGACTTCCGCCCATGACCCTGACGGCCTCGATGATCGCGTTCATCGTGGTCGCGATCGTCGTCGGGGCGACCCTGCAACGGGTGTCCGGACTGGGGATGGGACTGGTGGTGGCCCCGCTCCTGGCGGTGCTCCTCGGTGCCGCGCCCGGTGTGCTCGTGGCCAACGCCACGACGACGGTCTCGGCGTTGATGCTCACGGTGGCGGTGAGGCGGACCGTCGAGTGGCGCCGCGCGCTGCTCATCGGGGTCGCCGCGGTGCCGGGGGCGGTCCTCGGCGCGCTGCTCGTCGGGGCACTTCCCGGTCCGGCCCTGCAGATCACCGTCGGCGCCGTGGTGCTCCTCGGGCTGGGCACCGGGTGGCTGGTCGACCACCTCGGCCGGCTGCCGCACGTGCGCCGGTGGTGGGTCACCCCCGGTGCCGGGCTGGTCGGCGGTGCGCTCAACACCATCGCCGGGGTGGCCGGGCCGGCGATGATCGTCCACTCCCGCCTGGTGCGCTGGGGCCAGGCCGGGTTCGCCGCGACGATGCAGCCGGTCTTCATGGTCATGGGCGCCCTGTCGGTGCTGGCCAAGACCTTCGTCACCCCGGTCACCGCGTGGGTCCCGCCGTGGTGGCTGGCTGCGGTCGTGGTCGGCGGCGTCCTCGTCGGGATCGGTCTCGGCGGCTACCTCGCCGACCGGGTCTCCGCCTCGGCCGCCCGACGCACCGCCACCCTGGTCGCGGCGCTGGGCGGGGCGGCGGCCCTGGTCCGTGGGCTGCTCATGCTGGCCTGAGGACCGTAGGCTGGCCGCGGACCCGTCGGAGAGGACCCGTCTCGTGAGCACGATCGCCTTCATCGGCCTGGGGATCATGGGCAGTCCCATGGCCGTCCACCTGCAGCAGGCCGGGCACGAGGTGCGCGGCCACAACCGCTCGTCGGAGAAGATGCAGCCGCTGGTCGACGCCGGCGGGACGGCCTGCGGCTCGGCCGCCGAGGCGGTCGACGGTGCGGAGGTCGTCTGCCTCATGCTGCCGGACGGCCCCGACGTGGAGGACGTGCTCGTGGGGGAGGGCGCGGTCCTCCAGCACGCCCGGCCCGGCACGCTGGTGATCGACCTGTCCACCATCCGGCCCGACGTCGCCCGCCGCATGGCCGCCGAGGCGCGTGAGCGGGGCCTGCGCATGCTCGACGCCCCCGTGTCCGGCGGGGAGGCGGGCGCGCGGAACGCCACCCTCTCGATCATGGTCGGTGGCGACGCGGAGGACGTCGAGGCGGCGCGGCCCGTCCTGGAGGTGGTCGGGCGCACCGTCGTCCACGTGGGCCCCTCCGGCGCGGGACAGACGGTCAAGGCGGCCAACCAGCTGATCGTCGCCGGCCACCTGCAGGTGCTGGCCGAGGCCGTCGCCCTCCTCGAGGGGTATGGCGTGGAGCTGGGTCCCGCGCTCGACGTCCTCGGCGGTGGGCTGGCAGGGTCCGCCGTCCTGGAGCAGAAGCGGGAGAACATGGCCGGACGGCGGTTCGACCCGGGGTTCCGGGTCGAGCTGCACGACAAGGACCTCGGCATCGTCACCGGTGCCGCCCGGGAGGCCTCCGTGGTGCTCCCCGTGGGGGCGCTGCTCGCCCAGCTGATGACCTCCGCCGTGGCGAACGGCGACGGAGGACTCGACCACTCGGCCCTGCTCCGCGGGGTGCTTCGACTCAACGGAAGGTTGTGACCATGGACCAGCAGGTGAGGGTCGCCGTGATCCCCGGCGACGGGATCGGCACCGAGGTGATGGAGCCCACGCTGGGCATCCTCGAGGCGGTCGGACGCCGCCACGGCATCGACTTCTCCTGGCAGCACCACGACTGGAGCTGCGAGTACTACACCAGGACCGGCCGGATGATGCCCGAGGACGGCCTGGAGCAGCTCGCGGAGGCCGACCAGATCCTGCTGGGGGCCGTCGGCTACCCCGGGGTCCCCGACCACGTGTCCCTGTGGGGTCTGCTCATCCCCATCCGGCGTGCCTTCCGGCAGTACATCAACCTGCGCCCGGTCCGGCTGCTGCCCGGGATCGACTGCCCCCTGCGGCTGAAAGAGGGCACCGAGATCGACTTCCTCGTCGTGCGCGAGAACAACGAGGGGGAGTACTCCGAGGTCGGCGGACGCATGTACCGCGGCACCCCGGACGAGTTCGCCGTCCAGGAGTCCGTCTTCACCCGCCGCGGCGTCGAGCGGGCCGCCCGCTACGCCCTGGAGCTGGCATCCTCCCGCCGGGGGAGCCTGGCGTCGGCCACCAAGTCCAACGGCATCATCCACACGATGCCGTTCTGGGACGAGGTCGTCCACGAGACCGCGCAGGCCTACCCGGGCGTCGAGGTGCGGGACTACCACATCGACGCGCTCTCGGCCCTGTTCGTGCTGGACCCCGGCCGGTTCGACGTCGTCGTCGCCTCCAACCTCTTCGGCGACATCCTCACCGACCTCGGTGCGGCGATCATCGGGAGCATCGGCATCGCCCCGTCCGGCAACCTCAACCCCGAGGGGGAGCACCCCTCCATGTTCGAGCCGGTGCACGGGTCCGCCCCCGACATCGCCGGGCAGGGCGTGGCCAACCCGCTCGGCCAGATCTGGGCGGCCTCGATGATGCTGGACCACCTGGGCCACCCCCAGGCCGCGGCCGAGCTGGTGACGGCGATCGAGGCCACCCTCGTCTCAGGGGTGCGCACGCCCGATCTGGGCGGCACCGCGAGCACCACCGAGGTGGCCGACGCGGTCCTGCAGATCGCGGCGGCGGGATAGTCCGCGCTGTCGTGTCACGCCGGTCGTCCGGACGACCGGCGTGACCCTCACTCTGACGCCCCCTGCACCGGTGGGGCGCAGGGGGCGTCTGGTCCGGGGCGGGCTCAGCGCACCCGGACCTTTTCGGACCGGTAGTTGTTCGCCTTCTTCTCCGGGTCGTAGTTGCGCTCGACGTTGCCGGCCACGTCCACGGCGAACCAGTTGACCGTGGTCGTGTTGGACACGGTGATCTCGGCAGGACCCTCGCGCAGGCCGGCGGACTCCACCGTCGGGGAGTCGTAGGTCGGCCGGCTGCCGTCGGTCGTGTAGTAGACCGTGGCGGCCTCGTCGGTGGTGATGACGAAGCTCACCGAGCCTTCCTCGGTGCCCGTGACCTCGAGGTCGCTCGTCGGCGCCTTGACGTCACCTGCCTGTTCGAGGGCCACCTCGAGCATTCCGATCATGCCGTTGCTGAACTCCATCGCCTCCTGGTAGCCCTCCTCGAACGGCGGCTGGAAGCCGACCGCACGCCAACGACCTGCCTCGGCGTCCCACAGGTCCGCGCCCACCTCGAAGTTCCAGGCGTAGATGTCGCCCTCGTAGAAGTGTTCGTCGGCCGAGTTGCCGGCGGCCGAGTAGAGGACGTCGATGACTGGGCCGGTGCGCCCGGGCCAGATCGCCGTGCCCCGGTAGTCCTGGATGGTGCTCAGGATGTGCTCCGAGGCCTCCCAGAAGTGCTCCTCGGTGCCGAAGTCGGGACGGGGCAGCGGAGTGCGGTCGGGCTTGTAGGCACCCGGGGCCCACATGAAGTAGCCGCCGTAGCTGTGCGTGTTCATGGCGTACTCGATGTTGTCGAACTCCTCGGTCAGCCACTTCTCGTTCTGTGCCTCCGGCTCGGAGAGCTCGTCGGGCCCGGCGAAGACGGCGCTGGTGCAGTTGTCCGACGCGCCGACGTACCCGTCCTGGTGCGAACCGACCGTGAAGTTGCGGTTGAGGTCGACGCCCCAGCTGGTGCGCCGGGCGGGGTCGCTCTGCTCCGGCCCGCAGTAGTTGGTCATGTTCTTCCGCTGCCAGTTGTAGTCATACATGCTGTAGTGCCCGCCGTCCGGGTTGACCGTCGGCATGATGAACACGTCCAGCCCCTTGAGCAGCTTTCGCGTGCCCGGGTCGTGCTGGTAGTTGCGCAGCAGCCGTTCGGCGGTCTCCACGCACGTGATCGGGGTGACCCACTCCCGGGCGTGCTCCTGGCAGTAGAGCATGACGCCCGGCCGGCTGCCGTCGCGCTGCTCGCCGATGCGGATGGCCTTCATCTCGAACGGGTCGCGGGACACGGAGTCGGGCGCACTGAGGTTGTCGCTGAGGGCGAACTCGCCGGTGGCGGTGACCACCCCTGTCCGGGAGTCACTGCGGTATGGCGCGGCGGTCATCACCTCTCCGGCCGCGGCGTTGATGGCGGCCACCACCTCGTCGGCGGTGGAGACCGGGTCGCCCGCGGAGTCCGTCTGGAGGTGGACCGTGGCGACCGATCCGTCGACATCGACCGAGAGTTGCTGGTCGACGGCGTCGGCGGCCAGCACCAGGCGGGCGCTGTTGCCACCCTCGTGGCCCCAGGCGGCGCTGGTGACGTAGAACGCGTGCGAGGCGAGGGTGCCCACGGTCACCTGCGCGTGCCGTCGGTAGCCGTTGGTCTCGTGCGGCAGGTCGACGACCTCTGCCAGCTGCGGGAACTCCGCCGCCAGCTCCTCGACCCGCTCGGTGACCTCGGTGGGATCCAGGTAGCGGTCGACGAAGCCGGACGCGTAGTGGGGCGACGGACCCTTGCGCGGCTGACCGAGCCACTGGGTCACCGGCACGGTCAGCTCACCACCGCCGGAGCTGGTGTAGGTGACGGCGTCGGGCACGTCCTCGACCGCGATGGGGGCGCTGGCCCGGTGGTACATGTACTGACCGGCGTCGGTGAACCGCTGCAGGGTGACGGACCCGCCGTCCCAGTCGGCGGTCACGGTCACCGACGCGGGCGCGTCCGACTTCACCTCCAGGTTGAGGTAGGTCTCCCCACCGACGGAGGTGAACCACTCCGTCCGCAGCGGTGTCAGCGTGTCGGTCGCCGCCTCGGTGGCCTCGGCCGCTGCAGCTGCGCTACGCCGCTCCTGCTGCACCGTGGCCAGCGTCCCGGCGTCCTCGAGAACGCCCAGCACGCGTACTCCGGCGTCCTCCAGTGTCGCCTGCTCATCCTCGGTGAGCACGGCGTGGACCTCGAGGCCGTCGTCCAGGGGCTTGGTGTAGTGCGCCAGGTCATAACCCTCCTGCTCCAGCTCCAGCACGGCCGCCTTGTCGGGAACGGCCAGGCGGACGAGGCTGGTCACCTCGGGTTCGCCGAGGACCTCGTCCGCGGTCTCGGTGGCCGAGCCCGTCGAAGGGATGAGCAGAAGGGGAAGGGGCAGGAGCGGGACGGCGAGGAGTCGGGACAGCCGGGTCCTGCGGCGACGGGCGGGCGAGGGTGGATGGTTCACTGATCCTCCTTGATCGGCCCCCGCGCGCCGGCGTCCCGAGCCGCCGGTCCGGATGGTCGGGCGACGCGAGACGGGCTTCACTGGACCGGCGGGTGCTCGTGAGTATGGCGTCGCTCACAACCCCCTGGAAGGGGTTGAGCCCACTGCTGACCCAACCTTGACCGGCGGCATACCTGCTCTTGACCAGAGCGCGTGACCCTCGTCGAGGTGGCGACCCGGAGTGTGAGCGTGGGACTCCGCCTCAGGAGAGGAAGTCCCCGCCCCGCATCACGAACAGGACGTTCAGACCTTCGTCCAGGGCAACCAGGTCGGCCGGCCGACCAGCCTGGATCGTGCCGGCGCTGAGCCCGAGAGCGCGGGCCGGGGTGCGCGTGGCCGCCGTCAGCGCTGCCGCCGTCGTCCACCCGGCCCTGACCGCCGTGCGCACGGCTCTGTCCATGGTCAGGGTGCTGCCTGCGATGCTGCCGCCCTCCACGAGGCGGGCTGCACCGTGGCGGACCTCGACGGCGAGCCCGCCGAGCGTGTAGGAACCGTCCCCCGCGCCTGCAGCGGCCATGGCGTCGGTCACCAGCGCCACCTGTGAGCGGGCGCTGCGCTGCACGAGGTTCACCACGTCCGGATGGACGTGCAGGTCGTCGACGATGACCTCGACGGTGAGCCGGGGGTCGGCCAGCGCCTCGACAACAGGTCCAGGATCGCGGTGGTGGATCGGGCGCATGGCGTTGCACAGATGGGTCACGACGCTTGCACCGCTGTCGACAGCGGCACGCAGCTGAGGCCCGTCGGCGTCCGTGTGACCCACCGCCACCGCGACGCCGGCCCGCGCAAGCTGGACGACCGCATCGGTCCCACCGTCGAGCTCGGGCGCCAGGGTCACCATGCGTAGGTGACCGTCGGCAGCCCGGACGAGAGCAGCGATCTCCCCGGGGTCAGGTGTCCGAAGGTGACCAGGGTCGTGGGCACCTGCGTGGAGCGGGCTGAGCCAGGGTCCCTCGAGATGGATGCCCGCCACGACCCCGCGAGCGGCGAGGCCGGCCAGCCTCGTGACTTGCTGGTGAAGGTCCTCCTCGGCCGCTGTGACCAAGGATGCGATGACGGTCGTCGTCCCGTGGAGCAGGTGCACGGACGCGGCGACGCTGACGTCGTCCGCGTCGGGTGAGCCGAAGGCGGCGCCCCCGCCTCCGTGGCAGTGCATGTCGACGAATCCCGGACTGAGCAGTGGGACGTGCAGGTCGGCGTGGGCTGGGGCAGGCCCTTGGCCGACCTCGACGACGGCGTTCGCCCGGATGCGTACCCATCCCGGGACGAGACGCCCGTCGTTCAGGAGCAGCTGCTCCGCCTGGATCAGGGACACCACCAGGCCCACTCTTGCACGGTGGGCGCATGCCATCATCACGACGACGCGCCGTCCTGCCGAGGCCGCACGGGGCGGACCCGGGGACGGTCGTCGTCGTGGAGGCTGCGTGTAGGTTCGCAGCAGGACGCTGGAGAACGATGCGTCGTCGACGTGGAAGGATGACGAATGTCCCGGGCAGAGCGGCTGTCCCAGCTGGTGGATCGGATCGTCGCTGAGGGATCCATGAGCGTCGAGCGGGTCATGGAGGTTCATCGTGTCTCCGCGGCCACAGCCCGGCGTGACCTGGACGCCCTGGCCGACCAGCAGCTCGTCATCCGTACCCGTGGCGGGGCCCAGGCGAACGCCGCCTCCGGTGACGTGCCGATGCGCTATCGGGCGGCCCGGCGTGGGCGGGAGAAGCTGGCGGTGGCCAAGGCGGTGGTGGAGCGACTGCACCCCCATGAGGTGGTGGCCTTCAACGGAGGGACGACCACCACCACGGTGGCCTACGAGCTCGGTGTGCGGATGGCGCACGAGCACCCCAACGAGGACGAGGTCATCACCGTGGTGACCAACGCAGTCAACATCGCCAACGATCTCATCGTCCGACCGCAGATGCGTGTCATGCTCACCGGAGGTGTGGCGCGCACGCGTTCCTACGAGCTCGTCGGTCCGTTGGCCGAGGCGCTGCTGCCGCGGGTCAGCATCGACACGCTCGTGCTGGGTGTCACCGGCATCCTTCCCGACCTGGGGCTCTTCACGCACCACGACGGTGAGGCGTCGGTGAACGCGGCGCTGGTCGGTGCGGCGAAGCGGATCATCGTGGCCGCAGACTCCTCCAAGTTCGGTGTCACCGCGTTCGCCCGGATCTGTGGCCTCGAGGACGTCGATGTCCTCGTGACCGACCCGGGCCTGCTGGATGCCGACCGGGCCGCCGTCGAGCGTGCCGGCGTCGAGGTGCTCGTCGCCTCGCCCCCCCCGATGGGCTGAGGCGCAGGAGCCCCGGATCTCAGGAAGGACCCGCCGAGCACCCTGGATGCGTCGTGGGGTCGCTATCATGCTTGAAAGTGAGCGATCCGGCTCTCAAGGACCGCGAACGAGCGGCTCGGCGATCGAGTCAGGAGAGGAGATGGGTGGATCTCGTCATCGGCGTGGACATCGGTGGCACCCGAACCAAGGTCGTCGCTCTCCCGGCGGCCGGGGGATCGGTGGAAGACGCCGCGATGCGTACGCCGGAGGATGCACACCCGATCGGCGAGCAGGTGCTGTCGACGCCCCCGGACGTGGCCGACCGGTTCGTCGACCACGTGCGTACCGCGCTGGCACGGGTCGTCGGTGACCACCGGCTCGTGGGTCTGGGCGTCGTCGTTCCCGGTCTGGTCGACCACCGCACGGGCACGGCGGTGTGGTCCGCCAACCTCAGGTGGCGGGACCTGCCCCTGCGCGACCTCGTCACCCGGGCGTCCGGCTCGCGAAAAGGCGTCGCCGTAGCCGTCGGGCACGACGTGCGAGCCGGCCTGGTGGGGGAGCACCGCTTCGGCGCGGCCCGGGCGGAGCAGGACGTGCTTTTCGTCGCGCTCGGCACCGGCCTGGCCTCGGCACTCCTGGTGGGTGGACGCCTGGTCGTGGGTTCACCCTGGTCCGGTGAGATCGGGCACGTGGTCGTGCGGCCGGGAGGGCCGGAGTGCGGTTGCGGCGCGCTTGGCTGTCTGGAGGCCGTCGCGGGCGCGGGGGCGCTCGCCCGGCGTTGGCTCCAGATCACCGGCCGCCCGGGCGACGCGCAGGTCGTCGCCGAACAGGCCGCCGCGGGGGAGCCTGTCGCGGTCGAGCTGTGGTGCGAGGCGATCAACGCTCTCAGCGCCGTCCTGGCCCCGGTCGTCGCTGCCACCGGAACGCAGCTGGTGCTGGTGGGAGGGGGTCTGTCCAACGCGGGTGCCCAGCTGCTCGGGCCCCTCGACACAGCCCTGCACGAGAGGCTTCCGGGACAGCGGATCCGGGTCGCGCGCGCAGGACTGGGCGACCGGGCCGCCGCGCTGGGGGCCGCGGCCCTGGCCCTGGACGAGGTGTCCAGGAACGGTCGGTCGATGTCGCTGTGATCATAACCCTCACGCCCAACCCGGCGATCGACGTCACCTATCGGGTCCCGTCCCTCCGTCCCGGCGCCTCCCACCGGATCACCGACCTCCACCGACGTCCGGGAGGCAAGGGAGTGAATGCGGCCGGTGTCCTTGCGCGGGTCCGTGGAACGCAGCGAGGGTCGGCTGCCGTCACCTGTGCCTCCGCCGTGGATGAGGCATCCAGAGCCTGGTGGGACTCCGACCTGGCTGCCCGTGGCATCCGACCGGAGACGGTCGCGGTGGCCCCGCCCTGGCGGACCCGCACCAGCACGACCGTCGTCCAGGACGATGGCACGGCCACGGTTCTCAACGAGGCTGGTGACACCCCCGACGAGCAGGTGTGGCGCGGACTGGTGGAGCGCGTGTCCGGCCTCGGTGCTGCGGCCCGCGGGGCGACAGGTCCGAGGGCGGGGCGGGCTGTGCTCGCCATCTGCGGCAGCCTGCCGGGCGCCGCTCAGGACTCTCCGCCCGGATCGCTGCTCGAGCTGGCCGCCCGCTTCGGCGGCGTGGGGGCACTCGTGGTCGACGGATCGGGACCGTGGTTGACCGCGGTGTTGGCCACCCGCCCCGCCCTGGTCAAGCCCAACGCGGACGAGGCCGCTGCAACGACAGGTGAGGACGACCCCTTGAGGGCCGCTGAAGCACTCGTCAGGTCAGGCGCCAGGGCAGCCATGGTCAGCGCCGGCGCGGACGGGCTCGTCCTCGTCCTGGACGACGGCAGGCGCTGGAGCGGCCGTCCCGGTCGGGTTCTTCGGGGCAACCCCACCGGCGCCGGTGACGCTGCGACTGCCGCCGCGGCGTCATACCTGGCTCAGCACGATCCTGCCGACGACCCGGAGGCGCTGCTGCGGCAGGTGGTCGCCTGGTCCGGCGCCGCCGTCCTGCACCCTCACGCCGGCGATCTCGATCCCGACCACCTGTCCGAGCTTGGTGCCCTCGCCGGCATCGAGCGAATCTGAACGTCGAAGGAGAGACCGTGCCCCTGCAGCCTCTGCACACCGTGCTCGCTCAGGCCCGGACCGAGGGCCGTGCCGTCGGTGCGTTCAACGTCGTCCAGCTGGAGCACGCCGAGGCCTATGCCGACGCGGCCGAACGTGCGGGCCTGCCCGTGGTGATGCAGATCAGTGAGAACTGTGTGCGCTACCACGGTGCGCTCGCCCCGCTCGCCCGCGCCGTGGTCGCCATCGCCGACGCCTGCGCGCAGCACGTCGTCGTCCACCTGGATCACGCGGAGGACGTGTCGCTCGTGGCGCAGGCGCTCGACCTCGGGATGACGTCGGTGATGTACGACGGTTCGCGGTTGCCGGACGAGGAGAACCGCAGCGTCACCGCCGAGGTCGTGCGCCGCTGCCACTCGGCGGGGGTCAGCGTCGAGGCCGAGCTCGGCGAGGTCGGGGGCAAGGACGGTGTCCACGCGCCGGGGGCACGCACGGACCCGCAGGAGGCCGCGCGCTTCGTGGCCGACACCGGCATCGACGCCCTGGCCGTCGCCGTCGGCAGCTCGCACGCGATGACCGAGCGGGTCGCCACCCTCGACGAGGGACTCATCGCGACGATCGCCGGACGGGTCGGGGTACCGCTGGTGCTCCACGGTTCCTCGGGCGTTCCCGACCAGGGCCTGCAGGGGGCCGTGCGAGCCGGGATGACCAAGGTCAACATCGCCACCCACCTCAACGTCGTCTTCACCCGGGCGCTGCAGGAGGTCCTGGCCGAACGCCCCACGGTGGACACCCGCAAGTATCTCGGCCCCGCCCGGGAGGCGGTCGCCGAGGAGAGCGCTCGCCTGCTGCGGCTGCTCGCCGACGCGCGTCGCTGACCGGGCCGGGCGACGGGCCGCAGCAGAGGCGGGCCACCACCCCCCTGTCGTGACAGCGCCGTCAGGACAGGACGATGCTCCGCGTGAGGTTGCGCGGCTGGTCGGGGTCGACACCCGCGAGCTCGGCGCGGACCACGCAGTAGCGGTGGACGCGTACCAGCTCGGCCATGGGGTCGACCCCCGGGTGAGTGACCAGCTCGGCTCCCGTGGCGGTGACGGAGTCGGCCAGGCCCTCGGGCAGCTCGTCGAGCGTCCAGACGGCGCGGCCCGGTGCCGCGATCGAGATCGGGCCGTGCCGGTACTCCATGGCCGGGTACGCCTCGGTCCAGAACTGCACCGACTCCCGCAGCTTGAGCCCAGCTTCGTTCGCCAGGCCTACGCTCCAGCCACGGCCCAGAAAGGTGACCTGCTCGACCTCCGTCAAGGAGGCCGGAAAGAGGTCCTCTCGGGGGATCCGGAGGATCTCGCGTGCGTCGGCGATCGCAGCTGAGAGGTCGTCACCGACGGAGAGCCGCAGAAGCCCGAGTGCTGCCGTGGCGAAGCGGGTCTGGACGACGCTCTGCTCGTCGGCGAAGTCGAGCAGCACGCACTCCTGGGCCTGCTCGGCCACCTGGGTCCCTGGCGTGGCAACGATGGCGACGTGCGGAACGCCCCGCTCCCGGAGGTCGCGCATGACCTCGATGACCTCGGTGGTGGTGCCCGACCGGGTGATGAGGACCACCTTGTCGTAGTCGCGCTCGCGCGGGAACTCGCTGGCGGCGAACGCGTCGGTCACGCCGTGACCCCGGGACTCCCGTAGCGCGGCATACGCCTGCGCCATGAACCACGAGGTGCCGCAACCGACGGCTGCAACCCGCTGGCCACGCGCGGGCAGAGGTGGGAGGAGCGTCTCGCTGCGGTCGACCACCTCGGCCCACACGTCCGGCTGCGTCGACAGTTCGGTCTCCAGGTGACTGGTCACGATACTCCCTTGCTTGACGTTTCCTGATGTATTCAGGCCCCTTAGCATCACTTGATTGCGTTCAGACGTCAAGTGTTCTGCCGTCCTCCCCGCCCGTCGCGCCACCCACGCCCATAGACCGATCTTGACTCAAACGTGACCCGATGCTTCACGTTCGCTCTTGTGATCGTGGGTCAGGCAGGGGTATGTTCGTCCGGTCCTGGGCCTCGACCACGTGGGCCGGACGTGAGAGGAGAGCCAATGAAGACTTCTTTGAGGGCCGCGCTGGCCACCACCTCGGTGGCGTCGGTGCTCGTCCTGAGCGCCTGCGGCGGAGGGACGGGAGCCGGGTCCGCCGGTGGTGGCGACGGAGACGACAGCACCGGCGGCGAGGACGAGCCCCAGACGATCAAGCTCGTCGCGGCCGAGTACTCCGCCAGCAACACCAAGGCGTTCTGGGACCAGTTCGCCGAGACCTACAACGAGACGACCGGGCACACCCTGGAGGTCCAGGTCATCAGCTGGGACAACATCGACCAGCAGGCCTCGACCATGATCCAGAACAACCAGGCGCCGGACATCCTGAACCTGAACGTCTACGCCAGCTACGCGGCCGACGACCTGCTCTGGAGCGCGGAGGAGGTGCTTCCGGCTGAGGCGCAGGAAGACATTCTGGACACCTTCGTCGAGTACGGCACCTACGACGGCAAGTTCTACGGCTTCCCCGACCTGGCCAGTGCCCGTGCCCTGTTCTACAACGCCGACCTTTTCGAGCAGGCCGGCATCGACGGGGCGCCCACGACGTGGGACGAGCTCAAGGAAGACGCAGCGGCCGTCGCGGACCTGGGTGACGGCAACGTCGGATACGCACTCCCGCTCGGTCCGGAGGAGGCGCAGGGGGAGTTCTCGATGTGGTTGTACAACAACGGTGGGACCTGGAAGGACGGGGACACCTGGACGATCAACAGCCCGGAGAACGTCGAGACTCTGGAGTTCATGAAGACGCTGGCGGACGAGGGGTTGACGCAGAACAACCCCGCGCGAAGCAACCGGGCGGACGCCTTCGACCTGTTCAAGTCCGGGAAGGCCGGCATGGTCGTCGGCTTCAGCCCGCTCGCCACGCAGCTGGACGAGGAGGACCGGGTGGACTACGAGGTCGCCCCGTTCCCGACCAACGACGGCTCCGAGAGCAAGACCTTCGGCGTCACCGACTACCTCATGGCCTTCAAGAAGGACGGCAATCAGGAGGCGGTCCGGGCGTTCTACGAGCTCTACTACCAGGAGGACCAGGTCAACACCTTCATCGAGAACGAAGGCTTCCTGCCGGTCACCGAGTCCGGCCTCGAGTACTTCGCCGATGACGAGGACCTGCAGGTGTACCTGGACACGCTGCCGAACGCGCGGTTGACCCCCACCGACGACCCGACCTGGGACAGCGTCAAGCTGGCGGTTCAGCAGAACCTGGGTCTCGCGCTGGGCGACAAGGGCCCGCAGGCCACCCTGGACGACCTGCAGCAGACCGCCGAGTCCGCCGGCGACTGATGACGGCTCCCGTGTCTGGACCGTCGGCGCCCGCCCCCGCGGGCGCCGACGGTGCACGGTCGCGGCGGCGGCGTCCGAACCGCCGAGGATCGATCCACCCGGCTCTGGCGCTGGTGTGGCTGGCGCCGTCGCTGCTCCTGATTCTCGGGGTCGTTCTGTACCCGGCGGTCAAACTCTTCCAGGCCTCGCTGTCGGAGTACTCGATCACCGGCCTGCGGCGGGGGGATGCAGGGTGGTCGAACTACCAGAACGTCCTGTCCCACCCACTGCTCGGCACGGTCGTCGTCAACACCGTCGTGTGGGTCGTCGCGGTCGTCCTGATCACCGTGGTCATCTCCCTCGCGCTGGCTCAGCTCCTGGTCAAGGACTTCCCGGGCCGACGGTTGGCGCGGTGGGCCCTGATCGTCCCGTGGGCTGCATCGGTCATCATCACCAGCCAGTTGTTCGTGCTGCTCTACGACTACAACTACGGGATGATCAACCACCTGTTGAAGTCGCTGGGACTGATCGACCAGTCCATCGAGTTCCTCGGGGACGACCGGCTGGTGCTTCCCTCCATGATCGCCGTTGGCGTGTTCGTGTCGTTGCCGTTCACGACCTTCGTCTTCATCGCCGGGCTCAACGCCATCCCTGAGGACGTCATGGAGGCGGCACGTGTCGACGGGGCCAGCGGGTGGCAACGCTATGCGAGCATCACCTTGCCGCTGCTGCGGCCCGCACTCATGGTCGCCTCGGTCCTCAACACGATCTACGTGTTCAACAACTTCCCCATCATCTACACCCTCAACGACCGCAACCCGGGCTTCGGCAACGACACGCTCATCACCTTCATGTACAAGTTGGCCTTCGAGAGCCAGGAGAAGGACGTGGGCATGTCCGCAGCTACGGGCGTGATCAACGTCCTGCTCATCCTCGTGGTCATCCTGATCTATCTCAAGGTCGTCAACTGGCGTGAGGAGACCAAATGACAGCCGCCTCCGCGAAGCGGCGTCGCTGGGGCCTGGCCGCGCTCGGCGGACTCGTGACCCTCTTCTTCCTGGCGCCCTACAGCGTCATGCTCATGAGTTCGCTGCGAACCAGTGGAGACGTCAAGACCACGCCGCCCACGTTCTTGCCTCGCGAGTGGCAGTGGGACACCTACGTCACCGTTCTCACGGACGAGCGTTTCCTTGCCTGGCTGCGCACCTCGCTCCTCGTGGCGGTGGCCTCCACCCTCATCGTCATCGCCGTCGCCATCCCCGCGGCCTACATGACGGCCCGTTACCGCTTCATCGGACGGACGCCTTTTCTCCTGCTCGTGCTGGTGACGCAGATGTTCAGCCCCACCGCCCTCGTCGTGGGCCTCTACCGGCAGTTCTTCGAGATGAACCTCGTCAACACGTTCGCGGCACTGATCATCGCGAACTCAGCCTTCAACCTGGCCTTCGCGGTGTGGATCCTGCACGGCTTCTTCTCCTCCATCCCGACGGAGGTGGAGGAGGCCGCCGAGCTCGACGGGAGCAGCCGGCTGCAGACGCTGTGGCGGGTCATGCTGCCGCTGACCCGCCCAGGGCTGGTGACGGCGACCATCTTCACCTTCATCGCCGCCTGGAACGAGTACGTCGTCGCGCTGACCCTGATGATCGACGACGCGAAGAAGCCCCTCACCGTCGGCATGAGGGCCTACATCACCGGCTACGAGCAGCACTGGGACCAGTTGTTCGCGGCCTCGGTGATCGCCGTCGTCCCGGTCGTCATCCTGTTCGCGATGATCGAGAAGCATCTGGTCGGCGGGCTGACCGCCGGCAGTGTCAAGTAGCACCCCGCCCGGCGAGCCCACACACCCCCCTACAGCGCCAGCGCCCGGTCCAGCCCCTCGGCCAGCCGGGCCACCGTGCCGTCGACGTCGCCCAGCTTGTCAAGGCCGAACAGGCCCAGGCGGAAGGTCGACCAGTCCTCCGGCTCGCCGCACATCAGCGGCACGCCGCCGGCGACCTGCAGGCCGACCTGGGCGAACTTCGCACCCGACTTCAGCCCCGGGTCGTCGGTGTGGACCACGACCACGGTGGGGGCGGCATACCCCTCCGCAGCGACCGAGGTGAAGCCGCGCTCGGCCAGCAGCGCCCGCACCCGGGAGCCCAGCTCGACCTGCGCCTCGCGCAGCGCCGGCAGCCCGCGCTGCGTCCCCTCGAGCATGACCTCGAGGTTGTGCGCCAGGGTGTCGGTCGGCATCGTGGCGTGGTAGGCATGCTTGCCCTCGACGTAGCCCTCGGAGATCGACAGCCACTTCTTCAGGTCGGCCGAGAAGCTGGTGGAGGTGGTGGCCTGGATCGCCTCGCGCGCCTCGGCGTTGACCATGACGTAGGCCGCGCCCGGGCTGCCGCTCCAGCCCTTCTGGGGCGCGGTGATGAGCACGTCGACACCGATGTCCGACATGTCGACCCACAGCGCCCCGGAGGCGATGCAGTCCAGCACGAACAGGCCGCCGGCCTCGTGCGTGGCCTGCGCGACCGTGCGCAGGTAGTCGTCGGGCAGCACGATGCCGGCGGAGGTCTCCACGTGCGCGGCGAGGACGATCTGCGGGTTGTGCTCCTTGATCGCGGCCGCGACCTCCTCGGCCGGCGGCGGCGCCCACGGCGAGGGGGAGGCGTCGGTGGTCGGGCGGGCGGTGAGCACGGTGACGTCCTCGGGGATGGCGCCCATGTCGAAGATCTGGGACCAGCGGTAGGAGAAGAAGCCGTTGCGCACCACGAGCGCGCGCCGACCGGTCACCAACTGGCGGGCCACGGCCTCCATGCCGTAGGTGCCGCCACCGGGGACGACCGCCACCGCGTCGGCGCCGTACGTGCTCCTCAGCACCTCGTTCAGCTGCTGCATCACGCCGACGAAGCGCTTCGACATGTGGTTGAGCGAGAGGTCGGTGAAGACGACGGAGTACTCGAGCAGGCCGTCGGGGTCGATGTCGGGGCGAGGGAGCGTCATGGGGCCACGGTATCGGGCCGGGGGGACGGACCGGGCGTGCGAGCGGTCGTCCCCGGCCGCCGACCCGGATCAGGTATGCCGTGGGAAGGCCTGCAGCATCGGCGCCGCCGCGCGCCGCACGGCCTCGGGCAGCCCGGCCGGCCCGGTGAGGTAGCGCTCGCCGGGGCGGGCCCCCGCCGTCGGCGGACGTCGATGCTCGGCGTCCTCCAGCGCGGCCAGGTCGGCGTGGCGCTCGTCGAAGAGCCCGAGCCGCACGGCCTCGTCGGCCTGCACGACGTGCCGTCCGTCGACCAGACGTTCGGCCTGCTCGTCCCCGACGATCCCGTGCAGCCGCCACCGGGTGAAGCCGTCCAGGACCATCCCGTGGTGGCCGAACGGGAAGACCAGCGACGGTGAGCCGACGGCCACCCTGCGGTCGCAGGCGGCCATGATCTCCACCCCGCCGCCCGCGGCGCCACCCTCCACCACCGCGACCACCTCCCGGTCGAGCGCGTGGATGCTCAGCAGCGCCGAGACCACCGCGTGGACGAACGTCTCGGCGTCGTCGGGTCCGGACCGGGCGTGCTGCAGGGCACCGAGGTCGGCCCCCGAGCAGAAGTAGCCCCCGGCCCCCACGACATACAGGGGCTCGGGCCCGTCCCCGACCTGGCGCACGAGCGCGCCCAGCTCCTGCCACATCGGCAGCGTGAGGGCGTTGCGGCGGTCGGGCCGGTCCAGGACCAGCGTCCGACCCAGGGAGGTGGTGCTCAGCCGGACCTCGGTCACGGGAGCCGGTGCTCGCGGTCGGGCACGTCGGTGACGAACATGTGCCCGGGCACGTGCGTGATCGCGAACGGCGGGCGCGAGGCCATGAGCGCCGCCTGCGGCGTCACCCCGCAGGCCCAGAACACCGGCACGTCGCCGGGCTGGGCCTCGATCGGCTCGCCGAAGTCGGGATCGTCCAGGTTCGCGATCCCCAGGCCCTCGGGCGCCCCGACGTGCACCGGTGCGCCGTGCACCGCGGGCATCCGCGCGGTCACCTGGACGGCGGTCGGCACCAGCGCGGCCGGGATCGGACGCATCGAGACGACGAGCTCCCCCGACAGCCGGCCGGCGGGACGGCACCGCCTGTTCGTCCGGTACATCGCCACGTTGCGCCCCTGCTCGATGTTGCGCACCGGCACCCCCGCGTCCAGCAGCGCCCGCTCGAAGCTGAACGAGCACCCGACCAGGAAGGCCACGAGGTCCTCGCGCCACAGGGCGGTGACGTCGGGCACCTCCTCGACCAGCTCGCCGTCGCGCCACACGCGGTACAGCGGCAGGTCCGTGCGCAGGTCCGCGCCCTCCGCCAGCGGGGTGTGCGGGGAGCCGGGCTCGGTCACGTCCAGCAGGGGCACGGGCCGGGGGTTGCGCTGGGCGAACAGGAGCATGTCCCAGGCCCAGTCGCGCGGCAGGACCACGAGGTTGGCCTGGGTGGACCCCGGCGCGTGCCCGCTGGTGGGGGAGACCAGGCCGTCGCGGTATGCCGCACGCGCGGCGGCGGGGGAGTCGAGGCCGCCGTCGGCGGGGGAGTCGAGGCCGCCGTGGGCCGGGGAGTCGATGCGGCCGTCGGGGGTGGGGGCGGACGTGGAGGCGGGGGCGGAGGTCATGCGGTCAGCTCCTGTCGGGCGAAGGCGGCGAGGATGGCGTCCTCGGAGTCGGTGAGATAGGTCTCCAGGGTGGCGGCCGCCTCCGGGAAGCGGGTGGCCATGAGCAGGTCGGCGATCAGGGCGTTGCGCTCCACGAACGGGCCGAACAGCTCGGCCGGGTGCTCGACGACGGCGAAGACGAGGCGCAGCTCGGCCATCAGCCGGCGCATGGTGGCGTCGAGCCGGGCGCTGCCGGCCAGCCCGACGAGGGACCGGTGGAAGCGCATGTTCGAGGTGCCCGTGTGCGGCCAGTCCGCCCGGGCGGCGGCCGCCCGGGCCTCGGCGACGGCGTCGGCGAGGGGCTGCATCCGCGGCACGTCGAGGGTGGTCAGCGCCCGGACGACCGCAGGCTCCAGGACACGACGCACCCGGTAGATGTCGCGCACGTCCAGCGGGCCGACCCGGGGGACGAAGACGCCCCGGTTGGGCTCGTGCACGAGCAGGCGGTCGTGCTCCAGCAGCCGGAACGCCTCGCGCACGGTGTTGCGCGAGACGCCGGACTCGGCCGCGACCCGGGTCTCGGAGACCTTGTCCCCGGGCTGCAGACGTCCGTCGGTGATCCAGTCGCCGACGAGGGTCACGACGGTCCCTGCCGCCGTGCGGGCCCGGCGAGCCCGCCCGCTGCCCTCGCTCCCTGGTCCCATGGCCCCGATCATCGACCACGGTCACGATTTGTTCAACAGCTCTGGACGGATCGTTGAACAATCACTACGCTCGTGCGGCATCCGGCCCGTTCCGGGGCCCCGCACAGGCAGGACCACGTCGATGGCAGAGCTGCACGACTCCCCGCACACCACGGCCGAGGCCGCGCGACCCGCGGCGACCGGCCGCGGCACCCTCCTGGGCGCGATCTTCCTCATGGCCACCTCGGCGATCGGTCCGGGCTTCATCACCCAGACGACCAACTTCACCGTGCAGCTGGGGGCGGCCTTCGCCTTCGCCATCCTCATCTCGATCCTCGTCGACATCGCGATCCAGACCAACGTGTGGCGGGTCATCGGGGTCTCGGGGATGCGGGCCCAGGAGCTGGGCAACGCCTCGCTGCCGGGCCTGGGCTACGTCATGGCCGCCCTGCTGCTCGTCGGCGGTCTCGTCTTCAACATCGGCAACGTCAGCGGCGCCGGCCTGGGCCTGAACATCATGACCGACCTCGACCCACGGATCGGGGCCGTCATCCTCGCCACGGTGGCGATCGGCATCTTCCTGTCCAAGCGGGCCGGGGTCGCGATGGACCGGATCGTGGTGCTGCTCGGGGCGGTGATGATCCTGCTGACCCTCTACGTGGCGGTCACCTCCGGCCCGCCGGTCGGCGACGCCCTGCGCAACTCGGTCCTGCCCGAGCAGGTCAGCGTGCTGGCCATCACCACCCTCATCGGCGGCACGATCGGCGGCTACATCATCTACGCCGGCGCCCACCGCCTGCTCGACGCCGGCGTCACCGGGGAGGCCCACCTGCGCGAGATCACCCGCAGCGCGGCGACCGGCATCATCGTCACCGGCGTCATGCGGGTCATCCTCTTCCTCGCGATCCTCGGCGTGGTCAGCACCGGCGCAGAGCTCGACCCGGCCAGCCAGGCCGCCAGCGCCTTCGAGGCCGCCGCCGGCAACGTCGGCTACCGCCTGTTCGGGGTCGTGTTCTCGGCCGCGGCGCTGACCAGCGTGATCGGCGTGTCCTACACGACGATCACCTTCCTCACCTCGAGGACGAAGACACCACCGCGCACGACCAACTTCCTGGTCGTCGGGTTCATCGTGCTCTCCACGGTGCTCTTCCTGGCCATCGGGGCGGCCCCGGCCCAGCTGCTCGTCTTCGCCGGCGCCTTCAACGGCATCCTGCTGCCCGTCGGCATCGGTGTCATGATGTGGGTGGCGTGGCGGCGTCGCGACCTGCTGCACGGCTACGAGTACCCGAAGTGGCTGGCCGGCATCGGCACCGTCGCGTGGCTGGTGACCATCTACCTGGCGGTCAACTCCATCCGGCCCGCCATCGAGCTCGTCACGGGGTGAACGACATGACCATCGGCACCATCGACCTGAACTCCGACCTCGGCGAGGGCCTGGGCAGCTGGTCCATGGGCGACGACGAGGCGCTGCTGTCCGTCGTCACCAGCGCCAACGTGGCCTGCGGCTTCCACGCGGGCGACCCGCCGATCATGCGGCAGGTCACCGCCCGGGCGGCCGAGCTGAAGGTCGCGGTCGGCGCGCACGTGGCCTACCGCGACCACACCGGGTTCGGGCGCCGGTTCATCGACATGGAACCCACCGTCCTGACCGACGAGGTGGTCTACCAGATCGGTGCGCTCGACGGCATGGCGCGCCGGCACGGCCACCGGGTCACCTACGTCAAGCCGCACGGCGGCCTCTACAACGCGATCGTCACCCACGAGGAGCAGGCACGCGCGGTCGTCCGGGCCGTCCAGGAGTTCGACGCGCACCTGGTGCTGATGGGCCTGCCCGGCTCGGTCGTCCTGCGCCTGGCCGAGGAGGCCGGGGTGCCGACCGCCCACGAGGCCTTCGCCGACCGCGCCTACACCCCCGAGGGCCACCTGGTCCCCCGCAGCCGGGAGGGCTCGGTCCTGCACGACCCGGAGGAGATCGCCCGCCGGTGCGTGGCGATGGCCACCGGTGAACCGATCACGGACGTCGACGGCGACCCGCTGACGCTGCGGCCGCACTCGATCTGCGTGCACGGCGACACCCCCGGAGCGGTCGAGATCGCCCGCCGCGTGCGGGAGGCCCTCGAGGGGGCCGGCGTCGCCCTGGCCCCGTTCGCCCCGGCGGACTGAGGTGCGCGTCCTGCCGAGCGGCTCGCGCGGGTTGCTGCTGGAGATGGACTCCCTGGAGGAGGTCCTGGAGCGGTACGCCGCCCTGAAGGACGTCGACCTGCCGGTCCTGGACCTGGTCCCGGCCGGGCGGACCATCCTCGTCGTCGCCGACCGCGGCACCGACCTGCGCGAGCTGGAGCAGACGGTCCGCGCGGTCCGCCCGGGCGGGCACACCGGCCCCGAGCGCGACCCGGTGGAGGTCCCGGTGCGCTACGACGGGGAGGACCTGCACGAGGCGGCCGAGCTGCTCGGCTGGTCGACCGAGGAGCTGGTCCGCCGCCACCAGGAGGAGGAGTGGACGGTCGCCTTCTGCGGCTTCGCCCCCGGTTTCGCCTACATCGCCGGCACCCGCTTCGACTGGGACACGCCCCGGCGCTCCTCCCCGCGCACGAAGGTGCCGCCCGGGGCGCTCGCCCTCGCGGGGGAGTTCACCGCCGTCTATCCGCGGGAGTCGCCCGGCGGGTGGCAGCTGGTCGGGCACGCGCTCGTGGAGATGTTCGACCTCGACCGCGACCCGCCCTCCCTGCTCCTGCCCGGCACCCCGGTCCGGTTCGTGGAGGCGTCATGAGCGGGTATGCCGCGGGTGCGGGGGTCGGGACGTGACCGCGCTGACCGTCGTCGAGGCCGGTCCGCTGACGACCGTGCAGGACTTCGGGCGGCTGGGGCAGGCCGCGCTGGGGGTCGGCCGCTCCGGGTGCTGCGACCGCGGGGCGCACCGGCTGGCCAACGCGCTCGTGGGCAACCACCCCACCCTGGCGACGCTCGAGGTCACCCTGGGCGGGCTGGTCCTGACGACCGACGAGGACGTCGTCGTCGTCACCACCGGAGCGCGGTGCCCGGGCGCGCCCCACCTGGCCCCCGCCTCCCTGCGGGCGGGGGAGGAGCTGCGCCTCGGCATACCCCAGGCCGGGCTGCGGACCTATGTCGCGGTCCGCGGCGGGATCGCCGTGGAGCCGGTGCTGGGCAGCCGGGCCACGGACGTGCTGTCCGGGCTCGGACCGAAGGTGGTCGAGGCGGGCGACCTGCTGCCGGTGGGGACCACGCCGCGGCCGGTCCCGGGGGTGGACGTGGCCCCCGTGCCCGAGCCGACGAACGACCTCCTCGTGGTGCCGGTGACCGCCGGACCGCGGCGCGACTGGTTCGAGGACGAGGCGTGGGAGCTGTTCCTGTCGCAGACCTACGTCGTGGATCCCAAGTCCAACCGGGTGGGCGTGCGGCTGGAGGGCACACCGCTGGAGCGGGAGCGCTCGGGCGAGCTGACGAGCGAGGGGATGCTGCGGGGGGCGGTGCAGATCCCGCCGTCGGGACAGCCGGTGCTCTTCCTGGCCGACCACCCGGTGACGGGCGGCTACCCGGTCATGGCGTACGTCGACGACGACGCCGTCGACCGGTGCGCCCAGCTGCGGCCGGGTCAGGAGGTCCGGTTCACCGCCCGGTCCGCCGGGGCCGACGCACCGTCCACGCGACGATAGGGTCTGCGTCGGGCCGCGGGGTGAGCGTGGTCAGGGACCAGGGAGGAAATGCGTGCGGGAGCAGACGTCCGGGTGGCCGGTGGAGGACACGGCATACGTCGACCCGAAGGTGCAGTGGCTGCTGCCGGTCGCCCGGCAGTCGCTGCGCCTCAACCTGCTGCCGGGGGAGCAGGTGCTCGGGGTGTTCCCCGTGACCCGCTTCCGACGGTCGGTGGCCCTGCTCGTCGTGACGGACCGCCGGCTGCTGACGCTGGGCGACCAGCACGTCGGCATGCCGGTCGTGGACGAGGTCGACCGTGCCCGCGTCACCGACGTCCGGATCGAGCGGCAGAAGGTGTTCAGCGCCGGTCTGGTGACGGCGGTCACGGACGAGGACGAGGTCAACCTGGGGACGTTGACCTTCACCGGGCAGACCTTCAACCGGCTGGAGGAGGTGCTCGCCCGCACCGGTTCCGGCGGCATGCCCGTGATCCCGGTGGTCGCACCGCCACTGGCCGGAGGAGACCGGGAGGACGGGTCGCCGCAGGACGACGTCCCCGCGCCGCGGCCCGGCGGCCCGCGGGCCCGGTCGGACCACCCGCTGGTGGTGCACCTGGCGGCGTTGGCCGACCTGCACGAGCGGGGAGCGCTGACCGACGAGGAGTTCGCCGCGGCCAAGGCACGGCTGCTGGCCGACCCGCAGGGGTGATCCGGCCCGCGGGTGCGGCTCACCAGGGCGGCGGGCCCCTCCTGATCGCGGCCAGGTTCTCCCTGGAGGACCGCCGGCCGGTGATGAGGTCGGAGGCGAGCCAGGTGACGCCCAGCTCGCCGTAGGACGCGACCCGCGCGTCCGTCAGGGCGGGGGCGTCGACGTAGAGGAAGACCTCGCCGGGCTCCTCGGCCACCTGGCGGTAGTAGGTCATCAGCGCCGCCAGGTCCGGGCCGTCCGGGTCCGGGTCGACGACGGGCATGAGCCCGTCCCACCGGCCGGCCCGGCGCACCGGCCGGCGGTTGGGCCAGAAGGCCGCCACGAGGATCGGGATGCGCGGCCGCTGCGCGGGGGTGGGCAGCAGGGCCACGTCGTCGACGTCGAAGAACTCGCCGTGGAAGGTGACCCGCTCGCCGCTCCAGAAGCGGGACAGCAGCTCCAGGGTCTCGTCGTAGCGCCGGCCCACCCGCCGGGGGTCCCACTCCTCGCCGAAGAGGTCGTACTCGGCGCGGCGGCCGAGCCCGACGCCCAGCACCACCCGTCCGCGGGAGAGGCGGTCCAGCGTCGCCAGGTCGCGGGCCAGCTGCCAGGGCTGGCGCCGTGCCGCCGGGACGATCCAGGTGCCCAGGGTGATCCGCTCGGTGCGGGTGGCGATGCCGGCCAGCGTGATGACCGGGTCGATCTGGGCGGCGTACGTCTCCGGGCGGAAGTGCTCCGGGTCACCGGCCCGCCCGAGCGCGTCCGGCGCGGCCGGCCAGACCAGCACGTCCCACATGAAGACGCCGTCCCACCCCGACTCCTCGGCGGCGACGGCATACTCCACCATCGCGGGGGCGTCGTCCCCGACCTCGGGGTTGGGCAGGATGAGCGCGTGTCGGGGCGACCGGGGGGTGGCGGTTCCGTGCGTCGGCTCCATCGCTTGCTCCTCGACCGGGGGTCCCGAGATGGGCAGCGACGCTACCAGTCACGGGGTGCCTCCGTTCTGCGTCAGGCCAGCCCCAGGTTGCGACCGATGATCTCCTTCATGATCTCGTTGGAGCCGGCCCAGATCGTGCTGACCCGGGCGTCCCGCCAGGCCCGGGCGACCCGGTACTCGTTCATGTAGCCGTAGCCGCCCCACAGCTGCACGCACTCGTCGAGCACGTCGTTCTGCATCCGCGAGGACCACCACTTCGCCTTCGCGGCGTCGACGCCGGTGAGCCGGCCCTCGGCGTGGGCCAGGACGCACTGGTCGACGAAGGCCCTGGTGACCTCGACCGCGGTGACCAGCTCGGCGATCCGGAACCGGGTGTGCTGGAAGGTCCCGATCGGGCGGCCGAACGCCTGCCGCTCCTTGGCGTAGTCGATCGTCTCGGTGAGGATCTGGGCGGCGTGGGCGGTGTTGGCGACCGCGGCCCCGACCCGTTCCTGGGGCAGTCGTTCCATCATGGCCACGAAGCCCTGACCCTGCGCGCCGAGGCGGTGGTGGTCCGGCACCCGGACGCCGTCGAAGAAGAGCTCGCAGGTGTCCGCCTCGTCCTGGCCCACCTTGTCGAGCTTGCCGCCCTTGGTGAACCCGGGCATGCCGGCCTCCAGCACGAACAGCGTGATGCCCCGGGCGCCCGCCGCGGGGTCCGTGCGGGCGGCGACGACGACCAGGTCGCACCGGTGGCCGTTGGTGATGAACGTCTTGGAGCCGTCGACCAGCCAGTCGCCGGACCCGTCCTGGGCGCGCACCGCGCTCGTGCGCAGCGCGGCCAGGTCGCTGCCGCCGGAGGGCTCGGTCATGGCGATGCCGACGACCTGCTCCCCGCTGGCGATGCCGGGGAGCCAGCGCGCCTTCTGCTCCTCGGTGCCGAGGTCGACGAGGTAGGGAGGACAGATGTCGGCGTGGATGCCGAAGCAGGAGGAGACCGCGAAGCTGAAGCGGGCCTGCTCCTCGGACAGGACCGCGTTGAAGCGGTAGTCCCCGGCGCCGGCACCGCCGTGCTCCTCGGGGATCTCCAGGCCGAAGAGCCCCTGGCGGCCCGCCTCGGTCCAGACGTCGGCGGGGATGGTCCGCTCCCGGACCATCTCCTCCGCCCGGGGCCGCAGCACGCGGTCGACGAACCCGCGGACCGAGGCCCGGAACGCCTCGTGGTCCTCGGTGAAGATGGTCCGTCGCATCGTGTCTCCTCCGGTCGGCCTGGCTCCAGTCTGGCCGATGCCGCCGACGCGCGCCGGGGTCGGCCCCGGAGGGCTGCCGGTCTGCCGGTCGGCCGGTCTACCAGCGGTGGTGGACGTGCTCCCGCGCGTGCCGGTCGTAGAGCCGTTCGTAGGCGGCCGCGTCCTCGGGGGCGGTGGGCGGCAGCGAGGCGGCGGCGGCGTTGGCGCGGGCCTGGTCGGGGGAGCTCGCCCCAGGGATGGCGGTGGTGACCCCGGGCTGGTCGACGATCCAGCGCAGGGCCCGCTGAGCGGGGGTGGAGCCCGCGGCCCCCTCGATCGCGGCAAACTCCCGGGCCGCCGCGACACCGACCTCGTAGGGCACCCCGGCGAAGGTCTCGCCGACGTCGAAGGCCTCACCGTGCCGGTTGAACTGGCGGTGGTCGTCGGCGGCGAAGGTGGAGGACTCGTCGAACTTGCCCGTGAGCAGGCCCGAGGCGAGGGGGACCCGGGCGATGATGCCCACGCCCGCCTCGGCGGCCGCCCCGGTGACCCGCTCCAGCGGTTTGCGGCGCAGGACGTTGAGGATGATCTGCACGGTGGCCACCCGGGGTCGGGCGATGGCCGACAGCGCCTCGTCGGCGGTCTCGACCGAGACGCCGTAGGCCTTCATCCGTCCCTCGTCGACCATCTCGTCGAGGGTGTCGAACAGGTCGTCCCGGGCGTAGACCGCCGGGGGAGGGCAGTGCAGCTGGACCAGGTCCAGCGTGTCGTCGCCGAGCAGCTCGCGGGAGCGGTCGTTCCACCGGCGCAGGGCGTCGGGGGTGTACTGCTCGGCCTCGTGCGGGTCCGCCCGCCGGCCCATCTTGGTGGCGACCACGAACCCGGCCCGGCCGCGCCCGTGGACGAACCGGCCGACCAGGGACTCCGACCGGCCGTCGCCGTAGACGTCGGCGGTGTCGAGGAAGGTCACGCCGGCGTCGGCGGCGGCCGCGAGGATCTCCAGGGCCCGCTCCTCCGACACCTGCCCCCAGTCGGCGCCGAGCTGCCAGCAGCCCAGCCCGATCACGCTCAGCTCGCGGTCCAGACGCGGGACGGGACGGTGCTCCATACGACTCTCCTCAGTTTCCGGCACGGCGCTTGTTCCAGACGTCGAAGGCGACGGCCAGCAGCAGCACCAGGCCCTTGACGACCTGCTGGACCGACTGGTCGATGCCCATCAGCTGCATCCCGTTGCTCATGACCGCCATGATCAGGCCACCGATCATGGCACCGCCCACCCGGCCGATCCCACCGGTGACCGCGGCCCCGCCGATGAAGCAGGCGGCGATGGCGTCGAGCTCGAACATGTTGCCGGCCCCGGGCTGGGCACCGTTCATCCGGGAGGAGTAGACGATGCCGGCGACGGCCGCCAGCAGGCCCATGTTGACGAAGATGAGGAAGTTGACCTTCTTGACCTTCACGCCCGAGAGCTGGGCGGCGTGCAGGTTGCCGCCGATCGCGTAGACGTTGCGGCCGAAGACCGTCTTCTGGGTGATCAGCCCGTAGACCAGGACGAGGATGGCCAGCAGGATCAGCACGTTGGGCAGGCCGCGGCTGGAGGCGAGCTGGTAGGCGAACCACATGACGACGGCGGCGACGAAGACGGTCTTGAGGATGAAGAGCGGCAGCGCCACGACCTCCTGCTGGTAGGCGATGGCCGCGCGCCGGTTGCGCCAGGCGTTCACGGCATACCCCGCCACGGCGACGGCGAAGATGACCAGGGTGAAGACGTCCACGCCCCGTCCGCCGAGCAGCCCGTTCTGGAAGCCGTTGGCGATCTCGTAGTAGGTGCCGCCGAAGGGTGACAGCGAGATGTTGTCCAGGACCAGGAAGGTCAGCCCGCGGAAGATGAGCATCCCGGCGAGGGTGACGATGAAGGCGGGGATGCCGACGTAGGCGACCCAGAAGCCCTGCCACATCCCGGCCAGCACGCCGACCACCAGCGCGGCGAGCGCGCCGAGCCACCAGGGCTGGCCGTTCTGCACGACGACCACCGCGGAGGTCGCCCCGGTGAGGGCCACCAACGATCCCACCGACAGGTCGATGTGACCGCCGATGATGACGATGATCATGCCGATCGCCAGGATGAGGATGTAGGAGTACTGCAGGACGATGTTGGAGATGTTCCCCGGCGAGAGGAAGTTGGGGTGCAGCAGCGCGAACATCCCCACGATCACCACGAAGGCGAACAGGATCCCGCTCTGGCGCAGGTTGTGGGTGAGGAGGTCCTTGAGGTTCATCGTCCCGGTCATCGGGCAGTCTCCTTCTCCATGGTCATGAGGGCCATGAGCCGTTCCTGGGTGGCTTCCTGCGTCGGGAGCTCACCGGTGATGCGCCCGGAGGCGAGGGTGTAGATGCGGTCGCAGACGCCGAGCAGCTCGGGCAGCTCGGAGGAGATGACCAGCACGCCCTTGCCCTCCCCGACCATCCGGTTGATGATCGTGTAGATCTCGAACTTGGCCCCGACGTCGATGCCGCGGGTGGGTTCGTCGAGGATGAGCACCTCGGGCTCGGTCATCAGCCACTTGGCGAGGACGACCTTCTGCTGGTTGCCGCCGGACAGCTTGCCGACGGGGGTGAGCACCGAGGGGGTCCTGGTGTTCAGGTCCTCGCGGTACTGGTTGGCGACCTTGAGCTCCTCGAGCCCGTTGACCCAGCCGGCGCGGGAGATCCTCGACAGGGCCGCCGCGGTCGTGTTGTGCCGGACGTCGTCGATGAGGTTCAGCCCGTAGCGCTTGCGGTCCTCGGTGGCGTAGGCCACGCCGGCCTCGATGGCGTCGGAGACGCTGCGCATGCGGACCTCCTCGCCGCGCAGGTAGGTCTTGCCGGAGACGTACCGGCCCCACGTGCGCCCGAAGATGCTCATCGCCAGCTCGGTGCGTCCGGCGCCCATGAGGCCGGCGATGCCGACGACCTCGCCGGCCCGCACGGTGAGGGAGGCGTCCTCGACGATCCGACGACCGGACTGGGTCGGGTGGTCCACGGTCCACCCCTCCACCCGGAACAGCTCCTCGCCGATCTGGGGCGTGCGCTCGGGGTAGCGGTGCTCCAGGTCGCGGCCGACCATGCCCCGGATGATCCGGTCCTGGGTCGAGGCGGGGTCGCTCATGTCGAGCGTCTCCACCGTGTGCCCGTCCCGGATGATCGTGGTGCGGTCGGCGATCTCGGCGATCTCGTTGAGCTTGTGCGAGATCATGATGCAGGTCACGCCCTGCTCGTTGAGCTGGCGCAGCAGGCCGAGGAGGTGCTCGGAGTCCCGGTCGTTCAGCGCGGCGGTGGGCTCGTCGAGGATCAGCAGCCGGACGTCCTTGGACAGGGCCTTGGCGATCTCGACCAGCTGCTGCTTGCCCACGCCCAGGTGCCCGATCTGGGTGACCGGCTGCTCGCGCAGGCCCACGCGCCTCATCAGCTCGGCCGCGTCGGCGTTGGTCTGGTGCCAGTCGATCAGCCCCAGGGTCCCCCGGCGCTCGTTGCCGAGGTACATGTTCTCGGCGACCGACAGGTGGGGGACCAGGGCCAGCTCCTGGTGGATGATGACGATGCCCTTCTCCTCGCTGTCGTTGATCCGGGAGAAGGACACCTCCTGCCCGTCCAGCAGGATCTGCCCGTCGTAGGTGCCGTGCGGGTAGACCCCGGAGAGCACCTTCATCAGCGTGGACTTGCCCGCGCCGTTCTCGCCGCAGATGGCGTGGATCTCGCCGCGTCGGACGTCGAGGCTGACGTTCTCGAGCGCCTTCACGCCGGGGAAGGTCTTGGTGATGTCCCGCATCTGCAGGATGGTGTCGGTCATGCGACGGTCCTCACTCGGGGCCGGTGGCGGATCTGGGGGCAGGGAGGGGTATGGGGTGTGCGCGGGCGCGGGCGCGGGCGAGAGACGCCGGTGCGGTCCCGCCGGCCCGGCCGCAGCTGCGGCCGGGCCGGCGGGTCGGGGTCACTCGGCGACGCCCGACTCGACCTCCTCGGCGGTCCAGTAGCCGGAGTCGACGAGCAGGCTCTGGATGTTGTCCTCGTAGACGATGTCCGACTCCAGGAGGAAGGACGGGACGACCTTGACGCCGTTGTCGTAGCTCTCGGTGTCGTTGGCCTCCGGCTCCGAGCCGCCCAGGAACGACTCCACCGTGACCACGGCCTGGTCGGCCAGCTTGCGGGTGTCCTTGAAGATGGTCGAGAACTGCACGTCGTCGGCGATCAGCTTGACCGAGGCGATCTCGGCGTCCTGACCGGTGACCACGGGCAGTCCGTCCTCGATGGTGTCGCCGTAGCCGGCGTTCTGCAGCGCGGTGATGATGCCGCGGGACAGCCCGTCGTAGGGGGACAGGACACCGGCGAGGGGCTCGCTGCCGCCGGCGTAGGAGCTGGTCAGCAGGTCCTCCATCCGGCGCTGGGCGGTCTCCTGCTGCCACCGGAGGGTGGCCGCCTGCTCGATGTCGGTCTGCCCGGACGGCACCTCCAGGACGCCGGAGTCCATGTAGGGCTGCAGCGTGTCCATCGCGCCGTCCCAGAAGAAGTGCGCGTTGTTGTCGTCCAGCGACCCGGCGAAGAGCTCGATGTTGAAGGGGCCCTCCTCGTCGGTCTCGTTGCCGTCCTTGTCGAGGATGCCCAGACCGACCAGCAGGGAGGTCGCCTGCTGGACGCCGACGTTGTAGTTGTCGAAGGTGACGTAGAAGTCGACGTTCTCGCTGTCCCGGATGAGACGGTCGTAGGAGATGACCGGGATGTCGGCCGCGGCCGCCGCGTCCAGCTGGCTGGACAGGGCGGTGCCGTCGATCGCGGCGATGACCAGGGCGTCGGCGCCGTTGGTGATCATCTGGTCGATCTGCTGGCTCTGGGTGGGGATGTCGTCGTTGGCGAACTGCAGGTCGACCTGGTAGCCGGCCTCCTCCAGGCCCGCCTGGACGGACTCGCCGTCGGCGATCCAGCGCTCGGACGTCTGCGTGGGCATGGCGACCCCGACGGTGACGTCCTCGCCGCCGGCGGCGGCCTCCCCACCGGTGGCCCCGGTGTCGTCGTCGCCGGTGTCGCCCGCGCCCTCGCCGCCGCAGGCGGTCAGTCCGAGGGCCAGGGTTCCGGCCGCTGCGATGGCGGTGATCCGCCGGATTCGAATGGACATGTTCACTCCTTGATGGTGGTGCGTGGGTCCTGCGTCGGTGGTGCGTGGGTCCTGCGTCGTACGGGTGGCGGGTGGTCGTGCTGGTCGTGCTGCTCGTCGGTCCGGCCTCACATCCCCTGGGCCAGCCGGTGGTAGGCCTGGTTCCAGCGCACCTCGCGGGCGAACCCCCGCGCGGTGGTCTCCTCGTCGATGACGAGCAGCTCGGTGCCGGCGATGTCGGCGAAGATCTCGAAGGCCTCGACCGGCAGCTGGGTGGACAGGACCGTGTGGTGGGCCGCGCCGGCGAGCATCCAGGACTCGGCCGAGGTGGCCAGGTCCGGACGGGGGCGCCAGACGGCGTGGGCGACCGGCAGGCGGGGCAGGTCCTGCACCGGCTCGACGACGTCGACGACGTTGGCCGTGAGCCGGAAGCGGTCGCGCAGGTCCGACATCGCCACGACCACGCCCTCGCCGGGGTCGGCGGAGAAGACCAGGCGCACCGGGTCCTCCCGGTCGCCGATGGACAGCGGGTGGATCTGCAGGCTGGGCCGCGCGGTGGTCAGGGAGGGGCAGATCTCGAGCATGTGCGCCCCGAGGATGAGCTCCTTCCCGGGCGTGAGGTCGTAGGTGTAGTCCTCCATCAGGGAGGCCCCGCCCGGCAGCCCCTCGCCCATGACCTTCGCGGCCCGCACGAGGATGGCGGTCTTCCAGTCGCCCTCGGCACCGAAGCCGTAGCCGGCGGCCATGAGCCGCTGGACCGCCAGGCCGGGCAGCTGCCGCAGCGCACCCAGGTCCTCGAAGGTGGTCGTGAAGGCGGAGGCGCCGACCGACTCCAGAAAGGCCAGCAGGGCCAGCTCCTGGGCCGCCCCGTGGCGCAGCGAGGCGTGCCGCCCGCCACCGCGCCGCAGCTCGGGGGCGACGTCGTAGAGGTCCTCGTACTCCGCCACCAGCGCGTCCACCTCGGTGTCGGCGACCTGGTCGACGGCCGCCGCCAGGTCGTTCACTCCCCAGGTGTTGACCGAGACCCCGAAACGGATCTCCGCCTCGGTCTTGTCGCCCTCGGTGACCGCGACGTTGCGCATGTTGTCCCCGAAGCGGACCAGCCGCAGGTCGCGGGTCGCGGCCCAGCCGGCGGCGGCCCGGACCCAGGTGCCCACCCGCCGCTGCACCGGCTCGTGCGAGAAGTGACCGGCGACGATGGTGCGCCGCACGCCCATCCGGCTCTGGATGTAGCCGAACTCCCGGTCGCCGTGCGCGGCCTGGTTGAGGTTCATGAAGTCCATGTCGATCGTCGACCACGGCAGCTCGACGTCGGCCTGGGTGTGCAGGTGGAGCAGCGGCACGTCCAGGGCGCCCAGCCCGGCGATCCACATCTTGGCCGGGGAGAAGGTGTGCATCCAGGCGACGACGCCGATGCACCGCGGGTCGGCGTTGGCCTCCAGGGCCAGCCGGTGGATGGCCTCCCGGTCCTTGAGCACCGGCTTCCACACCACCCGGGCCGGCACGTGCGTGGAGGCGTCCAGCTGGTCGGCGATGGCCCGGGACTGCTCCGCGACCTGGCGCAGGGTGTCCTCGCCGTAGAGGTCCTGGCTGCCGGTGCAGAACCAGATCTCCTGCTCGCCGAAGGGCTTGGTCATCGGGTGCTCTCCTGGGTCGGGGCGGCGGCCGGTTGGCCGTAGACGTGCTGGTAGCGCTCGTAGAGCCGGTCGACGTCGGCCCGGGGGATGGGCAGCGGCTCGCCCAGCTGGCGGGCGACGTGCACGGTGCGGGCCACCTCCTCGACCATGACGGCCGCCTTGACCGCGGCGCGCGCGTCGGGGCCGACGGTGAACGGTCCGTGGTTCTGCATGAGGACGGCCCGGCTGCGCGAGCGGCGCAGGGTCTCCACGATGCCGCGGCCGATGGAGTCGTCCCCGATGAGCGCGAACGGGCCCACCGGGACCGGCCCGCCGAACTCGTCGGCCATCATCGTCAGCACGCAGGGGATCTCCTCGCCGCGCGCGGCCCAGGCCACGGCATACGTGGAGTGGGTGTGCACGACCCCGCCCACCTCGGGCAGGTGCCGGTAGACGTAGGCGTGGGCGGCGGTGTCGGAGGAGGGGGCGCGGTCGCCGTCGACGAGGACGCCGTCCAGGTCGCAGACCACCATGGCCTCCGGGGAGAGCTCGTCGTAGCCGACGCCGCTGGGCTTGATGACGAACAGGTCGGCGCCCGGCACCCGCTGCGAGACGTTGCCGGCGGTCCACACGACGAGCTCCCACCGGGGCAGCTCGGCGTGCAGGCGGGCCACGACCTCGCGCACGCGGGCGACCTCGTCCCGGACCGCGGAGGAGTATGCCGCCAGCGTCACCGGGGCACCTCCGCGACGGCTCCGGCGGGGGCGTGCGCCTCCCGGCGCAGCGCCCGCAGCCGGCGCATGACGTCGTTGCCGCCGCGCCCGAAGTGGTCGTGGAGCAGGCGGTACTCGGCGAAGAGCCGGTCGTAGCGGGCGGCCCGCTCGGGGTCGGGGGTGTAGACGGCCCGGTCGACCTTGCCCATCGCGGCGGCCGCGGTCCGGACGTCGGGATGGACGCCGGCCGCGACGGCGGCGTGGATGGCCGACCCGAGCGCGGGTCCCTGGTCGGTGGCGATGGTCGACAGCGGCAGGCGGGTGACGTCGGCGTAGATCTGCATGAGCAGGGGGTTCTTCAGCAGGCCGCCGGCGACGATGAACTCGGTGACGGGCACGCCGGCGTCCTGGAAGGTCTCGACGATGACGCGCGTGCCGAAGGCGGTCGCCTCGAGCAGGGCGCGGTAGACGTCCTCCGCCCGCGTGGCCAGGGTCTGGCCGAGGACCAGGCCGGAGAGCTCGTGGTCGACCAGGACCGAGCGGTTGCCCGAGTGCCAGTCCAGCGCGACGAGACCGTGCTCGCCGACCTGCTGGGCGGCGGCCCTCTCGGTGAGCAGCTCGTGCGTCGAGATGCCGCGGGCGGCGGCCTCCTCGTGGTAGCTGCCGGGAACGCCGTGGTCGACGAACCAGCCGAAGATGTCGCCCACGCCGGACTGGCCGGCCTCGTAGCCCCACAGCCCCTCGACGATGCCACCGTCGACGACCCCGCACATGCCGGGGACCTCGGCCAGGGCGTCCCCGTTCATGACGTGGCAGGTGGAGGTGCCCATGATCGCGACCATCTGGCCGGGCTCGACGGCACCGGCCGCGGGCGCGGTGACGTGGGCGTCGACGTTGCCGACCGCGACCGCGATGCCCTCGGGAAGGCCGGTCCAGGAGGCGGCCTGCGCCGTGAGCCGGCCGGCCTGCTCTCCCAGCTGGCCGATGCGGTGCTCGAGCTTGTCGGAGACGAAGTCGGCGAAACCGGGGTCGAGGGCGGACAGGAAGTCGGGGGAGGGGTAGGCCCCGTCCTGTCGGATGCCCTTGTAGCCGGCCGTGCAGGCGTTGCGGACGTAGTCACCGCACAGCTGCCAGACGATCCAGTCGGCGGCCTCGACCCAGTGCTGCATCGTGGCGTAGACCTCGGGGTCCTCCTCGAGCAGCTGCAGGCCCTTGGCGAACTCCCACTCCGAGGAGATCAGCCCGCCGTAGCGGCTGATCCACGGCTCGCCGCGCTCGTGCGCCAGGGTGTTGATCCGGTCGGCGTGCGGCTGGGCGGCGTGGTGCTTCCAGAGCTTGACGTAGGCGTGCGGACGGTCGGCCAGCCCGGGCAGCTCGTTCAGCGGCGTGCCGTCCTCGGTCGTGGGCACCATGGTGCACGCGGTGAAGTCCGTCGCGATCCCCACCACCTGGTCGGCCTGCACCCCGTGCTCCTCGCGCGCCTGGCGCAGGGCGGCGGGCACGGCGACCGTGAGCACCTCGACGTAGTCCGCGGGCACCTGCAGGGCCCAGTCGGGGGGAAGGGGTGCGCCGGCGGAGGGGCCCGCGGTCAGCGCCTCCTCCATCACGGCGTGCGGGTAGGGGTGCACGGCCGATCCCAGGATCTGGCCGTCGGCGGCCCGCACGACGACCGCGCGGCCCGACAGGGTGCCGTAGTCGACCCCCACCACGAGGGCGTCCGGACCCGTCGGCCGGGGTGCTTCGGCGATGTTCATCGAGCTCCTTCCTCGCCGTCGAGGTGGTCGCCCGCAGCACCCGGTCCGGGTGGTTGTGAGCGCTAACGCTGAGCGGTACGTTAGCGCTCACAACCCGGTTCCTGTCAAGGGGCCGACAGATCACGATCCGGTCACGGGGCTCCGGTCCTGGGCGTGGAAGGATGGCGTCATGGGTGCGCACAAGGGGCGTCCGACGATGTACGACGTCGCCCGCGAGTCGGGCGTGTCCCACCAGACCGTCTCCCGGGTGGTCAACGCGGCGCCCAACGTGGCCGAGGCGACCGAGCGCCGGGTGCGCGAGGCGATGACCCGGCTCGGCTACCGGCCCAGCGCCTCCGCCCGCAGCCTCGCCGCCCGCCGGACCCGGGCCGTGGGGGTGGTCACCTTCGTCGGGCCCTACTTCGGTCCCATGTCGACCATCCAGGCGGTCGAGGCCGCCGCCCGCGCGCGCCGCTACACGCCATACTCCGTCTCCCTCGCCGGGCTCGAGCCCCGGCAGTCGCGCGCCGTCCTGGACGACCTCCTGCAGCGCGAGGTGGAGGGGCTGGTGGTGGTCGCACCGACGGACGAGCAGGCCGAGCTGGTCGACTCCGTGCTGCCGGACGACCTGCCCGTCCTGGCGCTGGAGGCGCGCCTCCCCGGACGGCCGCTCGTCGCCAGCGACAACGAGACCGGTGGAGCCCTGGCCGGGGAGCACCTGGCCTCGCTGGGGCACACGCGGATCGGGCACGTGGCCGGTCCCGCCGACTGGTCGGAGGCGCGGCTGCGCACGGTGGGCTGGGAGAGGGTGCTCGCCGACCACGGCCTGGACGGCGGCGTGCGCGTCGACGGGGACTGGTCGGCCCGGTCGGGCTTCGAGGCCTGGCCCCGGATGCAGGCGGCGGGGGTGACGGCGGTCTACGCGGCCAACGACCAGATGGCCCTGGGGCTGCTGTCCGCCCTCTGCGGGGCGGGTCTGCGCGTCCCCGCCGACGTCAGCGTCGTCGGCTACGACAACACTCCCGAGAGCGGGTGGTACTTCCCGCCCCTGACCACGGTCGAGCAGGAGTTCCGGCGGGCGGGCGAGGTGGGCATCGAGCAGCTGCTCAAGCTCGTCGAGGGACTGCCGGTCGAGCCCGAGGTGCTCGTCTCACCCGCGCTCGTGGTGCGCAGCAGCACCGGCCCCGTGCCGGACGCCGCCGGCTGACCTCCCGCTGGCGGCGCCCGCCGCCGGTGACGGTGGGCACCCGCACCGGACCCTGAGGGCCGGCTACAGCTCGATCGGCTGCCCGTGCGGGGTGCGCGCGGCGGCCTCGTGCCAGGCCCGCGTGGCGCGGCCCACCTCGGCGGCGGTGGCGATCCCGCGGGTGTGCAGCAGCTCCTCGAGCGCGTCCTCCCAGCGTTCGTAGTAGTCGGCGCCGTCGGCGGCGCCGCGGGCGACGTGGCGCGCCAGGACGTCTGCCCACTCGGGCCAGGTGAAGATCCCGCGCTCGTGCAGGGCCACGGTCATCGCGAACACCTGCGCCTGCCAGGGCGCGGCGAAGACCTGCTCGTCGCCACGGGGCGGCAGGGGCAGGCTCTCGCCGCACGCGGCCGAGATCGAGGCCAGCGTCCGGGCCGCGGTGCTCATGCCGGCACCTCCAGGTAGGGCTCCCACGCGTCGACCGAGACGGTCACCGTCGGGTCGGCCTCCTCCCCCCAGAGCTCGCGGGCGGGGAAGTCGACGGTGTAGAGCCACTCGGGCGCCTCTTCCGCCGGCCGGCCGAGCGGTGCCGCGTGCCGGTCCGGGAAGACGTGCGCACCGTGGACCGCCACGACGGTGCCGACGTGGCCGCGGGCGTACCGGGGCAGGCGGGTGTGCCCACGGGGGTGGATGTTCCTGGCCCGCACCTGCTGTCCCGCTGCGAAGGCGGGCGGCCGGGAGGTCGGACGCTCGTAGCTGCCGGGAGTGGAGAACCCCTTCCGCAGCTGCTCCGCGGACCGCGCCTCCAGGTCGTCGCGCTCGAGCAGCCCCAGCGCGGCGACGGCCCGCTCCAGCCCCAGGGTCCAGATCCGGTAGTAGCTGCTGGTGAGGTAGACGGCCGGCGGCAGCGACTCCCGCACGTGGCGCATCTGGTCGATGTTCCACCGGCCCAGGGCACCCGTGGCCAGCGTGAGCGCGAGCGCCCGGCGCTCCCAGTCGGCGTGGAAGGTCGGCTCGTCCGCCTCGGGGCGCACCGGTCCGAAGCCGTGCATCCCGCCGAGGTCGTGCACGCCGTCCACGTCAGGCCCCCTCGGACGCGGACGGAGCGGCGGCGGACGCCAGCCCGGTGCCGATCATGCTGTCCCGGGTGACGAGGGCTGCGAGCTGGTCCTCGGTCAGGTGCTCGGTGCCCTCCGGCCGACGGGGGAGGACGAGGTAGCGCACCTCGGAGGTGGAGTCCCACACCTTGATCCGGGTGCCCGCGGGGAGGGTGACCCCGAAGTCGGCCAGCACGCCGCGCGGGTCGACGACGGCCTTGGCCCGGTAGGCAGGAGACTTGTACCAGACCGGTGGCAGACCCAGGACCGGCCACGGGTAGCACGAGCACAGCGTGCAGACCACCATGTTGTGCAGCTCAGGGGTGTTCTCCACGGCGACCATGTGCTCGCCCTGACGACCGACGTGGCCCAGCGAGGCGATCGCCGCGTCGGCGTCCTCCAGGAGCCAGCGGCGGTAGTCGGGGTCGACCCACGCCCGGGCGACGACCTGTGCGCCGTTGTGCGGCCCGACCTCGTGCTCGTAGCGCTCGACGACCGCGTCCAGCGCCTCCCGGTCGACCAGCCCGCGCTCGGTCAGCAGGGTCTCCAGCGCCCGGACGCGGGCGTCCATCTCCGAGAGCTCGCTGGACCCGGGGGAGTCGTGGTCGTGCTGGTGGTCCTGACCGTGCGCGTGCGACATGTCGAAACTCTAGTGGGGCCCCGCGCCCTCCCGGGGTGGCCGAAGCGCCACCTTCCGCCCGGGCGCGGCGCAGGGGCACCCTGGGTCTGGAGGCTCCGCAGGTCGGGGCGCGCTCGGGGCGCCCCGACCCGGCGGAGCCGGGTCACCGCAGAGGACCCAGCGGCATCCCCGTCCGCACCGACTCGCGCCACAGCACGGCCAGCTCGGTGCGGGACGTCGCCCCGGTCCGGGCGAAGAGTGACTCCAGGTGCTTGCGCACGGTGCGCGGCGACAGCCCGAGCCTCCGGGCGGCCTGCTCGTTCGTCAGACCCAGGGCCACGAGCGCGACGACCTGGGTCTGTCGCGGGGTCAGCGGCGTCGCCGGGTCCGCCTCGGCCATCCCCCGCAGCGCCTCGAGGTTGTCGCGGACCCGCGCGCTGGCCGCGAGCGCGGCCGCCAGCCGCTCGACCGGGGCCACCTCCTCGTCGGTGAAGTCGCGCCGGACCCGCCACAACGAGAGCAGGGTCAGCTCCTCCGGCGACCGGTCGAGCACGAAGGCGGCCTGGTAGCGGTCGCCCGTGGGAGCCAGCAGCACCTGGTACACCTCGCTGCGCTGGAACTGCACCAGGTCGACCACGTCGGTCAGCCTCGTCCGCGGGGCCGGATCGGTGATCAGGTGGGTGGCGTAGGGGTGCGTGGGCAGCAGCCGTTCCCACTCGGCCATCCCGGGCTGCTCCAGCGGGCCGCGCCCGTGCTGGAGGAGCTGGGTGCCGGTCCCGTTGAGCTGGATGCAGGACCACGACACCATGTCGGTGCCGACACCGTCGGCCAGCAGCCGCAGCACCTCGGGCATCACCTCGTGCCCCTCGGCCACGGCGTGGCACAGGTCGGCGCCGCGGCGCGCCATCCTGGCGACGTCCATGGAGGGAGTATGCGGCCGCGTCGGCCGCGCCGCGAGAGCAACCGACGCCTGCGGGTCGTGACAGTCCGGGGCGCTGCTGCCATGATCGGTCGAGGTGGGTGGACGATGACCGAGGACGAGTCCCTGGAGGCGGCCCGCGCGGCGTGCGGGCAGCACCGCTGGGCCGCGGCGCGCGAGGAGTTCCGGGCGGCCGGGGAGCTGGGCACCGAGGACCTGGGTCTGCTGGTGGACACCTGCTGGTGGTTGGGCGAGGTGGACGAGTATGCCGCCGCCAGCGCGGAGCTGCACCGGCGCCTCCTTGCGGAGGAGCGACCCGTCGAGGCTGCGCTGGTGGCCTTCGAGCTGGGTTACACCGAGGTCGTGCGGGGCCGGGCGGAGGTGGGGATCGGGTGGATGGCCCGTGCCCGGCGACTCTTCGCGGAGGTGCCGGAGGCACCCGAGCGCGGCCTTCTGCTGGCGGCCGACGCCCAGGGGGCCCTGTCCTCCGGTGACCTGCGGGCCGCCGGACGGCTGGCTCGGGAGGCGCTCGCGCTGGGCGAGGAGCACGGACTGGCGACGGTGGTGGCGCTCAGCCGCTTCCTGTGCGGGTGCGTGGCCGTCCACGAGGGCCGGACCGAGCAGGGGCTGCGCGACGTCGACGAGGCCATGCTGCCGGTGCAGGCCGGGGAGGTCGCTCCCGAGTGGGTGGGGCTCCTCTACTGCGACACGATGTCGCTCTGCTTCGAGCTGCGCGACCTCCCGCGTGCGCAGCGCTGGACGACCCTGACCGAGCGGTGGTGCGAGGGTCACACACCGGCGGTGCTCTTCACCGGTATCTGCCGGGTCCACCGCGCCCAGCTGCGGATGGTGCACGGTGAGTGGGACCGCGCCGAGGAGGAGGCCCGGCAGGCGGCCACCGACCTGGAGCCGCTGGACGTCGGGGTGGCGGGGGAGGCGCACTACTGCCTCGGTGAGCTGCACCGGCTCCGGGGCGACCTGGCCGCAGCGGACGCGGCATACCGGCGCGCGCACGAGCTGGGCCGCGACCCGCTGCCCGGGCTGGCGCTGCTGTGCCTGCACCGGGGTCGCCGCCAGGTCGCTGCGTCCGTCCTCGACGCGGCGCTCGCGGCACAGACCCGACCCCTGCTCCGCGCGCCGCTCCTCGCCGCCCGGGTCGAGGTGTGCCTGGCGGGGGACGACCTGCGCGGCGCGACGGCGCACCTCGACGAGCTCTCCCGGACCGCCGACGCCCACGCCAGCCCGGGGTGGCAGGCCGAGGCGCTGCGCTGGCGGGGGGCGCTGCTGCTCGTCCGGGACCGCCCCGCCGAGGCCGTGCGGGCCCTGAGGGAGTCGCAGGTCCGCTGGCGGCGGATGGATGCTCCCTACCAGGTGTGCCGGATCGGCCTGGACCTCGCCGTGGCCTACGAGGCGCTCGGCGACCGGGACACGGCCCGGCGCGAGCGGGACGGCGCGGCCGCCGTGCTGGAGCGGCTGGGCGTCACCGACGGTCTGGACGGCAGTGCGCCTGACCGGGCCGGGCTGACGCCGCGGGAGCTGGAGGTGGTCGCGGCGGTCGCCGACGGGAGCAGCAACCGGCAGGTGGCCGGAGCGCTGCACATCAGCGAACGCACCGTCGCGCGGCACCTGGCCAACATCTACGTCAAGACCGGGGTCGCCTCGCGCACCGGGGCGGTGACCTGGGCCCGGGACCACGGCCTGCTGTGACGGCCGGTCGGCGTCGACCGCCACCTGCACACCGTCTGCACAGTTCTGCCGATGTGCCCCGCTCCGTCCGTCCCTAGCGTCGGGAGGGTCCGCAGGACTCCACGGAAGGAACGGACCCATGACCCTCGAGACCACCTACCCGGACACGACCACCCACCGCGAGACCACCCACGACGCGCACACCACCACGGCCGGTCCAGACCCCCAGCGGGTCCAGCAGTTCGCCGCCGGGCTGCTCGGCGCGCTGGCCGCGGGGTCGACGGCGCTGATGGTCAGCGTCGGGCACCGGACGGGCCTGTTCGACGTGATGGCAGGCCTGCCCCCGGCGACGAGCCCTCAGCTGGCGGCGGCGGCCGGACTGCACGAGCGCTACGTCCGCGAGTGGCTGCACGCGATGACCACGGCGCGGGTCGTGGAGCACGACCCGTCCGCGGACACCTACCGTCTCCCCGCCGAGCACGCCGCGGTCCTGACGCGCTCAGCGGGACCCGACAACCTGGCCGCGGTGATGCAGTTCCTGCCGCTGATGGCCGAGGTCGAGAGCGAGGTGGTCGAGTGCTTCGCCGGGGGCGGCGGAGTTCCCTACGCGCGGTACGGCCGGTTCCACGAGGTGATGGCCGAGCTGAGCGCCGACACCAACGACGCGGCGCTCCTGCCGCGGATCGTGCCGCTCGTGCCCGGCCTGCCGGAACGGCTTGCGGAGGGGATCCGGGTGGCCGACGTCGGGTGCGGCCGGGGCCACGCCGTCAACCTACTGGCGCGGGCGTTCCCAGAGAGCGAGCTCGTCGGCTACGACTTCTCGCAGGATGCCGTGGAGTTCGCCCGCCGCGAGGCCGAGGAGTGGGGCCTGGCCAACGCCCGGTTCGAGGTGAGGGACGTCACCGGCCTGGACGGGACGGGGACGTTCGGGCTGATCACGGCCTTCGACGCGATCCACGACCAGGCCCACCCGGCCACGGTGCTGGAGCAGGTCGAGGCCCACCTGGACCCCGACGGGACCTTCCTCATGGTCGACATGCACGCCTCCAGCGACGTCGACGCCAACCTCGAGCTGCCCTGGGCGCCGTACCTCTACGCGGTGTCCACCATGCACTGCATGACCGTCTCGCTCTCGCTCGGCGGCGACGGCCTCGGGACCGCCTGGGGCACCGAGCTGGCGCTGCAGATGCTGGCCGACGCCGGGTTCGGGGACGTGCGGGTGGAGCGGCTGCCGGAGGACTTCATCAACAGCTACTACGTCGCTCGGCGGTGAGGGCCGGTCGCCGGGGCCCGTGGGTCGTCCCGGCGCCGGGCGAGCGTGAGGCGCAGGCTCAGGACCGCGTAGTAGAGGGGATAGACGCCGGATAGTGCGACCAGCCACCCGTCCGGCGCGGGGTACCGGGCCAGGATCACCGCATACAGGGCCAGCCACAGCGTGGTGAGCGTCATGGTGGGCCACCATGCGGTCTCCGTCCGGGACGGGTAGACGTACCGGACCGGGACGAAGACCATCACCGCCAGGGCCAGCAGGACGGTCGTGGTGACCGCGGTGCCGGCGTCGAGCACGACGAGGTAGAAGGCGGCGACGTTCCAGTAGCTGGGGAAGCCCAGGAAGAAGTGGTCCTCGGTCTTGGCGTCGGTGCGGCAGAACTGGTAGCAGGAGGCGAGCAGCGGCACCGAGGCCACGACACCTCCGAGCCAGCCGCCCGGCAGGTAGCCCGCGCTCCACAGCAGCACCATCGGCGCGAAGGCGTAGGTGAGGTAGTCGACGATGTTGTCCAGCAGCGCCCCGTCGAGACCGGGGAGCACCTCCTTGACGCGGAGGTGGCGCGCCAGGAAGCCGTCGGTGCCGTCGACGACCATCGCGACGAGGAAGAGCCAGAGCACCGCGGCGACCTCCCCGGCATACGCGAGGTGCACCATGAGCAGCGCCAGCACCGAGCCGAGGGCGGTGTAGGCGTGGACCGCGGCCGCGGCCACCCGCTGCGACGTGCTCGGACGGGGCGGGGACATGGGCGCGAGCCTAGATGAGTAAGTCCAAGGGGGGGTCAGTGGTCGTAGGCGGTCAGGGAGCGGCGGACGTGCTGGCCGAGGTCGTCGTTGTGCCAGATGGCGGCGGTCATGGCCAGGAGGCGTTGGGTGATCCGTGCGCAGACGCCGGCGATGCTGCGGCCTCCGTGGCGTTCCAGGTCGAGCTGGCCCTTGAGGGTGTCGTTGACCGACTCGATGATCTGGCGCAGAGGTTTGAAGAACCGCTGCCCGGGCCGGGGTTCCTCGCCCTTGCGGGCCGGGCGCAGCAGCTCGATCCCGGAGGTTTCCAGGTCGGCCTCAAAGCTCTTGCCGTAGTAGTTTTTGTCCGCGATCAGTACCTGCCTGCCCCCGGCCAGCACCGCCGCCGGCACGGGCAGGCCGGGCAGGATGTCGGCCAGCGCGTGCCGTTCGTCGGTCTTGGCGCCGGTCAGCGCCCACCCCACGGGCAGCCCGTGCACCGTCGTGACCAGGTGCAGTCGCAGTCCCCAGAAGAAGCGGGAGTGGGAGGCGCAGTAGCCGTACTCGGCCCACCCGGCCAGCTCGGAGCGGTGCACCGTCTCTCGGGAGCGGGCGCACTCCACCGGGGTGGAGTCGACCAGCCAGACCTCGTCACCGACGACGCTGGTGGCGGCGGCCAGGGCGCTGACCAGCCAGGACATCGTCGGCGCCAGCTTGCGCAGCCGCTTGTTGTACCCGGACTGGCCCGGCAGGTGCGGGAACATCCCGAGCAGGTGCCTGCGCGCGTGCCGCAACCACCGCGCCTCGCTGGTGAAGCCCAACAGGGCTTGCATCACCGCCAGCGACAGCATCTCCGCGTCGCTGGTGCGGGGAGCGATCCCGACGACCGGGCGGGCCGGTACGCGCTCGGGATGAGCCAGCAGCAGGTCGTCGACGGTCACGTACAGTGCAGTGGCGAGGGTGTCCAGGTCGGTGTCCACGAGAGCCTCCAGAGCTCGATGTTGGGTTAGCAACACCGACACTGCGGCACCCTCGCTCCAGATCACACCCGCCACACCAGCAACAGCCCTTGGACTTACTCATCTAGTGCGCGGGTACGGTGGCGCGGTGGCCCGTCAGATCCAGCTCCTTCGTGCCAGCCTGCGTCCACGGCCTGCCGTTCCGGGTCAGGGCCTGCTCGACCCGTCGGTGACGACGATGCGGGTCCGTCCGGCCGACCTCGACATCTACCTGCACGTCAACAACGGCACCTACCTGCAGATGATGGACGTGGCGCGCACCCACTACATCGCCGACCTCGGCGGGTTCCCCCTGCTGCGGGAGAAGGGGTGGTACCCCGTCGTGGCCGCCCAGACCGTCAGCTACCGCCGGTCGCTCACCCTGGGGCAGCGCTTCGAGATCACCACTCGGGTGGTCGGGTGGGACGAGCGGGTGATCTACCTGGAGCAGGTCTTCACCCGCGACGGGCAGCACGTCGCCAGGGGCCTGGTCGCCGGACGCTTCCTGACCCGGGGGAGCGGGCAGCGGGTGCCGGCCCCCCAGGTGGTCGCGCTGCTCGGGCAGGCGGTCGAGCGGCCCGACCTGCCCGCCGACGTCGCGGGGTGGGCGCGGTCGGTCGACGTGGCCCACCGGGCCTGAGCAGCGGATCGGACCACCAGGTCGGCCGTCGCGGCCACCGTCCCGGCGACCGCTCCCTCAGCCCTGGCGGTCCCTGTTGGCCGCGATCGCGATCCGCAGCCGGCCCGAGAAGCCGGTCCCCTCGACGTCGAGGAACCAGCCGGGCCGCGTCCGGATCTCCTCCAGCCGCTGGACGGGTGCCTTCGCGCCCAGGTGCGCCGCCGCAGCGGCGACCTTCCGCAGACGCGCCGCGTCGTTGTCGCCCTGCTCGCTGAGGTACTGCTCGCCGGTGTGCAGGAACAGCTCGGCGTGGGTCCCCGGGAAGACCTGGACGTAGTACTGCTTGCGGAAGATGACGTTGTCGGAGAAGCCGATGCCGTGGACGTCGCGCTCCCCGACGTAGACGTCGAGGCGGAACACCATGCCGCGCGCCTGCGTGCTCGGCTTGATGCGCCCGTCGATCCAGCCCTCCCAGATGAGCCGGTCCGGTCCGGCCCACCCGGTGGTGCGGTCGCCGGGCTCGGACAGCGGCCGGCGCAGCTGCCCGGCCAGGTCGGGCAGCGGGTCGGACAGGTCCGCCCTGCTGAACGGCCCGTAGCAGTTCTCCGCCTCGGCGCTCTGGTGGAACAGCTCGAAGTCGACGTAGCGGGGCTTGATGCTCACCCCGAGGTAGAACTCGCTGCTGCCGAACCAGTCCCCTCCCCGGGTGATCCGACCCTCCTCCATCCACAGCGACACCTTGTGGGTGCCGTGCAGGAAGCGCATGGCGATCTCGTAGGTCTCCCGCGAGTTGACGACCGAGTCGTAGCCGCCGTGGCTCTTGTGCACGAAGGTGCGCGGGGCGCCGGGCAGCTGGGCCGCGGAGTGCTTGACGAGCCCGTCGCTGCGGTTGGTCGCCAGCGTCCCCTCGTCGATGAGGGAGGACAGGCGGTTCAGGACGCTGGCCGGTCCCACGGAGTAGCTGCGGTAGTTCGTCCCCACCACCGTGAGGATGCGCTCGAAGGGGAAGACGTCCTCCAGCTCCAGGAAGCGGGTGCTGTCCGGGGAGAAGGACGCCAGCTCGTCCGAGCCGGCCCGGGCCCCCGGCAGCGTGTCCACGAGCCAGCGCGGCATCCGCTGGAAGGCGATCCCCCGGTGCGGGGTGCCCAGGGTCACGACCCGGTGGACCAGGCGTGGGGCCGACCCCTTCTCCCTGCGGTCCAGGGCCAGCAGCGCCTCGCGCATTACCAGCCCGCCCATGCTGTGGCACACCAGGTCCACGCCGTCGAAGGTCCCGGGCTCCTTGGCCTCCACCGCCTTGCGGATCAGCCCGACGAGCCGGGCCAGCCCCTCACCGTAGCGCTGCAGGGACCGGGGGGCCAGGTCGTAGAAGCGGTAGACCCACAGGGTCCCCCTGGCCGCGTCGCGCAGGACGCGGGCCGCCACCTGGTGGTCGATGACCACGGTGCCCTCGGTGTCGTCCGGGTCCCAGCCGTCGAGGTCGCCACCGGGGGAGGAGACCGGCGAGGAGTAGTAGCCCACCACGTTGGTGGCGTCGGTGTAGGGGTAGTCGGTGGACTTCATCGCCCGCAGCAGGAAGCCCTCGTAGATGTAGTTGTCCCCGTGCCGGCCCGGGTACACCGTGCCCTCGTTGAACCCCTGGTAGGGGTTGGCCTGCTCCGCGCCCACGTCCAGCCCGCCGAACCCGCGGACGAGGATGAGCGGCCGCGTGCGTACCTCGGACATGGGGACCTCCTCTGCCGGCCCCTCGAGCCCCGGGCAGGTCCGTGCTCGCGGGCACCGCTGCGTGGTCGCTCCACCGTAGCGCCGCCAGGGCCCGCGTGTCTGCGCCCGGGACCGGTGCGTGCTGCCCCGCGCCCGCGCCGGGACCTCCGCAGGGGCGGCCGCTAGCCTCGGGAGTGTGAGGACGGACCATCCCGATCCGCGCGGGTACCCGTGGCCGGAGCCCGCACGGTCGGGCGTGCTGGGTCCGTCCGGGTTCCGCGTGGACGACACGGGGCCCGGGCCACGGCCGGACGACAGGTCCGGGCGGACGCCGGTCCTCGCCGTGGGGTCCAACGCCGCGCCGAGCGTGCTCCGCGCCAAGCTGGCCGAGCTGCTCGGCACCGGTGTGCCGATCGCGCTCGCGACGGTCGAGGGGTTGCACGTCGGGCACTCGGCGCACGTCAGCGCGCGGGGGTATGTCGCGGCCGCCCCGGTCCGCGGGGCCCCGGTCGGTGCGGCCGGGCCCAGGACGTTCACGGTGTGCTGGTTCGACGACGCCCAGCTGGCCAGGGTGGACGCCTCCGAGCCGAACTACCGGCGGGTCACCCTGCCCGAGGACGTCTCCTGCCGCCCGGTCGTCGGCTCCGGGGGCACCGGTGTCTGCGACGGGTCGGTCGGGTCGAGCGGGTCGGTGGGAGCCCAGGTCTACGCCTCGGTGCACGGGGTGCTCGGTGAGGACGGGAGGCCGCTGGGACTGCGCCGCCAGGAGGACGTGCTGGCCTGGCTCGCGGACCGGCTCGGCCCCGGCCTGCGGAGCGAGCTCGACCACGCACGGCTGGTCGACCCTGCTGTGCGCGAGCGGGTCCGGGACGCGGTCGTCGCCGCCGGCCTCGTCGTCCGGGCGGGGTGGTGAGGCGGGTGGTGGCGGCGCGAGAGGCGGAGCCGCATGGTCCCTGGGAACCGGCGACGGCCGGGCCGGGTCCGACCAGCATGCGACGACGCAGCGACGTCCCCGGTCGGTGGTGGGTGCTGGCCCTGACGGCGGGCCTGGTCCTGGTGGCCTGCGGGACCCGGGCGGCCCCCGAGGGCTCACCGTTGGACAGCGACGAGGTGCGGGTGACCGTGGACCCCGCCGACGCGACCGCGCTGGCCGACGTGGTGGCGGCGGCCGACGTGGTCGGCCTGGAGCTCCTCGCCGGTGCCGGTGGGCGGACGACGGTCACCTCCCCGGCCAGCCTCCAGGTGGCGCTCTCGATGGCGGCCGAAGGAGCGGAGGGGCCGACGCTCGCCGAGCTGGAGGAGGTGCTCGGAGCCGCCGGTCAGGAACGCACCGACGCGATCAACGCCCTGACCGCCATCCTCGCCGACCTGGACGGCGACCCGTCGGTGGTCCAGGCGGAGGAGCTGCCCGAGACCCCGGTCGTGCACCGGGCCGACCGGCTCGTGCTCGACGACCAGCTGGGCGTGCGGCAGTCCTTCGTCGACACGCTGGCCCGCTCCTACGACGCCCCGGCCGTGACCACCGACCTCGGCGGCGACGAGGGCAAGGCCGTCCTGGACGCCTGGGTCGAGGAGCACACCGGCGGCCTGGTGCCCGAGTCGGCGATCGTGCCGCAGCCCGACCTTCGTCTGGTCCTGCAGGACGCGATCCTGCTGGCCGCCCGCTGGCAGCAGCCGTTCCCCGCAGCGCTGACGGCGCCGCACACCTTCACCCTGTCCTCCGGCGAGGAGGTCGAGGTGGAGATGATGGACCCGGGTCGCGAACGAGCGACGGCGTATGCCGAGGTGCAGGGCTGGCAGGCCGTGCGTCTGCCCTACACCGGCGACCGGCTGGCGGCCGAGGTCGTGCTGCCGCCCGCGGGCACCGCACCCACCGATCTGACGCCGGAGCTGCTCGCCGAGGTCCTGGACACGCTCGACACGGGGGAGCAGCGGCTCGTGGTCCTGCGGATGCCGGTGGCCGACGTGGAGTCCGAGCTCGACCTGACCCCCTGGCTGCGCGAGCGCGCACCCTCCTCGCTCGAAGGGGGTTTCGGCGGGATGAGCGAGCAGGACCTGTTTCTCAGCCAGGCCGTGCAGCAGGCGGTGCTGGCGGTCGACGAGGAGGGCACGGTCGCGGCCGCGGTGACCGAGATCGGGTTCGCGGAGTCGGGGCCGGCCGAACCACCGGTGGAGCTGACCGTGGACCGGCCCTACCTCGTACGGATCGCCGACGGGGCGACCGGGTGGCCGTTGTTCCTGGCCCACGTGGCGGACCCGCGGGGGGAGTGACGCCCGGCCGCTCAGTCCTCCCGGTCCAGCACGTGCCCGCGCGCTTCGGCATACCGCTCGCGCACCGCCGCGCCCCCGGAGGCGGGCTGGACCGTGGTCAGCCCGGGCATGGGCCAGGTGGGGGGACCGGCGTCCCCGGTCACCACCCAGGCCGCTTGCCGGGCCGCGCCGTTGGCCACGTACTCGTCCGGGGTCGGCACGAGGACCGGCGCCGCGAGCACGTCGGCGAGGGCCTGTCGCAGCGACAGCGATCGGGCGGCCCCGCCCACGAGGAGGAACCGTCGGGCCTCGACCCCCTGGGCGGCGATGGCGTCCACCGCGTCCGCGAGCAGGCAGGCGATCGACTCCACGGCCGCGCGCGCCAGGTGCGCCGGCGTGGCGGTCCCAAGGGTCAGGCCGTGCAGCGATCCGGTGGCGTGCGGCAGGTTGGGCGTCCGCTCGCCCTCGAGGTAGGGGACGAGCACCAGGCCGTCCGCCCCCCGGGGTGCCTGTGTGGCCAACCTGTCCAGGCCGGGCAGGTCGGTCCCGATCATCCGGGCCGTGGCATCGAGCACGCGGGCACCGTTGAGGGTCGCGGCCAGGGGCAGGAACCGGCCGGTGGCGTCGGCGAAGCCGCTGACCAGCCCGTGCTCGTCGCTGGTCGGGTCGTCGGTGACCGCGGAGACGACCCCCGAGGTGCCGACCGACAGGACCACGTCCCCGGGCGAGGCTCCCAGCCCCAGGGCGGCCGCGGCGTTGTCGCCCGCTCCCGGGCCCAGGGATGTGCCGTCCGCCGGGCCCGATCCCTCGCCCGCCGCCTCGGCCGGACCCAGGACGCGGGGGAGGAGCACCTCGTGGCCGAGCACCGCGCGCACCACCTCGGGCAGGTAGTTGCCTGCGGCCGGGCTCCAGTAGCCGGTGCCCGACGCGTCGGACCGGTCGGTCACCAGGTCCTCCAGGCGTCCCGTCCCGCGCAGCCGCCAGGTGAGCCAGTCGTGCGGCAGCGCGACCGCGGCGGTCCGGGCGGCGTGGTCGGGCTCGTGCTCGGCGAGCCAGGCCAGCTTGGTCACCGTGTAGGAGGCGACCGGGACCGACCCGGTGGCTCGGGCCCACCATCGTCCGCCCCGCTCCTGGACGAGCCGCTCGGCCTGCGGGGCCGACCGGGTGTCGTTCCACAGCAGGGCGGGCCGGACCACCCGGCCGTCCTCGTCGAGGGCGACCATCCCGTGCTGCTGGCCCGCCACCGACACGGCGGCCACGTCGTCCAGCCCGCCGGCCTCGCGGAGCGCCGTGGTGAGCGCCTCCTCCCAGGCGGCCGGGTCCACCTCGGTGCCCTCGGGGTGCCCGGCGCGGCCCGAGCGGACCAGCTCCCCGCTGCCGGCGTCGCGGACGACGACCTTGCAGGACTGGGTGGAGGAGTCGATGCCGGCGACGAGGGCCATGGTCAGGCGGCGCCGAGCAGGTGGCGCAGGGCCAGCTGGTTGAGGTGGACGTGGCCGTAACCGCGGGGGGCGAGCCGGTCGGACTCCTCGGCGATCTCCAGGCCGAGGTCGCCGTCCGTCTCCAGCAGGGCGGCCGGGGACTCACCGTCGGCGAGCGTCGGGACCGCCAGCTCCTCGATCCCGGAGGCGCGCATGGCCTCCTGCACCTCGGGATCGGCACGGAAGGCGCGGGCCCGCTCCGCCAGGAGGGTGTAGGTCTCCATGTTGGCCGCGGCCGAGGTCCACACCCCCTCCAGGTCCTCGGTCCGGGACGGCTTGTAGTCGAAGTGACGTGGACCCTCGTAGCGCGGGCCGCCGCTGGGGAAGCCGTTCTCCAGCAGGTCGACGGTGAAGAAGGCCGACATCAGGTCGCCGTGGCCGAAGACCAGGTCCTGGTCGAACTTCGGCCCGTGCTGGCCGTTGAGGTCGATGTGGAAGAGCTTGCCCTGCCACAGCGCCTGCGCGATCCCGGCGGTGAAGTTGAGCCCGGCCATCTGCTCGTGCCCGACCTCGGGGTTGAGGCCGACGATGTCGCCGTGCTCCAGGGCGGCGATGAACCCCAGCGCGTGCCCGACCGTCGGCAGCAGGATGTCGCCGCGCGGCTCGTTGGGCTTGGGCTCCAGGGCGATCCGCATGCCGTAGCCGCGTTCCTTGATGAAGCCGGCCACGCTGTCCAGGCCCTCGGCGTAGCGGTCGAGCGCGGCCCTGTGGTCCTTGGCGCCGTCGTACTCGGCGCCCTCGCGTCCGCCCCACATCACGAAGGTGGAGGCACCCAGCTCGGCCCCCAGCTCGACCTGGCGCAGCACCTTGCGCAGCGCGAGCCGGCGCACGTCCCGGTCGTTGCTCGTGAGGGCACCGTCCTTGAAGACCGGGTGGGTGAAGGTGTTGGTCGTCACCATCGGCACCGTGAGCCCGGTCTCCTCCAGGGCGGAACGGAAGCGCTGGATCGTGCGGTCCCGTTCCGCAGCGTCCGCGCCGGGCGCGACGAGGTCGTCGTCGTGGAAGGTCACGCCGGAGGCACCCAGCTCGGCTAGGCGGTGCACCGACTCGACCGGGTCGATCGGAGCCCGGGTGGCGTCGCCGAAGGGGTCCTGCGCCGCCCAGCCGACGGTCCAGAGGCCGAAGGTGAACGGGATCGGGGAGCGGGACGTGGTCACGGGGATCCTCCTTGATTGGTTGTGCGTCAAAACTATCTGGGCACCGACCGACGTGCAACCCCGGGAAGACCGCAACGAAATCGTTATCGACAACGATTGACACGCGGCGCAACTAACTGGCAGATTCGGACCACGGATCACTCAACGCCGAGGAGCAACACCATGAAGACCACCCGTGCACTGAGCCTGATGGCCTCGGGCAGCCTCGTCCTGGCCCTGGCCGCCTGCGGCGGCGACGACGGAGGCGGCACCGACGCCGCCGAGGAGGGCGGCTCGACCGCAGAGGGCGGTGGCGCCGCCGGCGAGGACGTCACCATCAGCTGGTGGCACAACTCCAACACCGGGGAGGGCCTGGAGTACTACGAGCAGGTCGCTGCCGACTTCGAGGAGGCCAACCCGGGGGTGACCATCGAGATGGAGGCGATGCAGCACGAGGACATGCTGACCCAGCTCGACGCCGCCTTCCAGGCCGGAGACACCCCGGACGTCTACATGGAACGGGGTGGCGGAGAACTGGCCGACCACGTCGAGGCGGGGTTGACCAAGGACCTCACCGAGGCCGCGGCCGAGGAGATCGAGCTCCTGGGCGGGACCGTCCAGGGCTGGACGGTCGACGACAAGGTGTACGCGCTGCCGTTCTCGGTCGGCGTCGTGGGGTTCTGGTACAACACCGAGATGTTCGAGCAGGCCGGCGTCACGGAGGCTCCGGCCACGTGGGAGGACATGTACGCCGCCATCGACCAGCTCAAGGCTGCGGGCATGGAGCCCCTCTCGGTCGGGGCCGGCGACAAGTGGCCGGCGGCCCACTACTGGTACCAGTTCTCCCTGCGGCACTGCGCCGAGGACGTCCTGACCGAGGCGGTCCAGTCCCTCGACTTCTCCGACGAGTGCTTCATCCGGGCCGGTGAGGAGGTCGAGCAGCTGGTCGCCGCCGAGCCGTTCAACCGCGGCTTCCTGTCGACGTCGGCGCAGTCCGGTCCCACCAGCGCCTCGGGGCTGCTGGCGACCGAGCAGGTGGCCATGGAGATGCAGGGCCACTGGGAGCCCGGTGTCATGGCCGGTCTGACGGAGGACGGCGAGGGCCTGGGCGAGAAGCTCGGGTGGTTCCCGTTCCCGGAGGTCGAGGGTGGCGAGGGCGACCCGGAGGCACAGCTCGGTGGTGGCGACGCCTGGGGCGTGGCCGCCGACGCGCCGGAGCAGGCCGTGGACTTCGTCAGGCACCTGCTCTCCGACGAGATCCAGCAGGGCTTCGCCGAGCGCGACATGGGCCTGCCGACCAACCCGAACGTCACCGACGCCGTCTCCGACCCGGCCCTGGCCCAGCTGCTCGAGGTGCGCGACAGCGCCCCCTACGTCCAGCTCTACTTCGACACCGCCTTCGGCCAGTCCGTGGGTGGCGCGATGAACGACGCGATCGCGCTGATGTTCGCCGGACAGGCCAGCCCGCAGGACATCGTCGACGACACCCAGGCCGCGGCAGACGCCGAGGGCTGAGCGCCGCTACCACCATGACCGTCCTCCCCGTCGCCTCCAGGGGCACCACGGACCCGCCCGCCGGCCGCGCCGCGCGGCCGGCGGGGGCCCGCGGCCGCGACTGGCGGATGGCCGCCGAGATCGTCGCCTTCACGGCGCCGGCCCTGCTGCTGTTCCTCCTCTTCGTCGTGTGGCCGATCCTGCGCGCGGTCCAGTTCTCGGCCTACGACTGGAACGGCTTCGGCCCGCTCGCCGACTTCGTCGGGCTGCGGAACTACGTCCGCGTCCTGGCCGACGAGGTCTTCGTCGCCGCCGTGGGCCACAACCTGCTCATCGTCGTCGCCTCGATCGCGGTCCAGCTGCCCCTTGGGCTGGCCATCGCCCTGCTGCTCAACCGCCGCATGCGGGGCCAGGGACTGCTGCGCACGATCATCTTCGTCCCCTACGTCCTCTCCGAGGTCATCGCCGGCGTCGTCTGGTTCCAGCTGCTGCAGCCGGGTCGGGGTGTCGTGGAGGGTCTGCTGGGGACGGTCGGGCTCGAGGGCCCCTTCCAGGGTTTCCTCGGCACCCCCGAGCTGGCGATGCCGACGCTGATCGTCGTGCTCACCTGGAAGTACGTCGGCCTGGCGGTCCTGCTCTTCCTCGCCGGGCTGCAGGGCGTGCCCGAGGAGCTGACGGAGGCCGCCCAGATCGACGGCGCCTCCTGGTGGCAGACCCAGTGGCGGGTCACGATCCCGCTGCTGGGACCCACCATCCGGATGTGGATGTTCCTGTCCATGATCGGCTCGCTCCAGCTCTTCGACATGGTCTGGATCCTCACCGGGGGCGGCCCGGCCAACGCCACCACCACGATGGCCACGTTCCTCGTCAACGAAGGCACCAAGCGGCAGAACTACGGCATCGCCGCGGCCGCCTCGGTGGTGCTGTTCGTCATCGCCCTGGTCATGGCCGTGTTCTACCAGCGCTTCGTCCTGCGGCGCGACACCGACGACGCCGACGTCACCAGGGGAGTCCGATGACCACCACGACCACGACCCCCCGGCCCGCGGGCACCGCGACGACCCCACCGTCCGGACCCGGCCGACCCGGACGACGCCCGCGGCAGGAGAGCGGCCGCAGCGAGGGCGGGGTGATGGTCTACCTGGTGTCCCTCGTCGTCGTCGCGCTCACCCTGGGTCCGGTCCTGTATGCGGTGCTCGGCGGCTTCCGCACCAACGCCCAGCTGGCCTCCGACCCTGCCGGGCTGCCGGACCCGTGGGTCGGTGACAACTACCGCCGGGTGGTGACGGACAGCGACTTCTGGACCTACGCGGTGAACTCGACGGCGGTGGCCGTCATCACGACGGTGGTCACCGTCGTCTTCGGCCTCATGGCGGCCTACCCTCTGGCCCGCTACCAGTTCCGCTGGCGCGAGCCGTTGTTCATGGTCTTCGTCGTGGGGCTGCTCTTCCCGGCCACGGTGGCGATCATCCCGCTGTTCATCCTGGTCACCCGCGACCTGGGCATCGGGAACACCTGGTGGGGGGTGGCCCTGCCCCAGGCCGCCTTCGCGCTGCCGATGACGATCGTCATCCTGCGCCCCTTCCTCATGGCGATCCCGCGCGAGATGGAGGAGGCCGCCCTCATCGACGGCGCCAACCGCCTGCAGTTCTTCTGGCGGATCCTGCTCCCGCTGTCGGCGCCCGGCGCGATCACGGTCGGCGTGCTGGCCTTCGTCGGCTCGTGGAACGCCTACCTGCTGCCGCTGCTGCTGCTGCGCGGGGACATGAAGACCCTGCCCCTGGGCGTGGCCGACTTCTCCTCGCAGTACAGCTCGGACACCGCCGGGGTGTTCGCCTTCACGACCCTGGCGATGATCCCCGCGCTCATCTTCTTCCTCGCCATGCAGAAGCGGATCGTCAGCGGCCTGCAGGGCGCGGTCAAGGGCTGACCCGCCCGCCGACGACCCGTCCCCCTCCCGCCCCCTCGCCGCAGAGAGGCCCCCACATGTCCCAGAGCACCGCAGCGTCCACCGCCGTCCAGGGCCCGGCCGTCCCCGCCGGCCGGCCGGTCCCGGACGATCCCACCGACGTGGCCGGCATCGTCGCGTCGATGACCCTGGAGGAGAAGCTGGCCCAGATCGTCGGCTTCTGGGACAAGGGCGACGGTGACGCGGTCGCCCCCCTGCAGGGGGCCTTCGCCGAGCCGCAGGGCCTCTACGACGTCGCCGCCCGCGGGCTCGGGCACCTCACCCGGGTCTACGGCACCCGGCCGGTGGACCCGGTCGATCGAGCCCGGTGGCTGTGGGACTTCCAGCGGTGGGTCGTCGCCAGCTCGCGCCACGGCATACCCGCCCTGGTCCACGAGGAGTGCCTGACCGGGCTGTCGGCGTGGACGGCCGCGACCTTCCCCACGCCGCTGGCGTGGGGGGCCACCTTCGACCCGGACCTCGTCCGGCGCACGGCCGGCCTGGTCGGGAGGTCGATGCGACAGCTGGGGGTCCACCAGGGGCTGGCGCCGGTGCTGGACGTCGTCCGCGACCCCAGGTGGGGCAGGGTCGAGGAGACGATCTCCGAGGATCCCTACCTCGTGGCGACCGTCGGGACCGGGTATGTCGAGGGGCTGCAGTCAGAGGGCGTGCACGCGACGCTCAAGCACTTCGTGGGTTACTCGGCCTCGCAGGCCGGGCGCAACTTCGCCCCGGTCCACGCCGGCCAGCGCGAGCTCCAGGACGTGCTCATGATGCCCTTCGAGATGGCGGTCGTCGAGGGTGGCGTCCGCTCGATCATGCACTCCTACACCGAGATCGACGGGATCCCGGTGGCCGCGGACCCCGACCTGCTCACCGGTGTCCTGCGTGATCGGTGGGGCTTCGACGGGACCGTGGTGGCCGACTACTTCGGGGTGGCCTTCCTGCACCTGCTCCACCACGTCGCGGCCGACCTCGGCGAGGCGGCCGGCCAGGCGCTGCTCGCGGGCGTGGACGTCGAGCTGCCCACCGGCGACGCCTACCTGGCCCCGCTCGCCCACGCCGTGCGCTCCGGGGCGGTCGAGGAGTCGCTCGTGGACCGGGCCTGCACCCGGGTCCTGGAGCAGAAGGCCGAGCTCGGGCTGCTCGGCGCGACCTTCGAGGACGAGCCCCCGACGCGGGTCGAGCTCGACGGCCCCGAGCACCGGGCCGCGGCCCGGCAGCTGGCCGAGGAGTCGATCGTGCTGCTGTCCAACGACGGGACGCTGCCGCTGGCCGCCCCCGGCCGGGTCGCGGTGGTCGGTCCCAACGCCGACCGGCTCGCCGCGCTGTTCGGGTGCTACTCCTTCGTCAACCACGTCATCCCGCAGCACCCGGGCACCGAGCCCGGCATCGTCGCCCCGACCGTGCGGGAGGCCCTGGTCGCCGAGTGGCCGGAGGCGGACCTGGCCTACGCGTGGGGCTGCGACGTCGACTCCGAGGACGTGTCCGGCATCGAGCAGGCCGTGGCCGCCGCCCGCGACGCCGAGGTGGCCGTCGTCGTCGTCGGGGACAGCTCCGGGCTCTTCGGCCGGGCCACGTCGGGGGAGGGCTGCGACCGGGACGACCTGGAGCTGCCCGGCGTGCAGCGCCGGCTCGTGGAGGCCGTGCTGGCCACGGGCACGCCCGTGGTGCTCGTGCTCGTCACCGGCCGGCCGTACGCCGTCGACTGGGCGGTGGAGGCCTGCGCCGCCGTGGTCCAGGCGTTCTTCCCCGGCGAGGAGGGGGCCGGGGCCGTCGCCGGGGTGCTGTCCGGGCGGGTCAACCCCTCTGGGCACCTGCCGGTCAGCATCCCCCGCTCGGCCGGCAGCCAGCCCTACACCTACCTGCACCCGCCGCTCGGCGGGGACACGGACGTCACCAACCTCTCCAGCCGGCCGGCCCTGCCTTTCGGCCACGGGCTCTCCTACACCAGCTTCGAGCTCGCCGACCTCGAGGTCCGGGCGGGGTCGACGGCCGACGACGTCGAGGTGACCGTGCGGATCAGCAACACCGGTCACCGTGCTGGCGAGGACGTGGTCCAGGTCTACGTCCGCGACCTGGTCGCCTCGGTGACCAGGCCGGTGGCCCAGCTCGTGGGCTACGCCCGGGTGACCCTCGAGCCGGGGGAGTCGCGCCTGCTCACGCTCCTGGTTCCGCCCGCACGCCTGTCCTTCACCGGCCGGGACCGACGCCGGATCGTCGAGCCCGGCGAGGTCGACCTGTGGGTCGGGGACTCCGTCGCCGACCGTCGGCTGCTGCGCACCGTCACGCTCACCGGTGGGGTGCACGAGGTGGGGCTGCACGACCGGCGACGGACGACGGTCGAGGTGGCCGACGGGACGGGCACGGGGCGGTCCACCGACGTCCGGTGACAGCACCAAGGCGGCCCCTGGCCGCGGCCGGGTCGTGTGCGGGCAGGCGGCCGTGATCCTGCGGTCGACCTCCCGATCGACCACCTGCTGAGCTGGAGCCGGGTCACCGCCCGTAGACGGTGGAGTGCGGTCTCCTCGGTTCAGCCGACCTCGAGCACGAGCATGCTCCAGGACGCCGGCGGCAGCCGGGCGGACAGGGTGCCGTCCCGCACGGACGCGTCGGGGTGCTCACGGGGGACGACACGATCAGGGTCGTCCTGGGTGTTGACGGCGGTCAGGTCCTTGTCGGCCAGGACGACCGCCTCGACCAGGGTGCCGCCGCCGAACCCGTGCAGGCTCGTGCTGAACGACACCTCCTCGGACGGGTGACGGTTCACCACCAGGACCGTGAGCCGCCCGTCGTCGGCGTCGTAGGTCGCGACCGGATCCAGCACCGGGACCGGGCCGTACCGCTCGGTCGCGAGGGTCGGCGCGTCCAGGCGGACGTCCAGCACCGTCCCTCGGGCGTGCCGTGCGGTGAGGGCGAACGGGTGGAAGATCGTCTGCCGCCAGGCCGGCCCGCCGGGCTCGGTCCGGATCGCGGAGATGGTGTTCACCAGCTGGGCCTGCGACGCGGCGGTCACCCGGTCGGCGTGCCGGAGAAGGGTGATGAGCAGGGACCCCACGACCACCGCGTCCAGGACGGTGTAGGGCTCCTCGCTCGTGCGGGGCGCCACGGTCCAGTCCTGCGGCAGCCCGCCCCGCCCGTCCATGAGCTCCTCGAGGTACCAGACGTTCCACTCGTCGAAGCTGACGTCGATGCGTCGGTCCGAGCCCAGGCGGGCACCCACGTGGTCGGCGGTGGCGGTGACCTGGTCGATGAAACGGTCCATGTCCACCGCGGAGGCCAGGAAGCTGGCGTGGTCGTCCCCGTGCAGCTGGTAGTAGGCGTGCGCGGAGATGTGGTCGACCACCTCGTAGGTGTGCTCGAGGACGGTGGCCTCCCACGCGCCGAAGGTCGGCATGGCCCGGCTGGAGGACCCGCAGGCGACGAGCTCGAGATGCGGGTCGAACTGGCGCATCGCACGGGCCGTCACCGCGGCCAGACGGCCGTAGTCGTCCGCGCTCTTGTGACCCAGCTGCCACGGGCCGTCCATCTCGTTCCCGAGGCACCAGATCCGCACGTCGTGAGGGTCCGTGGCCCCGTGCCGGATGCGCAGGTCGGAGAGCGCGGTGCCGCCGGGGTGGTTGGTGTACTCGAGCAGGTCGACGGCCTCCTGCAGGCCGCGCGTGCCCAGGTTCATCGCCAGCATGGGCTCGACGCCAGCCTTGCGGGCCCACCGCATGAACTCGTTGAGGCCGAACTCGTTGGACTCGATGGTGCGCCACGCCGGATCCAGCCGCGTCGGGCGGTCCTGGACCGGTCCCACTCCGTCCTCCCACCGGTACCCGGAGACGAAGTTGCCCCCGGGGTAGCGGATCGTCGTCACCCCGAGCTCACGGACCAGGTCGAGCACGTCCCCGCGCAGGCCGTCGTCGTCGGCGGTGGGGTGTCCCGGCTCGTAGATGCCGGTGTAGACGCACCGACCCATGTGCTCGACGAAGGAACCGAAGACCCTGCGGTTGATCGGTGCGACGACGAACGCCGGGTCGACCGACAGTCGCGCCTGCTGCATACCTCACCTCCCGGTGGCTGGGGGGACGGGCGCGTGCGCGACCCGCCCGGGTCCGGTCCCAGTCTGCACGGTGGTCGGCCCCGGAGGGGCGGACGTGCCGTCCTCGCGCGGATCGGTCTCCGGGCCGGCTCCCGGGTCGGGCGTCCTCGCCAGGTCGCGCACCGCGCGGGTGACGGCGGGACGTACGTCCAGGGCGGGGTCCACCGTCAGGCGGTGCAGGAGCAGTCCGTCCGCGAGGGCCATGAGGGCCCGGGTCGCGGGCCGGGGGTCCTCGATACCCACGTCGGTGACGATGTCCTCGGTCCACCGCTCGAACTCGTGGCGCTGCCGCCGCAGCGGCTCCCCGAGCTCGGGGTCGGCGGCCAGCTCGAGGAAGAGCGCGTAGCGCGCCCGGGTCCGTGCGGCGAACCGACCCGACTGCAGCTCGATCATGGCGCACAGGCCGTCGACCAGCGCGTCGACCCCCGTGATCGGGGGCATCCCGGCCGGGCCGAGGTCGGACCGCTCGCGCTCGGCGATCCAGTCCACGACGCCCTCCAGCAGGGCGCGCCGGGTGCGGAACCAGTTCGACGTCGACCCGCGGGGCAGTCCGGCACGTTCGTCGACCCGCGCGTGGCTCAACGCCCGCACCCCCCGTCGACCCAGCAGCTCCACGGCCGCCTCGAGGGCGCGTTCCCGTGTACCAGCGGGCATGGACACCTTCCTCTCCGAGTCCTACTATGAACATAGTAGTTACGCGCTCGAAGAAGGTCGCCATGGACACGCCCCAGCCCTCCGTCGCAGGACCCGCCGACGGGACGGAGTGGTCCCCGCCGCTGCCGGAGGCACCCGGCTTCGCCCACGTCGTCGTGGAGACGCCGGGTCTGCGCACGCACCTCGCCGAGATCGGCGAGGGGGAGCCCGTCGTGCTGCTGCACGGCTTTCCCCAGCACTGGTGGCAGTGGCGCGCCGTGGCCCCGGCGATCGCCGCGGAAGGCTACCGGGTCCTGTGCCCGGACCTGCGCGGGGCCGGGTGGACGGAGGCCGACGCCCCGGACGTCGGGCGCGAGTCCCGCCTGGGCGACCTGCTCGCCCTCCTGGCCGCCCTGCACCTCGACCGGGTCCACGTCGTCTCCCACGACATGGGTGCCATCACCGCGATGCAGCTGACCTACGACCGTCCCGATCGGGTGCGGACGGCGGTGCAGCTCTCGGTGCCGCCGGGGTTCATGAGCTTCAGCCCGAAGGTCCTCCCCGGTTTCCGGCACCTGCCCCCGTTCATCTGGCACCGGGCCGGGACCCCGCTGGAGGGGGTCTTCTCCGCCAGCTACGTGGCGCGCCCGATGGCGCCTGACGTCGAAGAGGCCCACCTCGCCCCGCTCCGCCGCCCCGAGGTCGACGGCGCCGTGCGCCGGCTCACCCGCGGGATGCTCCTGCCCGAGGGCCTGCGGATGGCCCGCGGCGTCTACCGCCGCCGACGGCTCACGGTGCCGACCCGCTTCGTCTTCGGCCTGCGCGACCGGTACTGGAACGAGGAGATCATGGGACTGGTCTGCGGGGACCCGGACAGGTATGCCGACCGCGCGGACTTCGCGTACGTCCCCGGCGCGGCGCACTTCATCACCGACGACGCTCCCGAGGCGGTGGCCGGGCTCGCGCTCGACTGGTTCGACCGGGCGGGTTGACGACCAGGTCGGCTGACGACCGCACCCCCCGGACGTCTGCCCGGTGCGGCCCCCGAGAGCCGGTGCCATCATCACCGTATGGCGCAGCACACGCCGGACGACCACCTGGCCTCGGCGGAGCGGGCCTGGCGGTGGGTCCTGGACCAGGTCCGCCGGGACGACGGCCCCTGGATCCCCTGGCACGTGGACGGTGACGCGACCCTCCGACCGCCCTGGGACCGCGACGGGATGCACAGCGGGGTCGGCGGTCTGGCCCACGCGCTGGCCGAGATCCGGCTGCTGCGCACCTGGTCCGGCGAGGAGCGGGATCTCGCGCAGGGCATCGCGGACCGGGTGCGCCGGGCCGTGCCCGGGGAGCAGGACTGCTCGTTCTTCGACGGGCTGGTCAGCCACCTCGGGGTGCTCACCGCGCTGGGCGACCCCGGTGGTGCCGCGACGGCGGTGACCCGGCTGCTGGCCGTGGCGGGCCCCGCGGGCTGGCCGATGCGACCCCTCGAGGACGAGCGCATCGGTGCGGGGGCCACGAGCAACGACCTGACCCTCGGCACCGCCGGCGTGCTGCTCGGAGCCCTGTGGGGGCTGCGGAAGGGAGTGCCCGGTTCCCTCGACCTGGCAGACCGCGCTGCCGGGATCCTGCTCGCCGAGGCCGAGCAGGAGGAGGTCGGTCTGACCTGGCGGATGGTGCCTCCGCGTCACGTCGACGGCCCGTCGGGGGAGATGCCCAACCTGTCCCACGGTGTCGCCGGCGTCGCCACCGCCCTGGCTCTCGCCGGGTGCGAGCTGGAGCGCCCCGACCTCCTGGCCGCGGCCGAGGCGGGGGCCGCGCACCTGGTCTCCCTCGCCGACCAGGTCACCCCCGGGCTCACGGTCCCGTGCACGATCCGGCCTCGCCCCCGGGAGGACGACGGTCCCGCCTTCGGGTGGTGCCACGGCAGCGCCGGCACCTCGCTGCTGTTCCTCGCCCTGCAGCGGGCCGGGACCGCCGAGGTCGCGGCCCGGCCCCCGCTGGTCTGGCACCGCCGTTGTCTGTATGCCGTGCGCCACTCCGGAGTGCCCGCGCGGGTCCGCCCCGGCTTCTGGGACAACGACGGCCGCTGCTGCGGGACGGCGGGCGTGGGTGAGGTCTTCCTGGACGCCTGGCAGCGCGAAGGTCGTGCGGATGACCTCGGGTTCGCCGTCCGGCTCGCCGACGCCCTCCTCGAGCGGGCCGTGCACGACGGTCCGCACACGTACTGGCGATTCGTGGAGCACCGGGCCGCCGATCCGCTGCTGCCGCCCGGCGTGGGGTGGATGCAGGGTGCCGCGGGGATCGCTGCTCACCTGTTCCGGGTGGGTCGCGTCCTGCGGGAGGGGAGCGGGGCCGCCACGGTCGCACGGATGGACAACTGGTGGGCGGTGGAGCCGCCAGGGTGACCCGGTGGGGGCGCGACAGCCAGGCTCGCGACGCGTGCCTGGTCGTGGCGCGGCACGGTGCGGCGTGACCTGGTGTCAGGGCAGGAACGTCCCGACGACCCGCTCGGCGGTCTCGGTGCCGATCAGCCGACCGTCCTCCATGCCGTCCGGAAGTGGAAGCCCAGGAAGATGCGGCCGTCGACGACGTCGTTCAGCCAGGCGTCCTCGGAGTCGTAGTGCCGGGACGTGCCGGTGACCCGGGACTCGACCACGGTGTCCACATCGCCTTCGCCGTACAGGGCCTCGAGGGCACCGGCGACGCCGCCGCTGAGGCAGGCGTGGCCGCTGGGATACTCGGGGTACGGCGGGCTGGGCCGCAGCGAGACCCACGTCGGGTCGGCGGTGGTTGCCGGGTTCCCGTCCTCGTCGGCCCGGTGGATCGCGGTCACCGGCCGCCAGTAGTTCGCCTCGTACTTGGCCGCCCAGCAGACGATCAGCGCGTCGGCCCCGGCCACGTTCGCGGCCGCCAGCATGCGTGCGGACTCCACGATGTCCAGGTCGTGGCGGACAGCCCGGTCGCGCATGGCGTCCTGGTACTGACGCGGTGGGTGGTCGGTGAAGAACAGCCCGGTCTCGGTCTGCTGCGTGGTGCGCAGCGAGCCGGTCGCCGCGCCCATCGTGCGCGCCTCCTGGAAGTCCAGGGCGTAGGCGGCGCTGTCGATCGGGTCCGGTCCGTCGATCCCCAGGTCGGCCCCGGCCTCGAGGACGATCGGGGTGACGAAGGCCAGCCACGGCGCCTGCATCTCACCGGACCCGGTGGGCACCCACATCCCCGGCGGGGGGTCCGGTGGACGCGGCAGGGTGATCGGTGCGTCGAGCTCGGAGTCGTCCCGGGTGCCCAGCAGCGCGGCGGCAGCGTCCTGGCCGGCCCGCACCCCGTGCACCGTGCCCACACCCTTGGGTCGGCTGTCGAGGAATGCCTGGTAGTCGGCCGACAGGGCTGCCGCGGAGCTGGGGAAGTAGTGGCTCAGGACGTCGTGAGCCGCGGTGACGGCCGCGACGTCGGAGGAGGCGTGGGCCTTGGCCGGACGCTGCGGCGCGGTGGCGGTCCCACCGCCCTCCACGGTGACCACGGCGTTGTAGACGGCCGTGGAGACCAGCCCCAGGTAGAACTGGGCCACCGGCGGCGGTTGACCGCCCTCGGTCACGATCGTACGGAACGCGACGGCGTTCCAGTCCAGGACTGCGGCCGGGTCGTCGGTGACCGGCGGGCCCTGGGGGCCGGGGGCGGCCACCGCCGGGGTCACCGTCACCAGGAGCCCGACGGCGGTCACGGTGGTCAACCGGCTCAGTGCGGTGCGACGGTTCATGCGAGGGTCTCCTCCCAGCGCGGATGATGACTCCCACGGTCCTCGCCCCGCTGTGACGCACGCCATACGCAGAAGCGCGTATGGCGTCCCGCCCCCGGCACCGTGCTCCGCCGACCAGGGCTCACGGGGGTGCGCGGGCGCAGGTTCTACATCGGTCCTGTGACCGCCGCTCCCGGGCCTGGTCCGGCCTTGACCTCACCGCAGCGACGGCACTCCAGGACCTTCTCGCCGTGGGCGGCGATCTTCCAGGAATGGCCGAGCCTGAGCCAGCAGGCGACCTTCTTCCGGTTCATGTCTCATGGTGGCACTGCACCGGTGAACACCACAACGGTCGATGACGGCAGACGGTCGATCGCGCCAGACATGCGAGGTCGAGCCACCTGGAGCGGTGCGACAGGGACGCCCGCACCGCGGCAGCCGTGCGGTCCCGGTCAGGTGTCGAGCAGCCAGCTCTGGACGACACCGTGAGCGACGAAGCAGGGCCGGCGGTGGTCGTCACGCCCGCTGCGTCGCGGGTTGCGTGCGTGCACGGGTTTCCGGCGACACCCAGGATGACGCCAGCCCGACGGAGAGGGTCGGCGTGGGCGTGCGCTGCTCGCGGTGGGTGACCCCGTCGGCTAACAACCCTGGCTGTGCCGATGCGCGAAGTCGCGGATCATCGCGGCGTGGATGCCGGCACGCTGAGGGGTGATGGGCGCGAAGTGGTCGGCGCTGGGACAGATGCCGAGCTCGCCCTGGGGCAGGGACCGGTAGAGCGACACGGCCAGATCGAGCCGGCCTTCCTGGTCGTCGCGGTCACCGGCGAAGACGAGCGTGGGCGCCTGGATGCCGCCGATCTCCTCGGCGGTGAGCCCCGCGTAGTCGAGCCACATCGACGCGGTCTGGTGCAGCAGGGCCGTCCACCGTGCCTCTCCACCCGGGTGCCAGGCCTTCACCACCCCAGCGAAGTCGCCGAGCTGCGCGTCGACCTGGGCCAGGTCCGGCACGCCGGCCTCGTCGGCTCCCAGGAACGCCCGGGACTGCTCCCGCAGCCCGGTGCTGACGAAGTCCGGGTAGGCGGCGCCGACGATGAGGGCGCCTGCCACCCCGGGGTGACGCACAGCCAGCTCCAGCGCGACCTGACCCCCGTCGCTGTAGCCCCCCACCACCGGGAGGAACAGCCCAAGCGAGGCGACGAGCACCGCGACATCGTCGGCGATCTGGGCGTACGAGAGAGTTCCGCCCGGGTTGGTCGACCGGCCGTGCCCGCGACTGTCGGGGGTGATGACGCGAAGATGATCGACGAGGTCGGGCAGGAGCGGCTCCCACATCGCGCTGGAGGCCAGCCCACCGTGGATCAGCACCACCGGCGCTCCTGAGCCCCGCTCCTCGTAGTACAGCGACGCTCCGTCCACATCGACGGAACCGCTCGTCACGGGCGGCTGAGCGTCCACGACCTCCACGGTATCCCGACCCTGGCGCCGGCGACAGGGGCCGGCGCAGGTTCCGTGGGTGCGTCGCGCCTGTAGGGAGAGGCGGACCGCCGGTCGGCTCAGCCCGGCGGCGGGCTGGTCGAGGCGCGCTCGACCAGTCGCGTCTGCAGTCGCGCGTGCGTGGGGTCTGGGTCCTCGCCCGCGAGCATCGCCAGCAGCATGCTCAGCGCGGTGCGGCCCATCGCCCGCAGCGGCTGGGCGACCGTGGTCAGCGGAGGGCCGGCCAGGGCCGACTCCGGCACGTTGTCGAAGCCGACGACGGACAGGTCTTCGGGCACACCCAGCCCCAACGACCGGGCGACCTCGACGGTCCGGATGGCCATGAGGTCGTTGGCCGCGAAGACCGCGGTCGGGCGGTCGCGGCGGTCCAGCAGCAGCCGGGCCGGGGCGACGGCCGACTCGGAACGGTAGGAACCGGTGGCCAGCAGCGTCTCGTCGACCTCAAGGCCGGCGGACGCCATCGCCTGCCGGAAACCCTGCTCGCGCAGCCGGGCCGACTCCAGGTCCTCACGACCCCGGATCATGCCGATCCTGGTGTGTCCCAGGCCGATCAGGTGCTCCACGGCGGAGCGGGCGCCGCCGACGTTGTCAGAGTCCACGGTGGGAACGTCGCTGCTGCCGGTGTGCGGGTCGATCGCCACGACCGGCACAGCGCTGCCCGGCTCGATGACGGTGGGGGTGACGATGATCGCCCCGTCCAGGAGCGTCCCGCCGAGGCGGCGCAGCGACCGCCGCTCCCAGCCGACCGTCTCCCCGTGGGTGGCGCCGGCGAAGGCGAGCAGCTCGTAGTCGGTGTCCGCCATGGCGTCCGAGACGCCCTTGAGCAGCTCGGTGCTGAACGGCTCGAACTCGGCGACCAGCACTCCGAGGATCCCCGTGCGCGAGCTGCGCAGGCTGCGGGCGCCCAGGCTGGTCTCGTAACCGAGCTCGGCGATGACCCCGTGGACCCGGGCGGTCGTGGCTGCGGCCACGCCGTAGCGGCCGTTGACCACCTTGGAGACGGTCGCCACCGAAACGCCGGCCGCCCGCGCCACGTCCTCCATGCGCACCCGGCCGTTGGTCACCATGGCGTCATTATCTGCCTCCGGCGTGGCGGGCCCGCAGAGGCAGGTCCCGCCACGCCGGAGCGATCCACGATCGGCTCAGCGCCCGCGCGGGGTGCGCGGGGAGACGCCGGGGGCCGCCTCCCGCAGCGACTCGAGCATCGCGTGGTAGGCGGGCTTGGGCGTGAGGTCGTCGAAGAAGATCGTGGCCCATTCCTCGGGGAAGACGTCCGGGACCCACGAGTTGGAGTCGGGGAATCCCCACACCGTGAAGGAGGTGCACGACGGCACCGCCAGGCAGGCCTCGAGCATCGCGTCGTGCCGCTCGGCGTGCAGGGCGACCTGCTCGTCGGTGGGCACCCCGGTCTCCTCGTCGATCGGCATCCGCACGTCGGCCTCGGTCACCGCCACGTCCAGCCCCAGGGCGGCGAACCGCTCGAAGTTGGCCTGCATCGAGGTGTCGAAGCCGTACATCAGGCTCAGGTGCCCCTGGGCGCCGAAGCCGTGCAGCGGCACGCCGTCGGCGAGCAGCTCCTGGGCCAGCGCGTAGTAGGCGTCGGTCTTGGTGTTGATCCCCTCGGCGTTGTAGTCGTTGAGGAAGAGACGGGCCTCCGGGTCGGCCTCGTGCGCCCACCGGAACGTGTCGCCGATGAGCGCGACCGGGTCGTCGGCGCAGGCGGCCAGGAAGGGGTTGGCCCCGGTGCGCAGGCGAACACCGCCGGCGTCCCAGTCGTCCTGGAAGATCTCGTTGGCGACGTCCCACTCGTAGATCTCGCCGGCGTAGCGCCCGACGACGGTGCGGACGTGGTCCTCCAGCACGTCGCGGGCCTCGTCGCAGGTCCAGTCGGCAGCGGCGTCGCTCACCCACTGCGGGTTCTGGCTGTGCCACAGGAGCGTGTGACCGCGCACCTCCTGCTGGTTGACCCGGGCGAACTCCATGAGGGCGTCGGCCCCGCTGAAGTCGTAGACGTCCGGCTCGGGGTGGATCTCCGCCCACTTCATGTCGTTCTCGGGCGTGATCGAGCCGAACTCCCTGGCGAGCACCCGCTGGTGGTCGCTCGGGTCCTTCCTGTCGTAGTTCAGCAGGTCACGCTGGCCCCAGACGGCGCTGCCGATCTCCAGGTCCTTGGGCGCCTGCCGTCGCAGCGTGTCCTGGTGCCCCCTGGCGTTCTCGGGCGGGGCCGCGGCCTGCTGGCGGTCCTTGGCGTGGTCCGGCGGGGCGGCGGTCGCGGCGGGCGCGGCCGCAGCGGCCGCCAGGGCGGTCGTGGCCGCGGCCACGACGATGGATCGGGTGAGGTGTCGCACTGTTCTCTCCTTCGAGTGGTGGTGGGTGGTGCGAGTCGGGGTATGCGGTGCCCGCCGGCGGGTGCACGGCTGCGGCGGGCGCACGGATCAGGCGGGGTCGGGGTGCAGCCGGGCGAGGAGGTGGTCGGCCCCGGGCGTGAGCTCGACGGTGGCGGCCTCCGTGCCTCCGGGGAGGCGCACGGCGTACCGGCCGTGCCAGCCCGAGAGGGGGACGCGACCCTGCGCGTCGGTGCGCGCGGTGGTGGGGGAGAGCCACCACTCCTCCTTGACCAGGCGGCGGAGCGCCTCGTACGCGGGCTTCGGGGTGCCGTCGGCGCGGACCAGCCCGGCCGGCGCGTTCAGCCAGGCACCCTGGTCCCACAGCCCCCACCAGGTGAGCGACTCCACGCTCGGGTGGGACAGGACGGTCCGGTAGTGCTGCTCGAGCTCCTGCGCCTGGCGGGCCTCACCCTCGGGCGTGCTCGGCCAGCCGCCGGGCTCGACGACGTGGTCGTTGAGGTCGACGACGTCCTCCGGCATGAGGTCGCCGGAGACCAGCGTGGTCTCGGTCAGGTGCAGGGGCAGGCCGTAGCGGGAGAACCGCTCGAGCACCTCCAGGGTCTTCTCGGTGCCCCACCAGCCCTGGTGCATGTGGCTCTGCAGCCCGAGGGCGTCGACCTGGATGCCGGCGTCCAGGACGCCCTCGACGAGGGTGTCGTAGGCGGTGGACAGGTCGAAGTCGTTGAGCAGCAGGGTGGCCGAGGGGTTCGCGGCCCGGGCGGTCTCGAAGGCCAGCCGGACCATGCCGATGCGGCCCAGGCGACGGGCGAGCGGGGTGACCGCGTTGTCCTCGGCGGTGAACACGGGCATGATCACGACCTCGTTGATCGCGTCCCAGGTGTCGACCAGCCCGGCCAGGTCGCTGACCTCGCGGGTGATCCGCTCCCGCAGCAGCCGCTCCACCTCCTCCGGGTCGCGGCCCAGCAGCCAGCCGGGCGCGAGGGTGTGCCAGACCAGGGGGTGCCCCTTCACCCGGACCCCTCGCTCGCGGAACCAGCGGGCACCCTCCCGGAGCCGCTCGGTCTGCGGGCGACCCTGGGTCGGCTCGAACTGCTGCCAGTAGAAGGGCAGGGTCGCGGTGTTGAACAGCTCCAGCCACTGGGTGGCCGTCCGCCCGTGCTCACCGTCAGGCTCCTCGGCGCCGGCCGTGGAGTCCCCGCCACTGGCGTGCGGTCCGGCCGACGGGTCGGGCGGGAGGAGCTCGAAGCCGGCGCAGCCGAAACCGAAGGCGTGGTCCACCTGCGCCAGCACGACGTCGGTGTCCACCAGCGGGCGACCCGTGCTGTCGCGGACCTCGAGCGTGGCCGAGGCGGTCCGGTGGGCCAGGCTGGGGTCGGGCCGCGGGGACCGGAGAGCAAAGGGCGGTCCCAAGGGGGGTCCACTGGCCATGGATGCGCTCCATCATTGGTTGCGTCACAAAACTATCGGGAAGAAACTAACCCGGGACACGCCTCCGTGCAACAGGTCGCGATGCGTAGGCTGGCCCCATGCACCCGGTCCCCGCGACGGTCCCGTCGGCTCCCTCGGCCTCCCCGCCGGTCCCGGGACCGGCCCAGGTGTCGACGCTGCCGGTCCTGGCCCACCAGTCGACCCTGCGCGAGGCCAACCTCGCCGTCGTGCTGCGGGCGGTGTGCGCCGCGGAGGAGCCGCCGTCCCGGGCGGGCGTGGCGGCGGCGACCGGGCTGACCCGCTCGACGGTCTCCCGCCTGGTCGACGAGCTGGTCGCGGGCGGCCTGCTGCAGGAGGGGGCAGCCCTGCTGGCGGGGCCGGGACGGCCGGCCACCCCGTTGCTGCCCTCCTCCCGGGTGTGCGCGGTCGGGCTGCAGGTCAACGCCGCGCACGTCGCGGCACGGCTCCTCGACCTGCGGGGGCGGGTGGTCGCCGAGTCCCGCTCCGAGCCCGACCTCGTCGGCTCCGAGCCCGCCACCGGCCTGGCCCTGCTCGGCGAGCACCTGAGCGACGTGCTTGCCGCCGCACCGCCGGACGGTCGCGTGCTGGGGGCCGGCCTCGCCCTGCCCGGTGTCGTGGACGCCTCGGGCGAGCGGCTCCTGCGCGCCCCCAACCTCGGCTGGCGGGACGTCGCCCCCGGGACGGGCCTGCGGGACCGGCTCCACGGCATACCCCTGAGCCTGGCCAACGAGGCCAACCTCGCGGCGCACGCGTTCGCCCAGCCCGCGCCGGGGCGGCGGGGGCGCTCGGGGCACTTCGTCTACGTCTCGGGGGAGATCGGCATCGGCGGTGCGGTGGTCACCGACTGGCGCGTGCAGACGGGGCTGCACGGGTTCGCCGGGGAGATCGGGCACATGCCGTTCCGCCCGGGCGGGGACCCCTGCCCGTGCGGGTCGGACGGGTGCCTGGAGCGGTATGCCGGTCGCCTCGCCATGACCCGGCGCGCCGGGTTGCCCCCCGGCACCACGCTCGCCGAGCTGGACCGGCTGGCCGAGGAGGGGCACGCGGCCGCGCGGGAGGCGATCGACCTGGCCGCCGAGGCGCTCGGGGTGGTCCTCGCCGGCGTGGTCAACCTGCTCGACGTGCCCACGATCGTGCTCGGCGGGGAGATCGGCGACCTGGCCGACCGGCTCACCCCCACCGTGACCGAGCGGCTGCGGGCCCGGGTCATGGCCGCCGACCTCATGCCCCTGGAGGTCGTCCGCGACGCCGACGACGTCCCCGGCGCCACGGGCGGGGCGCTGCTGCACCTGAGCCGGGTCGTGGCCGGACCGGCCGCCCACCTGGCCGCCTGAGAGACCGCCCGCAGTCCCGGACCGAGGACGGCCGCCGTGATGGCGGCCGGAGAGGAGACCCGTGCACACCGACCTGCCCCTGGAGCAGCTGCTGACGTACCGGCCGCAGGTGGCCGAGCCGGAGGACCTCGACGCGTTCTGGGCGGACACCCTGGCCCGGGCTCGGGCCGCCGGTGGTGAGGCCACGAGCGTGCCGGTCGACACCCCGGTGACCGCCCTGCGGATCGAGGACGTCACCTTTCCCGGGTTCGACGGCGAACCGGTGCGGGCCTGGTTCGTCGCGCCGCCCGTGGACGGACCGCTGCCCTGCGTCGTGGAGTTCCTCGGCTACGGCGGGGGCCGGGGCCTGCCGCACGAGCGGCTGACGTGGGCCGCGGCCGGCTACGCCCACCTGGTCATGGACACCCGTGGTCAGGGCTCGACCTGGGGCAGCGGTGGGGGGACGCCGGACCCGCACGGGTCGGGGCCGGCGCACCCGGGCGTGATGACCCGGGGGATCGGGTCGCCGGAGGACTACTACTACCGCCGGCTGGTCACCGACGCCGTCCGTGCGGTCGACCACGTCCTCACCCGGGACGACGTCGACCCCGCCCGGGTCGCGGTCGTCGGCACCAGCCAGGGCGGCGGGATGGCGCTGGCCGCGGGGGCGCTGCACGACCGGGTCGCCGCGGTGGTGGCCGACGTGCCGTTCCTGTGCCACGTCGAGCGGGCGGTCACGATCACCGACGCCGCGCCGTACGCCGAGATCACCGCCTACCTCTCGGTCCACCGGGGCATGCGGGAGCAGGTGTTCCGGACGCTGTCCTACGTCGACGGGGTGGTGATGGCCCGGCGGATCACGGCGCCGACGATGGTCTCGGTCGCGCTCATGGACCAGACCTGCCCGCCCTCGACCGTCTTCGCCGCTGCCAACGCGATCCCGGAGCCGCCGACGGTGGAGGTCTACCCGTTCAACGACCACGAGGGCGGCGCGCAGGAGCAGTGGCTGCGCTCGGCCCGGTGGCTGGGGGAGGTGCTGGCGGCGCGGGGTGGCGCCGACTGACCGTCAGCCGCGTCCGTGCACGACGGCGTCGACGCCGTCGACCGACAGGAGCGTGTCGGTGACGAGGACGGAGGCCCCGACGATGCCGGCCCGCATCCCGGAGACCGAGCTGACGATGCGCAGGTGGTGCGTACCCAGGGGCAGCGACCGGCGGTAGACCGACTCCCGGATCCCGGCGAGGAGCTGCTCGCCGACTGCCGAGATGCGACCGCCGACGACGAGCACGGACGGGTTGAGCAGGGAGACGACGCCGGCCAGGACCGAGCCGATGTCGCGCCCGGCGTCGCGCACCGCCTGGATGGCCGAGGTCTCGCCGGCCCGCACGAGGGCCACGACGTCGTTCTGGTCCTGCACGTCCGCCCCCCGCTCGCGCAGCAGGCGCGCCACGGCGGCGCCGGAGGCCACGGCCTCCAGGCACCCCAGGTTGCCGCAGGAGCACAGGGTCTGGTTGCCGTCCGGCACGGCCACGTGGCCCAGGTCGCCGGCGGCACCCTGGGCGCCGCGCTGCAGGGCGCCGCCGCTGATGATCCCGGCCCCGATGCCGGAGGCCACCTTGACGAAGACCAGGTCGTCCACGTCGCGGTAGCGCTCGGCGTGCTCGCCCAGGGCCATGATGTTGACGTCGTTGTCCACCAGGACCGGCCCGGGCAGGGTCCGGCCCAGGAAGCCGGGCACGTCGAAGCGGTCCCACCCGGGCATGACCGGCGGGCTGACCGGCTGGCCGGTGGAGAACTCGACCGGCCCGGGCAGACCGATCCCGGTGCCGGCGACGTCGTCGAGCGAGCGGCCGGCGCGCTCCAGCAGGCGCGCGGCCAGGGCGGTGGTCCTGCGCAGCACCGGCTCCGGCCCGTCGGCGATCCGCAGGTCCTCCAGGTCCTCGGCCAGGACCCGGTTGGTCAGGTCGGTGACCGCGACGTGGACGTGGCTGACCCCGAGGTCGACGCCGACGACGACCCGGCTGGAGGGGTCGAAGACGAAGGTCACCGCGGGCCGCCCGCCGCTGGAGCTGGCCTCACCGGTGGGGACCACCAGGCCGGTGGTGAGCAGCTCCTCGAGGCGCCCCGCGACGGTGGAGCGGGCCATGCCGCTGGCCGAGACCAGGTCGGCCCGGGTGCGCGGCTCCCCGTCGCGCAGCAGCTGGAAGAGCGATCCGGGGCTGCTCGCGGCGGGCGTGCCGGCGCGGGATGACGGCGCGACCGGACGGCTCGACGGCGTCCCCGCACGGGTCGGCGGCGGGGCGAGGGGGACGGGCGGGCTGGCCATGGTCGACAGTCAAGCACTCTCGGTCGGCGGCGGCCGCGGGGTCGCGGCGACGACCATTCTGCCAGCACCTCGTCCGACTTGGGGTGATCCGGGCAACACTTTTGCTTGACGCCCGACATAAGTGCCCCTAGTGTTCCCGCATGGTCACCGTCGACTCGACCCCGCCGCAGCCGCTGCTGCGCATGGCGGGCATCGTCAAGCACTTCCCGGGCGCCAAGGCGCTCGACGGGGTGGACCTCGAGGTGCTGCCCGGCGAGGTGCACTGCCTCCTGGGGCAGAACGGCGCGGGCAAGTCGACCCTCATCAAGACGCTGTCGGGCGCGCACCGCCCGGACCGGGGCGAGATCTTCGTCGACGGCGAGCCGGTCGTCATCGACTCGCCCACCGCGGCCCTCTCGCTGGGGATCGCGACCATGTACCAGGAGCTCGACGTCGTCGACGGCCTGAGCATCGCCGAGAACATCTTCCTGGGGCACGAGCTCCAGCAGGCCGGCGTCCTGCGCCGGGGCGAGGCGCACGCCCGCACCCGGGACCTGCTGGCCCGGCTCGGTCACCCCGAGCTGTCGCCCGGACGCGAGGTGGGGCAGCTCTCGTCGGCGGGCAAGCAGATCGTCTCCATGGCCCGGGCGATGTCGCGCGAGGCCAAGATCATCATCATGGACGAGCCCTCCGCCGTCCTGGACCCCGAGGAGGTGGACAACCTCTTCCGGGTGGTCGAGGCGGTCCGCGCCGAGGGGGTCTCGGTCATCTACATCTCCCACCGGCTGGACGAGATCCGACGCATCGGCGACCGGGTGACCGTCCTCAAGGACGGTCGGACCGTGGCCACGAACCTCGTCGTCGAGGAGGTCACCACCGCCCAGGTCATCTCGCTGATGACCGGACGCGAGGTGGAGACCGACTTCGGCGGCAGCTCCGCCGGCCTGCAGGGCCAGGAGCCACTCCTGGAGGTCGACGGCCTGTCCCTGGCGGGCACCTTCACGGACGTCTCGTTCGTGGTCCGCCCCGGAGAGATCGTCGGCCTCGCCGGCCTCGTGGGGGCCGGACGCTCGGAGGTGCTGGAGACGGTCTACGGCGCCCGCCGGGCCACCGCCGGGCACGTGCGGGTCGCCGGTCGCGACCTCCCCCGCGGGTCGGTCCCCGCCGCCGTCGACGCGGGCGTGGGGCTGGCCCCCGAGGAGCGCAAGTCCCAGGGGCTGCTGCTGGACGAGCCGGTCTTCCGCAACGTGACGCTGTCCACCTTCGCCCGCTTCGCCCGCGGCGGACTGCTCGACGAGCGCGCCGAGCGGCGCGCCGCCGACGAGCAGATCGAGGCGCTGGGGCTGGTCCCGGCCGACCCGGACCGGGTCACCCGCACCCTCTCCGGCGGCAACCAGCAGAAGGTCATGCTCGCCCGCTGGCTCGTGCACGGCTGCTCGGTCCTGCTCCTGGACGAGCCCACCCGCGGTGTGGACGTCGGGGCCCGGGCCGAGATCTACCGCCTCATCCGGCGGCTCGCGGCCGACGGTGCCGCGATCGTCCTGGTGTCCAGCGAGCTGGAGGAGGTGCTCCAGCTCAGCGACCAGGTGCTGGTGATCGCCGACGGCCGGGCCGTGCACCAGGGCCCCGCCGACGACATCGACGAGCACCGGGTGCTCGACCTGGTCATGGAAGGAACACACGTATGACGACCACCGACGACGCGTCGAACCCCCCGGCGTCCCCGGACCAGCAGAGGGGCCCGACCCCCGAGCAGGGCAGCGGTCCCGACGAGGGGTCCGGGCGCAGGAAGCTGTCCCTGGGTGCCCTCGGCCGCGACCTCGGCCTGGTCGTGGCGCTGGCCGCCCTGCTGGTCCTGGGGGTGGTCACCTCCGGCGAGCGCTTCCTCAGCGTCAGCAACCTCATGGTCGTCCTGCAGCAGGCCGCCATCATCGGCGTGATCAGCATCGGGGTGACCTTCGTCATCACCTCCGGCGGGATCGACCTGTCGGTCGGCTCCGTCATGGGGCTGGCCACCGTCTGGGCGAGCACCCTGGCGACCCAGACGATGGCGGAGAACTCCCACTGGATCGTCATGGTCTTCACCGCCGTGCTCGTGGGCACCGCCGCGGGGACGATCAACGGGATCATCGTGGCCTACGGCAAGGTCGTCTCCTTCATCGCCACCCTGGCGATGCTGGTGGCCGCCCGCGGACTGGCCGAGATCATCTCCGACCGCCGGACCCAGATCGTGCAGGCCGACGGCTTCCTCGACGCCTTCCGGGGCGACCTGCTGGGGATCCCGGTGATCGTCTGGATCTTCGTCCTGGTCGCCGTGGCCGGCTGGTTCCTGCTCAACCGCACCACGTTCGGCCGGCGCACGGTCGCCATCGGCGGCAATCCGGAGGCGGCGCGGCTGGCGGGGATCAAGATCCACCGGCACACCGTCATGGTGTTCGCCCTCAGCGGGATGACCGCCGGGATCGCCGCGGTGATGATGCTGGCCCGCACCACGGCCGGGTCCTCGACGAACGGCTACCTCTACGAGCTCGACGCGATCGCCGCGGTCGTCGTCGGCGGCACCCTCCTCATCGGCGGGCGCGGCACCATCGTGGGCACCGTCCTGGGCGTGCTCATCTTCGCCACGCTGACCAACATCTTCATCCAGAACAACCTGTCCATCTCGGTGCAGGCGCTGGCCAAGGGGGCGATCATCGTCGGCGCCGTGCTGCTGCAGCAGCGCTTCGCGGCCCGGTCCAGATCGTCCTGACCACCCCGCCCACCCCACCACCCCCGAACTCCCGAACCCCCGCCCACCCCACCACCCCCGAACTCCCGAACCCCCGAACCCGCACCACCTGTCGAAGGAGACACCCATGGCACGCACCACCAGCTTCCGCCGTCCCGGCCGCGCCTCGAGCGTCGTCGCGGTCATCGCGTCGGTCGGCCTGCTCGCCGCCTGCACCGGCAACACCGAGGACGAGGTCGGGGGAGGGGACGACGACGAGGCAGCCGCCTCCGGCGAGGCGGCCCCGGCACCGGCCGGCGGCAACGACGAGACCGGGGAGACCGTGACCATCGGTTTCTCGGCCCCCGCGGCCGACCACGGCTGGATGGGGTCCATCACCCAGTCGGCGATCGACGAGGCCGGGGAGTACGACGACATCGACCTTCAGGTCGCCGAGGGCACCAACGACGTCAGCCTGCAGATCTCCCAGGTGCAGACCTTCATCAACGACGGGGTCGACGCCATCGTGCTGCTGCCCTTCGACGGGGCGGCCCTCACCGAGATCGCCACCGAGGCCATGCAGGCCGGCATCCCGGTCATCAACGTCGACCGCGAGTTCAGCGCGCCGGAGGCCTCCCGGGTCACCGTCCTGGGCGACAACTACGGCATGGGCCGCAGCGCCGGGGAGTACATCTGCGAGCGGCTCGGCGACCAGCCCGACGCCGTCGTCGCCGAGATCGCCGGCATCGACAACCTGCCGCTGACCCAGGACCGCAGCCAGGGCTTCGAGGACGCGCTCGGCGAGTGCGGGCTCGACGTCGACAACCGGGTGGCCGCGGACTTCACCGTCCAGGGCGGCGAGTCGGCGACCTCGAACCTGCTGCAGGCCGCGCCCGAGATCGACGCCATCTGGAACCACGACGACGACCAGGGCGTGGGCGTGCTCGCCGCGATCGAGAACGCCGGCCGCGACGAGTTCTTCCTCGTCGGCGGGGCGGGTTCGGCCAACATGATGCGCGAGATCCAGTCCGGCGACAGCGTCGTCGAGGCGACGGTCATCTACCCCTCCACCCAGGCCGCGGACGGCATCCGCCTGGCCCGCCTCGTCGCCCAGGAGAAGGGGATGAGCGACCTCGTCGAGAGCGAGGTGCCCCGCATGGTCCAGCTCTACGCGCCGGTCGTGACGTCGGAGAACGTCGACCAGTACCTGGACATCGCGTTCGAGTCGTGAGCCCCGGGGCCCCGGCCGCACCGCGCGGCCGGGGCCCGGCCCGACACCCCCGACGACGCGAGAGGACGAGATGGACGCCAGCGACAACGGCAACGGCAACGACAGCCACGACGACGACGACCGCCACGACGACGGTCACCTGCGGGTGGCGATGATCGGGTACGCCTTCATGGGGCGGGCCCACTCCCAGGCCTGGCGGGTCGCGCCCCGCTTCTTCGACCTTCCCCGGCAGCCGGTGATGCAGGTCCTCGTGGGCCGCTCGCAGGACCGGGCGCAGGAGGCCGCCCGCCAGCTGGGCTGGGCCGAGGTCGCCACCGACTGGCGCGCGGTGCTGGAGCGCGAGGACATCGACCTGGTGGACGTCTGCACCCCCGGGGACACCCACGAGGAGATCGCGGTCGCCGCCCTGGAGGCCGGCAAGCACGTGCTCGTGGAGAAGCCGATGGCCAACACGCTCGCCGAGGCCGAGCGGATGGCCGCGGCGGCCGAGCGGGCCGCGGCGTCGGGCGTGCGGGCGATGGTCGGCTTCACCTACCGCCGGGTGCCGGCCGTGGCGCTCGCGCAGAAGATGGTCGCCGAGGGCCGGATCGGGCAGGTCCGGCAGGTGCGCTGCCAGTACCTGCAGGACTGGCTGGCCGACGAGCAGACGCCGTTGTCGTGGCGCACCGACAAGGAGAAGGCCGGCTCCGGCGCCCTGGGCGACATCGGTGCGCACGTCGTCGACCTGACCCACTTCATCACCGGCCAGCGCGTGGCCGCCGTCTCCGGGATGCTGCAGACCGTGGTCCCCGAGCGGCCCCGGGCGGAGAGCTTCGCGGGGCTCAGCGGGGTCGCCGGCAGCGAGCGCGGCCCGGTGACGGTGGACGACGTGGCGCTGTTCACCGCCCGGCTGGAGTCCGGCGCCCCGGCCGTCTTCGAGGCGACCCGGATGGCCTGGGGCCGCAAGAACGCGATGAGGATCGAGGTCAACGGCTCCCGCGGGTCGCTGGCCTTCGACTTCGAGGAGATGAACGTCCTGCAGCACTACGACGCCGACGCACCGGCCGGGGAGCAGGGCTTCACCCGCATCCTCGTCACCGAGCCCGAGCACCCCTACGTGGCCGCCTGGTGGCCGCCCGGCCACGGGCTGGGCTACGAGCACGGCTTCGTGCACCAGGCAGCCGACCTCGTCCGCGCGCTCGCCGCGGGCGAGCAGCCGACCCCCTCGTTCGCCGACGGCCTGGCCGTCCAGCGCGTGCTCGACGCCGTCGAGCGCTCGCACGAGGACGAGGGGCGCCGGCACGCCATACCCGAGCACGAAGGCACCAGCCTGGAAGGAGCCGCACGATGACCCGACCGATCACCCTGTTCACCGGCCAGTGGGCCGACCTGCCGTTCGAGGAGGTGGCCCGCCTCGCGGGGGAGTGGGGCTACGACGGCCTCGAGATCGCCTGCTGGGGCGACCACCTGGACCCGTGGCGCTGGGACGACGACGACTACGTCGCCGGCAAGTTGGCGACGCTGGAGAAGAACGGTCTGCAGGTGTGGACCATCGCCAACCACCTCAAGGGCCAGGCCGTCTGCGACGACCCCATCGACCAGCGGCACCGGGACATCCTCTCCGACCGGGTCTGGGGCGACGGTGACCCCGAGGGCGTGCGCGAGCGGGCCGCCGAGGAGATGAAGAACACGGCCCGGCTGGCCAAGCGGCTCGGGGTGAGCACCGTCACCGGGTTCACCGGGTCCTCGATCTGGAAGTACGTCGCGATGTTCCCGCCGGTGTCCGCCGAGCTGGTCGAGGCGGGCTACCAGGACTTCGCCGACCGGTGGAACCCGATCCTCGACGTCTTCGAGGAGGAGGGCGTGCGCTTCGCCCACGAGGTGCACCCCAGCGAGATCGCCTACGACTACTGGACGACCAAGCGCACCCTGGAGGCCATCGGGCACCGGGAGGTGTTCGGGCTCAACTGGGACCCCAGCCACATGGTGTGGCAGGACATCGACCCGGTCGGCTTCCTGTGGGACTTCCAGGACCGGATCTACCACGTGCACTGCAAGGACACGAAGAAGCGCGTCGGCAACGGCCGCAACGGCCGGCTCTCCAGCCACCTGGCGTGGGCCGACCCGCGCCGCGGCTGGGACTTCATCTCCACCGGCCACGGGGACGTGCCGTGGGAGGACGCCTTCCGGATGCTCAACGCCATCGGCTACGAGGGTCCGCTGTCGGTGGAGTGGGAGGACGCGGGCATGGACCGCCTGGTCGGTGCCCCGGAGGCGCTGGAGTTCGTGCGCCGCTTCGCCTTCCCCGCCCCCGAGGCGGCGTTCGACGCGGCCTTCAGCACCCGCTGAGCCGCGACGTCGGCGCGGTGGGACCGGGCCGGGCTCCTCCCCGGGTGGTGGGGGCCCGGCCCGGTGCTGTCCGCGCCTTCAGCAGCACGCGGCACGGGAGGATGGACGGATGAGCACCAACTGGGGCGGCAACCTCGGGTATGCCGCCGCGCGCCTGGTCGAGCCCGCCTCGGTCGCCGAGCTGCAGGCGCTGATGCCGACGCTGGAGGAACCGCGGGCCCTGGGCTCGCGGCACTCCTTCAGCCGGGTCGCCGACACCTGCGGCGTGCAGGTCTCGACCGCGTCCCTGCCGCGGGCGGTGGACATCGACGGCGACCGGCGGGTGGTCCGGGTCGAGGGGGCCGTGCGCTACGGCGACCTCGCGCCCGTGCTGGACGAGGCCGGCTGGGCACTGGCCAACCTGGCCTCGCTGCCGCACATCACCGTCGCGGGGGCGGTCGCCACCGGCACGCACGGGTCCGGCGACGCGGTCGGGTCGCTGGCGACCCAGGTGCAGGCCCTCGAGGTCGTCGACCGGGCCGGCGTGCTGCGCCGCCTCGGGGCCGACCACCCGGACCTGCCCGGAGCGGTCGTCGCCCTGGGCCGCCTCGGCGTGGTCACGGCCCTGGAGCTGGCGGTCGAGCCGACCTACGAGGTCGCCCAGACCGTCGTCGAGGACGTCCCCCTGGACGGCGTGCTCGCCGACCTGGACGGGGCGACCTCGCTCGGCCGCAGCGTCTCGCTGTTCACCACGTGGACCTCGCCCGACGCGCTTGACCAGGTCTGGGTCAAGCGGCGCACCGACCACCCCGCCGGTCCCGACCCGGCCGAGGTGCTCGGGGGACGACCCGCGGCCGGGCCGCGGCACCCCATACCCGGGGTCGATCCGGGGCCCGCGACCACGCAGGGTGGCGTGCCCGGGCCCTGGTGGACCCGGCTGCCCCACTTCCGCCTGGACCACGTGCCGTCGGCCGGCCGGGAGATCCAGAGCGAGTGGCTGGTGCCGCGGAGGCACGCCGTCGCGGCGGTCGAGGCGGTCCGGGGGATGGCGGGACGGATCGCGCCCCTGCTGCAGGTGTGCGAGATCCGCACGGTCGCGGCGGACGGGCTGTGGCTGAGCATGGCCTGCGGCACCGACGTCGTCGGCCTGCACTTCACCTGGCACCTGGACCCCGCCGGGGTCGTTGCCGTGCTGCCGGAGCTGGAGGGACGGCTGGCGCCGTTCGGTGCGCGACCGCACTGGGGCAAGGTGCACCGCGAGGAGGAGCTGGACGCGGCGTCCCTCTACCCGCGGTGGGGCGACTGGCTGGACCTGCAGCGACGCTGGGGCGTCCGGGTCTGAGGGGAGGCTGGGGCGGGCGCCCAGGCCGTCCTGCCTCGTGTCAGCTCGTGCAGCACGTGCGAGCGCAGGCACGGGCCGCACGGAGGACGTCCACCGAGAGCGAGCTCCCCGTGCTCGACCAGGCGCATAAGGACCGAGGCTCCCGGTCGGCCGCTAGAGTTGTCGCCGCTGAAGGCACCGTCACCGGAGGGGGAGCCGTGAGGGGCGAGCACGAACCAGGAGGTGGGGAACGGCCGAGCAGCTGGACCGGTCTGGTCCTCGCCCTGGGCCTGGGTGCCGCCACGTACGCCGCCTGGCTGGCGTGGGACACCGAGTACTACTTCGACGAGGCCGTCGGCGCGTTCCAGGGCCCGTACCGCGCCGCCCAGGTGGTGGGTTGCGCCGTGACCTTCGGGATCGTGACCGCGCTGCTGGCGATGCGGTGGCGCCCCGTCGTCGTGGCTGCCGGGGCGTCCATCGGCTTCTGGGCGTTCTGGACGGTGCAGGCCGCCACCCAGGACGAGAGCGGCCTGTTCCTCGTGGGTTCGGCTCTGCTCCTCATCGGCCTCGGCGCGGGGAGCGCCGTCGCCAGCGCGATCGGCTACGCCTGCCGGGTGCGGGGAGCCGGGTGAGGCCCGGATGCTCTACGACGCGCTGATCCGCAGCGTCAGCGTCCGCGTCGCCCCGGGGGCCAGCAGCACACCGTCGGGGTCGCGGTTGAACGCGTCCGGCGGGCAGGTCATCGGCTCGACCGCCGCTGCGACCCGGCCGATGCGCTCCCCCGTGTAGAGCTGCACCCACGGGGCGTCACTGTCGAGGCGCACGCCGGGGGAACCCGGGTGCGTGAGCTCGACCGCCCAGGGGGTGGGCAGGCCCGTGAACGCGTGGTCGACCGAGAGCCCGCGCAGCGTGGTGGGTCCGTCCGGGTCGATCCCGACCTGCGTGGCGGGGACGACCTCGGTGGGCGAGGAGCGCTCGTCGGTGAGCAGCACGGAGCCGGCAGGGAGACTGACCCGGCACTCGTCGAGCGGCCGTCCGTCGCAGGTGAGGTAGGGGTGGGTGGACGCCCCGAACGGCGCGGGCTCGGGCCCGGTGTTGCTGCCGGACACCGCGATCGAGAGCCCGCCGGCGTCGAGCGTGTACGCCACGGTGCAGCGGACCTGGAACGGGTAGCCGTAGGAGGCCGGCAGCTCCAGCACCCAGGTGGCGCCGGACGGCGTGCGGTCGGCGAGGTCCCACCGTTGGAAGGCGGCGAGTCCGTGCAGGGCCGCGCCGGTCTCCGGCTCGTTCACCGGCAGGTGGTATGCCGTGCCCCCCGCCTCGTAGCGTCCCCCCACGACCCGGTTCGGCCAGGGGACCAGGGTCCGGCCGCGCCAGGCGTCGTCGTCGAGCCGGTCGGCGGGGACGGGATCGACGAGCCGGTGCCCGTCGTGGGTCAGCGACAGCAGGGTGGCGCCCACCTGGGCGACCGTCGCCTCGTAGTCACCGGCCCGCAGGTCGACGACGGTGCCATGGATGCTCATGCCCGCACCAGGAGCTTGCCGAAGTTCTTCCCCTGGAGCATGCCGATGAAGGCCTCCGGGGCGTTCTCCAGCCCGTCGACGACGTCCTCCCGGTAGCGCAGCTTCCCGTCGCGCACCCAGGCCGAGGCCTCGGCGAGGAAGTCCTGATGCATCTCCGGGACGAACTCGTTCTGGATGAACCCCCGCACGGTGAGGCTCTTGGACAGGACCAGGGAGAAGAACCCGGGCAGGCGGTCCTTGCGCTCCAGGTCCACGCCGTTGTACTGCGCCACCAGGCCGCACACCGGGATCCGCGCGTAGAGGTTGAGCAGCGGCATCACGGCCTCGGCCACGTGACCCCCGACGTTCTCGAAGTAGACGTCGATCCCGTCGGGGACGGCGTCTGCCAGCGCGCTCGCGAAGTCCGGGTCGCGGTGGTCGACCGCCGCGTCGAACCCGAACTCCTCCAGCAGCGCCCGGCACTTCTCCGGCCCGCCGGCGATGCCGACCGCCCTGGCGCCCTTGAGCTTGGCGATCTGCCCGACGGCCGAGCCCACCGGCCCGGTCGCGGCGGCGACGACGACGGTCTCGCCAGTCCTGGGCCGGCCGATCTTCAACAGCCCGGAGTATGCGGTGAAGCCGGGCATCCCCAGCACCCCCAGGGCCGTCGACACCGGTGCCGCCGAGGGGTCCAGCCGGCGCACGTGGCCACCGTCGACGACGGCGTGCGACTGCCAACCGGCGCCGGCGAGCACGTGGTCACCCTCGGTGAGGTCGGGGTGCTTCGACTCCAGCACCTCCCCGACCGTGCCGCCCATCATCACGTCGCCCAGCTCCAGGTGCGCGGCGTAGGACTTCGCGGTGCTCATCCGCCCCCGCATGTAGGGGTCGAGGGAGAGGTAGACGGTGCGCAGCAGCACCTGCCCGTCGGCCACCTCGGGGAGGTCGACGACCTCGGTCCGGAAGTTCTCCGGGGTCGGCGCCCCGTCGGGGCGGGAGGCGAGGACGATCCGGGTGCTGGTCTTCGGGTGTTCGGCCATGGGAGCAGTCTCGCCTGCCGGCGGGTCCGTCATCGGTCAGGGGGAGGACTCGGCCCTGTCCCGGCGGATCAGGCCGGCCTCCCGCGCCCAGGTGTCGGCACTGGCCTGACGTCGGGCACGGTCGAGGCCCAACGCCCCGGATGCCTCGGCCAGGAGCAGGGTCTCCTCCAACCAGGCCAGTCGCTCGGCCGGGCTGCTGCGTGAACGTGCACGCACGGCCGACGAGGTGTCCGACGTCCCGCGCCAGAGGTCGTCAACGTCCCGGGTCGTCATGGTCCTCCACCGTAGGTTCCTGCGCGAGCTGCGACAACGCTGCGACGTCTGCCAGGTCCTGGGGCCGTCCGGATGCCTGCTTCATCCGCAGCAGGTGGGCGACCGACGCGACCCGGACCGGGACGCCGGCCACATCGAGCACGCTGGAGCCCTTGAACAGCTCGTCGAACGGAACGGGGCTCGTGGCCAGCAGGTCCACCTCGCGCAGCGCGTCGGACGGGTCGTGCAGCGTGAACGCGACGAGGTTGCGCTCCTCGACCCAGGCCCGACGGACCTCCGGGTCGGCGAACTGTTCGGCCGGCACGGGCAGCCTGGGGACCAGACCCTGTGCACGCAGGACGTCCATCGCCTGGAGCACGTTGTCGGCGGCCAGGTTCAGGGCCAGGTCGAGGTCGACGGTCGTGCGGACGTGGCCCCGGAGCACGACCGCGACCCCGCCGACCACGACGTACTCGACCTCGGCATCGGCAAGGGCAGCCAGGAGATCCAGGATCCGGCGCACGTCCACGACTCTACGGGAGCCCCGGGCGCCCGGGCAGAGCATCTACCCTCGTCCCGTGAGCGACCACGACCAGACCGAAGAGATCCGTCGGTGGGTGCAGGGGCTGTCCCAGACCGAGCTGCAGGGAGTGCTGGACGGCATCCTCGGCGGCGGGGGCGGCGGGCTCGGGGCCTTCGCGCCGGAGGCGGAACGGCATACCCCTGCGATGCCCGAGCTGCCCGACCCGCCGGACGAGCCGTCCGCGCTCACGGTGCGGGTCGACGTCGACGGGACGAGACCGCCGGTGTGGCGCCGCCTGGTCCTGCGCGGCGACCTGATGCTGGACGAGGTGCACGAGATCCTGCAGGCGGCGTTCGGGTGGCAGGACTACCACCTGCACACGTTCTGGCCGGGGCCGCACAAGCGCGTGTGGCGGGGGCCGTCGTTCCTCACCGAGTTCGACCTCTCGGAGGGGGAGGAGGGCGTGCTGGAGTCGGAGGTGCAGCTCGACCAGCTGCTGCGCGAGCCGGGAGACCGGCTGTTCTACACCTACGACTTCGGCGACGACTGGACCCACACGCTCAAGCTGGAGTCCGTCGGGCCGCTCGACGAGGAGGCCCCGACGGCCGTCTGCACCGGCGGCCGGATGGCCGGCCCGCTGGAGGACTGCGGCGGGGTGACGGGGCACAACGAGCTCGTCGCGGCACACCTCGCCGAGCCCTCCCTGCGGGGTCTCGACCGTGAACGGCGTGAGTGGCTGCCGCCGGACTGGGACCCCACGGAGTTCAGCGCCGAGGAGGTGGAGCAGCGGCTGTCTCTCATCGGCCTGTCGACCGAGGAGATCCTCCAGCGGCTGGGGGCGTCCGGGGAGCCGGGCGACACCGGGCCGTTCCCGGCGGCGCTCGAGCCGTTGCTGGACATCGCGCTGGCGCCCACCGTGGTCGAGCTCGGGCAGCTGGTCGAGCGCGCCCGCACCGAGCACCGGGCCGAGCTGACCGCCGGGGACCTCGCGGCCATCGCCCGGCCCTACCGCTTCCTCGTGGAGCTGGCCGGCGAGGACGGCATCCCGCTGACGGCGGCCGGGTGGATGAAGCCGGCCTACGTCGAGCGGACCTACGGCGAGCTGGGCCTCGACGAGGACTGGATCGGCAAGGGCAACCGGGAGGACCAGACCCTGCCGGTCGCCCAGCTGCGACGCACCTGCCAGGAGCTGGGGCTGCTCCGGAAGCACAAGGGTCGCCTCGTGCCGACCCGCCTGGCGCGGGGGCTGACCACGGACCAGGAGTATGCCGAGGCGCTGGCCACGCGTCTGCTGCCCCACCGCGACACCTGGGTGGAGGTGGCGGGGGTGCTCTTCGCCCTGCTCACCGCTGCCGAAGGGCGCCCCTCGTGGGACCACTGCGACACCATCGCCCGGATCCTCACCGAGTGCGGCCTGCGGACCGGCCCCGCCGGGGTCGACCGGTGGCACGTCATGGAGTGGGTCCGCCCGGTCTCGGCCGCGTTCCGTCGGGCGACGGGGGAGAGGTCGCTCGGCCGCGCCGGGACGGAGCAGGACCACCGGGCGGTCGCGCTGGCGCGGCTGGCTCTGTGGCCGGAGACGTAGCGGGTCCGTCCGCCCCGTCCGTGAGGTCAGCTGCGGGTCCGTCCGTGAGCTGTGCTGCCCGTCCCGCCCGTCAGCCCTGCTGCCCGGCCCCTCCGGCGGCATCCGTGAGGAGCCTCGACGCCAGCACGTGCTTGCACGGACCCCGGCTGCCGGAGTGCTTGGCCCACCACAGGCAGGTGCAGCTCAGCGGCTCGCGGACGACGAAGTGCCGGTGGTCCTCGGAGCGGACGGTCCAGCCCTGCGGCGTCGGCGTGACCGCGCCCTCCGCCACCAGACGTCGGGCTGCCTTCAGCCGCGGGTTGTCGGCCTCGACCCGGGTGGTGTCCCACGGCAGCTCCCGGTGGAACCAGGTCTCCTCGACCAGGTCGAAGCCGACCTTGCCGGTGGCGACCAGGTAGCCGATCCCCGCCTCGACCTCGGCCGCCCCCAGCCCGGTCGCCCCGCCCAGCGCGGCCCGGTCGATGCGCGGCTCCCACGCCAGGTGCTCCAGCAGCCGCAGCGCCGAGCTCTCCGCGGACGCGGCCAGCAGTGTGGTGAGCAGCCCGCCCTCGCCGGAGAAGCCGCGGTAGGTCTCCGGCGAGAGCACGACCGTCAGCGTGGCCCCCGGCAGGTCGAACACCCACGCGCTGGCCAGGTCGCCCTCGTCATCGCCGGCGAACACCCGCAGCCGCGTCGCGAACCGGGCGATCCGCGCGGTGGCGGTGAGCCGGGCCGCCCCGGCGAGGTGGATCGAGCCGGGGCTCCGTCGCAGGCTCTGCCGCAGCCCACCGGGGGCCGGGACCAGGTGGTAGGAGGGGCCGGGCGTGGCCCGGGGGAGCGATGCGAGCCACCGGGCCGCCACCGGTCCCGGCAGCTCGGCCCGCTGGGTCATCCGGGAGGTGAGCACCGGAACCTCGGCGAAGCCGCGGACCCACCGGTGGGGCAGGTCGACCGGCCGCTCGACGTGGGTCTCCTCAGGCGTGGACACCGCCAACCCGTCGGTGCCGACGTCCAGGTGCAGCAGGGCCGTGCTCCCGACCCCGGCCAGGGCGGTGCGCAGCGGCTGGTTGACGTCGACGTTGGTCGTGCCGTGCGCGACCTCTCCACCCTCGATGCCGTCGGGCAGCAGGTCGAGCCGGGCGTGCACCCCGTTGCACAGCGAGAACGACTCGAACCGCAGCCGGTCGCCGGAGGCCGTCACGACCGGGTCGGCGCTGGCGGCGGCCACCCGCTTGGCCAGCCCGGCGTCGAAGTAGCGGGTGCCGGCCACGTCCGCCACGGCCAGCACCGCCGCGGCCGTCACGTCAGGACGGGCCACCATCCCGGAGAAGAACCGCGGCTGCTCGACCAGGCCCTGCGGCGTCAGGCCGACGGCCGTCTCCAGCCCGAGGACCCCGTCGTCCAGCCGGGACGCGGCGCGGTAGCCGGTGGTCACGACGCCACCTCCGTCGACGCCGGCGGAGAGTCCCCGGCCGAGTCTCCGGACGCGACCCCCGACGCCGCGGACGCCGCGGACGCCGCGGACGCCGCGGACGCCGCCTCCACGAACGCCGCCGCCTCGACCCTCGCCTTCGAGCTGCCCTTCGAGGTCGCCAGCGCCGCCACGGACCCCGGCACGACGACGTCGGGGACCGCCGCGACGTAGCGGCGCAGCATCGCCAGCAGCTCCGCCAGGCCGGGCGGCTTCTTCTCCAGACCGCACGCGCCGTCCAGCACGGCGGTCGCGGTGGGCCACAACGGCTTCAGGCCGCCGGCCAGGACGAGCTGCTCCCAGGAGTGCGCCAGCCGTCCCAGGCGCAGCTGCCCGTCCGCCAGCAGGTGCAGGCAGCAGGTGGTGTGGTCGGCCGGGTCCCACAGGCCGCGTCCCATCATCGTCAGGGCCGCGTCCACGGCGACGAGCCGCCGGTCCTCGTCGGCGTGCGACAGCGTCGCGGTCACCGCGTGCACCACCGCCCGCCCGGGCCGCGGTGAGGCGGCCAGGTGCGGCAGCATCATCGGGGGGAAGCGTCCCGTCTGGTTGAAGCTGCGCTGCAGCCGCGCGGCCAGCAGGTCGGCCCACCCCGGCACCACGCCGGCGTCGGTCTCCACGCCGACCGACCAGTCGGAGTACTCCACGTGCACCCCGTCCTCGTGCCCGGCCACCAACGACGGGGGTATGCCGCCGAACGCCTCCGCAGGGACCGGCAGGGTCGGCGGGGCGAGGTCGACCGCTCCACCCCGGTGGGTCACCTCCACCGGCGGCAGGCCCCCGGCCCGGATCCAGTCGCGCACGAGCGCGACCGCGTCGGCGTGCCGGCGTCGCCGGAACGGACGCGGCATACCCCCGGTCTCCTCCTCCGACCACAGACCGACCTCCACGCCGTCGAGCTCGGCCGCGCGGGCGGGGTCGACCGGTTCCAGCCGCAGGAGGGCGACGAAGAGGTCGACCGGGCCGACGAGGTCGCGGCCCGCGGCATACCCGCGCAGGCGCTCGACGAGCGCGGACAGCTCCAGCGTCCCGTCGGTGCGGGTGGGCGTGCTGACCACGAGGGGGATCTCGGCCAGGCGCCTCGTGGTCTCCGACATCAGGAGCTTGTGCAGGGCCTGGGTGGTGCTGCGGCTGGTGACCCCGTAGGACTCGGCGTCGTAGGGCGCCCGGACGCCGGTGTGGAACCGTTCGGTGGCCTCGCGCAGCCGACGGTGCTCGGCGGGGCCGACCAGGTCCCACGGCTCGGCGCGCAGCGGGGGCAGCCCGGCCGGCACGTCCGTCTCGTAGACCCGGTCGCCCAGCCCCCGGGCCCAGGCCACCGCGGCGCGTGCGTCGGCACGGGCCCACCGGACCGCGCCGTCCCAGAACATCGCCCCGTCGGAGGGGTCCATCTCCACGGTCATCCGGCTGAGGGCGGCCCTCATCGACGCCTCGTCCGGGTCGACGACCCTCACGGCGCGGGGCGGGTCGACCGGGAGAGGGTCGGTCCACAGCTCGGAGGGGGCGGCGTCACCGCCGGGGAGCGGCGCCGGCTCCGCACCGAGCGCGGAGAGCGCCCGACCGGCCCGCTCGGCCAGCGCCCGGTCGGGCAGGTCGGCGGCGACCTGCAGGGCCTGCACCCGGGCGTCCCGGCCCCACGGCGCGTCCTTGGCCACCAGCGCCCTCAGCAGCGTCGTGCGCTGGGCCTTCTCGGGGCGGGTGAAGACCGTGGTGGCGATCGCGGCGACGTCCTCGTCCCCGGCCGCGGCGATCACCGCGGGGAGCAGCACGGCGGTGACCGGTCCGCGAGCGGTGGCCAGCAGGTGGAGCACATGCGGCAGGCGGTCCACCGCGTCCTCGCGACCGAGCTCCAGGGACTGCAGGACCCTGGCGAGCGCACGCTGGCTGTGCGCGCTGTCCGGGCGGGTCAGGGCCTCGAGCACCCCCCTGATGATGCGCCCGCGGTCGAGCACGCCCTCGTCGACGAGCCGGGCCACCGACAGCTCCAGCTCGTGACCGGGGCGACGAAAGGTCTCGTCGGGCGCGAACGCCTCCGGGGTCGCCAGGGCGATCTCGAACTCCTCCCGCACCGACGCGTCGTCGCGTCGCCGGACCAGGGGTTCGTCCGGGTCCGACCAGCTGAACATCCGGGCCCAGCCGCGCCCGAACGCGGGCCCTTCGGGCAGGTCCGCCACCCCGGCGTCGACGAGGGGCAGCCCCAGCCGGGCGATCCAGCCCACCATCGACTCCGCCTCCTTGCCGAAGGTCAGCCGTGAGGCGGCGTCGAGGAACGGGCGGCAGAACGTCGACCCCCGTGCGAGGGCGGTCTCGACCGCCAGGTCGTCGGAGGCTGGTGCCCACCCGTACGTCAGGCGCCCGAGCTCCTTGGCGGCCCCGGTCGGCGGAAGAAGGGCCAGAGCCAGGATCCGCAGGGCGGCCTGGCCGTCGACAGCGGGGTCCTTCCGGAAGGAGCTCTGCCACCAGTACGCGTCGTACCAGTGGGCATGGCGGGACCGGTACCAGTCCGAGGCGGACCGGTGCACCTCGCTGCCGGGGTCGGCCAGCACGTAGGGCCGCAGGTCCTCCCACCGGCCCGCGGCCAGAACGGCCTCCAGCTCGTCGTGCACGGTCACAGGTGCCCCCTCGCGTCCCGGCGCCCCCGCCCTTGGGGCCCTCTGGCGGAGAGTATGCAGCAGGCGTGGGCCCGTGGATAGGTCCCCTCCCTACGATGGCTCCATGTCCACCGGCGGAGTGCACGGCCTGGGGTTCCTGGGGGTGCGGATCGAGGACCGGGAGCGGTTCCGGGCTGCGGTCGGTCTCTACCGCGACACCCTCGGCCTGGAGGTCGTGCGGGAGGAGTCCGACCGGCTGGTCTGGTTCCGCCTGGGCGACGGCACCGAGCTGCACGTCTACGGACCCGAGGACACCGACCACGTGGCGTTCGGCGACCGGCCGTGCGTCGGTCTCGTCGTGGACGACGTCGAGGGGACCCGACGCCGCATGGAGGCCGAGGGCGTGGAGTTCCTCTGGGACACCCAGCGGGACGGGGAGCGGGAGTGGGCCCACTACCGCGGCCCGGACGGCACGGTCTACGAGCTGATCGGCCGCCGCTGACAGGCCCGGGGTCAGGAGGCCCCGGTCGTGTCCCGGGTGCGGACCACGTGCACCGAGCAGTGGGCGTGGCGCACGACACCCGCGGCGGTCGATCCGAGCAGGAAGTGCTCCCAACCGGGTTGGGCCGAGGCGATGACGATGCAGTCGTGGCCGCACTCCTTGGCCAGCCCCAGGATGGTCCGGGTCGCATGGCCCCTCCGGGTGACGATCTGGACGTCCGGCGCGCTGAACTCGGAGACCAGCTCCTCGGCGACGGCCTCCTGGCTCTCCTCGACCACGGGCTCCAACGCGTAGACCTCGGCCGTGAGGTAGCGGGGGAGCTCCTCGAGCACCGAGACGACGGCGATGCTGCCGTCGGGGCTCAGCAGCGAGCGTGCCACCTCCATCGCCCGGCCGGCCTCGTCGCCGTGGCCCGGAGCGACCGGGACCAGGATCGTGGAGTAGGACATGGCTCTCCTCTCCTGGGCACCCGCATCTGCCGGGGTTGGAGGGACGGGACGCACCAGACCGTCTACTAGACATAGTAGTACCTGCGTCGGCCTCGCCGTCGACGACATGGAGGGGACCAGACGCCGGACGGCCCCGCCGACGAGCTGATCCGTCCCGTCCCTGGGTGACTCAGTTCTTCTGGCCGCCGCCCCTGGTGGAGTCGTCCACGTAGGTCTGCACCTGGCCGGTGTACGGCGTGACGGTGTTGACCCGACCGACGACGCCGACGGTCCAGGTGCCCGCCTCCGGGCTGGTGGTCATCACCTCGCGCTCGGTGATGGGCGTGTCGAGCAGCCCGGCCGAGGAGGCCACCTCGTTGCCCACCGGGTCGTAGAGGAAGAGGTAGACGTTGTCGGCCGGGTTGTCCCACGCGATGGCCGCGGACAGCGCCGCCGTCCCGTCGGCCACCTCGACCTCGTGGTAGCTCCAGAACTGCTCGTCCAGGTCCGCGATGCCGGTGTCCACGAGGTAGCCGCCGGGAAGCACGGTGCCGGCGATCGGCGTCGGGTCGCCGCTGGGCACCAGCCCGGTGTCGTCGGCCGGCTTGCAGTTGGTTCGCCCCTGCTCGGCCCACTTCACCGCAGCCCGGGCGTCCAGCATGCCGGCGCCCACCTCGAAGGAGGCGTAGCCGGCCATCTCGTCGGCGGAGCACTCCAGGATGTCGATGACGTCCCGGGCGGACAGCGCCGGGTTGGCCTCCAGCATCAGCGCCACGGTCCCCGAGACGTGCGGGGTGGCCATGCTGGTGCCGCTGGCCCGGGTGTAGAACGGGTTGTCGGTCACGACCCCGGTCGACATCAGCGTGGCGGTGCTGGACCGGGCGGCGCCGATGTCCACTCCGGGCGCGGTGATGGTCGGCCGGTACAGCCCGCCCCCGGCGTCGCGGTCCTGGTTGTCGTCGGGCCGGCCGGTGGAGGAGAAGCTGGCCAGGCTGAAGTCCTTGTTGGCCGCGGCGACCGCCACGACGTACGGCGACACCGCGTTGCGGCCCATGGTGTTGGGGCTGCCGGAGTTGCCGGCGGCGAACACGGTGACCACGCCCTCGTCGTAGGCGGCCTTGGTGGCGATGTTCACCGGGTCCTCGGGGTCGTAGTCGCTGCCGCCTCCGCCGCCCCAGCTGTTGGAGACGACGCGCACGTTGTGCTGCTGGCCCTCGGTGAGGATCCAGTCGTAGGACTGGATCGCCCACCAGCTGAGGACGTTGGCCGAGCCGAGCTTGAAGCTGACGATGTCGGCGCCGGGGGCGACACCGGTGAAGTGGCCGTCGCTGGCGGCTCCGGTGCCGGCGATGGTGCCGGAGACGTGGGTGCCGTGCCCGTGGTCGTCGATGCTGACAGGGCTGTCCACGAACCCGACGTTGGTGTCGCTGAGCGGGTCTCCCACGACGGCGAAGTTGTGGATGACCTTGTCCCCGTGGGGGAGGTCGGGGTGCGTGGGGTCCACGCCCGTGTCCGTGACGGCCACCGTGACGCCCGAACCGTCATAGGCCCGCCGCAAGCCGTCACCGGCCCAGACGTCGTCGGCGTTGATCATCTCGATGCTGTCGTCCAGATAGAGCTCGTCCCGGGCGTTCTCCCAGACGCTGCGGGTGTCCTCCCAGGAGGCCACCTCGCGGATCTGGTCGGGGGACAGCGTGGCCAGGGCCATCGGCAGGGTCCGGGTCGTCTGCAGGTCCGCGTCCAGGCCGGCGAGCCGCTCGAGCCCGGAGCGGTCCGCGAAGGTGACGACGACCTCCAGGGAGGGGCCGCCCGCGGTGAGGAACTCCTCGACCGCGTCCGACAGGGGTGCCAGGTCTGATTCCTCCTGGGTCGTCGTCGCCCCGGCGGGAGCGACCAGCGCGCCGGCGAGCGCGAACGAAGCAAGGGCTGGGGTGATCCATCTCACACGTGACATGGCCGGTGACGCTACAACTGCCTCCGGGGGGCCTCAACCCGAGCAGGTCGATCTGACCGAATCTTGACCGAGTCCTTGCCCCGTCCTGACCGAGGCGTCCCGGACCGGCGCCGGCCCGTGGCTCACCGCCGGCGCAACCGGATCCCCAGGTCGACCCCCACGACCGCGGGCCAGAGGAACCAGCCGAAGATCGCGACGTACATCCCGGTCGAGGACACCGGGTTCTCACCCAGCAGCTGGCCGAGCGAGACCAGCTCGCCGGCCGCGACGAGCAGGCCGAGCACCGCGACCGGGCGCGAGAGGAAGCGGTGCCCCAGGGCCAGCCACGACACGAGCCCCACCATCGAGCAGGTGACCACCAGCGCCAGGGAGCCGAACGCGTCGGCGAACAGACCGGCTGCGTAGAGCGCCCGCACCTCCGTGTCGCCCAGGGCGGCGGGGTCGACGAACAGCCACACCGCATACACCGCGTGGAAGAAGACCATCTGCACGGCGGCGAGCGTCCCGGCGCCGAGGACGTACCGGCTCGCGGTGCCGCCCGGCCCTTCCGCCTGCAGCACCGTCACCAGCGCCGAGACGAGCGCGAGCAGCGCGACGACCGCGACCAGCGAGCTGGCGGCGTTGAGGGTCAGGACGTCCAGGTTCTGCTCCACGTGGGCGCGGATCCCGGTGGCGTCGGTGCCCGGTCCCGGAGACTCCGGGGCGAAGGTGCCCACCCCGGCGACCAGCCACACCAGGCCGGCCACGAGGGCGGTCCGCCGGGCACGCCGGAGCGGACCGGTCCCTGCGGCGGTGGGGGAGGTGGGGGAAGGGACGGGGTATGCGGTGCGCGTGGCCATGGGAGCCGCCTCTCGGGTCGGGTTCGCAACGCCCTCCACGCTGGCGGCCCGGGCGTCCCCCTCCCCAGCGGCGGACGTCCCGGCCGTGCCCGCCGCGTGCCCGGCACCACCGGGACGATCGTCCCTGGCCCGCGGGACACCCCCGCCGGTACCGTCGGACGTGCACCGCCGGGGCGGGTCGGGCGACCCGCGGCCGGGGCGGTCGGGAGGGAGGTCCGCGGTGTCCGCGACGGTGGCCTCGCGCTGGCTGGGGGTGGGCCTCGCCGCCACCACCGGGACGATCCTCGCCCTGGTCGTGGGGCTCGGGACCCTGGCCGGTATGCCGCTCCCGGCACCGGACGACGTCGCCTGGTTCGTCAGCTTCCTGGCGTTCCCGGTCGTGGGCCTCCTGCTGACGTGGCACCGGCCCGACCTGGCCATCGGCTGGGTCTACCTGGGCGTCGGGCTGGCCCAGGCCCTCGGTGGAGCCCTCGACGCGCTGGCCGACCACGCCGACGCCTCCGGCCGGGCCGCGGCCGCGGCCTGGGCGAGCCTGCTGAGCAACGTCGGCTACGGCACCGCGTTCGCCCTGGCGTCGACCCTGGCGCTGCTGCTCTTCCCCGTCCGGACCACCGGACCGTGGCGCCGCAGGCTCGTGGTCGCCTCCGTCGCCGGCTACGTCGTGATGCTGCTCGGCTACGTGCTGGCCACCGGGCCGATCGAGTCCGAGCTGCGCCTCACCAGCCCGCTGGCGGTCGAGGCCTGGGCGCCGTGGCCGCGCCGGGTCGGCGACGCCGCCGCCGCGGCTCTGCTCGTGATCACCCTGGCGGCGCTGGTGCTCCTCGTCCGGGCCTGGCGACGCTCGCAGGGGGAGGAGCGGCGCCGCCTCCTGTGGCTCGGCTTCGGCGCCCTCTTCGCGCTGCTGACGGTGGGGGTGGCGGCGGTCGTGGTGCCGTTCGCCCCGACCTGGGTCGGGGGCTCCCTCGAGGCCGTCGGGGTGGCGGCCCTCCCCGTCGCCACCGGGGTCGGGGTGCTGCGCGCCGGCCTGTTCGACATCGCCGCGGCCCTGGACCGCACCCTCGTGTATGCCGTCCTCACCGGCATCGTGCTCGCCACCTACTTCGGAACGCTGGCTCTCGTCACCGGGATCCTGGGGACGGACGCGGGGCGGGCCGCCTCACTGCTGGCCAGCGCGGCCGTCGCGGTGTTCCTGGCGCCGGTGAAGGCCTGGCTGCACCGGGTCGTGGAGCGCTGGCTCTACGGCGACCGGGCCCATCCCTACCGGGTGCTGGCCGACCTGGCCGCCCGGCTGGAGCGCACGACGGCGCTGGACGACCTGATCGCCACGGTCACCGAGACGGTGCGCCGGACCCTGCGGCTGCCGTTCGTCGACGTCGTCCTCGAGCCCGCGGGCGTGGCTCCGCCACCGGGTGCGGTGGCCCTCCCGCTGCTCGCCCACGGACGGAACGAGGGGGCGCTGGTCGTCGGGCGCAGGCCGGGCCAGGCCGCGTTCACGGCCGCCGAGCGGCGCCTGCTGGAGGACCTCGCCCGGCAGGTGGCCCGCGAGGTGCAGGTGGCCCGGCTCGCGACCGACCTGCAGGAGTCGCGCGAACGGCTCGTGCGGACCCGTGAGGAGGAGCGGCTGCGGGTACGGCGGGACCTGCACGACGGGATCGGTCCCACCCTGGCGGCGGCGGGTCTGATGGTGGACGCCCTGCGGGACCGATGGCGCAGCGAGGACCCCCGCGTGGACGAGCTGCTGGGCCGGGTCCGGGCCGAGATCCACCGGTCGGTCGACGGGGTGCGCGAGGTCGTCGAGGGCCTGCGGCCACCGGCCCTGGACGACCTCGGCCTGGCCGGGGTGGTCCGGGAGCACGTGCACGCCCTGGCGCCGACCGGCCTCGCAGTCGACCTGCGGTGCCCGCCCACGCTGGAGGTGGGCAGCGCCGCGGTGGAGGTGGCGGCATACCGGATCGTGACGGAGGCCCTGACCAACGTCGTGCGGCACGCGCGCGCCTCCCGCTGCCGGGTCGAGCTGCAGGTGCGCGACGGCTGGCTCCTGCTCGAGGTCGCGGACGACGGGAACGGGCCGGGGGAGCGCCCCGCGGGTGTCGGCACGGCGTCCATGCGTGAGCGCGCCGCCGAGCTCGGTGGGACCCTGGAGCTGGGTCCGGGCGAGGCGGGCGGGACGACCGTCACCGCCCGGATCCCGATCGGAGGTGGCGGCGGATGAGCGTGCGGGTGCTGCTCGTCGACGACCACCCGATCTTCCGCGAGGGCCTCGTGGCCGCGCTGGAGGGGGAGCCCACGGTCGAGATCGTCGGCGAGGCGGCGACGGGGGAGGAGGCGCTCGCCCAGGTCGCCCGGCTGACCCCCGACGTGGTCCTGCTCGACCTCGCCATGCCCGGGATGTCCGGGATCGAGGTGACCCGCGCCGTGGCGCGCGACCATCCGGCCGTGCGCGTGCTCGTCCTGACGATGCAGGCCGACGACGAGTCGCTGTTCGCGGCGGTGCGGGCCGGCGCGGCCGGGTACCTGCTCAAGGGGGCCCACCGCCAGGAGGTTCTCCGCGCGGTCGGCGCCGTCGCCGACGGGGAGGCGGTCTTCGGCGCCCCCGTGGCCAGCCGGATCCTGGCGCAGCTCACCGGCCAGGGCACCGGGGGAGCGGACGCGCCCTTCCCGCAGCTGACCGACCGGGAGCGGGAGATCCTCGACCTCGTCGCCCAGGGGCTGGGCAACCAGGCCATCGCCGCCCGGATGCACCTCGCCCCCAAGACGGTGCGCAACAACGTCTCGACGATCCTGCAGAAGGTGCAGGCCGCCGACCGCGGGGAGGCGATCGCCCGGGCGCGGAGCCTGGGGATGGGGCGGGTATGACGATCGGGCGGTGCCGTCGATCGCCCATCCTCGCCTCGGGTGGGGTCAGGTGATCTCGGCGATCTTCGCTCCTTGGGCCACCTCCTCGCCCTCCTCGACGAGCAGCCGGATCGTGCCGGCGGCGGGGGCGACCACCTCGGCGTCGACCTTGTCCATCTGCACCTCGGCGACCAGCTGGTCCGCAGCCACGACGTCACCGTCGGCGGCGTACCAGGTGGCGAGCACGCCGGTGGCCTGCGGGTTGTCGGAGCTGAGCTGCGGGAAGATCAGGTCGGTCACGCCAGGACCTCGCGGATCGCGGACTCGATGCGCTCGTGCAGCGGCAGCACCGCATACTCCAGCACGTGCGCGTAGGGGATCGGCGCGTCCGGCATGGCCACCCGCTTCGGCGCGGCCTTGAGCAGGCTGGGGTCGGTCTCCACGACGGTGGCCAGGATCTCCCCGGAGAGCCCGTAGGACAGGTAGTCCTCGTCGACGACGACGAGCCGCCCCGTCTTGGCGACCGAGGACAGGACCGCCTCGCGGTCCAGCGGCACGAGCGAGCGCAGGTCGATCACCTCGACCGAGACGCCGTCGTCGGCGAGCTTGTCCGCCACGTCGAGCGCGTGGTGCACCGAGAGGGACAACGTCACGACCGTGACGTCGGTGCCCTCGCGGGCGACCGCCGCCTTCCCGATCGGCACGACGTGCTCGCCCTCGGGGACCACGTCGACGGAGCGCCGGTTCTTGGCCATCCACGGCAGGCCCATGACGCCCTTGTGGAACATGTAGACCACGGGCGAGTCGTCGCGGATCGCCGAGGTCATCAGGCCCTTGGCGTCGGCCGGGTTGGACGGGACCACGATCTTCATGCCCGGGAGGTGGGCGAAGGTGCCCCACAGCGTCTGGGAGTGCTGCGCCCCGTCGGAGTAGCCGCCGCCGACCGCGGTGGTCAGCACCATCGGCACCGACACGTTGCCGCCGGACTCAAAGTGGATCTTGGCCATGTGGTTGTAGATCTGGTCCAGGCAGACGCCCATGAAGTCGGCGAACATCAGCTCCACGATCGGCCGCATGCCCTCGACGGCGGCACCGATCCCCAGCCCGATGAAGGCCGTCTCCGAGATGGGGGTGTCGATGATCCGCGAGGGCCCGAACTCGTCGAAGAGGCCGGTGGTGGAGCCGAAGATGCCGCCGTAGGGGCCGACGTCCTCACCCATGTAGAAGACCTCGGGGTTGGCGCGCATCTCCTGGGCGATCGCCTCGGCCATCGCCTTGGAGGTGTTGAGCCGGCGGGTGGTGGGTGCGGTGGTGGTGGTCATCTCAGGCCTCCTCGGCGAAGACGTAGCGGGTGGCCTCGGCCGGGTCCGGCAGCGGGCTGTCCTTGGCGAAGGTGATGGCGGACTCGACGCGCTCGGTCGCCTCGGCGGCGACCTGCTCCTTGGTCGCGTCGTCGAGCAGACCCGCCTCCTGCAGCCGGGCCTCGTACCGCGGTATGGGGTCGCTCGCGCCCACGTCGGCGAGCTCGGGCCGGTAGCCCTGGGCGTCGCCCTCGAAGTGGCCGAGCAGGCGCAGCGTCTCGACCTCGAGCAGGGCGGGGCCCTCGCCCCTGCGCGCGCGGCCGACGAGCTCGCCGGCGGCCTCGTGCACGGCGTCCACGTCGTTGTCCTCGACCCGCACGCCCGGGATGCCGTAGCCGGCGGCCCGGTCGGCGTTGGACGCGACGGACGTGGAGGCCGAGCGCGGCACCGAGATCCCCCACTTGTTGTCCTCGATGACGAAGAGGACCGGCAGCTTCCACAGGGCCGCCAGGTTGAGCGACTCGTGGAAGGCGCCCTGGTTGGCCGCGCCCTCGCCCGCGACGGCGACCGCGACCCGGTCGGTGCCGCGGGTCTTGAAGGCGAAGGCCTGGCCCAGCGCCGGCGGGAGTCCCTCGGCGATGATCCCGGAGCAGGAGAAGTGCCGCTCCGGGTCGAACAGGTGCATGTGCCCGCCACGGCCCCGCCCCAGTCCGGACTCCCGGCCGAAGATCTCTGCCGTCATCCGGTCCAGGTCGACCCCGTGGGCGATCGCGAAGTGGTGGGGGCGGTGCGGGCCGGTCACGGCGTCGTTACCGGTCAGGTGCGCGCAGACCCCGGCGGCGACCGGCTCCTGGCCGGCGGACAGGTGCATCTCGCCGGGGATCAGTCCCTTGCCGATGTCGAAGCCGGGCCCCTTGTCGGCGTGGTACTCGCGCAGGATGGCCATCTCGTAGGTGCGGATCAGCACCATGGTGCGGTACAGGTCGAGGCGGACCGACGCGTCCTGCCCCTGCTGCGTGGTGACGGTGGTCGTCATCGCAACCTCCTTGTTGTCGTAGACCCACTGTCGGTCGCCGGGCGGAGGACCACCAGCCCCGAGTTTTCAGATGGTGATACGGCGCCGCCGGCCGAGCGCGGGGGCCTACGCGATGCCGGCCCGGTCCGCGTCGTCGGCTCCGGCGCTGGCGTAGGCCAGGGCGACCCGGTTGGCCGCCCGCCTCAGGCGGTGCGCCTCCCTCAGCACCCGCTCCTGCTGGGAGAGCGGGACCGACACCGCGACCGCACCGACGACCCGTCCCCTCACGGGGACGGCGACGCAGGTGGTGCCCAGGCTGTACTCCTGGCTGTCGACGACGACCTCCGGCCGGCCGTCGAGCTCGGCCAGCAGCGCCCGCACGTCGGTGTGCGTGCGGGGCGTGAGGTCGGCCATCGGGTGGCTGGCCAGGTAGTCCCGGCGCTCCTGCTGCGGCAGGGCCCCGATGATGGCCTTGCCCAGGGCCGTCGCGTGCGCCGCGTCATGCAGCCCCACCCACAGGTCGGTGCGTGGCGCGCCCGGTGAGTCGACGATGTCGACCAGCTCGATCTCGCCGTCGTTGACGACCGCGAGGTATGCCGCCGCGCCCAGGTCGTCGTGCAGGCTCCGCAGCACCCCACGCGCGCGCAGGGTGGCGGAGGCGTTCTCGCTCGCCGCGGCCAGGTGGCCCGGCAGGTCGCCGACCACGTAGCCGTCCTCGGTCCGCACCAGGTAGCCCTCGTGCACCAGGGTCCGGAGGAGGTGGTAGGTCGTGGGCAGCGGGATCTCGGTCAGCCGGGCGAGCGTCTTGGCCTGCACCGGGCGACCGTGCTCGGCGACCGCTTCCAGCAGCGAGAGCGCGCGCACGACGGAGCCGATCAACGTGGGACCTGCAGGCTTGGTCACGGCACCTCCGGGGGCTTCCTCGGACGCTACGCCGCTGGCTCCGAACCGGTCAAGGACTCCACGAGGGCCGCCCGCTGCTGGGAGGATGGGCGGGTGACCGCGACCATCCAGGCCCGGGACGTGGCCGTCGGCCACGGGGCGACGCTGCTGTTCTCCGGGCTCGACCTCGTCGTCGCCCCGGGCGACGTCGTCGGGCTGGTCGGCCCCAACGGCGCCGGCAAGACCACGCTCCTGCACGTGCTGGCCGGGCGCCGCGCACCGGAGTCGGGCGCGGTGACCGTCTCGCCACGGACCGCGCACCTGGGTCTGCTGACCCAGGAGTCGGACGCGCTGCCGGGCGAGACGATCCGGCAGTCGCTCGCGCGCCGCACGGGGGTCGCCGACGCCGAGGCGGAGATGGACGCCGCCGCGCAGCGGCTGGCGGAGCGGCCCGAGGACGAGGTGGGCGCGACGGCATACTCCACCGCCCTGGAGGCCTGGCTCGCGCTCGGCGGCGCGGACCTCGACGAGCGGGCCGAGGAGGTCGCCGCGCGCCTGGGCCTGGCGGTCGACCTGGACCGCGAGGTCCGCACGCTCTCGGGCGGGCAGGCGGCGCGGGTGGGGCTGGCGGGGCTGCTGCTGTCGCGCTACGACGGCTACCTGCTGGACGAGCCGACCAACGACCTCGACGCGGCGGGCCTGGAGCTGCTGGAGGAGTTCGTGCAGGGGCTGGAGGCACCGGTGGTGCTCGTCAGCCACGACCGCGCGTTCCTGTCGGCGGCGGTGACGACCGTGCTGGAGATCGACCGCAGCCTGCGGCGGGTGGTGGCCTACGGGGGTGGCTACGACGCCTACCTGGAGGAGCGCTCGATCGCGCGCCGGCACGCGCGGGAGGCCTTCGAGGAGTATGCCGCGCGCCGGCGGACCCTGGAGGCGCGCGCCCGGATGCAGCGCGAGGGGATGGACAAGGGGGTCCGGGCCGCCAACAGCAAGCTGGCGCGGCGCAAGGAGAAGGACAAGAACATCCGGTTCCACCAGCAGGCCACCTCCGAGAAGCAGGCGGCCAAGGCCCGCCAGACCGAGCGGATGATCGAGCGCATGGACGTGGTGGAGGAGCCGCGCAAGGAGTGGCAGCTGCAGTTCTCGATCGCGCAGGCACCGCGGTCGGGCGACGTCGTGGCGGTCGCGCGCGCGGCGGTGGTGCGCCGGTCGGGACCGACGGGGGCGTTCACCCTGGGGCCGGTGGACCTGCAGCTCGACCTGGGCGACCGGGTGGCGATCACGGGGCCGAACGGGTCGGGCAAGACCACCCTGCTGGCGCTGCTCCTGGGGCAGGTGGAGCCGGACGAGGGGGCGGTGTCGCTGGGCTCGCGGGTCGTCGTGGGGGAGGTGGACCAGGCGCGGCGGCTGCTGGACGCGGTGGACGTGCCGCTGGCCCGGGTCTTCGCCCTGGAGCTGCCGGAGTGGACCGACGCCGACCGGCGGACCCTGCTGGCGAAGTTCGGCCTGGTGGGCGGGCATGTCGGGCGGTCGGCGTCGACGCTGTCGCCGGGGGAGCGCACCCGCGCGGCGCTGGCGCTGCTGCAGGCGCGCGGGGTCAACCTGCTGATCCTGGACGAGCCGACGAACCATCTGGACCTGCCGGCGATCGAGCAGCTGGAGCAGGCGCTGGAGGCGTTCGACGGGACGCTGCTGCTGGTGACGCACGACCGGCGGATGCTGGAGACCGTGCGGCTGACCCGGCGGTGGGAGGTCGACGGGGGAGCGGTGACCGAGGTGCTGCCGGGGGGCGGAGAGCTGAGTCCCCTCCCGTAGGAGGGGCGGGGGTCAGGCGGTCGGGCCGGAACCGGTCTCGCGCAGGACGTGCACCGAGCAGTGGGCGTGCCGGACCACCCCGGAGGCGGTGGAGCCCATCAGGGTGTGCTGCCAACCGGGCTGGGCCGAGGCGATGACGATGCAGTCGTGTCCGCCGTCCTCGGCCAGGTCGAGGATCGTACGTGCGCCGTGCCCGATCCTGGTGACGACCGTGACGTCCGGTGCGCCGCCGAACTCCTCCTTGACGGCGTCGGCGACGGCTCGTTCCTTCTCCACCACCACCGGCCCGATCGAGTAGATGTCGGCGGTCAGGTAGCGGGGGAGCTCCTCGATCACCGAGAGGACGGTGATTCTGCCGCCCGGGGACAGCAGGGACCGGGCGACCTCCATCGCGCGCCCGGCCTCGGGGCCGTGGTCGGGAGCGACCGGGACCATGATCTTCGAGTAGGACATGAGGGCTCCTCTCCGGGGTCCCGTGCCTGCCGGATGGAGAGACGGGCGGCCCAGACCGTCTACTAGTCACCGTAGTCGCCGATGTGGGGTCTCATCAGGGACGTGTGACGGATCAGACACCGTGGGGTCAGGTGTCAGCCGGCACGTCGGTGAGTGTCCTGGCGAGTGCGGGGTGCGCGGACAGCCGGTCGACGAGCTCGTCGTGCTGTGGCCCGGACAGGCGGGAGACGAGGACGGAGTTCCACTGGCTCAGGTCCTGGGCCAACTCTGCCTGACTGCGCCCCCGGCGGCTTCCCGCCCGCTTCCGCACGGCCTCGTCCACGGCGTCGCCATACGTGCGCGCCGCCAGCGTCCACAGGTCGGGCACGACGAGGAGGCCGTCCAGCGTGCTCGCCAGCGACACCTCCTGCGCACTCACCCGACCGTCTCCTCGCCGCGTCCAGCCCCACCGCCGCTCCCACCGCACCAGGTCCTTGACGGCCTGCTCGACCATGGCACCTGCGCCCTCGGTATCCCGGAGCCGCGCCCACATCGCCGCCACGGCGTCGGAGACGACGAAACGGGCCGCCTCCATAGGGTCCTCCGAGCGGAAGTAGTCGTACTCCCTCGTCTCGCACGCGAGGTCGACCAGCACGCTGACCGCCCGGACGGCAGTGTTCACGTCGTCGCCGGAAAGTGCCCTGATGCTGTCCTGCGCAAGCGTGCGGAAGGTCGTCCGCCAGCGTGTCCTCTCCTGCCGGGAGACCCTGCGGTCGCCGGCCAGATAGGCCCCCGAGCGAGCCAGGGCGGCGAACTCCGTCACGCGTGCCAGCACCTGTCCTGCGTCGGGTGGCTGCTGGCGGGCCAAGGCCCGTGCCCCCTTGGCCTGGGGCTCGAGGAGGTCCTCGATGCGCTCGCGGACCGGAGCCGAGCCACGCCAGTAGAGGGTCCAGAGGATCTTCACCAGGTCCGCGCGGTCGAACCCGGACACCTTGGCGTGGAACTCGTCGCGGGAGAGCCGTCGTCCTGCCGTCATGCCGCGGACGATACTTCCCCTGCTGCTGACCGGAGCGACACCATTCGAACGCGACTCCCGTCGCTGGCGATCGTCGTCGAACGTTTGGCGAAGGGGACGCGTCAGGCCGTGCGGGGCCGGGCGAGGCGGCGGTGGACCTCGTCCCGCTCCTCCTCGGTCATCCCGCCCCAGACCCCGTAGGGCTCGTGGACCGCCAGCGCGTGCTCGCGGCACTCCCGCAGGACGGGGCACTGCTCGCAGATGGCCTTGGCACGGGCCTCCCGCCGGCGGCGCGACGGGCCGCGCTCACCCTCGGGGTGGAAGAAGATGTCGGGGTTGGTGGTGCGGCACAGTCCCTGGAACTGCCACTCCCACAGGGCGGCCACAGGCTCGGGCTGGTCGGACATGACAGACCTCCTCGGTCTGGGGTGGTCGTCCACCATGGCACCGAACAGTGCACCGGGATCACCTCCCTAGGGGTGAGACCGGTGCAGCGCTGCTCGACGGGCTGCTCCGCAGCGGCTGGGACGGCAGACTGGTCCCATGGCAACGAGCAGCTTCTGGTCGGGCACGGTGCGCGGCGGTGCGCCGTCGGCGGAGCAGGACGCCTCACTGGCCGGGATGGCCGCGTCCGCGAACCTCGTCCACAAGACGGTAGAGGCACTGGCCCGCGGCGACGAGGACAGGGCCCGCCGGCTGGCCGCACAGGCGGCCGCGCGTCCCTTCGACGAGCACGAGGAGATCTGGCCGGGCCCGTGGGCGGCGCACTACGCCCTCTTCGAGCGGGTCACGGACCTGGTCGAGGACTGGCCGGAGGGCGACCACGCCTGGGTCGGCGCGCTGGCAGACCTCATGGGACAGGTGTCGGGACGTCAGCTCGACGAGCTGCGTCACCTGGCGGCCGTCCTGGACCAGGACGCCCGCCTGCTGGGCGTGGACGACGCGGAGGCACGACGGCTCCGCAGCCTCGCCGGCGACGCGGACCCGCTGGCGGAGCCCAGCATCGGTGTCCCCGAGGACGAGCGGGCCGACTACGTGCTCGACCTCTCCCGGCTCGTGCTCCTGGTGCGGACGCGGCTGGAGGACCTTCTGCTCGACGACGTCGCACAGGATGGAGGATCGTGATGAGCCCGACGACGGACGACACAGGCCCCAGGCTGCTCTCGGGCGGCAACCCGCAGATCCCCAAGGGGGAGGGCGACGGGCCGGTGCAGGCCTACATCGCGGCCATGCCCGGCTGGAAGAGCGACGTCGGCCGGCGGCTGGACGACCTGGTCACGGGCACGGTGCCCGACGTGCGCAAGGCGGTGAGGTGGAACCAGCCGTTCTACGGCGCCCACGAGGACCGCTGGTTCCTGTCGTTCCGCTGCTACACGGAGTACGTCCAGGTGCAGTTCTGGCAGGGCACCTCGCTCGACCCGGTGCCACCGAAGGCCTCCAAGCACGACGAGGTGCGCTACCTGGACATCCACGAGGACGACGAGCTCGACGAGGACCAGCTGCGGTCCTGGATCGAACAGGCCAGCAGGCTGCCGGGCGCGAAGGTGTGATGACGCGCGCCCCGGTCGTCACCGACCAGGTGGGTCCGGGCCGCGGTCGGGCCGTCGGGATGGTCGGCCGGCGGTGGGGTCACAGCAGGCTCCGAGGGTCGGTGCCCCTCAGTGCCGCGCGCAGCAGGGCGTGGATGCTCTCCGGGGTGACGGGACGGGGGTTGGAGGCGGGCACGGCGGCGACGATGCGCTCGGTCGCCTCCGGAAGGTCCTGCTCCGTGAGGCCGACCTCGGCCAGCGAGCCCGGGGCGTCGGTGTCCCTGCGGAGCTGCTCGAGGGCCGCCACCGCGGCGGTGGCCCCGTCCTCGCCCGGGGCTGGTTCGCGCCCCAGCGCCGAGGCCAGCCGGGCGGCCAGGTCGGGGGGCACTGCGTGTGCGTTGTGCGCGAGGCTGTAGGCCACCACCACGGCGTGGGTCGCGGCGTGCGGCAGGTCGAACGTGCCACCGAGGACGTGGCAGATCTTGTGGTGCAGGCCCGACCCGGCGGTCGCGAAGGCCCGCGCCGACAGGTAGGCCCCGTAGAGGCACCGGTCGCGCCCGTCGACGTCGTCGGGGGCGGCCACGACGGCCCGCAATCCGGAGGACAGGGCCCGGACCGCCTCGAGGGAGAGCGCCACCACGATCGGGTCGGTGCCCGGCGCCCAGAGGTTGTCGACGCCGTGGGCCACGCCGTTGAGCCCGGAGGACACCGACAGCCCGAGCGGCAGCGTCCGGGACAGCTCGGAGTCGTAGATCACCGTCCGGGGAAGGACGACCGGGTCGATGCCGGTCCTCTTGGTGTGGTCGTCGGTCATGCCCCACATCGCGGTGGCCTCGGAGCCGGCGTAGGTCGTCGGGACGGCGACGACCGGCAGGCCGGTGGTCAGCGCGACCGCCTTGGCCAGCCCGGTCGTCGACCCGCCGCCGATCGAGACGACCAGGTCGACGCCGGCCGACTCCGCGGCTGACCGCGCCCGCTCGGCCAGGGTCACGGGCACGTGCTGGACGACCTCGTCCCAGCGCAGGGCCAGGTCGAGGTCACCGACCACGCGGTCGGCGAGCTCGCGCTCCGCCTCGCCCGCGATGAGCATGACGCGCTGCGCTCCAAGGCGGGAGATCTCCTCACGCAGGTGCCGCGGGGCCGCGCCGGTCTGGAGGATGACCCGCTGGGGGAGGGAGTCGTGAGTGAACGCGAGCGTCATACCGCGATCATCTCCGACTCGAGCCGCGCGCCGGCTGTGGGGGCGGGGTGGACGCCGGCCGGTTCGAGATCCCGAGCCTGCCCCTGGCGTTCACCGTGACCGTCGGTCCTCTGCCGTCCCCGCCGCGGTCGCCCGGCGGCGTCCGTCCCACACCGCCGCGGCCAGCGCCAGGAGCAGCAGCGTCAGTGCGGTGCCGATCGCGGCTCGCAGCCCCGCCCCAGGGTCGCTACCGTCCCCGGCCCCGAGCTGGTAGGCGGTGATGAGGACCGCCGCGCCGATCGCGGCCCCCACGCGCTGGCCGGTCTGTAGCGCGCCGCCGGCGGCTCCGCCCATCCGGGGCGGCACCTCGGCCAGGGTGAGGGTGAAGTTGGGCGAGACGACCGCGCCGCCGCCGAGGCCCGCCAGCAGCAGGGGCAGCACGAGGGCCAGCCACAACCAGGACCGGTCCTGCGCCCAGGAGGCGAGGACCGCCAGCAGCACGAGTCCGGTCATCATCACGCCCAGCGCCCGGACCACCAGCGGCCGCCCCATGCGGGTCACCGCACGGCCGGCCCACATCGAGGACACCGCCGAGCCCACGGCGAAGGGCGTGAGCAGCAGCCCGGTGGCCAGGGTGGAGTAGCCCAGTCCGTCCTGCAGGTAGACCGAGAGCACGAGGAACACACCGGTGAAACCGGTGAAGTAGAGCGCGCCGACGACGATGCCGTTGCCGTAGCCGGGCGTCTGCCGCAGCAGCGCGATGTCGAGCAGGGGTGCGCCGCCGGTGCGGGTGAGCCGCCGTTCCCACGCGACGAAGGCCCAGCCGGCCACCGGCACCCCGAGGAGCAGCCACAGGAGTCCGGTGGCGCCGGACTCGAGCGCCACGACCGGCAGCAGCAGGCACAACACGGCCAGCCCGAGCAGCACCGCCCCGCCCGGGTCCAGCCGGGTGTCGGCCTTCTCGACCTCGACCCGGGTGTCCGGCACCATCCGGGCGATCGCGCCGAGCAGCACCACCCCGATGGGCACGTTGACGAGGAAGATCCAGCGCCAGCCACCCTCCTCGCCGGCGAGCGCGATGATCACGCCGCCGAGCACGGGCCCGATCGCCGAGGCCACCGACACCACGAGTCCGAAGAGCCCGAAGGCCCGGCCCCGCTCGGCCCCGCTGAACAGCTCCTGGATCAGCCCGGTGTTCTGGGGCGTGAGCAGCCCCGCGGAGATTCCCTGGACCAGCCGGGCCGCGACCAGCACCTCGACCGAGGGCGCCAGCCCGCAGGCGGCGCTCGAGAGCACGAAGCCGGTCAGCCCGACCAGCATGAGCCGGCGCCGGCCCCAGGCGTCCCCGAGCCGGCCCCCGGTGACGAGCACGAGGCCGAAGCTCAGGGCATACCCCGACACGACCCACTGGATCGTCGCGGCCGAGGTGTCCAGGCTCGAGCGCATCGACGGGATCGCGACGTTGACGATCGTCACGTCCAGCAGGGACATGAACCCGACGGCCAGGGTGACGGTGAGGATCCGCCAGCGCGCCGGGTCGGGCTCGGCCTCCGTGGGGTTCCCGCTCTGCCGTTCCGGCGTCACGTCGTCGCCCCGGTCACCCGGCCCATGCTAGGACCCGGGGGCGTCGCTGCAGTCCACAGACTAGACGTTGCGCAGCCAGCGAGGACGGGGGTATGACGTGCTCACCCGGCAGATGTAGAGCCACGGTGTGGAGGTCCAGGGTTGCGGGACCGTCGCTCCATCCGGTGGGAGACCGCTGCCGGTCGACGCGGCGGCCGCTACAGGGCGAGGACGAAGTCGATGGGGCTGATGCCGAGCAGCAGCAACATCGCGCTGCCGGCGAGGACCACGGCGGTGACGGCGGCGAGGGCCCCCACGACGGCCGGGTGCCAGCGCCGGGCTCGCGTCCTCCTGGCGAGCCACACCAGGGCGAGCGCGACAGCGACGTTGGTCGTCACCGCGACCAGGAGGGCACGGACGTAGTCGTCGAGGTCGGGAGCCGCGACCACCCCCTGCGGCCGGAAGACCTCGAAGGCGGCGTACGCCATACCGTGAGTCACCAGCAGCGCCCAGGCGAGCAGCCCGAGACCTGCCGTCGTGAGCACGAGGAGGGCGAGCGTCCACCACACCGAGGCGAGCGTCGGGCGCGGATCGACCGAAGCGGACGCCGTCCTACCCATCTGCTGGAGTGTAGGGCGCTGCCGACGCCGGATGAGCCTAGGCTGCCGCCATGGGCGCAGGCGGGGCGACGTGATGGTCGGCATCTGGAGGCGCCGGGCCCGGCGGAAGCCCAGCTCGCCCGACCCGGTCGCGGCTTCCCTGGCGGGCATCACCGTCCCGTTGCGGCCCCGGCGGTCCGACACCGACGTGTCCTGGGAGGACCTGCCGCGCTGGATCGAGGTGTCCGAGGCCGAGGACGTCGACGGCTTCGACACCGTGGTCGGCCTCAGCGACGAGATCCAGCTCTACTGCGACCCCTTCGACGACGGACTCGACCGGGCCCTCGCCGACCAGCACGGGATCTCCAAGGTCGTCGCCGAGGACAGGGACCTGATCTACCTGCGGACCCGGCTGGCGCTGGAGGACGTGAGGGCCGCCGTCGTCCGGGCGGTCGCCGAGATCCACCACGCACGCCGCTCTCCCCGGCCCACGGGCGAGGTTCCGGACACGGTGGTCGAGGAGCTCGCCATCCAGATGGCGCCGCTGCTGCAGCAGTCCGGGTTCGCGCCCAAGCCGTCCTCTCCCAGGTACTTCTGGCGCGCCGGTGGTGACGGGTTCGCCCAGTCCGTGATGCTGAGCGCCGGAGGTGGATACGCCTCGGACGGCACCAGCTGCAGCGGGCTGGTCTCGGTCAGCGGCGGCACCTACGTGCCCGAGCTCGCGCACTGGAAGATCGCGACCCCGGAGCAGATGGTGCCCGGCTACAGCTGCGTGAGTGTCCAGGGATGGGCGCCGCCCGATCCTGGACGGATCCGTGACGTTCTCGCCTCTGTGGTGCTCCCCGCCATGGACGGGACGCGTGACCGCCGGGCACTCGCTGCCTGGGTTGCCGACGACCCTGGACGCGTGGGCATCCCTCTCACCCGGTGCGCCCGCGCCCTCGCCCAGTGGGGTCTGCTCGACGAGGCCACCCGGGTGGTCGAGCACCTCGAGACGGGCTGGCCGTCGCTGGCGGAGGCTCCCGACCTGCTCGAGGCCAAGACCCTGATCCGGCGGGGCAGGGGCGGGTGACCGCGCGCACGCCTGTCAGTTCAACTGGGTGAGCGGGGCGTAGTCATTCCTGCCTGAGCGGCGCCAGGTGGGTGAGGTAGGCGTCGAGGACGAGCTCGCCGTCGTCACTTGTGGCGTGGGTGCTGGCGGCATGCAGGGGAGTGCCGAACTCGCCCAGCAGGTCCAGCGCGGCGGTGCGTGTGTGTTCCAGGTCGAAGCGAAGCTTGCCGTCTACATGGCCCTTCATGTAGCGGATCTCGCGGGTGACCCGGAGGAACGCCGGCACCCAGGTGACCAGGTAGGCGGGAACCCCGGCGGAGACGGCCGGTTGAAGCTTTGTGGCGTCGGCGGAGAGGTATCGCTGCCAGCGGTCACGGATGTCGACGACGTCGCTCGCGTAGATCATCTTCGCCTCGATCATGGCCGCGGGACGGGTGCGGTCGTTTCCTTCCCACACGACGACGTCTGCCCGTGATACCAGTCCCGGGATGGTCTTCTCGCGCTGGGCCAGACGCGCTGGACGGAGCTCGGAGTTCAGCGCGTGGCGCAGCAGGTCGCAGAGTTCGCGCTCGCCACCCTGGCCGCAGATCTCGTAGAGCTCGTCGCCGCTCACCCTCTGCGGGGACTTCTCAAGGGCTCGGACGAGCATGCCTATCATGGTCGTCGAGTCAGACATGGAACTGCTCCAGCTCGGGGACGATGCCAGTCAGGTCGTGGACTCGGACAGCTGCTCCGTCGCCCTGCCTGAAATCCCGGACGGACGTGGACATGTCGTATCTCTCGCTGAACCTGTCCCGCAGCGAGAGCGGCGCGGTCCTGAGCGCCCACTCCACGCTCTGGGTGGAGGTTTCCAGAAACTCCAGCGGGCGCGGACCGACGACGTAGAGCTCTCTGGTCCTCGAACCGTCCGCCAGAACTAGACGGGCGAAGTCCGCGAACGTCGTCCGCTGCCGGGCGACGTTCCCACCGCTGCCCCTCCACACGGCGACCTTGAACTCGGCGACGCGACTCGACGTCTCGAGATCGAACTCCTGGTGAGGTCCCACGCCGGAGGCAAGAGACGGTCTGACCTCGATCTTCTCGCCGTCCTCAAGGATCTTTGCAAGGACCGCCAGGATGACAGTCGCGTGAATGATGTCGCTGATGCGCCCGAAGGCCTGACGGACGACCAGCGTCGAACGCAGGAGATCGTCGGTCATCTCCCGTCCCTCCAGCAACGCCAGGACATCTGCGCCGGCCTTTCCCACAAGATCCTGCTCCACCGAGGCGATGCGGTCGGTCAGGGGAAGCTCGTCCATGAAGTCGGCGAGCTGAGACGTCGCCTCCATCAGGGCGTGGCGGTCGGGTGGTGCTGGGGACGGGTTCACATCGGTCTCCTGTGTTTGCCCGGCTGGACCGCTGTCCGTGCAGCGACGGTTCCGGTGTGGTCGACGACTGGTCGGTCGGCCATGACGCGACGCGACCGCGCCCCCTGTCCGTCCGATGGGGACATTACTGGCTCAGGGGACATCGTGCTGGCAAACTTCCCTCCACGAGGCAGCAGGGGCGGCCGTCGGGGCAGGAGCATCACATGAAGGACGGCCAGGCCGGGGCGCTGCGAGGCCAGTACTCGATCGAGCTCGACGGCTCCTTCGTCGTCGAGGACGTCAGTTTCGACAGCGCCGCCAGGACCGTGATCGGCCGGGGCTGCCAGCTGCCGGACGAGGGGTGGATCCCGAAGCGACTGGTGGTGATCGGGCCGGCCCGCGAGGGCTGGCTCGTCGAGGTGCATCGTGGGCCAGCCCGCCTCTATGGCGAGGCGATGACCGCCGACGTCGACGACGGTGCACGACTGCACTTCGGACCTGGCACCCATCGGCTCGAGTGGCCCCTGCTCAAGCGTCGGGTGTCCCTCCAGGTCGACGTCGTCCTGCCCGGACGCCGGAGAGAGCTGGCTGGCCGTCCGATGTTCCGGGCCACGTCCTTGACGTCGTACCCACGTGCTCGTCGACACGTCCGCGGGGACGAGCGACGCACCCTCGCCGTCGCCTTCCGCTATCTCCTGCAGAACGAGCCCAAGCGCAAGGACCACTGGGCGAACGCCGGCAGGGAGCTCGGGATGTCGGGCGACCAGTTGCGCCGGTGGCTGCACAAGCGACGGGAGCGGCTCCAGCGAGAACTGGCCGACGGCGGTCGACCCGTGGTCTTCCACGAGCTCGACGACTACGGCCGGTGGCTCGTCACCGAGGGTCGGCTCAAGCTGGGCGACCTGCCGCCGCAGCGGTGATGGGGACGCCCGTTCCCATCGGGGAGCACGACGGCCCCGCTCGTCCTTACCGTCGTGACCAACCCGAGGAGGAGCCATGACACAGCAGTCCCAGCACCGCAGCCAGAGGATCGACGACGGCCTTGCCCACGCCTTCGGCGTCAGCCGGCAGGGCACCGGCCGCGAGGAGAACCAGGACGGCTTCGCGATCGACGACCACGTGTGGATGGTGGCCGACGGCATGGGTGGCCACGACGGGGGCCGGCTCGCCAGCGCCGTCGCCGTGGCCACCGCCACGCTGAACGTCGCCCCCGACGCCGACCTGGTCGAGGTCGTCGACCTGTGCCACGTCACGGTGCTGACCGCCGGTCAGGTGGCCGACAGCCCCGACATGGGCAGCACCCTCGTCCTGGCGGTGCGCGACCCTGAGAGGGGCACGGTCCAGGTCGCCTGGTGCGGGGACAGCCGCGCCTACGTGCTGGTCGACGGTCAGCTGCGCCGGCTTACGACCGACCACAACGTGGCCGAGGAGGAGCGTGCCGCAGGAGTCATCAGCGCCGAGGAGGTGCACGACCACCCGGGGCAGGGGATCCTCACCAGCGCCCTCGGTTGCGGCTCGGTGGACACCCCCACGATCGGGCTCGTCGAGCTCGACTCCCGCGGTCGGCTCCTGTTGTGCACCGACGGGCTCACGGCCGGGCTGCGCGACGACGACATCGCGTCGCTGCTGTCCGTCGACGGCCTCACGGACGCCGCAGACAGTCTGGTGGCCGCCGCGGCGGCCGCCGGCAGCACGGACGACACGACCGTGGTGATCGTCGACCTCGAGCGCGAGCTCATGGAAGAGCCCACCAGCACGGATGCCGAGGGCGAGCTGGAGCACGTGGTCGAGGCGGTCACGGCGTTGGGCGCGAAAGTGACCAGGACCCGCGGCGAGGTGGTGGACTTCCAGCTCGGACGCGCGTCCGGCATCGCCTACGACAAGGGCGGTCAGCTCCTGAGGGCGTCCTTCTTCCTCGACCTCGGCGACATCGACCTGGACGAGGCGATCTCCTGGGTGGAGGCACAGCCGCGCTCGCGCACCGGCAGTCTCGAGGTGGGGGAGAGTGACGGACAGGTCCTTCTTCGCCTGCTCGTCGAGCGGGTGCTCCCGCTGGAGGACGGGGACGCGGCGGTGATCGCCGCCGAGGCGAGTTCCTACGCCGACGCCTGGCGCGAGCGTCGCACGCTTGCGGCGGCGGACCTGCCGAGCCCGCGGCATGCCCCTCCGTCGGTCCTCACCCGCCAACCCCAGGACGCCTGGCTGCTCTACGGCAGCCGCAGGTCCGTCTTCGGCACCGAAGAGCGGGCCGGCTTCATGCTGGATTGGGAGGAGGGGATCCACTCGGTCAATTGGACGGTGCCCAAGCACGCACGCCCGGGGGACCTCGTGTGGATCTACTTCAAAGCGCCCCTGAAGGAGATCAGGTATGCCGCGCGGGTGGCGAGTCACCCGTACTTCGATCCCCAGTTGATCGCCGAGGCCGACCGGCCGTTGGCCGCCCAGCAGTGGTGGGCGTGGCTGACCCCGCTGCAGGAGGTGGGGCCCGTGCCGCTGGCGACGCTCCAGGAGATCGCCGGCGAGCGCCTCGTGGGGCGTGTGCACGGCGGCACCTACCTACGCCCCGAGGTCTCGAACGCGCTCGTGGACCTCGTCTCGTCGGGTCCGGCCGCGGGGGAGGGCATCTTCCAAGAGCAGGTATGCCGTCGGCTGGGGCACCGGGACGGGCTTCCGGACCCCGAGACGATGGGGTGGCAGGAGTGGCAGACCCTTCCCGCCCAGCAACTCAGGCTGGAAGTGGATGTCGAGAGGTATGTGGCCGAGCCACTTCTGCGGCGGGTGGTCGCCGCGGTCGAGGGGGCCAGCCTGGTGCGGCAGAAGCAGCTCACGAGGCTGGTGCCTGACTACGCCGTCGAGGTGAACGGTCAGGTGGTGCTCGTCGTGGAAGTCAAGCAGCGCATCACGAGAAGACGCGGTCAGGACTGGGAAGGCGTGGTCGAGGCGAAGCAGCTGCGCCGCTACATGCGGGCCCGCAGCTGTCCTGGCTTGCTCATCGATGCGCACGAGGTGCACCTTTTCGGTTCAGAGACGGGCGATCCGCAGCAGACCGCTGCACGCTCTTCCGCGAGCACGACGCTGGTGGAGCAGGTGGCGGACATGCTCCCGACCCAGGTGAGGTCCAGCGGCGGCTACCAGGAGATGCTCCGCGGGTTGCAGGCGGAGAGTCTTGTGCTCCCGCCCCTGGGGAACGTCGCACCCACCGACGTGCAGTCCCTCGGGGAGTGGTGGTGGGGGTCGACGGCGCTGCGCTACCAGGACCTCTACACCTTCGATCCGGTGTTCCTGGGTCGTGTGGTCCGTCAGGAGGACGTCTTCACACTCGCGCATGTCGGACACGGAGCCAACAGCCACGCGCTGACGTTGGTCACCCGTCTCGGTCCACTGGCGATCTGCCTTCAGATCGCGTACGGCGGGGCCTATCGAGACCGGGACGTCGAGCGGGCAAGCGCCAACAGATGGTTCCGGCAGGTGTCAGAACTTGCCCAGCATGGGGTCACGTCCGAGCCCCCGCGGCACATGCTGATCTACTCGGATTTCTCGGGCTTTCAGGCCCTCGTCAGCCTCGATGAGGTGGAGAAGGGTGGCCGGAGCGTGGTGCACGAGCAGCGACTCGACTCGGAAGTGGAACTGTTCACGCTCGCCAGCGAGCTCGTGCAGAGGCGAAGGCCCTGAATTCGTGGCGGGCGCCCTGCTAGGAGCAGAGGCAGGCGCCGGATTTCGCCTTCTGGGTGAAGCACTTCCGACAGGTCTTCGGGCCGCGGGACGGCTTGCCCGCTGACCGAGGTGCCGGGGCAGCAGCGGCTCGGCGACCCGGCCGTTTGGGTGGCAGACCGTTCTGACGTCGGCGCTCGATGATGCGAGCCTCCGCCTGCCTGCCGCGGGCCCGCGGCTTGCGGTAGCCAAGGCCCGGACCCGTGTCTTGACTCAAGGGTGGCTGCCCATGCTGGCGAAGCAGCGTGGAGACCTCCCGGATGATCTTCAGGTCCTCGAAGCAGGGGCCGCACTCCTTCATCGGCGCGTAGGCACGGCCGCCGCAGGACCGACACTTCCTAGGTTCCTCAGGACCGATGTCGCGAATGTCCTTCCCGGGTGCGGTCCTGCGCTCGGAGGCGCCTCGTGCCCTTAGACGGACCTCGCCGGGGGAGATGCCACCATCATGGAGTCGCACTCGCCCTCTCATGTATTCCTCCTCACCTGCCGTCAGCGGTCATGATCAGGCATCACAGGTCAACCGCAGGGAACCGACTCGCGTTGTTCCCGATCTTCTCCGCCACGACCGCGTCGAGGTCGACCCCCAACACGTCGGTCAGCCGCAGCAGGTAGATCAAGATGTCGGCGACCTCACCCTTCACCTCCTCAGCTCGTGGACTGGCCATCACCTCCTGAGACTCCTCGGGCGTGAGCCATTGGAAAATCTCCAACAACTCGGAGGCTTCGACGGACAGCGCCATGACGAGGTTCTTCGGCGTGTGGAACTGCACCCAGTCCCGCTCCTCGGCGAACTGGCGGAGCCGATCCTGGAGTCGCTCGACGTTCATGCCCGCAGCCAATCGGCGCAGTCCTCGTTGTGCTTGGCCAGAGCTTCGCGGGCGGGCTGCTCGTCCAGCGTCGACGGCACCGTGAGGACAGTGCCGGCGAGGGCTTCATACTCAGTGCCCTGCAGCGCGGGGGAGACACGCACCAGGAGGCTGTCCGCCTCGACGGTCAGGAGGAAGAGGTCGAAGAGGGTATGGAGGTCGGCGCGGAGGAGCAGACCGTTCCAGACCTCGTTGGTCTGCTCGCCCTTGTGCGGCCAGATGTGCGCGGCCTCCAGCACCGACTCGACTGCGGTCCCCGTGATCGCGCACCGTCCCTCGTAGGCACTCAGGAGTGCTCCGCGGAACCGCGGCTGTCCCTGTCGAAGTGCCACCATCTGGACGCGACGGACACGGAGATCCTCGTCCATGTTGTCGAAGATCCTCTCCCGCTGCGCGTCGTTCAGTGACTGCTGAGGATTCGGGTCACCACCGAGGTAGTCGTCCAGGACCGCCTGCTGCTCCGGCTTCAGTGTCCGGACGAAGGTGGGGTTCTTTGGCAGGCCAGTGGCTGCAGCGACGTCGTGCCAGCGGGGCTGCTCGGCCGCCTCGCCCGCCAGCACCTCGAGGGGGAAGCGCTGGACATACGGCTTCTCCTCGGACCCTGGCCAGTCGTCCCACGGTCCCGGCGTCACCTGATCGGCGTCGATCTCGTAGGCATTCTGAAGCACCCGCACCTTGCCAAGCAGCGAGGCCCCGCTCTGCCAGTAGTAGACGACGTCACCGGCTCTGATTCCACGCGCGGTGATCAAGTCCCAGAGGCCGTGCTCCTTCGCGTACTCCCAGTGCTGGGGGTAGTCCTTGCTGATCGTCAGCAGCCATGCCGCCACGGCATGCGCCTTCCGTGTTCATCACGGGGGAGGCGTGTCCAGCACTGGAAGCCTGTCGATCCGTCGGTGTGTGGTTGTGGTCATGGGCGGCTAGGCCGCCCGCTACCTTCGGAGCAAGCTCCGGAGGAAGTCCCTGGTCTGCGGGTCGGTCGAGTAGATCCAGGCGCTGCGCATTCCCCGGGTCAGCAGGACCTTGTAGACGTTGCGCACCAGCCGGTCGAAGTCGCGGTCCGACACTTTCGTGCGGTTGCGCAGCACCGGGTCGCGGTTGCCCTCGCGCACGGCTCGCCACCGCCCGTCGCGCCACACCAGGTCCGGCCCGATGATGATCCCCGCGTGGTCGTACTCGAACCCCTGCGCGGTGTAGATGCACCCCACCTGCCCGAAGCCCGCCGGGTCCGTCGCCCACAGGGCCGCCGCCGGTGCGCCGCCAACAGACCGGTCACCCTTGAGGTTCCACGGCCGCGACCAGTCGCCGATCCGCACGTCCTGCACGAGCGTCCCGTCCGGCTCGGGGTCCGACCACGGCCAGCAGTAGCCTGCGGCCATCCTCGCCGTGTATCCGTCTTCCTGCCGCAGCGCCAGCACGTGCTCCAGCTCGTCGGGGGAGTCCACGACACCCACCTCGAAGGCAGGGTCACCACCCCACCGGATCGGCCCGCCGGGCGCCAGCCCGAGCAGCCGCTCGACCCACTCGACATACAGCGCCGACCCACCGCAGCGGAACTGGTCGTCGAGGTCGATCTCGTGCACGTCCATGCCCAGCGACTCGGCATACTCCGTGATCGCCTGGACCGTGCCCATCTCCCCAGGCCGCACGACCTGGTTCTGGTCCAGCAGGAAGACCGGCACCCGCGCAGCGCTCAGCAGCTCGTCGAGCTGCGGCCGACCCGTGCGGTGCTCCTTGCGGGTGTACCGCGACTCCGACGTCTCCCGGATGCGGTGCGCCTCGTCGAGGATGAGGCACTCGAGCTCGTTCGGCTCGGCCGCCATGAAGCTGTTGAAGTAGCTGAACATCTTGCGCACGCGCGGCGCCCGCGCCGCAGCCACCTTGCGCAGGGTCTTGGTGAACGACTGCGAGCCGGTCGCGTGCATGACCGCACGCCCCTGCCGGGACAGCTCGCCCATGACCGACAGGGCGATGACACTCTTGCCGCTCCCCGGCCCGCCGCTGACGACGATGGCCGTCTTGGTGCTGCCCCGCCGCGCTTTCTCGACCGCGTGCAGCACCAGCTCGTAGGCGTCGCGCTGCTCGTCGAGCAGGACGAACTGCTCACGCCGCTGCATCTCGTCGGCCGCCAGGGCCAGCAGCTGCTTTGAGGGGGCGATGCGACTGCTCAGCAGCCGATCGGCATATTCGGCGCCCGGCACCCCGGGCGCGAAACGGCTCCTAAGGAAGTCGAGGAACTCGCCCCGGTCCTGCCCGCTGAACATCCGCGCCGGCCTCTCGGGGTCGGGGACAGTCATGTCCCGCAGGTCCGCGATGCCCAGGTTGGTCGCGTTGTGCAGGTATGCCGTGCCCGCGAGCTCGTGCTCGTCCTCGGCCAGCGTGACGACGAAGTCGGTGAGGTAGTCGCAGTAGCCGCGCACCTGCTCCAGCGGGTGCAGCACCGGGTGGTTGCCGTAGCCGTCGATCCGCACCAGCACGTCGCTGTCCTCGAAGCGCTCCGCCTCGCTCCACTGCTTGAGCTCGACCACGAGGTATGACGCACGCCTGGTCTGCGGGTGCTGCCCGACGAGGACGACGTCGGCGCGCTTGCTGGTGAGCGGCAGCTGATACTCGACGAGCATCTCGACGTCCCCCAGCCCGGCGTCGAGTAGGTCGGCGCGCAGGCGGGGGAGACTGCGCTCCCACGAGCGCCGTTCGGAAGGTGAGGCCGACCGACCGGTGGTGATGGCCATCTGCTCCGCGATGTGCTGGGACAGCTGCGCTTCGGCGACCGACAGTCCGTGCGCGGACGATCGATGCAGGAACACGAACAGGACTCCCCAGGCAGCACGAAACTCGTGCGGGTGGGGGCGTGTCCAGAGAGGAAGCCCGTCGGGCCGCTATGACAGACGAACCATACAAGTCGTCACTCCCATGCCGGTCGCGGTGTGCCGCGGGTAGAGTGCGTCGTGCAGGGATGCGCCGGTGAACTAGGCGCAAGATGCCAGGGAGGCAGCAATGAGTGTGGGACCCAGCCATCTGCCCCCGCCAGCGCCCCGACGCCGGCCTCCACCGCCACCGATGACCAGTATGCCCCCACCGATCCCGGGCACGGGACTCGGTGCTCGTTCTCCCCGCGTAGGTGCTGAGGCAGTTGTGCCTCCGCCACTCCTCATCCAGCCGTCGCAGACACCGATCCCGGTGCACGCCCACATCCCCCGTCAGGAGCCCAACTCTCTGCAGGGACAGAGTGGCTTCGCTCCGCCAGCAAGCTCGGCGATGGACAAGTCGGTGGGCTTGGCGTACGTCTTGTGGCTCCTTCTCGGCCTGATCGGCGTCCACCACTTCTACATCGGCAAGATCGGCCGCGGGGTGGGGTATCTGCTGACCCTGGGCTGGTTCACCATCGGGTGGTGGGTGGACCTCTTCACGCTGGCGTCCCAAGTCAGGAGACTCAACACCGAACGACGGATGGGCCTGAGATGAGTCCAAGGCGGGGACGCAGGGCCATAAAGGTCGAGGTGGTCGAGCAGGATGAAGAGTACGAGGAGATCGAGGGCAAGTTCAGATTCTTGAAGGGCACCACGCCCGACCTGTCTCGAAAGACTCCGGGCGCGCTGCGCGCGACGACGCGCGACGACCAGAGGCACCTCGTAGGGCAGGCCGAGTTCATCCCAAGAAAAGATGACGACATAGAAGTATGGAGTCTGTCCGCGGACGACGTCTGCGAGACGGACGAAGATCCTCCTGACGTATTCGACGCCGTCCCGTGGCCCTTGGCCGTCGGCTTGCTAGGCCTCAGCGTCGTGGGCGCCATAGTCGAAGCCCGCAAGGAGAAGGAAAGGGTCAATGAAGCGGAGCAGCCGGCGCGGGAGATGGAGGCCGTCGTTGCTGCCCTTCCCCCTGCTGGTTGGTACTCGGTTGCATCCGACCTCCATGAGCTCCGCTATTGGGACGGCTCTGCCTGGACCAATGAGTTTGCAAGAGTGCGGGATGCCTCCACCGCTGTCCCTGCCGATTGGTACCCAGACCCCACCGCGCCGGCAAGCCGTTTGCGCTACTGGGACGGATCGTCATGGACAGAGCACCTCCAACCGACGAACGTTCCCGCTGACTGGTACCCCGATCCTTCAGACCCATCGTTCTTGCGATGGTGGGATGGCGCAATGTGGACCCACCACGTGGCTCCCGCGGTTGACGACGGGCGAGCGGGCGGGCTGTCGGTTGCTGTGAACGTCGGCCAAGACGACATCTACATGAGCTGCGGGGAATGGGAGGCTCACGTACGCGCATGGGCTGCCGCTGGCGCCCTCGAGCAGTCGCTGTGGTGGCGCATCACGCACGCCCACATCACGGATGCCTACCCTGGGATCTTGGAGACTCAGCGACGGATGCAGACCCTGACACCCGCCGAGAGCGCTGCGTGTCTGCAGTCCATCGTGCAAGGCAACCCAGCACTGACCCAGCAGTTTGCAGTGCACGAGCTGCTGGCGTTTCTTACCCGAGGGGAAGGGCGAACTGGCTCTAGACATCGGATGATGCTCAACGAGTGGCCCTAAGCCTGGCCCTGGGACGAGGTGGCACTCGACGTGATCAGTTCACCGCCTCGGAGCCACGCTCGTCCATGGCCCGCGTCTCCTCCAGGATCTCGTCCACATCGACGATCTCCTCCTCCGAGAGCGTCGGAACTGACGAACTCGTCCACTCACCGGGATCGATGCCGTACCTCTCCGACAGGGCGCGCAGGCGGTACACGGCCTGCGCCCGCTCGAAGGTCTTGTCGACGAGGGATGCCGTGAGGGCGGCATTGATTCCGATTCCAGCCACCGGCACGAGCTGAGCAAGCTTCCTCTGGGTGAGGCGGAGACCAAGGCGCTGGTAGACCTTCTGGAGCACTTTCACCAGCAGGTGCTTGTTCAGCTCGTTCCACGTCGCCCTGCGCATCATGCGCTGGGTCAACCGCGACAGGGCGGCCAGGGCCTGGGTTTTCGCACCGACATCACCGGCCATTCCCAAGGACAAGACACCCATCGCGAAGAGTTCCTCACCCGGATCTCGCATGTCGTAGCCGTACCGGCTGGCGATATCTCCTACGGCGCGTCCCATGAGCGCCAACGAGGCGACCGCATCCACGGCGACAGCGGCTACGACCACACCGGCAGTCGCACCGCCGCTGACGGTCGTCGCCACCTCTGACCCCGTCACGGCGACCGCAGTCGCTGCGCCCTCGCCCGCGGCGATGCCGGTGTAGAACTTCCGAGACGGCTGACGATGGTCCCTGTCCTCGAGCGGAAGCTCACGAACCTCGGCCATGCCGAGAACAGCCGTGCCCTTGCGTCCGTACATCTTCAGGACCGAATCGGCGGTGGCGGTGCGCAAGGCGGGCCTGAACGTAAGGGACAGGGTGCCGTCCATCGCGCGGCTGACGACGCCCTGGACGGATTCGGATCCTGGCAGCTCCTGGAACCGTTCTCCGGCACTTGAGACAAGCGCCGCGGTTCGCGCACGAACACGCGCGGGGACGATCTTGCGCCGAGACGCGTGCAGCACCCGGATCGAGTCGTCCCAGGCCCGTCGCTCATACGGTGTCATCCTGCTCAGGTCCGCCATACCTTCTCCTGCAGTTGTGCCGTTCATGCTCAACGCTCTTCGAACTGCGACTGGTCGAACTTGAGCACCGTCGCGTTCTCCTTGACCGTGCGCACTGTGGATTCGTCAAAGCCGGCATGGTCCTCCGCCTCAATCTCGACCCGCACTGTGACCGTGCGTCCAGGCTTGGCCAGGTGGACCAGCACCTCGTCGGCGATCTGCCTGAAGTCCAGCGTGTACCGGATCGGGTCGAGCACTGCTGTCGCGAAGTATCGGGTCATCACTTCCTCACCCGGCGAGGGAGGTGGCAAATCAGGGTCTGGTCCCGGCGACACCGGAGGTACGACCGTCACGTCGGGCGTGTCGGGTCGCTCCAGTGCCTCGAGCCGACGCTGCTCAAGAGCGACCTCGGGCCTGACCACCAGCCATTGGTCCGTCGGCTGGGGCGCCGGTGACTCACCGGGCAGCCACAGCCCCAAGTAACGCCCCGCTGCCTCGTCATACCGCTCCGCCAGAGCCACCCCGTCCCGCTCCCACGTGAGCGTGGTCGACTGGGTCAGCCCGTCCGTCAGGACGCCGCGAGCGGTCAACCGGGGCATGTAGGGGTAGTCCGTGTAGAGCCCCCACAGCTCGCCGACGCTCATGTGACCTGACGCCCACACTGTCGGCACCTGGTTGATCGCCATCCGCGCCGACGTCATCGCATGGACGTCGGCCAGGTCGCCGTCCGTCTTCAGTCGCTTGCCGACTTTCTCGGCGAGGGAGCCAGATCCCTCGACCTTGGTCTCGGCGATCACCCACGGCTCACGAGCGTTCGGCTGCCGTGCGTGCAGCACCCACTGGTAGGTCAGCTGCAGCCGGGCGGCAGCCGTCTCGTCCGCACGTTTGAGCTTCTCGTTCGCCTGCGCTTTTTGGTTGTCGGTCAGGTCCAGATCCGTGCTGGAGAGCACGTACCTCCAACCCAGGTACTCCCTCACCGAGCGCTCCAGCTCCTCGAGCCTCGACTCGTCCGCTGCGAGGAAGACGAGCATGTTGCGGTGGGTCCTATTCGAGCTCCCGCGCTTCTCGAGGGTCTGTCGTGCCGCATCGACCGCGGTCGAGCCCGGCTCCGTCCCGCGACGGCTCCTGTGAGACACCTTCGGGTGCAGCACCACAAGACGAGCCTCATCGGTGTCCGGTACGTCCGCGTCGGACTGCGGGCAGACATGGACGGCGCCGAAGATGCCACGCAGGCGGCCTTCCTCGGCCAGCCGCCTGACGATCTCCGCCCAGACGTCTTCGGGGTGCAGCCGCTCGGCCTGGTCCTTCGCGCTTCGGGAGATGTTGGCCTGGAGGTCGTACCAGTGCTTGCCCTGCCCTGAGTAGTAGTAGGTGGCCCGGTCCCCGAGGGCGTTGAGCGACGCGTGGAAGTCCCCCGTGCGGTCGCCAGGGACTGCCGTCCCCAGGAAGACCCGCTGGGTGTCGAGCCCCTTGTGCGCCGACCCGATCGTCGGGACCGCGCCGAAGAAGACCGTCCGCGCCAGTCGCTTCGTCAACGATCGGGACCCAAACTGCGTCTTCTCCTTGTCAATCCGCGCAGGTTCGGACTCCAGCCCGTCGACGTCCGCGTCGATGACTGCCTTCCACGAGTCCTGGAGGTACTGCGAGATCTCGGAATTCACCGAGGCAGCCGCGAGTGGGAGAGAACCTGGCATGATCAGCGGCCAGTTGTCCTCCCCCACCCAGAGCGCGTGGACGACGGCGTTCATCAACCGGAGCACACCACGCGTCCGCTGGAACCGCTCAAGGCTGGACCAGTCCTCGTAGAGACGTTCGAACAGCTCCGGATGGATCGGGTAGGTGTGCCTGATCCTCTCCTCGTAGTTCGGGTCGCGGGACTCGGCGGGGAAGTCGCCGGGGTTGGCTCGGTAGAAGTCCACGAAGGCACGCGCTGTGGCACCGATAGCCGCAAGGGCCTCCGCGTCGGGCGTGGTGAAAAGCCGTTGGCGCACGATGTGGTATGCCTCGGTGGACGACGCGGACCGCCACTGCTCGGCAACGCGACGCACGACGTTCTGCAGACGCTTGAGCGCCTCCATGCCGTGGGATCCGCCCACCTCTTCCATGTGGCCGACTGGCGGCTCCTGCCCCGCCTCGGAGACGCCCGTCTCCGATGCCGGGATCGAGATGGCGAGAACTATGCCGCCCGTGCCCTTTGCCGCCTCTGTCAACGACTGCGCGAACGTGAACTGATTGTCGAAGGTGCCGCCGGTGATCCGCTCCTCGTCCGGGCCTACGCCGTACAGGCTGCGGGCGTAGGCCACCCACTCGTCGATCAGGATGACCGCGGGGGAGTATGCCGCGAGGAGGCGGTGGAGGGCGGCGCCGGGCGGGGTGGAGGCTCGGTCGGCGTCGGCGACTATGGCGTAGCCCTTGGCGCCGCCGAGCTGCCAGGCCAGCTCCCCCCAGATGGTGCGGACGAATGTGCCGTCGGGCTTCTGCTCGCCGGTGGGGGCGAAGTGGTTGCCGACGATGGCTACCCGGTTGACGCGCTGACCGTCGAGCAGCTCGAAGTTGTGGGCGGCGAGCAGCTCCTGGACCTCCTGAGGGTAGTCACCGAGTCGCGTGGCCCCGGCGAGGTGCCACAGGGAGAGCATGGAGTGGGTCTTGCCGCCGCCGAAGTTGGTCTGCAGGTTGATGACGGGAGAGGCGTTGTCGTCACCGCGGAGCCGGTCCACCGCGCGACCTATGAGGTCTCGAAGGCCCTCGGTCAGGTAGGTGCGGCGGAAGAACTCGACCGGATCGGCGTAGTCCCTGCCGCTCTCCTCGCCGCTGGCCACCTTGTACAGGTCAGCCGCGAACTCCGAGGCCTTGAAGTTGCCGCTCGCCACGTCCTGGTGGGGCGGAAGGACCTCGCGCCATGGACGCAGCCCACCTGAGAGCGGACTGGTCGACACGGTCTGCTTGAGGGTGCGTCGGTCGTCCTTGTCGGCGCTGACGCGACGCAGGTTGGTGCGGATGCGGGCCACCTGCTCGGCCGCGGCAGGAGCGCCGACCACCGTCAGTAGGCGTTCTGCGGTGTCCAGCGCGCGGTAGGCGTCGTCGTCGGTGAACGGCTTGTTGTGCGCCCAGGCGTTGCGGACCTCGCGAAGCTCGCTGGCGTAGGACTCACCTGCGCGCCCGATGGCGTCCGACAGCGGATACCAGTGGGGCCGGTACCCGGTCGTGATGTTCTTCTCGGTCAGCATGCGGAACTGCACCTGCGGGTCCAGCGGGTCGTACTCCTTCCCGGCCGGCGCACCGTTGCGCACGTCCTTGCCTTGGACGAGCTTCGTCCAGTCAGCACCGAGGGCAGGGTCGTCACGTCCCACTGCGGTGGAGATGAAGTCGTCCAGCGCCGGAGCGAGAAGCTCGAACATCTGCCCGATGCGATCGCGATTGCTCAAAGCCATATCAGGACGCCTCTTCCTCGATCAAGTCCTCAGCAAGCTGTGCTTCGTCGAAGTGGGCGGAGTCCTCTTCCGCGTGACCTTCGTCGACGTCACGCTGGACGGACTTGCCGATAGCGGTCTCGACCAGCAGACAGAGCCGTTCTCGCCGGGCGACGAAGTATTCGTCGAAGTCGTCACTGCGCAGATGTGAGGCGTCGATGAGGTGGGTCGAAAGCAGCTGGTCGAGCCGCGTCGCGTCCACCTGGGCACGAGACTCGATAGAGCGCAGGTATTCGGATGGGGCTGCGCCCCCGATGGTCCTGTTGGTGCGAGCGCTGATCGTCGTCTTGTTGACGATGCTTTCGCGGCGCTCGTCGTCGATGGCATGGTCCGCACACCACTTCTGCGGGAAGACGTGGTGGATGTCCACGGCCAGGTCCATGTACTGCACCTTGTCGAGCGCCTTGTCCTCCATCCAGTCCCTCGCGCCTCCTCCCAGGATCAGAGCAGCGATGCCCTTGTATGCCGCCGCATTACGCGTCCGCAGCGAGTGAAGTCGCGACTCGGTGAAGTTGGCGTCGGCAACGGTGCGGGGCAGGGGCTGTTGGGCATCTGTGGCCCACGGCGGGACCATCTCGATGTCGCGGGCGAACCGGCTCTCGATGGCCGACCCGTACAGTTCGCCCAGGACGCCGCACCAGTACCAGCGAGCGAGCCGCTCGCTCACCCCCAGCAGGTCCGCGTCTTTTCCGAGGACGACCTTGATCGCGGCCAGCGGGACCAGCTGCTTGGCATAGGGCACGTCTCGCTTGGTGAAGATATGGCGGTCTGCCAGGAAGGTCGCCGCCCACACGAACGCTTCCCGCAGAGGCTCGCGCCACTCCAGGTAGTCGTTGAGGGTGAGCTTCAGCACGTCTTCGCGCTTGGCCGAGATGGCCGGTGGTCTGTCGGACGTGTCCGCCAGGTGGCGCTTCCGCGTGGTGAGCATGGTGACGGCTTGGAGGAAGTCGGTGTTCTCAACGGCGGTCAGCACCTGCTGTGCCGCCCAAGATTGCTGGATCTCTCGCCAGTCGTCGTTGAGCCTGAAGTCCTCACCGGTGCGGGCGAAGTGTTCTGGGTCACCGGCGAACATGGCAGTGAGGAGTTCGAAGACGTTGAGCGGCAGGCCCCCGATGTTGACCTTCTCGAAGACCGTCGCCACGGCGGCCTTCTCTGTCCGCTCGTCCAACACGATGGCGGGGATGTCGTACGTGGCAGCCGGCTTGATGAAGTCCTCGTGGAAGCGTTTGCCGAGTGCGCGGTCCTCAAGTTCCAAGATCCAGCTCATGTAGTCGCCGTACAGGAGGTGCAGAGGGAAGTACCCCTGCTCTCGCTGCTTGTGCTCGTCGCTGAGGTCCAGAACCACGTCCTTGCCGAAATTGGTGCGGATGACACCGTCGGCAGGAACGGAGATCACAGCCTCGTCGACCCGGTCCGAGCCACTGAGGGCCGTCTCCATGTGGACCAGGTAGCGCCGCTCGAGCAGCTTGCCCCGGCTGTCCTTGGTGTCCACGTGGCCCGTCCCGCTGAGCGCCTGTGTCAATGACGTGAGCCGCTGCTGACCGTCGAGAAGCAGGAAGAGAGCCTCATGGCCGGGAAGGAGTTCCACACCCTCGATGGCCCTGGGCTTGAACCGTACCTGCGTGTTGCCTGTCTTGAGCAGCATGACCGCACCCATGGGGTGGCCGCGCAGGACAGTGATCAGCAGCTGCCTGATTCTCTCGTCTTCCCACTTGTAGCCGCGCTGGAAGTCAGGAAGCTGGATGCCCCCGGAGCGGGTCCATGTCAGATACTCACCCAGCTCGTACATCGGTGTCAGGAACCCCATGGTGAACTACTCCTCCTCGAACGTGAACGCGTCTTGCCTGCTGCCGGGTCGGGCGTCGGCGGCGTCGATGATGTCCGGCCACGAGGTGACCACGCTGTTGAACGCGATCGCGTCCTGAGTGCGGCCGTCCTGCTCCGCAATGCGGAACAGCAGGTGGCCGAGCTCCTTCAGGAGGTCAGCTTCCACGTCGCCCTGCGTCCTCGCCAGCGTTTTCGACAGAAATGCGCCAGCGCCGGTGATGCCGTCAGCCTCGAGTACGCGCAGCAGGTGGTGCAGCACCTCCCAGGTGCTCACCTGCAGATCGGCACCCACGTCATAGGTCGCATCGAGGTTGGCAGGCTTTCGGAGCGTGACGCTGCCGGCGCGGGAGGTGAGGATGCCGTAGCGCTCGAGTGCGTCCACCGCAGTGTTGCGGGCCCGGGCCAGGTTGTCCGCGTCACCGTACTTGCCTGTGCCGTACCCGTGCTGGCGGTACCACGCGATCGCGAACCGCGTCGTCGCGTCGAAGTCAGTCTCCTGCTCAGCGAGAACCTGATCGAGGATCTCGTTGATTCGTTCGAGCGCTGATCGGACGGACATCGCGCTACCGTCCGGCTCGAGGACGGCGGAGTAGCGCGAAAAGACTGCCATGCCCGGACCGATCGCGGCCTGCGGTAGGTCAACCGGTGCGATCGCACCTTGCTGCAGCTTGCGAAGGGCCTCGGGAAGTTCTGCCTGTAGAGCGGCGATGAAGCCTCGCCGGTCGGTCGTGGACGCGTCGTCGGGGCGAGGGCGAAGCGCAAGGACGATGGATGACGCCAACGCGTTAGTGCCCGCACCGATCATGCGTGTGGACATTTCCGTCCGTACTGGCCATGTTGCGGTGACCGCCCATCCACCCTCAATCATCCCCTCCAGAAGCGTCTGCCAGCCAGAAGAGGACTCGCCGGAATACGACGACTCTGACTGCTTAAACGCGTAGTAGACAGTCATCAGAGTGTCGACGACGGCTGCCTGTCGAGCCTGTCGGAATACATCTCGAAAACCGTCTTCGAAGAAGGTCTTGGCGCCCTCTTTGCCCTGGTGGCGATACTGGTTTGCCACGAGTTCGTCGTTCTTTGGAACGAGCAGGGTTGTGAGCAGTGACGGGTGAACTGCTCGCAGTGTTTTGCGAAGCCACACGTAAAAGAAATCCGAAAGGTCGGAATAGCCTATGTTGTCGTAATACGGCGGATCTGTCGAGATCGTCATCGCCAGCGACCGTCTGCGTGCGTCGGCTTGATTTGCAGTCCCTATGGTTGCAGCTGGCGAGCTCGCCACAACTTTGGAGGCGCCGTCGACCACTCCAGTCCAATCACCGCCCGCACCTGCAAAAGGCATCGTCTCTGCGTAGTCCCACACCATGGGTATCGCCTGTCGACCGAATGCTGGCGCTGTCTTGTCGGCGTCTGGACGCCATCTCGCGAGTGTGCAATGAAATACCGACATTTTGCTGGCGCAGAGACCCAGATATGTGGCGACGGCGTCTGCGTAGGCGGTAGCGTCGGTGCCGCCCGCCTCGAGGGGGTCGCCCTCGTCCATGCCGGAGGCAAGAGCGTCGGCGAGGACTCGATCGCGGGCCTCCATGACGAGGTCGCTGAAGGTGGTGAGGGCGGTCAGCTGCCTAGCGGTGAAGAGGTTCACGAAGCGAGTCAACCCGTATCGGTAGACGTTGATCCGCCCCGGCCAATCGAAGAGCTCACCTGGGGGGACATCCTCCGGTGCCTCGACCGCCGCAGCTGTCACGTCTTTCGGTGTCGGGGCCAGGTAGACCCTCGAGCGACTTCCCTCCGCGACAACGGCCATCAGCCTGGCGCCCAACCCGATCTTGCGACTGGTCGACCGGACATGCTCCAGAGTGACGCCCGATTGACAAGCGATGCAGATAGCACCAGTGCGTCCGACCGTTCCATCAGTCGTGGTGGTCGGCGCCGTGGCCTTGTCGTGGCCGATGTCGAACGTCACCCGCAAGCCTGACGGATGCATGGGGTCGCCGACGACGGAGGGCACGACATACGCCTCCTTGCCCTTCTTCTTTCCAAGCCACCACGACCTCACGAGCGGCATCTCGATCCCGCACGCCGGGTTCGGGCAGGTAACAGTGCGAGCCCAGATCCACGCAATGACCGTTGCTTTGGTGCCGTCAGGCAGGTCGGCCTTCGGGTAGAGGTGACCGATGCGCCGCTGGGCCTCGTCGCGCATCCACTCACCGTAGGCGCGGACGTCAGCCGCCAGCCCCTGGGCTCTCTGCCAGCTGACGAGCTCGTCCTGCAGCGAGGGGTGAACCGGGGGACGGCCGGAGAACTTCGGCGGGATCTCGATGAGCGCCTTGTTGATGAGAACGGCCACCGGGTTCAGATCGGAGGCGTGGACCTCCAGGCCGAGACGCTGTGCCTCGAGCGGGATCGTCCCTCCGCCCGCGAACGGATCCAGGATGGGGGGCGGGTTGCCGTTGGTGGACTTGCGGATCTCCTGGCGTGCCTCCTCGAGGACGCGCTCGTCCTTCGTCGCCTCCCACGGGACGAGCCGCTCGAGGATGCGGTGCAGCCGTTCCCGCTCAACGCGCTGATCCTCCTCCGTAGGGAACTTGTCTGGGTGGCTCGACGGATCGTCGACCAGCTGGGCGAAGAGCACAGCCCGGGCGGCGGCGAGGGGGCGACGGGCCCACCACAGGTGCAAGGTCGAGGGGTGGCCGTGGCGGATCGACTTCTCTCGCGCCGACTCCCGGTTGATCACCTCGAGGGGGAGTGCGACCTCGATCAGCTTGCGCCGTGGCGTCTCTGCCATGTGATGCCCCATCTGTCGTCAACGCTGGGCGCGCCGACGACATCCCCTGATGCGGATGGCCTGAGCGTGCCCACTCACTTCCGTCACACCATACAAGTCGGATTGGCGGCTCCTGCGGGCGGAGTAGCACGTAGCGGTTGCCATCCGAAAGGCGGGGAGCGCCACCCAGAAGACGGCAAACTCACACGGGATCTCGACCGGAGACCCACGTTTTGTTCCAGCTCAGGACGACCTTCTCGGTGAAAAGACTGCCGAGGTCGACGGTGCGGAAATGGTCGACCAAATAGCGGATCTCGTCGTGCTCGGGCCCGCGAGGGTCGACCTTGACGAGCACCAAGCGGTGGGCGTTGGTGGTGTTCTTCCCGACCATGACCTCGCTGTGGGTCACGACGAAGTCGTCGGCTCCTTCGACACGGGCCTTGACCTCAAGAAAGACAGTGCTCCCGTCGGGGGAGACAGAGGCGATGTCGTAACCCTTGTTGTTGTGGGCCATCTCGGTGGGCTCACGTCCCAGTGCACGCTCGGCGGCCAACGCAGCGTCCACGCCTCGACGTTCGCTCAAGGTTGTGTCGACAGGGGGGCGGTCGCCAGGAGGCTCGGTCGTGTCTCGATTTACGTCGTCCAGCCACGACGCGGGCACGACGACGGCTGCGCACGCCACCCGCGGGGGAGGGGTGCGCATGGTGCGCTGACGCTCGATGTGCGCCAGTCTCTGGACGAGCCGAGCCTGGAGGTCGTCCGCCTTCCGGCTGAGGCTGGCCGAGGACTCCTTCACCGCCTGCCCGACCGACTCCTTCGCGGACGCGGCCAGTGCCTCGCTCCCGAGACGGGTGATCTCTGCGCGCAGCCTCGTCTCGACCGCGCGAGCCGCAGCGTCGAGCTCCTCCCGGCGGCGGGGGGCGAGCTGCGCGACATAACCGGGGAGTTCGTGCTCGACGAGCCAGGAGACTGCCGCCGACTCCGCACCGTCCAGCCACGCCATACTTCTGGCTCTCTCCGTCAGCGACTCCTCGGGAGCTGCGACGCAGTCGAGGTACGGGGCGGCGCCTGCTGCGGTCACGGTGCCGTGCTCGTCGGCGTAGGCGTAGCCGAACGTGCGCCCGACGACCTCACCCGTACCGTCGAGGACCTCCTCGGTGACGCCGACGAGGAGCCGTGGCTCGTCGAGGTCGGGGGAGACTAGGACGGTGCCGCGCTCGAGGGCTTCGCCGGCTTGGTCGAGGGTCACGGCCATGACGGCGTCGTGCAGCGGGTGACCGGGTGCGAGCAGGTCGGCGCGTTCGCTGCCGGGGTGGTCGATCGACGCGATGTCGAACGTGACGCGAAGGTAGCGGGAGGCGATCGCTGCCCTGCGTGTGCGCAGCTCGGCCGGCACGCGGCTGATCTCGTAGCGCCCTTTCTCGCGTCGTGCAATGCGCCCGCCGAGTCGCTCGAAGCCGGCGCGGAAGGCCATCTCGATGTAGTGCGGCTGCAGCCGACGTGCGCGGGCCTCGTCCATGCGGCGCCGGAGGTTGGCCAGTTCCTCGGGGGAGAGGATCTCGTGGGCCAGGGCCTGGTTCATCAGCTCGTTCAGGCCCTCGGCCACACCTGCGTCGATGACCTCCTGCATGCGGGCACGCACCTCGGGTTGGTCGCCGTAGCGGATGGCCTCCATGAGCAGGTCGCGAAGGGCTTGGTCGCCGAAGGCGTCGCCACCGAGGACGTCGAAGATCTTGCCGCCGTACGCCTCGCGCTGCTCGTCGATCTTGTCCAGGAGACGCTTGAAGACCTCACCCTCACGGGTCGTGATCGCCACGAGGTTCCAGAGACGGCATACCTCGGTCTGCCCGATGCGGTGGATGCGGCCGAACCGCTGCTCGATGCGGTTGGGGTTCCACGGAAGGTCGTAGTTGACCATGAGGTGGGCGGCCTGGAGGTTGAGCCCCTCCCCGGCGGCGTCGGTGGCGACGAGCACCTGGCACTCGGGGTTCTTGGTGAACTCCTCGGCGATCCGGCGACGCTCCACCCGGTTGACCCCTCCGTGCATGGCGACGATCGCCTCCTTGCGCCCGAGCAGGGTGCCGATGCGCTGGACGAGGTAGTCAAGGGTGTCCCGGTGCTCGGTGAACACGATCAACTTGCGCGGCGTCGCCCCGTCGCGCCTCAGGACGTTGCCCTCGAGGATGGAGCGCAGCTCGGCCCACTTGACGTCGCGCTGGCTCGACCGCACCAGCCCTGCCTGCTGGACCAGCACGTCGAGCTCGGCGATTTCGGTGCGGAGCTCGGCCTCCGTGCGCGCGGCGGTGGCCGCGTCGACCAGCTCCTCCTCCCAGACCTCGGCCTCCTCCGCGGACCAGTCGTCGTCGGCCTCGGGGAGGTATGTGGTTGGTGCCGGACTCGCGAGGACTCCGACGCCGTTGGCGAGGTCGTCCGCACGACTGCGGAGGCGGGCGGTGCGTCGGCGAAGTGACTCGTGGATGGCGGCGGGACTTGAGGCAAGGCGGCGTTGCAGCACGGTGAGGGCGAAGCCAACCGTGCGGCGACGGCCGCTGTCCAGGGCGTCCGCTCGGCCCATTCCTTCCCGGACGTAGTCGGTGACCGAGTCGTAGAGGTCCTGCTCGAGGGGCGACAGCTCGTAGCTCACGGTCTCGGCGCGCCGCTCCGGGAAGAGCGGTGTGCCGTCGAAGGTGAGGAGGTCCTCCTTGATCATCCGCCGCATGAACCTCGAGGTGTCGACCTTGCGGTTCGGTCCATCCGACGCGGCCTTCCCGGCGAACTCGTCCCGGTCGAGCAGCGAGAGGAAGGTCTGGAAGTCCGCCTCGACCCCGTTGTGGGGTGTAGCCGTCATCAGGAGGAGGTGCCTGGTGATGTTGCCCAGGCGTTCACCGAGGTCGAAGCGACGAGTGCGGTTGAGCTTGCTGTTGAACCAGCGGGCTGACATGCGGTGTGCCTCGTCCACGACGACGAGGTCCCACTCGGAGTCGTTGAGCTGCTCGAGCAGGAGCTCATTGCGCGCGAGCTGGTCCATACGGGCGATGAGGTAGGGCTTGTCATCGAAGACCGAGCGACCCGGCGCGGTGTCCCCGTCACCCGCGGCCAGGACGCCGAAGCGCAGGCCGAACTTGAGGAAGAGCTCGTCCTGCCACTGGTCGACCAGACCGCCCGGTGCAACGATCAGGCATCGGTGGACGTCGTCGCGGAGCATGAGCTCCTTGATGAGCAGGCCGGCCATGATGGTCTTCCCTGCGCCGGGGTCGTCGGCCAGCAGGAAGCGCAGAGGTCGCCGGGGAAGCATCTCGCCGTAGACGGCGCGGATCTGGTGGGGGAGCGGCTCGACCTCGCTGGTGGCCACGGCGATCATCGGGTCGAAGAGACCAGCCCGCTGGATGCGCTGCGCCTCGGCCGCGAGCTTGAAGTCGTCGGCGGGGGCGTCGAAGGGTCGGCGGGAGCCGACCGCGAGGCTGAGGCGGTCCTCGTCCGAGCGGTAAAGGACTGCCTCTTGGATCGGGCCGGTCGGTGGGCGGTAGACGAGGTTGAGGGCATCGGCCCCGTGCCATGCAACGGCAACCACGGTGACGGAGGTGTTGGGTACGACACCAGTGACCGAGGTACCCGCGTTGATTTCTTCGAGACGCACGGTCCTGACCCTATGCGGCCAGTTTCCCGATGGGCTCCGGGGCCGTGGCTGAGAACTTGACCAAACGGATCAGTCGACCTCGGGCTGGCCCTCCAGAGCGCCGTCGATGGCACTCACCATCGCCTTGGCCATCTCCTGATAACCACCCCGCCACTTCTTGCTGCGCTCGTAGTTGTCGTCATCGACGAAGCTGCGAAGCGTCTCGAGCTGCTTGCGGGTAAGGAAGCCCGACACGACGTAGCCAAGAACCTCCCCGCCCTTCTCGACAGGCTGGGCATCGAACGTCACGGGGCTGTACCTGGGCATCGCTTCTCCTCGCACTACGTTGTTCGTGTGTGAACTATAGGCCGAACGGGGCACACCGTGCTGCGTCCTTAACCGGTGCGGCGAGTGTCCGGTGGTCTACGATCTGGGTCCTGACGACACTGTCGGGCTCAGCGTCATCAATCCCTCATGTGAGCAGGGAGAGCTGGCAAGGGTGACCAACGAAGGATGGACTCGCGCAGGGACCGACTGAAAGCAGAGTAGATGACCGAGACCCCAAACGAGAACGACTTCGATGAGGTGCTCGACACAGGCATTCGGACCTGTACCAGCCATCTCGAACCCGACGACCTATTGGAGGTGTTTCGCGGCCGATCAGGTGAGGCGGAGCTCAATGACCTGCTCCGACACGCCCTGAACCGTAGCGTCCGAGAACGTGGCTGGGTCGCCGAACGTGAGGTGACTGACGGGGTCGAGGGGTTAAGGCGAGTGGATCTTGCCGTGACGGATACTTCCCGTGGTTGGACACGTCCCGCCCGGGTCGCGTGGATCGAAGCCAAGCTCCAGTACCCGGCCAACGCGTTCATCAGTCCAGGTATGTTCACCGGCTTGGCAGGCAAGTCGTCGGCCGCCGACGAACACAGGCTCGCCGCGGCGGCGACCTCGACGCCGAAGTACTTGTTGACGTGGGTGCCTCACTTGGCGAGGTCGGTCCGTCCCATCAAGTACGCACGTGGGCACATTCGGCGCGGTGATGAGTGGGTCTCGAATCCCGCATACGACCAGTGGCGAGAGGTAGGAACGCGGCTGCTCGAGGGCCTTGGCTCCACTCGCGTACTGACGATCCGAGAAGAACGTGGCAGCAGCGGAGACCTGACCTTGGACGCCTGGGTTACGCGCATCGCAATCCCACGGAGCGATTGAGGGAGCTTGGCCGGGCAGGGGCTGTACTTCGGAGCGGGCAGCAGGAGACTGCTACCGATCCTGTGGCCCTGTTGAGCTGACCACGTCGACGGTGCCGCCGCTCATGCACAAAGTCGCAGCTACCTCTGAATCGCCGACGGCGCGGCCGACCAGATCGGCGTAGGCGAACACCTGGGGGGCGTAGAACCTCGCCCTCGACTCAATGGCCTCCGCAGGAACGTCGTCCGTCTTGTAGTCGACGACCACCAGGCCCCCGTCGTCCTCGCGATAGAGCAGGTCGACGAACCCCTCCAGCACCGTGCCGTCCTCCTGCACCGTCGCGACGTAGGACTCCCGCCAGTGGTCGTGCTCGGCGGCACGGCGCACCACGTCCGAGTGCAGGAACGATCGGGCCAGGTCTCTCACCACCTCGGCGTAGTCCGTCACGCTCTCGGCCCAGCACTGGGCCGCCACGGCGTCGTCCAGACCAGCACCTGTGGCGAGGTCGACGGTCTGCATCACGCCGTGAACAGCACGGCCTATCGCCGAGCCGTACCGCCCCTTGACCCACGCTGGCCGTTCCACGTCGCGGCCCCCCTTCGCTGTGGACCTCGCCACCTGATCGCCCTCTGCCACCGCGACGTTTCCGCCCATGCCAGCGTCTGCGGACGCAGTCCCCGCCGGAAGACCGGTCAGCTCGATCTCGGGGTCGGTGCCTTCCACCCCGGACGCGCTGATAGCACTGCGTCGCCGTGACGCGGCGACCGCCTCGTCCAGGCCTGCGCGCCACGACGTCCAGTCTGGTGGCCGCGGAACGGTCCGTGCCGCCCTGACCGGCTGCGGCTCGCCGGGACTCCCCACGGATTGAAGCGTCGCCGCGCCACCCACCTCCGCAGCCCCGACGCCCGCCAGCAGGTGCGACATGGTGCCGTTGCCGCTGCGGCCGTTCGCCGACCGGTGCATCGACACCACCAGGTGGTCCTTCGCCCGGGTCGTCGCGACGTAGAGCAGGCGCCGCTTCTCCAGGTCGCTCATCTGCTCGTCGACCGGCTGGGCGTCGGCGAAGTCACCGGTGGTCAGATCCTTGCCGAGTGAGATCGCGAAGCCGTCGTCGGTCCACAGCAGCTGGACGCCGCCGCGGTTGTTCGGCTTCGACGACAGGCCCGAGACCACCACCATCGGGAACTGCAGCCCCTTCGCAGCGTGGACGGTCATGATCCGCACCGAGTCGACGTCCGACTCCGGCAGCACCGCCTCGCCGGCGCGGGAGGTCTCCGACGCCTGCGCCTGCGCCCAGGCCAGGTAGGCGCGCAGCCCGCCGTGCTCGGTCTCCGACCATGCCCGGGCCTGGTCCACGACATACCGCAGCCGCCGCTGCCAGGTGTCCCGCACGCGAGGTCCGTGCGCCGCCACTTCCTGCATGCGGCGGTCGACCATGAGCCGGGTGAGCACCTCGCTCGGGGTGAGCCAGCGCGCCTCGTCGTGCAGGCTCCGCAGGTATGCCGTGGCCCGCCCCACGGGGTGGTCGCTCAGGTGCTCGGACACCGGGCTCAGCAGGTGGAAGGTTCCGCCGTCCCGGCGGTAGGTGAACAGGTCGTCGTCACCGCAGCCGAACAGGCTGGACCGCAGCGCCGTGACGAGGGAGAAGCCGTCGGAGGTGTCCGCGATGCTGCGTAGGGCGGCGAAGAGGTCGCGCACCTCCTGGGCCTGGTAGACGATCGAGCTCGACTCGGTGCGGTAGTCGACACCGGCCGCGTCCAGCGCCTCCTCCAGGAAGGGCACCGACGTCCGGGCGGGCACCAGGATCGCGATGTCGTCCTCACGCAGCGGTCGCCAGACACGACGGCGCCGGCCGTGCTCGTCCCGCTCGTCCGTCTCCGCCTCCGTGGTCCACCCCTCGTCGAGGGCGCGCCGGATCGCGGCCGCGACGTCGGTCGCCTCCCGGCGGCGCACCTCGTCGGCGGACGGCTTGTCCGTGTGCTCGTCCGAGCCGAGCACGGCGACCGCCGGCCCGACCGTCGGGGCGGACCGGTGCGGTGCGAGCGCCTCGTAGGCCGGCTGCCTGTCGGGCTGCTCGGTGATCAGCTGGGCGAATACGGCGTTGACCCACTCCAGCACCGGAGCGCCGCTACGGAAGTTGGTGGTGAGCGAGACATGGTCGCCCAGCGTGTCGCGCGCCTGGAGGTACATGCGGATGTCGGCCCGGCGGAAGCGGTAGATCGACTGCTTAGGGTCGCCCACGACGAAGAGGGAGCCGGCCGGCACCTCCACGTCGCGCCAGTCGGGCTGGTCGGCCGCCGCGCCGCCGGCGATGCGGACCGCGATCTCGACCTGGATCGGGTCGGTGTCCTGGAACTCGTCGAGCAGCAGCCGCCGGTAGCGCTGCTGCAGCGTCTGCCGCACCTCGGGGTTGCGCAGGAGCAGGTCGCGGGCGAGCACCAGCAGGTCGTGGAACTCCAGCCGGCCCTCCCGCCGGCGCGCGTGGGCGGCCTCGAGCACCCGCTCGCCGCACCAGCGTACGATGACCCGCAGGCAGCGGTCCTTCAGCTCGGCCAGCACCTGGGCGACCTCGGTCTGCCAGGTCCTGCAGTCGGATCTGAGCTGTCCCAGGTCCGACCAGTTCTTGCCCCGCCCGTGGTGCCACCGCAGAGCCTCCACCGCCTGCAGCGACTCGACGGTCGATGCGGGGTCTGTCGCTCCCGCGCGATGCGCCTCGACCCACTCGGCCAGCTTGGTGAGGCGCCCGACGAAGAGATCCTCGGGGTCGGCACAGGTGTCGGCGTTGGCGGCGAGCTCCACCGCCCGCTCCACGAGGTGGTCGACGTCGGGCAGCGTCGCGGGTTCCGGCGCCGGCCCCCCGACGACGTGCGTCTCCACGAGGTCCCAGTCCGCGTTGAGCTTGGCCACGATCGCGCGCACCTGGTCGACCTTCACCCCGGCGGCCAGGGCCAGCTCGAGCGTGGGCGCGAGCTTCTCGTCGTCCAGCAGCAGCCCCCGCAGCTCCGCCCACCGGGCCTCGAACGCGACGGAGGAGCCGACCTCGTCGAGCACCTCGACCAGCGGCGGCACACCGGCCTCGATCGGGTGCTCGGAGAGGATCCGCTGCGCGAAGGAGTGCAGGGTGCCGATCGCGGCCAGGTCGAGCCCCTCGAGCGCCGCCTCGGCGCGGGGGCGCTGCTCGTCGTCGCCCACGCGTGCGACGTGCTCGAACGAGGCACGCAGCCGGTCGCGCAGCTCCGCCGCGGCGCGCTCGGTGAAGGTCACCGCCGCCACCGCCTCGATCGGTATGCCGTCGCGCAGCACGAGCGTGGACACCCGGTCCACGAGGGACTTGGTCTTGCCCGACCCCGCGCCCGCCTCGACGAAGAGGGTCTCGTCGGTCCGCTCCCGGATGCGCCGGCGGGCGGCCTCGTCGGTGAGCTGCGTCATACCCCGTCCTCCTCGGCCTCGGCCGGCGCGGCCAGGGCGTCGGGCTCCACCAGCCCGGTGTAGTCCTGCAGCTCGGGCGTCGTGCGGAGCAGCTCCCACCGCTCGCGGATGTCGGCGTGCCCGAGGCCGTCCGGGTTGCACGCCGAGCACTGCGTGAAGCTGTAGTCCGCCCTCTCCGGCGCCCGTTGGGGGAAGGCTCCCCGGGCGATGCCGTCGACGAGCAGGGCGAGCGTCTCGGCATACCGCTGCATGACCGCCTCGGTGAGCGGCAGCTGGACCCGGCCGGTGTCCTTGCCGGCGAACCAGTAGAGCGCCTCGACCGGGGTCTGCCCGTCCCCGTGCGCCGCCCGGGCGGCCAGTGCGTAGGCCGGGAGCTGCAGCTTGCTGCCCCCGAGCACCGGGTCGTCCTCCATGCCCTGGAATGAACCCTTGCGGCCGGTCTTGATGTCCGTCACGAGCAGACCGCCGTCTCGGCGCCGGTCCACCTTGTCGGCGGACCCGCGCAGCAGGACCTCCCGGCCGTCCGGCAGCGCGACGTGCACGGGCGCCGCGCCGTGTATCCCGAACCTCAGCTCGCTGGTGACGACCGCCGCGCCGTGCTCCGCGCGCCAGGCGTCGTCCTCGCTCAGCATCCGGTCGAGGACGGTGCGGAGCCACTGGCGCTGCCGGGCCCACAGGCGGTGATGCCCGGTGCGCCCCTCCGCCTCGTAGCGCTCGCCGAGCTCCTCCCCGAGCTCGAGCAGCCGCGCCCGCTGGGCCGGGGTCCACGGCTGCCCGTGACTGGGCAGCTGCCCCTGCGCCGCGGCCTCGGCGACCAGGCCGTCCAGGGCCTCGTGGACGAGGGAGCCGAGGTCGGCGGCGCTGATGGTGATGATCTCCTCGGGGGCCTCCACCGGCTCGACCCGCAGCAGCCGCTGCAGGAAGTAGGCGTGCGGGCAGGTCGCGTAGCTCTCCAGGGCGGTGGGGGAGACGGCGGACGTGCCCGCCCCGTGGTCGGGGAGCCCGGTGACGCCCGCGAGGTTGCCGTCGAAGCGGCTGAACGTCTCCCCGCGACGAGCACGGACCAGCTCTTGCGTCGCGGCCACGACCGGGTCGTGCGGGGCGACGCCTGCCAGGTGCGCCCGGACCCGCCACTCCTGCTCCGTGGCCGGGTGCCGAGTCGTGCGCAGGCTGCCGGCGAACGAGGGGGAGCCCTCGATGGTGTCGCGCGCGTTGCTCGCGCCGCGCTCCCACTCGGTGGCGGGGAGGTCGGGGTCGCCGCTGAGCGCGCGCAGCGAGGGGAGCAACCAGCGCGAGGGGAGCCGGTGGGAGTGCCGGCGCAGGTCGCCGCGGGGGAAGCTGGCGGTCACGTGCGGGGCGGAGTCGAACGCGGCGAGCAGGCTCCGGAGCGTCCTGTCGGCGCGGCGTCGGCGGCTGCGCAGGGCCCAGCCGGTGGCCTCCCGCGCGCGCTCGGGCAGGAGGGAGTCCTCCCGCAGCGTGCCGGGGCAGAGGTCCTCGGTCAGACCCACGACGAAGAGCGCGTCGAGGTCGAGCCCGACCGCCTGCTCGACCGGGGCGACGAGGACGCCCTGGCCGAAGGTGCCGACGCGGGGGAGCGCGCCGTCCAGCTCGAGGCCCAGGATCTCCTCCACGCCGGCGAGGGACGGGGTGGTCGGCGTGCTGTCGAGCGCGCGCAGCCGCGACAGCGCGCTGCGCACCGTCACGAGGGCGTGCTGCTCGGCGGGCGGCAGGTACCGGTGGGTGGAGGGCGGCAGGAGGTCCTCGAGTATGCCGTGCAGCACCTCGGCGGCCGCGGTCCAGGTGGGCGCCCGGTCCAGGTCGGCGAGCCGGCGGCGCAGGGTGGCCATGAAGCGCTGCATCGAGGCGGTCGCGTCGCGGTGCCGGGTGAGCCGGTCGCGGGTGCTGTCGTAGAGGTCGTCGTCCTCGAGCTGCCGCTCGAGGGAGTGACGGTGGAAGTCCAGGCGCTCGTGCCAGTCGTCGCCGGAGACGACGCCGGCCTCCCGGGTGATGCGCTCCCAGAGCGGGAGGGGCAGCGTCGTGGTCCCGCGGTCCGGGTCCTCGAAGGTGGTGACGGGGAGCTCGCCGACGGCTCTGAGCACGTCGGCGCGGCGGTAGCCGGTGCGTGCGGTCTCCAGCAGGCCCAGGACGAGCCGGGCGACCGCCCGCTCGGCGACGGGGCGCACCCCGGGGCCGTTGACCTCGATGCCGGCGGCGGCAAGGTGCTCGTGGAGCAGGCGCGCGTAGGGGTCGCGAGCGGCATACAGGACCGCGACGCGGTGCGCGGGAGTGGTCCGCAGGGTCTGCACGACGTCCCGGACGACGCAGCGGACCTCGTCGTCGGAGTCGGACGCGTGCAGGACGCGCTGCACCGTGGGTGGGGTGCGGGGCGGCGGGGGCGGGACGTCGGGCGCGATGGCTGCGACCGACTCGGTCACGGCGGCGTCGGCGCGAGCGTCGCCGGTGTGCCCGGCGACGATGTGGGTGTCGGTGAGCCCGGCGAGCGTCGCCGCCAGGGCGGTCTCGGCGTGAGTCAGGTCCAGGGGCAGGTAGATCACCACGCTGCCGAGCTCGGCCGCGCGATCGGCCGTGAGGGTCGCCGCCGCCGTGTGGAGCAGGTCGGTCTCGTCGTAGTGGCCGTCGGCGATCCGCTCTCGCGCTGCGCGGTGGACGCGCACGACCTCGGCGCACAGGCTGCTGGTCCCGGAGACCAGGTCGCACGCGGAGTCGTCCACGTCGCGCAGGTCGTGGTGGGCGCGGGCGAGGGCGCGCGCCGTCGACGGGTGGTCGGCCACCTCGCCGAAGACGCCCGGGTCGTCCAGCAGCACCCCGCGGACCGTGGCGCCGACGAACGCGCGGGTGGCGGGTCGGCGGCCCGTACCGGTGAGCCGTGGTGCGGCGAGCTGCTCGGCCAGCCGGGGGAGCGTGGTGATCCACAGGCCTGCGACGGCCGGCCGGTCGGGATGGAAGCCGCGAGCGAGGTGGCGGCGGGCGACGATGCCGGAGATGTTGCTGGGAACGACGAGGGTGACGGGGTGAAGGGGGTCGTCCTGCTTGAGGTGGGCGACCACCTGGGTGAGGGCGTCCGGCGCCGATCGGCCGTAGGACGACCACGTCACATCTACCGGCACCGGCCCTCCTTCAGTGTCCTGATGACACCGTACATAGAGCGCCGAAGGCCTTGGGGCAGGGCATCCGCCGCGGAGAACACTTGTTCTTCGCTTAACTGAGAGATATCTTCCGTCTATGCGAAGTCAGGGGCCAGCCCTGCTGCCGATCTTCCGCTCGCAGCACCAGGCAGAGCTGCTCATGTGGCTCTTCCTGCACCCGGAGCAGGAGTACGGGGTGACCGAGCTTGCCGACCGTGTTCGTGCCCCGCTCTCGACTCTCCACCGTGAAGTGGTCCGCCTCGAGACGGCCGGTCTGATCTCCAGTCGGAGCCTGGGGCGCAACCGTCTTCTTCGCGCCAACCTGGGGCACCCGGCGAGCCGACCGCTGGCCGAGCTCCTCGACCTGAGCTTCGGTCCCAGGGTGGTCGTGGCGGACGAGTTCGCCATGCCGGGGGCCGAACGCGTGGTCATCTTCGGGTCCTGGGCTGCGCGGTACGCGGGCGCGGTGGGGCCTCCGCCGCACGACATCGACGTGCTGGTCGTGGGAGACGTCGACCGGGCAGACGTGTACGAAGCGGCGGAGCGGGCCCAGGAACGTCTGGGTCTGGAGGTCAACCCGGTCGTGCGGTCTCCTCAGGAGTGGCGTGAGCCTGTGGATGCGCTCGTGGCTCAGATCAGGAGCACCGCTCATACTGCTGTGATCGGAGGCGACGAGGGGGAGGGCTGATGGTCCGGTGGGGACAGGGCGAAGCTTCGGTGCGGTCCATGATCGAGGCGGGCGATCTTCAGCAGGTTTCGGGTGGGGCCGCCAACGGTGAATCGCTCCTGACCAGAGCGTCCACGACACTTGAGAGCGCTCGGTCCGTCCTTGAGAACGACCCGGACTCTGCGTTCGTCCTCGCCTACGATGCCGCGCGTCACGCGTTGACAGCCCTGCTGACGCACCAGGGTCTGAGGCCGACGACCCGAGGCGGGCACTACGCTGTCGAGCGCGCGGTGAAATCTCAGTTCGGCCCCGTCTTCCGTCAGTTCGGTGCTCTGCGGCGTCGACGTAACGAGCTCGAGTACCCGACGCGTCCAGGCAACGACGCCACCACGGACGAGGCTCGCGACGCAGTCGAGCGGGCCGCTGAGATCATCGACGACGCCGCGCGACTGCTACCGGACCTGGGGCTCTTCTGACCTGACCAGTTCGCCCCACCTCCGGGGGGCATGGAGGACTTCACCGTAGGGGCGGGTCTTTACCGGGCTGATGCAACGTGTTCCTCGACACCGAGGAGAATGGCTGAAACCCAGGACGGGCCGGGGAGACGGCCGCGGACGACGACGGAGGCGCGATGCGGCATACCCCGCACTATCTGATGACCGACCCGGACGAGGTCCGGCGACTGATCCGGAACCATCCGTGGGCGACGATCGTCTCGCCGAGCAGCACCGGTCTGGTCGCGTCGCACTACCCGGTCATCCTCGACGAGCGCGCCGACGGCCCGGACATCACCATCCTCAGCCACTTCGGGCGTCCCGACGACCGGCTGCACGAGCTGGGTCGGCACGAGATCCTGGTCATCGTCCAGGGGCCGCACGACTACATCTCGCCGAGCTGGTACGCCCCCGGCGACCTCGTGCCGACCTGGAACCACGTGACGGCACACCTGTACGGGACGCCCGAGATCCTCGACGAGGAGGAGAACTACGCGGCGCTCTCCCTCCTGACCGACCACTTCGAGCGGGACCGGCCCGGCGGTCGCTCGCTCGCCGAGGACGAGCCGGCCACCCGGCGGGAGGCCAGGGGCGCGGTGAGCTTCCGGATGCGGGTCGACCGGTTCGACGCGCGCGCCAAGCTCAGCCAGAACAAGTCGCCCGAGGTCATCGACAACGTGATCGACCACGTGGCGGAGCACAACGCCGGTCTCGCTGAGGAGATGAAGCGGGTCCGGGAGGGACGCCCGGAGTTGTGATCTCGCGCCAGGACGATGCCGGTTCGCCCTGGATGTGTGGTCGGCTCAGTCGAGGCCCAGCACGGTCAGCATCGCCTCGTCAACGGCACTCATCTCCGCAGACTCCAGCCGCCCCGCGAACTCGCCCAGACGGACCTCGGGATCGATGACGGTCAGCTGTTCGACCATCACGCGCGTCTTCACTCCGTCGATCTCCACCTCGGGACGGAAGGACGCCTCGCGTCTGCCCGTCGACGTCGGCGCCACGAGCCAGGTCGACAGCGGAAGGTCGTCGGACTGCACGACCACGACATATCGCGGGCCGGACTGCCCGTGCCCTCGGGCATCCTTGGGCGCCCGCAGGCGGTAGACGTCACCACGCACTCGCGTCGTCCATCTCGGCAGCCAGCTGGCGCGAGGCGGCGACATCCTCAGGATCGTCGCGCAGAGCCTCGGCCTCAGCCCTCAGCCGGGCTCGTCGGTGCGCGCGCTCTGCCTCGAGGATCGCTGCACGGGCGGCCTCCGAGCGCGAGAGGCCCCCACTGGTGAGCACGGCAAGAGCATGCTCCACCGCCGCGTCAGTGCGAATTGTCAGCGTCGACATACGACAAACTGTACAACGAGGTCCGTGTGCTTGGCCGAGGCTTCCGTCATGGCCTCTGGGAGAGGATGGGCCCGTGGATCAACACGACCTGCTCATCCGCCATGCCGTCGCCTGGGCCGACAAGCGCCGGCAGCCGCTCGACCGTGACCTGCTCGAGACGGTTCTCAACCTGCGCGACTTTCTCGACCTCAGCGCCGCAGGACTGGCCGGCCGGCAGCGCCGAGCACCTGATGCTCGTCCGCTGGCCCTCCCACGGCCCCTCCGGCGTGCCCGACGTCGACCGGCTGGTCGAGACCCTGGACAGCTTCTGGCGCTTCCTGCGGGGCACCGGCCGGATGGCGTCCTCTTCGGCCGACCCACGTGAGCTGGCGAAAGAGGCGCGGCGCGCGGCGCCGCGCATGCCCGACGCCTGCGCCGACCCGACGCGGCACGGCGCGGCCAAGTCGCTCGTGGAGTTCGGCGAGAGCATCGGGCTGACGCTGGACGGCGCCGGGTCGATGGAGGAGCTCAACGAGCGGATGCAGCAGATCGTCGAGGCGTGGAACGCGTTGCCCGACGACCAGCGGATCGCTATGTCCTCCCCGTCGGCGCACCAGGGGAGCCTGCGCGGGATGGCATCGACCGACCTCATGGCCTCGCTCAGGGACGACGACGGTCTCGAGGACGTCTTCGGCCTCGGGGACGAGGACGGCAACATCCCCTTCGCCGACCTGTCGGAGGTCGCCGCCGACGTGCGGGCGGCGCCGTTCGTGCAGCAGTGCCGGCGCCTGGTCGAGTGGGTGGGGGAGCGGGGCAGGGAGATCACCTCCACGGAGGTGCTGCGGCTGGCCCCCGCGCGCGAGGCGTACGACCTGCTGGGGCTGAGCGAGTGGGAGCGCGAGGCGGACCGGTTGGCCTACGGCGACCTGGTGTCCGAGCTCCCTCTCGAGTCGCAGGAGCTCTGGGTGGCGGCGGCGAGGGAATCCTTCCGCAGCGCGGCGGACTGCCGGCCGTTGCACCGGCTGTGGACGGCCTGCCTGGAAGCGGGGCTGCTGGAGCTGAGCCGCACCCGGGTCTACGCCGCCTGGGACGAGCCCACCTCCGACGAGGAGTGGCGCCACCTCGGTGTCGTCCTGGCCAGCGCCGTGCTGATCCACGCCGCCCCCATCCACGTGTCACCGCTGATGGGTGCGCTGCTGCACCTGCTCGACCCGGCGCGGGAGTCCATGCCCCTCACGGAGCTCGAGGACTGGTGGTGGCAGAGCCCCAAGAACCACCACACCCTGGTAGGGCGTCGGGACGAGTCCGCGCGCAGTTGGAGCGACAGTGCTCTCCACCGGGCGCTGCACGAGATGGGGGACCTGCGGGTATGGCGCAGGGAGGGTGACGCGCTCCTGCCCACCGCGTTCGGCCACGACGTCGCGCTGATGGCGACGACCCTGGTCGAGGAGGGCGTCGTCGACACCTGACGTTCGGGGCGCAGCTCCGCTATCGCGTCAGCGTCCCGGCGCGAGGCGGGGAACCCGAGCAGCCGTGTCGCCTCCGCGAGGCGGTCGTGATGGTCACCACGCCCAGCAGGTCGTCCTCGCGCATCAGTACGACCTCCGGGTGTCGCGCTGGTCCGCGCGGTCCTGGCTGAGCGCCTCCGACAACGTGGTGCCCGGGGCGCCCTCCGGCCGAGGAAGGTCCGCCAGCCGCCTGCTGGGCGGGCGGGCGAGCCCAGCGGCATCCATCACCTCGTCGAGATCCCCGTCCCAGCCGGAGCCCTCGAGCGCAAGGAGATCCTCACGCGTGGGCACCGGGCCGGCGAGCCGGCGCAGCGCGAGGTCGACAGCCTCCGTCTTGGTACGTAGCCCGTACCGCCGCATCACCGTGGCGACGAGCGCGTCGTCGATGTCGATGTGGGCGCGCGACATGCACCCAACGCTACGCCTGACCGTCCCAGCCCGTCCCTCGGCGCGCACTGCGGGACCTCTTCGCAGGCGGGCGCATTCCGGACGCGCGGCCCGTCAATGGCCCCTGAACGCCTCCTCCAACCACCAGGACGCCTCGTCCTGCGTGACCTTGGCATGCACCAGCATCGGTCCGGACGGGCCGCCCGCCACCCACTCGCGCACGGGCGCGAGGTCCTCCACGGACGTGACGGTGACCCCCTCCATCCCGTAGCCCCGCCCGATCGCGGCGATGTCGGTCGGCGGGAACTGCACGGTGGCCAGGTCGTGGCCGCCCGGCCCGAAGTGGTGCACCTCCGCGCCGTAGGCCTCGTCGTCGTAGACCACGACGAGCATCGGCAGGCCCAGCCGCACGACGGTCTCCAGCTCGGCCGCGGCCATGAGCGCACCGCCGTCGCCGAGCGCCGCCACCGGCAGCCGGTCCGGCCAGGCGAGCGCGGCACCGATCGCCGTGGCCAGGCCGAGCCCGATCGACTGGAAGGCCTGCGTGAAGCAGAAGCCCTCCTCGTCCGGGACCGACAGGAACATGCTGGGGTAGCCCATGAAGTTGCCCGAGTCGACCGCCACGACCCGTTCGGTGGGCAGTACGTCGTCGAGGGCGATCGTCAGAGCACGCGGGTCGATCCGCCCGTCGCCGCTCCTGTCGTCGAAGGGCACGTCGCGCCACCGCAGCTGCGCCGCGAGCCGCTGGCCCACCTCGGGGGTCCGGTACGCCGTGCGCGTCGCCTCGAGCGCGTCGCCCACGGCCTCGGCGGTCCGGGCCACGTCGCCGACCACGCCGAAGGTCAGGTCGCGGTGTGTGCCGATCGCGTCGGGCGTGTCGTCGACCTGCACCACGGTCGCGCCGTCGGCGATGAGGCGGCCGTGGCGCATCGTCCACATGTTGAGGGCGCAGCCCCACCCGACGATGAGGTCCGCGCCGCGCACCAGCTCGGCCGTCAGCGGCGTGGAGAAGCCCCCGGAGACGTCGATCTGCCAGGGGTCGTCGGAGAAGAGTCCCTTGGCGACGGCCGAGGTCGCGAGCAGGGCGCCGGACTTCCCGCCCAGCGTCCGCAGGGCATCCCGCGCCTGCGCCGACCGGCTGCCGCGTCCCGCGACGAAGACCGGCCGCTGCGCCGTGGACAGTGCAGCCACCAGCCGCTGCACGTCCCCCGCCGACGGCTCGACCGGGTCCGGGGCGGGCGGCAGTCCGACGCCGTCGAGCGCGCCCGCCGGCACCTCGTGGCCCTGCACCGGCAGCGGCAGGTTGAGCACGACCGTCCTCCGGCCGTGCACCGCCTCGGCCAGCGCGGCGACGGTCTGGGCGACCGCCTCCTCGCCCGAGGTCACACGGTGCGGCACGGCGCCGACAGCCCGCGCCATCGCCTCCTGGTCGACGAAGAAGTTGGACCGTGGCTCCCTCACCTCGGCGGCCACGACCACCAGCGGCGTGCGCGACTTGGCCGCCTCGGCGATGCCCGTCATCGCGTTGGTGAAGCCGCACCCCTGGTGCACGCTCACCGCGGCGGGGCGACCCGAGACACGGGCATACCCGTCGGCCGCGGTGGAGCCCCCGCCCTCGTGGCGCGTCGCGACATACCGGGCGCCCGCGGCGACCATCGCGTTGGTGACGTGGAAGTTGCCCGAGCCCACCACGCCGAAGACGTGGTCGATGCCGCAGGCGACCAGGGCCCGCCCGACCGCCTCTGAGACGAGCATGTGACCAGCCCGACCTAATGCTCGACGAGGGCGAGCACGCGCACGGGAGAGCCCGAGCCGTCGACGATCTTCAGCGGCGGGGCGAGCACCATCGCGCCGGTCGGGGGCAGCTTGTCCAGGTTCTGCAGCTGGGCCAGGCCGTACTTGCCCGCACCCAGCAGCAGTGCGTGGCACGGGAACGCCGGGTCGAAGGAGTGGGCGGCGCCCGCGTCGGTCCCGACGGTCTCCACCCCGATGCCGATGAGGTCGGTCTCCTCGGCGACCCACCGCGCGCAGTCGACCGACATGCCCGGGCTTGTCGGGCCGGTCTCGGTGTTGTTGATCATGTCCTGCTGCGTGGTGCGGCTGGACCAGCCGGTGCGGCAGAGCAGCCAGCCACCGGACGGCAGCGGGCCGTGCTCCTCGACCCAGGCCTTGACGTGCTCGCGCTCAAGAAGGAAGTCGGGGTCGGCCTCGACCCGGTCGACGACGTCGATGACGGCGGCCGGCCGGAGGAAGACGCCGACCGGCACGCTGGAGACGTCGTCGAGGTCCTTGCCCGTCACCCAGTGGTTGGGCGCGTCGAAGTGCGTGCCGGTGTGCTCGCCGGTGCGGAAGTTGTTCCAGTACCACGCCGGGCCGCGGTCGTCGTAGCGGCTGATCTCCTCGTGCTGGAACTGCGCCGTCTGCCCGAACTGCGGCGGCAGCTCCAGGAGCGGGGTCTCGGACGAGAGCGGCGCGGTGAGGTCGACGACCTCCACGCTGCCGTCCCTCAAGGCGTCTGCGAGCTGGGCGAGGACGGACATGGTGGCCTCCGAGGACGGGGACGAGTGGTCCGCGCAGCCTATGAGGGGCCTGTGACGGGCGTCAATGAGGCAACAGAAACGCCCCGTCGCCTTCACTTCCGGGCCGGTCGGCCCTAGCCTTGGCCGACCTCGACCCGACTGACGACGGAGCTGGCCATGACGACCCGTGACCTCATCAACCCCGACGCACTCCACCCCGCCCCCGGCTTCAGCCACGTGAGCGTCGCCCAGGGAGGGCGCACGGCATACATCGCCGGCCAGGTGGCCCTCGCCCCCGACTTTTCGGTGGTCGGCGGGGACGACCTGCGTGCCCAGACCGTGGCCGCCATGCGCAACCTGCAGATCGCGCTCGAGAGCATCGGCGCGGGATGGGATCAGGTGGTGCGCCGCACGATCTACACGACGGCCCCGACCGAGTACGAGGCGATCACCGCCGGCATCGAGGAGGTCCAGGGCAGCGACCAGCACCCTGCCCAGACCATCGTCGGCATCACCGGGCTCGCGGTTCCCGGCCTGCTCATCGAGATCGAGGCGACCGTCGTGCTCGACTAAGGCGGCGGTCCCTCAGCGCCAGGGTCCGAAGTCCGGCGCCCGCTTTTCGGCGAAGGCGTTGGCGCCCTCCTTGGCCTCGGGCGTCTCGACGAAGAGGTCGAGGCCGGCGAAGGCGATGTTGCCCAGGCCCTGCATGTGGTCGGAGTCGGCGTTGAAGCTGTGCTTGAGGAAGCGCAGGGCGGTGGGGGAGTAGGAGGAGATCTTTCGGGCGTACTCCCGCGCCTTGTCCATCAGCTCCTCGGCCGGGACGACGTCGTTGACGAGGTTCCAGCGCTCGGCGGTGTGCGCGTCGTACAGGTCGAGCAGGAACCAGATCTGGCGGGCGCGCTTCTCGCCGACCACGCGCGCCAGGTAGGCCGAGCCGAAGCCGGCGTCGAAGGACCCGACCCTCGGTCCGCTCTGGCCGAAGCGGGCGGTCTCGCTGGCGATCGACAGGTCGCAGAGCACGTGCAGGACGTGCCCGCCACCGACCGCGACCCCGTTGACCGCGGCGATGACCGGCTTGGGGATGTCGCGCATGGTCTGGTGCAGCTGCTGGATCTGGAACAGGCCGAACTCGGTCTCGCCGTAGCTGCCGGTCTCCGCACGCTCCTTGACGTCACCGCCGGCGCAGAAGGCCTTCTCGCCGGCCCCGGTGAGGATCACGCACGCCACCCGGCTGTCGGCCCAGGCGTGCTTGAAGGCGGCGAGCAGCTCGTCGACCGTCCGGCCCCGGAAGGAGTTGTAGCGCTCCGGACGGTTGATGGTGATCACCGCCCAGGTCTCCTCGATCTCGTAGGTGATGTCGGTGAACTCGTCCGGCTTCATCGGTGCTCCTCATCGTCGGTATGTCGCAATCTTGACGGTCGTCATGGAGCGTGGCAAGGTCGCCGCCATGCCGCCACCTCCCGGAATGCCCGTCGCCCTGGTCACCGGAGCCGGGCGCGGCATCGGCGCCGGAGTCGCGCTCGCGCTGAGCCAGGAGGGGTATGCCGTCGCCCTCACCGCGCGCAGCCGGGAGCAGCTCGAGGAGACAGCGGCCGCCTGCCCCGGTCCCACGCTCGTGCTGCCGGCCGACATGACCTCGCCCGGCGCGGTCGAGGAGCTTCTTGACAGCATCGAGGAGCAGTGGGCGGGACCCGAGGTCGTCGTCGCGAACGCCGGTGCCGGGGTCTCGGCCTCGGTGGAGAAGACCACCGACGAGCAGTGGCAGCAGATGCTCGACCTCAACCTCACCGCGCCGTTCCGGATGCTGCGCCGCACCATCCCGGCGATGAAGGCGGCCGGTCACGGTCGGATCGTCGTGGTGGCCTCGGTGGCGGCCAAGCTCGGGGAGCCCTACATCTCCGCCTACACCGCCAGCAAGCACGGCGTGCTGGGGCTGGTCCGATCGGCCGCCATGGAGCTGGCCCGGACCGGCGTCACCGTCAACGCGGTGTGCCCCGGGTACGTCGACACGCCGATGACCGAGGCGACGGTGCGGGGAATTGTGGAGAAGACCGGCCGCACGCCCGAGCAGGCCCGGGCTGCGCTGGAGGCCAAGCAGCCGATCAACCGGCTCATCACGGTCGACGAGGTGGTCGAGGCCGTGCTGACCTGCGTCCGCAACGGCGGCATGACCGGTCAGGGCATCAACGTCGACGGAGGAGGGCTCCAGTCATGATGCAGGGGAGCGGTAGCGGTATGGAGCTCGTCAACCCGCCGGAGCTGGGGGAGCCCAAGGGCTTCAGCCACGCCGTCGTGGGCACCGGGCGGGTGGTGTTCCTCGCCGGACAGACGGCGCTGGACCGCGAGGGCAGGATCGTGGGGGACACGGTCGTCGACCAGTTCGAGGTCGCGCTGACCTCGCTGCTGACCGCCCTGCGCGCGGCCGGCGGTCAGCCGACCGACCTGGCCAGCCTGACGATCTACATCGTCGACATGGACGACTACAAGGCTCACGCCCGCGAGATCGGCCGCGTCTGGAAGACGCTCATCGGCAGCCACTACCCGGCCACGGCGGGCATCGGGGTGTCCCGGCTCTGGGACGTCGAGGCCCTCGTGGAGGTCCAGGGGATGGCGCTGCTGCGCTGACACGTGTGGCGGACACGTGTGTCGGGTTGTGGACGAGCGACACGGGCACGGCATATGGTGCACATCACACACGCGGCGCGACGGGGCGTCCGCACCACCTGAGGAAGGTTCTGCGCACATGACCACTCGACGCACGGCATCCATGCTCTCCCTGGTCGCGTCCGGAGCGCTCGTCCTGGGCGGCTGCGGAGGAGGCACCCTCGGCGGCGGCGGCGACGGCGGGGGCGACGGCGATGACGCCACGGCCGAGGGCCCCATCAAGGTCGGCCTCCTCGTGCCGCAGTCCGGGGTCTACAAGAGCCTGGGCGACGACATGAAGGCCGGCTTCGAGGTCTACCTCGAGGAGCACGACAACATGCTCGGTGGCCTCGAGGTCGAGGTGATCCTCGCCGACGAGGGCGAGACCGCCGACTCCGGCAAGGCGGCCGCGGACAAGCTGGTCAAGCAGGACGAGGTCGCGGTGGTCACCGGCGTGGTCAACTCCGCGGTGATGAACGGTGTCGCGGACCTCTTCGAGACCAGCAAGATCCCGCTCGTCGGCTCCAACGCCTCACCCACGACGCTCACCGACGCCACCTACATCTGGCGCACCTCCTACGTCAACGACGAGCCGGGGGAGGCGCTCGGTGCCTACGTCGCCGAGAACGTCGACGGCGGCGTCTACTTCCTCGCGGCCGACTACCAGGCCGGCAAGGACGAGGTCGAGGGCTTTAAGAAGACCTTCGAGCCCGCCGGCGGCGAGATCGTCGACGAGGTCTACACCCCCTTCCCGGGCACCACGAACTTCCAGCCGTTCCTGGCCAACGCCCTGTCCTCCGACGCCGCGGCGCTCTTCTCCTTCTACGCCGGCGGCGCGGCGGTCGAGTTCGTCAAGCAGTACGACCAGTTCGGCCTCAAGGGCGAGATCGATCACTACTCGGCCGGCTTCCTCACCGAGGGTGGAGTCCTGCAGGGTCAGGGCGACTCGGCCGAGGGCACCTTCACCGCGATGAACTACAACTACGACCTCGACAACGAGCTCAACACCAGCTTCGTCGAGGCCTACAAGGCCAAGACCGACCGCAACCCGACGACCTACGCGATGGCCTCCTACGACGCCGCCAAGGTCCTCGACATGGCCATCGAGGCTGCGGGCGGGGCCGACTCCGAGGCGATCAACACGGCGATCGGCGAGATCACCGAGGTCGAGTCGCCGCGCGGCACGTGGTCGTGGTCCGACATCGGCACCCCCGTGCAGATGTGGTACCTCCGCGAGGTCCAAGAGGTCGACGGGGAGCTGACCAACGTCGTGGTGCAGGAGCTCGGTGAGCTGGGCAGCGACTGAGGCAGCGGGCGCGACGGTCCCCGGACGCTCCTGCATGCTCCCGACCTCATGATCGGTTGGCTCGACGCGAACTTCGTCTCGATGGTGGACGGGGTGGCCTACGGTCTCCTGCTGTTCACCCTCGCCGTGGGGCTGTCCCTGGTGTTCGGGATGATGGACGTGCTCAACCTGGCGCACGGCACGCTCTACCTGGCCGGCGCGTACACCGCGTACGCGCTGTCGGACGGGAGCTGGCTCGGCCTGCTCGTCGCGCTCGTGGTGGGGCTGGTCGTGGGGCTGCTGGGGGGCGCCTTCCTGGCCGCTGCCGTGGCGCCGCTCCAGGGCCGGGGGCATCTGGACCAGGCGGCGCTGACTCTGGGCATCATGCTCATCGCGGGCGAGCTGCTGATCATGGTCTTCGGTGCCGAGGTGCTGCCGACGGCGCCGCCGAGCGCCCTCGGCGGCTCCATCTCGCTGCTGGGCAACGCCTACCCGCTCTACCGCCTGGTCTTCATCGGCGTCGCGGGTCTGCTGGCGGCGTTCGTCTACCTCGCCTTCGAGCGGTCCTCGGTCGGCGCCCTCGTGCGGGCGACGGTGGCGGACCGCGACATGGTGCGCGCGATGGGCGTGGACACCCGCAAGATCCTCTTCGGCGTCTTCGGCTTCGGCGCGGCCCTCGCGGCGGTCGGCGGTGTCCTCGGCGCGCCCATCATCGCGCCCGGCCCGGGCATCGACGAGCGGGTCCTGGTGCTCTCCCTCGTCGTCATCGTCATCGGCGGGCTCGGCTCGGTCCGCGGCGCGCTGCTGGGTGCCCTGCTCATCGGTCAGGTGCAGACGCTCGGCGTCGCCGTCGTGCCGGCCTACGCGCCCTTCCTGCTCTTCGGGGCGATGCTCCTGGTCCTCGCCCTGCGCCCGCAGGGCCTGTTCGCCCCGGCGCGCGCATGAGCACGCGGACGACGGGTATGCCGTCGCGCACCCCCTCCCGGCGCCCGTTCCCGGTGCGCACGGCGCTTCTGGTCGCGGCCGTGGTCGCCCTGCTGCTGGCGGTCCCGTGGGTCTTCGGGACCTTCACGGTGATGACCTTCACCCGCGCCGTGATCTTCGCCGTGCTCGCCATGAGCGTCAACCTGCTCACCGGCGTGACGGGCATGCCGACGCTGGGCCAGGCGGCCTACTTCGGCGTCGGCGCCTACACCGGGGCGCTCGTGGGGATCCATTGGTCCGAGCTCGGCGTCGTGCAGCTCCTGGTGGCCACCCTGGCCGGTGTGGTCGCCGCGGTGCTGACCGGCCCGCTGGCCATCCGGGGCCGCGGCGTCGCCTTCCTCATGATCACCCTGGCGATCGGCGAGATCGCCTACTCGGCCGCCGGTCGACTCGACCGGGTGACGGGCGGGACCGACGGGCTCAGCGGCATACCCCCGGTCGTGGTCGCACCCGGTGGCGAGGGGCTCGTCAACGAGGGCCTTGTCTACTACTACGTGCTGGCCGTCGCCGTCCTGGCCTACGTCGGGGTGCACGTCCTGCTGCGCTCGCCGTTCGGGCTGACGCTGCGCGGGATGCGCGACAACGAGCCCCGGCTGCGCTCCGTCGGCTACCGCACCGACTCCTACGCCCTGGCGGCCTACGTCTACGCCGGCGGCCTCGCCGCGCTGGCCGGGTCGCTGTGGACCTCCTCGCAGCGGTTCGTCGCACCCGGCGACATGGGGTTCTCGATCTCGGCCCTGGCCCTGCTCGCCGTGATCGTCGGTGGTGTCGGCTCGATGTGGGGGGCCTGCCTGGGGGCGCTCCTGGTGGTCTTCACCCGCGACTACCTGGGCCAGATGTTCTCCGGGCACTCCTCCCTCCTGCTCGGCATCCTCTTCGTGCTGACCGTCTACCTGCTGCCCCAGGGCATCGCGGGCGGGCGGGCGCAGTGGCGGCGGATCTTCCCCCGGGACCGCGGCGGACGGTCGCCCGGGTCGACCAGCCGGAGCGCGTCGCCGGCGGGAACGCCGGCATGAGCGAGCAGCCCGCCCTCCGGGTCGAGGGCCTCTCCCGGCACTTCGGCAGCCTCAAGGCCGTCGAGGACGTGAGCTTCGAGGTGCGGCCCGGAAGCCGGCACGCGGTCATCGGACCCAACGGGGCGGGCAAGTCCACCCTCTTCGCGCTCGTCGCCGGTGCGCTGCGGGCCACCTCGGGGCGGGTGTGGCTGCGCGGCGAGGACGTCACCTCGCTCTCCGAGCACGCCCGGGCCCGGCGCGGGCTCGTGCGCACCTTCCAGCACTCCTCACTCTTCCTCACGGCGACCGCGCGGGAGAACGTCATGCTGGCCGTCCAGCGCCGGCACGGGGTCCAGGCGCAACCCTGGCGCGCGGTCGCGCGGCGGCGGGCGCTGGTGCAGGAGGCCGACGCCGTCCTGGAGCAGCTCTTCCTGCACCACCGGGCCGGACAGGCCGCCGGTGCCCTCTCCCACGGTGAGCGTCGCCAGCTCGAGGTCGCCGTCGCCCTCGCCACCTCTCCCTCGGTCCTGCTCCTGGACGAGCCGGCGGCCGGCATGTCGCCCGCCGACACGGCGGCCTTCCAGGAGATCGTGCTCGGGCTCCCGTCGGAGGTCACCGTTCTCCTCGTCGAGCACGACCTCGACCTCGTGTTCGGTGTCGCCGACGAGGTGACCGTCCTGCACCTCGGCCAGCACCTGCTCACCGGTGCGCCCGACGACGTCCGCGCCAGCGACGCGGTGCAGAATGCCTACCTCGGCGCGGAGGACACCTCCGAGCTGTTCATCGAGGGAGAGGTATGACGAGCACCAGCCAGGAGGGCCCGGGTCGGGGCGGCGCGGGTCGGGGCGGCACGGGCCGACCGGGAGCGGCGGACCCGATCCTGTCCGTCCGCGGCCTCGTGTCCGGCTACGACGGCTCCCGGGTCCTGCACGACGTCGACCTCGACCTGCCCGAGGGGGGCGTGCTCGCCCTCCTCGGGCGCAACGGCGTCGGCAAGTCCACCCTCGTGAGCACGATCATGGGGCTGGTCCGACCGATGAGGGGCTCGATCACCGTGGCGGGCCAGGAGGTCGCGGGCGCCCGTCCGGACCGGATCGCCAGGCTCGGCGTGGGGCTGGTGCCCCAGGGGCGCCGGGTCTTCGCACCGCTGACGGTGGCCGAGCACCTCGACGTCGCCGACCGCGCGGGTCGCAAGGGCGACTGGACCCAGGAGCGCGTCCTCGAGCTCCTCCCGAGGCTGGCGGAGCGGCTGCGCAACCGGGGCGACCAGCTCTCCGGGGGCGAGCAGCAGATGCTCGCGATCGGGCGTGCCCTGCTGACCAACCCCACCGTGCTCCTGCTCGACGAACCCTCCGACGGGCTGGCGCCCTCGGTCGTCCACCAGGTCGCCGACGTCGTGCACGAGGTGTGCAACGCCGGCATGTCCGTGCTCATCGTCGAGCAGAACCTGCGTCTCGCACTCTCCGTCGCCGACCATGTCGTCGTCATGCAGAAGGGCGCGGTGCGGTGGGAGGTCCCCGTCGAGGAGTTCCGCCGCAACCGGGCCAAGGCCGAGGAGCTGCTGGGCATCTGAGGCGCTCAGCGCACCTGGTCCACGAACGTGTGCGAGGGTCCCTCCAGCCTGCGCTGCAGGGCGAAGAACAGGTCGGCGGCCCTGGTGCCGGACCAGTCCCGGGGGAGCAGCTCGGGTGCCAGACCGGGGTCGAGGTAGGGCAGGCGGCGCCAGGAGGTGAGCACGCGCACGTAGTCGGCGAAGGCGGTCCCGGGGTCGTCCTTGCTGCGCCGGGCGCGCCACCGGGCGAGCACCGGCGCGTGGTCGTCGCAGAACTGCCGGTAGAGCTCCTCCAGGCTCTGCAGGTCCCACCAGGAGCCGACCTGCTCGGCCGCCCGCCCGAAGCCGAGGTAGTTCGCCTCGAAGAGGTCGACGTAGTCCGCCAGCTGTTCCCGGACCAGCACCTCCCGGGCCTCGGCCTGCAGGTGGGCGGGTGCGATCCAGACCCCGGGGCCGACGGAGCCGAACCCGAGCCAGGACAGCCGGGACCGCAGGGTGTGCCGGCGCTGCCGCTCGGACTCGGGGACGCTGAAGACGGCGAGCACCCAGCCCTCGTCGAGCGTCCCCCGGCGGCGGCGGAAGATGCGTCGGTCGCCCGCCTCCAGGATCTCGCGCGCCTGGGCCGACAGGGCGTAGCCGGCGCGGCCGTCGAGCCGTTCGGCCTCCAGGATCCCCCGGCGCTTGAGGCGGGAGATCGAGGAGCGCACGGCCGGCTCGTCGACGTCCAGCTCGGCCATGAGGCGGATGAGCGTGCTCACGCTGAGCCAGCCGCCGACCTCGCGGGCGTAGAGCCCGTAGATGGTCACGATGAAGGCGCGCAGCCCGGCGTCGGCGCCGCGGCCGTCGCGCGGTGCGACAGGGACGGCAGATAGCGTGCCCTTGACTGTCGTCATGCAACTAACATACTGGGAGCCTGTCGGCACCGTGGCCGGCGGGAGCGAGACGAGAGGGGCCCCGATGCCGCAGAACGAGCTCACCCCGAGCGCGCACGTCGACACCTTCTGCCGCGACAACCTGCCGCCACGGGAGCTGTGGCCGCAGTTCTGCTTCGACGTGCCCGAGGTGCACTACCCCGAGCGTCTCAACGCGGCCACGGTGCTGCTCGACGACGTCATCGACGGCATGCCGGGCGGTGCCGACCGGCCCTGCGTGCTCGCGACCGACGGCACGCGGTGGACCTACGGCGAGCTGCGGGCCCGCGCCAACCGGGTCGCCCACGTGCTGGTCGAGGACCTCGGACTCGTCCCGGGGAACCGGGTGCTCCTGCGCGGGCCGAACAACCCCTGGCTGGTGGCGGTCTGGTTCGCCGTGCTCAAGGCCGGTGGCGTCGTGGTGCCCACGATGCCGATGCTGCGACCCAAGGAGCTGGCGGCGATCGGGGAGGTCGGGCGGTTCGACATCGCGATCTGCGACCACCGTTTCACCGAGGACCTGCTGCGGGCCGGCGTGAAGGACCTGCGGACCTTCACCTACGGGGGCGCGGTGGAGGGTCTGGCGGACATCACCGCCCTGGCGGAGAGCAAGCCCGACGTCTTCGACGACGTGGACACGGCCGCGGACGACGTGTCGATGCTGGCCTTCACCTCCGGCACGACCGGCCGCCCCAAGGCCACCATGCACTTCCACCGGGACATCCTGGCCAACGCCGACACCTTCTCCCGCTACGTCCTGCAGCCGCGGGCCGACGACGTCTTCATCGGGACGCCGCCGATCGCCTTCACCTTCGGCCTCGGCGGGCTGGTCGTCTTCCCCCTCCGGGTGGGCGCGAGCACGCTCATGGTCGAGAAGGCCACGCCCGAGCAGCTGGCCGACCTGGTCGCCGAGCACGGCGCCACGGTCTGCTTCACCGCTCCCACGGCATACCGGGCCATGCTCGCGAAGGGGAAGGCGCCGCAGCTGCGCACCCTGCGCCGCGCGGTCTCCGCGGGCGAGCACCTGCCGCGGGACACCTGGGAGCGCGTCAACGAGGAGACCGGGCTCCGGCTCATCGACGGCATCGGCTCCACCGAGATGCTGCACATCTTCATCTCCGCGGCCGACGACGACATCCGGCCCGGCTCGACGGGCAGGCCGGTCCCGGGATACCAGGCCAAGATCGTGGACAAGGCCGGCCGCGACGCCCCCGACGGGACCCCCGGGCGGCTCGCGGTCAAGGGTCCGACCGGGTGCCGCTACCTCGCCGACGAGCGCCAGGTGCTCTACGTCCAGGACGGCTGGAACCTGACCGGTGACACCTTCATCCGGGACGAGGACGGCTACTTCTGGTACCAGGCGCGCTCGGACGACATGATCATCAGCTCGGGCTACAACATCTCCGGGACCGAGGTCGAGGAGGCGCTCATCTCCCACCCCGAGGTCATGGAGTGCGCGGTCGTGGGCGCCCCGGACGAGGACCGGGGGCACGTGGTCAAGGCCTACGTCGTGCCGCGCGGCGGGGTCGCCGCGCTCGGCGGGGCGGAGGGCGAGGCGACGCTGCGCAAGGCGCTCCAGGACCACGTCAAGGGGATCATCGCGCCCTACAAGTACCCGCGGCAGATCGACTTCATCGACGCCCTCCCGCGCACCTCGACCGGCAAGGTGCAGCGCTTCGTGCTGCGCCGGGAGGCCAAGGAGGGCGCCTCCTCGTGACCCGGGCCAGCGTCACCCGCGTCGTCGACTGGTGCGACACCGACGCCGCCGGGCACTACCACCACTCCGCGGTCATCCGCTGGGTCGAGGCGGCCGAGAACGAGCTGCACACCACGCTGGGCCTGCCGCAGCTCTACGGCGCCGTGCCCCGCGTGCGCTACGAGGTGGACTACCTCGACCGGCTGTGGTTCCGCGACGAGGTGACCACCTCCCTGTGGGTGGAGCAGGTGGGCGGCTCCTCGCTCGTCTACGGCTTCGAGGTCGAGGGTCCGCGCGGGCCTGCCGCGCGGGGACGGATGGTCTGCGTCAACGTGGGCAGCCGCTCCGGGCAGGGCCCGCACGACGGCGAGGGGCCTCCGGCGACCCCGTGGCCAGACGAGGTGCGGGCGGCGCTGACCTCCTGAGGCCGGGGGACACGGCATCTAGCGCAGCTCGTCGACGTCGCCGTCCCAGCCGGTGCCCTCGAGCTCGAGGAGCTCCTCACGCGTGGGTACGGGGCCGGCGAGCCGACGCAGCGCGAGGTCGACGGCCTCCTCCTTGGTGCGCAGCCCGAAGCGCCGCATCACCGTGGTGACCAGTTCGTCGTCCATGCCGACGTTCGTGCGCGCCATGTCCCATCTATACACCTTGGGTGTCGGCTCAGAGCGGCATGAAGCGGCCGCCGTTGACGTCGAGCACGACGCCGGTGATGTAGGACGCCCCCGGACCGGCGAGGAAGAGCACCGGGTCGACGATCTCGCGCAGCTCGGGGAAGCGCGCGAGGGGGATGGCGCCGAGCACCTCGTCGCGCTCGCCCGCCGGCATCTCGTCGTACATCTGCTGCAGGCGCCCGGTGAGGAAGAGGCCGGGCGCGACCGCGTTCACGCGCTGTCCGCGGCCGCCGACCTCGCGGGCGAGCCGGCGGGTCAGGCCCAGCACCGCGGCCTTGGACGCGGCGTACGGCACGCCGGTCACGGGGGAGGGCTGCCGCCCGCCGATCGAGGACACCGTCACGACCGCGCCGTCGTCGGGCATCCGGGCCAGCGCGGCCTGGGCGCAGTAGAAGGTGCCCTTGACGTTAACGTCCACGACGAGGTCGACGTGCTCGGGCTCGATCTCGTCCAGGCCCTTAGGCGTGCCCAGCGACCCGCCGGCCAGCGTGACCAGCACGTCCAGGCCGCCCAGGTCGGCGAGCACCGAGTCCATCACCGCCACCACGGCGTCCCGGTCGCTGACGTCCAGCTCGTAACCCCGGGCGGGCACCCCATACCCCTCGCGGAGCGCGGCCGCGGCCTCCTCGGTGCCCTGCACGTCGAGGACCGCCACGGCGGCACCCTCGGCGGCGAAGCCCTCGCCGACCGCCCGTCCGATGCCGCCCGCCCCGCCGGTCACCACGGCGACCTTCCCGCCGAACGCGCCCTCGCCCGCCATCGCAAACCTTCTTCCGTGTCATTGACGACCGTCGTGAAGTCAACATAGTCTGCCGGTGCTGGCAACGACAACGGCGAAGGAGTCGGTGGATGCGCATCGCGATCATCGGGGGAGGCCCCGGTGGGCTCTACTTCGCAGCGCTCACCAAGGCGCTCGACCCGTCCCACGAGATCACGGTGTGGGAGCGCAACGCCCCCGACGACACCTTCGGCTTCGGGGTGGTCTTCTCCGACGAGACCCTCGGCGGCATCGAGCACGCCGACCGCGCGGTCTTCGAGGCGATGCAGCGCGACTTCGCGCGCTGGGACGACATCGACGTCCACCTCGACGGGCAGGTCTTCACCTCGGGCGGCCACGGCTTCGCGGCGATGACGCGCAAGCGGCTCCTGGAGATCCTGCAGGCCCGCTGCCGCGAACTCGGTGTCACCATGCACTTCCGGACCGAGGCCCCGGACGTCGAGGAGCTGGCCCGCGACCACGACCTCGTGCTCGCCGCCGACGGGCTCAACTCGGCCGTGCGCCGTCGCTTCGGGCAGACCTACCGGCCCACCCTCGACGCGCGCAGCGCCAAGTACATGTGGCTCGGGACCTCCAAGGTCTTCGACGCCTTCAAGTTCTTCATCCTGCGCACCCCGTGGGGTGTCATGCAGGTGCACGGCTACCCCTACGACGCCACCGGCTCGACCTTCATCCTGGAGATGCACGAGGACGTGTGGCGTGCCGCAGGCTTCGACGCGTCCGAGGGCAGGCAGTGGGCGCCGGGGGAGAGCGACGAGGAGTCGATCGCGCGCGTCCGCGAGCTGTGCGCCGACATCTTCGAGGGTCACGACATCTTCGCCAACAACTCGCGCTGGATCACCTTCACCACGGTGCGCAACGAGACGTGGCGCGCCGGTGAGCGGGGCAACGTCGTCATCCTCGGCGACGCCGCGCATACCGCCCACTTCTCGATCGGCTCGGGCACCAAGCTGGCGATGGAGGACGCCCTCGCGCTCGCGGCCTGCCTGCACGAGCAGGGCTCGGTCGACGAGGCGCTCACGGCCTACGAGGCCGAGCGCAAACCGGTCGTCGAGTCCACCCAGCGGGCGGCGCAGGCGAGCCTGGAGTGGTTCGAGAACCTCGGACAGTACGTCTCGCAGGACCCCGAGCAGTTCGCCTTCAACATCATGACCCGCAGCCGACGGGTCACCCACGACAACCTCAAGGTCCGCGACCCCGAGTTCGTGACGAGGATCGACGAGTGGTTCGCCAGGTCCACGCCCGGCGGCCGGCCGGACACCCCGCCGATGTTCCAGCCCTTCCGTCTGGGCGAGCTCGAGCTGACCAACCGCGTCGTGGTCTCCCCGATGGACATGTACGTCTCTCCCGGCGACGGCATGCCGACCGACTTCCACCTGGTCCACCTCGGTGGAAAGGCCATGGGCGGGGCCGGGCTGGTCATGACCGAGATGGTCTGCGTGTCCCCGGAGGGCCGGATCACGCCGGGCTGCACCGGGATCTGGAGCGAGGAGCAGACCGCGGCCTGGGGACGGATCGTGCAGAGCGTGCACGACCTGTCGTCGGCGAAGATCGGGCTGCAGATCGGCCACTCCGGCCGCAAGGGCTCCACCAAGCTCATGTGGGAGGGCATCGACGAGCCGTTGGAGGAGGGCAACTGGGAGGTGGTCGGCCCCTCGCCCCTGCCCTACCGGGAGGGCGTCAACCAGGTCCCGCGCGAGCTGAGCCCGGCCGACATGGAGCAGATCACGGACGAGTTCGTCGAGGCGGCCCGCCGCGGCGCCGAGGCCGGCTTCGACCTGCTCGAGCTGCACTGCGCGCACGGCTACCTGCTCTCCTCCTTCATCTCGCCCCTGACCAACCAGCGGACGGACGACTACGGCGGCGATCTGGCGGGTCGGCTGCGCTACCCGCTGGAGGTGTTCGCCGCGATGCGGGAGGTGTGGCCGGCGGAGCGGCCGATGACCGTGCGCATCTCGGCGACCGACTGGACCGAGGGCGGGATCGACGTCGAGGGCGCCGTCCAGATCGCCCAGGCCTTCAAGGACGCCGGTGCCGCGGCGATCGACGTCTCCTCCGGGCAGGTCACGCCGGACGAGCAGCCGGCGTTCGGCCGCTCCTACCAGACCCCCTTCGCCGACGCGATCCGCAACCGGGTCGGCATCCCCACGATCGCGGTCGGGATCATCTCCTCCTGGGACGACGTCAACTCGATCGTCCTGGCCGGCCGCGCCGACCTGTGCGCCGTCGGCCGGGCCCACCTCTACGACCCGAGCTGGACCCTGCACGCGGCCGTCGAGCAGGACTACGACGGACCCGGTGCGGTGTGGCCGCAACCGTGGCGCGCCGGGCGGCGCAAGCCGCAGGGTGGGCGCTCGGACGGCCCCAAGCCGCGGCTGCAGCTGGTCCGTGAGGGTGAGCCGCAGGCCCGGCACGCACGGTGGAGGCCCGGCCGGTGACCCTGCGCCCCCTCTGGGAGGCCCGCGGCGTCGCGGTCGTCGGGGCGAGCGACCGCCCCGGCGCGGTGGGCCGCCTGCCGGTCGAGTTCCTCCGGCGCTACGGCTATGCCGGCGGTGTCTACCCGGTCCGGCCCGACGGCGCACCCGTCTGCGGCCTGCCGTCGTACGCCTCCGTCGTCGACGCGGGCCGGCACGGGCCGGTCGACCTGGCCATGCTGATGGTCGCGGCGGACAAGGTGGTCGGGGGGGTGCGCGACTGCGCCGCGGCCGGTGTGCCCGTCGTCATCGTCTGCTCCAGCGGCTTCGCCGAGACCGGGGAGACGGGCGCCGCGCTGCAGGACGAGCTCGTCGGGGTGGCCCGGGAGCTGGGCGTCCGGGTCCTGGGGCCCAACTGCATCGGCACCGTCGGCACGGGCAGCGGGCAGGTCAGTTCCTTCAGCCCGCTGTTCTCGGGGGAGTCGACCGAGCTGGTTCCGGGCGGCCTCGGCTTCGTCAGCCAGAGCGGTGCCCTGGGGTATGGCGCGGTCTCGCTCGCGTTCCAGCGCGGGCTCGGTCTCGGCTGGGTGGTCAACACCGGCAACGAGGCCGACATCGGTGCGGCCGAGGTCATGGCCGAGATCGCCCGGGAGCCCGGGTGCACCGGGATCCTGGGGTATGCCGAGTCGCTCACCGACGTCGGTGCGCTGGCGCAGGTGGTCGCCTCCGGCGTGCCCGTCGCGGTGCTGAAGGCCGGCCGGTCGGAGTCCGGAGCCCGGGCGGCCGCCTCGCACACGGGAGCGCTCGCGACCGGGGACAGGGTCGTCGACGCGGCGCTGCGGCAGGCGGGGGTCGTGCGGGTCGACGACATCGAGGAGCTGCTGGACGTCGGTGACGTCATGGGCCTGGTCCCGTCGGTGCGGGGACGGCAGGTGCGCCGCGTCGCGGTCGTGACGACCTCCGGCGGGTCCGGGATCCTGGCGGCCGACGCGATCGAGGCCGCGGGGAGGGGCCTGGAGCTGGCGGCCCTGTCGGAGCCGACGCTGGCCGCGCTGGAGGAGATCGTGCCGGCCTTCGGCTCGACGGCCAACCCGGTCGACGTCACGGCCTCGGTGATGAGCGACCCGGCCCTCTTTGACAGGGCGCTGAGCGTGATCGCCGAGGACGGGAACGTGGACGCGATCGTCGCCTGCTTCTGCGTCCTCACCGGCAAGGACGTCGACGACGTCGTCGCGGCCCTCGCGCGGGTCCGGGAAACCCGCGACGTCCCCGTCGTCGTCGTGCGCACCGGTGCCGACCACCTGGCCCCCGACGCCGGCGCCGCCATGCGCGCCGCCGGCCTCCCGGCATACCCCACCCCCGAGCGCGGTGTCCGGGCGCTCGCCGCCCTCGGCCGGATGGCTGCGTCGGAGCACCGGGACCGGCCGACCTCGTCCCCGGTCGACCTGGAGCTGTCCTGGGACATGGGCGAGGACGCGCTCAAGCAGGCCCTCGCCCGGCACGGCCTGCCGGTGCCGGTCGGGCGGATCGCCCTCGACCGCGCCGACGCCGTCGCCGCGGTCGAGGAGGCAGGCGGGCTCGCGGTCCTCAAGGCCGTCGTCCCCGGCCTGCTCCACAAGTCCGACGCCGGCGGCGTGGTCCTGGCCGTCACCGCGGAGGCTGCCCCGGACGTCTTCGACCGCCTCGCCGCGATGGGTGGCTCCGTCCTCGTCGAGGAGATGGTGCCCGGCGGCGTCGAGGCGCTCGTCGGCACCACCGACAGCCCGCTCGGACGGGTGCTCACGGTCGGCGTCGGCGGGATCCTCACCGAGCTGGTAGCTGACGTCGCCCTGCGGCTGCTGCCCGTCGACCGCCAGGACGTGGAGGAGATGCTCGACGAGACCCGGCTGGCCCGCCTGCTCGACGGCGTCCGCGGTCAGGGCCCCGCCGACCGGGCCGCGCTCGTCGACACCGTCCTGGCCGTTGCCGACGTCGCTGCAGCCCTCCCGCCCGGCGCCGAGCTCGACCTCAACCCGGTGACGGTGCTGGCCCAGGGCCGGGGAGCACGCATCCTCGACGCGGCCCTCGCCATACCCCAGGAAGCAGGAGACTGACGCCATGGACATCGGCACGCTGGTCACCCGGGCCGGCCACCGCTTCGGCGACCGGGTCGCGATCGAGGGCACCGACGCCTCCCAGAGGCGGACGTTCGCCGAGCTCGCCGACCGCGTCAGCCGTGTCGCCGGCGGCCTTCTCGCGCTCGGGCTCGAGCCCGGCGACCGCGTCCTGGACCTGCAGAGCAACAGCACCACCTACGTCGAGACCGACCTGGCGATCCGCGCCGCCGGGCTGGTGCGGGTCGCCCTCAACTACCGGCTGCACCCGAGCGACTGGCAGCGGATCGCCGCCGACTCCGGCGCGCGGGGACTGGTGTACGCGGAGCGGTTCGCCGACGACATCGCGCCGGTGCGGGAGCAGGTGCCGCACGTGGTCGTGGTCGGCGACGGCCCCGAGACCTCCCTCGAAGCTCTGGCGAGCGACGCCACCGCCGGGACGCTGCCGGTCCGCGCACCCGACGACCTGTGCGGCCTGCACTACTCCTCGGGCACGACCGGTCACCCCAAGGGCGCGCAGCGCACGCACCGCAACTGGTTCGCCTCGATCGTGAACATGACCCAGGACGTCCTCGACGGCCCGCCCGGCCCCGACGACTGCTACGTCCACGCCGGCCCGGTCACGCACACCAGCGGCCTGTTCGTGCTGCCCTTCCTCGTCGCCGGCGCGCGGCAGATCGTGCTGCCGACGTGGGACCCGCAGACCTTCGTCGAGGCGGTCGTCGAGCGGGGCGCCACCCACTCCGCGCTCGTGCCGACGATGGTCGCGCGCCTGATGTCGCACGGCGCCACCCGGGAGGAGCTCGCCGGGCTGAAGATGCTGGGCTACGCGGGCGCCCCCATGCCGCCCGAGCAGATGCGCCGGGCGCACGACCAGCTCACGCCCCACCTGGTGCAGTACTACGGCCTGGTCGAGGCGATCCCGCCGGTCACCGTCCTGGACGCCGCGGACCACGCGCGCGGCCTGGGCGGGGAGCCGGAGCTGCTCACCAGCGCCGGCCGCCCGGCGCTCGGCGTCGAGCTCGCCGTCGTCGACGAGGACGGCCGTCGCCTCGCGCCCGGTGAGGTCGGTGAGGTCATCACCCGCGGCGACCACGTCATGGCCGGCTACTACAACGCCGCGCAGCGCAGCGACCTGTCCAAGGCCGTCGTCGACGGCTGGCTGCACACAGGCGACCTGGGTCGTCTCGACGAGGAGGGCCACCTCTGGCTGATCGACCGCAAGGGCGACATGATCATCAGCGGCGGCTACAACATCTACCCGCGCGAGGTCGAGGAGGTCGTCGCCGAGCTGCCGGACGTGGCCCAGGTCGCGGTGCTCGGGGTCACCGACCCCGACTGGGGACAGCGGGTCGTCGCCTTCGTGACCCCGCGCGCCGGGACCCGCGTGACCGAGGACCAGGTGCGCGAGCACTGCGCGAGCCGCCTGGCGTCGTACAAGAAGCCCAAGGAGGTCCGCGTCGTGGAGGAGTTCCCCCTCAACTCCACCGGCAAGATCGCCAAGAAGCAGCTGCGCGCGCAGCTGGAGGAGGGCTCGTGAGCCCAGGAGGTATGCCGTGAGCTGGGAGGATCCGCAGCTCCGGGTCGACTACGCGCCGGAGGGCGCGGAGCACCCGGGCGAGTACCCCTACACGCGGGGGGTCAGCGCCGAGCCCAAGGTCTGGATCATGGGCCAGTACGCCGGCTTCGGGACCGCCAAGGAGTCCAACGCCCGCTTCCGCGCGCTGCTGGACGCGGGCGTCACCGGCTTCTCCGTGGCGATGGACCTGCCGAGCCAGATGGGCATCGACTCCGACGACCCGCGCGCGGCCGGCGAGGTGGGTCGGGTCGGCGTGGCCATCGACAGCCTCGCCGACATCGAGGTGCTGATGGACCGCATACCGCTGGAGGAGCTGTCCCAGGTCCGCACCACCGCCAACTCCATCGGCTACCTGTGGGCCGCGCTGTTCGTCGCGCTCGCTGAGAAGCGCGGGGTGCACCCGGACCGGTTCGGCATGTTCATCCAGAACGACGTGCTCAAGGAGTTCATCGCCCGCGGCACCCAGATCTTCCCGCCGGAGGCCTCGCTGCGGCTGTCGGTCGACTGCATCGAGTACGTCGCGCGCGAGGCGCCGAGCTGGGTGCCGCTGGCGATGAGCGGCTACCACATCCGCGAGTCCGGGTCGTCGGCGACGCAGGAGATCGCGTTCACGTTCGCCAACGCCCGTGCCTACCTGGACGAGTGCGTGCGCCGAGGGATCGACGTGGACCAGGTGGCACCGACGCTGTTCACCTTCCTGGCGATCACGACCGACGTCCTGCCCGAGGTCGCGAAGTTCCGGGCGGCCCGACGGGTCTGGGCGCGCCTCATGCGCGAGCGCTACGGGACCACGGACCCGCGCTCGGAGCAGCTGCGCATCTTCGCGTTCACCGCCGGTTCGACGCTGACCGCCCAGCAGCCGATGAACAACGTGGTCCGGACCTCGGTGGAGGCGACGATCGCGGCGCTGGCCGGGGTGCAGACGCTGCACGTGTCCGCCTACGACGAGGCGCTGGGCGTCCCGACCGAGGCGGCCGCGACCCTCGCGCTGCGCACCCAGCAGGTGGTCGCCCACGAGACCGGCCTCACCACCACCCTCGACCCCTTCGCCGGCTCGTACGCCGTCGAGACGCTGACGGACGAGCTCGAGACCTCGATCTGGGCGCTGATGGAGGACGTCGAGGAGCGTGGCGGCGCGCTGGAGGCCATCGGGTCGGGCCGGTTCGCGCGGGACCTGTCGGAGGCGGCCTACCGGCTGGCCCGGTCGGTCGAGTCCGGGGAACGGACCGTGGTCGGGGTCAACACGTTCCCCGCCAGGACCGAGCCGCTCGAGGTGTTCACGATCGACCCCGGCACCGAGCAGGCGCAGGCGGAGTCGGTGCGCCGGCTGCGCCAGAGCCGCGACCAGGCCGCCGTCGACGCGGCCCTCACCCGCCTGGGGGAGGACGTGCGGGCCGGCCGGTCGGTGATGCCGGCCACGATCGAGGCGGTGAGGGCCTACGCGACGATCGGCGAGGTGGTCGCGGTCCTGAGGGAGGAGTTCGGCAGCTGGCGACCCAGCGCCGACTTCTGAGGCGAATCCGGCTCTTCGTCTTCGAGGGTGGGGTGAGCGCGGCGCGCCGACGGGCTGGGTGAGGCGGGGACGGGGTCGAGGTCCCCGATGATCAGAGGACTCTGACCTCTCCTGATCTCCAAGGACCTCGACGTGAATCACCCTACGTCGTGCTGCCGTGCCCTGGGCGCCGGCGGCGCGTACTGCCACAATTGCGACCTGCTCCTGGGGCTGGAGGGCCTGCATGTGCTGGCGGTCGACCGCGGCCCGGACCTGCTCACCGTCACGGTGGAGTCGACACCAGGGCCGGTCGGGTGCCCGGCCTGCGGAGTGGTGGCCGAGTCGCTGGGCCGGCGGACGGTTCGGTTGGTCGACGCGCCGTGCTTCACGTGGCGCTCGCCTACCGGTCGGGGCTCGTGCGGCCGTAGGCGGGCCGGTGGCTGGTGGGCCGCTCCGCAGGACGTGGGGCCCTTCGCCCCTAGTGTGCGTGCGCGTGGACCGCGACGCCGGCCGCATCCTCCTCGGGCTCGTCCTCCTGGTCGCCGGTGGTGAGCTGCTCGTCCGGGGCGCGTCGTCGCTCGCCGTGCGGGTGGGACTCAGCCCGCTGGTGGTGGGCCTCACGGTGGTGTCGGTCGCGACGTCCTCGCCGGAGCTGGCGGTGAGCGTCGGCGCCGAGCTCGACGGGCAGTCCGACCTCGCCGTCGGCAACGTCGTGGGCTCCAACGCCGCCAATGTGCTGCTGATCCTGGGCATCTCGGCGCTCGTGCTGCCGCTGAGTGTGCGCGAACAGCTGGTGCGCTTCGACGTGCCGTTCCTCGTGGGGCTGCCGGTGCTGCTGCTCGTCCTCGCCCTGGACGGCCGGCTCTCCACCGGGGAGGGCGTGCTGCTGCTCGTGGCGATGGTCGTGCACACGGTGCTGACCGTGGTGGTCCGCGGCGTCGGAAGGCCGCCGCGCAGGCCCCGGACGAGACCGAGGCCGGCAAGCCACCCGCCCGGCTCGTCGTCTCGCTGCTCCTCGTCGTCGCGGACGTCGCCCTGCTCGTCGTTGGGCAGCTGCATCGCCAACCTCGGGCTGGTGCTCGGCCTTCCGGCGGTGATCTCCTCCGGCGGCCTGCCCGTCGCCCCGGCCGCGGTCGCCCTCGACATCCCGCTCATGCTGGCGGCGAGCGTGGCCCTGTTGCCGGTGGTCCTGACCGGCTTCTGCGTCGCCCGGTGGGAGGGCGGGCTGTTCGTCCTGCTCTACGGCGCCTACGTCGGGTATGTCGTGCTCCAGGCGATCAACCACGACGCCCTCGAGGGGTTCACCCTGTTGATGGTGGTCTTCGTCCTGCCGCTCGTGCTCGTCACTCTCGTCAGCACGGTGGTCTTCGAGGCCGGGGTCCGGCGCGGCCGGCGGGAGGCGCTGCAGGACCATTGACCCGGGGGAAAGCGAGCGCTAGCGTCCTGCGGGTGCGCTCACGCAAGGCAGGGTGACGCCGATGTCGCCGGTGCCGCGCGCACGTCTCGGCTGCGACGGCGCTACCGGGGACAAGGAGAACGAGCATGGGGCACAGAGGGCGCAGGACCTGGGCAGTGGTCGGGGCGATGAGCATCGGGATGTCGATGGGGCTGGCCTCCATCGCCTCCGCCGCACCTGACGACGCGGAGCTCACCTTCGACGGCCGGGTCGTGGAGAAGAGCGAGACCGGCAGCTACGTGGTCCTGATGGAGGAGGATCCGTTGGTGGTCACCGTCGGCCGCGACCGGATCGACACGCCGTCCGGACGGGCGAAGGGCCGCGAGATGCGGGCAGAGCATGCGCGCGCGGCCGATGCGGCGGACGTGCGCATCCTCAACGACTACACCGTTGCCCTCAACGGGTTCTCGGCGCAGATGTCCCACAAGCAGGCGACGGCGCTGGCCGCGCGTGAGGACGTGAGGCTGGTCCTGCCAGACGTGTGGCGGGAGGCCACCACCGACTCCAGCCCCGAGTTTCTCGGTCTGACGGGCGCCGGTGGCGCGTGGGCCAACGGCCTGACCGGCGAGGGCGTCGTGGTCGGTGTGATCGACACCGGCATCTGGCCCGAGCACCTGAGCTTCGCCGACGACGGCAGCTACCCGGCCGCCCCGGAGGACGTGCCCGAGGACCTCCCGTGCGAGTTCGGCAACTCCGAGCACAACGCGGCCGACGCCCCCTTCGACTGCAACAACAAGCTGCTCGGCGCACGGCAGATGCTCGAGACCTACCGGTCCGTCGTCGGCGCCGAGCCCTTCGAGTTCGACTCGGCGCGCGACGACAACGGGCACGGCACCCACACCGCCTCCACGGCGGCGGGCAATGCCGGGGTGCCCGCCACCATCGAGGGCCAGGACCTCGGCGAGGTCTCCGGCATCGCGCCGGGCGCCCACGTCATTGCCTACAAGGGGCTCGGGACGCTCGGCGGGTTCTCCTCGGACCTGGCCGCCTCGATCGACCAGGCCGTGACCGACGGCGTCGACGTGATCAACTACTCGATCGGCGGCGGAGCCTCTCTCAACGGCGCGGACGACCTCGCGTTCCTCTTCGCGGCGGACGCGGGCGTCTTCGCCGCCACCTCAGGCGGCAACTCGGGTCCGGGGGCCGGGACCATCGGTGGGCCCGGGAGCGTGCCGTGGATCACGACGGTCGGCGCCAGCACCCAGTCGCGGTTCTGGCAGGGCACGATCGAGCTCGGCAACGGCGAGAGCTATGTCGGCGCATCGCTGACGGACGACGTGCCCGACCAGACCCCGCTCGTGGACGCCGCCTTCGCCTACAAGGGAAGGCCGACCGCGCCCGACGCCGACCTGTGCCTGCCGGGGACCCTCAAGCCCGGGGTCGTGCGGGACGCCATCGTGCTGTGCCGCCGGGGTGTGATCGCCCGGACCGACAAGAGCCTGGCGGTGCAGCAGGCCGGTGGCGCGGGGATGATCATGTACGAGAACGACGACGCCGGCGACCGCATGACGGACAACCACCACGTCCCCACGGTGCACGTGGACAACACCCCGGGTCTGGCGATCAAGGCCTACATCGCCGGCAAGCCGCTGCGCAAGGCCACGGCCGCCCTGGTCGACACCGCGACAGCCGGCGTCTTCGAGGGCGCCCCGTCCATGACGTCGTTCTCCTCACGCGGGCCGGACACGGTCGCCCTCGACCTGATCAAGCCGGACGTCACCGCACCGGGGCTGCAGATCCTCGCCGGTGCGAGCCCCTACGCGGACCCGGGCGGCAACGACTTCCAGTCGATCGCCGGCACCTCGATGTCGAGCCCGCACGTCGCGGGGCTGTTCGCGCTGCTCAAGCAGGAGCACCCGGACTGGTCGGCCGCCGCGGCCAAGTCGGCGCTGATGACCACGGCCAGCCAGGACGTGCGCAGCAACGACCGCCTGACCCCGGCCACACCCTTCGAGATGGGCGCCGGTCACGTCGCCCCGGGCTCGCCCACGGAGACCGGCTCGTCCTTCGACCCCGGCCTGGTCTACGACGCGGGGCTGTTCGAGTACGTCGGGTTCCTGTGCGACGCCGCCCCCGGGACCTTCACGGCGGGCAGCTGCGCGTTCGTCGAGGGCCGGGGTGTTCCGATGGAGTCGGAGGACCTCAACGTCCCCTCCATCGGCGTCTCGGACGTGCCCGGCACGAAGACGGTGACCCGCACGGTCACGAGCGTGTCCGACACGGCACAGACCTACACCGTGTCGGTGGACGCCCCGGAAGGGTTCGAGGCCGTCGTCTCGCCGACGACGCTGGAGCTCGGCCCGGGCGAGTCCGCCTCCTACACGGTCACGCTGAACACCCTGGACGCCGAGATCGGGGACTGGCGCTTCGGATCGCTGACCTGGAGCAGCGGCAGCTACGACGCGACCAGCCCCATCGCCGCACGCGCCTCGTTGCTGAGCGTCCCGGACGAGGTGACCGGTTCCGGTGAGGCCGGGTCCGTCAGCTTCGACGTCACGTTCGGCTATGACGGCGAGTACACCGCCGGCGACCACGGCCTGACTCCCGCCACCGTGTGGGTGGACGACGTCGCCCAGGACCCGGACCAGACGTTCGACCCGGGCGACGTGGGCAACGGCGCCGTGGCCCACGAGGTGACGACGACGGACGCCGCCCTGCTGCGGGTGGTGATCCCGCCGGACGGCGTCACGGACCCTGATGTCGACATCGACCTGTTCGTGCACGACTCGGCCGGCAACCTGGTCGCCTCCAGCACCAACGGTGGCACCGACGAGCAGATCGACCTGGTCCTGCCCGCCGACGACACCTACAGCGTCTACATCCACGGGTGGCAGACCGTGGACCCGACGACGTCGGTCACGAGCTACCTGTGGGTCCTGCAGGCCGACCCGTCGGCAGACGACGGCAGCCTCACCGTCGACGGGCCGGCGGCGGCCAGCGTCGGCGCCACGGAGACCGTCACCGCGTCGTGGACCGGGGCGACCGCGGATCAGTGGCACCTCGGCGCCGTCTCGCACAACGACGGCGACGGCGTCATGGAGCTGACGGTGGTCGACATCGACAACCGGTAGCCGGTCGTCACAGCAGCGGGAGGGGCTCCGGTCGAGCGACCGGGGCCCCTCCTCGTGCTCAGTCCCTGCTTACCGAGTTTCGGCGACTCGCCGGACGAACCCCCACCCCGGTCGTGCTGCTGTGGCACAAGCGCCGCTACCGGTGCCGCGAGGACGCCTGCGAGAAGGTCACGTTCACCGAACAGGAACTGGACCTGGCCCGCCCTCGTGGGCTGCTCACCACCCGTGCCGCGCGGTGGACGATCGCGCAGATCCGGCGCGAGCACGCCTCGGTGCAGGGCGTGGCCCGCCAGCTCGGGGTGCGGTGGCGCACGGTGTGGGCCGCGATCAAGCCGATCTTGACCGCAGCCGCCGCTGAGGAGTCCCGCTTCGCCGGCGTCACCGCCCCCGGGGTGGACGAGCACGTGTGGCACCACGTCTCCACCTGGGCGCCCGAGGACGGCGGCCGAGGACCCAAGGAGCTGACCGGCATGGTCGACCTGACCGTCGATGAGAACGGGGAGGTCAGTGCCCGTCTGCTGGACCGGTCCAGGGTCGTACCCGGGCCGCGTACGCCGACTGGCTGGAGGCACGCGGGGAGGAGTTCACCGCGGGTGTGGACGTGGCCACCCTCGACCCGTTCCAGGGGTACAAGAGCGCCATCGGCGATGAGCTGGCCGACGCCACGGCGGTCCTGGACGCCTTCCATGTCGTCGCGCTGGGCACCAAGTGTGTGGACGAGATGAGGCGGCGGGTGCAGCAGGACACCACCGGGCACCGTGGTCGCAAGGGCGACCCGCTGTACGGGATCCAGAACGTCCTGCGCGCCGGCTCCGAGAACCTCACCGACAAGCAGCGCGGGCGCATCGAACGGGCCTTCGCCGCGCACGCCGAACACGAGAAGGTCGACCTGACCTGGCAGTGCGCCCAGCAGCTGCGCGCCGCCTACAAGCATGGGACAAGGCCGAGGGTCGCAAGATCGCCGAGCGCATCGTCGCCTCGTTCCCCTCCTGCCCGATCCCCGAGGTAGCCCGCCTGGGCCGGACCCTGCGCAAGTGGAAAGAGGCGTTCCTGGCCTACTTCGACACCGGCGCCACCAACGGCGGCACCGAGGCCACCAACGGCCTCATCGAGCTCCACCGCCGCATCGCACGAGGCCTGACCAACTTCGAGAACTACCGCCTGCGCATGCTCCTCATCGGCGGAGGGCTGAACCTATGACCCCACCCTCAAAGACGAAGTGCCGCGAATCCCGAGCGACGGGGGCGGCGGCGTCCTTGGCTCGGGGGGGTGACCCGGGTCAGGTGCGTGGCACCTCGACCAGAACCGCGGTGCCCTGACCCACGCCGATGCAGGCCGCGGCCACGCCGAGCCCGCCGCCGCGGCGCCGCAGCTCGCGGGCCAGGTCCACCACCACGCGGGGGGCGCTCGCGCCGAGCGGGTGCCCGATGGCGATCGCACCTCCGTTGACGTTGACCCTGTCCGGGTCGATCTCCGGCAGCTCGTGCAGCACCGACAGCACCACGGCGGCGAACGCTTCGTTGATCTCCCACAGGTCGACGTCGTCCGCGCGGTGCCCGGTCCGCTCCAGCAGCTGCTGGATCGCCGGCACCGGAGCCACGGCGAAGAGCTCTGGTGACACACCGACCGTGCGCGAGCCCACGATCCGCGCCAGTGGGTGCACCCCCAGCTCGTCCGCCGCCCGCGCGGTGCCGACCAGCGCGGCCAGCGCTCCGTCGTTCACGGGTGAGGAGTTGCCGGCCGTGACGCTTCCGTTCTCGGTGAACGCCGGGCGCAGCGCCCCGAGGGACTCCATCGAGGCCTCAGGTCGGAGCGACTCGTCCCGCTCGACACCCTCGAACGGCACCACGAACCCCTCGTGCAGCCCGGCCTCGTAGGCGGCGTGCACGAGACGGTGCGAGCGCACCGCATAGTCGTCCATCTGTTCGCGCCCGATGTCGCGGTCCCCCGCCACCAGCTCGGCGGAAGCGCCCAAGGACGTCGTCCAGTCCGCAGGGAAGGCGGGGTTGACCATCCGCCACCCGACGGTCGTCTGGTGCAGCTCCATGCGTCGTGGCAGCGCCTCGTCGGGCTTGGGCAGCACGTAAGGCGCCCGGCTCATCCCCTCGACACCGCCGGCGACCACCAGGTCGGCGTCACCGACCGCGACGGCACGGCCGGCCTGGACCAGGGCCTCCGAGCCGGAACCGCAGAGCCGGTTGACGGTGACGCCCGGAACCGTGACGGGCAGCCCGGCGAGGAGCGCGGCCATGCGGGCGACGTTGCGGTTCTCCTCGCCCGCCCCGTTGGTGTTGCCGTAGTACACGTCCTCGACGCGGGCAGGGTCGAGGCCCGGGTGGCGGGCCATCAGGCTCCGCAGCGGTGCGGCCGCGAGGTCGTCGGTGCGCACGTGCGACAGCCCGCCCCGCAGCTTGCCGAACGGCGTGCGCACAGCGTCGAGCAGAAACACTTCGTGACCGGCCATGTGCCCATGATGCCCGGTGCAGGATGGGGGCATGACGACGACGCTCAGGTACGGCGGGTCACCGGACCAGGTGGTCGAGGTGCTGGAGCCGCTCGGGGTCCCTGCGGGTGCGGCGGTCCTGCTGCACGGCGGCTACTGGAGGGCGCGGTTCACCAAGGCGCTCATGGACCCGCTGGCGCAGGACCTCCTGGACCGCGGCTGGTGGGTCGCCAACGTCGAGTACCGCCGGCTCGGCGTGAAGGACCCTCAGCCGCCCGCCGGCGAGGAGAGGTCCGGCGCATGGCCGACGTCGCTCGTCGACGCCACGGCCGCGCTGGGGGCCGTGCGCGACCACCTCCGAGGGTCTCGGTTTCACCTGCCGGTCGTGAGCGTAGGGCACTCCGTCGGCGGCCAGCTGGCGCTCCTCACCGCAGGGCAGGTCGACGCGGTGGTGGCGCTCGCCCCGGTGACCGACCTTGCCCGCACCCGCGAGGAGAGGCTGGGGGAGGACGCGGTGCGCGGCGTCATACCGGAGCCTCCGCAGGAACGGCCCGAGGCGTATGCCGAGGGGTCGCCGCTGCACCAGCTGCCGGTGGGACGACCGACCCTCCTGGTGCACGGGGACGCGGACACCAGGGTGCCGCTCTCGCACAGCGAGGCCTACCTGCGTCGGGCCAGGGAGCTCGGTGACGATGTCGGGCTGACGGTGGTGCCGGGCCTGGACCACCTGGGTCTGATCCGCCCGGACGCGCCCCACTGGCCAGGGGTCGTCGACTGGGTGAGCCGGTGCTCAGGCGCTCCTGCCCCGGGCGACGACCTCGTCCGCCCCTGACCGCCGCTCACCCGCCGATCAGCACGGTCGGGCACCCCTGCACCAGGACCGCGCCGCAGCCGGTCCTGTCGCCCACGCGAGCAGCCGGTCGTCCGCCGACCAGCACCGTGCTGCTCGCGCTGGTGATGACCGACGAGCCGTGAAAGACCCCCGGGGACCACTGCATGGGGCAGGTCGTGAGGTCCCCCAGCACGGCGGCCGGCACTCCGCCGACCAGCACGGTCGGGACACCGGGCGGCGCGACCCCGCCACCGTGGGTGGTGGGGTCCGCGATGCGGGCGGCGGGCGGCATACCCGACCTCAGTTGATCCGGACGAGGGATCCGGTGACCTCGCACGTGCCGGACGAGCGCAGCGTCGTCGCGGCACCTCCCTCGAGCCTCAGGGTGGCACCGGCCCGGAGCGTCACCCCCGCGGTCGTGAGGACCAGCTCGGCCGAGCCGTCGGCGAGGCGGAGGGTGATGCCGTCCTCGTCGATGACGACGCTGTGCCCGGCGTGCGTCAGCCGCAGCTCGGTCGGCTGCTCGGCGCGCGGGGTCTCGACCGGGGGACCGAGACGCCCCAGGACGACCGGACTGCCTGTCCCACGGCCCTCGTGACCGACGAGCACGGTCTCGCCGACGGCCGGCGGCCGCCCGGCGTCCGCGCCGAGCGGCAGGCACACCTCCGCCCAGGCCTGACGACGGGACCGGGCCCGCCCCGCGAAGGAGACCTGGAGACGCCCACGACCCTCCGGGTCCTCGACGTCGACGACCTCGGCACGTTCGAGCTGTGTCATGGGGACATCCTGCCGTCCCCGGCGGCTCAGCGGGTGACGCCGATCCCGGCCAGCGCTGCTTCGATCGCCCCGACGACCTGCGGGTCGGTCGGCTCGGTGCGGGAGCGGAACCGGGCGACCGGCGCACCGTCGCCGTCCACGACCCACTTCTCGAAGTTCCACCCGACGTCGCCGGCCTTACCGTCGCCGTCGCGCACCTGCGTCAGTTCGTCGAAGAGCGGGTGCCGGTCCTCCCCGTTGACGTCCACCTTGTCCATCATCGGGAAGCTCACGCCGTAGGTCGCCGAGCAGAACTGGGCGATCTCCTCGTTGGTGCCCGGCTCCTGACCGCCGAACTGGTTGCAGGGGACGCCGACCACGGTCAGGCCGCGCTCGCCGTACTCCTCCTGCAGCCGCTCGAGGCCGGCGTACTGCGGGGTCAGCCCGCAGCGGGAGGCCACGTTGACGACGAGCAGGACGCGACCGGCGTGCTCGCCGAGGGTTGTCGGCCGGCCGTCCATGGTGGTCAGGGGGATGTCGTGGAGAGTCACCCGGCCACTCTAGGCACATGCCGGCGGCGTGCCGGTCGCCGGAGCTGTCGGTCGGGGCCTCGCCGTCAGAGGTCACCCGTGCGCAGCTGGTCCATGATGTGCTCGGCCTGCCTCATGGCCAGGGCCACGATGGTCAGGGTGGGGTTGGCCGAGGCCCCGGTGGTCATGACGGAGCCGTCGCTGACGAAGAGTCCCGGGACGTCGTGCGCCGCGCCCCAGGCGTCCAGCGGCCCGTCCTCGGCGCGTCCGGCCATGCGGCAGGTCCCCAGGTTGTGGGTCGAGGGGTAGGGGGGCGTGTGGTGGACGCCCTGGGCTCCGACGGCGCGGTAGAGCTCGTCGGCCGCGCGGTAGGCGTAGCGGCGCATGGCCGCGTCGTTGGGGTGGTCGTCGAAGTGGACGTTGGGCGCGGGCAGCCCGTGCTGGTCCTTGACGTCGGCGTTGAGGGTGACCCGGTTGGAGGCCTGCGGCATGTCCTCGCCGACGATCCACATCCCGGCGGTGTTCTCGTAGGCGTCGAGCAGGTGGGTGAACTCCCGCCCCCACGAGCCGGGCTCGACGAAGCTGGCCAGGAAGGCCGGGCCCAGGGAGAGGGTCTCCATGTAGAACCCGCCGACGAACCCCCGGGAGGGGTTGTAGGAGGCCTCGTCGGCGATGATCCCGGCCATGGTCTCGCCGCGGTACATGCGCACCGGCTGGTCGAAGCGTGCGTATGCCGAGCCCGTCAGGTGCCGCATGTAGTTGCGGCCGACCTGGCCGGAGGAGGAGTTGGCCAGCCCGTCGGGGTGCATCGAGGAGGCGCTCATGAGCAGCAGCCGCGGGGTCTCGATCGAGTTGCCGGCGACGCACACGGCCCGGGCTGCCTGCCGGTGCAGGGCACCGTCGGCGTCGAGGTACTCCACCGCGTCGACCCTGCCGGTGTCGTCGTGGGTGATGCGCACGGCCTGGCACTGGGTGCGCAGGTCGACGTTGCCGGTCTCCAGGGCCCGGGGGACCTCCCGGGCGGCGGTGGACCACTTCGCCCCTGACTTGTCCCCCTGGAAGTTGAAACCGTCCTGGATGGAGGCCGGTCGTCCGTCGTAGGGCTCGGCGTTGGTCCCGTAGGGGCCGGTGGCGTAGTACTTGTAGCCCACGCGTTCGGCACCGTTGGCGAAGACCTTGTAGTTGTTGTTCGCCGGCAGCGGTGGGCGGCCGTGCCGGTGGGTGGACCCGATCGCCTTCTCGGCCCGGTCGTAGTACGGCTCGAGGTCCTGCAGGGTGATGGGCCAGTCCAGCAGGTTGGCCCCCTCGACGGGACCGTAGGTGGACAGGGCCTTGAACTCGTGGGCCATGAACCGGGGCGTTGCCCCGGACCAGTGCGTGGTGCTGCCGCCGACGGCCTTGACGATCCAGGCCGGGAGGTTGGGGAAGTCGCGCACGATGCGCCAGGACCCGGACGTCGTGCGCATGTCGAGCCAGGCCATCTGGGTGAAGGCCTCCCACTCGTCGTTGACGTAGTCCTCGCGCTGCAGGTAGGGCCCGGCCTCCAGGACCACGCACCGGACCCCGTTGGTGGCCAGCTCGTGGGCCATGGTCCCGCCGCCGGCCCCGGAGCCGATGATGACGACCACCGGGTCGTCGTGCTCGATCTGCTTCCCGTGCTGGGTGGGACGTGGCTCGGTGGTCTGGCTCATGCGTCCGCTCCCTGGGTGTCGGAGGTGATGATCTCGGGTCGGGGCTCGCCGTCGTACTCCTCGATCCTGGGGTCCGGCAGCCAGTCCAGGTCGTCGAAACCGCGGTCGACGTACCCACCCTGGTCCACGCTGGGACCTTCGTAGCCGAGCAGCTGCCAGACCTCTGAGTCGTCGTAGAGGGCGACCACGGCGACCCCACGGACGGCGCGGAAGTAAGGCTCGTCGGAGTACTCGCGCAGCCACCGGGTCGCTGTCTGCTCGTCGACGGAGAGGAAGTCACCGCCGGCGATGACGTCCAGCTGGTCCAGGTCCTGTCCCAGGGTCCGTGCCAGGCGCTGGTCGTCGGCCGTCGCCGCGACCACCGCGTCGGCGGTGCGCTCGTAGGGCCCGTCCGGGAAGGAGTCGTGGGGATAGGCCACCCGCAGCAGCCGGACGAGGATGGCACGCTGCCGTTCGCTCAGCTGTGCGGGTGAGCCGGCCACGGTCGCGCTGGTGTCGCGCTTGATGTCCTCGGGGTCCTTGGCACTTCGTCGGTCTGCGTCGTGGGTCTGGCTCACGGACTGCCTCCTTGCAGGTCAGCGAACGCTGTGTGATCTGCGCCACGCTAGCGACTCCGGCCCTGCCCGCCAACCCCTCCGGCGCACGTGTGTGGTCTTGACGGCGAGGGCGAGCCTGGGGAGCATGCCTGGCATGTACCTCATCGTCGTCAAGTTCCCCGTCAAGCCCGAGTCGGCCGACCGATGGATGGACATCGTGGCCGACTACACCTCCGCCTGCCGTTCCGAGGAGGGCAACCTCTTCTTCGAGTGGTCCCGCAGCGTGGAGGACCCCCACGAGTACGTCCTCGTGGAGGCGTTCACGGACGAGGGCGCTGCCGCCCACGTCCAGAGCCCCCACTTCCAGCAGGGCATCGACGCCATGCGTCCCCACATCACCGGGACCCCCAAGATCGTCTCCCGCCAGGTGGAGGGTGACGGCTGGGACGAGATGGGCGAGCTGAAGATCGACTGACGGTCCGGCGGTGTTTCCGTCGCCGTGTGCGTCTTGCTCAGGTTGTCGGCGCTCATGGCTGGGTCGCGGGTCATCTGGGCGGTAGGTGTGGTTCATGAGTCAGGGTCGTGCCAAGGGTCCAGGGTGCGCCCCTGCACGAGGATCGTGCGGCTGGTAGGGGCTCGTCGGTAGTCCGGGGTAGATTCCATCCCATCGATCGACGGTGGGAGGGGCCCACCGGCAGGAGGGACCGAGGGTGACGAAGCGAGCACGTGCGTGGACGGCAGGTGCCGCGGTTCTCGTGCTGGTCGCGTGTTCGCCGGGGACGGACGAAGACACGGCGCCTCAGCCGCCCGCGCCCTCTCCTGCTGCCACCGAGACCGCGTCCGCGGCCGCGACCGCGGAGACCACGGTCGAACCCACGTCGGAGACCACGGAGGCGGACCTCCGCGAGATGGTGGACGACGCGGTGACCTCCGCCATCAGCGATGTCACCCCCGCGATGTGCGAGGACTGGCAGGACCGCCGCGAATCGATCCTGGATCTCATGACCGAGACGATCGTCGAGAACCTCGAACCACTCCAGCCCGGGGATCCGGACCAGATCGTCGAAGTGTCTGAAGCGGCGATCAGCGAACAGCTGGACAAGCAGTGCCAGGACATTCTTGCCGAGGGCGAAGCCACCGTCTCCAGCGGCATGGCCGCTGCGGCGGGTCTGGAGACCTGCAACGAACCGTGGACGACGACCGACCACGTGGGCAACGACTTCACCGTCACGGTGTGCACCACCTCTGACGGCCAGTCGGTCAGCCTGTACGAGTACGAACGGTCGCAGTATGCCGGCATGGTGCGCGAGTACACCGAGACCGCGCACGTGGCACCCACGTGGGCGGTGGCCGCGTCCAGCCAGCGACAGCTCGAGAGGGTGCTCGTCCGGCTCGGTGCGGCCGGGTGGGCAGGGGCTTCCGGTCAGCGCCCCGCTCAGGTGGAGGAGCCGCCGGCACCTCAGTCCGAGACGGATGGCTGGGACGTCGTCAACGGGGACTACTACGCCACCGTGACCGCTTGTCCGATCAAGGACGGTTTTCCCACGGCGGTGGTGAAGGTCTTGAACGACGGCTCCGACGACGCGGACGTCATCGGGACCGTCGAGGTGATCGACCTGGACACCGACGAGCGGGTCAGCGAGCTGTACTACTACGCCGAGCGGGTCAAGCCGGGACAGACTGTCAGCGTCGAGGCGATGGGCTTCGAGGACGTCCCGGACAACCGGTTCTGTGTGGCGCTCACCGTGGAGCCGATCGACTGACCGCCCACGTGTTTGGCAGCCGCCGGTCTCAGTGGCATGGGGGTGGATACAGTCGCAGCATGAGCGACCTCCAGTGCGCGGCGCGCATCATCCTGCTCACCCCGCCCGGGCTGAACGACGTCACGTGGCTGGCCTCCGAGCTCTACCGGGAGCGCGTGCAGGCGGTGTACGCCGCCGACGACGTGCCCGACACCGGCCCGGTCGAGACGCTGGCGGAGGACCTCGGCGTGCCCTGCCACAGCGGTCACGGAGACCTCGGGGACGGCTCGGCGGGGCTGGAGGAGATCGTCGACCGTCACCGGGGCGAGACCGTGGTCGTCGTGCGCGGCGGCTCCTCGACCAGGCCCATGCTCATGCGCGTGGACGCGGACGGCACGAGCGTCCACAACCTGGACGAGAGCGTCTGACGCAGGTAGCCGTGGACGACTCTGTCCCCTGGCGCGGGGGTGCCTGGGACACCTAGACGGCGAGGGCGACCAGCGCGGCTGCCGGGAGGATCGACGAGCCGATCGTGCCCTTGATGCTGCCGCCCCTGGGGAGCCAGTAGCCGAGTCCGTCGGCGGCGGCCATGAACAGCGACGCGACGAGCATGTAGATGCAGCCCACCACGACGACGACCGTCCCTGTCCGTGCATCACCGACGTTGACCATCAACAGGCCGATCAGCGTGCCGACCCCGGCGAGGGCGTTGCGCGCGCCCAGGCAGAACGACCACAGGTGCACGTTGCGGATGCCCTCGGGCTCGATCTGGAGGAAGCGCTGCACCCAGGGCCGGTCGATGAGGAAGGCCTCGAGGGGGAAGACCACGATGAGCGTGAGTGCGGCCAGACCGGCGCACAGCTGGGCGACGATGTTCATGACGACCTCCTGGGGGAGGACTCGAGGAGCGAGACGGAGGAGAGGGTGGGCACGATGCGCGGCGGCTCGAACCCGGTGGACGTCAGCAGCGTGCGCCACTCGGCGTCGGTGCGCTCCCGGCCCCCGACGAAGACCATCATGTCCAGGTCGAGGGCCTTGGCGAGGTGTCGTGCGTTGCCGGCCGGGACGACGCTCTCCACGACCAGCAGAGTCGCGTCGTCGGGCATCTGGCTGCGTAGGGTGGTGAGGACCGCGGCGGCCTGCTCGTCGTCGAAGTCGTGCAGCACCCGCCGCAGGACGTAGAGGTCGGCGTCGTCGGGGGCTGCGTCGAAGAACGACCCCGGCTGGATCCGCACGCGGTCGAGGACACCGGCCGTGCGCAGGAGCTCCTCGGCGCGGCGGGCCACCGCCTCCCGCTCGAGGAGTATGCCGCGCGCCGTCGGCGCCGCGGACAACATCAGGGCGAGCAGCTGACCGTGCCCGCCGCCGACGTCGGCGATCGTGGAGAACCGCGAGAAGTCGTAGACGGCGGCCACGGTCGGCCAGTCGAGGGCCGTGAGCCGGCTCATCGCGTCGTCGAAGGTCGCGCCGAACGCCGGGTCGTGGTCCAGGTGCTCCCACAGCGACCGTCCCAGCGTGTGCTCGGCCACCGGGGTGCCGGTGCGCACGCTCCCGGCCAGCCCACCCCATACCTGCTGGTAGTCGGGGTGGCCCAGCATGAGGACCACGTCGCGCATGGAGTCCGCCGTCCCCGACCGGAGCCGGTCGGCGGTCGGGGTCAGGGCGAACCGCCCGTCAGGACCCTCGCGGAAGACACCCCACGCCGCACAGGCCCGGAGCAGCCGGTACGTCGCGTCCGGGTCCGTGCCGAGCACGGCGGCCACCTCGGCCGGCGACCGTGGACCGTCGGCCAGCACGCCGGCGACCCCGAGCTCGGCCACGGCGAAGAGCGTGCGCGACGCCATGAAACCCGACGCGAGCTCCAGGAGGGCGACCTCGGGCGGCACCATCCGGCCGGTGACCCGCTGCAGCGCTGCGCGCACGGAGGCGGCAGCCCTCAGGAGGGTGGTGGGTGGGAGCCTGGTCATGGCGACTCCTCTATGATGGTCAGCGTCACTGACCATTATCGTCAGCACTGCTGACCACTGTCAAGGGGCACCCGATGGACCTCGCCACGCTCATGTTCATCTCCTACCGCGCCATGGACGAGCGCGTCGTCACGACGATGCAGGACGCCGGCTACCACGTCACGGTGGCGCAGGCCCGCCTCGCGCAGCGCATCGCCGACGACGGCTCCCGGCTCACCGACCTGGCGCGGCAGGCGCAGGTGACGAAGCAGACGGCGAGCATGCTGGTCGCCGCGCTGGAGCGGGAGGGGCTCGTGGAGCGGGTGCCCGACCCCACCGACGGTCGCTCGCGGCTCATCCGGTTCACGCGCAGGGGGAGTGCGGCCACCCGCCGCGCGCAGGAGGTGGTGGCGGGCGTCGAGCGCGAGTGGGAGGAGCACCTGGGGGCCGAGCTGACGGCGCACCTGCGCACCGCCCTGACCAGGCTGCGGGAGATCACCGACATGGAGCGCTGACCCCTGGCAGCACCCGGCAGCTCGGCGCCGGCCGACCGGCGAGCGGGGCCGGCCGACCGGCGAGAGGCGCCGGCCGACCGGCGAGCGGGTCCTAGGATGTTGGTCTCGACCCGACCCGAGGAGCGCTGCGTGGACGACATCTGGAGGATCGTGCTGATCGTCGCCGTGGCCGTCGGGGTGTTCCTCCTCGTGCGTTGGCTGGCGACGAGGCAGGCCGCGGCCGCGGTGCGTCGACGGCGGGCGGGGCGGGACTCCCCGCGGACCTGAGACGGGTGACGGACGTGCCGTCTAGTCTCTGACGTGGGTGGTCGTCGGGGGCGCCGACGGGCACCCGGACGACGTCCCCACCCAGGAGGAACCAGATGCCGAGCACCACACCTGACCAGCCCGTCCTGGGCACCCGGTCGCGCTCGCCGATCGAGGTCGACGGCATGTCCTTCCGGGACCTGGACGGCGACGGGCAGCTGTCGCCCTACGAGGACTGGCGGCTGCCCCCGCCGGAGCGGGCGGCGGACCTCGTGGGCCGGATGACGCTGGAGGAGAAGGCCGGGCTCATGCTCATCGACACGGTCAACGCGGGGTGGGGCGGCACCGTCACCGACATCGGGCGCGACCACGTCGGCGAGCAGCACCTGCGCAGGGTCATCTTCCGCAACGTGGTCGCGCCACCGGGGGAGGAGACGCAGGGGGACGACAGCCACCCGTTCATCGCCGGCTCCTCGGTCACGCCCCGGCAGGCCGCCGTCTACCTCAACGCCCTGCAGGAGCTGGCCGAGGACAGCCGCCTGGGCATCCCCGTCCTGGCGAAGTCCAACGCGCGCAACCACATCGACCCCGACGCCCGGGCCGGGATCAACGAGAGCCACGGGGCCTTCACCGGATTCCCCAAGGAGGCGGGCCTGGCGGCGGCAGCGCTCGGCGCGGGGAGCATGGAGCCGGTCGTCGCCTTCGCGGAGGTCATGGGTGCGGAGTGGCACGCCATCGGTCTGCGGGGCATGTACGGCTACATGGTCGACCTCATCACCGAGCCGCGGTGGTACCGCACCCACGAGTGCTTCAGCGAGGACGCGACCCTCACGAGCGAGATCGTGACGGCGCTGCTGCAGACCCTGCAGGGCCCGGAGGTGGTGGACGGGTCCTCGCTCGGCCCGGGCAGCGACGTCGCCCTGACGGTCAAGCACTTCCCCGGGGGCGGGCCGCAGGAGCGCGGGCTCGACCCGCACTACTCCTTCGGCAAGACCCAGGTCTACCCGGGTGGGCGGTTCGGGGACCACCTGGAGCCGTTCCGGGCCGCGATCGCGGCGGGGGCGGCGGCGATCATGCCCTACTACGGCGTGCCGATGGACGTCACCCACGAGGGGGTCGAGCTCGACCAGATCGGTATGGCGTTCAGCGGGCAGCTGGTCACGGGGCTGCTCCGCGGGGACCTCGGTTTCACCGGTTACGTCAACTCGGACACCGGCATCGTCACCGAGCGTGCCTGGGGCCTGGAGGAGAAGAGCGTGCCGGAGCGCCTGGCGGCGGCGATCAACTCCGGGTCCGACGTGCTGTCCGGGTTCCACGACCCGCGGACCGTGACGTCGCTCGTGGGGTCCGGCCTGGTGACGCAGGAGCGCATCGACGAGGCCTGCCGGCGGCTGCTCGAGCCGCTGTTCCGGCTCGGGCTGTTCGAGAACCCGTACGTCGACGAGGACGCGGCCGACGCGGTGCTCTCCGACGCCGAGCACGAGGCGGTGGCCCAGGACGTGCAGCGGCGGTCCGTGGTGCTGCTGCAGAACCGGGACCGGGCGGACGGCAGCGGTGCCGCGCTGCCCCTGCGCGAGGGCTCGACGGTGTACGTCCTCGGGGCCGTCGACACCGAGGTGCTCGCGTCCTACGGCTACCGGGTCGTCGACGGCAACGCGCAGGAGCGTCCGAGCGCCGCGGGCGTCGACCACGTGCTCATCACGCTGAGCGCGCTGACCCAGGGCACCGCGGACTACCGGAGCGCGGACCCGGACTCCGGGATGCACCCGGGGCGGATCAACCCCGTCGTCCTCCCGGGCGTGCGCGGGCTCGACGGGCGCAGCCCCTACGGTGCCGCCGACGCAGGGGTGGCCTACGGCGCGGAGAAGGCGACCGACGACGGCCTGCCGTTCGGCGGACCGCTGCCGTGGGAGAGCGGAGTGCTCGACTTCACCGGGATGGAGGAGGCGGAGTCGTGGACGGTCCGTCCCTCCCTGCGGACGGTGCAGGAGGTGTTGGCCGAGGTCGGCGACCCGACCAGGGTCGTCCTCGACGTCTACTTCCGCCAGCCGTTCGTGCTCGACGAGGAGAGCGGGCTGCGCGACGCCGGCGCGATCGTCGCCACCTTCGGCATCAGCGACACCGCGAGGCTGGACGTCCTGTCGGGACGTGTCCCACCCCGGGGGCGTCTGCCCTTCGCCCTGCCGGCCACCGCGGCGGCCGTGGCGGAACAGCTGAGCGACGTGCCCGGCTACGCCGGGACGGCGGACGGTGCGCTCTACGAGTACGGCCACGGCCTGACGTACGCGCAGCGCTGACGCGCGGCATACCTGCGACGCGTCTGCGGGAACGACGGCTAGGCTTCTGAGCAGCGAGACCGTCCAGGTCTCCCTCTCAGAGGCCGCGCCATGTCAGACACGTCTCCGCGCACCGCGACAGTGGAACCCCTGCTCACGGTGGGAGTGATGGCCCGCTCCCGCAAGGAGAACGAGCACCGGCTGGCGATCCACCCCGAGCACCTGCACTCGGTCGAGGAGGACCTGCGGTCCCGGATCTTCCTCGAGGAGGGCTACGGCGCCCGTTTCGGGGTGAGCGACGAGACGCTCACCGGCCTCGTCGGGGGCGTCCGGACCCGCGCCGAGCTGATCGCGGAGTGCGACGTCATCCTGCTGCCCAAGGTGCAGGCCGAGGACCTCGCGGAGATGCGGGACGGGCAGGTCGTGTGGGGGTGGCCGCACTGCGTCCAGGACGCCGGGCTCACCCAGCAGGCGGTCGACCGGCGCCAGACCCTGGTCGCGTTCGAGGCGATGAACCACTGGTCGCGCAGCGGCAGCTTCCTGCTGCACGTCTTCCACCTCAACAACGAGCTGGCCGGTTACTGCTCGGTGCTGCACTCGCTGGAGCTCATCGGCTCGACCGGCAGCTACGGCCCGAAGCGGCGGGCCGTCGTCATCGGCTTCGGCGCCACGGCCCGCGGTGCGGTGACGGCGTTGACCGCCCTCGGCATCACCGACGTCCGGGTCCTCACCCAGCGCAAGGTGGCCGCCGTCGCCTCGCCCATCCACTCCGTGGAGATCGTCCACCTCGACCAGGACGAGGACCCGGCCCTGACGACCGTCGTCACCAGGGAGGGCCCCGTCCCGCTGGCGCCCTACCTCGCCGAGAACGACATCGTCGTCAACTGCGTCCTGCAGGACACCGCGGCCCCGTGGACCTTCCTCACCGAGGAGGACCTGGCGCTGTTCCGGCCGGGGAGCCTGGTCGTCGACGTCTCCTGCGACGAGGGCATGGGGTTCAGCTGGGCCCGGCCGACGACCTTCGACGAGCCCACCTTCGTCGTGGGCGACAACATCACCTACTACGCCGTCGACCACACCCCGTCCTACCTGTGGAACTCGGCGACCTGGGAGATCAGCGCCGCGCTGCTCCCGCACCTGCGCACGGTCCTGTCGGGTCCGGAGGCGTGGGCGGCGGAGCCGACGGTCGACCGGGCGGTCGAGATCCAGGACGGCGTGATCCGCAACCCGGCGATCCTGGCGTTCCAGGGCCGTGAGGCGACCTATCCGCACCAGCGCGCTGCCGAGGCCGTCACCCGCTAGACCCCGTCGTCTACCGATCTTCCATGAACCCGGGTAGAATGGTCGACATGGGACTGAACATCAAGAACGAACGCACCCATGCCCTCGTGAAGGAGCTGGCCCGACGCACCGGACGGTCCCAGACCAGCGCCGTCGAGGAGGCCGTCGCCGCCCGGCTCGCCACGCTGGGCGAGGACGTGGCCGACCCGGCTCGTGAGCAGCGTCTGGACGCGGCACGGGCCGTGGTCGCCGCCTTTCGTGCTGACCTCACCGACGAGGACGTGTCCCTCATCACGAGCGCTGACCACGACCTGTACGACGAGAAGGGCCTGCCGCGGTGATCCTCGACACCTCGGCCCTGGTCGCCATCCTCGTGGGCGAGGAGGACGGCGACGAGCTTCTCGAGGCACTGGTGTCGGCGACGGCCCCCAAGATCTCGGCCGCCACGCTCGTCGAGGCCGGGATCGTGCTCGACATCCGCACGAGTCCGCAGCAGCGACGACGCCTCGACGACCTGCTGGGTGCAGCAGGCGTGGAGGTGGTTCCCTTCGACGCTCGGCAGGCGGAGGTTGCGCGTCAGGCCTACGCGGACTTCGGGCGGGGGAGCGGGCACCCTGCACGGCTGAACCTCGGTGACACGTTCGCCTATGCCCTGCACCGGGTCACGGGCGAGCCGATGCTCTTCAAGGGGCAGGACTTCGCCGCCGCGGGGGTCGAGCGGGCGGGATAGCGAGCACCGTCACGGTCCGCGCAGGTGTTCAATGGGTCATGAGCACCGTGACGGCGAGCTGAGCGGCCGGCCATGTCATCGCCCCGCCCGCCGACGTGGCGTGCTGCCGGGGCGCACCGACCGCGGCGCCGGAGGTTGGTGCGGTGGTCGGTCGTCGTCCTCGCCCTCCTCGTGGTCCTCGTCGTGGGCGGACCGCAGTACGCGGTGTGGTCGGGGGAGCCCGTGGCGGCCAAGGACTGCGTGGTCAGCCCGGTCGACCCCCTGCCGGCCGAGGGGCTGAGCCGCACGTCCGCGCGGGCGGGCGCGGCCGCATACGCGGGGGGTCTGGCCCAGCAGGGTGGGACGGTGACGGACGCGAGCTGTCTCACCCGCACCCCTGTGTATGGCGTCGCTCGCCCCCGCGACGAGGGGGAGGTCCGGACCGCGCTCGCCTTCGCGCAGGAGCACGACCTGGTGGTCTCCGTCGGGGGCACGCAGCACGCCCTCGGCGGGCAGGCGTCCTACCCCGGCGGGCTGGTGGTGGACATGCGCGGCCTGGACGCGGTCACCGTCGACGAGGGGGAGCGGACGGCGGTCGTGCAGGCCGGTGCGACCTGGCACCAGGTGCTGGAGGCGGTGCACCCGCTCGGCCTGTCGGTGGCCACCATGCCGAGCGTGGACGTGCTCAGCGTCGGGGGCACGGTCTCGGTCAACGCGCACGGGCTGGACTTCCGCGCGGGGAGCCTGTCGTCGACGATCCGCTCGCTGCGGGTGATGACCGCCGACGGCGTGGTGCACCGGGTGAGTCCGGACGTGGAGCCGGAGCTGTTCGAGGCGGTCGTGGGCGGGTACGGGCTGTTCGGCGTCGTGCTGGACGTGGAGCTGGAGCTGGTGGACAGCGAGATGTACCGCCTGCGCAGCAGGACGATCGAGCACCGCGACCTCCCGGAGGTCTTCGCCGCGCAGGTGGCCGGCGACGACGCGGTGCGGCTGACCTACACGCACCTGTCGACGGCGCCGGGCAGCCTGCTGCAGGAGGCGATCGTCTACACCTACGAGAGGACCGGCACCGACGAGGAGGTCCCGCCGCTGAGGGAGCGGGCGTCGGACCGCACGAGCCGGCTGGTGTTCAACCTGGCCCGGACCGGCGACCTGGGGCAGCGGGTCAAGTGGGGCGCCCAGAAGCACGTGCTGCCGCGGGTGCGCGGGTGCCTGGAGTCGCGCAACGAGGCGCTGCGCGAGATGGAGGCGTGCATGGTGGCGCGCAACCAGGCGATGTACGAGAGCCTGGGGTTCCTGCGCAACCGGCTGCCGCAGTACACCGACGTGCTGCACGAGTACTTCCTGCCGCACGAGCAGATCGTGCCGTTCCTGGACGAGCTGCGCGCGCAGCTGGGGGAGCACGACGCGCAGCTGCTGAGCGCCTCGATCCGGTCGGTGCACCGGGAGGACGTCGTGCTGGACTACGCGCAGGGGGAGCGGTTCTCCGTGGTGCTGTACCTGAGCCAGGAGGTCAGCGAGGCGGGCAACGAGGACATGGCGTCGCTGACGCGGGCGCTGGTGGCGTCGTCGCTGGAGCTGGGCGGGACGTTCTACCTGCCGTACCAGCAGCACTACACGCGGGAGCAGGTGGCGCAGGCGTATCCGCGGCTGGAGGAGTTCGTCGCGACGAAGCGGAGGTACGACCCGGGGCTGCGGTTCCAGAACAGCTTCTGGGTGCGGTACGGGCCCCAGCCCGAGGAGCGCCCATGAGCAGCAGGCCGATGGTCACGGTCGACGGCGTCGCGCCCGCCCTCCTCGCACGCGAGCTGGTAGGGCTCGTCCTCCATGAGCGGCGGCGGCATCCTGGGCGTCTGAGGCTCCGCGTCGCCCTCTCGTCCGACCTGCTGCGCGACCCCCGGCAGGGCCCGGGGCTGCGGTTGGGGGCCCTCGTCGGTGCCACCTTCGAGCCCGACGACGCCGCGTGGGGGTTCGAGGGCACCGTGCGCGCGATCAACGTGCGCCGGCCGCAGGACGGTGGACCGGTGGTGCTCGTGGACGTCGAGGACGGCCTGGGCCGGCTGCGCACCGGCCCCCGCACCCGGACCTGGCACGACGTCGGTGAGACCGACCTGGTCAGCCGGATCGCGGCCGAGCACGGCCTGGGCGCCCAGGTGGACGACCTCCCCGGGGTGCACCGGTTCGTGCGCCAGGAGGCCGTCAGCGACCTCGCCTTCCTGCAGACCCGGGCCGAGGCCGTCGGTCACGACCTGTGGGTGCACGGCCAGACCCTGCACCAGGGCCCTCCGGGTCGACGGTCGTCCGCCCACCTGGGCCTCCGGTTCGGGCAGGAGCTGGTCACGGCCAGCGTCCGCACCAGCCACGCCGACGGGGACGACGACGCACCCCGGACGCACGTCACGGGTGAGACCGTGGCCACCCCTGCTCCCGTCGTGGGGTGCACGGTCTCCGTGACGGGGGTCGCCCCGTGGGTCGACGAGCGGGTCCACCGGGTCACTGCGGCGCGGCACACCTACGACTCCCAGGGTCTGCGCACCCGCTTCCGCGCGAGCGCTGACTGAGTTGTCCGGCCCCGAGCGGCGACCGGGATTTCCGCGCGAGCACCGATCCTCCGCCCCAGCGCCGACCGGGTGGCGCCTCCGGCCCGTGCGGCGGCAACGCCCTGTCTCCGTGGCCAGATGCCTCTTGCGCGTGCTCCGGACGTGCTCGCATACTGAGGAGTGCACTGAGTCGCGCCGAGTCCGCCTGGATCACGCCGGGGCGGACGGGGCCATCCTGAAGTGTCATCTCGCAGTCGTCTGCGACCGCCCCACCGTCGGGGGACCTCATGCCAGGGCCTGCGCTGCACCACATGATCGCCGAGCGACTCAAGGGCGCGATCCATACCGACGCAGGGCTCGGCGAGAGCCTGACGCCCGCGGAGTATGCCGACCTGCAGTCCCTGCTCGCGGACCCGAAGAACCTGCCCTACTACTTCGTCGGCTGCCACGGTCCCGACCCGTTCTTCTTCAACACCAAGGACGTCAGCGGGACCCTGGCCACGTTCGTCGCGGCCTACAACGACGTCGCCGACTTCATCGCGGACTTCGAGAAGATGCTGCTGGACGCCGTCCCCCAGCCCGTGCTCGACGCGCTGGCCGCCTTCGACGAGTTCGCCGACGACGTGATCCAGGACTCGTCATTGCTGTCGGAGATCCAGCAGACCTTCGACGACCTCAACCAGGTGCTGCAGGGCTTCGCGGCCCTGCTCAGCGAGGCGCTCAAGCGGTTCGTCAGCGAGTTCAACCTCTTCGACCTCGTCTCCCACCCGTACCGCGACGGGGAGAGGGAGGGGGAGTGGTGGTGGTTCGACGCCATGCACTACCGCCGCACCGGCAAGTTCGCGTCAGCGCTGCTCGAGGCGACGCGGGGGGCCTCGGGACCCGAGCACCTCTACGCCCTCGGCTACCTCACGCACGTCGCCGCCGACACGGTGGGCCACGCCTACGTCAACCTCTACTGCGGCGGTCCCTACCGGAGCCAGGCGCAGCGGCACAAGACCGGTGAGAACTACCAGGACGTCTCCAACCTGCTGCAGGAGTTCGGCGTCGACTTCAACCACTCCAAGCTGCACCATCTCTACAACTTCAACTTCGACGGGGGTCCCGACCCGGACGCGCACACGGTCATGCCGCCCGACCTCTGCGCCCTCATCGCCGACACCCTGAACGCCGTGTTCCAGGAGGACGGCGACCCCGACCCCGACTACGCGACCCGCATCACCGCAGGCGACGTGGACGACACCTACCGGCTCTGGTACCGCTTCATGAAGGGGTTCACCGAGACCGGCACCCTGCCGCCGCCGGTTCCCTACTCGCTGACGGCCGAGCTGCGCGAGGTGTGGGACAAGGCGGTCGACAACCTCGGCGACGTCGGCGACTTCCTCAAGGACGCGATCGACAAGACGTCCGGCTTCGGCATCCTCTCGATCTTCCTCGCCCTGGCGGCGGCCGTCGCGGCGGCGGTGCTCGCCGCGGCAGCCATCGCGGACGCGGTGGCGGGCGGCCTGGCGACGCTCGGAACCGCGACCATCCGGTATGCCGCGTGCCTGATCTACGAGCAGCTGTACAACGCCTTCCAGACCTTCCGCCTCGCGCTGAGCCTCAACGGCCTCGGGTTCCCGATGGTGGAGCACCTGACCGAGCCGCGGCTGCGGCAGTTCGCGTCGCCGGACCAGGACGACCCGACCGGCGTGGACGCCAGGGACGTCGCCCCCTTCGAGCCGCTCCTGCGCTTCACCGCCGACCTCCTGCCCGATCCCCTCGCCGTCATCTTCCACCAGGAGCGGCACCTCATCTACCCGCTCACGGACGGGGAGAAACGGGCGGTGCGGCCGGCGCCGGCCAGCTACTTCACCCAGCCCGCCACCCATCCCGCCTTCGGGCGCATCCCGCTCGACCGGGACCTCGTCGAGCAGCTGGTCGACCTGGCAGCGACCGGCACCGCCGACGAGGACGAGCTGCTGGCCCTGCTCGAGGGTCGGACGCTGGGCAACGCGCTCGCTCTCAGCGCCGAGCTGTACGACCGGTGGTTCCGCGGGGCGAGGATCCCGGACTTCAACCTGGACTCCGACCGGGGCTACGGCTACCTGTGCTGGGCACAACCGGGTGACACGCCCCACGAACCGTCCCCCCTGCGGACGCACGACTCCGCGGGCGACCCCACCGAGGTCGAGCTCCACGTGCTGCCCTGAGAGGAGTCGGCCATGTCTGACCTGCGCGAGTACCTGCACGAGGTGCAACGCCGCCGGGCCGCGTACGACGAGGAGTCGGTCTCCGACCTGGCCGGTCTGTTCCGGGAGCGGGACCGCAGGCCGCCCACGATGTTCCACGACAGCTCCTTCCTCTACCTGCGTTCCTACAGCGCCGACGAGGGCGTCCGACCCCTTCCTGGCGTGACCTTCTGGCTCTCGCCGGACCTCCTCGTCCGACCCGTGACGAGCACCGGCGCCTACACGACCACGCTGGTGGCCGGCCAGACCTACGTCCTGACGGCCCTGCTGCGCAACCGGGGTGACCTCGCGGTGCCCAGCGCCAAGGTGGAGTTCTTCCTCACCGACCCGACCCTGGGTTTCGACGTCCGGTACGCCACCCGGCTCACCCGGCTGGAGACGGTGCCGGCGGCGTGGGTGCCCTCGGGAGGCTCGGCCTCCGTGGACTTCCGCTGGACGGTCCCGGCCTCGGAGTCGGGGCACAAGTGCCTCTTCGCACGAGCCTTCTCGTTCTCGCCGCTGGAGCTGCCCCTCGACGACCATGCGCTCGACCCGCGGCTCGACCGCCACATCGCCCAGCACAACCTGCACATCGTCGGTCAGGCGCAGCCGTTCGGCTTCACCGTGGTGCACCGGCCCACCGCGCGGCTGCGGCTTCTGCTCCAGGCGCTCGAGCCCGAGCAACTCCTGGCCCTGCAGCACCCGGTGCTGGCCGACGTGACGCCGGCCCGGGAGTTCCGCCGCGAGGGACTGCTGCGTCAGGCGGGGATCGACGTGGTGGAGTCGCCGGGGGACGTCGGCCTGGAGCCCGAGGAGGACAGCCTGATGCTGTCGACCCACGACCCGGAGGGCCCCGACCCGGCGGACGTCCGAGAGCTGGAGGGCGCCCTGCGCGAGGTCCTGCACGCGGTCGCGGCCGGCAGGACGACCATGGCGGCGAACCGGGACCTCGTGCAGCGCTACCGGGAGATGAACACCCACACGGGCCAGAGCCGTCTGACGATGACCACGCCAGACCTCGGACTCGGACGTGGCGAGGCGGTCGCCCTCACCCTCACCGCGACCGACGACAACATGCCCGAGCCCGAGGTCGCCGGGGGAGTGACCATCGTGCTGACCGGGTAGGCGCCCCTCACCGTCGACGACAGGTCACCAACAAATCCACAGGAGGACGCATGCGTTCGATCGATCTGCTCACGATCATCTCGCGGGTACGGCCGGAGGTGTGGGACGTCATCGTCCCGCGCTACTCCGTCGTGAAGACACGAGCCGATGCCGTCGCGCTGAATCCGCAGCCCCTGCCACCTCTGCCCCCTCCTGACGCCTTTCTGGTCGGTGCCGCCGAGATGGCTCACGCGGTCACCAGGATGGCGGTCGAGGCAGAGGTCCGAGGGGAGTCCGCCGCGTTCGTCGACCAGCTGATCGAGGACTGGTGCGGAACGCCGTGGCCACGGAGGTGGCCATGGCCCTGGCCGGACCCACGGACCGCAGACGGACCGATGCCCGACCCGTGGACCGTCGGCTCCGGCCGCATGGTCGGGGCGATCGTCTTCGCCTCCGTCGGAGCGAGGCTGGAGGAGGGCGACCTGCGCACGTCGCTGCTCGAAGGAGCCGAGAAGCTGGCCGAGGCGGCGATGCCGGGCTAGGCGCGCCGTTCCAGGCCGTCGTCACCCACGTCGACCGGCCGACCGAAACGTGCAGACGTAGGTGGTGACGGTGCAGCCGCCGTCCATGGCGATGAACGAGCCGGCTGCCGAAGCAGCGGTACGACCCGGGGCCTTCGTGCGACGGGGACGTGCAGTGACGCGCGGCCCAGGGCGGGTGGACACGGGAGAACAACGGGCGCCTGTGCGCGATGTCACTCCGTCGAACGGGAACCCGCCAGCCCCCACCGCCACCACCCCCTCCGGCGGCGTGTGGTGCCCGAGGCCTACGCGGTGCGGTGCGGGCCGGGGGAGACGTCGAGGATGAACCCCCGGCTGCAGGCACCCCGCGTCACGCTGCGACGCACCGGGTGAGCCGGTCCGGTTCGGAAAGGCGGCCGCGTCCTCGGGCACGCGCGCGAAGGGTCGGTCCCTCGAGGTGGTGCACGTCGGTGCCGGTCCCCACCCGGGTGAGCTGCTCTGCATACCCGACCGCGCGTCAAGGGGGTGGACGTCGGCGAGCTGCACGACGCGCCGAACGTCCGCCCCGTGGTGCGGCACGTCCGCGGCAGGCCGAGGTTCCTCTACCAGGGGCGGCATGCGCCGCGGGGCGCGCCTGCTGTCTCAGGCACGATCCTCGGACCGCAGGTAGACCACCCCGATCGCCGCGAAGACGAGCATCTGGGCGGCCTGGGCTAAGTCCTGCGGACGTCCGGGGAACGCGAACAGCAGGACGGTCAGCACGACCACGGCTGCGGGCAGCCACCGGGGCGCGGTCCCGGCGCGCAGCAGCGCCACCGCCAGCAGCAGGGTGCCGACGGTGAAGGTCAGGAACCCGACCATGTGCAGGAGCAGCCCGTGCCCGGGGTTGGCCTCGGCGTGGGCCAGCAGCGCCGTCCCCTGGTCGGGGGAGAGGACGGCCGGGTCGGTGGCATGCCAGACGAGCGAGGCGAAGGCCGAGGCGCCGAGGGCGAACACGACCGCGCCGACGGAGGTCAGCGCGCCGCCCGCGGTGGCCCAGGCACGGCCCCGGCCGCGGACCAGACCCCCGACGACCACGGCCAGACCGGTACCGACCGCGACCATGGCCAGCGCGTCCGCGAGCAGACCGGCCCAGGCCGCGTCGCGGATCGGCGCCAGTGACGCGTAGCTGAGGTCGTTGCGCTGCCCCCAGGGCACGAAGACCATGAGCACGACGATGGTGAGCGCCCCGGTGATGAGCGCGGCAGCGGGCAGCGTGTGCCGGTTCGGGCGGGGCGGCCCTGGGGTCGGCGTGGCGGGCGAGGTGGCGGTGCGGGTTTCCTTGCCGTGCGCGGTGGTCATGACGTCCTCCTGGTGCGTGGTCCCTTCCTGCCGACGCTAGGGATCGGAGCGACCGGGCACATCGTGGCCAGCGCTGGTGTTCACGCCCGTGCCAGCACGGAGGCCCGGCGCCCGGGCCACCCCTAGAGTTGACCCATGACGTGGCCGCGTCGACTCGCGACGGCCGGTGCGTTGCTCACCGGCGGGATGCTGATCGCCGCCCTCGTGCTCGGCCTGATGGCCCCCACGCCCCCTACGCTGCTCGCCCTCGCGGTGGGGGTGTCCGTGGTGCCGCTCTCGACCGTGCTGGGTCTGCTCGTCGCGCGGGGCACCGGAGGCAACCCGGTGGGCACCTGGTTGATCCTCGTCGGCCTCACGGTCATGGTGACGGTCACCGCCGACGTCGGCCGGCGGGTCCTGGGCGGCCGTCCCGAGCTGGCAGAGACGCTGGCCTGGCTCGTCGCGGTGCTCGCCGAGAGCGCCTGGTGGGTCCTCGCCACGGTCGCCCTCCTCCTTCTGCACTTCCCGGACGGACGGTTGCCGTCGCGGCGGTGGCGCTGGGTGCCGTGGGTGCTCGTCGCGGGCGTGCTGGTGCTGCAGGCCCGTGGGGCACTGGCGGACGAGCCGTTCCGGGAGCCGCTGGAGGGCCTGGCGCGGCCGTTCGGGCCCGTGCCGGCCTGGCTGGACGCCCTGTCCCTGCTGGCACTGGTGGTCGTGCTGTTCCTGGCGCTGGCCAGCGCGCTCTCGCTGGTGCGGCGCCATCGGCGCAGCGACCTGCGGCAGCGGCGGCAGATCCGCTGGCTGGCCGTCGGCGGGCTGCTCGTGGCCGCCTTTCCGCTGCTTTGCCTCGTCGAGATCGCGGTGTGGGGGCGACCTCTGTGGCTCAGCACGGCCGTCGGTCTCGCGGGCCTCGTCGCCATCCCGGCGACCACCGGCATCGCCATGCTCCGCCACGATCTGTACGACGTGGACCGCACCCTGGCCGGGACGGTCACCTGGGGTCTGGTCTCGGCGACCCTGCTCACCCTGTATGCCGTGGCGACCGTGCTCACCGGCGTGACCCTCGGGCGGGAGTCCCCGCTGGCCGCCGCGACGGCCACCGCCCTGGGCGCGGTGCTGCTCTCACCGCTGCGGGCCCGGTTGCAGGCTCAGGTGGACCGGCGGATCTACCCGCTGCGTCGGGCGGCCTACGCGGCGCTGGAGCGGCTGCAGAGCGACATCAGCACCGGGCACGCTGCGCCGGAGCAGCTCGACGACGTGCTCCGCACCGCGCTCCGAGACCCGGGACTGCGTGTGGGCTACCGGGCGCCGGGAGGTGCTGGCTTCCGGACCGTCGACGGGCGGGAGGTGGTCGCGGGCGGCGTGGCGGTGAGCGTGGGCGGCGAGCAGGTGGCCGCCCTGGTGCCCGGCACGGTCCAGCTGAGCGAGGAGCTGCTCGAGCAGGTCGGACGACGGGCCGCGGGTCTCGTCGAGATGGTGCGGTTGCGCCTGGAGCTCGCGGAGGCGCTGCGCCAGGTGGAGTCCAGCCGGGCACGGCTGGTGCAGCTGGGCTACGAGGAGCGCCGACGCCTCGAGCGCGACCTGCACGACGGGGCCCAGCAGCGCCTCGTCTCCCTGGGCATGAGCATCCGGCTGGCCCAGCGTCACCTGGGCGACGGGACGGTGGACGTCGACGAGCTGCTCGACGAGTGCGTCGCCGAGCTGGGGACCGCGGTGGCCGAGCTGCGCCGGCTGGCGCACGGCATACGCCCCAGCAGCCTCGACGACGGGCTGCCCGCCGCCCTCGCCCGCCTCGTGCGCGCGGTCCCCGTCGAGGTCGACCTGCGGGTCCAGGACGCGGTGCTGCCCGACGACATCGCGACCACAGCCTACTTCGTCATCAGCGAGGCGCTGGCCAACGCGGTCAAGCACGCCGGGGCGAGCCACATCGGGCTGGAGGTGCAGCGGTTGGACGGCCACGTGGTGGTGCGGGTCAGCGACGACGGCCGGGGCGGGGCGACCCTGGCGGCGCAGTCCGGTCTGGCGGACCGGGTGGCCGCGCTCGGCGGCTCGCTGAGCGTGGCCAGCCCGCCGGGGCACGGGACCGTCGTCGAGGCGGAGCTGCCGTGCGCGTCGTGATCGGTGAGGACTCCGTGCTCTTCCGCGAGGGGCTGAGCCGTCTGCTGGAGGACGCCGGCCACGAGGTCGTCGCCAGGGCCGGTGACGCGCCCACGGTCGTGGAGGCGGTGGAGCGAACCGATCCCGACCTGGCCGTGGTCGACGTGCGGATGCCGCCGGACCTGACCGACGACGGTGCCCGGGCCGCCAGGGTGCTGCGGGAGCGGTGGCCCGAGCTCGGCATCGTGCTGCTCTCCCAGCACGTCGAGTCCCGGCACTCCGTGGAGCTCGTCGCCCGCGGGCGCTTCGGATATCTGCTCAAGGACCGGGTCCTCGACGTGGACGAGTTCCTCGAGGCGCTGCGGCGGGTGGCCGCCGGCGGGTCGGCGCTGGACCCTGAGGTCGTGACCACCCTGCTGCGCGGTCGTGGCCGGGCCGACCCGTTGACGCTGCTGACGCCGCGGGAGCGCGAGGTGCTCGCCCTCATGGCCGAGGGGCGCACCAACGCCGGCATCGCCGCGCGGCTGTGCCTCAGCGACCGGACGGTCGAGACCCACGTCGCCAGCATCATGGTCAAGCTCGGGCTGCGGGAGTCGTCCGAGCACCGACGGGTGCTGGCGGTGCTGACCTGGCTGGGGCTTCGCCCGGAGACGGGTGAGGGAGGGGCGGTGCGCCGCTGAGCCGCACGTCGTGTCCTGCTCGGGGCCGTGGATGACGGGCCGGGTTCGAGTCATGCCGTGCCGAGCGCGGTTGCTCCGACCCCGACCCTGACCCGCCACCGGGGCGAGACCGTGGTCGTCGTGCGGGGCGGGTCGGCCACCGAGCCGGTGCTCTTGCTCGTCGACCCAGACGGCACGAGCATTCACAGCCTGGACGAGAGCGACTGAGCGAGGAGCCCTGCACCGCCACCACCCCCTCCGGCGGAGTGGTGGCGCCCTGGCGCGCTCGGCGCTTGAATGGCGTATGCCGCACACCGAGCCCAGCACCGCGGGCGCCCCGATCCAGCCGCTGCCGACGTCGGTGACCGGGTTCGTCGGGGCCGCCGACGCCGGGCCGGTCGACATGCCAGTGACCGTCGCCAGCGCGGGGCACTACCACGCGATCTTCGGGCCCAGCCTGGACGCGGACCGCCCGCTGGGCCACGCGGTCGACCTGTTCTTCGCCAACGGCGGGAGCAGCGCCGTGGTCGTGCGAGCGGCCGGACCGGCGCCCGAGCAGCTGGTGCCGGTGCAGGGTCCGGGGGGCTTGCACGCGCTGGACGGCACCGGGATCACCGTGCTGGCGCTGCCCGGCCTCACCGCGGCCCACCCCGACCAGGTGGGTGTCGCGCTCGGGTGGTGCGCGGCACGCCGCGCGGTGCTGCTGCTCGACCTGCCGCCCGGCCCGTGGGGACCCGTGCCCGAGTCCGCGCTGCAGCAGGTGGGGCAGGAGCGGGAGCGGGCGACGGCATACCACCCCTGGGTCGTCGTCGGCGGGGTGGGCGTGCCGCCGTCGGGCGCGGTGGCCGGGGTGGTCGCGCGCACGGACGCGGAGCGTGGGGTGTGGAAGGCGCCCGCCGGGGTCGAGCTCCGCGGGGTGGACGGGCTCGCCGAGACGCTGGCGGGCCCGCAGGTGGACCTTCTGGTCCAGGCCGGGGTCAACCCGCTGCGCGATCTGCCCGGCCGGGACTTGGTCGTCTGGGGCGGCCGGACGCTCGCAGGAGCCCTGGCGGCGGACCCGTTCGTGCGCTACCTGAGCGTGCGGCGGCTCACCGACCACGTGCTGGGCTCGGTGACCACCGGGCTGGAATTCGTGCAGGAGGAGCGGAGCGAGCCGGCGCTGTGGGGGCGGGTCCGGCAGCTGACGGAGGACTTCCTGGATCAGCTGTGGCGGCGGGGCGGGCTGCAGGGGGCCAAGGCGGAGCAGGCGTACGGGGTCCGCTGCGGACCCGGGGAGACGATGACCGAGGCCGACGAGCTGACCGGGCGGGTCGTGGTGCGGCTGTGGTTCGCCCCTGTGCGGCCCGCCGAGTTCGCGGTGCACACGGTGACCCTGCAGACCCCGGTGGCGTCGGGGGAGGGTATGCCGCCGGCGGAGTCCGCCCCTCCGGTCGCCTCGAGCCTGGTGGTCCCGGCCGTCGTCGAGGAGCCGGCCGCCGTGCGGCGCGTCGACCTGCGGCGGGTCGTGTCGCGCTACGTCGGGGAGACCGAGAAGAACCTCGCCCGGCTCCTCGACCGGGCGCAGGAGACGGGCGAGGTGCTTCTCTTCGACGAGGCGGACGCGCTGTTCGGGAAGCGGACGGAGGTGCGGGACGCGCACGACAAGTACGCGAACCAGGAGGTGAGCCACCTGATCGAGCGGATGGCGCGGGAGCGCGGGGTGGAGGTGCGCTGGGAGCGGGGGAAGCGGCGGAGGCGGTGGCCGCGCCGGAGGTGGTGAGCGGGGCGGGGGGTGTCGACGACGTGCGCCGGCGCTGGTTCGTCCGGTCCGGTCAGGAGGGGGGAGTCGCGGTGTTGGTCTCGTCCGCCTCGTATGCCCCGTCCGCCGCGTATGCCCCGTCCGCCGCGTATGCCCCGTCCGCTTCGATCCACGCGAGCACGTCCGTCGGGATGCGGCCGCTCATCGCCGCGCCCACGTGGTTCTTGCCCTCGTAGAGCCGGACCGTGGCGTCGGGGATGAGGTCCGCAGTCTCCTGCACGGCGGCGGGGGAGAAGAACTCGTCCTCGTCGCCGCACAGGATCAGGACAGGTGCCTGGATGTGCGCGAGGACGTCGCGGGCGTCGAAGGCGGCCTCGGCCCGGGCCTCCACCAGCAGGTCCTGGGCGGGGACGGCCGAGCGGGCGAACAGCTGGCCCGCCACCGGGCCGAGGGCCCGGCGGAGCCAGGCCCGCCCGGGTCCGGGCACGACATACTCGAGGAAGACCTCGCCCGCCTGCGCGTGCCGGCCCTCCCCGCGGGCGGTCGCCCAGCGCACGTCGAGGTCCTTCCCCTCGTCGCTGATGGTCGCCGCGGCCAGGGCCAGGACGACCCTGCCGACGCGCGAGGGGTGCCGGGCCGCGAGGTACTGCGCGATCATGCCGCCGTAGGACTCGCCGACGACGAGGTCCACGTGCCCGCCGAGCAGCTCCTCGATGAACTGCGCGTGGTCGTCGGCCATGTCGGCCACGGTGTGGGTGGTGGGCATGGAACGACGGCGGGTGACGATCCAGACGGTGTAGCCGGCGCGGACGAAGGGGGTGTGCTGACGGGTCATCACGCCGGCCATGGGACCGGTCGGGATCTCGCTGCCCGGCCCGCCGGGGATGAACAGCAGGGTGCGGGGTCCGTCACCCAGCGCGAGGTAGTCCATCCCTGTCGAGGAGGCACCTGAGCGACGTGGCACGGCCGGTCGGCTGCGGAGCAACCCCCTCCCCAGGACCGCGACGGCGCCGATCGCAGCAGCTCCGATGGCGGCGGCACCGACAGCCACCGGCAACGCTCCTCTGCTCATCCTTGCCAGCCCTTGTCGTCATGGAACGCCTCCTGGTGCTTCCATGATGCACCCGGGTGATCGGCGTCGCGCACCCGCACCCTGTCCCTGCCAAGGCGTGCCAGCAGGTGCTGTCGCCCGGGGAGGAGACGGCAGGTGTCTGGCCCTGCGAGATGACAAAGGAGACGGCAGGTGTGTCGGACCCGTCTCGTACGTTTGTCCTATGAGGGAGTCCTGGGGTGGGGAGGTGCTGCGGACCTCGGCGGGGGCGCTGGTCGGGGAGGGTCGGCTGCCCGCTGCGCGGTTGCCGGGGGAGCGGGTGGTGGGGTGTCTGCGGGAGGCGGGCCGGGAGGCCACCCTGGCCGACCTGGCGGCTCAGGACGTGGCGCTGGTGCAGGACGTCGAGCTGGACGCGGCCCTGGGTGCGGTGTCGGTGGTGGCGGGGGCGGTGGAGCGGGCTCGGGTGCGGCTGGCGGTGGAGGCCGCCGGCCGGGGGCTGCCCACCGCGGCCGGGATGACCCTGACCGACTGGTTGCGCGCCCGCTGCCCGGAGGTGCCCCGGGGTGTGCTGCACGACCTGGTGCGCCTGGCCCGGGCCGGGCAGGAGGGGGTGCACGCACCCCTGCTGGAGGGGGTGCTGTCCGGCGGCATGCCGCTGGCCCGGGCGGCCAGCCTGCACCGGGCGCTGGCCCGGATCCGGGGGGCGCTGTCCCCGCAGGACTACGAGCAGGCGGTGGGGCTGCTGGCCGACGCCGGGTGCAACCCGGTGTTCGAGGAGGGGGACGTCGCCCGGGTGAGCGGCCGGTTGCTGGCCGCGTGCCTGCCGGAGAAGGAGCACGAGGAGCGGCGCCGGGCCCAGCACCAGCTGCGCGACGTGCACGAGTCGTCCCTGGCCGACGGATCCGTGCAGCGGATCATCATGACCTTCGGGCAGGACGGCGACTACCAGGCCGTCCGCGCGATCCTGAGGTCACCCCTGGCCGCGCCGGCCACCGCCGAGGAGGTCGAGGCCACCGGCCAGCAGGACACCCGCACCCCCGGGCAACGGCGGTACGACGCGCTGATGACGGTGCTGCGCCGCGGTGTGGCCGGCACCAGAGGTGAGCCCACCACGCCCAAGGCCACCGTGGTGGTGACCATGGACCTGGACACCCTGCGCGCCGACCTGGCCGACACCGGTGGGCTCGTGCCCGGGTGCGGCGCCACCCTGGAGGGCGACCTGGTCGCCGCGGAGTCGGTGCGCCGGCTGGCGTGCGAGGCCGACCTGGTCCCGATGGTCCTGGGCAGCGAGGGTGAGGTGCTGGACCAGGGCCGCCGCAAGCGCCTGGTCACCCCCGGGCAGCGCCTGCGCCTGGCCGTGCGCGACCGCGGCTGCACCATCCCCGGGTGCACCGTCCCGGCGACCTGGTGCGAGGCCCACCACATCGTGCCCTGGGCCCGAGGTGGCCGCTCGGACCTGTCCAACTACGCCCTCCTCTGCCCACGCCACCACACCTGGGTCCACGACAAGGGGCTCACCGCCACCATCACCGCCCACGGCACCACCTGGCACCTGAGATGACCCCGCCCCGCACCCGGCCCACCACCGGCCGGGCCACACCCATGCCCCATCTCATCCCCGAACAGCGGGTCGCGGCCGTGCCCGGTCTCATCCCCCACCGCCGGGCGCAGCCGTGCCCGGGTGCCTCCCGAACCGCCGGCCCTCGGGCATGCCCCGGGCATGCCCGGTGAGTCTGGGTGGACGACAGGTCCGTATGCGGCGCCCCGGACTCTCGCGTGTCTAGCCTGGGGTCATGAGGTTCGGCATCAACATCCCCCCGTTCACCGATCCTGCCCGGGTCGTTGGCTGGGCCCGGGAGGCCGAGGTCAGCGGCTGGGACGGCGTGTTCCTGTGGGACCACGTGCAGTGGCGGCCCGGGGCGGCCCCGCTGGACCCGTGGGTCATGCTCGGGGCGCTGGCGTCCGTGACGGCGACGGTCCGCCTGGGCACCCTGGTCACCCCGCTGTCGCGCCGACGCCCCTATGCCGTCGCGAAGCAGCTCACGACGGTGGACCGGCTCAGCGACGGCCGGGCGGTGCTCGGGGTCGGCCTCGGGGAGCCGCCGGACCGGGACTTCGCCGACCTGGGGGAGGAGTCCGACCCGCGCCTACGCGCCGCGATGCTGGACGAGGCGCTCGACGTCGTCGACCAGCTGCTGCGCGGCCCCACGGACGTCGACGGCGACCACTACCGCGTCAGGGCCGACCTGCACCCACGCCCGGTGCAGCAGCCCCGGCCGCCGATCTGGGTCGCCGGGGTGGCGCCCCACCGCCGGCCCCTGGCCCGGGCCCGTCGCTGGGACGGGATCGTGCCGATCGGTCGCGACGACCACCTCACCCCGGCGCAGCTGGCCGACTACCTGGCCCTGGACGGCACCGGGGCCAGCCCGGGCTGGGACGTCGTGGTGGACCCCGCGTCGGGCGTGCCCGTGCAGGAGTACGCCGACGCCGGAGCGACCTGGCTCGTCCGTTCGGTCTCTCCCACGGAGGAGCGGTGGGAGCACCAGGTCGACGCGTTGGTCCGGGAGGGCCCGGTCACCAGTTCCGGCTGAGCGCGTGCACCCGCTCCGGCTGAGCGTGCACCAGCTCCTTCGCGACGCCCCAGGTGTGCCTTGGCACGACACACCACCGCGATGGCGACGAGGAGGCGGCGCATGACGCATACCGTGGACGGATGGGACCGGCGACGACGCCGGGTGGTGGATCGACGCCGCCCGTGACAGCTCGTCGGCGCCCCGGTCGGGGTGCCGGCGTGAGGCCGCTCGCCCTCGTGCGGTTCCTCCTGGTCGCGGTCCTCTTCCTCGAGCTGGTCCTGCGAGCTCGGACCGAGGCGCCCTTCCTGACCGTCGGGCTCGTCTGGGCCGCGGTCTTCGCCGGGGTCGCAGCCCTGGTGATCTCGCTGGTGGCCGGCCTGCTGCCCGGGCGGGCCCGCGACGCGGTGGTGGGGCTCGCCCTGGCGTTCCTCACGCTGCTGTTCATGTCGCAGCTGATCTACTACGACATCTTCGGCACCTTCTACACCGTCTTCTCCGCCACCAACGCCGGACAGGTGGCCGAGTTCGCGGCCGACATCGCGGGCAAGGTCGGTGAGAACGTCTGGTGGCTGCTGGCACTGTCCGTCCCGCTCGTGATCTTCCTCGCGTCGCGGTGGCGGGCGGGCGCCCGCCCGCGTGCCTCCTGGCGGCAGCAGGCCGTGACAGTGGGACTGCTGGCCCTGGCCGTCGGCGTGGCCCTGGCCGGGATCAACCTCGGCGACCGGGGGCAGAACAGCGCTTACGACATGTACTACCGCGACCAGCACCCGGTCACGGCGGTCAACCGGCTCGGCCTGGTGACCACCATGCGGGTCGACCTGCAGCGCAACCTGCTCGGCCTCGGTGGGGAGGAGCCGCCTCCTGCCGCGGTGGCGCCCCCACGGCATACCCCCGACGGGGCCGGCACCGAGCAGCCTTCCGCGGAAGGGGCCAGGCAGACCGCGGGTGGCCGGGCGGAGCCCACCCGGGAGGCGGTGGTCGAGCACAACGTGCTGGACATCGACCTCGAGCGGCTCGCCGCCGAGGAGGACGACGAGGAGCTGCGCGCCCTGCACGAGTACTTCGCCGCGCGGGAACCGACCGCCCAGAACGAGCACACCGGCCGGTTCGAGGGCTACAACCTCGTGTTCGTCACCGCCGAGGGCTTCTCCCACCTCGCCGTCGACCCCGAGGTCACGCCCACGCTGCACAAGCTGACGCAGGAGGGGTTCCGGTTCACCGACTTCTACACCCCCCTGTGGGGCGTGAGCACCTCGGACGGGGAGTACGTGGCCACCACCGGGCTCATCCCGAAGAGCGGGGTCTGGAGCATGTACCAGTCCGGCGACAACGCGATGCCGTTCGCGATGGGCAACCAGCTGGGCCGCCTGGGCTACGCGACCTTCGCCTACCACAACCACACCTACGACTACTACCGGCGGGACGTGTCGCACCCGAACCTCGGTTACGACTACAAGGGACTGGGCAGCGGGCTGGACGTGACCCCCACCTGGCCGGAGTCGGACGTGGAGATGATCGAGCTGACCGCGGCCGAGGTGCTCGAGCAGGAGCCCTTCCACGCCTACTACATGACCGTCAGCGGACACCTGCAGTACAACTTCGGCGGCAACTTCATCGCCGCGAAGAACCGTGAGCTCGTCGAGGACCTGCCCTACTCCGAGGCGGGCAGGGCCTACCTGGCGACGCAGATCGAGCTGGACCGGGCGCTGGAGCTGCTGCTGGAGGAGCTGGAGGAGGCCGGCGTCGCCGACCGGACGCTCATCGTGCTGAGCTCGGACCACTACCCCTACGGGCTGACGCGGGGGCAGATCGAGGAGCTGGCGGGGCAGGAGGTGGACGACGTCGAGCTCTACCGCAACGGCCTCGTCGTCCACGCCGAGGGGATGGAGCCCGAGACGGTCGACGAGCCGGTCTCCAGCATGGACATCATCCCGACGGTGTCTAACCTCATGGGCCTGGAGTTCGACTCGCGACTGCTCATGGGCCGGGACGTCTTCTCCGACGCCGAGCCGCTGGTGATCTTCAGCGACCGGAGCTTCCTCACCGACAAGGGGAGGTATGACGCGGTGGCCCAGGAGTTCACGCCCGCCGAGGGGGTGGAGGTGCCGGAGGGCTACCGGCAGGCGGTCTCCGACGAGGTCGACCGGCGGTTCTACTACTCGGCGATGGTGCTGGACCGCGACTACTACGGGGTGATCGTCGACCGGTGAACGGCTGATGTCGAGCGTGACCACGACGACCGGCAGCCCTCGGCCACGAGGTCTCTCAACGATCCCCATCCAGCAGACCCGTCCACGGGTGGGGGAGCGCCCGTCGACACCGACCCCTGGGTAGGCTCGCCGCACCCCGACCCTGCTCGACGAGGAGACAGAGATGACGTTGGAGAACCCGTTCTACAGCCCCGAGGTGCAGGGAGCCTACGAGCTCCGCTCGATCGGCCGGTTCGAGCTGGAGGAGGGCGGGGTCATCCCCGACCTGCAGCTGGCGGTCGCGACCTACGGCGAGCTCGACGAGGCCAAGGACAACGCGATCCTCATCCCCACCTGGTTCTCCGGCACCCACCAGACGTGGGAGCTGGCCTACATCGGCGAGGGGCGGGCGCTGGACCCCTCGAGGTACTTCATCGTCGTCGTCAACCAGATCGGCAACGGCCTGTCGACCTCCCCGCACAACACCGACGGCGAGATCGCCATGTCCTCCTTCCCGCACGTGCGGATCGGCGACGACGTGCGGGCCCAGGAGCAGCTGCTGCGTGAGGTCTTCGGCATCGAGCAGCTGGCGCTCGTGGTCGGCGGGTCGATGGGCGCGCAGCAGACCTGGGAGTGGGCGGTGCGCTTCCCGGAGAAGGTGCAGCGGGCCGCGATGATCGCCGGGACCGCGCAGAACACCCCGCACGACTTCCTGTTCACCCAGACGCTCATGGACGCCATCACCTCGGACCCGGGATGGAACGGCGGGGAGTATGCCGCCGTCGCCGACGTCGGCGAGGGGCTGCGCCGGCACGCCGACATCTGGGCCGTGATGGGCCTGTCCACCGAGTTCTGGCGGTCGGAGTTCTGGCGCACCGTGGAGCTGCCGGACGTCACCTGGGACACCTTCGAGGAGTTCCGGGACCGCTTCCTACGGCCAACGTTCGCGGCGATGGACCCGAACGCGCTGCTGTCCATGGCGTGGAAGTGGCAGCGAGGCGACGTCGCGCGCAACAGCGACGGCGACCTGGCCGCGGCCCTCGGCCGGATCAGCGCGAAGACCTTCGTCATGCCGATCGACGAGGACATGTTCTTCCCGCCCCGCGACTGCGAGCGGGAGCAGGCGATGGTGGCGGGCAGCGAGCTGCGCACGCTGCACTCGATCGCCGGGCACTTCGGGCTGTTCGGGTTCGAGGAGTCCTACCTGGGCGAGGTCGACGCGAACCTCAAGGAGCTGCTCGACTCGGAGGTGTGAGGCGACCCTGGCAGGGGTTCGTCCGACCCCGCCAGGTAGGCGACGGAGGTCGCGAGGCTGAAGAGCGTCACCACCGAGACCAGAACGGTGGCTGGCAGCGTGCCGGTCTGCCCGCCTGCGGCCATCAGCAGCATGGCGGCCACGATGCTCGTTCCCATCAGGGCCGAGAAGACCAGCCAGGGGCCCAGCCAGAGCAGGCCCCACGCCCGGCCGCGCCAGGCCGCCACGCCGGTGAGGACGAAGGCCGGCAGCACCATCGACAGGTCGACGACGTGGATCGGGTTGACCCACAGGCCCGCCTCGACGATGCTCGCCGGCACCTCGCCCGCGAGGAGCGCCGGGACCAGCTCGCCCAGCCACAGGCCGCCGAAGAGCACACCGACGCCGATGCTCACTGCTGCAGCCGTGCGGCGCACCCGGCCTGCCGGGAAGGTGAGGTCGGCCCGGCGCAGCGGGCCGTGGTGGAAGACGAGCGCCCAGGCGCTGAGGCCGAGGACGGCGACGTAGACCAGGAAGAGGTCGTTGAGGTGCACGGCCACGGCATACACGACGAAGGCGTAGACGAGGTAGAGCAGGTGCCGAGCCAGACCAGGCCCGCACGGGACGACCCGCGGCGCCAGCGGTCGGCCGAGACGAGCAGGACGGCGACGGCCAGGAGGTTGCCCACGTCCTGCCCCTTGGCCTGGGTGGCCCAGTTGAGGGTCTCCTGCGCGTACACGTCGGGGTCGGTCAGGCCCGTGACGCTGGAGACGAGCACGAGGACGGCGACGAGGAGGGACCAGAGAGGGACCGAGCGGGGGGCGGAGGTGGTCATGCGTGCTCCTTCGGGGATCGCAGGACGAGGGCGAGGAGGGGGGAGGCGACGAGCAGGGTCAGCCACACGAGCGAGATGACGAGGATCTCGAAGGTGTCGCCCCGGTCCGGCCCCTCGAGGGCGGTGACCACGGCGAAGGAGACGGCCACGGCCACCGCGCTCCCGACGAACAGCCGGCGCAGGACGCGAGCGGGACGGGTCCCGGTCGGCAGGGCGGGCACGAGGCTGAGCAGTGCCAGGCTCATCAGCACGTAGCCCAGCTCCTCCAGGGCGAGAAAGACCCCGTTGGGGTTGTACTGCGTGAGCATCGACCATCCGTCCAGCTGACCCTTGGCCAGGCTCACGGGCAGCACGGTCACCTGCACCCAGTAGTCGACCAGCAGGACGCCGGCGGCGATCGCCGCCAGCGCGACCGCGAGGAGGCTGTGGACCCTCCGTTCCGGGGCCGTGCGCTCGTGGACGGTGGCGACCAGGGCGACGAAGAGCACCATCAGCACCATGGCGGGGTACATCCAGAGGTAGTCCCCGGGCCACTGTGCGGCGATCACCTCGTCGGTGAACGGGTAGGGCACCCGGTCCGGCAGCGCCGTCAGGGCAAGGGCGAAGGTGATCAGGGTCAGGGCCCCCGTGGCGAGCGCGACCCGTGCGCCGGACCGGGCTGCTCGATCGACCGGCACGGGGGAGGGCGGGCTCTGGGGCCGGGTGGACACGCGCACGTGGCGTCACTTCCTCACTACGCCCCATCGTAGTACTTCGCCGGGTCGGGAATGCGGGGGTGAGGTAACACCGACCTCATCGATGCATAACATCACCTACTCTTTACCTAAGGTGACGTGTCATGGATCGAGGACTGCCGAGCCGTGCCTACCGGTCCACCTGACCGAGGAGACGGCTGCCTCGCCCGGGGCTGCCCTTCTCCATCGTCTCCGGCTGGCCCGGGCCTCCGTGCTGACCGTCTCCTTCTTCCTGGACCTGCCCATGGGCCCGGGCCACGGCATCTTCCTTTGAAAGGACAGCTGATCACCATGACGACCCCCACGATCTACGCCCTGCACGAGAACCCCGAGTGGTTCCCGCCCTTCGCCGAGGCGTTCGCCGCCGAGGGCGTCCACGTCGAGGAGTGGCTTCTCACCGACGGGGTCCTGGACCTGGACTCCACGCCGCCCGAGGGTGTCTTCTGGTCGCGGATCAGCGCCTCGGCGCACACCCGGGAGCACCACCTGTCCAAGGACTACACCCGGGCCGTGCTGTCCTGGCTGGAGTCCCACGGTCGGCGCACCGTGAACGGGCGCCAGGTGCTCGAGCTGGAGATGAGCAAGGTCGACCAGCTCGCCCGCCTCCGGGCCGCCGGCATCGAGACCCCGCGCACCGTGGCCGCGATCGGCCGCCAGCACGTGGTCCAGGCGGCCGCGGCGGTGCCCGCGCCCTTCGTCACCAAGCACAACCAGGGCGGCAAGGGGCTCGGCGTGCGCAAGTTCGAGGACCACGCCGAGCTGGCGGACTACGTGCACTCCGAGGAGTTCGAGGAGCCGCAGGACGGCATCACCCTGATCCAGGAGTATGTCGTGCCCGCCCGCCCGAGCATCACCCGGGTCGAGATCGTCGGCGGGGAGTTCATCTACGCCATCGAGGCCGACACCGCGCGCGGCGGCTTCCAGCTGTGCCCGGCCGACGCCTGCGCGGTCGACCCGGCGACCGGTCAGCCGATCATGCCGCCCGGTGCGACGCTGGCACCGGAGATCGGCCAGCAGCTCTTCTCCCTGCGGGAGGGCTTCGACCACCCGATCATCGAGAAGTACCTGGCGTTCGCCCGCACCAACGGCATCGAGGTCTGCGGCATCGAGTTCATCGAGTCCGTCGACGGCCGCATCCTGACCTACGACGTCAACACCAACACCAACTACAACGCCGTGGTCGAGCAGGCGGCACCGCGGTCCGCGCCCCGGGCGCTGGTGCAGTACCTGCGGTCGGTCGCCGAGAGCCTCTGAGCCTCAGCTCCCGTCCGTCCGCGGCCCGGACGGGTCCGCAGGTGGCGCCCGGAGAACCGGAGGGCCGCCCGGTTCATGACCTCCAGGAGGGAGGGCAGCACGGGTCTCTGCAGCCGCCTCTACGCGAGGCCGGACTCAGGGGATCAGCCGCCCCTTGAGCAGCGACCGGAAGTAGATCATCGGCTCGACATACCGGTCGAACGCCCACAACCAGCGGCGCGGCACCGTCAGGTCGACCAGGCCCGTCGTCTGCTGCTGGGCGCCGGTCCGGTCGAACTCCGCGAGGAACAGGTGCCGGCGGTCGACGGTGATCGGGACGATCGTGTAGCCGTCGTAGTCCTTCAGCGGCTCGTCCAGCCGGGCGGCGCGGATGTTGTCGGCGAGGATCTCGACCTGGCGGCGCAGCGCCCCGCCCGAGGGCCGGGTGCCCAGCGCCGCGACGTCGCCGAGGCTCCACACCCGCGGCGCCGTGCGGTGGGCCATCGTCCCCGGGTCGACGTCCACCTGCCCGGCGGTCCCGCCCGCCAGCGGCGCCAGCCACTCCGGCCCGCGGTAGTGGGGCACCACGAACGCGTGGTCGACCTCGTCGAGCAGCACCCCGCTGGCGGCTCCGGCGAGGGTGACGGTGCGGGCCTGGTGGTCGACGGCCGCGACCGTGGACCCGTGGTGCACGCTCACGCCCGCCTCGGCCAGGCGCGGCTCCAGCCGGCGGTCGGCGAACGGTAGGTCCAGCACCGAGGAGTACGGCGTGACCAGGTGCACGTCGATCCCCGCCAGGACCCCCTGCTCGCGCCAGTGGTCCACGGCCAGGAACAGGGGCTTGAGCGCCGTGCCCCCGCAGGGGGAGGGCTCCGGAGGGATGGTGAAGACCACCCGGCCCCGCGTCATACCCCTGATCGCGGTCCAGGTGCGCTCGGCCTGCGTCTCCAGGTGCGCGGTGGTGGACCACCCCGCCTCCATCGCCGCCGCCAGACCGGGCATGCCCTCCAGGTCCTCGGTGAGCCCGGGGGCCAGCACGAGGTCGCCGTAGCCGACCCGTTCGCCGCCCTCCAGCTCCAGCTCGCGCTGCTCCGGGTGGACCGCGACGGCGCGGGAGCGCAGCCAGGTGCACCCGTCGGGCGCGACGTCGGCGGCCTCGCGGGTCAGCTCGCTCATCGACGCCTGCCCGCCGGCGACGTAGTTGAGCATCGGCCGGTAGCGGTGCGGGCGGTCGGGCGTGACGATCGCGACGTCACGGGCGCCGATCCGCCGCAGCCGGGCGGCCAGGGAGATGCCGGCGTTGCCTCCGCCGACGACGACGACGTCGTGCCAGACCATGGGGTGCTCCCGTCGTTGCGTGGTGCAGTGGGTGGTTGCGGGGTGGTGCAGGGTATGCAGCGACCCTAGTCGCGCAGGCGGCGCGGCGGCGGGTCGAGCGCCGGGGGGCGTGCCTCCGTTAGCCTGACGCGCACCAACACGACGGCCGGGGCGCAGCTGCTCCGGCCAGAGCGGCAGGAGAAGCACGTGCGCATCGGCATCCTCACCGGCGGCGGAGACGTCCCGGGGCTCAACCCCTGCATCAAGGCCGTGGTCAACCGGGTCCACGAGCAGGGCCACCAGGTGACCGGCATCCGGCGGGGGTGGGGCGGTCTGCTGAGCACCGACCTGGACGACCCGTCGTCGGTGGCCGAGCACCTCCTGGACCTCGACCCGGTGGGCGTGCGCACCGTCGACCGCACCGGTGGGACGTTCCTGCACAGCTCGCGGACCAACCCCGGGAAGGTGAAGACCGGCGACGTGCCGGACTTCCTGGCCGACTCGGTCGAGGGTGCCGGCCCGCACGACCTCACACCGCACGTGCTGCGGGTGATCGAGGCCGCCGGCATCGACGTGCTCATCCCGATCGGGGGCGACGACACCCTGTCCTACGGGCTGCGGATGCACCAGGAGGGCGTGCCGACGATCGCCATCCCCAAGACGATGGACAACGACGTCAACGGCACCGACTACTGCATCGGCTTCTCCACGGCCGTGACGCGGGGCGTGCAGTTCATCCACAACCTGCGCACCTCGACCGGGTCGCACGAGCGGATCGCGGTGGTCGAGCTGTTCGGGCGCTACTCCGGGGAGACCTCGCTGATCACGGCATACCTCGCCGGGGTGGACCGTGCCCTGATCCCGGAGGTGCCCTTCGACATCGACCGGGTCTGCGAGCTGCTGATGGCGGACAAGGCGGCGAACCCGTCGAACTACGCGATGGTGACGATCTCCGAGGGGGCCACCGTCCGCGGCGGCGACATGATGCTCTCGGGGGAGGCCGACGCCTACGGCCACCGCAAGCTGGGCGGCATCGGGCAGGTGACCGGCGAGCTGATCAAGGAGCGCACGGGGGAGGGGATCATCTACCAGCAGGTCGGCTACCTCATGCGGTCGGGCAGCCCGGACTCGCTGGACCTCATGGTCGCCACGAACTACGCCGTCATGGCCGCCGACCTGGCGCTGGACGGGTCGACCGGGCGGATGGTGGCGCTGCGCAACGGCAGCTACAGCAGCGTGCCGATCTCGGTGACCGGGGAGGGCGTCAAGCGGGTCGACGTGGGCGAGCTCTACGACACGGCGAACTACCGGCCGATGGTGCGGCACGTGCGCGGGAAGCCGATGTTCCTGTACTGACGCCCGGCCGCGCCTCACCGGTGGGGCGGGGAGGAGGATCAGGTCGGCGGCAGCTCGGCCCGGACCGCCTGGACGAGGAACGCCACCCCGGCGGGAAGGATCTCGTCGTTCAGGTCGTAGTCGGCGCTGTGCAGGGGCGTCCCGCCGCGGCCGGGCCCGGTGCCGTTGCCCAGCAGCGCGAAGCACGCCGGGACGTGCCGGGCGAGCACCCCGAAGTCCTCGCTCGGCATGACCGGGTCGCAGTCGGCGACGACCCGGCCCTCGCCGAGCGCGGCGACCGCGGCCGCGACCGCCCGGGCGGTGACCTGCGGGTCGTTGACCGTCGGGGCGAACTCGTGGGTGTAGGTCACCTCCGCCCTGGCGCCGTGCGCGGACGCGACCCCGGTCGCGACCGCCCGGATCCGTTCCTCCAGCAGCGCCTGGACCCGCGGGTCGAAGCTGCGGGTGTCCCCGGTGATCCGGACCGTGGAGGGTATGGCGTTGCGCGCACCGTCGGTCTCGAACCCGGTGCAGGACAGGACGGCCGGGCGCAGGGGCTCGACGTTGCGGGCGACGACCGTCTGCAGCGCCAGCACGATCTCGGCGCCGGCCACGAGCGGGTCGACGACCGCCTCCGGACGGGCGGCGTGCCCGCCGCGGCCGTGGACGGTGATCGTGAAGTTGTCCTCGCTGGCCATGATGCTGCCCGGGCGCACGTGCAGGTGCCCCGCCGGGATGCCGGGCAGGTTGTGCAGACCGTAGAGCACGTCGAGCGGGAACCGCTGCAGCAGACCGTCGTCGAGCATCGCCTGCGCGCCGCGGCCGGGCTCCTCGGCCGGCTGGAGGACGAGCCGGACCGTTCCCTCGAAGCCGCCCTCCTCGGCCAGCACCGCGGCGGCGCCCAGGGCCATCGCCATGTGCCCGTCGTGGCCGCAGGCGTGCATGGCCCCGGGGTTGGTCGACCCGTGCTCACGGCCCTCGACCTCCTGGATGGGCAGCGCATCCATGTCGGCGCGCAGGCCGACCGCCCGTGGCCGCTCGGGCTCCGGTTCGTCACCGGCGGGGAAGGCGGGGGCGCTGTTCCGGTTCGCCGCGTCGCCCCGGGTGAGCGAGGCGACCAGGCCGGTGCCCCCGACGCCGCGGGCGACGGCATACCCGAGGTTCTCGAGGGTCGTGGCGAGGACGTCGGCCGTGGCGTGCTCTTCGAACGCGGTCTCCGGGTGCCGGTGCAGGTGATGGCGCCAGTCGCGCAGCTGCCCGCCGAGTGCGCGTTCGACGTCGAAGGGCGTGATCACGTCGGTCATGCCGCATCGACCCCTTCCGTGCTGAGCAGGACGACGACGGCGTCCGCCGGGAGGTCCAGGTCGGCCCGTCGTGTGAGGTTGCCGAGCGCGGCGCGGACGCCGGCCAGCGTGGCTGCGCCGCAGGGGCCCGAGGAGACGCCGAGCTCCTGGAGGTCGAGGGAGGCGGTCAGGGCCTGTTCGTCGGTGACGTCGACCGCGGCGTCGCACCCGTCGTGCAGGACCGGCCAGGCGAGGGCGGAGACGGTGCCGCAGTTCATCCCGGCCATGACGGTGCCGGCCGTGGGGACCGAGGTGGGTGAGCCCGCGCGCAGGCTGGTGAGCAGGCAGGCTGCGGTCGCAGGCTCGACGGCCAGGACCCGGGTCGGGTGCGGGGCGGCGGGACGGTCCTGGTCGTCCACGGGTCCGTCCTGGTCGTCCGTGGGTCCGTCCGGGTCGTCCGCGGGTCCGTCCGGGTCGTCCACGGGTTCGGGCTGCCGGTAGTGCGACACCACCGCCTGGGCCAGGGAGCCGACGCCCACGGGGACGGCGACCAGGTCGGGTCGGCGTCCCAGCTGCTCGTCGACCTCCTCGACCAGCGTCCGGTAGCCCTCCACGATCCAGCCCGGCACGTCCTCGTATCCCTCCCAGGCGGTGTCCTGCACGAGCTCCCGGCCCGGTGCCGCCGTGTGGTCCGCCGCCGCCCGGACCGCGTCGTCGTAGTCGCCGTCGACCCGTACCACCCGCGCCCCCTCGCCCTCGATGAGCGCGGCCGTGCTGGCGGGCATGACGGCGGGGACGAAGACCGTGGCGGTCGTGCCCAGCTCCCGGGCCGTCCGGGCGACCGCCCGCCCGTGGTTGCCGTCGGTGGCGGTGACCAGCTCGGCGCCGGGGGACCGGTCGAGCACCTGACGGCAGGCCCAGGACGCGCCCAGGATCTTGAACGCCGGCAGGCCCAGGCGGGAGGACTCGTCCTTGACCAGCACCCGGCCCACGCCCAGCTCCTCGGCCAGGGCCGGCAGGTTGACGAGGGGGCTCGGGGCGTAGCCGGGCAGGGTGCGGTGGAAGTCGCGGGCGCCGCCCGTGGCGTCGGGCAGCGACCACCGGCGGGCCGAGGGGTTGCTGGACCAGGACGTCATCCGGCCAGTCTGCCGGGTCGGGCGGCGGGCGGCGGGCTGCGGTCCCCACGGGGCCACGGGGCCACGGGGCCAGGACCAGCGACGGCTCGCACGCGGTGGGATGCGGCTGGTGACATGCCGGCGCTCCCGCTGCGGCGTGTCGCGTGCTGCAGCACCGGGGTCCAGGCGCGCGACACGCCGCAGCGGCTGGTGCACAGTGCGCGACACGCCGGGGTGGGGCCAGAGGCTCTTGGGCGGCCTGCGTCCCACCGCGACGACGACGAGACCCTGGTGCGCACCGTCAAAGCCGGCCGACGTGCCCAGCCGGCCGACGTGCCCAGCTGGCCGACGTGCCCAGCCGGCCGACCTGTCCAGCCCCGGCGGTGACGTGGCCCCGATCCCCCGAGCAAACCGGGGCCACGTCACCTGGTCCGGGTGAGGGTCACGGTCCCCACCCGAGGTCCTCACCCGAGGTCGATCGCCCGCACCCGGGGGTCGAAGAGGATCTTATCGAGGAGCCACGCCTGGCCGTCGCGGTCATAGGCGAGGGCGTTCGGCATCGTGAGCCCGTCCGCCGCCACGGTGCACGTGCCCGCGGCGACGTCGCAGCGGTGGACGGCCCCGCCCTCCGCCGCGCCCACGAGCATCGCCAGCCAGCCGGCCTCGTCGAGCTCGGTGACCATGAGGTCACCCTCCGGGGAGAAGTCGAGGTCCACGACGGACGTCATCCCCTCCAGCACGAGGGTGCACTCGGCCGAGGGGCACTGCACGTCGCGGGCGTCCGCCTCGAGCCGCCAGACGCGGGAGAGCCCGGACTGCAGCATGAGCGCGGGGTCCTGGCTGACCTCTCCGGTCAGCTCACCCACGTAGAGGGCGCCGTCCGGTCCGAGGGTGACGGCCGTCGCCACCGGCTGGACGTAGCACGGCGTGCCGTCCGCCAGCGAGAAGAGCACGCGAGGCTCCCCGTGCTCGTCCAGGGGCGGGGTGAGCACGGCCATGGTCTCCACCCGGCCGTTCGCCCGGACGCTCAGCACGGTGTTGCCCGCGGCGTCGGCCAGGGCGACCTCGCCGCCCGACAGCCTGGCCAGCTTGTAGGGGTTGGACTGCGGACCCTCGGAGAAGCCGCCGTAGTCCTCGCACCGCGGGTCCTTCCAGACCGCCCCGTCGGGGTCGTGGGTCCGCTCGAACGTCTCGATGTCGCCGACGAGCCGCGCACCCCCTGGTCCGACTCTCCACACCCCTGCGCCTTCGGCGAGGTCCAGGGCGCCGCGGGCCACGAACGAGGTGCCCGTACCCACCGGTGCCACCCCCTGGACCGCGGTCCCCTCCAGGTGCGGGACGCCGCCGAACTCGCTGGTCGTGCCCGTGTCCGGGTCGATCCGCACGAGGTCGCTGCCGGTGGTCACGAGCAGGTCGCCGTTGGGTACGGCAGCCAGGTCGTAGGCGGGGGCGGGCACGCTGAAGGACGGGTCGGCCTCGTGGGCCGCGACCGGTTGCGCCGCGACGGTCGCCGCCGCCAGGGTCGCACCGAGCGACAGGGCGGCCAGGCGTCGGGGGGTCGTCGCGTCGTTCCGGGGGCGGGACGGGGTGGCGTTCATGGATCTGTCCTCTCCTCGTGGAGGCACCACCATCCCGTCGGGCGCTCACCAGCCGCTCAACGCGCGCTCACCATGTCGTTCCACGACCGCCGGATGCGGTCCTCGAGCCGTCCCCGGCGGTCTCCGTCGAGCTGCTGCCAGACGTCGCTGAAGTGGAGGTGGAACAGCATGGCCGGGCCGTAACCGGGAGAGACCGGCCGGTCGAGGACCTCGGCCGCCTCCCGGGCCTCGCCCAGGGCGAGGTGGACCAGCCCCGCCTCCACGGGGTGCTCGTGCGGGTCGATCGCCGCGAGCACCGTGCGGGCGGCGGGCGCGTCCCCGGTGGCGACGTGGCTCAGCGCCAGGGCGGTGTCGGGCCCGTGACCGGCCCAGGCCGTGCTCAGGGCCCCCGAGGTGGTCGTGGCCAGCGGGGAGAGGGTCTCGACCGCGTCCTCGAACCTGCCCAGGTCGTACAGCGCCAGACCGGCGTAGTAGCGCGCGGTCGTGAAACCGGGGGAGAGCGCGACGGCCCGCTGTGCCTCGGCGTGGGCCGCCGCCGGGTCTCCGCCGGCGAGCAGGGCCAGGGCCAGGTTGCTGACCGCCTCGGCCGAGAGGGGGTTGAGCTGCACGGCACGGCGGGCCGCCGGGAGGGCTTCGCGGGGCCGCCCGACCGTGAGCGCCATCCAGGCCGTCCAGCTGTGCGCGTCGGCGTGTCCGGGGACGTGGCGCAGGACCCGGGCGTATGCGGCCCGTGCGGCGGGCGCGTGGAACCGGGCCTCGGCGATCAGGCCGCGCGCGACGTCGGCCTCGGGGGCCGTCGGGCGCAGGGTCAGGCAGCGCTCCACCGCCGACTCCGCCTCGGTCAGGAGCCGCTCCCGGTCGCCGTAGGCGTAGTCGGCCGTCAGGGCGAGCGCCTCGGCCAGGCCGAGCCACGCCGGCAGGTAGTCGGGGTCGAGGTCGATCGCCCGCCGGAACAGCTCCGTCGCCCGGGCGAAGTCGTCCTCGGTCTTGCGGTCGAAGTGCAGCCGGCCCTCGGCCACGAGCCGGTAGACCTCGAGACTGGACGTGGTCGACGGCAGGTCGGCGACCAACCGGCGCGACAGGGCGGCGGAGAGGTCCCGCGCCAGCTCGCACTGGACCCCGAGCAGGTCCGGGGCGGCCAGCGCCACGTCGTAGCTCTCCGCCCACCGGTGCCGCCCGTCGGCGGCGTCCACCAGCTCCACCGCCAGCGCGAGGCGGTCGCCCGACACCCGGACCGAACCGGTGACGACCGTCCCGACACCGAGCTCGGCCGCGATCCGGGGCAACGGGCTGACGGTCCCGGCATACCCGAGGACCGAGAACCGCCCGACGACCGTCAACCGCTCCACCTTCGCCAGCTCGACCAGCAGCTCCGCGTGCAGCCCGGCCGCGAGGAGCTCGGCCTGGTCCCCGCCGAGCACCTCGAAGGGCAGCACGGCCACCGAGGGGGTCCTCCGGTCCCTCGTCGAGGCCTCCGGCCCGGTGCCGACGCCCTCGAGGTGGCCCGGGGCGAGCGTGTCCAGGCGCGGGTCGTCGTCGAGGAGCAGCAGGTGGGTCTGCTGCAGGGCGCGGGAGGGGTCGACGCCCAGCTCCTGAGACAGGGTCCGCCGCATCCGGTCGTAGGTGGCCAGGGCCTCCGGGCGGCGGCCGCAGCGGTGGAGCGCGAGCAGGAGCCGCAGACAGAGCGACTCGGCGAGGGGGTGCTCGCCGGTCAGCGCGCGCAGCTCGGGAAGGAGCGCCTCGTGCCGTCCGTCGGCCAGGTCGAGGTCGATCCTGGCCTCGGTGGCCCGCAGCCTGAGCTCGGTCAGCCGGTCGCACTCGGCCATCAGCGCAGGGTGGTCCCCGAGCTCGCCGAAGGGTCGACCACGCCAGAGCGAGAGGGCCTCCCCCAGGAGGACCCGCTGCCGGGCCGGGTCGACCACCGGTCCGTCGGGCCGGGCCGCCTCCCGGACAAGACGCTCGAACCGGTGGGCGTCCACGCGTTCCGGCGGCGCGGTCAGCACGTAGCCGGACTCCTGCCACGCCAGCGTGCCGCCCACCGCGTGCAGCGCACCGCGCAGCCGGGACACGAACACCTGGAGGGTGTGGCGGGCGTCCTCAGGCGCCTGCTCCCCCCAGAGGGTGTCGAGCAGCGTGCGCGCGGTGACCACCTCGTCGGCGTGCGCGAGCAGGAGCGCCAGCACGAGCCGCTGCTTGGGCCCGCCCAGGCTGATCGGCCGGGCCGTGGTGCACTCCATCGGTCCGAGCACACGCAGCTCCGCGGTCCGTGCCGACACGTCCGTCATGAGGTGGCTCCTCGCGCAGCAGGCCGCTGCCTGGGGTCACGCCTCAGGGTAGGGGGTCGGGTGCGGCCCGCGCGAGCACCTCGGAGGGTAGGTGCCGCAGATGATCAGCACACCGGAGCCTGGATCCGTCCCACGGCCCTCGTCCTGCCATCATGCCCCCATGACGATCCCCACCGCCGAGCTGCACCTGCACCTCGAGGGCACGCTGGAGCCCGAGCTCATCTACACCCTCGCCGAGCGGAACGGCGTCGAGCTGCCGTGGGCCGACGTCGACGACCTGCGCTCGCGCTACGACTTCACCGGGCTGCAGCACTTCCTGGACCTCTACTACGCCAACATGGCGGTGCTGCGCACGGAGGACGACTTCGCCGACCTGACCCGCGCCTACCTGGCACGCGCGGCGGCCGGCGGCGTGCGGCATACCGAGGTGTTCCTGGACCTGCAGGCGCACACGGCCCGGGGGATCCCCGCCGAGGTGGCGCTGCGCGGGGTGTCCGCCGCCCTGGGCGCCGCCGAGACCGAGCACGGGGTGAGCACCGGTCTCATCCTCACCTTCCTGCGGCACCTGCCCGGCGAGGAGGCGACCGCCGCGCTGCGCGAGGCGCTGGACGTCGACGTGCCCCTCCTCGGGGTGGGGCTGTGCTCCTCCGAGACCGGGTCGGCCGCACCGTTCCGCGACGCGTTCGAGCTGGCCGCCGCCCACGGGCTGCGCCGCGTGGCGCACGCCGGTGAGGAGGGGCCGGCGGCGAACGTCACCGAGGTCCTCGACGTGCTGGGCGTGGAGCGGGTCGACCACGGGCTGCGGGCGCTGGAGGACGACGCGCTGGTGGACAGGCTGGCCGCCGAACGGGTGCCGCTGACCCTGTGCCCGCTCTCGAACGTCCGCCTGCAGGTGGTCGACTCGCTGGACGGGTACCCGCTGCGGGAGCTGATGGACCGCGGGGTGGTGGTGACCGTGAACAGCGACGACCCCGCCTACTTCGGCGGCTACGTGGACGACAACTACCGCGAGCTGACCTCGACGCTGGGCCTGAGCACCGACGAGCTGGCGACGCTGGCGCACAACAGCGCCGAGGCGGCCTTCGTGACGTCGCGGCGCCGGGCGGAGCTGGTCGCCGAGATCGAGGAGTGGCGGGCCTCGCAGGCGTAGCCCCCGGGACGTCCGGTACCGGCGTTTGGCCGGCGTTGAGCGGACGACAAGCCGGGCGAGGCACGGTGGAGGTGCAGCACGCAGCTGCACCCCGACGGTCCGGGCAGCGGAGCCCGGGCAGGGGTCGGACACAGGGAGATGACCGAGGATGAACGCACAGCTGGGCCGTCGCATGCTCACGAGCCTGTCCGCCGGTGCGATCGCGGGGGTGCTCGGTGCGACCGGGATGGCCGCCTTCGCCGCCGACGGGGGACCGCGCCCCATGGTGGTCGTCGACGACGACGGATGCGGCACCGCGATCGACGCCGAGAACGTGGACGGCGACCGGGCGACCTCCAGGACGACCTGGTTCGGGGCCGAACTCAACGCGCTCGAGTGAGCCGGCACCGGCGGCGCCCGCCCCGGCGGGCGCAGGTCGGCACAACCCACGGGTCCACGGCCCCGGACGAGACCGTCCGGGGCCGTGGCCTCTCGCGGGACGACCGGGCCGGCTCCGGACGCTCACCCCTGGCGGGACCGACCGGTTGTGGGGTGCCGCTCGTCGTGGGGACACTGACGGCATGACCGCTGCTGCGACCGACCTCGTCCGCGCCGTCCTGCTCGACGGCTTCCAGCGCATCGAGGAGGGGGTGAGGGAGGTCCTCGACGGGCTCGACGCGGAGGACCTGCGGTGGCGTGCCGGCATCGACGCCAACCCGGTCGGCTGGCTGCTGTGGCACCTGAGCCGCCAGCAGGACGCCCAGCTCGCCCAGGTCGCGGGCGAGGAGGAGGTATGGCGTGCGGACGGCTGGCAGGAGCGGTTCGACCTGCCCTACGCCCCGGACGCGCACGGCTACGGCCAGGACGCCGGGGACGTCAGCCGCTTCGAGGTCCGGGACCCGGCCCTGCTCGAGGGGTATGCCGCCGCGGTGCACGACCTGACCCGGCGCCTCCTGCAGGACCTGGGGGAGGAGGACTACGGCCGGGTCCTCGACGAGAGCTGGGACCCGCCGGTGACGGTCGCGGTGCGGATCTACTCCGTGCTCGAGGACGCGGCCAAGCACCTCGGGCAGGCGGAGTACGTCAAGGGGTTGCTGTCCCGGCGCGGTGGAGGGGGGCCTTCGAGCGAGCGGGGCACGTAGGACAGACCGGCGCGGCCCCCCCGGAGTCGTGGCCGGTACGGGCGGACGTGCCTGCGCCGGCTGCGGAAGGATGGTGGACATCCATCTGGAGCGAGGAGACGACGATGACGGCATCAGGTCTGGTCCTGCCCCTGGGCGAGCGGCGGCCGGAGGTGGACCCCGACGCCTGGCTGGCGCCCCACAGCGTGGTCAGCGGCAGCGTGCGGATCGGGGCGGGCAGCAGCGTCTGGTACGGCGCGTCCGTCCGCGGCGACAGCGAGCAGATCACCCTGGGGGAGCGGGTGAACCTGCAGGACAACGTGGTCGTGCACGCCGACGCAGGGTTCCCGGCGACGGTCGCCGACGACGTGTCCGTCGGGCACGGTGCCGTGCTGCACGGGTGCTCGGTCGGTGGCGGCACGATCGTGGGCATGGGGGCGGTGGTGATGAACGGAGCGGTGGTCGGGGAGTCGTGCCTGGTGGCGGCCGGCGCCGTCGTGCTCGAGGGGACGCAGGTGCCGCCGGGGTCGCTGGTCGCCGGCGTGCCGGCCAGGGTGCGGCGCCCGCTGACGGACGAGGAGCGCGCCGGTCTGCGGGACGGCATCGGGCACTACCCGGGCCTGGCGCAGCTGCACCGGCAAGCCCTGACCTGATCCTGCGCCCGGACGGCGGGCGCCCCTAGCATGAGACCTCCGGTACCCGAGGAGAACCCATGGCCACGCCTCCCTGCACGCACCTGGACACGGTGCGCGACGTCATACCCTCCGCGCAGGGGTGCGAGGACTGCCTGCGGACCGGGGACCGCTGGGTCCACCTGCGCATCTGTATGACGTGTGGTCACGTCGGGTGCTGCGACAGCTCGCCCAACCAGCACGCGACCGCGCACCGGCGCCAGCACGAGGACCATCCGTTGATCCGGTCGTTCGAGCCGGGTGAGCACTGGTGGTGGTGCTACGTCGACGAGGTGGCGTTCGAGGTCCCCGGGGCCGGACCGGCGCCCTCCTACGACCCGTCTCCGACGTGACCGGCTCCGCCTGGCCGCAGCTGCCGGTGGAGGGGTGGGTCGACACGCGGGACACCTTCACCCTCTGGCTGCAGGTCGTCGGCAAGATCCGGATCGCCCGGACCCCGCTGCTCAACCACTGGTGGAACGCCCCGCTCTACCTGACCGGCCGGGGCCTGACGACCTCCCTGATGCCCGACCGGCCCGGGCGCAGCTTCACCATCGACCTCGACCTCGTGGCGCACCGGCTCGACATCGTGACCACGACGGGGGAGGCCGGGTCGATGGCCCTCGAGCCGAGGTCGGTGCGCGACTTCCACGCCGCGCTGATGGGGCGGCTGGACGAGCTCGACCTCGCCACCGAGATCTGGCCGGTGCCCGTGGAGATCCCGGGAGCCATCCCCTTCGTCGACGACGAGGTGCACCATGCCTACGACGCCGAGGCGGTGACGAGGTTCTGGCGAGGGATGGTCGAGACCGGGCGGGTTCTGGACGTCTTCCGCGCCCGGTTCGTGGGCAAGTCGAGCCCGGTGCACCTGTTCTGGGGCGCGCTGGACCTGGCGACCACGCGGTTCTCGGGCCGGGGTGCACCTCCGCACCCCGGGGGCGTGCCGAACTGCGGGCCGCACGTCATGCACGAGGCCTACTCGCACGAGGTCAGCAGCGCAGGGTACTGGCCCGGTGGCGAGGAGGAGGGTCTCTTCTACTCCTACGCCTACCCCGAACCCGACGGTTTCCGGACCTGCTCGCCGGGGCCCTCCGCTGCGCGCTTCGACGAGGAGCTGGGCGAGTTCGTCCTGCCGTACGCGGCCGTGCGCGCCGCCGACGACCCGGACGCGGTGCTGCTGGACTTCCTCCAGAGCACCTACGAGGCGGCCGCCACGACGGCGAGGTGGGACCGGGCGGCGGTCGAACGCTGAGCTGTGACGAGGGCCACGGCGGGCGGGGGAACATCCGGCGGTAGTTGACGCTTCACACACATGCGCCGTGGGACCTACCCGCAGCGATCTGTGAAGAGGAGAACGACACCGTGACGAAGATCGCCATCGTGACCGGCAGCGTCCGCCCGGGACGCAAGAGCCTCGAGGTCGCCGCCTGGGTGAAGTCGCTCGCCGACGCCCGCGGCGACGCCGACTTCGAGGTCCTGGACCTGGCCGACTTCGAGCTGCCGGTGTTCGCCGAGCCGGCCTCGCCGTCGATGGCTTCGCCGCAGAGCGAGGCCGGGCAGCGGTGGTCGACGGCCGTCGACGGCTACGACGGCTACGTCTTCGTGGTGCCGGAGTACAACCACTCGATCACCGGTGCGCTGAAGAACGCGATCGACTACCTCTCCCCGGAGCTGCAGGACAAGGGCGCCGCGTTCGTGTCCTACGGCGGGGTCGGCGGGGCACGTGCGGTCGAGCACCTGCGCGTCATCCTGTCCCAGATGCAGATGGCCCACGTGCGGGCCACCGTGTCGCTGTCGCTGTTCCACGACTTCGAGAACTTCTCCACGCTCGCCCCGACCGAGCCGGTCGTGCGGTCCGTCGGGCCGATGCTCGACCAGCTCCTGCGCTGGACCAGGGCGATGGAGGCCGTCCGCGGCGGGAAGTTCGACGCCGAGGAGCGGTCGGAGGCCGCCGCCTGACACCGAGGGGGCCTCTTGCCCCACCGGCGCCGAGCCTCCACCATGGAGGAATGGGTCAGGAGGAGCTTCCCGTGGACGACCTCGACCGTCGGACCGCCCGGCAGGTGCTCGACGATCACCTCGCCATCGCCAACAGCTGGGTCGATGAGCCCGTGGAACGGATGATCTCCGAGGACCTCCGGCGCAACGTGGCCGACGACGTCGTGGTCCTCATCAACCGGGGCGTGTTCCGCGGGCACGACGGTGTCAGGGAGCTGGCCCGGATGCTCGCCGAGGAGCTGCCCGAGCACCGGGCCTTCGAGTACACCCACGTCGCCGTCGAGGGCCGGATGGGCCTGCTGGAGTGGACCTACGAGGACGCCGAGGTCAGGGTCCGGGACGGTGTCGACTCTTTTCTCATCGAGCAGGGCAAGATCGTCGCCCAGACCATCCGCTACACGGTCGAGCCCCGGTAGCCACGGTCGCACCACCCGCGCCCTCCGCCCAGGGACGGCTTCCTCGGTGGGGCTCAGCGGCCCCGGCGTGGCGACGGCCCCGGGTCGCGGAAGACCCGCGCGAGCGAGCGCGCGCCGAGCACGAAGGCGAAGAGGAACAGCGTCCCGCCCAGCAGCGGGTTGAGGTCGATCGTGGGGGGCAGGGCCGGTCCGCCCGGCGCGACGAGCAGCAGCACGCCGCTCAGCGCCAGCACGGAGGCGAGGACGGTGATGACGAGATGGTTCACCACGCCCGTGACGAAGGACCGGTCCGACGGGTCGGCCAGCCAGCGCACCCGCAGCTGCGCCTCACCGCTCTGCACGGCGGCCGCGATCGCGTCCACCCGCCGGGGGAGGCGCTGCAGGATGGGCAGGACGTGGACGAGGTGCTCCTCCAGCGTGGCGCGCACCTCCTGGGGGCTGAGCTTCTGACCGAGGTAGTCCTGACCGGCCGACCGCGACGCGGTCACCAGGTCCAGCTCGGGATGCAGCGCCTGCAGGGTCCCCTCGAGCGCGCCGAGCGCCCGGAAGGCGGCGGCGATCTGCGGCGGGACGGTGAACCCGTGCCGGACCACGAGCACGAAGAGGTCCCCGAAGACGCTGGTGGTGGGTCCGGCGCTGCCGTTCTGCACCCGGGAGATGACCGCCCCGACCTCGCGCTCCAGGGCACGGTCGTCCAGGCCGGCGGGTGCGTCGATGACGTCGCAGAGGGAGTCGACGGCACCGAGGGAGTCGCCGCGGTCCACCGCGAACAGCAGCCGGCCCACCGCGTCCCGCGCCGTGCGGTCCAGACGGCCCACCGATCCGTAGTCCAGCAGTGCCAGCCGAGCCGGACCGGTGGCGTCGTCGTTCCCACCCTCGCCACCGGGCCTGTCGGCACCGTCGGCACCGTCGGCACCGTCGTCGCCGGCGGGCCGGCCCACCCGCTCGACCAGGACGTTGCCGGCGTGCAGGTCCGCGTGGAAGACGCCGGTCTGCAGCACCTGCGTCAGGACGCTGCCCAGCAGCGCGTGCGCGAGCCGTTCGCGCGTCGTCGCGTCCAGCCCCCGCGTCGCGTCGGCCCGGGACAGGGGCACGCCGGCGACCCGCTCCATGACGAGCACCCGCGACGTCGTCAGGGAGGGGTATGTCGTGGGCACGCGCACGAGCGCGTCCGCACCGGCGTCCTCGCGAGACCGGGCCTGCGGGCCGGTGCCGACCGGCGCACCCGCGGAGGGACCGGTCCCGGCCGCGACCGCCGCCGCGTTGGCCGCCTCGACCCGGTAGTCCAGCTCCTCGGTGAGACTGGCGGCGAAACCCTCCGCCAGGTTCCGCACGCCCAGCGCCCGGCCCCAGGGCGTGGTCCGCTCCAGCCAGCGCGACATCCGCAGCACGATGTCCAGGTCCGCACGCACCTGCTCCTGCGCCCCTGCCCGCTGCACCTTGACGACGACGGGCGAACCGTCGGCCAGGTCCGCGCGGTAGACCTGTCCCACGGACGCGGCGGCGAGCGGCTCCTCGTCGAACGCGGCGAACTCGTCCCGCCACCCCTCACCCAGCTCGGCGCGGAGGGTCCTCTCGATGTCCGGCCAGGCCTGCGGCGGGGTGTCCGCCTGCAGCTGCCCCAGCTCGGCCGCCAGGTCGGGGCCGACCACGTCCGGCCGGGTGGCGAGCATCTGACCCAGCTTGACGAAGGTCACCCCGCCGTCGCTGAAGGCCATCCGCAGCCGCCGTCCGAGCCGGGCGTGGTCGTGGTCCTCAGGCAGGCGGGACCCGGCGCGCAGGAAGCCGCCGAGGCCGTGCTTGACCGCGACGGCGACGATCTGGCCGTACCGGCGGCTCCGTCGACGCCGGGCGGGCAGGTCCCGCAGCACCGCGACCGGTGAGGGCAGGGTCCCGGTGGGGACGAGGGCCTCGAGGAGCACCAGCCCACCGACGCCCAGCGCGACACCCCACGCGACGAGGAGCAGGAGCACCAGCGCGACCACGGTGAGGTCGTCCGAGGGCTCGGCCAGACCGCCGTCGCTGGTGATCCCGAGCCGTTCGCTGGCCAGCTCCAGGAACCCGCTCATCGCCCCGGTGACGACGATCGCGACGAGCAGCGTCCGGAACCACCCGACCGGTACCCCCAGCAGACGTCGCGTGAGCACGAAGAGCAGGGCGGTGTTGAAGGCGAAGCCGATGGCCGTGAGCACGGGCGTCACGGGGTCCTCCCTCTCCTGCGCGGCAGGACCGATCCTAGGTCCACGGGGGTATGCCGTGGGTCGCCGGGCCCGCCCCGTCCGCCCCGGGCAGGATGGGGCCATGAGCGCACCAGGGCCTACCCCGGACCGGCTGACCTTCGAGCACCGGACCCTTCCGCAGCGGGTGCTCTTCGGCAGCGGGTCCGCCGCCGCGAACCTGCGGGAGGAGCTCGAGCAGCTAGGGTCCCGCCGCCCGATGGTGGTGGTGACCGGCAGCGCCGCGGCGGTCGCGCGCCGGCTGCTGGAGGGGACCGGGGTGGCGGTGTGGTTCGAGGACGTCGTGCAGCACGTGCCGGTCGCCAGCGCCGAGCAGGCCCGCGCGGCGGCGCAGCAGCACGACGTCGACGTGGTGGTCAGCATCGGGGGAGGGTCGGCCACCGGGCTGGCCAAGGCCGTGGCCCTGACGACCGCCCTGCCGGTGGTCGCCGTGCCGACGACCTACGCCGGGTCGGAGGCGACCGACGTGTGGGGGATGACGCAGGACGGCCGCAAGAGGACCGGGTCGGACGGGCGGGTCCTGCCGCGGACGGTCGTCTACGACGCCGAGCTCACCGTGTCCATGCCGGTGGGGCTGAGCGTGGCCAGCGGGCTGAACGCGATGGCGCACTGCGTCGACTCCCTGTGGGGTCCACGGGCCGACCCGGTCGCGACGGGGCTGGCCACCGAGGGGGTCCGGCTCCTCGCCGAGGAGCTGCCGCTGGTCGTGGCCGACCCGCAGGACCTGCGGGGGAGGGAACGGGCGCTGGCGGGCGCCTACCTGGCGGCCGTGGCCTTCGCGGCGGCCGGGTCGGGGCTGCACCACAAGATCTGCCACGTGCTGGGCGGCCGGTTCGACCTGCCGCACGCGCAGATGCACGCCGTCGTCCTGCCCCACGTCCTGGCGTTCAACGCCCCGGCTGCGCCCGGAGCCGCGCGGCGGCTGGCCGAGGCGCTGGGCGCCGAGGACGCGGTGGCCGGGCTGGCCGCGCTCTACGACGAGCTCGACGCGCCACGGTCCCTGCGGGAGCTGGGGCTGCAGGAGTCGGACCTGCCCGAGGCCACCGAGCTGGTCCTCGGGCAGGTCCCGCCGTCCAACCCCCGGCCGGTCGACCGCGACAGCCTGGCGCAGGTGCTGCGGGCGGCGTGGGAGGGGGACCTGCCGGGCACCGGCGGGCGGCCGGTCTGACGGCCAGGGGCGGGCGGTCGGGCTCGACCGCACCGCCCCACGGGTCCAGCCGAGGCTCGCCGAGGATTCAGGCGAGCCGCGACACGGCCTCCCGACCCGCAGCGAGGTCCTGCGGCGAGATGCCGTGGCCACCCTCGCGCAGGTGCTGCTCGACGTCGGCGCCCCTGTCCCGGAGCACCTCGACGAGCCGGGTCACGCTGTCGAGCGGAGCCATCGGGTCCGCGCGCCCGTTGAGGGTCGTGACCCGGACGCCGTGCAGGTCCTTGTCCGCCGCCTCGTCGCGGTCCGCGAAGGGGTACATCCCCGAGAAGGCGACCACCCGGTCGACCACGTCCGGGTGCAGCATGGCCGTGGCCAGGGCGATGTTGGCGCCGTTGGAGAAGCCGACGGCGACCAGCGGGCGGTCGCCCAGCCCGTAGTGCTCGCGGGCGGCGGTGACGAACCCGGCCAGCTCGCCGGCGCGGAGCACGACGTCGTCGACGTCGAAGACCCCCTCGCCCATCCGACGGAACCATCGCGGCATACCGTGCTCGCGCACGAGCCCGCGCGGGGCGAGCACGCCCGCCCGCGGGTCCAGCTCGGGGGCCAGGGCGGAGATCTCCTGCTCGTTGCTGCCCGTCCCGTGCAGGGTCAGCAGCACCGGGGCGTCGTCCTCGCCGGAGACGAACAGGTGCGGCCAGTTCTGGAGGGTCTCGGGGGCGCTCACCGGTCGGTCCCCGTCGAGCCGTCCAGCGTGGGGTTGTTCTCCTGCGGCAGCTCGATCGGGACGACCGAGTGCTCGATGGCCTCGCGGCTGGGCTCCAGCCACGGCGGCAGCTTGAGCGAGCGGCCGAGCTCGAGCAGGGGCTCGTCGATGTCGAAGCCCGGCGTGTCGGTGGCGATCTCGAAGAGGACGCCGCCGGGCTCGCGGAAGTAGATGGAGGTGAAGTACTGCCGGTCCAGGATCGCGGTCACCTGGTGGCCCCGCTCGACGAGATCCTGGCGCCACTGCTCCTGCGTCGCCTGGTCGGGGACGCGGAAGGCGATGTGGTGCACCGTCCCGCCGGCGGTCAGGCCCTCCTGGGCACGGGGGTCGGCGACCACGTCGACGACGTGGCCGGGGCCGCCGTCACCCGCGGCGACCCGGGTGCGCGGTCCCTCCTCCTGGACGACGCTCATCCCGAGGTCCTCGGTGAGCACGCGCAGCGTCCCGGCGGGGTCGCCGACCGTGAGCACCGAGGAGTGCTGGCCGCGCACGGCGTGCTCGGCCGGGACGGAGGCGGAGTCCCACGCGTCGCGCGGGTCGGTGGTGGAGGAGGCGACGAGCTCGATCACCAGGCCGTCGGGGTCGCGGACGAGCAGGCGGTCCTCGCCGTTGCTGGAGGTCAGCGTGGGCTCGACGCCCAGCCCGGCGAAGTGGTCCTTCCACCAGCCCAGGCTGTCCTGCGGGACCGAGAAGGCCGTGGAGGTGGACTGCCCGGCGCCGACGCGGCCCTTGGGCACCCCGCGCCAGGGGAAGAAGGTCATCAGCGAGCCCGGGTTGCCCGACTCGTCGCCGTAGTAGAGGTGGTAGGTCGACGGGTCGTCGAAGTTGACGGTCCGCTTCACCAGGCGCAGCCCCAGGCCCTCGATGTAGAAGTCGATGTTGCGCTGGGGGTCGCCGGCGATCGCCGTCACGTGGTGCAGGCCGCTGGTCCGTGCCGTCATGGTGTCCCTCCTCGGGGATCGGGTCCGACGGGTCCCGTCGGTGTCACCATGCTCAACGGGACCGCTGCTGATATTATTTCCACGGAAACTGTTTCCGTGTCAACGAGGTCCCGCGGAACGTCTGCCCGAAGGAGGAGAGCGCCGTGACGGCATTCGGGACGCCCGGCAACGGCCCGGCGGGTGGGGGCGTCGTTCCGGCAGGCGGTGGCATCAGCACGGACCCGGTGTCGCTGTGGGGCCACGTCATCGAGGGCTTCCAGCGCACCAACCGTCACCTGCACCGCACGGTGGAGCAGGAGCTCTCGCTCACCCCCGCGGAGTCGGAGGCGCTGCTGCGCCTGGGCCGCAGCCCCGACCAGCGGCTGCCGATGGCCGAGCTCGCCGGGCAGGTCGCCTTCAGCACCGGAGGGGTGAGCAAGGTCGCCGACCGGCTGGTGCGCCGCTCGCTGGCACTGCGCGTCCCCAGCGCTGAGGACCGTCGGGTGATCTACCTGACCCTGACCCCCGAGGGTGCGCAGCTCGCGGCGACCCTGCAGGAGCGGGTGCGCGAGGTCGTCCAGGAGACCTTCGTCGACGTGCTCGGGCCGGCCAGGGCCACCGCCGTGGCCGAGGCGATGGCGGTCCTCGCCGAGGGGCGCCCGGGCTGACGGCGCGGACGTGCCGGTTCCGGCGGGGGTATGCCGTGCCCGCCGTGTGACGCGTGGGTCACCTCCGTGGGCGAGTAGGGTCGACCCCAGCACCGGCGCGTGCCGCCGGAGACCCCATACCCCTGATCGACGAGGAGATCCATGAGCCACCCGCACCCCGAACTGGGCGCCCCGCCCTCCCTGCCCCGCAACGGACTGCGCGTGGTGCCGCTGGGAGGCCTGGGCGAGGTCGGCCGCAACATGACCGTCCTGGAGCACCGCGGCAAGCTGCTCGTCATCGACTGCGGCGTCCTCTTCCCCGAGGAGCACCAGCCGGGCGTGGACGTCATCCTGCCTGACTTCTCGATGCTGCGGGACCGCCTGCAGGACATCGTCGGCATCGTGCTGACCCACGGTCACGAGGACCACATCGGGGCGGTGCCCTACCTGCTCAAGGAGCGCAACGACATCCCGGTGATCGGCTCGCGGCTGACCCTGGCCTTCATCGAGGCCAAGCTCAAGGAGCACCGGATCCGTCCCAAGACGATCCAGGTGGCCGAGGGCGACCGGCAGTCGTGGGGGCCCTTCGACTGCGAGTTCATCGCCGTCAACCACTCCATCCCCGACGGGCTGGCGGTCGCGGTGCGCACGGCGGCCGGGCTGCTGCTGCACACTGGTGACTTCAAGATGGACCAGTTCCCCCTCGACGAGCGGCTGACCGACCTGCGCGCGTTCGCACGGCTGGGGGACGAGGGCGTGGACCTGTTCCTCGTCGACTCCACCAACGCCGAGGTGCCCGGGTTCACCACCGCCGAGCGGGACCTGACGCCGGCCATCGAGACCGTCTTCCGCACGGCCCCGGGCCGCATCGTCGTCTCCAGCTTCGCCAGCCACGTCCACCGCATCCAGCAGGTCATGGACGCCGCGCACCAGCACGGGCGCAAGGTCGCCTTCGTCGGCCGTTCGATGGTGCGCAACATGAAGATCGCCCAGGACCTGGGCTACCTGAAGGTGCCCCGCGGGCTGGTCGTGGACGTCAAGAAGCTCGACGACATGCCGGCCGACAAGGTGACGCTGGTCAGCACCGGCTCCCAGGGCGAGCCGATGGCGGCCCTGTCGCGGATGGCCAACCGCGACCACCAGATCCGCATCGGCGAGGGCGACACCGTGCTGCTGGCCAGCTCGCTGATCCCCGGCAACGAGAACGCCGTCTCCCGCGTCATCAACGGGCTGACCCGCTGGGGTGCCAAGGTCGTGCACCAGGGCAACGCCAAGGTGCACGTCTCGGGCCACGCGAGCGCCGGCGAGCTCGTCTACTGCTACAACCTCATCAAGCCGCGCAACGTCCTGCCGGTCCACGGCGAGTGGCGTCACCTGCGGGCCAACGCCGACCTGGCCGTCGCCACCGGGATCGCGCCCGACCGGGTGCCCGTGATCGACGACGGCATGGTGGTCGACCTGGTCGACGGGCGGGTGAAGGTCACCGGCAAGGTGCGGGCGGGCTACGTCTACGTCTCCGCCGGCACGGTCGGCGACGTCACCGACGAGGAGCTGCGCGACCGCGTCACCCTCAGCCGGCAGGGCACCGTGACCGTCGTGGCCCTCGTGGACGCCGAGACCGGCCAGCTGACCGAGCCGCCGGACTTCGTGGGCCGGGGTCTGGGCACCGACGAGACCATCTTCGACGCGGCGGTCCCGGAGATCGAGAAGGCGCTGGCCGCCGCGGCGGCCGAGGGGATCGGCGACCCCGGGGAGCTGGAGAAGCGGATCGGCAGAGCGGTCTCCCGCTGGGCCGAGCGCAAGCACCGGCGCAACCCGCTCGTCATCCCGGTGGTCATCGAGGCCTGAGGCACGTCGGCGGCGGCGGATAGGCTCGGGGCGGAGGTGGATCCATGCTGGTCCGGCTGATCCCGCTGCTGCTGCTCGTCCTCGTCGTCGTCTCCGTCTACCTGCTGCTGCGGCAGGTGCGGTCGGGCGGACCGGGAGGGGCGCCCCGCGGTGCCGCCGGCACACCGGCGGCACCCGGGGTCGACGCCCCGGGCCGGGGTGCGTCGGTGGACCCTGCGCCCGCGGCCGACCCGGCGGCACGCCATACCGACGCGGTGCGTGCTGCCCGCGAGCTGGTCCGGCAGGCGGAGGCCGCCTACGCCCGGGCGGTGGCGCGGGCCCAGGAGCGGCTCACCCTGACCGAGATCCAGGCCGAGCGGGACGCCGACGGTGGCCGCGCTGAGGAGCGGGTGGAGGCGGCCCGCCGCGACCTGGAGGCCGTGCGGGACGACACCGAGGAGCTCGACCGCGCCCGGATGACGCTGGAGGACCTGGAGGGGGCCGGACCGCTGCGGGGAGACCTGCCGTCGGCGCCGCCGGGACCGGAGGACGGCGAGGGCGGGGACGACGGGGGCGACGACGCACGAGGGGGAGGAGCACGATGAGCGAGCAGCTGGTCACGGTCCACGGCCTGCGCAAGCGGTTCGGCGCGGTGCAGGCCCTGGACGGGCTGGACCTGGAGGTCGGACGCGGGGAGGTGCACGGCTTCCTCGGTCCCAACGGCTCGGGCAAGTCGACGACCATCCGCGTCCTGCTGGGGCTGATGCGGGCCGACGGGGGCCGGGTCGAGCTGTTCGGCGGCGACCCGTGGACCGACGCGGTGCGCCTGCACCGGCACCTGGCGTACGTGCCCGGCGACGTGACGCTGTGGCCGGGGCTGACCGGTGGCCAGTGCATCGACATCCTGGCCCGCGCGCACGGGCACGTCGACGAGCGGCGGCGGGCCGAGCTGGTCGAGCGCTTCGACCTGGACCCGACGCGACGCTCCCGCGACTACTCCAAGGGCAACCGGCAGAAGGTCTCCCTCGTGGCCGCCCTGGCGGCGGACGTGGAGCTGCTGGTCCTCGACGAGCCGACGGCCGGCCTGGACCCGCTCATGGAGGAGGTCTTCCAGCAGGTCGTCCACGAGCGGCGCGCCGAGGGCACCACCGTGCTGCTCTCCAGCCACCTCCTCGGGGAGGTCGAGGCGCTGGCCGACCGGGTCTCTATCATCCGGGCCGGCCGCACCGTGACCACGGGCACGCTGACCGAGCTGCGACGGCATACCCACAGCGCGGTGCGGGCGGTGACGGTGCGCGCTCCCGCCCTGGACCGTCTCGAGGGGGTGGCGGACGTGCAGACCGGTACCGACGAGGAGGGCCGGACCGAGCTGCACGCCAGCGCCGAGCCCGACGCGGTCGGTGCCCTGGTGGGGGCGCTGCACGAGGCGGGCATCCACACCCTCACGGTGACCCCGCCCAGCCTCGACGACCTCTTCCTGCAGGCCTACGCGACGCCCGAGGCGGAGCGGGCATGACGGGCACCCACCGCGAGTCCCGGACGGGGGTGCTCGGCCCCGGCACCCAGGGGGTGGGCACGATGGTGCTCGTCGCGCTGCGCACCGGCTGGAAGGCGCTGGCCGTGTGGGTGCTGGCGCTGGTGGGGGTGATGGTGCTCACCGGATCCTCGATCGGCGCCCTGTACGACACCCCGGAGAAGATCCGCGGGTATGCCGAGTCCCTCGGCGGCGACGCGATGGCCGTGCTCAACGGGCGGGTGGCGGGGCTGGACACGCTCGGCGGGGTGTTCGCCAACGAGTTCGGCTTCGTGCTGTCCTTCGGGCTGCCCCTCATGGCGATCGCGCTGACGTCGCGGGCCACCCGGCGCGACGAGGAGGCGGGGCGGCTGGAGCTGCTGCTGGCCGCACGCATCGGCCGGAGGGCGCCGCTGCTGGCCGCGGTGCTCGTGGCCTCCGGGGCGGTGCTGCTCACCGGGCTCGGCTGCGGTGCCGCCATGGCCGCCTTCGGCGCCGACGCGCGGGGGTCGCTGCTCTACGGGCTGGGGATCGCCGCGCTGGGCTTCGTCTTCGTCGGCATCACCGCCGTGGCCGCCCAGGTCGTGGAGCACGGCCGGGCGGTCTGGGGGATCGGGCTGGCGCTGACCGTCCTGCTCTACCTGGTGCGGGGGATCGGTGCGCTGGAGCGCAACGGCCTGGTCTGGCTCTCGCCGCACGGCTGGGTCGACCAGGTGCGCGCCTTCGGCGACGCCCGGGCCTGGCCGCTGCTGCTCGCCCTCGGCGTGGGGGTGGCGCTCGTCGCCCTGGCGTTCTGGCTCCTGGACCGGCGCGACGTGGGCAGCGCGCTCGTGCGGCCGCGGAGGTCCGCACCCCGGGCCTCGGCCGCGCTGCGCACCCCCCTGGGGCTGGCCGTCCGCCAGCACCGGGGCGCGGTGATCGGCTGGGCGGTCGTCGGGGCCGCGCTGATGGCGGTCTACGGCTCGCTCGCGCAGGCCGTCATCGACGTCATCACCGAGAACCGGGCCCTCGGCGGCTTCCTGGGCGCGGACGTCGAGGCCGCGGCCGAGGTGGTCCTGCGCACGGTCATGTCGACCTTCGTCATGATGCTGGCGATGCTGGTGGCCGCCTTCGTCGTCGCCGGGGTCGGGACGCTGCGCAAGGAGGAGGAGAGCGGTCGCCTCGAGGTCGGCCTCTCCTCGCAGCGGTCCCGGGGATCCTGGCTGGGGGTCCACCTGCTCGTCGTCCTGGCCGGGGCGCTCGTCGTCGGGCTCGTGGGGGCGCTGGCGCTGGGCAGCACGACCGCGGCCTCGCTGGGGGAGGACGCCTGGGTGGGCGACGTCCTGGCCGGTGCCGCCGCCCAGGCGCCGGCGGTCCTGATCTTCGCCGGTGTGGCCGTCGCGCTCTTCGGGTGGCGCCCGCGCGCCCACGCCCTCGGCTGGGCGGCCCTGGCGATGGCGGCCCTGCTGGCCTACCTCGGACCGGGCTTCGACCTGCCGGACGTGCTGCTGGACGCCTCGCCGTTCCTGGCGGTGGGGCAGGACGTCGTGGGCGACGGTGCGTCCAGCACCGGTGTCCTGGTCCTGCTGGTGCTCAGCGCCCTGCTCGTGGCGGCCGGGTTCCTGGGCTTCCGTCGTCGAGACGTCCCGGTGGCCTGAGGTGGCCGGGCACGACGTCGCCGTGGTCGGCCTGGGCCCCGCCGGCCGGTCGCTGGCCTCGCGCTGCTGCGCCGACGGCCTGTCCGTGCTCGTCGTGGACCCGCGCCCGGACGCGGTCTGGACCCCCACCTACGGCATCTGGGCCGACGAGCTGGGCGACCTGCCGCCCTCGGCGGTCCGGGCCCGCGCCGCCGTGCCGGAGATCAGGGTGCACGGCGAGCACCCGATGGACCGGGAGTACGTCGTCCTGGACAACGCCGCCGTCCAGGCCGCCCGGCCCCTCGAGGGGGCCGAGGTGCGCCGGGCGCGGCTCACCGACGCGCAGGTGGCTGCGCTGCGCTCCGAGGCCCGGGTGGTCGTCGACGCCCGTGGAGCCCGGCCCGACGGCGCCGTGCCGGACGACCCCTCGCCGGCGCAGACGGCCTACGGCATCGTCGTGCCCGCCGCCGAGGCCGAGCCCGCCCTGCAGGGCGCCGAGGCGCTGCTCATGGACTGGCGCACCGACTGGACCGACGACCCGCGGCCCTCCGCCACGCCGACCTTCCTCTACGCGATCCCGCTGGGGCAGGGAGAGGTGCTGCTGGAGGAGACGTGCCTGGCGGCGGCGCCCGGGATGCCGGTCGCCGAGCTGCGCGGGCGGCTGCGGCACCGCCTGCTCTCGCGCGGCGTGGATCCCCGGGTGGTCGAGGAGCCCCAGGGCCGCGAGATCGTCCGGATCCCGATGCGCGGACGCGACCGCCCGGCGCCCGAGGGGACGGTCGCCGTCGGGGTCGCGGGGCGCGGTGGGAACCTGGTGACCGGCTACTCGGTGGCGCACTCGCTCGCCCGCGCGGACGGGCTGGCACGAGCGGTGGCGGACGGGATGCTGACCGAGGCGGACCCGCCCGGTCCGGCGGACGTGCTGCGCGAGGCCGGCCTGCGCGCGCTCCTGCGCCTGGACACGGCGGGCACGCTGGACCTCTTCGAGGCCTTCGGTCGTCTTCCCCGGGAGCAGCAGCGCGACTTCATGTCCCGCGACTCCCGCACCGCAGGCCTGGCCCGGGCGATGTGGGGGATGTTCGGAGGTATGCCGTGGGGCGCCCGCACTGAGCTGGTGCGGGCCACCCTCGGGCCGGGGCGGGTGCGCCCGGTGGAGGGTGCTCCTGCGCGAGGACCCGCGTAGGCGCACGGGTCGGACGCGTGGGGCGGTCCTCCCGGGCCACCCTGTGGTGACCCGGGAGGGCTGTCGCCCGGGTGAGGGGGTGTTCAGTTGGCGATGCCGCCGCAGAGGGCGGGGATGGTGGCCTCGAGCGGGGCCGCGGGGGTGAGCGAGGAGGGGCCGGCCCCGAAGTCGTAGGTGCCGTCGCCGTTGATGTCGATGCCGTGCACGACGACCTGGGCGGTGTCGGCGTTCGCCCACGCGGTCGCGTCGTCGAAGGTGCGGGTGTAGCTGATCCGCCCCGCGGCGTCGGCGACCGGGAAGCGGTCGAGCGCGAGGGCGCTGGCGCTTGTCGTGTCGCCGGAGGTGGTGAGCGAGGCGAGGATGCCGCCGTAGAACGGAATGCCGTCGACCACGCTGACGATGCCGTCGCCGTTGTCGGCGCCCGGGCCGGGGCAGCCCATGTCGACGCCGTCGGTCACGCCGTGCAGGTGCATCGCGTGCGGCAGGCCGGGTGCGAGGCCGGAGGCCTGCACCTTCACCTGGACCTTGCCGTTGGGCAGGGCGGTGATGCGGGTGGAGCCGGAGCCCTGGCTGTTCGCGACCGTGTCGGCCTGCACCGGGGCGAGCTCGTAGGCGTAGGTGGCGACCTGCGCGGAGGGGTTCTTGTCGTGCGCGGCGGTGGCGGTCCCGGCGATCCCGACCGAGGCGATCGCGGCGGCGACTGCGGCGGCGCTGATGGTGCGTGTCCTCATGATGGCTCCTTCGTGGCGTTCCGACGACCCGGTGTCGTCGAGGTGCCAGGGGTTCGGAGCCGGCTGCCCGGTCGGATTGGACCGTGCGCGGCGGCGCACGGCCGGGGCACTCGACCGTGGGGGGGAGAGCGCGACCCGCGCCTACGCCATACCCTCCGCGACGTCCTGGCCGTCCGCGGTGTGCGGGTGCTCGTCGATGGCTTCCGCGGTCGCTGTCGGCACGCCGCCCTCGGCGGGGCGGGGGTCGAGGTGGACGCCGGCGATCATGCAGCGCACGGAGCCGCCGGCCAGCTCGATCGTGGGCACGTCCACGGCGACGATCTCGCAGCAGCGCTCGATCTCCGCGACCTGGTCGGGGCGCAGGCTGCGGCGGGCGCTGCCCGACATCGTCATGACGTAGCGCTTGCTGCCGTCGGGCCGGCGGCCGCACAGCTCGACGGCGTTGCCGGCGAAGTGGCGCACCTGCTCCTCGGTGATCTCCACGACCCGTCGGCCGTTGACCGAGAGCCGCTCGCGCACCTCCTCGCGGCGCTGCTCGTCGGGGATCATGCCCAGCGCGACGAGCGCGACGTCGGTGCCGATGCAGGCGATGACGTTGGTGTGGTAGACCGGCACCCCGCCCGCGTCGACGGCCTCGAAGGCCATCGGCTCGTAGCGGAAGTCGGTGCAGAACCGTTCCAGGACGTTGGTGTCGGCGCGGTGGCTGACGGCGGTGTAGGCCACCCGCGAGATGTGGTCGAGCACCATCGCGCCGGTGCCCTCGAGGAAGATGCCGTCCGGCTCCAGGCCGGAGTAGTCGATGATCGTCTGCACCCGGTAGGTGGACTTGAGCATCTCCAGCACGTCGCCGCGCCGTTCGTGGCGGCGGTTGGAGGCGTACATCGGGTAGACCGCGACGTAGCCACCCTGGTGCGTGGAGAGCCAGTTGTTGGGGAAGACGCTGTCTGGCCGGGTGTGGTCGTCGTCGTCGAAGACGTGCACGCGCACGCCGACGTCGCGCAGCGCCTGGGCGAGGGCGTCCATCTCCGCGAGGGCCTGCGCGGAGGTCTCCTCGGTGGGCTGCCCCGCGGGAATGACGTGCTGGAAGGCGTTGTCGGCCGCGGTCGCCGGGTTGGGGACGAACTTCGTCGCGCGGACCAGGATGACGGACGAGGGGGCCTGTGCACTCACGAGCAGAATGTAGACGATGGCGCGGTGCAGGGACGCATCCGTGCGCCTCGGCAGCAGGACCTCGGGCGGGACGTCGCTCCTCGACCCGGACATGCACGGGCGCAGGTGTCTGGTCCGCCATGGAGCCGTGCTGCCCCCGTCTCGCCCGGCCCCGGTCTTACGGGCCGCGACGTGCTGCCTGATCCCGCTGTGCCCGTTGTGATCTCGCCGACACTTCGGCGCTCAGGGGACGGTCCAGGACTAGCGTGGGAGGCGAGGCCGACGACGACCTCGCGACGAAGGAGTCAGCCATGAGGAGCACAAGAGTCAGGGCGAGTGCAGCTGCGGTCGGGGCGGCGGCGATGCTGCTCACGGTCGGTGTCGCGGGGGCGGCGTCGGGAGCCCCGAGCACGTGGTTGCCGGACGCGGAGATCTGGTGCGAGGGTGCGACGGAGGGCAGCCGTTGGGTGGCGATCCCGCCCGCCGACAGCCTGTGGATCGAGGACGGGCCCTACGCCGGCCACTACGTCATCCTCACCAGTGCGCACTACTTCGCTCCGGGGTACGTCGAGGAGCCGTCGGAGGACCTGTACGTCGAGGACGAGCTGCTGGAGGCTCGGACCATCGGCACGAAGAAGGGGCTCGAGGCACGCGCCGTCTCCTGCGACTTCGTCTCCCGGTTCACCACCCCCGAGGGGACCTTCTCGGTCGTCGGTCCGCTGAGGATCGCCAAGGTCTCCGGCTGAACCGCCTGCGGCGGGGCTGACCCAGGTCGCCCCGCCGGAACCCTCTCCTGCGTCAGCGCGACCTGAGGCGGTGGGCTCCGGCGAGAACCATCGAGATGCCGCTGGCGAGGTTGGCCGCGATGGCGGCCCGGGCCGCGCCCGTGGCGGGACGTCGTCCCCAGGTCACCGGCTCGATGGCGGTGCCGACGAGGACCATGGCTCCGACGGTGGCGACCGTCCGCGCGGGCCCGGGTCCGTCGCCCGTCGCCCGCCACGCGGACCAGGTCGCGACGGCCGGCATCGGCCACGGTGCCGCGACGCCGGCGCCCCAGCCCGCGGCCAGCTGTGCCACGACGCTGCCCGGAGCGCGCAGACCCAGCGGCTCTCCGGGGACGGCCGGGTGGCGGGCGGCGACCACGCTCGCCGCAGCGGTGCTGAGGGCGAAGATCCCCGACGTCGCCAGCAGCAGCCTGTCGGTCACGGGCGGGACCGCCGGTCGCGTGCGAACCACCCTCCGCCGAAGAGCGCCCACAGCACCAGGACGGGCTGGAAGAACAGGCGCACCAGACGCTTGCGGTCGGTGTCGAGGCCGAACGCGTCGGTCCCCTCGACGTACTGGGCGACGTTGCCGGGGAAGATGACGACGAAGAAGGCGGCGAGCAGGGCCCCCACGAGCCGCTTCCTGCGCGGCAGGACGAGAAAGGACGCACCCAGGGCGATCTCGGCGACGCCGGACCCCAGCACCGTGAGGTCCTCGTCCAGGGGGAACCAGTCCGGCACCTGAGCCTGGAACTCCTGCCGCTGGGTGGTCAGGTGGCCCACGCCGGCCCCCACCATGGCCAGGCCGAGGCCGATGCGGGCGACCGTGCGGAGCAGCGACATGCAGCCAGCCTACGCCGACGGGGCACGTCCGCGGCCCGTCAGGAGTAGCGTCGGTCCCGGGACGACACGGGTGTCGACCGACCCGGCCGACGGTCGCCCTCGGGGGTCGCGGAGGCGGCCGTGAGGAGGAGCCATGTTCCTGGTCTGCGGTGCCACCGGTGATCTGGGGGGACGCGTCGTGCGGCGTCTGGTGGCGGACGGTCGGCAGGTCCGGGTGCTGGTTCGCCCCACGAGCGACGCCGGTGCGCTGGAGGCGCTGGGCGTCGAGGTCGTCCCCGGTGACCTGCGCGACCCGGCCAGCCTGGTCCCGGCGATGGCCGGTGTCCACACCGTGGTCTCGACCGCCAACACCCTCGCCCGGATCCTCGCGGGGGACAAGGGGCTGTCCGTGCGCGACGTCGACGTGGAGGGCAACCAGCACCTCGTGCGGGCGGCCGAGGAGGCCGGCGTGCGGCGGTTCGTCTACCTCTCCGCCGCCGGTTTCGACCAGGGCGCGGGCGCGCGCGCCCCGTTCGTGGCGGCCAAGCGGGCCACCGAGCGGGCGCTGCGGCAGACGTCGATGGAGACCGTCCTCGTCCGGCCCGACATGTTCCAGGAGGTGTGGCTCTCGCCCACCGGCGGGATCGACCCGCAGAAGGGCAGGGCCACGATCTACGGAAAGGGAAACGCGGCCCACCGGTACGTCGCCGTCGACGACGTGGCGGCCCTCGTCGCCCACCTGGCCGTGGCCGACACCGTGCCCCCTGAGGTGGAGTTCGGCGGGCCCGAGGCGATCACCCCCAACGAGGCGGTGGCGGCGTTCGAACGGGCCACGGGCCGCTCGTTCACCGTTCGGCACGTGCCCCGGCCCGTGCTCGCCGTGGCCAGCAGGCTGCTGGCCCGGCCCAGGCCGGCGCTCGCCTCGGTCATGGGGATGTCGCTGCACTCGGACACCCACCCCAGTACCTGCGACGACCGCCCGCTGCGCGAGGCGGGGATCGATCCGAGGTCGGTCACGGCCTACGTCGAGGAGACCGCGGCGTCGACGGTCTGAGCCGCCTACCCCTCGCTCTGCCCGAACGTCACCACGTGCCGCAGCGCCGCCCGCAGGTCGCGCACGGTCGACTGCCATCCGTGCAGCTCGCCGGTGGCCACCCGGGCCTCCTCGACGTCGCCGGCGGCGCGCGCCTCGTCGACCGACTCCCGCCACGAGATCGTCTGCTCCTCGGCGATCCGGATGAACCGCAGGATGAGCGACCGGTCGTGGTGGCACACGTCGGCGACCAGCGCCGGCTCGAGGCGCTCCTGACCCTCGGGGTCCAGGTTGAGCAGGGTCAGCAGCTCCACGGGGAGCTCGCCGTCATCGCCGTCCTCGCGACCCCCGTCCTCCCCGCCCTCCCCGGACGGCACGTCCCCCGCTCCGTCGCCGGACGACTCGTCCCCGGCAGGGACGGGCTCGGCCCCTCCGGGCCCCTTGCCGGTCATCACGTCGATCCAGCGCCGTCCCTGCACGCGCAGCGCCAGGGCGTCGTCGAGGCGGTCCAGCTCCCGGCCCATGAGCTCGATCATCCCGACGAGATGCCGCGGGACGAACGGCAGGCTGGGGATGGCCACGCTCGCCACTACCTGACGACCCACGAGGTGGAACTTGGCGAAGACCGACTCCCGGTTGAGGATGCCGACCTCGCGGCGGGCGGCGTCCAGGTCGGCGACGTCCTGCACGAGGATGGCGAAGATGCTCACGACCGGCTGCGCGTCGGCGGTGCGGACGTAGACCAGCGTGGTCCCGAAGACGATCGGGACGTCACCGTCCGCGTCGCGCCGGGGCGGGTGCCCCATGGTCGCGTGCAGGGTCGTCTCGACCGCCTGCCGCAGCTCGGCCGGGGTGGTGACCCGCACCGGTTCGTCCAGGTCGATCTGCGGGCGTTCCTGCGCCTGGTCGGGATCCGGCGGGGTGATGGTGAGGGTCCCGGCGTCGAGAAAGGCCGGGTGCGGCGCGCCCACCACCTGCCGGAGGGTGTCGGACACGACCGCCGCGAGGAGGTGGGCGTGGGTGCGGGGGAGCTCGACGAGGTATGCCGTGCCCCGGACGCCGTGGTCCTCACCCTCGTGCTCCGCCGCCGACGGGGAGGACGGGACGGCGGGCTCCTCGTGCCACCCCAGCGCGAGCAGGTGGCGGTGGTGCTCCTCGTCCAGCGGCGGACGGTCGCCAGGGGTCCGCAGCTCGGCGCGCAGGACGTCACCGTCGGGCCTCACCTCCAGGACGGGCGCGCTCTCGGACCCGGCGCCGTAGGGGGTGATGCGCAACGGCTCGGCGGTCGTCGCGAGGTGCGCGGCGAGCCGCGTGAGGAACCCCGCCCACCCGACCTCGGTGGCGCGGTCCAGGTCGAACTCGTCCATGCCCCGACCCTAGTGGGCGGAAGGGCCCGCGGGTTCGGGCGTGGACGGTCGGGGGACCCCTTCCCTGCGGATCTGGTCGAGGGTCGGGGTGCCTGGCCCCCTGCAGCCAGGCACCCACGACCTCCTGTGTAGCCGTCCGAGGCGTACGGGCACCAGCCTTCTGTGGATATCCGTACGACTCCGTACACCTCAAGCCTCTGACCTGCGGCTGAGACGCCGGCCCACCGCGCCCGAGATCCTCCTCTACGCCCCGCGGCAGGGAACGGCGCCCCGGAGGGCTTGCGCCCCCGGGGCGTCGACGTGCGCCCGCGGGGGTTGCGCCGACCCTCGTTCTATGGTTCATTAGTCATGTAATGAACCACTGAACAGATCGGAGGTGGCCATGGCCACCGAGGCCGTACCGGCGGAGTTCGAGCCGTTCGACGACCGCACGCCGATCTACCAGCAGATCGCCGACCGGATCCGACACGCGGTCCTGGTCGGCGACCTCCCGGAGGGGGCCCAGGTCATGTCGACTACGCAGTACGCGACCACCCACCGCATCAACCCCGCGACCGCGGCCAAGGCGATGGGCTCCCTCGTCGACGAAGGTCTGCTGCACAAGAGGCGCGGGCTGGGCATGTTCGTCTCCGACGGCGCGCGCGAGCTGCTGCGCCGGCAGCGGCGGGCGACCTTCTGGGACGACACCTTCGGGCCGGTCCTCGAGGAGGCCCGGGCGCTGGGGATCACCACCGACCAGCTCATCGACCATCTCAAGGAGCAGCCGTGAACACGCCGCTGGGCGTCGAGGTCGACGCCGTCACCCACCGGTTCCGGGGCGCCGAGGCGCTCTCGGACGTCAGTCTGACCGTCCGGCCGGGCACCATCACCGGGCTCGTCGGGCGCAACGGCGCCGGCAGACGACCCTGCTGTCGTTGATCGCCGCGCTCCGTCCGGTCCAGACCGGCACCGTGCGCGTCGGCGGCCGCGAGGTGTGGGAGGACCCCTCGGTCACCTCCCGCGTCTGCCTCGTCCGCGACCGCGGCGGCATCTTCGAGGACCAGCGCATCCGCCATACCCTGCGCCTGCAGCGCGCGCTGCGCCCGCACTGGGACGAGGAGTATGCCGTGGAGCTGCTCGGGCGCTTCGGGGTCCCCCTGAAGAAGAACCCCGAGCAGCTCTCCCGCGGTCAGCGCTCGATCCTGGGCGCCGTCATCGCCCTGGCCTCCAGGGCCGAGCTGACCCTGCTGGACGAGGTCTACCTCGGGATGGACGCCGTCGCCCGCCGGTTGTTCTACGACGAGCTGATGGCCGACTACGTCAGCCATCCGCGCACGATCGTGCTCTCCTCCCACCTGCTCGACGAGGTCGAGGACCTCATGGAGGACGTGGTCGTGCTCGACCGCGGCCGGGTCGTCGCCGCCGGCGACGCCGACACCGTGCGCCAGCAGCACTCCACCGGCGACTCCCTCGCCTCGCTCACCGACGTGCTGGTGCACGTCAGCACCGGAAGGACCGCGTCATGACCACCACCTCCACCGCCGCTCCGGCGACGTCGACCGGCCCGCGTGCACCCCGGCCGGCCCAGTGGGCGGTGCTGACCCGCATGCTCCTCGGTGCGGCGATGAACAGCCTGCTCATCACCACCGGCGTCGTCCTCGCCTGTCTCGCGGTCGGGGTGCTCGTCGCCCGGTGGCGGGGCTGGCAGTTGGTGGGGATGACGGAGACCGACATGGTCGGGCTCGAGGTGATCGCCGACGGGGACGGCGTCACCCTCATCGCCTCGCTCTTCATCCTCCCCGTCGCCGTGGGCATCGCCTCCGTCGTCATGGCGGTCGTGCTCGCGGCCCGGACCCGGGTCTACGTCGCGACCGGGGCCACCCGCCGGGCCGTGGCCACCGCCCAGCTCCTGACGGTGCTGGGGTCGGCGGCCTACGTGCTGCTCGTGACCGCGGTGGTGCTCCTCGTCGTCGGGCGCGGCCCGGACGGGGCGCTCGCCCTCCTGCAGGCCGACGGTGCCGGCGACGTGGCCACCCTGAGCGTGAGCGCTCTGGGCGCGGTGCTCCTGGGCATGGCCGGGGCGACCATGATCACGGCGCTCTTCCTGCGCTGGCCGTGGTGGGTGGGCGTGGGCCTCCTGCTCCTGCTCTTCGTCGTCCTGCCGCCCGTCACGACCTTCCTGCTGCCGGCCGTGGGTGCGGCGGTCGACCGCGCCTCCGGCTGGTGGGGCTGGGACCTGAGCGTGGCCGTGGTGGTGGCCGCCCTCTTCTGGTGGATCCTGCGACGGGTCCCGGTGCGATGAGCCGCGGCGTGCACGCACCGACCACCCTGCCCGCACCGACCACACTCTCTGCACCGACCACCCTGCCCGCACCGATCGAGAGGCTCGACCTGTGATCGAGATCCAGGGTCTGACCAAGACCTACGGCGCCGCCACCGCGGTCGACGACGTCAGCTTCACCGTGCAGCCGGGGCGGGTGACCGGCTTCCTCGGCCCCAACGGGGCGGGCAAGTCGACCACCATGCGGATGATCTGCGCACTCACCCGCCCGACGTCGGGCCGCTCGCTCGTCCTCGGCCGCACCTACGAGAGCATCCCGAACCCGGGCCGCTCCGTCGGGGTCCTCCTCGACGCGCAGGCCCAGCACGCCGGCCGCACCGGCCGGGAGGCCCTGACGGTCAGCGCGCTGACCATGGGCCTGGACCGTCGGCGGGTGGACCAGATGCTGGAGCTGGTGGGCCTGACCCCGGCCGAGGCGAGGCGACGGGTGGGCGGCTACTCCCTCGGGATGCGCCAGCGCCTCGGCATCGCCAACGCGCTGCTGGGCGACCCCCAGGTTCTCGTCCTCGACGAGCCGGCCAATGGGCTCGACCCGGCCGGCATCCACTGGATGCGCACCCTGCTGGCCGACTTCACCCGGTCCGGCGGCACGGCGCTGCTCTCCTCGCACCTGCTGCGCGAGGTGGAGGTCATCGCCGACGACCTCGTCGTCATCGGACGGGGACGGATCGTGGCCCAGGGCAGCAAGGCCGAGCTGCTCTCCACGGGCGGCACGGTCGTGCGGTCCGCCGACGACGCCACCCTGTTCGTGGCCCTGCAGCAGGCCGGGCTGGACACCCTGGAGTCCCCCGGTGGGGGTCTGGCGGTCCAGGCCGAGCCGGTCGTGGTGGGACGGGTCGCCGCCGATCACGGCATCGCCCTGACCGAGCTGCGCCCCTCCGGCGGGGGCGGCCTCGAGGAGCGCTTCCTGCAGCTGACCGCAGCCGACGCACGAGAAGGAGTCCAGCGATGAGCACCACGACGGGCACGACGGGCACGCCGGGAGCCGCCGACACCTCGGGGGCCGCCCGGCCACCGCGCGCCGGGGCCGACACGCGAGCCATACCCCTGCCCCGGCTGGTGCAGGTCGAGCTGCGCAAGATGGTCGACACCCGGTCCGGGCTGTGGCTGCTTGCCGCCATCGCCGTCCTCAGCGTCGGTGCCGTGGTGCTGTTCCGCCTCTTCGGCCCCGAGGAAGGGCACACCTTCTACGGCTTCGCCGGAATGGCGCTCACTCCCCAGGCCTTCCTGCTGCCCGTGCTGGGCATCCTCCTGGTCACCAGCGAGTGGAGCCAGCGGGCCGGCCTGGTGACCTTCACCCTGGAACCACGACGTGGGCTCGTCGTGCTGGCCAAGTCGATCGCCGCCGTCGTGGTCGGCCTCCTGGGCCTGGCGCTCCTGCTCGCGGTGGCCGCCCTCTTCGCGGCCGTCGCCGGCAGCGGTGAGGTGTGGGACGTCGGGGCCCGTGAGCTGGGGTACTTCGCCCTCCTGCAGATCCTGGCCATCATGCAGGGCGTGGCCTTCGGGCTGCTGCTCATGAACAGCACGGCCGCGATCGTCCTCTACTTCGCACTCCCCGTGGCGATGAACCTGCTCATCACCTTCGTGGAGGCCCTGCGGGAGAACGCCGGCTGGTTCGACCTGGCCACCGGGCAGGCCCCCCTGTTCACCCAGGAGGCGCTGACGGGGGAGCAGTGGGCCCAGCTGGGCACCGTGACCGCGCTGTGGATCGTCCTGCCGCTCGTCCTGGGCTGGGTGCGGCTCCGGCGAACGGAGATCAGGACGGCCTGAGCCTCGTGGGCGGCTCCCGGGGGGAGGGCGCTCAGTCCTCCACGAGCCGCGCCGGGAACCCGCCCGTGGCGACCGGCGACCACCGGGTCGGGGTGATGCGCAGCAGCGACTTGCCCTGGGCGATCATCGCCCGCCGGTACTCCTCCCAGTTCGGGTGCTCCCCGGCCACCGCCCGGAAGTAGTCGACGAGCGGCTCCACCGACTCCGGGCAGTCCAGCACCTCGCAGTCGCCGTCGACCTGCACCCAGGCACCGCCGAAGTCGTCGGAGAGCACGACGACGCTCACCCGCGGGTCGCGGCGCGCGTTGTGCGTCTTGGCGCGCTCGGGGTAGGTCGAGATCACGATGCGGCCCCGCTCGTCCACGCCGCCGGTGACGGGGGAGGCCTGCGGCCGGCCGTCCTGACGGATGGTGATGAGCACGAGGTCGTGCCGCGGCCGGACGAACTCCAGCAGCCCCTCGCGGTCGACGGTGGTGGTGGTCGCGACGGTCCTGGCCATGGAGCCCAGTCTGTCACCGGGTGCGCCGGGGCCGACCCGTGGCTACCGTGACGGGATGAGCGATCAGCAGAGCACCGGAGGGGCCGAGGAGGCCGAGGCCCGTCAGCAGGCCGCCGACTACGTCGTCGAGCGCACCGAGAGCTGGGACGAGGGCGCCCGTCCAGAGACGGTCCGCGAGGACCTCGAGGAGGGCATGGCCCAGGCCGAGGTGGACGTGGAGGAGGGTGAGCTGGACCGGATGGCCCAGGAGATCCACGACGACGGCAGCGCAGAGACCCCCGACGTGGGGTGAGCGGACGCCTGCGCGTCCTGCTCCTGGCCGACACGCACGTGCCCGGGCGGGCCCGCGAGCTGCCGGCCCGGGTCTGGGACGAGGTGGACCGTGCCGACGTCGTGGTCCACGCCGGCGACTGGGTCGAGCCGGCGCTGCTCGACGAGCTCGGGTCGCGGGCCCGACGGCTGGTGGCCGTCCACGGCAACAACGACGGGGCCGAGCTGCGCCGTCGTCTCCCCGAGGTGGCGCGGGCGGACCTGGGGGGCGTGCGGTGGGGCGTGGTCCACGAGACCGGTGCCCGGGCGGGACGCGAGAGGCGGGCGCGTGCGGCATACCCCGACCTGGACGTGCTGGTCTTCGGGCACAGCCACATCCCGTGGGACACCACCGCCGAGGGTCTGCGCCTGCTCAACCCGGGGTCGCCGACGGACCGGCGCCGCCAGCCGTTCTGCACGTACATGACGTGCGAGGTCGGCGACGGCGTGCTCGGTAAGGTCGTGCTGCACCGGCTGCCGCCGAGGAGGTGAGCATGGACTGGCTGGCCCCCTCGCTGGCCGTCCTGGGCGTCGGCGGCGTCGTCCTGGCGCTCGTCAGCGGGCCGCTGGAACGCTGGGTCCCCGTCAGCGAGCCCCTCGTCGCCCTCGCGGCGGGCGTGCTGGTGGGGCCGGCCGCCCTCGGGCTCGTCCGCCTCGAGCAGGAGCTGGTCGACGTCCTCCTGCTGGAGGGCAGCCGGGTCCTGCTCGCCGCCTCGGTCATGGCGGCCGCGCTGCGCTACCCGTGGGAGAGCCTGCGCGGCCTGCTGCGACCCACGGTCGTGCTGCTCGCCGTGGTCATGCCGCTCGCCGCCCTGGCGACGGCGGCCTCGGCGCTGGTGCTGGCCGTACCGGTGTCCCTCGCCCTCCTCGTCGGGGCCTGCCTCGCTCCGACCGACCCCGTCCTGGCCGCCGCCGTGGTCAGCGGCGAGCCCGCGGAGCGGACCCTGCCGCACCGCGTCCGTGCCCTGCTCACCCTCGAGAGCGGCGCCAACGACGGGCTGGGCGTCGTGCTCGTGGTCGTGCTCGTCGCCGTGGTCCTGCCCGCGCAGGGGGTGGTCCACGCCCTCGGCCTCGTGGCCTGGGAGGTGGGTGCAGGGCTGGCGGTCGGCGGGCTGGTGGGATGGCTGGCCGGCCTGGGGCTGAGCCACGCGGACCGGCACGACGACGTGGGCGAGGGGCCGGAGCTGGTGTACACCCTGCTGCTCGCGGTCGGCGTCCTCGGGGTCGCCCGCACGGTCGAGGCGGCCGGGGTGCTGGCCGTCTTCGTCGCGGGCCTGGTCTACAACCGCTTCGCCGGGAGCAGCCCACGGGAGAAGCAGGACGCGGTCGACGAGGGCATCAACAAGTATGCGGTGCTGCCTCTGGTCGCGGTGCTCGGCGCCGTCCTGCCGTGGGGGACGTGGGCCGACTGGGGATGGCGGGCCGCCGTCTTCGCCGGTCTGGTGCTGCTCCTGCGGCGGCTGCCGGTCCTGCTGGCCCTGCGCCGGCCGCTGGGGGTCGCGGCGCACCAGGCCGGCTTCATGGGGTTCTTCGGGCCGATGGGGGTGAGCGCGCTGTTCTACCTGGCGCACGCGCGGCACGAAGGGGTCCACGACCCGGCGCTGTGGGGCGCGGTGACGCTCGCGGTGGCGGTGAGCGTGGTGGTCTTCGGGCTCACCGGGGCGCCGGGTCGCAGGGCCTACGCACGGCGTCACGGTCACGAGGGGGACGTGGAGCAGCAGCCCTCGCCGGCGGTCTGAGGGGTCCCGTGGCCGTCGGCCGTCGAGGTTGGCGGTGAGCGCCCGTCGAGGGGACGGCACGGTGCCCGTCGGGGTGCCCGGCCAGGTGGGCAGCCGTACGGTGGGGGGTATGACACACGACGACGACCAGGCACCGGTGGACGACCGCGAGGGCGAGGAGACGACGGAGCGTCACGACGAGGCTGGTGCCGGGAGCGGCACGGTCTCGGAGGGTGGGTCCGGGGCGCTCAACCCGGACACCTCGCTCGGAGGGGCCGACAGCGTGCCGGACACCCCTGACATCAACACCGCGGTGAGCGACGAGGTCAGTGCTGAGGAGCCCGGCCGGGACGGCTGACCCGACCCGTCCGGTCGCCCCCGCGACGGCGACCGACCCCCTCCGGGGGAATGGGCGGGGTCGGTCGCGCGTTGGCCACGACATACCCCCATGGGGTATACATCAGGATCGACCTCGACCGAGGAGACGTGGACGGCATGGACGAGCACCAGCTGACGGACGGGCCCGCGAAGCACGACGGGCGCGCAGCGCACGGCAGGCACGAGGGCCACGGCCCGCACGAGGGTCGGGACGGACAGGGGGCCCGCCAGGAGCGCGGCGGCCACGAGGGCCATGAGGGGGCTGCCGGTCACGAGGGCCACGGTGGCCACGGTGGCCATGAGGGGCACGGCGGCCACGAGGACCACGTCGCGATGTTCCGGCGGCTCTTCTGGATCATGCTGGCGCTGGCCGTCCCGACGGTGCTGACCAGCATGATGTTCGCGGACCTGCTGGGGTACCAGCTGCCCGACGTGCCCGGGGTGCGCTGGGTCGCGCCGGTGCTGGGCACGATCATGTACGTCTGGGGCGGCCGGCCCTTCTACACCGGCGCGATCGAGGAGCTCAGGCAGCGCCGGCCCGGCATGATGCTGCTCGTCGGGATGGCGATCACCGTCGCCTTCGTCTCCTCGATGGCGGCCAGCCTCGGCCTCCTCCCGCACGACCTGGAGTTCTGGTGGGAGCTGGCGCTGCTGATCGTCATCATGCTCCTGGGCCACTGGATCGAGATGCGCTCCCTGGCGCAGACGTCCTCGGCGCTGGAGTCGCTGGCGGCCCTCCTGCCCGACGAGACGGAGAAGGTCGAGGGCGACTCGACCGTCACCGTGTCCCCGGCCGACCTCGAGGTGGACGACGTCGTCGTGGTCCGACCCGGTGCCCGGGTGCCGGCGGACGGAGAGGTGGTCGACGGCGAGGCGGCCCTGGACGAGTCGATGATCACCGGTGAGTCCACGACCGTGCGGCGCGGCGTGGGTGACACCGTCGTGGCCGGCACCGTCGCGACCGACTCCGCCCTGCGGGTGCGGATCACCGCCGTCGGCGACGACACGGCCCTGGCCGGGATCCAGCGCATGGTCGCCGACGCGCAGAGCTCCACGACGCGGGCCCAGCGGCTCGCCGACCGGGCCGCCGGGTGGCTGTTCTGGTTCGCCCTGGCCGCCGCCGTCCTGGCCGCCGTGGTCTGGCTGAGCGTGTCCACGCCCAACACCGCCCTGATCCGGGTCATCACGGTGCTGGTCATCGCCTGCCCCCACGCCCTGGGACTGGCCATCCCGCTGGTGGTCTCCATCACCACCGAGCGCGCCGCCAAGGGCGGGGTCCTCATCAAGGACCGGATGGCGCTGGAGCGCACCCGTGTCGTGGACACCGTGCTGTTCGACAAGACCGGGACGCTGACCCGGGGCGAGCCGGCCGTCGGGCACGTCGTCGCCGCCGGGGGCCAGTCCGGGTCCGGGACGTCCGGGGGCGCGCTGTCCGAGGACGAGGTGGTCGCGCTGGCGGCCGCCGTCGAGGCCGACAGCGAGCACCCGCTGGCCCGGGCGATCGTCCGGGCCGCCGAGGACCGCGGCCTGACGGTGCCGCGGGCGAGCGACTTCTCCTCGGCCCCGGCCGTCGGGGTCACCGGCACCGTCGACGGGAGCAGGGTGCGGGTCGGCGGACCCTACCTGCTGGAGGAGGAGGGGCTGGCGCCGCTCGACGCCTCCCGGGAGTGGGGCGAGCAGGGCTCGACCGTGCTCCACGTCGTCCGGGACGGACAGGTGGTCGGCGCCCTCGCCGTCGCCGACGAGGTCCGCGAGGAGTCCCGCGAGGCCGTCGACACGCTGCACCACCTGGGGATCCAGGTCGTCATGATCACCGGTGACGCCGAGCCGGTCGCGCGGGCCGTCGCCGAGGAGCTGGGGATCGACGAGGTCCTCGCCGGCGTGCGTCCCGAGCACAAGGCGGACAAGGTCAAGGCCCTGCAGGAGCAGGGGCGGACCGTCGCGATGGTCGGCGACGGCGTCAACGACGCCCCCGCGCTGGCGCAGGCCGACGTCGGCATCGCCATCGGGGCGGGGACGGACGTCGCGATCGCCTCGGCGGGCGTGGTCCTGGCCAGCGACGACCCGCGGTCGGTCCTCTCGGTCATCCAGCTCTCCCGGGCCGGCTACCGGAAGATGAAGCAGAACCTGTGGTGGGCCGCCGGCTACAACATCGTGGCCGTCCCGCTCGCCGCGGGGGTCCTGGCCCCGGTCGGGTTCGTGATGCCGATGGCCATCGGTGCGCTGCTGATGTCGGCCTCGACGGTCGTGGTGGCGCTCAACGCCCAGCTGCTGCGCCGCCTGGTGCTCACGCCGGAGGCCAGCGCCCGGGCCCTGCGGGAGCAGGACCCCGTGCCGCAGCACGGACGTACGGCCGCCGACGTCGAGGACCAGCCGTCGGCCCCCGAGCCGGTGGGGACCTCCCGCGGCTGACGGGCGCGGGCCGGCGCCGCGCCACGCGACTCGCCGCGACCCGCGCAGCGGCCACCGCGGGCCGGCACCGCGACCACGACACCACCGCCGCCGACCGGGGACCCCCCGGTCGGCGGTGCTGGTCACCCGGTCAGGAAGTCCAGCCGGACCGTCCGGTCGTGGTTGTCCACGTTGAGGTCGACCAGGCAGATGCTCTGCCAGGTGCCCAGTGCGAGCTGGCCGTCCTGCACCGGCACCGTCGCGTAGGGCGGCACGATCGCCGGCATCACGTGCGACCGCCCGTGGCCGTGCGAACCGTGCCGGTGGCGCCACCTGTCGTCCGCCGGCAGCAGGTCCTCGAGCGCGGCCAGCAGGTCGTCGTCGGACCCCGCCCCCGTCTCGATGATCGCCAGGCCGGCCGTGGCGTGCGGGACGAACACGTGCAGGAGCCCGTCGCCCCCGTCCCGGACGAAGTCCGCGCACTCGCTGGTGAGATCGAGCACGACGTCCTCGCCGCCCGTGCGGACCTGCAGGTGGGTGGTCTTCATGGGTGCACCTCCGGCGTCATGTCCCCATCCTGCGGTCCCGGCCCCCACGGCACCACCCGGAGGCCCCGGAGGTCGTCGGCGGTAGCCGGGTGCGCGGCACGGGGCCGGCGCACGAGATCGCCGCGCACACGACATACCCCGCGGCCGCTGCGGTCTGCGAGGCTGGACCCGTGACCGACACCGCCCCTGCCCCCGCCGACCCCGCGAGCACGGGGGAGCGGCACCTCGCCCTGGTCCGTCGTCCCGGACCCCGGCTCGCCGACGGGCTGATCACGCACATCGACCGGCAGCCGGCGGACGCTGAGCTGGCGGTGCGGCAGTGGGAGGCCTACGTCGACGCGCTCCACGCAAACGGGTGGCGGACGGTGGAGGTCGCGCCGGCCGACGAGTGCGCGGACGCGGTGTTCGTCGAGGACACGGTCGTCGTGCACGGCGACCTCGCCGTGCTGACCCGGCCCGGTGCCCCGTCCCGGCGGGCCGAGGTGGACGCGGTCGAGCAGGCCGTCGTCGAGGCGGGCTACCGGGTGGCCCGGATCGAGGAGCCCGGCACGCTCGAGGGCGGTGACGTGCTGAAGTTCGGCAGCACCGTGTGGGTCGGCCTGGGCGGGCGCAGCAACGAGGAGGGTATGCGGCAGCTCGCCGCCCACCTCGAGCCCGCCGGGGTGCAGGTCGTCGGGGTGCCCGTCTCCCGTGTGCTGCACCTCAAGAGCGGGGTGACGGCGCTGCCGGACGGCACCGTGGTGGGGTTCGAGCCGCTCGTCGACGACCCGTCGGTGTGGTCCGGTGGCGCGGACCCGACGCGGGGTGGCGACAAGACGGACGAGGACGGCGGCGGGCACGGTGACGGCGGGGGTGGTGGCGACGGTGGGGGCTTCCTCCCGGTGCCGGAGGAGTCGGGGGCGCACGTCGTGCTGCTGGGCGGTGACCGGGTGCTCATGGCGGCCGACGCTCCGCGGTCGGCGCAGTTGTTCCGCGACCGGGGGTACGCGGTGACCGAGGTCGACATCAGCGAGTTCACCAAGCTCGAGGGCTGCGTGACCTGCCTGTCGGTGCGGCTGCGGGGGTAGGGCAGGACCGCCTGGCGGTCGACCCTGCGACCCCCAGGCTGGTTCGAACGGGTGTGTCAGTGGGGGGTGCTTGGGTGGGGGTATGTCGTTCTTGTGGGGTGGGGCAGCGGGGGTGGTGGAGGAGGTCCACGACGCGGGCGACGTCGTGCCGGAGCCGGTGTCGGAGCGGGAGCGGCTGTTCGTCGCGGGGGTGATGGCGCAGCAGGACGTGCAGGCGCGGGAGTGTGAGGATCAGGCGGGGGCGGGGTACTGGGAGCTGCTGGCCGACATCGAGGAGACGCTGGCGGCGGAGGCGGGCGGGGACGGCGGCTGGGGCGTCCCGGGCGGGTTGGCCTCGCAGGAGCTGGCCGCGGGGTTGGACCTGGCGCTGGTGGGGCTGGACCGGGCCGCGGTGGGTCCGCAGGGTGTGGTGGGGGTGTTCGACCCGTCCTTGGTCGAGGGTCTGGAGGCGGCCGGTCGGGTGCGTGCCCGGGTGGATGCACTGGTGGTGACGTTGGCGGTGGAGGCGCAGCGGCGGGGGTTGCCGGGCGCGGTGGGGATGGGTCTGGTGGACTGGGTACGGGTGCGTTGCCCGTGGCTCTCGGGCGCGGAGGCGGCGCATCTGCGGGCGGTGGTGGTCGCGGCCGGTCAGTACTGGGGTGCTCCGGTGCTGCAGGCCGTGATCGAGGGGCGGGCGGGGTTGGCTCGGGCGGGCCGGGTGGCGGCCACCCTGTCCCGGGTGGTGCCGGGGTTGGACGTGGACCAGGGGCAGGCGTACGCGCAGATCGCGACCGGCGCCGCGTGTGATGGGGGGATCAGCGAGCGGGACCTGGGGCGGGTGTGCCAGAAGCTGCTGGTGGACCTGCTGGAGGAGGCGCCCCGGGAGGCCGAGCAGCAGACGGCGGAGGGGTTGCGGTGCGTGTCCCGGCGGCGGGTGGGTCCGGGGTTGGTGCGCTACGTCCTGGACGCCCCGGACGCCGACGCGGTTCTGATCGACGGGGTGCTGGACGGGCCGCTGGCCGCGCCCGATCCCGCCCGGCACGCCGACGACCACGGCGACAACCACGACAACGACGGTGGCGGTGGCGACGGTGGCGGGTCGGGACACGGTGACTGCGGTGTCCCGGGGCGGGTCGAGGGGGAGGGTGGCGGTGCTGGCGGTGCTGACCGGGACCCGCGGTCGGTGGGGCAGCGGCGTTACGACGCGGTGCTGATGGTGCTCACGCGGGGGTTGGGCAACCCGGGGGCGCCACCGTCGACGGGCCGCGCCAGCGTGATCCTGACGGTGGCGGCGGACCCGGACACGGGTCGTCCGCGGGGGGCGGCGTTCGCGCAGGCCGGTGATGCGGGGCTGGACGCGGGGCAGGCAGGCCGGTACGCGTGCCTGGGCGACGTGACCCCGGTGGTGCTGGCCCCCACGGGGGAGCCGTTGCGGCTGGGTCGCACGGTGCGATTGGCCACGCCGGGACAGTTCAAGGCGTTGCTGGTCCGGGACGGGGGGTGCACGTTCCCGGGGTGCTCGGTGCCCGGGTCGTGGTGCGAGGCCCACCACCTGGTGTGGTGGTGCCGCGGCGGGGGCACCGACATCGAGCTGCTGGTCCTGCTGTGCGGGCGGCACCACAAGAGGGTCCACCAGAAGGACCTCATGGCCACCGTCACCGGTGGCACCACCACCTGGCACGTCTAGCGACCCCGCCCCGCTCCCGGCCCCACCCGGCCGGGAACACCAACACGCCCGGCGGACGGCACGAACGCCCGGACGGTGGACGCGCCGGATCGGATGGATCGGTGGAGTCCTCCTGCTTGTCGAGCGAACCTTGCTGCCCAAGGATGGCCGGATGAGCGACGGACGGGCCGATGGTGGCGGCGGGGCAGGAGATCAACCGCACGACGACGTGGACGGTCACAGGTGGCTCGTCGTGAACGGCCGGCGATGGCGACGACAGGATCCCGGCCTGCCCGTCGAGGTGGCCGAGCGACTGCTGTCGCACCTGGGGCGTGGCCGGTCCGGGGTACGGAACGCGCGGCGGACGGGTAAGGACCCCGCCCCGTGGCGACGCCGGGTGAACCTGGCCAAGCACGGGCTGGGAGAACGAGGCACCCCCTGGTGGGAGCAGGACGAGCACGAGCGGAGCGAGCGTTGGCGGGTAGCCCTCGAGCGTCTGGACGAGCTGGACGCGCCGGACGCGCCGGACGAGGTGGACGCGCCGGATTCGACCTGACCGTCTCAGAGGCGGGCGGCCAGCTCGGTGCCCTGCCGGATCGCGCGCTCGGCGTCCAGCTCCGCCGCGACGTCCGCGCCGCCGATGACGTGCGCCCGTGGCAGGGCGTCGACCAGCTCGCGCACGGAGTCCTGACCCGCGCACAGGACGACGTGGTCGACGGCCAGGACGTGGGGCCGGCCCTCGACGGTGACGTGCAGCCCCTCGTCGTCGACCCGGTCGTAGGTCACCCCGGTCACCTGGTGGACGCCGGCGTCGCGGAGGTTGAGCCGGTGGGCCCACCCCGACGTCTTGCCGAGCGCCGCCCCGATCCTGGTCTCCTTGCGCTGCAGGAGCCAGACCTCCCGCGCCGGCTCGGGCAGGTCCTTGGGCACCAGGCCGCCGCGGTGCTGCGCCGGGTCCGCGACGCCCCAGCGCGCCATCCACCCGGCCAGGTCGGTCTCGACGTGGGTGAGGAAGTGGGACACGTCCACCCCGATCCCGCCGGCCCCGACCACCGCGACGCGGGGCCCCGGGACGACGCGGCCGGCGAGGACGTCGGCGTAGGTGACCACCGAGGGGTGGTCGACGCCGCGGAGCTGCGGGACACGGGGGCGGACGCCGGTGGCGAGGACCACGTCGTCGAACCCGGCGAGGTCCTCCGCCGACGCCCGCGTGGCGAGCCGCACGTCCACGCCGAGCACCTCCAGCCGGCGCCGGTAGTAGCGCAGCGTCTCGGCGAAGTCGTCCTTGCCCGGCACCCGCATCGCCAGACGGAACTGGCCGCCGAGCTCCTCGTCGGCCTCGAACAGGGTCACCCGGTGCCCGCGCTCGGCCGTGGCCGTCGCGGCCGCGAGCCCCGCTGGCCCCGCGCCGACCACGGCGACTCTGCGCGGGCGGGGGGCGGCGGTGAGCACCAGCTCGGTCTCCCGCCCCGCACGGGGGTTGACCAGGCAGGAGGCGCGCTTCCCCACGAAGATGCGGTCCAGGCAGGCCTGGTTGCACGCGATGCAGGTGTTGATCTCCTCCGCCCTGCCCTCGGCCGCCTTCACCACGAAGTCGGGGTCGGCCAGCAGCGGGCGGGCCATCGACACCAGGTCGGCGCTCCCGTCGGCCAGCAGCGTCTCGGCCATCTGCGGGGCGTTGATCCGGTTGGAGGCCATCACCGGCACCGACACCTCGGCCCGCAACCGAGCCGTCAGGCCGGTCCACGCCCCCCGGGGCACCTGCGTGATGATCGTGGGGATCCGCGCCTCGTGCCACCCGATCCCGGTGTTGAGCACGGAGACGCCGGCCTCCTGCAGCAGGTGGGCCAGCTCGACCACCTCGTCCCACGTCTGACCGCCCTCGACGAGGTCGATCAGCGAGATCCGGTAGAGGACGAGGAAGTCCTCACCGACCGCGTCGCGCACGGCCCGCGCCACCTCGACCGCGAAGCGCATCCTGCCCCTGGCGTCCCCGCCCCACTGGTCGGTGCGCCGGTTGGTGCGCGCCGCGAGGAACTGGTTGAGGAGGTAGCCCTCCGACCCCATGATCTCCACGCCGTCGTACCCCGCCCGGTGCGCCAGCCGCGCGGAACGGGCGAACGCGGAGACGGTGCGGCGCACCGACATCGAAGACATCGCACGCGCCGAGAACGGGGTGATGGGGGACTTCGAGGCGGACGCAGAGACGGCGAGGGGGGAGTAGGCGTACCGACCGGCGTGCAGGAGCTGCAGGGCGATCTGGGCGCCGTGCTCGTGGACCGCGTCGGTGACGACCTGGTGCCGGCGGGCGGTGACCGGGTCGCTGAACTGGGCGCCGAACGGGGTCAGCCGTCCGCGCAGCGTCGGCGCGTAGCCCCCGGTGACGATGAGGCCCACGCCGCCGGCGGCCCGCTCGGCGTAGTACGCGACGAGCTCGTCCCGCAGCCAGGGGCGGTCCTCCAGGCCGGTGTGCATCGACCCCATGACCACCCGGTTGCGCAGCCGGCCCCCCGGCACCTCGAGCGGGGAGAGCAGGTGGGGGTATGCCGTCGCGGCCGGCCCTGAGGCGTGCGGGGCAGGTCCCCTGCCGGGGCCGGGGGTGGACGGCGTCGTGGTCACGAGACGATGTTACCGGCCGGTCACCCTCCGGTCGGGTCCTCGTCCGGGACGTGCTCGACGTCGAAGGCGTCGGCCCCCAGGATCCCCGCGAACCGGTCGATCTCCTGCGGCAGCCGCTCCTCCCAGATGTTGACGACCCCCCTGCGGCGCAGCTGCGCCGGGACGGACCTCGGGGGTGGCAGGAGCCGGTCCCGCAGCAGGACCGTGCGGGTCTGACGGCGGCCGTCGGTGGTCACGGCGACGTCCACCCGGGAGAACTCGTCCCGGGGGACGAACGTGATGAAGGAGGCGGCGTCGGCGACGTGGGTCGGGCGCATCGAGGTCGACTCCAGGCCCACGACCAGCGCGCAGCGGTGCCGCAGCGGATAGACCGCGGGCTCGATCGACGGTGGCGGCCACATCACGACCCTCGAGGCCCGGGTGTGCAGCACCTCGTCCCACGGGTCGTCGTCGAGGTCGTACCCGTCCACGACGGCCACCGTGGGCCGGCGGCTCTCCATCGTCTCAGCGAAGTCGGCCGCGGCCGTGGCTCCTCCGTGCACGCTCAGGTCCAAGACGCGCATCCGGGCGTCGAGCCAGGCGTCGTGCAGGTCGCTCTCCATGAGGGCGGCCGCGGACAGGCCCAGGCCTCCGGCGGCCACGTCCAGGAGCAGCTCCTCGCGGGAGCGAAGGGTCGAGGCCAGGACGGTGCGCCACGACTCGCCCGCCGCCCAGGCGGCGATCCGACCCAGGACCTGGGCCCGGAGCTGCGCCGGGGCGGCCACCACGGTGGTGGTCCCCACCACCAGCCCGCCGCCGAGGAGGTCGAGCAGCGGCCACCCGGTGCCGATGTGGACCCGGCCGCGGCGCACCGCCGCCCGCAGCTGCGCCAGGCTGGGCACCGGGGCGAGCTCGCCGTCCATCCGCGATCCCGGGGGCCCGTCCGCACCCTCGCCCGGCCCCCCGGATCCCGCACGGCCCAGCCCCTCGTCACCCATCTGGTCATTGTGGCAGCAGGCACCGACGGTCAGCCGAAGGCTGACGCCTCCACCACGGCCTCACCCCGCTCGACCGCCTCGACGACCCGCTCGGCCACGACGGCCGGCTCCAGGCCCTGGGGGAGCCGGGGCGCGGTGCCCGAGAGCGCCCGACCCACCAGGCCGGTCTCGGTGTGCGGCACGCGCAGGTCCACCACGGAGACGCCGCTGCGGCGCAGCTCCGTCCCCAGCGCCCGGTCGGCCGCCGCCAGGGCCGCCTTGCTCGCGCCGTAGGCGGCCATCCCGGCGGTCGGCCGGTCGGCGACGACCCCGGAGATCTGGGCGACGAAGCCGTCGGTCTCCACGAGCAGCGGGAGCACCCGGCGCAGGAGCCACAGCGGCCCCACCACGTTGGTCAGGAAGAGCTCCTCCACCACCTCGTCCGGGGTGTCCACCAGCGGCCCGAAGGCCACCACGCCGGCCGCGTTGACCAGGCCGTCCAGCCGGCCGGGTCCCGACCGCACGTGCTCGACGAGACGGTCGCCCAGGCCGGCGTCGGTCAGGTCCCCCACGAGGACCGAGCTCGAGGGCAGGTCGCGCGTCGCCGCGGCGAGCCGTTCCTCGTCGCGGCCCACGCCGACAACGGTGGCCCCGCGGGAGGCGAGGACCTGGCAGATCTGGCTGCCCAGCACTCCCGAGGCGCCCAGCACCGCGACCTGGGAGCCCGACAACGACCTGTGCGACATGGTGCCTCCGGCGACGTGCGAGAATAGTGTCTGTCCAATCTACGTCAAAGGTGTGTCTCATGCACGTGTCACCCCTCGTCCGGGTCCAGACCGCCCTGGGTTCGGCCCTGCGCTCGCGCGTCGCCGGTGACGACGCCCAGGAGCGTGCCCGTCTCATCTGGCAGACGCCGGGGGAGCGGTGGTTCACCCCGCAGGACCCGGTCTGGCGGGTGCACGCCGACGCGGCGATGTTCCCCGGCGGCGTCAGCGCCCTCCTCCTGCAGATGCTGCACCCGATGGCCATGGCCGGCGTCGCCGGGCACTCCGGCTACCGCTCCGACCCCTGGGGGCGCCTGCAGCGGACCAGCACCTACCTGGCGGCCACGACCTTCGGCACCGTCGAGCACGCCCGCGCCACGATCGGGCAGGTGCGTGCGGTGCACGAGCGGGTCCGGGGCAAGGACGCCTTCGGTCGTCCCTACCGCGCCAGCGACCCGCACCTGCTGATGTGGGTCCACGTCGCCGAGGCCGTCTCCTTCCTGCGGGCCTTCCAGGCGTATGCCGCCGCCCCCCTCACGGCGGAGGAGGCGGACGCCTACGTGGCCCAGGCGGGCGTCTCCGCCGGCCTCCTCGGCGTGGTCGACCCGCCAGGCTCCGTCGCCGAGCTGCACGCCGTGCTCGAGGGCTTCCGGCCCGAGCTGGAGACGACCTCGGCCGCGCAGGAGGCCGCCCGGTTCCTGCTGGCCGAGCCGCCGCTGCCCCGGGCCTCTCGGCCCGGCTACTGGGCGATCGCCGCCGGCGGGGTCGCCCTGCTCGAGCCGTGGGCCCGGGAGATGCTGGACCTGCCCTCCTCCCCGCTGCTGTCCCGTTCGCTCCTGCGACCGGTGGGGCGGGTCAGCACGGCCGGGGTCCGCTGGGCGATGGCGGGCGTGGACGACTCGAGGCAGCCCGCGGCGTGAGCCCCGAGCGGGTCGCCCCGCACGGACCCGCCGGGCGGCTTCCATGAGCCCGGGTCACGCACTGGGTTCTGCTCCACCCCGACGACGAGGAGCTGGTGCGCCGGCAGTGGCGGGCCCTGGAGGAGGCCGGGGTGCCTTCCCTGGCCCGGCACCGGGGGACGACCCACCGGCCGCACCTGACCCTCGTGAGCGGCGGGCAGCCCGACGCCGCCGTGCTCGACCTGGCGAGGGCGGTGCTTCTTCCCCCGCTGCCGCTGACGGCCTCCGTCGCAGGTCCCGTGCTCCTCGGCGGCCGCCGCTCGAGCCTCGCCCACCGCCTGCAGGTGCCCGAGGCGTTGCGAGTCGCCAGGGAGCTGCTCGTCGCACGCTGGCCCGGTGCCGACCGGCGGCCCTGGGTGCCGCACGTGAGCCTGACCCGGCGCACGCACAAGCGCCACCTCTTCGCGGCGCTGACGGCGCTCCGTCCTCCAGGGCCGGACGTCCGTCTCGTCGAGGTGAGGTGGTGGGACCCGGAGACGGGCACCGTCACGCACCTGTGACACAGCAGCGGCGCCCCGGCCGGAGCGCCGCTGCCGCGCGCGTCACCAGCCGTGCGGGACGACCACGGCGCGCGCCGTGAGCTCACCCTCCTGCAGCTTGCGGTAGGCGTCCAGGGCGTCGTCGAGCGTGTAGCGCTCCACGATCGGGGTGATCTGGCCGAGGCGGTACATCGCGGCCACGTCGTGCAGGTCCTCGATCGTGCCCCAGTAGGTCGAGGAGAGGTTGACCTCGTAGGGGACGGTGAAGAAGTTCCACGGGAACGTCCCGCCGCCGATGCCGACGACGGTCAGGGAGCCCTGCTGGGCCACGGTGGCACCGGCGAGCTTGAGGGTGGAGTCGACCCCGACCATGTCGAAGACCGCGTCCACGCCGCGCCCGCCGGTGAGCTCCTTGATCCGTTCGGCCTGGTCGTCCCCACCGGGCACGGTGACCGCGCCGTACTCCTCCGCCTGGGCCATCGCCTCGGGCTTGAGGTCGGTGGCGATGACCTGGGCCCCGGTGAGGGCCTTGAGGATCTGCACGCCGACCAGACCCAGGCCGCCCAGCCCGACGACGAGGGCGCTGCGGTCGCCACCGGCCAGGTGCGGCAGGGCCCGCTTGATCGCGTGGTACGGCGTCAGCCCGGCGTCGGCGAGCGGAGCGGCGTCGATCGGGTCGGCGTCCCCCAGCGGCACGAGGTTGCGGGCGGGCGCGACCAGGTACTCCGCCATCCCGCCGTCGCGCCCGAGGCCCATCGCGGCATACCCGACCTCCTGCGGCTGGGCGCAGTAGGTGTCCTGACCGCGCGAGCAGGCCCGGCAGCGGCCGCAGCCCACGGGCCCGTAGACCAGGTAGGCCGCACCCTTCTCGAAGCCGGTGACGCCGGGGCCGACCTTCTCGACCCAGCCGGAGTTCTCGTGACCGAGCACGAACGGCGGCGTCAGCAGGCCGGTGGGGTCCTCCTCGAACTCGTGGAAGAGCCCCACGTCGGAGTGGCAGGCGCCGGCGCCCGCGACCTTGAGGAGGACCTCCCCGGGTCCGGGGCTGGGACGCTCCACGTCCTTCAGGACGGGAAAGGTCTTGTACCCCTCGAAGACGACTGCGCGCACGACGGCCTCCTGCTGGTTCAGAACGGCCGGCGCGAGGGCTCGTGTGACCAGTCGCTGAAGACCGGTCGTCCTAGCCTGAAGTGTAGTGATCGACCGGGACCGCCCGTAGGCCGGTGGCGTCCACGAGCAGCAGCAGGTCGCTCTCCGGGACGGCCGCCACCGCCTCGGCCAGCTCCTCGAGCGAGGGACGCTCCGGCGGGGCGGCCCGGGGCAGCCAGAGCTGGACGTCGGCGCCCGTGCGGTCGGCCAGGTCCGACAGCTCGGCAGGGGACAGGCTCCCGACGAGCAGGATCGTGCGGCGTCCGTGGGCGTCGGCCGCGGCCGGGGTATGCCGTGATCCGGCCGGGGCGGCCCAGGCGGGCGCCCCGTCGGTCCGGGCGGCGAGCTCCGCGGCCCGGGCGGCCTCCGCGGCCGGTGCGCGCCGCTCGAGCTCGGCCCGGTCGGCCCGGAAGACCGTCCAGTGGTAGGCCGACAGCAGGGACGTGGTCGCCAGGATGCCGAGGGCGAACCGGATGCTGCGCATGGTCTCGGTGTCGATCCCGCCGGCGAGCGCGTCCTCGAGGATCAGGTAGACGAGCGTGATGAGGGCGATCACCGCGGCGACGCCGGAGACGCCGAAGAGGACCAGCAGGTAGGTCCGTCGGGTGGGGGAGGCCAGCTCGCCCGCCGGGTCGGCGACCCGGGCGCGCTGCGCGAGCCGCCAGTGCCACCACCACACCGGCAGGCCGACGGCGAGCAGGACGAGGGCGGCCAGCAGGGCGTTGAGGGCGCTGCCCCCGACGACGAGGTCGCTGCCGGCGGCGATCGCCTCGACGAGCGTGACGATGACCATCACCAGTCCCGCGGACGCGGCCAGCAGGCCGATCGCGGCCATGACGTACTCGTAGACCCGGCGCACCTCGGTGCGGGCCGCAGCACGACCGGCGCCGAGGACCTCCTGGTGGTACCACCACACGAGCAGGCCGACCACGACCGCACCGGCCAGGTCGGGCGCGGCGGCGAAGTGGTCGCGGGCGGTCGTGGCGCTGGGGTCCCCCAGGAGCCAGACCAGCACGTCGTAGCCCAGCACGCTCAGCGCGACGATCGCGGTGAGCAGCCCGCCGCCCACCCCGGCGAGCAGGACGAGCACCAGCCACCCGGTGGTGCGCGGCCCCCGGGCCACGTCCAGCACCCAGTAGACGCCCCAGACGAGCGCGCCGACCACGAAGGTGACGGCGGGACGCAGGAGGCCGTCGACGCTGCTGCCGACGATCGACTCGCCCGCGAGCCCGGTCAGCAGGTCCAGGCTCGCCGCGACGAGCGCGCCGAGCCCGGCGGCCGCGGTCGCCAGCCCCACCAGGGAGCCCAGCAGGGCGAGCGGGTGCAGGTGGCTGCGCGGGGTGCCCCGCCTGCCCCACCAGTGGTGCCCGGCCCACACCAGCGTCCAGACGACGGCGGTCGCCAGGCTGCCGCTGCGGTAGGCATCCACGCCCAGCAGCATCGTCAGGGTCTGGTGCCAGCCGACCATCGCGACGACGAGCGAGACCAGGCCGACCAGGGTCAGGTATGCCGCCCAGCCGAGCGAGCGCAGCTCGCGGGGGTCGGCGCCGGCCCGGCGGACCGTCCACCACGCCAGCAGGGCCCACAGGGGCAGCGCGATGAGGGTGAAGGCCAGCTGGAGCGCCAGTCCGGTGTCGTCGCCGACGAGCACCGGGTCCGGGTCGAACAGCCGGCCCAGGAGGCCGGCGACACCCGCGGCGGCGGCGAACAGCAGCCCGGCGAGCAGCAGGAACTGGAAGAAGCGGCGCACCGACTGGCCGCCCCCCTCGGGGGCCTGCGGGTCGGGCTGCCCGGAACGCCGTCGCACGGCCATGACGACGGCGACGACGATCCCGGCGAGGACGGCCAGCGGGAGGAACGAGCCGAGGATGCCGAGGATCATGGCCGCACCCCTTCGGGGAGGTTGCAGTTGAACATCGGCCACGGGGCGCCCGTGATGACCCACCCGCCCCCTGGGTCGGCCAGCCGGAACACCTCCTCCTGCGTCCACTCGCTCCCGCCGAACGGGGCGCTGTCGGTGTGCACCAGCTCGATCCGGACCGTCGCGCTGTCTCCGTCGACGTCGGTGGAGCGCAGCACCACCCGGGCGTCCCGCTCCAGGAAGGCCATCTCCAGGTCCTCCACGGTGCACTCGCCGTCCGGGTCCAGGTGGGCGGCCGCGGCGTCCAGGTCACGGGCAAAGACGTCGGTGACGTACTGCTGGACCACCGCCTCCGGAGATCCTTCCGGCAGCTCGGCCCGCGGCCGGTTCGCCGAGAGCACCCCGGCGACCACCGCCAGGAGCACCAGCACCGCCACAGCGATCGCGAGGACCTTCCCGGCCCGACCGTTCATACCCCCAGCGTCCCACCGCGCTGACCTGCGGTACAGCGTTGCGGGTGTGACCTGGGACACGGTGCGGGAGGCGCCTGCCCGCACCGGGTCGAGGGGCGGGGACGAGCCGCGCGCGGCCCCGGTCGTGGTGCCGGCCCGACTCAGCCCACGGCTGCGATCGGCGCGCCCGCGGACGTGCCCGAGCCGTCCCGCTTGTCGTTGGTCTCGGGCAGGTCGACCGGGACGCCGTTGCCCGAGGCCGCCCGCGGCGGGGCGGTCCCGGCCCAGGCGAGCACCAGGGCGTCCTCGCCGCGCAGGAACCGGTGGCAGCGCACGCCGCCGGTGGCCCGGCCCTTGGAGGGGTAGGCCCACATGTCGGTCACCTTGACCGAACCGGTCTGGGTCCCGGGCGGTGTTCCGGCGCTGCCGGCGACGGTGACGAGGACGTTCTCCTGTCCCGGCTCGACGACGCTGAAGGAGACGACCGAGGCGCCGGGGGAGACCTTGACCCCGGCCACGCCGCCGCCGGTGCGGCCCTGCGGCCGCACCCCGGAGGCGGGGTAGTGCAGCAGGTGGGCGTCGGAGGTGACGAACACCAGGGACTCCTGGCCGGTGGCCAGCTCCACGGCGCCGACGACCCGGTCGCCGTCCCTCAGCGCGATCACCTCGAACGCGTCCTTGTTGCCCGGGTAGTCGGGGTTGACCCGCTTGACCACGCCCTGGGCGGTGCCGAGGGCCAGCCCCGGGCCCTCACCGGTGAGGGTGCACAGCGTCAGCGCCCTCTCGTCCGGCGGCAGGTCGACGAACGCGCTCAGCGGGACCCCGCCGGACAGCGACGGTGCGTCCGCCGTGGGCGGCACGGTCGGCAGCTCGACGACGGACAGCCTCACGACCCGCCCGGCGGAGGTGACCAGCCCCACCTCGCCACGGGCCGTGGCCAGCACCTCGGCCACGATCACGTCGTGCTTGGACCGGCGTCCGCCGGTGCCCAGCGGTTCGTCGGTCGTGGTGCGCGCCAGCAGCCCGGTGGAGGACAGCAGCACCCGGCACGGGTCGTCGGCCACCTCCAGCCCGGCCCCTCCCCGGGCGGCCTGCGCGCCCGCGCCGGCCGACGGCATACCGACCTGCCCGTCCGACTCGAGCAGGACGGTGCGGCGAGGGGTGCCGTGCACCTTGGCGACCTCGGCCAGCTCGTCGGAGACCTCGCGCCGCAGCAGCGCCTCGTCGGCCAGCAGCGCCTGCAGCAGCTCGATCTCGCGCAGCAGGTCGTCGCGCTCGGACTCCAGCTCGATCCGGGAGAACTTCGTCAGCCGGCGCAGCTGCAGGTCCAGGATGTGGTTGGCCTGGATCTCGGACAGGTCGAAGACCTGCATGAGCCGGGTGCGGGCGGTGGCCACGTCCTCGGCCGCGCGGATGAGCTGGATGACCTCGTCGATGTCCAGGATCGCGACCAGCAGACCCTCGACCAGGTGCAGCCGGTCCTGCTTCTTCCCCAGGCGGTGGGCGGTGCGGCGGCGCACGACGTCGGTGCGGAAGTCGACGTAGACCTGGAGGAGCTCCTTCAGGCCCAGCGTGCGCGGCTGGCCGTCGACCAGCGCGACGTTGTTGATGCCGAAGGACTCCTCCATCGGCGTCATCCGGTAGAGCTGCTCGAGCACCGCCTCGGGGTTGAACCCGGTCTTGATCTCGATGACCAGGTGCAGGCCCTTGGTCCGGTCGGTGAGGTCGACGATGTCGGAGATGCCCTGCAGCTTCTTGGACTGGACCAGCTGCTTGACCTTCTCGATGACCTTCTCCGGGCCCACGAGGTAGGGCAGGTCGGTGACGACGATGCCCTTCTTGCGCGGGGTGACGTTCTCGATCCGCGCGGTGGCCCGGGTGCGGAAGGAGCCGCGGCCGCTCTCGTAGGCGTCCCGGATCCCCTCCAGCCCCACGATCCGTCCGCCCAGCGGCAGGTCCGGCCCGGGCACGAAGCGCATGAGCGCCTCCAGGTCGGCCTCCGGGTCGGCGATGAGGTGCCGGGCGGCACCGACGACCTCGACGAGGTTGTGCGGGGGCATGTTCGTGGCCATGCCGACGGCGATGCCGGAGGCGCCGTTGACGAGCAGGTTGGGAAACGCCGCCGGCAGCACCTCGGGCTGGTAGAGCTGGTCGTCGTAGTTGGGGACGTAGTCGACGGTGCTCTCGTCCAGGCTGGCCGTCATCAGCAGCGCCGCCGGCGCCATCCGTGCCTCGGTGTAGCGGCTCGCGGCCGGCCCGTCGTCCAGCGAGCCGAAGTTGCCGTGCCCGTCGACCAGCGGCAGCCGCATCGTGAACGGCTGGGCCATGCGCACCATCGCGTCGTAGATCGCGGTGTCGCCGTGCGGGTGGTACTTGCCCATGACCTCGCCGACCACCCGCGAGCACTTCACGTGCGGCTTGTCCGGGCGCAGCCCCAGCTCGTCCATCGCGAAGAGGATCCGCCGCTGCACCGGCTTGAGGCCGTCCCGCGCGTCGGGCAGGGCCCGGGAGTAGATCACCGAGTAGGCGTACTCCAGGAAGGCGCCCTCCATCTCCGCCTGGACGTCGATCTCGACGATCTTCTCCTCGACGTCGAACAGGTCGCTCTCCTGCGGGCGCTTGCGACGGGCCATGGGGGTGCGGGCGCTCCTTGCTCTGCCGCGTCCGGCGGCGGGGTGGTCCGGGACCGCCCCAGGGTATGCGGTGCGCGCGGGCGGGCCACGCAGGCGCGGCCCGGCGGGGTGGGTGCGGCCCAGCCCGGCGACCGCCCGGTCGGCACGAGGGGCCACCGCTGTGCACCCGCGAGGAGTTCTCGACGGACCCTTGTCCGGCCCTCGCGGGCGGAGTACCGTGCGACGGAGCAGGCAGCGGCGGTCGGGGCACGCCGGGTGCCGGTGGTCGTGGTGACGATGCGGGGGGCGCGCAGCGGGATGCTGCGCCGGGTGCCGCCCGCTCAGACCAGGTGGTCGCGCTGCCGCTGACCGCGCCTCGTCCGGCCGTCCGGGTCAGCTCCCGGGTGGCCCTCCGCCGGTCCCGCCCGGCGCGAACCGGCACCGACGCACCACACCTCGCCCGTGGACGACGCGCGGCGCCGGTCCCGGGCCAGTCCGAAAGGACGCTCCGATGCCACGACGCCACCGAATCCTCAGCACCGCCCTGGTCACCGGCGCGCTCACCGCCGTCCTGGCCGCACCGGCGGGAGCCCAGGTGGTCGACCGCTACTCGTTCGACTTCTACGACGAAGGCACCATGACCGACTTCTGCGGCGTGGACGAACTCGCGCCCACCTACACCGTCACGCAGGAGAGCACCGGTTTCCTCCGCGAGCAGGGCCGCGACAAGCTCTGGTACTTCCACGACCGGATCAGGGCGGTGCAGACCTTCACCTGGAACGGCATGACCGTCACCGACATCCAGCCGAACACCCTGGTGAAGGACCTGGAGGTCGTCGACAACGGCGACGGCACGGTGACCGTCACCATCCTGCTGACCGGGGGCAGCCGGCTCGTCGGCAACGACGGCAAGCTGCTCGCCAAGAACGACGAGCAGGTGCGGGAGCAGATCGTCTTCGACACCGTGGCCGGTGAGGTGATCAGCTCAGAAATCATCTTCGGGTCGACCGGCACCAACGACGACTTCTGCGAGGCGATCCTGGAGCACTGGGGTCTCTGAACGCCGGATCCGGCGTCCTCGGACGCCGGCCTCACGGAACTCCGCAGGTCGATGGTCCACCCGCGCAGCCGGGCCCGTGACGTCGGCCACCCGGCTCGGCGACGTCAGCCACCCGGCGGTGGTCAGTACACCTAGGCTGTCGCGGTGTCCCGACGCGCGAGCCTGCTGACGATCCTCGCGGTCGTCCTCGTCGCGCTGAACCTGCGCGGGGCGATCGCCGCGGTGCCCCCGGTGCTGGAGGACCTGCAGGCCGCGGTGGGCCTGACCACCGCGCAGGCCGCGCTGATGACGAGCCTGCCCGTGCTGCTCTTCGCCCTCGCCGCGCCGCTGGCCGCGCGGCTGGGGCGGCGGCTCGGCCCGGGGCGTGCGGTGCTCGTCGGTCTGGCGCTCATCGGGGCCGGCACCCTCGTCCGGGTGGTCGGCGGGCCGCTCGTGCTGCTCCTGGGGACCGCGGTGGTCGGGCTGGGGATCACCGTGGGCAACGTGCTCGTGCCGGTCGTCATCAAGCGGGACCTGCCCGGCCACGCCAGCCGGGTCACCGGCTTCTTCACCGCCACCCTCGCCGTCGGCGCGGCCCTGACGTCGGCGCTGACGGTGCCGGTCGCCCAGCTGCTGGGGTGGCGCGCCGCCCTGGCGCTGTGGGTCGTGCTCGTGCCGGTGGCCGCGGTGGGCTGGTGGCGCCACGTCGTCCGGCGGGAGCGCGGACCCGTGGGAGGACCAGCCCCGGGAGCGGAGCACGCCCGGTACGCGTCGCGGGCCCCCGGCCCGTCGCACACACCTCCCCCCTCCGCGCGCGACGACCGCTTCGTGTGGCGGCTGCCGATCGCCTGGGCCCTGGCGGTCGTGCTGGGCTGCCAGTCGGCGCTCTACTACTCCCTCACCACCTGGCTGCCGACGATCCTCGTCGACCGGGCGGGGGTGACGCACGCGGTCGGGGGGACGGCCATGGCGCTGTACCAGATCACCGCGATCCCCACGGCGCTGACGATCGCCAACGTCGCGCGCCTGCGCCCGCGCCAGGGCTGGATCGGGGTGCTCATCGGGGTCGCGTGGACCGTCATGGTCGCCGGTCTGCTCCTCGCGCCCGGAGCCTGGCCGCTGTGGGCCGTCGTCGGCGGGCTGGCGCAGGGCGCGGGGTTCACCTACGCCCTGACGCTCATCGTCCTGCGGGGGCGTGACGAGCACGTCGTGCGCGCCCTCAACGCGATGGGGCAGTTCGTCGGCTACACGATCGGGGCGGCCGGGCCGTTCGCGGTGGGGTGGCTCGCGCAGACCACCGGCGGATGGACCGCCCCGGGCCTGCTGCTCGTCGGGCTGGCGGTGGCGCTGGGTGCCAGCAGCCTGGTCGCCGGGCGCGACGTCGTGGTCGAGCCTGCGCCGTCCCGCGCGACCTGACGCGTCCGGGCCGGAGGGCTGGCCCGGTCGCGGTCGTCGGGCGCGAGACCACCCCTCCGGCCCGGACCGGCTCTAGGCGATCGCGTTCGGGTGACGGTTGAGCGCCTCAACCTGCGTCGAGATGTAGGCGAACATCGGCAGCCCGGAGACGCAGGCGTGCAGCTCCTCGTGGTCGGCGACGTCGAAGAGGCAGTAGTTGGCGAACTGTCCGGAGACCCGCCAGATCGCGGCGATCCTGCCCTCGCGCTGCAAGCCCTGGCTGTACTCCCTCTCCTCGGCGACGAGCCGCTCGCGCAGGTCGGGGTCGAGGTCGGGCGGCAGGTTCACCTGCATGCGGACCATGTAGAGCACGGTCAGCCGATCGTCGCGGAGGCCGGTGTCTGCTCGGAGGCGGGGTCCAGGACGAAGGAGTACTCCATCGCCCGGCCGTCACCGGCGTCCTGGGGGTCGAGCATGAGCTCGGGCTTGACCGCCGAGGCGATGTCGTCCTCGTTGTGCGGGTCGCCCGGGAAGTAGAGCTGGGCGGTGAGCATCTCGTGACCGGGCGCGGACACCTTGACGTGCAGGTGCGCCGGACGCCAGGCGTGCCAGCCGGCGGCGGCGATGAGCTTGCCGCAGGCGCCGTCGGTGGGGATCTGGTAGGGCGCCGGCTCGACCGTGTCGATCTGGAAGCGGCCCTCCTCGTCGCTGGTGAAGGTGCCGCGCAGGTTCCACTCGGGGATGTCGGGGGCGAACTGGGAGTAGAAGCCGTCGGCGTCGGCGTGCCACAGCTCGACCTTGGCCCCGCCCAGCGGGCTGCCGTCGGTCGAGGTGACCTGGCCGGTCCACCGCAGCGGGGTGCCCGGCTCGTCGTCGCGCATCGGGATGGTGCCGTGGGCTCCCTGCTCGGGCGCGTCCGGGACGTAGTAGGGACCCTCGATGGAGCCCTTCGAGCCCTCGCGGTGGGCGGTGTTGACGTCCTCGACCACGTGCTCGACCCACACGTCGAGGAAGAGCGGCCACTCGCCGTCCTCGCCGACCTGGATCAGCCACGCCTTGAGGGCGTCGTACTCCTCGTAGGTCACCTCGTGCTTGCGGATGACGTCGTGGATGGCGGCCAGGGCGTCGCCGGCGAGGGCGCTGACCCGCTCCTGGGAGACCTGGGCACCGGCGTGCTGCTTCCTGCGGAACGACTCGGTGGCGCTCTGGCCCGAGGCCCGGGCGGTGGCCGCGGTGTCCTGTCCGTCGGTGTGGACGCTGTTCTCGGTCATCGTCGTGCTCCTTCGCTGATCGGTGATGACGGTCGGGGTCGGACGCTCACGCGTCCTGCCGGTAGCGGGCCAGCTTGTCGGCGTCGACGTGCAGGCCCAGCCCGGGGGCGGTGGGGGCGGCCATCCGGCCGTTGGTGATGGTGAGCGGCTCGACCAGCAGGTCGTCGCTCATGTCGAGGAAGTTGGACAGCTCGGCCGCGCGGGCCGAGGTGGAGGCGTGCGCGGCGGCGAAGGTGACGGAGGCCAGCGTGCCGATCTGGCCGTCGATCTGGTTGCCGACGACCACCTCGACGCCCAGCCCCTCGGCCAGGTGCAGCACCCGCTGCGACTCGGAGAACCCGGTGCGCGCGGTCTTGATCGAGACCGCGGTCGCCGAGCCGCCGAGGATCTCCCGGGTGACCTCCGCCGGCCGGGTGGCGCTCTCGTCGGCGACGAAGGGCACCGGGCAGCGCTCGACCAGCCAGCGTCGGCCGAGGACGTCGTCGGCGGGGTTCAGCTCCTCGGCCAGGGTCAGGCCCAGGTCGGCCATCTCGGCCATCGCCCGGGCCGACTCGGAGGCGGTCCAGCCGCGGTTCCCGTCGACGTAGAGCTCGATCTCCTCGCCGAAGGCCTCGCGCAGGGCGCGGACGACGGCGACGTCGAGCCGGTAGGGATGCCTGCCGACCTTGACCTTGAACGTGCTGATCCCGTGCAGGTCGCGCATCCGGGCGGCCTCCTCGACCATGACCTGGGGTTCGTCGAAGCCGAGCATGTGACTGACCGGCACGGACTCGGCATACCCTCCGAGGAGGCGGTGCACCGGCTGGCCGAGGAACTGGCCGACCGCGTCCCAGGCCGCCATGTCCAGGGCGGCCTTGGCGGTGGGGTTGCCGATCGTGCGGTGCAGCCGGGTGCGGTGCACCTCGCGGTCCAGGACCGAGGTGCCCACCAGGGCGGGCCCGAAGAGCTGGTCGACCACGGCCACGATGGAGGACTGGGTCTCGCCGTAGGTGAACGGCCGGGGTGGTGCCTCGGCCTGCCCGACCACGCCGGCGGCGGTGTGCACCCGCACGAGGACGTGCTCGGCGGTGCGGACCTCGCCGGAGGCGAAGCGCAGGGGCTTGGTGTAGGGGATGGCGAAGGGGACGGCCTCGACGCGGGTGACGACGAGGTCGTCGGCGTGTGCGAGGTGCCGTTCGGGGGTGGTGCTGGTGGCCGGGGCGGTCACGCGATCTCCTCGACGGCGTCGGGACGGGGGGACGGGTCGGGGTGGACGAGACCCTGGGCGTGGAGCGCCTCCAGAAGACGGGTGACCACGGGACGGGGTCGGTCGGCGGGCCAGGCCAGCGCGAGGTCGAGGCGTCGCGCCGAGTCCACCGTGCGGAAGACGACCCCGTCCAGGCTGAGCGCGGCGGCGGACTCCGGGACCAGGGCGACCCCCAGCCCGGCGGCGACCAGGGCCACGGTGGTGGAGGTCTCGGTGACCTGGTGGGCCCGGCGGGGGACGAACCCGGCGTCCTGGCAGGCGTCCAGCACGGTGCGCAGGACCACCGAACCGGTGCCGTCGGCGTAGGTGATGAAGGCGTCGTCGGACAGGTCCGCCAGCCGCACGGGGCTCTCACCCGGTCCGGCCAGCGCGTGGTCGGCGGGCAGGGCGGCGACCAGTCGTTCCCGAGCCACGACGACGTGGTCCAGCTCGGGCGAGGCCGTCGGCAGACGCAGGACGCCCACGTCGAGCCGGTCGTCCAGCAGGGCCTGCTCCTGCTCGGGGGTGAGCATCTCGGTGCGCACCTGCAGGCTCACGTCGGGCATCGCCGTCGCGGCGGCGCGGGCCAGTGCCGGCAGGAACCCGTAGGTGGCCGAGCCGGTGACCCCCAGCCGCAGGGTGCCCGATCGTCCGTCGGCGGTGGCCCGCGCGGCCACGGCGGCCTCCACGAGCCGGTCGGTCACGGCCCGGGCGCGCTGCGCGTAGACCTCGCCCGCCGGGGTGAGCGAGACGGAGCGGGTCGTGCGCCGCAGCAGGTCGACGCCGAGCTCGCGCTCCAGCTGCCGGACGGACCTGGACACCGCCGGCTGGGCCAGGTGCAGCTGCTCGGCGGCCCGGCCGAAGTGGAGGGTGTCGGCGACCGCGAGGAAGCAGCGCAGGTGCCGGGTCTCGACCTCCACGTCGCACCACCTTCCCTCTCGCGGCCCCGGGGGGATTGCGCTCCCGACGCTACGGCCCTCCGGGGTCGATGGCAAGAACAAGTAAGCCCTGAATCATGCCTGAGACGAATCAATCGATCAGGGCACGCGGGCGCTGCCGGGAGGGCAGGCGGGGTGCTGCCGGATGCGCGGAGGGGGCTGCCGGCGTGGGGAGAGGGGGTGCTGCCGGGTGGGCACCGTGCCAGACTCCCCGCATGACCGTGGACGGGGAGGGGCAGCGGCTGTCCGGCAGGGTCGCCTGGACGGTCGTGCCTGCCGGGCCCGGGACACGGGTCGGACGGTGGGCCGGTCACCTGGCCGCCGTGCTGCTGCAGACCCTGGGCGCGGCCGGGCAGACGGGGTCCGGGGGCACGGGCATCACCGCGGTGGGCGACCTGGACCGGCTGGATCCCAGGGTCGGCACCGATCCCCTGGGTCGGGTCCTGCTGCGGGGGACCGGGCCGGGCCTTCCGGACGGTCGCGGACCGTGGCGGGCCAGCGTACGGACCGGTGGCCTCACCCTCGACGCCCATCCGAGCGACACGGACCCGGTCGACCTGGACCTGCCGCTGCGCCGGTGGAGGCTCGTCGAGGCCCGTCCGCTGGGGCGCGCGGGGAGGTGGCCCAAGGACCCCCACGCGCGGTGGCGGCTCCACCTGGCCGGTGCGGGTTATGACGTGACCGTCGAGGGGACGTGGGTGCTGCTCGCCCACCTCGGCACGGTGGCCAGCTGGCCGCAGCCCTGAGCGCCACGGTCGGCTCCGCTCAGGCCTGCGGAGAGGCGGGGGACGCGGGCGAGGAGGTCGGCTCCGCTCAGGCCTCCGGAGAGGCGGGGGACGCGGCAGAGGCGGGGGACCCGGGAGAGGAGGTCGGCTCCGGGGATGCCGCCGGCCCGGCGAACCTGAAGCGGGTGCAGTCCGTGGGGAAGTCGAACCAGGCCAGCACGAGGTGCGGGGTGATCACCCGCAGACCTCCGCCGTCGTCTCCGGACCAGGAGTCCGCGTCGGGGGAGTAGCCGGCACCGGCATACTTCCCGAACGCCTCCGCCAGCCGCGGCCCGAGCCCGTCCGGGTCGGCCCGGGTCGCCTGCGACTCCCCTTCGACGATGACGACCTCGGTGCCGCTCTCCAGGGTCAGGGTGACGGCTGGGTTGCGCTCCACGTTGCGCGTGTGCCGGGTGGTGGGTGCACCGTCGTACCAGAACCGGCCCTCCAGCCACACCCCCCAGCGCGGCACGGAGTGCGGGCGACCGTCCGGCCGGACGCTGCTGAGCCAGTAGTGCCTCGCCGCCCGCAGCCGCTCCTCGACCGTGGCCCAGTCCAGCAGCCCCTCGGTGGAGGCGGGGAGGCCGTACCCCTCGGGCAGTGCCGGTCGGTCGGCGGCGGGCGCGACGTCCATCCGTCGACCGTAGCCCCGTGCCGCCGACGGGGGAAGGGCCCGGCTCCGCGCCGTCCGCGTGCGAGGTCCGCGCCAGCGGTCCGCGACGTGCTTCCCGTCGCCGGGGGACACAGCGGGTCACGGCCCTCAACCAGCAGGATGCTCCTGCAGCTGCTCCTGCAGGGTGCGGGCGAGCACGTCCGCCCCCAGGACGTCGCCGTCGACGTGGACCGTGCAGCCCAGACGCCCGGCGTAGGACAGCGCGCTGACGCCCAGCCGCACGTTCCCCTGGAGGGGGGTGACCGGCCAGGCCCGCACCAGGGGGGCGCCGCCGAGGGACAGTTCCTCCTGGGGACCGCGGACGTTGGTCACGAAGAGCGCGACGAAGTGCTGGCGGCGGGCCAGCCGGGCGAACAGCCGGGCGCCCCACCGCGTCCGCGTGAGCTCGAAGGTCCCCTGCGCGCGGGCGTCGGCCTTGGCCGCGGACGTCCTGGCGGCGACGGCGGCCAGGCGACGGCCGGGGTCCTGCTCGCCCGTCGGCAGGTCGACGAGCATGACGCCGACCGCGTTGCCCGATCCGCGGTGGTCCGGCAGCACGACCGGCACGCTCGCGGGCAGCACCGGAGGCACCGGCTGACCAGCGACGGCGAGGGCGTGCTCGGTGGCGACGCAGACCGCCGCGAGCAGCGCGTCGTTGACCGTGGCCCCGGCCCCGCGGGCGGCGCGGGCCAGAGGGGCGAGGTCCACCTCCGCGAACGCGACCCCGCGGTGCGGGCCGATCGGCCCGAGCAGGACCGTCGCAGGAACGGTCGCGCGCAGGACGGCGGTGACCCGTCTCAGACCGGTGAGCCAGACGTCCGGCCGGAGCCGGATCCGGCGGCGGGTGGGCACGGCGGGGACCGGCGGTGCCTGCGACGCGTGCACCGGCGGTGCCTGCGCCGCGTGCACTGGCGGTGCCTGCGCCGCGTGCACCGGCCGCCCCGGGTCGAGGAGCGCCCCGAGCATCTGCACGCCGACGGCCCCGTCGGCGACCGCGTGGTGGACCCGCAGGACCAGGCCCGGGGCGTCGGTGGCGGCACCCGGCACGACCAGCAGCTCCCACAACGGCCGGTCCGGGTCGACCTGCTGCGTCATCAGCGCGGCGCAGAGCTGCGCCATCCCGACCGACCCGTCCACCGGAGCGACCGCCCGGACGTGCCACCGCAGGTCGGGCTCGCACGGCTCCCACACGAGCTGGCGACGCCTCCGGACCACCCGCTGGGAGAATCTGCGCAACGGCCCGGTCGACCCGGTCGACCCGGGCTGCGTGGACGTGCTGGGTGGGTCGGTCGCGCCGTCCTGGCTCGGTGGGCCGGTCGGTCCGGACGGGTGGTCACCGATGCGCTCGGCGACCACGGCCCGGAGCTGGTCGAGATCCGGCACACCTCCCGGCGGCACCCAGCCACCGGGTGCCAGCAGACCCGCCAGCAGGAATGCGTTGACCTGGTCCGGGGCGTCGAGGACGACGTTGGAGGCGTCCGCGGCGCTCAGGCGCTCGAGGGTGGCGGGCCCGCGGACGCGGACCCGCCAGGGGGCCGGTCCCCGGTGTCCTCCCACAGCACCAGTGTGCTCCCGCTAGCGGGACGAGGCCTGCCGGAAGCGGGAGACCGCGAGCGGGACGAAGACGGCCAGCATCACGGCCGACCCCACGAGGACGGTCAGCACCGGGTGCTGCATCGGGAAGGTGTCGGCGACCGGCGCGGTGCCGGTGTTGCCGAAGAGCTGCCGGGCGGCCTGGACGAGGGCCGAGACCGGGTTCCAGTTGGCGAACACCTCGAGGGGGCGCGGCAGGTTGGACGCCTGGACGAACGCGTTGGAGATGAACGTCAGGGGGAAGAGGATCATGAAGGAGGCGTTGTTGATGACCTCCGGGGTGCGGACGACGATCCCGATGAGGGTCATGACCCAGCTGAAGGCGTAGCTGAACAGCAGCAGGATGCCCACGCCGGCCAGGAAGGAGGGCCACCCGTCGTGGAAGCGCCACCCCACCAGGGCGCCGGTGGCGATCATGATGACCATCGAGATGGCGTTGAGGACCAGGTCGGCGTTGGTCCGGCCGAAGAGCACCGCCGACGGGTGCATCGGCAACGTCCGGAACCGGTCGATCAGCCCCTCCTTGAGGTCCTGCGCCATCTGGTAGCCGCTGAAGGTGGAGCCGAAGAGCACGGTCTGGCCGAAGATGCCCGCCATGAGGTACTCGGTGTAGTTGCCGCCGTCGATCTGGATGGACCCGCCGTAGACCTGGCTGAAGAGCAGGACGAACATGATCGGCTGGAGCACCGCGAAGACGAGCATCTCGGGGTTGCGGCGCAGCTTGAGCAGGTTGCGCCAGGTGACCGTCCACCCGTCGGACGCCCAGGTGGCGATGAGGCCCTGCGGTGCGTCACCGGGACCGGTGGAGGTCGGGGAGGCGGGGTGCGTGGCCCGGTCGGGGCCGGCGGCCCCGTCGGCTCCGGTGGTGGTGACGGTCGTGCTCATGCGCTCTGCTCGCTCTCGGTCTCGTCGGCGTGCTCCCGGCCGGTGAGGGTGAGGAAGACGTCGTCCAGGGTGGGGCGGCGCATGCCCGCGTCGTGCAGCCGCACGTCCGCCTCGGACAGGTCGGCCAGGACCCGCTGCAGCGCGGCCGGACCGGTGTCCACCGGGACGTCCAGGGTGCGCCCGGCCGCGTCCCGCCGCACCTCGCCGGAGCCGTGCCGGGCCAAAATGCTCTCGGCGGCGTGCGCGTCGGAGGCGTCCACCAGGGTGACGACCAGACGGTGCCCGCCCAGCTCCGCCTTGAGCTCGTCGGCGGTGCCCTCGGCGATGACGCGGCCGTGGTCGACGACGCTGATGTGGTCGGCCAGGTGGCGGCCTCCTCGAGGTACTGGGTGGTCAGCAGCACGGTGGTGCCGCCACCGACGAGGTCCTTGATCACCTGCCACAGACCCAGCCGGCTGCGGGGGTCCAGGCCCGTGGTGGGCTCGTCGAGGAAGAGGACCCGGGGGGTGTTCACCAGCGCGCACGCCAGGTCGATGCGGCGCCGCATCCCTCCGGAGAACCCCTTGACCGGACGGTCGCCGGCGTCGGTGAGGTCGAACGCGTCGACCAGCTCGCGGGCCCGCGCCCGCGCCCGCCGGGTGCCCAGGTGGTAGAGCCGCCCGACCATCTCCAGGTTCTCCAGGCCGGTGAGGTTCTCGTCGACCGCGGCGTACTGCCCGCTGGCACCGATGACCTCGCGCACCCGGCCGGGGTGTGCCAGCACGTCGATCCCGTCGACCTCGGCCTGGCCGGAGTCGGGCCGGATCAGCGTGTTGAGCACCTTGACGGTCGTCGTCTTGCCCGCGCCGTTGGGTCCGAGCAGACCTTTGACCGTCCCCTCGGGGACGCTGAGCGTCAGCCCGTCCAGGGCGTGCACGTCGCCGCTGCGGGAGCGGTAGGTCTTGCGCAGGTCGCGCGCCTCGATGATGGCCACCGGCCAAGGATAGGGACCGCCACCGACAGACCCCGGTCACCAGGACCGACGGGTCCCCGGGACGGCCTCCGTCCCGGGGACCCGGCCGTGGTCGATCACCCGTCGCGCATGTCCGACACGGTGGTCATCGTGTACCCGTTGGCCCGCAGGACCCGGATAATCTCCGGCAGGGCGTCCGGGGTGCGGAAGCCGCCGAGGTGGGCCAGCACGATCGACCCGGAGGTCGGCAGCGGGCTGGTGGTGCGGGCCACGATCTGGGCCGTGGTCGTCGCCGGGTCCCAGTCGATGGTGTCGCGGGCCCACATGACGGTCTTGGGGTAGCCGACCGCCGTGGCCTGGTCCTGCACGAACTGGTTGGTCGAGCCGTAGGGCGGGCGCCAGTAGGGCTTGGTCGACATGCCGGTCTGCCTCAGCAGCACCGACTCCGCCGTGGTCAGCTCGGACCTGATGAAGGTGGACGTCATCGGCACCTGGCAGGGGGTGCTGCTGGGCGAGCCGCCCCCGCCGTTGACGAGGTCGCAGTGGTGCACGGTGTGGTTGCCGAGCTCGAACAGGTGGGGGTTGGCGGCGATCCTGGCCATGATCGCCCTGCCCTCCGTGGTCTGGGCCATGATGCTCGTCGGGAAGAAGGTGGTGCACACCTGGTTGGCCAGCAGGATGTCGACGATCTCCTGGGCGCCGTCCAGCCGGCCGCCCATGTCGAGGGTGAAGGCGATCTTGCGGGTGGTGGTCCCGCCCACGGTGCGCAGCACCTCGGCGGTGCCGCCCGTGTAGTCCGGACCGGCCCAGCAGACGCCGCGCTCGCGCTGCGCCGCCTTGGCGACCTCCATGCTCATCGCCACCGGTCCGCCGACCAGGTGCGCGGTCCGAGGAGTGGTCCGGTCCAGGTCGCCGGCGTAGGGCAGGCTCGTCGTCCGGGCCAGCATGATCGGACCACGGGTGTATGCCGTGAGCGGCCCGGCCGAGAGGGCGTCGGGGAAGTCCAGCCCGCTGGCGAGGACGACCCCCGGGCGGGCGACGCCGAAGGCCCGTCGGGAGACGGCCAGCGCGGTGGCAAAGCGGTCGGTGCCGTAGACCCGCTCGACCGGGGCCAGCTCGCGCAGCTGGGCCGCCACGGTCTCGGGCACCGCGACCGGACCCCCGGCGAGCAGGATGCGGGTCGGGGCGAGGCGCTGGATCTCGGTGCGGACGGCCGAGGGCAGGCCGTCGGTGTCCGTGAGCAGGACCGGACCGTCCATGACGATCGCCGCCGGCCCCGCGGTGAGCGCGTCCGGGAACGACCTGCCCGAGGCGACCCACACGGTGTCGGCACCGGTCGGCCGGCTGGCGCGGCTGATCGCGGCCGAGACCGCCCAGCGGTCGGTCCCGCCGATGCGGCTGACCGGCGCCGTGGTCAGGGACCGCAGCTCGGTCAGGACGGCGTCGGAGACCGCGGCGGTCCCGCCCACGACGACGATGCGGCCCGGGCGCAGCCGGGTGATCTCGCTGCGGGTGGCCGAGGGGACGCCGTCGGGGCGCACGAAGAGCACCGGTCCGCCGGTGAGGGCGGCGGCGGGGCCTGCGGACAGGGCGTCGGGGAAGTTGACGCCGCTCGCGACGTAGGCGACCGGGGTCCCGGCCGCCACGAACCGGCGGCTCGCGGCGGCGGCCGTGGCGTAGCGGTCGGTCCCGCTGTGCCGCTCCACGCGGAAGGCCAGGTCGCCGTCCTGGATCGTGGGGGCCTGGACCGTGGCCTCGGCGGACGAGGACGCGATGACGGGGGAGGACGGGGCGGACGGGGTCATGACCCCCGTCTCCGCGGCGACCCCCGGCCCCACCACCAGGGCGATCGCGGCGGTGACGGCGACGGCGAGGCGGCGGTGGCGTGCCATGGCGAGCTCCTGTGCTCCCGGCGGGGCGCGCCGGACGCGTGCCCCGTACACCAGTGTCGCGCCGCCCGGACGGAAGGTGCAGCCGGCGCCGGTGTGATCCAGGTCACTCTCTGTGCTGTGGTTGGCTGGCCACCATGCAGGTCTTCGACGCCGCCCGGGTCCGTGACCACCTCCCTCCGGACCTTCTGCTCGAAGCGCTGCGGAACGCCTTCCGGGACGTGGACGGGGTCGAGGCTCCCGCCCGCACCCACCACACCGTCGATCCCGACCTCGCTGCCACGCTCCTGCTCATGCCGGCGTGGCGACGGGGCGGCTACCTCGGGGTCAAGGTCGTGGGTCACTACCCGCAGAACGGGCGGGCGGGGCTGCCGGGCATCTACGGGTCCTACCTGCTGGCCGACGCCGGCACCGGGCGACCCCTGGCCGTCCTCGACGGCACCGAGCTGACCCGGTGGCGCACCGCCGCGGCCAGCGCCCTCGCGGCCGACCACCTCGCCCCCCGACAGGTGGACGAGCACCTGCTCGTGGGGGCCGGCAACGTGATGGCCGCGGTCCCCGCCTGCTACGCCCGGGTGAGGCAGGTCGGGCTGACCCGGGTCTGGGCGCGCCGCCGCGACCGGGCGGAGGACCTCGTCGCCCGGTTGCGCGCCGAGGGGGTGCGGACCGAGGTCGTGGACGACCTCGACGGCGCGGTGCGGACGGCGGACGTGGTCACGGTGGCGACGTCGGCGACGAGCCCGCTCGTCCACGGCCGGGACGTGCGCCCCGGCGCCCACGTCGACCTCATCGGGGCGTTCACGCCCGAGATGGTCGAGGCCGACGAGGAGCTGATCACCTCCGCGGAGCTCTACGTCGACGTCATGGAGGCCTTCGAGGAGGCGGGGGACCTCGTCGGGCCCGCCCGCCGCGGACGGCTCGCGCCGGACGACGCCGTGGCGACGCTGGCCGACCTGGTCCGCGGCCGACGTCCCGGTCGTCGGAGCGAGGAGGTGACGACGGTCTTCAAGTCGGTCGGCACGGCCCTGGAGGACCTGGCCGCCGCCACGCTGGTCTGGGAGCAGGCCGCGCCGGGGGAGGGTCGCGCCCCGGCGGGCTGACGCCGGGACGAGGCTCCCTCGCCCCTACAGTCGTCCCATGTCCACCGACCGCTCCGCCGAGCGCTACCTGGCGCTGCTCGCCGAGGACCGTCCGAGGGCGGACTTCGAGTCCGTGCTGGCCCGGGCCGCGGAGGACGGGGTGGACCCCGCGCACGCCCGGCGGGTGCACGAGCTGGCGTCGCGCGCCCGGGGGCTGCGCGACCTGGGCCGACGCCGGGAGTCCGAGCTGTCGGCGCTGTTCGAGACGGTGGCGGACCTCGCGGCGCTCAAGGACCTGGACGACGTGCTCGACGCGATCGTGCGACGGGCCCGCACCCTCCTGGCCTGCGACGTGTCCTACCTCTCCCTCAACGACGACGAGGCGGGGGAGACCTACATGCGGATCACCCAGGGGATCCACACCGAGCAGTTCCGCAACGTGCGGCTGCCCTTCGGGGAGGGCCTGGGGGGCCTGGTCGCCCAGACGGCCCGCCCGTACTCCACCGACGACTACTTCGCCGACGAGCGGTTCGCGCACACGCGCACGATCGACGGCGCCGTCGCCGCCGAGGAGATCACGGCGATCCTCGGGGTCCCGCTGATCCTGGGCAGGACGGTCATCGGCGTCCTCTACGCCGCCAACCACGACGCCCGTCCCTTCGGCCGCGAGGACGTGGACCTGCTCTCCAGCTTCGCCGGCCACGCGGCGGTCGCGATCGACAACGCCCGGCGCAACGAGGAGACCCACCAGGCGCTGGCCGACCTGCGGCGCACCTCCGACCTGCTGCGCGCCAACGTCGAGGGGGTCCAGCTCGCGACCGCGGCCCACGACCGGCTCACCGGGGTGGTCCTGCAGGGAGGTTCGCTCCAGGACGTCGCCGGCGAGCTGCAGGCGGTGCTCGGCCAGACCGTCGCGGTGGTCGACGCCCGCGGCGCGGTGCTGGCCGCCAGCGATCCGGGGACCACCCCGGACGAGGCCCTCCTGGACCTCGCCCGACGGTCGCTGCAGGACAACCGCACGGTGGTCGGGGAGGGTGCCAGCGTGGCTCCCGTGTGGGCGGGCGGGGCCCCGCTCGCCGCGGTCGTGGTGGCCGAGGAGCTCGACGACGTCGCCCGCCGCATCCTGGAGCGGGCCGCCACCACCGCAGCGCTGATCATGGTGGTCCACCGCAGCGTGGCCGAGAGCCAGAGCAGGCTGCGGGGAGACCTGCTGCTCGACCTCCTCGTCGGCCGGGCCGGCGACGGTGCGCTCACCGCCCGCGCCACCCAGCTGGGGACCGACCTCAACCGCGAGCACGCCGTCCTGGTCGTCGACGGCGCCGACCCCCAGCTCGTGCAGCTGGCCGGCGACCTCGCGGGCGCCCGCTCCGGCCTGGCCGTCGAGGTCGGCGACCGGCTGGTCGTCGCGCTGCCCGAGCTCACCCCGGTCGAGGCCGGCCGCGAGCTCCTGGACCGGGCCTCGGCGCGTGGTCCGGTCGGACGTGGGTCCGACGGCGCCCCGGGGTCACCCGCCGGGCGGGGACGCCGCGGTGCTCGACCGGGCGTGCCCCGCACCCTGGGCCGCAGCCTGCCCACCGTCGGGGCGGCCGGTCCGGCCGGGGGCCCGGCGGGCCTGCGGACCGCCTACCACGAGGCCACCCGGTGCCTGGAGGCCCTGCTCGCGCTGGGCCGCAGGGGCGAGGTGGCAGACCCGGAGGCCCTGGGCTTCGTGGGGTTGCTCCTGGGTCGCGGGGACCCGGCGCAGCACGTCCGTGCCCGCCTCGGCCCCGTCCTGGACTACGACGAGCTGCGGGGCACCGACCTGGCCGGGACGCTCGAGGCCTGGCTGGCCGAGGACCGGCACCTGGGACGGACCGCCGAGCGGCTGCACATCCACCCCAACACCGTGTCCCAGCGGCTGGACCGGGTCGGCCGCCTGCTCGGGGCCGGGTGGCAGGCTCCCGACCGGCTGCTGGAGATGGGGCTGGCGCTGCGCCTGCTGCACGTGCTCCCGGTGCTGCCGACCGGGCGCTGAGCCTGGCCGTCGAGGACCCGAGGGCTCAGCCGTCCCGTCCGTGGTCGCCGGGGGCGACGGCCCGGTGGTCGGCCGTCCCGTCGGCCGTTCCGTCCGCCGCGGTCGGCGGCTCCTCGCCGTACGGGCGCGAGCGTCGCCGGGCCAGGGCGTCGGTGACGGTGCCCCAGACGCCGCGGCGGAAGAGGAGCACCACGACGATGAACACCGACCCGGTGATGATGCCGATCCCGTCGAAGCCGGAGCTGGCGAGCCGGTCCTCCAGGATGACGATGATGAAGGCGCCGATCACGGCGCCCCAGAGGGTGCCGATGCCGCCCAGGACCGTGATGAGCACCACCTTGCCCGACGTCTGCCAGGACACCTCCTGCAGCGAGACGAAGCCGTGGCTGATGGCGAAGAGCCCGCCGGCCAGGCCGGCCAGGCCGGCGGAGATGACGAACACCATCACCCGGTAGCGCTCCACGTCATACCCCAGGGCGCGGGCACGGGCGGGGTTGTCCCGCGTGGCCACGAGGACCCGGCCGAAGGGGGAGTGCACCACGCGCCAGGCGAACCACATGCCGGCCAGGACCATCGGCAGGGCGGCGTAGTAGAACCAGAACGCGTCGCTCTCGACCGCCTCGATGCCGAAGAAGGAGGCCGGGACGCCCTGCAGGCCGTTCTCGCCCCCCGTGACCCCGCGCCACTGGTTGACGATGAAGAAGAGCATCTGCGCGAAGGCCAGGGTGACCATCGCGAAGTAGATCCCGCTGCGGCGCACCGAGAGCAGCCCGATGGGCAGCGCGAGCAGCATCGCGAACAGCGCTCCGGCCAGGACCGCGACGGGGAAGGGCGCCCCCGTCTCCACGGCGACGAGGCCCGCGACATAGGCCGAGCCTCCCCAGAACGCCGCGTGCCCGAAGGACAGCAGCCCGGCGTAGCCCAGCAGCAGGTCCAGGGCCACCGCGAACAGTGCCCAGGCGGCGATGTCCATCGCGATCGGCGGGTAGATGAACCAGGGCAGAGCCACGGCGACGACCAGGCCGGCCGCCAGCAGCGCCCAGCGGGTCGTGGAGCGCCCCAGGAGGCGTCCGGAGGCGCCGGTGGTCTGCGGCGTCTCGGGCCCCTCCGCGGTCGCGGGGCGGCCTGCCCCGGTGGTGTCGGTGGTGCTCATGCGTTCTCCTCCCGTCCGAACAGGCCGGCCGGTCGCAGCAGGATGACCAGGGCCATGAGGACGAAGATGACGATCTGGGACAGGGAGGCGGCGTAGGCCTGCCCATAGGCCTCGACCAGGCCGACGAGGAAGCCGGCCACGACGGCTCCCACGATGGAGCCCAGGCCGCCGATGACGACGACGGCGAAGAGGATGATGATGAAGCTGGAGCCCATGTCGGCCGTGATCGCCCTGAAGGGGGCGGCCAGCACCCCCGCCAGGCCGGCGAGCGCGATCCCGAACCCGAACACCGGGGTGACCCACCGGTTGACGTCGACGCCCAGGGCGCGGGTGAGCTCGGCCTTCTCGGTGGAGGCGCGCACGATCATCCCGATCCGGGTGCGGGTCATCAGCAGCCACACCGCCAGGCAGACGAGGATGGAGAAGGCGAGCACGAACACCTGGTAGGTCGGCAGCCGTACGTCGCCGAGGGTCAGCTGCCCGGTGAGGATCTCCGGCCGCGTGTAGGGCAGGCCCGAGACGCCGTACTGCCGCTTGACCAGGTCCACCAGGACCAGGGACAGGCCGAAGGTGAGCAGGAAGTTGTAGAGGGGGTCCAGCGCGATCAGCCGACTGATGAGCAGGCGCTCCAGGACGATCCCGAAGAGGAACATCAGGACCGGCACGACCAGCAGGGCCATCCAGAAGTTGAGTCCGATCAGGTCGAGCAGGACCGCCGCGACGACCGCCCCGAGCATGTAGCTGGCCCCGTGGGCGAAGTTCACCACGCCGAGCACGCCGAAGATGATGGCCAGGCCGAGGGCGGCGAGGGCGTAGAAGCTGCCGGCGGCCAGCCCCTGGATCGTGTACTGCAGGAACTCGTTCATGGCTCTCCTTGGAGCAAGGACGGGCCGGGCGCCCCGCACCCGCGTGGTGCGGGGCGCCCGGCCGCGGTGGTCTGCCTCAGTCGCCCATCGAGCAGGTGGACTGCTCCAGGGGCATGAAGGCCTCCTCGGCGGGGATCGTGCTGACGATCTCCTCGTAGTCCCACTCCTCCTCGACGGCGTCGGGGGACTTGACCTGGGCGAGGTAGACGTCGTGGATCACGCGGTGGTCCTCGGCCCGGATCTGGCCGTTGCGCAGGAAGACGTCCTCGATCTCCTTGCCCTCGAAGTTGGCCACGACCGCGTCCGCGTCGTCGGTGCCCTCCTCCTGCACGGCCTTGAGGTACTGCAGCGCCGCCGAGTAGTTGGCCGCGTGCGCGAAGCTCGGACGGGTGCCGGTCTCCTCCATGAACCGGTCGGCCCAGGCGCGGTTCTCCTCGTCGAAGTTCCAGTACCAGGCCTCGGCGAAGTTGACGCCCTCGAAGGCCTCGACCCCCAGGGAGTGGATGTCCGTGATGAACATCAGGCCCACGGCCAGGTCGATCCCCTGGGCGGCGTAGCCGCCCTCGTTGTACTGCTTGACCAGGTTGATCAGGTCGCCACCCGCCTGCATGGTGCCGATGACGTCCGGCTCGGCGGAGGCGGCCCGGGTGAGGAAGGTGGTGAAGTTGTCGTTCGGGAACGGCGTGGCGACGTGGTCGCCGACGGTGCCGCCGGCCTCCTCGACGGCTGCGGTGAAGGACTTGTCCATGTCCTGGCCGAAGGCGTAGTCGGGGTAGATGATCTGCCAGTCGGTCCCACCGTTCTCGGTGACCGTCTTGCCGGTGGTGTTCGCGAGCTGGTAGGTGTCGTAGGCCCAGTGGAAGGTGTACTTGTTGCACTGGTCGTTGGTCAGCGCGGTGGTGCCGGCACCGATGTCGATGAAGAGCTTCTTCTTCTCCGCGGCCTGGGTGGCCACGGCCAGGGCGGCCGAGGAGGTGGGCACGTCGAGGATGACGTCGGCGCCCTCCCGGTCGTAGAGCTCCTGGGCCTTGGTGTTGGCCACGTCGGGCTTGTTCTGGTGGTCGGCCGAGGTGACCTCGATCTCCTCGACGACCGCGTCCTCGCCGTACTCCTCCTTGAAGTCGGCCACGGCCATCTCCACGGCCACCACGCTGTTGGGGCCGGAGAGGTCCTTGTAGACGCCGCTGGCGTCGTTGAGCACGGCGAGGACGATCTTGTCGTCGGTGAACTCACCGTCGGCGCCGCCAGGGCCGCCGCTGCCGCAGGCCGACAGCACGAGGGCTCCGGCGGTGACGGTGGCGGTCGCCACGAGTCGTGAGATGTTCATGGGTGTTCTCTCCTTCGAGTTCCCGGGTGTTCGGGGGATGGGTGGGACGGGGACGTGGGACGGACGGGGACGTGGGTGGGACGGGGACGTGGAGGGGGTATGGGGTGCGCGTGCGGCCGGGTGGCTCACATGCCGAGGTACTCGAGCAGCTCGCCCTGGCGGGCGGTGAACTCCGCGTTGTCCAGGTCGGCGGCCACCTGCCCCTCGGCCAGCACGTAGTGCCGGTCGGCGACGGTGGAGGCGAACTTCACGTTCTGCTCCACGAGGAGCACGGTCGTGCCCTCCTGCTTGACCCGCAGGAGGATGTCGCGGATCTGCTGGACGATGACCGGGGCCAGGCCCTCGCTCGGCTCGTCGAGCAGGAGCATGGTGGCTCCGGTGCGCAGCACGCGGGCGATGGCCAGCATCTGCTGCTCGCCGCCGGAGAGGGTGGTGCCGGGGGCCCGCCTGCGGTCCGCCAGGACCGGGAAGGCCTCATAGACCTGCTCCAGCGACCAGGCGGTCTCACGGTTCGTGACCGGTGGCAGGGTGAGGTTCTCCTCGACGTTGAGCGAGGCGTAGACGCCCCGGTCGTCCTGCACCCAGCCCAGGCCGCGCCTGGCCCGCTGGTGGGCCGGTACCGCCGTGACGTCCTGTCCGTCGAGGTGGATGCTGCCCCGGACGTCGCGGTGCAGACCCATGATGCAGCGCAGGAGGGTGGACTTGCCCGCGCCGTTGCGACCCACGAGGGTGACCACCTCGCCCGGCGCCACGCGCACGTCGACGCCGTGCAGCGCCTGGGCGTCCCCGTAGAAGGCCGACAGGCCCCTGACCTCAAGCATGGCTGTCCTCCCCGAGGTAGGCGGTGACGACCCGGTCGTCGGTGCGCACCTCGTCGTAGGTGCCTCGGGCCAGGACCTCGCCGGCCATGAGCACCGTCACGTGGTCGGCCAGGCTGCCCACCACGTGCATGTTGTGGTCCACGAAGACGACCGAGCGTCCGGAGGCGATGCGCCGGACCAGCTCGATGGTGCGCTCCACGTCCTCGCGGCCCATCCCGGCCGTGGGCTCGTCCAGCAGCAGGACCGAGGGGTCCAGCGCGAGCACGAGCGCCATCTCCAGCGCGCGCTTCTGCCCGTAGGCGAGCTCGCCGGCGGGCCGGTGGGCCAGCGGAGCCAGGCCCACCTGCTCGACGAGCTCGTCGGCCCGGTCCCGGAACCGGGCCATGGTCCGGTCCGAGCGCCAGAACTGCATCCCGCCGCCGGCCATGCCCTGGAGCGCCAGCTCGACGTGCTCGAGGGGGGTGAGGTTGTCGAAGAGGGAGGTGATCTGGAAGGAACGGGCCACCCCCTCGTGGGCGATCTGCTCGGGCTCCTTGCCGGTGATGTCCCGGCCGTGCACCGTGATCGTGCCGGCGGTCGGCTTGAGGAAGCCGGTGAGGAGGTTGAACAACGTCGTCTTGCCGGCGCCGTTGGGGCCCACCAGGGCGTGCACCTCTCCCTCGACGACGTCGAGGTCGACCTCCTTGACGGCCCGGAAGCCGCGGAAGTCCTTGGTGAGTCCGCGGGCGGACAGGGCCACCGCCCGGGTGGACCGCCCGTCGGCGTCGTCGTGGTCTGCGCTCATGTCGCCCCACCGTAGGGAGCGACCGACGGCGAACCTATGTCGTGGCGGCACATACTTCCTCGTCCAGCATGTGCGGTTCGGGCATCGACATGAACACTGGTTCAGGTCACGATGCTTCGAGACGACGCCCTACGACGACGGGCGTCCGGCCAGGACCACCGCCCGTGGGGCGGCCGGCGGCGCAGGGGACCCGGCAGGGTCGGAGGAGGAGCGAGCAGGGATGACGACACGGACCGTGCTGGTCACCGGTGGAGGCAGCGGCATCGGGGAGGCCATCGCCCGTCGCAGCGCGGAGGACGGGATGCGCGTGATCGTGGCCGACCGCGACGGCGCGGCGGCCGATCGGGTCGCCGACGCGCTCGGCGGTGAGTCCTGGGTCGTCGACCTCTCCGACACCGGCGCCCTGGAGGAGCTGCGGCTGGAGTGCGACGTCCTGGTCAACAACGCCGGGATCCAGCGGGTGGCGCCGATCCACGAGTACGACCCGGCGGACTTCCGGCTCATCCACCGGCTGATGCTGGAGTCGCCGTTCCTGCTGGTCAGGGCCGCCCTCCCGCACATGTACGCCCGCGGCTGGGGACGCATCATCAACATCTCCTCGGCGCACGGGCTGAGGGCCTCGGCCTTCAAGTCCGCCTACGTCTCGGCCAAGCACGGGCTCGAGGGGCTCTCCAAGGTGACCGCCCTGGAGGGGGCGCCCCACGGCGTCACGTCCAACTGCCTCAACCCCGGCTACGTGCGCACCCCGCTGGTGGAGAAGCAGATCGCCGACCAGGCCGCGACCCACGGGATCCCGGAGGCCGAGGTCGTGGAGAAGGTCATGCTCACCCGTTCCCCGGTCAAGCGGCTCGTAGAGCCGACCGAGGTGGCCGCGCTGGCCTCCTTCCTCATGAGCGACGACGCGGGGATGGTCACCGGCACCTCCTACACGATGGACGGGGGATGGACGGCCCAGTGACCTCCGGGGTGCGGGCGCTCCCTCAGCGCCCCAGCCAGGCCATGGTCGCGGCCACCATCGCGCGCACACCGGTGTCGAGGGTGGGCTGCAGCACCGGGGCGAACTGGGGAGCGTGGTTGTCCGGGAAGTCCTCGGCCTGCGTCCCGGCGGCCTCCGAGGACGCCCACCGCGCGGCGTCGAATGCGCCGAAGCCCCAGTAGCAGTAGGGCGCGCCCCAGGCGTTCGGCAGCTCGGAGAAGTCCTCCGACCCCATCTCCGGTTCGAAGTCGCGGACCTGGTCCGTGCCGAGCTCGTCGGCCAGGGCCGCCCGGACCCGGTCCGTCGTCGCCGGGTCGTTGTCGGTGACCGGGAGGTGGTCGAAGGTCTCCACGAGCGGCTCCGGCGCCCCCCAGGCGTGGGCCTCGGCCCGCGCCGTGCGGGCCAGGATCTCCAGGCACCGCCGGGCCACCTCGTCGTCGTAGGTGCGCACCGTGCCCTCGACGACGGCGGTCTCGGGGATGATGTTGGTCTTCGTGCCGGCCACGACCCGACCCACCGTGACCACGGCCGTCGCCCGCGGGGCCACCTGACGGGAGACGATCGTCTGCAGCCGCACGACGAGGGAGGCCGCCATGACGACGGGGTCGATGGCCGTGTGCGGCGCCGAGCCGTGGCCTCCCCTGCCGCGCAGGGTGATCCGGAAGTCGTCGCAGCTGGCCATGATCGGCCCGGGCGCCACCTGCACCGACCCCGCCGGGCCCGGCAGCACGTGCTGCCCCAAGGCGACGTCCGGCCTGGGGAGCCGCTCGACGAGCCCGTCGGCGACCATCGCCTCGGCCCCGTTGAACTGCTCCTCCGCCGGCTGGAAGATGGCGACCAGCGTCCCGGCCCAGGAGTCCGGGGCGGCCAGGAGCAGGCGCAGCGCCGCCAGCAGGGTGGCCACGTGGGTGTCGTGCCCGCAGGCGTGCATGACGGGCACGGTGCCCCCCTCCCCGGTGGTGGCCGTCGCGGTGGAGGCGTAGCTCAGGCCGGTGTCCTCGCGGACCGGCAACCCGTCCATGTCGGCGCGCACCAGCACGGTCGGTCCCTCCCCGTGGTGGGCCACGACGGCCACCCCGGTCCCGCCGACCCCGGCAAGGATCTCCAGGTCCTGCGCGCCGGGCATCGCGCGCACCTCCTCGAGCACCCGTGCGGCGGTCCCGTGCTCCTGCGTCGACAGCTCGGGGTGCGCGTGCAGCCAGCGGTAGGTCTCCTCCAGCCAGGGCCGGATCCCCGGCAGCCCGGACAGGACCTCGGCGACGGCGGACGTCGGGGGTGCGGTGCTCACAGGATCCTCCTGGGGAACGGGGGGTGGTCGGGGACGGCGGGTGGTCGGGGACGCCGTGGTGCGGGTGTGGTCCCGACGCTAGCCCGTGGCAGGCTGTCCGGGTGACATCACGGGTGATCCACACCGGGCAGGCGCTCGTCGACGTCGTCCTGGAGGTCGGCGGGCTGCCGGTCCGCGGAGGCAACGTCAACGCGCACTCCGCGGAGCGCTACGCCGGGGGAGCGGTGAGCATCCTGCTCGCCGCCGCCCGGACGGGTGCCCGGGCCGTCCACGCCGGGGCCCACGGCACCGGACCCAACGGGGACCTCGTCCGGGAGGCCCTCACCTCCGAGGGGGTGCACCTGACGGACGCGCCCGTGGCGGAGGAGGACACCGGGATCTGCGTGGTGCTGGTCGAGCCGACGGCGGAACGGACCTTCATCACCACCTACGGCGCGGAGCGGAGGGTCAGCGGGCGATCGCTGTCCCGCAGCGCGCCGGTCGCCGGCGACCTCGTCTGCGTCACCGGCTACAGCCTCTACCCGCCGACGCGCGACCCGCTGCTGGCGTGGCTCGAGCAGCTGCCGCACGGCGTGCAGGTGGTGCTCGACCCGGGGGCGGCGCTGGCGGAGATGCCGGGCGAGCACCGCAGCCGGGTGCTCGCCAGGACGCACGTGTGGACCTCCAACGCCCTGGAGGCCGAGGAGCTCACCGGGGTCGGCGACGTCGCCCGCGCCGCGGCTGCCGTCGCCGGGCACCTGCCCGACGGGGCCGTGGTGGTGGTCCGGGACGGCGCCGAGGGCTGCGTGGTGCACGTCGACGGGGAGACGACGACCGTGCCGGGGTTCCCGCAGGTCCCGGTGGACACCAACGGCGCCGGGGACGCCCACACCGGCGTGCTCTGCGCGGAGCGGGCCCTCGGCACCGACTGGGTGACGGCCGCCCGCCGGGCCAACGCCGCCGGGGCCATCAAGGTGACGCGCCGGGGACCGGCCACCGCCCCGACCCGCGCCGAGGTGGACGCCTTCCTGGGCGCGCACGACGGCAGCACGCACCCCGGCACCCACCCAGGCACCCAGCCAGGGACGCACGCCGGCCCGCAGCCCGACCCTCGCCGGAGCGGGACCGGGGTGGCGGACCGGGCGGGCAGCCCGGGCTAGCACGTCGGCGGGCCGGACCACGGCACGCCGAACCGTCCGTCGTGGACGACCTCCCCGACCTGCCGTCTGCCGCGCCGGGCCGACCCCGAGGGGGGACGCGGCACGGCATACCCCAGGGCCACCACGCCGACCAGGCGCCGGTCCGCCGGGATCCCGAACGCCTCGCGCACCTCGTCCGTGCGGTCAGGGGGCACGCCGAAGAGGAGCGCGCCCAGGCCCTCGTCGACGGCGGTGAGCAGCGCGAGCAGGGCGGCCATCCCGGTGTCCACGTCCCACCACGGCACCGGCCAGGCGGCGGGGTCGCGGTCGGCCCGGCCCTTGTCCGGCTCGGCGTAGCGGTCCAGGTAGGCCCCGGGGTCGGAGAGCAGGACCACCAGGCACGGGGCCGTCGAGACGCCCCGCAGCCACCGGTCGGGGGCCGGTCCCGGTCCCGGGTCCGGCCACCCCGGGACGGTCGTGCGCCACCAGCGGTCCACGTCCTGGGGCCGGGAGAGGACGAGCAGGTCGGTGCCCTGGCTGAAGCCGGCGCTCGGGCCCCGTCGGGCGTGGTCGAGCACCCGTCCCAGCACCTCGGGCGGTACCGGTCGGTCCGGGTCGAACCGCCGCACCATGCGGCGCCGTCGCACCACCTCGCGCAGCTCCATACCCGGCATCGTGGCACGGCGCGTCCCGTGCGCCCCCGCCCGGGCCGTGGCAGAGTGCGTGCCCATCAGGTGCGGTCGGGGCGGGCCCGGCGGGCCGGACGGACCCGGCTCCGAGGTCCGGCCCGGGGACGGGAGGGGTGGTGATGCAGGTCACACCCAACCGTCGCGGCCCCCGCGGCGTCCCGAAGGACGTGAGCATCATCACGCGCGAGCTGCGGCCGCCGCCGGTCAGCCGCGTCGAGGACGGCGGCGACGGGAGTGCCGAGGCGGACGTCCGGGCGGTCTACCTGGCGCACTTCGGCCGGCTGGCGGGCTGGGCCTCCTACCTCGTCGGCGACCCCGACCTGGGCCACGACATGGCCACCGACGCCTTCGTCCGCCTCCTGCGCAGCTGGGACGACGTCGACCAGCCGCGCCCGTGGCTCTACACCACGGTGGGCAACCTCGTGAAGGACCACTGGCGCAAGCGGGGCCGCGAGCGGGTCGCCTACCTGCGGCTGCACGGGGGCACCGACCCGGAGACCGCGGTCGCCCACGGTCCCGACCCCGCGCTCACGCTGTCCGTACGGGCCGCGGTCGGGTCCCTGCCCGACCGGCTGCGGCTGGCGGTCCTGCTGCACTACTTCGGCGACCTCACCGTGAGCGAGGTCGCGCGTCAGCTCGGCAAGGCCGAGGGGACGGTCAAGCGAGACCTGCACGACGCGCGGGCCCGGCTCGCGCAGACCCTGGAGAGTGCCCGATGACCGAGCGCGACGACCGCCAGGTCGAGGACTTCTTCGCCGCCCACCGGCGCCGGGTCCTCGACCACCCCGCCGACGAGGAGAGCTGGGAGCAGATCACCGTGCGGGCGGCACGGAGCCGTCCCGGATCCCGCGGCGCGTGGTTCCTCGCCGGGGCCGTGGCGGCCTCCGCGGTGGCGATGGCCGTGCTCGTGGGTCAGGGGACGGGCGGCGGGGACGTCCAGCCCGCCCTGCCGGCGGGACCCGGCGACGACGGCGCGGTGGTCTCCACCGGCCCCCCGGGGGACGTCGCCCGGGGCACGGACACCGCGGACGCGACGGACGGGGGCGAGGGTGAAGGAGGTGCCGACGGTGGTGCCGGCCAGGACGGCGAGGTGGGGGACGGTCCGACGGCCGACGACCCCGGCGACGGCACGGACGCGGGGGCCGGCGAGGACGGCGGCACCGGGGAGGCGGGCCCGGTCACGCTGCCGCCCGCCGACCTGTCCGGGGGGATCTGGCGGGTCGAGGAGCCGAGCAGCGACGAGGGCGGCGTGACGAGCGCCGTCTACCAGACCTGCGCGGCGGACGCCGAAGGCTCGTCGTGCCCCGGACTGGCCGTCAGCGAGGAAGAGGGCCGGTCCTGGACGGCCCGCGCGGACCTGGCCGCCGCCGGTTTCGAGGACGCGGTCTCGGGTGCGGGCAGCGTGTGGGTGTGGAGCCCGGCCGGTCCGGGGACCGACGCCGCGGGGGAGACCTCCGCCGCGCTGCTGCGCTCCGACGACGCGGGGCTGACCTGGACCCCGGTGCCGACCCGCGGCGAGGGGGTCATGAGGGTGGAGGTCTTCCGCAGCACGCTCGTGGTCGTGACGCAGGGGTGCGAGGAGGACACCGAGAGCTGCCTGGAGGTCGTGGTCACCGACGTCGAGGACGACGACGCCACCGAGGGCCGGCGGCACATCGTCCTCGACGACCTGCCGGCGACCTGGTGGGGAGCTCCCGGGCCGTTGCCCCAGCTGTCGCTGCAGGCCACCTACGACGCGGTCTACCTGGTGCTGACCCACGAGGGGGTGGCCTACCGGATCGAGGACGGCGAGGAGGTGGCCACGCGGGTGGAGCGTCCCGGCTGCGGCCTGGCCACCGCCCCGGAGAGCCAGGACGGCCTGGTCTCCTGGTGCCTGGGGTCCGGGACCGTCGGGCGGTCCCCGGACGGTGGGGACACCTGGGAGGAGATCCCCGCACCGTCGGACGGCGAGGTCCTGGCCGTGGCCAGCAACGACGGCCGGCGCCTGGTCGTGGCGACCGGGACCTCGGTCTGGACCTCGGCGGGGGAGGACGGCTGGGACCGGACGCTGGGGCTGCCGACCCGGGTCGACACCCTGCTGCGTGCGGACGGCGGGACGTCGCTGCGGGTGGGGACCGTCCCGGTCTTCGTGCAGACGCCGGACGGCGAGGACGGGGCGGGCCGGTGGACGAGCGAGGACGACGGCCTGACCTGGACCGAGCAGCCCCCGTTCCCGCTGCCCGACGGCCTGCCATGATGGGGGCATGACCGAGCCGGCAGAGCTGCCCCCGGGCTATCCGCAGGAGTGGGAGGCCGACGTCGTCCTCGCCGACGGCATGGTCGCGCACGTGCGCCCCATCCGCCCGGACGACACCGAGGCCATCCACGAGTTCCACGCGGGACAGTCGGACGAGTCGATCTACCTGCGCTTCTTCGCCCCGATCAAGCGCCTGTCCGACAAGGACGTGCACCGGTTCACGCACGTCGACTACCACGACCGGGTCGCCCTGGTCATGACCGTGCGGGACCGGCTCGTGGGGATCGGCCGGTACGACCGGCTCCAGCCCGACGGCCCCGTGGCCGAGGTCGCCTTCAACGTCTCCGACCACCACCAGGGCAGGGGCATCGGCTCGGTGCTCCTGGAGCACCTGGCCGACATCGGCCGCGAGGACGACGTGCGCCGGTTCGTCGCCGACGTGCTGCCCCAGAACCGCAAGATGATCGGCGTCTTCCGGGACGCCGGGTACGAGGTCTCCCACGAGTTCGACGACGGGGTCATCGCCGTGGCCTTCGACATCGAGCCGACCGACGCCTCCCGCGCGGTGCGGATGAGCCGCGAGCACCGGTCCGAGGCCCGGTCCATGCGCCAGGTCCTCCACCCCGCCTCGGTCGCGGTCATCGGGGCCAGCCGCCGGCCGGACACCGTGGGGCGGGTCTTCCTGGAGGACATCGTCGCCGGCGGCTACCAGGGACGCCTCGTCGCGGTCAACAACCGGGCGGAGCCAGGAACCCTCATCGCGGGACAGCCCACGGTCGCCTCCGTGCGCGACGTGGAGGGGGGCGTCGACCTGGCCGTGATCGCGGTGCCGGCCGTCGACGTGCTGGAGGCCGTCGAGGAGTGCGCGGACGCCTCGGTCAGGGCGCTGGTCGTGGCCTCCGAGGGCTTCGCCGAGGCCGGTCCCGAGGGGGAGGAGCGCCAGCGGGAGCTGCTCGAACGGGCGCGCCGCTACGGGATGCGGGTCCTGGGCCCCAACAGCTTCGGCCTGATCAACAACGACCCCGAGGTGCGCCTCAACGCCACCCTCGCCTCCGTCGAGCACGTCCCGCCGCACGGTCGGCTGGGCCTGTTCGCGCAGTCCGGCGCCCTGGGGGTGGCGGTCCTGTCCTCGGCCCAGCGCCGCGGACTGGGCATCTCCACCTTCGCCTCGGCGGGCAACCGGGTGGACATCTCCGGCAACGACCTCATGCAGTACTGGCTCGACGACGACGCCACCGCCGCGGTGGGCCTCTACCTGGAGTCGATGGGCAACCCGCGCAAGTTCTCCCGGATCGCCCGCAAGCTGTCCTCCATCAAGCCGGTCATCGTGGTCAAGTCCGGGGTGGGTGGCGGCAAGTACGGCACGCCGCGCGGACACCGGGTGCGGGCCACCCAGGAGCGTCCGGAGGCCTTCGCGCAGATGCTCAAGCAGGCCGGCGTCGTCCGGGTCGAGAACCTGCACCAGCTCTTCGACGTCGCCCAGCTGCTCATCAACCAGCCCCTGCCCGGCGGGGTGCGGGTCGCCGTGGTGACCAACAGCGACGCGCTCGGGTCGCTGGCTGCGGACGCGGCGGTCTCCTGGGGGCTGGAGGTGACCCACGGGCCGGTGGCCGTGCCGGTCGAGGCCGGCACCGAGTCCTTCCACGAGGTGGTCGAGCGGGCCCTGGCGGACCCGGCGGTCGACTCGCTCATCGCCTGCTTCATCCCGCCCGTGGCCCAGATCGACCCCGAGGTGGTCGGGGCCGTCGAGGAGGCGGTGGAGCGCTCCGACAAGCCGTGCGTGGCGACCTTCCTGGGCATGCGGGGGGTGGGTGGCACGCGCCGGCTCCCGGTCTACCCCACCCCCGAGGACGGGGTCCGTGCGCTCGCCTCGGCGACGAGGTATGCCGAGTGGGTGCGCGCCGAGCGCGGGGAGAAGGTGCGTCCCGAGGGGATCAACCGCCGGGCGGCCCACGACGTGCTCGAGACCGCCCTGGCCGCGGACCCTGCGGGGCGCGACCTGACCGCCGAGGAGACCCGCCAGCTGCTCGCCGCCTACGGCATCGACGTGTGGCCGGTCGTGGAGGTGGGGTCCGACGAGGAGGCGGTCGAGGCCTACAAGCAGATGCGCGGCACCATCGTCATGAAGGCCACCTCGCCGCTGCTCCAGCACCAGCCGGGCCAGGGCTGGATCCGGACCGGGCTGCGCCACCCCAAGGCGGTGGGAGCGGCATACCGGGACCTCGACGCGCTGCTGCGCCCCCTGGGTGCGGAGGGGATCGCCCTGCAGCATATGGCCCCCTCCGGCGTCGCGGTGGAGATCAGCACCACCGAGGACGCGCTCTTCGGGCCGGTCGTCGGCTTCGGCGTGGCCGGGCTGCCCGTGGACCTGCTCGGCGACGTGGCCCACCGCTTCCCGCCGCTGACCGACGTCGACGTGGCCGAGATGGTGGGCTCGATCAAGGCCGCCCCGATGCTGGACGGGTACCGCGGGGCGATGCCGGTCGACCACGGCGCGCTGCACGACCTCATCGCCCGCGTGTCCGTCCTCTCCGACGACCACCCGGAGCTGGCGCACGTGCGGCTCAACCCGGTGATGGCCCACCAGGAGGGCATCGACGTCCTGGGCGCGTCGGTGCACGTGGCTCCGGCCCCCACCCGCACGGACGCCGAGCGCCGGGCCATGCTCTCCTGAGCCGCGGCAGCACCCGCGGCACCGGCAGCACCGACGGAGGAGACTGACGTGGCAGCACGGTTCGAGGAGCTGGCCTGGGCGGCGACCCCGATCGGCGAGGTGAGCCTGCGGCGACGCCGCGAGCCGGTCACCGGGACGGACGTCCACGAGGTCAAGCTCGGCGAGGAGTTCCTCATGTCGAGCCTGTTCACGGTCGCCGAGGAGGAGCTCGCCCGGCTCGCGCTGGCCCGGCTCGCCGGGAACGGGCTGCGGGTGGTGGTGGGCGGTCTGGGCCTGGGCTACACCGCCCGCGCCGTCCTGGAGGACGCGCGCGTGAGCGAGCTCGTGGTGGTCGACGCCCTGGAGCCGGTCATCGCCTGGCACCGGAAGGGCCTGGTCCCGCTCGGTCCGGGGCTCACCGCCGACCCCCGCTGCCGGCTCGTCCACGGCGACTTCTTCGCGATGGCCGCCGGGGACGGGTTCGACCCCGACGGCGGGGCGGACGGCTGGGACGCGGTCCTCGTCGACATCGACCACTCGCCCCGCCACCTGCTGGCCGAGGGGAGCACCGGCTTCTACGGAGCTGCCGGCACGAGGAAGCTGGCGGCGCACCTGCGGCCCGGCGGCGTCTACGCCCTGTGGTCCAACGACCCGCCGGAGGAGGACTACCTCTCCGTCCTGCGGGCGGTCCTCACCGACGTGTCCGCCGAGGGGGTGGAGTTCCCCAACCCGCTGCAGGAGCGCACCGCCACCAACACGGTGTACCTCGCGACGCGGCCCCGGTAGACGCCGGCAGGGGCTCGGGGCGACCTGGCTGCCCTTGCGGGGGCCGCCCCCGCGGGTGGACGCTGTGAGGGTGAACCTGCGCCGGCTGTGGTGCCGCGTGATCGGCCACCACTGGCAGCGGTACGCCGAGCACGCGGAGCCCGGCGCGCCGCCCCTCGTCCGCTGCCGCCGGTGCGGCTACGTCTCCTCGGCCGCCGCCGAGCGCGCCAGGATGAACGACCTCCTGGGGGGCGGGGCGCACGTCGACCCCTAGCCCCGGCCGTGGTCCGGGAGCCGGCCTCACCCCACCGTCGATCCGCACGGCGGTGCCCTGCGACCTGCCGGCCCTGCAGCGGGTCTTCAGGGCGGCCGCGCTGTCCAACGCGGGCGACCTGCCCCTCCTGCGGGCGCACCCGGAGCTCCTCGCGTTCGCCGGGGCGGGCGTGGCCGGAGGTCGGACCCGCGTGGCCATGCCCGCCGCCGGCGACGGGCGGATCGTCGGCTTCGCCACGGTGGTTGCCGACCCGCTCGACGGGCTGGAGCTGGAGGACCTCTTCGTGGACCCCGCCTGGCACCGCCGGGGCATCGCCCGGGCGCTGGTGCTGGACGCCGTCGCCACCGCCCGGAAGGCCGGCCACCGGCGGCTCGGGGTCGACGGCAACCCCCATGCTCTCGGCTTCTACCGCGCCGTGGGCTTCATCGAGGTCGAGCAGCTCGCCGACGGTGCTGGGGCAGGCATGCGCCTGATGCTCGATCTGGACGGAACCGGCTGAGCAGGCAGCTGGGCGGGGAGGACGACCGGCGGGGAGACGGTGCGCCGCGCAGGAGCGGGCGGCGTCTCACGGCGCCAGCTCCTCCCGGCTGCCGTCCGCGGCCGGCGGGTGGTCCAGGTCCTGGGAGAGCCGACCGGCGCCCGCCGGGGCCTGCGCGGCCCGGGCCGTCCGGGCGGCCTGCGCCGTCCGGGCCGTCCTGGCCGCCCGTCGCCGACGGCGCCCGTCGAGCCGCCGGGTGGAGCGTGGGCCGGCGGCCGGAGGTCGTCCGCGCAGGTTGTCGAGCAGACGCGCCAGCACCGCCACGACAGGGACCGCGAGGAAGGCGCCGAGGATGCCCATGAGGATCGTGCCGGCAGCCACGGCCAGGATGATCACGAGCGGGTGCAACGAGATGATCTGACCCTGGATGAAGGGCTCGAGGACGTTGCCCTCGAGCTGCTGGACCAGCAGGACGACGCCCAGCACGAGGAGGGCCACGAGCGGCCCCCGGTCGGCCAGCGCCACGACCACGGCGACCGAGCCGGAGACGACACCTCCGACGATCGGGACCAGCCCGCCGACGAAGACCAGCACGCTCAGGGGCAGGACGAGAGGAACCCCCAGCGCCCACAGCCCCAGACCGATGAAGACGGCGTCCACGAGGGCCACGAGCAGCTGCGCCCGGAAGAACGCGCCGATCGTCCAGAAGGACTCTGCGGCCATCCCGTCGACCCGCGCCTGGTGACGCTGCGGAACCAGGTCCAGGACGGCAGCCCACAGGCCGCGGCCGTCCTTGAAGAAGAAGAACAGCACCACGAGCATGAGGACCAGTCCGGTCGCGAAGCCCCCGACGGCCTCGGCGGCACCCAGTCCCGTGGTCAGCGCCTCGCCGCTGGCCAGGGCGGTGCCGGCCCGGGCCACCAGGTCGGCGACGCTGTCGACGTCGCCGGGCAGGGCCGCCCAGTCGACGTCGCGCTCCAGCTGGTCCACACCCTCGACCACCGAGTCCACGATCGCGGGCAGCTGGGCGACCAGGGCCAGCGTGATGAAGGCCGCAGCGCCGGCCGCCCCCGCGAGGAGCAGCAGGAGGATGAGCAGCGCGACCACCGCGTTCGGCACGCGCGTCCTGCGCAGCCGCCCGGCCAGCGGGTCGAGCAGGGCGGCGGGGAAGAGCGCGAGCACGACCGGCGTGAGGACCAGGCTCACCTGGCTGGCGACGTAGACCAGGGCGACGAGGACGACGCCGACCCCGATCGCCGTCCACACGCGGACCCCGCACACGACGGCGCGGGACCCTTCCTGGGGCATGGGACCAGTATCCTCCTGGCCGGGTCCGGTGCGCAGGAACGACCCTGGAGATCCCTCACACACCCAGGTGTCGGGGGTCGTGGACCGGCGCCGGTCGGTGCCCTCTGCCGGCAGGTGGCACGATGGGCCCCATGGTTCGTCGACTGAGGTCCCCGCTGCCCGACCAGCTCGTCGCCGACATCGACCGCGCCGGCTACCTGCCCGCGGTGGTCCACGACGTCGTGCTCACGGCGGTCGGCCGGGACCAGGTCGTCAGCCACCTGGTCCACGCCGAGACGACCTTCGACGAGCAGGCCGTGCGCAACCACCTCACGGTCCTCGTCCTCACGGACCGGCGGCTGGTCATCGCCCACGCCGACGACCACGAGGGGCCCGAGCGGCAGCGGATGGCGACCGCCACCAGCGAGACGGTGCCGCTGCGCGCCGTGCGCGGGGTGATGCTCACCCACGTGGTCGCCGACCCGGAGGCCTACGACGGGTCCCTCGACGGCCGGGCGCTCACCCTGACGCTCGGCTGGGGGGCCGTCTCCCGGCTGGACCTGCTGCCGGCCCTGTGCGAGGACCCCCAGTGCGAGGGCGACCACGGGTACGAGGGCACCGTCTCCTCCGACGACATCTCCCTGCGGGTCGCGGCCGACGCCGACGGCGTCGAGCAGCTCGAGCACGCCCTGGCCTTCGCCCAGGAGCTGTCGGCCCGCCTCGGCCGGTGAGCACGCCCGGCACCGCGCCGGCACCGCGCCCGGCCGCCGTCGACGCGGCCCGGGCGCTCTACCGGCCGCCCGCGCCCGGCGAGGGCCTGGCCTCGGTCCTGCCCGCCGCCCTGGTGGCGCTGGGGGTGGACCTTCCCTCCGGCACACCCGTCCCGACGTGGTCGTTGCCGGCCGCCCGCCACGTCGTCGTCGTCCTCGTGGACGGTCTCGGGAGCCGGCAGCTGGCGCGGCGCAGCGGCCACGCGCCATTCCTGCGGTCGATGACGCCTGCCGACCGGGACGCCCGGTGCGGCTTCCCGTCGACGACCGCCACCAGCCTCACCAGCCTGGGGACGGGGCTGCCGCCCGGGGGCCACGGCATCGTGGGCTGGCAGACCGTGCTGCCGGACGGCCGGCTGTTCAACCACCTGGGCTGGCGCGACGGCCCGGACCCGCTGGAGCACCAGCCCGCCCCGACCCTCCTGCAGCACGCCGAGGACGCCGGGGTGTCGGTGACGACGGTCTCGCGCCCGCTCTTCGAGAACTCCGGCTTCACCCGGGTGGCGCTGCGCGGCGGCGGGTACGTCGGGACCGAGGACCCGGGCGAGCGGGCCGCCGGCGTCCTGGGCGCCCTCGCCGGCGCAGGCCGCTCCGGACGGAGCCTGGTCTACGCCTACTGGGACGAGGTCGACAAGGCCGGGCACGTGCACGGACCCGGGTCGATGGAGTGGGGCGAGGCGCTCGAGGGCGTGGACGCCTTCGTCCGCGAGCTCGCCGCGGGGGCACCACGGGGCACCGTGGTGGTCCTCACATCCGACCACGGCATGGTGGACGCCCCGCACGAGCACCGTCGCGACCTGGCCGACGACGCGGTCCTGGCCGCCGGGGTCCGGGTGCTGGCCGGGGAGCCCCGCGCGCCCCAGGCCTGGTGCGAACCGGGCGCGGTGGGACAGGTGGTGGCCACGTGGACGCGGGAGCTGGGCGACTCGGCCCTGGTCCTGACCCGGCAGGAGGCCGTGGAGGCGGGCTGGTTCGGTCCCGTGCGGCCGGGCTACGAGGAGCGGGTCGGCGAGGTGGTGGCGGCGATGCTGGACGCCACCACGGTCCTCGACTCCCGCCTGCTGCGCCCCCAGGTGCTGGCGCTGCGCGGGCACCACGGGTCGGTGACGGACGCCGAGACGGCCGTCCCGCTGCTCGTGCACGAGGTATGACGTCGCGCAGCGCGGCGGACGGCACCGGCGGGGGACCGGTCTCACGCACCCGGCCGGCCGCGCGCCCTGCCCCTCGTAGACTGCCCCGGTGGCCGAACTCGTCTTCTTCACCGGGACCATGGACTGCGGGAAGTCGACCCTCGCGCTGCAGATGGACCACACGCACGCCTCGCGGGGGCGGGCCGGGCTGCTCTTCACCCAGCACGACCGGTCGGGGGAGGCGGTGCTGTCCTCACGCCTGGGCCTGACCAAGCCGGCCCTGGAGGTCGAGGACGACCTGGACCTGTGGGAGCTGGTCGTCGACCAGGTCACGGCCGGGCGCCGGGTGGACTACCTCGTCTGCGACGAGGCCCAGTTCTACACGCCGGCCCAGGTCGAGCAGCTGGCCCGGCTCGTGGACGAGATGGGCATCGACGTCTTCGCCTTCGGGATCACCTCCGACTTTCGCACCGAGCTGTTCCCGGGGTCCCGACGCCTCATCGAGCTGGCCGACCGCACCGAGCAGCTGCAGGTGCGGGCGCTGTGCTGGTGCGGCAAGGCGGCCACGGTGAACGCCCGGGTCGTCGACGGCGTCATGGTGGTGGAGGGTGAGCAGGTCGTCGTCGGCGACGTCACCGGCGGCGAGGCCCAGGTGCCGACGGTGGAGTACGAGATGCTGTGCCGACGGCACTACATGCGGCGGATGAACTCCTCGGCCGCGCGCGCCCAGGCGCTGTCGCCGGACGTGCTGCCCTTCGACCTCGACCTGTGCGCGCTGCCGGGGGTGCCCGACGAGCGGCCGGACGCGGATCGAGGTTGAGGGGCAGCCCCACCGTCCGACTTGGAGGGTGTGGGCGTGGGCCGGTCAGCGCTTGCGGTCGGCCGCGCCGAACATGATGTCGTCCCAGCTGGGGACGCTGGGGCGTCCCTTGGCCCGGCGCCGGGTCGCCTCGCCCGCGGACCCGGCGTCCTTCCCCTCCCCGGCGGGCGCCTCCTCGGCCGTTCCGCGCGGCACCACGACGGGGCCGTCGGCGACGTCGTCGGGAACGTCCGGGACGTCGGCCGCGGGTCCGTCGTCGGCGACGGGTCCGTTCCCGGCGTCCGCCTCCCGCAGGCCCTCGCCGTGCTCGTCGCTCCCGTCGGCCACGTCCTGCGCCGGGCCGTCGGGTTGCTGCTCCACCTCGACGTCCTCGACGTCCTCGACGTCCACCCTGTCGTCCCCGACGTCCACCCTGTCGTCCCCGACGTCCACCCTGTCGTCCTCGACGTCCACCATGTCGTCCCCGACGTCCGTCCCGTCGTCCTCCACGAGGTCCACGACGTCGTCGTCGACGGGGTCACCCTCGTCGTCGGTGCCGAAGAACTCCTCGAAGCTGACCTCCTGGGGGTCCCCGCGGCGGGCGTAGGCGAGGTCGGGCTGGTCCTCGACCACGTCCTCCTCCGGCTCGCCGACCGGGGTGGGCAGCTTGGGGATGCGCAGCCGACGGCGCTCCTTGCGCGGGCCGGACCGGCCCGCGGGAGGCCGGCCAGCGGGCGCCCGGTCCTGCGCTCCCTCGTCCGGCACCGCGCCGGCCCCCTCGTCCGTCGGCCTCTCGCCCTCCGGTGCGGCGGCCGGCTCCCCGGCCGCCGCCTCCTCGGGCGGGTGCACCGGCGACGGCGCCTCCGGGGCCGAGCCGCGCGGGTGGGCCGCCGGAGGGTCCCCCATGGTCTCGGGGTCGAAGCGCAGGTCCTCCAGCGGCAGCACCTCCTCCGGCATGGTCTGCTGGCCCGGGACGTGCGCGGCGTCGCCCTCGGCCGTCTCCGGCCGGCGGGTGCGCCGGCCGCGCCGCTGCCGACGCTCGCGCATCGTGGCCATGAGGTCGGCCGTCTCGTCCTCGGCGTGGCTGGACCCCAGCAGCGGGTTGCCGGCCAGACCGCCGGGCAGGGCCTGCTCGTCCTCGCTGAGCCAGCGCGCCTCGTCGTCCAGGGCCTCGATCGAGCGGTCGGGCACCGCGTAGTGCCACACGGCCCGTCGCTCGCGCCCGCCCGCCAGGAAGGTCACCCGGACCGTCCACGGCCCCTGCGTCCCGGTGCGCGCGGCGTCCCAGCCCACGTCCTGCGGCTGCACGCCGCGTGCCTGGAGCCGCTCACGCACCCGGCGCTCGAGGGTGTGCGACCCGTCGGTCCGGCCCGCGGCTCGCACGTGGGCGGCCTTGGCGAGGCCGACGACGTGCTCGCGCTCGGCCAGCACCGGTCCCTCGAAGCGGCGCACGCGCTCCAGCTCCCACCCGGTCCCGGAGGCGACCTCCTCGGCCGTCTGGCCCGCCCGGATCATCGCCTGCACCTCGCGAGGCGTGGCCGACGCCGACCGACCGTGGTCGGGCGAGGGGGCGTGCGGGCGGGCGCGGAGGGCGGCCCGGAGCCGGTCGTCGACGGTCACGACGTAGTGGGTCTGGTCCTCGCCCACGAGGACCAGACGTCCCCCCTCGTCGAGGTCCTTGAACTGCAGCTGCTGCATGGTTCACCACTGTGCCATCCCGCGGCCACCCCGACCGGCAGGGCACGCCGCCGGGCCGCGGCGGGAGGGGCCCCGGCGGATACGCTGTGGGCGTCATGCTGACCGCTCCCGCCGACCTCCGGCTCGCCCTCGACCTCGTCGGGATCTTCGCGTTCGCGATCTCCGGCGGGCTCGTGGGCGTGCGGGCACGGCTGGACCTGTTCGGCGTGGCCGTGCTGGCCTGGGCCACCGGGCTGGGTGGCGGCATCCTGCGCGACCTGCTGCTGGGGGACGTCCCTCCGGCCGGGATCAGCGAGCCGCGCTACATCATCACCGTCCTGCTGGCCGGGCTCGCCGTCGTCGCCGCCTACCCGGTCGTGGTGGACCTGGGGCGCCGCCGCCCCCGGCTGCGCCTCGGCGTCATCGGCGAGGCGGTCAAGTACCTCGACGCCGTCGGCCTGGCGGTCTTCTCCGTCGCCGGCGCGCTCAAGGCGCTCATCCTGGGTGCTCCGCCGCTGGCCTGCATCGTCGTCGGCGTGCTGACCGCCGTCGGCGGCGGGGCGATCCGCGACGTGCTCGTCGGGCAGGTCCCCGAGGTCCTGCGCCGCGAGGTGTATGCCGTGCCCGCCCTGCTCGGCGCGACCACGGTGGTCGCCGCCAACCAGCTGGAGGTGCTGACCGTGCCCGTCGTCTGGGCCGCGGTCGCGCTCGTCCTGGGCATCCGCATCGCGGCGATCATCTACGACCTGCAGGTGCCGACCAGACTGGCCCTGCCGACGGTGCGCCGGGGCCGGGACGAGCGGCCCCCGCGTCCGCACGGACCCGGGGACGGCTCCCGCCCCGACACCCGCCCCGACCGCTCCGACCGCTCCGAACGCCGGGCCCGGGCCGCGCCCGCGGACGACTCCGCCCGGTCCGCCCCCGAAGACCCCGCCCCACCCACCGAGGAGAGCCACCGATGAGCCAGCCCACCGCCGACCCGTCCGACCCCGGCCGGACCACCCCCGACGGCCCGCAACCGGTCACCCCCGGTGGCGGGCCGGTCGGCCCCACCGCCGGGGACCCTGCGGCCGACGCGCCCTCGGGCGGGACCACGCAGGCCGAGGACGAGGTCGTGGCCGAGCTCGAGGAGAGCCTGGCCGAGGCCGAGGGGCACGACCTGTTCCCCTACCAGGCGGTCGTGCTGACCTCCTTCGGCGGGCCGGAGGCCCCCGAGGAGGTGATGCCCTTCCTGCGCCGGGTCACCGGTGGGCGGGGGATCCCCGACGAGCGGCTGGCCGAGGTCGCCGAGCACTACCTGCACTTCGGGGGGCGCAGCCCCATCAACGACCAGAACCGCGCCCTGGTCACGGCGCTCTCCGAGGAGCTGCAGCGACGCGGCCTGACGCTGCCGGTGCTCCTCGGCAACCGCAACTCCGAGCCCTTCCTCACCGACACGGTGCGCGAGGCGCACGAGGAGGGGATGACGCGGCTGCTCTCGATCACCACGAGCGCCTACTCCTGCTACTCCTCCTGCCGGCAGTACCGCGAGGACATCGCCGCCGCGGTCGACGAGCTGGCCGCCGAGGGACGCACGGTCGACGTCGACAAGATCCGCCAGTACTGGAACCACCCGGGCTTCTCGGGCGCCAACGCCCGCATCGTCACCGAGGGTGCCCGCCAGGTCCTAGAGCGCACGGGCACCGCACCGCACCTGGTGTTCGTCACCCACTCGCTGCCCATCGCGATGGACGAGACCTCCGGCCCGGGCGACGAGGAGGGGCACCTCTACTCGCGCCAGCACCTCGAGCTCGCCGCCGGCATCGCCCTGGAGGCCTCGGCCACGCTGGGCACCGAGCTGGAGCACGACCTCACCTACTGCTCCCGGTCGGGCCCGCCCACGCAGCCGTGGCTGGAGCCGGACGTCAACGACCACCTGCGCGAGCTGGCAGGACGCGGTGTGCGGCACGTCGTGCTCGCCCCGATCGGGTTCGTCTCCGACCACATGGAGGTCGTCTTCGACCTGGACACCGAGGCGGTCGAGACCGCCGAGGAGCTGGGTCTGGACCTGCTGCGCGTGCCGACGGTGGGCACCGACGCCGAGTTCGTCTCGGGGCTGGTCGACCTTGCCCTGGAGCGCGCGGCCGAGGCGCGGGGCGCACAACCGGTCCGGCCGACCTGGCCGGGGGAGCGGCCCCGGCCCTCGACCTGCCTGCCGGGGTGCTGCCCGAACCTGCGGGTCGACCGGCGCGCCGCCTGTGGGTCGGACTGACGTGCCGGGACGCCGCGACGCCGGGTCGAGGCCGTGGCCGCTCGACCCGCTGGACCCGCTGTCGGTCGACGAGGAGCTCCGGGCCTCCCTGGAGGACCTCGCGGTGCAGGTCGCGGTCGAGGCCGGGCGGCTGGTCCGGGACGGGCGCCCCGCTGCCGTGGACGTGCACCGGACCAAGTCGACCGACCTGGACGTGGTCACCCTCATGGACACCCGCAGCGAGACGCTCGTGCGCGAGAGGCTGGACGCCGCCCGCCCGGACGACGGCGTGCTCGGCGAGGAGGAGGGCGTCACCGGGGGCAGCTCGGGGCTGACCTGGGTGGTCGACCCCATCGACGGCACCGTCAACTACCTCTACGACCTGCCCGCGTATGCCGTCTCGCTCGCCGTGGTGCTCGGCGACCCGACCCGGCCGGGGGCGTGGAGCCCGGTCGCCGGGGCGGTCGTGGCGCCGCGCACCGGCGAGGTCTTCTCCGCCCGGGCGGGCGGAGGGGCCCGGGTGCGCGGGGCCGACGGCGAGGGGGAGCCGGTGCGGCTGCGGGTCGGCGACGCGCAGGACCTCGCCGGGGTCCTGCTGGCCACCGGCTTCGCCTACGACCGCGAGGTGCGGGTGGGACAGGCACGGGTCGTGGCGGACCTGCTGCCGCGCGTGCGGGACGTGCGCCGGATGGGTGCCGCCGCGCTGGACCTGTGCCACGTCGCGGCCGGGCGGGTGGATGCCTACTACGAGGTCGGCACGCACGCCTGGGACGTCGCGGCCGGGATGCTGCTCGTCACCGAGGCCGGCGGCGTGGTCTCCGGCCTGGGTGCGCAGGACCCCCCGTCGGAGGCCATGGTGGTGGCCGGCGGCCCGGCCGCGCACGCCACCGTGCGGGCCGAGGTGGAACGGCTCCTCGCCGGCCGCTGACCGGTGGCGCGGGGACGTGTTGGCGAGGACGCCTCCGATGAGGCACAATCCGCCCGACACACGCACGTGACGGTCCAGCGCCGTCGTCGGGCACAAATCCGGCGGCCAGTGCGTTCTGCACCGCTGACGACGCATTTCCGCAGGACCCGAGGAGGACGAGGATGGCGACCGACTACGACGCCCCCCGCAAGAACGACGACGAGCTGAACGAGGACTCGCTCGAGGAGCTCAAGGCTCGCCGCAACGACAAGTCCTCGGGCAGCGTCGACGTCGACGAGACCGAGCAGGCCGAGGGCTTCGAGCTCCCGGGCGCCGACCTGTCCAACGAGGAGCTGTCGGTGCACGTGCTGCCCCGGCAGCAGGACGAGTTCACGTGCTCCAAGTGCTTCCTGGTGCACCACCGCAGCCAGCTGGCCAAGGAGGTCGGCGGACTTCCGGTCTGCACCGAGTGCGCGGCCTGATCCCGGCCGGCCCCGCCGGCTCCCGGTCGGGCGCCCGCCCGCGTCCCGAGCACCTCGACGCCTCGGCCACCCCGGTGGCCGGGGCGTACCCTCGAGGACGATGATCACCTCGTCAGACACCCCCGCCGTCCGGGTGCTCCTGCGTCGACTCGACGAGGGGCTGCCCGTGCCCGCCGCGGCCCGTGCCGACGACGCCGGGGTCGACCTGCACGCCCGGCAGGAGCTGACGCTGGCCCCGGGGGAGCGGGCGCTGGTCCCCACCGGGGTGGCACTGGCCATCCCGGCCGGCTACGCGGGCTTCGTCCACCCCCGGTCCGGCCTGGCGGCCAGGCACGGGATCACCGTGGTCAACGCCCCCGGCACCGTGGACGCCGGCTACCGGGGCGAGATCCTCGTCAACCTGCTCAACACGGACGTGACGACGGCCTTCACGGTCGAGCGGGGCGACCGGATCGCCCAGCTGGTCGTCCAGCCCGTCGTCCGCCCGGACTTCGAGCTCGTCGACGAGCTGCCCGCGTCCCAGCGGGGCGAGGGTGGGCACGGGCACACCGGGACGCGGGACGCGCCCCGGAGCGCGCCCACCTCATACCCCGTCCCTCCCACCGACCCGAAGGACTGACCCGCCCGTGGCACTGTTTGGCAAGAAGCGCGAACGCCTCTCCGACGAGGACCTCCTCGCCGAGGACGAGGTCGTGGAGAGCTCGGTGCGCCCAGAGCCGGCCGACGGTGAGCCGGGCGTGGACCGCGACTGGGACCGGCCCTCCGACGGTCCCTACGACATCACCGAGTGGACCGCCCTGGACGGTCGCCTCGACCTGGGTGCCCTGCGCCTGCCCGCCCAGGCGGGGATGCAGATGCGCCTGGACCTGGAGCAGGGCTCCGGTCGGGTGGTGGGCGCCACGCTGACGTTCGGCGCCTCCCAGGTGCAGCTGCAGGTCTTCGCCGCCCCGCGCACGAGCGGCCTGTGGGACGAGCTGCGGCCCGACATCGCGCGGGGGATCGTCGAGGCCGGCGGGGCCGCCGAGACCGCCGACGGGGTGCTGGGCAAGGAGCTGCGGGCCCGGATGCCCGGTCGTGCCCCCGACGGCCGGGTGGCCTTCCAGCCCGCGCGCTTTCTCGGCGTGGACGGACCGCGGTGGTTCCTGCGCGTGGTGGTCAACGGGCCGGCTGCCGCCGACGACGCCCAGCTGCAGCCGATCCTGGCGTTCGTGCGCAAGGTCGTCGTGCGCCGCGGCGAGGAGCCGCGCCCTCCGCGCGAGGTGCTGGAGCTGACCGCCCCGGCGGGGCTGCTGGAGGCCGCGGCCAAGCAGGCGCAGGCCCGCAAGGAGGCCGCCCAGAAGGTCGCCGCCGCCCGGGCCGCCTCCCAGACCCAGGTGCTGCGCACCGCCGACGCCACCCGGGTCACCGGCATCAGCGCCGGGCCCGGTGCCCCCGGTGCCGGCAGTGCCCCGGCCACGCCGTCGCCGGGCGTCGCGCCCGGTCGGGCGGCCCCCGCGGCGGCCCCGGCCACCGCACCCTCGACCACGCCCCCGACCACGCCCCCCACCGGCCAGGGCGGTCGGCACCGGTCGCCCTCCCCGTCCGGCGACCAGGAGCAGACCGAGGCGCCCAAGGCCCCGAGCAACCCCGACTTCCGATGACCTCGCCGGACGTCGAGGCCACCGTCGAGCAGGTGATCCGGCAGCGGATCGGCGACGCCCTCGGCGGCTGGTACGGGTCGCTGGAGACGGCGCTGCCCACGGTGGCCTTCGTCGTCACCTGGCTGGTCGTGGACCAGGTGCGGACCGCGGTGTGGGCCGCGGCGGCGGTGCTGCTGCTCCTGGGCGGCATCCGGCTCATGGTCGGCGGCTCGTGGCGGTTCCTGGCCTCGGCGGTCCTGGCCACGGCACTGGCCGCGTTCTTCGCGCTGCGCTCCGGCCAGGCCGAGGACGCCTTCCTGCCGGGGATCGTGCTCAGCGGCGTCTACCTCGTGGCCGCGGTGGCCTCGATCCTGCTGCGCTGGCCCCTGGTCGGTTTCATCGTGGGCATCGGCGACCCCGACTACGCCCAGGACCCGACGGCCTGGCGGCGCGACCGCGGGCTGGTACGGGTGGCCTCGCGGCTGACCTGGGTCCTGGTGGCGCTCTTCGCGGTCCGGGTGGCCGTCATGCTGCCCCTGTACCTGGCAGGGGAGGTCGCCCTCCTCGGCGTGGCCAAGATCGCCCTGGGATGGCCCGCCTACCTGCTGGCGATCGTGCTCATGGGGTGGCTGCTGGCCACCGGCCGCACCCCGCAGGCCGACGACGGCGCCGGAGCTCCCGCGACCCCGGGCGCGCTCCCGTGACGGGGGACCACCCCCCGGGCGTGGCGGTGGGGGACGTCGTCGTCGTCGACGTGGGCGCCGTCGCGCACGGGGGCCACTGCGTGGCCCGCCACGAGGGACAGGTCCTCTTCGTGCGGCACACGCTGCCGGGGGAGCGGGTCCGGGCGCGGGTGACCGGCCTGGGCCCGAAGGGCCGGTTCGCCCACGCCGAGGCCGTGGAGGTCCTGCAGGCCTCCCCGCACCGCGTGCAACCCCCGTGCCCGTACGCCGGGCCGGGCCGCTGCGGCGGCTGCGACCTGCAGCACGTCGACCTCGCCGAGCAGCGCCGCCTCAAGGCCACGGTCGTGCGCGAGCAGCTGGCCCGGCTCGGCGGCATCGAGGACGTCGACGTCGTGTGCCACCCGCTCCCCGGTGACGAGGACGGTCTGCGCTGGCGCACCCGGGTCGAGTTCGCCGTCGGCACGGACGGGGTCGGCCTGCGGCGGCACCGCTCCCACGAGGTGCTCCCGCTGCAGGACTGCCTGATCGCCTCCGCCGACGTCGTCGGGACCGGGGTGCTCGCCGGGGACGCGCCCCGCGGCGTCAGCGCGCTGGACGTGGTCGCCCCGTCCCTCGGCGACCCGGTCGTGGTGCCCCTGACCGGCGGGACCGTCGGCGTCGACGGGCAGGCCGCGGGACGGTCGGGGGGACGCCCGGGCCGGGGGAGGGGCGGACGGGGGCGACGCGCACCCCATACCCCCGCACGACCCGCGGGACCGGTGCCCACGGTGCAGGAGCAGGTGGGACCGGACCGGTACTCCCTGTCGGCCCGCGGCTTCTGGCAGGTGCATCCCGGCGCCGCTCCCACGTTCGTGGCGCAGGTGCTGACCTGGCTGAACCCGCAGGAGGGGGAGAGCGCGCTGGACCTGTACGCCGGCGTCGGGCTGTTCGCCCGGCCGCTGGCCGCCCGGGTCGGTCCGCGCGGGTGGGTGCTCGCGGTCGAGGCCGACCGCGGGGCGGCGGAGTCGGCGACCGGCAACCTGGGCGACCGTCCCTGGGCGAGCGTGCTGGCCTCCCCGGCCGAGCGGGCGGTCACCGACCTGGTCGCCGCGGAGGAGCGGGCCGACCTCGTCGTGCTGGACCCGCCCCGGACCGGGGCGGGCGCGCCGGTGGTCCGCGGCATCGCCGCGCTGCGCCCGCGCGCCGTGGTCTACGTGGCCTGCGACCCGGCGGCCCTGGCCCGCGACCTGCGCACCGCGGCCGAGGAGGGTCTGGAGCTCGTCGACCTGGTGGCCTACGACGCCTTCCCGATGACCCACCACGTCGAGACCCTGGCGCTGCTGCGGCCACGGCCCGCCGAGGGGGTCCGCCCCCTCTGAGGGGTGCGGCCCGCCTGACGGGCGTCGACGGCATGCGGCAGGATGGGGGGCGGACGGTGGGCGTGTCGAGGGTTGCCCGCGCCACGGCCCGTGAGATATCTTGACGTCAAGATAAATAGCCGCCGAGCGAAGGAGCGAGACGTTGAGCACGAACCCGAACAGCTTCGGTGCCAAGGGCACCCTCGAGGTCGGTGACCAGAGCTACGAGATCTTCCGCATCGGCGGGCTCGAGGGCGCCGAGTCGCTGCCCTACTCCCTGAAGGTGCTGCTGGAGAACCTCCTGCGTACCGAGGACGGCAAGAACATCACCGCCGACCACGTCGACGCCCTCGCCGGCTGGGACCAGGACGCCGAGCCCGACACCGAGATCCAGTACACCCCGGCCCGCGTCATCATGCAGGACTTCACCGGCGTGCCCTGCATCGTCGACCTGGCGACCATGCGCGAGGCGATGGGCGACCTGGGTGGCGACCCGACCAAGATCAACCCGCTGGCGCCGGCCGAGCTGGTCATCGACCACTCCGTCATCATCGACGTCTTCGGACGCTCGGACGCCTTCGAGCGCAACGTCGAGATCGAGTACGAGCGCAACGGCGAGCGCTACCAGTTCCTGCGGTGGGGCCAGACGGCGTTCGAGGACTTCAAGGTCGTGCCCCCGGGCACCGGCATCGTGCACCAGGTCAACATCGAGCACCTGGCCAGCGTCACCATGACCCGTGAGGTCGACGGCGTCCTGCAGGCCTACCCCGACACCTGCGTGGGCACGGACTCCCACACCACGATGGTCAACGGCCTGGGCGTGCTGGGCTGGGGCGTCGGCGGCATCGAGGCCGAGGCCGCCATGCTCGGTCAGCCGGTTTCCATGCTCATCCCGCGCGTGGTGGGCTTCAAGCTGTCCGGCTCGATCCCCGCCGGCGCGACCGCGACCGACGTCGTGCTGACGATCACCGAGATGCTGCGCGAGCACGGCGTCGTGGGCAAGTTCGTCGAGTTCTACGGCGACGGTGTCGCGGCCGTGCCGCTGGCCAACCGCGCCACCATCGGCAACATGAGCCCCGAGTTCGGCTCCACCTGCGCGATCTTCCCGATCGACGAGGTCACCCTGGAGTACCTGCGCCTGACCGGTCGACCGGACGAGCAGGTCGCCCTCGTGGAGGCCTACGCCAAGGAGCAGGGGATGTGGCACGACCCCAGCGGCAACGTCGAGGCGCGCTACAGCGAGTACCTCGAGCTGGACCTGTCGACGGTGGTCCCCTCCATCGCCGGCCCCAAGCGTCCCCAGGACCGGATCGCGCTGTCGGAGTCCAAGAAGCAGTTCCGCGCGGACCTGAAGAACTACGTGGTCAACGGCAACGGGATCGACAAGAGCTCGGTCGACGAGGAGCTCGCCGACAGCTTCCCTGCCTCCGACGCCCCCTCGCACGACGCGCACGAGCAGTCCGAGGCGGCCGGCCGTCCGGAGCACTCCGCCCTGCTCAACGGCGACCGGGCGAGCAGCCCGATGTCGGTGAGTATCGACGGCGAGCAGGTGACGGTCGACCACGGTCACGTGGCCATCGCCTCGATCACCTCCTGCACCAACACCTCCAACCCCTCGGTGATGATGGCCTCGGCCATGCTCGCCAAGAACGCCGTCGAGAAGGGGCTCACGGTGCCGCCGTGGGTCAAGACCTCGATGGCGCCGGGGTCCAAGGTGGTCACCGGCTACTTCGACAAGGCCGGCATGTGGCCCTACCTGGAGGCGCTGGGCTTCCACCTGGTCGGTTACGGCTGCACGACCTGCATCGGCAACTCCGGCCCGATCATCGACGAGGTGTCCGAGGCGGTCAACGAGAACGACCTGGCGGTCGTCTCGGTGCTTTCCGGCAACCGCAACTTCGAGGGCCGGATCAACCCGGACGTGAAGATGAACTACCTGGCCTCCCCGCCGCTGGTCGTCGCCTACGCCCTGGCCGGGACGATGGACTTCGACTTCGAGAACGAGCCCCTCGGCCAGGACGAGGAGGGCGAGGACGTCTTCCTGCGCGACATCTGGCCGGCCCCGGAGGACGTCGAGCGGACGATCGCCTCCTCGATCAGCCGGGACATGTTCACCGAGGACTACGCCGACGTCTTCGCCGGCGACGAGCGGTGGCGGTCCCTGTCCACGCCCGAGGGCGACACGTTCGCCTGGGACGACGGGTCCACCTACGTGCGCAAGCCCCCGTACTTCGAGGGGATGCAGGCGGAGCCGGCACCGGTGGAGGACATCTCCGGGGCCCGGGTCCTGGCCAAGCTGGGCGACTCGGTCACCACCGACCACATCAGCCCGGCCGGCGCGATCAAGGCCGACAGCCCCGCGGGCAAGTACCTCGCCGAGCACGGCATCGAGCGCAAGGACTTCAACTCCTACGGCTCGCGCCGCGGCAACCACGAGGTGATGATCCGCGGCACCTTCGCCAACATCCGGCTGCGCAACGAGCTGCTGGACGGCGTGGAGGGTGGCTTCACCCGGGACTTCACCGCCGGTGGTGAGCAGACGACCATCTACGACGCGGCCCAGAACTACGCCGCCGACGGGACGCCGCTGGTCATCCTCGCGGGCAAGGAGTACGGCTCCGGCTCCAGCCGCGACTGGGCCGCCAAGGGCACCCGCCTGCTGGGCGTCAAGGCCGTCGTCGCCGAGTCCTACGAGCGGATCCACCGGTCCAACCTCATCGGCATGGGCGTCCTCCCGCTGCAGTTCCCGGCCGGTCAGAACGCCGACTCGCTCGGCCTGGACGGGACGGAGACGTTCGCGATCAGCGGGGTCACCGCGCTCAACGAGGGCACCGTGCCGCGGACGGTCAACGTCTCCGCCGAGAAGGAGAGCGGCGAGACGGTGGAGTTCGAGGCCGTCCTGCGCATCGACACCCCCGGCGAGGCGGACTACTACCGCAACGACGGGATCCTGCAGTACGTGCTGCGCTCCCTGGTGGGCAGCAGCGCCTGAGGTTCGCGGCCGACGGTCCCGGAGGGGTCGTCCGCACGAACGCCCGACGCCCCCGTCGACCATCCGGTCGGCGGGGGCGTCGGGCGTGCGCGGTGGACAGAGGCACGGCCATGGCCTAGACTAGGTGACACGTCACGCATTGAGGAGCAGTCATGACCGACGCCACCAGCACGCACGCCCGCCCCGACCGTCTCGCCGCCGACACCGCCATGGGTCCGGTGACCCTGGACGTGGCCGACCTGGAAGGGATGACCGCGTTCTACCGCGACGCCGTCACCCTGCAGGTGGTCGCCGAGGACGGCCCCGTGGTCACGATGGGCCGCGGCACCACCCCGGTCGTCGTGCTCCGGCACCGGCCCGGGCTCAAGCACGCCGCCCCCGGGTCGGCCGGACTGTTCCACACCGCCATCCTGTTCCCGACCCAGGCCGGCCTGGCCGCGGCGGTCGCCTCGATGGCCGCGGCGCGCGCGCCCTACACCGGCAGCGCCGACCATCTCGTCAGCAAGGCCTTCTACTTCGACGACCCTGAGGGCAACGGCATCGAGCTGTACTGGGACCGCGACCGCACGCAGTGGAGCTGGGTGCACGGTCGCGTCGAGATGGACAACCGCTTCCTGGACGCCGACAGCTTCCTCCGCGAGCACCTGACCCCCGAGGGGCTGGAGCGCCCGGACGCGGGCGAGGCCGTCGTGGGCCACGTGCACCTGTCCGTCGGCGACGTGCGCACCGCCCGGGACTTCTACGTCGACACGCTCGGTTTCGACACCACCCTGGAGTGGGGCGGAGCCGCCCTGTTCGTCAGCGCCGGGGGGTACCACCACCACATGGCGATGAACGTGTGGAACAGCCGGGGCGCCGGACGTCGCTTCCCCACCCTGGGGCTGGGCCAGGTGGACATCGAGCTGCCCACCGCCGACGACGTCGGCGCGCTCACCGAGCGGATGCGCCACCACGGCGTCCAGACCGCCGACGACGGGCGCACGGTGAGCTTCGAGGACCCGTGGGCCAACCGCCTGCACGTGCGGGTCGCCGGAGCCTGAGCGCGCCCGGCCATGCCTGACCACGGCCACGAGATCCGGCTGGGGATCTTTCCGACCCCGGCCGCCGCCGAGCCCTACCGTGCCGTCGAGCTGGGCGTCCTGGCCGACACGGCGGGCATCGACCTGGTCACCGTCCAGGACCACCCCTACCAGGCGGCGCACCTGGACAGCTGGACGCTGCTGTCCTGGATCGCCGCGCGGACCACCCGGGTCCGCCTGGGGCTGAACGTCGCCAACCTGCCGCTGCGGCCGCCCGTCGTGCTGGCCCGATCGGTGGCCACGCTGGACCTGCTCTCGGGAGGTCGTGCCGACCTCGGCCTGGGTGCCGGCGCGTTCTGGGACGCGATCGTGGCCGCCGGCGGTCCCCGCCGGAGTGCGGGGGAGTCCGTGGACGCGCTCGTGGAGGCGGTCGACGTGGTCCGGCAGGTCTGGAGCGGGCAGGGTCCGGTGCGCGTGGACGGCCAGCACTACCGGGTCGAGGGCCTGCACGCCGGCCCCGTCCCGGGCGGCGACCCGGCCCTGTGGATCGGCGCCTACGGGCCGCGGATGCTGAGGGTGACCGGCCGGCTCGCCGACGGATGGCTGCCGAGCATGGGCTACCTGCCGCCGGAGAAGCTGGGGGAGGCCGGCGCCAGGATCGACCGGGCGGCCACGGACGCCGGCCGGGCGCCGCAGGACGTCGTCCGCCTCTACAACGTCCACGGCCGCTTCGGCCGCGGGTCGGGGATGCTGCAGGGAGGTCCCGGGGACTGGGCCGAGCAGCTGGCCGGGCTGGCGCTGGAGCACGGCATGTCCACCTTCGTGCTGGCCACCGACGACCCCGTCGCCGTCCAGACCTTCGGCCAGGAGGTGGGTCCCGCCCTGCGCGAGCTGGTCCTGGCCGGACGGTCCAGCCACGTCCCTGCGGGTCGTGCCGGCCCCGGCGGCTCCTCGGGCGAGGTGGTCGGCGGCGGCGCGGGCACCCCGGCCTCCGGGGTGACGACAGCACCGGCGGGCATCGTCCCCACCCCGGACGACGGGACCCGGCTCACCGGCGAGCTTGCCTGGGACGAGGACGCCCGCCCCAGCGCGCCCGCACCCGAGGGGGCGCCGACGTCATACCCCTCCGGGAGGCTGGCCCTGCCCCAGCACCTCATCGACATCCACGACCACCTGCGGACCGAGCTGTCCTCGGTGCGGGACGTCGTCGACCAGGTCCGGCGCGGCCACCTGCAGGTGGGGCAGGCCCGGTCGGTCATCAACACGATGGCGATGCGGCAGAACAACTGGACCCTGGGGGCGTTCTGCGAGTCCTACTGCCGGATCGTCACGGGTCACCACACCCTGGAGGACCGGTCGGTCTTCCCGCACCTGCGTCGCCGCGAACCGACCCTGGCACCGGTGCTGGACCGGTTGGAGGAGGAGCACGAGGTGATCGCCGACGTGCTGGACCGGCTCGACCGCGCCCTGGTGGCGCTGGTGGAGGAGGAGGGGTACGGGCAGGCCGCGCGGAGCGCGCTGGACGAGCTGGGTCGCAGCGTCGACCTGCTCACCGACACCCTGCTGTCGCACCTGTCCTACGAGGAGCGCGAGCTGGTCGGGCCGTTGGCCCGGCACGGCTTCGGCTGAGGGGCGGGACACCTGGGACGGTCCGCCCGCCGGGGCGCAGCCCTGCGCGCGGACGCCACGGACGTCGGGGAGAGTCGTACACTTGTTCGTATGACGAGCGGACCTCCTGGCTGGCCCGACCGGGTGCCCCCGGCCGGGGTGCCCGGCTGGGAGGAGGCGGCGGTGTCCTGGCTGCTCGACCAGTGCCCGGCCGACTACCGCGCCTACCAGGCCTGGCGGCGCCATCCGACGGCGCTGGCCTGGGTGGCCACCCGGCACCTGGACGCCCAGCTGGCGGCGATGCGCGGCGCCTGGCGGGACGTGCGCCCCGAGCTGGGACCCGTCCTGCCACCGGGGACGCTCGGTGACGTGCTGGAGTCGCTGGCCCGGGAGGGCCTGCGGCTGCGGGCGGCACACCGGGCGGCGGGACTGCTGCTGGAGGCGCTGCGGCTGCGCGCCCCGATGCGCTGAGCCGCGGGCGCCGCCGCCGTGCCACGATGGACCATGGCCAAGGACCGCACCCCCCGACTGGACCGCAAGATCTACGAGGCCGAGCTGCTTCGCCTGCAGGGCGAGCTTGTCCAGATGCAGGAGTGGGTCCGCGAGACCGGGCAGCGGGTGGTCGTCGTCTTCGAGGGGCGGGACGCGGCCGGCAAGGGCGGGGCGATCAAGCGGGTCACCGAGTACCTCTCACCGCGCCAGGCGCAGATCGTGGCACTGCCGACCCCCACCGAGCGGCAGACGACGCAGTGGTACTTCCAGCGCTACGTCGAGCACCTTCCGGCCGCGGGGGAGATCCGCCTCTTCGACCGGTCCTGGTACAACCGGGCGGGCGTGGAGCGGGTGATGGGCTACTGCACCCCGGAGGAGCACCGCCGCTTCCTGCAGCAGTGCCCGATCTTCGAACGGATGCTCGTCGACGACGGCGTCCTGCTGCGCAAGTACTGGTTCTCGGTCAGCGACGCCGAGCAGGAGCGGCGCTTCCAGTCCCGCCTCGCGGACCCGATGCGCCGGTGGAAGCTGTCGGGCACCGACCTGGAGAGCCTGACCCGGTGGGAGGACTACAGCCGGGCCAAGGACGAGATGTTCGTGCACACCGACATCCCCGAGGCCCGCTGGAACGTCGTCGAGAGCGACGACAAGCGCTCCGCCCGGATCAACATGATCGCCCACCTGCTCTCCTCGCTCCCGTGGCACCCCGTCGACCTGCCCACGCTGACGATGCCCGACCGGCCGGCCTCCACCGGCTACCAGCGCACCGAGCGGTCGCTGCAGCAGCAGGTCCCCGACCACGCGGCCGAGGTCGCCCACGCCCAGGGTCAGAAGCTCGTGCGGCGCTCCCGGGAGGACATGGACTGAGGGTCTCGGCGGACGGGACGCCGGGCGTCCAGCGCGCTCGCAGGCGCGGGACCGTACACTGGGGCGGCCCATCGCCGCCGACGCCGACCCACCGGAGGAGCACGCCCCGTGGCACTCATGCGGACCATCACCGGCCCCACCGCCCTGAAGCGACTGACCCCCCGGCAGGTGGAGGCCCTGGCCGCGGAGATCCGGCACTACCTGATCAGCTCGGTCTCGCGCACCGGCGGCCACCTGGGCCCCAACCTCGGGGTCGTGGAGCTGACGATCGCGCTGCACCGGGTCTTCGACTCGCCCCGCGACACCATCCTGTTCGACACGGGGCACATCTCCTACGTGCACAAGCTGCTCACCGGCCGGCACGACTTCTCCACGCTGCGCAAGCAGGGCGGGCTCTCGGGCTACCCCAGCCGGGCCGAGTCCGACCACGACGTCGTGGAGAACTCCCACGCCTCCACCTCGCTCTCGTGGGCCATCGGCATCGCCGCCGGGCGCAAGCTGCGGGGGGAGACCGACCGCCACACGGTCGCGGTGATCGGCGACGGCGCGCTGACCGGGGGCATGGTGTGGGAGGCGCTGAACAACATCGCCGAGCACCGCGACCTGCCGCTGATCATCGTCATCAACGACAACGAGCGCTCCTACGCCCAGACCCGCGGCGGCATGGCCGACTACCTGGCCTCGCTGCGCGCCACCCAGGAGTACGAGCACGTGCTGTCCTGGGGCAAGCGCCAGCTCAACCGGACGCCGCTGGTGGGCAAGCAGGTCTACGAGACCCTGCACGGGATGAAGAAGGGCCTCAAGGACATCGTCAGCCCCCAGGGCATGTTCGAGGACCTGGGGCTGAAGTACCTCGGCCCGGTCGACGGCCACGACGTGGAGGCGATGGAGACCGCGCTGCGGCGCGCCCACGACTTCGGCGGGGTGGTCCTGGTCCACGCGATCACCGAGAAGGGCCACGGCTACGACCCGGCCACCGCCGACGAGGCCGACCGGTTCCACGCCGTCGGGGTGATCAATCCCGAGACCGGCCTGCCGCTGGAGCTGTCCGGGCGCAGCTGGACCGACGAGTTCAGCGACGAGATGGTGCGCCTGGGCAGGGAGCGCGACGACATCGTCGCCCTCACCGCCTCGATGCTCATCCCGGTGGGTCTGCAGCCGTTCGCCGAGCGCTACCCCGACCGGGTCTTCGACGTCGGCATCGCCGAGCAGCACGCCGTGACGATGGCGGCCGGTCTCTCCTTCGCCGGGCTGCACCCGGTCGTCAGCGTCTACGCGACCTTCCTCAACCGGGCCTTCGACCAGCTCCTCATGGACTGCGCCCTGCACCGGCAGGGGGTCACCTTCGTGCTGGACCGGGCGGGCATCACCGGGACCGACGGGGCGAGCCACAACGGCATGTGGGACCTGACGCTGCTGGGCATGGTGCCCGGCGTCCGGGTGGCCGCGCCCCGGGACGGCCAGCAGGTGGGCCGGATGCTGCGCGAGGCGGTGGACGTCGAGGACGCCCCCACGGTGGTGCGCTTCCCCAAGGGGACGGTGGGGGCGCCGGTGGAGGCGGTGCGCCGCCACGGCCAGGTGGACGTGCTGCGCGACGTCGAGGTGGACGAGGGTGCCGAGGAGGTCCAGGAGGTCGACCTGCTGCTCGTGGGCGTGGGGGCGATGGCCACGACCGCGCTGGAGGTGGCCGACAAGCTGTTCGCCGAGGGCCGGTCGGTGCGCGTGGTCGATCCGCGGTGGGTGATCCCGGTGAGCGAGGACGTGCTCGACCTGGCCAGGCACGCCCGCTCGGTGGGTGTCATCGAGGACTCGCTGGTCGGTGGCGTCGCGGGACGGATCACCCAGGCGCTGGCCGCCGCCGGGGTGGACGTGCCGGTGCACTCCTACGGCATACCCCAGGAGTTCCTCGACCACGGGTCCCGGGGACAGGTGCTCGAGCGGGTGGGTCTGACGCCCGACGCGGTGGCCACGTCGTTGACGGCACGGCTGGCCTGAGCGTGCCCGCGCCGGGCCACGGCCGGGTGGCGGTCGTGGTCAACCCGGTCTCGCGCGGTGCGGGGCGGGCCGTGGCCGCGCTGCACCGGGCCTGCGCCGGAGCGGGGGCCGGCACGCCGCAGGTGCTGTCCACGACGGTGGCCGACCCAGGGGGGGCGCAGGCGCTGGAGGCCCGGCGACGGGGGGCGGGCAGGATCGTGGTCGTGGGCGGCGACGGGACCGTCCGCCACGTGGCCGGTGCCCTCGCGGAACTCACCGGCCCGGCGGACGACGCGCCCGGGACCGCTCCGGTGGAGCTGGGCGTCGTGCCGGTGGGCACCGCCAACCTGTTCGCCCGCAGCGCCCTGCTGCCCCTGCGCGACGTGGACGCCGCGGCGCGCCGCGCGGTCGAGGCGGCGGCCCGCCCGACGGACCTGGGCCGGGCGGTGCTCACCGCCGCCGACGGTCGGGCGCGGACCGAGCCCTTCCTCGTGGTGGCGGGGGTGGGGCACGACGCCGCGACGCTGGCTGCGGTGCGACCGGCGCACAAGCAGCGGCTGCGCTGGCTGGCCTACTTCGCCCCCGGTCTGGGGCGGCTGGGCCGGCCCGGCCACGCGCTGGGGCTCACCCTGGACGACGCGCCGGTGGCGGCCGAGGAGCTGTGGAGCCTGCTCGCGGTCAACGCGGCCCGGCTCCCGGCCGGCGCACGCGTGGTGCCCGGGGCGCACCTGGACGACGGGCGGCTGCACGTGGTCCTCGTCTCGCCCCGGCATCTCGGGGACTGGGTCCGGATCGCGGCGACCGGCCTGGGCCGGGTCGGCGCGGACGACCACCCGGCGCTGCGCTACCGCAGCGGCTGCACGCTGCGGGTCGTCTCGCCCGAGCCGGTGCTGGCCCAGGTCGACGGGGACGTCGTGCCCGATATCGTGGGCGCCGAGCTCACCGTGCGGCCGGCCGCCCTCCGGGTCGCCCGCTGAGCGCACCCGCCCGACGACGGAACGAGGACCCATGGACCCCCGCGCGCTGCAGATCGTCAGCCTCACCGGTGGCTGGCGGACCGGTTCCGACGCCGAGGCCCAGGTGCTGCAGATCCTGCGGGACGTGCCGGAGGGGGAGCTGGACGCGGTGCTGTCCCCGCTGGACCTGGACCAGGTGGTCGGCGACATCGACGACCACGTCTGGGGGCCGGACCACCGCACCGAGCTGCTCGAGCTCGTCCTGGGCCGCCGTCGTTCCGAGCTGTCCCTGCAGACGGTCGCCGAGCTGGTCGCTGCGCTGCACCGCGGCCCCACGCCCCGGCTGCACCAGGAGACGATCGTGGAGGTCCTCACCTCCTACGCGGGCGCCGACTTCCACGACCTGAAGTACCGGCTCAACGCCCAGGGCGACCACCACGACCTGGAGCACCTCGTCTTCGACGACGTCGAGGAGGACCTGCGCAAGCGGCTGCTGGCGCACGTCGCCGCGCAGGCGGGCGTGGACGCGACGTCGGACCTGCGGGTCCTGTGCGACATCGACGACACGGTGACGTGCGCGATCCACGACGACCGCTACCCGCGCGGGACGATCTACCCCGGGGTGGTGGCCCTGCTGCACGCGCTGGACGACGGGGCCGCCGAGGAGCCCAACCGGGCGGGTGACCTCACCTTCGTCACCGCCCGGCCCGGAGGGCCGCGCGGCCTGGTCGAGCAGTACACGCGCGACCACCTCTCGCACCTGGGCCTGCCGCCGCACACCGTGCTGGGAGGCTCCTTCCTCAACCTGCACACCAAGGCCGCGATCGCCGAGCGCAAGATCCAGAACATGGAGCGCGACCGGCTCCTCTTCCCCGAGTGCCGCATGGTGTTCATCGGCGACAGCGGCCAGGCCGACGGCGACGTCGGGGCGCAGATGCACGAGCGCGACCCGGGACACATCGTGGGCACGCTGCTGCACAACGTCACCGACCTTGACGAGGCCGACCGCCGGTCGTGGGCCGACCGGGGCGTGCACGTCTTCGACACCTACGCCGGTGCCGCGGCGCACGCGGTGCGGCTGGGGCTCATCCGGGCGGACCAGGCGCAGGACGTCGTCGAGGCCGTCCGCACGGGGCTGTCCGCGGTCGACCTGACGGAGCAGCAGCGGGCGCGCCTGGAGAGCGACCTCGCCGCCGACGTGGCCGAGCTCGCGGACCTGACCACGGCGTAGACCGCCTGGCCGGGTGGACTCCGGCCTCGGTGCGGGGCACAGTGGGGCACGGCATCCCCGGACCGTCCGGGGGCCGAAGGAGGACACCGCATGGCACTCACCAGCACGGCATCGACCACCTGGACCGGCACCCTCACGGAGGGGTCGGGGAGCACCAGCCTGGACAGCTCCGGCCAGGGCACCTTCGACGTCAGCTGGCGCGCCCGGGCGGAGGAGCACGGGGGCACCACCAACCCCGAGGAGCTCATCGCCGCCGCCCACGCGTCCTGCTACTCGATGGCCTTCTCCAACGCCCTGGACAAGAACGGCACGCCCCCCACCCGGATCGAGACCACCGCCGAGGTCACCTTCGACCCGACGGGCCCGGCCATCTCCAGGGTCCACCTGCGGGTCACGGCCCAGGTCGAGGGCCTGGAGGACGCCGACTTCCAGGAGATCGCCGAGGCCGCCAAGACCGGGTGCCCGGTGTCCAAGGCCCTGACCGGCACCGACATCACGCTCACCGCCCAGCTGTCCTGACGCGGCCCCCGGAGGTGGATCAGGCCCTGACGATCTCGGCCTGGTCCGCCTCGGGGATCTCGTCCTCCAGGCGCGTGGAGACGACCTTGGCCAGCACCGCGACGACGACCAGGCCGAGGGCCACCGCGAGCAGCCCCAGCCAGGTGCTGAGGGTGATGGCGAAGACCACGTAGCCCAGCAGGGCCACGAGCGCACCGACGATCGCGTAGGGCAGCTGCGTGGTGACGTGGGTGATGACGTTGCACCCGGCCCCCGTGCTCGACAGGATCGTGGTGTCGCTGATGGGGGAGCAGTGGTCGCCCCACACCGCGCCGGCGAGCACGGCGCCGAAGGCCGGCAGCAGCAGCTCGGGCCCGCCCTCGACCGTGTTCATGATCTGGCCGGCGATGGGCAGCAGGATCCCGAACGAGCCCCAGGAGGTGCCGGTCGAGAAGGCCATGGCCCCGGCCAGGACGAACATCACCGGGATCAGCCAGGACGGCGGCAGCGCGGTCTGCTCGACGAGGTTGCCCAGGTACTCCCCGGTGCCCAGCTCGGAGATCAGCGAGCCGAGCATCCACGCCAGCAGCAGGATGTAGACGGCCGGCAGCATCGACTTCACGCCCTCCCACAGCCCCTTGCCCAGCGTCGCCGTGGAGAAGCGCGGGTTGGAGGTGGTGTAGCGCAGGTAGTAGTACAGCGCCGTGGCCAGCCCCAGGATCCCGCCGTAGAGCAGCGCGTCGGTCACCGCGGTGTTGGCCAGCACGTCCAGCACGGCCCAGCTGCCACCGGCCCGGTAGCCCGTCCACACGATGCCGCCGAGGACGCCGGCGACCAGGACGAGGAAGGGGATGACCAGCGCCCTCTTGGCACCCGGCTCGTGCACCGGCAGGTCCTCGGCCAGCTCCCCGGGCACCTCCTCGGAGGCGTCGAAGGTGCGCCCCTCGGCGATGGCCCGCCGCTCCTCGCGCCGCATCGGCCCCAGGTCCAGCTGCAGGACCACGACGACCCACACGAGCAGGACGGCGGCGATGGCGTAGTAGTTCATCGCCGCGGCACCGAGGAAGGCCTCGACGTCGCTGACCGCCAGCGCCGAGCCGGCCACGATCGGGGCCATGATCCCGATGATGCTGGCCCCCCAGCTCGAGAACGGCGCCAGCACCGCCACCGGCGCCGACGTGGAGTCGATGATGTAGGCCAGCTTGGCGCGGGCCACGTGCATCCGGTCGGTCACCGGACGGGCGACCTGCCCCACCGCCAGCGCGTTGAAGTAGTCGTCGATGAAGATGACGATGCCCAGGACCGCCGGCAGGACGGTCGCGCCCCGGCGGGTGCCGATCCGCTCCAGCGCCCAGTCGGCGAAGGCGGTGCTGCCGCCGGCCATCATGATGAGGGCCGCGATCATCCCCAGGAGCAGGGTGAACACGAGGATGTAGACGTAGTAGGTGTTCACCGCCCCCTCCGCCCAGAAGATCCCGGCGAAGGCCTCCCACACCAGGCGCAGGGTCGGCAGGGGGGAGAGGTCGGCGACCAGCAGGGCGCTGGCCAGCACGCCCGCCCCGAGGCTGAGGAGCACCTTCTTGGTGGTGATGACGAGGACGATCGCCAGCAGGGGCGGCAGGATCGTCAGGACGGGCAGGTTCTCGGTCATGGCCGGCGCCTTCCAGGTCGTCGGGGCGTGCGGGTCACAGTAGCGGCCCGGGACCTTCCTGGACAGGGTCCGCGCGGGACCGTGGCAGGGTGGTCCCGTGCCGATGGACACCCAGACCGTGCTGACCCTCCTCCAGGACGTCGCCGCGGAGGTGATCGACCCCCGCTTCCGGGCCCTGGCCGACGGCGACGTCACGAGCAAGACCCACCCCGGTGACCTGGTGACGGTCGCCGACCGGGAGGCCGAGGTGATCCTCGCCCGCGAGCTGCGGGCGGCATACCCGGACGCGATGGTGCTGGGGGAGGAGGCCTACGCCGAGGACGCCACCCTGCTGGAGCAGTTCCGCGCCGCCGGGCACGCCTTCACCGTCGACCCGGTGGACGGCACCCGCAACTTCGTCCACGGCTCGCCCGACCACGCGGTCATGGTCGCCGAGGTCCGCTCCGGCACCGCGGTGCGCGCCTGGATCTGGCAGCCCCAGCACCGCCGGGCCTACGTCGCCGAGCGCGGCCAGGGACTGTGGTGCGACGGCCGCCGCGTGCAGCGTGCCGCCCCCGCGACGGAGCCGGCGGCCTGGCGGGTGCGCGCCTCCTCGCCCCGGCTCGTGGGCACGCACGTGGGGCCGTCCGGCCCGCTGGAGCTGACCTGGATCAGCTGCGGGATCGACTACCCGCACCTGGCCGAGGGCGACTGCGACGCGCTGGTCTACCGGGGCACGATGCCCTGGGACCACGTGCCGGGCTCGCTGATGCTCGAGGAGGTCGGCGGCGCGGTGCTCACCACCGACGGGGAGCGCTACTCACCGGCCGGGCGGCCCCGCGGGCTCGTCGCCGCCGCCACCCCGCAGGTGGCTGCCGGACTGGTCGCCTCCCTCTGAGCCCGGGGCCGGGTCCGTCCCGCGACGGGCCCCCGGCACGTGCCGGGTGGTGTCGTGCACCGCGGCCCGCAGCGCCAGCTCGCGGGCGAGCGTGGTGACCTGCTGCTCCATCTGCCGCATCCGCCGGTAGGAGGAGGCCACGTAGCCCAGGAAGACCACGGTCAGCCCGTAGAGCAGCAGGTCGGCGCCCCGGCCCACGCCGAGGAACTGGGCGACCTGGGTGAGCAGCCGCGGGAAGAGCACCGCGGCCGCGGCCAGCAGGACGAAGCCGACGAGCAGGAGCCGGCGCACCGCCTGGTGGCGTGAGTCGGCGGTCGAGGCGTTGAGCATGAGGGTGATCACGACGACGGCCACGAGCAGGACCGCCTTGATGAGCGGCTGGTCCAACGGTTGGTCAAGCACGGGGCGACCTCACTTCAGCAGGGTGTCGACGAGGATGTTCACCGAGTTGATCAGCGACTGGCCCTTGCGGCGGCTGTAGTCGGTGTAGAGCACGTGCACCGGGTGCTCGGCCCACGGCAGCCCGGTCCGGCCCAGCTGCAGGACGATCTCGGTCGCGTGGGCCATCCGGTTCTGCCGCAGGTCCAGGGCGGTCGCGGCGTCCCGGCGCAGCACCCGCAGCCCGTTGTGCGCGTCCGTCAGCCGCATCCCGGTCTGCTGGTTGGTCAGCCACACCGCCCCCTTGAGGACGAGCTTCTTCAGCAGCCCGGGCCGGGTGCGGCCGTCGAGGAAGCGGGAGCCGAAGACGATCCCCAGGTCCTCCTCCTTGGCGCGCCCGACCATGTCGGCGGCGTCCTCCACCCGGTGCTGGCCGTCGGCGTCGAAGGTGACGAGGTATGCCGCGTCCGTCGCCTCGAGCACGTACCGCATCCCCGTCTGCAGGGCCGCGCCCTGCCCCAGGTTGACCGGGTGGCGGACCACGACCGCCCCCGCCTCGCGGGCCCGCTCCGCCGAGGCGTCGCCGGAGGCGTCGTCCACGCAGACGACGTGCGGAAAGACCTCTCGGGCCTCGCTGACGACCTGCCCGACGACGCTCGCCTCGTTGAACAGGGGGATCACCAGCCAGGCGTCCTCGTGCCGGGGCGATAGGGTCATACCCGTCATTGTCCCGCACGCCGGTGCGGGACGCCCGAGGACGTCCAGTGGCAAGGAGAGCAGTGGGGACGCGCATCGTGGACAGCGCCGACGTCTCGCCCGAGGCGACGATCGGCGACGGCAGCTCGGTCTGGCACCTCGCGCAGGTGCGCGAGGGCGCGGTCCTGGGCCGGGGCTGCGTGATCGGTCGGGGCGCCTACGTCGGGACGGGGGTGCGCCTGGGGGACCACTGCAAGGTGCAGAACTACGCCCTCGTCTACGAGCCGGCCGAGCTGGCCGAGGGCGTCTTCGTGGGGCCGGCGGCGGTGCTGACCAACGACACCTTCCCCCGGGCCATCAACCCGGACGGTTCGCTCAAGAGCGCGGACGACTGGGAGGCGGTGGGCGTGACGATCGGGCGCGGTGCCTCGATCGGGGCCCGCGCCGTGTGCGTGGCCCCGGTGACCGTCGGGGAGTGGGCCACCGTGGCGGCCGGTGCGGTGGTGACCCGCGACGTCCCCGCGCACGCGCTCGTCGTGGGCGTCCCGGCCCGGCAGGTCGGCTGGGTGGGCACCGCCGGCCACCCCCTGCAGGAGAGCGGCACGCCCGGCCTGTGGCGCTGCCCCGCCACCGACGACACCTACCGCGAGCAGGACGGACGGCTCGTCCGCGAGGCGGCTGCCGAGCCCGACTCCGGTCCCCGGGCGGCCCCGGCCGCGCCCCCGTCCACCCCGAGCACCCCGTCCCCCACCGAGGAGAACGACGATGTCTGACCTGCCCATGATCCCTGCGGCGAAGCCGTTGATCGGTGAGGAGGAGCGGGCTGCGGTGGACCGGGTGATGCGCTCGGGGATGGTGGCACAGGGGCCGGAGGTGGCCGCGTTCGAGGCCGAGTTCGCGGACGTGCTGGTGGGTGGGCGCACCTGCGTGGCGGTGAACTCGGGGACCTCAGGGTTGCACCTGGGGCTGCTGGCGGCGGGGATCGGGGCCGGGGACGAGGTGATCGTGCCCTCGTTCACGTTCGCCGCGACGGCCAACGCGGTCGCGCTGACGGGGGCCAGGCCGGTGTTCGCCGACATCAGTGCGGACACGTTCAACCTGGACCCGGCCAGCGTCGCGGACGCGGTCAGCGAGGCGACGGCGGCGGTGATGCCGGTGCACCTGTACGGGCACCCGGCGGAGATGGACGGCCTGGCACAGGTGGCGGCCGAGCACGGGCTGCAGCTGTTCGAGGACGCCGCGCAGGCGCACGGGGCGACCTACCACGGTTCGCCGGTGGGGTCCTTCGGGGTGTTCGGGATGTTCTCGTTGTACCCGACGAAGAACATGACCTCCGGGGAGGGCGGGATGGTCTCCTGCGCGGACGAGGAGATCGCCCGGGGGGTGCGGCTGCTGCGCAACCAGGGGATGGAGAAGCAGTACGCCAACGAGGTGGTGGGGCTGAACAACCGGATGACCGACATCCACGCGGCGATCGGGCGGGTGCAGCTGACGAAGGTGGCGGGGTGGACGGCGCAGCGGCAGGCGAACGCGGCCTGGCTGGACCAGGCATTGTCGGGGGTGGTGGTGGTGCCGCCGGTGCGCGAGGGGTGCACGCACGTGTACCACCAGTACACGGTGCGCATCGCCGGTGCCACGGGGCCGGAGCGGGACCGGGTGGTGCAGGCGCTGCGGGAGGAGCACCGGGTGGGGTGCGGGGTGTACTACCCCACGCCGAACCACGAGCTGGTCTCCTTGTCGCGGTTCGCGCCGCCGTGGGAGCTGCCGGTCACGGCGCGGGCGGCGGCGGAGGTCATCTCCTTGCCGGTGCACCCGTCGTTGTCGACCGGTGACCTGGAGCGGATCGCCGCGGCGGTGCACGCTGTCGTGGGGGCGGGTTCGTGATGGCCGCCGTGCAGGAGGGTCGCACGGTCCGGATGGGGCTGATCGGGCTGGGGTCGATGGGCCGGCACCACGCGCGGGTGATCCGTGAGGTGGAGGGGATGGACCTGGTCGCGGTGGCCGACCCGCAGGGGGACAGGCACGGGGTGGCCGGGCCGCTGGAGGTGCTGGCCGACGTGGAGGCGCTGATCGCTGCGGGGATCGACGCGGCGATGGTGGCGGTGCCGACCTACCTGCACGAGGAGGTCGCGCTGGCGCTGTGCGAGGCCGGGGTGCACACGATGGTGGAGAAGCCGATCGCGGCGTCGGCGGAGTCGGGGCGGCGGGTCGCGGAGGCGTTCGAGGCGGCCGGGCTGGTGGGTGCGGTGGGCTACGTGGAGCGGTGCAACCCGGCGCTGCTGCAGATGCGGCGGCGGATCGAGGCCGGTGAGCTGGGGGAGGTGTTCCAGATCACGACCTCGCGGCAGGGGCCCTTCCCGGCGCGGATCGCCGACGTGGGGGTGGTCAAGGACCTGGCCACGCACGACATCGACCTGACCGCCTGGATCGCCCGCTCGCCCTACGCGGTGGTCTCGGGGCAGGTGACCCACCGCTCGGGGCGTGAGCACGAGGACATGGTCGTGGCCACCGGCCGGCTGGCCAACGGGGTGATCGTCTCGCACACGGTGAACTGGCTCTCGCCGATGAAGATCCGCCAGACGGTGGCCACCGGGACCAAGGGGGCGTTCATCGCCAACACCCTCTCCGGGGACCTCACGTTCGTGGCCAACGGGGACGTGCGCAGCGAGTGGGCCCGCTCGACCGCGTTCCGGGGCGTGTCCGAGGGCGACTCGGTGCGCTACGCCATCGCCCGGCGCGAGCCGCTGCGGGTGGAGCAGGAGAACTTCCGCGACGCCCTCTGGGGCCGCCCCTCCGAGGCCGTCTCGATGGCCCAGGGCGTGCACACCCTGCAGGTCGTCGAGGCCATCCTCGCCTCCGCCGCCACCGGGGAGACCGTCCACCTGTGACCCGTCGTCCGCGGGTGCTGCTGGCCTCCCGGATCTTCGTCCCCGAGGCGGCCGCCGCCACCTTCCGGCTGCGGGCGCTCGTCTCGGCCGTGGCGCAGCGGGCGGACGTGCAGGTGCTGACGACCGAGCCGCCGCCCGCACTGCGGTCCGGGGGCAGGGACGGGGAGCCCGACGACGGCGACGACCGCGACGCCACCGGCGACGGCCTTCCGCCCGGGGTGCGGGTGCGGCGCTGGCCCGCCCTGCGCGACGCGTCCGGGTACGTGCGCGGCTACCTGCCCTACCTCTCCTTCGACCTGCCGCTGGCCCTGCGGCTCCTCGCCGCCGGCCGTCCCGACGTCGTCGTGGTCGAACCGCCCCCGACGACGGGCGCGGTCGTGCGCGTCGTGCTCGCGCTCCGGGGCCTGCGCGGCGGCCGGACCCCCTACGTCTACTACGCCGCCGACGTCTGGTCGGACGCGACGGCGTCCATGGGCGCGCCGGCCCCGGTGGTGACGCTCATGCGGGCGGTGGAGAGGTTCGCGCTGCGCGGCGCCCGGGACGTCGTCGCCGTCTCCGAGGGCGTCGCCGAGCGGGTCCGTCCGCTGGCGGGACTGGAGGTCCCGGTGACCGTGGTGCCCAACGGGATCGACACCGCGGTGTTCACCCCCGAGGGTCCGGTGCACCCCGAGGCGCCGGGGACGCCATACCTGGTGTATGCCGGGACCGCCTCGGAGTGGCAGGGCGCGGAGGTCTTCGCCGAGGCGATGCCGCGCGTGCTCGCCGAGGTGCCCACCGCCCGCCTCGTGTTTCTCGGCCAGGGCTCCAGCTGGCCGCGCCTGGAGCGGCTGCGGGACGCGCTCCCCCCGGGGGCGGTCGAGCTGCGCCCGCTGGTGCCGCCGGAGGAGGCCGCCGCCTGGCAGCGCGGCGCCGCCGCGGCCCTGGTGAGCGTGCGCCCGGGAATCGGCTACGACTTCGCCTACCCGACCAAGGTCCTGGCCGCCCTGGCCTGCGGCACCACGGTCGTGCACGCCGGCCCGGGCCCGGCGGGGGAGGACCTGCGCCGACACGACCTGGGGGAGTCGGTGGACCACGACGTCGGGCAGGTGGCGGCGGCGATGGTCCGTGTGCTGCACGACGGGGACGAGCGGTCCGGCGCCGGGCGGACCGCGGAGGAGGGGGCGCGCCGGCGGGTGGCGTGGGTGCGCGAGCACCGCAGCCTCGCCGCGACGGGGCGGGCGGCCGCCGAGGTCGTGCTGCCCGCCGGGGGCTGACCCGAGGCGCGGCGGTCGGTACCGTGACGGGGAAGGAGGTCGGTATGGCGCAGCGTGGCGCGGGAGACGGAGCACCGTGGGGGAGGGCCGGAGAGCGGCCGGGCGCCCCAAGGGCCGAGGACCAGCTGGCCGACCAGGGCGTCCGGCGGCGGCCACCCCCGGGGGACACCGCCCGCGCGGTGTCCGGCTGGGTGGACCAGCAGATCCAGCAGGCGCAGCGGCAGGGGGCCTTCGACGACCTTCCGGGGGCGGGCCGCCGGCTGCCGGACGTGGACGTGCGCACCGACCCCGACTGGTGGGTGCGCAGCCTCGTCGAGCGGGAGAAGCTCGACCTGTCCGCGGCCCTGCCGGGTGTTCTGCAGCTGCGTCGCGAGAAGGCCACCTTTCCGGAGTCGTTGCTGGGGCTGCCCGACGAGACGGCGGTCCGGGCCCGGCTCGAGGACTTCAACGAGCGGGTCCTGGCCGACCGTCGCCGCCCGCACGTGGGGCCGCACCCGCCGCCCGTCGTGGGTCGGGTCGACGTCGAGGCGGTGGTCGGGCGCTGGCGCGAGCTGGTCGCGCAGCAGGCGTCCACGGCTCCCACGGCTCCCACGGTCCCGAGTGCTTCGACGACCTCCTCGTACCCGGTGCCGGAGCCGCCGGACGATCTCAGCCGGGCCCGTCGTCGCTGGTGGCGCCGAGCACGTCGCTGAGCACCTGCGCCGCCCGGCGCCCGTCGTGGTGCCGCCGCGCCCAGGCCGGGCCCCGACCGGCCAGGTCCTGCGCGTGCGCACGGTCCCGGAGCAGCTCGCGCAGGACCTGGGCCAGGGTCCCCGCGTCGGCCTCGAGCACGGGCACCTCGGCTCCTGTCCCGTCCTCGTCCCGCAGCCGCTCGCGCACCGCGGCGGCGAGGTGGGCCACGACCACCCGTCCCGCGGCGAGCGCCTCGGCCGCCAGCACGCCCGGGTTGCCCAGCACGACCTGGTCGACGACCACGTCGGCGTCCGCGAGCAGGGCCGCCATCCGCGCGTGCGGCACGCCGCTGAGCCGGCGGTAGTCCACCAGGCCCTCGTCCTGCAGGTGGCCGAGCACCTCCTCGATCACGGCGGTGCCCTTCAGCAGGGGGTTGGACGGGGCGTGCAGCACGACCGGGCGGTCGCGCTCCAGCGGCCGCACCCCCGCCTCCGCGGCCGCCGCCACGAGGCGGTCGACGTCGACGACGACGGGCAGCAGCCGGGCCCCCGGTGCCGCGTCGAGCAGGTCGGGCGTGGACACCAGGACCGGCAGCCCGCTGCGGGCGACCAGGTCGCGGGTGCGCTCGACACCGCGCTGGAGGCGCTCCCACCGTTCGTCCCACGGCCCGCGGAACGGGGAGGAGGGGTAGGCCGCCGCGTGCGCGTGCAGGTCGCGCAGCTCCGAGCCGTGGAGGAGCAGCGCGGTCCAGATCCCGGCGGCCTGCAGGTCGGGCAGGTCGTCCAGGACGGTGCCGTCGAAGACGTTCCCCAGCACCGGGCGTCCGCTCTCGGCGAGGACGCCCGTCGCCCCGGGGACGCCCCGGCCCAGCACGCGCGCCCGGTGGGCCTCCAGACCGCGCAGCTGGACCTGGCGGGAGAGGTGCACGTCGGTCGCGTACCCGAAGGCGCCCGCCCCGGCGGCGATCCGCTCGACGGAGAGGCTGAGGGCCTGGGCGCCGGCGTGCTGCCGGGCGGCGCGGGCCCAGGCCTCGGCCTGCCCCGCCGTGTTGAGGGGTCCAAGGAGCCACCGGTGATGTGGCCCCGCGGAGGAGAACCAGGGCTGCCGACGCACCTGGGCCTGCGCCCGGGCGCGGAGCAGCGTCTCGGGCAGCGAGCGCACCGGGTCGGGCAGGCCCCGGTAGGCCTGGTAGACCACCTTGCGGACACCCGTGAGCGGAGGCATGGCTCCCAACCTAGGTCAACTACGCTGGGGCGACCTGCCACCGGACCGGGAAGGAGCCACCGTGCTTGCCCTGTGGCGCACCGTGCGCGACCTGCTCCTCGTCCTGCCGGCCGGGACCCGTCGGTTCATCATCACCTTCGCCGCCCTGCAGTCGCTGCTGGCGACCCTGGACGTGGCCGCGATCGGCCTGCTGGCCCTGGTGCTGGCCCCCATGCTCACCGGTGCGACGCTGACCGTCCCGGTGATCGGGCTGGAGATCTCCACCCCCGAGCAGTTCCGGACCATCCTCATCATGGTCGGCTCACTCATCATCGCCAAGTCGGTCCTCGCGGTCGCCCTGCAGTGGTGGGCCACCCGGCGGTTCGCCCGGTTCGAGCAGGACCTCGGGGCCCGGCTGCTGGAGTCGACCTTCGCCGCACCGTGGACCGAGCGGCTGCAGCGCAACTCCACCGACCTGGTGCGTTCCACCGACGTCGGCGTCGCCTCGACGATATCGGGGGTGCTCATCCCGTTCTGCCAGCTCTCGGGCGAGCTGTTCACCTTCCTGGCCGTGCTCGTCGTCCTCGTGGCGTTCGAGCCGCTGCTGGCCGGGGCCACGATCGTCTACTTCTTCGTGGTCGGCTACCTGCTCTACACGGTGGTGCTGCGCAGGGCCGTGCAGGCCGGGCAGGACAACCGCAACGCCTCGACCCGGGCCGTGCGCCTGGTCAGCGAGATGGTCCACTCGCTCAAGGAGATCACCCTGCGGGACAAGCAGGACGAGGTCGCCCAGGTGGTGCTCGAGGTGCGGACCAAGGCCTCCTCGGCCCGCGCGGACCAGGTCTTCCTCGGGGCGATCCCCCGCTACGTCCTGGAGGCTGCCCTCATCGGGGGACTGGGCATCGGGGCGGCGATCGGCTACCTGCAGGGCGGGGCCTCCGGGGCGCTCGCCGCGATCGCCCTCTTCGGCGTCGCCGGCTTCCGGATCGTGCCCAGCCTCACCCGCTTCCAGACGATCATGGCCCAGACCGGGGCCAACATCCCGTTCGCCCGACAGGTGCTCACCGAGATCGAGCGGGGGTCCCGGCACGTCCAGGAGCGGCGCACGGTGGGGACCCGGCCGGTCCCCGAGGACGCCCGCAGCCTGGTCCTGGAGGGGGTGACCTTCTCCTACCCCGGCGCGGACGTCCCGGCGGTCAGGAACATCTCCCTGGAGCTGCCGTTCGGCCGCACCCTGGCCCTGGTGGGCGCCTCCGGGTCGGGCAAGTCGACCCTGGTCGACATCCTGCTGGGCCTGATGCCGCCGGATGAGGGCGAGATCCGGGTCGGGACGCTCCCGCTGGGGGAGGTGCTGCACGACTGGCGCCGGCGGGTGGGCTACGTGCCCCAGGACGTGGCGCTCTTCGACGCCTCCGTGGCCCGCAACGTGGCGCTGAGCTGGCGGGACGAGGAGATCGACGACGAGCGGGTGCGCCGGGCCCTGGCCCGGGCCCAGCTGCTGGACGTCATCGAGTCGCGTCCCGGCGGCATCCACGGTCCTGTGGGGGAGCGCGGGCTGGCGCTGTCCGGCGGTCAGCGTCAGCGCCTGGGCGTGGCCCGGGCGCTGTACACCGACCCGCTCGTGCTCGTCATGGACGAGGCCACCTCGGCGCTGGACACCAGCACCGAGGCCGCGGTGACCACGGCCATCCGCGACCTGGCCGGCGAGGTCAGCGTCGTGGTCGTGGCCCACCGCCTGGCCACGATCCAGCACAGCGACCAGGTGTGCTTCCTGCGCGACGGCGAGCTCGTGGCGAGGGGGACCTTCGACGAGGTGGTGGCGGCCGAGCCCGACTTCGCCGTGCAGGCCGCCCTCGCCGGCCTGGGCGACCCGGCCGCCCGGCAGGCGCTGCTCGAGGGGCGGGCGGATGGCTGAACGGCCGGGCCCCTCGACGTCCCGGCTGCCGCTGGTCGACGGGCGTCCGGCCAGGGTGGTCAGCCTGGTCTACAACGACGCCAGCACCGACTCCCGCGTGCAGAAGACCGCGGCCACCCTGCGGGCCGCCGGTGCCGAGGCCGTCGTCGTGGCCATCTCGCGGGAGGTCGTGGGCCACCTGCCGGGACGGGGCACCGTCGGGGACGGCGTGCCGGTCCACCGCGTCCACGACCTGGACCTGACCCGGCTGCTGCCGCGCACCACGCGGGCGTGGCGCCGGCTGCGGGGCCGCAACCCCGACGGAAGCCCCCGGTCCGCAGCCGCGCCGCCACCCTCCGTCGCCGCCGTGCAGCCTGCCGCGGCCGTGGGACCCTCCACCCCCGGCGAGGCACCGCCGCCACCCCCGGTCCCCGACCCCCCACCCGCAGTCTCCCCACCCCTCGACCCCGCCACCGCAACGTCGTCCTCGCCCGTGCGGGCCGTCGCCGGCGACCTGTGGATGCGCTTCTACCAGACCGTCCGGCTCGGGCACTGGTGGTACGGCGTCGTGCGGGCCAGCCGGGAGCTGCGTCCCGACGTCGTCCACGCCAACGACGCGAACACGCTCGTCCCGGCCCTGCTCACGACGGTGGGCACCCCGGGGCTGGTCGTCTACGACTCCCACGAGCTGTGGCGCCGCCGCAACACCCGGCAGGACCGCTGGCTGGCCCCTGCGGTCGACGCCGTGGTCGAGACCGTGGGTGCCCGCCTCGCCGCCGGTGTCATCACCGTCTCGCCCTCGATCGCCGCGTGGCTGCAGCGGCACTACCGGCTGGCCGACACCCCCACCCTGGTGCGCAACGTCCCCACCGCCCGGCCCACCCCCTCGCCGGAGGAGGGGCGGCTGCGCGAGCTGGCCGGGCTGGGGCCGGCGGACCGCGTGGTCTCCTACACCGGCAGCATCACGACCGGCCGCGGCCTGGAGGAGACCGTCGAGGCCCTCGCCCTGCTCGAGGAGGACGTCCACCTCGTGCTGCTGGGCTACGGGGCGCCGCAGTACGTCACCCGCCTGCTGCGGCAGGCTCGCGCCGCTGGTGTCGCCCACCGGATGCACCTGGTCGGCTCGGTGCCCTCGGCGCAGGTGCCGCAGACGCTCGCCGACGCCGACGTCGCGGTCGTCTACGTCCGTCCGATCTGCCTGAGCTACCTCTACTCCCTGCCCAACAAGCTGTTCGAGTCGATCCACGCGGGGCTGCCCATCGTCGCCGCCGACCTGCCGGACACCGCCGAGGTCGTGCGGCGCCACGGCGTCGGCGAGGTCTTCGACGCCCGCACCCCGGCCGACCTCGCCGCCGCGATCCGCGCGGTGCTGGCCGACCCCGGCCACTACCGCCGCGCGGCGGTCACGGCAGCCCGCGAGCTCACCTGGGAGCACGAGGCCGAGCGGATGATCGCCCTCTACGCCCGCGTGCTGAGCGCCCGGTCCGGCGGATGAGACCCGACCCGCGGCCGCGCCTGCTCGTGCTGGCGTTCAGCCCGCTGCGCTCCGACGCCCGGGTGCTGCGCCAGGTGCGGCTCTTCTCGGAGCGCTACGCCGTCACCACCCTCGGTCACGGCGAGGCTCCGGACGGGGTGGTGGAGCACCTGCGCCTGCCCGACGACGTGGTCGCCTGGCACAAGGACCGCCGGCTGCTGGCGGCGCGGCGGTACGAGACCGCCTACCGCACCGCTCCCGTCGTGCGGGCGGCCGAGGAGCTCCTCGCCGGCCGGCGCGGGCGGTTCGAGGTCGTCCTCGCCAACGACGCCGACACGCTGCCGCTGGCGCTCGACCTGGCCCCGGCGGGCGGGGTGCACCTGGACCTGCACGAGTACGCCTCCCGGCAGAGCGAGGAGTCCTGGCGCTGGCGGTTGTTCGTGGCGCCCTACTACCGGTGGCTCCTGCGCACCTACGGCCACGAGGCCGACTCGGTCAGCACGGTAGGCCGGTGGCTGGCCCGGGAGTACCGCCGCGAGTTCGGGCTCGTCGCCGGTGTCGTCCCCAACGCCGCCCCGTGGGCCGACCGGGCACCCACGCCCGTCGGCTCGCCCCTGCGGCTGGTCCACTCGGGCCTGGCCCGGCGCGGGCGGAGCCTGCACGTCATGCTCGACGCCGTGCGCGCCACCCGCCGGGAGGTCAGCCTTGACCTCTACCTGATGCCCAACGACCCGGCCTACCTGGCCGAGCTGCGCGAGGCGGCCCGCGACCTGCCGCAGGTCCGCTTCCACGACCCGGTGCCGCCGGACGCGCTGGGGGAGGCCCTCGCCGGCGCCGACCTGGGGGTCTTCGTCCTGCCGCCGGTCAACTTCAACTACCGGTTCACCCTGCCGAACAAGTTCTTCGACTTCGTCCAGGCCCGGCTCGGGATCGTCGTGGGACCCAGCCCGGAGATGGCCGACCTGGTCCGTTCCCACCACCTGGGGGTGGTGCTGGAGGACTTCGAGGGGTCGTCGCTGGCGCGGGCGCTGGACGCCCTCACCGACGAGCAGGTCGGTGCGTTCAAGGCCGCGGCGCACGCCGCCGCACGGGAGCTCTCCGCCGAGGAGCAGGTGCGCGGATGGATCCGCGCGGTCGACACGCTCGCGGCGCGGGTCAACGGCTGAGGCCCGCACGGCAGGGACCGCGACGGCAGAGTTCCCGACCGCGGAGTCCCCGACGGCAGAGACCCCGGGGGTATGCCGTCGGCCGGCTCAGCGGCTCCCGGTCCCCGTGAGCGCGTCCAGGACGGCCGCGGCGGCCCGACCGTCGCCGTAGGGGGTGGCGTCGGTGGGGGCCGGCGCCGGCCGGGAGGCGGCCGCGGCCACGGCGGGGCCGGGCTCGACCAGGACGTTCCAGCTCAGCTGGACGGTCTCGACCCACTCGGTCTCGGTGCGCACGGTCGTGCAGGGAGTGCGCAGCACGAAGGCCTCCTTCTGCAGGCCGCCGGAGTCGGTGACCACCCCGCGGGCCTGGTCGACGGCGCCCACGAGCGCGGGGTAGGGCAGCGGGTCGTGCACGGTGAGCGACCCCCCGGACAGATCCAGGCCCTGTTCGGCGGCGCGAGCCCGCAGCCGCGGGTGGGCCAGCAGCACGACCGGGTGGTCGACCTGCTGCAGCGCCTGCACGACCGCGGCCAGACGCGCCGGGTCGTCGGTGTTCTCGGCCCGGTGGACCGTGGCCACCGAGAAGCCCCCGGGCTCCACGCCGAGGCGCTCCAGGACCGCGTCGGTGTCGGTCAGCTCGGCGCGCACGCGGTGGAGCACGTCGACCATCACGTCGCCGACCAGCACCGACCGCCCGGCCAGGCCCTCGGTCGCCAGGTGGTCCATGGCCACCTGCGTCGGAGCCAGGCACAGGTCGGCGGCATGGTCGGTCAGCACCCTGTTGTGCTCCTCGGGCATACGCCGGTTGAAGCTGCGCAGCCCGGCCTCCAGGTGGGCCACCGGCACGTGCAGCTTCACCGCCGACAGGGCTCCGGCCAGGGTGGAGTTGGTGTCGCCGTAGACCAGCACCCGGTCGGGGCGGTGCTCGGCCAGCACGCCGTCCATCGCCGCCAGGATCGCCCCGGTCTGGACCCCGTGCGTGCCCGACCCCACCCCCAGGTGCACGTCCGGGTCGGGGATCCCCAGGTCGGTGAAGAAGACGTCGGAGAGCATGGGGTCGTAGTGCTGCCCGGTGTGCACGATGACGTGCTCGACCCCGCGGGTCCCGCACTCCGCCGCCACCGGGGCGAGCTTGACGAACTGCGGACGGGCACCCACCACGGAGAGGATCTTCACGGGGTCAGCCTAGGTGCCCGGGTAGGTTGGGGCCGTGCGCGTGCTCGTGGTGACGACCTGGTTCCCCACCCCCTCGTCGCCCGGCACCGGCGTTTTCGTCGCCCGGGACGTCGCTGCGCTGGCCGCCCGCCACGACGTCCGCGTGCTCCACCTCGTGGCGCCCCGTCTCGCCCCGCCGTCCCTCGCCCCGCCGTCCCTCGCCCCACCGTCCCTCACCCCGCCGTCCCTCACCCCGCCGTCCGACGTCCTGCCGGACGTGCCGGTCGAACGCCTGGTCATGGACCCGCGCCGCCCGGACCACGTGCTGCGCGCAGCCCGGCGGGTGCGACGGGCCGCCGCCTCCGCCGACCTGGTGCACACGATGGCGGTGTCCGCGCTCCTGCCGATGACCGGCTGGCGCCCCGCGGTGCCGTGGGTGCACACCGAGCACTGGTCGGGCCTGGCCGCTCCGGAGACGCTGGGCCCCGCCCTGCGGGGAGCCCGTCGGGTCGTGGGCCGCCTGCTCGCCCGCCCCGACGTCGTGGCGGTCGTGGGGGAGGAGCTGGCCGCGCAGGTCCGCCGGCTGCGGACCGGCCCGGTCGCGGTCGTGCCCAACATCGTGACAGGGCCCCCGACCCTCGTGCCGCGCCGGCTGCCCGCCCAGGACCTGGTCGACCGCGACCGGTTCGAGCTGGTGGCCGTCGGCGGCCTCATCGACCGCAAGGACCCGCTCACCGCCGTCGCCACCGTGGGCGAGCTGCGGCGCCGGGGCGTGGACGCCCGGCTCACCTGGGTCGGCGAGGGCCCGTTGCGGGCGGCGGTCGAGGAGGCTGCCCGCGCGGCAGCGGTGCCGCTGGTGCTTCCCGGCGCGGTCCCGCCCGGGCAGGTGCAGGCGACCGTCGCCGCCGCCGACCTCTTCCTGCTGCCCACGAGGGCCGAGACGTTCTGCGTCGCGGCCGCCGAGGCGCTGGCCGCGGGGCGGCCGGTCGTCGTCGGCGACAGCGGCGGGCCGAGGGCCTTCGTGCGACCGCCGGCGGGGGCGCTGGTCGAGCCAGGTGCGCCCCCGACCGTCTGGGCCGACGCCGTCGAGCGGGTATGGGGTGCCTGCGCCACCACGCCGGCCGAGGAGATCGCCGACCTCGTGGTCCGGAGCTACGGTGCCGACCGCCACGTCGACGGCGTCGACGAGGTCTACGCCACGGCGGCCGACGCCCGACGGGGGCACGGTGACCACGGCCCGGCCCCGCAGGACGACGGACCTCTGGTCGACCTCGTCGTGGCGACCCACTCACCGGCCCGGCAGACGGGTCGGGCGGTCGCCTCCGCCCTCGCCGACGAGGTCGACGACGCCCTCGCCGACGACGTCGGCGACGTCGGCGACGGTGGCGGCGGGGTGCGCGTGAGCGTGGTGTGCCACGAGGTCGACGTCGCCGACGTCCGCGCCACCCTGCCCGCCGGGGTCCGCGACGACCCCCGGGTGCGCCTGCTCGAGCTGCGCGACGGCATACCCAGCCCCAGCGGCCCGTTCAACGCCGGGCTGGACGCCGCCACCGCCCCGTGGGTCGCGATCCTGGGTTCGGACGACACGCTGGCGCCGGGGGCGGTGCGCGGATGGCTCTCGGCGGCCGCGGGGCTGGACCCCGAGGACCCGGTCGTCGTCGTGGCACCGCTGGAGCTGTCCGGCCGGGTCGTGCCCACCCCGCCGGTCCGACCGGGCCGGCGGGACCGGCTGGACCTGGTCCGGGACCGGCTGAGCTACCGCTCCGCCCCGCTGGGGCTGATCTCCCGCGGAGCCCTGCGGCTGCCCGGCGCACGCCTGCTCGAGGGGGCGCAGGTCGGGGGCGACGTGCCGATGGTCACCGCGCTGTGGTCGCAGGCGCGGGTCGTCCTCGCGGCGGGGGCCCCGCCCTACCGCGTCCACGAGGACGCGGCGGACCGGGTCACCTACGACCCGCGGCCCGTGCGCGAGCAGCTGCGCAGCGTGGACGTCCTGTGGGACCTGCCGTGGGTGCGGGACCTGCCGCCCCGGGCCCGGCGCGCCGTCGGCACGAAGGTGCTGCGGATCCACGTCTTCGGTGCCCTGCCCACGCGGCCCGACCCGGCCTGGTGGTCACCGGACGAGCGGGTCGAGCTGGCCCGCGCCGCCCGACGCGTGCTGCAGGAGGCGCCCGGGTGCGCCGACCCGCTGAGCCTGGCCGACCACGACCTGCTCGGGGCCGTGCTGGACCCCGCCGTGCCCGCGGAGCGGCTGCTCGCCCTGGCCGAGGCCCGGCGGCGGCACGGCCGGCCGCGCACCCTGCTGCCGTCGTCGTGGCGCCACGCGCTCCACCGGGAGGCGCCGCTGCGGTTCATGGCCGCCTCGCTCGTGGCCCGCCGCCGCTGAGGGATCCGCGTCAGGCCGGGACGTGCTCGGCCAGCCACCGCACCAGGTCCTCCACGACCTCGTCCCGGTTGGTCTCGTTGAGCACCTCGTGCCGGGCGCCGGGCCACACCCGCGTCGTGACGTCGCGCACCCCGCCCCGTCGCAGCAGGTCGGCGACCTCGGCCACCGCCGCCGCCCCGCCGACCGGGTCGACCTCGCCGGAGACGACGTGGACCGGCAGGTCGGCCGGGACCCGTGCCGCCACCGACGGCTCGTTGACCCAGAGCAGGCCGGTGAGCAGGTCCCGGTAGAACCCGGCGGTGCCGTGTCCGCCGGAGAGAGCGTCGGCGACGTAGGCGTCCACCTGCGCCTCGTCGCGCGACAGCCAGTCGAAGTCGGTGCGGGTCGGCCGGAACGGCCGGTTGTTCGGGCCGAGGACGAGCGACTCCATCATCCGGCTGCGCGCCCGCGGGCCGCGCAGCCGCACCTCCAGCCCCGCCAGGGCCAGGCCGACCCGGCCCAGCGGGCCCGGGTGGCCCGCGGTGCCGGAGAGGACCAGCCCGGCGAGCCGGTCGCCGTACCGGGCCGCGTAGGCGCGCGCCAGGAAGGAGCCCATCGAGTGGCCGAGCAGCACGACCGGCGTGCCCGGGTGCTCGGCCCGCACGTGGTCGGTGAGGGCGAGCAGGTCGTCGACGACGGCCGCGAACCCGCCCTCGTCGCCCAGGTGGGTCAGGGACCCCGGGCCGTCGCCGGACAGGCCGTGCCCGCGGTGGTCGGCGCCGTACACGGCATACCCCTCCGCCGCCAGGCGCCGCCCGAGGTGGTCGTAGCGTCCCACGTGCTCGACCATCCCGTGGGCCAGCTGCACCACCGCCCGCGGCCGCCCCTGCGGCAACCAGCACCGCACCTGGAGCGCGGTGCCGTCGCCGGTGGTGAGGGGAAAGGTGGTCGGGACGCTCTGCTCGGTCACGTCGTCAGGGTATGCCGAGCCCGCCCCCGTATCCTGGGCGGGCACGCAGACCCCTCCAGGACGGACGCCACCCATGAAGATCGCTGTTGTCGCCCTCGGCAAGATCGGCCTGCCGCTGGCGGTGCAGTTCGCCGACGCCGACCCCTCGCACGAGGTGGTGGGCGTGGACGTGGACCAGCGGGTGGTGGACATGGTCAACCAGGGCACCGAGCCGTTCCCGGGGGAGGACCACCTGGCCGAGAAGCTGGCGCAGCTGGTCGCGGCGGGGCGGTTGCGCGCCACGACCGACTACGCCGACGCGATCCCCGGCGCCGACGCCGTCGTCCTGGTCGTGCCGCTGTTCGTGGACGAGGCCACCGGCGCGCCGGACTTCGGCTGGATGGACGGTGCCACCGCCTCCCTGGCCCAGCACCTGACCCCCGGGACGCTGGTGTCCTACGAGACCACCCTGCCGGTGGGCACCACCCGCACCCGGTGGAAGCCGATGATCGAGCAGATCTCGGGCCTGAGGGAGGGTGCCGAGGACGGGAGCGGATTCCACCTCGTGTTCTCCCCCGAGCGGGTGCTGACCGGGCGGGTCTTCGCCGACCTGCGCCGCTACCCCAAGCTCGTCGGCGGACTCACCGAGGCCGGCACCGCCGCCGCGGCCGACTTCTACGAGTCCGTGCTCTCCTTCGACGAGCGGGACGACCTGCCCCGCCCCAACGGGGTCTGGGACATGGGCAGCGCCGAGGCCGCCGAGATGGCCAAGCTGGCCGAGACCACCTACCGCGACGTCAACATCGGCCTGGCCAACCAGTTCGCCCGCTTCGCCGACACCGCCGGCATCGACGTGCACAAGGTCATCGAGGCCTGCAACTCCCAGCCCTACTCCCACATCCACCAGCCCGGCATCGCCGTCGGCGGACACTGCATCCCGGTCTACCCCCGGCTCTACCTGTCCACCGACCCCGACGCCACCGTCGTCTCCACCGCCCGCGCCGCCAACGCCGCCATGCCCGAGTACGCCGTCGCCCGCGCCGAGCAGCTCCTCGGGTCCCTGGAGGGCCTGCGGGTCGTCGTGCTCGGCGCCGCCTACCGCGGCAGGGTCAAGGAGACCGCCTTCTCCGGCGTCTTCGCCACCGTGGACGCGCTGCGCGCCCGCGGGGCCAAGGTGCTCGTGCACGACCCGATGTACACCGACGACGAGCTCACCGGCTACGGATGGGACCCCTACCACCTCAGCGAGGACGTCGACGTCGCGATCGTCCAGGCCGACCACCCCGAGTACGCCACCCTCTCGCCAGAGGACCTGCCCGGCCTGCGCCTGCTCCTGGACGGCCGCCGCGTCACCGACCCCGCCCGCTTTCCCGGCATCCCCCGCCTCACCATCGGCGGGGGTGAACCGGCCACCCCATGAGCTGGTCGGAGGCCGCGCCCGGCATCCTCGGGCTCGCCCTGCTGTGGGTGCTGCCGGGGTATGCCGTGCTCCGCCTCCTCGGGGCCCGCGGGCTGATCGCGCTGGGGGCCGGGGCGGCGGTCACGACCGGGGTCTCCGGCACGCTGGCCGTCGCCTACGCCCTCGTCGGCGTGCCGTGGTCGCTGACCACGATGCTCCTGGGCCTGGCGGCCGCCGTGCTGCTCGCGGGCGTGCTCGGCCGCGCGCTGGGCACCACGACCGACCCCGTCGGGGTGACGGTGGCGGGGGAGCGGCGCCTGCGCACCGTCGACCGGGCCTGGCTCGGGCTGACCTGGGCGCTGGGCGGGGGCGTCCTGGCGGCGGCGATGATGCGGGGGATGGGCCGGGCCGACCAGCCGCCGCAGGCCTGGGACGCCGTCTTCCACCTCAACGCGCTGTGGTTCGTCCGGGACACCGGCAACGCCAGCTCGCTGGGCGGGCTGTCCCCCATGTACGCCGGCAACGCCGCCCCGTTCTACCCGGCCACCTGGCACGGCCTGGTGGCCGTCGCGCCCGGCTTCGACCGGGTCACCGAGGCCGCCAACAGCTCCTCCCTCGTCCTCGGGTCGGTGATCTGGGTGGCAGGCCTCGTGGCCCTGGCCCGGGTCGTCTTCCCCGCCCGCGCCCTGCCGGCGGTGCTCGTGCCGGTGCTCGCCGCCTCCTGGGTCGCCTTCCCCGACATCGCGGTCTCCATGCTCGCCGTCTGGCCGTTCGCCCTGTCGGTGGCCTGCCTGCCCGGGACGCTGGCCCTGCTCATCGCCACGCTCCGCGGCGTCCTGTCCTGGCAGATGCACCTCGCGCTGGCGGTCGGGCTGGGCTGGGCGGTGGTCGGCGTCGTCCTGGCGCACCCCTCGGGCATCTTCTCCCTGCTGCTGCTGGGGCTGCCGCTGCTCTCCGTCCTGCTGGCCCGCCAGCTGCGCCGGACCGCCCGTCGCGGGCGCCCCACGCTCGCCTGGACGCTGATGGCCGCCTGGGTGGTCCTCGTCGCCGGCGTGCTGACCTTCCTGGTCACCTTCCCCCCGGTGCGCTCGATCATGGACTACCAGCGCGGCGGGCAGGACTCCTACCTGCCCGGCACCGGGTCCCTGCTCATCGACCACCCGCTCATCTACGTCTACAAGATCACCTCGGTGAACGTCGTCGGGACGCTCCTGGTGGCCACCGGGGCCGCGCTGACGGTCCGCCGGACGCACGCGCGCTGGCTGGTCGCCGCGCTCCTGGCCGCGGCCGTGGTCACCCTGCTGGCCGCCGGTCCTCCCGAGCAGCCGCTGCGGGTCCTCGCCGGGTTCTGGTACACCCAGGCCTCCCGGGTCAACCAGCTGCTCCTCGTCCCCGCGGTGGTCCTGGCCGCGGGGGGTGGGTCGTGGCTGGCCCGCCGGGCCGCCGAGCAGCTGCGGGTGCCGGTCGCCGCTCCCGCCGCGCTCCTCGTCGTCGCCGTGGTGCTGCTCACCTCGGGACTGCGGTGGACCACGCACGTGCAGGTGATGGCGTCCACGTACACCGCATACCCCATCGCCTGGGGCACCATCCTGGAGCCGGAGGAGATCGCGATGGTCGACCGGGCCGCGCAGACCCTGCCGGAGGACGCGGTGGTCCTCGGCGAGGCGGTGGCCGGCTCGCCCTACCTGCTGCACCGGTCCGACGTGCAGGTGGTCTTCCCCCAGCTCAGCCCGGTCCCCGGCTCGCCGGAGCGCGACGTGCTGGAACAGCGCTTCGACGAGTGGCGCACCGACCCCTCCGTCTGCGAGGCGGTCCGCGCGCTGGGCGTGACCCACGTCTACGCGGACTCGCTCACCTTCGAGGACGAGCTCAACGCGAAGTGGGAGGAGACCACCCCGGGGCTGCGGAACATCGAGCCGGGGGGGCAGGGGTGGCGCCAGGTCGACGAGGGCGGGCACGCCTCGCTGTGGGAGTTCACCGGCTGCGACCGGTGACGGGGCGGGGCGGGGCGGGACGGGCGGCGGGGAAGCCTGTCGACCTGGTGGTCGGTGGCCGGCTCAGGCGCCGGTCCACTGCCCCCGCTGCTGCAGCACGTCCTTGAGCACGTCGGCCCGGTCGGTCATGATGCCGTCGACGCGCAGGTCCAGCAGCCGGTGCATCTCGGCGGGGTCGTCGATCGTCCACACGTGGACGAACCGGCCGACCTCGTGCGCCGCGTCCACGGTGGTGGGCGTGACCACCGGGATCCCGCGGTGCTCCGGCGGCACCTGCAGGCCGTCCACCCGGCGGAGGCTGCGGGCAACCACCGTGGCGCGGATGAGCGGCGGCAGCTCGGCCGCGGCCCGGAACGAGGCCGTGCTGCGCTGGCCCGCGGAGGTGGCCACCGGTCGGGTGAGCCGCATGACGGCGGCGTCGCGACGCTGGTCGGAGAAGCTCGTCACGCACACCCGGTCGTGCGCGCGCGTGCGCTCGATGACACGCACCAGCGGCAGGATGGCCCCCGGGCTCTTGATGTCGATGTTGACGCGCAGCTCGGGCCAGGAGCCGAGCAGGTCCTCCAGCTGCGGCACGCGCTCGGTCCCGGCGATGCGCGCCCGCGAGACCTCCCGCCAGGACAGCTCGGGGATCGCGCCGCGACGGTCGGTCACCCGGTCCAGCGTCTCGTCGTGGAAGGCGACGACGACGCCGTCTCGGGTCGCGTGCACGTCGGTCTCGACGTAGCGGTAGCCCAGGGCGACCGCCGCCTCGAAGGCGGGCAGGGAGTTCTCCAACCCCGTCCCGGTGTCGTCGAACCCCCGGTGGGCCATGGCGATCGGACCGGTGTGGTCCAGGTATGCCGTGCGCACCCTTGGAGACTAACGCGCGAGGGGTCCGGTTCCCCGGCAGGTGCGCCGGTCGGACGGGGGAAGAGACGTCATACCAGCCCCGAGCGGTAGGCGTGGACCACGGCCTGCAGGCGGTCCCGGGCGGGCAGCTTCTGCAGGATGTGGGCCACGTGGCTCTTGACGGTGGCCAGCTCGACGACCAGCCGCCCGGCGATCTCGCTGTTGGACAGGCCCTGGCACATGAGCGCGAGCACCTCGCGCTCGCGCTCGGTGAGGCGGTCCAGCCCCGGGCGGGGCGCCCCCGCGTGGCTGCTGACGAAGTGCGCGGCGACCCTGGTGAGCACGCCCGGGGTGAGCACGGCCTCGCCGGCGGCGCAGGCGTGCACGGCGGCGATGAGCTCGCGCGCGTCGGCCGTCTTGAGGAGGAAGCCGTGGGCGCCGGCCTGCATCGCCCCCGCGACGTACTCGTCGAGGTCGAACATCGTCAGCACGAGGATGCGCACCTCCGGCAGCACGCGCAGCAGCTCGGTGGTGGTGCGCACCCCGTTCCAGCCGGGCATCTCCACGTCCATGAAGACCAGGTCGGGCCGGCGCGCGAGCGCCACCCGCACCGCCTCGGCCCCGTCGCCGGCCTCGCCGACCACCTCGATCCCCGGGTCGCTGGAGAGGACCATCGACAGCCCGGCCCGCATCGAGGCGTGGTCGTCCACGATCATGACCCGCACCGTCATCCGCCCACCTCCTCGGTCCGCGCCGCCCCGGGCAGGGCGGGCAGGAAGGCTTCGACCCGGAACCCTCCCCGGTCGGTGTCGCCACCCGCCTCGAGGGTCCCGCCGGCCAGCGCGACCCGTTCACGCAGTCCCACCATGCCGTACCGCCGGTCCGAGCGCCCGCCGGGACCGGGCCCGTCGTCGTGCACGAGGAGCCAGGTGCCCTCGGCGGTGGAGCGCACCCGGACGCGCACGTCGGCCCCGGGGGCGTGCTGCATGGCGTTGGTGAGCGCCTCCTGCAGGACGCGGTAGACGACGTCCATCCGGGCGGGTGGAGGTTCGCCCAGGACCGTCAGCTCGACCGTGCCGCCGGTGGCGCGCACCCGTGCCACGAGCGCCTCCACGTCGGCGACGGTGCGCGGTCCCGGGGCGGGCATCTCGGGGAACCGGTCGAGCGGGGTGAGCTCGCGCAGCGCCTCCTCGCTCGTGGCCACGACGTCCCGCAGCGCCCGGTCCCGGGCCGCCGGTGTCGGGGCCACCTCCAGCACGTTGAGCTGCATGGAGATGAGGCCGACGCTGTGGGAGACCACGTCGTGCAGCTCGCGGGCCACCCGCACCCGCTCGGCCGTCACCGCCCTGGCCACCTCGCGGTCCGTACGAGACTGCACCTCCCGCGCGGCCGCGGCGGTGGCGGCCGACCGGCGCAGGGTCACGGCGCGGAGGAGACCGCCGGCCAGCGCCACGACCACCACGGCGACGGTGGCCACGACCCCCAGCGCAGGCTCCTGCCCGCGCGTGGCCAGGACGGTGGTGGCCAGGAGGAGGGCGGCCCCCAGCTCCGCCCTCCCCGGCGTCCGGGCTGCGGTGCGCCACAGGACGACCCCGACGCCCCGCACCATCCACACCCCCGACATCACCGGTGCCCCGAGCCAGAACCCCACCGCGAAGACCAGGGACTGCACCACAGCCGTGAGGACGGGAGCGGTCGTGACTCCCAGGAACGCCGCGGCGGCCAGCACGGTGACCAGGACCACCGCCGGGTCGACGGCCCCCTGCCGGGTGCTCGTGTTGAGCCAGGCCTCGAACGCGCCGAGCAGGACGATGGCCACGGTCTCCACCACGTCGCGCCGGGGCGGCCTCCAGGACCTGTGCGCGGCGTCCGCACCCGGTCCCCGGCGGGTGGCTCCGTGTCGCCCCACGGTGGTGCCGTCGGCATCGCCGTCGCCGTCGCCGACGACGGGGTCCGTCTCCTCGGCCACGCGCAGGATGCCCAGCAGCCGACGCAGCTCGCTGGTGGCGACCTGCGTCCTGGTCCGCAGCGCCCCGACCTGCCGGTCCCAGGCCTCGGTCCGCCCGCCCCCGTCGGACAGGGCCGCCATCGCCCCGTCCCGGACCTGGGTCAGGGTGTCGACCAGCACGCCCCGGATGTCCACGGCCAGCCGCTGGCGCTCCTCGCGGACGGCCCGGTCCGCCAGCGCCCGGGCCGGGACGCCGGCCCTCTGCCGGAGCCGGTCCTCCTCCTCGCGCACGGCCCGGCGGGCGGCGACCAGGTCCATGAGGACCAGCGCCGCCAGGGACCAGACGTAGACGGCCGCGAGCCAGAGCAGCAGCGGCTGCTCCGGCTCGGTGACGAGGGTGAGAGTGGCCAGGCCCAGGCCCAGCAGCAGCGCCGTCCCGGCCCGCACCGCCGTGAGGCGGGGGACGAACCTCGCTCGAGCCATCTCACCTCACTTCGACGGGACTCCGGCCCAGGATTGCCCAGCCCCCCGAGACCGGGCAAGCCTGGGCCGGACGTGCGGTGGTCCGGCTCGGTCGACCTCAGCAGTCGTACGACTCGGCTCCGGCGACGTAGGTCGCCACCATCTGGTCCGGCAGGGGCGACGGAGCTCCGAAGTACTCCAGGCCCTTGCCGTTGGCCCCGTTGGGGTTCATCCGGCCCTTCCCCTTGGGGTCGCCGATCGTCATCTTGTCGAAGATCTTGATACCCACAGGCAGCCCGGCCTCCTCGAGCGCGGCGTACCCTGCGTCGGCCGCACCGGGGCACGCGGCGACGTAGCCCGGGTTGCCCTCCTCGTCCGGGAACGAGGCTCCCATCTCCGCCGAGACGACGAACCAGTTGGGCGAGCTCGGGCCGTTGAGGTTGTACATCGGGATGAAGCAGTGGTGGGCCGAGGCGGACCCGGCGGCCATCGCGACGGCTGCGGTGCCGGCTGCGGTGGCGAGGAGGCCTCGACGGAGCATGCGGTTCATGGGTGTTCCTTCCGGAGCGGGGCGACCCGGCGTCGCCCGCTGCACCCAGTCCACCGCCCCCGCGACCCGGAGCACGACCCCCACGGGGACGATCGTGCTCCACCGGTCGGACGATCCAGGTCCGCCGCAGGGATGACGGAACGGTCACCCGTCGACTACCGCAGGCGCAGCGGACCGTCCTCCGGCGGCGGGGGAGACGGCTCGCCGACCTCGCCGAACGGCTCCACCCCCCGCTCCGCGACGGCCAGCTGGGCGCTGGGCCGCCACGTCGTCGGGAAGTCGGCCCGGGCCGCGGCCCGGGTCAGGGTGACGTCGTCCAGCGGCGCCCGCGAGGCCACCAGCACCACGTTGCCGAACCGCTTTCCCTTGGCCACCTCCCGCAGGATCAGCTGGCCCACCTGCGGCAGCTCGGTGCGCAGGGTGGCCCCCAGCCGGGTGACCCACCTCAGCCCGGGGGAGTCGGCCGCGTTGACGAGCAGCAGCCCGTCGGGGGCGAGCACCCGGGAGACCTCCCGTGCCCACCGGCGGCCGGTCAGACCGGCGGGCAGCCGTCCCCCGTCGTAGGCGTCCACCACGACGACGTCGGCCGACCCGTCCCGCAGGGCGGCGACCCCGTCCTCCCCGGTGACCGGCCGGACCCGGATCCGGTGGCCCCGGGGCAACGGGAGCTCGCGGCGCACCAGCTCGGTCAGGGGCACGTCCGGTTCCAGCACGATCTGGGGGGACCCCGGGTGCACCCGGTGCACCCAGCGCGCGAGCGTCATACCCGCGCCTCCCACGTGCGTGACCGCCAGCGGTGCCGGGTCGGGGCGCAGCGCCTCCAGCACGAGCGCGAACTGCTGGACGTACTCGAAGACGAGCAGGAGCGGGTCGTCGGGGTCGACGTAGGACTGCGGGTGCCCGTCGCGCACGACGGTCGCCCCGCCCCGCTCGTCCCAGACGATGCTCATCGGGTATGCCGTCGCCCGCCCCCGCGCCGGTGCGCGGCTCAGATGTCGCGGAAGGTCTGGATCTGGGCGCCGAGGGCGTTGAGCCGGGTGGCCAGGTCCTCGTAGCCGCGGTTGATGACGTAGACGTTGCGCAGCACCGAGACGCCGGGCGCGGCCAGCATCGCCAGGAGGATGACGACGCCGGGGCGCAGGGCCGGCGGGCACATGATCTCGCCGGCGCGCCACTTCGTCGGACCCTCGATCATCACCCGGTGCGGATCCATCAGGTGGACCTTGGCTCCGAGGGTGGTGAGCTCGGTGAGGTAGATGGCGCGGTTCTCGTAGACCCAGTCGTGGATGAGCGTCGACCCCTGCGCGCACGCCGCGATGATCGCGAAGAACGGCAGGTTGTCGATGTTCAGGCCGGGGAAGGGCAGCGGGTGGATCTTGTCCAGCGGCGCCTTCAGCGGGCCGGGCACCGTGCGCAGGTCGACGAGCCGCGTCACCCCGTTGGCCGAGGTGTACTCCTCGGTGAGCTCGCACTCGAAGCCCATCGTGTCCAGGACGGCCAGCTCGATCTCCATGAACTCGATCGGCACCCGCCTGATGGTGATCTCGCTGCCGGTGACGACCGCGGCGGCCAGCAGGCTCATCGCCTCGATCGGGTCCTCGGAGGGGGAGTACTCGATGTCCTGGTCGATGTGCTCGATGCCGGTGACGGTCAGCGTGGTGGTGCCCAGACCCTCGATCGTCACGCCGAGCTGCTGCAGGAAGACGCACAGGTCCTGGACCATGTAGTTGGACGAGGCGTTGCGGATGACCGTGGTCCCCGGGTGCCGGGCGGCCGCGAGCAGGACGTTCTCAGTGACCGTGTCGCCGCGCTCGGTCAGGACGATGGGACGCTGCGGGCTGGCGGTGCGGTCCACCGACACGTGGTAGGACCCGGTCGTCGCCGTGACGTCGATCCCGAAGTGCCGCAGCGCGATCATGTGCGGTTCGACCGTCCGCGTGCCGAGGTCGCAGCCGCCGGCGTAGGGCAGCTCGAAGGTCTCGAACTCGTGCATGAGCGGACCCAGGAACATGATGATCGTGCGGGTGCGCCGGGCGGCCGTCTCGTCGATGGAGTCGAGGTCGATCTTCTCCGGCGGGCAGATCTCCAGGTCGGAGGAGTCGGGCAGCCAGCGGATCTTGAAGCCGATCGAGGTGAGCACCTCGGTGATCCGGTTGACCTCCTCGATCCGGGCGAGGTTGCGCAGGGTGGTGCGCCCCTTGTTGAGCAGGGAGGCGCACAGGAGCGCGACGGCGGCGTTCTTGGAGGTGCGCACGTCGATCTCGCCGGTGAGCTTGACGCCCCCGGTGATGCGCAGGTTCTGGGGGACGCCGGAGGAGACCTGGACGATCTCGGAGTCCAGCTTCTCCCCGATGCGGGCGATCATCTCCAGGGACAGGTTCTGCTTGCCCTGCTCGATCCGGGCTACGGCACTCTGGCTCGTGCCCAGGAGCTGCGCGAGCTCGGCCTGGGTGAGGTCCTTGTGCCGTCGGGCGTCGCGGATCAGACCGCCGATGCGGGAGAGGTAGCTCTCAGTCATGACGGCCACTGTAGATCACATATATGAGATAGGCATGAGGGCTCACGGGCCGGCCGGGACCGGGTTCAGACCGTCCGCAGCGCCTGCTCGACCACCGGGACGACCAGCTCGCGCTGCCACGGGCGCGCGCCCAGCTCGGCGAAGGCGGCGTCGAGCGCGTCCGGGGTGGCCGGGTGCGGCGGCTCCCACAGGACCCGGCGCACCAGGTCGGGCGTCATGAGGTTCTCCACCGGGACGTCCACCCGCCCGGACAGCTCCGCCAGACCGCTGCGGGCCCGGTCGAGCCGGGCCGCGGCCTCGGGGTCGCGGTCCGCCCAGGCCCGCGCCGGCGGGGGTCCGTCGGGGCGGGGCGACGGCGGGGGGAGCTCGTCCTCGGGCAGCTCGGCGGCACGGCGCAGGGCGTCCAGCCAGACGCGCTGGTGCCGGGCCAGGCCCTGGTCGGCGCGGCGCTGCCGGGCGTGGCCGCGCTCGGCCTTGCCCCCGACCAGGTCCGCGGCGTGGCGGGGCAGCCGCGCGGCCAGGTCCACGAGGGTGGCGTCCGGCAGGATGCGGCCCGGCGGGACGTCCCGCTCGCGGGCGATCCGGTCCCGCTCGAGCCAGAGCTCGCGCAGCGCGGCGGCCTGTCGGGGACGGCGGGCGCGCTGCGCGCCGCTGGTGCGGCGCCAGGCGTCCTCGTCGTCGCGCTGGGGCCCGACGAAGTCGACGAGAGCCTCGAACTCCTGCCGCGCCCACTCCAGCTTGCCCTGCTCGGTCAGGTCGCGCTCCATCCGGTCCCGCAGGTCGACGAGCAGCTCCACGTCGAGGGCGGCGTAGCGCAACCAGGGTTCGGGGAGGGGGCGGGTGGACCAGTCCACGGCCGAGTGCTCCTTGGCGAGGGTGACACCGAGGTAGTACTCGAGAGAGGCGGACAGCCCCACCCGGGGCAGGCCGGCGATCCGCGCGCCGAGCTCGGTGTCGAAGAGGCTGCCGGGGCGCAGCCCCACCTCCGCCAGGCACGGGATGTCCTGGGTGGCCGCGTGCAGCACCCACTCGACCCCGTCGAGGGCGTCGGCGACGGGGGAGAGGTCCTCGAGGGCGACCGGGTCGACCAGCCAGGTGCCCGCTCCCTCGCGGCGCAGCTGCACCAGGTAGGCCCGCTGCCCGTAGCGGTGGCCGGAGGCCCGCTCGGCGTCGATCGCGACCGGACCGCCGGCACCGGCCAGCGCGTCGGCCAGCTCGGTCAGCTGCGCGGGCGTCTCGACGACGTGGGGCACCCCCTCGACGGGCGCGTCGAGGGGCTCGAAGTCCTCGGTCCCGGCCTCGCGGTCGAGCTCCTCGCCCCGGTCCGTCGGGCGGCCTGCGCTCACCGGCGGATCCCGCTCAGTGCGACGACGCCCTCCGGCAGCGGGGGCAGGCCGGCCAGGGTGCACAGCAGGTCGCCCCAGGCGCCCAGGTGGGCGGCGGTCTCCTCGGCCTCGCGCCCGGGGGTCAGCACCGGCGTCCAGGAGGCGCGCAGCTCCAGCTCCACGGTGGGCGGCCGGTCGACGAGGGCCCCGAAGCTCTCCGAGGTCACGCAGGTGACGGTGCCGGCCGGGGCGGCCCACGTCAGGTCGGCGGCCTCGAGGGAGTCGGTGAGCCAGGACCAGCCGGCCTGCCCCGCGAGCGGGTCGTGGCCGACCTCCGGCTCCATCTCGGCCTTGGCGTAGCTGACGATCCGCCACGGGCCCTCCCAGGGCTCGGGGCAGGAGGGGTCGTGCAGGAGGACGAAGCGGCCGGTCGCGACGGCGTCGTCGTCCTCGGTCAGGTAGCTGGGGACGACCTCCCCGGAGAGGGCCACCGCCTGCGGCGCCAGCCGGGTCGGGGCCGGCACCTCCTCGAGCTGCAGCTCGGGACGCGTCGTGGCCAGGCGGATGCCCTCCAGGGCCAGCGCGAACGGGGAGACGGCAGAGGCCCCGGAGGTCCCGGCCGGCGCGGACGAGCGGCCCGCGGTCCCCGACCGCGGGCGAGGTCCGGTTCCGCGGCTCACCACCTCTCCACAGTAGGACGCCCCGGGGTGCGCCGGCGGGAGGCGAGGCCGCTCGCGTGTCCGGGACCGGGCCGCCGGTGCCGCCGCAGCCCCGTGGCAGACTTCCCCGGGTGACCAGCCCCAGCCCGCAGACGGCCGACAGCGTCCTCGTCCGCGCCGCCCGCCGGCGGCCGGTGCCCCACACCCCGGTGTGGTTCATGCGGCAGGCGGGACGCTCCCTGCCGGAGTACCGCGCGGTCCGCGCCGACGTCCCCATGCTGCAGTCCTGCCGCACGCCGGAGCTGGTCACCGAGATCACGCTGCAGCCGGTCCGCCGCCACGGCGTCGACGCCGCGATCTTCTTCAGCGACATCGTCGTCCCGCTCCAGGCCGTGGGCCTGGACCTGGACATCGTCCCCGGGACGGGTCCCGTCGTGGCCGAGCCGGTGCGCACCCGGGCGGACCTGGACCGGCTGCCCGAGCTCACCCCCGAGCACGTGCCGGACATCGCCGAGTCGGTGGGCCTGCTCGTCGCCGAGCTCGGGAGCACCCCGCTCATCGGCTTCGCCGGCGCTCCGTTCACCCTGGCCTCCTACCTCGTCGAGGGGGGACCGTCGAAGAACCACGAGCGCACCAAGGCCCTCATGCACGGCGACCCCCAGCTGTGGCACGACCTGTGCACCCGGCTCGCGCAGATCTCGCTGGCCTTCCTGCGGGTGCAGGCGGACGCCGGGGCCTCGGCGGTGCAGCTCTTCGACTCCTGGGCGGGCCACCTGTCCCGGGCGGACTACGCGCGCCTCGTGGAGCCGCACAGCCGCACCGTCCTGGAGGGGATGGCCGCCTCGCATCCCGGGCTGCCGCGCATCCACTTCGGGGTGGGCACGGGCGAGCTGCTGCCGCAGATGGCCGAGGCGGGCGCCGACGTCGTCGGCGTGGACTACCGCGTCAGCCTGGCCGACGCGGTCGAGCGGACCGGGGGACGGTATGCCGTGCAGGGCAACCTGGACCCGGCGCTGCTCTTCGCCCCGTGGGAGGCGCTGGAGCGGCGGGTCCGGGAGATCGTCGAGGAGGGCCGGCAGGCCCCGGGGCACATCTTCAACCTCGGCCACGGTGTGCTGCCCGCCACCGACCCGGACGTGCTCACCCGCGTCGTGGAGCTGGTGCACGAGGTCTCCCGGCGCTGAGCTCCCGGGTGCCGGCCGGCGGCCGGCTCAGCGGTCGCCGAGGAAACCGTCCGGCGTGACCGGCAGGGCCCGCTTGTGGGCCGTACGGCGGTACCACCCCAGGATCGTCGCCTCGTCCTCGGCGGAGACGTCCTGGCCCTCGAGGTAGTCGTCGATCGCGACGTAGCTCACGCCCAGGGCCTCCTCGTCGGACAGCAGCGGCCGGTCGCTCTCCAGGTCGGCCGTCGGCACCTTGTCGACGAGGGCGTCCGGGGCGCCCAGCTCGCGTCCCAGGTCGCGCACCCTGCGCTTGGGCAGGCCGAAGAGCGGGGTGACGTCGGCCGCGCCGTCGCCGAACTTGGTGTAGAAGCCGACGAGCGCCTCGGCAGCCTGGTCGGTGCCCAGGACCAGCATCCCGCGGACCCCGGCGAGGGCGTACTGGGTGACCATGCGGTGGCGGGCCTTGACGTTGCCCTTGTGGTACTCGTCGACGTCGTCGTGGACGTCCAGGCCTGCGTCGAGCAGGGCCTGCCAGTGCGCGTCCACGCCGGGCCCGATGTCGATGGTCATCACCTCGTCGGGGCCGATGAACTCCAGCGCGGCCCGGGCGTCGTCCTCGTCGGCCTGTACCCGGTAGGGCAGCCGGACGGCCACGAAGGCCGCCTCCAGCCCCTCCTGGCGCACCCGCTCACAGGCGAGCTGGGCCAGCCTGCCGCCCACCGTGGAGTCCACCCCGCCGCTGATGCCGAGCACGTAGCCCTTGGTGCCCGTCCGGCGCAGGTACTCCGCGAGGAAGGAGATGCGCCGCTCGGTCTCGGCGGCGGCGTCGAAGGTGTCCGGGTCGACGACCTCGAGGGCCTTCCGGATCTCGTCCTGGGTCTGTCGGTCGGTCATGCCGTCAACCCTAGTCAGGGACGGGGGTGAGACGCTGGGCCGATGACGTCCTACCTCGTGCTCGGCGGCGGGATCAGCGGTCTGGCGGCCGCCGAGGAGATCCTGAGTCGCGACCCCTCGGCCGAGCTCACCGTGCTGGAGGGGTCGGACCGGGTCGGCGGGAAGATCCGGGCCGGGTCCGTCGCCGGGGTGACCGTGGACGTGGGGGCCGAGGCGGTGCTGGTCCGACGGCCGGAGGCGGTGGCGCTGATGGAGCTTGTCGGACTGGCCCAGCACGTCGTCCACCCCACCGGCGCCCCGGCCCGGATCTGGTCCCGCGGCCGTCTGCACCGCATCCCGCCGCGCACGCTCATGGGGGTGCCCGCCGACCCCGGGACCCTGCACGGACTGCTCACCGAGGAGGAGGTGGACCGCGCCCGGCACGAGGTGGTGGGCGGCACGGTGCGGCCCGACGCCGAGGACACCTCGGTCGGCGAGCTCGTCGGCTCCACCCTGGGGCCCGCCGTCGTGGACCGGCTGGTCGAACCGCTCCTCGGCGGGGTGTACGCCGGGTCGGCCGACCTGCTGTCCGCGGCGTCGACGCTCCCGGCACTCCTGGCCGCCGCCCGGTCGGGCCAGCCGCTGCTCGAGGCGGTCGCTCGCGCCGTCCCGGCCGGAGGAGGCACGCAGTCGGCCGCCCCCCGTCCGGTCTTCGCCACGCTCGACGGGGGCCTGCACCGGCTGCCCTCCGCCCTGGCGCAGTCCCTGGCGCGGCGCGGGGCGCGCGTCCTGCTGGGCACCGTGGCCCGCGAGCTGCACCGCCACCCCGACGGGGGCTGGCAGGTGGTGACGGGACCGCGGCCCGCTCCCACGACATACCTGGCGGACCGGGTCGTGCTCGCCGTCCCCGCCGCGCCCGCGGCCCGGTTGCTGCACCCGGTCGCGCCGGACGCGGCGGAGCTGCTGGGCCAGGTCGAGACGGCGTCGATGGCGGTGGTGACCCTCGCCTACCGCAGCCAGGAGCTGGGCGAGCTGGACGGGTCCGGCTTCCTCGTGCCACCGGTGGACGGGCGCACGGTCAAGGCGTCGACCTTCAGCGCGGACAAGTGGGCCTGGGTGCGGGAGGCGGGCCGGGGGGCCGGTCCGTCGGGAGAGGACCTGAGCATCCTGCGCGTCTCGGTGGGCCGGCACCGGGAGGAGGCGACCCTGCAGGTGCCCGACGCCGACCTGGTCGAGGTCTGCCGCAGGGAGCTGGCGCAGGCGCTCGGCCGGGACCTGCCGGCACCGGTCGACGTCGACGTGCGACGGTGGGGCGGAGGGCTGCCGCAGCACGCCGTCGGGCACGGCCGACGGATCGAGCACGTCCGGGCCGCGCTCTCGGAGGTGCCGGGACTGGCGGCCTGCGGGGCCGCCTTCGACGGCGTGGGCATCCCCGCCTGCATCGCCTCCGCGGGGCGGGCCGTCGACGAGCTGGGATGACCCCCCGGGCGGCGGAGGGCAGCGTGGCGGGACACAATGGGCGACCATGACGTCCTACACGCCCCCCACCCCTGAGCAGGTCGACGAGATCAACTCCACGGTGCGCTACGCGGCCTACTCCGTCTTCCGCGCCGGCGCCCCGCTGCCGCACGAGCGGGAGGGGATCGTGGCCGAGGTCGACCGCCTCTTCGCCGAGCTGGGCGACGACGGTCTCGTGGTGCGCGGCGTCTACGACGTCTCCGCCCTCCGGGCCGACGCGGACGTCATGGTCTGGTGGCACGCCGAGGAGGTCGAGACCGTGCAGCGGGCCTACCAGCGGCTGCGGCGCACCGAGCTCGGTCGCCACCTGGACCCGGTGTGGTCGGTCGTGGGGATGCACCGGCCGGCGGAGTTCAACCGCGGCCACGTGCCCGCCTTCCTCTCCGGCCACGAGCCGGGGAGGTACCTGTGCGTCTACCCCTTCGTGCGCTCCTACGAGTGGTACATCCTCGACCCCGCCGAGCGGGGCCGGATGCTGCGCGAGCACGGCCAGGCCGCGGCGGACTACAAGGACGTGCTGGCCAACACCATCTCGGCCTTCGGGCTGGGGGACTACGAGTGGTTGCTGGCGTTCGAGGCCGAGGAGCTGCACCGCATCGTGGACCTGATGCGCGACCTGCGGGCCACCGACGCGCGCCTGCACGTGCGCGAGGAGGTGCCCTTCTTCACCGGCCCGCGGGTGGAGCTCGCCGACCTGGTCGACTCGCTCCCCTGAACGGGGCGCGGCACGGCATACCCTCGGGCCCATGGTCTCCCGCACCCGCTCGGCGCGCTCCTCGCGCCGACGGGCGCGGCGCATGGCGCGGGTGGAGCACGACCTCGCACCGGCCCAGTGGGCGGCGCTGCTGGAGGTCTGGGGCGGGTGCGCCTACTGCGGCGCGCCGCCGGTGGGGCTGCAGAAGGACTGCCTGCTGCCGATCTCACGGGGCGGGCGGTACACGCTGGAGAACGTCGTGCCCGCCTGCCGGTCGTGCAACGCGAGCAAGTGCTCCACCGAGGTCACCGTGTGGCTGCGGCGCAAGAAGATGGACGAGCGGGCGTTCCTGGTCCGGCATGCCGAGCTGAGGAGAGCCGTGGCCGACCGGCTGGCCGACCACGGCCCCAAGACCGGCTGAACCGCGCTCAGGCCTGCTCGTCGCCGGCCGGCTGCAGGGTCATGGCGATCGAGTTCATGCAGTAGCGCAGGTCGGTGGGGGTCTCGTAGCCCTCGCCCTCGAAGACGTGCCCCAGGTGCGAGCCGCAGGAGCCGCAGCGCACCTCGGTGCGGGTGCGGCCCAGCGAGTCGTCCTTGATGTACTGGACCCGGTCCTCGGCGAGCGGGGCGTAGAAGCTCGGCCAGCCGCAGTGCGACTCGAACTTGGTCTCGGAGCGGAAGAGCTCGGCCCCGCACGCGCGGCAGCTGTAGACGCCCTCGGTCGTGGTGTTCGTGTACTCACCGACGAACGGTCGCTCGGTGCCGGCCTCGCGCAGGACGTGGTACTCCTCCGGCGTCAGCTGCGCCTTCCACTCCTCCTCGGGACGGACGGTGGGGTAGGCGGTCGCGCCCTTGGCGGCGTCGGTGGCGGGGGTGCTGTGGTGGTGGGCCATGTCGTGGTCAACGACGTGGGGGCGCAGTTGTTCCCGGGCGGCGCGGCGGGCGCGTCGCCCGGGAACGGAGCACCGGAGGGCCGATGATCAGGCTCGGCCCCGGCTCACGGCATCCGCCACCGGTCCTGGGACCGGTAGCTGCCGGTGTAACCGGCCTTTCCGTCGAGGCTCAGGTCTCCGAGATCGCCGCTGACTGTGGCCCTGCTCGCCGTCCGGGTGGCCCTGAAGGAGAAGGACTCACCGGTCTCCCCGTCCCTGAACGTATAGGTCTGCGTCTCCCGGGAGGACTTGCCGTAGGGGGTCAGGCTCACGTCGAGCGGCACGATGGTCGCCGTCTCATTCCCCTCCCCGGTCTCCTCGTCCCAGGAGAAGGCATTCATCCGCAGGTCGCCGACCACGGCGGTGGTGGCGTTCTTGCCCTTGCCGGTCGATACGTCGAGGTCCCCGCCGTCGAACCACACGTCGGCGACGTAGGTGCAGCCCTCGGCGTCGTCGCCGGGGGCGGCCCCGTCCTCGCACTGGAAAGCGCTGGCACCGCCCATGGCCCAGTCACCGAAGATCTCCAGGGAGCCAAAGGCGAGGTAGTTGCCGGGAATGGCGTCGGACGCCTCGGGACCGGTCAGGTCGATCGAGGCGAAGGTGCCCGAGGACCGGACGTGTCCGGCCTCTCCGGCGCTGGCAGGCAGGACCGCGCCCGCGACGAGCGGGGCGGCGAGGAGGGCGGTGGTGAGGGTGCGGGCGGTGGTTCGCATCTGGTTCCCCTTTGAACCTAGGGCCGTCACCTGGGACGGCCCGTCAAGTCAGGTGCCGAGCGGCACCTGCTGCTGAGCATTCCGTCGAAACCACCCGCTGTGTTGCACCGCACGCACGGTGATCTTGGTCACACCGTGTGCCGTGGGGCAGTCGGTAGGTTACGGACATGCCCGAGGCCATGACCCTGACCGCTCCCGGACCCGGCGGCGACGACCGTCAGGTGCGTCTCTCCAGCCCCGACAAGGTCGTCTGGCCGGCCACCGACCGTGGTGCCGCGATCACCAAGGCCGACCTGGCGGCATACCTGCAGGCCGTCGCGGAGCCGATGCTGCGCGGGCTGGCCGACCGCCCCGTGACCCTGCAGCGCGTGCGCGGAGGCATCGAGGGGGAGGAGTTCTACTCCAAGAACCCGCCGAAGGGGGTCCCGGAGTGGTCGCGCACGACGATGGTCACCTACCCCAGCGGGCGCAGCCACCCCCAGCTGGTCGTCGACGACCTGGCCACCCTGCTGTGGACCGCGCAGATGGGCACGGTCACCTGGCACCCGTGGCCGGTGCGCACGGGGGACAACGACCACCCCGACGAGGTCCGGGTCGACCTGGACCCCCAGCCGGGCCGCAGCTACCGCGACGTCGTGGAGGCCGCCCACGGCCTGCGCGAGGTCATGACCGAGGTGGGGCTGCGACCGTTCGTCAAGACGACCGGCAGCCGGGGCGTGCACGTCTTCGCCTCGGTCCGGCCGACGCTGGAGTTCCTCGACGTGCGCCACGCCGTCATCGCGATCGCCCGGGAGCTGGAGCGTCGCCACCCCGACCTGGTGACGACCGCGTGGTGGAAGGAGGAGCGGGGGGAGCGGATCTTCGTCGACTACAACCAGGCGACCCGCGACCGGACCCTGGCGGCGGCGTGGAGCCCGCGTATCCTGCCCGGGGCGCCGGTGTCGGTCCCGGTCTCCTGGGAGCAGCTGGACGAGGTCGACCCGACCACGCTCGCGGTCCACACCGTGCCCGGGTGGCTGGCCGAGCACGGCGACGCCTGGGCCGGTCTGCACGAGGACCCGGCCGACCTCGCCGCCGCGCACGCCCTGTGGGAGGCCGACCTGGAGCGCGGCCTGGGCGAGCTGAGCTTTCCTCCGGACCACCCCAAGATGCCGGGGGAGCCGCCGAGGGTGCAGCCGAGCAAGAAGGTCGCCGAGCACTGGGACGAGGAGGGCAACCGCGTGGAGCCTCCGCAGCGTCGGTCGGATCGGGCAGACTGACGCCGTGGACCTGCCCGTCGTTCCGCCCCTCGCGCCCATGCTGGCCAAGCCGCTGAAGACGCTGCCCGAGGGGTGGTGGTACGACCCCAAGTGGGACGGGTTCCGCTCGATCGCCTTCCGCGACGGCGACGAGGTGGTCCTGGGCAGCCGCAACGAGAAGCCGTTGACCCGCTACTTCCCCGAGGTCGTCGAGGCCGCCCTGGAGCACCTGCCGTCCCGGTGCGTCGTCGACGGGGAGATCGTGGTGACCACCGCCGACGGCACCCGGCTGGACTTCGAGGCCCTCCAGCAGCGCATCCACCCGGCGGACTCGCGGGTGCGGATGCTGGCGGAGGCGACCCCGGCCACGTTCGTGGCCTTCGACCTGCTCGCCCTGGGCGAGGAGGACCTGCGGGGTATGCCGTTCCGCGAGCGCCGGGCGCGCCTCGAGGAGGCGCTGGGCGGGCTGGAGGCGGACCGGTCGGACCGGGTGGCCGGCGGTCGGCCGGTCGGGGTGCACCTCTCGCCCGTCACCGACGACGAGGAGGTCGCGATGCGCTGGTTCCGCGACTTCGAGGGGGCGGGCCTGGACGGTCTGATCGCCAAGGACCCCGACGCCCCCTACCAGCCCGGCAAGCGGGTGCTCACCAAGCTCAAGCACGAACGGACGGCCGACTGCGTCGTCGCCGGGTACCGGACGCACAAGACCGACGACGAGGCCGTCGGGTCCCTCCTCCTGGGGCTCTACGACGAGGACGGCACGCTGGCCAGCGTGGGGGTGAGCTCGTCCTTCCCGATGGCGCGGCGCCGCGAACTCTTCGTCGAGCTGCAGGAGCTGGTGACCGACCTGGACGGCCACCCGTGGGACTGGGCCCGGCACCTGGCGGGGGAACGCACGCCGCGCAAGAGCGAGCAGTCCCGCTGGGCCGCGGGCAAGGACCTCTCGTTCACCGCCCTGCGACCCGAGCGGGTCGTGGAGGTGCGGTACGACTACCTGGAGGGGCAGCGCTTCCGTCACACGACGCAGTTCGTGCGCTGGCGGCCGGACCGGGACCCCCGCAGCTGCACCTACGACCAGCTCGACCGGCCCCAGGACTACGACCTGGCCGACGTCCTGGGCGTGGGACGGTGAGCACGGGGGCCCGGCGGGCCGCGTCGGTGGGGGCCGGCGTCGTCGGCGGGGCGGCCCTCGGGGGTGCGGTGTCCATGGGGACGGCCACCTACTTCGCCCACCGGATCATCACCCCGGAGCACGAGAAGAAGGACGACACGACGATCGTCGCGGTGGACGTCGACGGCGGCGTCGGCACCGTGACCCTGCGGTCCACGCCCTGGACCACCGCCCCGGGCCGCTACGGCCTGTGGCTCGACGGAGGAGCCGGTCACGCCCGGCTGGGGGACGTCGTCGAGGCCGGCCACGACGGCACCGGGGGTGGCGCCGAGCCGCCGGAGGGGCGTTCGCGCGGCCGACGTGCCCCCGCCACGGTGACGCGCCAGGTGCTCGGGGTCGACCGGGGGGAGCTGGCTCCCGGGAGCGCGCGGTGGAACAACTACTTCTACTGCGGCACACCGGGTTCGGCCGTCGACCTGGCGTACGAGGACGTCGTGGTCACCTCCGACGTCGGGGACCTCCCGGCGTGGAAGGTGGCGCCCGACCCCGCCAGGGACACCGGCGACTGGGCGGTCCTGGTGCACGGGCGCAGCGCGCAGCGTGAGGAGTGCCTGCGGGCCCTGCCGGTCCTGCACCGGATGGGCTTCACCAGCCTGGTCCCGATGTACCGCAACGACATCGGCGCACCGCCGTCGGCCGACGGGCGCTACAGCCTGGGGCTGTCCGAGTGGCGCGACATCGACGCGGCGATGCGTTTCGCCCTCGACCAGGGCGCCCGTCGCCTGGTGCTGGTGGGGTGGTCGATGGGTGGGGCGATCGTCCTGCAGGCGCTCAACCGGTCCGAGGTGGCCTCCCGGGTCCACCGGGTGGTGCTCGACGGTCCGGTCATCGACTGGGGGTCGGTGCTGGCCCACCAGGCCGACCTGCACTTCATCCCGCGGCCGATCGACCACCTGGCCCGCTCGCTCCTGCGGTCGCGCGCCTCCCGCCACCTGCTGCGGATCGCCGAGCCGGTGGACGTGGCCGCGACCAACTGGGTGGACCGGGCCGACGAGGTCAGCCACCGCATCTTCATCATCCACTCGGCCACGGACGAGACCGTGCCCTTCGGCCCCTCGCAGGACCTCGCGCGGCGTCGCCCCGGGCTGGTCCACACCTTCGTCTGGCCGCGGGCGCGGCACTGCCAGGAGTGGAACACCAACCCCTCGCTGTGGGAGGACCTGGTCGCCAGCTTCGTGCGGTGAGGACCGTGATGATGGTGCCGGTCGTGAGGATCAGCGCAGCCGGGTCCGGACCAGCACGTCCCCTCCCCAGGTGAGCAGGTGCGTGGCCCGACCGAGGAGGCCGCCGAAGGAGGTCGTCGGGGGCACGAGGAGCGGTCCGTCGCCGCCGGCGAGGACCGGCCGGACCGTGAGGCACAGCTCGTCCACCGCCCGGGCGGCGAGCCAGTTCCCGAACACCTGGGGCCCTCCTTCCAGGAGGATCCGGCGCAGCCCACGGCGCGCAAGCTCCGCCAGCACCTCCCCGGGCGCCAGGCTCCGGCCCCGGCCGCCCAGCACCAGGACGCCACCACCCCCGCCCTGTCCCAGCTCCTCGTCCCGCCCAGCCTGGCCGTTCCCCCCGGCGTCGCCGTCGCCCCCAGCCTCTCTGCGCTCCCCGGCCGCCCCGAGAGAGTCGGGAAGGACACCGTCGCGGGTGAGCAGCACGAGCAGGGCGCCGGGAACGGGCTCGTACTCCTCGGTCCGGGCCGTCCCCGCCCCGACCACGACCACCTGGGCCCAGGAGCGCAGGTGGTCGAAGACGGCATGGTCGCCCGGGGAGCCGGCGTTCAGGCTGGAGCTGCGGCCGTCGGGCCCGCTGGCCCGGCCGTCCAGGGTCGTCACGAAGCTGGCCCGCACCCAGGGGCGGTTGTCGACGCCCCGCGGCACGGCATACCAGCGGTCCAGGTCTGCGGGCCCGAGCGGGCCGGCCCCGACCTGTGGTGGTGGGGAGGTCATGGACCCATCCTGCCGGTCCGCCGCGTCGGCACGGGGACGGCATCAGGACGCGCCCCGGGTGGGCGCGGACCGACCCCTCTGCCAGGATGGCTCGATGGCCAGGAGCGAGAAGAAGAAGTCCACGAAGAAGAAGGACGCATCCCCGAAGGACGCCGCAAAGACGTCCTCGACGAAGGCGGCGGACGCGGCGGCGGGCACGCCGGACCCCGCCGTCTCGACGGACGCGGGCACCCCGTTCAGCGACGCCCTGCGGGTCGGGGAGGGCTTCGTCCTCGCCGACGTCGCCCCGCGGTCCACCCCCGCGTTCGACGGTGGGAAGGCGGAGGGGAAGGCGGCCCTGGGGGAGGTCGACGACGAGCTGGACGCGCTCCAGGAGATGCTCTTCGCCAGCAGCACGGCCGGGGACCGGCGTCGGGTGCTGCTGGTCGTCCAGGGCATGGACACGGCCGGCAAGGGCGGAATCATGCGGCACGTGGTCGGCGCCGTCGACCCCCAGGGGGTGCAGATCAAGGCGTTCAAGAAGCCGACCGAGGAGGAGCTCAGCCATCCCTTCCTCTGGCGCATCCGGCAGGCCGTGCCCGACCCGGGGATGATCGGCGTCTTCGACCGGTCCCACTACGAGGACGTGCTGGTGGTGCGGGTCCACGACCTGGTCCCGCCGGCCCAGTGGGGGCGCCGCTACTCGACCATCAACGACTTCGAGAAGAGCCTGGTCGACGACGGGGTGACGCTGATCAAGGTGATGCTGCACATCTCTGCGGAGGAGCAGAAGGAGAGGCTCGGAGAGCGGCTGGAGCGGCCCGACAAGTACTGGAAGTACAACCCCGGAGACCTCGACGAGCGGGCGCACTGGGACGCCTACCAGGAGGCCTACCAGGTCGCCCTGGAGCGGTGCAGCACGCAGGTGGCCCCGTGGTTCGTCGTGCCGGCGGACCGCAAGTGGTACGCCCGGCTCGCGGTGCAACGGCTGCTGCTGGAGCACCTGCGGGCGCTGGACCTGCGCTGGCCCCCGGCCGACTTCGACGTCGAGGCGGAGCAGGAGCGGCTCGCGGCGGGCTGACGCGGACCCGACCCTGGACCCCAGCCGGCCCGGCACCATCGCGGTGCCGGGCCGGCTGCGGTTCAGCTCCCGTTCGTCCCGGCCAGCTGGGGCTGGGGGGTCGCCTGCAGGAGGACCACCGCGCGCGGCGGCATCGGGTGCGTCGAGCCCGTCTCCCACGGGACGTCGTCGTCGATGTCGTCCCCGGAGGTGTCCACGGCGACCTGCCAGGTGGTGGTGTCGATCCCGTCGGGAACGGTGAACTCGACCGTCTCGTGGTGACCGTTGATGAGCAGCAGGAAGTGGTCGTCGAGGACGGGGCGGCCCCGCTCGTCGGTCTCGGTGATCGCCTCCCCGTTGAGGAAGACGGCCACGGCCTGCTCCTTGCTGTGCCACCCGCCCTCGGTCATGACCGAGCCGTCGGGGGAGTACCAGACGATGTCGCCGAAGTCGCTCTGCCCGCCGTGGTCGGCGTCACCGGCGAAGAACCGGCGTCGACGGAAGACCGGGTGCTCCCGGCGCAGCTGGATCAGGTGGGCGGTGAAGTCCAGCAGGTCGCTCTGCTCGGGCGCCAGGTCCCAGTCCATCCAGGCCAGCTCGTTGTCCTGGCAGTAGACGTTGTTGTTGCCCATCTGGGTGCGCCCCATCTCGTCCCCGTGGGCGAGCATCGGCACCCCCTGGCTCAGCAGGAGCGTGGCCAGGAAGTTCTTCTGCTGCCGCAGGCGCAGCGCCGAGATCTGGGGGTCGTCGGTGGGACCCTCCACCCCGCAGTTCCAGGACCGGTTGTGCGCCTCGCCGTCGTTGCCGCCCTCGCCGTTGGCGTCGTTGTGCTTCTCGTTGTAGGAGACCAGGTCCCGCAGCGTGAAGCCGTCGTGGGCGGTGATGAAGTTGACCGAGGCGAAGGGCCGGCGTCCGCTGTGCTCGTAGAGGTCCGAGGAGCCCGTCAACCGGGAGGCGAACTCGCCCATGGTGGCCGGGGCGCCCCTCCAGAAGTCCCGGACGGTGTCGCGGTACTTGCCGTTCCACTCCGTCCACAGGGGCGGGAAGTTGCCCACCTGGTAACCCCCGTCGCCCAGGTCCCAGGGCTCGGCGATGAGCTTGACCTGGGAGATGACCGGGTCCTGCTGGATGATGTCGAAGAAGGCCGAGAGCTTGTCGACCTCGTGGAACTGCCGCGCCAGGGTGGCGGCCAGGTCGAAGCGGAACCCGTCCACGTGCATCTCGGTGACCCAGTAGCGCAACGAGTCCATGATCAGCTGCAGCACGTGCGGGCTGCGCATGAGCAGGCTGTTGCCGGTCCCGGTGGTGTCGTAGTAGTGCGCCTTGTCGAAGTCGACGAGCCGGTAGTAGCTGGCGTTGTCGATCCCGCGGAAGGACAGGGTGGGACCCAGGTGGTTGCCCTCGGCCGTGTGGTTGTAGACGACGTCGAGGATGACTTCGATGTCGGCCTCGTGCAGCGCCTTGACCATCGACTTGAACTCGGTCACCTGCTGCCCGCGGTGGCCGTAGGCGGAGTAGGCGTTGTGCGGGGCCAGGAAGCCGATGGTGTTGTAGCCCCAGTAGTTGGACAGGTCCTTGTCCTGCAGGTGCGGGTCGTCGACGAACTGGTGGACGGGCAGCAGCTCGATGGCCGTGACCCCCAGCGTGGTCAGGTGGTCGATGACGGCCGGGTGGGCGACGCCGGCGTAGGTGCCTCGGATCTCCGGCGGGACGTCGGGGTGGTTCATCGTCAGACCCTTGACGTGGGCCTCGTAGACCACCGTGTCGGCGTAGGCGTGCCGCGGGGGCCGGTCGTGGCCCCAGTCGAAGAACGGGTTGACCACGACCGAGAGCATCGTGTGCAGGAGGGAGTCGTCCTCGTTGTAGGAGGTGGGGTCCCCGAAGTCGTAGCCGAAGATGCCCTGGTGGTTGCGGATCTGCCCGCTGATGGCCTTCGCGTAGGGATCCAGCAGCAGCTTGTTGGGGTTGAACCGGTGGCCCTCCTCGGGGGCGTACGGCCCCGTGACCCGGTAGCCGTACCGCTGGCCTGGCTGGCAGTTGGGGATGTAGCCGTGCCAGACGTGGGCGTCGACCTCCTCCAGGGGGATGCGCACCTCTTTGGCGCGCTCGCCGATGAGGCACAGCTCGACCGAGGTCGCGTGCTCGGAGAACAGGGCGAAGTTCACGCCGCGGCCGTCGAAGGTTGCGCCGAGGGGATAGGCGCTGCCGGGCCAGACATCCATGGTGGGTCGACTTTCGGTGGGGGATCGGTGGGGCAAGGGACCGGGGACCTCGTCGTCGCCGCCCTCCATTGTGACCGAACGAGGACCGTTCCCCCGACAACCGTCGCCCCTCGACACGCCTCCGTCGCCGGATTTGGACCTCCGCCGCCAGTCGGCTAATGTTCTTTCTCGCGCCACCGAAGACGGTTGGGGCACGCGGACGTAGCTCAGTTGGTAGAGCGCAACCTTGCCAAGGTTGAGGTCGCCGGTTCGAGCCCGGTCGTCCGCTCGGAGGCACAACCACCACGGTTGCCTCACGGTGGAGTGGCCGAGAGGCGAGGCAACGGCCTGCAAAGCCGTCTACACGGGTTCAAATCCCGTCTCCACCTCGCTTGACGGACATGTCCACGAGCACGGGCGATTGGCGCAGTGGTAGCGCGCTTCCTTGACACGGAAGAGGTCACTGGTTCAAACCCAGTATCGCCCACCAGATACCGCAGGTCAGAGGCCTTTTCGAGGGCCTCGACGTGTCTTCGAGGAAGAAACAAGGAACAACGGGGTGCCGTCATCCCCAGGCAAAGGGTCGGTATGGAACCATCCGCACGATGGAACCAGCCTCACGGCAGTGACGCACTCGTCATCTGGGTGATGACCCATCGCTCGCCGACGTACGTCATCTCCACCAACAGCTGACCTTCCGCACCCTCGGGATCGCTCGCGACTGCGCTGCCGCTCGCGTCGACGATGTCCGGGACGAGCCAGTCCACGTCGATCTCGACTCCCGCACCGCGGTCGACGAGCATGGCCTCGAGAACCTCGACATCCGCGAAGGGTCCGGTGGCGACCTGCGACTCCTCGGACATCGCGTCGACCGCGGTGACCATGGCATCACCGGGTCGGCACGTGGGCGCGGCCAGGGCGTCGAGGACGCCCAGTTAAGGCTGGGCTGCCATGCGGTTCAGCACCTCGAAGTAGTGCTCGACGAAGGCTTGCGCTCCGGCCTCGGTCTGCTCACGCGCAACTGCGGGCAGCTCGGGCAGGCTGACCCCATCAGCGGCTGGCGGCTCGGTCTTCTCGCCGTCATCGGGCGCCCGCGACGTCAATGTCACCGGGCCGGCCTCCGACGTCGTGACCCCGGGTTCGTCAAGGGTGCTGCACGCGGCGCTCGTGAGCAGAGCCAGGGTCAGCGCGAGCCGGCGGCGAGGCGCACGGGTGTCTCCCTCAGGTCGACGACGTCAGGATGGTCCGGTGGGTCGCCAGTCTCACCGATTCACGAGCCCGGCGCCACGGTCGAGCCGGTGCGTTGGCCCGTGACAGGCCCGGCCTGCCACACGCCGCCACGACCACGGAGGCTGTTGCGTCTAGGGTCCACAGGTGTCCCAAGGCTCACACTCACTCTCCACCGTCCATGGGTGGCCCCGCGTATCCCGCGACCTGCGAAAGAGGAGCAAACCGGGCGCCGAGGATGACTCGCAGCGCCTTGGCGAGACCGTCGAGGAGGCCATCCGGGCCTCGGGGCAGGCGGAGCTCGACGCGCACGAGATCGGGATGGCGATCCTTGGCCCCGCTGCGCGACCTCGACAAGGTGGCCGATCTGCGGTTCGCCTCCGGCTACCAGGCGTTCAACTCCCTCGACGACTTCCAGACCGCCACAACCCTCCTGCGCGCGGCGCGCAAGCCGACGGGTATGTCGGTGGCGCCAGGCAGCGGTGACCACTGAGAGACCACGAAGCACTGCTCGAGACCGGCGGAATCAGCCCCACCCACACCCTCGATGGCGAGAACTCTCAGGGGGTGCGTCCAGATCCGTCCATCTGTTTCCCTCGCCGATATGCCCTCTGACCTGCGAGTTATCATCAAAGTGGACGGCGGGGGGTCGTAACCTCTTCCAAGAGTTGAAACCCAGTATCGCCCGCCCTCTGAACAAGCCCCTGGCCAGCGGAACGCTGCTCAGGGGCTCTTTCGTGCCGGCACGTGGGGACCACGTGGGGAACGGTTCCCCCCGGGGCATGTTTCTTTTCGGTAACAATCGCCGGTGGTGCGTGACGCAGGTCACGGGCATGGGGCAGGCTCAGCCAACCCTTGATCCCCACATCCGCGCTTCCGCGGGTGATCCCCAGGAGCGCCGATGCTCGCCGTGCACAACCTCGAGGTCGTCTACGAGGACGTGATGCTCGCTGTGCGCGGTGCCAGCCTTCAGGTGGGGCCCGACCGGATCGTGGCGCTCCTCGGGGCGAACGGAGCCGGCAAGACCACCCTGCTGCGGGCCATCACCGGGTTGCTCGACGTGCACCGTGGTCGGATCACCCGCGGCTCGGTGAGCGTCGACGGCGCCGACCTGGACACCCGCCGCGCCGCGTCCGTGGTGCGGGCCGGTGTCGGGCAGGTGATGGAGGGCCGGCGTGTCTTCGTGGAGTTCAGCGTCGAGGAGAACCTGCGGGTCGGCGCGCACACGGTCGGCACCCGTGGGCTGGCGGAGAAGCTCGACCGCATCTACACCATGTTCCCGGTGCTGGCCGACCGGCGGAGCTCCCACGCGGGCTACCTCTCCGGAGGTGAGCAGCAGATGCTCGCGATCGGTCGGGCGCTCATGGCCCAGCCCCGCTACCTGCTGCTCGACGAGCCCAGCCTGGGGCTCGCCCCCAAGATGGTGGAACGCATCCGCGACCTCATCGTCGAGATCAACGGCAGTGGCACGGGGGTGCTGCTCATCGAGCAGAACGCCGCGATGGCGCTGTCGATCGCCCACCACGGCTACGTCATGGAGAACGGCATCACGGTCATGGACGGGCCGGCCGAGAAGCTCCGGGCGGACGCGGACATCCAGGAGTTCTACCTGGGCCTGGGCGGAGAGAACACCTCGCTGCGGGACGTCAAGCACTACCGGCGGCGCAAGCGGTGGCTGTCGTGACCGGGGTGCCGCTGCTGGAGGTCGCGGACCTGACGTTGCGCTTCGGCGGCAACACCGTCCTCGACGCGATCAGCTTCGACGTACCCGAGGGGGAGCTGTTCGCCATCATCGGACCCAACGGGGCCGGCAAGACCTCCACGTTCAACTGCATCTCCGGGGTCTACCGACCGCAGGAGGGGCAGGTGACCTTCCGCGGAGAGTCCCTCCTGGGCCCCAAGCCCGACCGGGTCGCCGCCCTGGGGGTGGCCCGCACCTTCCAGAACATCGAGCTCTTCGACAACCTCTCGGTCCTCCAGAACCTGCTGCTGGGCCGGCACCAGCGGATGCAGGTGCCGTGGTGGCAGGCGATGGCCTGGCTGCCCCCCGCGCGCCGCGAGGAGTACCAGGCACGGGAGACCGTCGAACACCTCATCGAGTTCCTCGACCTCACCGCCGTTCGCCACCACCCGGTCGGCATCCTGCCCTACGGCATCAAGAAGCGCATCGAGCTGGGTCGGGCCCTGGCCATGGACCCCCAGCTGCTGCTTCTCGACGAGCCGGTGGCCGGCATGAACTCGGAGGAGACCGAGGACATGGCCCGGTTCATCCTCGACGTCCGCAGCGAGCTGGGCATCGCGATGATCATGGTCGAGCACGACATGCGCCTGGTCATGGATCTGGCCGACCGGGTCCTGGTCATCGACTTCGGCCGTCGGATCGCCCTGGGCACCCCGGAACAGGTGCAGCGCGACCCTGCCGTCGTCGCGGCCTACCTCGGCGGAGCCAGCAAGGACGTGCTCGCCGGGGTCGCCGGTGCCGACCTGGTGGAGGCGGCCGAGGTCGGACCCGGTGACGGCGGGACGGAGGGCCAGCGGTGAGCGAGCAGCCCGCCTCCACCCCTCCCCAGGGCGCCGACGAGGGCCACGAGGTCACCTACCTGCCTCGGCTGCTGCGGGCGGCCGCGGCCGAGGACGGTGGGCGCACCGCTCTGCGCGAGAAGCGATTCGGTCTCTGGCAGGACATCACCTGGTCGGACTACCTGCTCAACGTCGAGCAGGTCGCCTTCGGTCTGGCCGCCCTCGGGGTGGGCCCGGGGGACCGGGTGGCCGTCCAGTCGGAGAACCGGCCCGAGTGGTTGTACGCCGACGTGGCCACCAACGCGCTGCGGGCGATGACCGTGGGCTTCTACCCGACCAACCCGGTCACGGAGGTGGAGTACCTGCTGCGCGACTCCGGTGCCCGGGTGCTGTTCGCCGAGGACCAGGAGCAGGTCGACAAGGCGCTGGAGGCCATCGACGCGGTCCCGACCCTGGAGTGGGTCGTGCACCTGGACAGCCGGGGCCTGGCCGACTACGAGCACGAGCGGCTCATCCCCGTCGACGAGCTGGTCGAGCGGGGGGCCGCGGTGCGCAGGGTGGACCCGGGCCTGTTGGACCGCCTCGACGCGGACCGCACCCCCGACGACGTGGTCACCCTCATCTACACCTCCGGCACCACGGGGCCGCCCAAGGGTGCCATGCTCAGCGCGCGCAACGTCAGCTACGCCACGCAGACCTTCTCCGCCGCCCCGGGCATGTTCGGGCCGGACGGGCTGGGGCACGACGACGTGCTGGTCTCCTACCTGCCGCTGTCCCACGTCGTGGAGCGGGCGGTGACGACCTGGTCGGGGGTGCGCAACCGGACCGTGGTGCACTTCGCCGAGTCCATCGAGACGGTCACCACCGACCTGGCCGAGGTGCAGCCCACGGTCCTCTTCGCGGTGCCCCGCATCTGGGAGAAGATCCAGGCGTCCGTCGCCATCAAGGTCGCCAACGCCTCTCCGGCCAAGCGGGCGGCGTACGGGCTGTCCCAGCGGCTCGGCACCCAGGTGGCTCAGCAGCAGCTGGCCGACGGCGGGCGGCTCTCCGCCGGCTCACGGGTGCGGTCCGGGCTGGCCTGGGTCCTGGCCAACCGCAAGCTCAAGCAGCACCTGGGGCTGACCCACGTGCGGCACGCGCTGTCCGGCGCCGCCCCCATCTCGCCCGACCTGCTCACCTGGTTCCAGGGGCTGGGGCTGACCATCCACGAGGCCTACGGGATGACGGAGAACACCGCAGTGGCCACCACGAACTACCCGGGGCGGGTCCGCGTGGGGACCGTCGGGGAGGCGCAGCCAGGCATCGGCCTGCGACTGGACGAGCAGACCGGCGAGGTGCTGACCCGGCACCCGGGCACCTTCGTGGGCTACTGGAACCGTCCGGACGCGACCGCAGAGGCCGTAGACGAGGAGGGTTGGCTGCACACCGGCGACGTCGGCGAGTGGGTGGGCGGCTCGCACCTGCGCATCGTCGACCGGATCAAGGACATCATCATCACCGCGGGGGGCAAGAACATCTCCCCGAGCGAGATCGAGAACGCGATCAAGGCCTCGCCCTACGTCCGGGAGGCGGTCGTCATCGGGGACCAGCGCCCCTACCTGACGGCTCTCGTCGGCATCGAGTACGACACCGTCTCCGACTGGGCGGCCCGGCGACGGATCGAGTACACCACCTACCGTGACCTGGCCTGCCGGGCCGAGGTGGTCGAGCTGGTCGCCGGGGTGGTGCGCGAGGTCAACTCCCGGTTCGCCCGGGTGGAGTCGGTCCGCAAGTTCCGGATGCTGCACAAGGAGCTGGACCACGAGGACGGTGAGCTGACCGCGACCCAGAAGCTCAAGCGGTCCGCCTTCGCCGCCACCGTCCCGCACCTGGTCGACGACATGTACGCCGGCACCGAGGAGCACGCCGGTGCCGACCTGGGCCGGTCGGGCTGAGGAGGACCATGGACACCGTCATCACGGCCGTCATCTCCGGGTTGGGCTCCGGCGCCGTCTACGCGATCATCGCCGTCAGCTTCGTCATCATCTACCGGGCCACCGGGGTGCTCAACTTCGCCCAGCCGGGGCTGCTGATCCTCGGGACCTTCGCCACCTCCGTGCTGGCGGTCGACGCAGGGCTGCCGTTCTGGGTCGCCGTCGTGCTGGCGATGGCTCTCGTGGCGCTGCTGGCCATGGCCGTGGAGCGGGTGGCGATCCGGCCCATGATCGGGCGAGGCATGTTCCCCACCGCCCTGGTGACGGTCGGCATCTTCATCGTCCTGCTCATCCTGGCCTTCCGGCTCTTCGCCGCCCGGGCCCGCACCGTCAACGACCCCTGGCAGCTGAGTCAGATCTGCCTTCGACAGGGTGAGTTCGCCTGCGTGATCCCGGTCTACCACTTCACCGTCGGGCGCATCCTCGTCGCGGCCGTCGTGCTCGCAGCACTGGGCTGGTGGCTGACCAGGTCGCGCACCGGTCTGGCGATGCGGGCCACCTCCATGGACCAGGAGGCCGCGATGGCCCAGGGGATCCACGTGGGACGCATGTTCTCGCTGTCCTGGGCGCTCGGCGGGGCGCTGGCCGCGCTCGCGGGGGTCATGCTTGCCTCGACCGGAGCGGTCGTCCAGGCCAACGACGCGTTGTTCGCTCTGGTCGCGCTGCCGGCCCTCATCCTCGGCGGGGTCGACTCGTTCCGGGGGGCGGTCGTCGGAGGGCTGGTGATCGGGGTGATCACCGCGCTGACCGCTGCCTACCAGCCCATCCACGCCACGTGGCTGGGTCCGAACTTCGAGAACGTCGTCCCCTACCTGGTGATGATCCTCGTGCTCCTCATCAGGCCCTACGGCCTGTTCGGCACCCGGGAGGTGCAGCGGGTATGACCACCGGCACGGGCACGGGGCTGCAGCGCCTGACCGGCGTGTCCCGCTCGCTGGCCCCCAGCGGGACGGCGGGCCAGGTCCCGCGGTCGGTGCGTCGTGGCCGCCCGCGGCTCTACACCCGGTACGCGTCCGACTCGGCCCTGCTCAACACCCCGGCGAAGCGTTGGTGGACGGCCGCGGCCCTGGTCGCCGCGCTCGTGCTGCCGTTCGTGGTGACCCGGGACCTGACCCACCTGGTCTCGACCGCGATCGCCTACGCCATCGCAGGGATCGGGCTGAACCTGCTCACCGGATACGCGGGCCAGATCTCGCTGGGACACCCCTTCTTCATGGCGCTGGGCGCCTACACCGCAGCGGTCCTCGGGGGCGTACCCGGGTCGATCACCTGGGGCCTGGAGCTGGACCTGTCGCTCGCGCTGGCGGCCGCCGCCGTGGTGCCCGCGCTGGTGGGCCTGGTGGTCGCGCCCCTGGCGACCCGTGTGCGGGGGCTCTACCTGGCCGTGCTGACCCTGGGGCTGCTCATGCTCGGTGAGCAGCTGTTCAAGCAGTGGGCTGCCGTCACCGGCGGGTCCGGGGTCGGGCGAGCCGGTGCCGTGCCGGTCCTGTTCGGCACCGACATGCGGCTGACGTATGCCGTGGGTCCGCTCCGGCTGAGCCCGGAGATCTCGATGTACCTGCTGTGCCTGACGCTGCTCGTGGTGCTCGGGGTGGCCGCCCGCAACCTGGCCCGCAGCCGGACCGGCCGGGCGTTCGCCGCCGTGCGGGACCGGGACATCGCCGCCGAGATCATGGGGGTCAACCTGCTGCGCACCAAGACGCTGGCCTTCGTGCTCTCCTCCGGCTACGCAGGCGTGGGTGGGGCGCTGCTGGCCATCCTCATCGGCCGGACCACCCCGGAGCAGTGGAACATCCTCATGTCGATCAACCTGCTGGCCATCGTCGTCATCGGCGGGGTCGCCACGGTGACCGGCACCCTGATCGGTGCGGCGTTCGTGGTCCTGCTGCCCCGGGTGCTGGAGTGGGCGGCCCACTGGCTGCCCTTCGTCAGCACGAGCAGCGGTGGGCTCATCAACATCTTCCAGCTGCAGTCGATGCTCTTCGGCATCCTCATCGTCGCGTTCATGATCCTGGAACCCCGTGGGATCTTCGGCCTCTGGCACCGCGTCCGCACCTACTTCAAGGCCTGGCCTTTCAGCTACTGACCACATCAAACCCGCCCGTACGAAGGAGTACACATGTCACGCACCACCCCATCCCGCGCCCTGCTGGCGCTGTGCGCCGCCGGGGCTCTGGCCCTGTCCGGCTGCACGGCCGTCGACGAGACCCCTGACGAGCCGGCCGCCCCCACCCAGGACGACGCGGCGGACGACGCCGCCGAGGACACCGACGACACCGCAGCCGACACCGCCCAGGACACCGGTGACGCCGCCGACGAGACGGGCAGCGGCGGCGACCAGGCCGTCGGCGAGGTGACCATCGGCGACGGTGTCACCGAGGAGGCCTGTCCCGACGGGGTGAACCCGGACAACGGGTGCATCTACCTCGGCGTGCTCTCGGACCTCACCGAGGGCCCCTTCGCGGCTCTGGCCGTGCCGATCACCGACGCGCAGCGGGCCTACTGGCAGATGGTGAACGAGGACGGTGGCATCGCCGGTTACGACGTCGACATCGACACCTACACCCGCGACACCAAGTACCAGCCCGCCGAGCACGCGGCGGCCTATCAGCAGATCGAGCCGAACATCCTGGCCATCGCCCAGTCGCTGGGGACGGTCAACACCGAGTCGGTGCTGGGGGACATGGACGCCAACGACATCGTCGCAGTGCCGGCCTCGTGGTGGTCGGGCTACAACTTCAGCGAGAACGACAGTGGTCTGATCCTGGAGAACGGCTACTCCTACTGCGTCGAGGCGATGTCCGGCCTGGACTGGTTCGTGGAGAACCATGGCGAGGTCCAGTCGGTGGCGGCTGTCGGCTACCCGGGCGACTACGGTGGCGACTCGGCGGCCGGGGTGGGCCAGTGGGCCGAGGTCAACGGCGTGGAGGACGTCACGGTGGTGCCCACCGGCCCCAACCAGGTGACCGGTACCCAGGACGCGGTGGTGTCCGCCGTCGCGGCCGCCTCCCCGGACGTGGTGGTGCTGGCCGTCGGTCCGGCCGAGACGGCCGAGATCGTCGGCAAGCTGGCTGCCGGTGGCTTCCAGGGCCGGTTCGTGGGGTCCCTGCCGACCTGGAACCCGGCGCTGCTGCAGAGCGGTGCGGCCGATGCGCTGGTCGGGCTGTACAACCACCTCGCACCCAGTGAGCAGTGGGACGGCACCAGCGAGGGCGTCGCGGCGATGAAGGAGTCGCTGAACGGTGAGGAGCCCGCGAACGGCGGCTACATCATCGGCTGGATGATGAGCTACCCGATGCACGCGGTCCTGGAGCAGGCGGCCGAGAACGGCGAGCTCACCCGCGAGGGCGTGCGTGCGGCGGTCGACGGCCTGGAGGTCGACTTCGCCGGCATGGCCGAGACGATCGTCTATGGGGGCGAGGGCAAGGAGGTCGTCCCCAGCGGCGTCGTCGTCTCCACCCCGAACCCGGACGCCCCGCTGGGCGTGGAGTCCGCCGGCGGGTGGTTCGAGGGCCCGACCTTCGACGAGGTCGACTACACCGAGGCCTGCTCGGCGACCTCCTGACCCCGGCACCGGCACCGGATCGGCCCCCGTCGCCACCCACCAGCCGGCGACGGGGCCCGATCCGACGCGCTCCCCACGCCCGGACTGTTGTGCACCGTGGTCCGCCGGGTGCATCATCGAAAGGGACGGGGTCGAAGGCGGTGGTCAGGATGACTCGGGCAGGAGCCGGCCCTGTGGTCGCCCTCCTCGTGCTGGCGGGGTGCTCGACCGCCGCGCTCCCGCTGGACACCGACACCATGGACCGGACGGTCCAGCCGCTCCCGTGCGACGCGCCGGTGGAGGGTGTCGAGCCCCGGGGCACGGGCCCCCCGGAGTCGGTCCAGGAGGTCCTCGTGGGCGCCACCCGCTCGATGTCGGGCGGAGCGGTCGTGGCGATCGGCGCCGAAGGAGCCGTGCGCTACTGCGCGGCCGGCAGCGCGGACCCGGAGGGCAGCCCTTTGGTGCCCGACCACGTGTTCCGGATCGCCAGCATCACGAAGACGTTCACGGCCGTGCTGGTGCTCCAGCTGGTCGAGGAGGGCCTGCTCGAGCTCGACGACCCGGTGACCGACGTGCTCCCCGGCCTGGACCTCGCCGACGACATCACCGTGCGCCAGCTGCTCGACCACTCCAGCGGCCTGCACGACTTCCTGGACGCCTCCTTCGACCTGGCCGTCCGCGAGGACTGGGACCGGAGCTGGACCTCTGCAGAGATCCTCGAGCGGGTGGCCCTGGAGGAGCGTGAGTTCGAACCACCAGGGACGGACCGCCGCTACTCGAACACGAACTACCTGGTGGCCGGCCTGATCGTCGAGGAGCTCACGGGCCGACCGTTCGCCGAGGTCCTGCGTACCCGCATCACCGCCCCCCTGGGGATGACGCACACCGCGCTGGGACCGGACGGGCCGGAACCGGTCACCGGCTTCTCACCGATCATGCCGGCGGGCAGCACCGACACGGTCTCCTACCGGGCGCTGGAGACCTCGACGGGCGCCGCGGGCGGGATGGTCTCGACCGCGGAGGACCTGATGACGTTCGCGGAGGCGCTGACCGAGGGTCGGCTCGTGTCGCCGGAGAGCTGGTCGGAGATGACCGACGTCACCGAGGTCGACGACGGGATCGCGGTGGGGCTGGGCCTCATGGAGGACGAGGCAGGACGGCTGTTCCACGAGGGGGACCTGCCCGGTTACCGGTCCCTCCTGATCCTTCCCTCGGCGGCCGAGGACGGAGTCGTCGTCCTGGCCAACGACTCCTACATCAACGTCTTTCTTTTGTCCGAACGGTTGATGCCTGCTCCCTGAGACTTCTCCTGAACCGACGGGGCACCGGCCTGCCACGTCACGAAAGACTTCTTGCGAAAGAACTCTTGCAAGAGGTATGGTGCGCCGGTGACCGGACGGCCGACCCGCATCTCCGACCCCGAGCGCATCCGGGCCCTGGCGCATCCGCTCCGCCTCGAGCTGCTCGACCATCTGCGCGACGTCGGCGAGGCGACGGCCACCGAGTGCGCCGCCCACGTGGGGGAGTCGGTGGCCAGCTGCTCCTTCCACCTGCGGATGCTGGCCAAGTACGGGTTCCTGGAGCGCGCGGAGCGGCGCGGCAAGGAGAAGCCGTGGCGCGTGGTGGAGCAGGGTGCCCACCTCGACGCGCGGCCCGACCCCCGGGTTCCTGGGTCGATGCACGCCGTGCAGGAGCTGGCCGCCCTCACCGTCACCCGCGAGGCCGACCGGGTCGCACGCTTCCTCGCCCGTGCCGTCGACGAGCCCCAGGAGTGGATCGAGGCGACGACCATCACGACCTCGGCGTTCTGGGCCACCGCCGAGGAGCTGGCCGAGCTGGGCTCTCAGGTCCAGCGGCTCACGGACCGGTTCCAGGGGCGACGCTCCGACCCGACCACCCGACCCGTCGGCGCCCGTCACGTCCGACTGCTGGCCACCCTGAACCCCGACCCGGCACCCCGGCAGGAGGGGTGAGGTGGCGGCCCCCACCCCGGTGACCACCGCCGGCGCGACCCGGTGGTGGCGCCGCCGGCCCGCCGCCTGGGAACACCCGGGGTTCCGGCGGCTGACCCTGGCGTGGGTGTTCACCAACCTGGCCGACAGCGCGCTCTACCTCATGGTGGCGGTCTGGGTGAAGGAGCTCACCGGCTCCGACAGCGCCGCGGCGATGGTCTTCGTCATGCTGGGCGTTCCCGCCGTCGCCGCCCCCGTCCTCGGGCAGGTGGCGGACCGGGTCTCGCGCCGGCGTCTGCTGGTGGTCGCCAACCTGCTGGTGACCGCGGTCGTGGCCACCCTCCTGCTCGTCCGGTCGGCCGACTGGCTCTGGCTCATGTATGCCGTGGTCCTCGCCTACGGGGCGATGGGCTACCTCAGCGCAGCCGCCCAGTCCGGGCTCGTCCGCGACCTTCTCCCCGACGAGCACCTGGCCTCCGGCAACGGCCTGCTCACCTCGGTCGACCAGTCCCTGCGGCTGGTCTCACCCGTCCTCGGGACCGGTCTCTACGCTCTCCTCGGCCCTCAGGCGGTCGTCGTCGTGACGGCGGCCTGCTTCCTGCTCACGGCCGTGCTGATGGCCGGTGTCCGCGTCGTCGAGTCTGCGCCGGAGAGCGCCGACCAGCGTGGCTCCTACCGGCAGGAGGTCACGGCCGGCTTCCGCCACCTGGTGCGCACGCCCCTGCTGGGCCGGCTCACGCTCCTGCTCGCCGTCGTCTGCGCGGCGGCCGGCCTGGTCAACGCGGCCGTCTTCCCCGCCCTCGAGCACGGCATGGGGCTGCCACCCTCGGCTCTCGGTGCACTGGTCAGCGCACAGGGGATCGGCGCCGTGGCCGCCGGGCTCACGGCCGCCTGGGCGGTCGGCCGGTGGGGCGAGGCGAGGACCTTCGGCGTGGGGGCGGCGCTCATGGCGGCCGGCATCGCCCCGGTCCTCGGCAGCAGCGTGGTGCTGCTGGTCGCCGGCCTGGTGGTGCTCGGGTTCGGGGTGACCTGGTCGGTCGTCGCGTTCATGGTCGTGCGTCAGCGGCTCACGCCGCCACGCCTGCAGGGACGGACCAACGCCGCCGCCAACGTGGCGATCAACGTGCCGCAGACCCTGACCACCGGCGTGGCCGCCGTCCTCATCGCGGTGGTCGACTACCGGCTGCTCGTGGCGGTGACCGTGGTGGTCACGGCCGCCGCCGCGGGCGCGGCGGTCCGGACCGTGCGCCCGACCCCGACCCCGACCCCGATCCCGGCCTGAGCCGATCCACCCCGGTCAGCCGTCGGGCCCGGTCTCCTCGACCCGGAAGCCGGCCGCGCGCCGCCCGTCCGCCACGGAGGTGACCGTGCCGGCCTCCCAGTCCACCTCCAGCACGTTGAGGGACCCGAAGTCGGCCCGGGTGGCGGGATCGACCACGCGCACGGCATACCCCCGCTCCCGCAGCTCCGCCGCGTGCTCGTCCGTCTCCAGCACCATCTCTCCGCCGGTGGCGATGAACCGGGGTGCCGCGACCAGGTCCTCCAGCTCCGCGTCGTGCAGTGTCCAGCGAAGCACCGCCGCCGCGATCGTGTTGGGGATCTGCTGGCCACCGGGGGTGCCCAGCACCAGCACCGGCCGGCCCTGGTCGTCGAGGAGCAGGGAGGGGGTGCTCCAGCTCACCGAGCGGCGCCCCGGCGAGGGCTCGTTGGCGGACGTGGTCCCCAGCGCCTCGAAGCGGGTGAGCTGGTCGTTGAGGAAGTACCCGTCGACGTAGCGGCCGGTGCCCCAGTAGTGGGTGATCGTGTTGGTCATCGACACGGCCGTCCCGTCCGCGTCCACCACCGAGACGTGGGTGGTGTTGCCGCCGCCCTCGAAGGGCGCGGCCGCGCCGGGTGCGGCGTCGGTGCCCACGAGCTCGGCCGCGATCTGCGCGTTCTGGCCAGGGTCGGTGAGCCGGTCGACGGGCACGTCGACGAAGTCCGGATCGCCGACCAGGGTCTGCACCGACTCCTCGGCCACCGCCCAGGCCTGCGACTGCAGCTGCACGAAGTCGGGCGACCAGGGGTCGACCTCACCGATGCCGCCAGCCTCGGCGATCTGCACCAGCTGCACCAGCGCCGCCCCGGGCAGCGGGGGCGCGGCCGAGACGAGGGTGAGGTCACCGACGGGGCCGGAGGGCGGAACCGACACCTGCAGCTCGTAGCCGGCCAGGGAGCCGGCGTCCATCCCGGGCTCCTGGGTGAGGCGGTCGGCCAGGCTTCCCTCGTAGAAGGCGTCGGCCCCCTCCTCGGCGATCACCGTCATCGTGCGGGCCAGCTCCTCCTGGACGAGCAGGTCGCCCTCGCCGAGGAGGGCACCGTCCGCCCCACGGAAGTGCGGGAGGTCCGCGAGGTAGGCGTCCACGCCGGGCAGCACCATCGTCGAGGCCAGGAAGTCCGACACCGGGACGCCGGACCGGGCCAGCTCGACGGCCGGTCGCAGCAGCTCGGCCCACGGCAGGTCGCCGTGCTCGGCGTGCAGCCGCTCCATGCCGGCCACGAACCCGGGGATCCCGGCCCCGCCCGGGGGGATCACGCCGGCGTCGTTGACCACCTCCCGGTAGTCGAAGCTGGTGACCTCTCCGCCGTCGGCCACGAGGGCGGCCCCGCCGCCGCCGAGCCCGGAGGTGACGGGCTGCGCGACCGCGTCGGCGAAGGCGGCGGCGACCGCCGCGTCGACCGCGGTCCCTCCCTGCTCGAGCATCTCCATCCCGGCGTCCGCGGCCAGCGGGTGCCCCGCGGAGACGCCGTGGGCACCGAGGAGGGTGGCGTCCCCGGTGCTCGCGGACGTGTCCTCGGCCGCCTCCGGTGCCGAGGAGGTCGTCGCCCCGTCGTCGACCGGCGCGGGTGCCGGCACGGCGGTCGGAGCCGCGGCGTCGGTGGCCGTGGGGCCCGTGGTCCCGTCCGCGGGCGCCGGAGGACCGGACGTCCCGTCCCCGGTGCACCCGGCGAGGCCGAGCAGCACCAGCGGGGCCGCGACGAGCAGTCCTCGGGCACCGGGGATGCGGGTCATCTCAGCGGTCCTTCCCGTCGGGAGGAGGTGCGGCCCCGGGACCACCGGAAGGGGCGGGCCGCAGCCACGGGTGGCGCAGGACCCACTCGAGCGGGCCGGGAAGCCCCGTGCGGCTCCACGCCAGTGCCAGGAGGTAGAAGGTGACGACCATGGTCGCGCTCACGGCGGCCCCGACGGGGAAGGAGAGCAGACCCTCGGGCGGCGGCAGCACCGCCAGGACGAGGACGTGGGCGACGTAGATGCTCAGCGCGTAGGTCCCCAGCACCCCCAGCCGGCGCAGCGGGCGGCCGGGCCGCCGGGAGATCCGCAGGCACACAGCGACGACGAACACACCGCCACCGGTGGCGCTGACCAGCCACAGCGGCATCTGCCCGTGCGCCACGCCCGTGAGGAGCCGCAGCCACCCGTGGTCCGCACGGGACCCCAGCGCGGCGTAGGCCAGGTCGGCCACGAGGAAGCCCGCGACCGCGGCCACCGCACCCCAGACCGCGAGCCGCCGCAGCACCGCGGTGCTCCACAGGTCCGCCCGGGCCAGGAGCAGACCCACGAGGAAGGGGACGGTCCAGCTGGCCAGGGGATAGGGACCGGTGACGAGGAGCGAGTGCAGCGCGTCCACCGGAGGGGTCCTGAGGTCCACCCCCTCCTGGGCGTGGATGCCCGGGCTGACCACGTCGTGGGCCACGATCCACACCGGCCCCGCGACGAGGAGCACCCCCGTCACCGCCACCAGGGCACGGGTGCCCAGGTGCCGCACGAGGGGGGCCAGCAGGAAGAGGAGGGCGTAGGTGGACAGGATGACGCTCACCCGCTGGGTGAGGGTCTGCAGGACCAGTCCGAGCACGAGGAGCAGCAGCACCCGCCAGACCAGCGACCGCCACAGCACCCGGCCCGAACGGCGCTGCATGAACAGGCCCATCCCGAGCCCCGCCAGGACGACGAACAGCACCGAGGCGCGGCCGAAGGGGAGCAGGTAGAGCCGCTCGAGGACGGTGTCGGCGTTCGTCGGCCCCACGTTGACCACGATCATCCCGATGATCGCCAGCCCGCGGGCCGCGTCGAGCCCCAGCAGCCGCGGTCGTCCGCGTCCGACCGTGACGGCCTGCTGCGCCGTGGTGGTGGCCGTGACCTCTCCCGTCCGTCGTGGGCCGTCCGCGCCAGCACGGCCCCGTGGGGTGTCCTCCCACTGTAGGGCCGTCGGCCGGTCACGGGACGGACTGGACAACGCGGGCCTCCCTCCGGTGAGGTGGTCCGGTGACCCTGCATCCCTCCGGGACGACCCGGCACCTGCACCTGCGCGCCGCCGGCACCTCCGTGGTCCTCGAGCTTGTCGGCGACCTGCTGCCGGTCATCCGCCACTGGGGGGCGGACCTCGGAGAGCTGGGCGAGCGGGACCTCGCGGCGCTTTGTCTCGCGGCCCGGGAAGCGGTGGGGGACAGCCCCTTCGACGTCGCCGACGCCGTCGGCATCCTGCCCGAGCACGGTCGTGCCTGGATCGGTCGTCCCGGCGTGGAGGGCTCACGCGCCGGCCGCGACTGGTCGCCCGCCTTCCGCACGACCCAGGACGTGGAGTCGTCCACCGAGGCCGACGGCACCCGACGGGTGCTCGCGCGCGCGACCGACCCCGCGGCATACCTGGGTCTGCTCCTGGAGCTCGAGCTGCACCCGGGCGGGCTCCTGCGGGTGCGCGCGACGCTGACGAACACCGGTCAGGACCCGTACGAGCTGGGTGCCGTGCGCACCACCCTGCCCGTCCCCGAACGAGCGCAGGAGCTGCTCGACTTCACCGGGCGGCACACCTACGAGCGCATCCCGCAGCGACAGCCCTTCACCGCCGGGGTGCACGCGCGCGAGGTGCGGACCGGGCGCACCGGCCTCGATGCGGTCCACCTGCTGTGCGCGGGCGAGCCCGGGTTCGGTTTCCGGCACGGACAGGTGTGGGCGGTGCACCTGGGGTGGAGCGGCAACCAGCAGACCTACGCCGAGCGCCTCGCCAACGGCGCCCGGGTCCTGGGCGCGGGGGAGGCCCTGGAGCACGGGGAGGTGCGCCTGGCACCGGGGGAGCAGGTCACCACCCCCTGGACGTATGCCGCGCACGGCACCGGCCTCGACGTGGTCGCCGGGCGCTTCCACGCCTGGCTGCGCTCGCGTCCGCACGCTCCCGCCCGGCCCCGGCCCGTCACCCTCAACACGTGGGAGGCGGTCTACTTCGACCAGTCGCTGGAGCGGCTGACCGCGCTCGCCGACCTCGGCGCCCGCGTGGGGGCCGAGCGGTTCGTCCTGGACGACGGGTGGTTCGGGGGTCGGCGCGACGACACCACCAGCCTGGGCGACTGGGTGGTCTCCCAGGACCTGTGGCCCGAGGGCCTGGGGCCGCTGGTGGAGCACGTCCACCGGCTGGGCATGGAGTTCGGGCTGTGGGTGGAGCCGGAGATGGTCAGCCTCGACTCCGACCTCGCGCGAGCACACCCGGAGTGGCTCTTCAGCGCCGGCGGACGCCGGGGGCTGGAGTCGCGTCAGCAGCACGTGCTCGACCTGGGTCACCCGGGCGCCTACGCGCACGTGCGCGACCAGCTGGTGGCGCTCCTGCGCACCTACGACATCGCCTACCTCAAGTGGGACCACAACCGGTACCTCAACGACGCGGGCCACACGCCCGGAGGGGAGCCGGGGGTCCGGGCGCACACCCTGGCCGCCTACCGCCTCATGGACGAGCTCCGCTCGGCGCGCCCGGGGCTGGAGATCGAGTCGTGCGCCGGCGGTGGTGGCCGGATCGACCTGGGCGTGCTGGACCGCTGCGTGCGGGTCTGGGCCTCGGACTGCATCGACCCGCTGGAGCGCCAGCCGATCCAGCGGTGGACCTTCGCGCTGCTGCCGCCCGGCTGGGTCGGGACGCACGTCGGCTCGCCGCGGTCGCACACGACCGGGCGGCGGCACGACCTGTCCTTCCGTGCGCAGACCGCGCTGTGGGGGCACCTGGGGATCGAGTGGGACCTCACCACGGCCACCGAGGAGGACCTGCAGGTGCTCGCCCGGTGGGTGGCGTTCCACCGTCGGCACCGTGCGCTGCTGCACGGTGGCACGGTCGTCAACGGTGACCACCACGACGACGCGACCTGGGTGCACGGCGTCGTGGCGCCGGACCGTGCTGAGGCGCTGTACGGCGTCGTTGCCGTCCGCCGCGCGGTCTCCGGACCCGGTCGGGTGCGGCTGCCGGGGCTGGACCCCGACCGCCGCTACCGGGTGACGGTGCCGGACCCGGGGGACGAGGGGCTGCTCGAGGAGCGACCCGTGGTGCCGTGGGCCCGCACCGGCCTCGTGCTGCCGGGCCGGGTGCTCGAGGAGGTGGGTCTGCCGATGGTGCCGCTCCATCCTGAGCACGCCCACCTGCTGCAGGCCGTGGAGGTCCGGTGAGCACGTCCACGGAGGGTGCGGAGCCGCCGAGGTGGCTGAGGCCGGCCGTGGACCCCGAGGTCGCCGCCGGCCTGAGCGGCGCGTTCCGCGACCGGTTCGGGCGGTCCCCGGACGGGCTGTGGGCCGCTCCCGGCCGGGTCAACCTCATCGGAGAGCACACGGACTACAACGGTGGCTACGCGCTGCCCCTCGCCCTGCCCCACCGCACCTACGCGGCGGTGCGTCGGCGCGACGACGGCCGGCTGCGGCTGGCCTCGCTCCAGGCGCGCGAGGGGTGGGAGGGCTCGGTCGACTCGGTGGCTGCGGGGCGCCCGCAGGGCTGGGCGGCCTACGTAGCCGGGGTCGCGCACGTGCTGGCGGAGCGCGTCGGGCCCGGGCAGGTCGGTCTGGACGTCCTCGTCGACGGGCACGTCCCGCTGGGCGCCGGGCTCTCCTCCTCGGCCGCCCTGTCGTGCTCGGTGGCGGTGGCGCTGCGCGACCTGGTGCCCGGCCTGGTCGACCTGCCGGTGGAGGAGCTCGTCGCCGCATGCGTCCGCGCCGAGAACGAGGTGGCCGGTGCCGCGACGGGGGGGATGGACCAGACGGTCTCGCTCCGCGCCGTCGACGAGCACCTGCTGCTGCTCGACGCCCGGGACTTCACGGTCGTCCCGGTCGCCTGGACCCTTCCCGGGCACGAGCTCCTCGTCGTCGACACCCGCGCGCACCACTCCCTCGCGGACGGGCAGTATGCCGCGCGCCGCACCACCTGCGAGCGGGCCGCCGCGGCCCTCGGGGTGGGCTCCCTGCGGGAGCTGGACCCGGCACGGCTCCAGGACGCGGACGTGCGCCGGGTGCTGGCGGACGTCCCGGACGGGATGGCCAGGGTCCGTCACGTCGTGACGGAGAACGACCGGGTGCTGGACCTCGTGGGGGCGCTCCGCGAGCAGGACGCCGCACGTGCGGGTGCGCTGATGACCGCCTCCCACGCCTCGTTGCGGGACGACTACGAGGTCTCCTGCCGCGAGCTGGACCTCGCGGTCGACGCGGCCCTCGGGGCCGGCGCCCTGGGCGCGCGCATGACCGGGGGAGGGTTCGGCGGCTCGGCAGTCGCGCTGGTGAGGCGGGAACAGGTCGAGCACGCGGCGGGGGAGGTGGCGGCGGCCTTCGCGGCCGCGGGCCTGACCGAGCCGCACTTCCTGGAGGCGGTCCCCAGCCGCCCGGCCGGCCGGGTGGTGACGGACACGCCGGGCTGACCGGCCGACGGTGCGGGAGGGACCGCGGGCGACGCCCCCGGCCCCTCGTGCCCACCTCACTCGAACGTCGGCACGCCGCCGCCCTTGCGCGGGTCGTTCCAGCGGTCGTGGAACGCGGCGTCCTCCTGGCACTGCTGCTGCAGCTGCTCGCGGACGTGGTCGCTGATCACCTGGTCCAGCAGGGCGGGCTCGCAACCGGGGTCGGGGCGGTTGCGCCGGAGCTCGGCGACCTTCTGCTTGAGCAGGATGTCGGAGTCGGAGTACTGCACCCCCTGTTGCACGGGGGCCGGTGCCGCCGGCTCGACGGCGGGCGGGTCCGAGGCCGTGACGGAGCCGCAGGCGGCGAGCACGGCGGTGAGGCCGGTCGCCGCCAGGGTCGTGGTGACGCGGGTACGGATGGTGCTCATGACGGGTCTCCTTCGGTGCGTGGGCGCTCGTCACCGGACGGGACGGTGCGCCAGGTGCAGGTGCAGGTGCACGAGCGCGTCGTGCCATCGCTGGGCCAGGTCGGCCGCTGGGGACAGGTGTCGGGGAACGGCCGGCCGGCTGATCTCGGCCTGACGGCGGGCGAGCCGGACCTGCAGGTCCCGCTCGCGCTCGACGGCGAGCGAACGGGCCAGGTCGAGGTTCTGGAAGCTCATGGTGGCAACTCCTCATGGTGGTGGTCGTGCTCTCCCGAGCCCCTGCGGCCCGGTGCCAACACCATGTGTCCGGGCGGTACCGGTCTGGTGCAGCACCGGTATCAGCCCGGTAAACATGCAGGTGGGATGGTCTAGACGCGACGTCAAGGCCGACGGGACCGTGAGGTATGGCCATCAACGTGCTGGGACCGCTCGTCACGGATGACGGGACCCCGTCCCTGGCACCGCGCGACCGGGTGGTGCTGGCGGCCCTCGTCACCAGGCTCGGTCAGGAGGTGTCGGTGGACGCCCTCGCCGGGGCTCTGTGGGGCGAGGCTCCCCCTGCCAGCGCCGCCAAGGTGGTCCAGGGTTGCGTGGTCCGCCTGCGCCGCGTGCTGGGGGCGGAGGCGATCCGGACCGGGCCCAGCGGCTACCGGCTCGTCGTTCCGGCGCACGACGTGGACGCCCGCCGGTTCGAGAGACTGCTTGCGGAGGGCGTGGAGCAGCTCGCGGTGGGTGAGCCGGACCGCGCCGCCTACACCGCGCGGCGGGCCCTGGACCTGTGGCGCGGCCACCCCCTGCCGGAGCTGGAGGAGTGGGAGCCAGGACGCCTCGAGGCCGAGCGGCTCACTGCTCTGCGGCTGCAGGCCGAGGAGCTGTCGCTCGAGGCGCGCAGCGCCTCCGGCCAGCACCACGAGGTGCTGGCCGAGGCACGGACGCGCGTCGGCGAGCAGCCGCTGCGGGAGCGACGCTGGCACCTCCTGGCTCGGGCGCAGTACCAGTCCGGCCTGCAGGCCGACGCGCTCGCCACCCTGCGCACGGCTCGCGAGCACCTTCTCGACGAGCTCGGCCTCGATCCCGGGCCGGAGCTCGTTGGGCTCGAGAAGGCGATCCTGCGTCAGGACCCGGCGCTGGACCGGAGCACGGCACCCTCACCCTCCGGTCAGCCGCCGTACCCCGGACTCGTCCCCTTCGACGTGGACGACGCTGCGTCGTTCTTCGGTCGGGAACGGGAGATCCTGGAATGTCTGACGATGTGGACGGCCCACGGGGTGCTCGCAGTCGTCGGTCCGTCCGGGTCCGGCAAGTCCTCCCTCGTGCGAGCAGGGGTGTCGGCCCGCCTGGCCGACGGCGGCCACCGGGTCGTCGTCATGACCCCCGGCGCGCGTCCCCTGTCCAGTCTGGAGACGAGCCTGGCAGGCGTCGGACCCCGGGACGACGTGGTCCTCGTCGTGGACCAGGCCGAGGAGCTGGTCACCCTCTGCGACCGCGAGGTCGAGCGCCGCAGCTTCGCGGCCACTCTCGTCGACCTCGCCCCGCGAGTCCGTCCGGTGCTCGCCGTCTCGGCAGACCGTCTGGGCGAGCTCGCGGCCTACCCCGACCTCGTCCGGCTTCTCGAGCCCGGCCTCTACCTGCTGGCCCGCCTCGAGCCGACGGCCCTGCGCGAGGTCGTCGAGGGCCCGGCGAGGGTCGCCGGCCTGCTGCTCGAACCGGGGTTGGTGGACGTCCTCGTCCGCGACGTGGCCGAGGAGCCCGGGGCCCTGCCGATGCTGGCCCACGCCCTCCGGCAGACGTGGGAGCGGCGCGAGGGACGCACCCTGACCGTGTCAGGGTATGAGGCCTCGGGCGGTATCCAGGGTGCCGTGGCGCAGTCGGCCGAGCACGTCTACCGCGACCTCACGGCCGAGGAGCGGTCCGCGCTGCGCGACCTGCTCCTGCGGCTCGTCACCCCCAGCCCCGACCGCGAGCCGGTGCTCACCCGGATGCCGCGGGACGTGGTTGCCCCGGACGACCAGCGGCAGCGCATCGTCGAGCGGCTGGTCCGCGCCCGGTTGCTCACCCGCGACCAGGGTGCTGTCGAGATCGCCCACGCCTCGCTCGTCCGTGCCTGGCCGCGCCTGCGGCGCTGGCTCGCCGAGGACCTGCAGGGCCAGCTGCTGTGGCACCACCTCACCGACTCGTCGCTCGCGTGGGACGCGAGCGGCCGTCCTGAGGACGAGCTGTACCGCGGCGCGCGTCTGGCCGCAGCTTCCGAGTGGGAGCGCCGCGTCGGCCCGTCGCTGACCCAGGTAGAGCGCGAGTTCCTCGACGCCGGCCGGACGGTCCACCAGCGTGAGGTGCGCCGTCTGGAGGAGGAGGCGGCACGGCAGAGGCGCAGCGTGCGACGGCTCCGCGCCCTGGCCGCCGCCGTGGCCGTCGTGGCTCTCGTGGCCACGCTCCTCGGCACGTCCGCGGTGCGGCAGGCAAACCGTGCCGACGTCGAGGCGCTCCGAGCACGGGCCCACGAGCTGGCGGCGTCCTCGCTGCAGGCCATGAACTCGGACCCCGGTCTGGGGCGCACGCTCGCCGTGGCCGCTGCCGAGGCGGGTCCGGAGACACCGAGCGTCCAAACCTCGGCCGCCCTGCACCAGGCCCTCGCGACCGACCAGGTCGTGGCCCGTCTGACCTTCCCGCACGCGTTCGGTCGACTCACCGCCGACCTCCACCCGGACGGGGACCGGGTGGCCATGACCAGTGAGTGGCCCGACGCCGGCACCCGGTTCGTCGAGGTGCAGCAGCTCGACGGTCGGCCCGTGGCCACCCTCGAGCTTCCGAGGACGCTGGACGCTGCGTCGGCCATCTTCGACAGGGCCTACTTCACCCCCGACGGCACCGAGCTCGCGGCCGGTGTGCTGTGGAACCCCACGCACACGGGACGCATCGGTCCGCCGAACGACGAACCGCCGCCGACGTTGCTCGGGGTGCACATCTACGACACCGAGACCTACGAGCTCGAGGACGTCGTCGACGTCGGCGCGTGCGGCGGAGGCCTCCTCAGCGCCACGCAGACGCATGTCGTGGTCTACGCCGCCGCGAGCCCGAGCTGCGACTGGACCTTGAGCGAGGGACGCGACCTGGTCCTGGTCGCCCGTGGGTCCGGTGAGCGGACGGTGCTGGCTGAGGGCATCACGAACCTCGTCGGGTCCGCGCGTCTGAGCGCCGACGGCCGGTTCGTCGTGCACGAGGACCGTGCGGGCGGGACTCGCGAGGTGGTCGTGCGGGTCCTGGCGTCCGGGGAGGAGGTCGCCCGGTGGGCGGGGGACACGCTGCGCGACGTCTCCCCGGACGGTGCCTGGGTGCTCCAGGGGTTGAACGCATGGACCGTGCGCGAGGTGGCCACCGGCAACGAGGTGACGTTTCAGGACCCCAGGGGGATCGGCTTCTATGCTGACTTCCACCCCGACGGGCAGAGCCTGACCACCGTCACCGAGGACGGCACCGTCAGCTGGTGGGACGTCCGGACGGGTGAACGCCTCGGCTCGCACCGGGGGCTCCGCGCCGGCAGCGTGTCGGTGGCGGCTGACGGGCTGGTCACCGTGGCGGACGCGGCGGGGATCGAGGTGTCGGTCGTGGACCCGAACCGCGGGGAGAGCGGCACCCGGGGCCGGGTGTGCCCCGTCACGAGCGACATCACCGAGATGATGGTCCGGGACGGCGGTGTGCACACGAGCGTCCGCTGCGAAGATGCCTCCTCGTGGAGCCACCACCGCACCGATCTCGCGACGGCTCGGACGACGCAGCTGGACGCCGGACGGGTCGTGTGGTCCGACTCCGGTATGCAGTGGCGCGAGTCCGTGGGGAGTCCTCCGGCGGCGCCCGCCGGGGCGGTCAACCAGCTCTACCTCGAGGTCCTGGCCGACGACGCTCGGGCCGACCCCGTCCGGCTGGGGGGTATGTGCCCGCTCGTCTGGGGCGAGAGGGGTGCGGTGACGGAGGGTTGCGCGCCGTTCCCGGAGCAGCCGTTCTTCCTGGACCCGTGCGCCGTGGCGTTCTCACCGGACGGTGGGCTGGTGGCCGCGATCAGCTGCCCCGGGTCGTCCGGGGGCCTGACCGTGTGGGACACCGGCTCGGGAGAGCTCCTGCACGCAGGGACCGTCGCCGACCCGGAGACCGGTGGGGCCCCGACGCACCTCGTCTTCACCCCGGACGGGACGGAGCTGGTCGTCAGCACCGAGACCGGCCACGTCGTCGTCCTGGACGTGGACAGCTGGAAGGTGGCACGACGCTCGGCGGCGCCCGTGCTCGACGCCTCGTACATGCCCGTCGTGGGCTTCCTGGGCGGCGGTGACCTCGTCGGCGTCACGAACGTCGGCGCGCCGGGCGGCGGCGCGGACGCCACGCTGCACGTCCTCGACCGGGAGTCGCTGGTCCCGCAGCACACACGACAGTCGCTGCATGAGGGCACCGTGATGGACGCCGAGCTCAGCCCCGACGGCAGTCGCGTGGCCACGGCCGCCGCGCAGGGCCTGGTTCGCCTGTGGGACACCGGGACCCTGGACCTGGTGCACGAAATCCCCGTCAGCCAGGCGGTTCACGCCGTGGCCTGGCTCGACGACCGGCGACTGGTCCTGCTGCGCGACGACGGGACCCTGGACACGGTCCTCACGGACCCTGGCGAGCTCATCGCGGTCGCACGGGAGGGGCTGAACCGGCCCCTGACGACGGCCGAGTGCCGCAGCTTCGGCTTCGAGGGGTCCTGCCCGTCCCTGGGGCAGCTGCGGGACGGGCCGACAGCCACCGACCTGGACGGCAGCTACGTGCTGCGTCGACGCGCCGAGGACTTCCACGCGGACATGCGGGCCGGTGTCGAGGCAGAGCAGGGAGCGACCCTCGACCAGCGTTCGACGGAGGAGCTCGCCGCTCTGTCCGCCGAGATCCTCGGCGAGGCAGCCGGGATGCGGCTGCACCTGGAGGACAGGTCGTTCCGCGTCGTGCGGGACGTGGCCACGTCCGGACAGGTCGAGGGTGCTGAGGCCCACTGCGAGGGCACCTACACCGTGACGGGGGACATGCTGCGGCTCGACGCGGAGCGCGGCACCTGGTGCTATCTCGGCCTGTACCTCGAGGCGCGCTTCAGCGTCGAGGAGGGAGGCCTGAGGTTGCACGCCGACGGGTTCCGCGGACCGGTCTTCGAGCGCTACCTCTGGGGCGACCAGCTGCTGCTGAGCCAGACCTGATCCCGTGCCGTCCCGGCGGGTGTCCGGTCTGGCTCCGTCAGCCCCGGGCGACGAGCTCGGCGGCCTGGCTGGCGATCTCCCACTCCTCGTTGGTCGGCACCACCCAGACCGCCACCGAGCTGTCCGGTGTGCTGATGCACGTCTCGCCGTCGGCCGCCTCGTTCGCGGCCCCGTCCAGCCGCACGCCGAAGCCGGCGAGGCGCTCGACGACGGCGGCGCGCACGAGGGGGCTGTGCTCGCCGATCCCCGCGGTGAAGACGATCGCGTCCAGCCGACCCAGCACCGCGGCATACGCCCCCACGTAGTGCAGGAGGCGGTGCACGACCACGTCGAAGGCCAGCCGGGCGTCGGCGTCGCCCTCGTCCATGCGGCGCTCGACGTCCCGCATGTCCGCGGACCCGGTGAGCCCCAGCAGACCGCTCTCCTTCGACAGGGCCCGGTCGTAGTCCTCGACGCCCAGACCGGCCACCTCGGCCAGGTGCCGTGGCAACCCGGGGTCCACGTCCCCGGGCCGGGTGCCCATGACGAGCCCCTCCAGCGGCGTCATTCCCATCGAGGTGTCGACGCTGCGGCCACCGTCGACGGCGGTCGCGCTGGCGCCGTTGCCCAGGTGCAGCACGATCGTGGCGACGTCCTCCAGGGGACGGCCCAGGAGGTCGGCGACGCGGCGCGAGACGTAGGCGTGGGAGGTGCCGTGGAAGCCGTAGCGGCGCACGCGGTACTGCTCGCGCCAGGCCTGCGGCACGGCATACGTCGACGCGGCCGCGGGCATGGTCTGGTGGAACGCGGTGTCGAAGACCGCGACCTGGGGCACGTCCGGAAAGACCTGCTGGGCGACCTGGATCCCCTGGAGGTTGCCCGGGTTGTGGAGCGGGGCGAGCGGGACGAGCCGTCGGATCGCGTCCACGACCGCGGGGGTGACCACGATGGGCTCGCTGAAGTCGGCACCGCCGTGGACAACGCGGTGACCGACCGCGACGAGCTGCACCCCGGCCAGGTCGGGACCGTGCTCGGCGAAGGCGGCACGCAGCAGCTCCATGGCGTGGACGTGGTCGGGGACCGTCGTCTCGTGCGCGTGCGTGCCGGAGGCGCAGGTGTGCCGCACGCGACCGGCGGGCAGCCCGATCCGCTCGATCAGGCCGGTGGCGTCGGAGGCACCGGTGTCGGGGTCGACGAGCTGGTACTTCAGCGAGGAGGAGCCGGCGTTGACGACGAGGACCCGTCGGGTGGAACGGGCGTCCGGTGCGGTCGTGCCGGTGGAGGTCATGTCAGCCCTTCGCCTGGATGCCGGTGATCGCCACCGTGTTGATGATGTCGCGCACGGTCGCTCCGCGGGACAGGTCGTTGACCGGGGCGTTCAGGCCCTGGAGGACCGGGCCGATCGCGATGGCGCCGGCGCTGCGCTGGACCGCCTTGTAGGTGTTGTTGCCGGTGTTGAGGTCCGGGAAGATCAGGACGGTGGCGCGACCGGCGACGGGGGAGTCCTTCATCTTGGTCGCCGCGACGGCGGGGTCGACCGCGGCGTCGTACTGCAGCGGTCCCTCCACCTGGATGTCCGGGGCCTGGTCGCGGACGATCGCGGTCGCCTCGCGGACCTTCTCCACGTCCGCGCCCGAGCCGGAGCCGCCGGTGGAGTAGGACAGCATCGCCAGCCGCGGGTCCACCCCGAACTTCGCGGCCGTGCGCGCCGAGGAGATCGCGATGTCGGCCAGCTGCTCGGCGGTCGGGTCGGGGTTGATGGCGCAGTCTCCGTAGACCAGGACGCGGTCGGCCAGCAGCATGAAGAAGACGCTGGAGACCACCGAGACGCCCGGCGCGGTCCGGATGATCTCGAGGGCCGGACGGATGGTGTGCGCGGTCGTGGTGATCGAGCCGGAGACCATCCCGTCGGCCTGTCCGCCGTGCACCATCATCGTGCCGAAGTAGGCCGGGTCGGCGACGACGTCCCACGCCGTCTCGGGCGTGACCCCCTTGTGGGCCCGCAGCCGGGCGTACTCCTCCGCGAAGCCCTGGCGCAGGTCGCTGCTCTGCGGGTCCACGACCGCCGCCTCGTCGAGGTGGAGGCCGAGGGCGGCGGCCCGGGCGCGGACCTCGCCCTCGTCGCCGAGCAGGGTCAGGCGGGAGACCCGGCGGGCCAGCAGCGTGTCCGCCGCCTGCAGGATCCGGTCCTCGACGCCCTCGGGGAGGACGATGTGGGCGTCGGCGGCCCGGGCCCGTGCGGTGAGCTCGTGCTCGAACATCAGGGGGGTGACGACCCGGGGCCCGGTCGCCCCGGCGTGGCCGCCCACGGGCAGGAGGGTGTCGATGTCGACGTGCTGGTGGACCAGGGCCCGCGCGCGTTCGATCTTGCGGGTCGAGCCCGGACCGATCCGGGCGTGGACCCGAGAGATGGCGGTGGCCGTGGTCATCGTCCCCGTCGTGCAGGTCACGACCGGGAGCTCGACGCCGACGCCCTCCACGAGGCGGTGGACCTGCTCGCTGGGCAGGAAGCCCCCGTTGAGGACGATGCCGGACAGGGACGGGAACGTCGAGGCGCGGTGGGCCAGCAGCGAGGCCAGCAGCACCTCCTCGCGGTCCCCCGGGCAGATCAGGGCGCACCCCTCGTGGAGCCGGTCGAGGACGTGCGGCATGGTCATGGCGGCCACGACCATGCCCGTCACCTCGCGGTCCAGCAGCGACTCCTCGCCCAGCAGCAGCCGCCCGTCGACGGCCGCCATGAGGTCGCGCATCGTCGGGGCGCTGAGGAGGGGGTCCCCCGGCACGGTGAAGACCGGGGCGGCGGTGCCGACGCTGGCCCGCCGCTTTCCGGTGGGCGTGACCTCCGAGCGGAGCCGTTCCACGATGCCCGCGCGGACGGCCTCCCCCTGCTCGGACGGCACCCGGTTCGCGACGACCGCCGCGACGTCGGCGTGCCTGCTCCTCGCCTCGGAGTAGATGACCTGGGCCGCGGTGACGCTCTCCTCGAGCGACCGGTCCAGGCAGGGGACCACCAGCACCATCGGTGCCCCCAGGTGCGCGGCGATGGCGGCGTTGACCGAGAACTCCGTCGGCGCGGGCACCCCGGTGAAGTCGGACCCGACGACGAGGACCGTGTCGTGCTCGGCGGCGTAGGCGTGGAACCGCTCCACCGCGGCGCCGACGGCTGCGTCATGCCCCTGGTGGACGTCGTCGTAGGTCACCCCGACGGCCGCGGACGCCTCTGCGGGGGAGGTGGACATCGGGTGGAGCAGCTCGAGGAGGGGGTCGTGCGCGGTGTCGAGCACGATCGGGCGGAACACCCCCACCCGACCGCCCCGTGCGCACAGCTCGGCCAGGAGGCCGACGGCCAGTGCGGACTTGCCGGACTGCGTCTCGGCCGAGGACAGGTACAGCGCGTTGACCACGGACCTGACCCTATCGCTGGAGGCCTCCGTGCGAGAGTGACCCCCATGGACGCAGGTATGCCGCAGGTGCGGGTGTGGGTGGACGGGCGCCTCGTGGGGCCGGCCGAGCCGGCCCTGCTGCCGTTGGACCACGGGTTCACCGTGGGCGACGGGGTGTTCGAGACGGCCAAGGTCGTCGACGGGGTGGTCTTCGCCGCCGACCGGCACCACGCCCGGATGGACCGGTCCCTGGCGGGGCTGGGGTTGTCACCGCTGGACCGGGACCGGGTCCAGGAGGGGATCGACGCCGTTCTCGGGGTCGGCCCGATGAGCTTCGGCCGGTTGCGGTACACCGTCACGGCCGGCCCCGGACCTCTGGGGAGCGAGCGCGGGACGGGTGGCACGACATACCTCGTGACCGGGCAGGAGCAGGAGCCGCCGCCGCGCACGACCGCGGTCGCGGTCGTTCCGTGGGCGCGCAACGAACGAGGTGCGCTGACGGGGCTGAAGACGACGTCGTACGCCGAGAACGTGGTCGCTCTCGCGGCCGCGAAACGGGCCGGAGCCGCCGAGGCGCTCCTGCCGAACATGGCGGGGGAGCTGTGCGAAGGGACCGGGTCCAACGTGTTTGTCGTCCTCGGTGAGGTGGTGATGACGCCGGCGCTGACTGCCGGTCCGCTGGCGGGCGTGACCCGTGCCCTCACGATCGAGTGGCTGCGCGCGGAGGGGGTGGAGGTCGTCGAGGCGCACCTTCCGGTCGCGGTCCTCGACGAGGCCGACGAGGTGTGGATCACGTCGTCGGTCCGGGACGTCTGCGCGGTGACGCGGATCGAGGTGACGGGGCCTGCGACGACGGCGACCGGGCTCGAGCTGCCGGCCCCGGTCGTCATGCCGAGGTCGTTGGGGGACGGGGCCGGGCCCGTGACCCGGTTCGCCCAGGAGATGTTCGCCCGCCGGGCGGCCGTCGACCACAACCCCTGACGCGGCGCGGGTCGAGGGGGAGGCACGCGGGTCGGGGGGAAGGTGTAGGGGTCGAGGGAGAGGCGCGTCGGTCGAGGGGGAGTCGCGCGGGACGAGGGAGGCGCGTCCGTCGAGGGGGAGTCGCGTCGTTACCCGTCGCGCCGCCGGGTACCTCGGGGTCTCTGGTGGACGGTCGGGCGGGTACGGGCGGGTGTTCATCCTGCGAAGCACAAGCCGATCCGACCTCGTGGGTCGATCGGGATGCCGTGGGAGCCGGGCTGCCTGAGCGTCCCGGCGCCTCGGTCCGGGCGCCGAGTCCGTGGTCTGCCTGTCCTCTGACCCGCTCCGACGTGCCCCGAGCAGGTCCGCGCAGTCCCGATCCTCGCCCGCCCCCCGGGCCGGCCCACCAGCTGTCACGGTCGGACTGCGCCACCTGGTGGCCCAAGAGGGTTGGGGATACCTCTTGCGCTCTTCGAACAGGTGTCCTAATATGGGTCTCAGGCAGGGGGATGTCTGGGGAGGAGGGGTTCGATGGGTGGCAGTCGCAGTGCCGGTCGTGGTGGTGGGGCGTCGTGGGTGTCGGGTGGGTCGGGTCCTGGTGTTGCGGTGGTGGAGCCGCCGTGGGAGGACGTGGAGCCCTATGACGCCGAGGGATGCGCGGTGGGGGAGTCGTTGGACTGGCAGGATGTGACCGGCCCCGGGGCCTGGGTCGAGCCGCCGGTCGAGCACGATCCGGGGTTGGCGTTGGCCGACCCGGTCGGGGCTCTGGGTCGGGTGCTGTCCGATCTGGGCCTGGGAGCGGCGACGGTGGAGGCGATGGCGGGTGCGGCCGTGGTGGCGGCGGAGCACGAGGGAGTTCTCACTGCCCCGGCCATGGACCTGCAGGCCGTCCACGGGGTGGGGGTGCTGGCGTTGTTGCGGTGCCGGATGGAGGCGGTGCAGCTGGTCGCGGTGGCGGATCTGGCGGTGCGCACGGGGCGGCGGTTGCTGCAGGAGAAGGGGATCGGGGACTCGGCGGGGTTGTCGGCCACGGCCTGGGGCAGGTGGCGGGCGCGGGTGAAGTCGTTGGTGGCTGCCGAGCTGGAGGTGGCTCTGGGTCTGGGCCGCGGAGAGGCCCGGGACATGGTCGCGGTGGCGTGCGCGCCGGAGGGGATCGTCGGAGCGGTGCTGGGTGCGTTGCGCCGCGGTGAGGTGCCCTGGCACCTGGTGCGCCGGTTCTGGACCAAGGCGGGGTCGCTGCCGACCGAGGACGTGAGCATGATCGGTTCGGCGCTCTTCGGCAGCGACGTGGCGTGTGCGGCGCCGGAGCGGTTGGATCCGGACGGGCAGTTGCACGGTCGGGCGTGGGCGGTCAAGGAGTTCTACGCCGCGCTCGAGCGTGAGGTGGTCCGGGCCAGGGGCAGGGACGAGCGGTCCGCGCGGGCCGCCCGCGACGAGGCGGTCGCGGGGCGGGACGCTTGGTTGCGGGTGCATGACGACGGGACCGCCACGGTGGGTGTGCGCACCCCGTTGATCTCGGGCGTGGGCGTGTTCGCCCGCATCGACCGGATGGCCAGGACGTTGAGGGGTGCGGGGGAGGAACGCTCGCTGGCCCAGCTGCGCTCGGACCTGTGCGCCAGTCTCCTGCTGCACGGCACGGTCGCGATTCCCCAGGTCGTCGATGAGCTGCTCACACCGCAGGACCTGGACGCCCTGGCCGCGGTCACGACGGCGACCCCACCGGTGGACCTGCAGGTCGTCGTCCCGTGGGACTGCCTGACCGGTGAGGTGGCCTGCCCCCGGTGCGCGCACACCCGCTCCGGCTCGGGCCCCGAGCGTGCGCACGGCCCAGGTGGCGTCGTCGGCACTGACGAGGCCGGTGATGGTCGAACCGGGCTCGGGTCGTTGACCCTGGCCGGCCCTGGCTGGCCTCCGCTGCCGGACTGGCTCGCCCGACGATGCGGGGACCAGTCGGCCCTGCCGTCCTCAGCAGGGCCGCCCACCCCGCCAGGAGCGCCACCGCCCTCGCCGGACGCGTCGCCCTCTCCGGACGCGTCGCCCTCTCCGGACGCGTCGCCCTCTCCGGACGCGTCGCCCTGGCCGTGCGCGCCGGCACCGATGGCCGTGCCACCGGGCTGGCCGGTGGTAGGGCAGGTCCCGTTGCCGGGAGTGGCGTGGTCGGGCACGGTGGCCGAGCTGGTGGGGCTGCACCCGGCGTTCCTGACCCCGGGTCAGGCGCGGGAGCTGGTGCTGGCTCCGGGGACCACGATGCACCGGATCCTGGTCGATCCGGCCGACGGGCGGTGCATCGAGCGCACGATCAGCGCCTACCGGCCCGACGCGGACATGCGCCGGCAGGTCGCGGCGGCCGACGTGTACGGGCGCGGCCCGGGGGAGCGGACCCCGCCGCAGCGCTGGCAGCTCGACCACGAGCACGAGCACCAGGACGGCGGCCCGACGGCCGAGACCAACCTCAACGGCAAGGGCGTCTTCTTCCACGCGGTCAAGACCGCCCGGCTGTGGTCCTCGGCGATGAACCAACGCCGCGACCTGACCTGGACCACCCTGCTGCGACAGGTCGTGACCACCCGCGGGCACGACTACCGCCAGTACCTGACCCGCCTGGACACCCTGGCCGCCGACCCCCGCGCCAGCACCCAGGGACCGAACGCCACCGGGAACGACGACACGACGGTCGCCGACCGGGCCGCCGACGTGGAGGACCGGGACACCGCTTCGGCCATGGCCGACCGGGCCGACCTGGCCAACCGCCTCCTGTACGCCGCGATCGTGCACCGCCACGCCGGCGCCCCGGCCCGCGCCACCGACGACCTCGTCGACGCCGAGGCCTACGACCTGCGCCTGGCCGGCTGGGCCAGCATCGACCCCCGCCTGGCCCTGGCCCGCGACGGCCGCCACGCCGACCTCAAAGGCCCCACCCCCGAACAGCTCCTCGGCATGGACACCACCGCCGCAAAGACACCCGACACCCCCCGCACCCAGGACCCCCGGGCGTCAAGACCCGCCACCCAGGGCCACACCGACGGCTGGGCCACCCGCCCCGCCCCCGACGACCCCCCACCCTTCTGAGGGAAGCGGGGTGAGGTCTCGTGGGTGAGGAAGGCGACCGCGACGAATGGACGTCCGTCACGACGGCTCGGTCAGCGGTGTCACGAGAGGCTTTCGAGCCACCAGGCTGTGCTCGTCCGCAGGCCGGTCTCGGCACCTCCCCAGGAGCCGCGTCACGGATTTCGTCGGGCGACCGCAGGCCGCTACAGTAGGTCCCCGCGCCCGTCGGGTGCCTGGACGTGTAGCTCAGCTGGTTAGAGCGCTCGCTTCACACGCGAGAGGTCAGGGGTTCGAGTCCCTTCACGTCCACCAGCACCGATCGCGGCCTGACCCAGCGGAAACGCCTGGACAGGCCGCGATTCGTCTTCCTGGCGTGTCGGATGACCCCCGAATATCGGCCCGGTCGACCCCCGAGGGCCGCGCTCGACCCGCGGTCTGACGGGCGAAGCGGGCGCGTGGACGAGATCGCGGGGGATGCTGTCCGGATCGACGCAGCAGCGCTGGACCCTCGCCGCGCAGGTCGCCGTCGGCCGCTGACGCCCCGCACCCCCAGGCGCGCCGCCTGGGCGGGCAGCATCGGCCTCACCTCGTGCCCGCTCAGCGACCGGGTCGACCTGCGCGCCCTCCGGTTCAGCGCCGCCGAAACGGCCAGCGTGCGCCGTCGCCGTCGCCGTCGTCGGAGTCGGCGTCAACGCCACCACCGGAGTGCGTCTGCGTTGCAGGATCGACCTGTGTCTCGGCGACGCTAGAAGCGCTCCGCGGAGCACTTCATCTTCACGCCGCCCAAGAGGCCTCCCGTGGCGTGCGGCCTCGAGGGCGTCCGGGCCAGGTCGTCACTGGCGGGCGACGCGGTCCGGCTCAGCGGGGACAAACCGATGCGGGAGAGGTTTGCGCTGAGGACAGGCGTTGGCTCGCTCGACGAGGTCCAGGAAGTCCCCGATCGTCACACGTCCCTCGACGCGGTGCCGGAACAGCTCGTCCCGGCGCACGGTGTAGTTGTTGCGACGCCCCACCCGAACTCGGATGACCACACCGGCTCGCTCGAGATCTCCGACGATCTGCTGCACCGCGCGCTCGGTGATCCCGATGCTTGTCGCGACGTCCCGCAGGAGAACCTCGGGGTTCACCGCCAGACACGCGAGCACGTGCCCGTGGTTGGTGAGGAACGTCCAGCCGTCCCGGCCCATATGAACGACGATACGGGAATCGGCCTTTGCTGACGCCGAAAGGTGACGAATGACTCACCGGCCGGCGCCCGGCACGTCCGACGCCCGGAGGGGTCGACCGACCACGCGCGCGGCCATGGGGCCCGAGCCCTTTCGGATTCGCGAACGGCGTTTCCGGAGCGAGGTTTCTCTTGTGAGGGAATTCCCAGCGGTCCTACGGTCCACACATCCGTGGCCACCAGGGACACGATCACAGGGGCGAGGTCCGTCATGTCGGACGGCACGACACGCGAAGCCAGAATCACCATCACGACAGCGATGCTGCTCGCGGTGCCCGCCGGGGTCGGCGCCATCGTCGCCACCGCACCAGGCACGGGGACAGCGGTCGCTGCGACGGACCCGACGAAGGTGTCGGACGGCTTCGCGCCGTGGCCCAGCCTCCACTCGGAAGGAGCACGACAGTGAAAAGAAACATGGGCATCGCTGCTTTCGCGGCCATCGCCCTGCTACCCATGGGGCTGGCCAACCCTCCCGCCGTCACCCCAGCCGGTGCCGACATCCCTGCGCTCGTGGCGGCGCAGCCCGATGAGCAGGACCGCTACAAGGACAAGGCCGAGAAGGTCAAGGAGAAGCAGGAGAAGACGATCGACCAGGCCGACCGTGAGGCTGCGGCCGCTCGAGCGCTGCAGGACGGCGCGCTCAACCCGATGATGGTGGTAGACGCCGAGATGATCACCGCGGCTGCGGCCCCCGGTGATGCGCCCCGCTACTTCAGCCACCCGAACTACGCGAACAGCCCGCTGCCCGAGTTGACGACGGCAGCGGGCGACAGCGTTCTGGTCGGCAACGACGTGATCCAGCGGACGAACCCGACAGACACCGCGTCGAACGTCCTCGTGATGAGCCCAGGGGTGCTGTCCGACGGCTTCCTGAACGGGTTCCAGACCTACGTCCAGGCCGGGTCGGAGGGGCTCCCCTTCCATGCGTACGTCCTTCGGCCGACGGGAAACCCGGACAACCCGAACGAGTACACGGTCGTCTTCGACAGCGGGCAGCTCGTGACGCCCGCCACGACCGGCGTGGCCGCATACGGCGTGACCAACTTCGAGGTCATGGCGGGTGACCGCATCGCCCACTACGGTCAGGGCATTCCCTACACCCCCGGATCGGGCACGGACAGCATCTACTACCCCTCTGCTGCACTGCCCGCCCAGGGCTCGACGATCACCCTGGGGACGGCTCCCTACCCGCCGTACACCGCCCAGGCGCGGACGTACTCCTTCGCGGCGAGCATGGTGGGTCCGCAGGAGGTGACCATCACCGGTGGGATCCGCAAGTTCGTCGACCCGCTGCCGGAGATCCCAGCCGCCGTCGCCGACACGGCGTCCTTCCCCGTCGACGGGACGACGCCGGCTGCCGACTACTACGAGATCGCCCTCGTCGAGTACACCCAGCAGCTGCACCAGGACCTGCCGGCAACCACGCTGCGCGGCTACGTGCAGCTGGAAACCCCCGCGAACGCGGACGCGAACAGCGCCCACTACGACCTCGGCAACGGGTACTTCGGCTACACCGCGCCCAGCTATCTGGGCCCGGCCATCGTGGCCCAGAAGGACAAGCCGGTCCGGATCAAGTTCCGCAACCTGCTGCCGACGGGTGCGGAGGGCAACCTGTTCCTGCCGGTGGACACCACGGTGATGGGCGCGGGTATGACGCCCGAGGGTCACGAGATGATGGAAGCCATGCCCGACATGGTCGACCCGCAGGTCCCCATGTGCAACGACCCTGCGACGAAGCCCGGTCTGGTGGCGAGCGGGGACTGCTACTCCGACAACCGGTCGATCATCCACCTGCACGGCGGCATCACCCCGTGGATCTCCGACGGCACCCCGCACCAGTGGATCACGCCGGCGAACGAGGACACCCCGTTCCCTGAGGGCGTGAGCGTCAAGAACGTGCCGGACATGGATCCGGCGGCTGAGGACCCGACCGACGGCGTCCAGACGTTCTACTACACCAACGCCCAGAGCGCGCGGCTGATGTTCTACCACGACCACTCGTGGGGCATCACGCGACTCAACGTGTACGCCGGCTCGGCCGCGCCATACATCATCCAGGACGAGACCGAGCAGGCCTTGGTCACTGCCGGGACCATTCCGGACGCGGCCTCGACGATCCCGCTCGTGTTCCAGGACAAGACCTTCGTGCCCAACCAGGCCCAGCTCGACCTTCAGGACGAGACGTGGGACACGACGGCCTGGGGTGGCGAGGGAAGCCTCTGGCTGCCGCACGTCTACTCCCCGGCGCAGAACCCGGGCGACGTCTCCGGTGTCAACGCCTACGGCCGCTGGGCCTACGGTCCGTGGTTCTGGCCGCCGACGAACAACGTGGAGTACGGCCCGATCGACAACGCGTACTTCGATCCCACCTGCGACCCTGAGGCGGGCTGGTGCGAGCCGGCGCTGATGCCTGGTGTGCCGTACAACTCGATGGGCATGGAGGCGTTCATGGACACCCCCATGGTCAACGGGGCGGCCTACCCGACCACGACCCTGGAGCCCAAGCCCTACCGGTTCCGGATCCTCAACGCGGCCAACGACCGGTTCTTCAACCTGTCGATGTACCAGGCGGTCGACGCCAACGGCACGGTGTGCGACGGCACCACCGCACCGGTGGCCGAGAGCACCGGGGTGGCGTGCACCGAGGTGGCGCTCAACCCGGACGAGGTCGCAGCCGCGCTGGAGGACCCGACGGTCTTCCCGACGCCGGTCGCCGGCACCGAGGGCCCGGACTGGGTCGTCATGGGCACCGAGGGCGGCTTCCTGCCGGCCCCGGTCGAGGTCCCGGCGCACCCGACCACCTGGGTCAACGACCCGACCGTGTTCAACGCCGGCAACGTCGACCAGCACTCGCTGCTCGTCGCACCCGCCGAGCGCTTCGACGTGGTGGTGGACCTGTCGCAGTACGCCGGCCAGACGCTGATCGTCTACAACGACGCACCCGCGGCGTTCCCGGCACGCGACCCGCGCTACGACTACTACACGGGCAACGGCGACTACCGCGAGTCCGGTGGCACGGCGTCGACCCTTCCGGGGTACGGGCCCAACACCCGCACCGTCATGCAGATCAAGGTCGCGGACACCGCCCCGGCTCCGGCGTTCGACGTCGGCAAGCTCAGCACCGCATTCAACCACACGGCTGACGGAAAGGGCGTGTTCGAGGCCGGGCAGAAGCCGATCATCGTCGGCCAGGGCGAGTACAACAGCGCGTACGGCACATCGTTCCGGACAGCCCTCCCGCGCAACGGCACAGTGCAGATCTACGACACGTCGCTCACTTTCGACCGGCTCGTCGACCCGGATGCGGACACCGCGCCCGGCGCCCCCTTCACCACCTCTACGGTGGCCGAGCGGCTGACGACCGATCTCAAGCCCAAGATGATCCAGGACGAGATGGGCGAGGCCTTCGAACAGGAGTACGGGCGCATGAGCGGGTTCCTGGGGGTGGAGACACCGAACGCCCAGGCCGGTCTGCAGAACATGATCCTGTACGGCTTCTCGATGCCACCCACCGAGGTGCTCGACGGCATCGAGCTGCCGCCAGGCATGGAGGCCACGCCGATCTCCTCTGCCGCGGACGGCACGCAGATCTGGAAGTTCACGCACAACGGGGTCGACACGCACCCCATCCACTTCCACCTGTATGACGTGCAGCTGCTCAACCGCGTCGGCTGGGACGGGATCGTCCGCAAGCCGGAGGCGACCGAGCTCGGCTGGAAGGACACCGTCCGGATCAGCCCGCTGGAGGACACCATCGTCGCGGTGCGGCCGATCATCCCGCCGATCCCGGAGGAGTGGGGCGGACTGCCGAACAGTGTCCGGCTGCTCGACCCGTCCATGCCGGCAGGCGCCTACCTGGCGAACACGACGCAGCAGGAGGCGCTGGGCCTGCCGCTCATGGCCTTCAACCCCGACGGTGAGCCGATCGACGTGCTCAACCACTACGTCAACTTCGGCTGGGAGTACGTGCTCCACTGCCACATCCTCAGCCATGAGGAGATGGACATGATGCGCTCCCAGGCCGTGGCGGTGAACCCAACAGCGCCCACCGGCATCGACTACGTGCCGTCAGGCAACGGCAGGAACCGGATCAACACGGTGACGTGGACAGACAACTCGAAGAACGAGACCGCCTTCGTCATCGAACGGCGCGTCGAGGGCTCCACGGGTCCGTGGTCGGAGATCGCCATGGTCCAGACCGAGGACCGGGTCAACCTCACGAGCCTGTCCACGGCGACCACCGAGACCGGTGCAGCAACCGGTGAGGCCACGTACGTGGATGCGATCGGCAACACGAACACCCTGTACGAGTACAACGTGTACGCGATCAACACGGTCGGGGACACGTGGGACTACTCGGACCCGGCGTTCAACAACATCCCGCCGGGAGGAGGCTTCCCGACGATCACGGTCGACAGCCGTGGCACCGGGCAGGTCGCCGGCGACCCGGTCGACGCACCGACCGGGCTCACCGGGACGCTCACCGTGAAGAACAAGAAGACCTCCACGGTGAACCTCAGCTGGACGGACAACTCGGACAACGAGACCGGGTTCCTCATCCAGCGCACCAACAGCGACGGAACCAACCTCGTGAACGCCACGGTGGGTGCAGGCACCAGCACGTTCACGCAGACCGTCACCTCCGGAGTGGCCTACCTCTACCGGGTGCACGCCTTCAGTGACACCACCCAGTCGAGCTGGTCCAACACCCTCGCGCTGCCGTGACCTGCGGTCGCTGACAGGGCACAGGGGCCCGGGTGGATGCGAAGGCATCCGCCCGGGCTCCGTCCTGACCGGGGCATCAGAGACGGCTGCGCGAGGCCCCGGGTGGGTGTCGTGGGCGACGCCCGGTGATAGAGCCCCGCCCGGTGGGCAGCCTTCGTCGCCCTGACGTGGGACTTCTCCATGGCCATCGAGCGCCTGCGCGGATTCGGACTCAAGGTCACGGACCGCTACGCCCCCGCCCACCTTCGTGAGCTCGACCGGAGACGTGAGGCACGCGGCGCCTGAGGCGCCCTCGTGAGCGCTCGAGGCCCGTCTCGACGTGCGGCGTCCGCGCAACCCCTCCTCAGAGGAGACCCTGCGCCCACGTCCGGGCCCGGTCCGCCTCCCCGTCCAGGAGCGGACCCTTGTCTCCGTGCACCCAGAACTTCTCGGGTGCCGCCACCATCGTGCAACCCAGCGCCCGCAGCCTCTTGGCGGCCGCCCTGCTGGCCGTGCCGGGAAGGTTGGGCTTGCGGGTGTGCGTGTCGAAGGTCGCCACCTTCAGGGTCGCGCTCCCGGCGGCGTCCAGCCACTCCCGGATCCCGGTCGTCGGCGGGTGCCCGCCGCGTCCGGCAGCGTCCTCCCGGGTCTGGGGCCGGCTCATCCCGAAGGCGTGCGTCGGTGCGCCGACGACGAGCAAGTCCACGTCGAGGCTCTCGAGCGGAGGGGCGCTCCCGACGTCGACGAGATCCGTCCCGTCGCCGAGCCCCGCGGCCACCGCCTCCGCGACCTCCCGGGTGTTGCCGAACGCGGACTCGTAGACGACCAGGTACGTCATGGACCTCACCTCTGCGTGGTCCTTCCAGCACACACCCGTCCGTGGGGGACCGCAAGGAGGTCGGCTGTCTACCGCGTCACAGTCCGCCCGGACGCGCGGCGGGCCGCCCCACGCACGACACTGGGACCCATGAGCGAGGGCGCCGTTCCGTGGGTGCTCCACGTCGACCTCGACGAGTTCCTCGCCGCGGTCGAGGTGCTGCGCCGTCCGGAGCTAGGCGGGACCCCGGTCGTCGTGGGCGGGCGCGGTGACCCCACCGAGCGGGGAGTGGTCGCCACCGCCTCCTACGCCGCCCGCGAGCTCGGCGTCCGCTCCGGTATGCCGCTGCGCACGGCCCTGCGCAAGGCTCCGGAGGCGACGTTCCTCCCCGCGGACCACCAGGCCTACGAGGAGGCGTCCGCCTCCGTGATGGCGACCCTGCGCGGTCTGGAGGGGGTGGTCGTGGAGGTGCTGGGGTGGGACGAGGCCTTCCTGGGCGTCGTCACCGACGACCCGGAGGGCGTCGCGCAGCACGCCCGGTCGGAGGTGTTGGCGGCGACCGACCTGCACTGCTCGGTCGGCATCGGGGACAACAAGGTCCGCGCGAAGATCGCCACCGGCTTCGGCAAGCCGCGCGGCATCTTCCGGCTGACCGACCAGAACTGGTTCACGGTGATGGGGGACCGGCCGGTCGTCGACCTGTGGGGCGTCGGCCCCAGGGTCTCGCGCAGGCTGGCCGGTCACGGCGTACGCACCGTCAGCGAGCTCGCCCGCGCCCCGGTCGAGGTGCTCACGCAGGAGTTCGGCCCCCGGATGGGCCGCTGGTACCACGAGCTCGGCAGCGGCCTCGGCCCCTCCGTCGTGGACGACGCTCCGTGGGTCGCCCGCGGGCACAGCAGGGAGAGGACCTTCCAGGAGAACCTGACCTCGCCGGAGCAGGTCGACGAGGCCGTCCGGGACCTCGCCACCCGGGCGTTCGCCGACACCGCCCGGGAGGGACGGGCCGTGGTCCGGGTGACGCTCAAGGTGCGCTACGCGCCCTACTTCACCACAATCTACGGCCGCAGGCTGCCTGCGCCGACGACGGAACGCGACGACGTGGTGGCCGCGGCCCTGGCGCTGACCGAGCGCCTGGAGGCCGGCCGGGAGGTCCGGCTGCTCGGCGTGCACGCGGAGATGGTCATGCCCGATGGACCCGGCCGGGCGGACCGCACCCCGGTCCGTGGGCGGATCTGATGCGGGCGGACCTGATCAGGGTGCTTCGGCCCGCCGGGCCAGCCGCTGCGGCACCAGCCGCAGCGCCAGCCGCGCCCAGGCCCGCACCTCGTCGGTGACGGGGCGGGCGAGCAACCCCTCGGCGTCCACCCACTGCATCTCCGGCTCGTCCCCGTCGAGGACCGGCAGCCCGGCCGCGGTCCGCGGACCGTCCCCCACCACCTCCGCGACGTAGACGAGGTCGATGTGCTGGTGCCCCGGGGAGATGTCCTCCACCTGGATCCCCTCCGGCCGCACCAGCTGGCGGGGCGACCCCGGGGCGTCGTGGTCGATGCCCGGCGACCCCACGAGCCGCACCTGCAGCCCCGTCTCCTCGCGCGTCTCCCGAAGCGCTGCGTCGTCGGGCAGCTCGTGCGGTTCGACGTGGCCGCCGGGGGGCAGCCACAGGCCCACCTTCCGGTGCGGGTGCAGCAGCACGTGCCCGGCGTGGACGACGAACACCGCGACGGTGAAGTGCTTGGTGATGCCGTCCGGTGGTTCCCGGTCCTGCACGTGGCCCATGGCCCCGACCCTAAGGGCGCAGGTGTGCCGTGCTCCTGCCGGTAGGGTTTGACGGGCACCGGCCCACCCGGACGCGCCGCACCACCGCACCGCACACGCATACCCGAGGAGCCCACCCGTGTCCCAGATCATCGTCCACGTCGCAGGCAGCGAGCGCGCGGTCGAGCAGGGCACCACGGCCGCCGAGCTCTTCGCCGACGACCCGCAGGTGGTCGTAGCCCGCCTCGACGGCGAGCTCGTCGACCTCGCCCACGTCCTTCCCGACGGAGCGAGCGTGGACCCGGTCCTGGTGAGCGAGCCCGACGGTCTGGACGTGCTCCGCCACTCCTGCGCCCACGTCCTGGCCCAGGCCGTCCAGCAGACCTTCCCGGACGCGAAGCTGGGCATCGGCCCGCCGATCCGCGACGGCTTCTACTACGACTTCGACGTCGAGGAGCCGTTCACCCCCGAGGACCTCAAGCGCCTCGAGAGGTCGATGCAGAAGATCATCAACACCGGTCAGACCTTCGCCCGGCGCGAGGTCGAGGACGACGCGGCCCGCGCCGAGCTGTCGGGCGAGCCCTACAAGCTCGAGCTCATCGGCCTCAAGGGCAGGTCCGCCGACGAGGCGGCCGAGGGCGCGGGCGTCGAGGTCGGTGGCAGCCAGCTGACCGTCTACGACAACGTCGACCGCACCGGTCAGGTCGTCTGGGGCGACCTGTGCCGCGGTCCGCACCTGCCGACCACCAAGATCATCGGCAACGCCTTCAAGCTCATGCGCAGCGCCGCCGCCTACTGGCGCGGCAGCGAGAAGAACCCCCAGCTGCAGCGCATCTACGGCACCGCCTGGCCGAGCAAGGAGGAGCTCAAGGCCCACCTCGAGCGGCTCGCCGAGGCCGAGCGCCGCGACCACCGCAGGCTCGGGGCGGAGATGGACCTGTTCTCCTTCCCCGAGGAGGTCGGCCCGGGCCTGCCCGTCTTCCACCCCAAGGGCGCGATCCTGCGCCGCACCATGGAGGACTACGTCTGGCAGCGGCACGTGGAGGCCGGGTTCTCCTACGTCACCACCCCCCACCTGTCCAAGGAGGGGCTGTTCCACACCTCCGGGCACCTGCCCTACTACGCCGACGGGATGATGCCCGAGCTGGACGACGACGGTCAGGCCTACCGCATCAAGGCGATGAACTGCCCGATGCACAACCTCATCTACCGGTCCCAGCAGCGCTCCTACCGCGACCTGCCCCTGCGCTACTTCGAGTTCGGCACCGTCTACCGCAACGAGAAGTCCGGCGTCCTGCAGGGCCTGACCCGGGTGCGGATGATCACCCAGGACGACAGCCACTCCTACGTCACGAAGGAGCAGGCGCCCGGCGAGGTCAAGCACCTGCTGGACTTCGTGCTCGGGCTGCTGCGCGACTTCGGCCTGGACGACTACTACCTCGAGCTGTCCACCCGCGACGAGACCGGGGAGAAGAAGGACAAGTTCATCGGCACCGACGAGCAGTGGGCCGAGGGCACCGCGGTGCTGGAGCAGGTCGCCCGCGGGTCCGGGCTGGAGCTGGTGGACGACCCCGGGGGCGCGGCCTACTACGGACCGAAGATCTCCGTCCAGGCCCGGGACGCGATCGGTCGCACCTGGCAGATGTCGACCATCCAGTACGACTTCAACCAGCCCGAGCGCTTCGGCCTGGAGTACTCCGCCTCCGACGGCACCCGCCAGCAGCCGGTGATGATCCACTCGGCCAAGTTCGGGTCGATCGAGCGGTTCATCGGCGTGCTCACCGAGCACTACGCCGGCCAGTTCCCGCCGTGGCTGGCTCCGGTCCAGGTGCTCGGCGTGCCGGTGGCCGAGGACTTCGACGGCTACCTGCAGGACGTCGCCACCCGGCTCCGGGGCGAGGGCGTCCGGGTCGAGCTCGACCTGTCCGACGACCGGTTCCCCAAGAAGATCCGCAACGCCAGCCGGTCCAAGGCGCCGTTCATCCTCATCGCCGGCGGCGAGGACCGGGACGCCGGCGCGGTGTCCTTCCGCTACCGCGACGGCTCGCAGAAGAACGGCGTGCCCCTCGAGGAGGCCGTGGCCGAGGTCGTGTCCGCCGTGCGCGGACGCGTCCAGGTCTGAGGGTCGTGGGCGGCGCGGGGGAGCGGGGTATGCCGTCGCTCGGCCAGGAGGCCGCGCGCGTGCGGGTGCGCCCCGTCCCCGACGACGAGGCGCTCCTCCTCGGCGCGCTCCACCTGCAGTCCCTGCGCCGCGACGGCGTCGAGCCGGACCCGGGACCGCCCAGCCACGTGCAGGCCTTCGCCGCGGCCTGGCGCTCCCGGTCCGCGGACCTGCCGGCCTGGGTGGCCGAGTGCGACGGGCAGCACGTCGGGCTCGTGCTGTGCCGGGTGCCGCCGCTGCCCCTGCTGGGTCCGGGCGTGCCCGAGGTGGTGGCGCTGACCTGCCTGGGCGGTTCCGAGGAGGCGGTCGCGCTCGCTCTGGTCCGCACGGTCGTCACCTGGTTCGGCCGGCAGGGGCACCTCTCGGTCGACGTGGCCGACGACGTCCGGCTGCCGGCCGCCGTGCTGGACGCCGCGCGCGCCGACGTCCTGCCCCGTCGCCGGGTCAGCCTGCCGACCAGGCCCTGAGCCGCAGGGGGGTCCTCAGCGGCGCTCGAGGACGAAGACCGGGATGGTCCGGTCGGTCCTGACCTGGTAGTCGGCGTAGGAGGGGAAGGCCGCCACGGCCCGCTCCCACCAGGCATCGCGCTCGGGCCCCTCCTCCAGAAGCCGGGCCGAACGCACGTGCTGCTCGGTGCCGTCGTGCACGAGCACGTCGGCGTGCGCCCGCAGGTTGTGGAACCACTGGGGGTGCTCGGGGGCACCACCCTTGCTCGCCACCGCCAGGTAGTCGCCGTCGTGCTCGACCCGCATCAGCGGCACCCGGCGCAGCATCCCGCTGCGCGCCCCCCGCATGGTCACCACGACCACCGGCCGCCCCTGCACCTGGACGGACCGGGTGTCACCCGACTCGTCGATCTCGGCGAGCTGGCGCGCGACCCACGTGCTGCGCTCGGGGAGGTAGGCGGCGGCCTCGGGTCCGGACTGCTGGGGGAACGGCATACCCGCACAACACCGCCCGACCCCGACGTCTTCCCCGGTCCGGGCCGGTCGTCCCCGGTCGCGGCCGGGCGGCGACGTAGGATCGGGCCATGACCGACGGACCCGCGACGGTGAGCGACGCCGAGGGACTGCCCGGCACCGCCGACGGCTTCGAGCGACTCTGGACGCCCCACCGGATGGCCTACGTCAAGGGCGAGCGACCCAGCGCGGACGCGGGGAAGGGGTGCCCCTTCTGCGCGGCGCCCGGCAAGGACGACGAGACCGGCCTGATCGTCCACCGGGGCCGCACGTGCTTCGTGGTGCTCAACCTCTTCCCCTACAACCCCGGCCACCTGCTCGTGTGCCCCTACCGGCACGTGCCGCTCTACGTCGACCTCACCGACGAGGAGACGGCCGAGTTCACGGCGCTGACCAAGCAGGCCATCCGCGCGGTCGAGGCGGCCAGCGGGCCGGCCGGCTACAACCTGGGGATCAACCAGGGCGACGTCGCCGGGGCGGGCGTGGCGGCGCACCTGCACCAGCACCTCGTCCCGCGGTGGCTGGGGGACGCCAACTTCCTGCCGATCGTCGCGCGGACCAAGGCCCTGCCGCAGCTTCTGGAGGACGTGCGCCGCCAGCTCGTCGACGCCTGGCCGACGGGCGAGGGCGAGCAGCGCTGATGCTCAACCGCTACGCACGCGGGACGTTCACCAGGGTGTTCGGTCCGCTGGCCCGGCTGCTGCTGCGCCTGGGCGTCCACCCGGACCTCGTCACCGTCGTCGGCACGCTGGGCGTGGTCGTGGGCGCGCTGTGGTTCTACCCCCGTGGTGAGCTGTGGTGGGGGACGCTGTTCATCACCGCCTTCGTCTTCGCCGACCTGGTCGACGGCACGATGGCGCGGATCTCCGGCCGGGCCAGCCCCTGGGGCGCCTACCTGGACTCCACCCTCGACCGCCTCGGCGACGCCGCCGTCTTCGGCGGACTGGTGCTGTGGTTCCTCGGCCCGGGGGAGCGCCCGTTGGACGGGTACCTCGCCCTGGCCTGCCTCGTGCTGGGCTTCCTCGTCTCCTACGCCAAGGCGAGGGCGGAGTCCCTCGGCTGGCGCTGCGAGGGCGGGATCGCCGAGCGGGCCGACCGGCTCGTCGCCGTGCTCGTGGCCACCGGGTTCACCGGCCTGTTCCTGCCCGCCTGGGTGCTCACCGTCGTCCTGGCGCTGCTGGCCCTCGCCTCGCTGACGACCGTGGTCCAGCGGATGGGGATGGTGCGCCGCCAGGCGCTGGCCGCCTGAACCGGGCACCCGGGCCGGACTCGTAGACTGGAGCGCCGCACCCGCGTGCACCCACCCCTGTCCCGCGACCCCGGCACGGTCGCCCGCGCTCCCGAGAGGCACCGATGAGCGAGCCCACCACCCACACCACCGGCACGACCCGCGTCAAGCGGGGGATGGCCGACATGCTCAAGGGCGGCGTCATCATGGACGTCGTCACCGCCGAGCAGGCCAAGATCGCCGAGGACGCCGGCGCCGTGGCCGTCATGGCCCTCGAGCGCGTCCCGGCCGACATCCGCGCCCAGGGCGGGGTGTCCCGGATGAGCGACCCCGACATGATCGACAGCATCATCGAGGCCGTCTCCGTACCGGTCATGGCCAAGGCCCGGATCGGGCACTTCGTCGAGGCCCGGGTGCTGCAGAGCCTGGGGGTGGACTACGTCGACGAGTCCGAGGTGCTCACCCCGGCCGACTACGCCAACCACATCGACAAGTGGGCCTTCACCGTGCCCTTCGTCTGCGGGGCCACCAACCTCGGCGAGGCGCTGCGCCGCATCACCGAGGGTGCGGCGATGATCCGCTCCAAGGGCGAGGCCGGCACCGGAGACGTGTCCAACGCGACCACCCACATGCGGGCCATCCGTGGGGAGATCAACCGCCTCACGGCGATGGCGCCCGACGAGCTCTACGTGGCCGCCAAGGAGCTGCAGGCTCCGTACGACCTCGTCAAGGAGGTCGCCGAGACCGGCAAGCTCCCGGTCGTGCTGTTCACCGCCGGCGGCATCGCCACCCCGGCGGACGCCGCGATGATGATGCAGCTGGGCGCCGAGGGCGTCTTCGTCGGCTCGGGCATCTTCAAGTCCGGGAACCCCGCCCAGCGTGCCGCCGCCATCGTCAAGGCGACCACCTTCCACGACGACCCGGACACGATCGCCGAGGTCTCCCGCGGGCTCGGCGAGGCGATGGTCGGGATCAACGTCGACGACATCCCGGCACCGCACCGCCTCGCCGAGCGCGGGTGGTGACGGAGGCCCACCCGAGCGGGCCGGCCACCGACGCGCCGCTCGTCGGCGTCCTGGCGGTCCAGGGCGACGTGCGCGAGCACGTCCGGGCCCTGGAGCTGGCCGGTGCCCGGGTCCGCACGGTCCGCCGCCCGGCCGAGCTCGAGGGCCTGGACGGTCTGGTCGTGCCCGGCGGCGAGTCCACGACGATCGACCGGCTCTGCCGGATCTTCGGCCTGCACGAGCCGGTGCGCCGGCTGGTCGCCGACGGGCTGCCGGTCTACGGGTCCTGCGCCGGGATGATCCAGCTGGCCGAGGAGATCCTCGACGGCCACGCCGAGCAGCAGTCCTTCGGCGGGATCGACATGACCGTGCGCCGCAACGCCTTCGGGCGGCAGGTGGACTCCTTCGAGTCCGACCTGCACGTCGAGGGGCTCGAGGACGCCGACCGACCCTTCCGTGCGGTGTTCATCCGCGCCCCGTGGGTCGAGCGCCTGGGCGCGGACGTGCAGGTCCTGGCCCGGGCCGACGGGCACCCGGTCGCGGTCCGCCAGGGCGCCCTGCTGGCGACCTCCTTCCACCCCGAGGTCACCGACGACCACCGGGTCCACGCGCTGTTCGTCCGCATGGTCGAGCAGGCCCGGGCGGCGACCTGACCGGCCGGGCGCGGATATGCCGTTCCCGCCGGGCGTGGTCCGGCGGTTGGGTCGCGGCGGTGGTCGGCCGGTAGCATCGGTCCCCGGTTTCCACGGCCGTTTGCAGGCACGAGAGGACGAGGCATGTCGGGACACTCCAAGTGGGCGACCACGAAGCACAAGAAGGCCGCGATCGACGCCAAGCGCGGCAAGCTCTTCGCCAAGCTGATCAAGAACATCGAGGTGGCGGCCCGCACCGGCGGTGGTGACCCCGCGGGCAACCCGACCCTCTTCGACGCCATCCAGAAGGCGAAGAAGACCTCGGTCCCCAACGACAACATCGACCGCGCGGTCAAGCGCGGGTCGGGCGCGGAGGCCGGTGGCGCCAGCTACGAGGCGCTGACCTACGAGGGCTACGCCCCGGGCGGCGTCGCGCTCTACATCGAGTGCCTCACGGACAACAAGAACCGCGCCGTCATGGAGGTGCGGACCGCGCTGTCGCGCAACGGCGGGTCGATGGCCGACAGCGGCTCGGTGGCCTACCTGTTCAACCGCAAGGGCCAGGTCGTCGTGCCCCGCACCCAGGAGACGGGCGAGGTGACCGAGGACGCCCTCCTGGAGACCGTGCTGGAGGCGGGGGCCGAGGAGGTCAACGACCTCGACGACGCCTTCGAGATCATCAGCGAGGCGACCGACGTCGTCGCGGTGCGCACCGCCCTGCAGGAGGCCGGCCTGGACTACGACTCCGCCGAGGTGACCTTCGTGCCCAGCATGGAGGTGCCGCTGGACGCCGACGGCGCCCGCAAGGTCATGCGCGTCGTCGACGCGCTCGAGGACTGCGACGACGTCCAGAACGTGTACTCCAACGCCGACATCTCCGACGAGGTCCTGGCCGAGCTCGACGAGGACTGATCCGCCGGACGCCCTGGAGGGCGGGGCCCCGGAGCGACGGGACCGGGTGGAGCGTGTCGCACCGGGGCCGGAGGGCCCGCGGTGGGTAGCGTGGGGTGCGAACACCTGTCCACACCGGTGGCCACCCGCGTCCGCGGGCCGGTCCGCAGCCCGAGGAGGTCGACCGTGCGCGTGCTCGGCGTCGACCCCGGCCTGACCCGCTGCGGCCTGGGCGTGGTCGAGGGCCTGCCGGGCCGGCGGCTGCAGATGGTGGCCGTCGGCGTGGTGCGCACCCCCGTCTCCGACGAGCCGCAGGACCGGCTGCTGTCGGTGCAGACGGAGATCGACCAGTGGCTGGCGGACTGGCGGCCCGACGCGATCGCCGTCGAGCGGGTCTTCGCCCGGGCCAACATCAGGGGCATCATGGGCACCGCCCAGGCCTCGGCCATCCCGATGCTGGCGGCCGCCCGGCTCGGTCTCCAGCTGGGCATGCACACCCCCTCCGAGGTCAAGGCCGCGGTCACCGGCAACGGCCGCGCCGACAAGGCCCAGGTGACCCACATGGTGACCAGGATCCTGCAGCTCGCCGACCCGCCCCGGCCGGCCGACGCGGCCGACGCCCTCGCGCTGGCGATCTGCCACGTGTGGCGCGCCGGGACCGACGGGAGGCTGGGCGTGGTCACCAGCACGACCAACCGCATCCACGAGGCCGAGCGGCAGGCCCAGGCGGGGGCCCCCAACCGGCTCGCGCAGCTCCACACCCAGCACCGCGCCGCAGCCCGGGCCGCGACGGCCCGCGCGTCGGCGCGCCCCGCCCCCAGCAGGAGGAACGTCTAAGTGATCGCGTCCGTCCGCGGCCCCGTGCGCCACGTCGGCCTCGACCGCGCCGTCGTCGAGGTGGGGGGCGTGGGTCTGCTCGTGCACACCACGCCCGCCACCGTGGCCGAGCTCCGAGCCGGCCAGGAGGTCACCCTCGAGACCACGCTGGTGGTGCGCGAGGAGTCGCTGACCCTCTACGGCTTCGCCGACCCCGACGCCCGGTCCCTCTTCGAGCAGGTGCAGACCGTCTCGGGGGTGGGTCCGCGGCTGGCGCTGGCGATGCTCTCCGTCCTCGCGCCGGACGACGTGCGCCGCGCGCTGGCCCAGGGGGACCTGGCCACGCTGACCAAGGTGCCCGGCATCGGCCGCAAGTCGGCCGAGCGGCTCGTGCTGGAGCTCAAGGACAAGGTCGCGGCGGTCGGGGGAGGGACCGGGGCCGGCGGCACGGTCTCCCGGCCCGCCGGGACGCCGGAGGAGGCGGTCGCCTCCCAGGTCCGGGAGGCGCTGGAGGGGCTAGGGTGGTCGACGCGCCAGGCGACCGACGCCGTCGCGTCCGTCACCGGTGGTGAGTCGGCGCCGACCGAGGTCTCCGCGGTGCTGCGCGCCGCCCTGCGCGAGCTGGGCCGATGAGCGCTCCGTCCGGGGACGACGGGCGGGTGGTCGACCCCGCGGGCACCGAGGAGGAGCGGCGCATCGAGGCCGCGCTGCGGCCGCGTCGACTCGCGGAGTTCCCCGGCCAGCGCCGGGTGCGCGACCAGCTGGGCCTGGTGCTGGAGGCCGCCCGGCGACGCGGGAGCCCTCCGGACCACGTCCTGCTCTCCGGTCCGCCCGGCCTGGGCAAGACGACCCTGGCGATGATCATCGCCGGCGAGCTGGAGCAGCCCATCCGGATCACCAGCGGGCCGGCGATCCAGCACGCGGGGGACCTCGCCGCGGTCCTGTCCTCGCTCGTGGAGGGTGAGGTCCTCTTCCTCGACGAGATCCACCGGATGTCCCGCCCGGCGGAGGAGATGCTCTACCTGGCCATGGAGGACTTCCGGGTCGACGTCATCGTCGGCAAGGGCCCCGGGGCCACCGCCATCCCGCTGGAGCTGCCGCCCTTCACCGTCGTCGGGGCGACCACGAGGGCCGGGCTCCTGCCGGCCCCGCTGCGCGACCGCTTCGGCTTCACCGGCCACCTGGACTTCTACGACACCGCCGACCTGGTGACGATCCTGACCCGCAACGCCGAGCTGCTGGGGATCGAGGCCGACGAGGAGGGGATCACCCAGATCGCCTCCCGGTCGCGGGGGACGCCCCGCATCGCGAACCGGCTGCTGCGCCGGGTGCGCGACTGGGCCCAGGTGCACGGCCGTCACGTCGTCGACGAGCCGGCGGCCCAGGCGGCCCTGGAGCTCTTCGACGTCGACGTCCTCGGGCTGGACCGGCTCGACCGGGCGGTCCTGGAGGCCCTGTGCACGCGGTTCGGCGGTGGGCCGGTCGGCCTGTCCACGCTGGCCGTCGCGGTGGGGGAGGAGCCCGACACCGTGGAGACGGTCGCCGAGCCCTACCTGGTCCGGGAGGGGTTCATGGTCCGCACCCCGCGGGGGCGGGCCGCCAGCCCGGCCGCGTGGGAGCACCTCGGCCTCACCGCCCCGTCCCAGGCCGCGGCCGGTGCGCACGCCTCAGGAGGTGTCCGGCTCGGGGGCGGGCCCCCTCCCGGAGGACAGGTCCCGCTGCCCTGGGACCTGGACGGCGTCGAGGACCGCGCGGAGGGCGGGGACGACGGCGACAGCCGCACGGCCTGACCGGCGCGCCGCCGGACACGGGGCCCGTGTCTTTGGCGGGTCCGCCGCGCTCACCTAGACTGCCCCGGGTGCCCGATCCCCGGCCGACGACGGCCGCTGCCCGGACGGCACCGCACGCTCACCACCCGAAGGGTCGACCATGACGCCACTGGCCACCGCCGCCGCAGCACCTGCTGCGGGCGGGGGACTCACCACGCTGCTGCTGCTCGGGATCCCGTTCCTCGTGCTGCTGTACCTGATGATCTCCCAGCGCCGCCGGGCCCGCACCGTCGCCGAGGCCCAGGCGTCGCTGCAGGTGGGTGACGAGGTGATGGCCGCGGCCGGGATCTTCGGCACGGTCGCCGGGGTCGAGGACGACGTGGTCCTGCTGCAGGTGGCCGAGGGTGTGGTGCTGCGCGTGGCCCGGCGCGCGATCGTCCCGCCGGGCACCGACGCCAGCGGCCGCGTGGCCCGCACCCGCCGCGACGAGCGGCCGGGGGAGACCGCCTGATGTCGATGTCGGCACGCGGCTCGCGCCGCGAGGAGGACCTGCCCGGCTCCGGTTCCACCACCACCCGCACGCAGAGCCGGGGCGGCGCCTCGCGCCGACGCGGGCCCCAGGGCGCCCGCAAGGCCCGCATGCGGGGGCCGCTGCGAACCCTGACCACGCTGCTCGTGCTCACCGTCATGCTCTTCGCCGGGATCGGCGCCGCCCACCTGTGGGGCACCCCGAAGGCGCCCCTCGCCCCGCAGCTGGGGCTGGACCTGGCCGGCGGTCGCCAGGTGGTCCTCGCGCCCCTCACCGAGGGCGGCGCCTCGATCGACGCCGACCAGCTCGAGCAGGCCATCGACATCATCCGCCGCCGGGTGGACGCCACCGGTACCTCCGAGGCGGAGGTCACCCGGCTGGGTCAGAACATCTCGGTCGCCATCCCCGGCGACCCCTCGCCGGACCAGCTGGAGGCCCTGAGCCGGTCCTCGCAGATGGCCTTCCGCCCGGTGCTCGTCGCCGAGCCCGTCTTCGCCCCGGGCGAGGAGCCGCAGATCCCCCGTGAGCTCCCGCTGCCGGACGACCAGCTCTCCGAGCAGGTCGAGCAGCTCCAGCCGCCCGCGGCGCCGGAGGAGGCCGACGAACCGGCCGGCGACGAGGCGACCAGCACCGACGAGAACCGCGGCGGTACGGCGCTGCCTGCCTCGTCCACCGAGGAGGCTCCGGCCACCGAGGCGCCGGCCACCGACGACGCGGGTGCCACCGAGGAGCCGCTCACCGAGGAGCCCGCCACCGAGGCACCCCCGGTGACCAACCCCTCCGACCTGGCACAGGTCACGCCCGAGATCCAGCAGACCTTCGCCGAGACCACCTGCGAGGACCCCGACCTGGCCGACCGAGCGGCCGTCAGCCCGGCCGCGCAGCCGCTCGTCGTCTGCAACACCGAGGGCACCGAGAAGTACGTCCTCGGCCCGGTCGAGCTCTCCGGCGGCAACCTCACCGACGCCACGGCCGGCCCCGAGCAGGCCCAGGGCGGGGCGGTGACCGGCCGGTGGGAGGTCGTGCTGACCTTCGACGACGAGGGTGGCGACGCCTTCGCCGACGTCACCACGCGGCTCATGGGCTATCCCCAGGACTCCGCGCAGAACAGGTTCGCCATGGTGCTGGACGGCGAGGTCATCTCCGCCCCGACCGTCAACAGCGTCATCAGCGCCGGCATCGCGACCATCACGGGCGACTTCACCGTCGAGGAGGCCGAGACCCTGGCCAACCAGCTGCGCTTCGGCGCCCTGCCGGTCTCCTTCGACGTGCAGACCTCCGAGCAGATCAGCCCCACCCTCGGTGGGGAGCAGCTGCGCTGGGGCCTGATCGCCGGTGCCGTCGGCCTGGGCCTGGTCTTCCTCTTCATGCTCGTGCAGTACCACGCCCTGGGCCTGGTGGCGATCGGCTCGCTGATCCTCGCGGCGATCATCGCCTACGGCGCGGTCACGCTGCTGGGGTGGGCGATCAACTTCCGCCTGACGATGGCCGGCGTCACCGGTCTCATCGTGGCCATCGGCGTCACGGCGGACAGCTTCATCGTCTACTTCGAGCGCGTCCGGGACGAGGTCCGCTCCGGGCGCCCCCTCCGCTACGCCGTCGACACCGGATGGGAGCGTGCCCGCCGCACGATCATCATCTCCGACCTGGTCAACCTCATCGCCGCCGGCGTCCTGTACTACCTGTCCGAGTCCGGGGTGAAGGCGTTCGCGTTCACCCTCGGCCTGACCACCCTCATCGACCTCCTCGTCGTGATGATGTTCACCCACCCGGTGGTGAGCGTCCTGGCCAACACCAAGTTCTTCGGCGAGGGCCGCCGCTGGTCGGGCATGGAGCCCGAGCGTCTCGGCGCCAAGCGCTCCGCCTACCTGGGTCGCGGCCAGTTCCGCGAGCCCGAGCCCGAGGTGCTCGCACCCGGACGGCGGCGCCATACCCGTGAAGAGCTGGAAGGGGGGGTGGTCTGATGTCGCGCTTCAGCCAGTTCGGCAACGACCTCTACTCGGGCAAGCGGTCCTTCGACATCGTCGGCCGCCGCACCCTGTTCTACGTCGTCTCGCTCGTGCTGCTGGGCCTGTCGCTGTTCGGGCTGCTGGGCAAGGGCCTGAACTTCGGCATCGAGTTCCGCGGCGGCACCGAGCTGCGCGTGAGCCAGGTGCAGGAGATGACCGACTACGAGAGCCGGGCCCAGGAGGTCGTGCAGGCGCCGGTCGACGGGGGCACCACCGCCGTCACCCGCATCGGCGACGACACGGTCCGCGTCCAGACCGGCGAGATGACCTCGCCGGAGGCCGAGGCCCTGCGCGCCGAGCTGGCCGAGGAGTTCGAGGTGCCGGTGTCCGCCGTCACCAGCTCGCTGGTCGGACCGTCCTGGGGCGAGAGCGTGACCACCCGGGCGCTCATCGCCCTGGGCGTCTTCCTCCTGCTGGTGACCGTGGTCCTCACGCTCTACTTCCACACCTGGAAGATGGCCGCGGCCGCCCTGGTGGCCCTGCTGCACGACGTGGTCTTCACCGTCGGCGTCTACGCCCTCCTGGGCATCGAGGTCTCGCCGGCCTCGGTCATCGGGTTCCTGACCATCCTGGGCTACTCGATCTACGACACGATCGTGGTCTTCGACAAGGTCAAGGAGAACACCGACCACGCGATGGACACGCGTCGGTCGACCTACGCGGAGGCCGCCAACACGGCGGTGAACCAGACGTTCGTCCGCTCGATCAACACCTCGGTGGTGGCGCTCCTGCCCGTGGCCGTCATCCTGCTCGTCGGGGTGACCATCATCGGCCCCGGCACCCTCGTCGACCTGGCCTGGGCGTTGTTCATCGGCATCGCGGTCGGGACCTACTCCTCGGTCTTCGTCGCCACCCCGCTGCTGGTCCACCTGCGCCAGGGCGAGCTGGACATCCGCAAGCACGACGCGGGTGTGCGCAAGCGGCGCCAGCGGGCCGAGAGCCGTTCGGGCCGCGGTGAGGCCACCGCGGAGGCGATGGCGACGACGCCGACCGTCGACGGGCCCAGCGACCCCGAGCCGGCAGCGGTCGGCGCGGCCGCCCCACCCGCGGAGGAGGGCACGCGGGCGACGACCGCGGGCCGTCAGCTGCACCCCTACGCCCAGCGCGGACCGCGCAACCAGCCCCGGCGCAAGCGCCGCGGCTGACCACCCTCGTCCCAGGAGCAGACATGAGCACCCTCGAGCGCGCCGACGACGGCGCCGACGGACGCAGCAGCGACCCCGGACTGGCGTCGGACGTGCTGGCGGGGCTGCGGGACATCCCCGACTTCCCCGTCAACGGGGTGGTGTTCAAGGACTTCACGCCCGTCCTCCTCGACCACCCGCTGCGGTCGCGGATCATCGCCGACGTCGTCGAGCGTCGACGCGGCCAGGTCGACGTGGTCGCCGGGATCGAGGCGCGGGGATTCATCCTGGGGGCCGTCATCGCGCACGAGCTGGGGGTCGGCTTCGTCCCGGTGCGCAAGGAGGGCAAGCTGCCCTCGGCCGTGCACGCGCAGTCCTACTCGCTCGAGTACGGCACCGCGACCCTGGAGATCCACCAGGACGCGGTGTCCCACGGGGAGCGGGTACTGGTCGTCGACGACGTGCTCGCCACCGGGGGCACCCTGGCCGCCACCTGCGAGCTGGTCGAGCGCTGCGGGGCCAGCGTCGCGGCGATCGAGCTGGTCCTGGAGATCGGCCCGCTGCAGGGCCGCGAGAAGCTGACCCGCTACGACGTCCGCTCGACCGTCACCATCTGAGCGCTGCAGGCCACCCGGCGGGCCGCGGTCCGTCCCCCGGCACGGCAACTATGATCTGGACATGACCGACGGCGCCGCCCCGCCCCACCCGCCCGCCAGGGCCGGGGGAGGCCTGCGCCCGCGCTGGGCCCGCCTGGGAGGGGTGCGCACCGCCAGCGCCAACCCGGCCGTCGAGCCGCTGCTGCGCTCGGTCCGGGCGACCCACCCCAAGGCGGACCTCTCGCTCATCCAGCGGGCCTACGCGGTGGCCGAGGAGGCCCACCGCGGGCAGCGGCGCAAGAGCGGCGACGCCTACATCACCCACCCCCTCGCGGTGGCCACGATCCTGGCCGAGCTGGGGATGACCCCCTCCACGATCGCCGCGGCGCTCCTGCACGACACGGTGGAGGACACGGCATACTCCCTGGACCAGCTGCGCACCGACTTCGGCGACGAGATCGCGATGATGGTCGACGGCGTCACCAAGCTGGACAAGGTCACCTACGGCGAGGCCGCGCAGTCCGAGACCGTGCGCAAGATGGTCGTGGCCATGGCCAAGGACATCCGGGTGCTGGTCATCAAGCTGGCCGACCGGGTGCACAACGCGCGCACGTGGCGCTACGTGTCGCCGGAGTCGGCCGCCCGCAAGGCCGCCGAGACCCTGGAGATCTACGCCCCGCTGGCGCACCGGCTGGGGATGAACACGATCAAGTGGGAGCTGGAGGACCTGGCCTTCGCCCAGCTCTACCCCAAGGTCTACGACGAGATCGTGCGGATGGTGGCCGAGCGGGCACCGGCGCGCGAGGAGCTGCTCGCCACGATCCGGCAGGAGATCAACGAGGAGCTGCGGGCCAGCAAGATCCGGGCCACGATCACCGGGCGCCCCAAGCACTACTACTCGGTCTACCAGAAGATGATCGTGCGGGGGCACGACTTCGACAAGATCTACGACCTGCTCGGCGTGCGCGTGCTCGTGGACTCCATCCAGGACTGCTACGCGGTGCTCGGGGCGCTGCACAACCGGTGGAACCCGGTGCCGGGGCGGTTCAAGGACTACATCGCGATGCCCAAGTTCAACATGTACCAGTCGCTGCACACCACGGTCATCGGCCCCGAGGGCAAGCCGGTGGAGATCCAGATCCGCACCCACCAGATGCACCGCCGCGCGGAGTACGGCGTGGCCGCCCACTGGAAGTACAAGGAGCAGTCCCCGGACGGGACGCGCGCCGTCGCCGGCCAGGACGGTGCCCCCGGGGCCCTGGAGGGTATGCAGTGGCTGCGCCAGCTGCTGGAGTGGCAGCGGGAGACCTCCGACCCGGGGGAGTTCCTCGACTCCCTGCGCTTCGAGATCGGCGCGGCCGAGGTCTACGTCTTCACGCCTGGCGGCGACGTCATGGCGCTGCCGGCCGGGGCCACGCCCGTCGACTTCGCCTACGCCGTGCACACCGAGGTGGGCCACCGCTGCGTGGGCGGGCGGGTCAACGGCAAGCTGGTCCCGCTGGACTCCGAGCTGTCCAACGGCGACGTCGTCGAGATCATCACGAGCAAGGCCCAGGAGGCCGGGCCGAGCCGGGACTGGCTCAGCTTCGTCAAGAGCGCCCGGGCCCGCAACAAGATCCGGCAGTGGTTCACCCGCGAGCGGCGCGAGGAGATGGTCGAGTCCGGCCGCGACCAGATCGCCAAGGTGCTGCGCAAGCAGAACGCCCCGCTCCAGCGGCTGATGTCGCACGACACGCTGTCGGCCGTGGCCGGCGACCTGGGCTACAAGGACATCGAGGGCCTCTACGCCGCCGTGGGGGAGAAACACGTCTCGGCCCAGCACGTCGTCAAGCAGCTCACCGCCACGCTGGGCGGCGAGGACGGCACCGAGGAGGACCTGGCCGAGGCCACCCGACCGCGGCGGGGCCGGGTGGCGCACACCGACCCCGGGGTGACGGTCGTGGGCACCAACGACGTGTGGGTCAAGCTGGCCAAGTGCTGCACCCCCGTGCCCGGCGACCCGATCATGGGGTTCGTGACCCACGGCCGGGGGGTGTCGGTGCACCGGACCGACTGCACCAACGCCCAGCAGCTGCAGCAGCACCCCGAGCGGATCATCCCGGTGGCGTGGGCCCCGTCGGCCAGCAGCCTGTTCCTGGTCAACCTGCAGGTGGAGGCGCTGGACCGGTCCCGGCTGCTCTCCGACGTCACCCGGGTGCTCTCCGACCAGCACGTCAACATCCTCTCGGCGTCGGTGCAGACCGGCCGCGACCGGGTGGCGCTGAGCAAGTTCTCCTTCGAGATGGCCGACCCCTCCCACCTGGAGTCGGTCATCCGGGCCGTTCGCCGGGTGCCCGGGGTGCTGGACGCCTACCGGATCACCGGCACGACGAGCACCGACCCGCACCGGCGCGGCCGCTCGGCCTGACTCTCCTGGCTCTCCTGGCTGACCGGCAGAGAAGCCGGCCTCCGGGGCGTCGGCCCGAGCGGGGGCGCCGGCCGGTGGGCGCGGGCCGGTGGTGGCGCCGGCCGGTGGGCGCGGGCCGGTGGGCGCGGGCCGGTGGTGGCGACGAGGCTACGGCGTGTCGTGCACCGTGCGCCGCCGCTGCGGCGTGTCGGGGTCCCTGGCGCGGCTCTCGCAACACGCGACACGCCGCAACGATCGTCCGGGCCTCCGGGCCTCCGGGCCTCCGGGCCTCCGGGTCTCTGGGCCTCTGGGCCTCCGGGTTTCTGGGCCTCCGGGTCTCTGGGCCTCCGGGTCTCTGGGCGTCTGGGCGGCCGTGCCGTCGCTGGGTGTCTGGTATCTCTGGGCTTCGTTGGGAGTCGGTGGCTCCCCCGCGGCAAGGCTGCAGACCGGCCGGACGGCGCGGTCGCGAGGTGCAGGGAGCTGGCCGGGTGCTCAGGCTGGTGCGAGGAAGGCCGCCAGCGCGGCGGCATACCCCGCCTGGTCCAGCGTTCCGCAGATCTCCCGGGCCGAGTGCATCGAGAGCACCGGGGCGCCGAAGTCCACGGTGGTGGCACCCGTCAGGGCGGAGGTCGTCGGGCCCACGGTCGAGCCGCAGGGCAGGTCGGAGCGGGTGACGAAGGTCTGCATGGGCACCCCGGCCTGCTCGCAGGCCAGCGCGAAGGCCGCCGCCCCCAGGGAGTCGGTGGCGTAGCGCAGGTTGGCGTTGACCTTCAGCACCGGCCCGCCGTTCATGAGGATCGGGTGCTCCGGCTCGTGCCGGTCGGCGTAGTTGGGGTGGGTCGCGTGAGCCATGTCGCCCGAGGCGACGACCGTGCCGGCGAGGGAGCGCCACAGGTCCTCCCGGGTGCCCCCCGCGGCCAGGACGACCCGCTCCAGCCAGGCCGGCAGGAAGGTCGACTGGGCGCCGCGCTCGGACGTGCTGCCGACCTCCTCGTGGTCGAACAGGACGATCATCGGCACGGTCGGGTCGGCGGACGGCTCGCCGACGGCCTGCAGGATCGCGCGGACCGCGGCGTAGCTGGTGGCCAGGTTGTCCAGCCGCCCCGAGGCGATGAGTTCCCCCTCAGTACCGGTCCGGCGGGCGGGGGTCAGGTCGTGGGTCATCGCGTCGTAGGCCAGCAGGTCGTCCGGCGCGGTGCCGACGAGGTCGGCCAGCCAGGCGCGGAACGAGCGGGGGCCGGCACCCAGGCCCCAGTGCGGGGCCAGGTGCTGCTGGTCGTTGAGCTGCAGGCCCTCGCTGCGGACCGTGCGGTCCAGGTGGATGGCCAGCTGGGAGACCCGCAGCACCGGGTCATCGGTGCGGAAGAGCCGGTGACCGACCCCACCGGGTGCCCCGGCGTCCCGGACGGCGACCCGTCCGGAGAGACCCAGGTCGCGGTCCAGCCAGGAGTTGGTCAGCGCGCCGCCGTAGACCTCGACCCCGAGCAGCTGCCAGCCGGCCCGGGCCCAGTCGGGGCGGGGCTTGACCCGCAGGTTGGGGGAGTCGGTGTGGGCGCCGACGATCCGGAACGGGGTCGACGCGGTCCGGGCGGCGCCGTCCAGGTGGGCCGTGGACCAGGCCAGGAGCGAGCCGCCCCGGCGGACCACGTAGCTGCCCGGCCCGGGCGGGGTGGCGTCGGTCTCGGCCACCTCGGTGAAACCCTGCGCCCTCAGCAAGGCCGCCGCGGTGTCGACCGCGTGGAACGGCGAGGGTGAGGCGTCCAGGTAGGCGCACAGCCCCTCGGCGACCTGGGTGACCTGCGCGGCCAGGTCCGCGGCCGCCATCAGGACAGACCGCCCCGGGCGGACTCCAACCAGGTGCGCTTGGTCTCCAGCTCCGAGGTCAGCCGGGCGATCCGCTTCTCGTCCCCGGCGGCCTGCGCGGCGGCGAGGTCGGACTCCAGTCCCTGGACCCCGCGCTCGAGCTGGTCGACCATGGACTGCGCGCGGGCGGCCAGCTCCGGGTCTGTGCGCTGCCACTGCGTGTCCTCGACGTCACGCACCTTCTGCTCCACGGCCCGCAGCCGTCCCTCGACCCGGCGCACGTCCGCCCGCGGCACCTTGCCCGCGGCCTCCCAGCGGTCCTGGATGCGCCGCAGGGCCGCCTTGGTGCCGTCCAGGTGCTCGGTGTCCACCGGCAGCGCCTCGGCCTCCCGCAGGAGCTCCTCCTTGACCTTGAGGTTCTCGGAGAACTCCGCCTCCTCGGCCGCCACGACCTGGTCCTTGGCGTCGAAGAAGGCGTCCTGGGCCGCCTTGAAACGGGCCCACAGGGCGTCGTCGTCGGAGCGGGAGGCGCGTCCGGCCCGCTTCCACTCCTGCATGAGGCGTTTGAAGGCGCCGGCCGTGGCTCCCCAGTCGGTGCTCGTGGACAGGGCCTCGGCCTCGGCGACCAGCTTCACCTTGGCCGACTTGGCCTGGCCGTGCTCCTCGTCCAGCTGGGCGAACCAGGTCTTGCGCATCTTGTCGAACGCCGTGCGGGCGTGGCTGAAGCGCTTCCACAGGGCGTTCTCGACGTCCTTGTCCAGCCTCGGTCCGGAGCGCTGGTGGGCCTTCCACTCGTCGAGCAGGTCGCGGATGCGGTTGCTGGCCTGCTTCCACTGCACCTTGGCCGGCTCGGTCGCCGCGAGGGTCTCCGCCTCGAGGACGAGCGCCTCACGCTCCGTCGTCGCCCGTGCCTTGGCCTCCGCCCGTGCCCTGGCCTCGACGGCCGACCGCTCGGCGACGGTCTCCTCCAGTCCGGCCACGGTCGCCTCGAGGGCGGCCAGGTCGCCCACGACGTGGGCCTCACCGATCTGCTCCTTGAGGTGGGCCAGGGACTGGCGGGCGTCGTGCGCGGAGACGTCGGTGTGGGCCAGCCGCTGGGCCAGGAGGTCCGCGGCCGCCCCCAGCTCGTCGTACTTGCGGGCGAAGTAGGCCAGCGCCTCCTCGGGGCTGGCCCCGGGGTAGGACCCCACGGCCCGCTCGGACCCGTCGGCCAGCCGGACGTGGACCGTCCCGTCCTCGTCGACCCGTCCGTGGCGCACCGAGTCGCTCGGCGGCGTCGGCTCCTCGGCCGGCGGCGCGGGGGACGCGGTGGTCGGCGAGGAGGAGGACTCGGCGCCTGCCGGGGGGCGCGGCACCGCGGGCCTGCGGGCCGCGAACATGGCCGGCGTGGGCGTAGGCGTGGGGGAGGCGGGCCGGGCGGGCTGCGGTGACTCTGCGGGATCCGCCGGCGGTGCCTCGTCGGACCCGGCCTCGGTCGCGTCGGTCGCCGGCTCGCTCTCCGGCTCTGACGCCGTGGAGGTGCCCTCCGGCTCGGAGACGGGTTCAGCAGTGGCGCTCCCTGGCTCGGGCTCGGGCTCGGGCTCTGCGGGTGCCTCCTCGGACGCGTTCTCCGAGGTGGCGGTCTCGGACTCCGGCTCGGAGTGGGCGGCGGTGGCCGGCTCCGGCTCGACGGAAGCCACCTCCTCCCCGGGCGTCTCCGCCCCGGACTGGATCGGCTGCTCCGCGGGCGTCTCCGCCCCGGACTGGATCGGCTGCTCCGCGGGCGTGTCCTCCTCCGGCTGGGCGGGCTGCTCCGCGGGCGTGTCCTCCTCCGGCTGGGCGGGCTGCTCCGCGGGCGTGTCCGACTCCGGCTGGGCGGCCTGCTCCGCGGGCGCGTCTGCCCCGGGCTGGATCGGCTGCTCCGCGGGCGCTTCCATCTCTGGCTGGGCGGCGTCGGGCTGGACGGGCTGCTCGGACACGGTGGTGGCCTCTCTCGACCGCGGGCGCGGCCATCGGGGCCGGCTCGACTGACAGTTCGACCCCGACCCTACCTGCCTCGTCCGACGCGCCCACGGTCTCCGTGCCACTGGGCCGGCGCACGTCCTCCCGGCTAGGCTCGGGGACGTGTTCGTCCGCAGCATCGTCGCCGACGCCTTCGGGACCAACTGCTACGTGCTCGCCCCCGCCGAGGGGGAGGAGTGCGTCGTCGTCGATCCCGGGATCGGGGTGGAGGGTCGCGTCCAGGAGGTCCTGCGCGAGCACCGCCTGCGCCCGGCCGCCGTGCTGCTGACGCACGGGCACCTGGACCACGTGTATGCCGTGACGCCGGTCTGCGGCGGCACCGTCGCCGCGCACATCCACACCGAGGACCGCTACCGGCTCACCGATCCGCTCTCGAGCCTGGGACCGGGACTGGTCGCGGCGCTGGAACAGCAGTTCGGCACCCGGGCCCGCTGGCAGGAGCCGGAGCAGGTCGTGGACCTGCTCGACGAGCAGGTCCTGGAGCTGGCCGGGCTGCGGGTGAGCGTGAGCCACGCGCCGGGGCACACCGAGGGATCGGTGATCTTCGGCCTGGGCGAGCTGCCCGCCGCCGTCCCGGCGGACGACCTGGACCGCACCGTGCTGTCCGGCGACGTGCTCTTCGCCGGGTCGATCGGTCGCACCGACCTGCCGGGCGGCGACCCGGCCGCGATGCAGCGCTCCCTGCGGGACCGCGTCCTGCCCCTGCCGGACTCCACGCTGGTCCTGCCCGGGCACGGACCGGCGACGACCATGGCCCGGGAACGCACGACCAACCCCTTCCTGCAGAACATCTAGACTCGCGGCGTGATCACGCCCCGCACCCCCTCCGGAGTCCTCGAGCTGCTCCCCGGCGAGCAGGTCGCCTTCCAGCGGATGCTGGAGGCCATCCGCGCCGGCTACGAGCGGTTCGGGTTCCTGCCGATCGAGACCCCGGTGTTCGAGCGCTCCGACGTGCTGCTGACCAAGACCGGCGGGGAGACCGAACGGCAGGTCTACTTCGTCCAGTCCACCGGCGCCCTGGAGAAGGCGCGCGACGCCGCCGGCGGCGAGGACGCGGCATACCCCGAGCTCGCCCTGCGCTTCGACCTGACGGTGCCGCTGGCGCGCTACGTCGCCGAGCACGAGCACCAGCTGACCTTCCCCTTCCGGCGCTACCAGATGCAGCGGGTCTACCGGGGGGAGCGGCCCCAGCGCGGACGGTTCCGCGAGTTCTACCAGTGCGACGTCGACGTCGTCGGCAAGGACGAGCTGTCCGTGCGCCACGACGCCGAGTGCCCCGCCGTCATCCACGCGATCTTCACCGACCTGGCGATCGGGCCCTTCACCATCCAGATCAACAACCGCAAGCTGCTGCGCGGCTTCTACGAGGACCTCGGCATCACCGACGCCGAGCAGCAGGCCGCGGTGCTCCGGGAGGTCGACAAGCTCGACAAGCGCGGGGAGGAACACCTGCGCACCACCCTGACGGGAGAGGGGTTCGACCTCCCGGCCGACGTGGTCGAGCAGGTCCTGGCCTTCGTCCAGGTGCGCTCCGAGGGGCACGACGACGCCCTCGCCCACCTGGCCGCCGTCGAGTCGGCCTCCGGGGGCAGCAGCGCGCTCGCCGAGGGGGTCGCCGAGCTGCGCGAGGTGCTCACGCTCGTGCGGGCGCTGGGGGTCCCCGAGAGCGACTACCGGCTCAACTTCTCCATCGCCCGCGGGCTGGACTACTACACCGGCACCGTCTACGAGACGACGCTGGACGAGCACCCGCAGATCGGGTCGATCTGCTCCGGCGGGCGCTACGACAACCTGGCCGGGCAGTACACCCGCTCCCGGCTGCCCGGGGTCGGCATCTCGATCGGCCTGTCCCGCCTGTTCTGGCAGCTGCGCGAGGCGGGCCTGGTCGAGGCGTCCGCAGGGGAGTCCACCGTCCAGGTGCTCGTCCCGCAGGTGGAGGCCGCCCTCCTCGACGACCAGCTCGCGCTGGCCTCCCAGCTGCGCCACGGCGGGATCAACACCGAGGCCGTGCTCGACGGGGGCAAGCTGGGCAAGCAGCTGCGGTATGCCGACCGCGCCGGCATCCGGTTCGTGGCCATCCTGGGTCCCCAGGAGGTGGCCGACGGCACGGTGACCCTCAAGGACCTGCGTCGCCAGGACCAGTTCACCGTCGCCCGGGACGAGGTGGTCTCGGCCCTGCGGGTCGAGCTGGCCCAGCCGCTGGTCTGACCGCGCGGACCTGGACGGCGGGCGTTCAGCCGCCCTCGCGGACCTCGACCTCCAGGATGCTCACCGGCCGGGCCGGTGCGCCGTCGGCGGCACCGCCCTCGGCGCCCTCGGCGGCCACCGCCTCGACGATCTCCAACCCCTCCGTGACCTGGCCGAAGACGGTGTAACCGCCGCCCTGGGTGGGCAGCTGGGTCTCCTGGTAGACGATGAAGAACTGGCCGCCGTTGCTGTCCGGGTCCTGGGTGCGGGCCATCGCCAGCGTGCCGGGCGGGTAGCGCCCGTCGTCCGGAGCGTTCTCGACGCCGTAGCCGTAGCCCGGGTTGCCCCGACCCGTGCCCGTCGGGTCGCCGCACTGGAGCACGAAGATGCCCGAGGTCGTCACCCGGTGGCAGGGGCTGTCCTCCCACCAGCCCTGCTCGGCCAGGAAGGCGAACGAGGCGACCGTCTGCGGAGCCGCCCCGGCGGCCAGGTCGACGACGAGGTCGCCGCAGGTCGTCCTGATCGTCGCGGTGACCTCCTCGGCCCCGGCCCACGGGTCGGGCAGGTCGTCCTGGGGAAAGGCGGTGACGTCCTCCGGCGGGGGCGGAGGATCGGCGCAGTCCAGGGTCACCCCGCTGGCGGGGGCGGCCCCGTCCGCGGCGTCCGAGCCGTCGTCCGGGTCGGCGGCGCAGCCGCCCGCGAGCAGGAGCAGCAGCGGCAGGGTGGCGGCAAGGCCGGCGCGAGGGGTCACGATGAAGGAGTGTAGGCAGTGGGTCCGGACGGCACGGAAAGGTGTGTTAGCGTACTAGCACGCTGGTACAGCAGTCGGACCACGACGCGGCCCAGCACCCACCACCTACCCACCACCTCACGACCCGCACGGCAGGAGCACGGATGAAGCAGCGCCCGGGGGACACCACGCGTGCCTCGCGCACCCGTGCCGACCTGACCTCCGTGCTGGCCGCCCTGCAGGACCCTGCGCTGGTGGACGCGTTCCTGCAGGACCTGTGCACCCCTGCTGAGATCGAGGCGCTGGCCGACCGCTGGTCGGTCGTCCCCCTGCTCGCCCAGGGCCTGTCCTACCGGCAGGCCCACGAGGCCACCGGGGTGAGCGTGACCACCGTGGGCCGGATCGCGCGCTGCCTGGAGGCCGGCGCCGGCGGCTACCGCGCCGCGCTGCAGCACCGTCCGGCCGCGGGCCGGCCCGCCGGGGACGAGCATCCGCGGGCGGCCTCCACCGCCTGAGCCGGCCGCGCCCACCCGCCTGCCCCACGTCATACCCCTGCCCGTGCCCCTGCTCCTCGAGAAGGCCCTCATGACCCCGCCCGCCCAGCCACGCGAACGTCTGCGCGTGGCCATCCAGAAGTCCGGCCGCCTCGGCGAGCCGGCCCGCGACCTGCTGGCCTCGTGCGGGCTCACCTGGCGCGAGAGCCGGGACAAGCTGTTCTGCTACGGCGAGTCCCTGCCGGTCGACCTGCTCCTGGTCCGCGACGACGACATCCCGGGGCTGATCGCCGACGGCGTCTGCGACCTGGGGATCGTGGGCCGCAACGTCCTCGTCGAGCACCGCCTGGAGCGCGCGGCGCACGGGCGTCCGGCCGACCTCACCGAGTGGCGCCAGCTGGGCTGGGGGGCCTGCCGCCTGGACGTGGCCATCGAGGAGGAGCAGGAGTGGACCGGCCCCGCGCAGCTGGAGGGGCTGCGGATCGCCACCTCCTACCCGCGGACCCTGGCCCACTGGCTGGAGGAGCAGGGCGTCGACGCCGAACCCGTCGTGCTCAACGGCTCGGTCGAGATCGCCCCGCGCCTCGGCCAGGCCGACGTCGTGTGCGACCTGGTCTCCAGCGGCGGCACCCTGCGGGCCAACCAGCTGCGTCCGGTGACCACGATCCTGCACTCCGAGGCGGTCATCGCCGGACCCTCGGCCACCCTCGACGACGGCCGTCAGGAGATCGCCGACCTGCTGCTGCGCCGCATCGACGGGGCGGTGCAGCTCAAGGAGTCCCGTCTCCTCCTGCTGCGGGTGGCCCGTGCCTCCCTCGAGGAGCTGCGCCCCCTCCTGCCGACCGGGCACGAGCCGACGGTCACCCAGGTGGACGGCCGTGACGAGGTCGCCGTCCAGGTGCTCGTGCACGGGCCCGTGCCGTGGTCCAAGCTCGAGGACCTCAAGCGCGCGGGCGCGCACAACCTCATGGTCCTGCCCGTGGAGGGGATGCTGGCATGAACGTGCTCACCTGGTCCGCGCTCGACGCGGCCGCCCGCGAGGAGGCCCTGCGCCGCGGCACGGCCGCCGCCGGGGCCGAGGTCACGGCCGGGGTCGCCGACATCCTGGCGCAGGTGCGCACCGGCGGCGACGCCGCCGTGCGCGCGCTGACCGCCCGCCTCGACGGGGCCGACGTCGCCGAGCCGGAGGTCTCCGTCGCCGACCGGGACGCCGCCGTCGCCGGCCTCGACCCCGTTCTGCGGGAGGCGATCTCGGAGGCCGCCGGGCGCATCCGCGTCTTCCACGAGGCGGGCATGCAGCAGGGGTATGCCGTGGAGACCGCACCCGGGGTGGAGTGCCGCCGGGTGGTGCGCCCCGTGCGTCGGGTCGGGCTCTACGTGCCCGCCGGGTCCGCCCCCCTGCCCTCGACCGCCCTCATGCTCGGCGTGCCGGCGCAGCTGGCCGGCTGCCCCGAGGTCGTGCTGTGCACCCCGCCCCGTCCCGACGGCACCGCCGACCCGGCCGTGCTCGCGGCCGCCGCCGAGTGCGGCATCACCCGGGTCTTCCTCGTGGGAGGTGCCCAGGCGGTGGCCGCCCTGGCCTACGGGACGGAGTCCGTGCCGCGGGTCGACAAGATCTTCGGCCCCGGCAACGCCTGGGTGACCGAGGCCAAGCGCCAGGTCAGCACCGCCGAGGGCGGGCCCGGCATCGACCTGCCGGCCGGCCCCTCGGAGGTCCTGGTCATCGCCGACGCGGGGGCCGACGCGGAGTTCGTGGCCGCGGACCTGCTGAGCCAGGCCGAGCACGGGCCGGACAGCCAGGTCGTGCTGCTCACCGACGACGCCGACCTGGCCGCCCGGGTGGCGGCCGAGGTCGAGCGCCAGGTGGAGACGCTGCCCCGGGCCGACGTGGCCCGCAAGGCGCTCGCGGCCAGCCGCCTGATCGTGACCCCCGACCTGGACACCGCCCTGGAGGTGTCCAACGACTACGCGCCCGAGCACCTCATCCTGGCCCTGCGCGACGCGGACGCCTGGGTGGACCGGGTCGACCGGGCGGGGTCGGTCTTCCTGGGCGACCACACCCCCGAGACGCTGGGCGACTACTGCTCGGGGACCAACCACGTGCTCCCCACCGCCGGCGCCGCCCGGTTCACCGGCGGGGTGAACGTCGCCTCCTTCCAGATCGCCATGACCGTGCAGCGGGCCACCCCGCAGGGCCTGGCCGCGGTGGGCCCGTGCGCGGTGACCCTCTCGGAGGCCGAGCAGCTCTACGCCCACCAGCGGGCCGTCACGCGGCGGCTCGCGCGCCTCACCGGAGCGGGGGCGGCACCGTGAGCGACGGCTCCGAGGGCACCGCCCCGTTCCCCGCCCACCTCGTCCGGGAGGACCTGCGCGACTTCGCCGGCTACTCCTCCGCACGGACCAGCGCACCAGGGGTGCCCGCCTCGATCTGGTTGAACGCCAACGAGTCCGGTGAGGCCAGCAGCGCCGACCCCGAGGGTGCCAACCGCCGCTACCCCGACCCCCAGCCCCCGGCGCTGGTCGAGGCGTTCGCCGACCTGTGGGCCACGACGCCCGGACGGGTCGTCGTCGGCCGGGGAAGCGACGAGATCATCGAGCTGCTGGTGCGCACGCTGTGCCGCCCCGGCGGCGACGGCGTCGTCGTCGCCCCGCCCACCTTCGGGATGTATGCCGTCTCGGCCCGCCTCCACGGGGTGCCGGTCCACGAGGTGCCCCAGGTCGACGACGGGGCGCGCTTCACCGTCGACACCGGGGCGCTGGCGACCCGGGCCCGGGAGACCGGGGCGCGGATCGTCTTCGTGGCCTCGCCGGGGAACCCGACCGGGACCGTCGTCCCGCTTCGCGACCTCGCCGCCCTCGTCGAGGCGGTCGCCGACCGGGCCGTCGTCGTGGTCGACGAGGCCTACGGGGAGTACGCCGAGCAGCGCTCCGCCGTCGCCCTGCTGGAGGAGCACCCCACCCTGGTCGTGCTGCGCACCCTGTCCAAGGCGCACGGCCTGGCCGGGGCGCGGATCGGCATCGGGCTGGCCCACCCCGACCTGGCCACCGTCCTGCGCCGGGTGCAGGCGCCCTACCCGGTGCCGGTGCCCGTGGCCCGGCTCGGCCTGGAGGCGCTGGCCCCGGCCGCCCTGGAGGCCACCCGCCGGCGGGTGCTGCAGACCCTGCGGCTGCGCGACGTCGTGGTCCGGCGGCTGCGCGAGGTCCCGGGCGTCCGCGCGGTCTACGCCACCGACGCCAACTTCCTCCTCGTCCGCTCCGACGACCCCGGTGCGCTGCTCCATACTCTCGCCTCGGCCGGGATCGTGGTCCGCGACCTGCGGCACCAGCCCGGCCTGCACGACGCCCTGCGGATCACCGTCGGCACCGCCGACGAGATGACCGCCCTCGACACCGCCCTCAGGGAGACCACCGCATGAGCACCGCCCGCCCCCTCTGCCTCGTCGACCGCGACGGGACGATCATCGCCGAGCCGGACGACTTCCAGGTCGACGACCTGGCCAAGCTGCGTCTGGTGGAGGGCGTGATCCCGGCGCTGCTGCGCATCCAGGACGCCGGCTACGACCTGGTCATGGTCAGCAACCAGGACGGCCTGGGCACCGAGGCCTTCCCGCAGGAGAGCTTCGAGGCCGCCCACGGGCTGCTCATGCAGATCCTCACCAGCCAGGGCGTGCGCTTCCGCGAGGTCCTCGTCGACCCGCACCCGGCCGGGCCGGACGCGCCCTGGACCCGCAAGCCGGGCATCGGCATGGTGGTCCACCTGCTCAAGGACACGGGCGTGGACTGGGGCCGCAGCGTCATGGTGGGCGACCGGGACACCGACCGGCAGTTCGGAGAGAACCTGGGCATCCCCACCTACCTGCTGCCCTCGGTGGCCACCCCCGAGGGGACCCCGACCACGACGTGGGCGGACATCGCCCACGCCCTGGCCGACCGGCCGCGGACGGCGCACGTGGACCGGAACACCGCCGAGACGCGGATCAGCGTCGACGTCGACCTCGACCGGCCGGGGGGCGCCGACGCGCGGACCGGCCTCGGCTTCTTCGACCACATGCTCGACCAGCTGGCCAAGCACGGCGGCTTCTCGATGACCGTCCGCTGCGACGGCGACCTGCACATCGACGACCACCACACGATCGAGGACGTGGCGCTGGCCGTCGGCGAGGCGGTCCGCACGGCCCTGGGCGACAAGCGGGGGATCGGCCGCTACGGCTTCACCCTGCCCATGGACGAGGCGCGGGCCAGCGCCTCGATCGACCTGTCGGGCCGGCCGTTCTTCCTCTACGAGGGCTCCTTCGACCGGTCCCACGTGGGGGAGTTCCCCACCGAGATGGTCGAGCACTTCTGGCGCTCCTTCGCCGACGCCACGCGCTGCACGCTGCACCTGAGCGTGCTCGGCACCAACACCCACCACCAGGTCGAGGTCGGTTTCAAGGCCGTGGCCCGCGCCCTGCGGATGGCCATCGCCCGCCAGGGCGACGCCACCGAGCTGCCCTCCACCAAGGGCGTCCTGTGAGCCCGCCCCTGCGGGTGGCCCTCGTCGACGGCGGCGGCACGAACATCGGCTCGGTCAGCTACGCGCTCGAGCGGCTGGGGGCCGCGCCCCGCCTGACCGCCGACCCCGCCGAGATCCTGGCGGCCGACCGCGTGGTCCTGCCCGGGGTGGGCGCGGCGGGGGCCGGGATGGCCCGGCTGCGCGGGTCGGGCCTGGAGGATGTGCTCCGCCAGGTGCAGGCACCCCTGCTGGGCGTCTGCCTCGGGATGCAGCTGCTCTTCGACCGCTCCGCCGAGGACGGCGGCACCACCACCCTCGGGCTGGTCCCGGGCGAGGTCGTGCCCATCCCGGCCGCGCCGGGCGTGCGGGTGCCGCACATGGGCTGGAACCGCCTCGACGACCTCGTGCAGGACCCGCTCCTGGCCGGGATCGACCCGGGGGAGCGGGCCTACTTCGTGCACTCCTTCGCCGCCCCCGTCGGCCCCTCGACCCTGGCCTCCACGACCCACGGGACCACCTTCTCGGCGGTGGTGCGCGCCGGCTTGCGCTGGGGCGCCCAGTTCCACCCGGAGCGTTCGGGTCGGGTCGGGGCCCGCCTTCTGCGAAACTTCCTGCTGGAGATCGACCGATGACGACCGACCCCACCGACGACGTCCGGAGTGAGACCGCTGTGACCACCGCCCGCCCGTTCACCGTCTACCCGGCGATCGACGTCCGCGGCGGTGCCGTGGTGCGGCTCCTGCGCGGCGACTACGACCAGGAGACCCGCTACACCGACGACCCGGTGGCCGTCGCCGAGAACTACGCCCGGGGCGGCGCGCGCTGGCTGCACCTCGTCGACCTGGACGCCGCCCGGGCGGGGGACTACACGCTGGGGGAGACGCTGACCCGGATCGTGGACACCACCGGCCTGATGGTGCAGACCGGTGGCGGGGTGCGCAGCGCCGAGGACGTGCAGCGACTGCTGGACGCGGGGGCCACCCGCGTCGTCGTCGGGTCGCTGGCCGTGCGCGAGCCGGAGACGGTCTCGGGCTGGCTCGACCGCTTCGGGCCCGAGCAGCTGACCGTCGCGCTCGACACCCGCACCTCCGACGACGGCCGCTGGGTCCTGCCCGTGGCGGGCTGGACCTCGGTCGGGGAGCAGGACCTCATCACCTGCCTGCACCGCTACGACGGCTCGGGCCTGCGGCACGTGCTCTGCACCGACATCGGCCGGGACGGGACGCTCTCGGGGCCCAACTTCCACCTCTACACGATGCTCACCCGCTCGGCCCCCCACCTGCAGGTGCAGGCCTCCGGCGGCGCCCGCAACGTGGACGACGTCCGGGCCGCCCGGCGCACCGGCACGGCCGGGATCATCCTGGGCAAGGCCCTCCTCGAGGGACGCCTCACCGTGGGCGACGCGATCGCCGAGGAGGGCCTGTGAGCACCACGCTGGCCCGCCGCATCATCCCCTGCCTCGACGTGCGCGACGGCCGCGTCGTCAAGGGCACCCGCTTCCGCGACCACCGGGACATGGGCGACATCGTCGAGCTGGCCACCCGCTACGCCGAGGAGGGCGCCGACGAGCTCGTCTTCTACGACATCACCGCCAGCCCCCAGGGACGCGGCGTCGACGTGGAGTGGGTGCGCCGGGTCGCCCGAGCCATCGACATCCCCTTCTGCGTCGCCGGCGGCATCCGCTCGGTGGACACGGCCCGGGCGGTGCTCCACGCCGGGGCGGACAAGATCTCGGTCAACACGCCGGCCACGCAGCGGCCCGAGCTGGTCTCGGAGCTGGCCGGGGCGTTCGGCGTCCAGTGCGTCGTCGTCGGCGTGGACAGCCTGCGCGACAAGGACGGCACCTGGCGGATCCGGCAGTTCACCGGCGACCCCGAGGCGACCCGCGCCCTACCCGTGGGCACCCTGGACTGGGTGCGCCGGATGCAGGAGCTCGGGGCCGGGGAGGTCGTGCTCAACTGCATGGGCTCGGACGGGGTGCGCTCGGGGTATGACGTGGAGCAGCTCTCCGCGGTCCGGGCGGTCTGCGGGGTGCCCCTCGTGGCCAGCGGCGGTGCGGGGACGGCCGAGCACTTCGTGGAGGTGTTCCGGGAGGCCGACGTCGACGGCGCCCTGGCCGCCACCGTCTTCCACGACGGCTCGCTGCCGATCCCGCAGCTGAAGACGACCCTGGCCGCGGCCGGTGTCGAGGTGCGCGCCCCGGAGGCGGCGGCGTGAGCACCGGGGAGGGGGCAGCGGGGCAGCCCGGGCAGCCCGGGCAGCCCCTGCGTCTGGGTGCCGGCCTCAGGGTGGAGGACCTCGACTTCGCCAAGGCCGGGGGCCTGGTGCCCGGGGTGGTCCAGGACGTGGACACCCGCGAGGTGCTCATGGTCGGCTTCCTCGACGCCCAGGCCGTGGAGACCACGCTGCGGACGGGACTGGCGACCTTCCGCAGCCGCAGCCGGGGCGGACCGTGGACGAAGGGGGAGACCAGCGGCAACACGCTGCAGGTCGTGGCCGTCGACGTCGACTGCGACCGGGACACCCTGCTGATCTCCGCCGTGCCGGCCGGGCCGACCTGCCACACGGGGGACCGGACCTGCTTCGACGGCGCCCGTGCGCAGGCACCCCGGCCCTTCCTGCCCGTGCTCGACGAGGTCGTCGCCCAGCGCCACCAGGAGCTGCCGGAGGGGTCCTACACCACCCGGCTGTTCGCCGGGGGCGTGCGCCGCATCGCCCAGAAGGTGGGGGAGGAGGGCGTGGAGACGGCGCTCGCCGCGGTGGCCCAGGACGACGAGGCGCTGCTGGGGGAGTCCGCCGACCTGCTCTACCACCTGCTGGTGCTGCTGCGCTCCCGGGACCTGTCGCTCGCCGACGTGGAGGACGTCCTGCGCCGACGCCACGGCTGAGAGCCCGCGGGGGCCGTCAGGGCCGCGTGCGCAGCCCCAGCTCGGACAGCTCGAGGTCGGCCAGCCCGCGGAGCACGTCGGGGTCACCGGAGCGGAAGGCCGCCACCGGGTCGGGGTGGAGCTGCTGGAGGCGGCGGGGGGGCTGACGGACCAGGGCACGCAGCGCGAGCAGCTGTTGGGACTCCGGGTCGGAGACCTCGCGGCCCAGGGAGGCCGCCCGCCGCACCCAGACCAGCCGCAGCAGCCCCCAGGCCAGGACGACGAGCAGCACCGGGGTCCCGGCGCTGAGCAGGGAGACCACCCAGGCCACCGTGCGGACCGAGGCCTCGAGCTGGTCGCCGGCGCTCACCAGGTCGTCCCCGACGGCGGCGGCACCGATGAACGGGGCGTCCAGGCGGTCACCGAGCAGCGGAACCTCCCCGATCCGTCCGGCGACGTCCTCCATCCGGTCGCTCAGCCCGGTGCCCGCGCTGCGCAGCGGGACCGCCGGCCGGGCCAGGGTCATCACGAGGTCGAAGACCCACCGGCCCACCAGGACCCAGGCGAGCACCCAGCCCAGGACGAAGAGGTCGGCGCCCACCTGCCGGGCGCGGCGGGCGGGGGCGTCGGCGTAGAGGCGCATGGGCACAGTCTCACCCGTCGGCACCCACCGTGCCGGGTCGGCACCGACCCGGCGGTCGGCCGGACCGGGCGGGAGGCCCGGACGGGAGGCCCGGTCGGCCGGACCGGGCGGGACGCCCGGGCGGGCGTGGCAGAGTGGACCGGTGAGCCCCCGTCCGGACGTGACCGCCGACCTGGTCGTCTCCGACCGGGTCGTCGTGCCCGCCGCCGAGCTGGTCGAACGCTTCAGCCGCTCCTCGGGGCCGGGCGGGCAGGGCGTGAACACGACCGACTCGAGGGTGGAGCTGTGCCTCGACGTCGCCGCCAGCCCCTCGCTGCCGCCCGACCTGCGCGACCGGGCGGTCTCCCGGCTGGGCGCCCGCCTCGTCGACGGCGTCCTGACCGTCGTCGCCTCCGAGCACCGGCGTCAGCTGGACAACCGCCGGGAGGCCCGGCGCCGGCTCGCCCAGCTGCTCCGGGAGGCGACCGCGGCCCCCGCGCGCCGCCGCCGACCGACCCGGCCCACCCGGGGGTCCGTCGAGCGCCGGCTGCGGGGCAAGGAGCACCGCGCCTCCGTCAAGCGGGCCCGGCGGCGGCCGGGGCCCGGTGAGCAGCCGTGAACGCGACGGCCCTGAGGCTCGCGGCCGACGGGTGGCTGGACCACCTGCGGGTGGAGCGGGGCCGCTCGGAGCACACGCTGCGCGCCTACCGGCGGGACCTGGGCCGCTACCTCGACTTCCTCGCCGCCCAGGAGGTCACCTCGCCCGCCGAGGTGCGGGAGCGGCACGTCACCGAGTTCCTCGCCCACCTGCGGGCGGGGGACGAGGAGCACGCCCCGCTGGCGGCCACCTCGGCCGCCCGCGCGGTGGTCGCCGTCCGGGGCCTGCACACCTTCCTGGCGCTGGAGGGGGAGAGCCCCGACGACCCGGCCCGGGAGGTGTCGCCGCCCACCCCGCCGCGACGGCTGCCGACGGCGCTGCCCCTCGACCAGGTGGAACGGCTGCTCCAGGCGGCGGCCGTGGGGGACACGCCGTCGGCGCTGCGCGACCGCGCCCTGCTGGAGGTCCTCTACGGCTGCGGGGCCCGGGTCAGCGAGGCGATCGCCCTCGACCTGGACGACCTGGAGCTGGGCCGGACCGAGGACGGCACCGGGGGGGTGGTGCGGCTCTTCGGCAAGGGCCGCAAGGAGCGCGTCGTCCCGATGGGCCGGCACGCCCGGGCAGCCCTGGACGCCTGGCTGGTCCGTGGCCGGCCCGAGCTGGTGCGGACCGGACGGGGGACCCCCGCCGTGTTCGTCAACGTCCGCGGTGGCCGCCTGTCGCGCCAGTCGGCGTGGACCGCGATCAAGGGCGCCGCCGAGCGGGCCGGCCTGAGCTCGACGGTCAGCCCGCACACGCTGCGCCACTCTTTCGCCACCCACCTGCTCGACGGAGGAGCCGACGTCCGGGTCGTCCAGGAGCTCCTCGGTCACGCGTCGGTGACGACCACCCAGATCTACACGCACGTCTCCACCCAGCGCCTGCGCGAGGTCTACGCCCAGGCGCACCCCCGGGCGCGGGCCCCCGTCGTCGGCCCCTGACCCCCGAGTCTCGACCTCAGGTCGAGGTTCACCGCGCCATACCCGGGTCGCCCGCTCCGTTAGGGTCGGGCATGATCGGCGGGAGCCGACCCGAAGCGAGCGAGGCTGGAGACCACACACCGTGAACCGCGAGGCACACGCCACCTACGACCGCCTGCCCGGGACCGAGTCCACGGGGGTGGGGCAGGACGGTCCCACCGGGCGACCCCTGCCGGACTTCCCGGTCCCACCCCCTCTGGCCGATCACGGCCCGGCCCGGATCATCGCGATGTGCAACCAGAAGGGCGGCGTCGGCAAGACCACGACGACCATCAACCTGGGTGCCGCGCTGGCCGAGTACGGCCGCCGGGTCCTCCTCGTCGACTTCGACCCCCAGGGAGCGCTGTCCGTCGGTCTCGGCGTGCGCACCCACGACCTGGACGTGACCGTCTACAACCTCCTGGTCGAGCGCGGGCACGACGTGCGCGACGTCATCCAGTCCACCCACGTGCCCGACGTCGACCTGCTGCCGGCCAACATCGACCTGTCGGCGGCCGAGGTCCAGCTCGTCGGCGAGGTGGCGCGCGAGCAGATCCTGGCGCGCGTGCTGCGGCCGGTCGTGGACGACTACGACGTCGTCCTCATCGACTGCCAGCCCTCGCTGGGGCTGCTCACGGTCAACGCCCTCACGGCGGCGCACGGGGTCGTCATCCCCCTGGAGTGCGAGTTCTTCGCCATGCGAGGCGTTGCCCTGCTCATCGAGACCATCGAGAAGATCACCGACCGGCTCAACCCCCGGCTGGAGGTCGACGGCATCCTGGCCACGATGTACGACGGCCGCACGCTGCACTCCCGCGAGGTCGTCCGCAGCGTCGTCGACCACTTCCAGGACACCGTCTTCCACACCGTCATCAGCCGCACCGTGAAGTTCCCCGACGCCACGCTGGCGGCCGAGCCGATCACCTCCTACGCCAGCACCCACTCGGGCGCGGAGGCCTACCGTCAGCTGGCCCGCGAGCTCGTGGCCCGCGGCGGCGCTCCCTGAGCCCGGTGTCCCAGGTTCCACCGGCCGGAACCACCCCCGGTGGGGTGCTGAGCGGTTCCCGGGGCAGCTTCGAGGTCCACCTCGACGTCTTCTCCGGACCCTTCGAGCTGCTGCTGGGCCTGATCAGCAAGCACCGGCTGGACGTCACCGAGATCGCCCTGGCGTCGGTGACCGACGAGTTCGTCGCCCACCTGCGCACCTCGCGGGAGGCCCAGCAGGAGTGGGACCTGTCGCAGGCCAGCGAGTTCGTCGTCATCGCCGCGACGCTGCTGGACCTCAAGGCCGCGCGGCTCCTCCCGGGTGCCCGGGAGGACGACGAGGAGGACCTGGCCCTCATCGAGGCCCGCGACCTGCTCTTCGCCCGGCTCCTGCAGTACCGCGCCTTCAAGCAGGTGGCCGACGAGCTGCGCCTGCGGATGGCCGGGGCCGGCCGGATCTACCCGCGGGACGTGGGGCTGGAGGACCGGTTCGCCACCCTGCTCCCCGAGGTGGTGCTCTCCGTCACCCCGGAGCAGCTGGCGATGATCGCCGGGCGGGCGATGATCCCGCGACCGCCGCCCGCCGTGGGGGTGGGGCACCTGCACGCGCCCACGGTCTCCGTGCGCGAGCAGGCCTCGATCGTCGTGGCCCGCCTGCGCGAGCGCGGACGGGCCACCTTCCGTGAGCTCGTGGCCGACGCCGGCTCGACCCTGGTGGTGGTGGCCCGGTTCCTGGCCCTGCTGGAGCTGTTCCGGGACACCGTGGTCGCGCTGGAGCAGGAGGAGGCCCTCGGGGAGATCGTCGTGCGCTGGACCGGGCCGGACGCCGGTACGGTCGACGTGAGCGACGAGTTCGACGACCCGACCGACGAGGAGGCGCACCCGTGAGCGACACCCCCCCACCGCGGGGCACCGACGCCGCCGAGGACGACAGCGTGGTGGAGACCCTCGGGGACGCCCCCGCCGGGGACGCCCCCGCCGAGGCGGTTCCTGACGTGGCGGACCTGCCCGGCGGGGCCAGGGCGGCCCTCGAGGCCGTCCTCATGGTGCTGGACGAGCCGGTGACGGAGGAGGCGCTGGCCACCGCCCTGCGCCGCACGGTCGAGGAGGTCGGCGGCCTCCTGGACGCGCTGGCGCAGGAGTATGCCGTGCACGAGCGCGGGTTCGTCCTGCGCCGCCTGGGGGGCGGCTGGCGTCTCTACACCCGGGCCGACCTGGCTCCGGTGGTCGAGGGCTTCCTCCTGGGGGGTCAGCAGGCCCGCCTGACCCAGGCGGCCCTGGAGACGCTCGCGGTGGTCGCCTACCGCCAGCCCGTCAGCCGGGCACGCATCGGCGCCATCCGCGGCGTGAACGTGGACGGGGTGGTGCGTACGCTTCTCGCCAGGGGCATGGTGACCGAGGTGGGGCAGGACCCCAGCGCGGGCGCGGTGCTCTACGGCACGACCGACCTGTTCCTGCAGAGGATGGGACTGGACTCCCTCGACGACCTGCCGGCCCTCGCGCCCTACCTGCCGTCGGCAGAGGTGCTCGAGGAGCTGGCTGCGGAAGGACTGGCATGAACGACGACAGGAAGGGCCGCAGCGGCGGCCGGCAGGGCGGTCGCGGCGGACCGGGCGGAGGGCCGCGGCGCGGCGGCGGTGGCAACGCCGGTCCCCGGCAGGCCGGTGGTCCGCGACCACCGCGCGGCCGGCGCCCCCAGCCGCCGCGGTCGGACCGTCCGGACGTGGACGTCCACGACCCGCAGGGCGTGCGGCTGCAGAAGCTGCTGGCCGCGGCCGGCTTCGGGAGCAGGCGTGCCTGCGAGAAGCTCATCGAGCAGGGCCGGGTCGTCGTCGACGGCCAGGTGGTGACCGAGCTGGGGGTGCGGGTCTCCCCGGCCACGCAGGTCGTCCACGTGGACGGCGACCGCGTCGTGCTGGACACCGACAAGGTCTACCTGGCGTTCAACAAGCCCGCTGGCGTGGTCTCCACGATGCACGACGAGGAGGGACGGCCCTGCCTGGCCGACTACGTCGGCCACCTCTCCGCCCGGCTCTTCCACGTCGGCCGGCTCGACGTCGACACCGAGGGGCTGCTGCTGCTGACCAACGACGGCGACCTGGCCCACCGGCTCCAGCACCCTGCCTACGGGGTGCCCAAGACCTACGTGGCGCAGGTCCACGGACTCGTGGCCAAGGACGTCGGCCGCCAGCTGCGGGAGGGCGTCCAGCTCGAGGACGGCCTGGCCCGCGCGGACTCCTTCCGGCTCGTGGACAACGTGCCCGGTCACTCGATCATCGAGATCGTCCTGCACGAGGGGCGCAAGCACATCGTCCGTCGGATGATGGAGTCCGTCGGCTACCCGGTCGAGATGCTCTCCCGGGTCCAGGTGGGGCCCGTGCGCCTGGCCGAGCTGCGGCCCGGTCGCTACCGGGCGCTGTCGGCCGAGGAGGTCGCCCAGCTCTACCGCTCCGCCGGGCTCTGAGACCACCAGCCGTCGTCGGCGACGGCCCGGACGAGGCCGTCCCGCACCTCGGCGTGCGTGGGCCAGCGGTCGCGGAACGCCGAGCCGGCGGCGGTGGGGATGTCCAGCCGCCCGGCCGCCGCCACCAGGTCCCGCTCCTCCGCATCGTGGTCCCGGTCGACCGGCCGACCGGCCTTGACGTCCACCAGCTCGGACACCGCCGAGTCCACGACGGCGGCCAGCCCCTCGGGCAGACCCTGCCCGGGGCGGCTGCGCAGCAGCAGCACCGCGTCGGCCAGCAGCAGCGTGGCCAGGGCCGGCGAGCGGTGCGGGTCGGCGCTGTGGAAGTAGCGCAGCACCGGGAAGGCCCGTTGCTGGGCCGCCACCTCCGAGACGTCGCCGGCCAGCCCCGCCAGGTAGGGGCCGGCCCAGGCACCGGGGTCCTCGGCCAGACGACGGGCCACCGTCGCCGGGTCGTCCCCCAGGGCGAAGACCGCGGAGGCGGTGGTGCGACGCTTCAGGGCCGCCGAGATCACGGAGACGACGTAGGAGACCGCGAGCGTCAGCAGCGTGGTGGCCACGAACGTCAGGGCTCCCGTGACGAAGGTCCAGGGAGGCCCGTCGGGGACGTAGTCGCCGTAGCCCAGGCCGGTGAGGGCGACCGGGACGTAGTACGCCAGGTCCAGCGGGCCGGCGGGCACCCGGCCGGTGGCGAGCACGACCGACCCGGGAGCCGCGCGCAGCAGCAGCCACGTCCCCAGGGCCAGCCCCAGGAACCACACGACGATGGTCGCCAGGGTCATCGCCGGACCCGCGGCGGCCAGCACCCGGTGGATCCGACGCCGGTGGTGGACGACCAGCAGAAGCCGCCACCCGGGCTCGGACCACCCCCGGGTCAGGGGACCGGGACCGTCGATCCGCAGGATCGTCACGAAGGCGTCCCACACCACGAGGAGGACCAGGGACCAGCCGAGCACGCCGAGCAGCACCGTCACGGTGCCAGTGTGCCGCTGCACCCGCCCGGGGCCGGGGAGGAACACCCCGACAGCCGTTAGGCTGGACGGGTGCCCCAGACCCCCATGACGATCGCCGTCGACGGACCCAGCGGGTCCGGCAAGTCCTCGGTCTCCCGGGCCGTGGCTCGCGAGCTCGGCCTGGGCTACCTGGACACCGGCGCCATGTACCGGGCGCTGGCGTGGTGGTGCCTGGAGCAGCAGGTCGACCCGGCCGACGCCCCGTCGGTGGCCCGGGCGGCCACCCAGCTGCCCCTGACGATCTCCACCGACCCCGACGCCGAGCACGTGCGCGTCGGGGAGGTCGACGTCACCCGGGCCGTCCGGGAGGACCGCGTCACCGCCGAGGTCTCGGCGGTGGCCACCAACCTCGACGTGCGCGCCGAGCTGCGGCGCCGCCAGCGGGCGATCATCGACGAGCTGCGCGCGAGCACCGGCGGGGTCGTCGCGGAGGGCCGGGACATCACCACCGTCGTGGCTCCGGACGCCGACCTGCGGGTGCTGCTCACCGCCTCCGAGGAGGCCCGCCTGGCCCGTCGGGCCACCGAGCGCCACGGGGCGGCCGACGAGGTCACGCTGGCCGCGACCCGGGACCTGGTCCTGCGGCGCGACCGGCAGGACTCGACGGTGTCCGCCTTCCTCGAGGCCTCCGACGGCGTGATCACCCTCGACACCTCGACCCTGACCTTCGAGGAGGTCGTGGCCGCCCTGCTGGCCCTGGCCCGTGGCGAGGTGCGCCCGGACGCGCACGCCGGCACACCCCATACCCCCTGAATCCCGGAGGAGAGACCGACATGAGCCTTCCTGCAGACCCCAGCGACAAGCTCGCCGCCTACGCCCACCCCGAGCGGCTGGTGACCACGTCCTGGCTCGCCGAGCACCTCGGCGACGACGGGCTGGTGGTGCTCGAGTCCGACGAGGACGTCCTGCTCTACGACACGGGCCACGTCCCCGGCGCCCTCAAGCTCGACTGGCACACCGACCTCAACGACCCGCTGACCCGCGACTACGTCGACGGCGAGCACTTCGCCCAGGTCATGGGCGAGCGCGGCGTCGGCCGGGACACCACCGTGGTGATCTACGGCGACAAGTCCAACTGGTGGGCCTCCTACGCGCTGTGGGTGATGACCCTGTTCGGCCACGAGGACGTGCGCCTGCTGGACGGGGGCCGCGCGGCCTGGATCGACGAGGGTCGTGAGCTCACCACCGAGGTCCCGCAGGTCGAGCCGGCCGACTACCCGGTGGTCGAGCGCGACGACACCCGCGTGCGCGCCTTCCGGGACGACGTGCTCGCCCACCTGGGCGGTCCGCTCGTCGACGTGCGCAGCCCGGGGGAGTACTCCGGCGAGCTGCTGCACATGCCCGACTACCCGCAGGAGGGCGCGATGCGCGGGGGGCACATCCCCGGTGCCCGGTCGGTGCCGTGGGCCCGGGCGGCCAACGAGGACGGGACGTTCAAGGCCCGTGAGGAGCTGGAGGCGATCTACCTCGCCGAGCAGGGCCTGGACCCCGCCGAGGAGACCGTGGCCTACTGCCGCATCGGCGAGCGCTCCAGCCACACCTGGTTCGTGCTGACCCACCTGCTCGGGTTCGAGAAGGTCCGCAACTACGACGGCAGCTGGACCGAGTGGGGCAACTCCGTCGGTGTGCCGGTGGAGCGCTGATGGCACCGGCGGACGAGCGCGCCGACCTGCCGCGCGCGATGGCCGAGCTGGCCGAGGACTTCCACGCGGTCACCCAGCGGGAACGCCTGCAGCTGCTGCTCGAGCTGAGCCAGGAGCTCCCCGGGCTGCCGGAGCGCTACGCCGGGAAGCTGGACACGATGGAGCGCGTGGACGAGTGCCAGTCGCCGCTCTTCCTGGCCGTGGAGGTCGAGGACGACGCCGACCGCACCGTGCACCTGTTCTTCGACGCCCCGGCCGAGGCGCCGACCACCCGGGGGTTCGCCGGGATCCTGCACGAGGGGCTGGACGGACTGCCCGCCGAGGAGGTCCTCGACGTGCCCGACGACGCGCCCTACCGGTTCGGCCTCGCCGAGGCCGTCTCCCCGCTGCGCATGCGCGGGATGGTCGGGATGCTCAGCCGCATCAAGCGGCAGGTGCGCCTGCGCAGCCAGGCCCTGACCGTCGGGGGTGGCGCATGAGCAGCCCCGGCACCGACGAGGGCGCCGACCAGGTCGAGATCGAGTGGACCGGGGGAGCCGACCCCGACGCCTCCGACGAGGAGCCCGCTGACGACCCCTCCGGCCCGGACGGCACGGGGCGGATGGCGGACGCCCTCCGCGCCGGCCTGGAGGACTTCGAGCTCACCGACGAGGACCTGTCGCTGGTGGAGTCGCAGGGCCCCGGCGAGGACGAGGACGACGAGGCCCTGCGGCCCGTCGTGGCCGTGGTGGGCCGCCCCAACGTGGGCAAGTCCAGCCTGGTCAACCGGATCCTGGGCCGCCGCGAGGCCGTCGTGGAGGACGTCCCCGGGGTGACCCGGGACCGGGTCGCCTACGACGCGGACTGGTCGGGGCGCCGGTTCACCGTCGTCGACACCGGTGGCTGGGAGGTGGACGCCAGCGGCATCCACCTGCGGGTCGCCGAGCAGGCGGAGGTGGCCGTGGAGCTGGCCGACGCGGTCCTGTTCGTCGTGGACGCCACCGTGGGCGCCACCGACACCGACGAGCAGGTCGTCCGCCTGCTCCGCCGGTCGGGCAAGCCGGTCGTCCTGGTGGCCAACAAGGTCGACGACCTGCGCCAGGAGGCGGACGCCGCCACCCTGTGGTCGCTGGGTCTGGGCCAGCCCTGGCCGGTCTCGGCCCTGCACGGACGCGGCTCGGGCGACGTCCTGGACGCGCTCCTGGACGTCCTGCCGGACGAGACCTCGGTCGCCGGGGCCTACCCGCGGGGCGGCCCCCGCCGGGTGGCCCTGCTCGGCCGGCCGAACGTCGGCAAGTCCTCGCTGCTCAACCGGCTCGCCGGCACCGAGCGCGTGGTGGTCGACGCGGTCGCGGGGACCACCCGCGACCCCGTGGACGAGCTCGTCGAGCTCGGCGGCAAGGTCTGGCGCTTCGTGGACACCGCGGGCATCCGCCGGCGGGTGCACCAGACCAGGGGCGCTGACTTCTACGCCTCGCTGCGCACGCAGACGGCCCTGGAGAAGGCCGAGGTGGCCGTCGTCCTGATCGACGTCTCCGAGCCGATCGCCGAGCAGGACATCCGCGTGGTCCAGCAGGTCGTGGACTCCGGCCGCGCCCTCGTCATCGGTTACAACAAGTGGGACATCCTCGACGACGAGCGCCGGCACTACCTGGAGCGGGAGATCGAGCGCGAACTGGTCCAGATCCAGTGGGCGCCGCGGGTGAACCTGTCCGCCTCGACGGGCCGGAACGTGGCCAGGCTGGTGCCCGCGCTGGAGACGGCGCTGGACTCGTGGGACCGCCGGGTGCCCACGGCCCGCCTCAACGCCTTCTTCGGCGAGGTCGTGGCGGCACACCCCCACCCCGTCCGCAGCGGCAAGCAGCCCCGCATCCTGTTCGCCACCCAGGCCTCGACCCGGCCGCCGACCTTCGTGCTCTTCTCCTCCGGGTTCATCGAGCACGGCTACCGGCGTTTCCTGGAGCGGCGCCTGCGGGAGGAGTTCGGCTTCGAGGGCACCCCGATCCAGATCTCGGTGCGCGTCCGGGAGCGGCGCAGCCGCCGCTGAGCCCGTCGCGGAGGCTCCTGACCACCGCCGTCGCGGATTCGTGGGCGGGGCCGGGGATGGGCTAAGGTGATCCTCGCCCGCACGGGCCTCGGGCTGTGGCGCAGCTTGGTAGCGCACTTGACTGGGGGTCAAGGGGTCGCAGGTTCAAATCCTGTCAGCCCGACCGAGAAGCAGCACGTCAGGGGCGGTCCCGGAACCATCCGGGACCGCCCCTGACGCGTGTCCCGGCGGGGTGCTCGGAGCTCTGTCCTGCGAGCGGCGGTCGGTCTCGGCCCGCTCGTCGGAGAGCTGGCAGGTCCCGGGCTGCTCCTCCTCCTCGGGGCGCCCCGTCCCGTGGCGGTGCCGTCCAGGAGGGAGACCGTGGCGGTCCGCCGAACTCACCGCCGCCCCGCCCTAGACTGCTCCCATGAGTGCGCCATCGGGGGACGGGACGCGGCCCCGGGAGGACCAGCGGGTCCTGCCGGTGAGCGACCGGCTGCTCACCGTGCCCAACGTGCTCAGCATCGTGCGGCTCCTGGGGCTGCCGGTCTTCATCTGGCTGCTGGTCACGGGCCACCTCGTCTGGGCCGCCGCCGTCCTCGTGGCCTCGGGGTTCACCGACTACCTCGACGGCAAGATCGCCCGGCACTACGGGGTGGTGACCCGGCTGGGCCAGCTGCTCGACCCGATCGCCGACCGGCTCTACATCGCCACCACGCTGCTCAGCCTCGCGGCGACGGGCGTCGTGGGCTGGTGGCTGGTCGCCGTCCTCGTCGCCCGGGACGTCTTCATCGCGGCCATGTACCCGCTCGTGCGCCGCCACCACCTGCCGATCCCGGCCGTGGACTTCGTCGGCAAGGCGGCGACCTTCAACCTCCTGGGCGCGTTCCCGCTGCTGCTGCTGGGCCACGTGCCCGGGTGGTGGAGCGTGCCGGCCCTGGCCACCGGGTGGGCCCTGGCCTGGTGGGGCGTGGGGCTGTACTGGGTCACCGGCCTCGTGTACGCCGGCCAGGTCCGTGGCATGCTCGCCCAGCGGCGCACGCTGGAGGCGAGGGTATGAGGATCCCGCACCGGGGGCAGGCACGTCCCGACCCCAACCCGGCCGCCTCGATGGCGCTGCTCGACGAGGTCCTGGACCCCCCGCTCGGCCCGGGGTACCATTCCGCCGCCGAGCGGCGCGAGCAGGCCGGTCTGCCACCCTCCTCGGGCTACCGGACCTGGCTGCTCCTGGTGACCTCGCTCCTGCTGGGCCTGCTCGTCACGGTCTCCGCCGGCGCGCTGCGCGCCCCGGACCCGGCGGCCGCCCAGACGCGGACCTCGCTCATCGAGCGCATCGAGGCGACGCAGGAGATCGGCGACGAGCAGCGGGCCCTGGTCGAGCAGCTGCGGGCCGACATCCTGGAGCTGGAGCAGCAGCGGGCCAGCGCGGACGAGGGCCCGGATGCCGGTGCCGAGGTCGCGGCCGCCGGCACGGCGGTGGGGGCCACGGCCGTCCGCGGGCCGGGCGTGGTCGTCCTGCTCGAGGACGCCACCGCCGGGGTCGACGCCGCCCCGGGGGAGGACGTCGATCCCGAACGGGTCAACGCCCGGGACATCCAGCTCGTCGTCAACGGCCTGTGGGCCGCGGGGGCGGAGGCGGTCTCGGTCAACGGGCACCGCCTCACCTCGATGTCGGCGATCCGCTACGCCGGCGAGGCGGTCGTCGTGGACTTCCGCAGCCTGGCACCCCCCTACGAGATCCGGGCCATCGGCGATCCGACCGCTCTGCTGGCCGAGACGAGCACGGGGGTCACCGGCACCTACCTGGGTCAGCTGCGCGCCCAGCTCGGGATCCGCTCGGAGGTCACGGCGCCCCAGGAGGTCGTCGTCGACCCGGCGGAGCGACTGACCACCCGGGTGGGGCGGGTCCCCGCACCACCCACCACCGAGGAGGACGCATGATCCCGCTCATCGGGCTGGCCCTGGGCGTGCTCCTGGGGCTGGTCGTCAGCCCCGAGGTCCCCCTCTGGCTGCAGCCCTACCTGCCCATCGCCGTGATCGCGGCGCTCGACGCCGTCTTCGGCGCCACCCGCGCCGCGCTCGAGGGGATCTTCAACGACCGCGTCTTCGTCATCTCGATCCTGTCCAACGTGGTGGTCGCCGCCCTCATCGTCTTCCTCGGCAACCAGCTCGGTGTGGGGGCCCAGCTCTCCACCGGGGTCGTCGTGGTCCTGGGGCTGCGCATCTTCTCCAACGTCGCCGCGATCCGACGGCACCTCCTGGGGGCCTGATGGGTGCCACACCCCGGCCCCGCGGGCCGCTGGCCCGGATCCGGCGACGACCCGAGTCGGACCCCACCCCGGCGCAGGCCCGGCGCCGCCTGCGCGCGATCACCTCGCTGCGGATGGCCCCCGGCCAGGTGGTGGCCGCCGTCATCACCGCCCTGCTGGGCATCGCCCTGGTCGCCCAGGTGAGGGCCCAGGACGAGGCCGGCCTGAGCCAGCTGCGCGAGAGCGAGCTGGTGGCCCTGCTCGACGACGTCTCCGGACGGGTCGACGCGCTCCAGCGGGAGGTGGTCGAGCTGGAGGCGGACCGTCGCCAGCTCCAGGGCCAGCAGGGGGACGTGGCCGCCGCGGACGCCGCCCGGCAGCGGCTCGAGTCGTACGCCATCCTCGCCGGCACGGTGCCGGTGGAGGGACCGGGGATCACCGTCGTCGTCGACGACCCGGACGGGGTGATGACGCAGACGATGCTCCTCGACGCCGTGCAGGAGCTGCGCGACGCCGGTGCGGAGGCGATCCAGGTCGGGAACGTGCGGGTCGTCGCCTCCAGCCACGTCGGCGTGGCGGGGGGAGCGGCGGCCGGCACGGTCACCCTCGACGGGGCGGTGCTCGTCCCGCCGTTCCGCATCGTGGCCGTCGGGGAGGCGCACACGCTCGCCGGCGGCCTGGCCATCCCCGGAGGCTTCCTGGACAGCCTGCGGGGGGCCGGGGCCTCCGCCCAGGTCGTCGAGGACGAGCAGGTGCTCGTGGACGCCGTCCGACCGGCTCCGGACCCCCGGTGGGCCGAGCCGGTCCCCGCGACCCCCTCCTCGTAGGGTAGAAAAGGACACACACCACCGGCAGGCGCAGCGCCGGGCCGCCCCACACCGAGGAGAGCCATGAGCACCTTGCAGTACCCCGACGACCTTCGGTACACCACCGACCACGAGTGGGTCCGCGAACTGGGTGACGGCGTGGTCCGGATCGGCATCACCGCCTACGCCCAGGACGCGCTCGGAGACGTCGTCTACGTCTCCCTTCCCACGGTCGGCGACACCGTGGCGGTGGGCGACGCCGTGGGAGAGGTGGAGTCGACCAAGTCCGTCAGCGACATCTACGCGCCCGTCGCGGGAGAGATCACGGGCACCAACGACGCCCTCGACGGCACGCCCGAGCTGCTGAACACCGACACGTACGGCGAGGGCTGGATGTACGAGGTGAAGGTGGAGGACCCGGCCGTCCTGGAGAGCCTGCTGGACGCCTCCGCGTACCAGGCCACCCTCGACTGAGCCGCCCCGGGCGCTGTCGGCGCCCTGCACTAGAGTGGGTGACCGGTGGCCGACCATGTCGGGCACCGGTCCCTCTCGTCCCCGGACCACCGCGCACCACCAGGAAGGTCAGCACCGTGAGCGACCGCGACCGTGAGCACCACGACTTCGGCACCGACCCCGCCACGGCGCGCCTGCCCGGGGGGGCGGAGCTGCCCGCGGCGGACTACACCTTCGACGACGAGGCGCCCCGGCTCTCCCCGGAGGACCAGCGCACCGTCGACGCGCTGCGCCCCGGTACCGCCCTGCTGATCGTGCTCCGCGGGCCCAACGCCGGAGCCCGCTTCCTCCTCGACGCCGACGAGGTCAGTTCGGGCCGCCACCCCAACAGCGACATCTTCCTCGACGACGTGACGGTCTCCCGCCGCCACGCGGTCTTCGCCCGGGAGGGGGAGGGCTACCTGGTGCGCGACGTGGGATCGCTCAACGGCACCTACGTCAACCGCGAGCGCATCGACGAGGCGGTCCTGCACCAGGGGGACGAGGTCCAGATCGGCAAGTTCCGGCTGGTCTACTACCGCAGCCGCTCGTGACGTCGGCGGCACGGGCCGAGGGGACTCCCGAGGGCGTCTCGATCGGGGCGGTCCTGCGCGAGCTGCAGCCGGACTTCCCCGACCTGACGATCTCCAAGATCCGCTACCTGGAGACTGAGGGGCTCATCTCCCCGGACCGGCGCGCCTCGGGCTACCGGCTCTTCGCCCCGGCGGACGTGGCCAGGCTGCGGTTCATCCTCACCGCCCAGCGGGACCGGTTCTGGCCGCTGCGGGTCATCAAGGACGCGCTGGACCGTCTGGACCAGGGGATGGACGTCCCCGGACTGACCGACGGGGCGGCGCCCGACGGGCCGGCCCTCGGGAGCCAGGAGGCCGGGGGGAGCCAGGAGGAGGAGCGGTCCGGACCGCCCGTCGCCGACCTCAGCGCCGCCGCCCTGCGTCGCCGCCGGGCCGTGCGCCTCACCCCGCTGGAGCTGCGCGAGCGCACCGGTCTGGACCGGGGGGCCTACGGTCACCTGGTGGCCTTCGGGCTCCTGCGCACCGACGGCTCCGGGCGGCACCACGCCGACGACCTCGACGTGGCGGCCGCGGCCGCGTCGCTGGCGCGCTACGGGCTGGAGGCCAGGCACCTGCGCGCCTTCCGGGTGGGTGCCGACCGGGAGATCGGCCTGGCCGCCCAGATCCTGGAGCCGTTGCGGCGTCGCCGTGCCCGGGGCGCCGAGGGCCCGGACCCGGCCCAGGCGGAGGCCGAGCTGCTCTCCACGATGCTTGCCCTGCACGTCGCGCTCGTGCGTTCCGGCCTCGCCCGCGGGCACTGAGGGCGGCGGGCGGACCTGCACCGGAGTACCGTGGGCAGGGTGAAGGAGCTCGACGTCCTCGGAGTGCGGGTGGAGATGCCCACCAACAGCCCCATCGTGCTGCTGCGGGAGCGCGACGGCCAACGGTACGTGCCGATCTGGATCGGAGCCCCCGAGGCGACCGCCATCGCGTACGCCCAGCAGGGCGTGGAGCCCCCCCGCCCGCTCACCCACGACCTGATGGTGGACGTCGTCGAGGCCCTCGGGCGACGGCTGGAGCAGGTGCACGTCACCGCGGTGGAGAAGGGCACCTTCTACGCCGAGCTGCACTTCGACGGGGGAACGGTCGTCTCCGCCCGCCCCTCCGACGCCATCGCGCTGGCCCTGCGGACGGCGACCTCCATCCTGGCGCCCGAGGAGCTGCTCGACGAGGTGGGGATCATCATGGCGGTCGAGGAGGAGGACGAGGTCGAACGTTTCCGCGAGTTCCTCGACAACGTCTCCGCCGAGGACTTCGAGGAGTGAGGCCGGCCACGCCGTGCACCGGCACAGAGCACGTCCCCGGCGCGTCGGTCGTTGACCGGGCCGTCCGGGCCACCTACGGTCAGGGTGTGCACACGGTGCACATCAGTCACACCATTCACACGTTCGAGGAGGACCGGTGATCGCTGGCGCAGACCCCGGCAGCCAGGCTGGGACCGGTCGGGACGTCCGCCCCGCCCAGGGCGTGCTGTTCACCGAGGACATCCCCGCCCTCGACGAGACCATCGGTTTCCGGGGCCCCACGGCCTGCGGGGCGGCCGGCGTCACCTACCGCCAGCTGGACTACTGGGCCCGGACGGGCCTGCTCGAGCCGTCGGTGCGCAACCCCAGCGGATCGGGCACCCAGCGCCTCTACAGCTTTCGGGACATCCTGGTGCTGAAGATCATCAAGCGGCTGCTGGACACCGGTGTCTCGCTGCAGCAGATCCGCGTGGCCGTCACGGCGCTGCGGGAGCGCGGGGTGGAGGACCTGGCCCGGATCACGCTGATGAGCGACGGCGCCAGCGTCTACGAGTGCACCAGCGACGACGAGGTGATCGACCTGGTGCGCGGCGGCCAGGGCGTCTTCGGCATCGCCGTCGGCAGCGTCTGGCGCGAGGTCGAGGGACAGCTGTCCCAACTCCCCGGCGAGCGTGCGGACGACCCGGTGGTCAGCCACCCCGGCGACGAGCTGTCCGCCCGCCGGCGGGCCCGCCTCACCTCCTGAGCCGCACCTCCTGCGGCGCACCCCCGAACCGCACGGACGTGCGGACCGGCCGGTTGCTGCTAGATTGGCGGTGCCGTCGACGCCGCGCGGGAGAGTCCCCACGCACATGGTCGTGGGGCGCCGAAGGGGCAATCTCCCCGACAAGCTCTCAGGCGCCAGGACCGCGCGGACCAGGCAACTCTGGAACGCGCGCGCCGTCGCGGGCGGACAGAGGGGGAGGGCCCCTGCCCCCCTGCCACGAGGAGCACGACGATGACCACCGACACCACCCCCACCTCGGACGCCCCGACCTCACCGTCCGACACCGTTACGACCGACGACGCCGGCCTGCTGGGGCCGGACACGCTGTCGGACTTCGTGTCCCGGCACGTGGGACCCCGTCCCGGCGAGGTCGACCAGATGCTGGAGGTGCTCGGCTACGACAGCCTCGAGGCGCTGGTCGACGCGGCCGTCCCCCCGGCGATCCGGTCCACCGAGCCGCTGTCCGTGCAGGCCGCGCCCAGCGAGCAGGCCGTCCTCGCCGAGCTGCGGGACATCGCCTCGCGCAACAGCGTGCTCACCTCGATGATCGGCCTGGGCTACTACGGCACCCAGACGCCGCCGGTGGTCAAGCGCAACGTCCTGGAGAACCCGGCCTGGTACACCGCGTACACGCCCTACCAGCCGGAGATCTCCCAGGGGAGGCTCGAGGCCCTGCTCACCTTCCAGACCATGGTCGCCGACCTGACCGGTCTGGACATCGCCGGTGCCTCCCTGCTCGACGAGGGCACGGCGGCAGCGGAGGCGATGGCGCTGATGCGGCGCAACAGCAAGGCGGCCCAGGACGCGGTGCTCGTCGTCGACCAGCACCTGCTGCCGCAGACGCTCGGGGTGCTCACCACCCGGGCCACCCCGCTGGGCATCGACGTCGTCCCGGCCGACCTGGAGGACGTGGCCGACGCGGCCGCCCTGCGGGCGGTCTGCGGGGACCGGGAGGTCTTCGGGGTCGTCGTCCAGTACCCCGGTGCCGACGGTCAGATCCGTGACTGGGGCAGGCTCGCGGACGCCGTGCACGAGGCGGGGGCCCTGCTCACCGTGGCCGCCGACCTGCTGGCCCTGACCCTCATGGTCCCGCCCGGCGCCTGGGGGGCCGACGTCGCCGTCGGCACCACCCAGCGCTTCGGCGTGCCGATGGGGTTCGGCGGTCCGCACGCCGGCTACCTGAGCATCCGAGGGGGCCTGGAGCGCTCCCTGCCCGGTCGGCTCGTCGGCGTGAGCAGGGACGCCGACGGCAACCCGGCCTACCGGCTGGCCCTGCAGACCCGCGAGCAGCACATCCGCCGGGAGAAGGCCACCTCCAACATCACCACCGCCCAGGTCCTCCTGGCCGTCATGGCCGGGATGTATGCCGTGTGGCACGGGCCGGACGGTCTGCGCCGGATCGCGCTGGAGACGCACGCCAAGGCACGGTCCCTGGCCGAGGCCCTGACCGCCGGCGGGCTCGAGCTGGGGGTCGAGCGCTACTTCGACACGCTCACCGTCCGGGCCCCGGGACGGGCCGCCGAGGTGCTGGCCGCCGCCCTGGAGCGCGGGATCAACCTGTGGCAGGTCGACGAGGACACCGTCCTGCTCTCCACCGACGAGCTGACCACGCTGGCGGACCTGCAGGCCGTCGCCGAGGCCTTCGACGTCGAGCCGCCCGCGGAGGTCGCCGCCGTGGACGCGCCCGCGTGGGGGGAGCTGTCGCGGTCGCAGGAGCAGAGCTACCTCACCCACCCGGTGTTCACCTCCTACCGCAGCGAGACCTCGATGCTGCGCTACATCCGCAGCCTCTCCGACAAGGACTTCGCGCTGGACCGCGGCATGATCCCGCTCGGTTCCTGCACGATGAAGCTGAACGCCACCACGGAGATGGAGCCCGTCACCTGGCCCGAGTTCGGCGCGCTGCACCCGTTCGCGCCCGCCGACCAGAGCGAGGGGACCCGTGAGGTGGTCCGCCAGCTCTCGGAGTGGCTGTGCGAGATCACCGGCTACGACGAGATCTCCCTGCAGCCCAACGCCGGGTCCCAGGGCGAGTTCGCCGGTCTGCTGGCGATCCGGCGCTACCACCAGGCCAACGGGGACGACCAGCGCCGGATCTGCCTGATCCCTTCCAGCGCCCACGGCACCAACGCCGCGAGCGCGGTCATGGCGGGGCTGACGGTGGTCGTGGTCCGCAGCACGGCCGAGGGCGAGGTCGACCTGGAGGACCTGCGCAGCAAGATCGACAAGCACGGCGACGAGGTCGCCGCGGTCATGGTGACCTACCCCTCGACGCACGGCGTCTACGAGGACACGATCACCGAGCTGTGCGAGCTGGTGCACGCCGCGGGCGGGCAGGTCTACCTCGACGGGGCCAACCTCAACGCCATGATGGGCATCGCCAGGCCGGGCGAGTTCGGCAGCGACGTGTCGCACCTGAACCTGCACAAGACGTTCACCATCCCCCACGGCGGTGGTGGACCCGGGGTGGGCCCGATCGGCGTCCGCTCCCACCTGGCGCCCTACCTGCCCAACCACCCGGTCGTCGCCGACGCCGGGCCGGAGAGCGGCGTGGGGCCCATCTCGGCCGCCCCGTACGGGTCGGCCAGCATCCTGCCGATCTCCTGGGCCTACATCCGCCTGGTCGGCGGAGCGGGACTGACCCGGTCCTCCCAGGTCGCGGTGCTCAACGCCAACTACGTCGCGGCCCGCCTGCGCGAGCACTACCCGGTCCTCTACACCGGTGCGGAAGGACTGGTCGCGCACGAGTGCATCCTCGACCTGCGGGGCCTGACCAAGGAGACCGGCGTGACGGTCGACGACGTCGCCAAGCGGCTCATCGACTACGGGTTCCACGCCCCGACGATGTCCTTCCCGGTCTCCGGCACGCTCATGGTCGAGCCGACCGAGTCCGAGGACAAGGAGGAGCTGGACCGCTTCGTCGAGGCGATGGTGGCGATCCGCCGGGAGATGGACGAGGCGGCCCGGGACGGCGTCGAGGACAGCGTGCTGCGCCAGGCCCCGCACACCGCGCTCTCCCTGGCGGGGGAGTGGGAGCACCCCTACGACCGCATGGCGGCGGCCTTCCCGGCCGGGGTCGACCCCAGCCGCAAGTACTGGCCGCCGGTGCGTCGCATCGACGGGGTGTACGGGGACCGCAACCTCGTCAGCTCCTGGCCTCGGGCGGAGGAGAGCGCCGACTGAAGCCCCGGTGCCCGTGGCCGCAGGTCACGGGCACCAGGGATGTGCGCCCGCCCCTCGCCAACACCCCTGCGGTGTGCTTGGATCGGCGCATGGGCCAGGAAGTGAGTCAGGCGGAGTTCACCCGCGAGCAGCGCCTGCGGTTCCGCGAGAAGGTGCTCACCGACCTCGTCGCCTTCGAGCGGATGCTCGAGGGCAGCCGGTTCGACTTCACCCGCCCGCTCATGGGGCTGGAGATCGAGCTCAACCTCGTCGACGGCGAGACGCTGGCCCCGGCCCTGCTCAACCGGGAGGTGCTCGCCGACCTGGGCGAGGAGGACTTCCAGACCGAGGTCGGGCGCTACAACATCGAGATGAACGTCCCCCCGCGGCCGATGGCCGGCGACCAGGCCGTGCGCCTGGACCGGTTCCTGGGCCAGTCCCTGCGCCGCGCCGGTGACGCCGCAAGGGGACACGGCGCGCGGGTGGCCGAGGTGGGGATCGTGCCCACCCTGACCGCCGAGCTGTTCGAGGACCCGTGGCTCTCCGACGGGGTGCGCTACCAGGCGCTCAACGACTCGCTCCTGCGCGAGCGCGGCGAGGGCATGGAGCTGGACATCGAGGGCCCAACGGGCGAGCGCGTGTCCAGCTACCACGACACGATCGGGCCGCTGTCGGGGTGCACCTCGGTCCAGCTGCACCAGCAGGTCACCCCGCAGGACTTCCCGGTCTACTGGAACGCCGCCTCGGTCATCTCCAGCCTCCAGGTCGCCATGGGGGCCAACTCGCCCTACCTGTTCGGGCGCCGGCTGTGGGCCGAGACGCGCATCCCGCTGTTCACCCAGATGGTGGACACCCGGTCGGTGGAGCTGAAGTACCAGGGCGTCCGTCCGCGGGCCTACTTCGGCAACAACTGGATCACCTCGATCTTCGACCTCTTCGAGGAGAACGTCCGTTCCTTCCCCGCCCTGCTGCCCGAGAGCTCGGACGAGGACTGCATGGCCGTGCTCGAGGGCGGCGGGGTCCCGGAGCTGAAGGACCTCAAGCTGCACAACGGCACGGTGTGGCGGTGGAACCGGCCGATCTACGACACCAGCCAGGGGGTTCCGCACCTGCGGGTGGAGAACCGGGTGCTCCCGGCCGGGCCGTCGGTCGTGGACACGGTGGCCAACGCCTGCTTCTACTACGGCCTGCTCGAGGCGGCCACCACCAGCGGTCGGCCGATCTGGACCAAGATGGCCTTCCGCACGGCCGAGAAGAACTTCGTCGACGCCGCCAAGCACGGCATCGAGTCGGTGCACACCTGGCCCGGGCTGGGCAGGATGCCCGTCACCGAGCTCGTCGCCGACCACCTGCTCGGCGTCGCCGACGACGGTCTGGCGGCCCTGGGTCTGCGGCGGGAGGTGCGCAGCCACTACCTCTCGGTCATCGAGGGCCGGTGCCGGACCCGGACCAACGGGGCCAGCTGGCAGGTCGCGGTCACCGAGTCCTACGAGGCGGCCGGCTACGAGCGTGCGGACGCGCTGCGCGAGATGTTCCGGCACTACATGGACCACTCGGAGGAGAACGCTCCCGTGCACACGTGGCCCCTGCCCGAGCCGGCCCCGCTGCCGCAGGACGCACGGCCCCGTGGGTGAGGACGCCCTGCGCTCGGTCTCCCTCACCCGGACCGGGCCCACCACCTTCGAGGCCACCAACTCCCGCGGCGGCACCATCCCGGTCGGGGCCGGCAGCAGCGGGAGCACCGACTTCAGCCCCGTCGAGCTCCTCCTCGTCGGGGTGGCCGGATGCTCCGGGATCGACATCGACCTGCTGACCTCGCGCCTGGCCGAGCCGCAGTCCTTCACGGTCTCCGCCGCTGCCGAGAAGGTCCGCGACGAGCAGGGCAACCACCTGGGTCCGGTCACCGTGACCGTGCAGGTGAGCTTCCCGCCGGGGGAGGCGGGCGACGCCGCCCGCGCGCGCCTGCCCGACGCCGTGGCCCGGTCCCGGGACCGTCTGTGCACCGTCTCCCGCACGGTGCAGCTGCCCACCCCGGTCGGGTTCGTCGTTCCCCCGGACCCGGCGACCGGCCCCTAGTCACTCCGTCGTCGCCTCCTGGGCGGTCGAGGCGACCGGCGCGCTGCCGCCGGACGGGCCGGTGTCGTCGGGGTGAAGCGGCGCCGTGTGCAGGTGCCCCGACTCGCGCAGCTGCTCCTGGACCACGTGCGCGCCCTTGATGCCCATGAGCGCCCGCGGGTGGATCGGCTGACCGGCGCGCAGCACCGAGATCCGCCCGTTCGGCTCCAGCACCGCCAGCGCCACCTGGGACGGGTGGCTGATCCCGGCCTGCCGCATGGAGCTCCACAGCATCGGCATCGTCAGGCCGTAGTGCGCCAGGCTGTCGGTGCGCACCCGGCCGTCGACCGCCAGCACGACGGCCCGCCCGCGCTGGCCGCCGGGCAGCTGGGGCAGCGGCGGCAGCGGCAGCCGCCGCAGGCCGCGGAAGACCAGCTCCAGGCCCGCCAGCGTCCCGAGGGCGACCAGCCCGCCGGCCAGCGTCGGGACGTGCCCCATGGTGGCCCGCCCGACGATGGCACCCAGCACGGTGACCACGGCCAGGTCCAGCGAGCGCGGGCTGGACCACAGCCGCTGCCCCCACAGCCGCAGGACGGCGCCGAAGACGAAGTAGACCGTCACCGTGCTGATCAGGACGGCCAGCGCGCCGGCGGGCGTGATGCCCAGGTAGTACCACAGGTCCGTGCTCATGGCAGCCCATCGTGGCACCTCGACGACCTGGGCCGGTGCAGGCGGGCCTAAACCGGTGGCGCCCCGCCGCGGGGCGGCCCAGACTGGCCCCATGCACGAGACGACGAGCACCCGCAGCAGCAGGACCGCGGAGCCGGCCCCCACCTATCGCTGGGGACGTCTGGCCCTGGACGACGTCGGGGCCTGGTCCGGGCTGGTCAACCACCTGGCCGAGGCCGACGGCACCGAGGAGTTCTACCAGCCGGAGGACCTCGCCGAGGAGCTGAGCGGCCACGGCGTCGACCCTGCCCGCGACACCTGGGCCGTCTGGGCGGGGGAGGAGCTGGTCGCCTGGACCGCGGTCGGCTGCCCGCCCACCCCGGACCACGAGGGGTCCGGCCGGGCCCACCTGGAGGGGGGCGTGCACCCCGACCACCGGGGGCGCGGGCTGGGTCGCGCCCTGATGGACGCCGCCGAGGCCAGGGCCGCCGAGCTGGTCGCCGAACGGCACCCCGGCCGTCCGGCCCACCTCTCCGTCGGGGCCGGCCTCGTCGGGTCGTCGGCCCAGGCGATGCTGCACCGGCGCGGGTACGCCGACGTCCGCTGGTTCGACATGCTCGCCCGGCCCCTCGACGACGTACCTCCCGCACCGGCCGGGACCGCGGGTGTGCGGCTGGTCAGCCCGGCGCCCGAGCACGAGGAGGCCGTGCGCGAGGCCCACAACCTGGCGTTCAAGGACCACTGGGGGTCCGGTCCGGCGGCGCCCGAGCCGTGGCACGAGCGCTGGGTGGGTCGTTCGGCCCGACCGGCCCTGTCCACCCTGGCCCTGGACGAGGACGGCCGCGTCCTCAGCTACGTCCTGGTCGGCGAGTGGGTCGAGCGGCACGCCTACGTCAACCTCGTCGGCACCGTGCCGGAGGCGCGCGGACGGGGTCTGGCGGCCGCCTGCCTGGTCCGCACGGTCCGGGAGGCCGCGGGGGCCGGGAGCTACGACGTCATCGAGCTGGACGTGGACTCCGACAGCCCCACCGGCGCGACCCGGCTCTACGAGCGGGTGGGGTTCACCCGCAAGCTCCGGACCGTGGCGATGCGGCGGCCGCTGCCTCTCTGAGCGCGCCCAGTAGGCTCGCCCGGGTGAGCACGCCATACCCTTCCCGGTCCGACGGCCCCGCCGGGCTGCACAGCACGACGGTCGGCGAGCAGGGCCCGGTCGTGGCGTTCTGCCACGGGCTCTTCGGCCGGGGGCGCAACTTCGGCGCCATCGCCCGGGCCCTGGAGCCCGACTACCGCAGCCTGCTCGTGGACATGCCCGACCACGGCTCGTCACGGTGGACCGAGCGCTTCGACTACGCGGTCGCGGCCGACCTGGTGGCCGAGCACCTGCGGGCCACGGTCGCCGCCGAGGGTCCCGTCCACGTCGTGGGCCACAGCATGGGCGGCAAGATCGCGATGACCACGGCGCTGGCCCACCCCGAGCTGGTCGACCACCTCGTCGTTGTCGACGTCAGCCCGGTCGGCTCCGGCGCGGCGGGGGAGTTCGAGCACCTGCTGGACGCCCTGGCCCGCATCGACCTGGAGACGGTGGAGAGCCTGCGCGACGCGGACGAGCAGCTCGCCGCGGACGTGCCGCAGCGCTCGCTGCGGGGGTTCCTGCTGCAGAACCTGCGCCAGGACCCCGGCACCGGGCGGCTCGGCTGGCAGCCGAACCTGGCCATGCTGCGCCGCGACCTGCCCACGATCACCTCCGACGTGCCGCACGAGGGGCGCACCTTCGACGGGCCGGTGCTGTGGGTGGGAGGCTCGGACTCGGACTACATCCGGGAGGAGAACGTGCCCGGGATGCGCGAGCTGTTCCCGCAGACGCGACGGGTGACGATCAAGGACGCCACCCACTGGGTGCACTCGCAGAAGCCGGAGGTCTTCACCGCCACGCTGCGCCGCTTCCTCGCCCCCTGACCTGCGACGGGGCACCGGCTGTCCTACAGTGTGGCCCATGGCCCGCTTCGTGGACATCCACCCGGTGGACCCCCAGCCCAGGCTGGTGGCGCAGGTGGCCGACGTGCTCAGGGGCGGCGGGCTGGCGGCGCTGCCGACGGACGCCTGCTTCACCCTGGCGGCCCGGCTCGGTGATCCCGGTGCCCGGCGACGGATCATCGAGATCCGCCACCTCGACGAGCGCCACCACTTCACGCTCATGTGCGCCGACTTCGCCCAGCTGGGGCACTTCGTCCACCTGGACAACGCCGTCTTCCGCGCCGTCAAGGCCGTGACCCCCGGCTGCTACACCTTCATCCTGCCGGCCACCCCGGAGGTGCCCCGCCGGGTGCTGCACCCCAAGAAGCGGACCGTCGGCGTGCGCATGCCCGACCATCGCATCTGCCAGGCGCTGCTCGCCGAGATGGGCGAACCGCTGCTGACGAGCACGCTGCTGATGCCGGGGGAGGAGGACCCGATGACCCACGGCTGGGAGGTCAAGGAGCGGCTCGACCACGTCCTCGACGTCGTCGTCGACGGGGACATGGGCGGGTGCGAGCCGACGACGGTGGTCGACCTGTCCCAGGGGTATGCCGAGGTCGTGCGGGTGGGTGCCGGAGACCCGGCGCCGTTCACGTGAGCGGCGTCCTGCTCCGGGGGAGGTCCTCAGGCCAGGCTGAGGAAGAGCTTCTCCATCTTCTTGACGTCGACGTCGCCGTCCTCGCTGGCCATGCACTGGCGCAGCCCCTCGGCGATGATCGCGTAGCCGGCCCGGTCGATGGCCTTGCTCACCGCCGCGAGCTGGGTGACCACGTCCTCGCAGTCGCGGCCCTCCTCCAGCATCCGGATGACCGCCGCCAGCTGCCCGTGGGCACGACGCAGACGGGTGGTGGCGGGCTTGACGGACTCCGGGGACAGTTCCACGAACCCAAGGTTACCTACCCGCGCACTCGCTACCGTCATACCCCCTAGGGTATCGTGTCCCGCACCGGACGCCAAGTGGCCACCCACCGACCGCAGGAGGACCCATGACCGCCCCCACCGTGCTGACCATCGAGACCTCCTCGCTCGGTGACCGCAGCTACCTCGTCCACGACGGCGACGTCGCCCTCGTCGTCGATCCCCAGCGGGACCTGGACCGGGTGCTGCAGCTCGCCGAGCGCGAGGGTGTGCGGATCACCCACGTGTTCGAGACGCACATCCACAACGACTACGTGACCGGCGGTTACGCCCTGGCCCGGCGGACCGGGGCCGCCTACCACGTCAACGCCGAGGACGACGTCGCCTTCGAGCGGGACGCGATCCGCGACGGCGACGTGGTCGAGGTCTCCGACACCCTGCGGGTGCGCGCGATCTCCACGCCGGGGCACACCTTCACGCACCTGTCCTACGCCCTGGAGGGCGAGCGCCCCTACGTCTTCACCGGCGGGTCGCTGCTCTTCGGCTCCACCGGCCGGCCGGACCTGCTCGGTCAGGACCACGCCGAGGAGCTCGCCCGGCTGCAGCACGGGTCGGCCCACCGGCTGGTGAGCGAGCTGGACGAGAGCACCGAGGTCATGCCCACCCACGGCTTCGGCTCGTTCTGCTCGGCCACCCAGACCGAGGGTGACGAGTCCACGCTGGCCAAGGAGAAGCAGACCAACCCGGCCCTGCTCAAGGACGTCGAGGAGTTCGTCCGCGAGACGCTGGACGGCCTCGACCTCTACCCGGCCTACTACGCCCACATGGGCCCGGCCAACGCCGCCGGCCCCGGCGCGGCCGACCTGGAGCCGCCGCGGCCGGTCGACAAGGAGGTGCTGCGCGAGCGGCTGACGGCGGGGGAGTGGGTCGTGGACCTGCGCACCCGGCAGGCGTTCGCGGCCGGCCACGTGCCGGGCACCTACAACGTCGGCCTCGACGGTCAGTTCTCCACCTGGCTCGGGTGGATGATCCCGTGGGGGAGCCCGGTGACGCTGCTCGGCGAGAGCGAGGAGCAGGTCGCCGAGGCCCAGCGCGAGCTGGCGCGCATCGGCATCGACGAGCTGACCGGCGCCGCCACCGGCGGACCACGGGACTGGACCGACGGGGAGCTGGGCACCCTGGCGACCGCCACCTTCGCCGACCTGGCCCAGGTCCGCCACCACCGGCAGGTCGCCGTGCTCGACGTGCGCAACCCCAAGGAGCACGCCGACTCCCACGTCGTGGGCTCGGTCAACATCCCGCTGGGCCAGCTGCCCACGCGGCTGGAGGAGGCGCCGGAGGGGGAGGTCTGGGTGCACTGCGCCAGCGGCTACCGCTCCTCGATCGGCGCGTCCTACCTGGCCGCCCACGGCCGGCAGGTGGTCGCGATCGACGACTCCTACGACGAGCAGGCCGGGACGGTCGGGCTCCCGCTGGAGGGAGCCTCCACCAGGTCCTGAGGGCCGAGGACGCGCGAAGGCGCCGGCACCCGCGCGGGTGCCGGCGCCCTCGTCGTCGGCCGGAGGGGCCTGGTCAGCCCATCGGCTCCCAGGTCAGCGCCTCGCTGCGGCCGAGGCTGGCCCCGACCTCCTCGCCGGCGACCTGCTGGATGTGCTCGAGCCGCTCGACCGTGGGACCGTCGGCGGTGAACGCCAGCCCGGTCCGGCCCCGGTCGTCGCCCTCGACCACGCGGATGCGCAGCACGCCGCCCTCGCGGAAGGGGATCGTGTAGCCGTCCTGCTCGCGCAGCGACCCACGGTGCAGCCCGGCCTCGTCCATGACCTGCTCGAGACGTTCCTGCGGCGTGTCGACCGCGAGGAACGCGGTGCTGCGCTCGTGCGCGCCCTCGGGCACGGCGTCGAACGTGTTCGGCATCGGTGGCACCAACTTCCTTGTCGTCCAGGTCCAGGACCGCCATCATCGCACCAGCCCCCGCCCGACGGGCACCGACCCGCCCCGGGCGGGCGCACCGGGGAAGGTCAGCGCCGCACCAGCTCCACCAGGATCTCGGCGTGGGTGGTCTGGGGGAACATGTCGAACAGCCGCGCACGCCGGACCCGGTAGCCGGGCATGCCCGCCAGGTCCCGCGCCAGGCTGTCGGCCGAGCAGGAGGAGTACAGGACGTGCGGGACGCCCGAGGCCTGCAGGGCCGCCGCCAGCGGGCCGATGCCCCGGCGGGGCGGGTTGACGACCACCAGGTCGGGTGGTGCCGCCTCCGTGGACCCGTGACCGGGGGAGAGGTATGCCGTCGCGTCCCCCGCCTCGAAGCGCACCGGGCCCGTGCCGGCGAGGGCGGCGGCGCTGGTCCTCGCGCTGAGCACGGCCTCCTCGGACAGCTCCACCCCCAGCACCGAACGTCCCGGGGCGGCCGCGTTCAGCGCGAACCCCCCGACGCCGCAGAACAGGTCCCAGACCACCGCGGGCGAGAGCTCCTGGATCCAGGCACGGGCCTGCCGGTAGAGCGCCGCGGCCATGGGCGTGCTCGTCTGGAAGAAGCTGCGCGGGCGCAGGTGCAGCACCAGGTCGTCGACGCGCATCGGGAGCGTGGGGTCCGCGGTGAGCACCTCCTCCTCCGGCCCCTCGAGCACGGCCCGGTGCCCGGGCTGGAGGTTGACGCTGACCACCCGGGTGCCCGGCAGCCGGTGCCGGAGCACCGGCAGCAGCTCCTGCACGCGGCGGCGCTGACCCGGGGAGCGCAGGACGAAGCGCACCATGAGCTCGTCGTCGGGGGAGCGGGTCAGGAGGACGTGCTTGAGCTCGCCCTGACGGCCGGGCACGTCGTAGGGGGTCAGCCCGGACCCGGCGAGCAGCTCCGGCAGCAGCCGGACCGCCGCGGAGAGCCCGGGCTCGTACAGACCGCACCCGCGCAGGTCCACGCCGCGCCCCCGGGCGTCGAGGATGCCCACGGTCGGTGCACCGCGACGGCCCCCGACGACGAGCTTGGCCTTGTTGCGGAAGCCGGACTCCTGGTTCTCCTGCGGCGCGTCCCACGCCTGCGGCGCGACCAGCCCGGCCAGGGTCTGCGCGACCCGCGCCTGCTTGTCCGCCAGCTGCACGGCATACTCCGTGCCCATGAGCGTGCACGAGCGGCACGCGCCGGCGTCGAAGTAGTCGCACTGCACCCGCCCAGGGTACGGACGGCAGGCGCCGGGTGCGGCGGTCGGGGCGTCAGGGACGGCCGGTCGAGCGCATCGCGTCCAGCGACCAGCGTCCCGCCCCGGTGAAGACCAGCGGCAGCGTCAGCGCGAGGTAGAGCAGCGTCGGCTCCCCGGTCACCGCCCCGCCCTCGCCGAGGACCGTGTAGTCCAGCCGCGGGTAGACCGTCAGCACCCAGGTGGCGGCCATCAGGGCCGCGAGCAGGAACGCCGCCGGCCGGGTGAACAGGCCGACCACCAGCAGCAGCGGAAGGACCAGCTGGCCCAGCAGCACGAGCCAGGCGACCAGCTCGGGGGCCTGGGCGCCGAGGACGTGGTCGTCGACCGCGCCGATCCAGGTCTGCAGGTCGACGGCCTTGTCCAGGCCGCGGGTCACCAGCAGCAGGGCGCCCAGCCGCAGGAGGAGCAGACCCAGGTCCAGGCTGCGGGAGTGCACCTCCGGGGCGGGGGACCCGTCCAGGTCCTCCCAGTCGTCGTGCACGTCGTGGTGGTAGTCCTCGGGCCCGGGGTCCTCCCGGAGCTCGGACGGCATGGTGGTCCTCAGTCCTCGGCCGGGACCTCGTCGGACCATCCCTGCTCGCGCAGGGTCCGACGCAGGGTCTGCGCATCCTTCGCGAGCTGGTCGGAGGGGCGCGGGCGCTTGCGGGCCAGGTCGAAGTCGTCGGCCGTCCGGGCGGGGAAGACGTGCAGGTGGGCGTGCGGCACCTCGAACCCCTGCACGATCACCCCGACGCGGGGGGCGTCGAAGGCGGCCTGCTGGGCCCGCCCGATCCGGGCGGCGACGTCGGTCAGGTGGGCCAGGACCTCGCCGGGCAGGTCGACCCAGTGGTCGACCTCGACCCGCGGCACCACCAGCGCGTGGCCCGGCGTGAGCGGCTCGATGTCGAGGAAGGCTGCGCAGACCGGGTCCCGCCACACCAGCTGTGCGGGGACCTGCCCGTCGATGATCGCGGTGAAGAGGGTCGCCATGGGCCGCCAGCCTAGTGCGAGGGGCGGGGCGCGGGACGCAGCGACGGGCCGCGGGAGCAGGACCAGGCGGCCAGCGCGTAGCCCCCCGCGAAGAGCACGGTCAGGCCGAGCAGGTCTACGAGCGAGACGCCGGGGGAGCGGTGCAGCCCCAGGGCGAGAACCGCGGCCGTGGCCAGCACGACGGCCCCCGAGGCCGCGGCGAACGCGTACGTCATACCCCTCGGCCGCAGGCGGACGAGCGCCGCACCCACGACCGCGACCACCGGTGCCGCCACGTAGAGCAGGTCGACCGGCCCGCCGGGGCCGACGACGCCGAGGGCGCCCACGCCGAAGAGGAGCAGGAGCGTGGTCGTCGCGGCGACCACGAGGCCGGCGCGGGAGGAGGTGCTCATGCTCCGACGCTAGCCCCGGAACCGTGGGGGCCGGGGGGACGAGGTGTGCAGATCCGGTGAAGACCGGCCGGCAGCAGGGCCGTCCGCGGCCCCAGGGTCAGTCGGCCACGCCGAGGAGGGCCTGGCAGGCGTCGGCGCAGTCGCGGCAGGCCTGCGCGCACTGCTGGCAGTGGTCGTGGTCGTGGCTCGAGCACTCCTCGGCGCACTCGCGGCAGACGGCGATGCAGGCCTGGACCACCGAGCGCCAGGAGTCGCCGTTGGGGCCGGGGCGGGAGAGGATCTCCGCGGTCGTGCGGCACACGGCGGCGCACTGGGTGCACAGGTCGATGCACCGGACCATGCCCTCGACGTGGTCGCCGTGCAGACAGGCGTCGGCGCAGGTTCCGCAGGTGGAGGCGCAGCGGCTCGCGGCGTCGATGGCGGCGCGCAGCTGCGGCAGGTCGAAGGTGTCCTTGGCCGGGTGGGTGCTGAGGATGTCGTCCATGCCCCGACCGTAGGGGCGGCGGGCGGCCCGCGCATGTCGGGGCCGCCCGCCGGCGGTCGTGCCCGGGGTCAGACCTGCGCGGTGGCGCGGGGACCGGCCACCAGCTCGCGACCGGGCCCGCCTGCTGCCCAGGCCTGGGTGCCGCCGGCCACCGAGTAGGCCTCGACCCCGGCACGGCGCAGCACCTCGGTCATCGAGCGGCTGCGGTTGCCGGTGGCGCAGATGACGTAGACCGGCTCGTCGCGGGGCAGCTCGTCGGCCTTGTCGGCGACCGAGCGCATCGGCACGAGCTCGGCACCGGGGAGGTGGCCGGCGCGGTACTCCGCGGGCTCGCGCACGTCGACCAGGGTGACGTCACGCTCGGCGTGGCGACGGGCGAAGTCCTCCGCGGAGATCTCCACCGGCGAGTCCGCCATCGCCTGCTGCGCCTCGACCTGGGCGCGCACGTCGTCCATGTCGAGGTCGCGCACGGCCTGCACGACCTGCTCCAGCGCGGCGGGGGGCAGGGCCCCCGCCTGCGCGAAGACCGCGATCCCGTCGCGGAAGGCCATGAGGGTGGGGATGGAGGTGATGCCCGCGGCCGCGGCCAGCTCGCGCTCCTCCTCGGTGTCGACCTTGCCGAAGGTGATGTCGGGGTGCTGCTCGGACGCGGCCTCGTACACGGGCGCGAACTGCTTGCACGGGCCGCACCAGTCGGCCCAGAAGTCGACGAGGACGATGCCGTCCGCGGTGATGGTGGACTCGAAGGAGGACACGGTCAGGTCAGTGGTCGCCATACCCACACTATACCCCCAGGGGTATGCTGTGCACCAATCCGCGGACCCGGTCGCGGGGGAGCGCCCCGGTCCCTCAGGCGAACCACTGCGTCGGCGGACCGAGGGCGAGCAGCACCGCGAAGGTGGCTCCGACGCCGACCACGCCCAGGAGGCCGGCCAGGGCGGGACGGCCGACGGCCGCCGCGACAAGACCCTCGACCGGACCGGACGGGGAGCGGCCCGCGTCCCGCAGCTGCCACCGCTCTCCGAGCAGGCCGCGCCGCGCGGCGCTGCGCTCGAACGGCACCGTGACGAAGGGGACCACCGCCGAGGCCAGGCCCAGCACGAGGTCCCGCCCCGACCAGCGCTGGTCGACCCCGACGACGAGGGTGACGAGGGCGTAGGCGAGGAAGACGAAGCCGTGCAGGCTGCCGCCGACCCGGACCGGCAGGTGGCCGGCGTCGAGCAGGTAGGTCGCGGTCATTCCGGCCAGCAGGAACGCCCAGGTGACCATCTCGGCGGCAGCCAGGAGGCCGTAGAGGCGGCGGGGGCGGGAGAGCAGGTCGGACATGGCACCTCTCGGACGACGGTCCCGCCATGGTCCCACGCGGGGCGGCCGGCTCCTACGCTGGACGCATGCCTGGCGGCGGTCGGCGAGGTCAGGCGGACCGCGTGAGACGGGTCGTCCTCGTCCGGCGCAGCGATCATGCTCGGACGCGCTGCAGCCGACGAGTCATCAGGTAGATCCTGCAACCGGGACAGACTCCAGTGGCGGCGTTGATGGCGGCCCCGACGAGGGCGACGGCGGTCAAGCCATAGCCGACACCATCGACGCCGAAGAGGAAGCCGAGCAGCGCCGATGCGGTCAGCACGAAGCCGAGGAACTGGGCAAAACGGGCCGGGTGAGCATCCTGCAGCTCGGTCGCCGCTCCGATCCGCGGCCAGATGTACCGGGCGAAGATCTGCGCCCACACGGACCAGTGCACGCTGACGAAGGCGGTGAGTCCGAACACGGCGACCTGCGAGGCCAGCAGCCCGAGAGCGAGCGGCCGAGCGGGACCCACGGTCAGCAGCACGACGACCAGCACGCTCGCCGTTGCGGCGGCGCTGAATCGGAGGGCGCGCGGGTCCACCCGGTCGCGGAGTGGACACGAGGTGATGCCGATGCTGCCCATGCGGCGCTCCTCACGGTGCGGGCGCCAGCGGCGGACGGCAACCCGCACGGCGAGGTGACGGCGCTGCTGCATCACGAATTCTACCGCTTGTGCGGCGGTGTCCGCAGTGGTTCCCTGAGCGCCTCGCACCTCGTCCCTGCGGCGCGGAATGGTCGAGGCCCACCACGAGGTCGATACTCGAACCATGCCGTCCATCTCTCCGGACCAGGACCCTCACCCGGCCTCCGTCGACGTCGGCACCCGGCTGCTGGAGGAGCGTGCCGCGCTCGCCGCCCGGGTCGCACAGCTGACGGAAGACATGGCCTCGTTCTTCGAGGCCTCGCGGGACTCGAATGCCGACGACGAGCACGACCCGGAGGGCCAGACGATCGCCTTCGAGCGCGCTCAACTGTCCGCCGTGACCGACCAGGCCCGCAGGCACCTCGAGGAGATCGACGCGGCGTTGCAGCGGGTGGCGAAGGGGACGTTCGGCATCTGCGACGTCTGCGACCAACCCATGGACCCGAGGCGACTGGACGCCAGGCCGACAGCGCGGGCCTGCGTCCGCCACGTTGCGGCCCACAGCTCTAGGCCCTGACCGGTCCCGCCCCTGGAGTCGCCGCGCGCCCGATCCGCCGCTTCGTGGTGACATCCGGCCTGCTGGGCGAGGGAGGTCTCAGTCGCGCTCTGCGTCGGTGGCGAAGCCCTCGAGATGCGGCAGCTGCTCTTCCGCCATCGTCTCCTGGAACAGCGTGATCTGGAGTTCGCCGGGCGCGTCGAGCCGGGAGTTCAGCGACCGCCACGGCGTCAGCACCGGCTCGGCGACGACGCGTGCGCCCGCGGACTCCAGACGACGGGTCATCCCCTCGGAGTCGGTGACCTCGAAGGCCAGGCGGATGCGCCGGCTCTCCTGGCCGCCTGCCTCGATCTGGTCGATGGCCTTCTTGTGGCCGGGGGAGGCGATCTCCAGCGTCGCCCGGCCTGCCTCGAGGATCGACACCCGGTCGTCGGCGCCCTGGGCGTAGGCGATCCGCTCCGGCAGGCCGAGCACGTCGCGGTAGAACCGCACCGCAGCGTCGAAGTCCTCGGCCTCGACGACGACACGGAGCTGCAGCACGGGCTTGTTCTCGTCCATGTCAGCATCCTCCACCGGCCGCGAGCGGACGGTCGTCGCCTCCTCGGCGGAGGTCACCTGCTGTGACTTTACATAATGTCGCTTATCGGCGTTACGAGACGTCTCGGCCAGCACGCGGCACCGGTGTGCCCTCGACTCCCTGGATCCGGACCATGTCCATCGGTGTGAGCACACCGGCGGACCGGTGCGGGACCATGTCCATGACGCTCATGTAGAGGGCCTGGTCGACGTGCCCCTCGAACTCCACGGGCCGCGGGCTGACCGCCAGGATCGTGGCGGCCACGCACGCGGCCGCGGCGGTCTGGGACGCCGGGTGCCCGGGCGAGACGTCGACCATGTTCGGCACGAGAATGCCGTCGATCACCGCGGTCATCATGGTCGCGGCGACGGCACGACCATCGCCGGCACGCGCGACGAAGCTGGCCTCCCGGTCCAAGGACCCGGCGAACCACGTGCGGAACGCCTCGCGGGTCGCCTCCACGTCCTTCACGGGCAGGAAACCCTGGTGCGCCGGCACGTAGGCGACCATCCACAGGTCGAGCAGCTCCTCCAGCGTGAAGTCGGTGCCGGGGGCCAGGGCCAGGCGCTCCCGCTCGGCCTTCGCGAGACGTTCCTGCGACCAGGCGAGCACGTCGGGGTGGCTGGTGCGGATCGCTCCGGGGGGCAGACTCTGCATCACCTCCACGTGGCCGACCACGGCGACCGCCTCCGCCTTCGGGGTGCCAGGCACGACACGCAGCATCACCGGTCGTTCGTCCTCGGCGACCAGTGCCCTCAGCAGGTCGGCACCTCGCCCCGGCTGGCAGGCCAGCTCGACCAGGTCGACGTCGGCGTCCGGACCGCCGCGACGGCGCAGGCCGGAGGCGACCACCTCGCCGTGGACCTCCTCGACGAGACTGCGGCTCTCACCGAGGTCGGCGTCGGGCTCCAGCCACGGCGCACCGTCGACGGGCAGATCGGACACGAGGCAGGCTCGGACGCTCATGCTTCACCGTGCCAGCGCGGCAGCGGCCCTGGCAAGACCGATCCTGCGCCGGACCGCGACGAGCGGCGGCCGCTACGGTGGTGCCGTGCGGCCCGACACCCAGCGTCGAGACCAGCCCGTGGGCATCGACGGGGTGCTGGCCGCGGGGCTGGTCACCGCGGCCGCGGTGCTCGTGCTGTCTGGCTCAGCGGGCTGATCGCGGTGGTGCTCGCCCTGAAGCACTGGGCCCGACGGCCTCGGGCCGGGGCCACGACGTAGGCGGCCGCCGGCCGGTCAGCGTGGTCGACGGCCGACCGCCAGCAGGTGCGGACTGCGCTCCGCCAGGGCGTCGAGCGAACCCGGGCGTCCGGCCAGCCCCTCCTCCAGGCGCTCGACCAGCTCCACCGCGAGCGCCACGAGCCGCTCGTCCCCGGCCGCCAGCCCCAGCGCACCCACACCGGGTCCCTCGACGCCGTGCACGACGACGTCGGTGAACCCGGCGGTCCTGACCTCCTGACGCAGCTGGGCCACCGAGTGCAGGTGTCCCCCGGGGAACCCGCCGTGCGTGCTGAACCAGACACCTGTCCGAAGGATCTCCAGGTCGGCCCGGCCCAGGTCGGGGAATCCACGGGTGGTCACCGCCTCGGTGAACGCCGCGAGCCGACCGATCCCCTGCGCGAACAGGGTCCCGCCCGGCCGGAGGACCCGGCGGGCCTCGGCGAGGGCGGTGGCCCGGTCGACGACGGTGACGAGGTGGTACAGCGGACCCAGCAGCAGGACCGCGTCGACCGAGCCGTCCGCGGCGGGCAGCGCACGGGCGTCCCCGACCAGCGCGGTGAAGGTCCCCGCCTGCGCGGCGCGAGCCACCTGGGAGGGCACCGGGTCCACGAGGGTCACCTCGTGCCCGGCCCCGGCCAGCCAGCGGCTGTGCACCCCGGTCGCACCACCGACGTCCAGGACCCTGGACCCCGGTGCCAGCAGACCGGTGACGATGCGGCGGGTGCGCTCGAGCTCCACCTGGCCGTCGACCGACGACCCCGTCCGTGCGTCCTCGTCGAACGGCCCGCCGTAGAAGTCCTGGATGGCCTCGTCGAGACGGTGCTGGACGCCCATGGGCCAGCACACTACCGGGGGTCCACCGGGCGCCGGACGGTCGTCTAGCGCCAGGCGAAGACGGGCTGCTCGAAGTGGTGGACCGGGTCGGTGCGCCCCTGCAGCCCCAGCCACCCGAGCTGCAGCACCACCGCTGCCGTCGGCGCGTGCACCACCTCCTCCCCCAGCACGAGCTCCACGACCGGCCGCTCGCTCTGCGGGATGCGCGTGAAGCGGGGCGAGTCCTGACGCAGCAGGTGGTGCAGACCCACGCGGAAGACGGCCTGCACCTCAGCGGGGTCCGGGCGCAGGTCCCCCGCTCCCCCGGCCCACAGCACCACCGGTGTCATGACGAACCCCGACCGCGTCCCGTAGTCGTCCATGAGGCCGAGCACGTCCTCCTCCCCCAGCCGCAGCCCCACCTCCTCCTCGGTCTCCCGCAGGGCCGCGGTCACGGGGTCCTCACCGGGGTCCAGCCGGCCACCGGGCAGGGCGTACTGCCCCCCGTGACGGCGCAGCCCCGGTGGCCGCCGGCACAGCAGGAAGGCCGCTCCCCCGTCGGCACGGTCCAGTCCCTGCCCCAGCAGGGCCGGGTCGTGGACCGGTGTGCCGTCGGCACGGCGCGCCTCCGTGCGGGCACCACCGGCGACGGACTGCACGAGCACGATCGCGACGGCCGCGTGGCGGCGCCCGTCCAGGGCTGCCTCGCGCCGAGCATGACCGGCCAGGTTCACCACCACCCGGTCGCGCAGCTCCCCGTCGTAGCGCACGGGCGCCGGCCACGCACGGGTGCCACAACGGTCCGCCTCCATCCGGGCACCGTAGCCGGTCACGTCCTGCACATCCCCGCCGCCAGGGTCCGCCTCGTCCACATCCACGACGCCGGGCCTGGCACGACGGTCGAGCGGCGGGGACGCTGGCAGCATGACCAGCACGAAGGAACCAGTGGTCCCGGCGGTCGACCACGGACGGGCCAGCACGGGGAGCGGGGAGGAGGCAGCGGTCAACGAGGTCCACCTCGTGGGCCGGGTCAGCGGTGCACCGGTGACCCGGGAGATGCCCAGCGGCGACCAGCTCGTCCAGTTCCGGGTCGTGGTGCCCAGGCCGGGCCGCGGGGAGCCCGGCGGACGCCGGCAGGTGGACACCCTGGAGGTGGCGTGCTGGACCGCGCGGACACGCAGGACCGCCGGTCGGCTCCCGGACGGGCAGGTGGTGGAGGTGCATGGAAGCCTTCGGCGACGCTTCTTCGGCAGCGCCGCCGGACGGTCCTCCCGCTACGAGGTGGAGGCGACGGCGGTGCGCCGGGTCAGACCGGGGGTGACGCCTAGGCTGGCTCCATGACCCTGACCCCACGGATCCATGTCGAGGGGCCCTCGCGCCTCGTCGCCTACGACTTCGGCGCCCACCTCGCCGAGTGGACAGTCGACGGTCTGCCCGTCGTCTGGCTCAGCGAGGCGGCCGTCCTGGACGGGTCCAGGCCGATCAGGGGCGGTGTGCCGGTCTGCTACCCGTGGTTCGCCGACGGTCCCGACGGAGGTCTCAGCCCCAGCCACGGCGTGGTCCGCACGAGCACCTGGTCGCCCGTCGACCCGGAGCCTGACGAGGTGTGGGCCTGGGCGGTCGGGGGCCAGGACGTGCTCGGCTCCCCCGGTGCGGAGCACGTGCCCGGCGACTTCGACCTCCGGTATGCCGTGTCGCTCGCCGACGGCGAGCCCGGTCCGGTCATGGACCTGTCGTTGCGCGTGCACAACCCCACCACCGAGGACCAGGTCGTCGAGGTGGCCCTGCACACCTACCTGCACGTGGGAGACGTCCGGGAGATCGCCGTCCTGGGTCTGGAGGAGGCCCCCTACCTGGACAAGGTCACGGGTCGGCACGAGGTCCAGGACGGTCCCCTGCAGCTCGCCGGCGAGACGGACCGCGTCTACGACCGCAGCGGCCCCGTGGTCGTCGAGGACCGGGCCTCCCTGCGTGCCCTGCACGTCCTCCCCCGCGGCGCTGCGCAGACCGTGGTGTGGAACCCCTGGCAGGACAAGGCCGCCGGACTCGAGGACCTGGGTGACGAGGAGTGGCTGCGGTTCGTGTGCGTCGAGACGGTCGCGCGCGGGGACCGTGCACTCGTGGTCGCCGCCGGGGCGACGGCCCGGATCGGCGTTCGCGTCGTCCCGACCACCCTCGCCGACGACCCCGGGTGATCTCCCGGGCAGGTTCTGGGCACGGTCCACGACGTGGGTGATGCGAGACTAGGGCGTCGGCGACCGCCGACCGACGAGCGACCAGGAGTGGGGATGCCTGAATCCGACCTGCAGAGGGAGACGCGCGAGGTCACCTCGGCCAACGTGCCGGTGGAGGAGGCCGCGGAGGACGTGGGCCACCGCCCGCCGACCGTCCCGGGCAGCCAGCAGCCCCCCCTGGGCCGTCCCGAGGAGACGACCAACGTCGGGGTCGACCGGGGTCGGGTCATCGGGGTGGGGATGAAGGCCGTGGCGGACTGGAGCCTGCGCTTCCTCTTCGTCGCCGCCGCCCTGTGGGTCCTGTGGTGGATCCTGGGCAAGGTCTGGGTCGGTGTCCTGCCCATCATCCTGGCCCTCATCGTCTCCACCGTGCTGTGGCCCGTGGTCAACCTCCTGCGCCGCAAACTCGCCCCGGCGCTGGCCACCGTGCTGACCCTGCTGCTGGCCTTCGGCCTGGTCGGCGGCGTGCTCACCGCGCTGGCGCCCTCGGTGGCCAGCCAGTCCCAGGAGATCTTCGAGCAGGCCTCGGACGGCATCGGGCAGGTCAGCGACTGGCTCAACGGTCCCCCGCTGAACCTGGAGCAGACCCAGGTCGACCAGTACGTCGGCACCGCCGTCGACTGGTTGCAGGACCAGAGCACCCAGGCCGCCAGCTACCTGGCGACCGGGGTGGGTGCCGTGGGGTCGGCACTGGTGACGCTGGCGATGGTGCTGGTCCTGACCTTCTTCTTCCTCAAGGACGGTCCGGAGTTCCTGCCGTGGTTGCGACGGACCATGGGACGCTCCGCGGGACGCCACCTCACCGAGGCCCTGACCCGGGTGTGGAACACGCTCGGCGGGTTCATCCGCACCCAGGCGATCGTCAGCGCCGCCGACGCGGTGCTCATCGGGGCGGGTCTGCTCATCCTGCAGGTGCCGCTGGCCCTGGCCCTGGCCGTCCTGACCTTCGCCGGCGGTTTCATCCCCATCGTCGGGGCCCTCATCGCCGGGGGCCTCGCCGTCCTGGTCGCGCTGGTCACCCAGGGCTTCACCACCGCGGTCTGGGTCCTCGTCCTCGTGCTGGCGGTCCAGCAGATCGAGGGCAACGTCCTTCAGCCGGCCCTGCAGGGCCGCAGCATGCAGATGCACCCCGGCATCATCCTGCTGGCGGTGGCGGGGGGCGGGACGCTCTTCGGCATCATCGGTGCCTTCCTCGCCGTGCCGGTGGCCGCGTCGGTGGTGGTGCTCCTGCGCTACCTCAGCGAGCAGGTCGACCTGCGCACCGGCGACCTGACCGCCGACGACCTGGCGGTGACCACTCCCGAGGGGGCGGTGGCTGCGGCCCGCGCCGAGCACGAGGCACCGCTCTTCCGTGCGCGGGCCGCCGAGGAGCACGAGCAGGAGGAGCGCACGATCCAGCAGGTGGTGCGCGGGGGGCGCAGCCGACCCCGGCTCCCCCGACGGCGCCCGAGAGGGGCGACACGGGCCACCCGGCCTGGGAAGCGGGACGCTCCTGCCCCGCGCGAGGACGGCCCGGACCCCTCGGCGACCTGAGCCGGCCCCCGGACGTCCGTCGCACGCGGAGGACCCACCACCCCGCACGGGGCGGTGGGTCCTCGTCGGCCGACGGCGCGCCGACCTCAGGTCGGCGGCCGGGTGTCAGCGGGTGGCGTCGTTGAAGCCGTCCTTCACGTTCTCGCCTGCCTTCTTGGCGCTGGCGGACAGCTGCTCGCCCTTGCCCTCAGCCTGCATCTGCTCGTTGTCGGTGGCGTCGCCGACGCCCTCCTTGGCCTTGCCCTTGGCATCCTCGGCCGCGTTCGAGATCTTGTCACCCAGTCCCATGACGACTCCTTTCGTTGGACGGAACGTACGCTGCCTACCCTGCCTCATCCCGGGCACGGCGCAACTCGAGCCGTGCCTGCGCTCTTCCCGTCGCGCCCGTGTGGCACGCTCGCCCCATGACCTCAGCCACCGGATTGCTGCGCGCCGATCCCGAGCTCGAGCGGACCCGGGCCCACCAGCGCGCCTGGGGCTGGTACGACTGGGCCAACTCGGCCTACGTCACCACCACCGGCACGGTCCTGATCAGTCCCTACCTGACCGCGCTGGCCCGCGCGGACGCGTGCCCGGACCTCGTGGCGGGGCAGGTCTGCGACGAGCGGCTCTCGATCCTGGGTCTGCCCGTGGCGGTCGGGTCGCTCGCGCCGTACACGATCACGGTCGCCACCCTCGTCTCGGCCGTCGTGCTCCTCTTCGTCGGCGCCGTCGCCGACCGCCACCCCCGGCCGACCCACCTGCTGGGCGGTCTGGCCTGGTCGGGCGCCGCGGCCGCCTCGGCGATGTTCTTCCTGCAGGGCAGCAGCTGGCAGCTCGGCGTGCTGCTCGTCGTGGTGGCCAACCTGTGCCTGGGGGCCTCCACGGTCGTCTACGACGCCCTGCTCAACCGGGTGGCCCATCCGGACGACCGCGACAAGGTGTCCTCCCGGGCCTGGGCCCTGGGCTACCTCGGCGGAGGTCTGCTCCTCGCGCTCAACCTGGGCCTGATGCAGGTGCACGAGAGCCTGGGGCTGAGCTACGAGATGGCGATCCGGATCTCCCTGCTCTCCGCCGGACTGTGGTGGGCGGTCTTCACCCTCATCCCGGTGGTCGGCCTGCGCCGCATCCGCGGGACCACCGCTCCCCCGGTCGACCGCGCCGCCGGCGTGCTGGGCGGCACGTTCACCCAGCTGCGGCACACCTTCGGTGAGCTGCGCTCCTACCCGCACACCCTCACCTTCCTGCTGGCCTACCTGTTCTTCAACGACGGCATCCAGACGGTCATCACGTCGGCCAGCCTCTACGGCACCGAGGCGCTGGGGTTCGACACCAGCCAGATGATCATCACCATCCTCGTCGTGCAGTTCGTCGCCTTCGGCGGGGCCCTGGCCTTCGGGGTCGTCGCCGGCCGGGCAGGGGCGAAACGGACGGTCCTGGGCGGCATCCTCATGTGGACCCTCGTCGTGGCCTTCGCCTACTTCGTCCCGGCCGGCGCCTTCGGGGTGTGGATGGTCTGCGCCGTGCTGATCGGCACGGTGATGGGCGGCACCCAGGCCCTCTCCCGGTCGCTGTACTCCCAGCTGGTCCCGCAGGGGCGGGAGTCGGAGTTCTTCAGCTTCTACCAGGCCATGGAGCGCGGGACGAGCTGGTTCGGGACCCTGGCGTTCGGCCTGACCTACCAGCTCACCGGGTCCTACCGACCGGCGATCCTGGTGACCATCGCCTTCTTCGTCGTCGGAGGCCTGATCCTCACGAGGGTGCGGGTGCGCGAGGGCATCGCGATGGCCGGCAACGAGCAGCCGCGCATCGTCTGAGCCCTCGCCCGCACGCACGACGACCCCGGACCGTGGGGTCCGGGGCCGTCGAGGGGTATGAGGTCGGGGCGCCTCAGGCGCTGCGGCGCCGGGGCTTCTCGCCACGCTGCGTGCGCAGCAGGTCCAGACGCTCCTCCAGCAGCTCCTCCAGCTCGGGGATGGACCGGCGCTCGAGCAGCATGTCCCAGTGGGTGCGCTGGTGCTTGGTCGTCTTGGCCTCCGGCTCGGGGCCGTCGACGAGCTTGGCGTCCAGCCCGCAGCGGCACTCCCACAGCGACGGGATCTCGGCCTCCACCGAGAACGGCAGCTCGCTGATGTGCCCGTCGGGGCAGACGTACCGCGTGATCTGGCGCTCACTGAACGTGACGCCCTCGTCGCTCTCGAACGACAACCAGCTCAGGTTGGTTCCGCGCAGGGACCTCTCAGCCATGTGCACTCCCCTCGTGTCCAGGACACGTGATTAGGATCGGGTCGGTCGTGTGACTCCTGAGGGGACAACGCCCGCCACGGTCACCGTGTTCCCCGCCGCTGCCGCACGGCGGTGCACCCGGAGGCACCGGCACGCTTGCAGGGGGACGTTCCATCGTAGCGGAGGCTGGTGCGCCGGGCCAGTCGTGCTGGTCAGGCCCCGGTTGGCACAGCGCGGTGGCTGGCCCACCGCGGCGGCGAGACCTACTCCTCCAGCCGTGGCCGACCGGGGGCGGTGCTCCCCGGGGGCGGGGTCTCCTCCACGACCTCGCCCTCGATGACCTCTCCCCCGCCCCGCCGGGACCCGGGTCCCGACCCGGGGCGCCACGACGTCTGCGGCCACCCGGGTCCCCCGACCACCCCGGCGGAGGCCCTGACCGCCTGGCGGGCGACGAGCAGCTGGAACAGCCGCCGGGCCCACGGCCGGGTGAACGGCAGCACGGCCACCAGCCCGAGCAGGTCGCTGACGAAGCCCGGGAGCACGAGCAGGAAGGCACCGACCATGACGAGGATGGCGTCGGTGACCTCGTCGGTGGGAGCCCTGCCCGAGCGGACGGCGTCCTGCATGGCGCGGTAGGTGCGGCCCGACTCACGGCGGCCCAGCCAGGCTCCGACCAGGCCGACCCCGACGACGAGGGCCAGGGTCCACCAGAACCCGATCTGCTGGCCCACGAGGACGAGGACGACCAGCTCCAGGAGCGGCAGGGCGACCAGGCCCGCCAGCAGCCAGCGCAGGCCGGAGCGCCGACGGGGCGGCGGGGTGGGGTGTGCGGTCACGGGACGTCCTCCTCGAGGTGGTGCCACCGGGGAGAACGCCCCGCGGCGCCGGCGCGTTCCCGGGCCCCCGTCCCCCGCGCCAGGTGGCCGCGGACCTGACGCCAGCGGCGACGGGCACCCCATACCCCCACGCGGAGGGCGGCCTCGCGCACGATCGCGTCGTCCATCTTGGAGGTGCCGACCTCCCGCTCCACGAACGCGACGGGGACCTCCACCACGCGCAGCCCCTCGTCCAGGGCCCGCAGCGTGAGGTCGACCTGGAAGCAGTAGCCCTGGGAGGCCACGGCCGCGGTGTCCATCGCCCGCAGGGCCGACGCGCGGTAGACCCGGAAGCCGGCCGTCGCGTCGTGCACCGGGATGCCCAGCAGCAGCCGGGCGTAGGTGTTGGCGCCCACCGACAGTGCCCGCCGGTGCGCGGGCCAGTTGTGCACCGTACCGCCGGGGACGTAGCGCGACCCCACGACCACGTCGGCGTCCGCGGCCGCCGCCAGCAGGTCGGGGAGCTGCTCGGGCTGGTGGGACCCGTCGGCGTCGATCTGCACGACGGCGTCGTGGTCCCGCTCCAGGGCCCAGGCGAAACCGGCCAGGTACGCCGGGCCCAGGCCCTGCTTGCCGGGTCGGTGCAGCACGTGCACACGCCCGTCCTCGGCGGCGAGCCGGTCGGCGATCTCCCCGGTCCCGTCGGGGCTGGCGTCGTCGAGCACCAGCACGTCCGCCTGCGGCACCGCCGCCCGGATCCGCCGCACGATCATCTCGACGTTGCCGGCCTCGTCGTAGGTGGGCACGCACACGCAGACGCGCCGGATCACCGGCCGAGGGCTCGTCGTCACCGGGGCAGCCTAACCGCGGGCGTACGGTCACCCCGAGCCGACGCGGACGCGCGGGCGGCCTGCAGCAAGGTCCGGAGCAGGGCGCCGGCGAGCACGACGGCGGCGACGGGGGCCACCCAGGGGCCGACGTGGAGGGCGGGCGTGGTGGCCGAGCGCAGGGGCAGGTCCCCCACGAGGGTCGCGCGGGTGTACAGGTCCGTCGGCTCGTGCACCCGACCGTCGGGGGTGATCAGCCCGGAGACCCCGACGTTGCTGATGTGCACGACCGAGCGGCCGTGCTCGACCGCCCGGACGCGGGAGGCGGCGATGTGCTGCACCGACTGGTGCCCCTCCCCGAACCAGGCGTTGCTGGTCGGGACGACGAGCAGGTCGGCCCCCTCACGCACCACGTCCCGGACGGCCGGGTCCACGACCACCTCAAAGCAGATCCCCAGGCCCAGGTCGACCGTGCGGCCGTCGGGCAGCGGCACCGGCATGGTGCCCGGCTCGGTCCCGGCCGACAGGTCGGAGATCCGGTCGACCCACGGGCTCAGGTGGCGCAGGAGGGGACGCAGCGGCACGAACTCGCCGAAAGGTGCGAGGTAGACCTTGCTGTACACCTGGTCCAGGCCCTCGCCCGGCAGGTAGCTGAACATCGTGTTGTAGGGGTCCTCGCCACCCTGCCGGGAGATGCCCCCGAGCACGACCGGGGCGTCCACGGCGTCCACCGCCTCCATGATCCGCCCGGTCGTCTCCGCGCCCCGCACGGGGTGCAGCGGGTCGAGGTCGCTCGCCCCCTCGGGCCACAGGACCAGGTCCGGCGCCTCCTGTCGCCCCGCGGCCACGTCCTCGGCCAGCCCGGTGGTCTGCTCGGTGTAGCGCTGCAGCATCGTGCCGCGCTCGGCGGTCAGGGTGCGGGTGAAGCCCTCCGGGATGTCTCCCTGGACGGCGGCGACCGTGACGGGGTCCCCGGCCGTGGGCCGGGGCACCAGCAGCGGCACCAGGACGAGGCCGGCGGCGGCCAGGACCGGCACCCAGGCCGTGCTCCGGCGCGGGGCAGGTCGCGCGCGGGCCAGGCGCTGCACCCCCAGCGCCAGCAGCCCGCCGACGAGGGCGACGAGCAGACCCAGGCCCGGGACCCCGACGAGGGCCACCGCACCCAGCAGGGGCGAGTCGGCCTGGCTGAAGCCCAGGCGCGCCCACGGGAAGCCGCCGAACGGCGTGACGGCGCGGGCCTGCTCCATGACGACCCACGCGGCGGCCCCGACGAACGGGCGGACGCGGCCGTCGCGCTGGAGGAGGGCCAGGACAGCTCCCAGCGCGGCGGGGTACAGCGCCGACGCCACGCTCATGGCCGCCCACGGCGCGGTCCCGGCGTAGGTGCTCGCCCAGGTGAACATCGGGGCGAACCAGGTCAGCCCCAGGCCGAGGCCGGCCAGCGCACCGACCCACCACCGCGTGCCGGCGGTGGCCAGCGCGAGGGCACCGGTCCCGAGGAAGGCCAGCGGCCAGACGTCGAACCCGGGGAAGGCCAGCCAGACGGCCACCCCGCCCAGGACGGCGAGCAGGAGGCGGACGGGCAGCACCCCCCCAGGGTAGGTGCCCCTCGCCGCCGTCGGAAAAGCCCCTCAGGACGCGGCCCGGCCCCGGCACCTTTGGGGCCGACCACGGGACGGCTGGTGACCGTCCCGCAACCGTTGTCTACTCGGTGCACGGGGCCGTGGCTCCCCGACGACTTGCGTCGCGTTCGTGGGGACCAGATGAACGTAGGTCGCCTGCCGCACGGCTGTCAACAGGGCGCTGACCTGCGACGATGGCGCATACTCGCAGGTCACGAGCACCCCGGCCGACGGAGTGATCCTGGCCTCCGACCACCTGTCCCCGGCGTGTCGCGCTGGACACGCCGCACGGTGCTCTCCGCGGGCTGCTTCAGGCCTGAGGAGGGACCACGACGGTGCCGCGGGCCCGGGTGGCCACCAGGGCCGGCTCCAGCACCGCGGCGGCCGAGACCCCCCGGGAGGCCTCGCCCCGGGCGACGACGCGGACCTCGAGGTCCATCTCCCGGCTGCGGCTGCCCACCCGCACCAGGGTGGCGCTGACCTCCAGGCAGTCGCCGGCCCGCACCGGGGCCAGGAACTGCACGTCGCTGTAGGAGGCGAAGAGCCCCTCGTCGCCGTCGGTGCGGATGCACAGCTCGGTGGCCACGTCCCCGAACAGGGCGAGGCTGTAGGCACCGTCCACGAGGTTCCCCGCGTAGTGGGCGTGGGAGTAGGGGACGTAGCGGGCATGGGTCACGCCCATCCCGACGGTGGCGGGGCTGGCGGCGGGCTCGTGCGTGGTCATGGGCGTGACCTTCCGTTCTCGACGAGGGCATGGACAAGGTATGACGCGACCTCGCCGGGGGTGGTCCCCCGGCCGAAGATCCGGTCCACGCCCAGCTGGCCGGCTGAGCCCTCCTCGAACCGGGGGCCGCCGACGACGAGCAGCGGCACCTCCCCGGCCGGGTAGGCCTCCCTGAAGGCGGCCGCCATCTGGGTGGTGTTGGAGATGTGCGCGTCGCGCTGGGTGACGACCTGGGAGACCAGGACCGCGTCGGCCCCCGCCTCCCGGGCGCTCTCCACCAGCTCCGGGACGAGCACCTGCGCGCCGAGGTTGACGACGGTGATCTCGGAGTAGTACTCCAGCCCCTTCTCCCCCGCGAACCCCTTGATGTTGAGGATCGCGTCGATGCCCACCGTGTGCGCGTCGGTCCCGATGCAGGCGCCGACGACGACGAGGGGCCGGCGCAGGCGCTCCCGGATGGCGGCGTTGACCTCCTTGGGGGTCAGCAGCGGGTGGTCGCGCTCGACGACCTGCACCTGGGAGAGGTCCACGAGGTGGCTCACGCTGCCGTAGACGATGAAGAAGGTGTGGCGTGGTCCCACGGCCTTGGCGTGCACGAGGAGAGCCGGGGCCAGGCCCATCTTCCCGGCGAGCTGCAAGGCTGCGCCCTCGGCCCGCTTGTCGTGCGGCACGGGCAGGGTGAAGGAGACCTGCACCATGCCGTCGCCGGTGGTGTCGCCGTAGGGGCGGACCACGGTCGGCTGCGTGCTCGCGTCCACCTGCGTCGTCGCGTCCACCTGCGTCTCCGTGGTCGTCCCGGTCGTCCCGGTCGTCGCGGTCACTGCGACCCCTCCTCGAGCATCGTGATGGCCGGGTTGTCGTAGTCGTCGGCCCGCACGACCACTCCGTCCAGGCCCTTGCCGCGGTCCGCCGGCCGCTTCATCAGGCCGAAGGTGCCGTCGCCGATGGCCTCCAGCAGGGGGATCGATGCGGTGCCGCTCGCGCCCTCGTCCCGGGTGATCCGCTCCAGCAGGTCCACGGCCTCGGTGAGGACCTGGCGCGCCCGGGTCTGGATGAACCCCTCCGGCGGCGGTCGGAAGTCCTCGGTCAGTCCGCCGGCCGCCCCCAGCACGTAGCGCACGTTCTGCAGGGCCAGGTCCCGGTCGGACAGCCACGGCGTCACCACGGCCTCGGTCATCATCCCCACGAGCAGGATGGACTGGCCGGTCAGCACCCCCGCGAGGTTGAAGAACCCGTCGAGCAGGTGACCCTTGAAGACGTCGCCGGTCATGTGCTTGGTCGGCGGCATCCACTTCAGCGGCGCGTCCGGGAAGAGCTGGCGGGCCAGCAGGGCGTGCGCCAGCTCCATCCGGAACGACTCCGGCAGGTCGGGGTCGATCTCGAAGGCGTGGCCCAGGCCCAGCTGCCAGTCCTGCAGGCCCGCCTCGGTGCCGAAGTACTCGTTCAGCAGCTGCGACACGGTGACGGTGTGGGCGGCCTCGACGGCGTCGGCGGTGGTGAGGTAGTTGTCCTCGCCGGTGTTGATGATGATGCCGGCCCGGGCGTGGATCTGCCGGGAGAAGCGCTGGTCGACGAAGGTGCGGACCGGGTTGATGTCGCGGAAGAGGATGCCGTACATCGAGTCGTTGAGCATCATGTCCAGCCGCTCCAGGCCGGCCAGGGTGGCGATCTCGGGCATGCACAGCCCGGAGGCGTAGTTGGTCAGGCGCACGTAGCGGCCCAGCTCGGCGCCCACCTCGTCCAGCGCCTCCCGCATGAGCCGGAAGTTCTCCTGGGTGGCGTAGGTGCCGGCGAAGCCCTCGCGGGTGGCACCCTCGGGGACGTAGTCCAGCAGCGACTGGCCGGTGGAGCGGATGACCGCGATGACGTCGGCCCCCGCCCGGGCCGCCGACTGCGCCTGCGGGATGTCCTCGTAGATGTCGCCGGTGGCCACGATGAGGTAGACCCACGGTCGCTGCGGCGGGTCGCCCAGCCGGGAGACCAGGCGTTCCCTGGTGGCCCGCTGCCGGTCGATGCGGCGCAGGCCCGGGCGGACGGCCGCGCGGGCGGCCCGGCGGGCCGCCGTGAGCTCGCGACGCCGGTCGGGCAGCCGGAAGGCCACCGCCCCTGCGGACGCCTTCTGGGCGAGGGTGAGCAGGTCGGGCGCCTCCTCCCGGCGCAGGGCGTCCCAGACCGGGGTGGTCACGCCGTGCTCGAGGCCCACCTGGTCCCGGACCGCGTCGACGAGGTGGTTGACCCACGGCACGCGCTCGTGGTCGGCCCCGGCCAGGCCGGCGAGCCGGAGCGTCGCCCGCTCCACGGACACGGTCGTGCGGGTGCGGGTCATCTCCACGACGGGCTCGCCGAGCCGGCGCGCCAGGGTGCGGGCCCGGCGCACCACCTTCGGGTCCAGGTCGAGGGGGGGCGGCGGCGCGACGGCGCGGACCGGCGTGCGGGGCGGGGTCTTCGTCCCGGTGCGGGGGCTCACTCAGGCTCCTTCACGGTCGTGGGCGACCTGGCCGGACACGACGGTGATCCGCGCGACGGGCAGGGACTGGTCGGGGTCGTCGAGGACGGGCAGGCCCGTGCCCGGGTCGGTGGGGACGGGCGTCCCGGCACCGTCGTCCCAGACGACGTAGGTGGCGGGGGCGCCGGCGCGCAGGTGGCCTCCGGCCCGCCCGGCCAGCTCGTGGCCGGCGACCGTGTGGGCGGTGAAGGCCTCGGCGGGCGTGAGCCGCTGCCCGGGGTTGTGGTGCAGGACGGCCGCACGCACCGCCGCCCACGGTCCCAGCGGGGTGACCGGGCTGTCGGACCCCAGCGCCACGCGGATCCCGGCGTCGACCATGTCCCGCAGCGGCAGCGCCGAGAGGGCGCGCTCCGGACCCAGCCGGGCGGCATACATGCCCTCGGACCCGCCCCAGAGGGCGTCGAAGACGGGTTGCACGCTGGCCCAGACGCCCAGCTCGGCCATGGTGGCCAGCACCTGGGGCGAGGGCAGCTCCACGTGCTCCCAGCGGTGCCGGGCGGCACGCACCGCCTCGACCCCCAGCTCCTCCGCGGCGGCCCGGAAGCCGGTGGCCATCGTGCGCAGGGCGGCGTCGCCGATGACGTGCCCGCCGGCCTGCAGCCCGGCGCGGGTGCACGCCAGGACGTGGTCGCGGACCTCGTCCACGCCGAGGTAGCCGAAACCGACGTGGTGGCCCTCCTCCCCCGCCCCCGACGGGGCACCGAGGTAGGGCTGCTCCACGTGGGCGGTGAAGGACCCGAACGACCCGTCCGCGCACAGGTCGCCCGCCAGGCCGAGCACGCCGAGGAACCCGGCCAGCTCGGCGGCCGCGTCGGCGTCGTCCACGAGCTCGCCCCAGTACGTGACCACGTCCGGCACGCCCGGCGCCTCGCCGTGGGCCAGCACCGCGCGGATGTCGTCGTGACCGGTCAGGTGCGCCGCGCCCATCTCGTGCAGGAGGGTGATCCCCGCCGCGGCCGCCGCCCGCAGCGCCAGGGAGACGTGGTGCTCCCGGTCGGCGGGCGTGAGGGTGGTGGTGAAGGCGTTGGTCGCGGCCGCGAAGGCGTCCCGTCGCACCACGCCGGTGCCGTCCCAGCCGTCGATCTCCCGGACCCGGGCGATCGTGGCCATCGCGGTGGACAGGCTGGCCGAGTGGGCGTCCACGCGGGGCATGTACACCACCCCGCCGTAGGACGCGCGGTCCAGCTCGGCCGAGGTCACTGGCCGTCCCTCCGCCCAGCGGGTCTCGTCCCACGAGTGCGCGTAGACGGGACGGCCCCGGCGGCGGCGGACCGCCTGCTCGACCAGGTCGAGCGCCTCGCGGACAGAGCGGGTCCGCGACAGGTCGACCCCGTCGAGCCCCTGGCCGGTCATGGTCAGGTGGACGTGGGCGTCCGCGAACCCGGGCGTGACCAGGGCGCCGTCCAGGTCCACGACGCGGTCGACACGGTCGTGCCACGCGGAGGCCCCGGCCTCGTCCCCGACCCAGGCGACGGTGGACCCGTCGAGCACGAGCGCGGTGGGGGCGGCGCCGGACACGTCGTCGTCGGACGTCGCGCCCGCGAGGACGCCGCCGTGCAGCAGGACGCGCCCGCCAGGGGCGGAGGAGGACCGGGCCCGTTCGGGCTGGGGCTGGGGCTGAAGGGTGCTCACGTCTGCCCAGTGTGGTGGGTGTGCAGCCTGGACTCGAACAGGCGGCGCACCGTGTCGTCCCCGCGGACCAGGGACAGGGCCAGGTCCGCGTGGCCCGGGCTGTAGCCGTTGCCCACCAGCATGGTCACGTCGGCCGCCAGCCCCTCGGCCCCGAGGGCGGCCGCGGCGAAGCTGGTCGCCATCGAGAAGTACACGACCGTGCCGCCCTGGGCGGTGGCCATGATCGCCGGCTGCTCGCAGCCCGGGACGTCCACGCAGACGACGGTGACGTCGGCCGGTCCGCCCGCCTCGCGCACGGACCACTCCAGGGCGATCGGCGACCGGGCGTCGGCGACGACGACCTCGTCGACGAGGTCGGTGCCGCGCAGCATCGCGGCCTCGGCCTCCACGGGGACCACGGCGATCCGGCGGCCCGCGCCGGCCTCCCGGGCGGCGGCCAGGGACAGGCTGCCCGACTTGCCCGCGCCGCCGAGCACGGCGACGGTGGGGGCCGGCCCGCGGGCGGCATACCCCTGCACCACCTTGGTGACCAGGGCGGGGGCGCCGCAGACGTCCATGACCATCAGGGCGAGGTCGGGGTGGAGGTCCTCGGGCAGCCGCGCCGCGACCGACCGGCCGAAGAGGATGGCGTGGCCGGCCGTCGGCACGCGCTCGGACATCCCGTCCCAGCGCGCCAGCCGGTCGCTGATGTGCAACGGGGTCAGGGACAGGGACACGAGGGTGGCGACCCGGTCGCCGACCACCAGGCCCAGCGGGCTGTGCGGCCCGACCTCGGCCACGGTGCCGATGAGCATGCCTCCGGACCCGGTGACCGGGTTCTGCATCTTGCCGCGGTCCTCGACGATCTCCAGGACGTCGCTGCGGATGCCGTGCCCGTGCACGTGGCCGGTGGGGCCGGTGTGCTTCTCGCGCAGCTGGCGGTAGGAGGCGGCGTCCAGGTTGAGCACCTCGACGTCGATCCGCACCTCGTCCGGCGCGAGCTCCGGGGAGGTGTCCAGCCGGCGGGCGGCCTGCGGCAGGGTCACCGCCTCGCCCGAGGGATCGACGACCCTGTGCAGCCCGAACGGTGAATGCCCGGTCGAGACCGTCATCTGTCCTCCCAAATCGCAATCTGACAAGAAATCTTCCGGTGTGTTCTTCCGCACACAGGACGTTGTCCCGTAGCATGCCACGTCATGAGCACTCAGATCGAGCAGCCCTACTCCTACCGGCGCCGTGAGCTGGTCGAGCCGGACTGGACCCGCCTGCCGGGCTGGAAGCACGTCACCGCCGAGCAGTGGGCCGACGTGCAGTGGCAGCGGGTGAGCTGCGTCAAGAACGTGCGTCAGCTGCGGACGGTCATGGGCGACCTGCTCACCGACGACTTCTACGCCGACCTCGAGCGCGACCAGACCGAGCGCGCCACGATGTCCATGCTCCTCACGCCGCAGATGCTCAACACCATCGTCAGCGAGCAGACCTGGGCGGACGGGCGGATGCCGGCGGCCGGCGAGGAGTACACTGCGGCGTTCTACGCCGACTCCGTGCGCCGCTACATGCTGCCGGTCTTCTCCGACCGCCGCACCGACTGGCCCTCCCACCCGCACGCCGCGCGCGACTCGCTGCACGAGCACGACATGTGGGTGGCCGAGGGGCTGACCCACCGCTACCCCACCAAGGTGCTGGCCGAGATGCTGCCCACCTGCCCGCAGTACTGCGGGCACTGCACCCGGATGGACCTGGTCGGCAACTCCACCCCGACGATCACCAAGATCAAGCTCGCCGGCAAGCCGGTGGACCGGCACGCGGAGATGCTGGACTACCTGCGGGCCAACCCCGGGGTGCGCGACGTGGTCGTCTCCGGCGGCGACGTGGCCAACATGCCGTGGAAGAACCTCGAGGCGTGGCTGGACCAGCTGCTGGAGATCGAGAGCATCCGGGACGTGCGGCTGGCGACCAAGGCGCTGATGGGCATGCCGCAGCACTGGCTTGCCCCCGACACCGTCGAGGGGGTGGCCCGGGTGGCGGGCAAGGCCCGCGAGCGCGGCGTCGGCCTGGCGATCCACACCCACGTCAACGCCGCCCAGTCGGTCACCCCGGCGGTGGCGCAGGCCTCCCGGGCGATGCTGGACGCGGGGGTGCGCGACGTGCGCAACCAGGGCGTGCTCATGCGCGGGGTCAACGACACCAGCCAGCAGCTGCTCGACCTGTGCTTCGCCCTCTCCGACGACGCCATGATCACGCCCTACTACTTCTACATGTGCGACATGATCCCGCACGCCGAGCACTGGCGGGTCTCCCTCGCCCACGCCCAGCACCTGCAGCACGCGATCCTGGGCTACCTGCCCGGCTTCGCCACGCCTCGGATCGTCTGCGACGTGCCGTTCGTCGGCAAGCGCTGGGTGCACCAGGTCGACACCTACGACACCGAGCGCGGCATCTCCTACTGGCGCAAGAACTACCGGACCTCGATCGAGGCCGAGGACGTCGACGTCACCAGCACCGAGTACGTCTATTACGACCCGATCGACACCCTGCCGCCCAGCGGCCAGGAGTGGTGGCGCCAGCACGCCGCCCCGACGGCCGAGGTCGACGCCGAGGCGGCCGCGCAGCAGGCGGCCGCGTCCCGTCGGGCGTCGGTGGACCAGCTGGTCTGAGGCCGCTGCTCCCCGGCACCGGCCCCGGGCACCGTCCCCGGGCGCGTCCGCTCAGGCGCGGCGGGCGACCTGGGCGGTGCTGCCGGCGACGACGGCCAGCAGGTCGTGGGGCGCCAGCTCCAGGTCCAGACCGCGCCGGCCGCCGCTGACGAGGATGGTGGGGTGGTCCAGGGCGGAGGCGTCCAGGACCGTCGGCAGCCGGCGGCGCTGACCCACGGGGCTGATGCCGCCGACCACGTAGCCCGTGACCCGCTCGGCGTCGGCCGGTTGCGCCATGACCGCCTTCTTGGCCCCCAGCGCGGCGGCCACCGCCTTCAGGTCGAGCAGCGTGTCGACCGGCACGATCCCGACGGCGAGCGCGCCGTCGGCCTCGACGAGGAGCGTCTTGAACACCCGCGCCGGTTCCACCCCCAGGGCGACGGCGGCCTCCAGGCCGTAGCTGTCGGCCGCCGGGTCGTGCTCGTAGCGGCGCACCTCGTAGTCCACGCCCGCCCGGTCCAGCATCACCGTCGCGGGGGTGCCCGCTCCCGTCCTCCTGCGTCCCACACGCCCAGGGTATGCCGTGGGTCAGGGGGTTCCGCGGCGCTCAGGGGGTGCCGGTGACCGGGCCGGGCGCGCCCGGTGGTCCGTCGACCGGCGGGAGCATCAGGGAGGCCGGGTCGTCGATGAGCTGCTGCAGGACCTGGGAGCTGCGGACCAGGTAGAACCCGTCGGTGGCCCGCTCGTCGATGGTGTAGACCACGTCGACCCGGCGGCGCGCGACGACGGCTCCCGCGTCGTCGACGACCGGTTCGGGCCGGATGGTGCCGATCGAGACGAACGTGCTGGCGGTGCCCCGCTGGTACAGGTGGTGGAAGGGCGCCTCCGCGTGCAGCGACCCGAGGTTGACCAGGTAGGAGCTGGCATAGACCGGGATCGCGTCCTCGAGGGCGCGCGGCAGCAGGTCGACCGCGTCCAGGGCCCAGATTGCCCTGGCCACCCCGGCGACCACCGGCCGGGGCAGGCGGACAAGGGTCTCGACGAGGCGGTCGTTGCCGGTGTGCCCGCCGCGCCGGGCACGGTCGAGGACCTGGTCCACCCGCGCCCGCACCTGCTCGACCGTCTCGGTGCCGGTGAACGGGACCAGTGCCTGCGCCTCCTCGGCCTCGTCGGTCATCGCCTGCTTGACCGTGAAGGCGAAGGTGATGTCCCGGTGCTCCCAGGTCCGCCTGGCGGAGACGAAGCGGTTGAGCTCTGGACGGAGCCGGAACAGCCGGGCCCAGGCGGTCAGGAAGACGTGGAAGAAGCGGATCCGGTCCTCCTCCGCCCGTCCCTGGTTGACCTCCTCCAACCAGGCCGTCAGGCGCTCCACCTCGAGGTGCTGGCGGTAGTAGACGGTGGACTCCAGCCGGGTCGGCATCAGGTGGGGCACGACCCGCCGCAGGGCCGGGAGGTCGGCGACCGGTCGGGCGTCCCGACGGCCGCGGACCGGCCGGTGCCCGCGCAGGAACATGGTGCCTCCTAGGGGCCGTCGCACCCGCACGGTGCCTGGCCCGGTCCGAGCCTACGGCGCGTGGGCGGCCCGGGGCCGGTGACCCGCGCGAGGGGCGCGAACATCCCCTCCGGCCCCCAGGACCGGACGACGAAGAAGGCCAGCAGCAGTCCACCGACGACGTCGATGGAGTAGTGGCCGTGGGCCAGGACGAGCGCGGCCGCCATGACGACCACCAGCGTGCGCTGCAGCATCCGCAGGCGTGGCCGGTCGGCCGCGGTGAGCATGGCCAGCAGCGTCACCGCGGCCACGTGCCCGGAGGGGAACATGCCGTACTGCTGGAGGGAGAACAGGAACGGGCCGTCCCCCTGCGCCGGCGCCAGCGGGGTCAGCACCATGATCCCGGCCCGCAGGAGGTACATCACCGCGAACACCGCCCCGACCGCGGGCAGCAGGGCGGTCCGGCCGGAGCGCACCAGGTCGCCCAGGAAGACCCCGAACCCCACGACCAGGGCGGCCAGGGTCAGCCACCGGGCCGGGCGGACGTGGGGCAACAGCTCGAAGAGCAGGTCGTCGGGGCGCACCGCGTCGGCGAACCTCGTGGTGATCAGCAGGTTCCCCAGGAAGGTCGCGCCCAGGGCGAGCAGGCCCAGCGCCAGGGCCACGGTCCAGGCGGTGGACAGGGATCGGGGGCGGGCGGCGGGCGGGGCGTGGTCCATCCGGGGCGGGTTCAGACGACCGGGTTCGTCGGCAGCCGTCCCAGGCGGTCCTCCCACGGCGTGGAGAGGACGATCGTGGTGTTGGTGGAGCAGGATCCCTGCTGGCGGATGCGTGCCAGCAGCTCCTCGAGCTCTTGGGGACGCTGGACCCGGATCAGCAGGATGTAGTTCTCGTCGCCCGCCACCGACCAGCAGGCGACGATCTCGTCGATGTCCGCGAGCCGCTCGGGGATGTCGTCGTCGGCGGCCGGGTCGAAGGGGGTCACCGACATGAGCGCGGTCAGCGGCAGCCCCACGGCGGTGTAGTCGACCACGGCGCGGTAGCCCTTGATGATCCCCCGCTCCTCGAGCCGCTTGACCCGCTGGTGCACCGCGGAGGTGGACAGTCCCACCTGGCGCCCCAGGTCGGCGAAGGAGATCCGGCCGTCCAGGGCCAGGACCTGGACGATGTTCCGGTCGAGGGCTTCCATCCCGCCACCCTAGTGCGCGGGTCCTCCCGCCCGGACGGCCACGACATACCCAGCGGCGGTGAGCACCAGCGCGGGCGCGAACCAGAGGGGCAGCGGGGTCGGGGCCGTCAGGACCAGGGCCAGCAGCGCCACGAGCACGACCCCGGCGAGGACCCGTCGCCGCGGCAGCAGCAGCGCCACCGCGACGGTGAGGGCGACGACCAGGGTGGGCACGGCCAGCCGCAGCACGTCGGCGACCGCCGGATCGGGTCGGGTGAGCGGGTTCTCGCCCTCGGCGGTGTCCCACAGCGGGCCCAGCAGCAGCACCCCGGCGGTCCCCACCGTGACCAGCACGGCGGTCCAGGGCAGGAGGAGCTGGGTGGTGGGGCGCGGCACGTCGGCACGCTAGCAGTCCTAGGGTGGGGCCTCATGGACGGGAACGACGCACAGGGCGCACGGCACCAGCACCAGCGGCTGCTCCTGCTGGACACCGCCTCCCTCTACTTCAGGGCCTTCTTCGGGGTCAAGGACCTGCGCCCCGCTCCGGACGGCACGCCGACCAACGCCACCCGGGGGCTGCTCGACATGGTGTCCACCCTCGTGACCCGGTTCCGGCCCACCCACCTCGTCGCCTGCTGGGACGACGACTGGCGTCCGGCGTTCCGGGTCGAGGCCATCCCCACGTACAAGGCTCACCGCCTGGTCGAGGGTTCGCAGGAGAAGGAGGAGGCTCCACCCGAGCTCGAGGTCCAGGTGCCGGTGCTGCGCCGGGCGCTGGAGGCGTTCGGCATCCCCGTGCTCGGGTCCCCCGGCTACGAGGCCGACGACGTCATCGGCACCCTCACCGCCCGCCACCGGGGCCGGATGCCGATCTCGGTGGTGACCGGTGACCGCGACCTGTTCCAGCTCGTCGACGACGAGGCCGACGTCAGCGTCGTCTACACCGCCCGGGGCGGGGTGCGTGACGCCGAGGTGGTGCGCCAGGCGGACCTGCAGGAACGCTACGGCGTCCCCACCGGCACGGCCTACGCCGAGATGGCGACGCTGCGCGGGGACGCCAGCGACGGGCTTCCGGGCGTCAGGGGGATCGGCGACAAGACGGCGGCCCAGCTTCTCCGGACCTACGGCTCCCTGGCCGCCCTGCGGCAGGCCGTCGACGACGGCGACCCCGCGATCAAGGGGGCCCGGCGCACCCACCTGGAGGCGGCCTCGGACTACCTCGACGCCGCGCCCCTGGTCGTCACGGTCGCGCCCGACGCCCCGCTCCCGGACGTCCCGCTCACCGTCCCCCGGGAGCTCGCCGACCCCGAGACGCTCCAGCAGCTGGTCGAGGCCTACGACCTGGGCAGCCCCGTGGGACGGCTGCTCAAGGCGCTGGAGCTGCGCCCGGGCTGAGGACCGCTCAGACGACCCGCTCGAACACCGCGGCCAGGCCCTGCCCACCGCCGATGCACATGGTCTCCAGGGCGTAGCGACCCTCGCGGCGGTGCAGCTCCTGGGCCAGCGTGGCCAGGATGCGCGCGCCGGTCGCACCGACCGGATGGCCCAGGGAGATGCCCGACCCGTTGGGGTTGAGCCGGTCCCAGGTCGAGGGGTCGCGCATCCCCCACTCGGTGAGCACGGCCAGCACCTGCGCGGCGAAGGCCTCGTTCAGCTCGATGAGGTCCAGGTCGTCCAGGGTCAGCCCGGCCCGCTCCAGCGCGGCCGCCGAGGCGGGGACGGGGCCGATGCCCATCGTCTCGGGGGCGACGCCCGCCACGGCCCAGGAGCGCAGCGCCAGCAGCGGCGTCAGTCCCCTGGCCTCGGCATGCTCCCGCGTGGTCACCACGCACAGCGCCGCCGCGTCGTTCTGCCCGCTGGCGTTGCCGGCCGTGACGGTCGCCCGGTCGTCCTGGCGGCCCATGATCGGCCGGAGCCCGGAGAGCACCTCGAGGGTGGTGTCGGGGCGGATGTGCTCGTCGGTGTCCACGACCGTGGTGCCCTTGCGGGTGGTCACCTCGACCGGGACCATCTCCTCGGCGAAGCGGCCCTGCGCCTGGGCGGCGGCGGCGAGCCGCTGGGAGCGCACCGCGAACTCGTCCTGGGCCTCCCGGGAGATGGAGTACCCGCGGCGCAGGTTCTCGGCCGTCTCGATCATGCCGCCGGGAATCGGGTGCCTCTCGCCGCCGGCGGTGGAGCGCGCCCGGGCGAGCCGGTCGGTCAGCTCGACCCCGGTGCCCCTCACCCCCTGGCGCAGCAGCGCGTAGTGCTCGACCTGGCTCATCGACTCCGCTCCCCCGGCGACGATCAGCCTGGCCCCGCCCGCGGCGATCTGCGAGGCGGCGGTGAGCACCGCCTGCAGGCCCGAGCCGCAGCGGCGGTCCAGCTGCATGCCCGGCGCGGAGTCCAGCCCCACGTTGAGCGCCAGGATGCGGCCCAGGGCGGGGATCTCGCCCGAGGGGTTGGCGTTGCCGACGATCACGTCGTCGACGTCCCCGTCCTGCAGGCCGGTGCGCTCCAGCAGCGCGGTGAGCAGCTGGGTGCCCAGGTCCGCGGCCGACAGGCCGGCCAGCGCGCCCAGGAAGCCGCCGACGGGGGTGCGCAGGGGGGAGCAGACGACGATCTCGGTCACGGGTTCTCCTCGGGTCGGGGTCGGGGTCGGGGTCGGGGTGGTCGGGGGTCAGTCGAGCCGGTCGGCGGCGACGACGCCGCGCAGGACCGCGCTGGAGGCGCGGCGGGCCGTGCGGGCGACGTGCGGGTCGGCGGCCTGGGCGATCTGGCCGAGCAGGTCCACGACCTGCTTGCAGCGGCGCACGAAGTCGCCGGCCGAGAGCGAGCCGTCGCGCAGCACCTCCTCCAGGCCCCGGCCGGAGGCCCACCGGTGCACCATCCAGGCGATCCCCGGGTCGGGCTCACGGTCGGGCTCGAGCCGGTGCTCGACCTTCAGGGTGGAGACCTCGCGCCAGATCGCGCCCATCTCCCCCAGGGACTCCTCGACCTCCACGCCCGGCATCCGCGTCTCGCTCACGTCGTCGCCCCGGGCCTCGTGCACGAGCGCGGAGACGACCGCGGCCAGGTCGGCCGCGGACAGCCGCTGCCAGCTGCCGCGGCGCAGCGCCTCTGCGACGACGAGGTCCAGCTCGGTGTAGATCCGCCGCAGCCGCTGCCCCTCCTCGGTGACCTCCTGCCCGTCGGCCGTGAGGTAGCCCAGGGTCGAGAGCAGGTCGCAGATCCGCTCGAAGGTCTTGGCCACGGTGTTGGTCCGCTCCGACACCCGGCGCTGCAGGTCGTCGGTCTCGCGGCGCAGCTGCCACCACCGGGCGGCCCAGCGGGCGTGCTCCTCCCGGTCGGGGCAGGAGTGGGAGGGGTGGGCCCTCAGCTGCGCGCGCAGCTCGTCCAGGCGCGTCTCGAGCGAGGAGGGGTATGCGGTGCCGCAGGCCCCCGTGTCGCCGTCGCCGTCCTCGGACGACCGCCCGCGCCCGCGGGAGCCGTTGCGCCCCGGGACCGGCTCGTGGACCTTCTCGCGCAGTGCCGAGGCCAGGTCCTTACGAGCCCTCGGGCTGCGCGCGTTGAAGTGGGAGGGCACCTTGAGGGTCCCGATGATGTCGGGCACGTCGCGGAAGCCGGCGACGGTGAGGGTGTGCAGGCTGCCGTTGGAGGTCAGGGCGGTCGGCTCGCCGGAGCCCTTCGCCCGGGAGGTGGGCAGGACGACCGCCATCGTGCCCTTGCGGGAGCCCTCCAGCCGGACCACGTCCCCCACCGCCAGCTCGTCGAGCGCGACCGCGATGTCGGCCCGGCGCGACGCCTGCCGACGCCGGGCCTGCTTCTTCTCCAGCTCGCCCAGCTCGTGCCGCAGCCGGCCGTACTCGCGGAAGTCGCCGCGGTCGCAGGCCATCGCCTCCTCGTAGCCGTCCAGGGCCTCCTGGTTCTCCTTCGTCCGGCGGGTCAGCCCGACGACCGAGCGGTCGGCCTGGAACTGCGCGAAGCTGCTCTGCAGCAGCTCGTGGGCGGCCGAGCGGCCGTACTGGGCGACGAGGTTGACGGCCATGTTGGAGCTGGGCCGGAAGGAGCTGCGCAGCGGATAGGTCCGGGTCGAGGCCAGGCCGGCCACGTCGAGCGGGTCGACCCCCCGCCGCCAGAGCACGACGCCGTGCCCCTCCACGTCGATGCCCCGTCGCCCCGCACGGCCGGTGAGCTGGGTGTACTCCGCCGGGGTGACCGGCGCGTGCGTCTCCCCGTTGAACTTGACCAGCTTCTCCAGCACCACGCTGCGGGCCGGCATGTTGATCCCCAGCGCGAGGGTCTCGGTCGCGAAGACAGCCCGCACCCGCCCGGCGGTGAACAGCTCCTCGACGATCTCCCGGAACAGCGGCAGCATGCCCGCGTGGTGCGCGGCGAAACCCCGGGAGAGCCCCTCGACGAAGTCGTGGTAGCCCAGCACGCCCAGGTCGGCCGGGTCGACCTCGGCGATCCGCTCGGCGACGAGCTCGCGGACGCGGCGGCCCTCCTCCTCCGGGACGAGCCGCATCCCCCGGCCCAGCAGCTGACCGACGGCCGCGTCGCAGCCGGCGCGGCTGAAGATGAAGGTGATCGCCGGCAGCAGGCCCTCGCGGTCCAGCCGCTCGACGACCTGGGCCCGGCTGGCCACGCCCCCGGGCAGGCCTCCGCGCTCCGTGACCGGCACAACGTCGTCGGTGCGGCGGCCACGGTCGGCGCGCTCCTCTCGCTCGGCGCGACCGCGACCACCTCGTCCCCCGCGCCGGTCGTCGCGGCCCCGGTGGTCGGCATACCGACCCCGCACCGCTCCCCGACGGCCGCGGGGTCCCCCGGCGTCCTCCCGGCTCCACCCGGTGGAGCGCTCGGCCTGCTCGATCCGCTGCAGGAGGGCGGGGTTGACCCTGGTGCTGCCCTCGGCTCCGCCGTCGGTGACGAACAGGTCGTACAGCTGGGTGCCGACCAGCATGTGCTGCCACAGCGGCACGGGGCGGTGCTCGGCCACGATGACCTCGGTGTTGCCGCGGACGGTGCGCAACCAGTCGCCGAACTCCTCCGCGTTGCTCACGGTGGCCGACAGGGAGACGACCTGCACCGACTCGGGCAGGTGGATGATGACCTCCTCCCAGACGGCGCCCCGGAAGCGGTCGGCCAGGTAGTGCACCTCGTCCATCACGACGTAGCCGAGGCCGGTGAGGGTGGGCGAGGAGCTGTACATCATGTTGCGCAGCACCTCGGTCGTCATGACGACGACGGGGGCCTCCCCGTTGATCGAGGAGTCGCCGGTGAGCAGACCGACGTTCTCCACGCCGTGCCGGGCGACGAGGTCGTGGTACTTCTGGTTGGACAGCGCCTTGATCGGCGTGGTGTAGAACGCCTTGCGCCCGGTCTCCAGGGCCAGGAACACCGCGAACTCCCCCACGACCGTCTTGCCGGCCCCCGTCGGGGCCGCGACGAGCACGCCGGATCCCTCCTGCACGGCCTCCAGGGCCTGCACCTGGAAGGGATCGAGGTCGAACCCGAGACCGTCGGCGAAGCGGCCGGCCGCCGAGGCCTGCCGGGCGGCCCGTGCGCGGGCCTGGGCGTATCGCTCTGCGGGGCTGGCCATGGCCCCAGGCTATGTCAGGGCGGGGGCGACGACCTGCAGGGCCGACGGCACCACCCCCACGGTCAGCGGCAGCGGGGCGAGGGCCTCGCCGTCACCGTGGGCGAGCACGTCGGCCGGTCCCTCGATGCGCACCCGCGGGGTCCGGCGCCCCTGCACCTCGGGCATCCGGGTGTGCCGTCCCGCGCGGACCGCGCGCAGCAGGGTCAGGGCGCGGCGCGGTGAGAGGGGTCGGATGACGACCAGGTCGAGCAGGCCGTCGGCCGGGTCGGCGTCGGGGGCCACCAGCAGACCACCGCCGACGAAGGGCATGTTGGCCGGCACCACGACGAGGGCGTCCAGCTCCTCGGTCGCCGGCGCGCCCGCGTCGGACGTGACCGTGAGCCGGTAGCGCAGCGGCGGCGTCCGGGGCAGGCGGGCGATCTCCACCAGCGCGGCGACCGTGTAGCTCAGGGCACCGAGGCGCCTCGGCAGCAGGGTGGCCCGGTGCGCGATGCGCGCGTCCAGCCCCGCGTTGACCGACCCCAGCACGTGCCGGTCGAGCTCGTCGACGCGCAGCACGTCCACGGTGCGGCGGTGGCCGCCGACGAGGGTCTGCAGGGCGCCCGCGGCGTCGAAGGGGATGGAGAGCGAGCGCGCGTTGTCGTTGCCGGTGCCCGCCGGCAGGATCCCCACGGCCGTGGAGGTGCCGACGCACAGGTCGGCGGCCAGGCTGACGATCCCGTCGCCGCCCGCGACGACGAGCACGTCGACGCCGTCGGCCACCTGCGCCCGGCAGCGGTCGAAGGCCTCCTCACGGGACCCGGCGGAGATCTCGACGACGTCGTGCCCCTGGGAGCGCAGCCGGACGACCGCCTCGGCCCCCAGGGCCGCCGCGCCGCCGCGCCCCGAGCGCCGCCCGTGCGCGACGGCATACCTCATGTCAGGGGGGTGGCCTCCCCGGGCGACAGCTTGGCGTAGCGGTCGGCCGGGTCGTCGCCGCGCCGGCGCCGCCGCCGCTCGAGGAGGAAGGCGACACCCACGGCGCACCAGAAGAGGAAGAAGACCGGGGCGGCCATGGCCAGCATCGTCCAGGCGGAGGGGTCGGGGGTCATGAACGCGGAGAAGACGAGGATGGCGAAGAGGGTGACCCGCCAGCTCTTCAGCATCGCCCGGGCCGAGAGGATTCGCATCTGGTTGAGCGCGACCAGGACCACCGGCAGCAGGAAGGCCAGCCCGAAGGCGAGCATGAAGTAGAGGACCAGGGAGAGGAACTCCGACATCCCCTGGATGTTGGCCACGCCCTCGGGCGTGAAGCTGAGCAGGATGGCGACCAGCCGGGGGAAGGTGAAGGCGGCCAGGCCGGCGCCGGCGAGGAAGAGCGGGATGCTGATGAAGAAGTAGACCAGCGCGATCCGCTTCTCCGGGCGGGTCAGACCCGGTAGCAGAAAAGCCCAGACCTGCCACAGCCATACCGGGCTGGCCAGCAGGATGCCGCTGAAGATGGCGACCTTGAGCTGGGTGGCGAACGGCTCGGTGATGTTCTGGAAGCGCAGGGTGACCAGCTCGTCCCCCCGTTCCTCGGCGACCCGCTGCACGGGGGCCGCGACGACGTCGATGATGTCCTGGTACCAGTACCAGCCGACGACGCTGAGCGCGACGACGGCGATCGTGGAGATCAGCAGCCGGTTGCGCAGCTCACGGAAGTGCTCCCCGAGGGACATCCGTCCCTCGGGGTTGGTGGACCGGCGACCGCGGGCCACGGGCGGGTGCTGCGCCTCGATCGCGACGCGTCAGACGCGCGGGCCGCGGTCGTCGCGACCGTCGGGTTCGCCGTCGCCGTCGCGCAGCTCGCGGTACTCCTCGCGGGCCGTGTCGCGGTACCGGTCGCCGTCCCGGGTGCCGCGGTCGTCGCGGGGGGCACGCCCGGCGACGTCGTCGTCCCCGCCCGGCAGCGCGCTGTCCTGGGACCGTCCCTTGCGGGCCTCGTTCTCGTCCTTCATCTGGTCGACCTCGGACTTGAAGACCCGCATCGACTCCCCCAGGCTGCGGGAGACGTTCGGCAGGTTCTTCCAGCCGAAGAGCAGGACGAAGGCGACGATGAGGACGACGATGTGCCAGATCTGGATGCGCATGGTGGGTTCCCCTTCCGGGAGCGGTCACGGCGCCGGGCGCGGTCGTCCGTCAGTCTATCCGCGTCGCCTCCCGGTGCCCGACCATCGCCTCGCGGGCTTCCCGGGCCACGTCCTCGACGACGTGCGCGGGAGCGGTGACCCGCACGGCCCCGGCCTCGCGCCGGACCAGCCGGTGCAACCAGGCGGGGTCGGCGACCGGCAGGACCACCTCCAGCACCCCGTCGTCGCGCCGCGCCACCTCCTCGACCGGGAAGGTCTCGGTGATCCACGCGGCCCGCGGATCGACCTCCAGCTGCACGCGCAGGTCGTCCGGCGCCGCCCGGTAGACGCCGGACCCCAGGTCACGCGGCGCCAGGTCCGCCGGCGGGGTGCCGTCGACGTCGAGCACCTGCAGGTCCTCGACCCGGTCGAGGCGGAACAGCCGGACGCCGCGCGCCCGGTGGCACCAGCCCTCCAGGTACCAGCGGCCGTCGACGGCGGCGACCCGGATCGGGTCCACGTCGCGCTCGGTGGTCTCGTCCCGGCTGGCCACGGTGTAGCGCAGGTGCACCCGGCGGTTCCCGGTGATCGCCCGGCGCAGCCGGTCGGCCAGCTCCGGCGGCAGGGGCTGGTCGAGGGTGACCTGCAGCTGGTCGGCCGAGGCGGCCGCGTCGCCGGCGGCGGTCTCCAGCTTGGTCAGCGCCCGGTCGATGGCGTCCCGGTCGGTCAGGCCCGGGGTGTCGGCGAGCGCCCGCAGGGCGACGATGAGGGCCAGGGCCTCGTCCCGGCCCAGCCGCAGCGGCCGGGCGATGGTGTCGGCGTTGGCCACGTGCACCCGGCCGTCCTCCCAGGAGGCCTCGATGAGGTCGTCGGGGTAGTGGCCGGGGAGACCGCAGACGAAGAGCAGCTGCAGGTCGTCGACGACCTGGTCCACGCTCGTGCCCAGCTGGTCGGCCGCCTCGGCCAGGTCGATGCCCTGCCGGTTGAGCAGCCACGGCACCATCGTCAGCAGCCGGCCCAGCCGGCTCGTGGCGCTCTCGTAGGTCACCATCAGGCCCCCGTCCCCCCGTGCGCTACGACGACAGCAGCCAGCGCGGCGACCACCTGCCCACGCACCTCTTCGGGCGCCACGACCCGCACGTCCGGACCTGCGGCGACGACCTCTTGGACGAGGGAGGCCGTGCCGGAGACCTCCACCCGCAGCTCGTCCCACCCGTCCTTGCCCGGCACGACCTCGCCCCGCCGGCGCAGCGAGGAGGCGCTCCCCTCACGCACCCGCAGCACCACCTCGGTGCGCTCCCCCGCGTCGTCGGCGTACGCGGTGCGGATCATCGTCCGGGGGTCGTGCTCGGCCGGCACCGCGAACGCGCCGGCCCGGCCGGTGCGCCGGGGGGCGCCGACGACCCGGTCCAGCCGGAAGACCCGGGGGGCGTCGCGGTCGACGTCGTGCCCGGTGAGGTACCAGCGACCGTGCCAGCTGGTCAGCCCCCACGGCTGGACCCGGCGCACGACCGCCCGGCCCTCCCCCGCGCGGCGGTAGTCGAAGGTCAGCGCCGTACGGGTCAGGACCGCGTCGCGGACCGGGTCGAACGCGGGCTCGGTGGTGTGCAGCAGCGGCTCCAGCCCCGCCACCGAGGCCTCGTCGCGCATGAGGCCGGCCGCGTCCAGCTTGCGCAGGGCCTGCGCCGCCGGACCGGCCAGGGAGGCCTGTGACCACATCCGGCTGGCCAGCCCCAGGACGGCGACCTCGTCCGGCTCCAGCTCGATCTGGGGCAGGGCGTACTCGCGCTGGTCGATCCGGTAACCGGGCTCGTCGTCGAAGAACGGGTCGATCGGCTCGGTCCGCAGCGGGATCCCCAGGGCGCGCAGCTCGTCCTTGTCGCGCTCGAACATCCGCTCGAACGCCTCGTCGCTGCCGGCCGCGTAGTCCGGGACGGCCAGCCGGATCCGCGCCCGCGACAGCGGCTGCCGGGTCGACAGCAGGGCGAGAACGAGGTTGAGGAGCCGTTCGGTCTTGGCCGCGGCGGGGCTGGGCCCCTTCTTCGCCGGGGTGCTGCGGGACGCCATGGCCGACACGCTACTCGACACCTGTACGAACACCCACCGGGACCGGAGCGCCCGGGACGACGTCGTCGGTCCCACCAGGCGGTCGTTCCGCAGGGGGTGGCCGTCGTGACCACTAGGCTGCCTGCGTGATCCGGTGGCGGGAGGGCGTGGTGCGGGCGACCGGCCCGGGGTGGTCGGGCGTGCTCCTCCTGGACGTCCAGACACCCGACGGTGACAGCCTCCGGGCGCTGGCCTACCCCGACGTCGTGGGGACCCCCCGGACCGGGGACCGGGTGCTGCTCAACACGACCGCTCTGGACCGCTCCCTGGGCACGGGCGGGCTGGCCCTCGTGGTCGCCGTGCCCGACCGTCCGCAGGCCTGGCCCGCCCGGGAGGTCGAGGAGCCCGGGCACCTCGTCAAGGCGCGCTACACCCCCCTGCAGACGATGGTGCTGGGGGTCGACGACCCGGAGGGCAGGCACCACGGGCGTCTCGCCGACGCCGACGACCTCGGGGGTATGCCGGTGGTGGCCGCCGACCTGCACTCCGCGCTCCCGGCGGTGCTCGCGGGGGTCGTGCTCGAGGACGCGGACCTGCGGGTGGTCTACGTCATGACGGACGGCGGAGCTCTGCCGGCGGCCTACTCGCGGACGGTGGCGCTCCTGCGCGAGCACGGTCGGCTCGAGGCGGTGGTCACCGCCGGACAGGCGTACGGCGGCGACCTCGAGGCGGTCACCGTGCACAGCGCCCTGCTGGCAGCCCACCACGTCGTCGGCGCCGACCTGGTGGTCGTGGCCCAGGGCCCGGGCAACCTGGGGACCGGGACCCGGTGGGGCTTCTCCGGGGTCTCGGCCGGCGAGGCCCTGAACGCCGCCGCCGTGCTGGGGGGCCGTCCGGTCGCCTCGCTGCGCGTCTCCGAGGCCGACCCCCGGACCCGCCACCGCGGCCTGTCCCACCACAGCGCGACGGCATACGGCCGGGTCCTGGCCCACCCCGCCGAGGTGCCCCTCCCCTCCGGTGCGACCGGAAGGAGGAGCACCGACGACTGCCTGGCCGACGTGCGGACCGCCGTGGACGGTCTCGTCCGGACCGCGCCCCACCTGAGGCCGGTGGACGTCCCGGTCGACGGAGTCCTGGACGCGCTCACCGGGTCGGCGGTCCCGCTCTCCACCATGGGCCGGGGCCTTCAGGAGGACACCGCCTCGTTCGTGGCCGCCGCGGTGGCCGGACGCAGGGCGGCCACCCTGGCGGCCTCGGGGTGACCGGCGTGCTGGGCGTGCCGCCCGCCCTGAGCGAGCCCTAGTCTGGCGCGGTGGACACCACCGAGCTGCAGGCCCTGCTGGACCGGATCGTCGAGCGTGTGCGCGAGGTGGACGACGGCGAGCCGAACGAGCTGCCGGTGCACCGCGAGGCCGACCTGTCGCTCACCGCCCTGGCGCTCGTGGACAGCGAGGACGACCGGGTGGGGGCGGGCGACGCGGACGTGCCGTTCCCGGTCCAGTCGATGTCCAAGGCGTTCGCCTACGGGCTGGCGATCGACACCGTGGGTCTGGAGACGGTGTTCGAGCACGTCGACGTCGAGCCCTCCGGCGACGCCTTCAACCGGATCTCGCTGGAGGCCGGCGACCGGCCGGACAACCCGATGATCAACGCCGGGGCCCTCACGGTCCACGCCCTCCTGCCCGGGGAGACCGGCGAGGAGCGCTTCCGCGCCCTGCACGACCTGCTGTCCCGGATGGCCGGCCGGGACCTGGCGGTCAACGAGGACCTCGTCGAGCAGGAGCTGGACGCGGCCCACCGCAACCTGGGGATCGCCCACCTGCTCAAGGCCCTCGGCGTGCTGCCCGGCGACCCGCACGACGTCGTGGAGGGCTACACCCGGCAGTGCGCGGTCGAGGCGACGACCGTCGAGTTCGCCCGGATGGCGGCGACCCTGGCGCACGACGGGCTCGTCCCGGGCACCGAGGAGCGGGTCCTCAGCCCCCTCGCCGCCCGGCAGGTGCTGTCGGTGATGATGACCTGCGGGATGTACGACGACGCCGGTGAGTGGGTCACCGACGTCGGGCTCCCGGGCAAGAGCGGCATCGCCGGCGGCATCATCGCCGCGGTGCCCGGACGCTGCGGGATCGCCGCCTACTCCCCCCGGCTGGACACCCACGGCAGCTCGGTCCGCGGCATCCTGGCCCTGGAGCAGCTCTCCGGCGAGCTCGACCTGCACCTGCTGCGACCGGGGCTGGCCAAGGTCTGAGCGGCCGGTCCGAGGGATGGTCCGGCGGGCCGCGGGCCGCTGCCGGGCTGCTCGGTGCAGGATCCGCGCCCTGGCACAGGACACGCCACAACGGGAACGGCACGGTGCGCGACACGCCGGACCACGAGACCGGTCGGCACACGACACGCCACAACGGGCACGGCACAGTGCGCGACACGCCGGGCCACCAGGTCGGGCGGGACGCGACACGCCGGGTGGGACGCAGCGGCGCCCCGCCGGTCGGACCGACGGGGCGCCGCTGCGCGGAGGATGGTGCGGTCAGCGCACGTCGACGAGGTCGACGACGAAGATGAGCGTCTCGCCGCCCTTGATCGCGCCACCGGCTCCGCGGTCGCCGTAGCCCAGGTGGGGCGGGATGACGATCTTGCGGCGGCCGCCGACCTTCATGCCGAGCAGGCCCTGGTCCCACCCCTGGATGACCTGGCCCACGCCGACGGTGAAGTCGAGCGGCTGGCCGCGGTTCCAGGAGGCGTCGAACTCCTCGCCGGTGGACCAGGCCACGCCGACGTAGTGGGCCGAGATCTGCGAGCCGGCGGTCGCCTCGGTGCCCTTGCCGACCTCGAGGTCCTCGACGACGAGGTCGGTGGGCGGCGTGTCTCCGGGGAAGTCGATCTCGGGCTTGGCCTTCTTGACCTGGCCGAAGGGGGAGTCGGACATGCGGTGCTCCTTCGTGGGTGTCTCTGGGGTGGTGTGCCGGGATGGCGCGCTCGGGCCGCTCGGGCCGCCCGGGCGGGTCAGTAGGCGCCGAGGATGTCCACGACGAAGACCAGCGTCTCGCCGGCCAGCTCGTGCGCGGGCGCCGTGGTCTGGCTCTCGTCGTCCTGGTCCGGAGCCTCGCCGTAGGCCTGCTCGGCCGGGATGACGAGCAGCACGCGGGAGCCGACCGTCTGACCGACCAGGCCCTCGTCCCAGCCCTGGATGACCTGGCCGACGCCGATCGGGAACTCGGCCGGCTCGCCGCGGTCGTAGGAGTTGTCGAAGCCCTCGCCGTCGGAGAACTTCACGCCGGTGTAGTGCACCCTGATGGACTGGCCGGCCTTGACCTCCGCGCCCTCCCCCTCGATGAGCGGCTGGACGACGAGCTCGTCGGGCGCCTCGGCGTCGTCGGGGATCGTGATGGTGGCGGCGTTCTGGCCGTCGGCCTCGACCTCGACCAGCCCCTCCTCGGGCTCGACCTCCTCCCCGGTGGCCTCGGTGAGCGGTGCGGCGCTGTCGACGATCTCCATGTAGAACACCAGGGTGTCCTCGGCACCGATCCCCAGCTGGCTGTTGCCCTGGTTGCCGAACGCGGCGTCCGGGGGCAGGGCCATGAGCAGGCCGTCGCCGGCCCGACGTCCGGGGAGCTCCTCGAGGAAGGCCGGGAAGAGCAGCTCGTTGGACAGGTCGAGGGTGACCGGGTCCTCCTGGGCGAAGGTGGACAGCACCTCCTCGCCGTTGGTGCCGTTGACGCTCAGGTAGCGCACCCGCACCTCGTCGCCCTCGGCGACCTCGTCGCCGTCGCCCGCCTCGACCTCCTCGACCTGGGTCTGCGCGACGGCGAAGGGCAGCTCACCCTCGGCCAACGGCTCGCCGTCGCGGGTGATCTGCGGCGCGTCGCCGGAGGTGTCCACCGCGAGCTCGGACACGTCGCCCGTCGGGGCGGCCGAGGTGGCGGCGGCATCGTCGCTCTGGCCGGCGCCGTCCGTCCCCCCGTCCGTGGAGCAGGCGGACAGGAGCAGCAGCGGGGCGGCGGCGAGGGCCACCATCCGCAGTCGGGGAGAGCGCACGCGCGTTCCTTCACAATCTCGGGTAGGGCGGGAGGCCCGCGGCGGTGGCCGCGCGACCGGTGCAACCGGGCAAGCGTAACCATCTGAACCTGGGTGCCCGGTGGGAGCGCCCTGGGCGGCCGCGTCCGGCCGCACCACCGAGCGGCGCCCCTCCCCGGCCCGGGCCGGTCGCTACACCCCGCGCACGGTGGGGGTGTCGGCCGTCCGCCCGGCCCGCCGGATCGACTCGATGAGCTCGTCCACCTGGGCGTCGACCGCGGAGAAGGGGTCCTTGCAGACGACCGTGCGCTGGGCGGTGTCGTTGAGCTTCAGGTGCACCCAGTCGACGGTGAAGTCGCGCCGGTGCTCCTGGGCGACGCGCACGAACTGCCCGCGCAGCCAGGCCCGGGTGCGGGGCGGCTCGTGCATGGCCGTGGCCACCCGCTCCGCGGACACGACGGTGCGCGCCCTCCCCTGCCGCTCGAGCACCGACATCACCCCCCGGCGCGGGTGCACGTCGTGCCAGGCCAGGTCCAGCTGCAGCAGCCGGTCGTCGTGCAGCTCCAGCCCGTGGCGCGCGGCATACCCCTCCAGGAGGGTCTTCTTCATCACCCACTCGATCTCGGTGTCGACGAGGGACAGGTCGTCGCTCTCGACCGCCCGCAGGGTGCGTTCCCACAGCTCGAGCACCTCGCGGTGAGGGCTGGCGTCCGCCAGGCCGGCGCCCTCGGCATACCTGCGGACCAGACCCAGGAAGGCGGTCTGCATGTCCAGGGCGCTGATCGTCCCGCCCCGGGCCAGCTCCAGCGGCCGGCGACCGCTCCGGTCACGGCTGACCTCGCGGATCGCCTGCACCGGGTTGGCCAGGAACATGTCGGGCACGATGGTCCCGGCCTCCACCATCCGCAGCACCAGGTCGGTCATCCCCACGCGCACCATCGTCGTGGTCTGGCTCATCGTGGAGTCGCCCACGATGACGTGCAGCCTCCGGTAGCGCTCGGCGTCGGCGTGCGGCTCGTCGCGGGTGTTGATGATCGGTCGGGAGCGCGTCGTCGCCGAGGACAGCCCCTCCCACACGTGGTCGGCCCGTTGGGAGACCAGGAAGGTGGCCCGCTCCCCCACCACGTGCAGGCGCCCGGTGCCGCTGACCAGCTGGCGGGTGACGAGGAAGGGCACGAGCGGGTCGGTGATGCGCTCCAGCCGGGGCGTGCGCCGGACGAGGTAGTTCTCGTGCGAGCCGTAGGAGTTGCCTCGGGAGTCGACGTTGTTCTTCAGCACGTAGACGGTGGCGTCCATCCCCTCCTCGGCCAGGCGCTGCTCGGCGTCGTCCGCGAGGTCCTGGACGATGAGCTCGCCGGCCTTGTCGTGGGCGACCAGGTCCAGCAGGTCGGTGCACTCGGCGGTGGCGTACTCGGGGTGGGAGCCGACGTCGAGGTAGAGCCGGGACCCGTTGACGAGGAAGACGTTGCTGGAGCGCCCCCAGGCCACGACCTTGCGGAAGAGGTAGCGGGCGACCTCGTCGGGCGCCAGGCGTGGACCGGCCCGGAAGGTCGCGTTGACCCCGAACTCGGTCTCGATCCCCATCACCCGGTCGTCCACGGGCGCTACTGGCCACCCTTCTGGATGAAGCCGTGGACGAAGTCCTGGGCGTTGGTCTCCAGGACCCCGTCGATCTCGTCGAGGAGGGAGTCCAGCTCCTCGTCGCGGCGGGCGTCCAGGCTCCCGGTCTGCGGCGCGGCCGGGGCCGGGGTCTCCGGCTCGGGCGGGTCCTCGTCGCGACGGCGCGAGATGCGGTGCTGCTCGGACATGGGGCGATCCTCTCAGACGGTCTCGGAGGCCAGCTCGGTGAGCAGGCCGGCGGTGCGGGTATGCCGCTCCAGCAGCGGCCCGGTCCGCTCCCGGGTGGCGGTGGCAGGCTCGGGCGTGCGGACCCGGTGCCGGCGCCCGCCCTCGTCGAGCATCACCACCGAGTCCCAGGAGGCGGCCGGGACGTCGCCGTACGGGCCGTAGCGCCGCACGCACTCGCCCCGGAACCAGGCCCGCGTGTCGGACGGCGGCTCGGTCACGGCCGCCTCGACGAGGTCCTGCGGCACCAGCCGCTCCAGCCGCCCGGCGGCGCGCAGCCGCTGGGCCAGGCCCCTCTCCGGGTCCAGGTCGTGCCACTGGATGTCCATCGCCGCCAGGCGGTGGTCCTCCCAGGTCGCTCCGGCGCGCTCGCGGTAGCGCTCCAGGAGGGACAGCTTGGCGACCCACTCGACCCGGTCGGCGCACCGGGCGGGGTCTGCCCGCAGGTCGTCGAGGACCTCCTGCCACCGGGTGAGCACCTCCACCGTGGCGGCGTCGGGTCCGGCGCCCCCGTCCTGGCCCGCCCACGCGTCGTGCCCGGAGCCCGCGGCGAGCCATACCGCCTCCAGGTAGGCCTCCAGCAGGTCGGGGCCGGTGAACCGGCGGCCGTCGACGGTCTCCACGGTGGTGGACAGGGTGGGGTCGTGCGAGATGTCCTTGACCGCCCGGACCGGGTCGACCAGGTCCAGCTCGGGGAGCAGTCCGGGAGAGGTCTCCAGGAGGCGCAGCACGGCCGAGAGGGACCCCACCGCAAGGTAGGTCGTCACGTCGGCCATGGTGGCGTCCCCGACGATGACGTGCAGCCGGCGGTGCCGGTCGGGGGTGGCGTGGGGCTCGTCGCGGGTGTTGACGATCGGGCGGCGCAGCGTGGTCTCCAGCCCGACCTGGGCCTCGAGGTAGTCGGCCCGCTGGCTCAGCTGGAACCCCGCGCGCTCGCTGGCCTGGCCCAGCCCCACACGGCCCGCTCCCGCGATCACCGGCCTGGCCACGAGGAAGGGGATGAGGTGGCGGGCGATCCGGTCGAAGGGCACGCTGCGGGGCACCAGGTAGTTCTCGTGGGTGCCGTAGCTGGCGCCCTTGCCGTCGACGTTGTTCTTGTACAGCCGCACCTGGGCGCCCTGCTCGGCGAGCGTGCCGACGGCCGCCCGGGCGACCAGCTCACCCGCGCGGTCGTAGCGCACCGCCTCCAGCGGGGAGGTCACCTCGGGCGAGGAGTACTCCGGGTGGGCGTGGTCGACGTAGAACCGGGCGCCGTTGGAGAGCACCGTCGTGGCGATCGTCGGGTCCTCCACGTCGGTCAGCTGGGAGACGTCGGCCAGCGCCCGCGCCATCTCGTAGCCTCGCGCGTCGCGCAGCGGCGTCTCGTCGGCGTAGTCCCAGCCCGCCGAGGGCGGCAGCGCCGCGCCCGGGCCCGCGCCCGCCGCGTAGGCCCGCACCACCTGGCCGGAGAGGACCATCGGACTCAGCGGGCGTCCCTGCCCGTCGACCTGGGTGCTGGTGATGCCCAGCTCGGTCTCGATCCCCACGACCCGCAGCACGCTCACCCGGCCACCCTAGGCCTCCCCGCCGCCGGCGGTGCGTCCCAGGTCGATCCGGTCGAGCACCTGCTGCAGCAGGGCGCCGTACTCCCGGACGACCGCCTGCGCGTCGGTGCTCCCGGGGTCCAGGAGCCGGAAGGCGCGCACGCCGGCCGCCAGCCCCAGCATGAGGCAGGCCGCCTCGTCGGCGTGCCGCCGGCCCTCCCCGTCCGTGGGGAAGCGCCGCAGGAAGCGGTCGCGGAACTCCGCCCGGGCCGCCTCCGGGTCCGGTGCCTCCACGAGCAGGTAGAGGGCCCGCAGCCAGGGCTCGGCGGCCTCGTCGTCGCGCCGCTGCAGGAGCCGGGAGACGAGCAGCTCGCCGAGCCCCTCCAGGGGTACGTCCGGGGGCAACGGGGTCGGTTCGGCGGGGGTGGCGAGGGCGTACAGCTGCTCCTTGCTGCCGGCGACCTTCATGACCATCGACGGGGAGACGCCGGCCTGGGCGGCCACCTCCCGGATGGTCACGGTGGCGTAACCGCGCTCGCCGAAGAGCCGTCGGGCCACCTGCAGGACGACCTCCCGCGTCTGCGCGGCGTCCCCGGCGGGGCTCACCGTGCACCTCCGGCGGTCACCGGCGTCGACGTCTGCGCCGGCCGGCCCGCCGGGTCCGGGGAGGGGCCGGTGTCGACGCTGCCGCGCAGCACCGTCCCCACCCCGCGCGTCCCCGCCGGCACCTGCTCCTGGGGCCTGGGGACGCCGGTCTGCAGGTCCACGTCCAGGGTCGTCGACGTCGAGAGGACCGACAGCGCGCGCGAGCGTGCCCGGCCGCTGGCGTGGTCCACGACCGTCAGCACGTAGCGGCCCGGTGGTGGCAGCCCGATCTCGTAGCCGCCGTCGGCCTCGGCGTAGGAGGTGCCGACGTACTCCCCGGAGTGCTTGATGAGGGAGATCATCGCCCCGCCCACGGGCACCCCGCCGTCGGTGACGCGGCCGGACAGGAGCAGGCGCCGGGTCATCGTCACCGGCTCGGTCTCCCCCGCCTCCAGCGCCACGAGGCCGGACTGCGGGGCCCAGCCGTCGGCGGACACCACGAGCAGGTAGCGGCCCTCCTCGGGCAGGGCCAGCGCGAACCGCCCGTCGTTGTCGGTGCGGCCCCAGTCCACGTGGCGGCCGTCGGTGTGCAGGACGGTGGCCACGGCCTGGCGCAGCGGGCGCCCCTGCGGCGAGAGGACCCGCCCGCGCACGACCACCTCGGGCAGCTCGCCCTCGACCTTGACGTGGGTACGCTCCCCCGCCGGCGCCGGCACGCCCGTGCGGCTCGGTGCGCGCTCGCCCACCGGCACCGGCCGGCGGATGAACGCCGCGATGAGCGCACCCCCGAGGGCCGCGGCGGTGCCGGACCAGAAGACGACCTGGTATGCCGTGAACGTGGGCGCGGCCTCCCCAGACGGTGTCACCACCATGCCGGCGGCGAAGACGGCGGCCACCATGGCCGAGGCCGAGGACGTCCCGATCGAGCGCAGCAGCGTGTTGAGGCCGTTGGCCGAGGCGGTCTCGGTGATCGGGACGGCCCGCATGATGAGGGTGGGCATCGCGGCGAAGGCGAGCGCGGTACCGAGGGAGGCCAGGCCGGAGGTGACCATGACCTCAGCGACCGAGGAGTGCAGCAGGGAGCGGCCGATGAAGCCCACGGCCATGAGCACCGAGCCGCCGATCAGCACGATCCGCGGCCCGTGGCGGCGGATGAGGCGGGCCGACACCGGTGACATGGCCACCATGAGGATCCCGCTCGGCAGCATCCACAGGCCGGTCTCCACGACGGAGAGGCCGAAGCCGTAGCCGGTGCTGGCCGGCATCTGCACCTGCTGGACGGAGGTGAGGAAGTTGGCGAACATGGCGAAACCCACGAGCACCGAGGCGGAGTTCGTCAGCAGCACCGTGCGCCGCATGGAGGTGCGGATGTCGACGAGCGGCTGCCCGGCACGCAGCTCCCAGGGGACCCAGGCGGCCAGCACGAGGCCGGCGGCGGCGAGCATGCTCAGGGTCAGCGGCGAGGCCCACCCCCACGTCCCCGCCTTGCTGACGGCGAGCAGGAAGCAGGTCAGCGCCACCGACAGCAGCACCGCTCCGACGTAGTCGAACCGGCCGCGCGTGCGCACCGTCGACTCGGGCACCACGAGGAGCACCGCGACCAGCATGACGACGGCGAAGCCGCCCGAGACGTAGAAGAGGGCGTGCCAGTCGAAGTTGTCGTAGATGATCCCGGCGAGCGGCATCCCCACCGCTCCCCCGATGCCCAGCGTCGCCGACATGAGCGCCACCCCGGACCCGACGCTCTCGGCGGGCAGGTGGTCGCGCATGATGCTGATCCCGACCGGGACCAGGCAGGCCCCCAGGCCGGCCAGTCCGCGTCCGAGCACCACGACGGCCAGGCTCGTGCTCAGCGCGGCGACGACCGAGCCGAGGATCACCGCACCCATGCAGACGACCAGCATGAGCTTCTTGCCGAACATGTCGGCCAGGCGGGAGACGATCGGCGTGCCCACCGCGGCGGTGAGCAGCGTGATGGTGACCAGCCAGGAGGCGTTGTCGCTGGTAGTGTCCAGGATCGCCGGGAAGTCCGGCAGCAGCGGCAGCACGAGCGTCTGCTGCAGCGACACGAGCGTGCCGCACAGGGCCAGGACCGTGATGACGAGGCCGGTCGAGGGTGGCAGGCGGGTCTGCTCGACCCCCGGTGAACGCATGTTCACCATGCTAGCCGCTGCGACGGGCCCCCACCGCCGCGTCGACCGCCCGCCAGCCCAGGATCCCGGCCGTCACGAGCCCGGTGGCGACGAGGACGAACGGCAGCGCGGTCCCCTGGCCACCCGCCAGCCGCAGCAGCATGCCCACGACGAGGACGGAGAGCGCGACGACCGTCCCGTCGAGCCACCACACCCGCCGGTCGGCCGGCTGGCGGCGCACCGCGATCCAGCCCACGGCCAGGCCGACGAGGAAGGGCCACGCGGTCTGCAGCACGCCGAGCACCGAACCGTCGAGCTCGTGGCTGCGTCGGCCCGCGGCCGCGAAGATCAGGACGACCCCCAGGTCGAGCCAGAAGGCGTGGCGCCTCAGCACGCTCCCGGCCCTCAGTGGTAGTGCGCCGGAGGCTCGGGGTCGACGGCGCGGCCCGGGGAGGTGCCCGTGCTGTCGCCGACGAGCGTGCGGATGTAGCTGATCCGCTCGCCCTTCTTGCCCGAGATCCGCGCCCAGTCGTCGGGGTTGGTGGTGTTCGGCAGGTCCTCGTTCTCCTTGAACTCGTCCAGGTAGGCCCGGTCCAGGTGGGTGGCGCGCAGGCCCTCCTGGCCGTGCGTCAGCAGGTCCTTGATCGCCAGCTTCTTCGCCCGGTCGACGATGTTGTGCACCATCGCCCCGGAGGCGAAGTCCTTGAAGTAGAGGACCTCCTTGTCGCCACCGGCGTAGGTCACCTCCAGGAAGGCGTTCTCCGGGCGCACGGCATACATCCGTCCGACGACCTCGTCGATGAGGGCGGACACCGTGGCCTGCCGGTCTCCCCGGTGGGCGGCCAGCTCGTCGGGGTGCAGCGGCACCTCCGTCGTCAGGTACTTGGTGAAGATGTCCCGTGCACCCACCGCGTCCGGGCGCTCGATCTTGATCTTCACGTCCAGACGCCCGGGTCGCAGGATGGCCGGGTCGATCATGTCCTCACGGTTGGAGGCGCCGATGACGATGACGTTGTCCAGGCGCTCCACCCCGTCGATCTCCGCGAGGAGCTGGGGCACGATCGTAGTCTCCACGTCCGAGGACACCCCGGACCCGCGGGTGCGGAAGAGCGATTCCATCTCGTCGAAGAAGACGACCACCGGGTCGCCGTCGGCCGACTTCTCCCTGGCCCGCTGGAAGATCGAGCGGATGTGCCGCTCGGTCTCGCCGACGTACTTGTTGAGCAGCTCCGGTCCCTTGATGTTGAGGAAGTAGGCGCGCGAGGACTCCTCGGTCGTCCCCCGTCGCTCGGCCGACTGGCGGGCGAGGGAGGCGGCGACGGCCTTGGCGATGAGCGTCTTGCCGCAGCCGGGCGGCCCGTAGAGCAGCACGCCCTTGGGCGGGCGCAGCTGGTGGGCCTCGTAGAGGTCGGCGTGCAGGAACGGGAGCTCGACCGCGTCACGGATCTGCTCGATCTGTCCGGCGAGCCCGCCGATGTCGTCGTAGGAGATGTCCGGCACCTCCTCCAGGACCAGCTCGGCCACCTCGGGCCGCGGGATCCGCTCGGTGACGAAGCCGCTGCGGGGGTCCAGGAGCAGCCCGTCGCCGATGCGCACCGGTTCCTCCCGCAGGGACCCGGCCCGCCGGCACACGCGCTCGTCCTCGCCGCGCACGATCACCACGACGCGGTCCTCGCCGAGAAGCTCCTTGCAGACGACCACCTCGCCCGCCCGCTCGTAGCCGCCGACGCCGACCACGGCCTGCGCCTCGTTGAGCAGCACCTCCCGACCGGGTCGGAGCTCCTCGGTGGAGATCTCGGCGGTCACGTGGGTACGGACCCGGCGCCCGGCGACGGCGACGTCGACGGTGCCGTCCCCCACGAGGCGCAGCACCTGGCCCAGGCTCAGGGGCGGCCGACCCAGCGCGTCCAGGTCCTCGCGCAACCCGCTGATCTGCTCCTTGGCGGTGCGCAGGGTCGAGGCCAGCTGGTCGTTGTGCGCCTTGAGGTCGCTCAGACGCGAGGAGAGGGACTGCACCTGCTGCTGCAGGTGACGCTCCCGGAAGGGCTGCTCGCTCACTCGTGCTCCTGTCCGGTGGGGACGACGGGGTCGCGCCGGTCCGCGGTCGCCTGCGCCTCGCGACGGGTGCGTCGTAGGCGCTTGTCGGACACGGGCCGTTCCCCGAGCTCCTCGGGGGTCCACTCGCCCTCGTCCGCGGGGACGTAGTCCTCGCCGTAGGCACCCTTGGCCGGCCGGCGCCTGCGCAGCGGGGGGGAGGTGTCCGGAGCGAGGCGACGCACCGTGAGAAGGAACCCGGTGTGCCCGTGCATCCGGTGCTGCGGCCGGACCGCGAGCCCCTCGAGGTGCCAGTCGCGCACGAGGGACTCCCAGGCCTGCGGCTCCGTCCAGCCGCCGTGGGTGCGCGCGGCCTCGGCGACACGGGAGAGCTGGGTGGCCGTGGCGACGTAGCAGATGAGCACCCCGCCGGGGGCGAGGGCGTCGCCGACGACGTCGAGGCACTCCCAGGGGGCGAGCATGTCCAGCACCACCCGGTCCACGGTGCCCGGCTCGACGGCGTCGGGCAGGGTCTGCACGAGGTCGCCGACGGTGACCGTCCAGGCGGGGTGGTCCTGGCCGAAGAAGGCCCGCGCGTTGGCCCGCGCGATGTCGGCGAAGTCCTCCCGGCGTTCGATGGACAGCAGCCGGCCGGAGTCCCCGACCGCACGCAGGAGGGACAGCGACAGGGCGCCCGAGCCGACGCCGGCCTCCACCACGGTGGCTCCGGGGAAGATGTCGGCGTAGGTGACGATCATCCCCGCGTCCTTGGGATAGACCACCTGGGCGCCGCGGGGCATGGAGAGCACGTAGTCCGACAGCAGCGGCCGCAGGGCGAGGTAGTCGGCCCCCGAGCTGTGACGCACGACGCTGCCGTCGGGGGCGCCGATCAGGTCGTCGTGCTTCAGGTGGCCGCGGTGGGTGTGGAAGTCCTTGCCCGGCTCCAGCGTGATGGTGTGCAACCGCCCCTTGGGATCGGTCAGCTGCACGCGGTCGCCGGGGCGGAAGGGGCCTCGGCGCAGGTCGGCGCCGGTCGCAGGGGTGCTCACCCGGCCAGTCTACGAGCGCGGACGCGGGGCTCCGGTCCGGTCCAGGTCGCCCGCCAGCACGGCCCCCCAGGGCCGGCCGTCCTCCTGCAGCAGGCCGATGACGGCGGACCCGGTGCGCCCCATCACGGCGAGCACGTCCTCGAAAGGGGCCCCGGGGTCCATCGGTACGGCCCACCCCTCCGGCAGACGCACGGCCACCGCGGACACCGGCGTCGACGCCCACGCCTCCTGCGGCACGCGGCGGACGGAGGACGGGTGGACGATGCCGTCCACACCCCCGTCGCGGTCCTGGGTCAGCCACAGCCCACCCTCGTCCCAGGCCAGCTGGGAGAGCAGGACGTCGGGCCGGACCACGCCCACGCGTCGGGCCACCTGGCCCACCCGGACCCGGGCGGCGGCCATGCCCCGGCGGCCGGCTCCGACCGCCGCGCTCGCGCCCTGCCAGATGAAGCCGGCCAGGAGCAGCACCCAGAGCACCCGGAAGAGACCCGGTCGCTCCCCCTCCAGCAGCAGCGGCGAGAACGCCCACAGGACGCCGATCACCACGACGCCCCGCCCGGCCCAGCCCGCCACCAGCGTGCCCAGGTGTCGGTCCCCGGTGAGGCGCCAGACCAGAGCCTCGAGCAGGAAGCCTCCGTCCAGGGGCAGCGCGGGGACCAGGTTGAAGACCGCCACGACGGCGTTGGCCCAGGTGAAGGCGAGTGCCAGCAGGAGGGCGACCCCTCCGTCGAGCACCTGGAGCAGGCCCCAGCCGAGCACCGCGAGCACGGCGTTGGCCAGGGGCCCCACGACGGCCACCGCCGCGCTGCCGCCGGGGGTCCCCCCGGCGCCGTCGTGCGCGGTGTGCCCGCCCCAGAAGTCGGCGACGATCCGGTGCACCCGGTAGCCGACCCGTTGGGCCACGAGGGCGTGGGCGGCTTCGTGGGCGAGCACGGAGACCAGCAGGAGCAGGGCGTAGGACCCGGCCACGAGGTAGGCGAGCGCGCCCAGCTCCGGAAGGCTGCGCTGCACCGACGGGCCGAAGAGCGCCACCATGACGAGGGCGATGAGCACCCAGCTGCGGCCGAGGTAGACCGGCACGCCGGACACCGAGCCGATGCGCCATCCGCCGACCGTCGCTGCCATGGCGCAAGGGTAGGGGGCCGGACTGACAGCGACCTGCGCCCGCGGCGACCGGGCGACCTGGGTCGGTGGGAACCGTTGTCGGTGACGGCACCTACAGTCGGGGCATGGAGCCCACGCTGTCCCCGTCCCGGGCGGCCGACTTCCTCGTGTGCCCCCTGCTCTACCGGTTCCGCACGGTCGACCGCTTGCCTGAGCCGCCGTCGGCCGCCGCCGCCCGGGGGACGCTCGTGCACGCCGTCCTCGAGCGGGTCTTCGACCTGCCCGCCGACCGCCGCACCCCCGAGGAGGCCGCACGGCTCGTGCCCGTGGAGTGGGAGCGCATGCTGGCCGAGGAGCCCGGCCTGCGGCAGGTGGTGGCGGATGACCCGGCCGGCGTGGGGTCGGCCGGGACCGACCCGGGACCGACCCGGTGGCACGCCGCAGCCGTCCGGCTGGTCGAGCGCTGGTTCACCCTCGAGGACCCGCGGCGCCTCGAGCCCGCCGGGCGGGAGCTCTACGTGGAGGCCGACCTGGTCGACCTGACCCTGCGCGGTTACGTGGACCGGGTGGACCGGGCACCGGACGGCCGGCTGCGGGTGGTCGACTACAAGACCGGGCGGGCCCCGTCGCCGACGTCCGAGGGGGCGGCCCTCTTCCAGCTGCGCTTCTACGCCCTGGCCCTGTGGCGGTCCACCGGTGTGCTCCCGGCCCGGCTGCAGCTGGTCTACCTGGGTGACGGCGTCCTGCTGTGGACCGACCCGACCGAGCACGAGATCCTCGCCACCGAGCGCAAGGTGCGGGCGTTGTGGCAGGCCATCGACCTCGCCGACCGCACCGGCGACTGGCGACCCCGTCCGTCCCGGGCCTGTTCCTGGTGCGCCCACCGGGCCCTGTGCCCGGCGTGGGGCGGCACCCCGCCCCCGGTGCCCTCAGCCCAGGGGTCCGCCGTCGTCCCGTCGACGCAGGTAACGCTCGAACTCCCGGGCGATCGCGTCCCCTGAGGCCTCCGGCAGGTCGGCGGCGTCCTGGGACTCCTCGAGCTGGCGCACGTAGTCGCGCACCTCGTCGTCGGTGGCAGCCAGCTCGTCGACGCCCCGCTCCCAGGCACGGGCGGCCTCGGCCAGGCCGGAGTCGTCGATGACGCAGTCCAGCAGCTCCTCGAGCTGGCCCAGCATGGCCAGCGAGGCCTTCGGGGACGGCGGCCCGCCGGCGTAGTGCGGGACGGCGGCCCAGCAGGACACGGTCGGCAGGTCCGCCTGCCGCGCCTCGTCCGCCAGGACTCCGACGATGCCGGTGGGGCCTTCGTACGTGCTCGGCTCGATGTCCTCGTGCGCGGCCCGCAGGTCGGGGTCCTCCGAGGACAGGCCGACCGGGATCGGCCGGGTGTGCGGCACGTCGGCCAGCATGGCGCCCAGCAGGATCAGCAGCTGGGCCCCCTCGTGCAGCGCGAACCCGAGGATGTCGGCCGTGAAGTGCCGCCAGCGGATCGACGGCTCGATCCCGTGGATGAGGATCACGTCCCGTCCCGAGGGCGTGCCCTTGGCCAGAAAGACCCTGGTCGTGGGCCAGCGCACCACCCGACCCTCGTCGGTGCCGAGGACCTGCGGACGGTTCACCTGGAAGTCGTAGTAGTCCTCGGGGTCGACGGCCGCGACGAGCTCGGCCCCCCACACGTCGACCAGGTGCTCGACGACGCCGGAGGCGCTCTCCCCCGCGTCGTTCCACCCCTCGAAGGCCGCGATGACGACGGGGTCCACGAGGTCACCCGTCTCGCGCAGCTCGATCATCGACATGCTCCTCCTCGGCTCCCTGCCCACCTTACGTCGGGGGCCGCTACCGTGGGGGCGTGCCGAGCTGCCCCTCGACGTCCACGACGTCCACGACGTCCCCCTCCTCCGCGACGTCCCCCTCCTCCTCGCCCACAGCCCCCGAGCTGCCCTCCGCGGTGCTCTGGGACATGGACGGCACGCTCGTGGACACCGAGCCCTACTGGATGGCCGAGGAGACCGCCCTCGTCGAGGCGGCCGGCGGCACGTGGACCCGGGAGGACGCCGTGCAGCTCGTGGGCAACGACCTGATGGTCTCCGCGCGCGTGATCCTGGAGACGACCCCGGTGACCGGGACGCCCGAGCAGGTCGTGGACGCGCTCGTCGCGGGGGTGGCGGCCCGGATGCGCTCGGCCCTGCCCTGGCGCCCCGGTGCCGCCGAGCTGCTGGCCGACCTGCGGCGGCACGACATCCCCTGCGCCCTGGTGACGATGTCCTGGTCGGCGCTCGCGGACGTGCTGCTCGAGCATCTGCCGGGCGGAACCTTCGCCGCCGTCGTCACCGGCGACCAGGTCGAGCGGGGCAAGCCGCACCCCGACCCCTACCTCGAGGCCGCCCACCGGCTCTCGGTCCCGCCGCACGCCTGCGTGGCCGTCGAGGACTCCCCCACCGGCGCCGCCTCGGCGACGGCCGCCGGGGTGCCCACCCTCGTCGTGCCGCACATCGTCGACGTGCCGCAGATGCCCGGGGCCGTCCGGCTCGGCAGCCTCGTCGACGTCTCCGCCCGGGACCTTCTCCCGCTGGTCTCCGTCGGACCCTGAGGACCCGGGGGCCGGCGTCGAGAGCCTGGGGGCGACGCCGAGGACCTCTCAGCGTTCGCGGACGACCGACCCGTCGTCCTGGAGCACCAGGAGCGGGTAGACCCCGTCCTCGTCGTGCACCTCGCGGCCGGTGACGGGCGGCGCGAAGACGCACAGCATCCGCATCTGCTCCTCGCACACCAGCTCGTGGCGCTCGTGCCCGTCCAGAAGGTACATGCTGCCCGGCCCGAGCGGGTGCTCCACCCCGTGGTCGAGGTCGCGCAGGACCCCCCGGCCCTCGACGAGCCAGACCGCCTCCACGTGGTGGGCGTAGTGGAACACGTTGCGGGTCCCGGCCGGGATGGTGGTCTCGTGGAAGGAGAAGCCGGCCCGGTCGTCGGCCAGGACGATCCGCTTGGAGCGCCAGGTGCCGGCCTCGTTGGTCACGTCCCTGTCGGTGCCCGTGATCTGCGCCGTCGTCCGCACGATCATGCCGCGGACTCCGTCAGTGCGACGCCGAGGAGGGCGTCCACGGCGACCGGCACGAGGCCAGCGCCCGCCCGGCCCTCGAGCACGGACGTGGCCCAGCGGTCCACCGCGCGCAACGCCGCCGGGGCGTCCAGGTCGTCGGCCAGGTGCCGGCGGACCTCCTCGACGACCCGCACCCCGATCTCCTGGGCCCGCTCACGGCCGGCGCCGCCGTCGCCGTCGCCGTCCACCGCGGCCGCCCGACGCCAGCGGACCAGCCGCTCCTGCGCGCGGCGCAACCCGTCCTCGGTCCACTCCCAGGCCCGGCGGTAGTGGTGGTCGAGCAGCACCAGACGCAGGGCCATCGGATCGACCCCCTGCGCGCGCAGCCTCGAGACGAGCACGAGGTTCCCCTTGGACTTGCTCATCTTCTCGCCGTCCAGACCGACCATCGCCTGGTGGACGTAGGCCTGCGCGAAGGGCGCACCGCCCTGGAGGGCGGTGCCCTCGACGGCGCTCATCTCGTGGTGGGGAAAGACCAGGTCGTCGCCTCCACCCTGCACGTCGAACCCCGGGCCCAGGTAGCGCTGGGCGATCGTGGAGCACTCGATGTGCCAGCCCGGCCGGCCGCGACCCAGCGACCCGCCCTCCCAGTGCGGCTCCCCCACCCGGCCGGCCCGCCACAGCAGCGGGTCGAACGGATCGCGCTTGCCCTCCCGGTCGGGGTCGCCCCCCCGGTCGGCGAAGACCTCCATCATCTGATCACGGGTCCACCCCGAGACCGAGCCGAACGTCGGCTGCGTGGACAGGTCCAGGTAGACGTCGGACCGCTCCGCCCCGGGCACCGTCTCCTCGCCCCCGGGAACGGGCACGCAATAGGCGACCCCGTCGGCCAGCAGCGCGCCCACCGCGGTCACGTCGTCGGGGATCCCCTCCACGGCGCCGACGTAGTGGTCGGGCGGAAGCACCCGCAGCGCCTCCATGTCCTGGCGGAACAGGTCGATCTCCCGGGCGGCCAGGTCCTCCCAGTGCACCTCGTCCCGCGCGGCCCGCTCCAGGAGCGGCTCGTCGACGTCGGTGACGTTCTGCACGTAGAGGACGTCCAGCCCGGCGTCCCGCCACACGCGGTTGACCAGGTCGAAGGTGACGTAGGTGGCGGCGTGCCCCATGTGGGTGGCGTCGTAGGGGGTGATCCCGCAGACGTACATGCGGGCCCTTCCGTCCACCGGCGTCGGGGTCACCGGCCCGTCGCTCGCGGTGTCATGGACGACGAGGGGTCCACCGCGTCCGGCGGTCGGGACGGTCGGCACGGGGTCGGCGGTCCAGGTCTTCACGACGCGCCAGCCTAGTCGCCCCCCGCCCGCCGCCTCACCACCCCGACGCACGACCGGTGCCGCGAGGGCTCACCAGAGCGGCCACGGGAGCGGGTAGCGGGTCACGGGCGGCAGCGGCAGGTGCCCGGAGGTCAGCACGGCGTCGACCCTCGCCCGCAGCGCGAGCACCTCTTCCTCGGCGAGCAGGTCCTCGACCCCGCACCCCACGTCGAGGGCCGCGCGGAGACGCCGCAGGTCGGCCCGCTCGGTCCCGGTGAGCGGCCGGCCGGCCCATCCCCACAGCACCGTGCGCAGCTTGTCGTCGGCGTGCAGCGTCAGGCCGTGGTCGAAGCCCCGCAGACGGCCGTGGACGTCCACGGTCAGGTGGGCGGCCTTGCGGTCGGCGTTGTTGAGGACCACGTCGAGCACCGCCACCGCGCGCAGGTCCTCCCGGTCGGCGTGCGCGACGACGACCGCCCGGCCGGTCTGGTCCTCACCCTGCACGACCGGCAACCAGGCGGGGTCCTCGACGTCGGCGGCGAGGACCTCCACCAGTCCCGCGCTGGGATCGGCCCGCCGCCCCTCGTCCTGCTCGACCCAGGCCTGCACCGACCCGGGGCCCAGTGGCCCGTCCCGCAGGAGGGTGGGCGGGACCAGGTCCCACCCCGCCGCGCGGGACACCAGGTATGCCGCCACCTCCCGCCGCGAGAGCGTCGCCGGGTCGAAGTCGGCCAGCGGCCGCGCCCCCCGGTCGGGCTTGTAGACCGCCTGGCGGCCGGTGGGCCGGCCGTCGTCCTCGAGGAGGTCCACGAGCAGGGTCACGTTGGAGGCCTCCACGAGCCGTCCGACGACCTCGATCCGGCTGCGCGACAGCAGATCCAGGTCCTGTCGATCCTGGAGGTCCCGCTGCCCGGGCCCGACGTCGGCGACCATCCTGGCGGTCCGGGTCAGCGCTTGTAGCCGTTGGCCCGCGGGCAGATGTGCCCACCGGGATCCAACGGCTGCCCGCAGAACGGGCACGAGGGCCGCCCTCCGGCGAGGGAGGCGGTGCATCCCAGCGCGAACGCGCGGGCCCGGGCGGGCGGCAGGACCACCCGCAGGGACTGCGGCACCCGGCCGGTCCACGGATAGTCCTCGGTGGGGTCCAGCTCGAGCAGGTCCTCGGCCTCCGGCCGGTCGAACGCCTCCAGCACCACCCGCTCCTGGCCGGCGTCCCAGGCGACCGACAGACGCTGCACCCGGAAGTCGTCGTCGAAGGGACCGTCCAGCGGGGCGTGGTCGAGGAACGGCTCCGCCGCCTCCTCCGACCCCTCCCCCGGGGCCACCTCGTCGAGCAGCTCGCCCAGGGAGACGCCGAGCAGCCGGACCTGCTCCTTCTCCAGGGACACCGTGGTCCGCCGGTCGCCGTCGCCCGCCTGCAGGAAGAACGTCCGCTGCCCCGGAGGGCCGACGCTTCCGGCGACGAACCGCTCGGGCGGGTCGTAGACGTGTTCGGGCATGGTCACAACCCTACGTCGCCCCTGCCCCGCCACCCACCGCGGCGTCACCGGAGGAGCCCCGCTCCGCCAGCGCGGCACGGAGCGCGGACAGGTCGACGGGGTCCGAACCGGTGTCGTTGGTGCGCAGCACGAACGGGCGCGTCGGGGTCCGGTGCACGATGCTCACCGACGCCGGGTCGACGACGATGCGCTGGAACGCGTCCAGAGGGGTCGCCAGGGCGTCGGCGAGCACGGCCTTGATGACGTCGCCGTGGCTCACCGCCACCCACACGGCACCGGGGCCGTGCTCGGACTCCACCCGTGCGTCCCACTCCAGGACGGCGGCCACGGCCCGCTCCTGCATCCCGGCCATGGACTCGTGCTCGTGCTCCGGGTGCGGCGGAAAGGTCACCGTGGACGGTCGGTCCTGCACCTGCCGCCACAGCGGGTCCTCGGCCAGGTCCTTCAAGGACCGACCCGTCCAGGCGCCGTAGCGGGCCTCGCCCAGCCGCTCGTCCGTGTGCACCACGGGTCGGGCGCCGGGAGGGACGCCGTCCGCGAGCACCTGGGCGGTCTCCTGGCACCGCTGCAGCGGGCTGGCCACGACGGCGACGACCCCGGTGGCTGACAGCCGGGCCGCCACGGTCCCCGCCTGGTCGCGGCCGGTGCTGTCCAGTCCGAGCCCCCTGGTCCACCCGGCGAGGACACCGGTGGCGTTGGACCCCGTCCGACCGTGCCGGACCAGCAGACAGAGGGCCACGTCAGCGCCCCCGTCCGAGACGGGCGTGCGCCGCGACGGCCACCTCCAGGGCGTCCCGACGGGCGGCCGGGTCCTTGCCCCAGGGGGCCACGGTGAGGGTGGTGATGCCCGCGTCGGCGTAGCGCCGCATCCGCTCGGTGATGCGGTCGACGTCGCCGAGCAGGGAGGTGTCGTCGACGAACTGGGGTGGCAGCGCCGCGGCCGCCTCGGCCCACCGCCGCTCCAGGTAGAGCTCCTGCACCCGGTCGGCCTCCTTCGCATACCCCATCCGGCCCGCCAGCTGGTGGTAGAAGTTCTGCTTCCGGCTGCCCATGCCCCCGACGTACAGCGCCGGGTAGGGGCTGACCGTGCGGGCGCACTCCTCCAGGTCGTCCCCGGTGGCCAGGGCGACGGTCGCGCTGGTGTCGAAGGCTGCGGGCGGCCCCTGCGGTCGTCGGGCCATGCCGGTGTCCAGGTGGGCCCGCTGCTCCACGAAGTGCTCCGGCGAGACGAAGACCCCCAACCAGCCGTCGGCGATCTCGCCGGCCAGCTCCGTGTTCCTGGGACCCACGGCCGCCAGGTAGAGCGGGATCGCGCGCCGGTGGGTGTGCGTCAGGCGCAGCGGCTTGCCGGGACCGTCCGGCAGCGGGAGGGTGAGGTGACTCCCCTCGTAGACGAGGGGGCGGCGCGACAGCGCGAGCCGCACGACGTCGGCATACTCCCTGGTCCGCGCCAGGGGTGCGTCGAAGCGCACCCCGTGCCAGCCCTCCGAGACCTGGGGTCCGCTCACACCGAGGCCGAGCCGGAACCGGCCGCCGGACAGGCTGTCCAGGCTGGCCGCCGCCATCGCCGTCGCCGCCGGGGTGCGGGCGGGGATCTGCATGACGCCGGCCCCCAGGCCGATGTTCTCGGTGGTCGCCCCGACCCAGGCGAGCACGCTGACGACGTCCGGGCCGTAGGCCTCGGCCGCCCAGAAGACGTCCACGCCGAGCTCGTCGGCCCGTCGGACGAGGGCCAGGTTCTCCTCGTCCCGGCCCTGCCCCCAGAACCCGCAGCTCAGCCCGAGCCGCACCGCTCAGCCCCGGGGCGACGGGTCGACGTCGTACTCCTCGTCGTCCAGCCCGAGGTAGGGCTCGCCGGCCTGCTCCTCGTCGTCAAGGTCGCCGTCGGAGTCGTCGTCGTCCTCGTCCTCGTCATCACCGTCGTCGTCATCGTCGTCATCGTCGTCGTCGTCGTCGTCGTCGTCGTCGTCGACGAGCTCCTCGTCGTAGACCTCCAGCGGGGTGACCTCGCCGTAGGCGTCCATGAGGGCGTCGTCGTAGGCGGCGAACGCCTCGGCGACCCGTTCGTAGGCCTCCACGACGGCGGGGTCGTCGTCACCCCGGCTCACCGCGGCGGTCTCCAGGTGCGTCTCGAGGGCGGCGACGAAGGACGAGAGGGCTGCGCGCGGGTCGGCGGTCATGGGACGACGGTAGCGCGAAACCCGCGGTCACGGCAGGTGCGGGCGCGGGACGACCGGGGCGGTGCCTATGCTGTCGCTCACCATGGTCGAGTACGAGTTCCGTGAGCTGACGTTTTCCCGGGACAGCTCCCGCCCGGCGGTGCGGCAGACGCTCGCCGAGCACGCGGAGTACGGGCACTGGGAGCTGGTGCGGGTGCGGCTGTTCCGCGGCGGGGTGCGCAAGGTCGTCCTGCGCCGCAAGATCATCCGGGTGCGGCGCACCGCCTGAGGGCGGCGCCGCGCCGGCTCAGCAGTCGGCCACCAGCTGGCCCAGCACCCGGGTGCCGAATCGGATCGCGTCCGTGGGCACCCGCTCGTCGACCCCGTGGAACATGCCGACGAAGTCGAGCTCCTCGGGCAGACGCAGCGGCGCGAACCCGTAACCGGTGATCCCCAGCCGTGACAGGTGCTTGTTGTCGGTGCCGCCGGAGAGGCAGTAGGGCAGCACGTGCGCGCCGGGATCCTCTTTCAGCAGCGCCCGCTTCATCGACTCGACCAGCTCGCCGGACGACGGTGCCTCCAGGGCCACGTCCCGGTGCACGATCTCGATCTCGACGTGCTCGCCGGCCAGCTCGGCGATCGTCGCCATCAGCTCATCCTCGTGACCGGGGAGGAAGCGGCAGTCGAGCGAGGCGGAGGCGGTCTGGGGGATGACGTTGTGCTTGTAGCCGGACGAGAGCATCGAGAAGTTGGCGGTGTCCCGCAGCGTTCCCTCCACGAACCGGCGGGCACCGCCGAGTCGCTGGAGGACGTCCTCGACGCCCTCCTCCGACCACGTCCCGCCGACGATGCCGGCCACCCCGTCGAAGAGCTCCCGCACCGAGGCGATGAAGGTGCGCGGCCAGGGGTGGGCGTCGATCCGGGCGATGGCCTCGGCCAGGCGCACGATGGCGTTCTCGTCGCTGGGCACCGAGCCGTGCCCGGCCTTGCCGTGGGCGTGCAGGCGGAGCCAGGCGATGCCCTTCTCCGCGGTCTGGAGCAGGTAGGCCCGGGTCGGGGCGCCGGTCGCGGCGTCGGGCAGGGTCACCGAGAACCCACCGACCTCGCTGATGGCCTCGGTGCAGCCCTCGAACCACTCGGGGTGCTGCTCCACGACATACCCGGCGCCCTTGTCGCCGCCGTGCTCCTCGTCGGCGAAGAAGGCCCAGACGATGTCGCGTGGCGGCTTCTCCCCGGTGCGGGCCAGCTGCCGCAGGGTGGCCAGCAGCATCGCGTCCATGTCCTTCATGTCCACGGCCCCGCGGCCCCAGATCATCCCGTCCTGCTCGACGGCCTCGAACGGGTCGACCGACCAGTCCTTGGCCTCGGCCGGGACGACGTCGAGGTGTCCGTGCAGGACCAGGCCGCCGCGGCTGCTGTCGCGCCCCTCGGTCCGCACCACGACGCTGGCCCGGCCGGGGTCGGACTCGACCAGCTGCGGCTCGAGCCCGACCTCCTGGAGCAGGCCCACGACGTACTCCGCCGCTGCGCGCTCCCCCGGGCCGCTGCCGTCGCCGAAGTTGCTCGTGTCGATCCGGATCAGCTCGCGGCAGATCCGCACCGCCTCGTCCTCGACGGTGGTGGTCGTGATGGTGCCCTCGTCGCTCATGCACTCCACCCTAGGGGGCGGAGGACTTCCACCGGGGCCCGCCCGCGCGGGGACACGGCGAAGGGCCCGTCCTCCGTGAAGGACGGGCCCTTCACCGCATCGTCACCCGGCCGGCAACACCTCCGAGGTGGTGCTGCGGAGCTGACCGTCGCTGTCGGTGAAGGTCGCGACCACCCTCAGCTCGGAGGTCGCCTCGTCCGGCACCGGCAGCGAGTCCTGGACCGCGTCGCTGCCCGTCTCGGCCTGGTCGGACACCGGGACCCAGCTGCCCTCGGCGTTGAGCTCCTGCAGCGTGAACCGCACGTCGCTCGGGGCGGCCTCACCGTCGGCCAGGTCGAGGTCCGCCTGGACCTCGCCGCCGGCGGTGGCGACCTCCACCGTGGCTGCGACCACGTCGCAGGCCGCGCCGGTCGCCAGGACCACGCACGCGTCGGAGAACTGGACCTCCTCGACGTCGTGCAGGACGTCCTCACCCTCCTCCAGCGTGGTCACGCTGTAGTAGCCGTCGCCGAGGTCGGCGATGGTGGCGGCGGCCTGCGTGGACAGGTACTCCGCCGTGTCCACGGCCTGGTCGGCACCGGGGTCCACGACGATCTCGCGCACGATGTCGAAGTCGCCGGGGTGGAAGGTGCCGTCGAAGATCCGCGCCCGGAACTGGGCCGCCGAGTCGAACCTCTCGCCCGACGGCACGTGCACGAGCTGCACCCGGACGTAGGCGTCACCGTCGATGAAGTCATCACCGGCCCGGCCCTCGAACAGGTCGCTGCCGCTGCCTCCCAGCAGGAGGCTGGCGTCGTACTGCTCGCCGTCGGGACGCAGGCCCATGAAGCGGGCCGCGTGGTCCGGTCCGGTCGGCCCGCCGGGCTGCAGCAGGTCGCGCAGACCGGCGACCAGGTCCAGACCCTCCTCGGTCAACCAGTTGACCTCCTCAAAGGTCTGCTCGTCCGGGGTGAAGCCCAGGCCGCGGATGACGTCGTTCCCGCTGCCGCCGGACAGTGACTCCGTCTGCAGGTAGCGGTCCCGGATGGCGGTGACGTCCGGGGGCTGCAGGTTGAAGTTCATGTCCGCGTCGACGCCGGTGCTGGTGCCGTAGAAGGTGACGTGGTCGAAGCCGAACATCCCGTGGAACCGGTCGGTGCCACCCAGGCCTCCGACCAGGACGTCGTCACCACCCTCGGCGTCCATGTCGTCCGAACCGGTGCCGCCGATGAGGACGTCGTCCCCGCCGATGCGGTCGTCCTGGAACTGCTGGGAGTTGTCGCCGATGAGCAGGTCGGAGTGCGGCCCACCCTCCAGCCAGTCGTCCCCCTCGTTGGCGATCGGGGTGTCCCGACCGGTGCCGCCGAGGAAGATGTCGTTCCCGGTGCCCAGGAAGCCCGTGGCCCCGTCGGAGTTGTCCGACGGCTTGCTGACGAAGTCGTCACCGGCTCCGGCGAGCAGCAGGTCGATGCCGGGCCCGCCGTCGATCGCGTCGTCGCCGTCACCGCCCTTGATGTTGTCGTCGCCGAAGGTGTCGGTGAGGATGTCGTCCCCGGGACCACCCAGGATGGAGTCGTTGCCGGAGCCACCCTCGATCCGGTCGTCGCCACCGTAGCCCCAGAGCGCGTCGTCGCCCTGACCGCCACGGATGTTGTCGGCCGAGGTGCGGTTGCCGTGGATCTCGACGTGCTCGTCACCGTCCCAGCGCCACTGTCCGCCGACGTTGAGCAGACCGGCCGGAAGCGGGTCGGGCAGGTTCTCGAGGTCGAAGTACGGCTCGTGGACGTTGAAGATGCTGGCCGGCAGCAAGGACGCCTCCGTGTTGCGCTGGATCAGCGAGGAGAACGAGTTGGCCTCCAGGGCGGCGAACAGCTGGTTGCCCTGGTTGCGGAACAGGTAGTAGAACCGGTCGCCGAACTGCAGGTCCTCCAGCTGCTTCTCGAAGACGTAGTTGAACGTCGCGCCGAGCATGCCGCCGAACGGGTCGAGGGCCTCGGCGAGTCCGCCGACCCAGAAGTCGACCTCCTCCAGGCCGGTGACGGTCTGCCCGCCCACGTTGGCGTAGGCGCCGGTGCTCTGCAGGAACTCCAGCCGGTCGGCCGGCGGGTCGGCACCCGGGAAGAGCGCCTCCACCGCGGTGACGAAGCCGGCGCTGACCACAGCCTCCCCGCCGAGGACGACGATGCGGCTCGGCTGCAGGCGCAGGAGCTCGGCCTGCACCGCCGCCGGGACGGTGCTGCCCAGCCCGGGAACCAGCAGGAGCGGAGCCTGCTGCAGTCCGGCCACGGGGGCAGCGGTCAGGGCGTCCGGGAAGTTGAGCCCGGTCGCCAGGTAGACGGTCCCGCCCGCAGGTGCCGACGCGAACTCGGAGCTGCTGATGGCCGCTGACGTCTCGTAGCGGTTGGCACCGCCGATCCGCTCGACGGTTGTCGCGCCGTAGCTGCCGAGCGCCGCGAACGTGTCCGCGCTGACCGCGAGCTCACCACCGAGCACGACGATCCGCTGGGGAGCCATGGTCGTGAGCGCGGCCGCGGTGTGCGAGGGCACCCCGGTGGGTGAGACCAGGAGCAGAGGGGCACCCTTGGCCGCCGCCGCCGTACCGCCGGACAGAGCGTCCGGGAACGCGTTCCCGTTGGCCACGTAGACGGTGTCGGCGCCGGCGGGGAAGGCCCGCTGGGCCACTGCCGCGGCGGTCGCGTAGCGGTTCGGACCCGACAGCCGGGTCACGCCACCGGAACCGGCATAGGTCTCCAGGGCGGTCGCCACCTGCGGGCTGATGGCGAGGTCACCACCCAGGATGACGATCTCCGACGGAGCCAGCCGGGCCAGCTCGTTGGCGGTCGCCGACGGGATGCTGTTCTGCTGGGCCAGCAGCATGGGTCCGCCCTCGACCGCCCCGGCCGGTCCACCGGCCAGCGCGTCGGGGAAGGTGGTGCCGTTGGCGATGAACACCACCGGCACCTGCGGGGCGAAGTTGGCCGCGCTCAGTGCGGCAGCCGTCTCGTACCGGTTGGCCCCGGCCACCCGCTCCACGTCGCTGGTCACGCCGGCGCCGCTGACCAACGCCGTGGCGGCGGCTCGCTTTCCGGCCACGGTGGTCTGCTCGGTGATGGTCGGGTGGGTGCCGTAGGCTGCCACGAAGTTGATCAGCGAGGACTGGCTGTCACCGCGCCCGAAGTTGTTGCCGTTGCGCAGCGAGAGGCCGAAGTCCTCCCAGCTCGTGTACGGCCGCAGGTTGGGGTTGCCGGACTCCTCGAAGAAGGTCCGACGCGCTTCCTGCAGCGGCGGCACCCCGGCGTCCCGTCCACGCATCAGGTTGATCGTGGCGAGGTCGAGGGGCAGACCCAGCAGGCTGTTGCGCAGCGTGCTGGTCACCAGCTCGTCGGTCTGGCTGGCCGGCTGGTTGGTGGTGCCGTTGACCAGCGCCCCGGCCGCCTGGTCCGAGGTGAGCCGGTCGGCCGGCGCGCAGGTGTTGCCCGGCATCGTCGGCTGGACGCGGCAGTGGAAGGCCACCGGGTTGAGGAAGCCGTCCAGCAAGGAGGTCGGCTCGGTGCCGAAACCCTCACGACCCAGGTCTTCGGTGAGCATCGAGTGCCCGAACCGGTAGACCACGTGCGCGAACTCGGCGCGGATGGAAGGGTCGATCGTCTCGTCGTAGCTGTTCTCGTTGAAGGTGATGACGTCGATGGCCGGCTGGATGGTCCGGGCGAACTCCTCGAACACGAGGTGCTGGTACTGCATCTCGTTCGCGAAACGGGCCGCCTGGAAGAGCCGCTCGTTGTAGCTCCAGTCGTCGGCCTCGCTCTGGTCCTGGTAGGCCGCGAGGAGGCTCTGGTTGCCCGGTTCGGCCAGGACGGCCTTGATGTGCTCCACGAGCCTGTTGTGCTCGGAGTGGAACACGTGGTGGACCGCGGTCAGGCCGATGTTCTCGTTGCCGCGGCCGTCACCGGTGATGAAGTGCTGGCCGAGCGCCACGTTGTCGTAGCCGCTGAGGTCCGCGGTCGGGACGGCGCCGTGGGCGATGTCGTCCAGGAACGACTGGTCGAGCCGCTGGGCGGCACTCGTCGAGATCGGCGCTGCCGGGTTGCCCTCGACGACACCGGCCGACGTGAACAGCTGGGGCGCGCCGCGCAGCGGTCCGGGCACGAAGTTGCCGTAGAGGTCCACGACGACGTTCGGCACGGCGAGCACGTCGGCGTCCGTGAGCGCGATGCCCAGGACCGAGGCGGCCTGGGCCTTGACGTCGTTCCACGTCGCCAGCCCGCCGGTGGGCGCGTCCAGCAGGTGGCCGGTGGCCTGCGGACCGTTGGCGCCCAGGGTGTACTCACGCAGGAACACCTGGTGGGCCGGGTGCGAGGTGTAGGTCTGGTTCTGGTCGACGAACGGCGTGGTGCGGTTCTGGTGCTCGCGCACGTCGTCGGGGGTGCCGAGCACCCCGTCGTCACCGGGCTGGTTGGTGGCGCGGTCGATCGCCATGAAGCGCCGGCTGGGCGGCGTGACGTCGTACAACGGGTCGTCGGGGTTCAGCGGGACCACGATGGTTCCGCTGCCGCCCTTGTTGACGAGGTCGAGGCCGTGGTCGAAGAACTGGCCGAAGAGGACGAACCAGAGGTTCACGGGTGCCGACAGGCCCTCGTCGGGCATGAGGTTGGGCACGAACACCTCACCCGTCAGCGGGTCTGTCGTCGAACCGGGGTTGTCGGCGGCCGCGTCCACCGCCGCCGGGTTGGCGGTCGAGGAGTCGACGATGAGGTTGCTGATCACGCGCGGGTCCGAGTCGTAGACGGTGCCGTCGTACTGCGCGTAGCAGGAGCTGCCGACCTCGCACATGGACCGGTCGCCGTCGGGCAGCGGCGAGCCGGGCGAGGTGGGGTCCCCGTCGCGCCACTGGATGGGCAGCAGTCGCGGCATCAACCGGTTGGAGGACCCGAACTCGGTCTGTCCTTGGATCAGGTTGTTGAAGGACCCGTCCACGGTGCGCAGACCGTGCGGGAGCATCGGGTCACGGACGCACTTGCCGCTCGTGTCGTCGGTGGTCGGGCAGACGAGCGAGTAGGTCTCGTCCTGGGTGTTGAGGGCATGGGCATGGGCCTCGGAGATCTGGATCTGGTCGAGGATGAAGTCCAGGTCGCTGCCGATGAGGCGGAAGGTCGGTTCGGTCTCGGTGACCGCGGCAGAGGGAGCGACGAGCGAGGTCAGGGCCAGCGGGGCGACCACGAGCGTCGAGGCGCTGAGGAAGCCGACGGCCGCTCGCCAGCGCGATCTCAGCAGATGGGCCAGGAGCGCCAGACCTCCTGCCGTCAGGAGCAGGGCGACACTACCTAGCAAGATGTGAGATCCCACGACACGATTCCCCTCGAGTCAAGTCCAGCTGTGGCGCAGTTAGGTCTGCGAGGCTGATCCTCGTCCTCTGTGAGATTTGCCACAAGGCCCTGGGGAATGCTATATGTCCTCTAAACCCCATCGTTACCAAATCTTTACCAAATCTTGGGACTACTCGTCCACTCCCCCGGAAGCGGCCGGGGGACGCACGTCGGACCGGCCCCGAAGGACCGGCCCGACGTCCGTGCACCGCGGCCCACCGGATCCCGGTCGACCGCACCTGTCTGTCACCCCAGCTTGGACTCCACGCAGGCCACGAACTGGCCGAGCAGCTTGTCCGACACCGACTGCATCACCCCGCGGCCGAACTGCGCCGGCTTGCCGGTGATGTGCAGCACGGTGCCCACGTCCACGCGGGTACCCCCGCCGTCGGGTGCCAGCTGCATGGTCACGGTGGCCCCGGCGTTGCCCAGGCCCCGCATCCCCTTCCCGGTGCCCTCGATGACCGCCCGGTGGGCCTCGTCGTCCCGCTCGACGAACCGTCCGGTGCCCTGGTAGGTCACCGCGATCGGCCCCAGCTTGACCTTGACCGTGCCGGCGAAGGTCTCCTCGTCGGACTCGGTGACGGTCGCACCGGGGAAGCAACCGCCCACCGTGTCCAGGTCGGTCATCAGCTCCCAGGTGCGCTCCGGGGCCGCCGGGACCGTGAACGAGTGCTCCAGCTCCATCGCCACGGGTCAGCCCCCTGCCGCAGACAGGACCGCGCGTCGGGTCAGCACCCCGGCCAGGTGGCGCCGGTAGTCGGCCTGACCGTTGAGGTCCGAGGGTGGGTCGGTGCCCTCCCCGGCCCGGGCGCAGATCTGCGCCACGGCCTCCTCCGTCGCCGGCAGCCCCACGAGGGCCTGCTCGACGTCGGTGGCCCGCAGCGGCGTGGCGCCCATGTTGGTCAGCCCGACCCGTGCCTCGGCGATGGTTCCGCCCTCGGCCCGCACGGTCGCGGCCACGCCGATGATCGCCCACTGGTGGGAGACGCGGACGAACTTCTCGTAGTGGCTGCCCCACCCGGTGTGCTTGGGCAGGACGACCGCGGTCAGCAGCTCCCCCTCCCCGACGGCGGTCTCGAAGAGGTCGAGGAAGAACTCCGAGGCCGGGACCTCACGCTCCCCCTCGGGTCCCTGGATGACCATCCGACCCTCCAGCGCGAGGACGGGTGCGCCCACGTCGCCGGCCGGGTCGGCGTGCACGAGCGCGCCGCAGACCGTGCCGCGGTGCCGGATCTGGGGGTCGGCGATCTCCTTGACTGCTGCCCGCAGCAGCCCGAGGTGCTCGGTGACCAGGTCGGAGTCGAGCACGTCCTGGTAGGTCGAACCGGCCCCGATGCGGATGCCGTCCCCCTGGTCGGTGATGCCCTTGAGCTCCTCGATCCGCGAGATGTCCACGACCATCCCGGGGGCGTTCAGCCGCATGCGCAGGACGGGGAGCAGCGACTGCCCGCCCGCCATGACCTTGGCCTCGTCACCGTGCTCGGCGAGCAGGGCCAGGGCCTCCTCGACGGTGGAGGGGACGGCGTAGTCGAACGGTGCGGGGATCATGCCCGACCACCTTCCTGGGAGTATGCGGTCGCGTCCGTCGGTCCGGTCGTCGCACCCGGACTCCCCTGGGCCGGCGGGTCACCCGGTCCGGGATCGTCCTGGTTGGGGGCGTCCTGCGCGAAGTGGGGCTGGGCGCTGTCCTGCGTCGCGGTGCCGCCCCCCTCCCTGCTGTCCTGTATGGCCCGCCAGACCCGCTCGGGCGTGCAGGGCATCGTGATGTCGTCGATGCCCATCGGGCGGACCGCGTCCACGACGGCGTTGACCACGGCCGGGGTCGAGGCGATGCAGCCGGCCTCACCCACGCCCTTGGCGCCCAGGTCGTTGGTGGTCGACGGCGAGACGGTCCGGTCCGTGACGAAGCTGATCGTGTCCGCAGAGGTGGGCAGGGTGTAGTCCACGAACGACCCGGAGACCAGGGTGCCCTGGTCGTCGTAGACCGCCTCCTCCCAGAGTGCCTGCGCGATGCCCTGGACGAGGCCACCGTGGATCTGGCCGTCGACGATGAGCGGGTTCACCACGTTGCCGACGTCGTCCACGGAGACGTAGGAGCGCATCCGGCTCTGCCCGGTCTCGGTGTCCACCTCCATCGCGCACAGGTGGGTCCCGTGCGGGAAGGAGAAGTTCTCCGGGTCGAAGGTCGCGTCGGCGTCCAGGCTGGGCTCCATGCCGTCGGGAAGGTCGTGGGCGGCGAAGACCCTCAGCGCGAGGTCGGTGAGGGCCACGCCCTCCTGGTCGTCGCCCGCGCCCCGCACCCGGAACCGGCCGGTGCTGAACTCCAGGTCGTCGACGTTCGCCTCCAGCACGTGCGCGGCCAGCGGCCTGGCCTTCTCGACCACCTTCTGGGCCGCTTGGATGACGGCCTGGCCGCCGACCACCAGGGACCTGGACCCGTAGGTGTCCAGGCCCCGGGGGCTGATCTGCGTGTCGCCGTGCAGCACCTCGACGTCTTCGAACGGCACTCCGAGCTGGTCGGCGACGATCTGGCTCCACGCGGTCTCGTGCCCCTGACCGTGCGCGGAGGAGCCGGTGATGACCTCCACCTTGCCGCTCGGGAGCATCCTCACGGAGGCGTGCTCCCAGCCGCCGGCGCCGTAGTTTAGCGAGCCCAGGACCCTGCTGGGCGCCAGGCCGCACATCTCGGTGAAGGTGGAGATGCCGATCCCCAGCTGCACCCGGTCCCCGCTCTCGCGGCGACGGGCCTGCTCGGCCCGCAGCTCGTCATACCCGAACAGCTCCTTGGCCCGCGCGGTGGCGGCCTCGTAGTTGCCGGAGTCGTACTCCAGTCCGCAGACCGAGGTGAACGGGAACTCCTCGTGGGTGATCCAGTTCTGCTCGCGCACCTCCAGGGGGTCGCGTCCCAGCTCGGCGGCGAGCTCGTCCATGAGGCGTTCGATGGCGAACGTCGCCTCGGGCCGCCCGGCGCCCCGGTAGGCGTCCGTCCAGGTCTTGTTGGTGAAGACGTTGGTGCAGGTGAAGTGGTAGGCGGGGAACTTGTAGATGGCGTTGAACATGAACGCACCCAGGATCGGCACGCCCGGTGTCACCAGCCCCAGGTAGGCGCCCATGTCGGCGAGCAGCTCCACCTTGAGCCCGGTGACGGTGCCGTCCTTGCGGGCCGCGAGGGTGAGCTTCTGCCACTGGTCGCGGCCGTGGTGCCCCGACAGCAACGACTCGCTGCGGGTCTCGGTCCACTTGCAGGGCTTGCCCGTGTGCCGGGCCGCCAGGAAGGTGATGATCTCCTCCGGCGTGACCTGCAGCTTGCCGCCGAACCCGCCGCCGACGTCCGGGGCGATGACCCGGATCTTCGACTCGGACACGCCCAGGGTGAGCGCGAGCATGAGGCGCAGGATGTGCGGCACCTGCGTGGAGGACCACATGACGAACTGCTCGCCGGTGGGGTCGACGACCACGGAGCGGGGCTCCATGAAGGAGGGGATGAGGCGCTGCTGGCGGTACTCCCGCTCGATGAGCACCTCGGCGTCGCGGATGGCGGCCTCGACGTCCTCGCCGGTCCCGGCCTCCGCCGAGTCGAAGGTCCAGGTCGCGGACCGGTTGGTGCCCAGGTCGGGATGGGCCAGGACCTCGTCGGCGGCGGAGCGCCGCAGGTCGAGGGTGGCCGGGAGCTCCTCGTAGTCCACGTCGACGAGCTCGGCCGCGTCGCGTGCGGCGGCCGCCGAACGGGCGACGACGACGGCGACGATCTCCCCCGAGAAGGCGACCCGGTCCACGGCGATGGCCGGGTGCGGCGGGGCCTTCTGGTCCTCGGTGATCGGCCAGGCGGTCGGCAGGGATCCCTGCAGGTCCTTGACGTCCTCGCCGGTGAGGACGGCCGTGACGTTCGGCGAGGCCAGGGCCGCGCTGGTGTCGACCGCGGTGATGCGGGCATGGGCGTAGGGGCTGCGCACCATGGACAGGTGCAGCATGCCCTGGAGCTGCATGTTGTCGGTCCACCTCGTCCGGCCGGTGATGAGGCGCTGGTCCTCCTTGCGGCGTCGGTCCCGGCCGACCTCCAGGCCGTTGACCTCGTCGGAGCTGTCCACGTCGGTCCGCTCGTCCACGACCTCGGCGACGCCCTCGGGGCTGACGCTCACGACTGCTCACCCCCGCCGACGGTCGAGGAGGCCCCGGCCGCCTGGAGGACGGCCTTGACGATGTTGTGGTAGCCGGTGCACCGGCACAGGTTGCCCTCCATGTGCTGGCGGACGTGCTCCTCGTCGGGGTCCGGGTTCTCGGCCAGCAGGTCGGTGGCCTGCATGATCATCCCCGGGGTGCAGAAGCCGCACTGCAGGGCGTGGCAGTCGCGGAACGCCTCCTGCAGGGGGCTGAGCTGCTGGCCGTCGGCGAGACCCTCGATGGTGGTCACGCTGCGGCCGTCCGCCTGGACGGCGAGGACGTTGCACGACTTCACGCTGCGGCCGTCCAGGTGCACGGTGCAGGCCCCGCAGCTGCTGGTGTCGCAGCCGACCACCGTGCCGGTCTTGCCGAGCTGTTCTCGTAGGTAGTGGACCAGGAGCGTTCGTGGCTCCACCTCGTCGGTGTAGGTCACGCCGTCGACCGTCACGGAGATCTGGGTCATGCGTCCTCCAAGCTGGGGAACCGGACTTCGTTGTCCCCCGTGATCCTGCCCTGGCCGGGACCGCACCGCAAGGGGTGCACCGGTGGCGCTCAGTCCGCCGGAGGGTTTCCCGGCTCGTGACGGTGGATGGCCCCCTCGGTGCGGCTGAGCGGCTCGCCCTGACCGCCCCACCGTTCGGCGATGATCTCCGCGGCGATCGAGACGGCCGTCTCCTCGGGCGTGCGGGCGCCCAGGTCGAGGCCGACCGGGCTGCGCAGGCGCGCCAGCTGCTCCTCGGTCAGCCCCACGCCGCGCAACCGGTTCAACCGGTCCTCATGGGTGCGGCGCGACCCCATCGCCCCGACGTACGCGAGCGGCGGGGCACCGTCCCCGAGGAGCCGCTCCAGCAGGGGCACGTCGAACTTGGGGTCGTGGGTCAGGACGCAGGCGACCGTCCGCTCGTCGAGGGCGTCCAGGCGCATCTGCTCCTCGACGTAGCGGTGCGGCCAGGAGACGACCACCTCGTCGGCGTCGGGGAAGCGGCTGGCCGTGGCGAAGACCGGTCGGGCGTCGCACACGGTCACGCGGTAGCCGAGGAAGGTCCCCATCCGGGCCACCGCGGCTGCGAAGTCGATCGCTCCGAACACGAGCATCCGGGGCCGGGGGGCGTAGGAGCTGACGAAGACGCGCATCCCCTCGCCCCGGCGCTGCCCCTCGGGGCCGTAGCTCAGGGTGGCGGTCCGCCCCTGGGCCAGCATCCCCCGGGCGTCGTCGAGCACGGCCGCGTCGGCGCGGGGCGAGCCGAGGGTGCCGGAGGACGGCGCACCCTCCGGGCGGACCACGAGGTGGCGGCCGAGCAGGTCAGGGTCGGGGTGCTCGACGACCGTCGCCACCGCCACGGGCACGCCGGCCTCGATGTCGGCGGCCACCGCGGCCAGCTCGGGAAAGTCCTCGCGACCGACCCGCTCGACGAAGATGTCGAGGATCCCGCCGCAGGTCAGTCCGACGCCCATGGCCTCGTCGTCGGACACGCCGTACCTCTGCAGCACGGGGGAGCCGGAGGCGATCACCTCCTGGCCCAGCTCGTAGACGGCTCCCTCGACGCAGCCGCCGGACACGGAGCCGACGGCCTCACCCTCCACCCCCACCAGCATCGCCGCGCCGGGCTGGCGGGGGGCCGACTTCCACGTGCCGACGACCGTCGCGAGGGCGACCTGCTCGCCGTCGTCCCACCACCGGAGCAGCCTGTCCAGGACCTCACGCACGCGCGACCACCTCCAGCAGCTCTTCGAACGTCGCCAGCGAGTGGCCGGCGACGAGGTCGTCCACGTGCGGCAGGACCGCACGGATCCCGGACTGCACGGGAGCGTAACCCTCCTTACCCCGGTGGGGGTTGACCCACACGACCCGGTGGGCCAGGGCGTGCAGCTGCCGCACCGCCTCCCCCAGCCGGGCCGGGTCCTGCCGCTCCCACCCGTCGCTGACGATGACCACGACCGCGCCGCGGGCCGTGCCGCGGCGGCCCCAGCGTCGCACGAAGGCGTCCAGCGTCTCCCCCAACCGCGTCCCGCCGGACCAGTCGGGCACCGTCTCCCCGGCCGCCAGCAGGGCACGGTCCGGATCACGTTCGCGCAGCGCCCGGGTCACGTGGGTCAGCCGGGTGCCGAGCGTGAAGACCTCGGTCGTGCGCGGAGCGGCCTGGACCATGACGTGGGCCAGCCGCAGCAGGCTGTCGGCGTAGGGACCCATCGAGCCGGACACGTCCACCAGCACCACCACCGGGCGCGGACGGGGCCGCCGCCGCCGGTGGCGGACGCGCACCGGCTCCCCCAGGTTGCGCAGCTGGGCGCGCACCGTCGCCCGGCCGTCGACGGCACCGTGGTGCGCAGGGGTATGCCGTCGTCCCCGGCGTCGCGGAGACCGCGGACGCAGGGAGGCGAACCGTCGTCGCAGGGCGGCCCTGTCGGTCGGGGACAGACCGGCGACGTCGCGGTGACGCAGAACCTCCTCGGGGGAGGCCGCCACGCGCAGCACGGGGTTCTCCCGGCCGTCCGCCCCGCCGGCCCCGGGTCCGTCCAGAGGTGCCTGCACGGTGGTGACCCTCGGCACCTCGTTCCGACCGACCGCCCGCAGGGGACGACCGGCGAACCAGGCGTCGAACACCCGGTCGTAGGGCTCGACGTCCGCGCCGGAGGCGGTGAGCGTCCCCCGCCCGGCCCAGTAGACGGCGTCCCGACGCCCCAGCCCGACCGCTGAGCAGGCCTGCAGGAAGGTGCGCTCACGGTCCGCCGTGACGGGCAGCCCGGCGGCCCGGCAGGCACGCGCGAAACCGAGCAGCACCTGACCCGCGTCCCAGCCGTCGGCGTGCGGCATCAGGCCAGCATCCGGTCCAGGGACGCTCTGACCCGCTCGGCGTCCTCGCGGTACTTGATCGCCGCTCCCATGGTCGCAGCGGCGACCTGCGGGTCCAGGGTGCTGGCCCCCAGGGCGTGCAGCGCCCGGGCCCAGTCGAGGGTCTCGGCCACCCCGGGCGGCTTCACCAGGTCCGCCTCGGCCCGTAGCCGCTGCACCACGCCCACCACCTCCGCCGCCAGCCGCTCGTCGACCTCGGGCAGCCGGGTGCGGACGATCGCCAGCTCCCGGTCCAGGCCGGGGTGCTCGATCCAGTGGTAGAGGCAGCGTCGCTTGAGCGCGTCGTGCAGCTCGCGGGTCCGGTTGGAGGTCAGGACCACGAGCGGGGGCTCGGTCGCGCGGATCGTCCCCAGCTCGGGGATGGAGACGGACCACGAGGACAGCACCTCGAGCAGGAACGCCTCGAACTCGTCGTCCGCCCGGTCGATCTCGTCGACCAGCAGCACGCAGGGTGCCTCCTGCAGGGCGCGCAGGACCGGCCGCGCCAGCAGGAACCGCTCGTCGAAGAGCTCGTGCTCCAGCGCGGCGACGTCTGCGACCTCGCGGTCGGGACCGGCCGTCGCCGCCGCCTCGACCACCCTCAGGTGCAGGATCTGACGCGGGAAGTCCCAGTCGTACAACGCCTGGCTGGCCTCGATCCCCTCGTAGCACTGCAGCCGCACCAGCGGGATCCCCCGCAGCTCGGCCAGCGCTTCGGCCAGCGCGGTCTTGCCGGTCCCCGGCTCCCCCTCGAGCAGGAGCGGACGCTGGAGGGCGTGCGACAGCCAGGTCACGGTGGCCAGGCCCTCGTCGGTGAGGTACCCGGTGGTGGCCAGCGCCTCGGCCAGCGCCTGCGGATCGGCCATGACGTCGTCGCGCTGCATGAGCCGAGCATGACCGACGGGCCGAGGCAGCGTCCAACCGGGTGTGCCGCTCTACGTGCCCCGGCCGCCCGCCGGCGCTGCCGAGCCGGTTCAGGCGCTGCGCCGGAGGGGGTCGTTCTCGTGGTCGTGGGCGTCGTCGGTGCGTGGTGGTGGTGGTGGTGCTGTGGTGGGTGCTCGGCCGTGGAAGGTGTCCAGGACCGGTGGTGGGTCCTGGTAGGTGCTGGGTGGTGGGTCGGCGTGGCGGGGGTGCTCGCGGGCCAGGTTGCAGCGGGCGCACAGGCCTCGGGCGTTGTCGACGGTGGTGGTGCCGCCGTCGCGGTAGCGGGTGATGTGGTCCAGGTGGCGGATGGGCGCGCCGCACCAGGCGTGGGCGCAGTAGCGGCCGCGGGCGATCAGCGTGGCGCGCAGGGCCCCGGTGAAGACGCGGCGTCGGGGGTCGCGCACGGTCAGCACCCCGGTGAGCGGGTCGGTCCACAGCCGGCGCAGCCACACCGTGCCGGCCCTGATCGTGCCAGGGTCCGGCCCGGGCAGCCCGGTTGACCCGGGCAACCCGGCAGACCCGGCAGACCCGGGGGTCCCTGCGGTGGGGCCGCCGGGTGTCTGGGGTTGCTGCTGAGAGGTGCGGGTGGGCAGGGTCGGTGGGGGCGGCCCTGGGGGTGTACCGCCGTGGACGGCGGTGCATCGGGCGTCGGTGCACCGGCCACCGGCCGGGCACGGCCCAGGTGCCTGCTGCCGCCCGCGGGCCGGCTGGTTCCCCTCGCCGGGGCCTCGCTCCCCGTCGTGGTCGTCGTCGACCTGCGGGTGGCCGGTGTCGTCGTGGTCGTCGTCGACCTGCGGGTGGCCGGTGTCGTCGTGGTCGTCCAGGGCTTCCGGGGTGTCGGTGGAGGGGGTCAGCAGGTCGCGGGCCAGGTCGGCGGGCAGGGGCCCGTACCCGCTCAGGTCGGCCGCGGCGCTGTCCCCGGCCAGCAGGGTCGCGTCGGTCAGGACCAGGCCGATCTCGACGTCGATGCCGTCCACGACGGTGCGGCCGGTGACCCGCGCGACCAGCTCGTCGGCCATCAGCTGGTTCAGGGTGCGCGGGTCGCCGGCGGCGCGGGCGCCTTCGGCGTGGGTGCGCAGCACCTGGTGGGTCGCGATCGCCTGGGCAGCCGGCAACCGGGCGCACAGCAGGCCCATCACGTCCGGGGCCGGGCGCACCGAGACCCCCCGGTCGGCCGCCGCTCGGCGGGCCCGGGCCACGAACCCGGCCGGGTCGACCTCGTAGGCCAGCGCGCGGGCCGCCGCCACGATCTGCCGGGTCGAGGCCCCTGCCAGGGACCCGGCCAGCCGCCGGTCGACCTGCGCCCGGTCTGCGGGGTCCAGGCAGGAGGTGGCCTCGGTGACCAGACGGGCCTGGGCCGGGCTGATCGTGCCTCCGGCCAGTGCGGCGAACGTGGCCGGCATCTCGCCCACCAGCGCCCGCGCCGCGGTCAGCTCCCGCCCGGCCCAGTACGGCGAGGTACGCCGTGCGGCCGCCAGGTCGTCGGCCACCGCCCTCCCGCGTCTGGAGGCGGGGACCCCCTCCCGGGCCTGGGCGGCCACCTGGGAGGCACCGAAGGCGACCTGCGCCCGGGCGCTGACCGCGCCGACCGTGCGGGACAGCACCTCCAGCCCCTCCACCAGGGCCAGCAGCCCCGCATCGTCGATCTGCGACACCTCCGCGCCGGCCAGCGCCCGGGTCCAGCCCTGCACCACCTCGACCAGACCCGGCTCCCCGGGCCCGGCCGAGGCGCAGCGGCACCCGCACGAGCAGGCGGGTGACGCCATACCCCGCTCCTGCCCGGCCGACTCCGCGGCCGGCCCGGTGCCGATCCCCTCCGGTCCTGCGTCCACGTCCCCCACCCCCTCCGGTGGTCCAACGGCGAAACCTCCCCCGGCTCCACCTTTGAAGAACACCCTAGGACCCACCACCGACAGACCCTCGAACACACGTCCACCGGACCGGACCAGCGACGATCACCCCGGAACGTCGACGTCCTGCCCCGTCGCGAGGTCGCCGCACTCCACGAGCACCGGCTGCACCCGCCGCAGGTAGCCACGGGCCCCCGCGTCTCCACCGGCGCCGCCCAGGACCCCGTCCCAGTGGCGCTGACCGAGGACCACCGGATGACCGGGCCGTCCGCCGTACGCGGCCCGTGCCACCTGGGACGTCTGCCCACCCGTGGTGTCCGCCTCCCGCAGGAGGCGCTCCACGACGGCCGGACCCACGTCGGGGAGGTCGACGAGGTGCACCACGGCCCGCCGGGGCACCGTGCGACCACGCGACGCCAGGGCCGTCAGACCGGACCGCAGCGACGACCCCATCCCCCGTTCCCAGCTCCCGCAGCGCACGGCCGTGACCCGGCCTCCCGTCCACTCGGGCAGCTGCGCGAGGAGACCTTCGACCTCCTCCGCCCGGGCACCGGTGACGACGACCACGTCCTCGCACCCCCCGTCCACGAGGGCGCGGACCGCGCGGTGCACCCAGAAGCCGTCCTCGTCGGCGACGAGGGCCTTCGGCATCCCGTAGCGACGCCCCTCCCCCGCCGCCAGCAGCAGTCCCGTCGTCCGGCTCATGCCCCTAGTCTCACCGACCGGCCCACCGTCCACCGTCGAGCCCGCCGCAGTCGTTCCGGTGCAGGATGGACCGGTGACCTCCAGCGACCCGTCCCGACCGCCCACGCCCGAGGTCGGCACGCGGGTGGTGGAGGAGGACTGGTACGCCACCGAGCTCGTGGACCGGTCCTGGGAGCGGTGCACCTTCGCCGAGGTCGACCTCACCGAGGCGTCGGTCCGCGGCTGCCGCTTCCAGGAGTGCACCTTCGAACGCGTGCGGTTCAACGCGGCCGGCCTGGAGCAGAGCTCGTTCGTCGCGTGCACGTTCGTGGCGTGCTCCTTCTTCGACGCCACGCTCGACGGCTGCCGGTGGGATGGCACCATCTTCACGGCCTGCTCTTGGAAGCCGGTCACCGTCAGAGGCGGCTCGTGGTGGGGCGTCTCGCTCGTCAACGCGGACCTGCGGGAGCAGTCCTGGCGAGGGTTGCGGCTCACCGAGGCCGACCTGTCCGGGGCCGACCTGCGCGCCTGCGACCTGCGCGGTAGCGACCTCACCGGCGCAGACCTGCGGCGGACCCGCCTGGAGGGGGCGGACCTGCGCGGGTGCGCCCTCTCGGCCGCCGACCTGGAGGACGCCCGCGTCCGGGGCGTTCGGCTGGACGTCACCGGCGCCCTCGCGCTGGCGGGGTCCCTGGGTGCCGTGGTCGACACCGACGCCTAGGAGACCACCGCGGTATGCGGCCGCGCCCTGCTCGGGCGGGGGTCGGGCAGGTGCGCCCCTGCTCGGGCGGGCCGGTCGGTCGCGCGCCTACCCGGGCGCGTCCAGCTCGGGCGCCAGGTCCGGCACCCGTCTCTCCTCGTCCGGGAGCAGACGCTCCTCCTCGGACTCGGCGTCACCCACCGCGCGCTCCTCGTCCGGCAGGACCCGTTCCGGGTCGTCCTCCTCGAGGGCGTCGGGATCCTCCTCGGGCTCGAACGTGGTGGGTTCCTCGTCCATGCCCATGCCCGCGCCCTGGGACGAGAGGGCCTCCCGGGCCTCCGTGCGCTGGTCCTCGAGATCTTCGCTCATGGTGTCCTCCTCCGGGTCGGTTCCTCCCCCAGTGTGGACCTCTCCCCCACCCTCGGCACGTCCGACGTCCGACGGCCGACGTCCGACGTCCGACGGCCGACGCGACCGGCACGACCGACCGCGCCCCGGCGGAGCGGGAGGCCGGCGGCTCCACGGGTGGTGCCGACGGCACATACTGGGCCCAGGAGGTGCCCATGCCCACCCGACCCGACACCGGCGCAGGACGTCCGGGCGACCGGAGGTCGCTCCCCGTCCACCAGGACGACCTGTGCGTGGCCCGCGTGCCCCTCTTCTCGGGACTGACCCGCGCCGAGCAGGAGCAGGTCGCCACGGTCGCCCGGCCGACGAGGCTCGGCACGGATGAGGTGGTCTACACCGCGGGACAGGACGTCTCCCAGCTCCTGGTGGTCCACACCGGGAGGGTGAAGATCTCCCGGGTCACCGCGGACGGGCACGAGCAGATCGTGCGGGTCCTCGGCCCCGGAGACTTCGTGGGCGAGTCCGCCTTCCTCGACGGCGGCCGACCCGACCACGCCGCGAGCGCCGTCGAGACCACGAGCCTGTGCGTCTTCCGCCACCAGGAGCTGCACGAGCTCGTCGCCCGCCACCCCAGCATCGGCCTGCGGATGCTGCAGACCCTGAGCCGACGGTTGTCGCAGACCGAGGAACGGCTCGGCGCGGCGATCTCCACCGACGTCTCCGCGCGGCTGGCCGACCACCTGCTGTCCCTGCCGGGACGACGGACGGACGACGGTCTGCAGGTCGAGCTCCCGCTCGCCAAGAAGGACGTCGCCTCCCTGCTGGACACCACCCCGGAGTCGCTGAGCCGTCAGCTGCGCCGCCTCAGCGACTCGGGCCTGGTCGCCCTCGGACCCGGTCGGCGGATCACTTTGCTCGACGTGGACGCGCTGCTGACGATGGGCGGTCAGGGCTGACCGTGACGGAGGCCACACCCCTGCCCCTTCGCCTCTCCGACATTTCGTCGTAATCTGGTCCCACGCCCGACCCCCCGGTCCGGGCGACGACCCTCTCGGGAGACCTCAGATGCCCACGTTCCGTCCCCTGCTCCCCCTCGGACTGGCCGCCGTCCTGGCCCTCGCGGGCTGCTCCACCAGCGACCCGGAGCCGGCGCCGACAGCCAGCACCACCCGGACCGGCGACCAGGCGTCCGTGGACGCCCTGCTGGCGAAGATGGACCTGGCGGGCACGGACGCCCGCACGATCGTGGAGGAGCTCGACACCAGCGCCGACGCGCGTCCCCTGCCCCTCGCCGCCTCCGTCCGTGAGGACGCCCTGCTGCTGGGGGACGGGCAGACCGAGGTCGCGCTTCCGCTCCCGGAGGACGAGTTCTACGTCTCCCTCGCGCCCTTCCTCGACCAGACCCACGAGTGCTACTTCCACTCGCTGGCCACCTGCCAGGGCGAGCTGGCCCAGGAGGAGGTGACCGTCCGCATCGTCACCGACGACGGCACGGTCCTGGTGGACGAGACCACCACGACCTACAGCAACGGCTTCGTCGGCTTCTGGGTGCCGCGCGACGTGGCGGGCACCATCGAGGTCGAGCACGAGGGAGCCACCGGGAGCGTTCCTTTCGCCACCACCGAGGGCAGCCCCACCTGCATCACCACCCTCCAGCTGGAGGCGTGACGGCGCACGCGTGGGGACGCGGGGCGCTCGCCGGTGTACGCACGCAGAGCGGACGGAGGCAGCTGGGAAGGGCCCGGTCGACCCGGGCGTTGACCCTCACGTGAGCGCCCCTGCCCGTCGTCGTCCCGTGCCCCGCTGCCCTGTCCGCGTTGGCGAGCCGTGCACGTTGTGCTTCCCCGGGGCGACCGGGCCGCAGGACTGCGGCCTGGTCTACCTCGTGCAGGACGATCCTGAGATGGCCGCCGAGCCGGCGGGCCGGCGCAGCGCCCACCGGGCGGCGGCCACCGCAGCCCAGGGACGGGCCGCACCAGGCTGACGCCGGGTCTACGGTGGTCGGGTGACCGTGGCCCGGGTGCCCGTCGACGGTGGCGTGCTGGAGGTCCGTCTCCACGGGGACGGCCCGACCCTGCTGCTCGTCCAGACCGCCCTGTCCACCGACGAGGTGGCCGTCCTCGGGTGCGAGCCGTCGCTGCGCTCACGGCACCGGGTGGTGGACCTGCGCCGGCGGGGCTACCTGACCGTCCCGGACGGTGCCCCGGCCCGGGCGCCGGGGTCGGTCGTCCAGGACGCCGCGGACTGCGCCACGGTCCTGGTCTCCCTGGACGCCTCCCCGGCCCACGTCGTCGGGGCGAGCTACAGCGGGGCCGTCGCGCTGGAGCTCGCCGCGGCCCGTCCCGAGCTGGTCCGCACCCTGACCCTGCTGGAGCCGCCGCCGGTGGAGGTGGAGGCGGGAACCGCGTTCCGCCACGCCAGCCAGGAGCTGATGGAGGTCTTCGCCCAGGAGGGTGTCACGGCGGCGCTCGAGGCCTTCACCCGCGTGCTCGGGACGGACAGCTGGGAGGCGCAGCGGGCGGCCACCGGAGCGGACGAGGTCGCCCGCGTCGAGCGGGACGCCACCGTCTTCTTCAGCTCCGACGTACCGGCCCTGCTCACCTGGCGCTTCGGTCCGACCCGGGCCGCCGAGGTCCTCGCCCCCGTCCTCTACGTCGGCGGAGGCGACAGCGGTCCGTGGTTCGCCCAGGTGCACGACTGGGTGGCGGAGCTCTTCCCCCAGGCCGAGCACCACGTGCTGCCTGGAGCCGACCACCTCCTCCTGAGGACGCACACGGCCCGGGTGGCAAGCCTGGTGGCCGACTTCCTCCACCGTCACTGAGCCAGGGCTCCCGGCCCGCCACCGCACGACGACGGTGGGCGGCGCGAGCCCTTCCCTTCAAGGCCCCCGACGCAACCCGGTCGTCAGCACCCAGACCAGCGGCAGCGTCGACAGCACCATGAGCAGACGCCCGGTGCCCTGGTCGGACGCGGTGAGGACCGCTCCCGCGACCAGCAGCGCCGCGAACACGAGGACCCCGCCGGTGCGGTTCACCGACCGCTCCAGACGGCGCACCTGCGCGGTGAGGGCCGGTGTCCTGACCGCGAGCTCACCCCGCTCCGCCAGCGTCAGGACGCGGTCTGCCCGGCGGGGCAGCACGAGCAGCAGCCGCCCCAGCGCGAGCGCCTCGCCCACGACGGTCTGCGGCAGGCCCTGCCGCTCGTCCTCCAGCAGCTGGGAGGCGTAGGGGGTGATCGTGCCCCACACGTCGAACTCGGGGTCCAGCCCGGTGCAGATGCCGGACAGGATGCCCATCGACCGGCCCAGCAGCAGCAGGTTCTCGGGCACCTGGAAGGGCAGCTCGAGCAGCAGCTCGCGGAACTGCAGCCCGAAGCGGAGCATCTCCTCCGGCGGGATCTGCTGCAGCTCGTCCATGCGCAGGCCGCCGAAGCGCTCGAAGACCTGGTCGACGGCGGACTCGATGCCCGCCAGGTCTGCGGTGGGCAGCAGCAGGTCGAGCCGGCGCAGGCCGGCGACCATCCTGGCGCCGTCCCGCAGACCCGCTGCGACGAGCAGGTCGCGCAGTCCCGCGCGCAGGTCCTCCGGCACGTGCCCGACCATGCCGAAGTCGATGAAGGTCAGCGTCCACCCCGGCTCGCCCGGCCCCGCGTCCGGTCGGGGGGTGACGAAGAGGTTCCCGGGATGGGGGTCGGCGTGGAAGAGGCCGTCGGTGAAGATCTGCTGCAGGTAGGTCTCCGCCAGCACCTGCGCGACCTCGGCCCGGTCGATGCCGGCGGCCGTGATCGCGGCGTGGTCGGCCAGCTTGATCGCAGAGACGTCCTGGAGGGTGAGCACGCGCCGACCGCTCAGCTCCCACACCACGGCGGGTATGGCGACGCGCGGGTCGTCCGCGAAGTTGGCGGCGAAGGTCTCGGCGCTGGCACCCTCGGCGAGGTAGTCCACCTCCTGCAGCGTGGTGGCCGCGAACTCCTCGACGAGGGCCCGGACGTCGGCGCGCTCGCGGACGGGACGATAGCGCTCCAACCAGCCGCCCACGCGGCGCAGCGCCGACAGGTCGACCTCGACGACCTCCTGGATGTGCGGACGCTGCACCTTGACGACCACGTCCGTGAACCCCTGCTCGGCCGCGTCCGCCGGCCGCAGCCGCGCACGGTGCACCTGCCCCAGGGAGGCGGCCGCCAGAGGCGTCTCGTCGAACCACGTGAAGTGCTCGGCCAGGGGGAGCGCCAGCTCCGCCTCGGCAACCCTCCGGACGGCCGCGACGTCGACGGCCGGCACCTCGTCCTGCAGACCCGAGAGCTCGGCCGTGATCTCCGGAGGCAGCACGTCCAGCCGGGCGGAGAGGAACTGGCCGACCTTGATCATCAGCCCACCCATCGAGACGGCGAGCGCTCGGAAGCGCACGGCCGCCCGCCGACCGCGCTCCGCGCGGGTGCGCGCCGCGAGCCGGCCCAGGCCCAGCCGCCGCAGCACGATCTCCCACCAGATGAAGCCGGCCGTCACCCGGGCGAAGAACAGGACGATGCGCCAGTAGCGCACGCGCAGGTCCGAGCTCCTCATCCGTCCTCCGGACGCTGTCGCTGACGGGGCGGGAGGCAGGACGTCAGTCCTCGGCGAGGATGGCGTACAGCCGCCGGCGGGCGTCCTGGAGGACCTCTGCCCCCGCGGTCAGCTGGTGCGCGGATCCGGTCCGGCCGACCTGGAACACCGCCTGCATCAGCCGCCCGACGGCCTGGTGGTAGCCGGACCCGTCGCCCTGGTGGTCGGCGGCATCCTCCCACGGGGCCGACCGGCCGGCGAGCTGGGCGGCGGCGTCGGTCCCGGCCTCCGTGAGCCGGTAGACCTTCCGGCCGCCGACCGGCTCGGCGACCACCAGGCCCTCGTCGGCGAGCAGCTGCAGGGTCGGGTAGACCGACCCGGCCGACGGGCTCCAGGCTCCCCCGCTCCGGTTCGTGAGCTCGGCGATCACCTGGTAGCCGTGCATCGGTTCCTCCGCCAGAAGCCGCAGGATCGCGGCCCGCACGTCGCCGCGGCGGGCACGTTGGGCCGAGGCTCCGCTGAGCCCGCGCAGCTGCTGGGCGACGTCGAGGAGCGGACCGAACCCGCCCCGGCTCCACGGCGCTCCGCTGCCGGCGGTGTAATGGTGGTGCGGTGCCATGGGTGGACCTCCGGTGCGAGCGGCATGCTGCGAGCGACATATCGTGATCTATCGTCCACAGTACCTCAGCCGGGGCACGGACCCTTCCTCGGTGCATGGTGCCCACCTCCCTGGCCGCGTACTGTGCCAGGCGTGAACGACACCCCCGAGGCTTCCGGCACCACCGAGGTCCCCGAGCCCACCCCGACCCCCGACCGCACGGACCGCCCCGACCGCACGGACGCCCCGCCGGCCGGGCTGGCAGGACCGGCCATCCCCTCCGGTCGGCTGGTCCTGGTGCGCCACGGCGAGACCGAGTGGTCCAGGACCGGACAGCACACCGGGCTGACCGACCTGCCTCTGCTGCCCGAGGGCGAGGAAGCCGCCCGCGGGCTGCGCCAGGTCCTGGAGGGCAGGCGGTTCGTCCACGTCCGCTCCTCGCCGCTGCAGCGGGCGACGGCCACCGCCGACCTCGCCGGCCTGGAGGTCGACGAGCTGGACGCGGACCTGGTCGAGTGGGACTACGGCGCCTACGAGGGACGTTCGACGGCCGACGTCCGGGCCGAGCTCGGCTACCACTGGACCGTCTTCGAGCACGGGGTCCTTCCGGGCACGACGCCGGGAGAGACGGTCGAGGAGGTGGCTGCCCGCGCGAGCCGGGTCCTGGACCGCATCTGGCCCCTCCTCTTCGAGGGGGACGTCTGCCTCGTGGGGCACGGCCACGCCCTGCGGGTGCTGGCCGCGGTCTACCTGCGGCAGGCCCCCCGCTTCGGCGCGCACCTGACCTTCGAGGTCGGCGCGGTCGCCGTCCTGGGTCACCACCACGAGGACCCGGTCGTGGAGGCGTGGAACCGGCACCGCTGAGCCGGACGGCGGGAGGCTGCTCAGGCCGCCTCCCGGGGTGACCCCGTGAGCGCGGCGCGGGCACGCCCGGCACCGGGCCGGTCGGTGAGCTCCTGGGCCAGCCGCCTGAGCCTGGTGGCGGGCTCGGCAGAGAGCTCGAGCAGCCCCTCCGCCACGGCCCGGACGTCCTCGGGCGCGGCACCGTTGGGGTCCAGCGCCTCCCCCAGCCCCGCCTCCTCGACCGCGGCCGCGCCGGCGAACTGGTCGGTGGACAGCGGCAGCAGCAGGAGGGGGACGCCCGCGGTCAGCGCCTCGGTGACGCTGTTGTTCCCACCGTGGGAGACCGCGAGCACCGCGTGGTCCAGCAGGGTGACCTGGGGCAGCTCGGCACGGACCAGCCAGGTCCCGGGAACCGGCCCCAAGGCCTCCCGGGTCGTGGAGCCGCTCGCGAGGGCGACCCGCACGTCCAGGTCGCGGAGGGCGGCGACCACCGTCGCCAGCACGTCGGAGCGCACCGACAGGAAGCTCCCCAGGCTGACGTAGACCACGGGGGGTCCTCCCTGCGCCAGCCACGCGTCCACCTCGGCGTCCGGGGCCTCCGTGCGGACGGCAGACCCGAGGAAGGCGTGCCGGCCCAGCAGGGCCGTCCGCGCGGGGGGATGCAGCTGCCCGGGATAGTTCAGCAGAAGGACGTCCCCGGTCACGCCGAACGCGTCCTCGCAGGCAGGCGCACCGGGGTCGAGGGTCACCAGCGCCTCGTTCCACCGGTCGGTGAACGTGTCCCGCACCCGCTCGCAGGCCCGGCGCAGGGCGAGGAGGGCCGAGGGGTCGGGCTGCAGGCGGCGCGGCCAGACGGGCGGCAGGCCGTAGACCTCCTCCCCCACGGTCAGGGCCGAGGGGTGGCCGAGGACCACGTCGCCGTGCCGCACGCCGGCGGCGGTCAGGGCGAGGCGTGCGCTGAAGGCGAGGTGGTCGACGAGCACGCTGTCGGGCCGGACGCGGTCGACCACGCGCTGCACCTCCCGGGCGACGACGAGCGGCTCCCAGAGCAGGTCGTCCCCGCGCGCGGCCGCCTGGAAGGCGAGGGTCTGCACGGCTCCGCGCCGGGTGGCCTCGAAGAACCCCCGCAGGGCCTCGTCCTCCCCCCGGGGCTGGTCCTCGGCCCGGATGACGCCGGGGTTGGACCCCCGCCCCAGCTGCAGGTGCTCGCGCTCGAAACCGAACCGACGCACGATCCCCTCCGTCGCCGGCCCGGTCGCGACCACGACCCGCTCGCCCGCGTCCGCCCAGGCCGTGCCCAGCGTCGCGAGCGGCAGCAGGTGGGACGCGTAGTCGGGGCTGATCACGAGCAGGGTCATGACCCACCTTCGCCCAGGACTCCCGCGTACACGTCCGCGAGGGAGGAGGCCATCCTGGCGATGCCGAACCGTCGGGCGACGACGGCCCGGGCGTGGTCGCCCCGGTCCGCGGCGTCGGGGGCGGCCGCGAGGTCCAGGGCGCGCACCACCGCCCCGGCGAGGACGGCCGGGGACGTGGTGTCCACGAGCAGGCCCGTCACCCCCTCCTCGACGTACGTCGCCGGCCCGCCCTCACGGGGGGCCACCACGACCAGCCCCGACGCCATCGCCTCGAGGATGGCGATGCCGAACTCCTCCTTGAGGCTGGCCGAGACGTAGACCCCGCCGGGAGCGCAGAGGCCCGGGCGTCCGCGGCGGACGGCCGCCAACCAGGTGACGACGGTTCCCTGCGGCCGGTGGCCGGCCAGGAGCAGACCGCGGGCGGGGGCCAGCACGGGGGGCACGGTCGTCCCGATCCGGGTCAGCTGCTCGGCCTCGTCGTCGGTGGGCTCCTCGAGGTCGCCGCCGACCACGAGCAGGTTGCAGCGGAGGGTGCACGCGGGGTCCGCGGCCCAGGCCTCGACCAGGGTCGCCATCCCCTTCACCCGGTGGAGCCGCCCGACCGAGACGACCAGCGGCAGCCCCCGCCGCTCCGCCGGCAGGGTGGCCAGGAGCGCGTCCAGCTCGCAGAGCGCGTCCCGGGAGGCCGGGGGTGTGCCGCTGCCTCCGGCGACACCCACCTCACGGGCGGCCCGGTCCAGGGGGGCCAGGTCGATGCCCTCCGGCACGACGGTGAGCCGGTGCGCCTCGGTGCCGGGGTCCAGGTGCAGCAGGTCGCGGAGGTCCCGTTCGAGATCGGGCCGCGGAAAGACCACGAGGGCGGCGGCCTGCGCGGCGAGGTGGCGCAGGAGCCGGACCCGCAGCACGAGGTGCTCGACGTGGTCGACGGCGCCGAAGGTCGTGCGGGTGAGGGAGCCCGCGTCCTCCCGCGCAGCGATCAGGGCGTGCGGATCGGGCGCCAGCGTGAGCACCGTGGGGATCCCCAGCTCCTCAGCCACCTCCGCTGCCGCCCACGCGCCGACGTCGGCCATGCGCAGGTGGAGCACGTCCACAGGGGCGGCGGCGGTGAGGATCCGGCGCAACCCGTCGCGGACGGCCTCGCGCAGGTGCCAGGTGTCCGCCGCGTGCCGGACGGGTCCGGGCAGCGGGACGCCCAGGTAGTGGTGACCCGGCGCCAGGGGGTCGTCCGGTCGCCGGTCCTGACCGTGGTGGCTGCGCGAGAGCGTCAGCACCCGGGCCACCCGCGGGTCGGCCAGGAGCGCGTCGCCCAGCTGCACCAGCAGGGTCGCGATACCCCCGGTGTCCCCCTTGCCCGCATGCAGGAGGCTGCCGTCCAGGTCGGCGTGCAGGAACAGCTGGGCGACGGTGAGACCGCGGTCGTCGTGCGGCCCGCGCGCACCGGCCCCGACGTCGGCACCGCGGGAGTCGGCACCGCGGGAGGAGGCACCGCGGGAGGAGGCACCGGCCGGTGACGCCCAGGTCTCCAGGGTCGCGCGGGCGAGCGTGCCGAGGAGCCCGCCGTCCCCGGCCATCGCCGTCAGCGGGCCGACGGCCTCCGCGAGCGGAGGGCCAGACCCCAGCGACCACGCGGCGTGCTCCCGCAGGAACGGCACGGCGGACCCCAGCAGGGGCACCACCACCGCCGCCGCCGTCGGCCCGGCGACGCCGGCGGCGTGGACCGCGACGACCGCCGTCAGCGTGTCGGTGGGGTCGTGGACGGCGGCCCGCAGCAGCGGTGCGGCGGCGGCGCCGTCGGCCCGGACCGCGTCCGTCAGGTCGTCCATCCCGTCGAGGCCGGTGAGCATCGAAGGGGCCTGCCGGACCGCGTCCAGGGCCCGCTGCGTCGAGGACGCCGGAGAGCCGTTCACCGGCGGGAGGCGGTGGCTCCCGCCCCTTCCTCCGGCGCCACCGTCGAGGAGGACGTCCAGCTCAGCAGCAGGTCGGCAGCCACGCTCACCGCGATCGTGGCCGGGTCACCACCGACGAGGCCGGGCAGCCCGACCGGGGTGCGGACGCGGGCGACCTGCTCCTCGGTGAGGCCGCCCTCCACCAGCCGGTGCCGCAGCCGGGCCCACTTCGTGCGCGAGCCGATCAGGCCGACGGGCCCCAGTCCCTCCGTCCGCAGGGCGGCGTCCAGGATCGCCGCGTCCTCGGCGTGGTCGTGCGTCATGACCAGCACGTGCGTGCCGGGCGGCAGCTCATCGAGCACCAGCTCGGGCAGCACGGGGACGGCGTGGGGGTGCACCCGGGCGTCGGCGTCGGCGAGCGGGGCCAGCTGCTGCGGGCCGAGCCGGTCCGGACGCGTGTCCACCAGGTGCAGGTCGAGGTCGTGGCGCGCCAGGATGCGGGCGAGCTCGTGGCCCACGTGCCCCAGCCCGAAGATGGCGACCGCCGGCACGACCGGCAGAGGCTCCAGCAGCACGCCCACCTCGCCCCCGCAGCACTGCAGACCGTGCCGGGACGGGGCCCGCTCGGACAGGGACGTGCTGAACGCCTCCGGCACCGTGCGGCCCTCGCGCACCATGACGCGCGCGCGTTCCACCGCGACCGCCTCCAGGTTGCCTCCCCCGACCGTGTCCCACGTCCGGGTCCGGCCCACGACCATCTTGGCCCCGGCCCCGCGGGGCGCGTGGCCGCGGACCGAGGTCAGCGTCACCAGCACCCCGGGCTCGCGCTGCGTCCGCAGGTGCTCCACCGCCTGCGACCAACGCACGGTCACCGCCCCCCGAGCTGGTGCAGGGCGGTCTCCGACTCCGGGCGCCGGTCCGGTGCGGTCGGGTCGGCCGCAGGCGGCGCGGTGCCACCGCCCTCCTCGACGTCACCGGCGGCGTCAGCGCGGGCGCGCGCCTCCTGGACGGCCCAGAACACGGCCTCCGGAGTGGCCGGGATGGCCAGGTCCACGCTCGTGCCCTCCGGACCGAAGGCCGCGCACGCCTGGCGCAGCGCCTCACGGGTGGCGAGGGCCAGCATGAGCGGCGGCTCCCCCACCGCCTTCGACCCGTAGACCGCGCCGTCCTCGTGCGCCCGCTCGAGCAGGCTGACGCGGAAGTCCTGCGGCATCTCCGCGAAGCTCGGCAGCTTGTAGGTGCTGGCGCTCCGCGTGAGCAGCCGCCCGCGGTCATGCCCGTCGCCCTCGTCCCAGCGCAGGTCCTCCAGCGTCAGCCACCCGGCCCCCTGGACGTAGCCGCCCTCGATCTGCCCGATGTCGACCAGCGGCGACAGGCTGTCGCCGACGTCGTGGACGATGTCCACCCGCAGCGTCCGGTAGGCGCCGGTGAAGCCGTCGACCTCGACCTCGGCCGCCGCGACCCCGTGGGCGAAGTACTTGAACGGGCTGCCCTGCATGACGCCGGAGTCCCAGTGCAGGCCCTCCGTCCGGTAGTAGCCGGCGGCGAAGAGCTGGACGCGCGCGAAGTAGGCGGAGCGGACGACCTCCTCCCACGGGAGCGTCTGCGCGACCCCCAGCCCGGACACGACACCGTCGACGAACCGCACGTCGGGCGCGGGCACGCCGAGCCGCTGCGCAGCGACCTGGGCCAGCCGGGCGGTGATCTGCTCGCAGGCGTCCTTCACGGCGCCGCCGTTGAGGTCGGCCCCGGACGAGGCGGCCGTCGCGGAGGTGTTGGGCACCTTGTCGGTGCGCGTGGGCGCCAGGCGCACCGTCTCCAGCGGGACCCCGAGGCTGGTCGCGGCCACCTGCAGCATCTTCGTGTGCAGCCCCTGGCCCATCTCCGTGCCGCCGTGGTTGACCAGCACCGACCCGTCCTTGTAGACGTGCACCAGCGCCCCCGCCTGGTTGAACGCGGTGAGGTTGAAGGAGATCCCGAACTTCACCGGGGTGATCGCCACGGCCCGCTTGGCGTGCTCGTGCCCGGCGTTGAACCGGGCGATCTCCGCGCGCCGCCGCTCGAGCTCGCCGCTCTCGGTGACCTGGTCCCAGGCCCGGTGCACCCGTCCGGCCTGGGTGATGACCTGTCCGTAGGGCGTGCGCTGGCCGTCCGCGTAGAAGTTGCGTCGGCGCAGCTCGTGCGGCTCGATGCCGAGCAGCGGTGCGCACCGCCCCAGGACGTCCTCGACGACGAGCATCCCCTGCGGTCCGCCGAACCCGCGGAAGGCTGTCTGGGAGGTCTTGTGGGTCCGCGCGACCCGACCGGTCACGCGGACGTCGGGGATCCAGTAGTTGTTGTCGACGTGGCACAGGGCCCGGGCGAGCACGGGCTCGGACAGGTCCAGGCACCACCCGCCGTCGGAGGTCAGCGTCGCCTCGAGCGCCTCGAGCCGCCCGTCCTCGGCGAGACCCACCCGCCAGGTCGCGTGGAAGCCGTGCCTCTTGCCCGTCATGGTGAGGTCCTGGGTCCGGGTGAGCCGCACCCGGACCGGACGTCGGGTCAGCACGGCACCCAGGGCGGCGACCGCGGCATACCCGTGCGGTTGCATCTCCTTACCGCCGAAGCCGCCGCCCATGCGCAGGCACTGGACCGTGACCTCGTGCGCGGACAGCCCCAGCACCTGGGCCACGATCGCCTGCGTCTCGCTCGGGTGCTGCGTGCTGCTCTGCACGAACAGCCGGCCGTCCTCCTCGACCGTCGCCAGCGCCGCCTGCGTCTCGAGGGCGAAGTGCTCCTGGCCGGACATCTCCAGCTCGCCGGAGAACACGTGGGCCGCGCGCGCCAGGCCGGCCTCGACGTCGCCGCGCCGGACCGTGGGCTGGGCGCCCTGGAAGTTCTCGGCCGCGATGGCCTCGGCCAGGGTGACGACCGACGGCAGCGGCTCGTAGTCGACCTCGACCGCCGCAGCGCCCCGCCGGGCGGCCTCGAGGCTCTCCCCGAGCACCCAGCAGACCGCGTGCCCGTGGAAGCAGACCTCGGTCGGGAAGAGCGGTTCGTCATCTTTCACGCCGGCGTCGTTGACCCCGGGGACGTCCGCCGCGGTGAGGACCCGGACCACCCCGGGGACGGCGGAGGCCGGCTCCGCCCGCAGGCCGGTGACCCGGGCGTGGGCATGGGGAGCCTGCACGGGCCAGGCGTGCAGGACGTCCTTGGTCCGGGGCGTGAGGTCGTCGGTGTAGAGCGCCCTGCCCGTGACGTGCAGGACGGCGGACTCGTGGGGCACGCTCCGCCCCACGACGGCCCGGGCGGGGCGCTCGGAGAGGGAGGTCACGACCCGTCCTCCCCCGCACGGGGGTGGTCGGCGTGGAGCCTGAGCAGCGCACCGCCGAGCATGGCGCTGCGGTAGCGGGCGCTGGCCCGGTGGTCGGACAGGGGCGTGCCCTCCGAGGCGAGCACGCCGGCGGCCGCGTCGACGGTGGCGCGCGTCCACGGCATACCCTCCAGCGCCTGCTCGGTCCGCAGGGCACGGAGGGGGGTCGCCGCTACGCCGCCGAGTCCGATCCGGGCCCGGGCGACGGTGCCGTCGACCACGTCCAGGGCCAGGGCGACGGCGACGCTGGAGATGTCGTCGAGGCGGCGCTTGGCGACCTTGTGGAAGGCCGCGGTAGGGGCGGGCGGCAGCGGGACGCGGACCTCACGGATGATCTCGCCCGGGGTGCGCACGCTCTGTCGGTAGCCGGTGAAGTAGGCGGCCAGCGGCACCACGCGGTCCCCGTCCGGCCCGGCGAGCACGAGCGAGGCCTCCAGGGCCAGCAGCACGGGGGCCGCGTCGCCGACCGGGGAGGCGGTGCCCAGGTTGCCGCCCAGCGTGGCCGCGTTGCGGACCAGGCGGGAGGCGAACAGGGGCAGGAGCTGGGCCAGGAGCGGGACCCGGCCGTCGAGACGGCGTTCGATCTCGCTGAGGCTCAGCGCGGCCCCGATCCGGACCTCCTCGTCGGTGTGCTCCAGGGCGCGCAGCTCCGGGAGCCGGTCGACGGCGAGGAGGAACGAGGGCCGGGCGCCCCCGAGGGTGAGGTCCACACCCACGTCGGTCGAGCCGGCCAGCAGCACCGCGTCCTGGTGGTCGGCGAGCAGCTGCACCGCCTCGGCCAGGTCCCTCGGGCGCACGATCTCGGCGCCGTCGGACACCAGCCGGGTATGGCGTGGGCGCGGCGCAGGACGCTCGCGCCGCTCGGCGAGGGGGTCGGGCGTCGTCGGCCGGCCCAGGGCGTGGGCGGCGTCGCGGACGGGTCGGTAGCCGGTGCAGCGGCACAGATTGCCCGACAGGGCCTGCAGGTCGAACCCGTCCGGCCCGTGCTCCTCGTCCGGGCCGAGCGTGCGGGCGTCGGCAGCGCCATGGCGGTCGGGCCGGTAGTACTCGGCCGCCATGGCGCAGACGAAACCCGGGGTGCAGTAGCCGCACTGGGACCCGCCCCGGTCGGCCAGCTCCTGCTGGACCGGGTGGAGGTGGTCGGGGGTGCCCAGCCCCTCGGCCGTGACCACCTCCTGCCCGTCCAGGGCGGCCACGGGGACGAGGCAGGAGACGATCGCGTCCCACCGGGTGGGGGTCCTCGTCCCGGTGTCGGGCCGGGCGACCAGGACGGCGCAGGCGCCGCACTCCCCCTCCGCGCAGCCCTCCTTGGCACCGGTGAGCCCGCGGTCCCGCAGCCAGTCGAGCGTGGTGGTGTGGGGCGTCGCACCGGCCAGGGGCACGGACGTGCCGTTGACCGTGAGGGAGGGGGCGGGCGTCTGCGCGGTCGCCGGGCGCGACGTGGGCGTCATACCCGACGATCCTAGCGACCGCGGTGGGCCCGGCGCGGTCTTGTGCACCATGCCCGGGGGTGCGACCGTGTCGGGGACCCCCCCAGCTCTCGACCGCGGCTCCCCGTCACCCTGCCAGACCGAAAGAACGCCCCCGATGCGTCATACCCCCGCCTTCCTCATGACCGATCCCGCCGAGGTCGAGCGTCTGGTCCGCAGGCACCCCTGAGCCACCTTCGTCTCCGCCGCCAGCACCGGCCTGGTCGCCTCCCACTACCCCGTGCTGGTCGAGGAGGGCCGTGGGGACCTCTCGATCGTCAGCCACTTCGGCCGCCCCGACGAGACCCTGCACGAGCTCGGGCAGCACGAGATCCTCGTCATCGTCCAGGGCCCGCACGACTACGTCTCCCCCAGCTGGTACCCGCCCGGCGAGGTCATCCCCACCTGGAACCACGTCACCGCCCACCTGTACGGCACCCCCGAGATCCTGACCGAGGAGGAGAACTACGCCGTCCTGCGCCACCTGACCGACCACTTCGAGCGGCACCACCCGGGTGGCCGCAGCCTGAGCGAGGACGAGCACGGCACGCGTACCGCCGCCAGGGGCACCGTCGGGCTGCGCCTGCGGGTCGAACGCCTCGAGGCCCGGGCCAAGCTCAGCCAGAACAAGCAGCCGGGCGTCGTCGAGAACGTGATCGCCCACCTGGAGCGACGCAACCCCGACCTCGCCGAGGAGATGCGCCGGATCCGTCCCCCGACCGAGGGGGACCTGATCTAGGTACGGGGCCGGTCTGCCGTCGCTGCGTCCGACACCGGTCCGCAGCCCTCCCGGACCCGGCGGCCCGTCGGTCGGGCTACCGCCGCGAGGGCGGGGCCTCGTCGTCGGGTCCAGGGTCGGCCGGGCCGGACAGCCCGGGCAGCACGGCCTGTCCCTCCCGCAGTGCCTGCATGGCTCCGGGGTGCCGGCCGATCAGCGCATGACCCTTCCGGCGGTAGCGCACCAGCTGCAGGGCCCCCAGCGCCCAGAAGGGGAACTGCACCGCCATCGCGACCCGGAAGTCGGCCAGCTCGTACGTCGCGGGGCCGCCCGGAGCCCGTAGGTCCAGGACCAGCCCGATGAGTCCGATCGTCAGCAGGGAAGCGACGAACCCGCCGATGTTGATCATCCCGTTGGCCCGGCCGTAGCGCTCCGAGGGGTGGAAGGTGCGGGCCAGGTCGAAGCTGACCATGGAGCCGGGACCACCGACGGCCGTGACCATGACCATCAGGACCAGCAGCCAGAGCGGGGCCGGACCCGGCCACAGCAGGACCACCGCCCAGACGGTGGCGATGGCGGTGACCAGGACCAGGACCAGGGTGGAGCGGTGGTAGGGGATCCGGCTCGTCAGCAGACCGACCACGGGGCCGGCGACCATCGCGGTCACCGTCATCAGGATGAGCATCCCGCTGGCGAGCGTCGACTCCAGACCCTGCGCGATCAGGAACGGGTAGCCCCACAGCATGGTGAAGACCGTGGGTCCGAACTGGGAGGAGAAGTGGACCCAGAGCCCCAGCCTGGTCCCGGGGTTGCCCCACACCTCGGCCATGGTCCGTGCCAGGGCACGCATCTTGATGCGCTCGACGGCCTCGCCGGTGTACGGCGAGTCACGCACGACGATGACCAGGGCGATACCCAGCACGACACCGACCCCGGCAGCGATGCCGTAGGACCAGGTCCAGCCGAACCGGGCCAGCGCCGCCGCCAGCGGAGTGGCTGCGGCGACCGCCCCGAGCTGGCCGACCATGCTGGTCAGCTGCGTGACCATCGGGGCCTGCTTGACGTGGAACCACAGGGCGATCAGCCGCAGGAGACTGGTGAAGACCATGGCGTCCCCGCACCCCAGGAGGACGCGGGCGGCGACGCCGGCCTCGAAGGTCCCGGCGAGGGCGAACCAGAACTGGCCCGCGGTCATCAGCGTCAGACCGACCAGCAGAAGCAGCTTCGAGCCGTACCGGTCGATGAGCACGCCGACCGGGATCTGCATGGCCGCGTAGACCGCCAGCTGCAGCACCGTGAAGGTCGACAGCTGGGCGGCGGTGATGTCGAACCGCTCGGCGGCGATGATCCCTGCCACGGACAGCGACGTCCGGTGGAAGACCGCGAGGGTGTAGACGGACAGGCCGACCAGCCAGATCGCCCAGGCGCGCCGACGCCCGATGTTGTGCACCTGTCGCCGGAGCTCAGTACCCATCCGCGCCGCCCATGCCCGTCCGTCTCCGGCCCAGCTCGATCAACGGGTGCGCCGCCGCGTCGGTGGCGTGGGGTTCATGCCGAGGGCATCGACAGAACCTGCTCGTCGTCGCAGGTCAGAGGGCATGAAGAACCATCCCGTCTCGACGTCGGACCCAGTCAGCTGACCGTATCGTAGGTGCACGGCCAGGTTGGCGGCCCTGAACGTCGCCGTCCCACCATGGCGTGCCCTTCCCCGACGGTCAGGTGCGTGCCGACGCCGGCCCCGACACTTGACGTCGTGCCCGCGACGGGTGTGGCACGAGGCACGAACGTCTGGGCTGCTCGCTCCACTCCCAGCCGCTGTCGGACGGCCCTCCCGTCACGGGCGGACATCACGCCTCCCCGATGTGCGCTTCGTTCCCTCCTTGGTTCCAGCGGATCGCCCTGCTCGACGACGGACCGGACGGAGACCACCTCCGCGCGCGGCTGCGCGGTGCGGACCTGGCGGCGCCGAACCTGATCGACCTGGAGGTCGTGTCGGTGTGGCGCGGTCTCGCGCGGGGCGGCGAGCTGGACGCTCATCGTGTCGTCCGTCGCCCTGGACGACCTCCGCACACTGCCGCTGCAGCGGGTCGATCGCGGGGCCCTGCTCATGAGGCGCCGGCCGTGCCGCCGGTCGGGGTGGTCTGCGATGGCACGGGACTACCCTTCGAGCCTCTTGACGATGCGTTGAACGGTGAGCCAGCTGCGTGTGGTGATGTCTTTGCCATAGGTCCGTTCCAGCCAGGCCATGAAGCCCGACGTCTGGTTGGCGTCGCTGTTGTCGGTGATCGCCAGGACGACGCGGGCGGCCCCGTCGTAACGGACGACCTCTGTGCGCAGGCCGGGCTGGGCGGGGATGTGCTCCGGGGTTGTCGCGGCGTCCTTGAGGAAGGTCGCCGTCACGTAGGTGTCGTGCCCATGCGTCACTCCGGGAAAGGGGTCGCTGTCAAGGAGCACGCGCAGTTCGCTGTGGGAGCGGATGATCGCGCGGTTGGCCAGGCCGAGGTCGTCAGCGAGCGCGTCCTCGATCCGTTGCTCGAGCAGGTGCGCGTCGGCGTCAGGACTGCGGAAGACGATGTTGCCGCTGGACAGCACCGAGGCCACGTCTGCGAAGCCGAGCCGCTCGAACACGCCGCGCAACTTGTCGTTCGTCATGTTCGTACCGCTCGGCGCGATCCCCCGCAGAAGCGCAGCGTACTGAGGCACCCGGGCAACGGTAGCAAGAGGCAGGGTCGGAGGGGTGCGACCTGATGCGGCCACCGGGGCAGGACCGTGGGTACCGGTCGCCGAGCAGGTTCGACGATGCCTGCGCATCGACGGCGGTGACCGCGCCGAGGCGCTGCGGGGGGATGCTCTCCTGGTCGAGGTCACCTCTGGATCGGCCGACTCCCGTGACCTGGCGCGAGCCTGTGCCGCACGACTGCAGGCGCGCGGGGATGGGACGGCGACACCGACCTGGCCGGACGCTCGCGGCGGGGTGGTCGATGGCCCCCAGCCACTGATGGGGCCGTTCCGTTCGGATGTGGAGGAGCTCGCCGGCGTGCGCGAGGGCGACCCCACCCACGGGGGCGGGCGAGTCGACCTGATCACGGGGCAGGTCTGGCCACAGGCCGTGTACGACGATTCCGCACGGATGAGAGCGACGAAGAAGACGAGACAGCCGGCTCGAGGTGGTTGTGGGTCGCCCCGGTCGGCTCACGATCGGGCTACCGCGACATGGAAGTCTTCATCGCGGCAGTCGGCCAAGCCTCTTAGGCGGGGAACACGCCGCTGGAGAGGTACCGGTCGCCGCGGTCGCAGACCACGAAGACGATCGTCGCCCCCTCGACATCCTCGGCCACCTGCAGGGCGGTCCAGCAAGCGCCGCCCGCGGAGACACCACCGAAGACGCCCTCCTCGCGGGCCAACCGGCGGGCCGTCTCCTCGGCGTCGTTCTGGGTGACCTCCACGGTCCGGTCCACCGCTGACGGATCGAAGATCTTCGGCACGTACTCCGGTGGCCAGGCCCGGATCCCGGGGATCTTCGCGCCCTCCGCGGGCTGTGCCCCGACGATCTGGACACCGGGGTTGCGCGACTTCAGGAACCGCGAGACCCCGGTGATCGTGCCGGTGGTTCCCATCGCGGACACGAAGTGCGTGATCCGTCCCTCGGTCTGGCGCCACAGCTCCGGGCCCGTGCCGTTCTCGTGGGCACGGGGGTTGTCCGGGTTGCCGAACTGGTCCAGGACCCGGCCTCTACCCTCCCGCTCCATCCGCGTCACGACGTCGCGGGCCTCTTCCATGCCGCCCTCTGCCGAGGTGAGGACCAGGTCGGCTCCGTACGCCTCCATCGTCTGGATCCGCTCGGTGGAGGCGTTCTCGGGAATCACGATGACCAGCGGGTAGCCGCTGATCGCCGCCGCCATCGCCAAACCGATCCCGGTGTTGCCGGACGTGGCTTCCATCAGGGTGTCGCCGGGGGAGATCTCCCCTCGCGCCTCGGCGCCCCGGATCATGCTGATCGCCGGCCGGTCCTTGACCGAGCCGGCCGGGTTGTTCCCCTCCAGCTTGGCGAGCAGCACGTTGCCGCGGCGTTCGTTCGCCGGCCCCGGAAGGCGCTGCAGACGCACCAGCGGGGTGCCGCCGATGACGTCCTCCATCGTGAGGTACGGCCCAGAGTTGCTCACCCGCCGGAGTCTAGCGGCGGCAACCGCCGAAGAATCGCGCCGACTGATCGACTCCACACATCGCCCCCGCGACGATGACCCACGCATCGCCCCCGCGAGGATGAGGCTGGCCGGGAGAACGTACACACCCGCTCGAGGGCGTCAGGAGTGGCCGCCGTCGCGGACAGGCGGTCCTTCACGGACCTGAGTGCGCTTGCCGCGTGCACGGTCATAGCCACACGCGTAGCCGCATCTCGTCGCAGCGCCCTATCGCGGGTCGTCCACCGTGCCCGCACGTCGCTGAGGCGCCACGCACGGCAGATGGGCGTTCACCCAGGCCCAGTCGATCCGCTCCTGCTCCAGCCGCACGCGCTCGGCGAACGTGTCGGAGACCAGGTCGGCATATAGCCCGGCCTCGGGCTGGGTGAGCCGATCAAGGCGCGCCGACGTCGGGCTCGGCTCCCGTCCCCAGCGATCGCGATGCTCCAGCAGGGTCTGCCGGTCCATCAGTACGGAGCGTGTCTGCGGCAACCAGGCGCGCAACCGATCCAGGATCGCGAACCCGTGGGTGTCGAGGTCACCCCAGTAGTGCACCTGGGTCTGCCGAAGCCACGGAAGCGCACCCGCTCGGTCGACTTCGAAGCCCTTGCCCCAGATGACTACACCGTCGTCGGGGACGGGCACGCTGAGATAGCTGATCTCGTTCTCGACGATCATCGCCGAACGCACGCTCACCTGGGCCTGAGCCGCCTCCTCCACGCGCAGCACCGCCTCGGAGAACTCCCCTGCCAGTCCCAACGTCGGGTCCATCCGCAACCGGACCAGTTCTGGCTTGGTCCGCAGCCCCAAGGCGGTCACAAATCCTGCCGAGGTCGAAGGGACCTCGAGCAGGTGCGCCAGCACGGAGCGGTGCCGTTCGATGAACTTCGTGTCGACACCCGGGGCGTCGACCTCCCGCAGGTAGCGCCCGCTCCCCCGCGCCGCCAGGAGCCAGCGGTAGGCCTGCATCAACCGATCCCAGGACGCTCCGAACTGCAGAGCCTTGAGCGGGTTGGCCCCCACCCAATGACGCAGCACCGGCTCTTGGGCCAGCAGGGCCAGGATCTGGTCGAGCTGACGTACCTCGGTCGTCACGCCCAGCAGCGCCCACGCCTGCCCGTAGGACCGCACCACCGCCCGACCGGGCAACTCGTTGCGACCGATGACGCGACCGCCGACCTCCTCATAGGTCACGTGGTAGTACGCCCCTCCTTTGGATCCCGCAGCGAGGGCGGCCGCCCAGTCCTGAACAGCTCCGAGATCGTCACCGATCTCCGAAGCACGAGGGCGGCGCAAAGGCACGTCGATCACGGGGAAGGGCTCCCCCGCCGCGTAGCACCGCAGCAGGGTGCCGTCGTCCCAGCGACGTCGCACGGGGGTCCGGACATCGGCTGCCGTGGACCATCTCCTCGTCACACGAACTCACCCTCCACGGCCATCCCTGCGAAGATCCGGGCCGGTCGGCCGCCCACCAACGGCGATCTCATCCGCGCGCTCCGGCCAGTGCCTCCTGGACCTGCTTGGTCCGGACCTCCCGGAACTCCTCGATCGTGAGCGTCTGGAGCCTCGAGTAGCTGCCGGTGGGATTGTCGACGAAACCGATCGCCTGCACGTAGGGCTCGATGACGTGCACCTTCTGCAGCGGGGTCACGATGAGCAGCTGCAGTCCCAGCTTGGCGAACAGGTCGAGCGCGTAGCGGGTGGACACGTCCGAACCGCGCCCGAAAGCCTCGTCGATCACCGCGAACCGGAAGTCCCGCGCGCGCTCGGCACCCCACTCCAGCCCGAACTGGTAGGCCAGCGAGGCGGCCAGGATCGTGTAGGCGAGCTTTTCCTTCTGCCCGCCGGACTTGCCGTCAGAGTCGCGGTAGTGCTCCCACTCCTGATCGGTCTCGCGGTCGCGCTCGGAGGCGGAGAAGGTGAACCAGTTGCGCACGTCGGTGACCCGCCGCGTCCACGCACGGTCCGACTCGGCGTGTCCCTCGCGCCCGCGGAACCGCTCGATGAGGCGTTCGACGTCGAGGAACCGCTGCTCGGAGTACTGGTCGCCCTCCGGCCCGAGCGTGTCGTCGGTGGCCTTGCGCAGGTCGGTCCGGAAGGCCTGGATCTCGGTGTTGACCGTGCGCTCGCTCTCCAGCCGGATGTAGCGGCCCTCGTTGTAAGGGATCGCACCGAGGGCCTCGTTGATCCGGTCGACCCGGCCGTGGATCTCGTCGGACTGCCGCCGCAGCCAGCTGTTGAACTGCGCCAGCTCGCGGATCGTGTTGGTGTTGAGCTGACGCTTGAACTCCTCCTCGAAGCGCGGGAGGTCGTCGTCGGCCACCCGCTGGTAGAGGGCCAGGTAGTCGGCTCGGGCCTCGATGCTGACGTCCATCTCGGTCGTCGCCTCGGGCCAGCGGCGCCGCACATCTCCCATGTACTGCAGCAGGCTCTGCGTGTAGCCGCCGATCTCGCGGCCGATCCGGTCGATGAGGACCTGCAGGTCGGCCGTGAGCACCTCCTGGGCAGGCCCGCACGAGTCGGCGTCGCGCGGCAGGTCGGCACCGAGCCGTTCCTCCAGGGCTTCGTACGACATGCGCGCCCGGGCCAGGTCATCCTGCTGCTGCGAGGTCACGAACCGCTCGTCCCGGTCGCGCGAGCTCTCGGCCCGGTCGATCCGCTCCTGCAGCACCCGCATGTCGCCGGTGAGCCGTGAGAGCGTCTCCCCCAGCTCGCCGGACTCCCGGTCGTTCTCCTCCAGCCGGCGGGTGATCTCGGAGAGCTCGGAGGACCCGGAGACGAGCCGTTGCCGCTCCTGCTCGTCGGTCCCGGCCCGCGCCTCGGCCCCGGCCCAGTCCAGCTCCTCCCAGGAGCCGTATGCCGACAGCTGGCTGAGGGCCGCCAGCCGGGCCGCGAGGGCGGTCACCTCCGCCTGGACCTCGGTCGTGCGTGCCTCGAGAGGCTCGATCTCCCGCTGGAGACCGATCAGCTGCTCGGTGAGGGCCTCGACCTTGCGCTCGTTGGCCCAGCCGAGGACCCAGGAGCGGGCGTCGTCGACGCGGGAACGGTCGTCCTTCTCGTGGCGGTCGCCGGAACGCACCTGACCTTGCGCGGTGACGGCCCGGTGCTCCCGGCGGAACTCCTCCATGGTCTCGACGCAGCGATGGTCGGCACGACGGGTGAGCTGGTCGCGCAGGTAGTCGTGAAAGGGGCCGGCGGAAGCCTCGACCGTGTCCGCGAGCAGCAGCGCACCGGGCACGTCGACGTGCTGCAGCCGGACCCGCCGGGCGGGAACCCGCTCGTAGACGAGACGGGTACCGGTGACACGGCCGTCACCTCGGCGGTGCGTCAGCCGGTGGGAGTCGACCCAGGCTGAGACAGCGTCGTAGTGCTGCTGCGGCACAAGCAGGGAGAGGGCGAAGCCGCGCAGGACCCGCTCCGCGGCGCCGCGCCACCGGCTGAGTTCCTCACGCACGTCGAGGAGCTCTCCGGCGAAGGGCAGCTCGGCCTCGTCCAGCCCGAGCGTCCGGCACAGCTGCGCGCGGACGTCGAGCTGGCTGCTGGGCACGTTGCTGCTGCGACCAGCCAGGCTGGCCAGCTCGGTGCGAATCCGCTCGGCCTCCCTGAGCAGGTCGACCTTCTGGGTATGCAGGGTGGTGCGCTCGTCGTCGAGGTGCTCACGCCGACGGGCCAGCTCGGAGGAAAGCTGCTCGGCGCGGGCCAGCGTCGCCGTGAAGCCGGCGCCGTCGGTGACCGGGTCGAACTCCGCGACGCGGACCGCCGTGTCGAAGCGGGCCCAGCGCTCACGCCGCTGGCCGGCCTCGTCCCGTGCGGCCGCGATGGAGCGCTCGAGCTCGGCTACCCGGTTGCCGCCCGCACGTGCGCGTGCCTCGATGAGGTCAACCTTGGTGCGGCCGACGTCCTGCTGCCGCTGCCTGACCCGCTCGACCTGCCCGGCCACCGCGTCGCGCTCGGCGGTGTTGGCATCGATCTCCGCAGCCAGCAGGTCGATCCGCCGCTCGGCGATGAACATGCGCACGGCCTCCCGCTGAGCCTCGGCATCGTTGCGCCGCGCGGTGGCATCGTCGAACTTGCCGCTGCTGGCCACGAGCGGCTGGAGGGCCTCGAGCTGCTCACGGGCCCGCTTCACCGCGTCGTGCGCCTTCGTGAGGTCCTCGAAGTGGCCCACGATCTCGGCGACCCGCTGGGCCGCGTCGGCGGGCTCCAGCATGTGGTGACGGACGAACTCGTTGAGGTTGCCGACCGACTTCATGGACACCGTCTGGTGGAAGAGCTCCATCGCCTGCACGGACCGGATGCCGAGGAGCCGACGGACCCGTTCGCCGTAGCGTGGGAAGTCGTCGTGCAGGTCCGCCCCGCCGGCGCGAAGCCGGCGGCGCAGGTCGTTGAGCGAGCTGCCGAAGTCGACGAAGTCCGGCTCGATGGCCAGCTCGCGCCCCGCAGTGACGTAGAAACGGTATGGCTGGCCGGAGCTGTCACGCTGCTGGAAGACCTGCGCGAGGGTGATCGTCTCATCCTGTCCCTCGTTGGCGAAGACGGCCAGGATCACCGAGTAGGAACGGCTGTCGCGCAGGCCGATCGCCCGGGAGGCTCCTGTGGCCTCGACCCGCTCGGACTTGTAGTGCCCCTCGACGTAGCTGCGCAGCGTCCGCTCGCGTGACTCGGCGCCTGCTGCCTTGTTGTAGGAGATGCGGTGGGCCGGCAGCAGCAGCGTGGTCATCGCGTCGACCAGCGTGGACTTGCCGCTGCCGATGTCGCCCGTGAGCAGAGCGGTGTCGCCTGCGGGCGTCATCCGCCAGACCCGCTTGTCGAAGGTGCCCCAGTTGAGGACCTCCAGGCGGTGCAGGCGGTACCCGGCGCGGCCGGTCGGCGCAACTTCCACTGCCGAGAACAATGCGTCAGTCATCGTGACCACCCGGGGCAGTGCCGGCATACTCCTGCAGCTTGCCGGCGAAGTCGCCCAGCGTCTGGGCGTCGACGTAGGCCTTCAGAATGCGTCGCACCTCCCACTGGTCGGGCTGGCGAGGAAGCTGGCGCAGGAAGCCCAGTTCGCCAACCTTGCGGATCGTGGTGTCGACCTGATCGATCACGCGTGCCTCGTTGCTCGACTCCGGCAGGAACAGGCGCAGCGCGTCGATCATCTGGTCTCGGGTCAGCACCAGCTTGCCTTCGCTTCCGGAGGCTTCGAACTCCACGAGCCGCTTGCGCAGCAGGACGATCAGGAGGCTCACGTTGTAGGTGAGGCTGCGACGACGAACCAGCCGGGGCAAAGGCTCCTCCGCGTCGTCCTCGTCCGCGTTGCGCAGGTATGCATAACCCTCTACGTCGTCGACGACGAGCTGGACACCGATCGTGCTGAAGTGGTCGCGCACCGCTGCGGCGTGACGTGCCAGCGTGGACCAGCCGTCCTCGTCGGCCTCGCGATAGACGACGCCGCGCATCAGTCGGATGATCGCGGCAGCGACGGCCTGCTCCTCGGGTGTCCTCATCGTCGTCTCACCGTCACGCGAGGGAGACGCGCCCGACGTCGACCGGTGCTGTCGGCATACTCGATGACGCTCTCCTGGGTCTCGTCCATGACGACCTCGAGGTCGTCGTCGCTCAGCGCGAGGTAGCCCACGATCTCCGCAGCGCCCTGCTCGACGGGGTAGAAGTCCACGATGTCCTCCAGCAGCACCGTGCTGGCAGGCGGCACGATCGAGCGGATGTGGTCGGCCAGCCGGGCCTGGTCGACGAAGGTCTGGCCGAGCAGGACAGACAGGTCGACCTGGGCCTCAGCCTGAAGGTCCAGCACACTGTCCACCTCGGCGACCGGGCGCGCGTCATAGAGCGGTCGCTCGAACGGGAGGGAGATCTCGACGCCGGGCACGTCGACGACCAGCCCGAAGGGCGGTGGGGACTCGCGGCGGACCAGAGCGGCTGCCTCGACCGACCGGACCAGGTCGAGGACCCGCCGGTTCTCGAGCCACAGCTGATCGTCGAGGAAGCGGCGCAGCTGCTCGGAGATCTGCCGCACCGTCCGCTGGGTGCGCTCGGCGGCATCGGACCAGTCGTGGTGGATGGTGCGCAGCCGCCGGTCCGGGTCGACCTCCCCCAGGGACTGCACCCTGGTGAGCAGTTCGGACAACTCGTCCTGCCGGGTCTCGGAGAGCAACAGATCGTAGAACGCCTGAAAGCTGCGCCCCTGGTCGGAAGACGTGATGTCGGCCCGGCTGCCGACCAGTTCGGTGAGCAACTCTCCCTTGCCGCCCTGCCAGGAAGCGATCTGTTCACGCGCGCCGCGGTCGAGGGCGCGGAAGTTCTCCTCCACCTCGCGAAAGTCGGACAGGAGCTCTTTGGCAGTACCGGCGAACTGCTGGTAACGCTCACGGAGCGCCGTCGAGTCGAGCAGCACCACCTCGCCCGCCTCGGCGCGCTCGATCTCGGTGTCGAGCTCCTCCCGGCGGCGGTGGAGGTCGGCCAGACGGGCGTCGGGGTCGCGTTCCGCGCCCTGGGCGATCTGGCGTAGCAGGTGAAAGACCGTCTCCAGGCGGGAGGCGGTGCCGACGAAGGAGCGGGCGCGCAGCCCGGTCACCCAGGCGTAGGCCTTCTCCAGGTCGCTGGTGGCCTCATAGTGCACCTCGTCCGACCCGTGCGGGTAGAACCTGCGCAGCCACCCCGCATCAGTAGCCGCCCACTCCTGCAGGTAGTCCGCGGCCGCTCGCGGATAGCGCGGGCGGTCCGGCACGGCGAGGTTGAGCGCATACAGCTGATCGTCCAGGGCCGCCGCCAGCTCGGTCGCGCTCACCGCCCCGTGGGTTTGCTCGACAAAGTAGCGGCCGAGGAAGGACAGCACGAGAGCCGCATTTCCGGCACGCAACAAGCGCCACGAGGGATGCCCATCCCGCAGCAACTCGATCTCGTCGTGCTCCACGTTCAGCCCGTCCGTCGTCCTCGGTGCTCTGCTGTCGGACGTCAGCCTAAGGATGAGCACCGACAGAGCCAGAACCGGGCCTCGCCGGCACAACGGATTCCTACCCCCCGAACCACCTCAGCGCAAGGCGACCCGCTCCACGCAGGCCTGGCGCTTATGTGTGCGGCTCATTGGCTCTCTGCGGCATCGTCGCGGTCGAGGCACCGACCACGTGGGGGTTAACGTCGCCGACAGGGAAGGCCGACCGCGTCTCCGCAGTTCACAGGCCTGTGTGGTGTCCGGAGGGGGACTTGCCCACATGGGACACACACCCTGGACATCCAGATCGGAGCGTAACCGCAGGTCAGAGGGGCATGCAAGGCACACCTCTCTCGACGGCACTCGGGTGAACCCGCGCCCCGGACCGACGTCATGCCATGACGGGCGGGAGTCCCTCACTCCCCCGTCCGCTCCCCAGTGACCCGTCGCTCCATGGCAGGACGTCACGACCCCCTGAGGTACCTGGCTTGGGAACGCACAGGTGCGTTACATCGCTGTCACGCCGATGTGCGCGCTCTTGTTGGATGGCATACCCATGCACTCATGGGGATGTCTATACCGTTGGTGGAGCGTCGGTCACAGAGCGAACCGTTGGCGGCCGACAGGACGCGTACACGCCCGGCGGTCACCTCGCACCCCGGTCTGGACCTCCTCGGCCGTGTCCCACTCAGCACCCCTTGACCGGGCTTCTTCTCGGGCGGGTCTTATCGGACACCCGAACAGGGATGCACTCGCTGACCTGCATCATTCCCGTTCAAGGTTCCTTAATCGGAACGGCGGCGCTGGAGTATCTGGGGTTCGCCAGCTTGCTGCATCGCCAGCTTGACAGCGCCAAGGTGCCGTAGAGAGGCCGAGCTCTAGCTCGTCAGGGACCCGGCGACGCGCCGCGCTACTGACCCCCGCCCGCCCGGCTGGCGGCGTCTTCGCGTTGCGGGCGGTGTCGTTCAGTCGCGGGAGATGCGAAGGGCGACCCAGAGCCCGCACCTTCGGCAGATGTAGGCCGGTTCGCTACCCAGTGCGTGGAGCGACCTGCGTGGCCGCAGGCGGCCGCAGCACGAGCATCGCTGCTGGGTGTCATCGACCATGTCGCGATGGTGCCACGGGCCCGTGACCCTCGGGGGTTACAGGTAGCGGCAGACGTCTTCGGGGGAGCAGGTGGCCGGGTCGCCGGCGGCGGCGTCCTCGCGCAGGTCGGCGATCTTGGCGCGGAGCTGCGCGAGCTCGGCGAGCTGCCGGTCGATCACCTCGAGGCGGGTGTCGAGCAGGTCGGTGACGTGCTGGCAGGGGGCCTGCCCCCGGTCGCGGATGTCCAGCACCTGGCCGATCTGCGCCAGGGTCAGCCCGGCGGCTTGCCCCCGGCCGATGAAGTCGAGCCGGTCGAGCACGTCGAGCCCGTAGTCCCGGTACCCCGCCGGGGTCCGGTCCGCGGCGGGCAGCAGCCCGAATTCCTCGTAGTACCGCAGGGTCTTGGTTGTCGTGCCTGACGCCTGGGCCACCTCACCGATCCGCATGCCACTCATTCTGCCTTGACCTTCCAGTGCCCTGGAAGGTCGATCCTGAGGGCGATGAAGGAGGAGCTCATGACGGCAACGGCAAAGGGCGGGTCGTATGACCTGGCGGTGATCGGGTCCGGTGGGGCGGCGTTCGCGGCCGCGATCCGCGCCACCAGCCTGGGCAAGCGGGTGGTGATGATCGAGCGGGGCACCGTCGGTGGTACCTGCGTGAACACCGGGTGTGTGCCCTCCAAGGCCCTGCTCGCGGCCGCCGAGGCCCGCCACGTCACACTCGACACCGCCCGGTTCCCCGGCCTGCCGGTCCCCGGCGTCGGGCCGGTGGAGATGCCCGCCCTGGTCGCCGGTAAGGATGAGCTCGTCGGATCGCTGCGCGGCGAGAAGTACGTGGACCTGGCTACCGAGTACGGATGGGACCTCCTGCCCGGGGAGGCCACGTTCGTCGGCACGCCGACCGAGCCGGCGCTGCGCGTCACCGGCCCGGGCGGCACGGTGAAGAGGGTCCGCGCCGCGCGCTACCTCATTGCCACCGGCTCCACGCCCTGGGTGCCGCCGGTCCCCGGTCTCCAGGAGGCCGGTTACCTGACCTCGACCACCGCGATGGAGCTGGACCACGTCCCAGAATCGCTGCTGGTCATCGGCGGCGGCTATGTCGCCATGGAGCAGGCCCAGCTCTTCGCCCGGCTCGGCGCCCGGGTCACCATGCTGGTCCGCTCCCGCCTGGCGTCCCACGAAGAACCCGAGGCCGCCACCGCCCTGCAGGAGATCTTCGCCGACGAAGGCATCCAGATCATCCGCGGGGCGGTGCCCACCGCGGTCCGCCGCGACCAGGCCGCCGGCGAGGTCGCGGTCACCGCCACCACCGCCGGCGGCGGCTCACAGGAGCTCCGGGGCGCTGAGGTTCTCGTCGCCACCGGGCGCCGCCCGGTCATCGGCACCCTCGGCCTCGACACCGTCGACGTGCGCACCGGCGACCACGGCGCGGTGGTCGTCGACAATCACCTGCGAACCACAAACACGCGCATCTGGGCTGCCGGTGACGTCACCGCCCACCCGCAGTTTGTGTACGTCGCCGCGGCCCACGGCACCATCGTCGCCGACAACGCCCTCACCGGCGCCGGCCGTGAGGTCGACTACCGCCACCTGCCCCGGGTCGTGTTCACCAGCCCCGCCCTGGCCACCGTCGGGATGACCGGCCAGCAGGCCTCCGCCACCGGGATCCGCTACGACAGCCGCGTCCTGTCCCTCGCGCACGTCCCACGCGCGATCGTCAACCGCGACACCCGCGGGCTCATCAAGATGGTCACCGACGCCGACACCGGACGCATCATCGGCATCACCGCCCTCGCCCAGGACGCCGGCGACCTCGCCGCCGCCGGCGTCTACATCCTCGACGCCGGCATGACCACCGACCAGGTCGCCAACCTCTGGAGCCCCTACCTGACCATGGCCGAAGGCCTCAAGCTCACCGCCCAGGCCTTCACCACCGACATCACCAAACTCTCCTGCTGCGCGGCATGAAACCCGCGTATAGGGATCCCCTTGCGGACACATCGTCAGACAGACGCGCGGCCAGACGTGCTGGCCGAACCGACCCTCAGTCGAACCGCCGCAGGCCATCTCGACAGAGACCTCTGACTGCATAACTATGCACTCACTGGGAGACCTCTCAAACGTCCCCATCTGCCGCTGGTCGTTCTCACCCTGAGGGGGCAGATGGAGATGCGGGGGCTGAGTAGGCAGGTCGTCGTTGACGGGCGACCGAGCTTGCGCCGGTCGCGAAGTGCGGGGTCAAGGTGTGGCTTCGAAGCCGGTGTAGCGCATGAGTCTGGCGGGCACGCCGGCTACGACCGCGTTGGCCGGGACATCCTTGGTCACGACTGCACCGGCGCCGACGATCGCGCCGTCGCCGATGGTCACGCCTGGGACGACCGTCACCGCTGCACCGAGCCACACCTTGTCCCCGATCGTGACCGGGGCCGGGCTCATGTCGGCCCGGCGAGCGGGGTCTACCCCGTGGTTGAGGGTGGTCAGGGTGGTGCCGTGGCCGATGAGGGTGCCGTGGCCGATGACGATGCCGCCTGTGTCCTGGAATCGGCAACCGCTGTTGATGAAGATGTCTTTGCCCAACGTCAGGTTCTTTCCGAACTCGCTGTAGAACGGTGGGAACACGACAACCGACTCGTCTACGGTCTTTCCGGTCAGCCGCGTGAGCAGGCCACGCACCTCTTCGGGGGTGCGGTAGCCGGTGTTGATCTCCGCGACCGTCCGCAGCGCCTCCTGGGCAGCGCCGTGCATAAACCGGTGCTCTTCTGAGCCGCCTTCGATCAGCGCGCCTCGGTTCACGTGGTCCAGGAATTCGTGCAGGTCCATCCTGGCGATCCTGCCACGCTGGTGCCGTGGACGCTCTCACCGGGCAGCCCGCCCAATCAGGCGCCGACGGGGTGGAAGCAGGCGGGCTGGCGCAGCACCGCCGACCCGGTTCTGGTTCGACAGGGCGCATGAGTTGCCGGTGGTGGCCCAAGGCTGTCGTCGGAGACGAGGGCTCGGTTGATGGCGAACAACGCGAACCCGGTGCCGTCCACGATCGTCGAGCAGATTGAGAAGGTGGGTGGACCCGCAGGCTCAGACCCGTGGTGGACGAAGGACGGCGACTCCGCCGAACTGCTGCTGCCCGACGCCGCAGTCGACTGGATCGAGGAATTCGCCAACCGGGAGTTACCACCGAAGCGCTGAAGCCTCCGGTCAGCGCACTCACTTGCCGCACCCCGTGGGCCCGCCGCTACGCTCGTCCCATGGCTCGTGGGGAGGCCGGCGGGGTCCTCGACGTCAGACTGCTCGGCAGGGTGGCCGTTCGCACCGCAGCAGGGTGGCGCGACGACTGGCCACGTCCGGCCGCCCGACGCCTGGTGGCCCTCCTGGCCCTCTCCCCCGCCCGGTCGGCCCCGCGGGAGGTGATCGCCGACCACCTGTTCGGCCATCTGCCGACGGACCGGGCCCTGCGCAACGTGTCCAAGGCGCTGAGCCAGGCACGGACCGTGGTCGGCCCCGGGGTGCTCCTGGGCGATTCCGTGACTGTCTGGATCGCAGGGACGGTGGAGGTGCGCACCGACCTCGCTCGCGACACCGAACTGGCGCAACGTGCCCTGGATTCTCCGCCGCCGAGTGCGGTCTGGCCAGAGCTGCGCGCCGTGCTGGCCCGGGCCGACCAGCTGCTGTCCGAGGACCTCTACGAGGACTGGGCTCAGGAGGAGCGGCGCGCCCACGGGGTACTGGCCAGGGAAACGGCGCTCGCGCTCGCCCGCAGCAGCGGGCGCGAGGCGGACTGGAGCCGGGTGCTGGCCGACGACCCGTGCGACGCCGAGGCCTGGGAGGCGGTGCTGACCGCCGCGGCCGCACGCGGCCCGGCCGAGCTCGACACCGCCTGGGCCGAGTGCCGGCTCGTCCATGCGCAGGAGCTGCGGCGGCCGCCCCCGCCCCCCTTGCGCCGCCTCGCGGAGGGCCGGGAGGAGCGCGGGGAACGCGCGGACGGACCCGACCTCACGGTCGGCCACGAGGCCGAGCTGGGGTGGCTCGCGGAACGGGTGCCGGCCGCGGCCCGGGGCGGGGAGAGCTGGTTGCTCCACGGGCCGGCGGGGATCGGCAAGACGCACCTGCTGCGAGGGGCGGCCCGTGACCTGCGCGACCAGGGGTGCCTCGTCCGGTGGGCCACCTGCGTGGCCGACGACAAGGGAGGACCTTTCACGCCACTGGTCTCGGCGCTGCGGCTCGGGCACACCGGATCCCGTCCCGTGATCGAGGCCCTGGAGCGGGGTCGCCCCGGCAGCCCGCAGGGCTGGTCCGCGGTCCGCCTGGCCGACGACGTCGCCGCCGTGCTCGACGCGTATGCCGAGCCGCTGGCCCTGGTCGTCGACGACGTGCACTGGGCAGACGCCGCGCTGCGGTCGCTGCTGTCCCGGCTCTGTACGCTCACGAACGGTCGGAGGTGGAGCCTGCTGCTGGCCGGCCGCAGCGACGAGAGCGACCACCCGCTGCCCACCGTGCCGTCGACCACCGCGACGTTGCGCATCACGCCGTTGACCTCCCGGGAGACCGCTCGCCTGGCACGCCGGCTGATCGACCAGGACCGCGCCACCGACCCGGTGGCCTCGGAGTCGGTCGTGCAGAGCCTGGTGGCCCGCAGCGGCGGCAACCCGTTCTTCCTGACCGAGCTGGCACGGGGCGCGGGCGGAGCCCCCGTGGTGGGAGGGGACATTCCGGAACGGATCCATGTCCTGCTGCGCCGGCGGCTGTCCCCGCTCAGCACCACCTCACGCCAGGTGCTGGAGGTGCTCACGCTGGCTGCCGAGCGAGCCACCGTCCCGCTGCTGGTACACGTCGTGGGTGAGCAGGAGGTGGACCGCGCTCTTGGCGAGCTGCGGTCGCACTCGCTGCTCGACCCCGTGTCTCCCGCCCCGCGGCCGGTCCATCCGCTGTTGCGCGAGGTGGTGGTCGCAGACCTGACGGCGGTGCGTGCCTGTGAGCTGCACGACCAGCTGGCGCACGCCCTGGGCCACCTCGCCGGGGAGACTGGGCGGCGTGACCTGGAGGAGGCCGCCGCCGGCCACACGCTCGCCGCCTGGACCGCATACCCGACCGGGGAGAGGGCGCCCGGCGCCGCCGCCGCCGGGTTGACCAGCGGTGGCCGCGTGCTGCGCGCCTTCGCCCCCGAGGCGGCCGCGAGGATCCTGGAGCAGGCCCTCGCGGCCTTCGCCGACAGCACTGCCGAGGCCAGGCGACACCTGAGGGCCGCTGCCGTGGACGGCTGGCTGGACCTGGGACGGTGCCGCCTGCTGCTCGGCGACCCGGAGGGTGCGGAACGGGCTCTGCGGGCAGGGCTGGGGCTGGCCGAGCAGCCGCTGGAGCGCGCGCGATGCTACCGCCGGCTGGCCGGCCTGCACTACCGCACCGGACGCATGGCGGAGACGGCCGGAGTGCTCGAGGTCGGCCTCCTGGCGGTGACCGACGAGCTGGCCCGCGCGGTGCTCGAGACCGAGCTGGGGTGGACACTGCACCGGCGCGGTCGCGCCCTGGAAGCGCTGCCGATCCTCGAGCGTGCCACCAGGGTGTTCGAGGACGGGGGCAGCTGGGACCTGGCGGCCTGGTCCCTCGACTACCTCGCCATGACCCACGTGGCTCTCGGGGCCCCGGAGCACGGCTTGACGCTCCTGGACCGGGCGCTCGCCCGGGACGGGGTGGGTGCCGACCACCACCGGCGCGGGGTCATCCTGATCCACCGAGGCCGGGTGCTCCTGCAACTGGGCAGCCTCGACGCGGCCCTGGGTGCCGTCGAGGAGGGCATCCGGATCCTCCGCCGCAGCCGGGACAGGTATGTGCTCAGCGTCGGCCTGCGCATCGCCGCCGACGTCCACGAGGCCCGCGGCGACCCGGCCGGTGCCGTCCGGGCCCGGACGGAGGAGCTGAACCTCCTCCGCGGCACGGCGAACCACCGGCACGCAGCCGTGGCGCAGGCGCACCTGGCCAGCCTCTACCGCAGGCTCGGACGCCCGGAGGAGGCCGACCGGGCCGCGCATGCCGCCCAGGACGCGGTGGAGCGGTCTGCCGACCCCGACGTGGCCGAGGAGGTGGCGCGACGCCTCGCCGACGGGAACACGGCGGGAACACCCGACTCCTAGCGTCCGGTCATCCGGCACCCGCCGGGAGACCGGAGGAGGAGTCTGATGAGCATCATCCAGGGGACACAGTCCGTCGAGGAGACCAGGCAGGTGCTGGAGGCCTACGCGGCCGAGCACGACACGTCGCTGATCGCGCCGGACGCGGTCTTCCACGACGTCGCCTCGGGGCAGGACTACGTCGGGCGTGAGGCCATCGCCGCGATGCTGCACCACGTCTACCACGTCGCCCTCCAGGCGCGGGCGGAGGTGGTGCGCACCACCGTGGGAGAGGGAACCGCGGTCCTCGAGGGGTTCGTCGTGGGCACGCACACCGGGGAGTTCGCCGGTGTAGCCGCGACGGGGCGGCAGGTGCGCGTCCCGCTGGTCGTCAGCTACCGCATCGCTGACGGCTACGTGCAGGAGGCCGACGTCTACCTCCTGGTGTCGAACTTCCTGCAGCAGGTCGCCTGACGCCGGGCGCACGGGACAAGGAGAAAAGATCATGGTCATCCGGCTCGTCGCACCCGTCGTTCTCCTGAGCGGCCTCGGTCTGGTGTTCCCGACCGCGGTCCCCGGGACCCCACCCCCCTCCTGGACCCACGAGCGGGTCCTTGAGTGCGAGGAGGGAACGGTGCACACCTACCTGACCCCTGCCGGTTTCGGCACGCCCTTCCACGTCGTCGGCACGGACGAGGTCATCATCCCCATGCATGTCGAGATCGTCCTACCATCGGGCGAGGGTCCATTTGTGACCATCGACATCCCAGGGTTCGACGCCGAGGACCCGAACGCCGTCCACTGCTGGTATGTGGATCCTGCCGGTCTCGAGGTGGACCTCTGGGGAGTCCGCCGCTAGAGGCAGCCAACCCTGACGCGGACCCGTAGACGGGGCCAGGGCCCGGGCAGCGGGGTGCACCGGCTTGCGGGCCGATATGCACCCTCACCCGCTCGAGGTGCGGCACGGAGCTGACGAAGGTGCGCGTGGACCCGCGTCCACAACGCGTGCGCCCAGGGCTCGCAGGGTCGACGGTGACCTCTCCCACGACCTTGACACCTCGCCCAAGGACACTTCGATCGCCGCCGATCCCGAGCAAGGCCCGGTTCGGAGGCGGATGACGATCCTCATGGTGCTGGGGTCGATCTCGAGCGGGGGATCATCTTCTTGCCACAGGCTGAAGAGCACCCCGAGGACTAGTCCTCCCCGTAACCGCTGCCGCGATCGTTGAGGCAGATCTGACCATCGCGTGGGGGTTCACGTCGCCGATCGTCGAAAATTACCGCGTTTCCGCTGGTCAGAGCCATGACTTGTGTCCGGAGGGGGACTTGCCCACATGGGACACACGCCCTCGACATCGAGATCAGCCCATAACCGCAGGTCAAGGCTGTCAAGGCGCTCGGGAGGTCGTGGATCAGTGCCTCTTGGTGCCGAGGTATGCCGTGATTACCTCCGGGTTCTCCCTCACCTGCGCCGGTTGCCCCTCGGCGATGGTCCTACCGCTGGCCAGGACGTGCAGCTTGTCACACAATGCGGTGATCATGTGCATGTCGTGATCGATGACGAGCACCCCACAACCGAACTCCTCCGGTGAGGTCGAGTCTCGAATGATCTGCTGCAGTTCGTCGGTCTCGACATCGTTGAGGCCGGCGGCGGGTTCGTCCAGGAGAAGGTACCGGGGGCCAGTGGCTAGGGCGCGAGCCACCTCGACACGTCGTTGAAGACCGTAGGCGAGCTCACCCGCGCGCGCATCGGCAAGGTGCCCGATTCGAAGCCGGTCCATCAGTTGGAGCGCCACCTCATCGACAGGTGAGTCGCTACCCCTGACGACGGCGGCGATATTGTCCCGGACCGTGAGCGACCGGAAGAGCCGGACGGTCTGGAAGCTGCGCGACACCCCAGCGCGCGCGATGTGACCGGCCGAGGCCCTGGTCACGTCCTCACCGTCTATGCGCACGCTTCCCGACTCGGCCGTAAGGATCCCGCTGATCACGTTCACGAGCGTGCTCTTGCCCGATCCGTTGGGACCCATCAGTCCTACGATTTCTCCCGGCATGACCGCCATGCTGACCTCTGACAAGGCCTTCACACCAGCGAAACTCTTCGTCACACGATCGACGATCAACCCGACGTTGCCCGCTCCGTGGGTCGCGGAACTCGGTTGGGGCACCTCAATCGGCGCGCTGGCCGTCGTCATTTGACTCTCCCTCCTCTCGGCAGGAGATCGCCGATCTCGCGATTGCCAAAGGCGCCACCTGGGCGCCAGATAAGCACCCCAAGGATGAGGACGGCGGTGGCCAGCTGGATGATGCCTGGCAGCGCCGGCAGGGACAGGGTGCCGATGCTCAAACCGTTCTCCAGGTCACGCAGTAGCTGCGAGAGCACGGTGATGGCGGCTGCTCCGGCAACTGCACCGGTGACCGACCCGAGGCCACCGATAACCAACATCGCCAGCAGCGCAAAGGTCTCGGCGAAGAAGAACTGGGCGGGGCTGAACGCCAGCGCGTTGAGCGCCCACATGCCACCGCCGACAGCCATCAGCACTGCGCTGACCATCCATCCGATGAACCGAGTCAGGGCCACGGGAATCCCGAGCGAGGCAGCCGCGACGGGGTCTTCTCGCACGGCCTGAAGGCGTAACCCCCATGGCGAAGCACCGTAGAGCAGAGCCACGGCGGTGATGAACAGCACGGTGACCAGCGCCTGCGGTACGCCTACCAGGTCCGGCACTCGAGAGATGCCGGTGGGTCCGCCCGTGAGACCGTTCCATCGATTGATGACCGCATGGATGACTACGAGCCAGGCGAGCGTAGCCATGGGTACGACGGAGACGTCCATGCGTGAGAACGGGGCACCGGTGGCGACCGCGAATACCGTGACTACCAGGACCCCCACCCCGACCGCCCCAATCAGGCCCAGCTCAAGGCTCGCGAGAGAATCTGGAAGGGCCGGCAGAGCATCCGTTTTGACGTCAGCAGGGATGGCGGCAAGTGCCGTCCCGTAGGCGGCGAGGCCGAAGAAGGCGACGTGGCCGAAAGAGATGATGCCTGAGTTGCCGACGAAGCACTGGATGGCGATCACCATGCCGGCCGTGAGCAAGAACTCCACTACCACCCGCTGGTCGCTGCGGCCGAGCATGGTCTCCCCCACGACTCCGACAACCAGCATCAGCACCGCCAGGGCCGCGAACGTGACCGCGGCAGCACGCAGCCTCAGCGTGGACCACCGGTTCATGCGAGTCTGCCTTCGACCCGGCGGCCGAAGCCGTGCGGCCGGAAGTACAGCAGGACGATGATCAGCGTTAGCGTGATCGCCTGCACGAACGGGACCAGGGAGTTAGGCAGGAAGACCTGCAGTGAGACCTCGAGAAAGGCTAGCGCAAATCCGCCTGCAACGGCTCCTCGCAGGTTCCCCAGGCCTCCGAGGACCACCGCGACGAACGCTTGAAGCAGCGGGGTGAATCCCATGCCGGGCGTGGCACTGCCGACCCGCATCACCCACAGCAAGCCAGCTACGGCTGCCAGAACCCCGGAGATGAGGAAGGCCAGCCGGATCAAATTTCCCGCCTTGGCCCCCATCAAGCGGGTGGCCTGGAAGTCCTGCGCGGCCGCCTGCATAGCAATGCCGTGACGGGACCGCTGCAAGAGGGCGCTGAGGGCCACCATGGCGACGGCCGCGATGGCGATCGTGATTAACGACAAGACTGGCACCCGAATGGTGCCCAGCGACAGCACCCGGTCAAGCCAGGCGGGGACCGCGATACCTTGCGGGCGCGGGGAGATCACGTTACGGATGGTCGCCTGGATGATCACAGCCACGGCGAAAGAGGAGAACACCACCGCGTATGCAGGCGCTCGACGCATCGGCCGGAACGCCACGGCCTCAGTGACCAACGAGGTTAAGGCCCCCAGCGTGAAGCCCACCACGACAGCCAGGAACAACGGCGCGCCCGCGGCCACGCACAGGACAACGCCGTAGCTGGTGACCGTCACGATCTCCCCATACGCGAAGTTCAACAGACCCAGCACGCTGAAGACGACGGCGAGGCCGAGGGCAAGCAACGCGTATATCGAACCCAGGCTCAGCGCATTGATGAGCTGTTGCGTCAATAGGGTAAGGCTCATGCCGACTGCCCCCCCAGGTAGGAGGCCTCCAGATCGTGTGCCGCCGCCGCGATCTGCGCACTCGTGCCGCTCGTCGTGAACCGGCCACCCGACAACACGTAGGCGTGATCGGCCAGCTCGAGGGCCTGGGAGATATTTTGCTCGACCAGGACGACCGTGAGCCCGTCCCGAGCGTGCAGCTCGGCGACCAGCTCGAACACTTGCTGGGCCATGACAGGGGCGAGTCCCAGCGAGGGTTCGTCGAGGAGGATGATCTCGGGCCGGGACATTAGTGCCCGGCAGATGGCAAGCTGCTGCTGCTCGCCCCCGGACAGGGTCCCGGCGTGCTGGCTGCGACGCTCACCGAGCACCGGGAACCGGTCAAACATCTCGTCTATGTCCTCGGCCATGGCCGTCCGGTCGCTGCGCGAGTACCCCCCCATCCGCAGGTTGTCGGCAACGGTCAGGCGCGGGAACACGCGACGCCCTTCCGGGACGAGCGTGAGGCCTCGACGGACGATGTCCTCCGGCGGCCGCCCCTGGACCGGTTGACCGAGAAGGGTTACCGTTCCAGCTCGGGGTTGGACCATGCCCACCAGCGCCTGTAACAGCGTGCTCTTGCCTGCCCCGTTGGCTCCCAGGACCGCGACGACCTCACCACGCCGCACCGTGAGGTCGACACCGTGTAGGACTCGGACCGGCCCATAGCCCGCCTCGAGTCCTTCGACACCGAGGATCTCGTCCCGCACCGTCATTGACTGCTCAACCTGCGCTGGGGACGTAGTCCGGCAACAAGGTCTCGATGAACTCGTACTGGCCGTCCGTCACCTCGATCAGGGTGACGGCCTTGTCCGCCTGGTGTGTTTCGGGGTCCATCTGCAACGAGCCGGTCACGCCGCTGAACTCGATGTTGTCCAGCTCTTCGGCGATCGCCTCCGGGTCGGCCTCCCCGGCCGCCTCGATGGCCTGCGCGACCAGGTATGCCTCGTCGTAACCCACGGCGGTGACAATGTTCTGCGGGGACGAGCTCGGGTTTGGGTCCTCAAAGGTCTCCAAGAATTCTGCAACTTGGTTCTCCTCGGAAGGCCACGCGTGATAGGTTGCGACCAGGCCCTCGGCGGCGTCACCGGCCTCCAGGACGCTCGAGTCGACCGACCCGTCGCCGGAGATGACCGGGATGTCAACCCCGGCCCCTCGCAGCTGGCGCAGGAACTGGGGCGTGTCCGGCGTGAACATCGACGTGAAGATGACGTCGGGCGCCGGGTCGAGGGCGGCAATGTTGGTCACCTGGACGTTGAAGTCGCTGGCCCCGATCCGAAATTCCTCCTCAGCCACGACCTGGCCTCCGTTCTCCGTGAAGGCGTCGGCGAAGTAGGCGGCCAGGCCCTCCGTATAGGCGTCGTCACTGGAACCAAGGACATAGGCGGACTCGTAGCCGAGCTCGTCGACCGCGTACTGCGCGGTGGCACCGGCCTGCACGGTGTCGAGCATGAGCAGGTGGTAGGCGCAGTCACCCGCCGAGGGCACCAGCGTGGGTGAGGTGCCATCGCCCGTGGAGATCGGGACTCCCTCCCCGCAGGCGACGGACGCCTGCGCACCCCATGGCCCCGACGCGGTCGTCCCGGTGATGTACACGGCGCCGTCGTCGAGCGCCTCCTCGACGCCGCGGACTGCCTCTGCCTGGTCCCCGCCCGTGTCGGCCGTGATCAGCTCGATGTCCCGATCCAGCACGCCACCGTTCGCGTTGATCTCCTCCACCGCCATCTGCAGCCCGTCACGAATTGGCACGTCGTAGAAGGACCAGTCACCGGAGTAGTCACCGATGTGCGCGATCCTGATGGGATCGTCGTCACCCGTCCCGCCGGAGCATCCAGCCACGAGGGTAAGGGCCGCGGCCACGGCAGCGGTTGTGACGGCTCGTGTCGAGCCGCGAGGGGCAGTGGTCATAGCAGCCTCCTGGCTGGGCTAGCTGGTCGTCCGGGGCGCTGGCACGCCTAAGGGCGAGCCCCGGACCGGTACCCGAACGTTATGAGCGCAACAACCTTGCTGTCAACGGGTAGCACATATAACGTACGCGTCATGCAGACTGTCTCCCAGCGGCTGCGCGCGAAGATGCCGCAGTTGCCGCCGGCCGAGTTGAAGGCTGCGCGCGTTCTGCTGGCCGACTATCCGGTCGCCGGCCTGACCACCACGGCCGCCGTCGCCGCGGCGGCCGGAGTCAGCGCTCCAACCGTGCTGCGCCTGGTCGATCGTCTGGACTTCAGTTCCTATCCAGCGTTCCAGGAGGCATTACGGCGCGAGTTGCAGGAGCAGGCTCGGATTCCGTTGCGGCAGGCCAAGGAGTACCAGGCGGAAGACGATCCGCTCGGCCGCTCGAGACAGGTGTTCGTACGAGGCCTAGAGGAAACTTTTGAGCGGCTGGACCCGGCCGACTTCGCTAAGGCGGTCACCCTGCTCGCCTCGCCAAGAAGCACGGTTTATGCCACCGGCGGCAGGTTCACCACTGTGGTGGCCAAGACTCTGGTGATGCTGTTAGAGGTGCTGCGGCCAAGGACTCACTACCTCAGCGTGGAAGATCGCACTTCCGTCATCGTCGACCTGGGGCCGAAGGACGTCGTGTTTGTGACAGACCTCCGGCGGTACCAACCGAGCACGGTGACATTTGCCGCAGAGGCCGCACGGCGGGGCGCGAAGGTGATTTTGTTGACAGACCACTGGATGAGCCCAATCGCGCAGCACGCCGACGCAGTTCTCACGACCAGTCTGGTCGCTCCTCACCCATTGGACTCCGTCGTCCATGCCATGGCCGTCGTCGAGGCCGTGGTCACGGGGGTCCTAGACGCCATGGGAGACCTCCCGATTTCGCGCATGAAAGACTACGACGAGGCTTGGGCGACGCACGGCTTCAGCAGCCCTTCAACCACCCGCTCAACTTCCACATCAGAGAACTGACGGAGGACCCGTGCCTGCCACTACCGACCTGGGCCTGATCGACCACCACTGCCACGGCTTACTGAGGCAGGCACCCAGCCCACAGGAGTTCCGCCTGCTCAGCACGGAGGCACACTGGCCGGCGCCGGAAGGCACCGAAAGCCTGGATTCCCCCGTGGGACTGGCCATCCGGGCGATCTGCGGTCCCGCGCTCGGTCTCCCCCGTCACGTCCCAGTGGCGGAGTATGTCGACCATCGTGCCAACATGTGCGCCCAGGACGCTCATGCGGCACTCATGCCGCTCACCGGAATCGAGCGGTATCTCATCGACACCGGATTCGCTGCTGACCAATTGATGAGCCCCGAGGATATGGCCGTTGCTACGGGATCGATCGGCGAGGAGATCGTGCGTCTGGAGGCCGTGGCCGAGCAGGTTGGACCAGGAAGTAGTGCCGAAGGCTTCGCCGCAGACTTCACCGCAGCCCTGGACGAACGCGCCATCGGTGCCGTCGGTTTCAAGTCCATCATCGCCTACCGGTGGGGCTTCGACCTCCGTGGTGAGGCTCCCGGGGACGGTGAGGTCCGTGACGCGGTGGGGCGCTGGCTGGCCGGAGCCGAGTCCTCCGGCGACTACCGGATTTCCGACCCCACCTTGTTGCAGCACCTCATCTGGGCAGCCATCCCCTACCAGAAACCCATTCAGTTCCACACCGGTTACGGGGACAGCGACGTGCTGCTACACCGTTCCGACCCCTCACGCCTGCGCGACTTCTTCGTGGCGACAAGGACAACGGGCACAAACATGATGCTGCTTCACTGCTACCCGTACATCAGAGAGGCCGCCATTGCCGCCCAGCTGTTCCCGCACGTGTACTGCGATGTCGGACTGGCGACGCAGTACCTGGGTCCGAGCGCCACGGTAGCCGTCCGGCAGGTCATGGAAATCGCCCCCTTCTCCAAGGTGCTGTTCTCCTCCGATGCCTACGGGCTCGCTGAGCTGTACACCGTCAGTGCCCATCTTTGGCGGCACGAGATGGACCGGCTGCTGGATGCGTGGATTGCCGAGGGCTGGACCTCGGCCGACGACGCGCGACGAATCGCCACCATGATCGCTTCCGGAAACGCCCTGCGCGCCTACAACCTAGGAACTGGGGGTCGCGAGGACGCCCGGGTCCTCGGGCGGGGCGGCTCGTGACAACAGGTAACGACAATCGTCCGACCACTGAGGCTGACTGGACCCAGTTGCGCCGTCGGGCGAATGAAGAACTGTCCCGTCGTCTCCCATCGGCTCGCCTCCTGCGGCGTGATATTCACGCCCATCCTGAGGTGGGTGGAGACGAGCAGGGGACGGCTCTTAGGGTCTTGGACCTCCTTGGCGAATCCGACCCCGTAAGGATCAAAGGAGGTTTCCTTGTCTGGGCAGGTGGTGGGCAGCAGGGCCCGGCTGTGGCCCTTCGGTCAGAACTGGACGCGCTTCCGATCCAGGAGGACAGCAATGAACCCTGGCGCTCCACTGTTCCCGGCGTGGCCCACCTGTGCGGTCACGACGTCCACACCGCGGCCCTCGTGGCCGTTCTCGGCACCGTGCAGGCCATCGGGACGCCAGTACCACTCATCGGTGCTTTCCAGCCACGAGAGGAGGTCTACCCCTCCGGAGCCAAGGACTTCGTCTCGAGTCCCGCGTTGGCCGGGAAGGACATCCGCGCGATGATCGGCGTGCACCTTCAGCCCATGATCGCGGCCGGTACCTTTTCCGCAGTGGCTGGCCCCATCAACGCAGCATCCGACAACTTCGATCTGCGGATCTGCGGGGTCCCCTCGCACGCGGCCTATCCGCACCGTGGACGCGACCCGATCGTCGCCGCCGCCGCAGTGATCCAGGCGCTGCAGCATGTGGTGTCACGGCGGGTCGATCCCATGAGTCCCAGCGTCGTGTCGGTCGGGCGGGTGATCGGCGGCGACTCCCACAATGCCATCCCGGAGGAGGTGCTGCTCCAGGGCACCGTGCGCACGTTCTCCGAAGATGACCGCCGCCTGGTCACCGCCGCCATCGCCCAGGTCGCAGAAGGCGTTGCAGCGGCTCACGGGTGCACGGCGAACTGCAGGTTCGAGTGGGGAGAGCCCGTCCTGGAGAACGACCATCGGTTGGCACACCTGGTCACCCGCGCCCTCGAGGATCATGGTCTTGCAGAGGCCGACCCGGTCCGTTCCTGTGGGGCCGACGATTTCGCCTGGTACGGCTCCTTGTTCCCGTCGCTGATGATCTTCGCCGGGATCGGTGAAGCGACGTCGCAAACTCCCGGGCTTCATCACCCCCGCTTCGTGCCGGCCGACGATGCCGTCGACACCGTGGCGACGATCATGCTCGTCGCCTACCTTTCAGCCGCACAGAGCCTGACTTCAACGACAGAGGCAACACATCCGCCGCACCGTGAAAGCCGAAGCAGCACGCCAAACCGACCACAGCCCGTCTGAATGCCGTGGGCTGGGCAGGCGTAGAAAGGGATCCGATGACTTCACCCCATAAGGCAAACGAGACAGGAACCGAGGACGGCGTGTTCGATGGCGTCTCCGCCCTGCTGGTCGCCTACATCGACAACGCCGGCCTTGCTCGGTCCAAGGTGCTTCCGCGTGCCCGCCTAGACACTGCTGCGGCCGGCGGAGCCACCATTTCCCGTAGCGTCGCGAGCCTGCTCGCCGTAGATGACGCGGTGCTGAGTACGCCCAACATCGATGCTGCCATCGGTGACCTCCGTTGCATACCGGACCTGGGTGCCCTGGCGGTCCTCGACGCAGAACGCGGCTTGGCCTGGGCTCCCTCCGACTTGTGCCGTCTGGACGGTGCGCCCGATCCGATCTGTCAGCGAACCGCTCTCAAAGACGTTCTCGCGACCGCGGAGGTGGCTGGGTTCGACTTCACCGTAGGTTTTGAGCTGGAGTTCTCCGTATTCCGCGGGACCAAGGATGACCCGGTCCTTGCCCATGCCGGCCCTGGCTACGGGAACACCCCCTTCATCGAGCTCGAAGCCTTCCACCTCGATCTGCTGGAGGCCCTGGCCGCGGCAGGCGTCCCCGTGTCACAGCTGCATCCGGAGTACGGCAATGGTCAGCTGGAGGTCTCGCTGGAGCCTGCAGACCCCGTGACTGCCGCAGACCAGTTCCTGCTCGCCCGGTTGGTGATAGCGCGCACCGCACAGGCCCACGGCCTGCTCGTCTCGTTCTCCCCCGTCCCCGTGCCGGGCGAGGCAACGAACGGCTGCCACATCCACCTTTCGGCCCGGCGGGACGGGCGCAACGTGTTCCACGACCCCAATTCCCCCACAGGCATCGGAGTGGCCGGTGAGCACATGATCGCAGGTGTCCTTGCCCACGTCGGGGACACTGTTGCCCTGCTGGGCGGCAGCGTGCTCAGCTTCACTCGGCTCCGTCCTCACAGCTGGGCCGGTTCCTATATTTGCTGGGGCAAAGGCAACCGCGAGGCGTCAGTTCGGTACATGGCCGGCCAGCAGGGCCGGGAGGATGCCCAGGCCAACATGGAGTTGAAGGTGGCCGATGCCGCCGCCAACCCCTACCTCGCCGTCGCCGCGTTCCTCGCCATGGCTCTCGACGGGGTCGACAAGGATCTGACTCTTTCCCCGGAGATCACCGTAGACCCAGACACGCTGACGGAGGCAGAGCGAGCGGAGCGAGGCGTGCGGACCTTCTCGCCCGACCTCGGTCAGGCCCTCGTAGCATTGGAGTCGAGTGAGTTGGTGACCCGTACCTTTCACCCGCTCCTGCTGGAGGCCTATCTCACCGTACGGCGTCACGAGTGGACAACGTACGGGCGTATGGTCGCCGAAGAGGTCGCGGCGCGTCTCCGGTTCCGATACTGACTTCCGAGGCCCTACCAGCCGGTGAATGCAGAAACTTCGGCGTTCGACACGAGCCCTCGTTCAACGTCAGCGAACGCCTGGTCCAGGACCGCCAGGGCCAGGTCGATATCGGAATCGGCGATGATCAAGGCGGGAGTCAGTTCGATGACGTTGCCGTGTGCTCCCACGCAGTAAGCGATCACGCCGAGCTGATAGGCCCGGAATACCACCTTTGCCGTCGTATCACCCGCAGGTCGCCCGTCTCGGTGGGACACTTCCACGCCACGAACCAATCCACGCCCGCGAATGTGTGTAATACACGAATGGCGGCTGGCCAGTTCGTCAAGCCCGCGCGCCAGCCGCTCCCCCTGCTTCTGGGCGCGGGCCGCAAGACCATCGCGCAACAAGACTCTCAGGACAGCACGTCCCGCCGCGGCTGCCACTGGGTTACCCGCCGTCGTCAGCAGCGCTGAGGCCGGAGCGGCGTCCAATATGCTCGCCGGCCCGACGGCGGCGGACAACGGAAGGCCGCCGCCCAGCCCCTTGCCGAATGTCACTATGTCGGGGGTCACGTCATCAACTTGAAAGGCGTGCAGCAGGCCCGTACGCCCTAGTCCAACCTTGGCCTCATCACAGATCAGCAACGCACCGAAGGCGCTGCACGTATCAGAGAGAGCCGTCAGGAACCCTGCGGGTGGAACTCGGACACCACCGTCGCACTGCAATGGCTCGACGATGACGGCCGCCACATCACCGCGCCCCAGCTCAGTGCGCACTGCAGTAAGGGCGGCTGCACTCGATCCGGGGATGGATTCGGAGGGGTAGGCAACCACGGCCACCGCCGACGCATCGGCACCCGCGCGCGAAAGATATAGACCGGAGACGCCTTCGGCATCCCCGAGTCCACCGTGGTAAGACCCGTCAAAAGTGACGACGCGTGGCCGCCCTGTCGCGGTACGGACGCTGCGAATCACGGCACTGTTAGCATCGCTGGCCGCGTGTCCCAGGTACACTTTTCTGTCCTCTTCACCCGGGACCAGGCTACGCAGTTCCTCGGCCAGTGAGACCGCCTCCGGATTGGTCATCGACAGGATGCTGGCTCCCGGCATCGAGCGGACGGCTGAGGAGACCGCCGCCACGACTTCCGGGTGGCTGTAACCGATCGTGGCAGCACCCCAGGCCGCCGACATGTCAAGGACGCGTCGACCGTCCTCGTCGATGAGGTGCGTGCCATTTCCTTCGATGGCGTGCGCCGGGAAGAAACGCAGATGCTGGATACGGGCAATCACTTCGCAGTCGCGGTCGTACAACCCTGCTGAGTTTGCGGTCATAATCGCGCCTTCCGGCCCGGGGGCGGTTGGGTCCAGGGTAGTTCAGACCTTACGTCTATTGGTCGACACGCCCATCAAGGCGTGGCTGGATGAGCAGGGCATGGACTACGCCAAGCGGGGGCGCCTGCACCAGAGACTGACGAGCAGTGGGAGAGCGCCCACCGGTCCTGACATCCCTGAGGGACAACCCCCTGGCAGCCTCTGGCCGCCGGGGGGTTGCTGCTGTCCCCGTGCACCGTTCGCCCCACCGCATGGTCCTGCCGCGATTGGTGGACCCCGCACCGACCCGCTTGCCGCGTGTGGTGGCCAGGAGGACCCCACCCGTCGGGGGTGGGGATCAGGCGAGGGGAGCAGGAGATGACCGACGACACGTCGCCCCACCCGGAGGTGGTGAGCCCCGCGATGACGGACCCGCACCGGCGGGCAGTTCGGGGCCTGGTGCCGGGCGCCTACGACACCGGGGAGGGAGGCCGTCGTGTGATGGTCGGCCGCGTGTCGTGGCTGGGGGTGATCTGGGGTGGGTGAGGAAGACAGGTCGGGGTCCATCGAGCTGTGCGAGGCACGGGGTGTCCTGACCGAGGTGGCCCAGGTGCTGCCGCGGGCACGGTGGGAGCTGTCTCGGATGCGGCTGGACGTGCTGGACGCCGAGGCCCGGTTCAGGTCCCTGGGCAGCCACGAATCGCAGCGCCCATCTGGCGCCACTTCGGTCACCCGTGGTCAGGCCCTGCGTGGTGTGGTCATCTCCTGCCGGTCCGCGGCAGCCGCCGGTGGGCGGGTCGAGCAGCGATTGAATGAGGCGGTGGCCGGGGTCAGGGCTGCCGGCGTCCTCGTGGACGCCCTGGCCCGAGCGTGTCAAGTTTTCTGTGTGAGTGATGTGGGTCACAATGGGTTTACAGGTAGGTGTTGACGCGGTCTGGGTAGACGAGGGAGAGCTCGCCGAGAGCGGCTTTCCAACCTTGGACGACGGAACCCTCCACGAGTTTGCCGGGGGCCTTGCGCGGCGAGCCCTTGGGCAGGCCGGCCTCCTTGGCGCGTTCTCGGGCGCGCTTGTCCTCGATGTTGCGGATCGCCAGCCACAGCAGCTTGATCGCGGCGGCGTCGTTGGGGAAGTGGCCGCGGTTCTTGATGATCTTGCGCAGCTGGTAGTTCAGGCTCTCGATCGAGTTGGTCGTGTAGATGACCTTGCGCAGCGCGGGCCCGAACGCCAGGAACGGGGTGAACCGGTCCCACGCGTTCTCCCAGGTGTGGTTCCCCCCAGATCGTGGAGGGTTTCGGGCTACGCGGCGTCCGGGACGGACGCTGCGGTGGACTGCTCGTAGTTGACGGGTGACATCATGCCAGCCGCGCTGTGGCGGCGCTGGTGGTTATAGAACCCGTAAGCCCAGTCGATGACGACCGCGCGGGCCTGGGCGCGGGTGTCGAACTCGTGCCGGGAGAGAACTTCCCACTCCAGGGATGAGAAGAACGCCTCCGCGGCTGCATTGTCGAAGCATTATCCGGTTAATCGGGGCCTTGGTGGGGGCGCGGGGGCACGTGTTGTGCTGTTGGTCACGCAGGGGTGCGGCGTGTCGCTGCCTGCTCGATGTGGGTGTTGAGCCGGCTGATCAGGCGTAGGTGTCGTTCGGTCTCGGCGTCCCAGCCTCGGTCGGTGGCGTCCTGGGCGAGGGCGGCGGCATCGTCGCGCTGGGCGGTCAGGACGGGGATGTGCTCGATGGTGGTCCGGTAGGCGGGGCAGTGCTCGCACAGGTTGGCGTAGGCGCAGGGCCCTTGCGCCGGGGCGCGGAGGCAGTAGCCACCGGCCAGGGCGGTCTTGATGGTCGGCGTGGTGCGCCAGTCGTGGTCCTGGTCCGGCTCGTCGGTGGCGTGGTCGGGCGTGGGTAGGGGGCCCAGGCGCGACTTGGCCAGGCTGAGGGCGCGTTCGTACTCGGCGCGGACGGTGCTGTCGAAGAGACGGGCGTAGCGCAGGCTCATCTCGGCGCTGACGTGGCCGAGGATGACCATGAGGGCTTGCAGGGAGACGCCGGCGTTGACCAGGGCGGTGGCGTAGGTGTGCCGCAGCTGGTGGGGGGTGATGTGTCCGAGCCCGGCGGCGCCGGCGGCCCGGTCGAGCTCGGCGCGCAGCCGGGACTGGCTGAGCCGGTGGCCGTGTGCGGTGAACAGGAAGTCCGCGGGTCTTCCGGTGCGTGGGTGCGGGAGAGGTCGGCCGGGGCTGCGGGTGGTGCTGATGCGGTCGACCAGGGTGAGGGTCTCGGTGTCGATCGGGACCATCCGCTCGGTGTCCAGCTTGCCGAGGGGCACCTTGAGCCAGGAGCCGGCGCCGGGGACGTCGATGACGGCGTCGAGCTCGAGGTCGACCAGCTCGCCGATGCGGAGTCCGCAGGCGCGTTGCAGCAGGAGGGCGTCGGCGGCCAGCCGGTTGGGTGAGTCGGCCAGTGCCTGGGTCAGGGCCTGGTCGGCCGCGGGCGGGAGGAACCGGGGCAGGGGCTGGGGCAGGCGCGGGTTGTCCGAGGCGTAGAGCAGCTTGCGCAGCGGTGCTTCGGGCCAGTCCCACTCGGTGATGTCGGTGAAGAAGTTGGCCACTGCCAGGATCCGTCGGGCCTGCTCGGGCACGGACAGCAGGCCGCCGGACCTGGTGTTCTCGGTCCGGGTGAGCGCGACCAGCCACGGTTCGATGTGCGTGACCCGGTCCAGACCCGCGGGGGTGAGGTCCGCCTCGAGGGTGGTGACGAAGGTGCCGAAGTGGGCCAGGCGGGTCGCCAGGGAGGAGACGGTGGTCATCTTGCAGGTCACGGACTTGCGGTCCAGGTAGCGCACCAGGATCGAGTGCATCGGCTCGGGCACGCCGCCCAGGCGTCGGGCGAACGGCCAACGCTGCTCCCACGGCGCAGGTGGGGCGGGGAGGACGCCGTGGTGGAACAGCACGGTCCGGGTCGCGGTGGCGCAGGCACGGTAGTGCTTCCAGGTGCGTCCGGTGGCTTCCTGTCGTGCCTGGCCGGCGGCCGCGAGGGCGTCGAAGTCGTCGTGGGTGACCTGGTCCAGGCGTTTGCCGGTGGCGAACAGGACCCGGGCCATCACTTGGGAGGCCATGGCCGAGGCGACCCGTTCGGAGTAGCCGACGGCGCGGGCGGCGGTGATGAACTCCTGGACGTCCTGCCCGATCACGGTGCCGGGCAGGTCGCGCCACAGGGAGGAGAACTTGCGGTGCACCAGGTACTCCCACGAGGGCCGCAACCGCCCGGTGACGAGCAGGAACGTCAGGAACGGGCGGGTGGCGGTGCTTGCGGACAGCTGCACTCTCAGCGGCTCGGCCGCCCAGTCCTGCACGTACGGCCAGCGCCGCAGGAACGCTTTCGCCGCGCCCGTGAAGGCGCTGTTCCCGCGACCGGTGCGGCCCTGGTGGGCGTGGTAGGCGGCCAGCACCTCTCGTGGTGTCTCCGCACGGTCGTGCTGTTCAGCTGGACGTGTCGCGTTGCCGGGTGCGGGCAGCATCGTAGGAAGCCTTCACGTGGGTCGGGGCGAGGTGGATGTACCGGGCGGTGGTGTCGACGTGGGCATGCCCCAGCAGGGACTGCATGACGGCCAGGTCGACCCCGGCCTCGGCCAGCGCGGTACCGAACGTGTGCCGCAGCGCGTGCGGGGCGCCGGCGCCGACCCCGCTGCGGGCGCGGTGGTAGCGGAAGATCGTGCGCAGCCCGGCCGGGGTCAGCGGATGACCTCGGGTAGGGCCCTTGGCCACCACGAACAACGACGGGCTGGGCGTGTCCGGGCGCTCGGTGAGCAGGTAGGCGTTGATCGCCGCGGCGAGGTCCCCGTCCAACGGGACCCGGCGGTCCTTGCCGCCCTTGCCGTGCACCAGCAACCACCGGCCGCCGATGTCGACGTCGGTCACGGCCAGGGCCAGCACCTCGCACGAGCGCAGCCCGCAGTACAGCATCAGCCCGGCGATCGCCAGGTCCCGTCGGCTGCGCAGGCTGGCCAGCAGCGCCCTGGTCTCGGCCGGCGTCAGGGCCCGAGGCAGTCGTCGCGGGGTCCGTAAGCGCAGCCGGGACCGGGGCGCGGGTCGACGCTTGGTGTGGGCCAGCAACCCGGAGCGTTCACCTTGGGCGAACCAGCTCGAGGGCCGTCCCTTGGGCACTGGAGAGACCCGGCCGGGCTCACGCATCGCCAGGTACTCATACATCCCCGCCACGGCGGCCAGGCGCAGGTTCACCGAGGCCGGGGCAAGGCGGTCGGTGCGGCGCCCGGTCAGGTCGAGCACGTTCGGTCCGCCCCGACCGGCCACGACCTGCTGGCGGCACGCGGACAAGAACGAGAGCAGATCATCAGTGCTCACCGCCTCGATGTCCGTGCCCGTGCGGTAGGCCCAGCGGCAGAACGCCACCAGCCCGAAGCCGTACGTGCGCACGGTGCGAGGCGAGTAGTTCCGGTCAACCAGGTACCCCAGGTAGGCGTTGGGGACGGCGACGAGCTCGGGCCGGGTGGGACAGAACAGCTCCCAGCGCTGCTCGACCTGGCGAAGACTGACAGCACCGGCGTCGGTGTCCATGCCTCATACCTACGCCTCCGCACCGCCCGAAGCGAACACCCCCACTGCGAGGTCGGCCACCTCCAGGACGTCCCTGCCGGGGCGATTGGCCGGTTAACAGGCACGACCCCACCCGGCCCATCGACTGACGGATCCCCAGGTCGGCGCACAACGTGGTGAACGAGGTCGCCGTGTAGGTCGACCCGCGGTCGGTGTGGAACACGAGACGTTCGGCCTGGTCCTCTCGCCAGATCGCCTCCTTGCCGCCGCGGGCCGTCACGGCCATCCGGATCGCCGCGCACGCCAGCTCAGCGTCGGGGTGGGCACTGGTCGCCGCGCCGAGCAGCCGGCGGGAGTACAGGTCGATGACGGTGGCCAGGTACAGCTTGCCCTCGGCCGTCGGGATCTCAGTGATGTCACCGACCCACCTGCAGTTCGGCGCTGGCGCGGTGAAGTCCCGGCACAGCAGGTCCGGGAACGGCTTCTTGGTCTTGTCTTGCCTGGTCAAGCCACCGCGCCGCTTGATGACGCGGGCGACCAGACCCTGGCGGCGCATCGATTCGGCGACCGTCTTCTCGCTGATCTCCCAGCCAGCGTCGCGCAGGTCGGCATGCAGGCGCGGGGAGCCGTGCAGCCCCTTGGCGTCCTTGAACGCGACCTTCACCGCGCGGTCGACGGAGTCGCGGCGCCGGTCGGTGTCGGTGAACAACCCGCTCGCGGCGCCCGGGCCGTTGGCGCGCTTGATCCACTTGTAGAACCACGCCAGGGAGACCCCTAGCAGGGCGCAGACGAGGGTGTGTGGCACGGCGTAGTTGGTCCTCTGGTCGGCGATGAAGCGTGCCACGCTCACTTCGTCGCCTCCAACACCGGCAGGACCACGGATCGCTTGAGGACATCACGCTCCATCCGCAGCTCGGCGTTCTCCGCGCGCAGACGCTTCAGCTCCTTGTGGTCGTCCTTGGACAGCTCGCCACGGCCCTCGCGTGCGGCGCGGGCCCGCTGGACCCAGTTGCCCAGCGTGCCCTCGTTCACACCGAGATCGCGGGCGACCTGCGCGATCGGCTTGTTCGTCTCCTCGACGATCCGGACCGCTCCCTCACGGAACTCCCGGTCGTACTTCTTCCTTGTCTCTGGCATCTCGATCCTCATTGTGGATGCCTCTACGCTCCGGGGGGAACCTCAGTGTCTTGGACGCCAGGTTGACGGCGACCTTGCTCCACCCGTGGATTTCCCCGTCGGCCAGCTCAAGCCGGAACGTGTGGCGGCTGAGGTCAGACATGGGCGTTCGGCACGTGGGACGCGGGGCTTAGTGCATTGCTGCACGCCCGAAGGGGGTGCAGGTGTGGTGCGGACCCACGAAGGGGCCACCGAGGCGAGCTTGCTGTCCACCCGGCTGCCGACTGCCCCAGCGTGGCCTGCCAGACCTTGTCCGTGCCTCAGTCCACTACTACAACACCTACGAGGAGCTCGAGCAGCTCCTCGCCGCACTTCCCCGCCCCCAGCTGAGCCGGAGCACCCGACCCCCTTTTGCGCTGCAGAGGCACAGCGCCTCCACCCATAACGACGCACTCGCGAAAGGTGGCCATCGCGTGGGGGTTTGTGTCGGAGACCGAGGAAACTGACGGCATATCCGCAGGTCAGCGGCTTGTCTTGTGTCCGGAGGGGGACTTGCCCACATGGGACACACACCCTGGACATCCAGATCGGAGCGTAACCGCAGGTCAGAGGATCGTGCAACGCACACCCATTTCGACGGCACTCGGGTGAACCCGCGACTCGGACCGACGTCATGCCACGACGGGCGGGAGTGCCTCACTCCCCCGTCCGCTCCCCTGTGACCCATCGCTCCATGGCATGACGTCACGACCGTGAGGTACCCGACTTCGGAGCGCGCAGGTGCGTGACATCGCGACTCCGCCGATGTGCGCGCTCTTGCTAGATGGCATACACATGCACTAGCGGGGATGGCTATACCGTTGGTGGAGCGTCGGTCACAGAGCGAACCGTTGGCGGCCGACAGGACGCGCACGCGCCCGACGGTCACCTCGCACCCCGGTCTGGACCTCCTCGGCCTTGTCCCACTCATCACCCCTTCACCGGGCTCTTTCTCGGGCGGGTCTTGTGGGACACCCGCACAGAGATGCACTCGCTGACCTGCATCGTTCCCGTTCAAGGTTGGTCTTACGGGACACGCGGGGGCAACTGGGCATGAAGTCTGTCGGTGGCCTCTGAGATGATTGCTTCATGAGCGGAGACCAACAAGGAGGTGAACGTTCCCTCGCGCTGTTCCCGTGTGGACCCCCCAGCGCGCAACAGGCGACGGCTCACGTGCAGGACTCGCTGACAAATGAGCTGTCCCGCGCCCGGTAGGCCCATGAGTTCAGACCCATTGACCGTCCGCGAGTTGAGCGAGCGACCGTTCACGATCCACTCGCTCAACAACTACACGCATGTAGGCCTGACGAGCCTCATCGACCACCTAGACCTGAAACCGGAACAGGTGCAGAAGATTATCCGAGTCGGCCACTACGATCTGGTGGAGAAGTTTAAGGCCGCGGGCGTCGATTACTCAGAACTCCGCAATGCGCTTGTTCCGCAACCCGGCCGGCATGAGGCGGCCTTCATCTTCGACTCCACGCGCTCCGAAAAGGACATGTACGGCTACTTCTTTGCGGAGAAGTGGATCCCCGCGCTGAAGCAGCATGGGCCAGAAAAGACCGCGCTTCGCGTCGGCGACATCCTCATGCTGCCTAACGAGTTCGTCTGGCGAGAGCTAGATCGACACCTCGTGGGGCCAGCAGGGTTCCCGCGACAGCCGCACGATCAGTACTTCGTCGTCTACATGACGAACCTGTCAGCTGGCCAATTGCGGCACGTCGACGCAGCGCTCACCGGAGCGACCGAGGCGTACCTCGGCTACGTCGACTGCTCAACGTGGAACCCACTCAAAGCAGGGATGTATCTGCCGCAGGTCGGCTTACGTTTGCGCGATCACATAATCACCGAAATGGAGGACGATGGAACGGCAAATCAGGTTGGTTACCCGTGCGAAAATAGCGGGTTCCGGGTCGTCGGTATCGAGGAGTACCTCTACGGTCCGTACCTCGGGCATCGCCTGAACAATGGGGTGCCAGCCTGGGCAGATGAGGACAGTGCGCTTGCGTTGACTGTCCTTGGCGGTGACCGTCAGCCGGTCACGAGCACGGACGTGGTCATCGATGAGAAGCGAATCGAGTACCTCAAAGGTAACCATGGCTCGTCGCTGAGTCGAGCCAGGCTCGACGCGCTAGATAAGGATGCCCTCGCCGCGGCGATCAAGGCCAAGTTCACCAACGGTCTTGTCTACAACCTGCGATTCAAATCGGGCTCACGAGACGGTATGCTGGCGCCTGAGCTCGACGCGATGATGTACAGCGTCCAGGTGGAGTTTCCTGATGACGACGGTGAGATCAAGCGGTATCAGGTCGGCCTAAAGTACACGGCGGAAGCTCACACCACCGAGATAGTCACCTTCTACTAAAACAAGACCGCAGGGGGATCCCTTCGGACCGGCGACAAGCCGGCCCGCAACGGGTCGGCAGTGCTACCGCGTTCACCAAGGTGCGGCAGTTCGTCGTGGTCAGTCTTCGCGGAGGCTGGCGTCGACCTTGGTCCAAGCGGGCGGCCACCCAGGGACAGCCACACAGTTGAGTCCCGCAACCTTCCACTCGTCACCGCCGTCCACCTCGACAGCGACCGTGACCACTCTGGCCGATGCACCGGGAGCGAAGGAGCCGCCAGGAACGTCCTCCTCGACGAAGAGCGCAACGAGTTCCACACCTGGGCTCACTACCCGGGCGGCGGTTCCTGCGGCCAATTCCAGATCGCCTAAGTAGGCGAGCGACGCTCGTAAGTCGCGGGCAAGAACTCGCCGTAGATGGATGAAGAGATCGTGATCGCCGGTGCTTATCTCTCGGGCAAGGGCGTCGCGGGTCTTCCCCGCTGCGGCTGGGTGCTCCAGCACACCGGGGTTGGCCAGCATCCACCATTGCGTCAGCGCCAGCCGGTAGTCGCGGGTCGTGAAGGGCCAGAGAGCGTCGACATCGCCGCGTCGCAGGCTGCTGACCCAATGCAAAGCGACGCGCACCGCCGCAAGGTCGACTCCCTGAGGGTGGGGGTCCGCAGATTCAGGCTCCACTCTGGGTACCTCGCAGCCTCTTAACGTGACGCTCGTCAATCCAGATTGTTGGTTGCCATCTGCCAGGCTCTCTACTCGACACGCCGACGAGTCTTCCGGAGTAGGAAGGGGCGACGTGCGGTGCCGGCCAGCGCTCGACAGCTTCCCCGGTTGAGGATGGTCTTACGGGACGATGGCTGCGGGATGGCACGGCGCGCTTCAGAGCCCGGGTGAGGGTCGGACCAGCGGGTATTGCATGTGGCCCGTCTCGCGGCGAAAGGGCGCGTTGGCGCGGTATCGGGCAGGGGGCCGGTGCGAGTTGGGAGTCGCGACGGGCTGGGCGCGGCCCCGGTCTCGGCTCAGCCGCCGTGGTCAGGTGTGTGTTGGTCCCCCGACTCGTGCCAGGTTAGTGTGTCTGCCACTCGGTGCCCGTGGCGGTGAGAATGTCGCGGGCGGTGTCGGTGAGCGGGTCGGCGGCGGTGTGCTCGTGACCGGCGATGTCGATGGTGATCTGCTGCAGCGGGCGTAGTGCTCGGACGATCTTGCGGATGCTGATCCCGGTGCTGTCCTGTAGGTGACGGGCGATGGCCAGGGCGGCCATGACCACGGTGAGGTGGGCCTCGATCGCGTCACGCTCGTGATGGAACACCGGGCGGGCGGCCAGGTCGCTCTTGGACAGCCGGAACGAGGCCTCGACCTGCCACAACGAGTGGTAGGAGGCGATGACCTCGCCGGCGGGCATCACGTCGGCGGGCAGGTTGGTGACGTATCCCTTGAGCCCGACGAGGCGCCTGGCGCGGGCCAGCGCTGCCTCATCCAGCTTCGTCGAGCCGTTCTTGGTCTTGACGAACCTGGGTGCGCGGGCGGCCTTCTCACCAGCGACGACGGCCTCGGCCCGGTTCTCCTGCAGGGTGAGCGTCTTGGCGTCACGGGCGGCGCGCTTGGCGGAGTAGGCCCACACGGCCCGCCACGATCGCTCGTGCACCGTGGGGTCCCAGACTGTGGTTCCCCCCAGATCGTGGAGGGTTTCGGGCTACGCGGCGTCCGGGACGGACGCTGCGGTGGACTGCTCGTAGTTGACGGGTGACATCATGCCAGCCGCGCTGTGGCGGCGCTGGTGGTTATAGAACCCGTAAGCCCAGTCGATGACGACCGCGCGGGCCTGGGCGCGGGTGTCGAACTCGTGCCGGGAGAGAACTTCCCACTCCAGGGATGAGAAGAACGCCTCCGCGGCTGCATTGTCGAAGCATTATCCGGTTAATCGGGGCCTTGGTGGGGGCGCGGGGGCACGTGTTGTGCTGTTGGTCACGCAGGGGTGCGGCGTGTCGCTGCCTGCTCGATGTGGGTGTTGAGCCGGCTGATCAGGCGTAGGTGTCGTTCGGTCTCGGCGTCCCAGCCTCGGTCGGTGGCGTCCTGGGCGAGGGCGGCGGCATCGTCGCGCTGGGCGGTCAGGACGGGGATGTGCTCGATGGTGGTCCGGTAGGCGGGGCAGTGCTCGCACAGGTTGGCGTAGGCGCAGGGCCCTTGCGCCGGGGCGCGGAGGCAGTAGCCACCGGCCAGGGCGGTCTTGATGGTCGGCGTGGTGCGCCAGTCGTGGTCCTGGTCCGGCTCGTCGGTGGCGTGGTCGGGCGTGGGTAGGGGGCCCAGGCGCGACTTGGCCAGGCTGAGGGCGCGTTCGTACTCGGCGCGGACGGTGCTGTCGAAGAGACGGGCGTAGCGCAGGCTCATCTCGGCGCTGACGTGGCCGAGGATGACCATGAGGGCTTGCAGGGAGACGCCGGCGTTGACCAGGGCGGTGGCGTAGGTGTGCCGCAGCTGGTGGGGGGTGATGTGTCCGAGCCCGGCGGCGCCGGCGGCCCGGTCGAGCTCGGCGCGCAGCCGGGACTGGCTGAGCCGGTGGCCGTGTGCGGTGAACAGGAAGTCCGCGGGTCTTCCGGTGCGTGGGTGCGGGAGAGGTCGGCCGGGGCTGCGGGTGGTGCTGATGCGGTCGACCAGGGTGAGGGTCTCGGTGTCGATCGGGACCATCCGCTCGGTGTCCAGCTTGCCGAGGGGCACCTTGAGCCAGGAGCCGGCGCCGGGGACGTCGATGACGGCGTCGAGCTCGAGGTCGACCAGCTCGCCGATGCGGAGTCCGCAGGCGCGTTGCAGCAGGAGGGCGTCGGCGGCCAGCCGGTTGGGTGAGTCGGCCAGTGCCTGGGTCAGGGCCTGGTCGGCCGCGGGCGGGAGGAACCGGGGCAGGGGCTGGGGCAGGCGCGGGTTGTCCGAGGCGTAGAGCAGCTTGCGCAGCGGTGCTTCGGGCCAGTCCCACTCGGTGATGTCGGTGAAGAAGTTGGCCACTGCCAGGATCCGTCGGGCCTGCTCGGGCACGGACAGCAGGCCGCCGGACCTGGTGTTCTCGGTCCGGGTGAGCGCGACCAGCCACGGTTCGATGTGCGTGACCCGGTCCAGACCCGCGGGGGTGAGGTCCGCCTCGAGGGTGGTGACGAAGGTGCCGAAGTGGGCCAGGCGGGTCGCCAGGGAGGAGACGGTGGTCATCTTGCAGGTCACGGACTTGCGGTCCAGGTAGCGCACCAGGATCGAGTGCATCGGCTCGGGCACGCCGCCCAGGCGTCGGGCGAACGGCCAACGCTGCTCCCACGGCGCAGGTGGGGCGGGGAGGACGCCGTGGTGGAACAGCACGGTCCGGGTCGCGGTGGCGCAGGCACGGTAGTGCTTCCAGGTGCGTCCGGTGGCTTCCTGTCGTGCCTGGCCGGCGGCCGCGAGGGCGTCGAAGTCGTCGTGGGTGACCTGGTCCAGGCGTTTGCCGGTGGCGAACAGGACCCGGGCCATCACTTGGGAGGCCATGGCCGAGGCGACCCGTTCGGAGTAGCCGACGGCGCGGGCGGCGGTGATGAACTCCTGGACGTCCTGCCCGATCACGGTGCCGGGCAGGTCGCGCCACAGGGAGGAGAACTTGCGGTGCACCAGGTACTCCCACGAGGGCCGCAACCGCCCGGTGACGAGCAGGAACGTCAGGAACGGGCGGGTGGCGGTGCTTGCGGACAGCTGCACTCTCAGCGGCTCGGCCGCCCAGTCCTGCACGTACGGCCAGCGCCGCAGGAACGCTTTCGCCGCGCCCGTGAAGGCGCTGTTCCCGCGACCGGTGCGGCCCTGGTGGGCGTGGTAGGCGGCCAGCACCTCTCGTGGTGTCTCCGCACGGTCGTGCTGTTCAGCTGGACGTGTCGCGTTGCCGGGTGCGGGCAGCATCGTAGGAAGCCTTCACGTGGGTCGGGGCGAGGTGGATGTACCGGGCGGTGGTGTCGACGTGGGCATGCCCCAGCAGGGACTGCATGACGGCCAGGTCGACCCCGGCCTCGGCCAGCGCGGTACCGAACGTGTGCCGCAGCGCGTGCGGGGCGCCGGCGCCGACCCCGCTGCGGGCGCGGTGGTAGCGGAAGATCGTGCGCAGCCCGGCCGGGGTCAGCGGATGACCTCGGGTAGGGCCCTTGGCCACCACGAACAACGACGGGCTGGGCGTGTCCGGGCGCTCGGTGAGCAGGTAGGCGTTGATCGCCGCGGCGAGGTCCCCGTCCAACGGGACCCGGCGGTCCTTGCCGCCCTTGCCGTGCACCAGCAACCACCGGCCGCCGATGTCGACGTCGGTCACGGCCAGGGCCAGCACCTCGCACGAGCGCAGCCCGCAGTACAGCATCAGCCCGGCGATCGCCAGGTCCCGTCGGCTGCGCAGGCTGGCCAGCAGCGCCCTGGTCTCGGCCGGCGTCAGGGCCCGAGGCAGTCGTCGCGGGGTCCGTAAGCGCAGCCGGGACCGGGGCGCGGGTCGACGCTTGGTGTGGGCCAGCAACCCGGAGCGTTCACCTTGGGCGAACCAGCTCGAGGGCCGTCCCTTGGGCACTGGAGAGACCCGGCCGGGCTCACGCATCGCCAGGTACTCATACATCCCCGCCACGGCGGCCAGGCGCAGGTTCACCGAGGCCGGGGCAAGGCGGTCGGTGCGGCGCCCGGTCAGGTCGAGCACGTTCGGTCCGCCCCGACCGGCCACGACCTGCTGGCGGCACGCGGACAAGAACGAGAGCAGATCATCAGTGCTCACCGCCTCGATGTCCGTGCCCGTGCGGTAGGCCCAGCGGCAGAACGCCACCAGCCCGAAGCCGTACGTGCGCACGGTGCGAGGCGAGTAGTTCCGGTCAACCAGGTACCCCAGGTAGGCGTTGGGGACGGCGACGAGCTCGGGCCGGGTGGGACAGAACAGCTCCCAGCGCTGCTCGACCTGGCGAAGACTGACAGCACCGGCGTCGGTGTCCATGCCTCATACCTACGCCTCCGCACCGCCCGAAGCGAACACCCCCACTGCGAGGTCGGCCACCTCCAGGACGTCCCTGCCGGGGCGATTGGCCGGTTAACAGGCACGACCCCACCCGGCCCATCGACTGACGGATCCCCAGGTCGGCGCACAACGTGGTGAACGAGGTCGCCGAGTAGGTCGACCCGCGGTCGGTGTGGAACACGAGACGTTCGGCCTGGTCCTCTCGCCAGATCGCCTCCTTGCCGCCGCGGGCCGTCACGGCCATCCGGATCGCCGCGCACGCCAACTCAGCGTCGGGGTGGGCACTGGTCGCCGCGCCGAGCAGCCGGCGGGAGTACAGGTCGATGACGGTGGCCAGGTACAGCTTGCCCTCGGCCGTCGGGATCTCAGTGATGTCACCGACCCACCTGCAGTTCGGCGCTGGCGCGGTGAAGTCCCGGCACAGCAGGTCCGGGAACGGCTTCTTGGTCTTGTCTTGCCTGGTCAAGCCACCGCGCCGCTTGATGACGCGGGCGACCAGACCCTGGCGGCGCATCGATTCGGCGACCGTCTTCTCGCTGATCTCCCAGCCAGCGTCGCGCAGGTCGGCATGCAGGCGCGGGGAGCCGTGCAGCCCCTTGGCGTCCTTGAACGCGACCTTCACCGCGCGGTCGACGGAGTCGCGGCGCCGGTCGGTGTCGGTGAACAACCCGCTCGCGGCGCCCGGGCCGTTGGCGCGCTTGATCCACTTGTAGAACCACGCCAGGGAGACCCCTAGCAGGGCGCAGACGAGGGTGTGTGGCACGGCGTAGTTGGTCCTCTGGTCGGCGATGAAGCGTGCCACGCTCACTTCGTCGCCTCCTTCACCCACAGGACCACGGATCGCTTGAGGACGTCACGCTCCATCCGCAGCTCGGCGTTCTCCGCGCGCAGACGCTTCAGCTCCTTGTGGTCGTCCTTGGACAGCTCGCCACGGCCCTCGCGTGCGGCGCGGGCCCGCTGGACCCAGTTGCCCAGCGTGCCCTCGTTCACACCGAGATCGCGGGCGACCTGCGCGATCGGCTTGTTCGTCTCCTCGACGATCCGGACCGCTCCCTCACGGAACTCCCGGTCGTACTTCTTCCTTGGCTCTGGCATCTCGATCCTCATTGTGGATGCCTCTACGCTCCGGGGGGAACCTCAGACCGGCTCGGCGCGCTTCTTGGTGTCGTTGGCGCTGCGGGCAGCGGTGGTGGACACCCGCGGGGTGATGGTGTCGATGATCTGCCCGTCGGTGAATGCGTCTCCGTGCCAGCGGAAGTGGGACGCCAGGTCATTGGGTGCCTTGGCGGCTCGGGAGCCGACGATGAACCGCAGGTGCGCGGCGTCGAGGTCCTTGAGGTTTGACGCGGACAGCATCCCGGCGTCGGCGACGATGACCATGTCGGCCAGCCCGTGACGTTCCTGGAACGCGCGGATGATCGGCAGGATGGTGGCGGTCTCGGCCTGGTTTCCTTCGAAGCAGCCGACCTCGAGGGGGAATCCGTTCCGGTCCACGAGCAGCCCGACGACAATTTGTGGGTCGACCCGGCGTTCCTTGCTGAATCCGACCTTGCGCAGGTCGTCCTCCTTCTCGGCCTCGAAGTACAGCGTGGTCACGTCGTACAGGCACAGCGTCAGGTCACCGTGCGCGGCGGCGTGGGCGAAGCAGGCGGCGGCGATCTGGTCGCGGTAGCCCCACGCCTGGGCGCGGGCCAGGGACCGGAACATCGTGCGCAGCGAGACGTGCGGGACGCCGAGCTCATCGAGAACGCGGACCGAGTCGGCCTTGCTGGTCGGCTCTATGACCCGGGCCAGGACCAGCTGCTCGAACGCCGCGTCGCCCAGCACGTCGAACCCCAGTCGGGCGTAGGCGCTGGACAGCACGTGCCACAGCAGCGCGCTGGACTTGCCCGTGATCATCGACTGCCCCGCCGGCACCGAGCCCGCGGTCAGGTCCAGCTCTCCCTGCCCAGGAAAGATCTTGCGTCGAGCCGCCTCCAGCAGCGCGGTCAGCTCGGCATCGTCGTGGGCCGACCCCAGGTGCTCAAGGACCTTGTCCCGACCGCCCTGGCGCTCAGCGATCTGCACCGCCGTCGCCCCGGACGCGGTCCGGACCTTGCGAACGAACACCACCCGACGAGCCTATCGACCCGAATTAGTGTGTCGCCGCCCTTCAGCGCGAGCCGCTGACCAGCAGCAACGTCACACCAGGTCGCGACTCAACCGAAAGTGGCACGAGTCAGGGCGAAAGGGCGCGTTGGCGCGGTATCGGGCAGGGGGCCGGTGCGAGTTGGGAGTCGCGACGGGCTGGGCGCGGCCCCGGTCTCGGCTCAGCCGCCGTGGTCAGGTCTGTGTTGGTCCGTCCTGGTTGGTCTCGCGGCCCACCGGCTGGACTGCCTCGCTGGTGTGGGTGTAGGCGGCGTCGCGCACGTCGTCGTAGTCTTCCAGGCCCGCGCCGAGGGCGCCGCCGACCGTGGCGATCGTCGCCGTGAGCCAGGCAAGGCGCCCGTACTCCGCTGCGCCAAGTGCCGTGCCCGCCGAGGTGGCATACACCGATCCCTGGACGAGGAGCAGCGCGCCGAGCCATGCCAGGACGAACAGCGCGAGGTAGTAGACCAGCACGCCGATGACGACGGTCGCGAGGGTGGCGAGATTGAAGAGGACCACCTGCTCGCGTTCCCGGCGGTGCCGTGCGCGTTCCCACAGGCCGCCGCCGAGGACGAGCGCGAGGGTGAGGGCGCCGACCGACAGCACCCCGAGGCCGGTGAGTCTGAGCGACCCGTAGGAGGCGGACAGCGACCACAGGTCGGAGGTGACGAGCGCCGCGACGCCGCTGGCGGCGGCGACGGTGAGCGAGCGCGACAGTCGGAGGGCGAGGCGCCATGGTTGGTTCGCGCGCACCATCCCGAGCAGAACCCAGAGGTTCCCGCCGAGCACGCGGGCTGCGAACTCCACCGCGTTGTCACCCGGATGGTCCTTGGTGTCGGCCGCGAGCTGACGCAGCCGCCGATCTGGCGAGCGCCCTTCGGCCTCCGCGCCGAGCAGCGTGGTCACGACACCGACGACGGTCTCCTCCGCCCGCCGCTGTACTCGCACTGGTCCTAGCGCCGGGACGGAGACCAGGCCGACGCCGTGCACCGGGCTGGTGACGACGGCGAGGGTGCGGTGCCCGTCGCGTAGTGGGGAGTCGGTCAGGACGATGGCGAGGTCCCAGTCCGCGTCGAGCATGCGGTCCCGGGTCTCCTCGAGGAGCTCGGTGCGGCCGGCCGGTGGCCGGGTGAGGACCTCGTGGACTACGGACACCGTCCACCGGGTGTCGGGAAAGCGGGCGGCCAGGCGCTCGGGCAGGGTTGTCTCGAGTGCCGAGCGCACGAGCTCGGCCGCGCGGGGTTCGAGCACGACACCGAGGTGGAGCGTGAGCGGGGGGGCGGGGGCGGCTGAGCGGGATGTGGCATGGGCCAAGTCTCGGGGATCGCGATGACGGCGGGGGGATCGATGCCCGTGCCGGTGCGATCAGGGTCATCCAGCGGCGAGGGCCGGCGGTGCCGTAGCCCCTGTACGGGATCGGTGGGGCCTGTTGACGAGGTGCACGTCGCGGGCCGGGAGTGTTCGGTCAGTCGGGTTCGGCGCCGGACCGCTCCTTGGAGATCGCCATGACCCAGAACCCAGCGACCAGTGGCCGGGCGGACTGCCGCACACTGGCGGAGTTCGCCGACTACGCGGGCGCCCAGCGCCTTGTCGATCTCCTCTCCGATCGCGGCTTGCCTGTGGAGAACGTTCGCATCGTCGGGACCGGCATGCGGTCGGTGGAACAGGTGACCGGCCGGCAGACGAACGCTCAGGCGGCTCTGCGGGGTGCCGTCGGAGGTGCCTGGTTCGGACTGCTCATCGGTCTGCTGTTCTCGATCTTCGTCATCGGCGGCTGGTTCTGGCTGTGGATGCTCCTCCTCAGCGCCCTGATCGATGCCGTTTTCGGCGCGATTTTCGGGTTCATCGACCACGCGGCGACCGGTGGACGGGCGCGACTTCACCAGCGTGAGCACACTCCGGGCGAACGCCTACCACGTCGAGGTCGCGAGCACGCAGTTCGCGGAGGCGCAGCGAGTCGCGAACCTCGTCTGAGCGGCGCTCCTCCCCGGGACCGGCGATCCTCCCCTGGGTCCTGTGACGCGTCTCTCGCCCCTCGCCGAGCGCCTGTCCCTCTCGTACGAGTCACCGCGGAGCTGCCCTTCCGGGCGCCTTTTGTCGCCCCGCAGCGGGACGTCAGCCCGCCGTTTCCTGAGGGGCTCCGGCGCCGGTGTCCTGTGCTGTCTCGTGGGCGGCGCTCATCTCCGGGCCCGTCATCTGGCCCGGCGGCGGTTCGCCGTCGGTTTCGGTGTCCCGGGTGGTCGCGAAGTGCAGCCGTCCGTCGCTGATGGTGACGGTGACGGTGTCACCCGGGCTCAGGTCGCCGGCCAGGAGGAGGCGGGAGAGCTGGTTGTCGAGCTCGCGCTGGATGGTGCGCCGGAGCGGGCGGGCGCCGAACTCGGGCTGGAAGCCGCGGTTGGCGAGCCAGTCCAGGGCCTTGTCCTGGATGTCGAGGGTGATGTACTGGGCGCGCAGCCGCCGTCGCGTCTGCTCCAGGAGCAGGGTGGTGATCTTGCGCAGCTGGGTGCGGTCCAGGCCGTGGAAGATGATGATCTCGTCGATCCGGTTGAGGAACTCGGGCCGGAAGGACTGGCCGAGCATGTTCATGAGGGTCTCGCGTAGGTCCTCCATGGAGCGGCCGGCCTGGGTGGCCGCCAGGATGCGCTCGGCGCCCACGTTGCTGGTCATGATCACGACCGTGTTCGAGAAGTCCACGGTGCGGCCCTGGGCGTCGGTGAGCCGGCCGGCGTCCAGGAGCTGCAGGAGGGTGTTGAAGACGTCGGGGTGGGCCTTCTCGATCTCGTCGAGCAGCAGCACTGTGTACGGGGTGCGGCGGACGGCCTCGGTCAGCTGGCCGGCCTCCTCATAGCCGACGTACCCCGGAGGGGCGCCCATCAGCCGGGAGACGGTGTGGCGTTCTTGGAACTCGCTCATGTCGAACCGGACCATCCGGGCCTCGTCGCCGAAGAGGGCCTCGGCCAGGGCTCGGGCGAGCTCGGTCTTGCCCACGCCGGTCGGGCCCAGGAAGAGGAACGAGCCGACGGGCCGGTTGGGGTCGGACAGCCCGGCGCGGGCCCGCCGGACCGCCTCGGCGACCGCCTCCACGGCCTCCTGCTGCCCCACCACCCGGGCGTGCAGGGTCTCCTCCAGCCGCAGCAGGCGCTCCTTCTCCTCCTCGGTCAGCTGGGCGACCGGGATGCCGGTCGTGCGCGAGACGACCTCGGCGATGTCCTCGGCGGTGACCTCCGGCACGGGGGCGCGCTGGCTGCGGGCTTCCTCCAGGCGGGTGCGGGCGGCATCCAGCTCGGCCTTGAGGGTGTTTGCCCGTTCGTAGTGCTCGGCCGCGACGGCGGCGTCCTTGTCCCGCTGCAGCCGGGCGGCGTTCTCCTCCAGGTCCCGGACGTCGGGCGGGGCGGTGCGGGCCGCAGCCGGACCCGGGCGCTGGCCTGGTCGATCAGGTCGATCGCCTTGTCGGGCAGGAACCGGTTGGTGATGTACCGGTCGGAGAGCGTGGCTGCGGCCACGGTCGCCTCGTCCGTGATCCGGACCTGGTGGTGCGCCTCGTACCGGTCGCGCAGGCCGCGCAGGATCGCGATCGTGTCCTCCACCGACGGCTCGGGCACCAGGATCGGCTGGAAGCGGCGCTCCAAGGCCGGGTCCTTCTCGATGTGCTTGCGGTACTCATCGACCGTGGTAGCCCCGACGACCTGCAGCTCACCGCGCGCCAGGGCCGGCTTGAGCATGTTGCCGGCGTCCATCGAGCCTTCCGCGGCGCCCGCGCCGACGACCGTGTGGAGCTCGTCGATGAACACGATCACCTCCCGCTCGGCGGCCGTGACCTCATCGATCACGCCCTTGAGGCGCTCCTCGAACTCCCCGCGGTACTTGCTGCCCGCCACCATCCCGGCCAGGTCCAGGGCGATCACCCGCCGGTCCTTGAGGGTGTCCGGGACGTCGCCGTTGACGATCCGCTGGGCCAGGCCCTCGACGATGGCCGTCTTGCCCACCCCCGGGTCCCCGATGAGCACCGGGTTGTTCTTCGTGCGCCGGGACAGCACCTCCAGGGTCTGCTCGACCTCGCTGTCCCGGCCCACGACCGGGTCCAGGCGGCCCTCACGGGCGGCCTCGGTCAGGTCCCGGCCGTACTCGTCCAAGGTCGGGGTGCTCGACTGCGCCCGGCCCGACCGGGCCGGGCCCTCGGCGCCGGCCGGGCTGGTCGGGCGGACCGCGTCGGTGTCCGGCAGCGCCCGGGCCAGCAGCCTCCCAGCCACGGACTCGGTGTTCGCTGCCAGCCCCAGCAGCAGGTGCTCTGGGTTGATCGACGCCGACCCCGCACCCCGCGCCTGCCGGTACGCATCCAGCAGCGCCCGCTTCGCGGCCGGCGTCAGCGACAACCCCTCACCCTGAGGTGCCGGCTCACCGTGCGGAACCGCCTGCTCCAACTGGGAGGCCAACGCGGCGACGTCCACCCCGGCCTGTTCGAGCAACGTCCGGGTCGCAGGCTCCTGGGTCACCGCCCACAGCAGATGCTCGGCGTCGACGTCGCCGTTGCCCCACTGCGCCGCCTGCGCCGCTGCTCGCGAGATCAAAGCGCGCGCCTCCGCCGACAAGGACCGCGACAGGTCCACCCGCTGCATCGACGGCGCCGTGGTCTGGCGGGCGCCGAGCAAGCTGAAGGGGTCCCGTCCGCCGAAGAACTGGTTGATCAGGTCATCGAAGGGGGAGTCGAACCCGAACCCACTGGTCATGGCTACCTCCGAACCGGCCACGAGCGCCGCCGCTTGGCGCCGGCGCCCGCGACGACGTCACTGTGCCTGGCCGGACCCCTCATCAGAACCCTGCTGGCCGCCCTGCTCGATGCTCTTCTGCCCGCCGGAGGCGGTGACCTGGATCTTGTGGGGCTTGGACTCCTCCGCCAGCGGGATGGTCAACGTCAGGACACCGTCGGCGTAGTTGGCCTGGATGCGGTCCACCGCCAAGCCCTGACCCAGCGTGAGCTGGCGAGCGAACGTCCCCGCGGGGCGCTCCCGCACCAGCCACTGGGCCTCGCCCTCCTGCTGCGGGCGCCGCTCGGCGCGCACCGTCAGCGTGCGGTCCTCGACGTCGATGTCGATCGAGCCGGGGTCCACGCCGGGCAGGTCGATCTTGACCACGAACTCCTCTCCGGAGCGGTACAGGTCCAGCGGGATCAGCGCAGCGGACGGGCTCTGACGCAACGCCGAGCCGAGCAGGCGCTCGACCTCACGGAACGGATCGAGAACGGTCATCGCGCTCATCACCTCTCTGTGCTGGTGCCAGGACAGTCCCGGCCGGACATCCGGGGCACCACGACTGCCCCGCAGCGCGCATCTCGACCGGAGCTCGCCGGGTGACGCCCCACTGAGTGGTGTAAGTAGCCGGTGGCCCCTCCGGCCCTTCAGACCGAACCTCGAGCTTCGCGGTTCAGCGCTTATAGACGTGTTCCGTTCAAGGATCCCTACGGAACGTCGGCGCTCCGGACCACTCATCAGGCGCCGGAGTACCGGGGTTCGTCAGCGTGCTGCACCGCCAGCTTGACAGCGCCACGGTGTATTTGCCTGAGGAGGCCGTCGGGTGGTGGTCGCGGCCGTGGCCGGCGACGTCCGTCGTCGTCACGCGGGCAGGCCGAGCCGGTCCCGCAACGTCCCGGCCGTCGGCGTCGTCGGCAGCCGGCCGCGCCGGCGTAGCTCCGGGCTGACGCCGTCGACGAAGTCCTCGACCGAGGATGGGTACAGGGCCGGCATGATGGCGAACCCGTCCGCCGCACACGAGTCCACCAGGTCGCAGAGGTAATCGGCGACGGTGGCGGGTGAGCCGGTGGGCTGTGGCTTGAGCTGGCTCATCGCCTGCCGGAACGCGAGCCCCCGGACCGTCAGGTCCTCGGCCCGGGACGCCCGGATGAGCATCTCCTCGAAGCCGTCGCTGCCCGTCGCGCCCCGGTGCGCCTCGATCAGGGCGACGGCGTCCCCGTCCGGGTCCACCGTGGCCGGGTCGGCGTGGAGGAGCCGGGCGAGGATGGTCAGGACCTCGGTCTCGTCGAGGAAGGACTCCAGCTCCGCGAGCCGGTTGCGCGCGCCGTCGTCCGTGGCGGCGACGACCGGCTGGACGGCGGGCAGGACGAGCATCGCGTCCGGGTCACGGCCCGCCGCGCGCGCCCGCTCGCGCAGGTCGGCGCGGAGGGACCGCATCGTGTCGGGGCTGTCGGCGACGACGAAGACCAGCTCGGCCCAGCGTGCGGCGAAGGTCCGGCCGCGCTCGGAGGCGCCGGCCTGCATGAGGACCGGTCGGCCCTGCGGGCGGCGGGGCAGGGTGATGGGTCCCCGGCTGAGCTGACGGCCGCCCCGGTCGGGCACGCGCGAGACGAGGGCGGGGTCGGCGAAGACGCGGGCGTCGCCGTCGAGCCGGAGCGCGTCCGGCGACCAGGTCGCCCACAGGTCGAGGACGGTGCGGACGACGTCGTCGGCGTGGTCGTAGCGCTCGGCCTTGCCCGGGATCGCCGCCATCCCCATGTTCCGCGCCTCGGCGTCGGTGGTGGAGGTGACGATGTTCCAGGCCGTGCGGCCGCCGGAGAGGTGGTCGAGGCTGAGCATGGTCCGCGCGATGGCGTAGGGCGGGAGGAAGGTCGTCGACATGGTCGCGCCGATCCCCAGGTGGGAGGTGGAGGCGGCGACGACGGAGGCGACCACGACCGGGTCGAGGTAGATCGTCCCCTTGCCGCCGGTGCGGACCGTGGTGGCGTAGCTGCCGGTGCCGTCCTCGGGGATCGCCAGCGCGTCGGGCATGAACATCATGGCGAAGCCGCCGCGCTCGAGGGTGCGGCCGAGGTCGGCGTAGAAGCGCGCGTCGAACCAGTCGGTACGCGCCAGCGGATGACGCCAGTTTCTCGGAGTACTGGCTCGTCGGCGGGTTGACCATCGCGACGAGCGGGATCTCACGCGAAGAGCGCACCGGGGCCCTCCAGGTGACCGAGCCACGCACTGGCCGAGACCACCAGGGCGACGACGGCGCTCACGCCGGCGAACATGAGCCAGTCGGCCGCGGTGACCCGGACCGGCCGCCAGGTGGTGCGCGGGGTCAGGCCCAGGCCCCGGGACTCGAGCGCCTGCGCCATGCGCTCGCCCTTGCGGACCGAGACCACCAGCAGGGTGAAGATCACCCCGGCGAGGTGGTGGGGTCCGCGCGGCGCAACCGCGCCGTCGGTCGCGTCGGGGCGCAGCGGGGCGCGGACCGTATGGGCTGCCCGGATCGTCGCCCACTCGCGCGGCATCTCCTGCAGCATGCGGTAGCCGGCGAGCACGGCGTAGGTGATCCGCGGGCCGAGGCGGGCGTTCTGGTGGAGGCTGGTCATCAGGGCGACGCCGTCGGTGGAGAGCAGGAAGCCGATGGCGAGGATGCCGATGAGCAGCGTCCGGGCGGCGAGCGCCCCGCCGATCTCGAGGCCCTCGACCGTCACGCGCAGCGGACCGCCCTGCCACAGCACCTCCCCGGGCCGGGCCAGGGTGTTGACGATCAGCACGCCGAGCGCGAAGAGCACGAACGGCACGTGCGCGAGCGCCAGGGTGCGGGCCGGGGCGCGCACTGTGGCGGCGACGCCGACCAGCGCGAGCAGGTAGAGGACGGCGGGCGTCACCGGGTCCAGCAGGAATACGGCGACGACCGAGATCGCGAGGAGCAGCGCCAGCTTCACGGTGGGGTTGCGGTGGGCGAGGGGCGAGTCGGCGACCGCCGGCGCGGTCAGGGTGCTCATCCGGCCACCTCCTGCCGAGAGCAGGCTCCCGCGCCAGAAGCAGGTGCTTGGGCGCCTGCTTCTGGCGCAACTCGCTGCTCTCGGCGTCCGACGGCGTCGTCCAGCCGGCGCAGCACCGTGCGCAGGTGGTCGCGGTGGTGCTCGAGGAGCCAGGAGACCAGGGCTGGGAGCCGCAGGCCCGCGCGGGCGAGGGTCTCGCCGTCGCGCAGCACGTCGGCGGTCGGGCCGTCGGCGAGGACGCCGCCCTCGCCCAGCACGACGACACGCGTGGCGAGGGAGGCCACCAGGCGCAGGTCGTGGCTCACCAGCACGACGGCGCCACCGGCGTCGGCGACGTCGCGGAGCGTCTCGGCGGTGGCGATCGCGTCGCGGCGGTCGAGGCCGAGGGTGGGCTCGTCCGCGAGGAGGACCGGCCGGTCGTGGGCGAGCATCGCGGCCAGGCTGACGCGGCGCTTCTCCCCGCCGGATAGCCGGAACGGGTTCTGGTCGGCGAGATGGGTGAGGCGGTGTCGCTCGAGCTGCCGGTCGACGATCGGCTCGCTCCTGTCCGCGGCCAGGCCGTGAGCGATCTCGGCCCGGACCGTGCTTGCGACGAGCTGGTGCTCGGCGTTCTGGAACACCAGGCCGGGGCGCGGCCCGGTCACCGTGCCGGTCCGCGGCCGCAGGAGCCCGGCCAGGGTCAGCAGGAGTGTCGACTTCCCGACGCCGTTCGCGCCGAGCACGGCGACCACCTCGCCGGCCCGGACCGTGAGGTCGATGCCGGTGAGCAGCGGCGGCGGTTCTGGGTCCCGGCGGCGCCGTCGGCCCGTCGACCGGGTGACGGCAAGGCCGCGCGCGGCCAGCACCGGCTCGTCTGCCTCCGCAGCCTGCTCTCGTGAGTCGGCGGCCAGCGAGTCCAGGAACGCGACGTTCTCGCGGTTGCTGAGGCCGCCGTCGGCCCCGGTGAGCGCCCGCAGCTCGGCGTCCAGCGGCAGCCAGCAGCCGGCTGCGTGCAGCCGTGCAGCCTGGTCGCGCAGGACGACGGCGGTGGGGCCGTCGGCCAGCACGGTCCCGGACTCGTCGAGCACGAGCGCCCGGGCGGGCAGCCCGGCCGCCCCGTCGGCCCCCGCCCACTCGTCGAGCCGGTGCTCGACCAGCACCACCGCGGGGCCGTAGCGCTGCACCGCTTGGACGAGGGCACCGCGGACCGCGGCCACGCCGTCGGGGTCGAGCATGGAGGTGGGCTCGTCGAGAAGGAGCACGTCCGGCTCGGTCACCAGGGCGGCCGCGAGCGCCACCCGTTGCGACTCCCCGCCCGAGAGCGCGGCCGTCGCCCGCCGCCGCAGGTGGCCGGCGCCGACCGCGGCGAGGGCATCGCCGATGCGGCGGTCGATCGTCGAGCGGTCGGCCGCGTGGTTCTCCAGCGGCAGGGCAAGCTCCTGCTCCACGTCCGGCAGGCACACCGCCGAGGAGGGGTCCTGCGCCACCACGCCGAGGTACCGGGACCGCTCGACCACGGTGGTCGCCGCCGTCGTCGTCCCGGCGACGGTGACCTCGCCGTCCAGCTCGGCGTGGACCGTGTGCGGGACGACGCCGGTGATCGTGTGCAGCACCGTCGACTTCCCGGACCCGGACGCGCCGAGGATCACCACCTGCTCGCCCGGCGCCAGGCGCAGGGAGACGTCCCGCAGCACCGGGGTGGCGCGGCGCGGGAACCGGACGCTGACGCCGTCGAGCGTGACGACGGGCGGCCCGGGCGGCGTCGTCATCGGTGCGCGGCGCGGCCGATGGCGAAGTTGTCGACGACGCCGGTGCGCGCCAGCGCGTCGACCACCACCTTGGCGAGCAGGCCGCCGAGGACCACGCCGGAGACGCACTGCATGATCAGACGCAACGGGAAGATGTCCTGCCCGTACCAGCCGGAGCGGAAGGCCGAGTAGAAGAACACCAGGAAGGCGCCGAGCAGCCCGGACAGGGCGAAGACGCCCCAGCCGAAGCGGCGGTACCGGGTGAGCGCGAACGGCAGCTCGCTGCCCGCGCCCTGGATCGCGGCGGCGAGGATCAGCAGCGGCCCCACGGGGGAGCCGAGGAAGACGACCTCGATGACGGAGGCGATGACCTCGGCGATGATGCCGGCGAACGGGCGCCGGATGATCGCGATGGCGATCGGCGCGACGATCAGCCACCCGCCGAGCAGGACGTGCTGCGCCAGGTCGCCAGCCGGGCCCATGAGCACGGCCAGGCCGTTCCACGCCTGGACGAGCGCCCAGTAGACGAAGCCGAAGACGACGCCCAGCACGACCATGAGGACGAGGTCCTTCATGGCCCAGCCCTGGCGGGCGCTCGGCGTCCGGCCGGTGCGCGGCGCGCCGGCGCCGACGCTGCCGTCGCCGGTCTTGTCGGTGCTGGTCATCGCTCAGCCCTCTGCCTGGCTCGGCGAGCCGACCGAGATCGTCAGGTGGGTGACGGCGTGCGGGACGTGGGCCCCGACCTGAGCCCACGCGTCGACGGCGGTGGCCAGCACCTCGGACACGTCACCGGTGAGCTTGGTGGCGTAGTGGTTCGGCAACGCCGCCGTCCCGCGATCGTGGGCGGCGGCGATGGCGGACTCGATGTGCGCCATGTGGTCCCCCGCGTCGCTGCCGCCGTCGAGCAGCGGGTACAGCGACCACTGGGCCGCGGCCCGGATGCCGGTCGGCTCCAGCTCGACGGGCGCCGGGCTGGGCAGGCCGGTCACCGACAGGTCGCAGGCGACCTCGCCCGGGCAGCCACGCGAGAAAAGCGCGTGGGCGACGACGTGCCCGCCGCCGGAGCGGCGGTAGGCCGCCGCGATGACCGCGGACAGGTAGGCGGCCAGGCGCTGCTCGGCGGGCCAGTCCTTGGCGCCGACGTAGGTGCTGACCTCGTCGGTCTCACTAACCAGGCCCTTGGTCAGGCCTGCCGCCGCGACGTCGGCGAGCGCGCCCAGGATGACGTCGACGAAGTCGTCGGTGTGGGGATGGATGCTGAACCGCAAGCCGATCCCGAGCTCGGCCGGGGTGGCGCCTGCGGTGGTTCCAGCGGTGGTCGTGGCCGGCCGGCTCGGCCGGGTGGTCGACGTGCTCATCACGGTCCCTCTCTCGGGCCCGAGGGTACCTCGACGAGACCCGCCATCGTCCGACGACGGCGAGTGCCCTGCTCCCTACGCCGGTACGAACCGGATCAGGTGTACGGGTCTGCGGACTTTCCGCACTCTCAGCGCTCTTCCCAGCGCTCCCCGGGGGTCGGTGACAAGACTAGTCAGGCGGCGTTCGGTTGTCCACACGGCGTTCGTCAAGCCCTGTGCGTCAGGATGAGGTGAGACACCACCGCTGATCTGCTACTGACCTCGCACGGGGCGAGAAATGGACACTTTGAGATGACGATGACGGTTGCTGACGTCGGCGCCGATGATGGGGCCATGGCTCCTCGTGCTGACCGTCCCAAGCGGCGCTCGTTCACCGCCGAGTTCAAGGCGGCGATCCTGGCCGAGTACGACGCCGCGGACCGGGAGGAGCGAGTGGCATGCCGCAGTATTGCAGCGGCGGAGCTGAGGATCAGGACTTCGGGCAGCGCCGCCGTATGCACTCATCTGCCGCGGGTCGCGTCAACGTCATTGACCTCCTGAACGATCGGCAGTGGGCCGCCCCACTGAAACTCTGTACTACATCGTCGTTCAGTGACATACTGAGGTAGTGAGTGCAGAGCTTCACTGGGACGTCGAGTCGATGGACTACATCAGCTCCCGTTCCAGTCGCTACGCCGACGCCTTGGACATCGACCCCGACTGGACCCGCGAGCTCCTGGCCGACGCCGACATGGTGGCGTTGGAGCCGGATCCCAAGTCACGCATGGGCGCCTCCAGGTTCATCGGCCGCTCACCCTCTGCCGGCCGCGTCCTGGTTCTCATCGCCTACCGCGATCTCGACGGCGAGCTGCACGGAGTGAATGCCTGGCCGGCCACCGGGGCCGACCTGCAGATCTATCAGGAAGGACTCGACGATGGCCAAGACTGTTGACCCCCAGCTGATCTCCGGGTTGCGCGAGGAGTCCGAGCGGACCAAGGACGACCCCTACCCGGCAGGAACCGAGGGCAAACGCCCGAACCGGTCGCAGGTGTACTCCGTACGGCTGAGCGCCGACGAGCAGGCGCGGGTCCAAAGCGTGGCCGAGGCCAAGCACCTACCTGCGTCTACGCTGGTGCGTTCCTGGATCCTCGAACGGCTAGACCAAGAGAGCGCCTGAAAACGCACTAATCTGCCGCTGGTCGATCCTGTCGTGCAGCCTGCGTGCGAGGGTGGTCACATGGCGCACTTCGATGATCTTCGGGAACGAGCGACCGATGTGGTGGCGCCACGCCAACTATCACCGTCAGCATCGTGTGGAACGGTCGGCGCTGCTCTTGAGACCGTGCAGGGAGAGGTGTTCGTGGGAGTTTGCGTCGATACGGCATCATCACTTGGCTTCTGTGCCGAGCACGCCGCCGCGGCCGCCATGCTTACACACGGCCAGAACGTCGTCGTTCGCATGGTTGCTGTCGGCGCCGACCACAAGGTACTCGCACCGTGCGGTCGGTGCCGCGAGTTCATCCTTCAACTGTCACCGCACAACTTCGACGCGGAGGTGCTGGTCAACCAGACAGAGGTCGTGCGTCTCGGCGACCTGATGCCCTACCGCTGGCCCGTGGACTGAACACGCGCTACTGCAGCTGGTCACCCCGCCGCGCTTAGTCAGGGCGCGCTGCCTCGAATACCATCAGGGCTTCGGCGCCGCCGAACGGCGTCTGTGCCCAATCGCGCCACACATTGACGGTGACGAGACCGGCGGCGAGCAGGTCGGCCTCGATCTGCTCGCGGCTGCGGAACTGGAGTGGCTGCGCCACGTCGAGGGCATCACCAGTATCGACGAACTCGTTGTGGCAGCACATGACAACGACGCCATCCTCGTCCGGTGGTTGCGTGGTGAGGGACTCCCGGAGCAACCCAACGGGTGTCTCTCGCTCGGCGACCGGGTCGTTCCAGGTCTCCCAGGCGCGCACTGCAGGATTGCGTGCTTCGAACACCAGGCGCCCATCGGGCCTCAGACCGCGCGCGATCGCGGCCAGCGTTGTGTGCCAGTCGTCGCCGATGATGTGCATGGCGACATTCCCGCTCATGATGACCAGGTCGGCCGTGTCAGGCGCGATCGCGTCCCCCGTGCCCAGTACCCAGTTCACAGCTTCACCCCCGGGCCGGGCAGCCGCCCGCTCGAGCATCGCTGCCGCGGGGTCGATACCCGTCACGGTCCGACCCGGTTCGGCCAAGGTCACGGTGAGCAGGCCAGTGCCGCAGCCGAGATCGACAATGTGCTCGGCGCCGAGGTTCTCCGCGAACCGTCGGAAGAAGTCGTGGTCGGGGCCAGCGGGATTGTCGAGGTCGTACAGCACTGCCAGGCGTGGATCGTCGTAGGTCACGCAGTTCCTTTCGCGAGTGGAAGATGCCAGTGTGCAAGGCGAGGAGGGGCAACCGCATTCTGCACTCACTCACTTGCCGCTGCGGGCGCGTCGTGCGACGGTGCCGCGTCGTGCCTTGGTTGGAGCGGGATGCAAGGATGGAACTCATGCGGACGCCTCCGCCCCGCTTCGAGGTCGTCACGCCGGCCATGGAGCACGTCGATGGCCTGGCCCACGTTCACGTGCAAGGTTGGCGTGACGCCTACGGAATGGTGCTGCCCGAGTCCTTCTACGACGACACCGCACTGGAACGCCGTCGCAATTCCTGGGCGGCACTTCTGAGCACCCTAGGTGCAAATCAAACTGTCCGCGCAGCAGTGGCCGACGGTCACGTGATTGGGTTCAGCTTCGCCGGACCCGCCCAGGACGAGAACCTCGCACGGGACCAGGAGCTGTACTCCCTGTACGTTCTCTCCGACTGGTACGGCACCGGCGTCGCGACCGCACTCCTGGAGGGCTCCCTGCGCGAGCAACCTGCCCAACTGTGGGTCGCTCAGCAGAACGCCAGAGCCATCGCGTTCTACCGCAAGCATGGATTCGATCTCGATGGAACCGAGAAGATTGAAACCAGGCTGCACGATCTCGTTGAGGTGCGCATGGTCAGGTGAGCGACGCACTCAACTGCCGCGATGACATCGGCATGGTTGCCCTGCGGGGAGTGAAGCGCGGCTACGGTGACGGGCGTGGAGATCTTCCGGCCAGCGCACCCGACCGGCACGGGTGTACTCGTCCTGGCCGGGTCGAGCGGCCGGGTCGACACCCAGCGGGCCATGCTGCTGGCAGAGCATGGGGCGCTCGCGCTCCCTCTGCAGTGGTTCGGCGGACCTGGTCAACCCTCCGGGCCATGGGAGGTCCCCATCGAGACCTTCACCTCGGCGCTGGACCACCTCGCGAAGGAAGCTGACTCGCTCGCGATCGTCGGGGTCTCCTTCGGGGCCGAGGCAGCCCTGACCACCGCATCCCTCGACCCGCGCGTACGCGCCGTGGCCGCCTTCGCCCCCTCGCACGTGATCTGGGCTGGCTATGACGAGAACCAACAACGGTGGACCTCCCACTGGAGCTGGCAGGGACGCTGCCTGCCCTTCGTCCCCATCCAACGACCATCCACTCCCGAACTTGACCAGGGGCCGCCCAGCTACCTGCCTGTGTACCGGGCGTCCCTGAGTGCGGTATCCGCGGAAGTGCTCGAACAGGCGACCATCCGCGTCGAGAACATCCCCGAGTTGCTCCTGATCAGCGGCGGCGATGACCAGGTCTGGCCCTCCGTCGACTTCGCGCGCGCCATCAGTAGCCGGCGCGCGTCCCACGGTCTCGACACCGCCCATGTGCACGTGCCTGAGGCCGGACACCGCACTGTTCTCCCCGGGGAACGTGCACCTGACGGCGGGCGAGCTATGGCCCGCGGAGGCACCACCGAGGCCGATTCGGCGCTCGGCCGACTGGCCTGGCCCCACCTCTTGACAATTCTCCGGCTCCACTGAAGTGTCGACGAAAATGCATCCGGAGATGCCGCCTTGAGCACGCTGGCGTGCGGTGCGCTAGGGACTGCTGGGTGTCGCGGTCCTGATGGACAGGCCCAGCCGCTCCCAGCGGATTGGGTGCGGTCACCGGTGGTTGCTCGACAAGAAGTTCTCGACACTTGCGTGGAAGTCGGGGTGGTCTTGGACTCGGTGGCCCTGGCCGTCGAGGACCGCCGCGGACGCACCCGCCTGTGCCAGGACCGTGGCGATGGCTTCGTACTCGTCGTTCCAGCCACCAGTGAGGACAAGCGTCGGCACGGAACGCACGAAGGCTGGGTCGATCTGGTGGCCCCACGGCGCCTCCAAGCTCGCGAACCGTGCCGCGATCTCTTGGTCTTCGGTCCAGGCGTCGCTCGTGGCGGTCTGGCCGAACATCATCGGCTTGACGATCTGCCAGTAGCCGAACAGATCTCCCTCCTTGGCCTTGTCGCGTGCACGGGTCATCGCTTCGATATGCGCCTCAATGGCTGCGTTCCCACGTGCGACGTCGTAAAGCGCCGGCTCCACGAGCACAAGGTGCGAGGGAGACAGATTGTGGCCGCGCATGGCCAGCACGGATATCACCGCGCCAAGGGAGTGAGCGACCACGGCGTACGGACCAGCGGGTGCCTGTTGTCCCACCATGGCTGCCTTCTCGGCGGCGCTGCGCACCGATCCATGGTCGGCGAAGACCGCCGTCTCAGCCGCCTGCGCAAGCCATGCCTGCTCGCCGGAGCGACCCGCTCCGTGCACGTAGTACCTCACTGAAGGGACAGTAGACGAGTCATTCGTCAGCGACCCAGGCGCTCCCTTTATTGCCGCGATCACGGCTATGCTTCCGCGCCGCCCGCGAGTCGGAGCTCCTGCATGATGCTGGAGCGGTCGGCCCGGGTGGCGCGTTTGAACGACATGTCCATCACCATCTCTGACTGGTGTTCATCCCAGCCATATCTCTCCTGGAGAGCGTGAACGGCGGCTCGTCGATCCTCCGCTTCCACGATGACTGCAAGGAACGCGTGGGGATCAGCGAGTGCCTGAGCGACTGCGCGCAGCAGGTGCGGATCGGACATGCCTCAGCCTCGCTTCAACAGCTGCAGTGTGTCTAGTCGCGCAGCGCGAGGCCGGCCGGGAGCGGCACCCGAATCCATCCGGTATTGCCGCTGTGAACGCGTAGCGTCCGACCATGCCGCTGTGAACGCGTAGCGTCCGACCATGCCGCTGTGAACGCGTAGCGTCCGACCATGCCGCTGTGAACGCGTAGCGTCCGACCATGCCGCTGTGAACGCGTAGCGTCCGACCATGCCGCTGTGAACGCGTAGCGTCCGACCATGCCGCTGTGAACGCGTAGCGTCCGACCATGCCGCTGTGAACGCGTAGCGTCCGACCATGCCGCTGTGAACGCGTAGCGTCCGACCATGCCGCTGTGAACGCGTAGCGTCCGACCATGCCGCTGTGAACGCGTAGCGTCCGACCATGAGCGTGAGGCGTTGTACGTCAAGAGGGGGCCGGTGCCCTGTGCCCGTCGTCGTCCCTGCATAGGTGATGGAGCTTGGTGGCTCTGCAGCGTGTGATCGGGTTTGGTGACGACGGGCCGGGGGCGGCCCATGATGTGCGACGAGATACCTAGGGGTTCTCAATGCCGCGGAGGGCTCGCCCCGGCCCTGCTGGTGACGCGCGACGCCTGATGCGAGGTCGCGTTGGGGTCAGGCGGCCACGAGCGGTTCCTGGGCGCGGGCGTGGCCGGTGGCGATGGCGGGGTCCCAGGCCTGGCGGTGGACGACGACGGCGTGCAGCTGGCGCAGGATCGCTGCGGCGATCACGGTCTGGGCCTGGGTCGCCTTGAGTCTGTTGGTCTCCCGGGTGGTCAGGTGTCGGTAGCGGGCGGCGTAGACCTTGTTCGTCTGCAGGCAGCCCCACACCGCTCGCCAGGCGGCGGTGCGTAGCTCGGGCCGCCCGGCGCCGCTGAGGCGGGCCTTGCCGGTGAAGGTGCCCGACATCCGCTCCCGTGGTGCCAGGCCGGCGTGCTTGACCACGGCGCGGGCGGAGGTGAACCGCCTCAGGTCTCCGGTGTGGGCCAGGATCGCGGCCGCGCCGACCGGGGACAGGCCGGGGATGGTGGTGACCAAGGCGGTGAGCTCGAGCTCGTCGAGGACGGCGGTCATCTGGGCCTCGATGTCGCCCTGCTGGGTGCGGGCCCGGTCCCAGTCGTCGAGCACCCAGGCGATGCGTTCGAACGCGCCGGCACGGTGGGTGTGCACGCCGGCGGGGTCGGACAGGGCGGTGAACAGGTTGCGCACGATCCGCAGGCAGGGGCGCGTCTTGCCCCTCCTGGTCACCTCGACCCGGACCATCCGTTCGAACCGGGCCGCGCCCAGGCGGCGGGTCCGCTCCAGGTCCCCGCCGTCACGGGCGGTGATAACCACCAGGGCGGCGACCCACGTGGTCGACCGGAACGGGTAGGCCGCCGTGGCCAGGGCCGCGGGCCAGACGCACTCGAGCAGGTCGCGCAGCCGGTGGACCGAGGAGCCGTGGATCTCCAGCAGCTCATCGCGTCGATTCCCCAGGTGACGCAGCCGGCCCCAGGTCTCATCAGCCGGCTCGGGAAGGTAGCAGCGCAACTGGGCGGTCATCCGCGCGATCAGCACGGCGTCCTTGTCGTCGGTCTTGTCGAACGTCAGGTCTTCGGACTTGCGGGCCCAGGCAGACATCGTCGGTTGCACGCACACGAAGCTCATCCCACGGTCGGCCGCGAGCTGGCCCAGGATCCGCCACCGGTGCCCGGTCGGCTCGCAGGCGAGCGTGACCCCGGCGAACCCGTGCCGGGCGGCGTGGGCGGCGGCCCAGTCCAGCGCCGAGCCCAGGTCCCAGGCCTTGCACCGGAAGGTGCGCCGGGCCAGCACCCGGGAGTCGTGGTCGCACACCACGACCATCTGCTTGACGTCGGCCAGGTCGATCCCGACGATCGCGTTCGAGGTCGGCACCGCAGCACGCAGCCGAGCCAGCCGTGCGTTCCTGTTCCGGTCACCACGCGAAACACCACTACCGCTACTCATGACGTCCTCCTGACAGCGATGGGAAACCAAGCCCGACAAGCGCATCAGGAGGACGTCAACACGTCCAGACCCCAGCGCTTAACGTCTTCCTATGCCGCTGTCCTGGCGGCCGTCCGACAGGCCGCAGGGGCGTGGTCGCAGGTATTGCCCATGGGCGTGTTGACGTGGAGTGACGTTGCGCCCAACGGGTGATGCGCCGCCCAGCGCTGGTGAACGATGGCTACGCGGCGACCTTGCACGTGTGCACAGGAACGACTGGTCCACGAGCTGCAGGGGCCAGCGTGCGCCATCCCGACCACGCCTCGCTGTCCCGGGCATTCCGTCGATCTGCGTTGCATCTGTCACGACTTCGTCTTGTGTCCATACGTTGAGGGTGATAGGCAATCTTCTATGTCAACGACCCGCCGGCGGCTCCGGAACGAGCCAGGCCTCATCTCCTTCGTCGTCGTGATCCTCTACAGCGTCTTCGTCTGGACGTGGTGGCCGGCCGATGTGCTGATCGGGCGCATCTCCCTGGTCATCCCGTTGATGTCCCTGGGCGTGGCGCTGTGGGTGGTGCTGTCCTTCGTGTTCGTCTTCTGGGTGGAGCGGCTCGAGTCGCAGGAGTCTGTGCGATGAGGGTCACCGAGTCGGTCCTGGTCGGCCTCTACCTGGTCGGTATGACGGTTGTCGGTATCTACTTCTACAAGCGGGCGCGCAGCTCTGAGGACGACTACTTCACGGCCGGTCGCAGCATCGGGACCTTCGTCGGCGCCTTCGCCATCTTCGCTGCGATCGCCAGCTCCAGCTCGCTCATGGGTGCCGTCGGCGGAGGCGTGGCGCTCGGGCTGCCCTACTTCGTCACGTACGCCTTCGGCGTTGTCGGGGCGCTGCCGCTGGTGATCTTTCTGGTCGCCGGGCAGCTGAGCAAGTCCGGTGTCCGCACCGTGCCGGACTTCTTCCGGCAGCGGTTCGGCGTCAGCGTGCAGATCGTGGCGGCCGTCATCGTGGTCCTGGCCATGACCTTCTACCTCGTGCCACAGCTGACGGCCGCGGGCCTCATCGGGTCCTACGTGCTGGGCATCAACTACGGCACCGCCGTGGTCGTCCTCGGGCTGGGATTCACCTTGTACGCCGCCCTCGGCGGGATGTGGGCCATCACCTACACCGACCTCGTGCAGGGCATGATCATGCTGGTCGGCATCGTGGTGCTCGCCGGGGCGATCCTGTTCTCCCGCGGCTGGGACTTCGCCGGTCTGCTGGACGAGGCCTTGACGGTCGACCCCGCCTTCGGTGAGGTCACCCAACCCTGGATGTCCTACTTCGGGATCTTCATCGCCTTCATCTGGTTCGGCATCATCTCCCCCTCGGTGGTGATGCGAAACTTCGCCTCCCGCAGCCCGTTCGTGGCCCGACGCTCCTCCATGTGGGCAACCCTCATCTATGCCGTGCTGTTCGCCGCCGGTGCCGTGGTCGCGACCGCCGGGGCTGCCATGGGCAGGATCGACGAGCTGGACAACCGCGACTTCATCTTCATCCTGGCCATCGAGCAGTACCTCCCGAGCATCCTGGCCGGCATCATCCTGGCCGGCCTCCTCGCTGCGATCATGTCCTCGGCCGATGCCATGCTGCTGGCAATATCCGCTGGTGTTGCGCACGATCTCTACAAGGGGGTCATCAACAGGCAGGCGGCGGAGCGTCTAGTCACCGGTGTGGGCCTTGCCGTCATGTTCCTGGCCGTGGGCCTGGGCATCGTCTTCGCCCTGGACCCGCCGGGGCTGATCGCCGTCATGGTGGGATGGGTCGGCGGGTTCCTGCTGTCCAGCTTCGGGGCCCCCCTGGTCCTGGGCATCTGGTGGCGCGGGGCCACGACCGCGGGAGCCCTGGCCGGCATGGTCGGAGGGGCTGCGACCTTCGTGGTGCTGATGATCGGCGGCTGGTTCCCCACCAACGCCGAGCCCATCATCGCCACCCCGTTGAGCCTGGCACTCGTCATCGTCGTGAGCCTGGTGACCGGTCCGACGACGCCGCGGCAGCAGGACCTGGTGGCCCGGTACCACGCCGCCGAGCCCGAGACCGTCGGACGGTGAGCAGGTCTCGGTGACCGCTGCGCTGACGGTCGTCGGCGACGACATCCTGACCGAGGAGGCGGCTCGCGCCGGCGTGCGCCGCCGCGTCCGCCGCAGCCTGACGCAGACGGCCGGGCAGCTGCTCCTGCACCCGATCTGGGTGGCGCGGGTCGAGGTGATCGCCGACCGCCCTCCTTTCGCGCCCCTGGTCCGACGCAGGTTGGTGTTCGTGGACGGGGTCTCGGAGTATCGCGGCCTGCTCGAGGCGGTCCCCCCGGTCCGTCAGGTTGCGGTCCAGGAGGAGGCGTGGGGCAGCCACGCCGGCCGGGCCGGGGAGTACCGGGCCCGGATGGACGGCGAGCTGGTGGCTGTGCACCGCACCGTCGTCGACCGGGACCGCGCGGTAGAGCTGGTGCAGGACGTGCAGGTCCGGCAGATCAACCGCTCCTACGCCCTGAGGAAGCCCCGCCACCGCATCCTGGACGTCGTCATCCAGCACCTGCCCCTGTGGCGCTTCCAGACGCGGACCGGGCACGTGGCCACCGTCAACGCGGTCACGGGCGCGGACGAGTCGTACCTTGCCTCGCGCTGGTGACGCTCCACCGTGCACCGGTCAGGTCAGGGTCAGGTCACCAGCGGGGGCGCCGACCACCGCGATGAGGCGCGGCGCCGGCCCCGCTGCCACGTCGACCTGCGCCCCCAGGGCGCGGATCACGCGGACCGCGAGGACCGGGTCGGGGTGCTCAGCCCGTAGCTCCTTGAGCTCCAGCCACGGCAGGTCGGCGTCCGAAGGGTGGGCCCCGCCCTGCCAGTCGATGAGGAAGGGCTGCACCCCCCCGAGCCCCAGAGGGTAGGGGGCGGCCAACCGCCACGACAGGAGCGTGCCGTCCGCCCTGCGACGCTGGGTCGCCACCGGCCGGCCCACGTCGACACCCGCCTGCCTCGCCCGCTCCACGGCCTCATCCAGTGCGGTCCCGGGGGCCTCGACGGCCCACCCGTGCAGGCGAGGGGCCTGACCCCAGACGTCGCCCGCCCCCAGCATCGTCCGCTCGGGAGGCACCGGCGGCTGGTCCGGATCAGGCCCCAGGAGCTCCAGGTAGGCGCGTCGGGCGCCCTGCCAGCTCACCCCGACCAGGGCGTTGCGGGTGCCCATACCCGGGTGGCTCCCGCCAGCCACCGGCTCCACCCCCGTCCTGGTGGCGAAGTCCGAGACCGCCGCGTCAAGGTCGCGGACGGTGAGCACCAGGTGGTCCAGCTGGACAGGCATGATGCCCATCATGCTGGACCCCGCGCCGGTGTGCTTGGGTAGATCGATGAGAGTCCTGGACGCCGACCACATCCGGGCTCGTGTCGACCCCGGTGCGCTGGTCCAGTCCCTGCGCGAAGCCTTCGCCGGTCAGAACCGGATCGAGGCACCGGCGCGCATGCACCTGCCCATGGACGAGGACCTCGAGTCCACCCTGCTGGTGATGCCCGCCTGGGAACGCGGCCGCTACGTGGGCGTCAAGGTCGTCGGGCACTACCCCCGCAACGGGGCGGAGGGCCTGCCCAGCATCCTCGGCAGCTACCTGCTTCTCGAGGCGCGGACAGGACAGCCCGTCGCTGTCCTGGACGCCACCGAGCTCACCCCCTGGCGGACCGCGGCGGCCAGTGCCCTCGCCGCCGACCACCTGGGGCCGGACCAGGTCAATGAGCACCTGGTCATCGGGGCCGGGAAGGTAGCCGCTGCCGTCCCCGCCTGCTACTCCGTGGTCCGTGAGGTCGAGCTGACGCGGGTCTGGGCACGCCGCCCCGAACGGGCGGCCGCCCTGGTCGATCAGCTTCGTTCCGAGGGTCGGGCCGCCGAGCCTGTCGCCGACCTGAGGGCCGCCGTGCGGACCGCCGACGTCATCACTTCTGCCACCTCCTCCACGACACCCCTGATCCTGGCCGAGGACGTCCGCCCCGGGGCCCACGTCGACCTCATCGGGGCCTTCTCCCCACAGATGGTCGAGGCGGACGAGGCGCTGGTCACCTCCGCCAAGGTGTTCATCGACGGGCCCGAGGCGCTGCACGCCGGGGACCTTGCCGGCCCGCTCGAGCGCGGCACCTTCACCGAAACGGACGTCCACGGCACCCTGGCCGACCTGGTGACCGGGCGACACGGCGGAAGACGCGCCGCAGCGGAGGTGACCCTGTTCAAGTCGGTAGGCAGTGCCCTGGAGGACCTGGTCGCCGCGGTCCTCGTGGTCGAGGCGGGGGACGCTTAAGCGCTAGGTGTGGTGTCCGGGAGGTTGGTCAGTCGGGTGACCGGTGGCCGGCCGCAGTACGGACCCGTACCTGGGGGATATGGCGGCCATCCGTCACCGGCGGCAAGATGAGCGGTTCCACCGCACCCTGCGCACACGTCCATGATGGGTGAAACATGGCCTCCGCGGCTGACACACTCATCTGCCGCCGTGAACGCGTAGCGTCCGACCATGCCGCCGGTTGTGCTCGCGCCCGAGGCCCCCGATCGCGGAACGGAAGCGAAAGCACAGGAGCGCAGGGAGCGAGTAGCTCGCCACATGCAGTCACGACGGCTCCGGTGTATCGATGGACGACCGTAGATGAGCAGGTGGACGGCCTACGTGCACCCGGGAGTCTGCCCGACGTCGTTCCGGCCTGTGGCGCAGCCGGAAACGAAGACCTAGTGTGTACTACCTCACACCACTTCCCAATAAGGATGACGCAACGATGCGCAAGAGCACCCTTCTGGCAGGCGCCGCCGGCCTGGCCCTCGTAGCCACCACCGTAGTCCCCGCCGCAGCCGTCAAGTACGGCGAGCCGGACAACAATGAACACCCGTACGTGGGACTCATGCTCGCCTACGTCTGGGACGACCTGGACGAGGACGGCAACATGACCGACGACGAGCTCTTCGCAGGGTGGCGCTGCACCGGTACCCAGCTCGACGCCGACACCTACCTCACCGCCGGTCACTGCACCTCCGGCGCGGACGCGGTCGCCGTCTGGTACGCCGATGACCTGCAGGACGTCCGCTTCGCCCGCGAGTTCGTCGTCTTCGCCGACGCCATCGACCAGACCAACGAGCTGGCGGCCGACGCCTGGAGCTATGACGCGCTGACCCACCCCGACTACACCGACGGCGCCTTCTACCTGCACGACGTCGGAATCGTGGACCAGATGATCCTGGCCGAGGACACCACGTTCGAGGACTACGGCACCCTGCCCACGCTCAACTACTGGGACACCCAGCTCGCGACCCGGAAGAAGGACCGCGACAGCTACACCACCGTCGGCTACGGGCTGCAGTGGGCCACACCGGACAGCAACGGGCAGGGCCGTGGTGACCAGGCCGACTGGCTCAAGCTCAAGGCCGGGGGTGACCTCATCGGCTACCGCCAGTTCGGGGGCGGCAAGGCCAACGACGCCTACGTCGTGCTGACCAACAACGCGAACACCGGCGGCACCTGCTTCGGCGACTCCGGCGGCCCGACCTTCATCGAGGACGAGACCACCGTCGTGGCCGTCACCTCATTCGGCGTCAACTCCACCTGCGCCGGCACCAGCGGCGTCTACCGCATCGACACCGAGGACGACCTCGCCTGGCTCAGCCAGTTCGTCAGCTGAGTAATTGTCAAGACCTGTGGATCGGCGTGTCACGCCACGTGTTGGTGGTCTCCTGACTCTTCGGGTCGTTCGACGAGTTTGCCCTTCTCGAAGGTGGCGCCGGCACGGACCAGGGCGACGAGGTGGGGTGCGTTGACCGCGCGCCAGCGTCGTTGCGCTGACTCGATGAGCTTGAACGCCATCGCGATGCCTGCCGCACGCGAGCCGGGTCCCTTGGTGACGCGCTGCCGGAGCCGGACGGTGGCGAAGGTGGACTCGATCGGGTTGGTCGTGCGCAGGTGGATCCAGTGCTCGGCCGGGAAGTCGTAGAACGCGAGGAGAACGTCGAGGTCATCGGTGACCTTCGCGGTCGCCTTGGGCCACTTCGCGCCGTAGGCGGTGCTGAACGCCTTCGCCGCGGCCAGGGCGTGCTCGCGATCCTGCGCGTTGTAGATCTCGGCGAGGGCGGCCTTGGCGTCCTTGTGCACCGACTTGGGCAGCGCGGCGAGCACGTTGCCGATCTTGTGCCACCAGCAGCGCTGCTCGGCGGTGGCGGGAAAGACGTCGCGCAGCGCACGCCAGAACCCCAGGGCACCGTCGCCGACCGCGAGGACGGGGGCGCGCATGCCGCGGCGCTTGCACGAGCGCAGCAGGTCAGCCCAGGACTCGGTGGACTCGCGGTGCCCGTCCTCGAGCGCGACGAGCTCCTTGGTGCCATCGGCGCGGACCCCGACCATGACCAGCAGGCAGACCTTGTCCTGGGTGAGGCGGACCTTGAGGTGGATCCCGTCGACCCACACGTAGACGTAGTCCGTGCCAGCCAAGGAGCGTTGGTTGAACGCGACCGCCTCGTCCTGCCACTGCTCGGTGAGCCGGGTGATCGTCTTGGCCGACAGCCCGGCGGCCGAGCCGAGGAACTGCTCCAGGGCCGGAGCGAAGTCCGAGCTCGACAGGCCGTGCAGGTACAGCAGCGGCAGCACCTCGGCCAGCTGCGGGGACTTGCGCGCCCACGCAGGCAGGATCGCCGAGGTGAACCGCTTGCGCTGCCCGCTGGCCTCGTCGATCCGGCGGTCGTTGACCCGCGGCTGGCGCACCGGCACCGCACCCGCGGCGGTGCTCACCTCCCGCGGTTGGTGGTAGCCGTTGCGGACCACCAGCCGGTGGCCGTGCTCGTCGACCTCCTCGGCGTGGGCCGCGATGTAAGCCGCGACCTCGGCCTGCAGCGCCGCCGCGAGCATCTGCCTCGCGCCGTCACGGACGATCTGATCCAGCAGCGACCCACCACTCGTGGCCGCGTCGACGTTGGACCCGTCGTTCTCCTGGACTACCTTGAGCATGGGCGTACCTTCCCGAGCCGGCGCGCCAACGCCGACCCTGATCAGAACTTCTATGGGCTTCAGATCTTGCTCGGGAGGTACGCCACATTCACGTCACCCCGCCGAGAGCCATCCACAGGTTCTGATCATTGCTCTCGTCAGCTGACGCAACAGCGATGTCGAAGGGCCGGCACCCGCGGGTGCCGGCCCTTCGACATCCACTAACGCACGCTCCCAGGACCGTTCCACTTTGCGGCGCTCATAACCGGGCGGGGCAGCGATGAGACATACGTGCGCAGGCCGGCCGCCGGCGCCTCGACCGTGCCGGCGCCAGCGGCACCTACAAGGACTAGACCTTCGAGAAGAAAGCTCGGCAGTCCCTGACAGCGCCCACGCAGTTGGCCTTGAAGCAGACGCGCGATTACTGCCTAAATCCGGTCCAACACTCTCCCGGAGCAACAAGAGACGCACTCATTTGCCGCCCTGCGTGCATTGAGCAGCCCGCCGAGCGTAACGTAACTTGGTCGCGCTGGGCCGCCGGCGGACAGGGACGCAGCGATGCGCTTTTCGGCTGGTACCGATGGCGGGCGTCGTGCCGGCGCTGCGCCTGCCTGAGGCCGACGATGAAGTATCGCTGCGAGAGGATGGGACCCGGAGTGCGGGATCAGACCAGACGGAGGATCAACCGCTACTGGGCCGCCTTCTTTCCCGAGATTCCAGCCGACTGGTCTTCTGTCGTTGTCAGCCACACGTCGGTATTGGAGGGATACCACGGCCTTTACGCCATCCTCCGGGACGGTCGCGCGTACGTCTCATCTCCGCCTGAGATGGCTGCCACGGTGCGCACCTGGGGCGTCGACGCGGCCACGGTGACCGACCCGGCCTGGTGGCGTCACCGAGTTCCGGAAGGAACGGTGCTCGGGCCAAGCGTCCATGCGTTCCTCGACACGGCTGACACAGTTCCCCGCTCACAGCGGGCCCGCCGTGCTGACGCAGGGGAGGTGGTCCACGCCCTGAAGGGGCGCGTTACCGCCGAGGAGTGGGTCGAGAGCGGCTTCGACAGTGATGACGTCCACAAGACCTGGTTGGTGCGCGACAACGACGCAGAACCAGTCGCCGCTGCAGGCCTCACGCTTTTCGATGGCGACCCCGTCGACGTCGGTGTGATCGTCGCTGCCGACGCTCGCGGACGTGGCCACGGAAAGCACGCCGCAGCTGCGGCGGTACATGACGCCATCGACCTGCACGGGATCGTCCGCTGGCGCTCTCTTGATGCCAACCAGCCATCACGCCAGCTCGCTAAGAGTTTCTCATTCCAGGACGACTGCCGACAGCTCGCCATCCGACTCTGAGGCGGCCGCCTGAACAGGATGAATGTCCGGTTCTGCCGCCGAGCGGTTACGCCTCGTCGCGTCTAGGTATGGCAGGCTCACCCCTGTGACCACTAATCCGCAGCGCGCCGCGAAGGCACGCATACTGCCGGACAACTGGAGGGTTCCAGTATTCGGGGGACTCGGGGCGGGGCTGGCTGTGGTGGCCGGCGCAGTGATCGACGAAGTGACAGGCTCAGTCGCCCTCCGAATCCTGACCATGGTGCTCGTTATTCTCGGCGTCATGGCGCTCGGCCGTCCGTACGCGTCGCGGCGTAAGTAGGGCATTCAGCGCCCTGTACGGCCGCGTGGAGGACGGCTACGCTCGTCCGACTTTGCCGCGATGGTGACAAGTTCCACCGCGGTGATCTGACGGTTCGTGACCGCTCAAATCGGCTTCATCCACGCGGTGCCGGTACCCCCTGCCGGTGTCCCTTGTATGGTGCTTGTGTGCACGGCTGCGACGCAAGGGGTGGACGTGAGGAACGGCGGGACATGCTCATGCCGCTCGCCGTCCTGTCCAATCTCTTCGGTAGCGACGACCTGGATGCCATCGCGCACGCCGGCGGACTGTCCCGCGTGGAGCTGGAGGCCGGGGTCAAGGCAGTGGGTGCACCGCTGCGCAGGCTCCCGGAGCAGGCGCTGCCCTGGTTCGAGAGCTCGGTGCGACCTCGGAGCGTGCCGGGGACGGACCCGGTCGAGTACGAGGCCCTCGTGCCCTTGTGGACGGACACCGGCATGGCGGGGAGAGCTGCCCGCGTCCGGCTGGTCCCGTCGGGGTTCGAGTCGACCTTTCGACGTCACGTGATCGGGTTCGAGGATGTCGTGGCACCGCCTGAGGTCACGGGCATGGTCCCGGATCCGGCCCGTCAGCCGCGCCCGCCGGAGGTTCGTCTGACGGAGCCGCTGGTGCCGATGGAGCACCCCGTACCCGAGGGGTGGCGTCCCTTGATCCGTCGCATGGTCGACAGGTTGGCCGCCGGTGACTATGAGGGTCTCGAGAGGGAGGGCGTGATCACTCACGTCGGTGGGCCCGGTGACATGGTCAGGAGCAACCTCAAGGCCTATCACGACTCCTTGGTGCCCCTCCCACCCCAGGCCTGGGCGTGGTCGGATCACCTGCCGGTCTATGCCGGGCCAGGCGTCTATCACGTGACGCTGCCGTTGTGGACGGCGGTGGAAGGGGTCAGCGACCTCACGCTGACAGCAGAGGTGCACGACGACGACACGAGCGTGAGGGTCGTGGTCACGAGTGTCCACGTCCTCTGACGGGGGGATGCGGCAGGCGGCCGTGTTCCCGCTCAACATCCTCGTCAAGGAGGCGTTCGGCGCCGTGCGGCCGTTCTCGCGGGTGGACGAGGCGGACCTGAGGGAGAGGCTGGCGGACCTTGGTGGCCGGCTGCTGCCCCTCTCGCCCGAGTCCGTCCGCGAGCTGACGGCGCGCCCGGTCGGCGGGCGTCCGGACCAGGTCGACATCGTCGTCCCGCTGGTCACTGTTGACGGCCCGACGGGGGCCGGGCTGCTGGTCCGCGTCACGGAGCACGGGTCTGGCTACCGGCCCGAGGTGCTCTCCTTCGTCGACGCTGAGCCGACCGAGGCGCAGACTCGTCCGGGTGACGTGCGCGGCGCGACGGTGGTTCCCCCTCCCGGCCCGCCGGGCACTCCCGAGGAGGGTCTTCGGCCGGTGCCCGAGCGATGGCGACCGGTCGTCGCGGGTGCCGTCTGCCGCCTGGCGGCCGGCGACTTCGCCGGCCTGGTGCGGGACGGGGTCGCGCCGACCCGTGAAGGCCCCGACGACCTCGGCTTCGAGCACTGGCTCGTGGAGTATCCCGCCACCCTCGTCGACCTTCCCGACGAGGCCTGGCCCTTCACCGACCACGAACCGACGGACGAGGCGGAGGTCTGGGACGTGTCGGTCGACCTGTGGACCGCGGAGGAAGGACGCAGCGACCTGACCCTCGAGGGGCAGGTCCGGGATGACGGGAGCGCGGTCACCCTGCGCATCGAGAGGATCCATACCCTGTGAGTCGGCGGCGGTTCCGTCGTCCGGGGAGAGGGGGAAGAGTGGCCTACAGCAGACCCGAGGTGGTCTCGGCGTTCGGCGGGGTGATCGGCGCGCTCTCGGCCGGCGAGCTGTCTCTCTTCACCGGCCGGGATGGCCTGGGTCTCGACGAGCTCCGGGACGGTCTGGTCGGCCTCGAGGGCCGGCTGCGTCCCTACCCAGACGCCTTGTGGTCGTGGCTGGACGAGCATCTGGTCCTCGTCGCTGTCGAGGGCACCTCGCCGGTGGAGCACGAGACCGTGGTGCCGGTGTGGACCGACGAGGGGGGCGGCGCGGCGCGGTCTGCGCCTGCGGCTCGTGCCGGTCGGCACGCGGGGGTTCCTCGACGCCCGGATCGTCGGTGTCGAGGATGTCGACCGTGTCCCGGAGTGGGCGGGGTTCACGGGTGTGTCGGCGGACGAGCCGGCCGCCAGTCTCGCCATGCCTGGCGACAATGCGGTGCCCGAGCGCTGGCGACCCGCCCTGCGCGAGGTGGTCTCCCGGTTCGCCCGGGGTGACTTCGACGGCCTGGCCCGGGACGGTGTCCTGGCCCTGGTCGGGCACCCCTCACACACCATGGTCAGAGAGGGGCTGGAGGCCTACCCCGACCGGCTCGTCGACCTGCCGGAGGACTGGTGGAGATGGTCGGACCTCGCCTCGGCGGACCACGGCCCCGGCCGGTATGCCGTCCTCCTGTCGCTCTGGACAGCCGGTCAGAGTCCCAGCCGCCTGTCGCTGGAGGCCGACATCGACGACCGAGGTGCGGACGACGTGCGCGTGCAGGTGATCGGCGCCCATGTGCTGTGACCGGGAGGGGCGATGAGCGCGATGTACGTCGGTGCCTACTGGGGAGCCCGCGCCGAGCCGGCCTCGACCTGCGCCGCACGCCTGGCACGGTGCCTCGAAAGCCTCCACGGGGCGCACCCCGCGCTGACCTCGTGGTGCCACAAGGGACGCTCACGCGCAGGCGCTCGCCGTCCGGTCGACGTGGACCCGGGGTCGTTGACGACCCTGGTCGAGCGCGGACGGGCCCGCAGGGACGTCGACGACGAGACGATCGACGAGCTCGGCTTCACCGGCGGGATGTGGAACGGCCAGACACCGTCGGTCGGGCTGACCTTCCAATGCGGAGCGACCTTCATGCCCATCGGCAACAACGTGGTGCTGCAGCTGTCGGGCGGTGGGGAGGGTGAGACCCTCACCGAGCCTGCGGTTGCCCGGGCCGTCCTCGACAGCCTCGTGAATGCGTGGGAGCCGGTCTGGGTCACGTGGACGACCGACGCGTGGCGCAATGCCCAGGGAGCTGAGCCGGGGCGACCTGTCGTCGGCTGGCTCACCTACCTGCGAGGGGTGCCGGCATACGGCATACCCGATGAGCTGGCGAGCGTCGCCATGGCCGGCGGCGTGCTGGTCAGTGCGGCACCGACCTTCTCTGAAGTAACCGAGGAGCGAATCCTGTCGGTGCGGGAGGCTCTGCGCGGCGCTGGTGCGCTGGACCTGCGGGGCGGGGGCTCTGAAGTCGGCTCCTGACCTGCACATCTCTCGAGCAGCGCCGTTGTCGTTGTCGCGGGTCAGCGGATCTGTCGGTGATGCCGCCTAACGTGGGGTATGTCGCAGCGCTGGGGCTGCCGGCTCCTCACGGGATGAGGGTGTAGGCAGTGCTGGCGCGCCGGTCCGGGGCTAGGGGCCGGGGTCTTTGGAAGAGGAGGCATGCGTCCACGGTCAGGTCTCCACCGCCCGCGATGTCCAGGCCGTGGTGCTCGACCCCTGCTGCCAAGGCACAGATGTCGAACGAGCGGCCGAGAGACTCGACTGCCCCGGGGGGAAATAGGCGGATCATGGCCTGTGCGGCATCGTCACAGTCGAGGCACCGACCACTTGGTCGTGGTGGACTCCCGCGCCGGCAGGGATTCGGGACAGAGCCGTTGGTCGCGCTTGAGGTCGGCGGGAAGTCCCCCAAGCATCAGGCTCGGGGCCAAGCCTCTCACCACGTGGGGGTTCAAGTCGCCGATAGAGAAGTATGACCGCGTTTCCGCAGGTCAGAGCACTGCCTGGTGTCCGGAGGGGGACTTGCCCACATGGGACACACACCTTCGAGATCGCCGTCAACACATAACAGCAGCTCAGGCGGCGACCCCAGCCCTCGAGCGTTCGTGTCTTGCGCGTGGCTTCCCCTTTCCGGCCCCCCAGACGGCTGGCGCTGTGAACCGGAACGCTGATGTACGTGACAGCACGACGCCCGCCGCTCAGCGGTCCTCCGGTCGGCGGCCGCGTCGTGGCGTCATTCCGCCCAGAATGATGTGACCGGGGTGTACAGGATGGCTAGCCATCACAAACCTAGACGACCTTCACGCCGCGGGAGCAGCTCACCGTGTGATGACTTGGAGGCGCGGAGTTCCAGGCTGTCCGCGCGACGACCTCTTCACTGTCAGTGGTAGTTGCTACCTTCGGACTCGACCACACTTTCGAGCAATCCGAAGGAGGCAGAACTACTTATGACCCAGGACGACCGCGCCGTATTCGTCGTGCACGGACGCAATCGTGCCCTCGCTGACGCCATGTTCGACTTCCTGCGCAGCATCGACCTCGCGCCGATGGAGTGGGACCAGGCAGTCCAACTGACTGCCACCGGAAGCCCGTACGTCGGGCAGATTCTCGATGCAGCCTTCGAGAGGGTCGCAGCAGTCGTCGTCCTGCTCACGCCTGACGAGGTCTCCTACCTCCAGCCTCGCTACGGCGACGGCCCGCACGACGTCGAAACGCAGCCGGCCGAGCAGGCCCGACCCAACGTACTGTTCGAGGCGGGCCTAGCGTTCGGTCGACACCCCGACCGGACCGTCCTGGTGGAAATCGGCGACGTCAGGCCGTTCAGCGACGTCGGAGGTCGTCATGTCATACGGATCAACAACTCGCCGGCGTCGCGGCAAGCACTTGCGACCCGCCTACAGACCGCCGGCTGCGCGGTCAACCTCACTGGGACGCACTGGCATAGCAGGGGTGACTTCACCGCGCCCCGTCCCGCGGGCGACGGGTTAGTTCTCGGGCGACGGATCCCCGCTGCAAACACCCAGCGGCCTCCAGTCGACTTCGATATCAAGTACCTGAACAAGGGCGGCAGCCGGAGCGACAAACTGCAAGTCATCAACCGCGGCACCGAGACCGCGTACGACGTCACCCTGTCCGTCCAAGAAGGCACATCGCTGGACCTGCAACGTGCCGCCCCGATCGCCAAGATCCCTGGGGGCGGCAAGTCGGTGACCGTCGACGTCATGAACCTCAACCGTTTCTTCGGCGGCGCCCACACCATCGATCAGTTCGACATCACTGTGACCGCCCGCACCGACGCTGGCGAGACGGTAACTCAGGACGTGTTCATCGACATGAATGGATGATCCAGTGACCGAAGAGTTCAGCATCCCCGTGAGCATCCCGCTCGACGAAGACGGCTTCCTGCGCCGAGAATGCCCCACCTGTGAGCAGGAGTTCAAGTGGTTCAACCACGAAGAAGGTGACCCGGACGCCGAGCAGGTCGGCCAGTACTTCTGCCCACGCTGTGGAGAGCCGTCCGGCCTCGACACATGGTGGACACCGGCGCAACTCGAGTTCGCGCAGGCCGCAGCCCAGCCCCAGATCGACCAGTACGTCAAGGACTCGCTCACCGACGCGTTCAAGGGTGTGAAGGGCATGGACTTCAAGGTGAATCAGAACTGGCACTCTGACTCCGCCTCTCCCGACCCGTTGATCGAGCCGAGCGACATGGTGATCGTCGAGCCGCCCTGCCATCCGAACGAGCCGCTCAAGGTTCCCGACACCGCTACCGGCCGTGTCCACTGCATGATCTGCGGAACGCCGTTCGCCGCGTGAAGCGGCAGTGCCCCTTACCGCCGCGAATGTTTGGATTCGGATACCGTATGCTGCCGAGATGCTTATCACCAATTGGCTGCCAGCTAAGGATGTAGCGAGGTGGGCGGGCTAGGATCGTCGGAATAACGGCTCTTCACAGATGAGGGTGTAGAGAGCGCTGGCGCGTCGGTCACGAGGTAGGCGTCGAGGTCTTCCGAGGATGGAGGTTCCTACGCCAGCCATCCGAAAGACCTCGACATGCCCGACGCTACCTTCACGCGCCCCGACCTGACGACCTTCACCCGCCTGGACGACCTCGGCCTGGAAGTCACCGGCCAGCTGCTCGAGCCCGACCGTTCGGTGCTCGCCTGCCGGGTCCTCGAACCCGACGACTGGTGCCGACGATGCGGCTGCCAGGGCGTCCCGCGCGGCACCGTCACCCGGGAGCTGGCGCACGAGCCGTTCGGGTGGCGCCCCACCACGCTTCTGCTCACCGTGCGCCGCTACCGGTGCGCCGAGTGCGCGCACGTGTGGCGTCAGGACACCACCGCCGCGGCCGAACCGCGGGCCAAGATCTCCCGCGCCGGCCTGCACTGGGGACTCGTCGGCATCGTGGTTCAGCACCTGTCCATGTCCCGTGTCGCCGAAGGGCTCGCCGTGTCCTGGAACACCGCCAACGACGCCGTCCTGGCCGAAGGACAGCGCCTGCTCATCGCTGATCCGACCCGACTGGACGGCGTCCGCGTCGTAGGTGTTGATGAGCACGTGTGGCGGCACACGAGGAAGGGTGACAAGTACGTCACCGTCATCATCGACCTCACCCCGGTCCGTGACGGCACCGGTCCATCCCGGCTGTTGGACGTGGTCGAGGGCCGCTCGAAGAAGGCGTTCAAGGACTGGCTGGCCCAGCGTGACCAGGCCTGGCGCGACGGCATCGAGGTCGTGGCCATGGATGGGTTCGCCGGGTTCAAGACCGCCACCACCGAGGAACTCCCCGACGCTGTCGCGGTCATGGATCCGTTTCACGTCATCCGGTTGGCCGGTGACGCCCTCGACGGGTGCCGCCGCCGCGTCCAGCAAGAACTGCACGGCCACCGCGGCCGCAAGGGCGACCCCCTCTACGCCACCCGGCGGACCCTGCACACCGGCGCCGACCTGCTCACCGAGAAGCAGCACGACCGTCTCGACACGCTCTTCACCGGCGACCGGCACCTGCAGGTCGAGCTCACCTGGGGCATCTACCAGCGCATGATCTCCGCCTACCGAGACCCCGACCGGGCGGGCGGCCGCACCGAGATGAACTCGGTCATCGACGCCCTCACCCAGGGCGTGCCCAGACCGTTGGTCGAGCTGCGCACGCTCGGCCGCACCCTGGCCCGCCGCGTCTGCGACGTCCTGGCCTACTTCGAGCGCCCCCGCACCAGCAACGGCCCCACCGAAGCAGTGAACGGTCGCCTTGAGCACCTGCGCGGCCTGGCCCTCGGCTTCCGCAACCTCACCCACTACATCGCCCGAGCACTCCTGGAGGCCGGCGGATTCAGGCCCCAACTACACCCTGGATTGTGAAGAGCCGGAATAACTCGGGGCGCATTTTCATTGCAAACTGACGCACCCGAGATGGTAATTGTACCCCGTCCCGCTGAGGCGGTGCTCGGGCAGGCGTCTTTCTCGGAAGATCTCTGTTGTGCTACAGCCCCGAGTGCCTGAGGAAACTACTCGCTGCACCAGACGGTGAGTGGCGCGTTGATCGTGGTCTTCAGGTATGCCTGGGTTGACGCCAAGAGATCGAGCTGCTGGGTGGTTGCCTTCGAGGCTGACAGGCCGGGTTGCACGATCACCATTTCCATCCGGCGGCGAAGGACCAGGGCTTTGTCCTGCATCTCGTAGAGTTTCTTGATATCACCGACCTCGAACGGGTTGACACCGTCTCGGCGCTGCTTCTGCCGGGCACGGGCTTCGAGGGTTCGGAAGAACGGACGTAGATCGCCGCGACGCCACATGATCGATTTCTGTGCTTGGCCGCAGACCTCGTATAAATCCGCGACGCGCGCCCCGGGGGTGTCGGCGCGCGAGTACTTGCAGTGAACCAGCCGGATGAGCAGTCCTTCGTGGTCCAGGCGAAGAGCGACGACGTCTGCGATCTCGCCGGTGCCGTCGTCGTCAATTATGATGTCCCACGGCTCTGGCTCGGCCTTGAGCTCGGAGATGGCACGGAACTGGATTGACTGGACGAGTTTGTCTTTGGTCTGGGACTCGACTGTGAGCGTTGTCCCACCCCAGTCGAGCGGGACGAGCTGGGACGGGTCGAAGGGCGGTCGGTCCCAAGTGGGCTTGTACAACAGGTTGTCCTCGATGATCCGGTCGTCGTCGAGTATCAGAAGCAGCCCGTTGTCGTTCAGCCAATCGCTGAGGGGATATTCCGATCGTGGGCGAACGACCTTGATATCGTCGTCGCCGGTACAGCGGTAGTGAAGCCGTCCCCTCTCGACAGCTGCTTCGTAGGTCACTTCCCAACTGCCGGTCTTGACGGTGAACCGGAACGGTCCGGTCGTTGACGCGGTGTCTGGGATGAGATCCGTGTAGACGGCCTCGTGGATTTGTTCCTGATAGGAGAGGCGCACGTGTTCGGCCTGCAGCGTGTGGAGCTGCCATGGCCATTCGACGGCCAGCAGCACGCCTTCCGGTCGCCCGGTGAGTCTTTCGGGGAGAATGAACTGGCCGATGACCTTGTCGATGCTGATGGTGTCATCGAGGAGCTTCTCGCCAATGGAGTCACACCAGTCTTGCCAGTGCTTGAGGCTGGTGGCCGTCGCGTGGGACCAGATGCGGCCTTTGAGTGAGGCGCTGATGCTGACGTGTTCTCCGTCGCGGTATCCGCCGCCTGAGATGTTCGTCTGCGACTTGGTCCCGGCCTCGGCCTGGGAGAAGCTGGCGGCCACATCTGAGCCGACATGCATCGAGAAGCGTCGAAACTGGTCGCGGGCGTCGAGGACACCGACGTTAGTCGGGACCAAGCGTTCGATGTCGGCCATGACGCGGTACACGGTCGACCCAGTGAACCGTTCGGCGCCGGGGTTCAGCACGGCGTCTGCGAGGTCCTCGAAGACGCCGTCGTTAGCCGAGTTGTTGATGTACAGCAGCCGGTGGACGCGGTCGAAGTACAGGACGAAGAGTTGGTAGGCGACCTCCTCGATGGTCTTCAGATCGCCCCAGCGGACGTCAGTTCTGCGCTCTACCACGCACCAGGCCACCCCGGCGTCGGCGTTGAGCCCGATAGGGGAAGTGAGCAAGTTTTCCTCGCCGAAGAAGTGGACGATGTTCTGTGGTTCCCACTCCATCGACGGTGCGCGGTAGACCACCGTGCTCATCTTAGGCAGCAGGCTACGAAGGGCTACTTCCTCCGGGAGGCTGGTGAATCCCTCCTCGAAGTCGCTGACAGCCTGCTGCTCATCGACTGCGGCTTCAGTTAGGTTGCGAAGGATGAGGTTCCAGTCCGAGTCTTCGGCATAAAGCTCGCGTAGGCGCTTGTCGACCTCGATCTCCGCGCGCGCCACGAAGATCGACGCCTCGCCGAAACTGCCCGACGCCGAGGTGCGGGCAAACCGTCCGATGAACTGAAGAGTCACCCCGAGGCTCTTCTGCGGGTCGTGCACTGCGGCGATCTTGAGAGCGGGCAGATCGAATCCCTCGCCGAGCATGTTGACGCATACGATGATTCGCGATGTGCGCTCGCTCAGCGCCTTCAAGGCGTCACGCTGCTGGGTCTTCGGCATTCGGCTGTTGATGATGACCGGTGATAGGTCTGGGGCGATCGCTTCGTAGAGCGGCAGAATCGCCTTGGCCCGTTCTACGCCGCGAACTCGTGCCATGAGCACGTGGTCATGCCCTGCGGCGAGGTCGACGCGAAGCTGAGCCACGCTCTGGTCGGCGAGCGCTTGATCAACATCATCGAAGTCGATCACGGCCGTGTAGTTGATGCTCGAGAAGTAGCCTTGAGCTTGCGCCTCGCGCAGCGGGAATGAGTAGATGCTGCGACCTTGAAGGTGCTTGCCGTCCTCGCGAAAGGGTGTGGCGGTGAACTGCACCACCGGCTTCTGATCAAACGCTTGGCGAACCTCTGACCAGGTCCGGGCAGCGACGTGGTGTGCCTCATCGATGAACAAGTGCGAGCACGCGCCAAGCAACACCTCCAGAGCGTCGGGCGCGCAGGCGTTGAGCGCCGACGGTGTGGCCACTATGACGTTGCATGTCTCGGCAAAGGCGGTAGCTGTGTCCGTGTCAGAAAGTCCGTGCGACAGCCGTCCCACCGTCGGTCGAAGGGCTGAGGCTGACACGATGCCAAGTTCCTGCAACACACCGAGGGTCTCGAACTTCGTTGCTACCTGTTCTCGAAGCGAGTCCGACGGCACCAACACGAGCAGCCGCTCAGGCCGGGCTGCCACGAGCAGGGCCAGCATGGTCTCAGTCTTACCCGTACCCGTGGGCATAACGACTGTTGCCGGGGTCATGCGCTTTGTGGTCCAGTAACCCAGGACAGCGTGCAGAGCTCCGAGCTGCGGTGAGCGGAGACCAGGCCTGTCGGGGCGGCCTTCAGTGAAGCCGATGGCGTCACGGTAGCTTTCGTTTACCTCTACGGGCATGACGCGTGGAACCGTGGGTGGCCTGTTCCATGAGGCCCGGCGAACGTCATCATCGGCTTGAGTGCCTAAAGGCAACCGAACCCAGAGCATCTCGCGGCTTAACGGTCGGTCAGGTGTTGCCGCCGGCCAGGAACCGTAATTATTCTTTACCTGGAGTCCGCCGTCAACGGCGACGACTTGCTGAAAAGTGCTTGCCGGCGCGATGAGCTGCTTGACCTGGTTTCCCCCGAAGGTCTCCGTTCGAGCCCACACGCTCGGTGCGCGCCACCCCCCGCGCGCATCGTCCCCTGGGCAGTCAGCGTCGCTCACGTGTGGAGTATCTCACGTGTGTAAGTCCTCAGCAGATTCGAACGCGTGTTGTCCCGTCCGCGTTCGATGGCGTGGAGGGGCGCTCACGCACGCCACATCGGTGAAGGTCACCACAGGCATGGACTACTACGGATGGGAGTCCCGAGTGCCCGGCCGCAGCCCCAGCCGCAGGGCGAACGCCGCAGGGCGAACGTACTAGTACGGCTCAGAGCCATCTTCTGGGCCAGCGCGTGCCACGGTAGGCTGGATGCCGCACTGGTGTGCACGTTCCATTCCTTGTGAAGAGTCGAAAGCTCGCAAGCATCCCTTGATCCGCCGGCGCAAGCCCTCTGTTTGCCGCGATCGGCGTGTCGGACCGTTCCGTTGCTTCGGTGCTGAGGAAGAGAAGTGGCGGCCCTTTGTCTCCGAGAGAGGTTGTCAAGGCGATCTGTCGCACGTGATAACGCCGTCGGGGGTCCTCCTCTGCCGCCGATCGGCACGACTGAGGTGCGTCCTTTCGCCGCGCGTGACGCGATGCGCCTAGCGAGGTTGTCGCGGATAGGTGAGTTCATCCCCAGTACGGCTACCGACTGAGGACCAGGAGTCGGTCGACCTGGTGACCGCCCGGCGGGCAGCACGGGGGTGCGACCGACTCGACGCCACCCGATGCTCCGTCAGCCGTCGGTCCCCACCCCCTCGAAGAGGTCAGGGAATCGGTCCGGCCAGGCAAGCCTGACCCCGCTCGCCGCGCAGATGTCCACCCAGTCGGAACGGCTCTGCGCGGGTGCACTCTCGATAGCCAGTACGCCCCGCATGGCCTGAACGTGCGGCCAGTGCTCGATGTTGGTCCGGTGGAGGTAACTGAGCAGTTGTCCGAGGCCGAGACGCGACTGCGACTCCTCGTTGGCGCTCGTGGTGCTCTTAACCTCACAGATGTAGAGCACGTGATCGGCCACCCAAGCGACGTCGAACGGCTCGTCGCCGCCGCGGGGGGACAGGGGCACGAAGCCGGACTGGCGGATGCGTTCGGCGAGCTCGACCTCGAGGTCCTTGTGGGCCTGGGTACCGCGGTCGATCGCGTCCGCGTTCCACAGGACGAACGCGGGCTCCGCGCTCGACTCCTCATCCTGGAGAGTTCGGGACGGCCCCACGTAGGGCCTTCCGCCTTGGGCGAATCCCTTTGAACCTGTGCCCTCGATTCGGTTTTGCTCCACGGCTTCCTGCTCATCGGACCCAAGACGGGCCCAGGCCAGCCTGACGTCGTTGAGGTCCACGCCGTAGGCGTCCGTCAGCACCGTCATGAACTCGATGGGCGCTCCCGCGTCATGCAGCATTCTCAATGTCACAGCTGCCTGTTCCCCAGTTGTGGTGCGTGGGTTGGTGCCATCATCGGCATTGTTGAAGGCCTCGCGCGGGAGAACGCCCTCCCGGACAGCCTTCAAAGCAGCTTGCGCCGCCGAGGATTTGTAACGGCCAGCGGAGGGCATCGTGTCTGCGGCATGCCAGTTGTGATGGGTCATCGCCCGCGAAGCAGCAATCGCCGTGGGATCGCCGCTGAAGCGTTGAGCCCATTGCCGGCTCTTCACAATCCAGGGTGTAGTTGGGGCCTGAATCCGCCGGTCTCTAGGAGTGCTCGGGCGATGTAGTGGGTGAGGTTGCAGAAGCCGAGGGCCAGGCCGCGCAGGTGCTCAAGGCGACCGTTCACTGCTTCGGTGGGGCCGTTGCTGGTGCGGGGGCGCTCGAAGTAGGCCAGGACGTCGCAGACGCGGCGGGCCAGGGTGCGGCCGAGCGTGCGCAGCTCGACCAACGGTCTGGGCACGCCCTGGGTGAGGGCGTCGATGACCGAGCGCATCTCGATCCGGCCGCCCGCCCGGTCGGGGTCTCGGTAGGCGGAGATCATGCGCTGGTAGATGCCCCAGGTGAGCTCGACCTGCAGGTGTCGCTCGCCGGTGAAGAGCTTGTCGAGGCGCTCCTGCTGGCGCTCGGTGAGCAGGTCGGCGCCGGTGTGCAGGGTCCGCCGGGCGGCGTAGAGGGGGTCGCCCTTGCGGCCGCGGTGGCCGTGCAGTTCCTGCTGGACCCGGCGGCGGCACCCGTCGAGGGCGTCACCGGCCAACCGGATGACGTGAAACGGATCCATGACCGTGACAGCGTCGGGCAGTTCCTCGGTGGTGGCGGTCTTGAACCCGGCGAACCCATCCATGGCCACGACCTCGATGCCGTCGCGCCAGGCCTGGTCACGCTGGGCCAGCCAGTCCTTGAACGCCTTCTTCGAGCGGCCCTCGACCACGTCCAACAGCCGGGATGGACCGGTGCCGTCACGGACCGGGGTGAGGTCGATGATGACGGTGACGTACTTGTCACCGCGCCTCGTGTGGCGCCACACGTGCTCATCAACACCGACGACGCGGACGCCGTCCAGTCGGGTCGGATCAGCGATGAGCAGGCGCTGTCCCTCGGCCAGGACGGCGTCGTTGGCGGTGTTCCATGACACGGCGAGCCCTTCGGCGACACGGGACATGGACAGGTGCTGGACCACGATGCCGACCAGGCCCCAGCGCAGGCCGGCACGGGAGATCTTGGCCCGCGGTTCGGCCGCGGCGGTGGTGTCCTGACGCCACACGTGCGAGCAGTCGGTGCACCGGTAGCGGCGCACGGTGAGCAGAAGCGTGGTGGGGCGCCACCCGAACGGCTCGTGCGCCAGCTCCCGGGTGACGGTGCCGCGCGGGACGCCCTGGCAGCCGCACCGCTTGCACCAGTCGTCGGGTTCGAGGACCCGGCAGGCGAGCACCGAACGGTCGGGCTCAAGCAGCTGGCCGGTGACTTCCAGGCCGAGGTCGTCCAGGCGGGTGAAGGTCGTCAGGTCGGGGCGCGTGAAGGTAGCGTCGGGCATGTCGAGGTCTTTCGGATGGCTGGCGTAGGAACCTCCATCCTCGGAAGACCTCGACGCCTACCCCGTGACCGACGCGCCAGCGCTCTCTACACCCTCATCTGTGAAGAGCCCCATTGCCGCAAGCCGTCCGTGATCTCAATGACACCCGGGACGTCTTTGGCAGGCGTTCGGTTGGTGGCAGTCATCGCACTGATCTCCTGGTTGGGCACCGACTCTCCGCAGACTAGACCGTATCGGCACCCACCCCCAGCGGCACTCTGCCCGCTTGGGGCGCGGAACCGCTGGTTGGGTCGTCGGATCCGAGGCACATCGCATCGCCACGCATGGCCCAGTACTGTGCCGCGGGCCGCGCGACTTTACCTCGACTTGACGCTTGCTTGCATCCTGAGGCCCGTCGGATACTCAAGTGAGCAAGCTGGAAGCCGATCCGCGAGACTGCCCTGGTGATATGGGCAGCGAATCTTGTCTCGCGAGTGCAATCGGCCCTGATGTGTACCCAGCCCAGGCCAAATGGTCGTAGGCTGGTCTCGACAATCCCAACTCGCTTAGGAGCCACAGTGGCGCAGAAGGTACAGACCATTCTCGTCTCGGACCTGTCCGGGACCGAGCTCGGTGAGGACGGTCAAACCGTCAAGTTCGGTTTTCTCGGGGTGGACTATGAGATCGATCTCTCCCAGGAGGAAGCCGACGAGTTCGCCAACACGATACAGAAGTACGTCGAGGCGGGCCGTCGGGTCGGTGGCCGCCGTCAGACGGGCGCGGCCAGTTCCGCCAAGCGCGCCCCCTCGCAGACCAAGGCGATCAAGTCCTGGTTGGACGAGCAGGGCATCGACTACCCCAAGCGGGGACGTCTCCCGCAGAACCTGATCGACCAGTGGGAGCAGGCCCACAGGTCCTGAGACCCCCCGAGTGACCCCTGGCCCCCGGCCAGGGGTCCTCCTCTGTCCGGACGACGTGTTCGAGATCCCTCCATCTGGGTCGTTGCGCCGCGCCGGAGGCGTCCCGTGCGCCCGTACGAGGGCCGCGCACCCACACCTCGACCGGTGCGCGCCCTCCCCCACCGCTGTCGAGGAAAGTTCGTGGACCCCCGGGGTGGGTTCCCCGGGCCTGTGGTGAGGGACCGCCACAACGCGAGGACCTGGCGGACCGTGGATGGGAGAGGCGCTGTGCAACCGAACACCGTCAGCGGGCAGACCCCTCGATCGGGTTGGCCCTGTCCGAGGGCTGATGCGCGGCCCAGCCCTGGTTCCGCCTGCAGGAGCGTATGTCCGCCATACCGGGACCTCAAAGCGGCGACCCTGCCAGGGCGGACGCTCTCATGTCCGTGAGCGCTCGTCCGGAATGGGACGAGGCCAGATCGGTCTTGGTCCACGTGTCCCAGGTCCTTCCCCGGGTCCGTTGGGAGCTGTCCCGCATGCGGCTCGACATGCTCGACGCCCACCTCAGGCTGGCCCGGCTCGCCGCCCCACGCCTCTCAGGCGGTCGCGGCGCACCGGCTGCCGAGCGGGGTGTTCTCCTGCGTGGGATCGTCGTCTCATGCGAGCAGGGTGCAGCAGCCGGCGCGCAGGTCGACCGCAAGCTGCAGGACGGGATCGCCGGACTGAAGGCCGCGGCCGTCCTGGCAGGGGCGGGTCGTGCGGTGGGGACGCACGAGGAACTTGCACAGGTACGTCTACTGCGTGACCTGGAGGATCTGCGCACCCAGCTGGGGGCCACCGGCACGGCGCTGGCCGGGGTGGCGACATCGCTGCGCGAGGTTGCCGACCGCGCACGCACCGTCTCACCCACAATCGCCGGCAATGGTGGCGGCGTGGGCGATGGCAGGACGGTGCAACGTCTCCACGGGATGGTCCAGGCGGCCGCGAACCAGGCACGCTACGGCGACCAGGACCTTGACCGTGCCCAAGCGCGTACCAGCGAGCTCGTCACCCAGGTGAGGGCGCAGGCCCGTGACAGCGGCCTGCGGACCCGGGCGCTGCGGCACGCCGTCGGGCCACCCGCGCCGTCGAACGGGACGCCCCGATGAGCACCGGCCACGGGTTCGTCCTGCCGGCGACCCGACCCGAGCGGTCGACCGGTCCCGGTCCTGGGGACCTGCGGGGTGACCTCGTCGCGCTGAGCACGGCGCTGGACCGCCTCGCGCGGGATCTGCGGGCGTGGATCCTGCTCGTGGGCACCTCCACGGACGCGCGGGTGCTGATCGACCAGGCCGAAGACCTGCGCCGGCGTCTGCGCGAGACCGGGGCCGACGCACGACAGCTCTGCGAGGCGGCCCGGCCACCCGTCCCCGGCGGACCGGACCACGGGGTCCTCCCGCTCTCGCCATGCGTGGGCGCGCTGGTGTCCGCAGCGACATCGCTGCACGCGGCGAACCACGCGATGAGCCCGGCCGCGTCCGCCCTCTGCCGACAGGACCATCTGACCACGACCCTGAGAACCTCCGGGATGGTTGCGCGCCGGTTCCTGGCCGCCGCGGCCGACGCGACCCAGGACGCCGCCCGCACAATCACCGACCACCCGGCCCACGACGTCGGACAGGAGGACGGCACCCCTCGTCTGCGGCTCGTCCACGCAACCGACGAGGAACCATAGGTCGGCCTCGCCCCGCACCGGCCCCACGGCCACGGCCCCGGCCGCGCGTCATCCGACACTGAACAACGGGCCGTCTCCTCTGCGGCGCCAGCTCCTGGGCTGGGCCTGTCGAGGTAGAGGCCAGGTTCTGCTACCGGGACCATGACACCGGGCAGGCGCCTGCTCCCGTGGCCGCAGGCCCGTCACCGGACCGACCCGGGTGCCAGGAGTCCTGCTGCCGCAGACGGACGACCCGGTCGAGGGTCGCGTCGTCGCTGCCGGTGGTGCGCAGGTAGTCCGCGAAAGACCCGGCGAGGCCGACCTGGACCAGGTGGTCGTCAGCCACCCGGTTCCGGGCCCGGTGCCAGCCCGAGGACGACCACCACGTCCACGCCACCACGGCCATGACCAGGGTGCTGGCCAGGTGGACCGGGTGCTCGGTGGCCCCCAGCCAGAGCCCCACGCCGGCGGAGATCACCATGGAGGCCACCAGGACCCGGGCGGACACGAACACGGTCACGATTCCCCACAGGAGCGTCAGGAACCCCACCAGGGCCGACCACGGCAGCAGGAAGACCGCCCAGGCCTGTGACGTCCGTGTCAGCCCCGCCCGGACAATTCCGAGCTCGTGGGCGATCACCGCGGCCGCGGTCACCGGCCCCAGGCATCCTGACCGGACCGCCTCGACCAGGCCCCTGGTCACGACGAGGGTCCGCTCCCCCACCGCCATGACACCCACCCCGGCGCCGGGTCCGACGAGCAGCAGCAGGCCGTCCACGACGACGCCATGGCCCAGCAGCACCTTCGCGACCGGCGCCAACGTGCACCGCTGGTGCAGCCGCGGGACACCACCCCGCAGCAGCACCCGGGCCGTCCACCGCTCCCCCACCCCCGTGCAGGACAGCACCACCAGAGCTATGCCGCCGGCCGCCACCGGCCACGCGTCCACCGCCAGCGCGGTCTCGAAAGCGAGAGCCCACCCCGTCAGGCTCCACAAGGCAGGCACGAGCAGGGCCTTGGCCCGGGCCTCGCGCGCGACCCGCACGTGCACGACCACCACCTCCAAACCCGCCGCAACCCCGGCGTCCTGACCCGGGTGTCCGGACTTCGTGGACCCCGCAGGCCACGCCGGCCCGCGTCCGGGGGTCATGACCACCCTGCCCCACCTGCCGGCCCTGCCCACCACGTCGTCCACAACCACCCCCGCGCTCCCCGATGCGTCCCCGCCCCTGTGCGGAGCCGCCGCACCCGTGTCATCGGAAGCCCTACCCAGGGAGGGAACCGACGCACCGACCCCAGGAGCGACCTCGATGACGATGCACGAGCACCAGGTCCTGTCCCCCGTCGGGGTGCTGCTGCGGGCACACAGGCTGCTGGCCCAGGCCGACGCCGAGGCCACCCGCACGGCGTCCCGCACCCGAGGCATGGACGACGTGGACCTGGCGTTCGCCCTGTCCTGCCTGCGCGGTCAGGTCCTGGACCGTATCCCCGCGCCGGTGCGTCACCTGCTGTCCCACGTGCCGGACCCGGCCGGGCTCGACCCGGTCGACCTGGCCGCCGCCGCCGAGCAGGTCCTGCGGACCGTGCCGCTGGAGCAGATGCCCCCGGGCACGAGCACCCTCCTGTGCCGGCTGACCGAGACCCTGCGGCGGTTCTGGTGACCAGGCGCCGGCCCCCGAGCATCTACCCGCCCAGCACCGGGGAGCTGATGGACCGGGCCGACCTGCTGGCCCGCCGCCTGCTCTACGAGGCCCCGGAACGGGACGGGCGGGCCATGGTCCGCGCCTGGGGCGAGGTCGTCGAAGGCGCCGTCGAGCTCTGGTCCCACCTGCCCCGCCCCTCGGACGTTCCCGGCACCGGGCACGACGTCATCATCCAGCTGGCTAGCACCGCCAGGACCCTGCACCGCAGCGCCGGCCAGGCCCGCCAGGTCGACCCCACCCTGCACGAGATCGGAACCCTGTTCACCCGCGCGGCCGCCATGATCGAGGACTCCGGCATCGGCCGGACCGGCACCCGGTGGACCCCCCGGCAGAACCAGGACGCGTTCGCCGCCCGCCTGAACATCATGCACACCCTCTACGTCACCTCCCACGCCGTCTCCGTCGCCCTGGCCACCACCGCCCGGGCCGAGAACCGCGACGAACGCCTGCAGGTGTACACCGTCCCTGCCGACGACCTACGGGCACGGGTCCTGGACGCCGAGCAGATCGCCCACTCCTACCTGCGCGGCCACTACCCCACCGGCCTTGACGGGCGGCACCGACAACCCGTGGACGACACCCGCATCGACGCGGCTGTCGCCACCTGGGACGTGCACGCCCAACGGACCCTGACCCGCGACCCGACCGCCGACGCGATGGCCCAGGTCGCCGGCGCCGCCTTCGCCACCACCGTCCACGCACACCGGCTGTGGCGGGCCGCCGCCGACACCGGGCACGTCGACCCCCACGCCTACACCCACGAGATCGCCCCCGCCTTGGAGACCATGATCGAACGCTGGGGACAGGCAAACACCGTGTGGCACAACCTGCACCACCCCCAGGTCCCCACCGCCGGCGACCTGCGCGAAGCCTCCTGGGAGCTGGTCAACGCCATGCTCGAAGTCACCCGGGACCGGATCGGCGCCGCCACCGGCCAGCACATCGCCCAACGCGTGCACATGCCCACAGTGCTCAGATCCCTGCACCGAGTCCACGCCACCCTCGCCAGCCTCGGCGAGCTTTTCCACGACACCGCCCGACGCGCCCCTTTCGTGGTCAACGCCAGACCCGCCAACGACCTCGCCCGACAGCTGGACCCCAGTACCAACAAACCCCGCTCCGTGCCCCGCGGATGGCCCGAGACCGAGCCGACCGAGAACCCCCTCATCACCCCCCGCGACATCCTGCTCCGACGCCCCGTCCCGCTGCCCGAACCCCTGCGGCCCCTCCTGGAACGCCCCTCCGGACAGGCAGCGGCCGCCTCCAGAGCAGCTCTACGCGCGACCATCGGCGCCGACGACCGGAACGTCGACTCCATGCAGGTTCCACCCAGCTGGACGAAGGACAAGCCCGCCCCCACGCGACTGGCCCGCTCCCAGGCCACCGAACGTCACCGATCCGCCTCGGTCCCGGGACCCGGCGCCGTCACCACCCCGGGACGCTGATCAGCCGACCGCTCTGCACGCTCGCCGGCAGCCGTATCCGTTTCGGCAGCATGGCTGTCCAGCAGGGCGTCTCCTCGGACGAGGCTCGTAGGGGCGGGTAACCTCCGCGAGTGTGAGCACCGACGACGTCCCGCCGCAGCAGCGCGCGCTCGAGCTGGTGGCCGACGCCGCAATCAACCTCGAACAAGCCCGTGCCCTGCTCGTCGCCCGTGCCTCGGTAGCCATCGCCGCCGACCTCGATCTCAAGGTCGTCGCGAAGACCGCGGGTCTTGACCGGGCGACGCTACGTCGTTGGCTGATAGCGCGCGAACGCGAGACGCCCAGCTGAAGACCGCGGACGGGCAGGAGAGAGGCCCGCTGGTACGTTCACCTGTGTCCAGCTGGCGTGTGAGATTGCCGTGAGACCGCGCAGAGCCGCCCCGGTCAAGGCGCCACCCATCGGAGATGCAGTCCCATGCACCCCGGAGCGAGAACGGCCCGTCGCGAATGAGCGTCAGTTTCCTGCTTCGCTGCCGCGAGTACCGACGGGTGTGCGGGCCAGACTTCGTTAGACGAAGTGCCACCCGGTACACACCGACCCGGGTCAAGTTGGGCACAACCTCGACGGAGCGCTTCGGGCCCGTTGTTGCACGCCGTCGACACCTGCCAAGAACTGCCGTCCTCGATGGATCAACGAGGCAGCAAGAGGACACCCTCGAGCCGTCCTTACGGCTGAGGGCGAGGTCCTGAATAGGTGTTACCCTAGCCCACCGTGATTTCCCCACCAAGCCTATTCTGCCCCAATATTGAGGGTGCGGACTTGACCGGCGCGTCGCTCAACGATCACCTCTTGCTCACGCCCAAAGCTCCATCCATATTATCAGCTGCTACGTCTAGAGCAGCCCGTACGGATCTTGAGTCTCCGGACGTACTGACGCACTGGTTAATAAGCTCACCAAGGATGCGCCACACATCAGCCATGTTCGGCAGGGATGGCATGGGGCGAGAATTTGAGCAACATTGCTGAACGACCGCCGCGTATGCACCTTCATCCACTAGGCCCGATCGGCTAACGACCGGCATGCCAAGATCCCCGGATAGCTGGGAGCAGACGATCCTGCTACCGAGATGATAGTGCAGAAAATCTTCGCCGTTCCTCGTGTACTCATTCCTCTCAAAGTCCTGATTGCCAGGATTCTCAGGGGATGGAATATCGCGAAAATAGAAAGCGTATATCAGGCTTAGCCCAGGACGCGCGATTTCGCTCTCGATCGGAACGGGAGCGAGTTCTGGCTCGAAATCACACTTCATTTCAGATCGCGCACCAGCCGTGTCGATATGAAAGGGCGTCGAACCTTCGGAGAAGATCTGCCGAGCTGTGGCATGAGTCGTCCGCGGATCGAAGCTCTCGGGGTATTCGCGGGCGATCCCCTGCAAGGCGATCAACGCCTCAGCTAGCTGAGGCGCTCGTAGCGCGTTCGCGCTAGGAAGCCAGGCGTCGTCTCCCTGCGGTTCGAAAAGGTAACCCCCCAGGCTCGCCAATAGTGGCCACATCATGAAGGGGTCCCCTTCATGTAACCGTTCCCCCATGCTGACGCTCACGCCTGGAATGTTCACATCATCCTCTCCGGCATGTCTACACGCACGGCCTGCACGAAACATCTCCGGCACCGACTTCGGAATCTCGCCTTGATACAGTTTCCTATTAATAAACAAGACCGCGGTATCGTAGGCTAGGGGCACGCCGTAAGATTCCACCGACCCCTCTGCAGCCCTGAACGTCTCGAACGCCTCGCGCGTCAGAAAATCCTTAGGTACCACGTGAGGGATGGGAATCGACCGTAGAAGGGACCTCGCCCGAAATGTCCCTAGCCAATCGTGAGGCCCGACGATTGCGTCACATTTCCCGCCTTCATATCTTTTGGACCCAAAGAACTCGCGGAGTCCGTGACCGCTGTGGCTAGTGTTCACCTCCACCTCCAAGGAGAACTGTTCTCTGAATAATTTTCGATATCGATCCAGGCCCTTTTTTACATCCACTCCACTGTACAGCGTGAATTTGTCAGGCAAAGGGCCCAACTTGCCTGCTGGATCTCGCTTCCATCGCTTTCCGGAGCTGTCCGTGAACGTCATGCTCGTTCTGTAATGATCGTGAAACACATCATCGCCATGGAGCTCTCCGAGGTTATTAAACGTAACACCAGGAGGCAACACCGAGTGGTAAGAGTAGTAGATCGTGTTGTCGGAATCGTTCAATACGCGTATTGCAACATGCCGAACGGGCAAGGCGGAACCGTTGTGCGCATTCACATCCAGCTGGATCTGAGAATCGGTCACTGGCGTAACCTCTGCCCAACTGGCAACTCCTGAGGCGTGGATACGCTCCAGTTCTCTCCTGTGTTCCTGAGCGCTCCGCGACTCACGGTACTCCCGACGCGCCTGCAGCCCAATGGCCACCAACGACCCCATTGCTGTAGCGATCACTATTGCGCCGCCACCGGCGTCACTCAGGCTTCCAATAGAGACCATGAGGCCACCCCAATTTGCAAAGGTCACTATTCTGCACCCTTCGGTATAATTTCGACAGCCACCGAATTCGTGCAGTGGACACCGATGTCACTGCAGGCCGATGGCGCATGATGGACCTTACTGCTGGAACCGCCGAGGCGCACGCTGATCCGTTAGATGTCTTGGGTCTCCTACAGTTGCCGGTCGCCTAGCTAGTGGAGGTCCGGCCGTTGGACCGAAGAGCTGAGGTTCCCCCGGGGCAACAGCGTTCGATTCTGCAGGCTAGTTTTCGAGTGTTCTCGCCCGGCAGCAGTGCCGCGACACGCTTGGTGCGTGACATGGTCACACCGCGCACCCAGTCTCGTTACCGAGCAGGTTCCTGGCGGGTGGACCGACTGGCCATCCGTGCACCAGGGAGCTTGATCGGTGGGGGCGGTAGACCTGCAGGACGGCGTCTCCGCGGTGGAAACTGTCTCGACGAGCGGTGCCCCCGGTGTGAGATCGCGGGGTCGCGCGGTGAGACGGGCGGGTGTTCCTGCAGGTCGGCGGCGGGGTGATCGGAGACGACATCCGATGCCGCACCAGCCCGAGCCCTCCTCAATCAGGGACACCGCCTACCAGCTCGGCAGATCCTGGTGCCAGGGGTGGGCCGGAGGCAGACCCACCCGCTGCTCGGTCGCCAGGGACCGGAAAGCTGTCGGCAGGAGGACGGGGGCCTGCTCGGTCGGGCGCTCCACCATGTCCCAGCGGTCTTCGTACGCGGCGAACACCTCGACCTTGACACGGGCATGTTCCACCGAGGCGGTGCGCTTTCCCGCAGGGGCGTCCGGGTGGGTCAACCAGTCCATGTGCGAGATCCAGGCCGCGGCCGAGACATGGGACCGAGGCACGACGAAGCTGCGCAGCGGACCCCGGGGCTCCGGATCGGCGGCCACGAGGACCACCCATTCATGCTCTCCTCCCGCTACCGAGTGGGCGAGCGAGCCCAGGTGCCACGACACGCGCCCCGGGACGGCCACGGTCGTCTTCACCTGCACCTCGACCATGAGACGTTCCCCATGGTTCTTCACCGCGAGGATGTCGGTCCGCTCGATGCCGTCCCGGGTGAGGGCAGGTGCCCACCCTCGGCGGGCCAGCTCGCAGCACGCCCAGTGCTCACCGATGGTCTTGGTCTGCTTGGTGTCGACCACGCCCCGAAACCTACGGGGTATCCGAGGGTGTTGAGATCGGACGCGCCCAATGCGTGTTGCTCTGGGCTCCTGCTCTCCTCTAGCGACGCCCCAGACCAGGCAGTCCTCCAGACATGGCGCGCACACTGGTCGAGCGGGGGCGCGCCTCGGGGATCTCAGTGATGTCCTCAGGTTTCTTCTTAGGCACTTTGCGCCGTCGCCGCCGAGTTTCGGGGGGGACCGTCGGCTCCGCAACCTGCATGCCCCCGGCCCGGCAGTTCTTCGTTCGGTCGACTCTGGGGTGGACGTACAGCTTTCCTGTCTCCACGCTGAAGTGGGTTTCCCGTCCGCACTCCGGACAGGTCACAGCCATCGCTTGACCATCGGGCACGAAGTCTCCTAGCAGCGCGTCATCGTCTGCTGCCGAATGTACGCCCAGGGACTGCAAGGCGCGTCCGGAAGCGCCGCCTGTGACAACATGCGGACATGGGGCTTGCTGAAGTCGTCGACAAGGTCACGGAACGTTCTCACAAACTGGAGGACTCCAAGAAGGGCAACGAGGCCAACACCAAGGCACTCCTGATAGAGCCTGTTCTCCAGGCCCTCGGATGGGACACCGGAGACCTGGACGCGGTGCAGCGGGAGGTCAAGGTCTACGAGGGCACCTACCTGGACTACGCCCTTCTCATCACGGGCGGGACCAAGTTGTACGTCGAGGCCAAGGGCATCGCCGAGAAGTTGGACGACAAGAAGTTCATCGCCCAGACCGTCAACTACGCCAACAACGACGGCGTCGTGTGGTGCGTGCTCACCAACGGACTGCAGTACCGGGTCTACAAGACCAACGAGCCGGTCCAGATGGATCAGAAGCTGTTGTTCGAGGTCGATCTGCGGGAGGACTCCCAGTCCATGCCCGACCGGCTGCGCCAACTGCGCACCCTGAGCCGCGACGCGGTGACCGCGGGCGAGCTGGATTCCTTGGGCGAGCGGGTGTTCACCGACACCCGGATCAGAGCGGCGCTGTCGAAGCTGGCGACCGACCCGCCCGCCGAGTTCGAACAGATGCTCCACGACCGGCTCGGCCACCCCGCCGTGGCCCCTGACAACCTGCGCCGCAGCCTGCTACGGGTCCTGGACGGCGACCAGGAGGACCGCCCCCGCCCCGTGGTCGACCACAAGGGCAAGACCAAGCCGGTGGGACCGGCCAAGCCACCCACGGGCAAGGAGTACCCCCTCGAGCACCACTTGGGCGGCAAGAGCAGCCTGATCCGCGAACTCTTCGAGGCCGTCGACGACATCCCTGCCTCGCTGGGCGGTGACGTGACCCGCCGCACGAAGAAGATGTACGTGGGCTACTACAGGGGGAAACGCTCGTTCCTCACTGTCCAGACCCAGAAGAGCCGCCTCCTGCTCTACCTGTCGCTAGACCCCCACTCGACCAAGCCGTGGAACGAAGGCGTGATGAGGGACGTTCGTGAGATCGGGCACTACGGCATGGGACACCTTGAGTACTCCTTCACCGATCCCGACCAGCTGGCAGATGTTCGAGCTCTGATTCAGGCGGCCTACGTCAGGGCGGGGAGCAAGAGTCCTGATTCTTTGCGCTGATGCTGCTAAGTGCCAGCGTCCGCGCTATCACCTGCGGTGTGAGCCAACCGTCGAGCCGTGAGATCCGCACGCCGTCCTCGCAGGCCAGCGGCGTCGGTGATCGGATCGGGTATCCGATCACGGTACTTGCCTCCTCCGAGTCTGGACCATCGAGACCGAGGAGCCCAAGCGTGCGCAGCTTGTGAGGGAGCGGTTCTTCGCACGGCCGGACCTACCCGGACGTCTGCGCCGGAGGCAGGTGGCAAGGACCGGATCGGCCCCCGCGCACGAGGAACGTTTCGGGCCGGGCGCGGGCTCGTGGTCAGCCATCGCGGCGCTGTCCGCCCAGGCCAGGAACTCGGCGACGGCGAGGATCGGCTTGCCCCGCTCTCTCGGAGGCCACCCCGCATCTGGACCACGTCCGCACGAGGGTCCCCACCCCGGGCCAGAACGGGGTCCCGGAGCGGGCGTTCCAGTCGCTGAAGGACGAGCGGCACTACCGCGAGCAGATCGACGACATGCACGACCTCGTCGCTCACGGCGAGGAGTGCCACACCAAGTTCAACACCGTCCGCCCGCACGAGGCCCTGTCCTGGAACCGGCCCTCGAGGTGCGCACCTGCACCTAGCCGACCCCTGCTCACCCACCTTTCCCGAGCCCGAAAACCTGCCAAGAACTTGACACGGGACACGTGCATGGCCGCGCCTCGGTGGGTCGGGTGACGCGCCGAGCAACCCGCAGTGCGAGTGCCGTCCCGCCAGACCTGAGTTCCGCAGCTGATCGCGTTTCTGGGACATGTCGGGGGACGAACGTGCAGGTCAGCGGTTCGCGGGGTGGTGACGCATCCCGAAATGCCTAGTGACACGACTGGGCGTGTTTGGCTCGCTTAGGCGCGTGTTGCCCGGGTAGCGTCTGGTGACATGTTCGTGAGGACGACGTCGCGGCGGAACAAGGACGGCACCGTGGTGCGGTACCTGCAGCTGGCGCACAACGAGTGGGATCCGGCTGCGAAGAGCGCGCGGATGAAGGTGCTGTACAACTTCGGCCGGGCCGAGGAGCTGGACCGGGCCGCGGTGCAGCGGTTGATCGGTTCGCTCTCCCGGCTGCTCGGCGAGACCTCGAGAGGCAGCCAGGTCGAGGATCAGGCCGGTGGGCTGCCCGGGCTGGCCTTCATCGAGTCCCGGCCGCTGGGCGGGGCCTGGGTGCTGGACGCGTTGTGGACCCGGCTCGGGATCGCCAAGACGATGCGCACCCTGCTGAGCGGGACCCGCCGCGACGCCACCGTTGAACGGGTCCTTTTCGCGTTGGTCGCCAACCGTGCACTGGCACCGTCCTCGAAGCTGGCCGCCGCGGGCTGGGTCAACCGTGACGTGCACATTCCTGGCCTGTCCGAAGTCAGCGACGACGCCTGCTACCGGGCGATGGACTGGCTCCTGGCCGTCGAACCAGCCCTGGCCAAGGACGTGTACGCCTCGACCGCGGACCTGCTCAACCTGCAGGTCGACCTGCTGTTCTTCGACACCACCTCCACCTACTTCGAAACCGAGACCGGCGACGAACCCCTCTGGCGCGACGCCAAGGGCAACCCCGTGGCCACCACCATCGACACCACCGCTGACGGCGACGGCGACGACGACGGCGGCGAGCTGCCGAGCGGTGCGGTCAAGCAGGCCGGGTTCCGCACCTACGGCAAGTCCAAGGACCACCGCGAGGACCTGCCGCAGGTCGTCGTCGGGATGGCCGTGACCCGCGAGGGGATCCCGGTACGGGTGTGGTGCTGGCCGGGCAACACCTCCGACTCGGCGCTGATCCGCCAGGTCAAGGACGACATGCGCGACTGGAACCTGGCCCGGGTGGTGTGGGTCGCCGACCGCGGGTTCACCTCAGCGGAGAACCGCCGCTACCTCCAACGCGCCGGCGGCGGTTACATCCTGGGCGAGAAGCTCCGTTCCGGCTCGGCCGAAGCCACTGCCGCGTTGGGGCGGGCCGGCCGCTACCAAGACGTCGCCGACAACCTGCGCGTCAAGGAAGTACGGATCAGCGAGAGCGAACGGTTCGTCATCTGTCACAACCCCGAGGCCGCCGACCGTGACGCGCTGGTGCGGACGGCACTGCTCGCACGGCTCACCGAGATGATCAAGAACTCCGACAAGCTCACCAAGACCAAGCGGGCCGAGCTGCGTGGGGTGATCTCCACCAAGCCCGGGCTGAACCGCTACCTGCGCGTCACCCCCAGCGGGCTACTCCGCATCGACGCGGCCGCGATCGCCGAGGAGGCCAAGCTGGACGGCAAGTACCTGCTGCGCTCCAGCGACCCCCACCTCTCCGCTGAAGACATCGCGCTGGGCTACAAGCAGCTGCTGGAGGTCGAACGCGGCTGGCGCGACATGAAACAGATCCTCGACCTACGCCCGGTCCACCACCGACTCGAGGACCGCATCCGCGCCCACGTCGTCTTGTGCTGGCTCGCGCTGCTGCTGATCCGGATCATCGAGACCACCACCGGCGACACCTGGAACAACCTGCGCGCCGAACTCCAGCGCCTGTACGTGGGCACCTTCACCGGCCCGGCCGGCACCTACCAGCAGAGCACCGACCTCACCAGCGAGCAGGCCAAGATCCTCGCCCAGCTCGACATCACCGCCCCGCCCCGGATCCTGGACCTCGCCACCGCGGGCTGATCCTCCCGCCGGGACAGGGCTAGTGACACGCCGTGTCACCGGCCAAACACGCGTTTCCGCAGGTCAACCCCCACAACCGCGCCCCCAAGCAGTCACTCAGCTGCGGAACTCAGGCCAGAGACACGCGCGACGACCGTACCGTCCACGCCCACAACCGCATCAAGACTAAGGGGCCCGTACGCCGTGCCTCGCTACATGTCCCGAAGCACAACCGAGATTCCCGCCTGCCGCGCAGCGTCCGCTATCTGCTCGGCCCACGACTCATGCGCGACAACGCGCAACTGGCCCTGAGCGAAGGACGACCCATTCGACTCGATTGCTTCGTAGATGAGACGGAGCATGGCCGCCGTGCTGTCGCTTGCCTCCTCGTCGCCCTCGAAACGTTTGAGGATGGAGAGGCTGACCTCCTTCTCCACAAGCGTGTCCGGTCCGGGAGACGTCGTGCCGCCGCCTCCTGGGCCCGGTGACGGAGCAGGGCTGTCCCCGCGGCCCGTGCCGGGCTGGACACCGGGCGCGTCATCCGGTCCCGGCTGGGAGTCGGGCACAACCTCAGCTGGCTTCTGCAGGGTGAGCGAAGCTGACTGGAGGTTTATCTCGTTCGGGCCTGTGACCACGACCTCGCTGCCGTCGCGGCTCACGACTCGCATGTCCCCAGCCGTTACCGCGTCATAGATCGCGTGCCGGAGCTCGGCCTCTCCCTCGTGGAGAAGGGGCAGTCGCGGCGCCTGCCAAAACGAGTCCCGGATCTCGATCAGAGGGCGTCCGTAGTCGCTGTCACGGAGCTGGTGCAGCAGGGCACGGGCGTTGAACTCGCCCTGGTCGAACGCCTTCTCCTGGGCGACCAGGGCCTTCCAGACGAGAGCGCCGTTCAGCGATGTCTGGGCGTCATCGTCAAACGTGACCTGCCCAAGTTCCCGAACGGAGTCGGGGTCCGGCTGGGATAGATAGACGACGTGCTGGTAGGCCCGCTTGAGCGCGCTGTCGAGACGACGTTTTGCCTCGTCGCGGGATTTCTTCGCCTCGTCCCGCATCGTGTCGTCAGCTTGCACGTCGGGCGACATGAGCACCCGCTCCCATGCGATGAACTCGCTGGCGATCGCACGGGCGTGCCCACGACGTTGCGTGTTGACGACGGCGAACACCATGGAGGAGGCCCACGAAGAGGTGAGCCGGTCAGGCCCGAGTCCCAGCGCGGCTTCCAGCGCCTCGACCGTGTCCCTCTCCATGCCGTTGCGCAGGGAGAACGCGGCGGGGTCAAGAACGACCAGCCGGGTCGTCCTTGCCTCGTCCAGTCCTGCCGCTTCCAGCAGTTCCAGCGGCGTCCTGCCCTCTTCCGCGCGGACGAGGATCTTCGTGCGGAACGGGCTCGGCGCGGGCACGATCCCTTCGACAGCGTCTGCGACGGTCCGGTCCCTGTCGGAGTCGGTGATGCTGCCGCGCATGGCCCTGGCGAGCATGTTCAGCGTCTGCCGCGTCGACAGGTAGTAGCGAGGGGCCGTGCCTCCGCTGCCCTTGATCGGCTCGACCGCGGCCAGGCCCGTGTCCGGGTCCACGAGGTCACGGATAACCCCGTCGGCGTCCGCGATCCCGTAGTTGAGCTCGGGAACGATGGTCGCAGCCTTCGCCTCGGGCTCAGAGGCTCCGCGTCGGCCTTGCCCGCGCGCACCGACGATAGACGCGAGGAAGATCATGGTCGCCGCGCGTTCAGCCGCCCGCGGATTGAGGGTGCTCCAAAGGGGCGCGTCCCTGCGGAGGTCCAGTAGGCGCGCTGCGCCGGAAGTCTCGTCGAGGGAGACGATGTCGTTCTGTGCGACCGCGCGGTAGTTCGCCTGCGTCTTGGTGTCAGAGATGAGGCCGCTGCCGAGGATGGCCTCGCGGACCGTCGCCTCGGATAGCGGGAGGTCCCCGGGCCCGATGAGCGTCGGGACCCAGTCACCGGCGCGGCCTCGTGCTTGCAGCGCCCACACTGTCGCGGCGAACACCTGGATCGTCGACCGGACCTTCTGGAAACCGGCCAAGTTCGCCCACTCGTTCTCGGCGATGTGCATGAGCTGGGGGTGGAACGGGTAGGACCGTTCCACCTGCGCCGCGAAGTCCGTGGTCCATGCGGCAGAGAGCTGGTCAAGAACCTTGCTCTTCCACCCCTTGTCCCTCAGCACAGAGTCGAACGAGCGCACGGTGGCGCTGACGACCTCGTTGACAGGCGCAGCATCGAACAGCCGCCGGCGCAGGATCGCGGCGAAGTCGGCGTTCTCGTTCACCGTCGCCAGGCGACCGTTGCGGTCGATGAACGACTGCAAAGACTCGCGGCGCCTCTCACCCGCGGCGCTCAGGGCCATCGTGTCCCGGTCGGAGGCGATCATCACGAGCAGCATGGCGACGTTGGGGGCGTCGTTCACTGCGTCCAGCAGGACCTGTAGGAACCCCATGTCCTGCGCCACCAGTTCGGGGTTGCCTGCTCCGTCGAGGCCGTTCCCGATGTAGTTGACGACCTCATCCACGATGATGAGGACCGGCCGGCCGACCGACCGCAGTGCGGCGACCACTTTGGACTTGTCGTTGAAGTAGGGACGGTAGTCCTCGAAGCGGGCGTAGTCGCGCTCGAAGAGACGCCACAGGAAACGCTCCCACAGGTTCGTGGCTGGCCCGTCGAGCTCCTGGACTGGAGCCCCGGGCGTCATGGAGTCACACGGCAAGACGACCACGCGGGGGTCGCCCAGGTCGGCTGGGAGTGCCTTGCCGAGCACGTCTCGGGCGACCTTGTGGACGGCCTTGCCGATGTCCGTGGCCGCGAACTCGGATGGGTGCTGGGCCAGGTGCCAGGCACCGATGCAGGCGTGGGACTTACCGCCGCCCATCCCTTGATCAAGCCGCGTGAGCGCGCGCACCTTCGTGTAATCCTCGGGCCCGGCTCCGAGGCGGATCGCGAGTTGGGCAAGCAGGTCAGCGAGCTGCCCGGTCGGATGGGTGATCTCCCCGTAGTAGGCGACTTTGGCGTACTCGGGCCGCGTGACACCCTTGCCGTAGACCGCGTCGTGCAGGCTCATCTGCACGTCGTCTATCGCACCGGAGGCGTCCACGATCTCCGGCCGGAGCTTCAACGCCTCCCACCAAGGCGTGGGCTTGTTCTTCATCCGTTGCTCCTACGGGTCGAGTCGGTCGGCGCTGCCGAGGTGATGGTGGCCCCCAGCTCGGGTCCTCCGAACAGGTCGAACGTGCCGAGGTCGAGGGTGGGCTGGTCGGCCTTGTTGCGGGCGTCCTGGCGGGTGCGCTCCGCGCCCGCTGCGGCGGATGTGACGTTGCGTCGGTTGCGGATGATGCCGGTCCACGCGACCGCGTCGGCGTCGCTGTCGGGTAGCCGATCCGCGAGGAAGGTGATGGCCGCCCAGAGGTAGGGATCGTCGGTGCTGCGGCCAGACGCGGCGAGCACGTCGCCCACGGCGTCCAACCCGTGCGCCCATTCCTTGGCCATGGCTAGGGCAACGTCGATAACTGCCGATTCCCCGTCGATGCGGGGCTTGACGGACTTGGACTCGACCAGCCGGCAGCCCTTGGACGCGTCTGGGACCAGGTCTCGCACGTCGGTCAGTTCCATGGACGCCGCGAGCGTCTGCCAGCGCAGTTCGGACTTGGGTTGGACGTTGCGGCCGTAGAGTCGGGCCCACCATAGGGCGAATCGTGTGCGGGCGTCGAACGTCTCCAGAGGCTGGTGGTCGATTTCGACGGCCATGGCGTCTTGGACCGTCGAGCGTGCCAGGGGGAGGAACGTCGAGATGTCCACCTCCTCGCCCCTCGCGTCCAGCACCGCGCTGTACCGTCCCGCGACCTCCATGGCCGGGCCGGCAGCGGCCATGAGCATGTCAGCGGGCGCCAGCCCCCACCGCTCCCAGTCGGGCACCCGGCTCTTGACGACCTTGCGGATCTCCGACTCCACGGCCCCCTTACGCCCGATGGGGCGTCCTGCGGGGGCGGGGCGGCAGGACATGGTGAGGGTGGTGACGATGTTAGTGAAGCCGACCTTCCCTCCGGCCTCCGTTTTTGCGGGCCAAGCACCCGTGAGGACCAGGCCGGCGTCGCGAATGGCGGACAGGAGGCGCTGCCAGACCTCAGGCTCCCCGTGCCCGAAGACGATGGTCACCACGCCGTCCTCCTTCACCACACGTTGTGCCTCGTTGAACGCCTGCGTGATGAGCCGGTCGTAGTGCTCGCGGGTGCGGTGGTCGTGGTTCTTCGTGCCGCCCTTCTTGACGATGATCTCGTCGCCCTTCTCCTGCACGCCGAACTCGTGGGAGGTGAGGCCCATCTCGGGCCAGGCGTCCGTCAGCGCGCGCTTGATCCACACGTAGAACAGGTCGCTGGCGTCGCTGTAGTCGATCATCGCGTCGTAGGGCGGGTCGGTGACGACGGCGCTGATGCTCCGGTCCCGGAACGGGAGCATGGTGGCCGTTCCTTGTGCCACGTCGGCTGGGACCGCGCGCGGCGGGGGCATGGTGTTGCGGACCGACCTGAGAGTGCCCTTGGCCACGGAGGCCCAGCTTCCGGGACCGTCAGCGAGGCCCACCTCGAAGTAGTCGAAGGAGAAGTTCAGGCTGGACTCGGTGGCGAAGATGTCGTGGACTCCCGCGCGGCTGACGTCGAGCGTGCACCCACGGGTCGCGCGTCGGAGTTTGCGAGACATGGCGGCGGCGGCGTACCCGGTCAGGGCACGCACGTACTCGTCAGAGTTACCGTTCGACAGGAGCTCGTTCCCCAGGTCGCGGATGATCCTCGCGAGCCGGACGAACGACAAGGTCTGGCGAGCGTTCATCATGTCGCCGTACGTCCGAGCGCCGTACACGGTGGCTTGGACGGTCCACGAGTTCCCGTCGGGGATGCGTTCGACGGGGACGGCTGACAGGAACGGCGAGAACCGCTCCTCGCGGGCGAGCTGGTCGTGGGCGGCCTGCACGGCGTCGGTCTCTACGGCGGTGAGGGCCCGGTATGTCTTGCCGTAAACGGGGTCGAGGTCGGCCGCAAGAAGGGGTACGTCCGCTCCCTCCCCCTGGTCGAAGAGCCGGGTGAGGATGTGACGGTCGTGGGGGTGGTCGCAGAACGGGCACACGGCGATGCGCCCGTTACTGTCGTACCGGCTCTTACCGGGGGGCACCTGACGGGTCGGGAGGCGACGTGGGGCACCCTCATGGACGACCACGGAAGAGGTGCCGGTAGCCCGGTCGGGGTCGACATAGTAGGACTGGCCGGCGTCGTGGACCTGGACCCCCGTCTCCGGGTCCCGCCGCATTCCGGCGTGGCGGAGCGCGAGCTGGCCGATGAGCGGGAAGCGGTGGCCGCACTCTTGGCAGGGGATCGCGAGAGCCCAGAGGTACCCCCAGGCGTGCTGTCCATCCACGGACGGGTAGTACGTCCTCATGTGCGTGGTGTGCCGAGTCCCGACCTCCTCGATCGTGGCCTCCAGGTCCCCCACCAGGCGCTCTGTACCGACGTCGAGGGTGTCGGAGTCGCGATATGGCAGGTGCGGTTCGGCGGACCAGTCGCGGGCGGGGAAGTCGGTCAGCAGCCGGGATGCGAGGACGGCTACGGGGCTGTAGTCGATCGCGTGGGCAGTGAGACCGAGCCGTGCTGTCTCCAGCGGGATGAGTCCCCGCCCCGAGAACGGGTCGAGCGTGCTGGCACCGGGGCCGTTGGCGGCGACGATCTCGGCGCGGACCTGCGCGCCCTTCTCGTACCTGCCGGACATGGCGTCGCGGACCAACTGCTGGAGGCGTGCCTGCTCTGCAGGGTCGTCGGGCCAAGGAAGGAGGGAGCAGATCGTGGCGGCTTTTGCCTGGGCGGTGGGCCGCTTGGCGAACCATGTCATCACGCCGACCTCGGCGTTCCCGCTGCCCCAACCAGACCCGCTGTTGGCGCTCACTTCGGCGCAGGGGAACCAGCGTTCGATCATGCGGGTCATACGGGGTCGTTCTCCTTGTTAGCGGCGCGAGCGAGGCTTGAACCGGGGACGCGGAACACCGCGTCGGCGGTGATGTCGGGAGCGAACACCCTGACCGGATCTCGGTAGGTCCCGAAGACGCGACCCTTCCCGTCCGAGCAACCGTCCACGACGTACAGCCAGTAGTCCTTGCTGTGCTGGGTCGCGATGAGGACCTCGTTGCCGGTGAGTTTCACCCCGGTCGAGCTCGCGGACCCCCACACGCCCTTGACCTCGACGAGCCGGTGCTCACGCCCCCGGCGGGCGTACAGGTCGTAGCCCACGTTGTCGTGGTGAACGTCTCCGACGACCCATCCCTCGGTCGTGAGGGTGTTGGCGACGAGCCGCATTGAGATGGCCTCGGAGTCCTTCTCCTCGACGGTGGCGGGCACACCGGCGGCGGTCACGTGGATACGGGCGACGAGACGTGGGGTGGTGATGTCCACCACGGACAGGCGTTGGAGCTCAGCCAGCCGGTCCTCGGTCTTGGCCTTGAGCGTGCTCCGCAGGTGTATGCGTTCTTCCCGGTTCGGGAACGACGTGGCGGGGGTCAGGTCGGTAGGCAGGTTGGACAGGTCCCTGCGGGCGTCCGCGAACCAACTGTTCCGAGCCGTCTGGGAATCGGTCTTGGCGCGTTCGGCGGCCCTGCGTGCCTCGTCGTCCGCGGCGAGGTCCCGTGCGGGGTGGGGCGGTTTGCCGGGGTCGGACGTGGGCGTGAGGTTCGCGAGCGTCTCCCATCGGACCAGTGTGGCCTTCCCTGTGGCGTCCACGCGGACGAGCGCGGCCCACTGAGTGCGGCGGCGACCGCCGGCCTCGGTGAGCTCGCCCCGGTACGCGTACAGGTCGTAGGGGGTGATGGTTGTCGGGTCCTGGGCAGCGCCGCCGCGGAACAGGTCCGGCTCGAACTGGTCCTCGGCCAGGTCGATGAGCGCGGCGAACGCGGGGTCGCCCGGCCCGAGCGGGAGGACGCGAGTGTCCGCCATCGCGGCGTCCTTCAACGCGTCCCCGCTCACGGCGACGAGAGCGGCCGGCTGGCCTCCGAGCCCGTCAGGGAGGCGGGTCGCGGTGAGGAGTCGAACCTCGTCGCCCATCGCGGTCGGCCGGACCTGCAGCAGGCCGGACGCGTCGAGCCGGGCGAGGTACGCGTCGACGATCGCGGGGTTGATCCGTTCGAGGTAGTCCTGGTGCAGCAGCGACATGGCCTCCACAACCCTGACCTGCTCGGCCAGCCTGGCCTCCTGGGCCCGTGCGGTCTGGGCGGCGGTTTTGAGCTGCGTGCTGGTGACCCGTCTGGCGGCCCGCAACGCCTCGGCTTTCCGGTCCTCGTCGTTGCCGTACAGGGCCGTGAGCCACTTCTCGTAGTCCACGCCGGTCAGCTCAGCCACGAGGGAGAGGGAGTCGAAAAGCTGGCCGTTCAGCTCGTTCGCGGCGTTCACAAAGTTGTCCAGCAGCTTGTGCAGCGTCTCGCCCTCGCGGGTGTCCACGGCGACGAGGTTGAACAGCTCCACGTCCCGGGTCTGTCCGACCCGGTGGATACGGCCCATGCGCTGTTCGAGCCGGACGAGCGACCACGGGATGTCGTAGTTCACGAGCACGTGCGCAGCCTGCAGGTCGATGCCCTCGTTGCCGGCGTCGGTCGTCACGATCACTTGGAAGTCGCCGCGCATGAACGCGGCTCGCACCGTGTCCCTCTCGGCGTGGTTCTGCCTGCCCGAGTACGTGCGCGCTGAGTAGCCCTCCGCGGCGAGCCGAGTCGTGATCCACTCTGCGGTGTCGGCGTACTCGGTAAACACGACCGCCTGCTCGGTCCCACCGGGCCGGATGCCCTGCGCGGCGAGGCACTCGTCAGTCAGCCGCTTCCACTTCGACGGGACGTAACCGGGGTCGGCGAAGATGCCGTCGAGGGTGGCAAGCAGCCCGCCGATAGCTTTCTTCTCCGCGCGGGCGGACAGCGAGTCAGCATGGACGACCTCCTCGACCTCGCGCTCGGAGTCGTCCTCCCCGTACGGGTCGACCTCCATCGCGGTCTGCGCCGCGGTCTTGCCGCCCATGTTGTCCCTGCGGCGCCGCAGCGTCTCCGCGAGAGAGTGTAGGCACGACGCGGACCGTTTGCCGTACACCATGCGCGCCAACGCCTGCGCGGACGGCGGGAAGAACTGGTCCACCATCTCCAGCGCCTGGTTGTAGACGGTCAGCTCCTCCAACGTGAGCGGGACGCGCAGGTTCGTCGCGGTCCTGCCCTTGAACAGCTTGGTCATCCCGTCGTAGTCGACCAGGTCCTCCTTCATGCGGCGCAGGAAGTGGGTTGTGCCCGGGCGCAACGGCGCCAGGGGCTGGTCCTTGTCGTCACCCGGGTCGGGGTAGATGTCAGGGTCGACCAGGTGCAGCAGGTGCCGGAACAGCCACTCCGACCCCCTGTGCGGCGTGGCCGTCAGCAGCAGCGCACGGGGCGACTGGGTGAGCAACCGGCCGACCCGGTGGAAGGACTGGGCGGTCGGGGTGAGCCGGTGCGCCTCGTCGAACACGACGATGTCCCAACCAGCGAGGTCGGGCCGGATCGCCTCCTGCACGGCAGGGTTGACCGCGGCCAGCTCCAACGACGTGATCCACATGTCGTGGTCCAGGTCGAGGGCGTGCTCCCGCACTGTGCCTGCGGTGATGCGGCGCAGCCCGCCGCCGAAGAACCTGTCGAAGTCGGCCTGCCACTTGGAAACGAGGTTCGCGGGCACAACGATGATCGCCTTGCGGATGAGCCCATACTTCTGCATCTCGCGCAGGTACAGGCCAGCCATGATGGTCTTGCCCGTGCCCGGCTCGTCCGCAAGGAGGAACCGCAGCCACGGCTGCGGCAGCATCGCCCCGTACACCGCGTGCGACTGGTGCGCGAACGGCTCCAACGGGGAGGACGCCAACAACGTCGACCGGGCGTTCATGGACGCCCCCGCCATCCACTGCGTCCACATGCCCGCTAGGACCCGCTCGGACCGGGCCGCACCGTCCTGCACCAGCACCTGCACACCGGCTACGTCGTCACCGGCCACGTCCGCCCGGTGAAACCCGCCCCTGTCGTCCTTCACGTACAGCGTCCATCCGCCAACAGTGTCAACGGCAGCCATGTCAACCGTCACATACCCCAAGTGGGCGAGGGCAGGGACGAGGACGCGCTGGCCCTCTTCGAAACCGCCCGACACCGTCGTCCTTCCGTCGCACACGTCACCCCGGCGTAGTCACGGCGAAGGTGACTCCGGGGCGTCGTCCAACCGTAACCGTCCGACCACCGTGCTGGGCCCGCCCTACGCGACCCGCGCGGAAATGCCCGCCAACGGTGCGTATACATGCCCGTGACAGGCGCCCTCTCCGCCCCCGAACGCTACCTCTGGCACCTGATATCCACTGAAGCTAGGCGGATCGATGTAGATGCACTTGACCTGACCGGTGTGGGACCCGAGCAGGTGCTTCAGTGCGTCCAGATTGTCACCCACTAGATACAGATTCTCCCGCCGGGAGTATGCCTCCTCGGTGTTGTGCTCGAGGTCGGGGACGAGCACCGTCTCGGTCTTCGTGGAGGTGAGGAAGTTCGCGTACGCCTTTCTGAGGAATTTGAGTTCGTAGCCCTCTCGGGCAAGGCCCACGTCACCACAGGCAAGCACCTCCTGAAGCCGGTCAAGCATGAAACTCTCGTCCTTGGCGAAGTACCCCTGTAGGGCGGCGAGGAGCCGTGCGATCTCGAAGTCGTTCGGGCCAACCGCGTCGTTGGCCTCGTGGGCGTCCCTGATCATTGGTCCCCCGTCGTGTCGACCGTGCGTCGTCATGTGGTTGGCGTACCACGCCGGGCACGTAATGTTAGTCCGTCCAACCCGTGAGCCAGGCACCAGGCGCTCGTCATGATCCGCTGCTTACCATCAGGCACGCACCCCGAGCGATTCCGATTCGGAGCGCTCCCGCCCGCTGTGCACTTGCTCGATGCTGCCCTCCGTCGGACGAAGCACTCCCGCGGGCCCTACCGTTCGAGGCCACCTGAGCACATGCCCTGCCTCTCCCCCCGCAGCCGCCTCCAGTTACACGCATCCCCTCCGCAGCCTGGCCCGAATCGGACACCATCTCCGATCGTCGGCGCCACCATCAGCGATGATCGGTCTCGGTCTCACGGCGCTCTCACGGCCGCCGGTGCCGGTGCCACTTGTTTGTTGGGGGTGCCCGTGGCAGCGCGCGCACGACCCGTCCTGGAGGCCGCGCACGGCTCCCTCCCGAGCTAGCCGGCCGGGTCGGTCAGCGTTCGCAGACGATCCCGTCGCTGTCGGCGTCGCGGTACCAGTGGTACTCCGGGTCCACGCCGACGACGTACGGCCCGTACCCGTTGGCGATCGCCTCCTTGCAGGTGCCGAACTGGGGATCGGTGCCTCCCCCGGCCGGTGGCTGGGGGACGAACGGCTGCGGTTGCGGTGCTGGCTCGGGCGCGGGTGGGGGCGCAGCTGGGGCGGGGCAGGAGTAGGCCTGCGGGCTGGCGGCGTCGGCGGCGACGTACTCCGCCTCGCGGTGGTGCCACCCGTAGCCGTCGCGGGAGTCGTACCGGGCGATGGCCAGGCCCTCCTGGATCAGCGTCAGGCCCACGTCGCGTCCGTCCACGTCCAAGTAGCGGATCAGCCGCCCGTACCGGTCGATGCTGTCCGCGCCCGCCTTGACCAGGACCGCCTCACGGTCCCGGGCCAGCTCCATCATCCGGGCACCGGCCTCCTCGTACCCGCACTCCCCACGCTCGGGGGTGTCGATCCCGGCGATCCTGATGCGGGCACCGGTGGACACGTCTACGGTGTCCCCGTCCACGATGGCCACGACCGTCGCGAGCTCTCCCGCGGCGGCCTTCTCCTCAGCGGCCTTCTTCTCTGCCTCCTCGGCCGCCTCCTTCTCCGCGGCCTCCTCAGCCGACTTCTTCTCTGCGGCCTCCTCAGCCGCCTTCTTCTCCTCAGCCGCCTTCTTCTCCGCGGCCTCCTGGGCGGCCTCCTCCTGCGCAGCCCGCTTCTCGGCGGCGATGCGCTTGCCCTCCTCGGCGCGTGCCTCGGCACGCTCGGCCCGCCTGGCGTCGGCCGCCTCCCTCTCCGCAGCCTGATCCGCGGCCTCGTCGTCGGCAGGCTCCTCCGGCGTCGTCGGCACCGGCTCCTCGGCAGGAACCTCCCGTGTCGCGGCAGGGACGGGCGCGGAGGACACCGCCGCCGGGTCCGACTCCTCCACCCCGACCATGGCCACGACGGACACCGTCAGAAGAACCAGTCCCCCGATGAACGACGCTACGGCGATCAGCACACCGATCAGAGCGGCACGAACCATTCCTTCTCCCCATTTGCCTGCTTCTCTGCAGGACGTCTCCGGCCGGCGGGTGCCCACTCAGGACCCCGCCCCATGAAACCCTGCGCCGAGGCACGTGATGACACGCACCCCTCGGCAAGTTCTGGACGGCTATGACGTTACCCCGCACCTCCGACAGGCATGAAGGCTGCGTCATCGTGGTCCTCCAGGTTTCGGTGCCTGCGGCTCCACGACCCGGTGGCAGGCTTCCAGGCACGCGTCGACGTCGTCGAGCAGACCGAACGTCGCCAGCAGGTGGGCGCAGACCGTGCCGGGAAACCACCCGATGTCCCCTCCGGGTCAGTGCCCGGGAGCGAGCGTCAGATGGGACACACGCCCCGGACTGATGCCTGCCGCCTTGGCCACCACCGAGGGCCTCACGCCTGCCTTCACAGCAGCTCGCACGGCCCGGTCACGAGCTTCACGAGCACGCCTCTCCTCGAGCACAGCCCGCTCCAAAGCAGCCGCTGCATCCTCGACCGCTTCAAGCTTCATCCGCTCGTGCGCGGCCGTCGCCCCAATGTCCACCCTTGGTCCCTCCACCGTCGTCGTTCCCGACCGCCAAGGATGCCGGACAGCGAAGACGACCGCGTGAAGGTATCCACAGCCCGGGCTATCCGGCGACGGCGAGCAGGGAGACCAGCAGGGTCTCGCTGATCAACCAGAACGCCACGGCCAGGCCGGTGACCGCAACAGCAGGGGCCAGACACATGGGCACTCCCCACGGTCCCGGTGCACCTTGCCGTCGATAGACACGGGCAATGGAGGCGCCGCGGCCCGCCGGAGAGCCGGTTCACCCCTCTCGTGCCCCGTTGGCCTCGCCTCCGCGCATGGCCTTCTCGACTGGGCGGCGCATCATCCGCAGGGCCTCCCTCGATGTCAGGCCCTGCACGCCGCACCACCTCAAGGCGTCTCGGACGCTGAGTCGCTCGTCCTGAACCATCGTGCGCAGTGCCTCACCTGCGCGTCGTTCGTGATCGGCCACCGCGGCGTCGCGGCGCGCCAGCTCGACGGCGACCGTCTCCCCTGCTCGGGCCAACCGCTTCTCCCGCGCGGCACGCTCGGCCCGAACCCTCGCCCTGGCCTCCCTGGCCGCACGCCGTGCCTCCTGCGCCGCTGCCTGATTCGCCATCTGCGATCACACCCTTCCTCGAATCGACGTTCCACATCCCACAGGCACTGCCCAGGACCGCCCCGGCTCCAGCGATCCTCGAGTGATCTCGCGACCCGAGGACGTCGAGCACCACCGTCCCCACCCATTCCCGCTGCGCTCAACTCCCACACACCTCTTGCATCCACGGGCAAAGCGAGCATTATCGCGTCAGAAGTCACACCCACTGGGTGGTCTGCGGATTAGTAGGGACGCCGACGTCCCCACGCGAGTTCGTTGACCAGGGACGTCCTACTAGGTGTAACGTCAGGAGCAACAATATGGCTTCTGCGGCAACGACGGATCGGCGGTCCTGATGGTCGGCATACCCGGATCAGCTGGGCTCGTCCTGATCGCCGGCGTGGCTCATCTGAACGAGGAGAGCGCCGTCTTCGAGGCGATGCTGACCGGGTGGGGACGCCAGCAGGCCTCCCGGCTGCTGGGTGAGAAGACCATCGGCGACCGGGTCCGGGTGGTCCGTCGGTTCACCGAGTTCGCCGAGTCCTACCCGTGGGCGTGGGGCCCTGGGGACGTGGAGGACTTCACCGTCTCCCTGGCCAGCGGGGACGGTCGGCGGTCACCCTCGACGATCCGCGGGTACCACCTGGCGCTGCGGATGTTCTGCGACTACCTGACCGACGCCCGGTACGAGTGGCCCCGTCAGTGTCGCGACCGGTTCGGCTCTGTGCCCTCGCAGGTGTGCCACGAGTGGAACACGGTGGCGCACCTGAACGAGTACGAGGGCCGCCCGGCACGACGGCCGCTGACGTACGCCGAGCTGCAGGATCTCTTCGACCACCTGGACGCCCAGGTCGAACGGGCCGCGTCCTCGGGCCGCAAGGGAGCGTTGAGCGCGTTGCGCGACGCGCAGGTCTTCAAGACCGCCTACGCGTTCGGCCTGCGCCGCAACGAGCTGTGCCGCCTGGACGTGGCCGACCTGCGGCCCAACCCGCACGTGCCCCGGTGGGGTACCTACGGCTCGGTGCACGTCCGCTACGGCAAGGCCGTTCGCGGCGGTACCCCGCGGCGCCGCACGGTCCTGGCGGTGCCCGAGTTCGACTGGGCCATCGAGGGGATGCGCCAGTGGGTCGAGCAGGCAAGGCCGCTGTTCGGCGTGCCTGGCCACCCGGCCCTGTGGGTGACCGAGCGGCTCTCCCGGGTCTCGTTGCGCCACTTCGACGCCCGCTTCGCCACGGTCCGCAACCAGGCGGGCCTGGACCCGGCGCTGTCGCTGCACTGCCTGCGCCACTCCTACGTCACCCACCTGGTCGAGTTCGGCTACCCCGAACGGTTCGTCCAGGAACAGGTCGGGCACGCCTACGCCTCGACCACCGCGATCTACGCCTCGGTCAGCAACGACTTTAAGGACAAGACGCTCAAGGCCGCGCTGGCCCGCGTCTACGCACCCACCGATCAGGAGGACCAGGGATGACCGTCCGCACCGTGATGGGGTGGAACCTGCGCCAGGTGATGGCCACCCACGGCATGTACCAGACCTCCGAGCTCGTCCCGCTGCTGGCCGAGCGCGGGGTCCACCTGTCCCGCGAGCACGTCTACCGGCTGGTGGCCCGGACCCCGCAACGGCTGAACATGGAGGTCCTCGCTGCGCTGTGCGACATCCTGGACTGCGAACCCAACGACCTGCTGGTCCCCACCGTCGTCGAGGACCAGACCGCCAAGACAGGGACCGGGGACCGCGGTCCAGGGATCGGTGACCTGCGCCCGATCCGTGCCCGGGTCCGCCGCCCGCCCGAGGACGGATGAGCCCAAGGGCGCGGCTGCCGCGCCAGGACTGCGCGCACTGCGGGCGCCACGACCGGTGCACCCGGGTCGTCCTGGAGGAGGCGGTCTGCCAGCGCTGCACCCTGCGCTTCGCCCGGACAGCCCAGCCCTGCCCCGGTTGCGCGAACATCAGGGTGCTGGCCTTCTACGACGACCGGCGCCGGCCGGCGTGCGCGGCCTGCACCGGCAACGAGGCCGTCTACGCCTGCACCGCCTGCGGACGGGAGGACTCCCCGTGGGGCCGGCTGTGCGGGCACTGCGCCCTGAAGGAGAAGGCCACCGCGCTGCTGTCCGGCCCCGATGGCGGCATCAACCCGCGACTGCGGCCGGTGTACGAAGCCCTGATCTCGGGCCCGCGACCACAGAGCACCCTGTACTGGTTCACCCGCTCCACCGGCCCGGCCACCCTGGGCGCGATGGCCCGCGGCGAGCTCGACATCTCCCACGCGACCTTCGAGGCCATGCCCGCGAGCAGGACGAACAGCTACCTGCGCGACCTGCTCACCGCCCTGGGCGTCCTGCCGCCCTTCCACGCCGAGCTCGAGCGGGTCAGCCCGTGGCTGGCGGAGCTGCTGAGCACCCTGCCGGCCGGGCAGTCCGAGGTCCTGGCCCGGTTCGCCCGCTGGCAGGTGCTGAGCAGGCTGCGCCGCCAGGAGCATCACGGGACCCTCACCCACGGCGCGATCTCCGCCGCGCGGGCCACCATCGTCGTCACCGCCCGCTTCATGGACTGGCTCACCAAGGACGGCACCGACCTGACCGACATCGACCAGGACGACCTGGACCGGTACGCGCAGCAGCACCGCGCCCGCGCCCTCGCGCTGCGACCGTTCCTGGCCTGGTGTGCCCGCACCGGCCTCGGAGGGGATCTGTCCGTGGCCACCCGCCCCACCACCCAGCCCGCCGTCACCCTCTCCGACGAGGACAGGTGGTCGCACGTCCAGCTGCTCCTGCACGACGACACGATCCGCCTCTACGCCCGCGTCGCCGGCCTGTTCGTCCTGCTCTACGCCCAACCCCTGGCCCGGGTCGCCCGCATGCGCGCCGACCAGATCACCGTTGACGCCGTCGGCGTCACCACGGCCACGTTCGACACCTTCCCCGTCGAGCTGCCGGGCCCGCTCGACCGCCTCGTCCGCACCCACCTGACCTGTCGCGGGCAGGCCTCCTACGTCAGCCGTCCCGACACCTGGCTCTTCCCCGGCGGCATCCCCGGCAAGCACCTGGCCACCGAGAACGTCCGCGCCCAGCTCGTCGAACGCGGCATCCAGCCCATGGCAGCCCGCAACGCCGCCATGTTCCAGCTTGCCGCGAGCATGCCCACCCCGATCCTGGCAGAGGTGCTCGGCCTGGCACCCAACACCGCGACCCGGTGGGCCGCACTGGCCGCACGAGACTGGAGCACCTACACCGCCCAACGCGAGGCCCACCTCCGACGCCGAAGCTGACGACTTCGCTTGCACGCCCGACCCGACGGGTCGGTTCAGCAAACACTGTATAGTTCAGCGCATGCTGACTACTCCCTCCAGGCTGGACGCGATGCACCGGATCGGCCGGGCTCTGGCAGATCCGACGCGGGCTCGGATCCTGCTGTCGCTGCTCGAACAACCTGCCTATCCCGCTGGACTCGCCGAGGACCTCGGCCTGACGCGGCCCAACGTGTCCAACCACCTGACCTGCCTGCGCGACTGCGGCATCGTCGTGGCCGAACCGCAGGGACGACACACCCTCTACGCGATCGCCGACCCCCACCTCACCAACGCGCTGCTCGCGTTGGTCGAGGTGACCCTCGCCGTGAACGAGGACGCCCCGTGCCTGGATCCGCAGTGCCCCGTCGCCGGTTGCGAGGTCAGCCGGTGACCGCCACCACGGTGCTGCAGGCGATCGGGCTGTTCATGGCCACCAACATCGACGACATCATCATTCTTTCCCTGTTCTTCGCCCGAGGCGCCGGCCAACGAGGCACCACCACCCGGATCGCGCTGGGGCAGTACCTGGGGTTCGTCGGGATCCTCGGTGCTGCGCTGCTGGTCGCCTGGGGAGCCGGGCTGGTCCTGCCGTCCAGCGCCATTCCCTACTTCGGGCTCATCCCCCTGGCGCTCGGTATCTGGGCGGCGTGGCAGGCATGGCGAGGCGACGGTGACGACGACGACGAGAAGGTCGAGGGCAAGAAGGTCGGCATCTTGACTGTCGCCGCGGTCACCTTCGCCAACGGCGGAGACAACATCGGCGTCTACGTCCCGGTGTTCCTGAACGTCAGCACGGCAACCGTGGTCATCTTCTGCGTCGTGTTCCTGCTGCTCGTCGGCGTCCTGGTCCTCCTCGCCAGGTATGTCGCCACCCGCAGGCCTATCGCCGAGGTGCTTGAGCGGTGGGAACACGTGCTCTTCCCAATCGTCCTGATCGGCCTCGGCATAGCCATCCTCGTCAGCGGCGGCGCATTCGGACTCTGACAACCCGCACCCTACGAAGCGCCAAGCGGCGGAGCGTGACGCCTCCCATTCCGAAGGCCTGCCCTGCGGGGCACCGCATGCTTCCGACCAGCTATAGCGACTGGTTCGAATAGGGCTGTCCACCAGTAAAGGGCCGCGAATCGCACCTGGGTTGACCACGTCCCCACCGGCGTTTTCGGTCCGAGATCGCCCGTCCGACGGGATTCGTCCCGGTACATGCAAGCCGACTACGAGCCCCCGTACTGGTCCAGTCTGCGGACCCCGATCGCACCCCCTTGCTGCCTTCGGGAAGCGTGACGGTCTCCATCCACAAGCTGACCGCCGGATCGGGGTATGACTACCTGACCCGGCAGGTCGCCCGGCAGGACGCCACCGAGGTCGGCCACAGCGGGCTGGGCAGCTACTACACCGCTAAGGGCGAGGCTCCGGGGGTGTGGGTCGGCGCCGGCATGGCCGGGATCGCCGGCCTGGCCGCCGGCGAGGAGGTCACCGCCGAGCACATGACCCGCCTGTTCGGCACCGGGGAGCACCCGCTGGGTGATGAGTCCGGGCAGAGCCTGGGCCGTCCGTTCCGGGTGTACACAGGACGGGACGACGTGACCCCGTTCCGGATCGAGGTGGCACGCCGGTTCGAGAAGCACAACAAGGCTCTCGGGCTACCGGTGGACCACCCGATCCCGGTGGAGGAACGCGCGAGCATCCGCACCCAGGTCGCCCTGGAGATGTTCCGCACCGAGCACGGCCGCGACCCGTTCGACGAGCGGGAGCTGGCCGGGCTCATCGCCAAGCAGTCCCGACCACGGACCACCGCCGTGGCCGGGTTCGACCTGACCTTCTCCCCCGTGAAGTCGGTCTCCACCCTGTGGGCCGTGGCCGACCGCCCCCTGGCCCTGAGCATCGAGGCCGCCCACCAGGCGGCTGTCCGCGACGCCCTGGGCTACATCGAGAAGCACGCCCTGTTCACCCGCACCGGTAAGGACGGCGTGCAGCAGGTCGACGTGCGCGGCATGGTCGCCGCGGCGTTCACCCACCGCGACTCCCGCGCCGGGGACCCGGACCTGCACACCCACGTCGCCGTGGCGAACAAGGTGCAGACCGCCAAGGACGGGCGGTGGCTCTCCGTCGACGGGCGCACCCTGTTCAAGGCGATGGTCTCCGCCTCCGAGGCGTACAACACGGCCCTGGAGAAGCACCTGCGACCGCTGGGGATCACCTTCGCCGCGCGTGCAGTTCGCAGTGATGCGCACAGGCGGCCGGTGCGCGAGATCGTCGGTGTCGACGACCGGCTCAACCAGGCGTGGTCGACCCGGCGGGTGAGCATCCAGGCGCGGCGCAGCGAGCTGGCGCAGGCATTCCAGGCACAGCACGGTCGACCGCCCACCCCGGTGGAATCCATCCAGCTGGCGCAGCAGGCCACCCTGGAAACCCGCGACGCCAAGCACGAACCCCGCTCCGAGGCGCAGCAGCGGCAGACATGGCGGGCCGAAGCCCTGGCCGTCCTCGGGGACCAGGACGGGCTGGCCTCGATGGTCGACGCGGCCCTGTCCGGTGCTCACACCCACGGGCTCGGCGAGCGGGTCGACGAGGCGTGGGTGGAGCGGACCGCAGCCCGCGTGGTCGACACCGTGCAAGGGTCCCGGTCCACCTGGCAGGTGTGGCACGTGCGGGCCGAGGCCCAGCGTCGCGTCCGCGCCGCCGACGTCCCACTGGAGCGGGTCGAGGACCTGGTCGAGCAACTCACGCACGCAGCGCTGTCACGCAGCAAGGCGATGAACTCGGCCAAGGCCGATCCCATCGTCGAACCGGAACCGTTGCGCCGGGCCGACGGCGCGAGCGTCTACACCGTCGCCGGGTCACAGTTGTTCACCTCCACCGCGGTCCTGGAGGCCGAACGACGGCTGGTCACCGCTGCCGGGGCCACGGACGGGCGCCGCGCCTGCGAGCAGGACGTGGACGTGGCCCTGCTGGAATCGGTCGCCAACGGGGTACACCTCAACGCCGGGCAGGCCGCCCTGGTCAAGGGCATGGCGACGTCAGGGGCGCGGCTTCAGCTGGCGATCGCTCCCGCAGGGTCGGGCAAGACCACCGCCATGCGGGCCCTGGCCCGGGCCTGGGAGTCCTCCGGCGGGACCGTCGTCGGACTCGCCCCGTCCGCAGCCGCCGCCGCGGTGCTGCGGGACAACGCCGACACCCAGGCCGACACCCTGGCCAAGCTGGTCTGGCACCTGGAGCACGACCCCGAACAGCTCCCCGCCTGGGCCACGGACATCGACGAACGGGCCCTGGTGGTCATCGACGAGGCCGGGATGGTCGACACCCTTTCCCTGGACAAGGCAGTGGCGTTCATCACCTCCCGGGGCGCCTCGGTCCGGCTGGTCGGGGACGACCAGCAGCTGGCCGCGGTAGGCGCCGGAGGGGTGCTGCGCGACATCCGCGCCACCCACGGTGCCCTGCACCTGACCGAACTGATGCGCTTCACCGGAGCCGCCGAAGGCGGCGCCTCCCTCGAGCTGCGCGACGGTCGACCCTCCGCGCTGGGGTTCTACCTCGACGCCGGGCGAGTGCACGTCGGTGACCTGGCCACCATGACCGAGGACGTCTTCGGTGCCTGGTCCGCCGACCGGGCCAACGGCAAGGACGCGATCATGCTCGCCCCCACCCGGGATCTTGTCGCCGAGCTCAACCAGCGCGCCCGCGACCACCGCCTGGACGGAGCCCCCCGCCCCACTGACGAGGTCGCCCTGTCCGACGGCAACCACGCCTCGGTCGGGGACACCGTCATCACACGCCGCAACGACCGGCGCCTGCAGACCGCACCGACCGACTGGGTGAAGAACGGTGACCGGTGGACCGTCCTGGACACCACCGGCGCCGGCGCCCTGGTCGTGCAGCACACCCACACCGGCCGCAAGATCACCCTGCCGGCCGACTACGTCGCCGCCAACGTCGAGCTCGGGTACGCCTCCACCGTGCACACCGCCCAAGGGGTGTCGGTCGACGTCACCCACGGCCTGGCCACCGGCCAGGAGTCCCGCCAGCAGCTCTACACGATGATGACCCGCGGCCGGGACGCCAACCACGTCTACCTGGAGGTCGTCGGCACCGGCGACGAGCACGACGCCGCCAAGCCGGACACGGTCCACCCGCGCACCGCCACCGACATGCTCGAGACCATCCTGGCCCGGGACGAGGCCCCCGCCTCGGCCTCCACCATGCTGCGGCAGGCCGACGACCCGGCCGTCCTGCTCGGCCAGGCCACCGCCCGGTACGTCGACGCGCTCTACACCGCCGCCGCCACCACGGTCGGCACCGAGCGCCTCCAGCGCCTCGACGAGGCCGCCGACCGTCTCGTCCCCGGCATGACCGACGCGGCGGCGTGGCCGACCCTGCGGGCACACCTGACCCTCATCGCCGCCGGCGGAGGCGACCCGGTGCAGGCGCTGACCGGCGCGGTCACCGCCCGGGAGGTCGACACCGCCGCCGACCCCGCCGCCACGGTCGACTGGCGCCTGGACGACACCGGGATGCGCAACACCTCCACCGGGCCGCTGCCGTGGATCCCCGGCATCCCCACCACCCTCGCCGACCACCCGACCTGGGGGCCCTACCTGGCCGCCCGCGCCCAGCGCGTCACCGACCTCGCCACCGAGGTCGCCGAGCACGCGCTCACCGCACCCACCCCCGAGTGGGCGGCACAAGGCACGGCTCGCCCGGCCGATGACGTGCTCGCAGCTGTCGCCGTCTGGCGGGCCGCGAACCAGGTCGAGGCCAACGACCTGCGCCCCACCGGCCCGGCCCACGCCTCCAAGGCAGCAGCGACCTACCAACGCCAGCTGCGGGCCCAGATCCAGGGCGACCGCTCCCCCGCCCTGGCCGAGTGGGGTCCGCTGCTGTCCGAGGTCGCCCCGGGGGCGGTCAGGGACGCCTTCGCACCGGTCCTGGCCGAGCGCCTGGCCGCCGCCACCCGAGCCGGGATCGACGCCGCTGCCCTGGTCCGCGACGCCGCCGGCACCCGGCCCCTGCCGGACGACCACGCCGCGGCCGCGCTGTGGTGGCGCGTCGCGCAGCACCTGACCCCGGCCGTGGACAGCACCGCCGGACCCGACCAGCTCCTGTCCACCGCATGGGTGCCGACCCTGACCAGCACGCTCGGGGACGACCGGGCCCAGGCGATGCAGGCCAGCACCTGGTGGCCGGCGCTGGTCACCACCGTCGACCACGCACTGCAACGCGGCTGGTCCCTGGCCGACCTCGCAGCCACCGCACCCGCACCCGGCGCCGATGTCGACGACGCCGCGGCCATGACCTGGACCATCAGCACCCTCCTGGACGACCCGACCCACCTGCACCACGCCGCCGGCCCCCACGAGGAGGACCTCGAGCTGGCCGCTGTCGACCCGCACCCGGTCTCGGTGCAGGCCACCGACGCCGAGTACCGCGACCACCTCGACACGCTCACCGCCTCCCCCGCCACCGACCAGACGGACCGGGACGACGACCTCGACCTCGCACAGGTGAACGCCGGGCTTGCCCTGGCCGCGCAGTACCGCCGGCTCATGGGACCGCTGGACCCGACCGACACCGACCTGCAGCGGGCCTACGACCGCGCGGTGCAGGCGCAGGATTCACCCGTCCCGGTGCAGCGGCTGGCGCAGGTCAACGCGATGGCGCTGCACTACTACGAGCAGCAGCTGACCGCCGGTGGCTGGGCACGCGCCTACCTGACCGACCGGTTCGGCCAGGACGTCGCCGGCCACCCGCACGTGCGCCCCGGATACGCCCCGACCGGGTGGACCCGGCTGACCGACCACCTTCGCAGCCAAGGCGTCACCGACACCGAGATACAGACCACCGGGCTGGCCACCACCACCAAAGACGGCCGCCTCATCGACCGCCTCCGCGACCGCGCCGTCTTCCCCATCACCGACACCAACGGGCAGGTCCTCGGGTTCGTCGGCCGCCGCAACCCCTCCATCACCGATGACACCCCGCACGCCGGCCCGAAGTACCTCAACACCCCCACCACCCCCCTGTTCTCCAAGGGCCACCAGCTCTACGGCGCCGACGCCAACCTCCTGGCGACCGGGGCCACCCCGGTGCTCGTCGAGGGCCCGATGGACGCCCACGCCATCACCCTCGCCACCCACGGCCGGTACGTCGGCCTCGCTCCGCTGGGCACCGCCCTCACCGACGACCAGGCCGCGCAGCTGGCCCAGCTCGGCGGCCCGGTCATCGTGGCCACCGACGCCGACCTGGCCGGTCGCATGGCCGCCGAACGGGCCCACTGGCTCCTCGCCCAGCACAACGTCCCCACCTTCCACACGCCCCTGCCCGAGGGAACCGACCCCGCAGCCATGCTCCACGACCAGGGCGCCGACGCTGTGACCGGCGCGCTCCTCGGCTCATCCCCCCTGTCCGAGGTCCTGCTGGAGGAGCGGCTGACCAACCTGCCCGCCGACGAGGCGCTCGAGCCGGCGGCCCGGGTCCTGGCCACCGCCGACCCGTCCAGCTGGGACCGCACCTGCACCGAGATCGCCGACCGGCTCGGCACCGACGAGGCGACCACCCGCCGGGCCCTGCACCAGGCCGTCCGCGCCTGGCACGACGACCCCCACGCGGTCGCCACCCGACAGCTGGACAACACCCGCGACGTGCGAGCCCGGCTCGAAGCGGCCGCCCGTCAGGCCCCAGACCAGCGGTGGGCTACCCTCGCCGACCGCCTCGACACCCGACTCACCGTCCAGGAGGACTGGCCGGCCCTGGCTCACGTCATGCAGCACCTGCACGACGAAGGCCACGACGTACAGGCTCTTGCCCAGGCAAGTATCACCGACGAGCCCCTGGTGTCCTCCCGCCCTGCGCAGGCGCTGCGCTACCGCCTCGCCGTCATCGCTCCCCCCACGGCCAGCACACCCCCGCCAAGGGACGCGGCACCCGCAATGCCTGCACGTCCAGAGACCGAGCGGGCTGCCGCCAAAATGCCTTCTCGCCGTCCCGCGGGTCCCGGACGATGACCCCCGATGCCCCAAGTGGTTCGGCGCGCTTCGAGAGGCTCGTGACAGACCGGATCCGCTTGATATGTGGGTGATCTTCGGATCGCCGGCGCCTGTACTTTGCAGGTGTCCGTCTCGCTGAGGAGGCGCTGTATGTCAGCTCTGTCGTTGAGGTTCGTGCCGGCCGACGAGCGGTTGCCGAGTTCGGCCCCGGCCAGGTTCGACGAGCCGTTGCTGGATGACTTCGTGGATTTCCTGGCGGGCAGGTCGCGACCGAACTCCGTGCTCGCCGCGATCTATGACCTGAAGGTCTTCTTCACCGTGGTGGACAAGCCGGTCGCGCAGGTCACGAGCAGGGACGTGCTCGCGTTCATTACCGCCCAACGGGCCGGGCTGAAGAAGTTGCCGACGATCGGCCCGGTGCTGCCGGTGGTCGGGGTCGACGGCTCGCCCGCCTCGGGCGGGGTGTCCTTGCGGACGGTCCGGCGGCGCCTGTCGACGATCAGCGCGCTGTACGCCTTCCTGAGCGTGCGCGGTGATGTGGCCCGCAACCCGGTACCGCGGGGGCTGCCGACCCGGCGCGAACGCAACCGTCCCCGTCAGGGTGTGCCTTTGGTGCGGGCACCTCGGACGCTGCCGCGGATCCTGGCACCGGTGGAGGTCGACGCCCTCGTCGCGGCGCTGCGTACCCACCGGGACCGGGCCATGGTCGCGGCGATGCTGCTGGGCGGGCTGCGCCGCTGCGAGGTCCTGGGCCTGCGGCTGGAGGACCTGCGACCCGGTGAGCGGCGTGTGTTCGTGGCCGACGGCAAGGGCGGGCACCAGCGGTACGTGCCGATCGCGCCCGCGTTCTTCGTCCACCTCGCCGCCTACCTGAACACCGAACGGCCCGCCGAGGCCGGCACGGGCCAGGACGACGGCGGCACCGACCGCGTCTTCGTCTGCCTCAAACGGCCCCGGCGCGGACACCCGTTGAGCGCGGACGGCCTGGACGAGATCCTCGAGGGCGCCCGGCGCCGTGCCGGGCTGGACCGGGCGACCTGTCACCAGCTGCGCCACACCTGCCTGACCCGGCTGCGGACCGCGGGCATGCCGCTGGAAGCGGTGCAGGCACAGGCCGGGCACGCCTCGATCGAGTCCACCCGGATCTACCTGCACCTGGGCCAGGACTGGCTCGCCACCCAGTACCGCACCGCCTCGGAGGTCATCGACGCGCAGGTCTTCGCCATCGACCCACCGCTGTCACCACCACCGACCCCGGTCCGGGTCTTCACCAGCATCTCCGGCCGTCCCGGACCTGCGCTGCCCGGGGGGTCCTCATGAGGCGCGGACGCCGGCGGCTGCGCCCGCCCAACCCGTACGCGGCGATCCCGTTCGCGACCTGGGAGCAGCTGACCGAGGCCGTCCCGGACATCGTCGACGTCATGGTCCGCTACCTCGAGCAGATCGCCTGCATCCTGCGCCCGGGCAGCGTGCACAACACCGACCAGTGCTTGCGGGCCTTCGCGACCTACCTGATCCAGTGCCACCCGCAGGTGCGCACGGTCGCGGCGATCGGCCGTCCCCAGATCGAAGGCTACAAACCCTGGCTGCTGGCCCGCCCGGGACAGAACAAACCGACCCTGGCCCCGGCCACCAGCGCCCACCGGCTCGGGGTGCTGCGGATGTTCTTCATGCGCATCGACGAGTGGGGATGGCCCGAGGCCCCGTCCCGGGTGCCGATGTTCCACGGCGACATCCCCGTCCAGGACCACGCCCTGCCCAAGGCCCTGGACGACCCCTCCGCCTCCGCGCTGCTGCGCGCCGCCCAGGCCGACAGACGCCAGCTCATCGGCCTGACCGTGGAGGTCCTGCTGCGCACCGGCCTGCGCGTCGGGGAGTACTGCTCCCTGAGGTCCGACGCCGTCGTCCTCATCGGAGACACCTACTGGCTCCACGTGCCGGTCGGCAAGCTCCACGAGGACCGCTACCTGCCCCTGCACCCCCACCTGGTCGAGCTCATCGGCGCCTACCGGGCCGCGCACGTCACCCCTGGGCACGAGCTGCTCATCCCCTACGAGAACGGCCGCCAGCTCGACCGGCACGCCGTCACCCGGTTCATCAACAAGGCCGGCGCGGCCGCCGGGCTGGGCCACATCAACCCGCACCGACTACGGCACACCCTGGCCACCCAGGCCATCAACCGAGGCATGTCGCTGGAGGCGATCGCCGCGATGCTCGGCCACAAGTCCCTGGACATGACCCTGGTCTACGCCAAGATCGCCAACCGCACCGTCGCCCAGGAGTACTTCGCCGTCGCCGCCAAGGTCGACGCCCTCTACGCCCACCCCGCCAGGCTCCCGGCCGAGGACCTCGGACCCAACATGGCCCGCCTCAACCGCGAGCACCACCGCCTCCTGGGCAACGGCTACTGCACCCGCCCCACGGTCATGGACTGCGAGTACGAGAGCATCTGCGAGTCCTGCACCTTCTTCCAGACCACCATCGCGTTCCGCCCCGCACTCCTCGCCCAACGCGCCGACGCCTGCGCCAAGGGACAGACCCGCCGCGCCGCGATCTACGACCAGCTCATCACCAGCCTCGACACCACCGAGGCCTCTTGACAACGATCACCCACATAACGCCGATGTGCGGATGTTGACCGAAGCCACTCTGAACCGCCGGATCCTCGGATACTTAGCGAGTTCTAGCGGCGTCGAGATCTGCCTTAGTCAGGACCGAGATGGTGCTCAGGCCGATCTCGTGGAGTGCGTTCTGGCCGGGCTCGGAGCGGTCGATCACGCACACCACATCCTGGACCGCCCCGCCGAGCTCGCGCAGTGACACAGCGGCTTTCCGGACAGCTCCGCCGGTGGTAATGATGTCTTCGATCAAGGTCACCCGCCGGCCTGCGAAGTCGCCACCCTCGGCGATCTTGCAGGTGCCGTAGGTCTTGGCTTCCTTGCGAATGAAGATGACTGGGAGCCCGGTCAGAGCGCTGAGCCGGGTAGCGATCGGGATGCCACCCAGCTCGAGCCCCCCGAGCACTTCCGTGTCGCCAGGCAGGAAAGTCGCCATGGCTTCGGTCACTCTGCCCAGCAGCACGGGTCGGTCTCGAAACGGTACTTGTCGAAGTACTCGGGCGAGGTGAGTCCGCTGCGCAGCGTGAATTCTCCCTGGATGCGGCATACGGCGTCGATGGCGGCGGCCAGCTCACGGGCATCGGTCCTCATGGACCCTGATCCTGCCATCGCCCCAATCCACACCACTGGCCCCGGTGCGCACGCGCCCGAGGGATCTACGTTGATGGGTCGTCGGAGTCAAGCCGGCTGAAGACGACCAGGTCGACAGGCCCTGCGTGTGTTATCCCCGCCTGCCGCAAGACCCCTTCCTCGGTGAATCCGGCCGCCCGTGCCGTGCACAGAGAGGCGTCGTTGCCGGCGGCGGCCCGTAGCTCGATCCGTTTCATGCCCTGTGCCAGCGCCCACGTCGACAAGAGCTGGGTGCACCGGGCGGCCAGACCCTGACCGCGCCCCCAGGGGGCGACCATGTAACTGATCTCAACCGACGGCACTCTCCAGTCGGCCTTGCGGAGGTCGATCGTTCCATGGAAGCGGCCCCCAACGGTGATGGCACGGACGAGCCCTGCTCCCGACTCCAGCTGCGCAGGCGCCCACTCCTCGATGAACCAGCGTGCATGGGCGTCCAGGTACGGGCTGGGCAGCGGCAGCCAGCGCTGAACATCAGGGTCGTTGCAGGTCTGGACGAGGTCACCGACATCGTCAGCCCGTAGACCGCGAAGAACAAAACCCCCGCCCGGCACCTCCACGTCGTCAAATCCGCCCATGGACGTAGCCTCCCAGACACGCGCACATTTGCCGCTGGTCGCTTCTGGTGGCCGGGCTTCGTCCTTGCCCTGCGGTCCTAGCGGAATCGCTCCGACGAGTTCTGTTCACGTAGCGCTTGTAGCTCCTCGTCGAGGAATCGACCAAGGACAGCGACCCGTTGATCCACATAGCCCAGCCGTTCGTAGAACTTGATGACGGCAGTGTTGTCAGCACGCACCATGAGCTGCAGCTTTGGTATGCCCTGCTCGCGTGGCCATGACTCAGCAGCGTTCATCAGGGCACGCCCAATCCCGGCTTCACGATGGCCGGGCTGGACGGCCAGGTAGTACACCCAGCCACGATGACCGTCCTGCCCCGCCATCACCGTGCCGAGAAGCTGCCCGTCCGTCACCGCCGCGAGAACCGTGGACGACGGGCCCTCGAGGGCACGCCCCAGATCGGCGCCTGGATCGTTCCACGGACGGGTCAGTCCGCAGTCGCGCCACAGCTGTACCGCATCGTGTTCCAGCTCGGACGGGAGAGGAGTGATCAGCATGCGGTTGAGTCTCTCTTACAGGCCGAGTCGCGAACGCGCGGTACTGCCGCACTGAGCCTCGATCCGCCGATGTGATTGGTGACCAAGCCGGGTCGTAACGCACGAATGCCCCTGTGACCTGGGGCGATGGGACTTGCGACAGTTCCATTCGACCAGATAACAGGAGCACCCGATAGTGCGAGTCTGCCACAACATCTCCGCCGTTTTCGATGACCCGAACCTGATCGGCACCGCCGGGTTGGTCCCGGTGATGGGCCTGGCCGAGAAGGCCGGGCTGCCCGACCTGGTCGCCGGGCACGTCACCGTGGCCGGCTCGGCCGGCGCCAACGCCGACCTCAAGATCGGCTCGCTGGTCGCGGGCATGATCGCCGGCGCGGACAGCATCCAGGACATGGACCTGGTGCGCCACGGCGGGATGGGTCGGGTCTTCACCGGGCACCGGGCCCCGACCACGCTAGGCACCCACCTGCGCGCTTACACCTTCGGCCACCTCCGCCAGCTGGACGCCGTCGCCTCCCGTGTCCTGGTGAACCTGGCCGCCATCGTCCCGGGCCTGCTGGCCGGTGCCCAGGCGGTCGCCTACCTCGACGTCGACGACACGATCCGCGCCACCCACGGCTACGCCAAGCAGGGCACCGGGTACGGCTACACCGGCATCAAGGGCCTGAACGTGCAGGTCGCGACCCTGTCCACCCCCACCAGCGCACCGGTGCTCGCAGCCACGAGGCTGCGCAAGGGCAACAGCTCCTCCGCGCACGGCGCGCCACGGCTGATCGGTGACGCGCTGGCCACGGCGAGAAAGGCCGGCGCGACCGGTTCGGTCACGGTGCGCGCGGACTCCGCCTACTACAACCACGCCGTGGTCGCCGCGGCCCGCCGGGCCAAGGCGAGGTTCTCCCTGACCGCCCGGATGGACCCGGCCGTGACCGCGGCGATCTCCCGCATCCCCGAGCAGGCGTGGGTGGACATCAGGTACACCGACGCGATCTGGGACGAACAAGAGCAACGGTGGATCTCCGATGCGCAGGTCGCCGAGATCTCCTACACCGCGTTCACCTCCCGCAAGAAGTCCGAGCACGTCACCGCCCGACTGATCGTGCGCCGCGTCAAGCGCCTCAACCCCCAGGCCGTCAGGGCCGGGCAGGACGAGCTGTTCGCGACCTACCGTCACCACGCCGTGTTCACCGACTCCCCGCTGACCATGCTCGAGGCCGAGGCCTCCCACCGCGACCACGCGATCGTCGAGCAGGTCATCGCAGACCTGAAGGCAGGTCCGCTCGCCCACGCACCATCAGGGTCCTTCTGCGCCAACGGTGCCTGGACCGTGCTGGCCGCGATCGCGTTCAACCTGACCCGCGCCGCCGGCGTCCTGGCCTCGGCCGCCCACGCCCGAGCCCGCCCGGCCACGATCCGGGACCAGCTGATCAAGATCCCCGCCCGCATCGCTAACCGCGCCAGGCGACTCCACCTGCACCTGCCCACGAACTGGCCCTGGCAGGACGCCTGGCAAGGCCTCTTCAACACCGCCTACGCCCCCTCCTGACCCCCGCTCTCTGCCCCTTCGAGGAACAACCCACGTGGAAAAGCCGGGCAGACCGGCGAACTCCCCCTGCCCCGAACCCGGACCCACCCCTCCTGCCGCCCTCCAACATCCCGGACGACGCTCACAAAACCCGCTCGGCGGATCGAGGCTCAGAGGGAGCACGGCTAGTCTCGGCCGGCACCCGGTCGTGCCGCGTGCAGGGCGCGCCGTGTAGTGCGCATTCGTCCTTCCCATCTCGCATGGAGCCTGGCACCTTCGGCGAAGGGGCCGTCTCGGTGTCCTGTCGAGCGGCCGGCTTACGGACCGTTCGGAGAACCACCGCGTGCTTTGCGCAACGTCACTCCGGCTGTGCGGGGTCGTCCGAGTCCTCCGTATGCGCAGCGCCGGTGTGCCGGGCCGACTGCACGTCCGTCCGGTCGACGACTTCGACCGTGGGGTAGTTCGGCACCCACATCAGGTCGTGGATGTCCTGGATGGGGTTGGTCAGCGTGCGGCGGGCGATGCCATCCTCCTGCGCGGCCTGCGCGACGCGCACCGCCACCGCCGCCGAAACGGCGCGCAACTGCCGCATCGAGGGCAGGACCGCACTGCCCGGCCGCCGGGCGGTGGTCATCTCAGCCACCGCCTGGGCGGCGGCGGTGATCATCCTGTCGCTCACCGCGCTCGCGCGGGCGGCAACGGTGCCTAAGCCGATCCCGGGGAAGACCAGCGCGTTGTTGGCCTGGGCGATCTCATAGGTGACCCCATCATGGACCACCGGGGCGAAGGGCGAGCCGGTCGCGATGAGGGCCTGCCCGTCGGTCCAGGACAGCAGGTCCTCCGGCAGCGCCTCGGCCTTGGACGTCGGGTTGGACAGCGGCATGATCACCGGTCGCTCGCAGGAGTCGGTCATCAGCCGCACGATCTCCTCGGTAAACGCCCCGGCCTGCGCCGAGGTGCCGATGAGGATGGTCGGTCTGACGTTCCGGACGACGTCCGCCAAGTCGTAGCGGCCCGCCGCGGTGACCCAGTGGTCGACCTCACCGGCCGGGCGGGCATACCGCTCCTGGAAGTTTCGCATGGGGTGCCCGGTGCGCAGGAGCCCTCGGCTGCCGAGGCCCCAGAATCGCCGTTCCGCCTCCTCGCGGCTCAGGCCCTCGGAGACCATGATGTCGCGCATCAGGTCCGCAATACCGATGCCGGCGGTGCCCGCCCCGTGCACCACGACACGCTGTTCGCTGAGCAGCTTACCCTTGGTGCGGACCGCCCCGAGCGCTGCGGCGGCGACCACCGCGGCTGTGCCCTGGATGTCGTCGTTGAAGGAGCAGTGCTCCTCGCGGTAGGTTTCCAGCAGCCGGTGCGCGTTGTCGGCACCGAAGTCCTCCCAGTGCAACAGCGACGCCGGGAAGTGCTCCTTGACTTTCGCAACGAACAGGGCGAGGAAGTCGTCATACCGCTGCCCCCGGACCCGTGCGTACCGGCCCCCCAAGTAGGCGGGGTCGTTCAGCAGCCGGGGGTTGTCCGTGCCGACGTCCAGCACGACCGGCATGGCCCGCAGTGGGTGGATGCCGGCCGCGGTCGTGTAGACGGCTAGCTTGCCCACAGCGATCCGGATGCCTCCGACGCCCTGGTCTCCGATACCGAGGATGCCCTCGGAGTCGGTCACCACGACGAGGTCTACGTCGTCGGCGCCCTGGCCGTTGGCCCGGAAGGCGTCGTCGATGCCGGCCGGGTCCTCGATGGACAGGTAGATCCCGCGCGGACGGTCGAAGGTGGAGCTGAACTGCTGGATGGCGAGGCCGACCGTGGGGGTGTAGATAATCGGCAGCATCTCGTCGATGTGCTCGGCCACGAGCCGGTAGAACAGGATCTCGTTGAGGTCCTGTAACTGATTGAGGAACACGTACTTGCTGAGCGCGTCAGGCTGGCTGGAGAACTGCTGGTAGACCCGCTTGAGCTGCTCGTTCATGCTGTTGACGGCTGGCGGCAGCAGGCCGGTAAGGCCCAGCGCCCGCCGCTGCTCGAGCGTATAACCAGGTCCGAAGTTCAGCATCGGGCGCGCCAGCACCTGGCGGCCGCGCACGGCGATCTGGACGGTCTCGCGGCCGTCGACGGTGCGGTACTGGTACTGGCGCCCCATGTTCAGACCGCCATGAATACTGTCGGGCACCTCGGCATCTCAGAACCTTCCACGTCCGTGCCGGAATCGTTCGGCTGGATCCACATCTTGGGCAAGACCTTGTTCCTCAGCGAGTTCAGCAATGCTTCGCCCAGTGATCAATGACTGCTCCACCAGTGCTGCGGCCGCCTTGTATCCCATCGTTGGGACCAGTTCGGTCGCCCTGGCGGTGACAGTTTTTTCCTGACTGCGGAGGAACTTCTCGTTGGGGGAGATGCCCTCAACGCACCGTTGCCGAAGAATTCTCACCCCATTTTCCATCAATTCAAAAGCTTGCAGAAGCGTATGTGCGATCACTGGCTCAAACGCATTAAGCTGCAGTTGTCCATTCTCTGCCGCCAAAGTCACTGTCAAATCAGCTGCCACAACTATAAACACGACTTGATTCATCATCTCTGGGATGACCGGATTGACTTTCCCTGGCATAATGGACGAGCCCGCCTGGCGTGGCGGTAGGAGTATCTCTTGAAGCCCCGCTTGAGGGCCACTTGACAATAGGCGGAGGTCATTGCAAATTTTAGTCAGTTTAATGGCGGAACGCTTCAGAATGCCCGAGACCTGCATGAATACGCCGGTGTCCCAACTGGCTTCGATGAGGTCTATAGCAGGTTCGATCGGTAGGGCGGTGACGGCGCGGAGGTGTTTGATAACGACCTCTTGGTAACGGGGGTGTGCGGTTATTCCGGTGCCGATTGCGGTGGCACCCAGGTTGCACTCAAGAAGCAGTGGGATAGCCTCTTCTAGCCGGTCACAGTCCTCGAAAATGGTGTTTCCAAATGCAGCAAACTCTTGGCCCAAGGTCATTGGCACCGCATCTTGAAGTTGAGTGCGGCCAATTTTCTGGATGTCTTTGAATGCCTCCGATCTCTCCAGAAATGCATCAGCCAAACTGGAGAGTTCCTGAACCATCTTTTGGATTGCGAGCACAATCGCCAGGCGCACGGCAGTCGGGTACACATCATTGGTGGACTGACACTTGTTGACGTGCTCGATCGGGTGGACAATATCGTGCCGCCCAAGGGGATGCCCCATCTTCCGCAAAGCGGCGTTGGCGATAACCTCGTTGGCATTCATGTTTGTCGAGGTGCCCGCACCGCCTTGAATGACATCCACGGGGAACTCGTCGTCCCAAGCACCAGCGGCGACGTCACGAGCAGCCTCGATGATGGCCGTCCCGACTGGCTTTTTGAGGAGCCCCAATTCAGTGTTAGCTGCGGCTGCAGCTTCCTTCACACACCCTAGGGAGTGGATTAGACCGCGGTACCGACCGATACGGATCCCACTGATGGGAAAGTTTTCAATGGCACGTTGGGTGTGCGCGCCCCAGAGCGCCTCAGCAGGGACCTCAATCGGTCCAAGCGAGTCGTGATCTGTGCGTGTGGGGGGATCGGCTGCGGGGCCACTGCTTCGTGACGAGACTGTGGAAAATCTCCGGTCGGTCACTGTGTCCTCTTTTCGCAGATATCAACCGCGCTTGTGTGGGAGTGTGGGTCACTTTTGGGCCGCTCGTCTCTAGTTCTGGTGGCCGTTCATCTGTTCGAGCGTGAAGAGTGATTCAGTCCAGACACCAATGTCCTGAAGTGCATGGCCTGGTCGGGGACTGCGATCGATGGCACACACGGCGGTCGATACGTTCGCGTGGTGATGCCGGAGCGCCACGGCAGCGGCGCGCACAGACCCGCCGCTCGTGATGATGTCCTCGATGACCGTGACCACCACGTTCTCGACTGGCGCGCCTTCGATAAGACGACCAGTGCCGTACCCCTTTGCCTCCTTGCGGATGAAGGCTACTGGTAGATCGGTGATCTGTGAGATGAGGGTGCCCAGGGGGATCCCCCCCATCTCTAGTGCTCCCAGGACTTGGGTATTAGGTGGAACCAGGTCGGCCATGGCTTCAGCGACACGTCTGTGTAGGCGGGGGTCGGCTTCGAAGGAGTACTTGTCGAAGTACTCGTCAAGGACCTGCCCTGACCGAAGCCGGAACGTCCCTGTGAGCCTGCACGCCTTGTTGAGATCGGCAGCCAGTGACATCGGACGGAACCCCCTGAAGGAGACGTGGTGGTCGCGAACCTCTTGTGGGGGTTCGAGTGCGCAGCAGTATGCCACACTTCCGTACGGGCGAAGTTGTTACCGGCCCATGGAAGTGAAGAGGGAGCGACAGGAGGCGTTGCGATCCGGTCAGGCGACTAGGAGGGCGCTGAACAAGGCGCGATCCAACCGTGGGTTCAGCATGAGGGGGCGGTCGGCGTTAAGTCCTGCAGAGTGCAGAGCCGGGATGATCAGTGGGTCAGGTGCACTACCTCGGCGGTCGCAGGCTCGGGGCATGCGGTAGGACGGGCCGCTAATGACGACGGTGGTGGCGTGGTGCACGAGCCGGTCGACTTGGACCCGGCGGTGGTGTGCTCGGACCGTGAAGCGTCCCCAGCCTTCGAAGGAGTGGTGGGAGGCCATGCCGAGAGAGCGGCGTTTCGTAGGCGGCGGCGAAGAAGCGGAAGAGCAGTGGACGCCGGCGCCGTCCAACGGGGCGAACCGATCTCGTCGCCGAGGAGGAGGTCGTCGCGCAGCAGGGCCTCGATCGCCCTGCAGACGGTTCGTCGGCCAGGCCGCGGTGGAGCGTCTCGATGAGGTCGGCCGTGGTCACATATCCCACCCGGTGACTGCGGCGTGCCCCGGCGCGATGAGGGTGTGGGACTCGTGGGTGCCGGCGGGCCGAAGAACGCGATGCTCTCCTTGGCCCGGACCCCCTCTAGGCTCGCGAGGTAGGGCTAGGGCGGCGCCGGGGTCGAGGAGCCGGCCAGGTCGAAGCCCTCGATCGTCTTGAGCACGGGAAGCCGGCTGCCTTGAGCCGGGTGCGTTCCATTGGAGCCGTGGCCGTGCGGCGATCTCGGCCTGGACCAAGTCCCCAGCACCCCTTCGGGGGAACGACCGCTAGGTCTGGCCGTGACGAGCAGCCCGCGGGCGAGCTGGCCCGTCGCGGCCAGTGCGGGCGGTCAGAGCGTTGAGCTCGGCCAACTGGGGACCGAGCCGGGTGTGCCCGGTGCCCGCAGCGCCGGCGACAAACGCCGCGGCGGCGGGGCCGAGCTCGCAGAACGCCTGCTCCGCCGCCGTGCGCGGGCGGATCGCCCGCACCCGTGTCGCTGGGCGGGGGCAGGTGGTAGACCTTCCGCACGTCCTCCATGCTTGCCACGAACCCTCCGCTGGCCTGCGTGGGATGGTCCAGCCCTTGTTCAGGTGAGGACGAAACCCCCCTATTGATGACCCGCCCGATGATGGTTGGTCCAGATCGGAATCCCATCGGTCAGCCCCACGTGTTCGCCAACAGCTTGCCGCCACCACTGCTCGTACCGGCCGGGGGCGTGGTGCACCCCAGGGCGATAACCCCCTGGCCGCCACCTCACCGGCACCTTCGGTGCCACCCGGCGGCGTCGCCCGCCTGCGGGGGCAAATGACGGTGCCTCGGCTCGGTTCGATATCACAGAAAATCACGAATTCCCAGAGCCTGTAGATCTAACTGCGCCGCCCACCCCTTCCTTCGGATGAAGTACGTGACCACCTCCACGGTTCAGTTCGGTGACGAGGTCCACGCCAGGTCCTCCCTACGGCCGAAGCCTTGACATCGCGTCAAGTCACCAGTAGTTTGACTGACATTCACGACACAGAAGTCGTTTCCGCCACATGGAAGTGAGCGAACCGTGCTAGTGCAGCACACCAGCATCCTTCAGTCGCACCTCGGGGCGCACCTGCCGAACCTCATCATGCCTGGCCACCGTTGTCCCGACCCTCATCTGCCGCGCGTAGTTCTTGCTACCCACGGTCCCCAGCGCGGTCTTAACAGCCTTCCCCGGGATTCGATCTGGCAATCACGTCCACCAAGGCATTCTCCCCGACAACACGTCAGTCGCCCGCTTCGTGCGAGAGGCAAAGTCAATGCAGTTCAATCTGGAGAACGAGGAGTGAGGCAAAAAAATGCATAATCTCGCCGGTGCAGAAGTAGTTGCCGAAAGCGTCTGCAAGACGTTTCGTACTAAGGGCGGCCAACCCGTCCAAGCGCTTCGCGATGTCTCGTTCCGAGTAAACGGGGGAGAATTTCTGTCGATTGTGGGTCCGAGCGGTTGCGGCAAGAGCACACTTCTTATGATGATCGCCGGTTTGGAGTCACTGACGACGGGGCACCTTGCGATCGATGGTAACTCGGTAAAGGGCCCTAGCGAGGTTCTCGGGGTGGCTTTTCAGCGGGACAATCTATTTCACTGGAGGACTGTCCTGGGAAATGTCATGGCACAAATCGACCTGAGGGGATGGAAGAGATCCAAGTGGGAAGACCGAGCGCGAAACCTGATACATATGGTGGGCTTGGAAGGCTTCGAAAACTCCTACCCAAGCCAATTGTCAGGGGGCATGAGGCAGCGGGTCGCGCTCTGTAGGGCTCTCCTGCATGAGCCGCAAATGCTCCTACTAGATGAACCCTTCGGCGCGGTCGATGCATTGACTCGGGAGCAACTTAACGTCGACGTTGCGACGATCTGCGCGTCTGCGGGCGTAACCACACTCTTGGTGACTCACGACATCAATGAGGCAGTTTTTATGGGAAATCGAGTGATGGTTCTGGCACCACGACCTGGGAGAGTCGCGGGAATCGTTGATGTGCCGACCTTCACACCTCGGACATCGGAGTTCCGAGTGACGCCAGAGTTTCTAAACGTTTCGGCCGACGTGCGAGCCATGCTTGAGGGGAGTACGCCTACGCCGACAGCCGCGTGGTCGCCGGACCGCAACGGCAGGCGGCAGGAAGACCACCACAACTCGCAATTGGGGAGCGGTAATGAGCAGTCTTGAGAGTGCAGCAGAAATTCAACGAGCTGAGATGCCCGAGCAGAGCCTGACGGAGCGTCTCGGTGACTCCAGAACCGTCCAAATAGGCCTTGTTCTCGGGACTCTCGCAGCAGTGATAGTCGTCTGGCACCTTGGTGTGTTGCTCTTGGATGTGAGAGAATTTGTTCTGCCGTCGCCTTTAGCCGTGGGACGCTCACTGATCGACTCTTGGGGCCTGCTTTTACCACATGCCTATATAACGTTGCAAGAGACGATATACGGATTCGTCATTGCAGTCTTGGTGGGGGTGCCGTTAGCTGCTGGAATCGCCATGTCACCCTTGATCGAGCGGGTGGTGAATCCGCTCCTCGTCCTAAGTAACGCCGTGCCCAAGATCGCCCTTGCACCCTTGTTCCTGGCATGGTTCGGTTTGGACAGCACGCCGCGAGTATTGATCGCTGCCCTGTTGGCAATCTTCCCAGTGGTAATCAACACGGTCGTGGGCCTCGTGGAGATTGAGCCCGGACTCATTCTTCTTGCACGATCCACGAGGGCAGGGCAACGAAGAACGTTTTGGCGAGTCCGGTTTCCTGCTGCTTTGCCGAACATCATGAGCGGGATGAAATTGGGCATTACCCTATCATTGACTGGAGCGGTAGTGGGTCAGTTCTTGGGCGGGAACGGTGGACTGGGCTACGTGATCACCAATGCGCAGGGGAACCTGCAGCTCGACGTAGCCTTCGCATCCATCGTACTTCTTTCTGTCATGGGTATAGCCCTCTTCTATTTGGTTGAGTTTGTTGAAAAAATGATGATCCGGAAGTAATCCATGGAGTTGCAGTTCCACATCCTAGAGAGAGAAGAATCATGACACAGACAGACTGGTCCAGGGGCCGGGCTCTTGCCGTGGTCGTTGCGCCGTTGGTGGCAACGGTGGCGTTCGTTGCAGGTTGCACTCCAGGGGCCGAGCAGGGCGCTCCACTGGATGACGACTCAACTGGTCCGCCAGCGGTCGCCCAGGATCTGACGATGTTGACAGACTTCGTGGCCAACGGTGTTCACGCACCTCTTTGGTATGGCGTCGACGAAGGGTTTTACGAGGATGAAGGCATCAATCTGGACATTGTCTACGGTACGGGATCAGCTACGACGTCGCAGCAGGTAGCGGCCGGGCAGGTGCATATGGGAGACGCTTTCAGCGCCACGTTTATTCAGGCGGTGGATTCGGGAGCCCCCCTCGTCGCTGTGGGAATGTATCGGGCCGACGCCGGCTTCGCCTTCTTCTGCGACGAAGAGTTGGGGCTCGAAAGCATCGAGGATCTGTCAGGTCATTCTATAATCCTGCCTCCAGGGACGGTCCAGGCATCACTGTACGAAGGAGCGCTTCGGGCAGCTAGTGTTGAGCCTGACTCGGTGGAGCCCGTGGCGGTTGAGGCTAAGACATCGCTATCCATCTATGCCAGCGGGAGAGCGGATTGCATCGCTACCACCCTTGGGGATGCCCCGACGTTCCAAGAAATCCGCCCGAGCGACGCCTTCACCTGGCAGGAGGCCGGTTTCAATCTTGCTGGCTTCCCCTTTATTGTCAACAACGACTTCTTTGAGTCGGACAAGGATCTCATTGAGAGGTTTTTGCGCGCCACATACAAGAGCATCAGCGCTGCCTTAGAAGAGCCAGATGCAGCGTTGGAGGCCTACTTGGAGCATAACCCGTCTGCAGACCGGGACTTGACCGCCAAGCAGTGGCTGGACGTGTCTGTCAAGGTCTTCTGCACCGTGGACATGGTCGAGTCGGAGGAGGTTATCGGCGCGCAGAATTCGGAGGCGTGGGACACGACCTATGAAGCTGTGAAGGAGTTCCAGGGCCTCACGGGTGAGGACATCTCTGTTGAGAATCTGTTCACGAACGAGTTCGTCGAGGATGCGTCCATTTCGGGCACGGTCTGCAGTCCAGAAATGGCCAACATGTGATCGGCGATCTCACCCTAGAAAATAGTGTCCGCGCAGTCGAAGAGAGTAGGTCATGCAATGACGGTCCAGGACACAAGCACTTTCCAGTCACTCGGGGTCGACTTAGGAGGGCTGCAGTTGTCGAACCCCATCATGCCTGCCTCCGGTTGCTTTGGCCCTCAGATGGCGAGCGTGGTTGATACCAGCGGTCTCGGTGCGGTGGTGACGAAGACGGTGTTCCCCGATGTTCGCTCCGGCAACCCTGCCCATCGATTGGGAGAGACTCCTGGAGGCATGATTAATGCAGTCGGGATCCCGAGCCCGGGGTTGCCCGGGCTCCGCACGACAGTGCTTCCCGACTACTGCGCTTTAGGCCCCCCCGTCATAGTAAGCATCGGGGGCCTGACGGTCGAGGAGTACGTGCGGATGGCCGCCGGGCTGGCCGAACTTGTCGCAAGTGAGTACCGTTTCGCGGCAGTCGCAGCTGTGGAGGTCAATCTCTCATGCCCCAACCTCGAGCATGGGGGGCTCGAGATGGGCTCAGTCCCGGAACGAGTCGCAGAAGTCGTGAACCGCGTTGGTGAACAGACGGATCTGCCCGTATTCGCCAAGTTGACGCCCAACGTAACGGATATCGCTGCCTTGGCACGGGCCGCGGAAGCCGCAGGGGCGCACGGCCTCACCGTAGCAAACACGTTTGTGGGGCTCGTGATCGATGTACATAGGCGACGACCGGTCCTCGGAAATGTCACCGGAGGCGTGAGCGGTCCAGCGATGAAACCCCTCGCCCTCCGTGCCGTGCACCAGGCCTCTCGCGCGGTCGAGATCCCCGTCATCGGATGCGGTGGAATCGCCACCGCGTCCGACGTCCTCGAGTTCTACCTCGCGGGCGCATCTGCGGTGCAAGTCGGAACCGCCAACTTCACACGCCCAGACACAATGAATCGTATCCTGGACGAGCTTCCGAAACTCCTTTCGGAACTCGATGTCCTTCACATCTCGGATCTGAAGGGGGCAATGGATACTCCGGCCGCTGTCGATCTCGGCGAGACGAAAGATCCCGAGCTGGATCTCCCTATAACCGAGCCCGGACGGCCTGCTTCACCGGGGGAAGGGAACAACCGCAGGGCAGGGAGGGCGCCGGGCTGGGTGGAGGCTCAGCCTATACCGAGCGAATCGTAACCGCACAGGGAAGGTAAGAAATGCAATTGATTACCCGCATTGCGAGCATCCTGAAGTACCTTGCGAGTCGCCCAGACGGGGCAACCCTTCTGCAGATCACGGTCGAATTGGGGCTTCCCATGTCGACGCTTCACCGATTATTGGCATCCTTGGAGGATGAGCATTTCGTGACACGCGTGGGGAAGGTTTACGTCCTCGGGCCGGACGCTATAGGACTGTCTCGCGGCATTCGGTATACAGCCCAAGTGGCAAAGAGGCACTTGCATGCGCTGACATCGGAAACCGGCGAGACAACCTTCCTAACGGAGTTTCTCGGAGAACGGGCCGTCTGCGTGGCGATCTCGGATGGCCCGGGGTCACTACGACTGTTCGTTCGTGTTGGTGAAGCTATGCCACTCCACGCGGCTGCCTCGGCACGCGCCATACTGGCGTTCCGTCCGGACGAAGAGGTGCAGGCGCTGCTGTCGGCTTCGCCCATGACGATGTTCACTCCTAAAACACCTGTTACGGTCGAGGAGGTCGCGGAGGATCTGTCGATGGTACGAAGGATGGGATATGATCTCTGCGACGAGGAGTTGGACCCTGCCGTGGTGGCGATTAGTGCGCCGGTCTTCGATGCGCACAACGAGGTGATCGCTAGCGTGACGGTGGCTGCGCCCAAGACGCGATGCCATGGTGAGCGACGCACGGATACAATTGACGCCCTCATGAGACATACAGGCGCAATCTGTAGAGAACTTGGTCATCTTCCTATGAATGTCGATACTCCTACGGCTGCTGGTGAGGTCAGCTGATGAGGCACGAACTGATAGAATTTCCAAAGAGGGACGGATTACCGATGGGTGGCCTTTGCAGCGAAGTTGGGCGGGACATAGTTGCGGCCTCGTACCGCAGAGGCGATTTTGTTCTGCCGTCGGGTGAGCACAGCAAGTTCTACTTCGACACGTACCTGTTCGAAACAAAGCCAACAATCCTTCGGCGGATTGCGGACAGGATCGCCATGGAACTTCCATCCCGGGTTGACCGTGTCGCTGGCACAGACGGTGGAGGGGTCGCTTTGGCGACGGCTGTGTCCTTAGCTACCGGGCTCCCTTTCGTGATCATACGGCCGACCAAGGAGTTCCAGGTAAGGGGGGAGCTGTACAAAGGAGAGCGAGTAGCTGTCCTTACGGACGTCGTCGACTCTGGAGAGCACGCCACCGCAGCCGCGACGAGGGTGAGCGCCGCAGGTGCGGAGGTAGTTGTGGTTATATCTGTGATCGATCGTGATGCGGGTGCCCCCCGCCGGCTCAGGTCCGCTGGATTGCAGTACCGTTCCTTGTATCGACTGCAGGATCTCGGCATTGATGAGGAGCAGTGGAATGGCTGAAATGAACAGAGCGGGCATGGATCTAGAGACCGCGCTTGAGAACGGTGGCATAAGCATGCCCAAGCTATGGGAGCGGCCGTCCCGTCACTTCGAAGCCCACCTGGACCCGTCGGGTGCCGAGTTGCTCGGTTCCAGCCTGGCGAAAGCGGCACAGGGGACTCGCCCAACCGCTGTCATGGTCTGGTACGACCATGAGCAGTCCGTTCTGGGACACATCGTCGCGCGGGAATTGTCGGCGCGCGTGATTCAGGCTTACGAAGCATCTGGCGTGCTCGGGGTTGAAGGTTCGTTGAGGGCGACCGATCGGGTTCTGATAGTGGGTGACTACTTCAGTAGCGGCCCGGAACTCCAGCAGATGCAGGCGCTGATCAGGAATCATGGGGCGCAATCCATAGGCATCGCGACGCTAATTGGAGGCTCTGCACTTCCCGAGACGGGCGATATCCCGGTCATGTCCCTAGTATGGGAATACCATGAATGAGCGCAGGCGAGGTGCCACAGAGAAGCCAGTGGCCGACCCGGCACGGATCACTGAACTTATCGCAAGTATCGCAGCGATCAACGACACACCCGCGGATCAAGGCATCACTCGTATCGGCTTCACGCCGAGCGAAAAAAGGGCGCACAAACAGTTCAGTGACTGGCTATGCGATATAGGGTTGACGGTGCGAAGCGACGAAGTTGGTAATACCATCGCTGAAAAAGTCGGCCTACAGTCGCTTCCCGCAATCGGCACCGGCTCGCATCTTGATAGTGTGCCTGGAGGTGGCCGTTTCGACGGGATTGCGGGGGTTGTCGCGGCGGTCCATGTGGCTGAGCTTCTCGTCAGGCACGAGATACCGCATAGGCACCCGCTGCGGTTCGTCGCGTTCGTCTGTGAAGAAGGTGCTCGTTTCGGACAAGCCTGTGTTGGAAGCAAAGCCGCTGGTGGTCATTGGAGCTATGAGGCCCTGCAAGGAATTCGAGATTCGAATGGGATCAGTATCGCGGATGCAATCCAGCGTTCTGGGGGGTGTCCAAGCGATGTAGTGCGTGCCATTTGGCAGAAGAGCGACTGGGCGGCCTTTCTGGAACTCCATGTCGAACAGGGCGGGCAGCTGGAAGAGTCCGGCGTAGACATTGGCCTCGTGGACCTGATTTCAGGGAGCACACGATTCGAGCTTGTCCTGGAGGGCGTAGCGTCACATACGGGTAGCACTCCCATGCACTTGCGCGCCGATGCCCTTACGGCAGCAGCACAAGTGATCCTGCTGGCCGAAGGAATCGCCAATGACGGGCGTCACCGCGGGACACGCGTGACCGTTGGCAAGGTGGATGTGCATCCGGGCAGCATTACTACCATTCCCGGACGAGTCTCTCTATGGGTCGACGTCCGAGACATTGACAGCGGACGGCAACGGTTGATCGCTGACGAGATCGTGCGACAGGCTCGAGCCGTGTGTGACGCTCGCAGGGTAGCTCTGACACCTAGGCTCCTCAGCGACGCATCCCCAGTGGTTCTACCCGCCTGGCTGCGCGATGTCACAACGACGGCAGCTGACCAGCGCGGCAGGTCCTACCGTGTGATGTACAGCGGTGCGAGCCACGACAGTCAGATGGTGGCTGCTGTCGCGCCGGCAGCCATGATATTTGTGCCTAGTAGAGGTGGATTGAGCCATGTCCCCGAGGAGTGGACGAGCGCTAACGAGATCGCGCGAGGAGTAGAAGTGCTGCTAGATAGCATCATGGCCCTAGACAAGCTAGGAGAAAGCGGTGATTGCAGTGTCTGAACTTCCGTCCGGACTCATACCCGGCCTTTCGACCATTGGAGAGCCAGATCGCCCCCTACCAACGTTGGCCCGATCGCAGATTGTTCTCCAGGAACATCTAGGTGACAGGTACTGGAAGTTAGTTTTGTCTGCTCCGCAGATCGCTGCTGTGGCTGCACCAGGACAGTTTGTGATGGTGACCCTTCCCGAATCGATGGATGTGGCGCCAACGCTACCCCGGCCAATGGCAATCTATTCAGCGGACCCCGACGCTGGAGAAATCGTCCTAGTTTACGGAACATTGGGCAATGGAACAAGGCGCATGTCGCGTTGGACTCCCTCATCACGAGAACCCGTGGTCCTCGTGGGGCCCTTGGGCCAAGGGTTTACCCTTCAGGACGGTACACGACATCTCCTCCTTCTCGGCCGGGGTATCGGAACTTGCTCCCTTGTCCCTGCGGCTGGACTCGCGGTTCGGCGTGGCGTCTCCGTTACAGCGGTCGACAGTGCAAGGAGCGAGGAAGCTCTCGTTGTGGGGGGCGCCTACGATGAGATCGGCGCGACTCGGTGGGCGGTGACCGACGCTGATGGCTCGTCGGATGCCATCATTCTGGAGAAGCGACTCATCCGGACATTCAATGACACGGGCCCCGAGCAGATTGCTGTGTGTGGGTCAACTCGGCTCGCGGAGCTCGCTCGGAGGTTAGGAGCGCGGTGGGGTTCTCGGGTGGAAGTGTCGATTGAAGCTCATATGGCATGTGGATTGGGCTACTGTCATGGCTGCTCTCGAGGAGACCGCACGGCGTCGTCTGAAACGCCCCTAGTCTGCTGTGACGGGCCGACATTCCTGCTCAACACACGAGAGAACATATCCGGTGGTATCAAATGAAGCATCGACCCTACGTATTGCGCAACGTTAGCATCGAGGGCGCCAATCCTCGCGACGTCGCCGTGGCAGAGGGCGCGTATGTGCGGTTGGACGCACTCGGCCACGACGCTGACCAGATTGACTGCAAAGGATTGATTCTTCTTCCGGGCCTGGTCGATCTGCACACTCACCTCCGTGACCCGGGCGACGGGAGGGCAGAGACCATGGAGAGTGGCACCCGCGCTGCAGCAGCAGGCGGATATACCACAGTATTTGCGATGGCAAACACTACTCCCGTGGCCGACTCCGTCGAAGTAGTTGAGCGCGTGGTCGGTTCGGCTGCATCGACAAACTGTGAAGTTCGGCCCGTTGGGGCGCTCACGAAAGGGCTTGAGGGGCGAGAACTTGCAGACATCAGGGGCATGGCCTCGTCTCGGGCTCAGGTCACGTGGTTCTCGGATGACGGGCACTGTCTTTCAGACAGCGCACTGATGAGAGAGGCCCTGATAATGGTTCGAGACGTGGACGGGACGCTCGCACAGCATGCCCAGGATCCGAATCTCACCCGTGGCGCCCAGATCAACGATGGCGCTGCCATGGCGAAGAAGTTGGACCTACCAGGATGGCCACCCATGGCAGAAGAGGTGATTATTGCCCGCGATGCCATTATGGCACACCATCTCGGCAGTCGTGTTCACGTCTGTCATGTGTCTACTGAGGGGTCGATGGAAGTCGTGCGATGGGCTAAGGAGCAAGGCTTTCCAATTACTGCCGAAGTTGCGCCTCATCATTTGACACTGACGGACGAAAGCGCAGGGGAGGATCCAGCGTTCAAGGTGAATCCCCCCTTACGCAGTGCCCGAGATGTTGCAGCCGTCACGAAGGGGCTTATGGACGGCGTGATTGACGTGGTCGCGACCGATCACGCACCTCATCCGGACTCGGAAAAAGGGAGGTGTTGGTCCGCAGCACCCATGGGGATGCTGGGCCTGGAAACCGCTCTTCCGATCATGAGTGAGTTCGTGGCTGCCGGCACTCTTTCGTGGAGTCAACTTGCCGATAGGATGTGTCGCACACCTGCGAGGCTTGGCAAGTTGGATGACGATCGCCGCAATCCAGGCGGTCCGGGAAAACCTGCAACGTTTTGCCTGATAGATCCCAATGATCCATGGACTCTTCGGGCCGAGAATCTGCAAAGCAGAGGTCATAATACTCCATATGATAGACGGCGATTCCCGGCTCGCGTAATGTTCACTGCGCGTGAAGGACGGGGAGTGTTCGACGAACTTGCGAAACGAGGCTCTGTTCGAGGGGGCCCGAGGTAACTGTTTCCGCCAGGAATATGACCCCTCAGCATGGATGAACGGGGTTCAACGCCTCTACTTCAGCCCGATTGTCCGGTCTGCCCAGTTGCGGTGGGATAGCGGCCTGACCCGCCGGGTGGTTGCGGTCCTGGACGATGGGCCAGCCTACGGGGTGCTCTGGCGGGTAAGATGCTGCTCGAATCCTTCTGCGACAACTCGGATATGCTCGTGGGCTCGAGTCGAAGTCTGTGACGCGCAGGATATTGGGCCCTGCAACTTTGACCTGACTCGGTTCCCTGAGCCCTGAGGACGGCCACGCTCGTCCGAATCTGCCGCAGGTCGCTGCCTCGGACGAGGGCGGGTATCGCCCTGTGGGCGCTACGGTTTGTGGGATGTGGGCGACCCTGGAGACCTGGCTCCTCGGCGACGGCGAGGTACCTGAGCTGTGCATCGGCGAGGTGTTGCCTCACAAGGGGCTGCGACTGAGCTGCGACACGTTCGGACCTAGCGCAGAGACGACCACAGGCGCGTGGACCGCAGGGGCGGCAACGGAGGGTGACATCACCCACCGACTGCGAGGCGTCGTGGTCGCCGCCTGGCGGCAGGCGGCTGTGATCGACATCGGCGAGTGTCTGGTCCTGCTCGAGCCGGCCGCCGTCCGCTCGGTACAGACCGCGGATGGTCACGAAGCGCTGGAGCGGTACTCCGCCGACTTCAAGACCCCGTCCCTCGGGGCGATGGGTGAAGCGGTCGGTCGGCTTGAAGTCGTGCCCGACTATGAGTGGGAAGCATTCCACCAGCTCGACGTGCGCCGTGACTGGCGACTCACGGATGTAATGCTGATCGACCGCCAGCCCGTCTTTCACGTGCGCCCAATGGCGCAACTCGACATCACGGCTGACCGCAACCCCAGCAGCTGTTACCTGGTCGATCTCGAACCGGCACAGAAGGTGGTGTCCTCCAGAGAGCCCGCCGAGCCGAGTGCAGAGAACTACGCGATCGAGGCAGTCGTGCTCGAGTGGCACCCGGAGGAAGGATGGGGCGTCGTGGACTCCCAGCAGACCCCGGGTGGATGCTGGGTCCACTGCAGCCACATCCACGCGACCGGGTACCGAGAACTCGTCCCCGGACAGACCGTCGCGCTCGAGTTCGAGCCTGCAGACCAGGACGGCCTCACCTACCGAGCCGTGACCATCAAGCCTCTCTAGAAACGCACGGATCTGCCGTCCGTGCCTGCCGCAGCCCGACTCGTTGTCGGTGTCAATGCTCCTCGTAGTGCGTGATGAGGAAGCAGTTCTCGTCATCGATGCTGTCGAGCCGCAGGTCCAGGTCGAACCATCGAGGCACGCCGTCTTGGTCGACCCAGACCTGGGCTTCGCCCTCGCGCTCGGCCTGCCGGGCAAGGTCGAGCATGGCGGCCAAGCTGGGCACGGAGTCGACACCGATCCCGTCGAAGCCCCGTCTCAGCGGATCGACGCCAGTGACGGCGCCCTGCTCGACGCTGACTGCGTACTCCCCGATGAAGGCTTGCTCGCCGCAGGAGCTCTGCACGACGTAGGAGTAGTCAGGCGGTGGCTGCCAGTCCGGCACTCCGTCGTGGCGAGTCAGACCCGCAGGCGGCGCCCAGCGCACCGCTTCGGTGCACGCGGCCGTGCCCACGGCCTCTCCTTGCAGGCAGGCGGCGTCGACCAATTCCCGGACGCCCAGGGGCTGATCCAGGTGGATCTCCACGGGGACTGCGTCGTTGCCTTGACAGTCGTGTGCGCCGGGCCCGATCTTCTCGACGTCGGTGCGGAGAAGGACCTGCGTCTCGTCGTAGTGGATCTGCGGGTCGAGAACGGTGCCGGTGATCCCGCTTGCGCATCCCAGCCGGGTCACCTCGACGACGAGAGACGTCGTCTTCGGGTCCACGAGCTCGTCGGGCGCCAGCGACCAGGTGGCAACGTCACCGGCGAGAGGTTCGAGACGAGAGACGGCAGGCGAGCCTTCCGACGCCATCGAGCCGGCGTTCGTGTTCGGCCGTTCCAGGGCGCATCCGCTCAGGGCAACAACCGCCAGGGCTGAGCCTGCCAATGCTGAGCGTCGTCGCATGCGCGGCCTCCAGACCTTGTGGCATGGGCTTGGACGCGAGGTGGGCATCTGGGTTCCGGCGACCTGAGGACGACCTCAACCGCCGCCAGGCGCGCGAATGAGCGAACTGCCGTTGAGGTCAGGCGTGATCGCGCCGCGCGTCTTTGATTCCGTGCCGAACCGCCAGCCGCACGACGAAGTAGAGGATGACGACCGGGACGATCCACACGAGAAGAAGGAACGCTTCGATCCCTGTGACGTTCATGCCCCGGACCATAGCGGCCGCTGAGGCTGGACGTCCGAAAATGCCGCCGGTCGGTCGCTCCCGACTGACCGGAGGTGTTCCCCGGAACACTCGTGCGCGAGCCGTTAATCGTGTGTCGTCGCAGATGCGCTCTGGCAGGCTTAGGCCATGGGATGGATCTGTCGTCCGGACTCGCAGGTGCCGGAAGCGGCGGAGCGACTTCTGGCGAGGGTGCCTGAGTGGTTCGGTCTCCCGGAGGCGAACGCTGACTACATCGAAGCGGCTCGTACCAAGGAGACGTGGACGGTCCGCGATGACGGCGGGAACGTCATCGGGCTCACTTTGGTCGATCGTCACTTCCCGCACGTGGCTGAGCTCCACCTCATGGTTGTCGACCGCGACCATCACGGTCAGGGTGTCGGAACCGCCATGGTCCAGGCCGTCGAACAGGACGCGCGGGAACGCGGTGTTCAGCTGCTCGAGGTGAAGACGTTGGGCGGCTCACATCCGGACCCCGGGTACGCGCGCACCCGTCACTTCTACGAGCAGGCCGGGTTTCTCCCGCTTGAGGAGACCGACCTGTGGGGTGAAGCGAATCCCTGCCTCTTCATGGTCAAGCCGCTCTGAGACCTAAGCCCGGCCAACTCGAGAGCCGGCATCCGGATTTGCCACGTGCCGTTTCGTAGGCCGGAGCGCTTGTTAGCACAATCAGTGAGACCGGCTCGAGCGATTGCCGGCACCGATTGCCGGGCACTGGGCAGGCCGTGGCGATGCATCTGCTCAGGCGGGTTGCCAGTGCGGGTCGCGGCCAAGCCGAGCGAGGAGTCGGTCGGTTGCAGAGGCATCTCGGGCGACCTCGACAGGTGCGGCGCAGATGCCCTCGGAGTACAGGGCTTCGCCCCAGCCGTCGGCCGTGGTGTGTAGTGCCTGTGCCTCGTCATCGCTGATCGACCATTGCTGCCCAGTGGCTCGAGCCACGTCAGAACCGTGCACGACCAGGTCCCAGCCGTAGAAGTCCGCCATCGTGGCGCCGATGGTGGTGCGGCCGAAGTAGCCGTCGTACTCCCTCTCCGCGACACGGTCCTTTCCCAGCACGGCCACCACGTGGTCGAGGTGGGCGTTCCACGCGGCGGCGGGGTCGGCGAGGTCAGTTACCGGTCCGGCGTCCAGGCCCTGACCGGTCAGGAAGTCGCGCTGCGTGTCGATCACGTGAGCGACGACGTCTCGGACGCTCCACCCCGCGCACGGTGTCAGGGCGTCCCAGGCCTCGCCTGCGGCGGCGAGAATCCTGGTGAACCGGGCGGCCCGGTCAACGAAAGTCAGGGCGTGCTGATCCGGCGTGGTGGCCGATGTCGTCTGGGTCATAGGACAACCGTGACAGGACAGACGTCTCCGCCGCTTGTGATAATCCGACACATGCCTGCGCCCGAGATCCCGCGACCGGTCGACCCGGTCGATCGGGCACACCTGACGGGAGTCAGCCGGCCCTCACCACCCATACACCGCTACGCCCCGAGCGAGCATCTCGCCGACCTGGTCGCTCGTTACTGGATCCCGGTGTGGCGGAACCTAGCTGAGCCCTCCACGCAGAGCACCCTGCAGCACCCCGTCTGCCTTGTCGTCGTCAGCGACAGCTACGCCAGGCTGTACGGCGTGGCGCGGGGCAGTTCCAGCGTGACGCTCGATGGTGAGGGCTGGGCCGTCGGCACCATGCTTGAACCGGCCGCCGGACGTCTGTTGCTCGGGCGGTCCGTCGCCGAGCTCACCGACAGGTGGGTCGACCTGACCGGGGTCGACGGCGTTCCCAGCAGTCTGGTGCCCGACGTGCGGGCCGCGATGGCGGCCTCCCCGCGCGATCCGGCCGCCCACGCAGCGGCGATCGCAGTGGTGGAGCGGTGGCTCACGGCCTACCTACCGGTGGACGAGCAGGGACTACTGATCAACCAGATCGTCACCTGGCTCCGTCACAACCCCGACGTGACTCGGGTCGAGCACGTGGCCCGCGAGTTCGGCCTCACCGAGCGCAGCCTCCAGCGTCTGGTGGAGCAGCGGGTGGGGCTGACCCCCAAGTGGCTGGTCAAGCGCCGGCGCCTGCACGACGCGGTACAGGCGCTCAAGTCCGGGAACACCACTCTGGCCGACGTGGCGGCCGAGCTCGGCTACAGCGACCAGGCCCACTTCACCCACGACTTCCGCGCGGTCACCGGGATGACGCCGGGGCATTTCCTGCGCGACCAGCGCAGCACGCCCCCGCACACATGAGCGCAAGCTCGACTGCGTTTCCAGGCATCCGGTCATGCCGCCGGTCGGTCGCTCCCGACTGACCGGAGGTGTTCCCCGCAAGCCGTTAATCGTGTGTCGTCGCAGATGCGCTCTGGCAGTCCGGACTCGCATGTGCCGGAAGCGGCGGAGCGACTTCTGGCGAGGGTGCCTGAGCCTGGATCCACCGATCGGGTGAGCCGGTGAAGCGGCGTGGGAAAGCGAGAAATGCCCTTCTGACCTGGGAAGATACGACTTGTCTAGAGCACGTATCACCCAAACCGGAAGGGCATCTCGTAGATGCAACTCTCTCACACCCTCCCCGTGGTCTCCGCGACGTTCGATGACCCCAACCTCGTGTCTGCCGCCGGGCTTGTCCCGCTGATGACGCTGGCCGAAGAAGCCGGCCTGCACGCCCTGGGCGATGAGCACCTGAGCCTGCCGACCGACAAGGGCGCCAACGCCGGCGCCAAGCTGGCCGCCCTGGTGGCGGGTATGGCCGCCGGCGCGGACAGCATCGAGGATATGGGGCTCTTGCGCCACGGCGCGATGGGCAAGCTGTTCGAACGGCCCTATGCCCCCTCCACGCTCGGTTCGTTCCTGCGCACGTTCACCTTCGGCCACGTCCGCCAGGGCGACGCGGTCGCCTCCCGCTTCACCCTCGCCCTGGCCGGGCGCACCGGGCTGCTGGGCCGGGCCGGCGACACCGGGACGGTGCTGCTCGACCTGGACGACACCATCGTGGAGGTCCACGGCTACGCCAAGCAGGGCGCCGGGTTCGGCTACAGCGGGGTCCGAGGGTTGAACGCGCTGCTGGCGACCGTGTCCACCGAGCAGACCGCCCCGGTCATCGCCGCCCAACGCCTGCGCAAGGGTTCCGTGGGTTCCTCCCGTGGCGCGGCCCGGTTGGCCACCGATGCCCTGGCGCTGGTCCGGCGCAGCCACCTGGCCGGGCGACCGGTGCTCCTGCGCGCCGATTCCGCGTTCTACTCCGCCGCCCTGGTGGGCGCCGCCGACAGGGCCGGTGCACAGGTCTCGATCACCGTGCGGCTGGACCCGGCGGTCAAGCGCGCCATCGCCGCGATCGCCGAGGACGCGTGGACCACGATCAGGTACACCGACGCGATCTACGACCAGGCCACCGGCAGGTGGGTCTCGCGGGCCGAGGTCGCCGAGATCGACTACACCGCGTTCACCTCGGCCAAGAAGTCCGAGCAGGTCACTGGCCGGCTGGTGGTGCGCCGCGTCCCGGACCTGAACCCCAGGGCCAAGGACGGGCAGGAGTCGATGTTCGACACCTGGCGCTTCCACGCGTTCTTCACCACCACGCCCGCCACCGAGCGGGACACCGTGGCCGCCGACCAGGTCCACCGGGGCCACGCGGTCATCGAGAACGTCCACGCCGACCTGAAAGCCTCGGCCCTGGCGCACCTGCCCTCGGGCAAGTTCGCTGCCAACGCCGCCTGGCTCATCGCCGCGGTCATGGCGTTCAACCTCACCCGCGCCGCGGCCACCCTGACCGGCAGCACCCGCCTGGCGCGGGCGACGACGCCCACGATCCGCCGCAAGCTGGTCAACCTGCCAGCCCGGGTCGCCTCCTCCGCCCGCCGCCTCCACCTGCACCTACCCCGAGACTGGCCCTGGGAGCACGCCTGGACCGTCCTCTACGACGCGCTCCGCCCCGGCCGGGCCGCAGCACCCGCCTGACCCCAGCCCCCGTCCCTACCAGCAGGAACCCAGTGGAAAAGCCGGGCAGACCGGCAGTTCACGCGCGCCCTCACGACCCTCGCCCCGTCAAAGACCTGACCCCGTCCTACAGCGGCCCATCCACCTGCCCATCGGTGGATCGAGGCTGAGTGGTTCGGTCTCCCGGAGGCGAACGCTGACTACATCGAAGCGGCTCGTACCAAGGAGACGTGGACGGTCCGCGATGACGGCGGGAACGTCATCGGGCTCACTTTGGTCGATCGTCACTTCCCGCACGTGGCTGAGCTCCACCTCATGGTTGTCGACCGCGACCATCACGGTCAGGGTGTCGGAACCGCCATGGTCCAGGCCGTCGAACAGGACGCGCGGGAACGCGGTGTTCAGCTGCTCGAGGTGAAGACGTTGGGCGGCTCACATCCGGACCCCGGGTACGCGCGCACCCGTCACTTCTACGAGCAGGCCGGGTTTCTCCCGCTTGAGGAGACCGACCTGTGGGGTGAAGCGAATCCCTGCCTCTTCATGGTCAAGCCGCTCTGAGACCTAAGCCCGGCCAACTCGAGAGCCGGCATCCGGATTTGCCGCCAGGAGGACGCTAGCCTTCGGCGCGTCCGACATTGCCGCTCGGAGGGCGTTAGGTCTTCGGGGCGTCCGCCTGGCCGAACACATGCTTGGCCCGGCACGGACAGCGCTTGCCGGGGACCCAAGAAAGGTTCTTGACCCGATCGGGGGGTGCTGGCCGCGGGAACCCGTCGCCGGACGGTAGCGTCCGACCTGGGCCAAGTTGAACCTTGGCACTCATCGAGGAGGTGGGCCTGATGCATACGACCATGTGGCGGCCGCTGTGGGCAGGCGCCAACGGATCGGGCCCGGCCATGGATCCTGACGTGCAGTTCGATCCGGGGGTGTCTCTCGACCCTATTGCTGGACCGGGCGAGGGGTTGTTCTCCACGATGCCGGTGCTCATGGGCATCTTCTTCATCATCTTCGTGACCGTGGTCGTCGTGAAGCTGGTCCAAGCCGGGCAGACCTTCGCCGACAATTCCGCGTTGCCCGAGCAGACCGTCGCCGCACGGGTGGTCGGAAAGCGGACCCACACCGAAGGCGGAGCGGGCGACAGCGCGGTGCAGACCGCTTACTTCGCCACGTTCGAGGTTGGGAGTGGTGAACGCATCGAGGTCAAGATCCCACCACGCGAGTACGGCCAGTTCACGGAGGGGGATCAGGGGCAACTTACCCATCAGGGCACGTGGTATCGCGGGTTCGAGCGCAGGCGCGTCATCCCAACGGACGGCTCGTGGGAAGCACCCGGCGGCCCCTCCCTCCGGCCGCCGAACACAACCTGAGGCCAACCGCAACGTTTCCCTGAACCACTCCGAGCGGCCAGCCTCGCGCCGTCCGCTCTTGCCGCCAGGAGCGCTGGTTCCGCCCATGCTCGCCTGACCGTCCACAGCACTACCCCTGGGCCTTTGATCGTGCCTCAGATGACGTACCCGCTGGGGGTCGGTCTGCCAGTGTTTGTGTCGAAGCGTCTCCCGGGTCTTATCAGGGAGCGATGATGCGGCCGAAGTGTTCTGGGTCTGGCACTGGGGGCTGGCTCTAGGTGAAGAGTTGTGCGAGTCCGTGGCGCAGTGCTGATGTGTCGGTATCTACGGCGATGAGGTCTGCTTCGGGGGCCACCTGGATGAGTTCGGGACCTCCAGCCATAAAGCCGACGACCTTGCCGGCGGTCCGGGCCAGGCTGATGGTGTGCCGCAGGGCCTGGATGGTCTGGGTGGAGTCCGGTCCGGAGTGACCGGCGGAGATGGACAGGTCATAGGGTCCGAAGAAGACTCCGTCGATCCCGGGGACGGCGAGGATGTCTGCGGCGTTGTGCAGGCCCGCGACCGTCTCCACCATGGGCAGCACGAGCTGCGGCTCGGGCTGCTGGGTGACGCCGAGCGTGGCTCGGCACCCCCCGGTGCTGCGGTTCCCGACCGGCGGGGTGCGGCACGCCGAGACAAGGTCTTGGGCCTGGGCGGCCGACTCGACCATGGGGATGATGACGCCGCTGACGCCTGTGTCCAGGACCCGGCCGAGAGCGGCGGGGTCGTGGCTGGCCGTCCGGGCCAGCAGGGGCAGCCCGGCCGCTTCGGCGACACGCAGCAGGCCGGGCAGGTGGTGCGTCTCGATGTTGCCGTGCTGCAGGTCGACCCCGACCCAGTCCGGGCCGCAACCGGTGGCGACCTCCAGCCCGTACGGATCGAGGAAGCTGAGCCACAGTCCTCGTCGCAGGCCTTCGCCTGTCCCAGCGGAGGCTGCTTGCAGCCGTGTCCGTAGGTCCTGGGCGGCAGCGGGCTGTGAGGCCATGGCTTCTCCTTCGTCAGGTGGTCGTGGGAAACCGGCGGACAGGACCTGTGCCGGTGCCCGCGTTGGTGCGGTCGAGGCTGTGGTGGTGCGGGGTTCAGCGGGGCACGCGGGCGACCAGCTCGATCTCCACGGCGATACCCAGCGGTAGTCCGGCGACCCCGATGGTGGTCCGGGCGGGATAGGGCTCGGTGAAGCATTCGGCGTAGAGGGCGTTGACGGTGGCGAAGTCGCCGAGATCGGTGAGGTAGATGTTGGCCTTGACGACGTCCTCGAAGCTCGCGCCGGCTGCTGAGAGGACGGCCTCCAGGTTGGCGAGCACCTGCCGGGTCTGCGCCTCGACGCCCCCTTCGACCACGGCCCCGGTGCCCGGGTCCAGCGGCGCCTGGCCAGAGAGAAAGATCATGTCCCCCTCTCGGACGGCGTGCGAGTAAGGGCCGACAGCAGCCGGCGCGGACGTTGCGTGGACGGCGTCTCGAGTCATCCCCCCAGCCTAGCCCACGCCATCATAACGTTGGCCATTCGCCCATCGTACTTCGCAGATCGGGCGTGGGTATGGCGTGCAGCCATCGGTTGTAAGATCTCCGTCATGACTGGTGCCGATCTCGACTCCTCCTGGTCGTTGGACGCGGTGGACACCCGGTTGCTCTCGTTGCTCGCCGCGGATGCCCGGGCCTCCCTGAGGAGCTTGGGGAGCGCCGTCGGTCTCTCCGGGCCTTCGGTGGCCGAACGGATCGCGCGGCTGAGGTCTCGAGGGGTCATCCGGGCGTTCACGGTGGACATCGACTGGGCCCGGCTGGGCATGCCTACCCTGGCCCACATCTCGCTGCTGACCGACAAGAGCAGCCACATCGAGCAGATCGTCGCGACGCTTCGCACCGTCGAGCGGGTGGAGGAGATCTCGATCGTCACCGGATCGACCGACCTGCTGGTGCGCGCCCGCGTGGCTGACCTGACCGAGCTGCGCCAGCTGCTGGTCGAGCACATCTGGCCCATCCCAGGAATCCAACGGGTCGAGACCACACTGGCGGTGCAGACCGTGCAGGCGCCCCAGTTCGTCGACAGCCTGCTCGAGCATGCTCCCGCGACCCCGAGAGCCCCGCACGAGGCACTGGACCAGGGTCCCCGTCACGGGGATACGAGGCCAGGAGGAACCGCATGACGATCCCCGTCGACGTGCACCGGTACGCAGCGTTCAGCGACCGTCCCCGCGGGGGCAACCCCGCCGGTGTGGTTCTGGAGGCCTCGCACCTGACCGCCGAGCAGATGCAACACGTCGCCGCCGAGGTCGGGTACAGCGAGACCGCGTTCGTCACCGGCCCGCTCGAAGCCGGGCCGGGTGGCCAGATCCCCATCCGCTACTTCGCCCCCGAACGCGAGGTCGACTTCTGCGGCCACGCGACGATCGCCACCGCGGTCGCCATCGGCCGGCGGGTCCGTCCCGGTACCTACACACTCGCGACCAAGGCCGGCCCCGTCGCCATCAGCGCATGGCTCGAAGAAGACCGGGTGATCGGGACCTTTCGCAGCCCGGACCTCGGCTGCTACCCCCTGCCCGAGGAACTGCTCACCCAGCTGCTCAGGGCACTGGGATGGTCCACGGACGACCTCGACCAGAACCTTCCACCGGCCATCGGCTACGGCGGGAACCACCACCCCGTCCTCGTCACGCCGAGCCTGCAACGGCTGGCCACGTTGTCCTACGACTTCGACGCCCTGCAACGCCTCTGCCGCGCCCACGACTGGGTGACGGTGCACCTGGTGACCCCGACAGGCCCCGACACCTGGCAAGCCAGAGACCCCTTCCCCTGGGGCGGAGTCGTCGAGGACCCCGCGACCGGTTCGGCCGCCGCCGCCTTCGCCGGCTACCTGCGCGCCCACGACCGCGTCGCCCCCGGCCAAGGGCTGGTCATCACCCAGGGAGTCGAAATGGGGCGTCCCAGCCGCATCCAGGTCGAGCTGCTGGATCAGGCCGCCCTGATCAGCGGCGTCGCCACCCCCATCCACGACCCCCGGCCCACGCGCCGAGAAACCCCACGAAGGCGGCTGTAACCCAGGACGAGACGAAGAGGGCCACCCTTTCGCAGGCGAGGCCACCCACACAAACTCGGCCCTGACGCCCACCATCACGCGCGGTCCCGTCAGAGGACAGGACACAATCGGCAGACACAAGCCGGCGGCACCTTGGCCATGTGGAACTCGCGGGCATGCGCCCATCTCGCATCGAGGTGCACAGTGGCATCAACCGATCCCCGGCGCCCCCTGGACAGCAGCAACTGCCGCCGACGCCATCGACCGTTGCCGCCATGTGGGGCCACGTCGAGTGACCCATCCATGGGCTGGGTGCTCAGACCGTCGTCGGACGCAGCTGTGGACGGGTGCCACCCGACATAATTGACACTTATGATGAGACGAAGATGTTGTAGTGTTCGCGGGTGAGCCAGGCTCCCTGCCCGCTCGCGCATGAGTCTTCGACGCCCAGCCAGGACCACACTCCAGGAGAAAGCGATGACCGTCACCGACACCCTGCTCGCCAACAACGAGGCCTACGCGTCCCACTTCGACGGTCCGCTTCCGCTGCCGCCCTCCAAGCACGTGGCCGTCCTCGCCTGCATGGACGCGCGTCTGGACGTGTACCGCGCCTTGGGGCTGGCCGAAGGCGAAGCACACGTCATCCGCAACGCCGGCGGCGTCGTCACCGAGGACGAGATCCGCTCCCTGGCCATCAGCCAACGACTTCTGGGAACGACCGAGGTCATCCTCATCCACCACACCGACTGCGGGATGCTCACCTTCACCGACGACGAGTTCAAGGAGTCCATCCGTGCCGAGACCGGCCTGCGCCCGCCGTGGGCGGCCGAGGCCTTCCCAGACGTGGAGGAGGATGTCCGCCAGTCACTGGCGAGGGTCCGCAACAACCCCTTCATCCCCCACAAGGAGTCGGTTCGCGGCTTCGTCTTCGACGTCGCCACCGGACGACTGCACGAAGTGACCGCAACGTGAGTCGCGCCCTCGCAGGCGGTACGGGCCGGTTCAGTTACTCGCCGGCGAACGACTGCACCACGAGTTCTTCCTCCGGCCCCGCCTGAAGGACGGCACGACACCTCTTCAACCGCATCCTGACTGTGGTCCGGCGCAGGGGCCTGGGCAACGGCAACCTCTGAAAGTTGAGCTGGACCATGACGACCCCCACGATCTTCGCCCTGCACGAGAACCCCGAGTGGTTCCCGCCCTTCGCCGAGGCGTTCGCCGCCGAGGGCGTCCACGTCCAGGAGTGGCTCCTCACCGACGGGGTCCTGGACCTGGACTCCACCCCGCCCGAGGGTGTCTTCTGGTCGCGGATCAGCGCCTCGGCGCACACCCGCGAGCACCACCTGTCCAAGGACTACACCCGCACGGTGCTGTCCTGGCTGGAGTCCCACGGGCGCCGCACCGTCAACGGCCGGCAGGTGCTGGAGCTGGAGATGAGCAAGGTCGACCAGCTCGCCCGGCTGCGGGCCGCCGGCATCGAGACCCCCCGCACCGTGGCCGCCGTGGGCCGGCACCACGTGATCCAGGCGGCCGCGGCGGTGCCCGCGCCCTTCGTCACCAAGCACAACCAGGGTGGCAAGGGGCTCGGGGTGCGCAAGTTCGAGCGCCACGCCGAGCTGGCGGACTACGTGGACTCGGAGGAGTTCGAGGAGCCGCAGGACGGCATTACCCTGATCCAGGAGTATGTGGTGCCCGCCCGTCCGAGCATCACCCGCGTCGAGATCGTCGGCGGGGAGTTCATCTACGCCATCGAGGCCGACACCGCCCGCGGCGGCTTCCAGCTGTGCCCCGCCGACGCCTGCGCGGTCGACCCGGCGACCGGGCAGCCGATCATGCCGCCCGGCGCGACGCTGGCGCCGGAGATCGGGCAGCAGCTCTTCTCCCTGCGCGAGGGTTTCGACCACCCGATCATCGAGAAGTACCTGGACTTCGCCCGCACCAACGGCATCGAGGTCTGCGGCATCGAGTTCATCGAGTCCGTCGACGGCCGCATCCTGACCTACGACGTGAACACCAACACCAACTACAACGCCGTGGTCGAGCAGGCCGCCCCGCGCTCCGCGCCCCGGGCGCTGGCGCAGTACCTGCGGTCGGTCGCCGAGAACCTGTGACGCCCTGAGCGCTCACGGTGCGCAACCGCCATGGACCGACCCGAACGTCAGGAGAGACGATGAACAGCCCCGACATCCACTTCTACTTCGACCCGGTCTGCCCGTTCGCCTGGATGACCAGCAAGTGGGTGCGGCTCGTGCAGGCCCAGCGCGACTACACGGTCGACTGGCGGTTCATCTCGTTGCGGCTGGTCAACGCCCAGGTGGACTACGACGCCCACTTCCCGCCGGAGTACGAGGCCGGCCACACCGCGGGTCTGCGGCTGCTGCGGGTGGCGGCACGGGCCCGGCAGGAGCTCGGCCCAGAAGCGGTGGGCAGCCTGTACGCCGCCCTCGGCGCCCGCATCTTCGACACCTGGACCGACACGCCCGACGCGACCGGCACCCGGGAGCGTCGCGGCACCCGAGACTTCCTCGAGCCGGTCCTGACAGGGGCCGGCCTGCCCGCCGCACTCGCGGACTCCCTGGACGACGACTCCTTGGACCGGGTGATCCAGGCCGAGACTGACGAGGCCCTCGGGCTCACCGGCAAGGACGTCGGCACCCCGATCATCCACTTCCGGCCACCGGCGGGCGTGGCGTTCTTCGGGCCGGTCATCAGCCGGCTGCCGGACGAGGAGGAGGCCGGACGGCTTTGGGACCACGTCGTGGGCCTGGCCACCTTTCCCGGCTTCGCCGAGCTCAAGCGCAGCCTGCGCGAGACCCCCCAGCTGGCCGGGCTGGGCGTGGACGTGGACCGGCCGGGGACCCAGGAGGACTGGCACGCCGGCAGCCGCCGCCTCAAGAAGTAGGCACCCAACCCTCCGGCCTGCCCCGGAGCGCCCCTCCGCCCTGCCCCGGAGGGGTCCTTCGAAGTCTCCGGTGAGCGTCAGGGACCGTGACGTGGCGACCTTCAACCCCCGGGGTCCCCAACAATCGGGAAGCCCGCGTGGCTCCCACCGGGTTCCCTGGGCGCCAGGCATACCTGCGCGCGCACCCATGGACCGCGGGTCCAGCGGTGACATGCAACACCGCGGAGGTATGACGTGAAGCAGATCAAGGAACAGACCGGAACCGGGCGGGCGACCGTGCGCGACGTGTCCTTTCTCGGGACCGAGGGGGACGTCCTCGCAGCCACCCGGAAGGTGCCAGCGGGTCCACCGGCCGGGTACGCGATCATGGCGCACTGGTTCACCTGCACGAGCAACACGCACGACACGTCACGGATCTCCGGGGCCCTGACCGCGCTCGGGTGTTCGCCGCCCCGCGCTTCGACTTCACCGGGCGCTCAGGTGGGGACTCCGCACCCTGTACCTAGTGCACCTCACCGGTACGTGGGTCGACCCGGTGGCCGTCGACGAGGTGCAGTCTTGGGATCTGCTGGGTCTGGTCGGGGGGTTGCAGCAGCCGGCGGTGGTGGTCAACGTCGCCGGTGTAGTGCCGGGCCCGGTGCTCGTGGGCATCCTGGAAGCGGACGTGGGCGGGTCTGGCTGGCCAGTCGTGGTGGCGGCTGTCGCAGGCTGTGCGCAGCCGCGTCTTGCGGCGGTCGAAGAAGGCGGGCAGGGCGTAGCGGTGCCACTCCTCGAGGGCGTCGCTGGCGATGGCCTGGCCGGCTTTGCGGCGTTGGTCGGCCAGGACGGCGATCTCGTGGACCAGGTGGGGGTGGGCGGGCCAGCACGGCGGAACGAGGTAGGAAGGGTCCCAGACGTGTTCGCTGTTGACCCATTCGACGACGGCTTCGAGCCATTCCCACAGCTCGGTCCGCATGGGCGGGTCGCCGATGGTTCCGGGGTCCCAGGGGCGGGGCAGCTTGCTGGGGTGGCCGACGGCCTTGCGTGCCGCGTCGTCCCCGTTGAGGGCGATGTCGAGCTCCCGGTAGGCGTGGACGATCAACGGGCCGGGGGCGGGGAAGGGTCTGGCCAGCGGGTAGCGTGCCCGTCCCTGTTCTCCTGCCTGGTGGGTGGTGCTCACCGGTCGTGCTCCGCTGTGATGAGGCCGTGCTGGCGGGCTGCGGCCAGGGCTGCAGTGGTGCGGGCCTGCGGGCTGATCGTGGCGCGCTGGTGGCCCCCGATCTGGGCCCGGAGCGTGGCCTGGTCGGCCAGGAGTCGCTTACCGGGTCTGCCGTCGATGCAGCGGTGGAGCCGGGCCATGACCGGTTTGCCGTTCTCGGAGATGACCAGGGCGTGCCGTTCCTTGATCTGGCGGATCTCCGATCCGGTCAGGACAGGGATGTCCTCGGCCGAGTAGGTGCGTCCACCGCGGTGTCCGGTGTTCCAGGTGGCCCGACCGACGCGGACCTTGCCTAGAAGGTCGGAGACCTCCTGGTTGAAGGCGACGTCCTTGGACCCGCCGAACAGCACCATGTTGTTGGTCAGGCCGAGCACGGCGCGGGCTTCCTGCTGGCCGAAGATCGAGTCGAGCTGGGCGCGGGTCTGCGCGGCCCAGATGAAGGACAGGCCCAGGGCTCGTTCGTTGGCCATCCGGGTGCGCAGGGTGGGCAGGGGGGCGGTGGAGGGCAGCTCGTCCAGGCAGGCGAGCAGGGGCGGGCACAACCTGCCCCAGCCGGACCGTTGGGCCATGCCCAGGGCGGTGTCCAGGACGTGCTCGGCCAGCGCGGTCATCAGCGGGGAGGCCGAGGCGTAGGGGTCCTCCCGGCCGAGCAGGTAGATGGTGCCGCCGCCGGCGAGAACTTCGGTGATGTTGGTCGCCGGTCGCCCGGGGCCGGGAACGCACCGCTGGCGCATCGGTTCCTGGAAGAACAACGACAGTGCCTGCTGCACCGTGGTGACGGTGTTGCCGGCGGTCCGTTCGTCCCCGTGGAGGGCCCCGTGCAGCAGTCCGTGCCAGAACCGGGCGGCCTGGGGGTGGGTGCGCAGGATCTCGGCGGGTTCGACGGTGGAGCGTGGGTCGGCGACCCACTCCAGCACGTCGTCCAGGGTGCGGCTGGTCAGCGCGGCCGCGTGGAAGTAGGCCTGGATGACCTTGGCGGCCTCGGCGGCGTAGAACCGGGCGGCCTGGTCCCCATACCCCTCGGCCACAGCACCCTTGATCGTGCCGGCGGTGAACGCCTTGGCCCGACGCTCGGCCACGACCGCGTCCACGCACCCGGTGATCGGGTCCCACACGAGCTCCGGGAGCCCAGGCACCAGGGCGAACGGGTCGAGCACGACGCAGGGACGCCCGTGGGTGGAGCGGGCGGTGAACGTCAGGAGCAGGTCGTCCGGCTTGGTGAGGGTGACCAGCGCCGCCCCGGGTGCGTCAAGCAGAGCGGGGGTGAGCAGGTCCAGGGTCTTGCCTGAGCCTTGTGGCCCGATGACCCCGGCGGTGCGGTCCCACGGCACCCACAGATCGACCCCGGCGGGGGCGGTGGACCGTCCAAGGTTCCATCCCACGTCCCGAGGGTCGAAACGACGGCTGCGACCGAAGGGGCTGGGCAGGTTCATCGCGCGGCCTTTCCGAACAGGTCGGGCCGGATCACGGCCCGGTGCCTGCGCAGCCGGGGCAGTCCCAGCAGCGACGCGGCCTCGGCCTTGGAGGCCATCCCCCGCAGCCGGCCCGGTCCCCAGCGCCGGTAGGCCACCACGGCCAGGACCAGAGCGCCGAGCAGGTTGACGGCCGCCGTGATGAGCACCCAGGTCCGCAGCGCCCCCGGTTCGGCGAGGTCGCCGGGGTCGCTCAGTCCGGCGCCGGCGTCGCCGCGCAGGAGGCCGGGCAGGCTGCTGAACAGCTCGGTGGCGGGGGGCCAACCCCAACCTCCGCCGGCGAGGAGGTTGGCCACGGCCCGCCCGGTATGCACCCCCAGCACCGCGATCAGCATCAAGGTCAGCACGATCGCCAGAGGGATCTCGTAGGTCCACGGGTGCGGGTTCTTCAGCCTGTCCTGCTGCATCGCTTCCTCATCTCCGGGGGCGGGGAACTGTTCTGCGTCCTGAAGCGGACGAGGACGGCCCAGGGACTCAGCTGGGCGCCTTCGGGGTGTCCTCGATGTTGCCCAGACGCCAGATCTCGAAGATGTTGTTGTCCAGCGCGTGCTCGTAGCTGAAGTGCCCGACGCCCTTGGTGGGGTTGGCGGCCTCGATGCTGGTGTAGGTGGCCGGGTCCCAGACGAACCCGACATGCCCGATCGTGTGCGGGCCCAGGTAGGAGTCGAAGAAGAACAGGTCCCCCGGTCGGGCCTGGTCGAGGGGCACGCGGAACCCGTTGCCCATCCCCAGCCAGTCCCGCTGGGCCTGGGCGGTGCGGGGGGCGGTGATCCCGATCTGGGCCATCGCGGTCTGGGTCAGTGAGGAGCAGTCCCAGGCGTCGGGCCCACCGGCGCCCAGGATGTAGGAGTCCCCCTCCTGTCCGGCCGCGAACGCCAGCATCTGCGCGACCCGTCCGTTGCTGACCGGGGGCAGGTCGGGGTTGCTGCCCTGGGGCTCGCAGTGCAACGGGTCTCCCAGCACCAGCCCGCCCCCGTACTGCTGGGCGTAGTACAGGACGTCGTTGACGTACCAGTGCGCGTGGTTGTAGGCGAACAGCGCATCACGCACCCCCTCCTCGCCTCGGTGCACCCCGGAGGCGGTCAGGTAGTTGGCCGCGGAATGGACCGAGTCGGCATCGTTGTCGATCTGCGCCAAGCCGTCGCCGTCCCCGTCGACCCCGTAGGCGGCGAAGGTGGCCGGCATGAACTGCATGAGGCCCCGCGCGCCCGCCCAGCTGGTGCCGGTGTTGGCCCCGTGGGCGGTCTCGGCCATCCCGATCCCGGCCAGCAGGGCCCACGGGATGCCGTACTGCGACCCGGCCTGCTCGTACAACGCCTGGATGCCCGACGGGATCGGCAGCGGCGGGTTGCGCAGCGAGTCCTGGCGCGGCTCCCCCGGGGCGGGCAGCTCGAACCCGATGCCACCCTCCCCGTCCTCGGGCAGTTCAGGCACCCACGGTGGCAACGGGTCCTCCCCCGCCGGTGGGGAGGGTGCCACGGCGACACCGTTCAGGGGGGCACCGCGCTCGAGCATGAACGGGACCGGGTCGATCGGCTGCCCGTCCTGGCGGATCTCGAAGTGCAGGTGTGAACCGGTGGAGTCCCCGGTGGACCCCTCGACACCGATCCGCTGACCCTGGTGGACGGCCTGCCCGAGCCTCAGCGGGCTGGGTTCCGCCAGGTGCAGGTACCGGGTGCTGATGCCGCCGCCGTGGTCGATGGTGACAGTGTTCCCTCCCCCGCTGGTCCACCCGGATCCGGTGACCGTGCCGGCCGCGGCGGCGACCACCGGGGCGCCCGCCGGCTGGGAGACAAGGTCGACCCCGGCGTGCAGGCGCCACTCCTTGTGGATCGGGTGGAAACGCTGCCCGAACCCCGAGCCTGGGGTCAGGGCATAGGCGGTCTCGTACGGTGGCCGCCAGTCCCCGGTGACGGGCAGGGTCCCCTCGCAGAAGAGGGTGCGGTGCTGCTGCGCCATCGCGGGCGTGGCCACCGAGGCCACGAGCACCGCGGTGGCCAGGGGAAATCCCAGCAGCACCGCGAGAGCGGCCATCACGGCCAGGACGCTTTTCACTTCCCTCACCTGGCTGTCTCTAGGGACTCAGGTTCTCCTGGCCCGGTTTCTGCTTGACGTTGCTCGTGCGCAGGCCACGTCGGCTCGGGGCGGTTGGGCGCGCAGAACGATGCGTCGTCACTCTGGCTGACGCTATTGCTGTACTGTCGATGCATGAACGCCCTTGGTGAAGTCGAGTTCTGATGGAGTTGGTGGCGCTGCCAGGTGGCGGCGCCGAGGACGTGGTCCTGCCGGACGCTCAGGCTGCTCAGGAGTTCGAGCAGGAACTGGTCGATCAGTACGCCTTGGCGATGGCGGCAGCAGGTCTGAGCGATGACCACATCAGTGGCACCCGGTCGGTGGTGATCGAGTTCGCGAGGTCGCTGACGACACCGCTGTGGGAGGCGACCTGTCAGGATGCCGACCGGTTCATGGCCGAGCAGAGACGGCGGGGCTGGACGGTGTCGACCAGGGCCGGCAAGGCCGGCGCGTTGGCAGGCTTCTACGAGTTCCTGATCGCCCGGCACAGCGGCACGATCCGACGCGCGACCGGGGTGACGGTGGGGCAACCGATAGATGAGTTCAACCGGCAGTCCGGCCACTCGCTGGGCAAGGTGCGGGTGCCTCCCTCGGACGCCGAGGTCGAGGACCTCTTCACCGGCTGGCGCGACTCGGTCGGGCAGGCCCGCAAGTATCTGCCAGCCGCCCGCGACTACTTCGCCGCGTCGCTGTGGCGTCGCCTCGGGCTGCGGATCAACGAGACCGTGATGCTCGACATCCGCGACTGGCGGCCCGACCTCGGCGGGTTTGGCAAGCTGCACGTCCGGTTCGGCAAGGGCTCCGGCGGGCGCGGCCCCAAGCCCAGACTGGTCCCGGCGATCAACGGCGCGGACCAGCTGATCGACTGGTGGCTGGCCGAGGTTCGTCACCAGTACGGGGGCGACTTCGCTGACCCTGACGCCCCGATGCTCCCTTCCGAGCGGTTCGACACCGACCTCGACCGCTGCGGCCGAGTGGGCGCGAACGCGCTGCGCCGGACGCTGACGATCCAGACCCGGCGATGGCTGCCGGCGTGGTCGGGACAGTTGACTCCACACGTGCTGCGCCACTACTGCGCCTCCTCGCTCTACGAGGCGGGCATGGACCTGAAGGCACTGCAGGAGCTGCTGGGTCACCAGTGGCTCTCGACGACCTCCTCTTACATCCACGTCCGGGACGAACACGTCGAGCTGGCCTGGAAGAGCGCCAACATGCGGGTAGCTGCCCGCTTCGGGATCACCGAGAAGGAAGGCTGAGACGATGCAGTGGAACCTGCGGCTTCGCGCCGCCGAGCGCGGGATCTGGAAGTCGACGCAGATGCGCAGGATGCTTGCCGATGCCGGGCTCGACATCAGTGCCGGGAAGATGTCCTCATGGTGGGCCGGCAGCCCACCGACGCTGCGCCTGGCCGAGCTGGACGTTCTCTGCGCCGTGCTCGAGTGCACCCCGAACGACCTGATGACACCCGAGCCGGACAAGGTCGCCGCTGCCCGGCCAGCGGCGGAGAACGCCGCGACCGGTGAGGGCGCCTCGCCCGGCGCACGTGGGCCCGTGGTGTCGCCGCGGTTCGGCAAGCCACGGTCCACGCCGCCGGTATAGACCGACGGGGGGAGCACGCGATGCCAGCTGCCGGGGAGTCCGCGCCGCTGCGGCTGCCACCGATGTGCGGATCCTGCCTGGCCCGGCGTGTGGCCTGGACCCGGCCGCGGGTCGACGTCTGCTACGACTGCCTGCCCGGTGGGCCCTTTCCCCCGCCGGCGTGCTCGGCCTGCGGCACCGAGCAAGACTACTTCAGCCAGGGCCTGTGCGGCCGCTGCCACCCGCGAAGCCCGCTGCACGTCGGCTCGTGCAAGATCTGCCTGGCCTGGGGCGTCTATCCACGCCACAACTGGACCTGCTGGGCGTGCCGGTGGTGGCGGGCGAACTGCCCCGAGCAGACCTGCCAGTACTGCGGCCGCCTCACCCGCGTCGGGGACCAGGGCGCCTGCCGCTTGTGCCTGTCCCAGGCCCAGTCCCTGCAGGAGCCCGGCCGCAGCCTCGACCTGGCCGGTGCCAACCGGCACGGGCAGCAGCTGTTCTTCGCCAACATCCTGATCAAGCGGCGCAAGACCCCCCGTCTGCGCGCCGACCCCTGGCGTGCCCGGAACCGCAACTCCCTGCCGTTCCCCGCCGGCACCGGTTTCACGGACCACGGGCCTGACCAGCTCACCCTGTTCGACTTGGCGCCCGACCCCAAGATGGTCCGCGCCCTGGCCGCGGTCGCCGACAGCGACCTGACCCGCTACTGCGCCTCGATCGTCGATGAGCACGCCGCCCGGTTCGGCTGGTCGGCCAGGCAGCGTAACGACGTCATCCGCTCCCTGCGGCTGCTGCAGACCCTGCGCACCACGCCGAACGCGAAGATCCGCGCTAGTGAGGTCCTGATGCTGCCCCGCTACCAGGGCAACATCACCTCCACGATGGACGTCCTGCGTCAGGCCGGACTGCTCATCGAGGACCATCCCACCCCGCTGCAGACCTACCTGACCACCAGGACCGCCGGGCTGCCACCGCAGATGGTCGAGCACCTCGAGCTGTGGGTCGACGTCATGGTGCACGGCAGCCGCACCGCACCGCGGCAGCTGCCGCGCGAACCGCAGACCGTCCGGCTGCACGTGGACGGCGTCACACCCGCTGTCACCACCTGGGCCCAGGCTGGCTACCGCTCCCTTGCCGAGGTCACCAGCCAGGACGTCCGGGTCGCGGTTGCCGCCCAGACCGGCGCGCGACGCCGCTTCGCCGAGACCGGGCTGAAGTCGCTGTTCAAGGTTCTCCATGGCCGCAAGCTGCTCTTCACCAACCCCGCCCGCGGACTGCCCAGCACCCAGGTCCGGGCCAACATCCCACTGCCGCTGGACCCGGCCACCGTCCGGGAGGGACTGGACTCCCCCGACCCTGCCCTCGCGCTGTGCGTCGCCCTCGTCGCCTTCCACGGCCTGACCGGCAAAGAACTCCGGTCCCTCCAACTCACCGCCATCGCCGACGGCTGCCTCACCCTCGGCGACCGGGTACTGCCACTGGCCGCCCCGGTCCGCTCCAGGCTCGCTGCGTGGCTCGACGACCGGCAGCGCACCTGGCCCGAGACCGCCAACCCGCATCTGCTGATCAACCGCAAGACCGCGCCACGCCTCACCCCACCCGGACAGGCCTGGCCCTGGACCGGCACCACCCTGCGGCCACAGTCCCTCCGCGAAGACAGGATCCTGCACGAACTGCAGGCCACCGCAGACCTGCGACGCATCTGCGACCTCTTCGGCCTGTCCGTCCAGGGCGCCACCCGCTACCTGCCCACCATCGAACACCCCGACCTCACGATCAACAGCCCCCGGGACTGAAACCAGGCGGCGTCCTTGACCATCCCGTCCCGCCCCGGCGGCGGGTCCGGACAGAATCGAGCGCAACTCCCGGGCGGGCGCAGGCTCGTGGGGGCGACAACGATGATCGAACCGTCCAAGACGGGGCTGCTGACGCTGCCTGACCGATCCCAGCTGTGGGCGGAGACGACCAGGAACCTCGACGGTGAACCGCTGCTGTAGCTGCACGGCGCCCCTAGCACCGGCCTGGGCTCTGGCGCGGCCTACGATCAGGAGCCTCCGCAGCGAGTCAAGGGCTCCGTGCTCAACGCGGTTCTCGTCGGAGTCGTTCAGTCCTGCCGCACGAGACGCCAGGGCAGCAGAACCCCGGACACGAGCAGAGCCAATGCGCTGAGCAGGATGGCGACCTGTGTCGAGGTGGCCACAGCCAGGGCACCGAAGAGCAGCATGGCGACCGGCCACAGGACACGGTTGGAGACGCTCCAGGCCGCTGAGACGCGAGCCATCAGGTGGTCGGGCACCGCATCCATGCGGTGTCCGGCAAAGAGCGGGTTGAACGCTCCGGCAAAGAACAGCAGCAGGGTGTCGCAGGTGATGATCACCGCTACACCGGCCAGTCCTGGTGGGGCAAACGCAATCGGGATCAACCACACGGCCCGCAACGCCCCGAGGACCACCATCACCCGATCCCGTCCCCACCGGCGCTCCAGGTGTGGGGCCAGCATCGCACCGGCCAGGCCGGCGGCGGCCGGCAGGCCCAGCGTCAGCCCGTACTGGAAGGGCGTGAAGCCGAGGTCGCGCAGCATGAACAGCAGGATGAGGGGCTGGGCGCCCATGATCATCGCGCCGAAGAGCATCGCGTTGACGAACAGCGGCCGCAACGTGGCATGGCCCAGGACAAAGCTCCACCCGGTGGTCAGGTCCTTGACCCACCGGTGATCTGGCGGGCGTGGCGCCGGGTCTGGCTCGGGTTGGCGTATACGGCTCAGGCTGAATGCAGAGGCCAGGTGGGCCACTGCGTCCAGGCCGAGCGTGATGGTCGGGCCGATCACGCCCAGCAGGACACCGCCCAGCGGTGGCCCGCTGCTGTTGGCGATCCAGCTGGTGGTGTCGATCCGGCTCACTGCGATCGTGCGCTGCTCGCGGGAGACCAGTGCCTTGAGGTGGGCGGTGCTGGCCGTCAGGCTCAGCAGCTGGCCAAAGCCGATGACCGCCGCCACCACGAGCAGGTGAACATACGTCAGGACGCCTGCCAGGTGCGCGATCGGCACGCTGAACAAGGCCACGGCACGAACCAGGTCCGCACCGATCATCACCGGTCGTTTGCGGCGCAGCTCCACCCACGGCCCCACCGGTAGCCCGAGCAGTCCCGCCGCGGCGGTCCCTGCGGCCGCCAGCAAAGAGACCTGGAAGCTCGTGGCGAGCAGGACCTCGGTCGCCACGAACGTGAAAGCTCCCATCGCCAGGGCCGAGCCGGTCTGACCCGCAGCCATCGCCACCCACAGGCGCCGAAAGTCGCTCCCCAACGCCGGGACTGGCTTCGTCACTGCTCCTCCCGGCGCACCCACGAGGCAGGACCCTACGCACTTCCTCCGACATACCCTGTGCCGAACACGCGGACACCACGGCTGACGTCCGGCCACGCCACGAGACGCCGTCCTTAGCTCCTACAGTCGGGAGGCCCTGGCCATACAAGGCTCGCCCGCCGTCAATTCCCATCGAACACGAGCACCTACGTCCCCTCGCACCACCGCCGATGCTCAGGTTTCCGCCCAGACTGTCGATTTTCACGCGAACTTCTAACCCGCCGACTCGATACCAAGGTTGGTGTTGGCCAGTGCGGCCTCGAGCGGGTGCAGAACGGTGGCCACCTTGTACATGCGGTCCCCCACCTGCCACACGGCGCGACCAGGTTCCTGCCGGGCCCACGTGGTGATGGCGTGCACGGCCAACGGGCCCAGGCCCAGGATCTCGTCGAGCTCGCCTGCGACCTTGGGGCCCTGGCCGTGCAGGATCTTGATGTCGGCCAGGTGCAGCATGTCCCGGGCGATGGTCTGGGCCACCGAGCCCTCGTCGCCGGCCGAGAGCAGGTCGGAAGGTTTGTGCGCGACCGCGTACTGGATGTCCCCGCCCTGGCCGGCGAAGCCGCGGGACAGGCGCATGTCGGCGTCGAACGCCTTGACGGCCTCCGGCCCCAGCCGCAGCTGCCGCCACGCCTCGTCACGGACGACCACGCGCTGGTCGGCCCGGGAGACGACCTCGCGTTGACCGGCGCCCCAGGAGCCCAGACAGGTCAGGGCGATGCCCACGGCCTCCTGGGGCAGCCGGGACAGGGACAGGGACTGGATCGGCGCGAGCCAGTCGATGTGCACGTTGGTGTGCGCGTCGAACATGCCGGCCAGGGCGCCGTTGACCAGCTGGCCCAGGGCGTCGCGCAGCAGGCGCGTGGAGTCCATGAACGCCCGTGTGGTCTCGAACCGGGTCGCGGCCACCAGTTCGGGGGCAGGGTTGTCCAGGGCGTGCCACAGCCCGGGCAGCGTGGTCTCGGCCAAGGAGGTGGCGCCGGCGGCGTACCCGGTCAGGTCGGCCAGGGCGGTGCGGACCACGGCCTCGTCGCTGGGTCCAAAGGGGACCAGGTTCTCCCCGATCCGTTGGGACCCGACCAGGGCACGGATCAGGGTCAACCAGCGGGAGAAGACGGCCTGGGCGCGGCGTTGCGCCTCCACGGCGTCCAGCCGTTCCCACCCGTGGGCCAGCGGGCCGAGGGCCAGGGGGTTGACCCGGGCCCCCAGGCCGGCGCCGAGGGCGATCGGCTGCACCCCCAGGAACCGGCACACCCCCTCGTACTCGTCCTTGGTGTCACCCAGGATCAGGGCCCGGTACCCGAAGTCCATCATCCGCAGGATGAACGCCTTGGTGGTCCCGGACTTGCCCATCCCGGGCTTGCCGAAGCACATGATGTTCGGGTTGCTGATCGGCACGTCAGGGCGGACCACCCAGCCGAGGGGGTCGCAGTGGAACGCGGCCCCGGAGGCGACGTCGATGCCCATCTGCGCCCCGGTCGGTGGAAGCGCGGGGGTGGGGATGAACGGCCAGAACGCCGGAGCCTGGTCACTGGTCATCCGCCAGGTCGCCACCGGCGCTTTCGCCGGGGCCCAACCACGATCTGCCTTCCGTGGTCCTCTGGTGCTGGTGGGCCGGAACACCCGCGGCTCCCGCTCCTGCCTTGCGGGCGTCGGTGCCGGTGGGGCGTCGTGGCCGAAGTCGGCCAGCAGACGGGCCACGTCCCGGCCGGTGCTCCCCCGGCGGCCACCAGGGTTCCGACTGTGTGAGGTGCTCATGGTTCAGCTCGCCTTCCGGGTCAGGCTGATGCCCATCGGCACCACCGAGGCGGCGAAGGCCACGTCGTGGGCCAGGTCCAGGCGCAGCGGGGCGAACCCCGCCCGGCGGATCGAGGAGTCGAGGCGCCGGCCGGCCTCGGCCGCCCGGACCGTCTTGGGCACCGTGACCGTGGCCACCGCGTAGGGAACGGTCAGGGAGTTGCCGCGGGCCAGCTTGGACTCCAGGGCGCGCACCTTCTGCGACTCGTCGACGTCCTTGGTGCGCTGCTTCATCCGTGCCGCGACCCGCAACGACTGCCCCAGGTCGGCACCGAACTCGCTGTTGGCCGACTGTCGGTCGGCACGGCCCGGCGGCACCAGGGGGTAGCAGACCATGAAGGAGCGCCGCTCCCCGTCCTGGTGTGCCGACAGGACCGGGGCCAGTGCCCCCATCGCGGCACCCTTGACCGGCAGCTTGACCGTGGAGGAGACCGAGTTCCAGGCGTCGTGGGAGTAGTGCCGCACGGCCGCATCCGCACCGGAGGGGCCGGCCATCTCCCACGGCACGTCGGTGTTCACGTCGTCGTCGGTCTGGGATGCCGCGAGGGCGTCGATGATGGTGGCCCGGTCCCCCGGGGCGAACCCGGTCCGGCACGCGATCGCCAGCTGGCGGCTGGTCAGCCACTCCACGCTCGAGACGCCCAGGCCGCCGCGCAGGTGGGACTCGACCTCGGTCATCGTCCCGTACAGGGCCCTGGCGCGGCCGTCGATACCCCCGCCGTACTCCCGGGCCACCTTGCCCAGCCGTGACTCGGGCACCACGACGGTGACGTACTGCTCGGTGCGCACGGTCGCGGCGGTCAGCGACTCGTGCAGGTCGTCGTTGATCGCGCTGACCTGGGCCGGGGCGTTGCCCGTGCGGTGGCGCCGGACCCAGTCGGCCCGCTCGGCACCGTCCTCGGGGACGGTGCGGACCATGAAGATCACCTCGCAGGCCAGCTCGGCCCGCACGGCCGCGTCGAGCAGCTCGGCCAGGCCCTGCCCGTAGACCTCCCGGTCCTCGGCCTCGGCCATGCCCAGTCCCGGGTGCACGATCGACGCGGTGACCGCCCACGTCCTCATCGAGTGGTTCTGGATCAACGCGACCCGCCGGTGGGAGTGTCCCGTGGGTGGGCCCTCGTGGATCACGACGCTGGCCAGGATTCCCGGCAGGTCCACCTGCTCCTGCTCCTGCTCGTGGGGTCTGGCCTGCCCGGTGGTGGCCCGCGCCCGGAACCGGGTCCACCCGGCCAGGGTGCCCGCCGCCAGGGACACGGTCGAGGTGATCCACCCGGTCATCGACCGGCCCCGCACCGGGACGGCCACGATCCCGAACAGCACCCCCCAACCGAGGATCGACAGGCCCACCGCGGCCCAGTCCTGCTGGGAGATCGACCAGGCCACCGGCAGGACCGCCGTGGCCAGGAGGCCGAGCTGGAGGCCGGTGAGGCCGAAGAACCACCCGATGCGGGCGCGGGTGTAGTCGCGGTAGACGGTCATGACCGTGTCCTTCCTGACGTCGTGCCGGCAGGGGTCGTGCTCCTTGCGGCTGGGCTGGGTCGTCACGGGGTCACCACCCCGGCGCCGGCACCGGCGGCTGCCGCACCGGACCCGGCGCCGCCACCGCTGGGTGGGGGTATCGGCCCGGTCCCGGTGCTGGGACTGGTCTGTGCCGGCGGCGGTGCCTGGACCGCTCCCCCGCCGGCTTCCCCGCCGCCGCTGCCGGTGTTCTCGCCGCGTTGTTCGGGGTGGGCGAGCCGGTGCCGGTCGCCGGTGGGGCGGGAGGGTTGGAAGTCCGGGACGTAGGTGTTGTGGCCCACGCCGGCCTGGTTGGCCAGGTCCGCGGCCACCGCGGCGCCGCGGGTGCCGGCCGAGACGAACGACCCGACCCCTGCCCCGATCACGGCGGCCGCCGCGCCCAGGGCCGGGTGGGCCAGCCCGCCGGCGGTCGATCCCAGGCTGGTCGTGGCCGTCACCGCGCGTTGGTTGGCCTGGCCCTCGGCGGACACCTCCCCCGCGGGGCGGCCGTGCCCGTCGAGGGTGGACGCGGCCCCGGAGGTCGCCACGCCGCGGCCGGTGAGTCCGCGCAGACCGCCGTGGGCCTCGTACCCGGCGCGCATCGCGGCCCCGGAGGAGGTGCCGGGGTCCACGAACGCCAGCAGCTTGAACAGGGCCAGCGGGGAGAACGCCGCGATGCAGATCAGGAACACCCCCGGGATCGCGGTGCCGATCGTCTTGGCCAGCCCGTCGGCCTCCCCTTGGACGACGCCGGTGGTGACCGAGGTGCCCAGGCCGAGCACGAGGGCGACCAGGACCGGGGTGAACGCGGCCGCGTGGAACCACCGGAACGACGTCCAGAACCAGCCCCTGGAGAACCCGGCCGCCAGCCCGGCAGCGGCGATCGGGCCGGTGGCCACCAGCACCAGCAGGGCCCCGGCCCGGGTCAGCATGACCAGCAGGAACCCGACCCCGCCCAGCCACAGCACCAGGCCCAGGAACCCCAGGACGGTGGCCAGCAGGGCGTCGGTGACGTCCTCGGCCGCGATGACCAGGGTCCCGGAGGGTTCCCAGTGGGCGAACGCCTCGACCCCGAACATGGCCCGCAGCAAGGACCGGGTCAGGCCCTGGGCGGCGGCCAGGATCATCACCGCGTACCCGACCCAGGCGGCGAACACGACGACGAACTGGGCCACCCCGATCCCGGCGTGGGCCAGGTCGGTCCCGTCCCGCCGCCACGCGGCCACGCCTAGCTGGACCATCGCCAGGATCAGCAGCAGAGCGATTGCGAGCCAGAACGTGGTCCGGTACACCTGCCCGGCCGGGCCGTCAGCGGTCACGTCGGGGGTCAGGATGGCGTCCACGAGGCCCAGGACGGTGCGCAGGAACCACAGCCCGCCCATCCAGATCGCCAGCATGATCGAGGTCCACGCGTCGGCCACCAGCTCCCCGACCGCCTTGGCCGCCAGGTACTCGAACGGGTTCGGCATCACCGACCACCCCCCGACCCGCGCCCGTCCAAGGGACCGACCCACGTCCCCGTCCCACCGGTGACGTCCCCGGTGGGCCCGGCGTCGACCGGCGCCGGTGCGGGGGACCAGGGGCGCCACCCGGCCCGGGCGGCAAGGTCGGTCCCTGGCCAGGTCGAGGGTGCCGGGGACACCCGGTGGGTGGTGTCGATGACCCACCGGTCGCCGGTCCAGGTCATGGCCTCGCAGTGCCCGTACGCGGCCTGGGCCTGCTCGACCAGGGACGCCTCCAGCTGCAGCAGGACGCAGGCGACCACCCAGTCCGGCCCGTCGGTGCCTTTGACCTGGCCGGCGGCCGGGACAGCGGTCACGACCAGGCCGGCCTCCTTGGTCTGCCCGGCCTGGCCGGCGGCGGTGAGGAAGTCGGTGACGTTGCCGGCCATCACCCACCTCGCCGGGTCGGCACCACCGGTGGACCAGGACCGGTAGATCTCGTGCGTGGCCGGCACCGACATGGCCCGGATCACACTCACGTCGATCGCCGCCAGCTGTCCCACCGCCCCCTCGGGCGTCCGGGGGAACCCGGTGGGCACGTCCACCGGACCGGTCGTCGTCGGCGAGGGGACGCCCAGGGGCTCGGTGACGGTGGTGGTCACCTGCCCCTGCCGGTAGGCGCGTGGGTCGTCCACGGTCAGCATCGGCGTGTCCGCGATCCGTTCCCGCCGGGCAGGGCCCTCCTGCGGCAGGTGCGCCTCCGCCAGCACCACCTGGGCGGGTGCAGTTTCTTGCGCGGCCAGGGGGTCGGGTGCCTCGTCGGTCAGGACCTGCCGGACGAACAGGCCCAGGCCGACCAGCAGTCCCAGGCTTGCGGCCAGGGCTGCGGCGAGGATGGCCAGCAGCTTGCCCCGACCCCACGCTCCGGGTGTGGTGGTGGTCATCTCAGACGCACCCGGTGCCCATCATCGCGTCCAGGATCCCGGGCAGGATCAGGTAGGCGATCACGGCGACGAAGACGATGACCAGGCCGATGATGCCGCCGGTGCTGGCATGGGGCATGCCGAACATGCGCCCGCCGGCGATCGCTGCCACGGCGATGACGACGCCGAGGAAGAACAGGATGCCCACGCCCCACAGGACGTACCCGAGGATGTTGTCGACGTGGACCTGCGCCCCCGGTGGTGCCTGCGGGCAGACCTGGGCGACCAGGGAGCCGGCGTGGGCCAGGGCGGGAGAGAGCGTGGTGGTCATCGGGTGCTGCCTTTCGTCGGTGCGGGTCGTGCCCCGGTCAGGCCGAGGCCATGCAGGAGGTCGGTGGCCGCGGCGACCAGCTCGCGCGGCAGCGGGCGGGTGTCCAGGCCGTGCACGGCCAGGCCCGGGTCGTGCGGGACCGGGACCACCCCGGTCAGCAGGTCCCGGGTGGCCGGGCCGGTGCTGTGCCGCACCGCCGCGGGCCACCGGCGAGGGGCCGGGCCACGCACGGCCAGCACCAGCCTGGCGTGGGAGGGCCCCAGGCGTTCCAGGGTTTCTTCCAGACGCCTCATGCCCGGGACGGTGGCGGTGGTGACCAGGACCAGGTGCTGTGCCGCGGCCACCGCCGGGCCCACCCACCCGGGGGCAGCCTCGAGCCCGTCGGGGTGGCACCCGGCGTCGACCACCGTGAGCTGTTCCTGTGCGGTGCCTCCCGGGTCGGGGATGTCTGGGTGGGTGGGCGGGTCGGGGTCGGGCAGGGGCACCGGGCCGGGGTGCTCGCGGCGGTCCAGGATCACGTGGTCGCGGCGGCCGCGGACCCACCCGGTGCCGGTGGGTCCCAGCTCGGCCGTGGCGTACCCGACCAGGCCGCTCGCGCCCGGGGCTGCGGTCTCCAGCAGGTGCACCGGGCGGTCCGTCGCGGCGGCCAGGGCCACGGCCACGGTGGTGCACCCGGCGTAGCCGTGGCACCCGAGCACCGCGACCACCTCCCCCGTCGGGGACCACTCGCCCTCGGTGGCCGGCGCGCCCGGGGCCGTCGAGGGTTGCTGCATGGTCCCGCGGAAGCGGCCGGCTGCGGCCGCGTGCCACGCGGCCCGCAGCTCGGCCACGCTCACGCTCGCCCGGCAGGTGTCGGGCGGGTCGGCCGCACGAGGGGTGCCCGGTGTCGAGGCAGCAGGTCCCATGACGCCCACATGCAGACCGGGGGCTGGTGTGGGGTTCATGCGGTCCTGGCCCGGTCCGCGTAGGTGGCCTGCAGGGCCTCCAGGGCCCGGTGGGCCCGCCGGAAGATGGTCGTGCGGGACGAGCCGTGCTCGCGGGCGACCTGGTGGGCCGCGGCCCGACTCAGCAGCCCCGCCCGGCACAGCGTGGTCGTGCGGGTGGTGGTGTGCTCGGACAGGTCCAGCAGCACCCGGCAGTCCTGCCGGCTGACCACCCCCCGCCGGCGGGCGTCGGCCAGCAGCTCGTGCACCAGGTCCACCGCCCCGGCCGAACCACCGTCCGGGGCCGGGGCGGGCAGCAGGTCCATGTCCTGCGAGGGGGTCTCATGGTCCACCCACCGGGCCGTGACCTCCAGGTCCAGCAGGACACCGCGGCGGGCGCTCAGCATCACCGAGGGGGCGACCTTGACCCGGTTGCGCCAGGCCACAGTCCGTCCGCTGATCCACAGCTGGGCCGCGACCGCCTCGTCCACGTCCGGGCCGTACCGGGCCAGCGACCGGGACAGGCGCACCGCCCCCGGCATCAGCACCCACAGCAGCATCCCGGTGGCCGCGGCCTCTCCCCCGCCGTCGGGTGCACCGAGCTCGGCCAGGGCCAGCAGCACCTCGTTCGCCCGGGCCGGGGCGGCGTCCAACGACCACTGCCGCAGCCCTTCCGGTCCGACCCCGACGTCCAGGCACGGGTGCAGCCCCGCCCAGGTGTCCCACCGGGACCGGGCCGTGGCCAGCAGGTCGCAGTCCCACCCGGTCAGTCCCAACGCTGTCGCCACACTCATCTCGAGCTCCTCTTCTCGTGCGAACACCCACGAGAAGCTCCCCGGCCAGCGCTCCCGGTTACGTCCCCACCAGGGCCCCCACCACGCCCCTGCCAGGGTGGGGACGCTGGAAGAACCGCAGGTCAGGGCACGTCCCCACACGTCCCTGGAAACGGTCCTTGACGCAGCCCCCGACCACGTTGACCGCGGGGCTCGGCTGAGCGTTACGCTGCTCGGTGCCGGCTTAGACCGGCCCGCGGGGGACGTGCGCGTCGCCCGGTAGCCCATCACCGCCGGGCAGACCCCACCGCCGCGGGCGGCCCTCCCGGGGAGTACCCCCCCTGCACCCGGGAGGGCCGCACAGGTCACCACGTACCCGTCGGAGGGTCGAGCACGCCATGGTCGGTCTCGGGTCCCGTTCCGTGGCGGAGGCGTCGTCGTGACACGACCTTGCCGTCACCTGCTCCGACCCACCCACGGCGCCGTGAGACGTCTTTGGGACCCACGGTGGACGACGAGCATCATCGCCTGGATGCCCGTAGGGCCTTGGTCAGGACGGGCCGTTCGTGCCCGCCGGTGGCTGGAGGACCCGCCGGCGTGTGGCCTGCCCTAGACGGTCTGTGCGGTGGGCACCTGGTAGTGCTTGAAGTAGATGTCGTCGCCGTCGGGCCAGTCGTTGTCGAGCAGGATCACGTGCACCTGGGTGGGTTGCCCGTCGTGGGAGACGTCCTTCCAGATGGTGACGCCTTCGACCTCCTCGAACTTGCTGGCGTCCTTCTGGACGGGCGCGCTTCCGCGGTAGGCAACGTTGAGGGTGCTGACGCAGCGGTTGTCGTCGGTGCGGCCCGAGGCGATGGCGGCAAGTCCGCTAACGGGGAGTAGTGACCCGCGCGTCGCCGGGGCACGCCTCAACGGTTCGGCCCTGGCGTGGGGTGACGTCCCCGCCTTCCCTAGGTGCGGTAGGGGCGTCGATCGGGAAGGACCTGTCGGAGAACAGGATTTGGCGTGCAGCAGCACGGCCAGGGGTCGTGCGCAGGCCGGTGAAGGCGGCTTCTACCAGGCGGGGTGAGCTGGTGTGGGCGAGCACGGTCCGAAGAGCTGTTCGGCCCCGGAGCCGACGGCGCAGGGGGGCCGCGTCGTAGCGGTCCAGGCTCTCGCGCCGTCCCGTCCTCAGGGCTTCGTCGAGGATCTGCGCCGCGTGGTCCGACAGGCGCAGGCACGGGTCGAGCCCTCCGGCGGTCAGCGGGGACACGGCCCCCGCGGCGTCGCCGACCAGGAGACCGTCCCGGTTGCCGATCCTGCGGAGCAGCCCGCCCACAGGGATCGGGCCGGCGCGGTGTTCGACCGGTCCGGTGCGCGTGGCGGTCGACAGCCCGGGGGCCCGGGCGCGGTAGGTGGCCAGGCTCTGGCGCAGGCCGTGGCGGAACTGGGCGGGGTACCCAGCGGTCCCGACGTGGACGTGGGCGCCGTCGTGCACGACCCAGGCCAGGTAGCCAGGGGCGATCCGCGGGTCCAGGGTGCAGTGAAACGTCGGTGGCGGATCGGTCGGGTCGTGCACCGGGTAGGTCTGCTCAGCACCCACGAGCAGGGCACGGTTGGTGTCCAGTCCGAGGTCCCTGGCCACGCGGGAGCGGGCCCCGTCGGCGCCGACGACCAGGCGGGCGAGCACCCGGACTGCTCCGTGCGGTCCCTGCAGGTGGTAGGCCGTGCCGTCGCGGCCCTGGTAGGTGGTGCCGAGCATGATCTGGACCCCGTGCTGCTTGGCCTGCTCCCCGGCCCAGGTGCACAGTTCGGCCATCCGGCCCACGCGAAACTCATCCCGCTCGCTGCGAAGGTCCACGGGTCTGCGGTGGCTGGGTGGGTATAGCACCACGCGCCGGATCGCGGGGCCGAGCGTGTGCGGGGGGAAGTGGAAGTCCTGCAGGGTTCGGTGCACGAAGATGCCGGTGGTGCGGATCCCCACGCCCAGCGAGGCCCGGCTGTCCACGAGCAGCACCTCGTGGCCTGCTTCCGCCAGCCGGGTGGCGGTGCGCAGTCCTGCCAGGCCGGCGCCCACCACCAGGACGTCGACGTGGACGGTGACCGGAAGGTCAGCCATGGCAGCAGGTCAGCCGATGCCGGACGGGCTATCACCGTCCGGCTCCCAGCGCAGCAGGTCCCCCGGTTGACAGTCCAGCGCCTCGCACAGCGCTTCCAGGGTGGTGAACCGTACCGCCTTGGCACGGCCGTTCTTGAGGACGGAGAGGTTGGCCGGTGTGATGCCGATCCTGTCGGCGAGCACGCCCACGGCCATCTTGCGCCGGGCCAGCATGACGTCGATGTCCACGACGATCGGCATCAGATCACCTCGTCGAGCTCGGAGCGCAGCTGACGGGACTGCACGTCGAGCGCGACCGCCTGCGCGAGCAGGGTGCGCATCACGTAGACGAGCAGGGCGACCCCCGCGGCCACCAGAGCCAGCCCGGAGATGATCCCCACCAGCCCAGGAGCCACGGCGTCGCCCTCGACCGCGTGGTTGGCGAACCTGGCCACCACCGCGACGCAGAGCACGAGGACCGAGCCTGCCGCGATCGCACCGATGACGATGTCGACATAACGGAAGCTGGCCGGGGAGAACACGGTGCCGCGCGCGGCCATCGTCAACAGCCTCCACACGCACACGGCGATGACCTGCAGGCACAGGATGCCGAGGACGGCGATCACCGCCAGTGAGGTGCGGAACCCCTCGCCCGCCTCGTCCATGTCCAGCCACAGCAGCGGGACGATCAGCACCTGCACCACCAGCGAGCCCAGCAGCGCGATCGCGAGCACCACCCGCAGGCTCAGCACGACCCACCTGTTCATAGCCATCTCTTTCGTCGAGAAACAATGCACAGGTATCGTACAACGATAGATTCTGAACGTGCAACGATGATCGGAAGGTCGCGTGGCCGTGCCACCCCCTCCAGGCCCCAACTGGCGGCCAGGACCGGACACCCGCGTCCGGTCCCGACGTTGTCGTCCGGGCGGCCCCGGTTCAGCATCTGGGCACCATGACGTGCCGGGCCTGTCTGAACCGGGTGGGTTACCGCAGGCCCAGGAGTCGGGCTCCGATGGCGTCGTTGAACCGCGTGGGCAGGACTGCGTTCATGGTGACCATCGCCCGGGCCTGGGCCCCGGCGGCGTAGCGAGCACGAGGGCGGCGCGCAGTCAAGGCCTGCTCGACCACGCGGGCTACGACGTCCGGCGGCACGGTCCGGGCCTGGAGCGTGCTGACCAGCTTGAGCATGCCGCTGATGTGTTGCGCGTAGAGCTCGCGGTGGTTGGCCGCCATGCCCAGCTCCATGGCATGGAGCAATGGCTGGATCTGCTGCCACGGGCCGGTGTCGGTGGGGCCGGGCTCTACGACGGACACCTCGATGTGCCAGGGCCGGAGCTCGACCCGGAGCACGTCCGCGACTGCTTCCACCGCGAACTTCGATGCGCAGTAGGCGCCCTCCATGGGCACCGGTGCCCGGCCGCCGGTGGAGGAGATGAAGACGATCTGGCCGCCGCCGGTACGGATCTGCGGCAGTACGGCCTGCGTGACGGCGACCTGGCCAAAGAGGTTGACCTCGAACTGGCGGCGAAGGTCTGGGATGGACACGGTCTCGATCGGGCCGAGCACGCCGATGCCGGCGTTGTTGACGAGGGCGTCCAGCCGGTCGGGCAGGTTGTCGGCCAGGGCGGCGACGTGCGCCTCGTTGGTGATGTCGAGCAGGACCCTCGTGATGCCGCGGTCCTCGCGCCCCAGGCCCTCCCCGGTGAGTTCCTCGCGCACGCCGGCGAAAACGGTCCATCCGGCGCGGGCCAGTCGCAGCGCGATGGCCTCGCCTATCCCGCGACCGGCTCCGGTGACCAGTACCGATGGCATGGGGAACATCCTTCCCGGCAGGCGCCCCGCCTCACCACGCCACACTACTCGCGTAGTGGCACGGTGTCACTACTCATATAGTGCTCAGATGAGATCGTTGCGGGACCGTGCCCTCGATGCCGCCATCGAGTTGGTGGGCACCCAGGGCCTGAAGGCCTTGACCCACCGCCGGATCGACGAGCGGGCCGACCTCCCGCCGGGGTCCACGTCCAACTACTTCCGGACGCGCGACGCCCTCCTTCGTGGGGTGGCGGACGCCATCCTCGAGCGGGAGATCTCTGGGATGCGAGCCACGTTCGCCCCGCAGTCGGCCGAGGAGCTCCTCGAGGCCATGGTGGCGCTCCTGGACCGCACCACCGAGGACCAGCGCACACTGACCAGCGCACGGCTGGTCCTCTTCATGGAGGCGAGCCACAATCCCGCCTTGCGTGAGAGCCTCGGACGGGGTCGGGCAACCTTTGAGGCCGCCCTGCAGGGGGCACTTGCAGAGCTGGGCGCCACGGACCCGGTTGCGGCGACCCGGGCCATGATGGCGTGCGCGGAGGGACTGATCCTGCATCGCGTCGCCCGCCACGACGACAGCGACATCCGGCCGGTCCTCGAGCTCGTCGTCCGCGCCGTCCTGGCCTGAAGGCGTTCGTGACCCGCCAGCGAACGAAGGCGACCACCGTTCCGACGCTCGTTGGCCTGGCGCACGGGTCGCGCAGGCAAAACGCTCCGGCCGCGCGACGAGCGGCAAATGGGTATGGCTCCGGCGTCTTGATCAGTCGGGTCAAGAGCCCCGTCGGCAGCATGCCTGGGGCTAGTCTGTGGCCATGAGCGCCTGGCTCACCATCGAGGTCCAGGAAGGCGACGTCTCCGCCGATGGGTGGCGTCGTGCCCATGGCGAGCTGCTTCTCGAAGCGGCGGTTACCAACGGGGCTAGCGATTGGGTCTGGCACACCCCTCGGTGGGGCGTCATCCTAGAACTGCAGTTCGCGGAAGAGCTCGCGCGGGAGTCCTTCCGGGAGCTTCCGGCAGTACTTGCTGCACTGGACGCCGTCCCAGACGCTGCGTTCGGCTTGCACGTTTACCCCGGACGCGGAGGTAGCTCCGGCAGCGCAGTTCCCCGGCGCCCTCGACCATCTCCCCTCAGCGATACTGCCATGGCTGAAGAGACCCAAGACGAGTTCATAGATCTGCCACCCGGCGAGCACTCGTACTGGAGCGGCACCCGACCCTAGGTTCGCTGCTTGGCATACGATGCCAGATGCGGCAAAGTCGGACGTCACGCTGGAGGGCTGGTGACTACTGATCCTTTCCGCGCAACAAGCGGATTCGCTGTAGCCAGCCCCGGGTGGAGATCGCACCGGCCACAGGGTCTGCGCCCTGCCGCTGCGCCATGAGGACCCCCGCCGCTGCGCCGAGAACACCCTGCTCGCACTTGGTGCAGACCCGGCGTCCAGTCGCCGTTCGACGTGCTTGACCCCTGAACATTCGACCGCACTCGACGCAGGTGAACGTGCTCATCCGTGCACCCTATGGTGATTCCGGTTCAGCCTGCAGGAATGCGTTGCGGCGGACGCGTGCGTCCCACGTCAATGCGACTGGGTCGGACGAGCGTAGAGTGGAGTCCACCAGAGTGGTGTACGACGACACCCGGTGAGCGTGTCCTGCTGAGGTAGGCGCGGCCACCGGTGTGATCCTTCGAGTGAACCTTCCACAGAACTCTCGAAGAGGAGCACCACCGATGACCGCTGGACCCATTATCGACCCGCATCAGTTCCTGCACGAGCAGCTCGCGCAGGCGAGCCCTGACCTGATGCGTGAGCTGCTGCAGTCCTTCATCAACAGCCTGCTCTCGGCCCAGGCCGACAGCGTGTGCGGCGCCGACTACGGCGACCGCAGCACCGAGCGCACGAACCGGCGGAACGGGTATCGGCACCGGGACCTGGACACGCGTGTGGGCACCCTGGACGTGGCGATCCCCAAGCTGCGCGAGGGGTCCTTCTTCCCCGAGTGGCTGCTCGAGCGTCGTAAGCGGGCCGAGGCCGCGCTGACCACGGTGGTGGCGACCTGCTACCTGCTCGGGGTCTCCACCCGGCGGATGGACAAGCTGGTCACCGCGCTGGGGATCACGGGCCTGTCCAAGTCGCAGGTGTCGGTGATGGCGGCCGAGCTGGACGAGCACGTGGAGTCTTTCCGCACCCGCCCGCTGGACGCCGGCCCCTACACCTTCGTCGCGGTCGACGCGCTCGTGCTCAAGGTGCGTGAGGGCGGGCGCGTGGTCAAGGTGAGCGCGCTGGTGGCCACCGGCGTCAACGCCGAGGGCTACCGGGAGATCCTGGGCCTGCAGGTGGCCACCGGCGAGACCACCGCCTCCTGGCTCGCGTTCTTCCGCGACCTCGTGGCCGCGGCCTCACCAGTGCCGGGCCGGTCGGGCTGGTCACCTCCGACGCCCACGCCGGCCTGGTCGGGGCGATCGGCGCGACCCTGCCCGGCACCGCGTGGCAGCGCGTGCTCCCGCCCACTACGCCGCCAACCTCATGGCCGCCACGCCCAAGAGCTCCTGGCCCTGGGTCAAGGCGCTGCTGCACTCCGTCTACGACCAGCCCGACGCGCCGTCGGTGCAGGCCCAGTTCGACCGGGTCATCGACACCCTGGCGGGGAAGCTGCCCGCGGTCGCCACCCACCTCGAGGACGCCCGCGCCGACATCCTGGCCTTCACCGCCTTCCCCAAGGAGGTGTGGCGCCAGATCTGGTCCAACAACCCCCAGGAGCGGCTCAACCGCGAGATCCGCCGGCGCACCGACGTCGTCGGCATCTTCCCCCACCGTGAGGCCATCATCCGCCTCGTCGGCGCCGTCCTGGGCTGGGGGCACCTCCCGCTTGCGGGGGCGCAGCACGACGCCTGGGCCGAGCAGCGCCGCTACATCGGCCTCGACGTCCTCACCCGCTGCCGACACGCCCTGGCCCCCACCACCACCGGACAGGAGGAAACCGCTGCTACCGTCCCCGCACTGACGGCCTGATCAACCCCATCGAGGGATCACCGTCGTACACCACTCCACTGGACTTGACCTGATCAAGATGCTGGGTGCTGCATACCTGATCTACCTCGGGGTTCTGGCGATCCGGCATCGTCGAGCAGGTACCGGTACCGACGGCGGGGACAGTCACCGAGCACTGACGTCCTGGACCCTCCTGCGGCAGGGGTTCATCGTCGGCGTGACCAATCCCAAGACCATCGTCTTCTTCGTCGCAGCCCTACCGCAGTTCGTGAACTTCCATGCCGGCGTCATCCCCGTGCAGATGATGGTTCTGGGCTTCGTCTTCGTCCTGATCGCGTTCGTTTGCGACGCTGTCTGGGCCGTGCTGGCCAGCAGTGCTGCCTCGTGGTTCGCCCGCTCTCCACGTCGTCTCGCCGCGGTGCGTGCGACCGGGGGCGGCATGATGATCGGCCTGGGTGGCAACTTCGCGCTCACCGGCAACAAGGGCTGAGCACCTCCTTCAATTCCGGGCCCACACAGGAGCGCGACGGGTCGCACCGCACCCAGCGATCAGCGGCAGAAGCGGATGCTGGTCCTGAAGAGGAGCAGGCCGGGTGGTTGCCCAACCAGCGGCACGGTGCCACGCTGGCTGCTATGGAAATCGCGGCAAGGACTTGCCCCTCCTGCGGGGTCGACGCCCATCCCGTGACGGCAACCGGCGTCGGGAGGCTGGATCAGCCCGGCGTCACGCTGCGCATGCCGTACCAGTGCCGCCGCGGCCACCGCTTTATTGCGAAGATCGAGACGCGAGAGTTTGAGCCGTCGCCGCCGGCGAGCTGATCCGCTGGCCGACTGCGGGTGTTCGACTGCAGAGGTCGCGACCTGCGGCAGAAGCGGATGTCTGCCTCTAGCGGCGCTGCACTCTATCGACTACCGCTGCGAGACGAGGCAGGTGGTCACGCCACCCGGCTGGAACGGGCCACAGCAGCACAACGATCAGCATTGCGAAGGGCAGAACTAGCATCTCCGGTACCCCCAGGAACAGGAAGAGGATCCCGCAGAAAATCGGGCTCTCCTGACACATGTGTGGGTCAGTTCCGGCCTGGGAGCGCGGGGCGGTGACCGCCGAGGTTGAGCAGTGCGAGGGCGATCAGGGCCTCGGCGGAGTGGAACCCGAACGCTATGCGGGTGATCAGGCGCACCTTGGTGTTGGTGGACTCGACGAGTCCGTTTGACAGGTCGTGCTCGATCGCTGCCAGGATCCGGTCGCGGTGCTTGACGATGCTCTTCTGCAGCTTCACGAATGCGGGGATGCGGCACCGGCGGGCCCAGCTGATCCACCGGTCCAGGGCCTCGACGGCCTCGTCGTAGGGCAGCTGGAACACCACCCGTAGGCCCTCCTTGAGCAGGTAGGCGCGGTGCAGCCTCGGGTCGGTGGCAGCGACCCAGGCGAGTTTGGCCTGCTGGTTCTCGGTGAGGTTCTCCGGGTTCTTCCACAACGCGTACCGGGCACCCTTGAGCGCCTTGGCCCGCTCGCTGCCTGGTCGTGGTGGGGCGTCAGCGCCAGGACGGCCAGGACCGCGCCTGGGCTCCTTCCGGGCCAGCGCACGGGCGTCGTTCCACGCTTCGCGGCGGACCTCATCCAGCGCGTCGGTGGCCCACTTCACGATGTGGAACGGATCGGCCACCCGCACCGCCTGAGGACACCGCCGGACGACGATGGTGTCGATGAAGTCCGCCCCGTCAGCCGAGACGTGGGTGATCTGGGCGCTGCGCTCGGGGCCGAGGAGGTCGAAGAACTCGCCCACCGTGGCGCTCGTGCGTCCCGGCGCGGCCCAGACGAGGCGGCGTGCGTCATGGTCGACGACCACCATCAGGTACTTGTGGCCCTTCTTGTAGCTGATCTCGTCGATCCCGATCCGCCGTAGCCCGGCGAACCGGTCGTGGCTGGCCTCGACGTCGGCCCAGACCCGGGTGATGATCGACCCGACGGTGCGCCAGCCGATGCGCATCAGCTCGGTCACGGTGGACTTCGAGGACTGGGTCGCCAGCCACGCCACCTGATCGTCGAAGGCGTAGGTGTGGCCCGCGTCGTGGCGCGCCCACGGCACCGAGGCGACCACCACCCCATGAGCGCGGCACCGCACCCGTGGCGTGTGGGCCTCCAGCTCGGCCCGGATGGTGCCCAGATCCAGTGCGCGCCAGCGCCGCCGCCCCGGGCCGGCGTCATACCGTGGGCTGCGCCGTCGACACTTCACGCACCGGCCCCGCTGCCGGGCGGTGGGTCGCACGTGCGCCACCAGCACCTCGGCGTCCTCGTCGAACTCGACCCGCTCCAGCACCGTCTTCTCGACCCCGAGCAGACTGCGCCATAGGCTGACATCACGCACGCCGTTCTCCTGACCACTGGCTTCTGTTCCTTGACAGCTCAGAAACCTAGGCAGGGAACGGCGTGCGCCCTACTCAGCCGCGCTCAAACACCCACAGATGTGTCAGGAGGGCCGAAAATCGAGCCGGCAAACATGATCAGGGTCCGATACCAGCGCTCGACAGGTCGCCAAGGGTGGCGCGACGGGTACCTGTCCATGCTGCAAGGTTAGGCGCTGACTGCGACGCCGATGAGCGGAGGAGTGCTCGCGGCTTCCACCGTGCCTGTCGGCCGTCCTCCTGGCGGCATGAGCGTGCCCGTCGCCCTTCGCTTGGTTTGGCTGTCCGGCTCCAGGATCTGGTGCGTTCAGTCGACGTCTTCAGCGTCCTTTTCCCTCGGCGGTCTCCAAGCAACCCATTCGCGGAGGATGCGGCGAAGCGGAGTAGAGGCCACAGACCGACCAGTGATGGATACACGGAGAGGCACTAGCAACCGTAGGGCTCAACGATCCCAGTGTCCGGCTGGCGCTCCGAACCGTGCTTGAGTTGCGGCAGGTGCCTGTCGTAAAGCTCTGCTCCTGGATACCCGCAAGTCATTCCTGGGCGGCGCAGAGGCTGGTGCTACCAGCGGGTTGACCCTCACGCACGGTGAGGCCTTAGCCTGGATCCACCGATCGGGTGAGCCGGTGAAGCGGCGTGGGAAAGCGAGAAATGCCCTTCTGACCTGGGAAGATACGACTTGTCTAGAGCACGTATCACCCAAACCGGAAGGGCATCTCGTAGATGCAACTCTCTCACACCCTCCCCGTGGTCTCCGCGACGTTCGATGACCCCAACCTCGTGTCTGCCGCCGGGCTTGTCCCGCTGATGACGCTGGCCGAAGAAGCCGGCCTGCACGCCCTGGGCGATGAGCACCTGAGCCTGCCGACCGACAAGGGCGCCAACGCCGGCGCCAAGCTGGCCGCCCTGGTGGCGGGTATGGCCGCCGGCGCGGACAGCATCGAGGATATGGGGCTCTTGCGCCACGGCGCGATGGGCAAGCTGTTCGAACGGCCCTATGCCCCCTCCACGCTCGGTTCGTTCCTGCGCACGTTCACCTTCGGCCACGTCCGCCAGGGCGACGCGGTCGCCTCCCGCTTCACCCTCGCCCTGGCCGGGCGCACCGGGCTGCTGGGCCGGGCCGGCGACACCGGGACGGTGCTGCTCGACCTGGACGACACCATCGTGGAGGTCCACGGCTACGCCAAGCAGGGCGCCGGGTTCGGCTACAGCGGGGTCCGAGGGTTGAACGCGCTGCTGGCGACCGTGTCCACCGAGCAGACCGCCCCGGTCATCGCCGCCCAACGCCTGCGCAAGGGTTCCGTGGGTTCCTCCCGTGGCGCGGCCCGGTTGGCCACCGATGCCCTGGCGCTGGTCCGGCGCAGCCACCTGGCCGGGCGACCGGTGCTCCTGCGCGCCGATTCCGCGTTCTACTCCGCCGCCCTGGTGGGCGCCGCCGACAGGGCCGGTGCACAGGTCTCGATCACCGTGCGGCTGGACCCGGCGGTCAAGCGCGCCATCGCCGCGATCGCCGAGGACGCGTGGACCACGATCAGGTACACCGACGCGATCTACGACCAGGCCACCGGCAGGTGGGTCTCGCGGGCCGAGGTCGCCGAGATCGACTACACCGCGTTCACCTCGGCCAAGAAGTCCGAGCAGGTCACTGGCCGGCTGGTGGTGCGCCGCGTCCCGGACCTGAACCCCAGGGCCAAGGACGGGCAGGAGTCGATGTTCGACACCTGGCGCTTCCACGCGTTCTTCACCACCACGCCCGCCACCGAGCGGGACACCGTGGCCGCCGACCAGGTCCACCGGGGCCACGCGGTCATCGAGAACGTCCACGCCGACCTGAAAGCCTCGGCCCTGGCGCACCTGCCCTCGGGCAAGTTCGCTGCCAACGCCGCCTGGCTCATCGCCGCGGTCATGGCGTTCAACCTCACCCGCGCCGCGGCCACCCTGACCGGCAGCACCCGCCTGGCGCGGGCGACGACGCCCACGATCCGCCGCAAGCTGGTCAACCTGCCAGCCCGGGTCGCCTCCTCCGCCCGCCGCCTCCACCTGCACCTACCCCGAGACTGGCCCTGGGAGCACGCCTGGACCGTCCTCTACGACGCGCTCCGCCCCGGCCGGGCCGCAGCACCCGCCTGACCCCAGCCCCCGTCCCTACCAGCAGGAACCCAGTGGAAAAGCCGGGCAGACCGGCAGTTCACGCGCGCCCTCACGACCCTCGCCCCGTCAAAGACCTGACCCCGTCCTACAGCGGCCCATCCACCTGCCCATCGGTGGATCGAGGCTTAGCGTCGGCCACGTGAACCAGCCCCGTAAGCCTTTAGCCGACAACCCTTCGGCCGCACTCGCCGCCCTGGTCCACCCGGACAAGGACATGCGTCAACACGCAGCTGTCGCATTAGGTCAGCGAGCCGAGCCGCATCTGGCACCTCGCATTGCCGAGCTGCTGTGGCAAGAACCTGACTATTTCGTTCGGGAAACCTTGACCTGGGTCCTGACCCGGACCCCTGAGGCAGCCGCAGACGCAGCTTCGTCGGCGCTTTCCGTCGGCGATGTCAACACCCGCCTGCAGGCACTACACCTTCTCAGTAAGCTCGCCGACCCCAACACTGTTCCCGTGGTGGCGCGGTTCATCGACGATGCCGACCCTCTTGTCGCGGACAAGGCCCGGTGGGCACTTGCCCGGATCGCGGACCCCTCGGTCATTCCGCTCCTGGTTGACCGGCTCGGCGACACGGACCAGACGGCGCGCGATGCGATGACCACGGCGCTGTCCCAGTTCGGAGCGCCAGCTGTGCCGACCATCTGCACGGCCCTGACCACGGCGAATGATCCGAGCGCGCGCGCTCATGCAGCCGACGTACTGTGCTTCATCGGGGCACCGGGCGCACATGAGGCTGCTCCCGCCCTAGCCGACGCGTTGCACGACGACCACCCCGATGTCCGGCTGGCCGCCACGCTAGCCCTCCGCGAGCTGGTCGACTACCCCCCCGGCGCGCAAGGCGCTCCTAGAAGTCAGCCATAACAGTGACGACTCCCGGGTCCGAACAGTCGCTCGGCTAAGCCTGTAACTTCCCGCTTGTCCGTGGTGCCGGCCGTGAGGCCTCGTCGCAAGGACTGCCGGGCGACGGACATCTGCGACGCTGACGTTTCGCCGTCCAATGAAGCGTCGAATCTCGTGACACCATGCGGCACAGCGTCGCCACCTCGAAGCGGCAGATGGGGACGTTTGAGAGGTCTCCCAGTGAGTGCATAGTTATGCAGTCAGAGGTCTCTGTCGAGATGGCCTGCGGCGGTTCGACTGAGGGTCGGTTCGGCCAGCACGTCTGGCCGCGCGTCTGTCTGACGATGTGTCCGCAAGGGGATCCCTATACGCGGGTTTCATGCCGCGCAGCAGGAGAGTTTGGTGATGTCGGTGGTGAAGGCCTGGGCGGTGAGCTTGAGGCCTTCGGCCATGGTCAGGTAGGGGCTCCAGAGGTTGGCGACCTGGTCGGTGGTCATGCCGGCGTCGAGGATGTAGACGCCGGCGGCGGCGAGGTCGCCGGCGTCCTGGGCGAGGGCGGTGATGCCGATGATGCGTCCGGTGTCGGCGTCGGTGACCATCTTGATGAGCCCGCGGGTGTCGCGGTTGACGATCGCGCGTGGGACGTGCGCGAGGGACAGGACGCGGCTGTCGTAGCGGATCCCGGTGGCGGAGGCCTGCTGGCCGGTCATCCCGACGGTGGCCAGGGCGGGGCTGGTGAACACGACCCGGGGCAGGTGGCGGTAGTCGACCTCACGGCCGGCGCCGGTGAGGGCGTTGTCGGCGACGATGGTGCCGTGGGCCGCGGCGACGTACACAAACTGCGGGTGGGCGGTGACGTCACCGGCAGCCCAGATGCGCGTGTTTGTGGTTCGCAGGTGATTGTCGACGACCACCGCGCCGTGGTCGCCGGTGCGCACGTCGACGGTGTCGAGGCCGAGGGTGCCGATGACCGGGCGGCGCCCGGTGGCGACGAGAACCTCAGCGCCCCGGAGCTCCTGTGAGCCGCCGCCGGCGGTGGTGGCGGTGACCGCGACCTCGCCGGCGGCCTGGTCGCGGCGGACCGCGGTGGGCACCGCCCCGCGGATGATCTGGATGCCTTCGTCGGCGAAGATCTCCTGCAGGGCGGTGGCGGCCTCGGGTTCTTCGTGGGACGCCAGGCGGGAGCGGACCAGCATGGTGACCCGGGCGCCGAGCCGGGCGAAGAGCTGGGCCTGCTCCATGGCGACATAGCCGCCGCCGATGACCAGCAGCGATTCTGGGACGTGGTCCAGCTCCATCGCGGTGGTCGAGGTCAGGTAACCGGCCTCCTGGAGACCGGGGACCGGCGGCACCCAGGGCGTGGAGCCGGTGGCAATGAGGTAGCGCGCGGCGCGGACCCTCTTCACCGTGCCGCCCGGGCCGGTGACGCGCAGCGCCGGCTCGGTCGGCGTGCCGACGAACGTGGCCTCCCCGGGCAGGAGGTCCCATCCGTACTCGGTAGCCAGGTCCACGTACTTCTCGCCGCGCAGCGATCCGACGAGCTCATCCTTACCGGCGACCAGGGCGGGCATCTCCACCGGCCCGACGCCGGGGACCGGCAGGCCGGGGAACCGGGCGGTGTCGAGTGTGACGTGGCGGGCCTCGGCGGCCGCGAGCAGGGCCTTGGAGGGCACACACCCGGTGTTCACGCAGGTACCACCGACGGTGCCCCGCTCGATCATCACCACCCGCTTGCCCAGGCTGGTGGCGCGGATCGCGGCCGCGAACGCCGCCCCACCGGACCCGATCACCGCCAGGTCATACGACCCGCCCTTTGCCGTTGCCGTCATGAGCTCCTCCTTCATCGCCCTCAGGATCGACCTTCCAGGGCACTGGAAGGTCAAGGCAGAATGAGTGGCATGCGGATCGGTGAGGTGGCCCAGGCGTCAGGCACGACAACCAAGACCCTGCGGTACTACGAGGAATTCGGGCTGCTGCCCGCCGCGGACCGGACCCCGGCGGGGTACCGGGACTACGGGCTCGACGTGCTCGACCGGCTCGACTTCATCGGCCGGGGGCAAGCCGCCGGGCTGACCCTGGCGCAGATCGGCCAGGTGCTGGACATCCGCGACCGGGGGCAGGCCCCCTGCCAGCACGTCACCGACCTGCTCGACACCCGCCTCGAGGTGATCGACCGGCAGCTCGCCGAGCTCGCGCAGCTCCGCGCCAAGATCGCCGACCTGCGCGAGGACGCCGCCGCCGGCGACCCGGCCACCTGCTCCCCCGAAGACGTCTGCCGCTACCTGTAACCCCCGAGGGTCACGGGCCCGTGGCACCATCGCGACATGGTCGATGACACCCAGCAGCGATGCTCGTGCTGCGGCCGCCTGCGGCCACGCAGGTCGCTCCACGCACTCGGTAGCGAACCGGCCTACATCTGCCGAAGGTGCGGGCTCTGGGTCGCCCTTCGCATCTCCCGCGACTGAACGACACCGCCCGCAACGCGAAGACGCCGCCAGCCGGGCGGGCGGGGGTCAGTAGCGCGGCGCGTCGCCGGGTCCCTGACGAGCTAGAGCTCGGCCTCTCTACGGCACCTTGGCGCTGTCAAGCTGGCGATGCAGCAAGCTGGCGAACCCCAGATACTCCAGCGCCGCCGTTCCGATTAAGGAACCTTGAACGGGAATGATGCAGGTCAGCGAGTGCATCCCTGTTCGGGTGTCCGATAAGACCCGCCCGAGAAAAAGCCCGGTCAAGGGGTGCTGAGTGGGACACGGCCGAGGAGGTCCAGACCGGGGTGCGAGGTGACCGCCGGGCGTGTACGCGTCCTGTCGGCCGCCAACGGTTCGCTCTGTGACCGACGCTCCACCAACGGTATAGACATCCCCATGAGTGCATGGGTATGCCATCCAACAAGAGCGCGCACATCGGCGGTACAGCGATGTATCGCACCTTGGCGTGTGGGGAACACCGACATATCCAGGATGAGTGCGCGCTCGTCGGCGGACTCGCGACGTCACGAGCATCGGGGCCCTGACATGTCACTGCCGTTGAGACGCCGCCCCGCGCACGTTGTCGTCACTGAGGTGGGTTCCCCCCCCGGGTAGACACTCGTCAGACGGCTTCCTTGCGGTCCTCCAGCCAGGCGTGGCGGTCGAGGATCCGTTGGGTGCGTTCGGGCAGGTCGGCCGGTGGGAGGTCGGGGTCGTCGGTGCGGTTGCAGATGTCGGTCTGCAGCAGGCGGACCGCTTCGGCCGTGTTGCCCTCCCGTGCGGTGACGACGGCCAGGTCGAGCGTGGGGATCTCCTCGTTCGGGGCGGCGAGGAAGGCGATCTCCGCTGCTGCGCGAGCCCCGGCCAGGTCGCCGGTCTGCAGGTCATGGGTGGCGACGATGTGGGCGACGTCGACCACGGCGCAGGTCATGTGGTGGTCGAGGCGGTCCCCTTCGAACAGCCAGGCCCAGCCTCCGCGGCGAAGCTGGTCGAAGGGGCGTCCTTGGACCAGGCGCAGCGCAGCTTTGAGGTCCTGAATGCCTTCGGTGCCGCCGCGGGCGGTGGCGCGGGTGCGGAGCCGGCGGAAGAGGTCGACGTCGACCAGCAGGCCGAGCACCTGGTAGACGTTCACGCCACGTTCGCGGCTGGCGGGGGTGTCCTGGGCGTGCGGGATGTGCAGCTCGCCGGTGGCCGGGTCGGTGCCGAGCCAGTCCCGGCAGCGGCCGATGTAGTCGCGGGTCTTGGTCTCGGTGATCCCGAACGCCTCTGCCGTCTGTGCGGTGGTGACCCCTCCTGGGTGCAGCGCCAGGTAGGCCAGCAGCTCGGTCAGGTACGCCTTGCGCTCGGCCAACGGTTTGCCCCACGTCTTGGCCTTGACCGGGCCCAGCAGGGTGAGCCGGGGGACGCGGGCGGCCGGGTCCCACCACGCGGCCAGGTCGGCATCCAGGGTGGGGTCAGCTTCGACCACCTGTCGGGCGACGTCGGGCTCCACCCGGGGGGCCAGCGTCGAGAGGTCTTCTGCGGTGGTGGCCGCCTCCTGCTCGTAGAGCTCGTCGTCCTGTGGCAGGAGCGTCGCCAGGTCCTGGTCGACGGTCGCGTCCCGCCCGGCGGTGTGCTCGGACCGGATAGCACCGGCCTGGTCGGCCCAGCCCCGCCAGTCCTCCTGGTGCTCGTCGCTGTCGAGGGTGGCTGCCGGCATCGGCACGTCCGGTTCGGTGTCGGCGTGGGCCAGCAGCGCCGCGCACCCGGCCGCCTCGTCGGCGGTCAGGCCCACACCGAGCAGGTCCAGGCCTGCGGCGGGGATACGGACCCGCCCGTCGGCGGTGGCTTCGATGTGCATCGCGGTATCGGTAGGGGCACCGCTGCGGACGACCAGGCAGGCGCCCGTGCTCCCGGCGTGCTGGGCCAGCAGCTGGCGCAGCTGGTCGGTGGCCGCAGGCGCCGCACCGTCGGTGGCGAGCAGGACCAGCCGGGCCGGCCAGGTGTCCTCACCGTCCTGGCGCACCCGGGCGGTGGGCACGCCCTGCTCCCCCACCCGGTCGATCACCCCGACGACCTCGGCGAGGAGGTCCTCGAGCGCGCCGGCGTCCGCGACGCGCACCCGGGCCGGGTTCATCGGGGCCACCTCGGAGGCGATACCGACGCAGTCGAGCCTCACACCGGCCGACCACGGGTTCACCGCGACCTCCGCAGCCAGGTAGCGGGTCAGGTCGTCCACGTACTCGGCCTGCCCGGTCAGGGCCACCTCCAGGTCCTCCAGGTTCAGCATCCACGCCGACCCGTCGTCCCCGGCCCCGATGGAGACCAGCAGCGGGAACGGTGCAGGAGCATCCTCACTCCAGGGCCCGATCTGTTCCACCGGTGTGCCGGCGGGCAGGAACCAGTGCTGCCCGTCCCCGGTGTCCTGCCACGGGGCGTCCAGGTCGGCCGGTTGCCACAGGTGCAGCCACAGGCCGTCACCGGCCAGCTGCACGGCCGCCACGGCCGGGACGGGGGCCCCGGTCGCGGCGCACGTCCCACCGAGGCGGCGCAGGGCCTGGTCCACCTGTTCCAGGGTGGGAGCCGCAGACCGGCCGCGGGTCTGGATCGTCTTCTCCACGGGGATCAGGACCGGGTCCGGCGGGGCGAGGGCACGCCCTGGGCGGCGGGTCCGGAACCGGGACCGGCGGCGCAAGGTCAGCGCGAGGAACAGCGCACCTCCCAGCAGGGCCCCGGACCCGACGATGCCCTCCAGCAACCACGCCGCAGGGGTGTCCTCCTCACCGTCTCCGGCAGCGTCCCTTCCGTCCAGGGCAACGTCCCCATCCGCACCCCTGCCGTTCCCGGCAGCGTCCCCTCCGACGCCGCGACCGGCGTCTCCACCGGTGTCGGGTCCGGCCTGCGCGGCGCTGTCGACGATGGAGGTGGCGCCCGCGGCGGCACCCAGGGTGATGCCCGACCGGGCGGACGCGCCACCTGCCGGGCTCGCCTCGGCGGGCTGCTCCGGCTCGCCTGCGTCGGGGGTGTCTGGCTGCGCCCCCAGTGCGGTGCCGACGTCCGCGGCAGTCCGCGCATCCGCGGTGGTCGGCGCCGGCCGTTCCTGGTCCTGGCCCCCGGCCGAGTCGGGCAGGCCCAGGCGCCAGCCGGGATAGATCAGGTCGGGGTCGCTCAGGCGTCGCCCGTCCGGCTGGACGGTGCCGGTGGAGGCCTCGTAGATCTCTGGCCACCGGTCGGCCTGCCCCAGGTGCTCGGCAGCCAGGCCGCTGAGGGTGTCACCGGTCTGCACCACCACCTCCTGGTCCTGGCCGGCCTGCTCGCCGGTGCCGGTCCCGGCCTCGGTCGCCGGGAGGTGCAGCACCATGCCGGGGGTGACCCAGTCGGCACCACCGGCCAGGCGCTCGGGGTTGAGGTCGACGATGCGGTGGTAGTCGTGCCCGGACCCCAGGTGCTGGGCAGCGATGGACCACAGGGTGTCCCCAGGGCGCACCACGTAGGAGTGCGTGGGCTCCTGCTCGGTGGTGGCTGCAGGGACCGGGGTGACCGGGGCGGGGGCCGTGTGTGCCTCGGTTGTCACCGGGGCAGAGGCCGTCACCGCCGGCGCACTGACCGGGGCGGGTGCCGCCGTGGCCGCCGGAACGGTTCCGCCGGGGGCGGCGATGAACAGGGCCAGCGCGGCCACGACCAGGGGTCGCATGCCGGACTGGGGCAGGGACAGGGCAGGCAGCTTCGGAGGCCGGACGCCGCGCAGCGCCGAGACGGCCTCGACGAGGATGCTGAGGGTCAGTGCGGCCCAGACCACCCAGCCGAGCAGCTTGGCCCCGGTCAGGGCCAGGGTGCCGTCGTCAGGGGTCAGCAGGGCGGCGCGGACCTGCTCCAGGCTGGGGAGGGTCTGCGGCAGCGGGTTCCCGCCCAGGGCCAGCAGCAGGGCAGGCAGGCCCACCAGGATGCCGGCCAGGACGACCAGTGCGCCCAGGCCGAGAAGGCGTCGACGGACTCTCATTGCTCCACTCCTCCCACGGACCGGGTGATCCGTGCCTGCGCCGTGCCGGTGGCACTCAGGCTGGGCACGCCGATGATCGACAGGAACTTGGTCGGGTAGACCGAGGTGACGTCGACGCTGATGCTGGCCGGGCCGGTCACGGACGCCGAACCGGTGACTCCGGCGCTGGCCAGGTACGCCTGCGCGGCCGCCGCTGCCTGGCCGGGGTCGGCCACCGCCCCCAGGCCGCGGACCCCGGTGGGCGTCTGCAGCTGCTGGCCCCCGACGCGGGCGGCCTCACGGGCGGTGGCGCGGGCCTCCTGCATGGCGTGCAGGTGCCCGGAGACGTCCACCGCCAGCCCGACCATGATCAGGAACGAGGCCGCGAGAACGATGACGAACACCCCCACCGACCCGCGCTCGGTACGCTCCCGCAGGGACTTGCTCACCGTGCCCGTGGTCATCGCGGTCTTACCCCTGCCTCGAGCGGTAGGTGTCGATCGGGGAGGACATGGTGGCCTCCAGGGTGCGGTTGCCGGGGATGCCGGGGAACGCCAGGTCGGACATGTCGACCTGGCACGACACGGTCGCGGTGACCAGCCCGGGTGTGCCGGGGTCCTGCGCGAAGGCGCTGGTGTCCACCGACACCGACCGGGTGACGCAGCGCACGTCCTGGTTGGCCAACGACGCCGACGCTGCCCCGGTCGCAGAACCGGACGCCTCCCCGGCCGACCGGGCGATCGAGGCGGCCCGGGCCGCCTCGGCGGCCGCGGCCTGGACGGACTGCTGGGCCAGGGCGTACCGGCCGGCGAAGAGCACCGCCAGGACGAAGAACAGCAGGACCGGCCCCAGGATCACCATCTCCACCGACACCGATCCGCGGTCGAACCCGGCCCGGCGCGTCCGGATCACGTCCCTAACCCCATCAGTTCCGGCACAGCAGTGAGCTCCACCGCCTGATGAGCGATCGCGAGCTGGAGCCGGCCAACGACCGTCAGCAAGGCCACGTAGAGCATGACGGCGGGAATGCCGATCGCAGCCACCACGGCTTCTGTACTCTGCTCACGGGCGGTGCGGTTCCGCACGCTCATCACATCCACCCTCTTCCCGGGTGCTTGCGCGCAGGGCCGCTTCGCGCCGGGTGTGCTCCCACCGCTCGACGTCCTCAGGGGTGCCTTCCCACGTGGGCGCCATCTTGTTCCAGGCTTCCACGATCCTCTCCCACCGCTCGAAGTTCTCACGTCCCGGATCGTGGGGATTCCATGTGGGCTCCATCTCGACCACCCACGCGTCCCGAAGTCGGACTGCGCGCTCTTCGGCGACGAGGTCATAGGAACCACGCCCGTGGCGGCGGTCCCACCACCAACGGCGCAGCCACCACCGCAGCTCCGCGGACACGCCGGTCTGGTGAGCAGTCATGCACAGCCCGAAGAGGGCCAGGCAGAAGACCAGACCAAACACGATGTACCCGAAGACGTCCCAATCGCTCATCACTCGGATCCTCCCGGGACTGGTCTCCTCGACACGGTGGCGAGGTGTGTGGGCATCCCGTTCATGCCCCTGAGACCGGTCGTTCCGCCACCGACCTGCGCCCTGCTGCGACCGTCACTCCTGCTCACCGTGCCCGCGTGCGGTCGACCCCGGACAACGCCGCGGAGGCCCGGGCAGCTGCCAGTTGGCGAACCCAGGCTCGGTCGCATACCCACCCTCACCGTCCACCCCCGAAGTGCCCGGCGTACAAGCCTTCCGAGATCCCGAACCCACGAGAGGTTCCGGTGATCCTCTCGGTCGGGAAGCTGGCCGACTGGGCCACCGACGGGTTCAGGAAAGGGACCAGGCTCTGCGCCTGCCCGGTGACGGTCACGGTCGCGGTCGTGGCCGACCGTGACCCGGTGACGGCTGGGTTGATCACGACGCCGCTGCCGGCGTCGGCGATGAACGAGGTGGCTGCGGAGATCCCGGCGCCGGCCGAGGAGCTCTCGGCGGCGGCGACACGGGCCCCCTCGGTGGCCGCGCCCAGGGCGACCGCGCGGGCGTGGAACCACAGTCCGCCCTGCACCATGCCGAACAGCAGCAGGAAGACCAGCGGCAGTAGGACGACGACCTCCACCGAGCTCGAACCACGGTCCCGGGGCGTGGCACGCAGAACACGCGCCGCCCCCCGGGGCCAAGGTGCGAGCCTGGGGGTCATCAGCTCAGGCCACCCAGCTTGCCGGTGGCCCAGGCGGTCAGCAGGCCGACGATGACGGTGGCCAGGGCGAACAGGCCCAGGGCGATGACGACGGTCTCCACCGAGATCGATCCCCGCTCACCGCGGGCGATGATCTCCTGTCGCAGCCGCTGCGGGTAGGTCGCGACCTGGGCGCTGTAGTGATACGTGGACTTCTTCATGGGTTCTCCCCTTCATTGGTGGTGTGGATGGTTGAGATCGGGGTGGTCGTGATGGCTGGGATGCGCGGTGGGCTCGTGTCGGTCAGCTCCCCACCATGCGCAGGAGCTGGGGGGTGATGAGGATGAGCAGGAAGATCATCCCGAGCAGGGTCATCGGCAGGGTCATGCGTTCGCTGACCTCGTTGGCGCGGGTCGTCTGGGCGGACAGGATCGCTGACCGCATGCTGGCTGCCCGGGCCTTCAGCTGGGGGTAGACCCGTCCGCCGTCCTCCCCGGACAGGCGCATGATGTCGGCGAGCTCGTGCAGGTCGGGCATGTCGATCTCGTTGCCCAGGTGCCGCAGCGCGTCCCAGGGGGTGATCCCCGACCAGCGGGTGCGGGCCAGCTCCTCCCGCATCCGGCGGAACACCCAGGAGTCCCCGACCGCGGCCGCGGCCTCCATCGACTGCCGCGGGCCGGATCCGGAGGTCATCTCCAGGGCGACCAGGTCGACGAACGCGCCCAGGGAGCGGGCGAACTCGACCCGGGCGTCGCGGGCGTCGCTGGCCACGTTGTAGGTCGGGACGAACCACAGCACCACGGTCAGCACGAGGGTGGCCAGGACCGGGACGTACACCGGGATGGAGAAGGAGAACATGGCCGCGGCGGACAGGAGGGGGCCGGCGACCAGGCCGATGAAGGCGTAGAGGATCTTCTCGCCGTAGAACCGCGCCGGGGTCATCCCCAGCACGGCCAGGTCGGCCGGTGCCACCTTGCCCCACAGGTTGGCCGGCAGGTGCCGGGCACCCCAGGCACCGAGCACGTCGCGGATGTCGTCGCTGCCCTTGACTCGCGGTTGGGTGAGCGCCCGGGCGGCGTTCTGGGCCTCCCGGGCACCGGCCGGGGAGAGCCGGGCCAGCGCCTGCCCCAGGTCGGGATGGGACGGGACCAGCTGGAACAGCACCAGGGCCAGCCCGGCGCCGACGAGCCCGCCGGCGGCCAGCAGCAGCTGCAGGACGGTCATGCCGCACGCTCCCGCACGGAGGTTGTTTCAGTTCCATCCAGTTCGTTGCAGGGCTGTTTGTCCTGACAGCACTGTGACCTGCGTCTTCCGGGACCAGCAGGGACCATGCCGGACAGTGAGCACCTATCACGATTCGTGAAGGAGGTGCTAGGTTGCTGACAGAGATTCCTGCTTCGTGAAGCGGTGGTGGTGTGATGTCCCTTGCTGTGGTCCGGTCGGTGGACTCCGCCCGCAGTCGGCGTGAGGGCGTGGACGTCGAGGAGTTCGAGCAGGAGCTGATCGATCAGTACTCCCTGGCGCTGGGCGCGGTGGGCATCAACGACAAGACCGCGGCGGCCGACCGGTCGGTGATCTTCGAGTTCGCGCACTTCCTCGGGCGCCCGTTGTGGACCGCGCAGGCCGAGGACGCGGACAGGTACCTGCGGACGGCCCGGCGCGAACGCGAACTGGCCCGGTCCACGGTCGCGGGCAAGGCGGCGGCGCTGGCGAAGTTCTACGACTTCCTGCTGCGTCGCTACCAGGGCGACATCCATGCGTTGTTCGACGTGGTCATCACCCAGCCGATGGATGAGTTCAACCGGCCACGGTCGGTCGCTGCCGCGACCGCGGCCCGCATCCCACCACGTCCTGAGGAGGTCGACGCCCTCTTCGACGGTTGGCGTCAGTCGCTGCCGGGAGCCCGTAAGTACCTGCCCGCGGCACGGGACTACCTGGCGGCGTCGCTGTGGCGACGGGTCGGGCTGCGGATCAACGAGACCGTGATGCTCGACGTCGGGGACTGGCACCCCGAGCTTGGGACCCGGGGCAAGCTGCACGTGCGCCACGGCAAGGGCAGCCGCGGTCGGGGCGCGAAGGTCCGCATCGTGCCCGCCATCGACGAGGTGGACGCGTTGCTGGAGTGGTGGCTGACCGACGTGCGCCACCAGTTCGGCGACGACTACGACTCCCCCGACGCGCCGCTGCTGCCCAGCGAACGGCGCGACGCCATGACCGGGCACTGCACCCGCATCGGGACCGACGCGCTGCGCACCGGCCTCGGTCAGGCGGTCGGCGTCTGGCTGCCCGGCTGGTCCGGCAGGCTCACCCCGCACGTGCTGCGGCACTACTGCGCCTCCCACCTCTACGAGCAGGGCCTGACGCTCAAAGCGATCCAGGAGCTGCTGGGGCACAGCTGGCTGTCGACGACCACGCAGTACGTGCACGTGCACTCCACCCACATCGAGACCTGCTGGGCCGCCGCGAACGAGCGGGCCCTGCAACGCCTGGGAGCAGCAGGTCCGGGCACCCCTGAGGAGGTATGAGGCGATGCGTTGGAACATGCGGATGAAGGCCGCCGAGGCCGGGATCTGGAAGTCGACCGAGCTGCGCCGCAGGCTGGCCGAGGCAGGCCTGGAGATCAGCGCCGGGAAGATGTCGGGCCTGTGGGCCGGCACACCGACGACCATCCGCTTGGATGACCTGGACGTGATCTGCTTCGTGCTCGGGTGCACACCCACCGACCTGCTGATCTGCGAGCCTGAGGCCGTGGCCGCCCGCCGGCCCGCTGAACAGGCGACCGCGTCCTCGCCTCGTCCCAGACGTCCGGTGACGACAGGGCGCACCCGGAGCACGCCGCCGGCGTGAACGCGCCCCGGATGTGCCAGGGCTGCGCGCAACGGCCCGAGGCATACCAGGCCCGTGGCTGGTGCTACCAGTGCAAACCAGGGACCAAGGGCCGGCCCCTGCCGTGCCGTCGCTGCGGGACGAGCGGGGACTACTGGGCCGCCGGGCTGTGCCGCCGCTGCCACCGGCTCGCACCCCAGCTCCCAGAGGCCTGCCGCGACTGCCTGGCCTGGGGTGCGACCCGGACCCTGCGCTGGCTGTGCGCCGCCTGCGTCAGCTGGCGCCACCGCCACCCCGGCACCGGTGAGTGCATCAGCTGCCACCGTGACCTGACCCTCAACGAGCACCAGGCGTGCCGGCTGTGCTGGACCCAGACCCACGACCAGGCCCGGGCCGGGCTGCCTCGCGACGTGCTCGCCGCCAGCCGCGCCGGCCAGCAGCTGTCCTTCGCGAACATGGGCGATCCCCGCAACGGCTACCGGCCCCGGCCCCGGCGCGACTACCGGCGCCCCACCGACCAGGTACGCCCACCAGCCCCGGTGTCCGAACGCGAGGAACCCCTCGCACCTGAGGACCTGCCCGCCCCGGGCCCGGACCAGCTGGACCTGTTCGAGCGCGACCCCGTCACCGAGTCCGCGCGGCGCTTCGGGTTCGGTGACCCGCCCAGCAACCGGTTCGCCGCGCAGCTCGACCACCACGCCCTCGACCACGCCGCACGCCACGGCTGGTCCTCCCGTCAGACCCGCCGCACCCGGATCACGCTGCGGGTCTTGCAGGCCCGACACCGCATCCAGGCGCCCCCCGTCAGCGCCAGCCAGCTGCTCGAGCTGAGGGCCTACGGCCTGCCCACCAGGCTCGCGCTGACCATGCTGGCCGACCACGGGCTCCTGCTGCAGGACCGTCCCCCACCCCTGCACGCCTGGTTCGCCCGTCAGCTGGCGGGACTGCCCGAGCCCATGGCCAGCGAGCTGAGGACCTGGTTCGACGTCCTGCACCGCGGCAGCACCACGCCGCCGCGCAGCCGGCCCCGCCACGACGTCACCATCAGGACCAGGACGCAGTGGGCGATGCCGACCCTGCGCGCCTGGGCCGCCGCCGGACACCGCTCGCTGCGCGAGATCACCCGCGAGGACGTCCTGGCCGTGCTGCCCGCCGAAGGCTCCGCCCGGGTCAAGCTCGGCGTCGCGCTGCGCTCGATCTTCACCACGCTCAAAGGACACCGGGTGCTGTTCCTCAACCCGATGGCACGCATGCGGATCGGCAACCTCGAACGGCGCGTCCCGATGCCGATCGACACCGAACCCATCCGAGCCGTGTTCGACTCCCCCGACCCGGCCACGGCCGCGATCACCGGCCTCATCGCCGTCCACGGCCTGAGACCCCGAGAGGTCTGCGCCCTGCTCCTGGTCGACATCCTCGACAGCCGCGTCATGCTGCCCGACCGGACCATCCTGCTCGCACCCGCGACCCAGGCCCGGCTCACGGCCTGGCTCACCTACCGGCACCACCGCTGGCCAGGCAGCATCAACCCGCACTTCCTGATCCACACCAAGTCGGCGACCACCCTGGAACAGGTCCGCGTCCCCTGGCTCACAGCCAAGCTCGGCATGTCCGCCAGCTCCCTGCGCCGCGACCGGATCCTGGCCGAGGTCCACGCCGGCGGCGACGCGCGTCGCCTCTGCGACTTCTTCGGCGTCACCATCTCCACCGCCGAGCACTACGCCAGCACCCTCAACCACCCCGACCTCGACGACTCGCCCACCGACGCACCCGCCAGTTCGTCGAACCGCAGCCCCCGCTGAGCACCTCACGACCACCCCACCCCCCAGTTCCCGCCAGAACGGCCTTCGGTTTTCTCGAACTGACGGGGATCGCCGATGAAGCGCGGCATGGCCTTGCCGCGGGCCATCGTGCGCAGCCAGATCAGCATCCCGACGTACATGGCCAGGAAGGATCCGAGCAGCACCTGCCCGATGGGGGTCCCGTAGGGGGCGATGTAGTTCCCGGACAGGGACAGGAAGACCAGCACCGACAGCGTGATGCCGGTGATCAGGCGCGCGTTGGACCGTGGCTTGGCCCGGTCGGACTCGATCTCGCGCCGGGCTCGCACGTCCTCACCCACGGACTGCGCGAGCGCACCCAGCACGGTGGCCAGGCCGCCGCCTCGGCGGCGGGCCCCCAGGGCCAGGTTGGCGGCGATCAGGTCCCCGGTCGGGTCGTCCAGGTCGTCGGCGAAGGCCCGCAGCGCGTCCTCGGTGGCCCACCGGGCCCGCAGCCGGCCTGCCAGGCGGGTCACCTCCGGTTTGATCGGCTCCGGGGTGGAACGCAGGGACCGCAGCAGCGCCTGCTCCAGCCCGACCCCTGCCCCCAGGGTGCCGGCCACGGTGCGCACCCACTCCTCCATCGCTTCCAGGCGTTGCACCTCCCGCTGCGCGGGGGGCGCGGCCAGCAGCACCGGGATCCCGGCCAGGGCCAGCGGGGCGACGGCCAGGGCGATCACCCATCCGGTCAGCACCGCCACCAGAGCGCCGGTGCCCAGACCGACGCCTGCCAGCATCCGGGTCCGCGGGCTCAGCCGGGCACGCCGGGTGCTGGCCCGCCGTGGCCGGGCCGGGGGGACCGGCCGGGCCGCCAGCCCGGCTCCCAGAGCGAGCAGGCCACCGGCGACCAGGGCGCCGGCGACAGCGACGAGCAGGGTGCTCATGCCCCGGTCCCTTCCTGCTCCTGGGCGAACGCAGCAAGGTCGAAGCCGAACCGGGCCAGGTCCCGGTAGTCGTCGGGCAGGACGTGCGGACGGGCGACCGTGGACCCGGGGTCGGCCCTGAACACGTGCGTGACCGCGTACCCGGTCTGCTCCTCCCCCAGCGCGACGGCGATGATCTCGGAGACGAACCTGGACACCTGCGCCGTGCCGTCGTCGGCCGGCTGAGTCTCCTTGGTGACGTGGACGACGACGTCGACACCGGAGGCGACCGCCCGCAGGGCGAAGTCGTGGGTCGCGTGCTGCCCGGACTCCATGACGCAGGTCACCAGCTTCTCCACCGCCCCGACCGCGTGGGCCGCGTGCGTGGTGGAGATGGACCCCGACCCCGACTGCATGGCCTTGAGCATCGCCGCGGCCTCCGGGCCGCGGACCTCACCGACGATCTGCCGGTTCAGGTTCATCCGGAAGCTGCCGTGCAGCGCCTGGTCCAGCGTGTACTCCCCCGCCCGCGACCCGTCCGGGCCGACCTCACCCGACCCGGGCCGGGCCTCCCACGCGAACACGTACGGGTGCCGCTCGGGCATCTGGTGCAGGTGCAGCTCGTGCTCGGTCTCGAAAGTGCCGATGACCTCATACCGGGGGATCTCGTTGCACAACGCCCGCACCATCGTCGTCTTGCCCGCACCCTGAGCACCGGAGACCACCACCGACCGGCCCGAGCGGACCACCGCGGCCAGGAACGACGCAGCGACCGAAGTCAACGCGCCCAGGTCGACCAGGTCCTGCAGGGACACCTGGGTCAACCGGTGACGGCGGATCACCACCTGCGGCCGCGGCGTCACCCACGCCTGCGCCGCCAGCCGGGCACCACCGTCCAGGCGCAGGTGCAGCTCGGGGTGGGACGCGGAGAACGGACGGGCGTTCACCTCCGAACGGGAGGCCACGAAGGACAGGAAGTCCACCAACTCCTGGTCGGAGTCAGCCACCGGCGCCGCCATGACCTGCCGGCCCCCGGTGAGCTCCACGGTGACCTGGTCGTGGCCGAAGATCATGATGTTCTCCACCTGCGGGTCATCGACCAGCGGCTGCAACCGGCCCAGACCGAACACCGCATCGAACACCGCCCGAGACAGGGCGTTCTGAACGTCGGCGTCCCAGGCGGCCTCCCCGGCCCGGAGCCGCTCGGTGGCCTCCTGACCCAGCAGCTCGGTGATGATCGCCCGTCCCCGCTCCTGCTGGGCGCCCCGGTCCTCCTCTCCCGTGGGGGTCCCTTCCTGGGACAGGCGGTCCGCGGTCTGCTGCCGCAGGCTGGCCACCAGCTCCCAGTCCAGGGTGTCCTGGGACCAGCCGTGCCGGCCCGCCCGGCCCGCGTCCCTGGTCTGCAGGAGCACGACGTTGTCGCCCCGACCCTGCTCCGGGTGGGAGGCAGCACCAAGTGCCGAGGGGTGGCTGGACTGCTCGCCCGTGCCCTGGGTCAGGGTGAATCCCCCGCGTCGACGGCCACGGGACGACCCAGGGGTGGTGGCGCTTTCCGTGGTGGGCGGGGTGGTGAACAGTGGCAGCCCGGTCGGGTCGCAGCTGGCTGTCCCCTCGGGCTGGACGGCGTAGTTCTCGATGCTCATGCCCGCACCTCGTCCAGGTCGTGGGTGGTGCTCGCGATCCGCTTTCGCGCGGCGTCGTCGAGGTGCCGCAGGCTGGCCACGAGCTTGCTCGAGCCCAGCCGGCGCACCTGGGCGCCGGCGGAGAACGCGGCAGCGGCCTTGGGGTCCCAGGCCAGCGACGTCAGGACCGGGGACCGGCCGCCGCACACCGGGGCCAGGACCTTGCCGACCTCGGCCTCGCTGTAGGGCCGACCGGGGCCGACGATCACCACGCCCAGCGAGGACGCGCCACCGACCTCCTCGAGCTCGGTGTGCAGGGTGGCCAGCCACGACCGCAGGGCCGACAGCGACACCAGGTCGGACCGGCAGACCACCAGGGCCAGGTCCGCCCCGTGCAGCAACGGCGTGGGCGACCCGGCCAGCCCCAGACGCCCCATGTCGACGAGAACGTCCTGCCCCGTGCCCTCCAACGCCTTCAACGCGGCCAGCAACGGCTCCCACAGGCCGACCAGCCCCCGCGCCTGGGCATGCGAGCGGGTACCCGGCAGAAGCCCGACCTGGGAGTCGGGCAGGGACATGGTCAGCGCCGGCAGCGCCGCCCGCAGCCGGCCCTGCTGCTGGGCCGTCCAGGCCTCCAGCAGCGCGTCCGGGGGCACCATCTGCCCGCGCAGGTACCCGGCCAGCATGGACGCACCGCCGGTGGGGTCGGCGTCCACCAGCACGGTGGGCCGTCCCCGGGACAGCGCCCACCCCAGGGCGGTCGTGGTCACCCCCGGAGAGCCGGAGGCCGAGGTCAGCGTGATGACCGCCATCTCAGTCGCCCTCGCGGCTGTCCAGCACCAACGCGGCCCGCCCCGCCGAGGCCCACTGCGCGATCTTCGCCGCGTCCTGCTCCGGGACCAGGACCGAGACCACCGTCTGCGGCGACTCCAGCGAGGCGGTCACGCCGACCACCTCGGCCCCGAACACGGTGTCGGCGGACTCGAACGCCGCCGGGTCCCCGGCCTGGCCGGGGGTGGCCACCACCCGCACCCGGTCCCCCACCTGTAACGGTTCCCCAGGCATCAATCCGGATGTCAGCGCCAGACCCACCACGGACTCACCGTCGCCGGGGACGACCTGCTCGGCGGCCGCGTCGGGGGTCAGCAGCGCACCGGCGGACAGGTCGCGGGCGGCGCGCTGGCCGACGAAGGAGTCCAGGTCGCCGGCCGGCACCAGCGCCAGGGCCGGGTCCGGGGTCACCTGGACCGTCATCAGGTCCGCCGCGGTGATCGTCTCCCCCCGCATCACCGTCTCGCGCACCGCCACCGCACTCGTGGCATCGGTGTTGGACAGGTAGACCCATACCGCCAGCAGGGCGCCCATCACCACCAGGCCCAGACCCGCCAGAGCCAGCAGCGGCCGGCGGCGCAGCTTCGGCGGTGCCGCCACCGCGGTCGTCCCCGTCGTGCGTGGCGGGGTACCGGGCGGGATCGAGCCGCCGGTGCCGCCCTGACCGTCGGCCTGGTCGAACTTTTTCGCCATGTGCGTCTCTCCCCGATCTTGCTGGTCGGGCGCGGTGCTTGCGCTGTCCCGCGGCCGAACCGGTGACGTTTCCTGCGCTACTGGCTCAGCACCTGGGCCTCCCCCATCACGATCTGCCCCTCCTGGACCAGGTCCATCTCGATGGTTCCCGACCGGCCCAGCCCGGCCCAGCTGATGACCCAGTACGAGGTCGCCGAGACCCTGTAGTGCCCCTGCTCGGTGTACCGGTGGCCGCAGTCCGGGCTGTCCATGTCACCGAACCGGTCCTCGTACGGGGTACCCGGGGTCGTGCAGACCACCGTCGTCCCATCCCCCATGTCCCACACGATCCGCTCCACTTCAGCTGTCGCCGTCACCGACCACGGCCCGCTCGTCGCGGTCCTGGTGATCGGCCCCCACGTCGACCCGCCCAGGTCCTGCACCCACATCCACGTCGGCAACCCCACCAGCCCGACCCGCCCCGGCCCCTGCTCGGGCACGATCCCGATCTGGATCGCCCTCAGGTTCATCGACTCCACCGCCGCCCGGGCCAGCTCCTCCGGGTCCGGAGGCGCCCCCCACGGCGGGGACGGTGCCCACCGAGGGATCGTGTCCGCAGGGAACGGGTCGGTCAGGGTCACCCCCCGGGAGCACCAGAAGATCGCCCCATCGGTCCGTCCGCTCCACGCCGGATCGCTCCACGGCGGCTGCGGGTCGGCGTACTTCGTCCAGCACGCCCAGTCATACGACCAGTACCAGTCGTGCACGACGCACGGGACCACACGATCCACCAGCGGGTCAGCACACACCGGCTCCTCACCACCACTGCCATCACCAGGATCCCCAGGGACGCCTCTCGGCGGGGCCGGGTAGTCCGGCGGCGGCGGCGGAACGTAGATGAGGCACTGGCCCGTTATCGGACTGACTTCCCGACACTCTGGCTCGGCCTGGGCCGGCGCACTAGCCAGGGTGGAGACGGTGGATCCCATGATCAGAGTCAGGGTGGACCACAGGATCGCTAGCCGTCGCACGGCTCGTTCCGATTCGTGTCCTCGACGACGTACCAGCCCAACTGGGCCGAGTCGTCACGCTCCAGGACGTAGTCCTGCAGCGTTCGATCCAATCGATCCTCAGTGATGACCGAGTTACCGTCCTCGTCAACCGCTTGGACAGCCGACACGTCTAGACACGCCACCGCCTCTGCTGTCTTCCCGCCGGCGGTGACCTCGAGTGCTTCGACATCCATGGTCCCGCTGAAGCTGAGCTCTTGGGCCTGTGCCGCCATCACCTCGGTGACCCATTTCTCCCGGGCGGCGTCCCGAGAAAACGGATAGATACCTTCGATCGATTCATCGCCGTTGAAGGCGTCGCTCAACGCGACTGTGTAGAGCTGCAGCGTCTCCTCGATGTTGGCCTCGTCCTGCTCCTCTACCGACAACTCCGGCGGCGCGCTCGTGGTCTCCGCGTCGTCACCCGGCGCCTCGGTCGTCGGGTCGGACTCCGAGGGCGAGGGAGTCTCCGTGGTGGGCACCGGTGCAGAGGTGGTCTCCTCAAGGGGCTCATCGCTGCAGGCGTTCAGGACCATGACCGCCGTGAGCCCCAGGACAGCCCCCAGGCCAGCATGCCTTCTCATCATCGCTACCTCCTCGAGGTCCCCATGCGTCCGATCGCAACTCCCGGGGTCCACCAGTTCTCGATTCGAAGGACCGTAGCCCGAACGACTCCGCCCATGCCTGCACGAGCAGGCCAGCCTGTGGACAACTCTTCGCCACCGACGAGTACGCAGGCCCTTCCCCGAACGACGGTATCCGCGTGCAGGTCAGCAGGGGTTCAAGAGTAGGTATGGAGTTGTCCAAGTCTGACGGGTTGCACGTCCTGACATGCTCGCCTAGGTCGCCGTCGTGGGGACTGGCCCCAGCCTTCTGTGCTCTGCGGGTGGACCCGCTACGGGGGTTGAACCCGCATCCGGGTTCCATGGAAGCTTCACCAGCCCTACAGAACCGAGCCGACGACCAACCGTCCCTTCGTCGGACCAGATCCAACACGGTGAGTGACTTGGTTCGGCGGAGCGATCCTGGTGCGGAGCACCTCACCTCGACGCTGCGCGTAGACCTACCATGTGACTACACCTTGCCAAGTACGACTGTCCGGATCCTGGCAGACATCATCGTCGCCACCATGCAGTCGCGGGATCGGCCATCGGAGGTCGCATGATTCGAGTCGCCTTCTACGGCCGCGTGTCCACGGAGGACCAGCAGGACCCAGCTGCTTCGAGAGGGTGGCAACTGCGGAGAGCCAAACAGCTGGTGGAGATGCACGGCGGACAGGTGGTGCAGGAGTTCTTCGATATCGGAACGAGTCGCTCCCTCCCATGGAAGCGCAGACCCGAGGCGAACCGACTGCTAGACCTGCTCAGCCAGCCCGATCGAGGGTTTGAAGCCGTTGTCATCGGTGAACCGCAGCGAGCCTTCTATGGCAACCAGTTCGGACTCACTTTCCCCGTGTTTACCCACTACGGCGTGCAGCTGTGGGTCCCAGAGGTAGGCGGACCCGTCGATCCTGGGTCCGAGGCCCACGACATGGTGATGATGCTGTTCGGGGGGATGTCCAAGGGCGAACGCACTCGCGTGCAGGTTCGAACCAAAGCCGCGATGCAGGACCTGGCCTCCACCACGGACCGATTCTTAGGTGGTCGCCCCCCGTACGGGTATCAGCTCGTAGACGCAGGCCCTCACCCAAATCCGGGCAAAGCAGCCTCCGGTCAGCGAGCACACCGACTCGTCGCTGATCCGGTGACGGCCCCGGTGGTCCAGCTGATATTCAAGCTTTGCGCAGAGGGGCACGGTCTTCGGTCGATCGCCCAAAAGCTGACGGATGCCGGCCATCCGTCGCCCTCTGCTCACGACCCCCGCCGCAACCCCCATCGTGATCCGCGGGGTTGGTCGTACGCGTCAGTCAGGGCGATACTTCAAAACGAGACATACACTGGGGTGAGAGTCTGGGGCAAACAGGAAAAGTTCGAGACACTAATCGACCCAGAGGATGTTGGGGCCGGATACGTGACCCGAATGCGGTGGCGCAACGAAGACACCTGGGTACGGTCGACTAGCGGGACACATCCTGCCCTGATATCAAACGACTTGTTCGCAGCTGCTCGTGGACAGATCGCAAGTCCGACCCCGACCGTGAGTCGCGCGAAACGCACAGAACGTCCCTATCAGTTGCGCGGAGTACTATTCTGCGTCCATTGCGGACGTCGCATGCAGGGCGCCTGGCGATCAAATCGAGATGACCGATCTTCGGGTCGCCTACTTTATCGGTGCACACTGCGGGGGGCACGAACGGTACCTCCCGAACTGCAGGATCACCCGCGCTCTCTTTACGTTCGCGAGGACGCTATCGTGCCGTCACTCGACGCCTGGATTGCCAAGTTGACGAACCCCGAAACCCTTGCTTCGACAGCAGCAGAAGCCCCGGTCGACCAGATGCACGATTCCCTACGGCGTCAGATAGCCGAGCTCGATCGGAAGATCACGGCCTTGGTGGCAGCAGTGGAGACCGGCGGAGATATCGAGGCCCTCACGGCACGACTGCGCGAGCGTTCCCGGGAGAGAGAAGGACTCCTGGCGCAGATGCGTGCGAGATCCGCTCCCAGCCGACCAACACCAGCCCAGATTGAGCATGCGATCCAAGAACTAGGTGGAATCGCCACCATCCTCGCCAAGGCCGAGCCTCTCGAGAAGGCCAAACTGTATCTGTCGCTGGACATTCGGCTCGAGTACGACCACGCGAAGAAGCTGGTCACCGCGACCGCGGGGCAAGCGTGTGTCCAGCAGCGTGTCCGGAGGGGGACTTGAACCCCCACGCCCGTTAAGGGCACTAGCACCTCAAGCTAGCGCGTCTGCCATTCCGCCACCCGGACAGGGTGCCACCCGCCGGAGCGGGCAACGACGGACAAGATTAGCACGGTCGGACCGGTGCTCCGTGCCACTCCGCTCACCGCGCACCGACGTCCTCACCCTCCTCCGCGCGCCAGTCCGGCGGGTCCGCCGGTGACAGCGCGGGGTCGTCGGTCGTGAAAGTCCGGACCGGCCCCGGCGCCGTCCGAGGACCCTCGAACCGGACCGTGACGCGCCCGCGTCCGCTGCCCCACACCCACCCCGGTCCGTGGTGGTCGTGCCGCACGTCCTGACCGGTCCGCCAGCCCTCGGACCCGCCCAGCCGGGTCGCCACCGCGCTCGGGGGACCCGCCGCCTCCGTGGCCACCTCGACCGGTGAGCTCGCGTCGGGCAGGAGCAGGTTCTGGTGCACGGCACCGTCCAGCACGACCAGCTCCTCCTGGGCGTGGTCGGTCAGACCGCTGACCCCCAGGCCGAGCAGCCGGATCCCCCCGGACACGTCCACCCCCGCCAGCAGCCGGCGCCCCTCCCGCAGCACGACCGTCTCGTCCCCGGTGGCGAAGGGCAGGGTGGCCGACCGTGTCTGGGTGCTGAAGTCGTGCTGACGGACCTTCACGGTCACCGTGCGCGCGAACGTCGTGGCGTCCGTCAGCCGGCCGGCCAGCCGGGCCGCCATCCGGGCCAGCTCACCCTCCAGCAGGGGCCGTTCGACGACGTCGGTCTCGAAGGTCTCCTCGACCGAGATGCTCTTGGCCTCCCGTTCCACCACGACGGCCCGGTCGTCCTCGGCGCGTCCGAGGCGGTGCAGCGACTCCCCGTGCGCCGTCCCGAAGATCGCGACGAGGTCGCTGCGGGACACCCTGGCCAGGTCGCCCACCGTCTCGACCCCGAACGTCCGCAGCCGGGCGGCCGTCGCCGGGCCGACCCCGGGCACCGCGCGCACCGGCAGGGGGTGCAGCACCTCCAGCTCCCGCCCGGGCCGGACGACCGTCGTCCCGCCCGGCTTGTCCATCTCGCTCGCCAGCTTGGCCATCATCTTCGAGGTCGCCACGCCCACCGAGGCGGTCAGGCCTCCCGTCGCGGCGGTGATCTCCCCGAGCAGGCGGCCGCACCACTCCTCGACCGCCTCCCCCTCCCAGCCGGGCGGGGCCTCCCCCGCGGCCAGGTCGACGTACGCCTCGTCCACCGACACCTGCTCCACGAGGGGTGAGCGGGAGCGCAGGATCTCCATGACGACCTGGGAGCTGGCGCGGTAGGCGGCGAACCGGGACGAGAGGAATGCGGTGCCCGGCGGGCAGCGCCGGCGGGCCTCCGCCGTCGGCATGGCCGACCGGGCCCCGAAGACCCGCGCCTCGTAGGACGCGGTCGAGACCACGCCGCGGTGCCCGGTCCCCCCGACGATCACCGGTCGCCCGCGCAGGGACGGCTTGTCCCGCTGCTCCACCGCCGCGAAGAACGCGTCGAGGTCCAGGTGCAGGATGCAGCGCCTGGGGTCGGCCATGAGGCCACTGTGCCACGGGCCTCCCGGCCCCACGTGCGACCGCCAGGCGCGCTCGTTAGGGTCGGGCCATGGACCTGGAACGCACCCTTGCCCCGCACCCGCTCGAGCACCTGCCGGCCGCGCCCGCCGAGCTGCAGGTCACCAGCGAGGACTTCGAGGACGGCTCGCCGCTGCCGTCGACGGCCGGCTTCGGGTTCGGCAACACCTCCCCGCAGCTGTCCTGGAGCGGCGCCCCCGAGGGCACCCGGTCCTACCTCCTCGTCTGCCACGACCCGGACGCGCCCGTCCTCGGCGGCTTCCACCACTGGGCCGTCGTGGGCATCCCGCCCGAGGTGACCTCCCTGCCGACCGGTGCCGGTGAGTTCGGTCAGCCGGTCGGGGCGGGCGCGACCACGCTGGCCAACGACTACGGCACCCGCGACTTCGGCGGCTGCGCACCCCCCGAGGGCGACCCCGCCCACCGCTACGTCTTCACGGTGTGGGCGCTGGACGTGGCCGACACCGGGCTGGACGCCCGGACGTCGGTCGCCAAGGCGCAGTTCAGCACGCTGGGCAACGTCCTGGCCCGGGGGTCGATCACCGGCACCTACCAGCTGTGAGGCTGGCCTGGGTCCCGGCGCTGGAGCGCCCCGACCTCCTCGCCGACCCCGTCCGCGAGGCGCTGGAGGGTATGCGGTCCGCGGGCACCGTCGACGTGGGCCGGATCGAGGTCGCCGAGATCGACCCCGCCTCGGCCGACACCGCCGACCTCGTGGCGGTCACCGGGATGGACCTGGCGGACATGGCCAACTGTCTCGTCGTGGCCGGCGCCCGTTCCGGTGAGGAGCGCGTCTGCGCGGTGCTCGTGCTGGGTCACACCAGGGCCGACGTGAACCGGACGGTCCGCAAGGCCCTGGAGGTGCGCAAGTGTTCCTTCATGGCCATGGACGACGCGGTCGCGCGCACGGGGATGGAGCACGGCGGCATCACCCCGGTCGGGCTGCCCGCCGACTGGCCGGTCCTCGTCGACGCCCGTGTCCTCGACCGCGCGGCGGTCGTCGTCGGATCAGGCGTGCGGCGCAGCAAGCTGCGCCTCCCGGGCGCACTGACAGCAGACCTGCGCGGGGTGCAGGTGGTGGACGGTCTGGCCGCCGAGGTCTAGGACCCGCAGGTCAGGCGGTCCAGGACCTCAGGTGCGGTCCTGCTTGTTCCGCAGGGCCTCGTGCCGGGGGGCCGCCTGCAGGTTGCCGTCCCCGCCGTCGTCGGACCCGGGCCCCTCGTCGGGCCGCCCTGCGACCTGCAGGCGCACGCCGTAGCGCTCCTCCACGAGGCTGATGACGTGGTCCAGCGGGTCGTTCTCGTCGTCGAAGGTGATCTCCATGCTCGGACGCTAGGGCACCGGAGGCCTCCTGTCACCCCCTGGCGCCACCGGGTCCTCCTCGCGAGGACCGGGACGTCATCCCCAGGGACGATCCCGGGCCAATTTCAGGTGCGGGCCGCTGCCTGTGGTGCTTGACTTCCCTCCATGGACGTCAAGGGCCAGGCGATCACGATGTCGTGGATCCCCTCGGAGTCCGTCCGCAACTGGTTGCGCGGCGGTTTCGAGCTGGGACTGTCGCACTACGACGACCCGCCCAGGGACGTCGTCGACGGCCCCGAGGACGTGCGCGCCCTGCGCGACGACGACCGCTTCCGGTTCGCCAACGTCCTCACCGGCTGGGCCGAGTTCGGCGACGGTCCGCCCCGTGGCGGGTACGGGGAGGACTCCGGACTGCTCATGGGCAGCACCACCGTCCGGGCCCGGGTGGCGACCGTCACGTTCATGGGGTTCGGCCTCCCGGTGCTCCAGGCCGAGCCGGAGATCACCGAGGACCGGGTGGTCCTGCGGCAGACGGTGGGCGGCCGCACCGGCATCCCCCTCCCCCGTCCGGTCAAGCACGCGCCCTACGTGCGGTGGCAGGCTCCCATCGTGTGGACCACTCTGCAACTGACGCTGACCAGGGACGGCGACCGGCTCGTCGAGCTGGTCGGCGCCTCCTCCTTCCCCCGGCACTGGGTCTACGGCAGCGACGGCAGGCTGCAGAGCAAGTCGGGCCTGGCCCAGCTGCAGGACTGGTTGGACCACAGCTTCGGCGACCGCACCCCCTGGGGGTCCCAGGACTCGCCCGCCCTCACCATCGCCGCGGAGTCGGCGGCCGAGCGTCGGCTCTCGAGCACCATCATGCGGGGGGAGCAGACCCCCAGGATCGTGCAGGTCGGCAAGGGCGAGGACGTCGTGCGCCAGGGCGAGGAGGGCACCGACGTGCACCTGGTGCTCGACGGCGTCCTCGACGTCAGCGTCGACGGCGACGTCCTGGCCGAGCTCGGCCCCGGTGCCGTGATCGGCGAGCGCGCCGCGCTCGAGGGTGGCCGCCGGTCGGCGACGGTGACCGCCCGCACGCCGGTCCGGCTGGCCCGGGTCCCGGCGTCGGCCCTCGACGCCGGGGCGCTGGAAGAGGTGGCCGCGGCGCACCGTCGCGAGGAACGCCCGCCCGGTCCCCATGGCTGAGGCGTCCACGCGCGAGGAGACCCCCCGCCCCCGGCTGCCCGAGGGCACCCTGACGCTGCTCTTCAGCGACATCGAGGGATCCACGGTGCTGCTGGACCGCCTTGGCCTGTCCTACCGCGAGGTGCTCAGCACTCAGCGGATGATCATGCGCGAGGCCATCCACGACCACGGCGGCAGCGAGATGGGGACCGAGGGCGACTCCTTCTTCGTCGTCTTCCGCACGGCCCAGGACGCGCTGTCGGCCGCCGTCCAGGCGCAGGAGCGCCTGGCCACCACCCCCTGGCCCGAGGACGTCGACGTGAAGGTGCGGATGGGCCTGCACACCGGCGCCCCCCAGCGGCACGAGGACGGCTACGTCGGGATGGACGTCCACCTCGCCGCGCGCGTGGCCTCGACCGCCGGTGGGGGCCAGGTGCTGCTCACCGAGAGCACCCGCGCCCTCGTGGGCGAGGACCAGGTCCGGCTGCGGGACGTCGGGCTGCACCGGCTCAAGGACATCGACGCCCCGCAGCGCCTGCACGAGGTGGTGCTGGACCCGACCTCCGCGGCTCCCGGGCCCCGGGCGGTCCGCTCCCTGGGGTCCCCGGCGGACCTTCCCACGGTCCACGGGCCCCTCGTGGGGCGGGACACGGAGGTGGACCTCGTCCTGGGCCTGCTGGCCCCCGGCAGGGTCGTCACGGTCGTGGGTCCCGGGGGGGTCGGCAAGTCACGGCTCGCCATCGCCGTCGCCGCCCGCCGCGACGAGCTGCCGGACGGGGTGTGGTTCGTGCCCCTGGCCCGTTCCACCGACGAGGAGCAGGTATGGGGCGCGCTGGCGGCGGCCGCCGGTGTCCGGGGCGGCACGGGCACGCGGGAGCAGGTGCTGGCGGGGCTGTCCCGTCGGCGGCTCCTGCTGGTCATGGACAACCTGGAGCACCTCGCCCCGGCGGCGCCGGTCGTCGCCTCCGTGCTGGCGGAGGCACCCGGCGTGGAGGTCCTCGCCACCTCCCGCTCGCCCCTGCACCTGCTCGGGGAGCAGCTCGCGCCGCTCGCACCGCTCGAGCCTGCCGACGCGGTCGACCTCTACGTCGAGCACGTCCGTCGGCAGCGGCCTGGCTGGTCGCCCGACCACGACGAGCGCCAGGTGGTCGAGGCCGTCTGCGAGCGGATCGACGGGCTGCCGCTGGCGGTCGAGCTGGTCGCCGCCCGCAGCCGGCTCCTCACGCCCCGGGCCGTCCTGGCCCGCCTCGACGACGCCCTCGACCTGGCCGGGCGTGCGGTGGACCGCACCGACCGGCAGCTGTCCCTGCGCAGCACCCTCGACTGGAGCTGGCGCCTGCTGACCGAGGACGCGGCCGACGCCCTCGCCCGGCTCGGCGTCTTCCGGGGCCCGTTCGGGGTGGACGCCGCCGCGGCCGTCCTCGACCGGCCGGCCGACGACGTCGTCGACCTGCTCCTCGACCTCGTCGAGGCCAGCCTCGTGCACGCCGACGAGGAGGCCTCCGGGGAGCCCCGCTTCCGCATCCTGCGGGTGGTCTGCGCCTACGCCCAGGAGCGCCTCGGGGAGGACCCGGTGGCGGAGGCCGACGCCCGTCGCCGGCAGGCGGAGGTGGCGGCCGCGCTCGTGCGCCGGGAGTGCCCGCGGTTGCGCGGCACCCACCACGTGGCGGCGCTGGACAGCCTCGAGGAGCAGCACCACAACACCGCCCAGGCCCTCGACTGGTGCCTCCGCCCGGGATCGCCGCAGCTGGCGACCGGCCTGGAGATGTGCCGGCTCCTGACCCTGCACTGGCACCTGTCCTCCCGCCAGGACGAGGGCCGACGGTGGCTGGCCCGCGCCAGCGAGGTGGCCGGCGACAGCCAGGACCCCGAGGCCCTGGCGGCGTGGCACGGGCTGGGGATCATGCTCGACCAGCAGGGGGAGCTGGACCGCGCGGCCGAGATCCTGCGACGGTGCCTGGACGCGGCCGTGGCCCGGGGCGACCTGGCCACCCAGGGCCGGGAGTCCAACAGCCTGGGACTCGTCGAGATGCGACGGGGCCGCGTCGACGCGGCCCGGGAGCTGCTCGGCACGGCGCACCGGCTGGCGGTGGCCGCCGGTGACGACGAGCGTGTCTCCACCTGCCTGAACAACCTGGCCATGCTGGCGCTCGACGAGGGTGACGCGGACACGGCCCGACGGCTCCTGGGCGAGGTGCTCTCGATCGACGAACGGCTGGGTGACGTCTGGGGCATGGCGGTGGACCGGCTCAACCTGGCCGAGGCCCACCTCGCCGCCGGGGACCTTGCCGCGGCCCGGGAGGGGATGGTCGGCCACGGCGCGCAGATGCTCGCCCTGGGGGACAACGAGGTCGACGTGGAGCTCCTGGAGCACCTGGCGGTCCTGTGCACCCGTCTGGACCGGCGCGGTCCGGTCCCGCTGCTCCTGGGGGCGGCGGAGGCCGTCCGCCGGGCCAGCGACATCCCGCCGACCGAGGCCTACGCACGACGCCTGGCCGACGGGACCGCCGCGGCCCGCGACGCGGTCAGCCCCGGCGACTGGCAGCGCCTGACGGCCAGGGGAGGGCGCACCACGCCGCGGGAGGCCTGGGAGCAAGCGGTCGAGGCCCTCGACGCCCCGGCCCGGCAGGACTAGCCTGCGACGTCATGGACCCTCTGGCCGTCATCCGCTCCGAGTCCGACCGCTTCGCCGAGGTGCTCGCCGGTGCCGACCCGCAGGCACCGGTGCCCACCTGCCCCGGGTGGGACGCCCGTGACCTGCTCCACCACCTGGCCGAGGTGCACGCGTTCTGGGCGCAGGTGCTGGGGTCGGACGTGCGCGACGACGAGGGGGTCGAGGCCCTGGAGCAGGCCGCGCCCCCGCGGCCGGACGGCGTCGAGGAGCTTCTCGCCCTGCGGGCCCGGGCCACCGACGCCCTGCTGGAGCAGCTCGGCGCGCTGGACGACGCCGAGCCCCGCTGGTCCTGGTGGCCCCCGGACCAGACGGTGGGGTTCACCCGCCGCATGCAGACCTACGAGGCCACGCTGCACCGCGTCGACGCGGAGCTGACCGCCGGACTGCCACCCTCCCCGCTCGACCCGGAGGTCGCCGCGGGCGCGGTGGAGCACTGCGTCGACGTCATGTGGGGATACGTCCCGGACTGGGCCCAGGACGACTCCACGGCCGTGGTCGAGCTGGTCGCCACCGACACCGGCGACCGGTGGCAGGTGGACGTGGGCCGGTGGCACGGGACCGGACCGGAGTCGGGCACGGAGTTCGACATGGCCCGGGCGCGTCGCGCGGGTCAGGAGCCGGACCCGGCGCTGCCCACCGCCACGGTGACCGGGACCGCCCGCGACCTGGCGCTGTGGGCGTGGGGTCGCGGCCCCCGTTCCGCCGTCCGGATCGCCGGTGACGCGGACGCCGTCGCCGCGGTCGACCGCCTGATCGAGCAGGGGATCCAGTAGCCGGCCTCAGCGCAGGAGCAACCAGCCCGCCGCCCCCAGGCAGGCCACCGCCACCAGCCAGAACAGGGCCACCCACAGGACGGCGGGGACGCCGGTCAGCCCCGCCAGCTGGTCGACGTCCGAGCCCCGCGCACCACGTCGCCGGTGCCGCTGCAGCTCGACCACCGACCGGGGCGCCCCCAGCAGCACCACCCACACCAGCGCGGCGGCCACCCAGGAGAGCAACCGGGGCTCGGCGACCCAGGAGAGGACGGCGACGCCGGCGCCGGTTACCACCACGACCAGCAGCCCGTAGACGTTGCGCACGAGCAGCAGCACCACGCCGCACAGGAGCACGAGCGCCCAGAGCAGCCCCACGGCATACCCCCGGGACAGCAGCGCGGCCGCGCCCAGGCCGACCAGGGCCGGCGCCGGGTAGCCCGCGAGCAGCATCAGCACCATCCCCGGTCCGCGGGCGCGGCCCCGCGAGAGCGTCAGGCCCGAGGTGTCCGCGTGCAGGCGTATGCCGTGCACGCGCCTCCCGGCGAGCACGCCGACCGCGGCGTGACCGGCCTCGTGCAGCAGGGTGACCAGGTGGCGCACCACCCGGTGGCCCACGGGGCTCCAGGTCACGAGGAGGGCGAGCAGCGCCAGGACCAGGAGCGCGGTCGGCGACGGGGCGGGCTGCGTGGTCAGGGCCCGCTCCCAGATCTGCTCCAGCACGTGCCGAAGCCTCGCACGACCCGCTGGGAGCCGGCTGCGGCGGCAGCGCATACCCTCGAGCGGTGCTCCGCGTCGCCACCCTCAACGTCAACGGGATCCGGGCCTCCCACCGCCGGGGGTTCGGCGACTGGCTGGCCACCCGCGGTTGCGACGTGGTCGCCCTGCAGGAGGTGCGCTGTCCGTTGGCGGCCCTGCCGCCGGGGGCGTTCGGGGACCGCCACGTGGTCTACGAGCCGGGGCAGGTGGCCGGGCGCAACGGGGTCGCGGTGCTGACGCGGCAGGCACCGGTCGGCGTGCGCACGTGGGACGCGGGCGTGCTGGTGCGGGGGCCTGGCGAGGAGCACCTGCACACCGTCCCCGCACCCGACGGGGTCCCGCTGGCCCGGGGGCTGGGTCGGCACGCGCACGAGGGCCGCTACGTCGAGGTGGACCTGGCGGAGGCACCGGTGACCGTCGCCAGCCTCTACCTGCCCAAGGGAGGGCTGCCGGCCCGGTTGCAGGTGCCCGCCCGCATGCGGGAGGCGTCCGACGGCGGTGTCCGCTACGAGCGCAAGATGCGCTTCCTGGCCGCCTTCGCCCGGCAGCTGACCCGGAGCCGGCGGGCCGCCGCCGCCCGGGGACGCGAGCTGCTCCTGGTGGGCGACCTCAACGTGGCGCACACCCGGCACGACGTGGCCGCCTGGCGCCGGGCGCAGACCTCGGAGGGCTTCCTGCCCGAGGAGCGGGCCTGGATGGACGACCTGCTCTCGCCCCGGACCCTCGTCGACGTGGTGCGCTCGCTGCACCCGGGCACGGACGGGCCGTACTCGTGGTGGAGCTGGTTGGGCGGGGCCTTCGAGCGGGACACGGGGTGGCGGATCGACCACCACCTGGCGACACCGCGCCTGGCCCGCACCGCGGTCTCGGCGGTCGTCGACCGTGACCACCGCGGGGTGCGGCTCTCCGACCACTCCCCCGTCGTCGTGGACTACGACGTGTGAGCCGTTCCTGGGCGTGCCTGCGTCAGGCGGGCGCGGCGTCGGGGTGGGTGCTCGGCCTGGTCGTGGAGTTCTTGAGCTCGACGAAGATCACGTGGGTGGAGGTGCGCCCGATGTTCTCGCCGGCATGCACCTGGGCGGGCAGCCAGGCGACGTGACCCTGCTCCATCCGCACGTCGCGGGAACCGCCGTCGTAGGCGAGGCGACGTTCGAAGCCGGAGAGGGTGCACATCACCGAGTCCGGGTGCCGGTGAGCACTGGTGCGGGCTCCTGGCTCGTCGCGGTACTCCAGGACGCGGACGCGGTCGTTCTCCAGGACCACGTGGTACTTGTCCGGATCGGTGACGACCGGGTCGTCGGCGCGGTCCGGGCTGCGGGTGTCTCCCATGGCAGTCCCCTGGGTGCGGTGCGGTGAGGGTCCGACAGCCCAGTGTCCGTCCGCCGTCCCCCGACGTCAAGGGTCCGGAGGCGCCCCCTCGGGTCGCAGCGCCCAGAAGGCCACGGCCGAGGCGGCCGCCACGTTGAGGCTGTCCACACCGCCGCCCATCGGGATGCGCACGACCACGTCGGCGTCCTCCACGGTCCGCCGCGACAGTCCGTCGCCCTCGGTGCCCAGGACGAGGGCGAGCCGCTCGGGGGCGTCCGCGGCGAGCCGGTCGAGGGTCACCGCGTCGTCGGTCAGCGCGAGGGCGGCGACGGTGAAGCCGGCCCCCTGGAGGGTGGCCACGCCCCCGGGCCAGGGCTCCACCCTGGTCCAGGGGACCTGGAAGACGGTCCCCATGGACACCCGGACCGAGCGCCGGTACAGCGGGTCGGCGCAGCGGGGCGTGACCAGGACCGCGTCCACCCCCAGGGCGGCCGCGGAGCGGAAGACCGCGCCGACGTTGGTGTGGTCCACCACGTCCTCGAGCACCGCGACGCTGCCGGCCCCGACCAGGACCTCGTCGAGCGACGGCAGCCGGGGCCGGTGCATGGCGGCGATCGCCCCGCGGTGCAGGTGGAAGCCGGTCATCTCCTGCACGACGGCGGGGCTGGCGACGTGGACGGGCGTGCCCGCGGTGACGGCCGGTGCGACGAGGTGGGCGAGGTCCTCGACCCACCGGGGTGTCAGCAGCAGCGAGCGCATCCGGTGGCCGGCCGCGAGGGCCCGGCCGATGACCTTGTCTGACTCCGCCAGGTAGAGACCCTCGGCCGGTTCGAGCACACGGCGCAGGGCGACGTCGGTGAGGTGCAGGTAGTCGCGCACGCGCGGGTCGTCGGGGCGCTCGATCCAGGTGACCCCCTCCGGGAGGTCCGGTGCCGGCTGGTCGTCCATCAGGTCAGCAGCAGGTTGACGATGGCCACCGACCCGATGACGACGATGACCGCGCGCAGCAGGGCCGGCGGCATGGACCGGCCCACCCGCGCCCCGACCACCCCGCCCACGAGGGAGCCGATGCTGATGAGCAGCACGATCGTCCAGTTCACGATGCCGGGGGCGACGATCAGGAAGACGACGGCGGCCACGAAGTTGACGATCATGCCGAGCACGTTCTTGATCCCGTTGATCTGCTGCAGGCCCAGCGGCAGCAGGATGCTCATGATCCCCAGCAGCAGCACGCCCTGGGCCGCGCCGAAGTAGCCGCCGTACATCCCCGCGACAAGGATCCCCAGCAGCAGCACGACCCACCGGCCCGGGGTGATCCGGTCCGCGTGGTGCCGGACCGCCCAGGCCGACAGGCGGGGGCCCAGGACGACGAGGACCAGGGCCAGGAAGATCAGCACGGGCACGATGGCCTCGAAGGCGGCCGCCGGGAGGACGAGCAGCAGCAGGGCGCCCAGGATCGAACCCAGCAGCGAGGCCGGCGCCAGCCGGCGCAGCATGGGGCCGAGGGTGCGCAGCTCGTGGCGGTAGCCCCAGGCCCCGGTGATCCCGCCGGGGACCAGGCCGAGGCTGTTGGAGATGTTGGCCGACACCGGGGGGTAGCCGAAGAAGAGGAGGGTGGGGAAGGTCACCAGCGTGCCGGACCCCACGATGGTGTTGATGGTGCCGGCTGCCAGGCCGGCCAGGATGATGGCGACGACCTCCCAGACGCTCACCGGGCGGTCTGGCCCGCCGGGGGCGGTGCGTCCTCGGCCGTCGTCGGCGGCTGCTCGGCCCGGGCGGCCCAGCGCTCCCCGTGGCGGTCGACCACCAGGGGGATGCCGAAGGTCGAGGAGAGGTTCTCGGCGGTGAGCGTGACCTCGATCGGGCCGGCGGCCACCACCCCGCCGTCGCGCAGCATGAGGATGTCGGTGAAGCCCGGGGGGATCTCCTCCACGTGGTGGGTCACCAGGACCATCGCAGGGGCCTCCAGGTCCTGAGCGAGCAGGCTGAGCCGGCCGACCAGGTCCTCCCGGCCCCGCAGGTCCAGCCCCGCCGCCGGCTCGTCCAGCAGCATGAGCTCAGGGTCGGTCATCAGGGCCCGCGCGATCTGCACACGCTTGCGCTCCCCCTCCGAGAGGGTGCCGAAGCGCCGTCGGGACAGGTGGGCGACCCCCAGCGCCTCGAGCAGCTCGGTGGCCCGCTGCTCGTCGGCCGCGTCGTACTCCTCCCGCCAGCGGCCCAGGACTCCGTAGGCGGCAGTGACGACCACGTCGCTGACCCGCTCCTCGTCCGGGATGCGGTCCGCCACCGCGGCGCTGGAGACGCCGATCCGGGGTCGCAGCTCGAAGACGTCGACCGTCCCCAGCACCTCGCCCAGCACGCCTGCCACGCCGGTCGTGGGGTGCATGCGCGCGGCGGCCAGCTGCAGCAGGGTCGTCTTCCCGGCCCCGTTGGGGCCGATGACGACCCAGCGCTCGCCCTCCTCGATCGACCAGTCGACGTCCCTGAGCAGGTCGGTCGTCCCACGGCGCACGCCCACACCGGCGAATTCGAGGACATCGCTCATGGTGCGCCACTCTAGTCAGTCCCGCGCGGCGCGCCGCGCAGCCCCGCAGCATGTCCGCAGCCTCCCGCCGGTGCGCCTAGCATCGGGGCCGTGTCCGAGCACGAGCTGCCCGCCAGCGTCCGCGTCGCCCTGTGGGGGACGGCAGTCCTGGGCGGCCGCACGCCCGCGGCCGAGCTGCCCCGTCGCGCCCTTCCGGACCTGGACGAGTCCGCCGGCCTCGTGGAGGCGGTCGAGCTGTGGGCCTCCCTGGGCGAGCGGGCCGTGCTCGTGGCGCTGCCGCGCCCAGGGGACGTCGCCGGGATGCCCCGCGGTCCGGTCGAGCTCCTCGACGCGGCCACCCGCTCGCAGGAGTGCGTCTTCGTCCCGGCCGTCGGTGGCGCGCTGGTTCCGACGATCGAGCCCTTCGGCCCCGAGGGTGACCGGGGCTGGATGGCGCGCTGGACGGCATACCCGGCCGAGCCGGTGCCCACCCACCGGATCGAGGCGCTGGACCTGGGCCAGACCGAGCTGGGCCTGCGGACCGACCTCACGGCGCTCACCGAGCAGCTGGCGCGCACCGGCGCGCCCCCGTTCGGCCCGGACGCCGAGCGGGGGGTAGCCCGGGCCAGGGCCGTCCGGGACGGCGCCGGGAGCTGGGGTCTGCCGGGGGGTCTGCCGCCCCGTGCCCTGCGGGTGGTCGACCTGGCCGGGACGGTGCTCCGCCTGGCCGACGCCGGCCTGGACTCGGTGACCGGCTCGCTCGACGCGGCCAGCACGGCCGCCCGGGCCGAGCTGCTCCGCCGGCTGCAGGCCAGGGCCGCCTCTGCGCTGGCCGACGCCACCAACGTGGCCGCCCTGCATCTGGCGTACCGGTCGTAGGGACGGCGGCCCGCTCACTCCCGGTTGCTCCGGCGACTCCCGCGAGGACCGACACCGACGGTCCTGACGGCTCCCGGAGACGTCCCGCGAGGACCGACACCGACGGTCCTGACGGCTCCGCCGACCTCCCCGCCCCCCTCCGGCGTGTCGCGCACCGTGCGGCGCCCTTGTTGCGTGTCGCGGGGCCTGACGCCGTCGACGCAGCACGCGACACGCAGCAACGGCGCATCGTCCACACCGTTCGTCCGGTGGCGGACCCTGTCCACGGACGAGGCGCGGACGCTCGTGCTGTCAGGGGCGCACCGTCACCATCGCCGTCATGTCGATCGACGCATCGCCGAGGCAGGGTCGGAGGGCCCGTCCGGCCCGCACCTTTCCCGCCATGGAGCACCAGCGCGGACTGGCGACCTCCGCCCAGCTGCGGGATGCGGGGTGGTCCGGAGATGCGATCCGCCATGCGGAGGGTCGGACCATCCGGTCCGTCTACCCCGGTGTCTTCGCGCCCCACCGCGGTCCGCTGGCCCACGACGACCGTCTGGTCGCGGCCTTCCTGTGGGCCGGCGAGGGTGCCGTGCTGACCGGACGGGTGGCTCTCGACCGGTACGGCCTTTCGGCCGACCCGATCGACACGGATCCACGTCCAGGCAGGGGGAGCCGCACCGCGACCGGGGGCCTGACGACGGACACAGCCGGAGGGCTTGTTGCAGGAACGGGGCCCCAGCACGCGACCCGCCGCAGCGGCGGCGGCACGGTGCGCGACACGCCGGGACCGGAAGCCCCCCTGTGCGCGACACGCCGGGACCGGAGGCCCCCCTGTGCACGACACGCCGGCTGCGACACCGGCGCCGCACCTGACGCGAGCGGGGTCAGCCCAGCTGGGGCAGCTGCGGGGCGCGGCCCTCCAGCACGGCCCGGTAGACCTCGACGGTCCGCTCGGCGATCGTCGTCCAGGCGAACTGCTCGACCGCCCGACGACGCCCGGCCTCGCCCCGGCGGGCGGCCTCCTCCGGGTCCGAGAGGGCCGCGACGATCGCCTCGCCCAGGTCCGCCACGAACCGGTCCTCGTCCACCGGGGTCCCGGTCCCGTCGGTGACCTGCTCGATCGGGACCAGCCAGCCGGTCTCACCGTCGAGCACGACCTCGGGGATGCCGCCGGTGGCGGTGGCCACGACCGGCGCCCCGCAGGCCATCGCCTCGAGGTTGACGATCCCCAGCGGCTCGTAGACCGAGGGGCACAGGAAGACCGTCGCGTGCGACAGCACGGCGATCACCTTCTCGCGCGGCAGCATCTCTCCGATCCAGACGACCGGCGCCGCCCCCTCGCCCCGGTCCGAGCGCAGCTGGTCGACCAGACCGACGACCTCGGTCTCGATCTCCTTCGTGTCCGGAGCACCGGCCAGCAGGACGACCTGCACGTCGTCGTCGACGGACCGCAGCGCACGCAGCAGGTAGGGCAGCCCCTTCTGCCGGGTGATGCGGCCCAGGAACACCGCCGTGCGCGCCTGCGGGTCCAGGCCCTGGGACCGGACGAACTCCGCGGCCTCCTCGGAGGTGTCCCGCCGCCACAGCTCGCTGTCGATCCCGTTGTGCACCACGTGGACCTTGCCCGGGTCGACCGAGGGGTAGGCCGCGAGAATGTCGCGGCGCATGCCCGCGGAGACGGCGACGATCCCGGCCGCCCCCTCGTAGGACACCTTCTCGGCCATCGAGCTGATGCCGTACCCGCCGCCCAGCTGCTCGGCCTTCCACGGCCGCAGCGGCTCCAGGCTGTGCGCGCTGACCACGTGCGGGATGTCTGCCAGGAGCCCTCCGAGGTGACCGCCCAGGTTGGCGTACCAGGTGTGCGAGTGCACCAGGTCGGCCCCTCCCCCGGCCACGTCGTGGGCCATCAGCAGGTCGACCCCCAGCGTGCGCAGCGCCCCGTTGGCCTCCTCGAGGCCGGGGGGCACGGCATACCCGGCGGTGTCCTCCTCCTCGACGGGGTCGTCGAAGGCGCGCACCTGCACCTGCACCCCCTCCAGGCTCCGGAGGGCGCGGGTCAGCTCGGCCACGTGCACCCCCGCTCCTCCGTAGATGTGGGGCGGGTACTCGCGGGTGAGGATGTCGATGCGCACACGACCAACCTAGTGGTGCCGGGCGCGGCACGACCAGGGGTGCCGGGTATGCCGCCCGCCCCGCCCGGGGGGGCCGCCCCCCTCGCCAAGGGTCGCCCGCAGGCCATAGGGTCGTGCCATGGCAGCGCAGCGCGGTTCGCGTCTCAAGGTCCTGGCGATCGTCCTGGCGGGCGGGGAGGGCAAGCGGCTGATGCCCCTCACCGCCGACCGGGCCAAGCCTGCGGTCCCCTTCGGAGGGATCTACCGGCTCATCGACTTCGCCCTGTCGAACATCGTCAACTCCGGCTACCTGAAGGTGGTCGTGCTGACGCAGTACAAGTCGCACTCCCTGGACGCCCACATCACCAAGACGTGGCGCATGTCGACCCTGCTGGGCAACTACGTCGCCCCGGTGCCGGCGCAGCAGCGCGTGGGCAAGCAGTGGTTCGCCGGCTCGGCGGACGCCATCTTCCAGAGCCTGAACCTCATGCACGACGAGAAGCCCGACATCGTCGTCGTGGTCGGAGCCGACCACGTCTACCGGATGGACTTCTCCCAGATGGTGGCCCAGCACGTCGAGAGCGGCGCCGACTGCACGGTCGCCGCGATCCGCCAGCCGATCTCGCTGGCCGACCAGTTCGGAGTCATCGAGGTCGACCCGGAGGACCCGCGCCGCATCAAGGAGTTCCTGGAGAAGCCGACCTCCCCGCAGGGGCTGCCGGACGCCCCCGACGAGGTCCTGGCCTCGATGGGCAACTACGTCTTCTCCGCGGACGCCCTGGAGCGGTCGGTCATCGAGGACTCCCAGAAGGAGGACTCCTCCCACGACATGGGCGGGGACATCGTCCCGTCGTTCGTGGACGCCGGCGAGGGCTGGGTCTACGACTTCAAGGACAACGACATCCCGGGGGCGACCGACCGCGACCGCGGCTACTGGCGCGACGTGGGGACGATCGACTCCTACTACGAGGCCCACATGGACCTGGTCTCGGTGCACCCGGTGTTCAACATCTACAACGAGGCCTGGCCGATCTACACCAACTACGGCCCGCAGCCGCCGGCGAAGTTCGTGCACGGCTCCGGCGACCGGATCGGCCACGCGGTCAACTCCGCGGTCTCGCCGGGCTGCGTCATCTCCGGCTCCACGGTCAGCGACTCCGTCCTCTCACCCCGGGTGAAGGTGCACAGCTTCAGCCACGTCACCCGCTCGGTCCTCATGGACGGGGTCGAGGTCGGCCGGTCCTGCCAGATCCACCGGGCGATCATCGACAAGGGCGTCTTCGTCCCGGCCGGCGTGCACATCGGCGTGGACCGCGACCAGGATCTGGCCCGGGGATTCACCGTGACCGACTCCGGCATCACCGTGGTCGGCAAGGGGACGATCATCGAGGGCTGAGCCCCCGACCCGCCGGCGCCACAGTCCGCACCAGGTGGCGCCATACGCCGACCTGCAGCCGGAACACGTCCTGCAGCGGGTTCCTCCCCGCTGCAGGACGTGTTTCTCGCTCCGGGTGCGTCGAGAGCCAGGCCCGCTAGAAGCCCGTGGCGTGGTAGCCGCCGTCGACGTGCACGATCTCGCCCGTCGTCGCCGGGAACCAGTCGGACAGCAGGGCCACGCACGCCTGCGCGGCGGGCACCGGGTCCTTGACGTCCCAGCCCAGCGGGGCGTGCTCGCCCCACCTGGCGAACTGCTGGAAGTCCGGGATGGACTTGGCCGCGGTCGTGGCGATCGGGCCGGCGGAGACCAGGTTGGAGCGGATGCCCTGCGGGCCGAGGTCGCGGGCGAGGTAGCGGCTGGTGGACTCGAAGGCCGCCTTGGCCACGCCCATCCAGTCGTACATCGGCCAGGCGTACTGCGCGTCGAAGGTGAGCCCGACCACGGACCCGCCCGGCCCCATGCGCGGCAGGCAGGCGGCGGCCAGAGCCTTGAGCGAGTAGGCGCTGACGTGCACCGCGGTCGCGACGTCCTCCCACGGGGCCTGCATGAAGTCGAAGGCCCCCTTGGGGGCGAACCCGATCGAGTGCAGCACGCCGTCGAGGTGGTCGACGTGCTCGCCCACGCGCTCGGCCAGCGTGTCGAGGTGCTCGGTGTCGGTGACGTCGAGCTCGACGACCGGGGCCGGCTGCGGCAGCCGCTTGGCGATGGTCTGGGTGATGCGGAAGGTGCGGCCGAAGGAGGTCAGCACGACCTCGGCACCCTGCTCCTGGGCCATACGGGCCACGTGGAAGGCGATCGAGGAGTCCATGAGGACACCGGTGATGAGGATCTTCTTGCCGTCGAGGAGCATGGGCGAGACTCTAGTGCGTGGCCGCCCGCAGTCGTCGGAGGCGGCGTGACCGGGACGGACGCGCCGTCAGTGCCCCATCCCCAGCCCACCGTCCACCGGAACCACCGCACCGCTGATGTATGCCGCGTCCGGCCCGGCGAGGAAGCGCACCACGTGCGCGACCTCCTCGGGGGTGGCGAAGCGGCCGGCCGGGATCTGCGAGAGGTAGGTCTTCTGGAGGTCCTCGGGCAGCTCGTCGGTCATCTCGGTCCGCACGAACCCCGGCGCCACGACGTTGGCGGTGATGCCGCGCCCGCCCAGCTCGCGGGTGATCGAGCGCGCCAGCCCCACCAGCCCGGCCTTGGAGGCCGCGTAGTTGGTCTGCCCGGCCGAGCCGAGCAGCCCGACGACGGAGGAGACGAGGATGATCCGTCCGGCCCGGGCCCGGATCATTCCCTTGACCGCCCGCCGGGCACAGCGGAAGGCCCCCGTGAGGTTGGTGTCCAGGACCGCCTCGAAGTCCTCGTCGCTCATCCGCATGAGCAGCCCGTCACGGGTGATGCCCGCGTTGGCGACGAGCACCTCCACGGGCCGGCCGAGGATCTCCTCGGCCCGGGTGAACGCCGCGTCCACGCTCTCGCTGTCGGTGACCTCGCAGCGCACCCCCTGCAGACCCTCCGGCGGCTCACCGCTGCGGTGGGTGACCACCACGTCGTGGCCGTCCGCGGCGAAGGCCCGGGCGATGGCCAGCCCGATCCCGCGGTTGCCGCCGGTGACGAGGACGGCCTGGGGCCTGGGCCCGGCGGCGTCGGCGGAGGGGGCGGCGGACTCGGTGGCGGGGGTGGGAGCACTCACGGAGGTCACGGTAGTCGTATCGTGGACAGGTGCCCACCCCTGCCAGACCCGGCCCGGCGAGGCGTCCCGTCCAGGCGGTGACGTCGGCCCGTGCGTCGGTGGAGGCCGACCGCAGCCGCCGGATGCGCAGCTACCTGGTCGCCATGGGGATCCGGACCGCCTCCTTCCCGCTCGCGGTGTGGGCCATCGTCTCGGAGTGGTACCTCGTCGGCTCGCTGCTCGTCGCGGCGGCGGTCGTGCTCCCCTCCGTGGCCGTCATGGTGGCCAACGCGGTCGACCGCCGGACCAGCGTGACCGGGCCGGCACCCCTGTCCCCGGTGCGGGGGCTGGGGCCCGCCCCCGCTCCGGGACCGGTCTCGGGCGCGGCCGACGAACCCGGGTCCGGTGACCCCGCGACCGGTGCGGCCGCGGGCCGCCCGTCCGGGGTCGCAGACCGCCCCACCGCGGACGACGACGGCCCGATCGTGGGCACCGTGGTCTCCAGCCGTCCGCTGGACGACCCGGAGCACCGGGAGGCCTCGTGACCGGCGGGCTCCTCGGCGGACCGGGCCCTGGACCGCTCCCGCCGGACCGTCTGGCCTGCAGCGCGAAGGGCTGCCGCCGCCGCGCGGACTCGGCGGTGCGGTGGCGCAACCCCCGGCTGCACGACGCCGACCGGCGCAAGGTGTGGCTCGCCTGCCCCGACCACCGCGAGCACCTGCGGGACTTCGTCCAGCTGCGCGGCTTCCTCATCGACGTGGTCCCGGTCGAGGACCTCACGGAGGCGGACGGCTGAGGTGCTCTCCGTGCTGCGGCGACCCCGGTGGATCGCCTACCTCCTGCTCGCCGTGCTCTTCGGCGTGGCCGCCGCCGGCCTGGGGGCGTGGCAGTGGCAGCGGCACCAGGAGAAGGTCGAGCGCCGCGACCTCGTCGAGGCCAACTACGACGCCCCGGCCGTGCCCCTGGGCGAGGTGCTGCGTCCCGACGGGACCCTGCCGCCGGACCAGCAGTGGCGCCGGGTGCAGGTGGAGGGGGAGTATGCCGCCTCCGACCAGCACCTCGTGCGCAACCGCCCCTATCAGGGCGTCTTCGGGTACGAGGTGCTCGTCCCGCTGGCTACCGGGGAGGACGCCGCGCTGGCGGTGGACCGAGGCTGGGTCCGGAACGCGGAGACGGCGGCCACCGAGCCCGAGGTGCCCCCGCCTCCCGCCGGACCGGTGACGGTCACCGGGTGGCTGCGTCCCTCGGAGCCGGACCTGGGCCGGGACCTCCCGGAGGGCCAGCTGGCCTCCGTCGACGTGCCCGGGCTGGCCGGGGCGACCGGGCAGCCGCTCGTCGGGGCCTACCTGATCCTGGAGGCCGAGGAGCCGCCCCCGACGGACCGACCCGCGCCGCTGGCCCGTCCGGACACCCGGCTCGGTTCGCACTTCGCCTACGCGCTGCAGTGGTGGCTGACGGTGCCCGTGGGGCTGGTGCTCGTCCTCGTCATGGCGCGGCAGACCGCGCGTGAGGAGCGGCGGGGCGAGACCGCCGACGACCGGGCCTCGGCGCGCAGCAGCCGGCCGCGCAGGGTGCGGATCTGGGACGAGGAGGACGCCTGAGGACCACTCCCGGAAGGGGGCTCACTCCGGCGAACGAGGCTCACTCCCGCGAACGGGGGCTCACTCCCGCGAACGGGGGCTCACTCCCGGAACTGGGGCTCACTCCCGGAACTGGGTGTCGTGCAGCGTCCGGTAGAGGCCGCCCTCGGCGAGCAGCTGCTCGTGGGTGCCCCGCTGCACCACCCGGCCGTGCTGGAGCACGAGGATGAGGTCGGCGTCGCGCACGGTGGAGAGCCGGTGGGCGATGACGATGGACGTCCGACCGGCCAGGGCCTGGTCCAGGGCGCGCTGGACGGCTGCCTCGGACTCGCTGTCCAGGTGGGCCGTCGCCTCGTCGAGGACGACGACGGACGGCGACTTCAGCAGCAGCCGGGCGATCGCCAGCCGCTGCTTCTCGCCGCCGGACAACCGGTGGCCGCGGTCGCCGACGACGGTCTCCAGCCCGTCGGGCAGCCGCCGGACCAGGTCCTCGATCCGGGCGCCGCGCAGGGCCTGCCACAGCTCCTCCTCGGTCGCCGAGGGGCGGGCGTAGAGCAGGTTCACGCGCACGCTGTCGTTGAACATGTGCGCCTCCTGGGTGACCACGCCCACGGTGCGGCGCAGCGAGTCCATCGAGGCCTCGCGCAGGTCCACCCCGCCGATCCGGACCGCTCCCCCGGTGGGGTCGTGCAGGCGGGCCACCAGGTTGGTCAGCGTCGTCTTGCCCGCCCCGGAGGGCCCCACGAGGGCCACCATCGACCCCGCCGGCACCTGCACGTCGACGTGCTCCAGCACCGGACGCCCGTCCAGGGTCTCCGCCTCGGGCCGCTGCTCCAGGGAGGCCAGGGACACCTCGTCGGCCGCCGGGTAGGCGAAGGACACGTCCTCGAGCGCGACCCCGACCGGACCGTCGGGGATGTCCACCGGGTCGTCGGCCTCGCGGACGAGGGGTCGCAGGTCGAGGACCTCGAAGATCCGCTCGAAGGAGACCAGCGCGGTCATGATGTCGACCCGCACGTTGGACAGCGCGGTCAGGGGTCCGTAGAGCCGCGACAGCAGGGCGGCCATCGCGACGAGCGTGCCGACGGTCAGCTCACCGGCCACGGCCATGAGCCCACCCATGCCGTAGACGAGCGCGGTCGCCAGCGAGGCGACCAGGCCCAGACCGGCCATGAAGACGACCCGGTTGACCGCGATGGCCACCCCGGCGTCACGCACCCCCTTGGCGCGCACGGCGTACTGCGCGTCCTCCTCCTCGGGCCGGCCGAAAAGACGCACCAGGAGGGCACCGGCGACGTTGAACCGCTCGGTCATCCGGGTGTGCATGTCCGCGTTCAGCCCCATCTGCTGACGGGTCAGGGCCGAGAGCCGGGCACCCATGAACCGCGCCGGGACGAGGAAGATCGGCAGCAGCAGCAGCGCGAGCACGGTGATCTGCCAGCTCATCGACAGCAGGGCCGCGAGGATGAGGACCAGCTGGACGACGTTGCTCACCAGGCCCGAGAGGATCGAGGTGAACGCCGTCTGCGCCCCGATGACGTCGCTGTTGAGCCGGCTGACCAGCGCTCCGGTCTGGGCCCGGGTGAAGAAGGCGATCGGCTGGCGCAGGACGTGGGAGAAGACCTCCGCGCGCAGGTCGAGGATGAGCCCTTCGCCGATCCGCGACCCCAGCCACCGGCTGACCACGGTCACGAGGGTCTCCAGGAAGGCGATCCCGGCGACGACCAGTCCGAGCCGCACGACCACGTCCCGGTCGCCGACCTCCACGCCGTTGTCGATGATCTGCCGCAGCAGCAGCGGCACGGCGGTGACGAGCACGCCCGCGAGGATGGTCAGGGCCAGGTAGACGACGATCTCGCGCAGGAACGGGCGGCCGTAGCCCAGCACCCGCCGCGCGGTGCCGGCCTCCAGCCGGTGGTCGCGGACGGAGGGGTCCTTGGTGAAGCTGCGGTAGGTCATGCCCCCGCGCATCCCGGTGCCGATGGTCATCCGCGCTCCTTCTCCGGCGCGCCCGGGGGGGGCGTGCCGCTCGTCCGTGGCCGGTCAGGCCAGCGCGATCAGGTCCTCGTAGTCCCGTCCCCAGAGGTCCTCGACCCCGTCGGGGAGCAGCAGGACCCGCTCGGGCTCGAGCGCCTGGACCGCGCCCTCGTCGTGGCTGACGAGGACGACCGCACCCTCGTAGGAGCGCAGCGCGGACAGGACTTCTTCCCGGGAGGCGGGGTCGAGGTTGTTGGTGGGCTCGTCCAGGAGCAGCACGTTGGCCGCGGAGACGACGAGGATCGCCAGGGCCAGCCGGGTCTTCTCCCCGCCGGAGAGCACGCCGGCCGGCTTCTCGACGTCGTCCCCGGTGAAGAGGAAGGACCCGAGCACCTTGCGGGTCGCGGTCTCGTCGAGGTCCGGCGCGGCGGACTTCATGTTCTGCAGCACCGACCGGTGCACGTCGAGGGTCTCGTGCTCCTGGGCGTAGTAGCCCAGCTTGAGCCCGTGGCCGGGCACGACCTCGCCGGTGTCCGGCGCGTCCACCCCGGCGAGCAGGCGCAGCAGGGTGGTCTTGCCCGCCCCGTTGAGGCCCAGCACCACGACCCGGGAGCCGCGGTCGATCGCCAGGTCGACGTCGGTGAAGATCTCCAACGAGCCGTAGGAGCGGGAGAGCCCCTCGGCGGTGAGCGGCGTCCGTCCGCACGGCGCGGGCGTGGGGAAGCGCAGCTTGGCGACCTTGTCGGACGCCCGCTCCCCCTCCAGCCCGGCGAGCATCTTCTCGGCCCGGCGGGCCATGTTCTGCGCCGCGACGGCCTTGGTCGCCTTGGCGCGCATCTTGTCGGCCTGGGCCATGAGGGCCGCGGCCTTCTTCTCGGTGTTGGCCCGCTCCCGGTGCCGGCGGCGCTCGTCGGCCTCGCGCTGGGCCAGGTAGGCCTTCCACCCCATGTTGTAGACGTCGAGCACCTGCCGGTTGGCGTCGAGGTAGAAGACCTTGTTGACGACCGTGTCGATGAGGCTGACGTCGTGGGAGATGATCACCAGTCCGCCGACGTAGCTGCGCAGGTGGTCGCGCAGCCAGACCACCGAGTCCGCGTCCAGGTGGTTCGTGGGCTCGTCCAGGAGCAGGGTGGAGGCCCCGGAGAAGAGGATCCGCGCCAGCTCGATCCGCCGGCGCTGACCGCCGGAGAGGGTGTGGAGCGGCTGGGCCAGCACGCGGTCGGGCAGACCGAGGGAGCTGGCGACCGACGCCGCCTCCGCCTCGGCGGCATACCCTCCCCGGGCGGTGAACCGGGCCTCCAGGCGCCCGTAGCGCTCCATCGCCTGCTCGCGCACCTGGCCCTCCCCGGCGGCCATCTGCTCCTCGGCGCGGCGCATCCCGCGGATCACCTCGTCCAGGCCGCGGGCCGAGAGGATGCGGTCGCGGCCGAGCACGCCCAGGTCGCCGGTGCGCGGGTCCTGCGGGAGGTAGCCGACGTCCCCCGTGCGGGTGACGGTCCCGCCGGCCGGATCGCCCTGGCCGGCGAGGATGCGCGTCAGCGTGGTCTTGCCCGCCCCGTTGCGGCCCACCAGACCCACGCGGTCGCCCGGGCCGACACGGAAGGAGACGTCCTCCATGAGCAGGCGGGAGCCCACGCGCACCTCGACGCCGCTGGCGGTGATCATGGCGGGTCCCTCCTCCGGGGCGCGACGACGACCCCGGGCGGGATCAGGACGTGGATGGTGGTCGGCCCGCACCTGTGGGTGCGGCGCGGCGACCAGGGTGGTTAGTCTACGCGCTAGGCGTGCGGTCGCCCGACCGGCGCAGGAGAACGGCAGAGGCGGACAGATGACCTTCAGGGAGAACGCCAACATCGGCTCGGGCGCGGCCCGGCGCGGAGGTGGCGGCGGCGGCGGCCTGGCCGTCGGCGGCGGCATCGGCACCGTCCTGCTCGCCCTGGTCGTGATGCTCTTCGGCGGCGACCCGGGCGCCATCCTCGGCGGTGGGGGCGGTCAGACGCAGTCGTCGGCGGAGAACGTCGAGCTGGCCGAGTGCCAGACGGGGGCCGACGCGAACGAGGACGTGGACTGCCGGATGAAGGCCACGATGGTCTCCCTCGTGGACTACTGGGACCAGGTCGCCCCCGACGCCGGGGCCACCGAGGCCATCATCTTCACGGGCCAGGTGAACACCGGCTGCGGCACCGCCAGCAGCCAGGTCGGCCCGTTCTACTGCCCGGTGGACAGCACGATCTACCTCGACACCGGGTTCTTCTCCCAGATGGAGAGCCAGCTGGGAGCCGACGGCGGCAACTTCAGCCAGATGTACGTCCTGGCCCACGAGTACGGCCACCACGTCCAGAACTACACCGGTGCCCTGCGCGCGTCCCAGCAGGACCAGCAGGGCCCCGAGTCCGGCGCCGTCCGGGTCGAGCTCCAGGCCGACTGCTTCGCGGGGGCCTGGGCGGGCAACGCCACCCGCACCCGCGACGCCGACGGCAACCTGCTGCTGGAGCCGTTGAGCCGGGAGGACATCGAGTCCGCCCTGTCGGCGGCCGCGGCGGTTGGCGACGACTCCATCCAGGAGCGCATGCAGGGTCAGGTGACCCCGCACACCTGGACGCACGGCTCCTCCGAGCAGCGGATGGGCTGGTTCATGCGCGGCTACGACTCGGGCGACCCGAACCAGTGCGACGTGCTCAACGCCGGCAGCGTGGACGACTACGACGCCTGACCGCTCATAACTGGTGACTCAGATCACCATAAGCGAGCGGAATGACCAGCGGGTGCGGGCAGTTGGTCCCCGGTGTCGCACCGACGTCCGGGACCAGCGCGAGCGTCCTGGGCGGGTGCGGCACGGCATCCCTGTCCGTCCGCCCCGAAAGGCCGCTTACGTGCTCTCCCGTCTCCCCCGGGTGTCCTTCGGCACCCAGGTCCTCATCGGCCTCGTGCTCGGTGTGGTGCTGGGCCTGGTGGCCCGCGCCACCGGCGCCAGCGCCGAGAACCCGACCTGGCTCTCCGAGACCCTCGCCATCATCGGCTCCACCTTCGTCACCCTGCTGCGCACCCTGGTGCCGCCGTTGGTCTTCCTGGCCATCGTCTCCAGCATCGCCAACCTGCGCGAGGTCACCGACGCCGCCCGCCTGGCGTGGAACACCCTGCTGTGGTTCGCGATCACCGCTCTCGTCTCCGTCGCCATCGGCCTCGTCGTGGGGTGGGTCGTCGACCCTGCGCGCGGCGCCGGCGTCAGCGCCGCCGACGCCGCCGAGCCCTCCCGCACCGGCTCCTGGCTCGACTTCCTCACCGGCATCGTGCCGGCCAACGTGCTCGGCCTGGGCGCGCGCGGCGGCGACGACGGCGAGGTGTCGCTGTCCTTCAGCGTGCTCCAGATCCTCGTGCTGGCCATCGCGGTCGGCATCGCCGTCATCAAGGTGGGTCGGGAGGCCGAGCCGTTCCTCACCTTCACCCGCTCGGCCCTGACGGTCGTGCAGAAGGTCCTGTGGTGGGTCATCCTGCTCGCCCCGCTGGCGACCGTCGGCCTGCTCGGCAACGCGGTCGTGTCCTACGGCTGGACGACGATCGGCTCCCTGGGCCGCTTCACGCTGGCCGTCTACGTCGGCCTGCTGCTCGTCATCGGCGTGCTCTACCCGGTCCTGCTGCGGATGCACGGCCTGTCGGTGCGGCAGTTCTTCACCGGCGCGTGGCCGGCGATCCAGCTCGCCTTCGTCTCCCGCTCCTCGATCGGCACGCTGCCGGTCACCCAGGCGGTCACCGAGCGCAACCTCGGCGTCCCGCGGGCCTACTCCTCCTTCGCGGTGCCGCTCGGCGCGACGACGAAGATGGACGGCTGCGCCGCCGTCTACCCGGCGATCGCGGCGATCTTCGTCGCCCAGTTCTTCGGGGTCAGCCTGGGCGTGACCGACTACCTGCTCATCGCCTTCGTCGCGGTCATCGGCTCGGCGGCCACCGCCGGCGTCACCGGTGCCACCGTCATGCTGACGCTGACGCTGTCGACGCTGGGCCTGCCCCTGGAGGGCGTGGGCCTGCTGCTGGCGGTCGACCCGATCCTGGACATGGGCCGCACCGCGACCAACGTCGCCGGGCAGGCGCTCGTGCCCACGATCGTGGCCAAGCGTCAGGGCATCCTCGACCGGGAGCGCTACGACGCCCCCCGCGAGGGCGACCCGTGGCGCCGGGACGACCGCGACGCCGTCGAGCCGGTGGCCGTCGCCGGCTGAGCCCGCCCGACGCCCCCGGCCCTGCCCCGGGTCAGGCGTTGTGCACCGTCACCCGCACGGCCCGCCCCCGGCGGACGGCCTCCTCCAGGACCGACCGCCGGGGGTCCGGCACGTCCCACAGCTCCCTGCGGGGTATGCCGTGCAGCCGGGTCCGCGGCCCCGTCGCCACCGTGTCGAGCACCTGGGCGGCCAGGGTCCGGTCGCCGCCGAGGACCAGCCCGGCGACGGCACCGGTGCGCCGCTCCCCCTCCTCGAGGACGCGCACGGCGTGGCCGACGACCCCCTCGACGAGGGCGTCGGCCTGGTTGGCCCGGCGGCGGGCGTAGCGCTGCTGCGACCACCCCCCGGCGGCGGTCCGCGACTGCACGTGGCGGGTGCCGGTCTTGGAGGCGGGGAGCGAGGCGTCTGGGGCGGCCAGGCCCACGGCATACCCTCCGCGCCGGACCAGCAGCACGAGCAGGGCCGGGGGGAGCGCCCACTCCTGTGTCGCCCGCTCCCCCGTGGCCGCGCGCCAGGCGGTCAGGCGCGCCCAGGACCCGTCGGCCGCCCGCACCAGCCACGACGACGGGGAGGTCCCCCGCCCGTCGTCGACGGACCAGGTGACCTCCCCGTGGGAGTCGGCGAAGCGGTCGAGCCAGCCGTCCAGGCGCTCGGGCGCGACGTCGACCGTCACGTCCGGGCCGTCCGCCCGGCCCACCGGCTCAGACGTTGAAGCCGAGGGCGCGCAGCTGCTCGCGGCCGTCGTCGGTGATCTTGTCCGGTCCCCACGGCGGCATCCACACCCAGTTGATGCGGTGGCTGGCGACCAGACCCTCGAGGGACTGGGCGATCTGGTCCTCGATGACGTCGGTCAGCGGGCAGGCCGCCGAGGTCAGCGTCATGTCGATGACGACGTGGCTGGCGGCGTCGACGGTCACGCCGTAGACGAGGCCCAGGTCGACGACGTTGATCCCCAGCTCGGGGTCCACGACGTCACGCAGGGCCTCCTCGATGTCCGCCACGTTCGGCGGTGCGGTGGTCTCCATGGGTTCCTCCATCAAAGGGGTCGGTGGTGCTCGGTCCGGCCTCGTGGGCCAGTCTCTCAGGATCTGGGCGTGCTGTCCCGGCCGGCGCCGGTGGCCGTCCGGTCCGACCCGGGCCCGGGGCCCGCGTCGGTGCTGGCGGCCGAGATGTCGGCCCCCGCCCGGGCGAGGGCGTCCAGGTAGGCGGTCCACGACAGCAGCGCGCACTTGACGCGGGCGGGGTAGCGCGCGACCCCGGCGAAGGCGACGGCGTCGCCGATCTGCTCGGGGTCGCCCGGGTCGGTGCCCCGGCTGGTCAGCATGTCGTGCAGGTGGCGGTAGGTCGCCAGGGTCTCCACGACCGGCCGGCCGATGGACTCCTCGGCCAGCACCGAGGCCGAGGCCACGGAGATGGAGCAGCCGAGGGCGTCGTAGGAGACGTCCTGCAGCACCGCGTCGCGCCCCTCGCCGACCACGTGCACCCGCAGGCTGATCTCGTCGCCGCAGGTGGGGTTGACGTGGTTGACCTCGACGTCGTAGGGCTCGCGCAGCCCGGCGTGCTGGGGCCGCTTGGCGTGGTCGAGGATCAGCTCGCCGTACAGGTCCATCAGGCCGCTCCCGTCCGGAAGATCGTGGGCACCCGGTCCAGGGCGTCCGTCCAGGCCTCGATCTCCTGCGGCGTGGTGTACAGCGCGAAGCTGGCCCGGGTGGAGGCGGGCACCCGCAGGCGGCGGTGCAGGGGCCAGGCGCAGTGGTGCCCGGTGCGCACGGCCACCCCGGCGTCGTCCAGGACCTGACCCACGTCGTGGGGGTGGACCTCGTCGACGACGAAGGACACGCAGCCCACCCGCTGGCCCGGGTCGCCCGGGCCGAGGACGCGCACCCACGGGCGCTCGGCCAGCGCGGCCAGCGCCCGCTCCATGAGCATCGTGTCGTGGGCGCGCACGCGGTCCAGGCCCCAGCCGGAGAGGTGCTCCAGCGCGGCGGCCAGGCCGACGGCCTGGGCGGCCATCGGCACGCCGGCCTCGAACTTGGCCGGCGGCGGGGCCCAGGTCGAGCCCTCCATCCGCACGACCTCGATCATCGATCCGCCGGTGAGGAAGGGCGGCATCGCCTCCAGCAGCGCGCGGCGGGCCCACAGGACCCCGACGCCGGAGGGCCCCAGGGTCTTGTGGCCGGTGAACACCAGGGCGTCGATCCCCGACCCGGGGGCGGTCAGCGAGGTGATGTCCAGGTGGGGCGCGCTCTGGCAGGCGTCCACGACGACGAGCGCGCCGACCCGCCGGGCGGCGGCGACGACCGGCGAGTCCGGGCCGAGGTCGTTGAGCGTCCCGAGCACGTTGGACACGTGGGTCAGCGCCACCACCCTGGTCCGCTCCCCCACGACCTCGTCCGGGTCGCCCAGGTGACCGTCGTCGGTGACCCCGATCCAGCGCAGGGTCGCGCCGGTGCGCCGGCACAGCTCCTGCCAGGGCACGAGGTTGGCGTGGTGCTCCATCTCGGTGACCACGACCTCGTCGCCGGGGCCCAGGCGCAACCGGTCGGCCCAGGCCTCGTCGACGCCGTCCATCGCGCCGGGCGCGGCCGCGTTGGAGAAGGCGTAGGCCAGCAGGTTCAGGCCCTCGGTGCCGTTCTTGGTGAAGACGATCTCACCGGCGACGGCACCGAGGAAGCGGGCCACCGTCTCCCGGGCGCCCTCGAAGGCCTCGGTGGCCTCCTCAGCCAGCTGGTGGGCACCGCGGTGCACGGCGGCGTTGTGCTGCTCGTAGAACTCGCGCTCGGCGTCCAGCACCACCCGCGGCTTCTGCGACGTCGCCCCGCTGTCGAGGTAGACGAGGGGCCGGCCCCCGCGCACCGTGCGGCCCAGCAGCGGGAACTGCGCGCGCATGCGCGTCAGCTCGGTGCTGCTGAACGGCCGGGGGGTCGCGGAGGCGGGCTCCGCGGTGCCCGGGTGCGTGGTGGGCCGGCCCATCGTCATACCTCCTCGGCGGGGGTGGGGTCCGAGGGTCCTCAGACGCCCGCGGTGAGGAAGCGGTCGTAGCCCTCCTCCTCCAGGCGGTCCGCGAGGTCGCGGCCCCCGGACTCGGCCACGCGGCCGTTGACGAACACGTGCACGTAGTCCGGCTCGATGTAGCGCAGGATGCGGGTGTAGTGGGTGATGAGCATGACGCCCAGGCCGGTGGACTCCTTGACGCGGTTGACGCCCTCGGAGACGACCTTGAGCGCGTCGACGTCCAGACCGGAGTCCGTCTCGTCGAGGATCGCGATCCGAGGCCGCAGCAGCTCCATCTGGAGGATCTCGTGGCGCTTCTTCTCACCGCCGGAGAAGCCCTCGTTGACGTTGCGCTCGGCGAAGGCGGGGTCCATCCGGAGCAGCTCCATGGCGCCCTTCATGTCCTTGACCCAGTGGCGCAGCTTGGGGGCCTCGCCGTCGATCGCGGTCTTGGCGGTGCGCAGGAAGTTGGACACGGTGACGCCCGGCACCTCGACGGGGTACTGCATGGCCAGGAACAGCCCGGCCTGGGCGCGCTCGTCGACGCCCATCGCCAGGACGTCCTCGCCGTCGAGCAGCACCTGGCCGCTGGTGACGGTGTACTTGGGGTGGCCGGCGACGGCGTAGGCCAGGGTGGACTTGCCCGAGCCGTTGGGACCCATGATCGCGTGGGTCTCGCCGGAGCTGATGGTCAGGTCGACGCCGCGCAGGATCTCGGTGGCGTCGTCGTCGGCGACGCTGACGTGCAGGTCGCGGATCTCCAGGGTGGTCATGGTGCTCCTTGGGGAACGAAGAGGGGTATGGGGTGGGTGCGGGAGGAGGTCAGTCGGCGAGGGTGACCCAGACCTGGTCGCCCTCCAGCGTCACGGTGTGCACCGCGATCGGCTGGGTGGCGGGCAGGCTCCTGGGCTCTCCGGTGGTCATGTCGAACTGCGACCCGTGCAGCCAGCACTCGATGAGCTCGCCCTCGACCTCGCCCTCGGCCAACGAGACGTTGGCGTGGGTGCAGGTGTCGTCGAAGGCGTGCACGTGGCCGGCGGAGTCGCGGGCGATGGACACGCGGCGCCCGCCGAGGTCGGCGACGACCGCCCCGACCTCGGGCAGGTCGCCCAGGGCGCAGACGTGCACCGGCTCCGGACCGACGACGGCGGGCTGGCTCATGCCGTGGCCGCCCCGGTGGTGAGGGCCAGCTCCTCGTCGATGGAGGCCATGACGGTCTCGACGACCTCGGGCACGCCGATCTTGGCCACGATGTCGGCGAAGAAGCCGCGCACGACCAGGCGACGGGCCTCGTCCTCGGTGATGCCGCGGGACATCAGGTAGAAGAGCTGCTCGTCGTCGAAGCGACCGGTGGAGCTGGCGTGGCCGGCTCCGGCGATCTCACCGGTCTCGATCTCCAGGTTGGGCACGGAGTCGGCGCGGGCGCCGTCGGTGAGGACCAGGTTGCGGTTGAGCTCGTAGGTCTCGATGCCCTCGGCCTCCTTGCGGATCAGCACGTCGCCGACCCACACGGTGCGGGCGCTCTCGCCCTGCAGCGCGCCCTTGTAGGTGACCAGCGAGGTGCACCGGGGGGCGTTGTGGTCCACGAACGAGCGGTGCTCCAGGTGCTGGCCCGCGTCGGCGAAGTAGACGCCCAGCAGGGTGGCGTCGCCGCCGGGGCCGGCGTAGCGCACGTTGGAGTTGACCCGCACGATGCTGCCGCCGAGGGTGACGACGATGTGCTTGTAGGTCGCGTCCCGCCCGACGAGGGCCTCGTGCTGTCCCAGGTGGAGGGCCTCGTCGTCCCAGCGCTGCAGGCTGACGACGGTCAGGTCGGCACCGTCGCCGAGGACGACCTCGACGTTGCCGGTGTGGTCGCAGCTGCCGCTGTGGTCGAGGATCACCAGGGCCTTGCTGTGCCGCTCGGCCTCGATGACGTAGTGCGCGTTGCTGCGCCGCCCGGCGCCGCGGCCGTGCACCCGGACCCGGACCGGGTCGGGGTGCTCCACGTCGGCCGGGATGCGCAGGTGCAGCGCCTCGGGGGTGTTGGCGCTGGCGACGGCAGCGCCGCGGTCCTCCGGCACGAGGACGGTGCCGCGGGGCGCCTGGCCGGGGGCCAGGGTGCCGGCCACGAACGACTCGGGCGCCTCGACCGTGAACTCAGCCGCGGGTCCGTCACCCTCGTCCGTCGCCGTGTCGGAGAGCACGTTGCCCAGCCGGTCGACCGGGGTGAAGCGCCACTCCTCCTCACGGCCCGTGGGCAGCCCGAAGGCGTCCACGTCGAAGGACCGGGTGCGGGCCGCCCGCGACTGGTCGGGGATGCGGTGGTCCCCGCCCAGCTGGGCGGCGGGGTCCACGTGGGTCTTCTCGTCGATGAGCAGCGACATCAGCCGACGGCTCCTTCCATCTGCAGCTCGATGAGGCGGTTGAGCTCGAGGGCGTACTCCATGGGCAGCTCGCGGGCGATCGGCTCGACGAACCCGCGCACGATCATGGCCATGGCCTCGGTCTCGGACATGCCTCGGGACATGAGGTAGAACATCTGGTCCTCGGACACCTTGGAGACGGTCGCCTCGTGCCCCATCTGCACGTCGTCCTCGCGGACGTCGACGTAGGGGTAGGTGTCGGACCGGGAGATCTGGTCGACCAGCAGGGCGTCGCAGACCACCGAGGAACGGCTGTGGTGGGCCCCCTCGTTGATCTGGACCAGGCCCCGGTAGGAGGACCGGCCACCGCCACGGGCCACCGACTTGCTGACGATGGTCGAGGAGGTGTGCGGCGCGGCGTGCACCATCTTGGAGCCGGCGTCCTGGTGCTGGCCCTCTCCGGCGAAGGCGACGGACAGCGTCTCGCCCCTGGAGTGCTCGCCGAGGAGGTAGACGGCCGGGTACTTCATGGTGACCTTGGAGCCGATGTTGCCGTCGATCCACTCCATCGTCGCGCCCTCGTCGCAGGTCGCGCGCTTGGTGACCAGGTTGTAGACGTTGTTCGACCAGTTCTGGATGGTCGTGTAGCGCACGCGGGCGTTCTTCTTGACGATGATCTCCACGACCGCGCTGTGCAGGCTGTCGGTCTTGTAGATCGGCGCGGTGCAGCCCTCGACGTAGTGCACCGAGGAACCCTCGTCGGCGATGATCAGCGTCCGCTCGAACTGGCCCATGTTCTCGGTGTTGATCCGGAAGTAGGCCTGCAGCGGGATGTCCACCTCCACGCCCTTGGGGACGTAGATGAACGAGCCGCCGGACCAGACCGCGGAGTTCAGCGAGGCGAACTTGTTGTCGCCCACCGGGATGACCGAGCCGAAGTACTCACGGAAGAGCTCCTCGTGCTCGCGCAGCGCGGTGTCGGTGTCCAGGAACAGGACGCCCTTCTCCTCCAGGTCCTCGCGGATCTGGTGGTAGACGACCTCGGACTCGTACTGCGCGGCGACGCCGGCGACGAGCCGCTGCTTCTCGGCCTCGGGGATGCCCAGGCGGTCGTAGGTGTTCTTGATGTCCTCGGGCAGGTCCTCCCAGCTGGTGGCCTGCTTCTCGGTGGAGCGGACGAAGTACTTGATGTTGTCGAAGTCGATGTCCGACAGGTCGGCGCCCCAGTGCGGCATCGGCTTCTTGCCGAAGAGCCGCAGCGCCTTCAGCCGCTGCTCCAGCATCCAGGCCGGCTCGTCCTTCATGCCGGAGATGCCGCGGACGACCTCTTCGGACAGGCCGCGCCGTGCGGTGGCTCCCGCCACGTCGCTGTCGGCCCAGCCGTACTCGTAGGTGCCCAGGTCCTTCAGACCCGGGTTCAGCTCCTCGATGTTGGTGCTCATCGCTCAGACCTCTCGTCGGCGTGGTGGTCGTGGGTCGTGGTGCTCGGTGTCGTGCTGGTGGCGGCCGTGGGTGCTGCGCCGGCGCGGGGTATGACGTAGGGCCGGGCCCGCGCGCGCTCCTGCGGGGTGGGACCCCGGGTGCCGACGGCGCCCGTCGGCACGAACGTGGTGCACACGTGCTCCCCGCCGGCCAGGGTGGCCAGCCGCTGCACGTGCACCCCGAGGATGCGGGAGATCGCCCCGGTCTCGGCCTCGCAGAAGTGCGGGAACTCCGAGGCCACCGACCGCACGGGGCAGTGGCCCTGGCACAGCTGGATGCCGGCCGGCCCGGCACCGGGTCCGACCGGGCGGGCCGAGGCAGCATACCCCTCCTCGGAGAGGGCTGCGGCCAGGGCGGAGGCCCGCGCGTCCAGGTCCTCCGGGTCGGCGTCCGCAGCCTGCAGGTGACGCGCCATCGCGGTGCGCAGGCGACCCTCGAGCTCGACGACCTGCTGGTCGGCGAAGCTCTCGACGGCGCTCTCCCCCACCGTGTCGGCGAGGTAGTGCAGGGCGGCGGTGGCCACGCCGTCGTAGGCGGTGGTGAACTGCTCCTGGCCCTGCGCGGTAAGCACGTAGGCCCGGGCGGGACGACCCCGTCCGCGCGGCGCGCCGCCGGAGGGCACGTGCTCGACGATGACGCCGTCGTGCTCCAGGGCGTCGAGGTGGCGCCGGACGGCGGCGGCGGTCAGTCCGAGCCCCTTGGCCAGGGCGCTCGCCGAGACCGGCCCCTGCTCCCCCACGGCGCGGCGCACGCGGTCCCGGGTCCGGGACTCCGCCTGCACCTCGACCAAATTCACCATGCCATTGTGTCCTATTTCTGCTCCAGGTCCAAGCAGGGCGTCCGGCCACGACCAACTAGAGTTGCCGTCCGTGAGCGCTCCCCCTCCCACCGTGCAGATGGACGCGGTCGTCCGTCGGTTCGGGGCGGTCGAGGCGCTGCGCGGACTGACCTGGTCGGCCCGCGCCGGTGAGGTGACCTGCGTGCTCGGACCCAACGGCGCCGGCAAGACGACCGGGGTCGAGATCGCCGTGGGCCTGCAGCGGCCCGACGGCGGGACGGTGCGCGTCCTGGGCCAGGACCCCTGGGGCGCGGCCGCCGCCCACCGGGCGCGCGTCGGGGTGATGCTCCAGGACGGGGGCCTTCCGCAGTCGGTCCGTCCGGTGGCCCTGCTGGAGCACCTCGCCCGGTTCTGGGAGCGGCCCGCGGACGTTCCCGGGCTTGTCCGCCGGCTGGGCATCGACTCCTTCTCGCGCACGACGGTCCGTCGGCTCTCCGGCGGGCAGCGTCAGCGCGTCGCGCTCGCGGCGGCGCTCGTCGGCCGGCCCGAGGTCGCCTTCCTCGACGAGCCGACCGCGGGCCTGGACCCGCACGCCCGCCGCGAGGTGCACGCCATCATCACCGAGACCGCCGCCGACGGCTGCGCCACGGTCGTGACCACCCACTCCTTCGACGAGGCCGAGCGCCTCGCCGACCGCGTCGTCATCGTGGTCGCCGGGAGGGTGGTCGCCGACGGCACGCTGGCGGAGGTCGCCGGTCCGGAGGGGCTGGAGGCCGCCTACTTCCGGCTCGCCGACAGCGAGGCGGTCCGGTGACCGGGACCGCACCCACCGGGTCGGCCCCTCCGCCCGCCTCCCCGGCGTCGGCCGCCTCGCCGCCGGCCTCCCCGGCCCGCCGGGTGCTGGCGCAGGCCGGGTTCGAGACGCGCGGCCTGCTCAGCCACGGGGAGCAGCTCGTCGTCTCCCTCGTCCTGCCGCTGATGGCGCTCGTGGCCCTGGCACTGGTGCCCTATCCAGACCTGGCCACCGGACCCTGGGCCGGCCGGGAGCGCATCGACGTGCTGACGCCGGGGGTGCTGGCGCTGGCGGTGATGTCCACCGCCTTCACCGGTCAGGCGATCCTGCTCGCGTTCGAACGCCGGTGGGGGGTCCTGCGCCTGCTGGGCACCACCCCGCTGGGCCGCGGCGGGCTGCTCCTCGCCAAGGCCCTGTCCGTGCTCGTCGTCATCGCCGTCCAGCTCATCGTCCTCGGCGGGGTGGCCGCGCTGCTGGGGTGGCGACCCGGCCCGGGCGGTCTGCTGCCCGCCGCCGTGGTCGTCGTCCTGGGCGCCGCGGCCTTCGCGCTGCTGGCCGCCTGCCTGGGCGGGACGCTGCGGGCCGAGGCCGTGCTGGCCCTGGCCAACCTGGTCTGGGTGCTCCTGGCCGCCGGTGGTGGGGTCCTCCTGCCGGTCAGCTCGATGCTGCCGCCGGCCGTCGCCGCGGTCGTCGGGTGGCTGCCGTCCGCGGCCCTGGGCGACGGGCTGCGGGCGGCCCTCGTCGAGGGCCGGCTGGCCGTCGTCCCCGCCCTGGTGCTGCTCGCCTGGGCGCTGGTCGCCGGCCTCGTGGCCCGCCGCGCCCTGCGCTGGTCCGACTGAGCCCGGTCCGAGCGGACGGACCGAGCCCGGTCCGAGCGCCCCCGGCGTGTCGCGCACCGTGCCGTCAGCGTTGCGGCGTGTCGCGCGCTCTGACCCCGTTCCTGCAGCACGCGACACGCCGCAGCGGCAGTCGAACGGGCCGCAGACGGACGGCACCCACGGGCCACAGAGGGACGGCACCCACGAGGCCGCAGACGGACGGCCCGCACGAGGTCGAGGACGGTCGACCCCCACCCGCCGTCCGGACGAGACGGTCGCGGTCTGCCCTCAGACGGCCGTGGTCGCCCCGGTCCGGGCGTCGTCGCCGACCCCGTCGCCCGCGGGGGCCGAGACCGCATACGCCCGGTCGAGCACCGTGCCGACGACCGCGACGAGCACCGCCGCACCGACCAGGTGCAGGGCCACCGCGGCGACGGGGAGGCCGGTGAAGAACTGGTAGTAGCCGATCAGCCCCTGGACGATCAGCACGGCACCGAGGAGCGCGAACGACCGCCGCACCGGGGAGGGCCAGCCCTGCCGGGCGGCCAGGACCAGGCCCAGGACGGTGACCGCCAGCAGCAGGTAGGCCGGCACGCTGTGGAAGCGCGTGACGACGTAGGCGTCGAAGGTGTGCCGGGCCACCTGCCCGGAGTCCCCGGCGTGCGGGCCGGTGCCGGTGACCAGCGTCCCGACGTAGACGACGACGAACGCGAGGACGGCGACGGCCACCGCGGTGCCGCGCAGCCGGCCGGCCGACCGCCCGTGGACCTGTCCGGCGCGCTGCTCGAGGGCCACCTGCGGCAGGGACGCCCGCCGGGCCCGCCCCACCAGCACCGCGGCGACCGCGATCATCACCGCCGAGAGCATGAAGTGGATGCCGACGACCCACGGGTTCAGCCCGGTCCGCACGGTGATCCCCCCGACGACGGCCTGGACGACGATCCCGGCGGCGAGCGCCACGGCCAGGGACAGCATCCCCGGGTGGGTCCGCCGCGAGCGCCACACGGCCAGGAAGGTGAGGACGGCGATCGCCACGAGCAGGAAGGTCAGCAGCCGGTTGCCGAACTCGATCGCCCCGTGCAGCCCCATCTCCCGCGTGGAGGTCCAGGAGTCGTCGGTGCAGCGGGGCCAGGTGGGGCAGCCCAGCCCGGATCCGGTGAGGCGCACGAGCCCTCCGGTGAGCACCAGGAGCGCGTTGGCCAGGAGGGAGGCCCACGCGGTGGCACGCAGCCACCCGTCCGGCCGTGCGGGCAGCAGCCGGCCCAGCACGGACGTGAACCGGGTCGTGGTGGGGGTGGTCGAGGTCGGGGCGGTCATCGGGTCACGCTTCCAGGGGAGTTCCGACGGGGGCACCCGGGTCGCCGGGGCACGGAGGAAGGTCGGGGGTCACAGCGCCAGCGGGAGGTGGATCAGCGGGTCGACGGCGACCCCCAGGAAGAGCAGCGTCAGGTAGCTGATCGAGTAGTGGAACAGCCGCATCGCCCCCAGCGCCGGACCCGCGACCCCCCGGCGGGCGCGGCCCAGCAGCCGGTGCGACTCGACGACGAAGAGGGCGCCGGAGACGACGGCGACCACCGTGTAGATCCAGCCCATGGGGGCGACCGGGACCAGCACCAGCGAGGTGAGCACGGTCACCCAGGCGTAGGCCACGATCCGCCGCCCCACGGCCACGTCCTCGGCGACCACCGGCAGCATCGGCACCCCGGCCGCCGCGTAGTCCTCGCGGAAGCGCATCGACAGGGGCCAGTAGTGCGGCGGCGTCCAGAAGAAGACGACGAGGAAGAGGATGACGGCCTCCCACGAGACCGACCCGGTGACGGCCGACCAGCCGATGAGGACCGGCACGCACCCGGCGACACCTCCCCAGACGATGTTCTGGCTGGTCCGCCGCTTGAGGATCATCGTGTAGAAGACGACGTAGAGCGCGATCGCGGCCAGGCCGAGCCACGCGGAGACCCAGTTGACGAGCAGGCCGAGCCAGAGCACCGACGCCACGCCCAGGACCGCGCCGTAGACCAGGGCGGCCCGCGGGCTGACGGTGCCGGTGACCAGCGGCCGGGCCGAGGTGCGGTTCATCTGCGCGTCGATGTCCCGGTCGAGGTAGCAGTTGAGCACGTTGGCCGACGCGGCCGCCAGGGTGCCGCCGACCAGGGTGGCCACGATGAGCCACACCGGCGGGACCCCCCGCTGGGCCAGGAACATCACCGGGAAGGTGGTCACGAGCAGCAGCTCGATGATCCGGGGCTTGGTGAGCGCCACGTAGTCGCGGAGCACGTCCCGCCAGGTGCGTCCTCGGGAGGCTCCGACGGTGACGTCGGCGGGTCCGTCGGGCGCGGGGCGCGGGTCGAGCGTGGTCACGGTGTCCTTCGGGTGGCAGGCGTCGTCCCCACGGGACGCTGACGTCCTTCGATGGTACCCGGGGCCGTGCCCGGCCCGGCACCCACGACCCCCCGGTGGGCCTCCCGGGGCCGCCCCGGCAAGAGTCGGCAACGGGCGCGCGTCCAGGGGTGAGCGGCTAAGGTCGGGGTATGCCGTGCCGGCCCCGGGCCGGCGGCCGCACCGACCGTCCAGAACCCGAGGAGAACACGTGAGCCAGACCGAGCCGACCCTCACCGCCGGCCGCGACGCGAGCCTGACCCGGCCGATCGCCGACGAGGTGGGCTGGAGCGACACGGACGTCCGGGCGGTGGACACGGTCCGCGTCCTGGCGGCCGACGCCGTTCAGCACGCGGGGCACGGCCACCCGGGGACGGCCATGAGCCTGGCTCCCCTGGCCTACCTGCTCTACCAGAACGTCATGGTCCACGACCCCTCCGACCCCCACTGGCTGGGCCGGGACCGGTTCGTCCTGTCCGCCGGGCACTCCAGCCTCACCCAGTACATCCAGCTCTACCTCTCCGGCTACGGCCTGGAGCTCGACGACCTCAAGGCGCTGCGGACCTGGGGCAGCGCGACCCCCGGGCACCCGGAGGTGCACCACACGACCGGCGTGGAGATCACGACCGGGCCCCTGGGCTCGGGCCTGGCCTCGGCGGTCGGCATGGCGATGGCGCAGCGCCGGCAGCGGGGCATGCTCGACCCCGACGCCGCCCCCGGGGAGTCCCCCTTCGACCACCACGTGTGGGTCGTGGCCTCCGACGGCGACCTGATGGAGGGCGTCTCCTCGGAGGCCTCCTCCCTCGCGGGTCACCAGGAGCTGTCCAACCTCACCCTGGTCTACGACCAGAACTTCATCTCCATCGAGGACGACACCGACATCTCCTTCAGCGAGGACGTCGCCAAGCGCTACGAGGCCTACGGCTGGCACGTGGAGACCATCGACTGGCGCGGACGCGCCGGCGACAGCGGAGACGCCGTCGAGGAGCAGGCCGGGGAGGAGGGCCCCTACACCGAGGACGTCGACGCCCTGTTCGCCGCCCTGCAGGCCTCCCGCGAGCGCACCGACCGCCCGACCCTGGTCATCCTGCGCACGATCATCGCCTGGCCCGCGCCCACCGCCCGGGACACCGGTGCCTCGCACGGCTCGGCGCTCGGGGAGGACGAGGTCGCGGCCACCAAGAAGCTGCTCGGCTTCGACCCGGAGGCCGCCTTCCCGGTCGAGGACGAGGTGGTCGAGCACGCCCGCAGGGTCGTCGAGCGTGGCCAGGAGGCGCACTCCCGGTGGCAGGAGCGGTACGACGCCTGGCGCGAGGCAGCCCCGGACAGCGCCCGGCTGCTGGACCGCCTCCAGGCCAAGGAGCTGCCGGAGGGCCTGGAGGACGCGCTGCCCACCTTCGAGGCCGACGAGAAGGGGATCGCGACCCGCAAGGCGTCGGGCCAGGTGCTGACCGCCCTCGCGCCGGTCATGCCCGAGCTGTGGGGCGGATCCGCCGACCTCGCGGGCTCGAACAACACGACGATGGAGGGCGAGCCGAGCTTCGTGCCGGACTCCAAGGCGACCGAGGCCTTCCCCGGCCACCGCTACGGCCGCACGCTGCACTTCGGCATCCGTGAGCACGGCATGGGCATGATCCTCAACGGGATCGCCCTGGAGGGCCTGACCCGCCCCTACGGCGGCACCTTCCTGATCTTCTCGGACTACATGCGCCCGGCCGTCCGGCTCGCCGCCCTCCAGCAGCTGCCGGTCGTCTACGTCTGGACGCACGACAGCATCGGGCTCGGCGAGGACGGCCCCACCCACCAGCCGGTGGAGCACCTGGCCGCCCTGCGCGCGATCCCCGGCCTGGACGTGGTCCGGCCGGCGGACGCGAACGAGACGGCGGTGGCCTGGCGCACGATCCTGGAGACCGTCGACCACCCCTCCGCGATGGCCCTGACCCGGCAGAACGTCCCGACGTTCGACCGGTCCGTGCTCGCCTCCGCCGACGGCGTGGCCCGGGGCGGCTACGTCCTGGCCGAGGCCGACGGCGGCGACCCGCGGGTGGTCCTCATCGGGACCGGATCCGAGGTCCAGCTGGCGCTGGGCGCCCGCGACCAGCTGCAGGCCGACGGGGTGCCCACGCGGGTGGTCTCGATGCCCTGCCGCGAGTGGTTCGACGAGCAGGACCGGACCTACCGGGAGGAGGTGCTGCCGCCCGCGGTGCGCGCCCGGGTATCGGTCGAGGCGGGCGTGGCCCAGGGCTGGCGAGAGCTGGTCGGGGACGCGGGCCGGATCGTCAGCCTGGAGCACTTCGGTGCCTCCGCCGACTTCGAGACCCTCTACCGCGAGTTCGGCCTCACCGCAGACGCGGTCGCCGAGGCCGCCCGGGAGTCGCTCGCCGCGGCCAGCGGCGACGCCCCCTCCGCCCCCGGCACCTCCGACCCCCAGGAGCCCGGGGACGACCAGAGCACCCTGGGGGACGCCGGCGACGGCGGAACCCGGTCCACCGACGAGACCCAGAAGTGAGCGAGGACACCATGAGCCACCACGACGACGGCAAGCCCACCCAGGCCCCCGAGGAGGGCGCCACCTCCGACCAGGGCCAGTCCCGCACGATCCTGCACGAGCTCGCCGACGCCGGCGTGTCCGTCTGGCTGGACGACCTGAACCGCCCGATGATCGCCGACGGCGACCTGCAGGGCTACGTCGACCGAGGCGTGCTGGGCGTGACCACCAACCCGACGATCTTCGCCAGCGCCCTGGCCGAGGGCGAGTCCTACAGCGACCAGATGGCCGAGCTGTCCGGGTCCTCGGTGGACGAGGCGGTCTTCGCGCTGACCACCCAGGACGTGCGCGACGCCTGCGACGTCCTCGCCCCCGTCCACGAGCAGACCGGTGGTCTCGACGGCCGGGTGTCCATCGAGGTCGACCCCCGGCTGGCCAAGGACACGGCGCGCACCGTGGAGGTGGCCCGGCGGCTGTGGTCCGAGATCGACCGCCCCAACCTGCTGATCAAGATCCCGGCGACCGTCGAGGGCCTGCCGGCGATCAGCCAGACCCTCGCCGAGGGCATCAGCGTCAACGTCACCCTGATCTTCAGCCTCGACCGCTACCGGGGCGTGATGAGCGCCTATCTCACCGGTCTTGAGCAGGCCCGGGAGCGGGGCCACGACCTGGCCCCCATCCACTCCGTCGCCTCCTTCTTCGTCTCCCGGGTGGACGGCGAGATCGACGGGCGGCTGGACAAGATCGGCACCGAGGATGCGCTCGCCCTGCGCGGCAAGGCCGGTCTGGCCAACGCCCGCCTGGCCTACCAGGCCTTCGAGGAGGTCTTCTCCACCCCCCGCTGGCAGAACCTGGCCGACGACGGCGCCAACGTCCAGCGCCCGCTCTGGGCCTCCACCGGCGTGAAGAACCCCGACTACCCCGACACCATGTACGTCACCGGGCTGGTCGCGCCCCACACGGTCAACACGATGCCCGCCAAGACGCTGGAGGCCACGGTCGACCACGGCCGGCTGACCGGTGACACCGTCACCGGTACCTACGAGGAGGCGCAGAAGGTCCTCGACGACCTCGCCCGGGTGGGTGTGGACTACACCGACGTGGTGGAGCAGCTCGAGACCGAGGGGGTGGACAAGTTCGAGGCCTCCTGGAAGGAGCTGCTGGAGACCGTGGCCTCCGAGCTGGACAAGGCGAAGGGACGGGCATGAGCGCACTGACCGTCGAGGCGCTCGGGGCCGCCGCCGACGCGGTCGAGCGTCACCTGGCCGCCCTGGTGGAGGAGCGCTTCGCCTCCCGCCTGTTCGACCAGGACCCCACGCTGTGGGGGCCGGAGGCGGAGGAGGAGGCCTCGGTCCGGTTGTCCTGGGTCGGTCTCCCCCGCTCCTCCCGTCCCCTGGTGGGCGAGGTCGAGGCGCTGCGCGAGCAGCTGCGGGAGCAGGGGGTGGACCGGGTCGTGCTGTGCGGCATGGGCGGCTCGTCGCTGGCCCCCGAGGTCATCTGCGCCACCGCCGGCGTGCCCCTCGTGACGCTGGACAGCTCGGACCCGGACATGGTCCGCTCGGCCGTCACCACCGACCTGGGGCGCACGGCGGTCGTCGTCAGCTCCAAGTCGGGCTCGACCCTGGAGACCGACTCCCAGCGCCGGGCCTTCGTGCAGGCGTTCACCGACGCGGGGATCGACCCGACCGACCGGATCGTGGTGGTGACCGACCCGGGCAGCCCGCTGGACGAGCGCTCCCGCGCCGACGGGTACCGGGTCGTCAACGCCGACCCCGACGTGGGGGGGCGCTACTCCGCCCTCACCGCCTTCGGCCTGGTCCCCTCCGGCCTGGCCGGGGTCGACGTCGGGCAGCTGCTCGACGAGGCCGAGGAGGTCGCCGACCTGCTCGCCGACGACGACCTGGGCAACCCGGGCCTGCGCCTGGGCGCCGCGATGGGCGGCACCGAGCCCCTGCGCGACAAGCTCCTGTTCGCGGAGGCCGGGTCCGGCATCGTCGGGCTCGCCGACTGGGCCGAGCAGCTGATCGCCGAGTCCACCGGCAAGGAGGGCACCGGCGTCCTCCCGGTCGTCACGCCCTCCGGGCGGCCTCCGGCCCAGGGGCTGCGGGAGACCGCCGACTGCACGGTGGTCGCCCTCGTCGCAGCCGACGAGGTCGAGCTCGATCTCGGCGCCGACGAGGAGGACGAGGACAGCGCACCCGAGGAGGGCGCCGGCGTCAGCACCGGCTCGCGGATCGCCGTCGGCGGTTCGTTGGGGGCCCAGCTGCTCCTGTGGGAGGTGGCCACCGCGGTGGCCGGCCGTCTGCTCGGCATCAACCCCTTCGACCAGCCCGACGTGGAGAGCGCCAAGGACGCCGCCCGCCAGATCATGGCCGACGGTGGCGGGGCACGGGTCGAGCCGGACCTGACCGACGGCGCTGTCGAGGTCCGGGCCGCCGGGCCCGGCTGGCTGCCCGCCGGGACCGACTCCCTCCAGGGCGCCGTCTCCGCGCTGCTCGACCAGCTCGACCCCAGCGAGGGCTATCTCGCGGTGATGGTCTACCTGGACCGCCTCGAGCACGCCGGGTTCGCGCAGGTCCAGGCGGACCTCGTCGACCGGACCGGACGCCCCGTCACCTTCGGCTGGGGTCCCCGGTTCCTGCACTCCACCGGCCAGTACCACAAGGGAGGCCCCGCCCAGGGCGTCTACCTCCAGGTCACCGGTGAGCCGCAGGAGGACCTCACCGTCGCCGGCCAGGACTTCACCTTCGGGGAGTTCATCGCCGCCCAGGCCGCCGGTGACGCCGCGGTGCTGGCCGACCACGGGCGGCCGGTGCTCCGGCTGCACCTGACCGACCAGGCGCAGGGGCTGGAGCAGCTGCGTCGCATCCTGGCCGGCTGATGCCCGACGCCCCGGCCCCGGTGACACCGGAGCACAACCCGCTGCGTCACCCCGACGACAAGCGGCTGCCCCGCATCGCCGGACCCTGCAGCATGGTCATGTTCGGCGTCACCGGCGACCTGGCCCGCACCAAGCTCATGCCGGCGATCTACGACCTGGCCAACCGCGGCCTGCTGCCGCCGGGGTTCTCCCTCGTGGGGTTCGCCCGACGGGAGTGGGCCGACCAGGACTTCGCCAAGGTCGTGCACGACTCCGTGCGGGCGCACGCCCGCACGGAGTTCCGCGAGGAGGTGTGGCGCTCCCTGGCCGAGGGGTTCCGGTTCGTGCCGGGCGCCTTCGACGACCCCGACGCCTTCGACCTGCTCGCCCGGACGGTGCGCGAGCTCGACCAGCGCCGCGGCACGGGGGGCAACCACGCCTTCTACCTGTCGATCCCCCCGGCCTGGTTCGCCCCGGTCTGCGAACGGCTGCAGGCCAGCGGCCTGTCGGACCCCCGCCCGGGCACCTGGCGGCGGGTGGTCATCGAGAAGCCCTTCGGCCACGACCTGCAGAGCGCCCAGGCCCTCAACGACATCGTCGAGGGCGTCTTCCCCCCCGACTCGGTCTTCCGCATCGACCACTACCTGGGCAAGGAGACGGTGCAGAACCTGCTGGCGCTGCGCTTCGCCAACCAGATGTTCGAGCCGGTCTGGAACAGCCACTACGTCGACCACGTGCAGATCACCATGGCCGAGGACATCGGCATCGGCGGCCGGGCCGGCTACTACGACGAGGTCGGTGCAGCGCGCGACGTCCTCCAGAACCACCTGCTGCAGCTGCTGGCGCTCACGGCGATGGAGCCGCCCATCGCCTTCACCGCCGACGCCGTGCGCGCGGAGAAGGAGAAGGTGCTCGCCTCCGTCCGCCTCCCGGACGACCTGGACGAGGCCACCGCCCGGGGCCGCTACGCCGAGGGCTGGCAGGGTGACGCGAAGGTCGGGGGCTACCTGGAGGAGGACGGGGTGGACCCCGGGTCCACGACCGAGACGTATGCCGCGCTCAAGCTCGGGGTGCACACGCGCCGGTGGGCGGGGGTCCCCTTCTACCTGCGGGCGGGCAAGCGCCTGGGCAAGCGGGTGACCGAGATCGCGGTCGTGCTCAAGCGGGCGCCCCACCTGCCCTTCACCGACACCGCGACCGAGGAGCTCGGTCAGAACGCCGTCGTCATCCGGGTGCAGCCCGACGAGGGCGTGACGATGCGGTTCGGTTCCAAGGTGCCGGGCAGCCAGATGGAGGTGCGGGACGTGACCATGGACTTCGGCTACGGCGCGTCGTTCACCGAGTCCAGCCCCGAGGCCTACGAACGGCTGATCCTGGACGTGCTCCTCGGGGAGCCGCCGCTCTTTCCGCGGCACGAGGAGGTCGAGCTCTCCTGGAAGATCCTGGACCCCATCATCGAGCACTGGGCGCGGTCCTCGTCCCCGCCCCCGGACTACCCGGCCGGGACCTGGGGACCGGGGTCGGCCGACGAGCTGATGAGCCGTGACGGGCGCACCTGGAGGCTGCCGTGATCCGTGACCTGCCGAGCACCTCCACCCGCGACGTCGTCAAGGAGCTGCTCCGGCTGCGCGACGGCGTCGGGGCGATGGCCATGGGCCGTGTCCTCACCCTCGTCGTCAGCGTCGAGGAGGACGGGGCCGACGAGGCGGTGCGGACCGCCAACGACGCCACCCGGCAGCACCCCGCCAGGATCATCGTGCTGGTGCGCGGCAACGCGCGGGGCCGTGGGCGGCTGGACGCCCAGATCCGCGTCGGCGGTGACGCCGGGGCCAGCGAGATCGTGGTCCTGCGTCTCTACGGTGAGCTGACGCGCCACGAGGACGCCGTGGTCACGCCGCTGCTGCTGCCCGACTCCCCCGTCGTGACCTGGTGGCCCGGCGACGCCCCCGCCGACGTCGCCGGCGACGACCTGGGCCGGATGGCACACCGCCGCATCACCGACGCCCTGGCCGCCGCCCGACCGCCCACCGAGCTGCGCCGACGCGCCCGGCACTACGCGGCGGGCGACACCGACCTGGCCTGGACCCGGATCACCCGCTGGCGGGCCCTGCTCGCCTCGTCCCTGGAGTCGGCACCGTTCGAGCCGGTCACCTCGGCCACGGTGACGGCCGAGGCGGCCCACCCCGGGGCCGACCTGCTCGCCGGGTGGCTCGCCCACGCGCTCCGGTGCCCGGTCCAGCGCGCCCGCAGCGCCGCCGGGACGGGCCTCGTCAGCGTGCGGCTCGACCGCGACGGCGGGCCCGTGGACCTGGTGCGCACCGACGACGGTGCGGACACCGCCACCCTGTCGAGGGAGGGCAGCCTCCCCCGCCTGGTGGCCCTGCACACCCCCGGCCCGGCCGAGGCGCTGGCCGACGAGCTGCGTCGGCTGGACGCCGACGAGGTCTACGCCGCGGCCCTGTGCGAGGGGCTGCCGCTCGTGCGCAGCGGGGGGTCCCGGACGGATGCGGTGCGCCGCGGCGCCGCTCCGAAGGGGCCGGCTCCGGTGGACACCGGCGACCGGACCTCCCTGGACAGCGACCGGCTGGACCGCCGACCCCCGGCACCGACCGGTGCGGAGGACCTGCAGGAGCACGTGGAGCAGCGGCTCGCCGAGGCGACCCGGGCAGACCTGCGCGTGCACGCCGACAAGGACGCCCTCGGGACGGCGGTGGCCCGCGAGCTCGCCCGCCGGGTGGAGGACGCGGTCGCCGAGCGCGGAACGGCCCACGTCGCCCTGACGGGCGGATCGATGGGCGGGGCCGTGGTCAGCGGCCTGGCGGACCTGGTCCGGGAGGGTGCGCTGGAACGAGCCTCCTGGCGCCAGGTGCACGTGTGGTGGGGCGACGAGCGGTTCCTCCCCGCGGGGGACCCCGACCGCAACGACACGCAGGCCGACGCAGCAGGGCTGGACCAGGTCCCGGTGCTCGTCAAGCACACCCACCGGGTGCCCGGAGGCGCCGATCCTGCCCGGCTGGAGTCGGCGGTCGCCCGGTACGCGGTCGAGCTGGCCCGGTGGGCCGACGCGCCCTCGCCGGTGCCCGAGCTCGACGTGGTGCTGCTCGGCGTGGGTCCGGACGCGCACGTCGCCTCCCTCTTCCCCGGACGCGACGAGCTGGACCTCGTCGAGCCGGCCACGACCGCCGTGCGGGACTCCCCCAAGCCGCCGCCGTCACGGGTCAGCCTGACGCTGCCGGCGATCAACGCCGCCCGTGCCGTCTGGCTCGTCGTCGCGGGGCCGGACAAGGCGGAGGCGGTCGCGGCCTCCCTGGACGCCACCGACGACCACGACCTGCCCGCGTCCTGCGTCCACGGTCGCCAGGAGACGGTCTGGTGGGTCGACGAGGCGGCCGCCGCCCAGGTCGAGGGGCAGACCCGGGGGTGACCGGGGGCTGCCCGGGCCCACCCCGACACGGTGCCGGACCGCGGGAGCGTCTTCGACGCTCAACCGCCACCGGCGCCCGGCTCAGCCACCGCGGCCGACGCCCCGCCCAGGACCCGTCGCGCCGGGTCCCCCTTCGGAAACCGCCACCGGGCCCGGCTCACACACCGTCGTCGCCGGGTCCCCGGCTCAGGTACCGCCGCCGACGCCCCGCTCCCGCATGGTGCGCAGCGCCTCCTCCAGCAGCGAGGCGCCGTCCTGGTCGCTACGCCGCTCCTTGACGTAGGCCAGGTGGGTCTTGTACGGCTCCGTGCGGGGAGCCTGGGGAGGGTTCTCGGGGTCGGTGCCGGCAGGCAGCCCGCAGCGGGGACAGTCCCAGGTCTCGGGCAGCTCGACCTCACCGTCACGGGCGAAGCTGGGGCGGGTCTCGTGCCCGCGCGCGCACCAGTAGCTGACGACCGTGCGGGGGGCGGAGTCGCCGCGCTCGCTCTCGCCCATCGGGCCGGAACCGACCCTGCTGCCGCGGATCGCGTTGTTACCGACCATGGGTGCCTCTCCTCGTGCCGTGCCGGACCGGGCCGACCGCACGGGAGCGGACGCGCGACCGACGTGGGACACGAGCGGCCCGGGGGTAGAGAGTAACCCGTGGGGTGGCGCGGGCACCAGAGGCGCGGCCGCTCAGCCGAAGCGGATGAGCAGCCCGATCGCCACGATGACCGCGGTCCAGACCACGGCGACCGCCACCGTGATGCGGTTGAGGTTGCGCTCCGCCACGGAGGAGCCGCCCAGGCTGCTGCTCATGCCTCCGCCGAACATGTCCGACATCCCGCCCCCGCGGCCCTTGTGCATGAGGATCAGCAGCACGAGGAACCCGCTGGTGATGACCAGCAGGCCGTTCAGGAACCAGCGCACGTACTCCACGCGGTGCACACCTCGACAGTCGTTTCGGGACGGATGACGGACGCCCGGAACCAGGGTCCCGGGCGTCCGACAGCCTAACCCAGCGGGTGGCCGGAGCACGAAGCGGCGCGGACGCCGCGGCGGTCAGACGGTGCCGACGTGCTCGCGGTAGCGGCAGATCGCGGAGAAGTCCTCCACGGACAAGGACGCCCCTCCCACGAGTGCCCCGTCCACGTCCTCCTGGGCCATGATCTCGGCCACGTTGCCCGGCTTCACCGACCCGCCGTAGAGCACCCGCAGGGAGGTCGAAACCTCCCCGCTGACCAGCTCGGCCACGGTGGAGCGCACGGCCGCGCAGACCTCCTGCGCATCGGCCGGGGTGGCCACCTCGCCGGTGCCGATGGCCCACACCGGCTCGTAGGCCACCACCACCCGGCCGACCTGGTCGGCGTCCAGCCCCTCCAGGGCGGCCCGCAGCTGGGACACCACGTGCGACACGTGCTCGCCCGCCTGGCGCACCTCGAGGGGCTCGCCCACGCACAGGATCGGGGTGAGCCCGTGCCGCAGCGCGGCCCGCACCTTGGATGCGACCAGCTCGTCGGACTCGGCGTGGTGCTCGCGGCGCTCGCTGTGCCCGACCACGGCGTACCCGCACCCGAGCTTGGCCAGGAACGCGCCGGAGATCTCGCCGGTGTAGGCACCGTCGTCGTGCTGGGACAGGTCCTGGCCGCCGTAGCCGAGCGCCAGCTTGTCGCCCTGCACCAGGGTCTGCACCGAGCGCAGGTCGGTGAACGGCGGCAGGACCACGACCTCGACGGCCGCGAAGTCGTGCTTGGCGTCCCGCAGCGTCCAGTCCAGCTTCTGCACGAGGTGCGTGGCCTGGAGGTGGTCCAGGTTCATCTTCCAGTTGCCCGCCATCAGCGGGGTCCTCGTCGTCGTCATCGGTCCTCCAGCACCGTCAGGCCGGGGAGCTCCTTGCCCTCCAGGTATTCCAGGCTCGCACCACCACCGGTGGAGATGTGGCCGAAGTCGGCGTCGGCGTGCCCGAAGTCGCGCACGGCCGCCGCGCTGTCACCACCGCCGACGACCGTCATGGCTCCCTCGCGGGTGCGTTCCACCAGCACCCTGGCCACGGCCCGGGTGCCCGAGGCGAAGGGCTCCATCTCGAAGGCACCCATCGGCCCGTTCCAGAAGATGGTCCGTGCGTCGGCCAGCTTCTCGGCGAAGAGCGCCTCGGACTCCGGTCCGATGTCCAGCCCCATCCGGTCGGCGGGGATGGCGTCGGCCGCCACGACCTCGTGCGCGGCGTCCGCCGAGAAGGCGTCCGCGACGACGATGTCCGTCGGCAGCACGATCTCCACGCCCTGCTGGGCGGCCGCCTCCAGGTAGCCCCTAACCGTGTCGACCTGGTCCTGCTCCAGCAGGCTGGTCCCCACCTCGTGGCCCTGGGCCTTGAGGAAGGTGAAGACCATGCCGCCCCCGACGAGGAGCCGGTCGGCGACGGTGATGAGGGACTCGATGACGCCCAGCTTGTCGCTGACCTTGGCCCCGCCCAGGATGACCGCGTACGGACGTCGGGGGTCCTCCCGCAGCTGGCGCATGATCGCCACCTCCGAGCGGACCAGACCGCCCGCGGCGTGCGGCAGGAGGCGGGCCACGTCGTAGACGGAGGCCTGGGCCCGGTGCACGACACCGAACCCGTCGGAGACGAACGCGTCCGCGAGGGAGGCCAGCTCCTGGGCGAACCCGGCACGGTCCTCGTCGGCCTTGGCGGTCTCCCCGGGGTTGAACCGGAGGTTCTCGAGCACGACGACGTCGCCGTCGGCCATCGCCTCGACGGCCGCGCGGGCCGTGGCCCCCACGGTCTCCTCGACGAAGGTCACCGGACGGCCGAGGAGCTCACCGAGCCGGTCGGCGACGGGACGGAGCGAGTACCTCGCCTCCGGGGTCCCCTTGGGCCGGCCCAGGTGGGCGGTGACCACGACGCGGGCGCCGGCGGAGGCCAGCTCCTCGATGGTGGGCACCGAGGCACGCACCCGGCCGTCGTCGGTGATCCGGTCACCGTCCAGCGGGACGTTGAGGTCGCTGCGCAGCAGCACGGTGCGTCCCGCCAGGCCGCCCAGCTCCTCGGTCAGGTCCGCGATCGAGCGCATGCCGCTCAGAGCTTCTCTCCGACCAGGAGGCTGAGGTCCACGAGGCGGTTGGAGTAGCCCCACTCGTTGTCGTACCAGCCGACGACCTTGACCTGGTCGCCGATGACCTTGGTGAGCCCGGAGTCGAAGATGCAGGAGGCGGGGTCGGTCTCGATGTCCTTGGAGACGATCGGGTCCTCGGTGTAGACGAGGATGCCCTTGAGCTCGCCCTCGGCCGCCTTCCTCATCGCGGCGTTGACCTCCTCGACGGTGACCTCCCGGCCGGCCTGGAAGGTCAGGTCGGTGGCCGACCCGGTCGGGACCGGGACGCGCAGGGCGTAGCCGTCGAACTTGCCCTTGAGCTCGGGCAGCACCAGCGCCACGGCCTGGGCCGCGCCGGTCTTGGTCGGCACGATGTTGAGGGCCGCGGCGCGGGCACGACGCAGGTCCTTGTGCGGGCCGTCCTGGAGGTTCTGGTCGGCGGTGTAGGCGTGGATGGTGGTCATCAGACCCTTGACGATGCCGAACTCGTCGTTGAGCACCTTGGCCATCGGCGCCAGGCAGTTCGTGGTGCAGGAGGCGTTGGAGATGATGTGGTGCGACGCGGGGTCGTAGTCCTTGTCGTTGACGCCCATCACCAGGGTGATGTCCTCGTTCTTGGCGGGCGCGGAGATGATGACCTTCTTGGCGCCGGCGTCGATGTGCGCCTGGGCCTTGGTGGCGTCGGTGAAGATGCCGGTGGACTCGATGACGATGTCTGCGCCGAGCTCGCCCCAGGGCAGCGCCGAGGGGTCCTTCTCGGCGAACGCCTTGACAGCCCTGCCGTCCACGGTGATCTCGGTCTCGGAGGAGGTCACGTCGCCGTCGAGACGGCCCAGGATGGAGTCGTACTTGAGCAGGTGGGCCAGCGTGGCGTTGTCGGTGAGGTCGTTGACCCCCACGATCTCGATGTCGGCGCCGGACGCCAGCACGGCCCGCATGAAGTTGCGGCCGATGCGGCCGAAACCGTTGATACCTACGCGAACGGTCATGAGTGAACCTTCCCTCGTGGGTGGGCGCGGCGCGCGGACGCGCGCCGCGACGAAGGACGCCGTCGTCCTGGTCCCAACCTATCGTCCCCCGGCGGGGCTGCCCAACGCAGGTGAGCCCCCGCCGGGACCACGCCCGGGACCACCCCCGGAGCCTTTCTCGGACCGCCCCCGGGACCACCCCCGGAGCCTTCCCCGGACCACCCACGGGGCCTTCCCCGGACCACCCCCCGGGCCTTCCCCGGACCTCGCCGGGACCTCCCTGTCGCAGCCTCGGCACGGCCACCCGGCTGCGCTTCGGCCCGTGGCAGGAGTCTTCAGTCGTCGAGCATGTCGGGGGTGATGTTGGCCTCGGTCCCCTCCACGCCCAGGTCCTCGGCCTGCTTGTCGGCCATCGCCAGGAGTCGCCGGATCCGGCCGGCCACGGCGTCCTTGGTCATCGGCGGGTCCGCCAGCTGACCCAGCTCCTCCAGGCTGGCCTGCTTGTGCTGCAGGCGGAGCTCGCCGGCGACCCTGAGGTGCTCGGGGACCTGGTCCCCCAGGATCTCCAGGGCGCGCTCCACCCGTGCACCGGCGGCCACCGCGGCGCGGGCCGACCGGCGCAGGTTGGCGTCGTCGAAGTTGGCCAGCCGGTTGGCGGTGGCCCGCACCTCCCGCCGCATCCGGCGCTCCTCCCACGCCAGCACGGCGTCGTGGGCGCCCAGCCGCGTGAGCATGGCGCCGATGGCGTCCCCGTCCCGGATCACCACCCGGTCCACGCCGCGGACCTCCCGCGCCTTGGCCTGGATGCCGAGCCGGCGGGCCGCGCCCACCAGTGCGAGTGCCGCCTCAGGCCCCGGACAGGTGACCTCCATCGCCGTCGAGCGGCCCGGCTCGGTGATCGAGCCGTGGGCCAGGAAGGCACCGCGCCAGGCCGCCTCCGCGTCGCAGACCGAGGCGCCGACCACGCGCGGGGGCAGACCGCGCACGGGGCGTCCGCGGTGGTCGATGAGGCCGGTCTGGCGGGCCAGGACCTCGCCCTCGGAGGTGGCGCGCACGACATACCGCGTGTGCTTGCGCAGTCCTCCAGGGCTCATGACGACCAGCTCGCTGCTGCTGCCGTAGACCTCGGCCATCGAGGCGCGCAGCCGGCGGGCGCTCTGGGCCGTGTCGAGCTCGGCCTCGATGACGATCCGGCCGCCCACGATGTGCAGCCCCCCGGCGAAGCGCAGCATGGTGGACACCTCCGCCTTGCGGCAGCACGTCCTGGTCACCGGCAGCCTGGCCAGCTCGTCCTTGACCTTGGCGGTCATCGCCACGCTCGTCCTCCTGGTAGGTCCTGGCACGGTCCGGGCAGGAACCCCACCTGCGACCGGCAGGGTACCCCGACACCCGGCCTCATGACAGGGTCGCCATGACGTCCCGGTAGGCCGCCGCCAGGCGCAGGGTGTCGTGGACCCCCGGCGTGCGCATCTTGCCCACGGTGGTCACCACGAGGTGGGCACCCAGCCGGGCGACCGCCTCCTGCAGGGCCGTCCGCTCCGCCACGGTGGACACCACCTGCGGGTCCGCGATCACGTGGTCGAAGCTCAACCCCGGGGCGTGCTTGAGGATCGCCCCGACGTGGTCGGCCACGGTGTAGCCGGCCGCCTCGTCGTCGGTGAGGCTGACGTTGAGGGTGAGCACCCGGGTGGCGGGGGTGTCGTGCAGCGCCTCCAGGAGGTCAGGGACCAGCAGGTGGGGCATGACCGAGGTGAACCAGGAACCCGGCCCCAGGACGACGACGTCGGCGAGCTTGATCGACTCCAGCGCCTCGGGACACGCGGGCGGCGCCTCGGGGACGAGCCTGATGGCGTCGACCCGGCCGGGGTGCTTGGCGATGCGGGACTGCCCGCGCACCGTGACGAGCACCTCGTGGCCGAGGTCGTCGGGGACGCCCATGGTCGCCTCGATGTCCAGCGGCAGCAGGGACATCGGCAGCACCCGGCCGCGGGTGTTGAGCAGCCGGCCGACGAGGTCCAGGCCGCGCACCTCCTGCTCGGGCACCAGGTCCCACAGCGCGGTGATGAGCAGGTTGCCGAGCGGGTGGCCGGCCAGCTCGCCGTGGCCGCCGAACCGGTGCTGCAGGACGGCGGACCACTGGTGCCCCCACTGGGTGTCCTCGCACAGCGCCGCGAGAGCCATCCGCAGGTCCCCGGGCGGCAGGATGTCGAACTGCTGGCGCAGCCGGCCGCTCGAGCCCCCGTCGTCGGCGACGGTGACCACGGCCGTGATCGCCTCGGTGGTGTGCCGCAGCGCCTGGAGGGAGGCGGACAGCCCGTGGCCGCCGCCGAGGGCCACCACCCTGGGGCTCCTCACTCCCGCCCCAGGTCGCGGTGGAACGTGGTCAGCTGCACCCCGCGTCCCTGCAGGTCTCCCAGCCGAAGGGCCAGGTCCTCGGAGACGGCGACCGAGCGGTGCTTGCCACCGGTGCACCCGACCGCCACGGTCACGTAGCGGCGCCCCTCGGCCAGGTATCCCTCCACGGCGGTGCGCAGCAGCTGCTCGGCGTGGTCGAGGTAGGTCCCGGCGAGCTCCTGGCCCAGGACGTAGGCACGGACCGGCGCGTCCTTGCCCGTGTAGGGGCGCAGCTCGGGGTCCCAGTAGGGGTTGGGCAGGAAGCGCAGGTCCAGGACCACGTCGGCGTCCAGGGGGATGCCGTACTTGAAGCCGAAGGACATGACCGCCAGGCGGAGCTGGAGCTGGTGGTCGGCGTTGATGAGCGAGTCGATCTTGGCAGTGAGCTGGTGGACGTTGTAGCTCGTGGTGTCGACGACGACGTCGGCGTTGGAGCGCAGGTCGGCCAGCATCCGGCGCTCCCGGCGGATACCGTCCAGCAGCAGACCCTCGCCCTGCAGCGGGTGCGGGCGCCGGACGGCGTCGAAGCGGCGCACGAGGGCCTCGTCGGACGCGTCGACGAAGACCACCCGGGGCCGCCAGCCGTCCTCGGCGAGCTGGTGCAGCGCGCGGGAGAGCTCGGTGGTGAAGTCGCGGCTGCGGACGTCCACGACGGCCGCGACCTTCTGCCGCTGGGGGTCGTCGGCGGTGGTCTGCATCAGGTGCTGGATCATCGGCGGCGGCAGGTTGTCGACGACGTACCAGCCCCGGTCCTCCAGCACGTCGGCGGCGGTGGACCGGCCGGCCCCCGACATGCCGGTGACGATGACGACGTCCTGCCGCCGTCCTGCCGCGGCCTCCCGGGTCCTCGTCCCCGTCGACGTCACCGCCGCCGTCGTCGGGTCGGGGCCGGGGGCCGGGGACGGCCCGGTGCGCTGGTCGGGATTCACTGCGCCTCGTCTGTCGTGGTCGTTCGCGTGCGGCAGGTCAGTCCAGCACCTCGCCTGTGCTCAGGTTAACCGCCATCCCCGGCTCGCTGCCGCGCAGGCGTTCCAGCACCGCCCGGGCCACGGCCGGCCCGATGCCGGGGACCTGCAGCAGGTCCTCCTCCTCCGCCCGGCGCAGGGCCTTGACCGACCCGAACCGGGCCAGCAGGGCCTGCTGCCGGGTCCTGCCCAGGCCGGGGATCCCGTCCAGCTGGCTGTTCGTCATGCTGCGGGAGCGACGCTGCCGGTGGAAGGTGTTGGCGAACCGGTGCGCCTCGTCGCGCACCCGCTGCAGCAGGTAGAGCCCCTCGCTGGTGCGGGGCAGCACGATCGGGTGCTCCTCCCCCGGCAGCCACACCTCCTCCAGCCGCTTGGCCAGCCCGATGACCGCCAGGTCGTGCACGCCGACCGCGGCCAGGGCGGCCCGGGCGGCCTCCACCTGGGGGCGGCCCCCGTCGACGACGACGAGGTTGGGCGGGTAGCGGAAGGTGGACCGGCCATCCTGGGCGGCCGGCTCCTCGGGGGTCGGGTCCGGCCCGGGGGTCGGGTCCGGCCCGGGGGTCGGGTCCGTGCCAGGAGTGGGGTCCGTCCCGGCCGGTGCCCGGCCGAGGTGGCGGAACCGCCGGCCCAGCACCTCGTGCATGGCCGCCGTGTCGTCCCCCGTCCCGTCCCGGACGATGAACCGGCGGTACTCCGCCTTGCGGGCCAGACCGTCCTCGAAGACGACCATGGAGCCGACCACGTCGGTGCCCTGGACGTGGCTGATGTCGAAGGACTCGATCCGTAGCGGCGCCTCGGGCAGCTCGAGGGTGTCCTGCAGCTCCTGCAGGGCCTGCGAGCGCAGGGTCAGGTCGCCGGACCGGGCCACCTTGTGCCGGGCCAGGGCCTGGTCGGCGTTGCGCGCCACGGTCTGCATGAGCGTCCGCTTGTCCCCGCGCTGAGGGATCCGCACGCGCACCCGCCCGCCGCGTCGCGCCGAGAGCCAGGCCTCCATGTCCTCGGGGTCGGTGGGCAGCACCGGGACGAGGACCTCGCGCGGGACGGTCTCCCCGTCCTCGGGGCCGTACACCTGCTGGAGCAGGTGCTCGACGATCGAGCCCATGTCCTCCGCGCCCTTCTCGCTGACCCAGCCCCGTTGTCCGCGGATCCGGCCCCCACGCACGTGGAAGACCTGGACCGCCACCTCGAGCTCGTCGTCGGCCAGCCCGAACACGTCGGCGTCGGTGGCGTCGGGCAGGACGACCGCCGAGCGTTCCAGGGCCCGGCGCAGGGCACCGACGTCGTCGCGCAGCCGCGCCGCGGTCTCGAAGTCGAGCTCCTGGGAGGCCGCCCGCATGCGGTCCTCGATGCGCCGCACGAACCGCTCCGCGTCGCCGGCCATGAAGTCGCAGAAGTCCTGGGCGATCTCCCGGTGCTCCTCGGCACTCACCCGGCCCACGCACGGCGCGGAGCACTTGTCGATGTACCCGAGCAGACAGGGCCGGCCGGACTGCTCGGCCCGGCGGAACACCCCGCCCGAGCACGTCCGCACGGGGAAGACGCGCAGCAGGGTGTCCAGCGTCTCCCGGATGGCCCACGCGTGGGTGTAGGGGCCGAAGTAGCGTGTGCCCGGACGCTTGCGCCCTCGCATCACCTGGGCCCGGGGGAACGCCTCCCCCATGGTGACCGCCAGGTAGGGGTAGGACTTGTCGTCCCGGTACTTGACGTTGAACCGGGGGTCGAACTCCTTGATCCAGGAGTACTCCAGCTGGAGCGCCTCCACCTCGTTGCGGACCACGGTCCACTCCACGCTCGCCCCGGTCGTGACCATCTGCCGGGTGCGGGGGTGCAGGGCGCGCAGGTCCTGGAAGTAGGAGGACAGGCGGGAGCGCAGGGAGCGGGCCTTGCCCACGTAGATGACGCGGCCGTGCGCGTCGCGGAAGCGGTAGACCCCCGGCTCGGTGGGGATCTCCCCCGGTCGCGGACGGTAGGTCGCGGGATCAGCCACGGACCAGCAGGTCCTCCCCGTCGACCTCGACGCTCAGCACCCGCAGACCGGTGGGCGCCGGGCCGGCCAGCACGTCGCCGGTGGCGGGGTCGAACCGGCTGTTGTGGCACGGGCAGACCAGCTGGTCGTCGCGACGGTCCGAGGTGGCGCACCCCTCGTGCGGGCAGACGGCGTCGAAGGCGACGTAGCTGCCCTCCTCCACGTGGCTCACGACCACCTTGGGGTCGGCGTAGTACGTCGAGCCGCCGACCGGGGTGTCGGCCGCCGGGACCCGCACGGTGCCGTCGGGATCGGTGGCCGACACCCCGGTCGAAGCCTGCCCGTCGTCGCCGCAGCCGGCCAGCAGCGGCGTGGCGCCGAGCAGCAGGGCGGAGGCGCCCCCCGCCCGCAGCACGCTGCGCCGGGCCGGGGCGCCGCAGGACGGGGGGGTGGTGCCGGCGGTGCGGGACGTGCCGGGCGTAGAGGTCATCGGGTCGCTCCTCCTCAGGCCGTCGAGCGGCGGGCGGTGGTCAGCAGGTCGTTGAGGAACCGGCCGGTATGGCTGCCCGGATGGCCGGCCACGGCCTCCGGGGTGCCCTCCACGACGACCGTACCGCCGCCGTTGCCGCCCTCCGGACCCATGTCGACGATCCAGTCGGCGCTCTTGATGACGTCGAGGTTGTGCTCGATGACCAGCACGGTGTTGCCCTTGTCGACCAGGCCCTGGAGCACCCCCAGCAGGCGACGGATGTCCTCGAAGTGCAGCCCGGTCGTGGGCTCGTCGAGCACGTAGATCGTGCGGCCGGTCGAGCGCTTCTGCAGCTCCGCGGCCAGCTTGACCCGCTGGGCCTCACCCCCGGACAGGGTGGTGGCCGGCTGCCCGAGGCGGACGTAGCCGAGCCCGACCTGGGTCAGGGTCGTCAGGTGCCGGCTGATGGCCGGCACCGCCGCGAAGAAGTCGGAGGCCTCCTCGATCGGCATCTCCAGCACGTCGGCGATGGTCCGTCCCTTGAAGTGCACCTCGAGGGTCTCGCGGTTGTAGCGCCGGCCGTGGCACACCTCGCAGGGCACGTAGACGTCGGGCAGGAAGTTCATCTCGATCTTCAGGGTGCCGTCGCCGGAACAGGCCTCGCACCGCCCACCCTTGACGTTGAAGGAGAACCGCCCGGGCAGGTAGCCCCGCACCTTTGCCTCGGCCGTCTCGGCGAAGAGCCGCCGGACGTGGTCGAAGACCCCCGTGTAGGTCGCCGGGTTGGACCTCGGCGTGCGTCCGATCGGCCCCTGGTCGACGTGGACCACCTTGTCGAGCTGGTCCAGCCCCTCGACCCGCCGGTGGCGGCCCGGGACGTGCCGGGCGCCGTTGAGCTGGTTGGCCATGACGTGGTAGAGGATGTCGTTGACCAGGGTGGACTTGCCCGACCCCGACACCCCGGTGATCGCCACCAGGTTGCCCAGCGGGAAGCTCACGTCCACGTCCTGCAGGTTGTGCTCACGGGCGCCACGCACCGTCACCACCCGACCGTCCTGCGGCCGTCGCTGGGACGGGACCGGGATGGCGCGCCGGCCGGAGAGGTACTGCCCCGTCAGCGAGGTCGGGTGCTCGCGCAGCCCGGTCACCGTGCCGCTGTGCACGACCTCGCCACCGTGCTCGCCCGCGCCCGGGCCGATGTCCACGACCCAGTCGGCCTGGCCGATGGTGTCCTCGTCGTGTTCGACGACGATGAGCGTGTTGCCCAGGTCTCGCAGCCGGGTGAGGGTCTCGATGAGCCGGTGGTTGTCGCGCTGGTGCAGGCCGATGCTCGGCTCGTCCAGGACGTAGAGCACCCCGACCAGACCCGATCCGATCTGGGTGGCCAGGCGGATGCGCTGGGCCTCCCCTCCCGACAGGGTGCCCGCGGGACGGTCGAGCGAGAGGTAGTCCAGCCCCACGTCCAGGAGGAACCCCAGGCGCGCGGCGATCTCCCGGTTGACCTGGGCCGCGATCGACTGCTCGCGCGGGGTGTACTCGACCTGGGCGAGGAAGTCTGCGCACTCCTCGATCGGCATCCGGGAGACCTCGGCGATGCTGCGCCCGCCGATGAGCACCGCGAGGATCTCCGGCTTGAGCCGGGCCCCCTTGCAGGCCGGGCAGGGCACCTGGCGCATGTAGGCCTCGTAGCGCTCCCGGCTGCTGTCGGACTCGGTCTCCGCGTGCTTGCGCTTGACGTAGGGAACGACCCCCTCGAACCCCGTCGAGTAGCTGCGCTCGCGGCCGAAGCGGTTGCGGTAGCGCACGTGCACCTTGTGCTTGTGACCGTGCAGGATCGCGTCGCGCGCGCGGCCGGGCAACTGCCGCCAGGGCACGTCGATGCGGAACTTCAGGTCCTCCGCCAGGCCGCCGAGCACCCGGGCGTAGTAGTCGTTGACGCCCGCGGTCGTGGACCACGGGATGATCGCGCCGTCGGCGATCGAGGTCTCCTCCCCCCGGATCACCAGCTCGGGGTCCACCTCGAGCTCGGAGCCGATCCCGGTGCACTCGGCGCAGGCCCCGAAGGGGCTGTTGAAGCTGAAGCTGCGCGGCTCCAGCTCGTCGAGGCTCAACGGGTGGTCGTTGGGGCAGGCCATCCGCTCTGAGTAGCGCCGCTCCCGCGGCAGTGCCTGCCCGTGCGCGTCGACGGGTGCCGGCCGGCCCGCCCGCTGCTCCTCCCCCGGCGCGGGGACGTCCACCATCTCGGCCAGCAGGATCCCGTCGGCCAGCCGAAGGGCGGTCTCCACGGAGTCGGTGAGGCGGCGGGCGAACGAGGCGGTCGGGGCGCCGTCCGGCTCGTGCTTGGCCACCAGCCGGTCGACGACCACCTCGATCGTGTGCTTGCGCTGCTTCTCCAGGGTCGGCGGCGCGGTCAGCTGCACGACCTCGCCGTCGACCCGGGCGCGGGCGAAGCCCGACCCCTGCAGCTCGGCGAACAGGTCGACGAACTCCCCCTTGCGCCCGCGCACCACGGGGGCCAGCAGCTGGAAGCGGGTCCCGTCGGGCAGCTCGGCGAGCCGGTCGACGATCTGCTGGGTGGTCTGCCGCTCGACCGGCTCCCCGCACACGGGGCAGTGGGGACGCCCGACGCGGGCGTAGAGCAGGCGGAGGTAGTCGTGCACCTCCGTGATGGTCCCGACCGTCGACCGCGGGTTGCGGTTGGTCGACTTCTGGTCGATCGACACCGCCGGCGACAGCCCCTCGATGAAGTCGACGTCGGGCTTGTCCATCTGGCCCAGGAACATGCGCGCGTAGGCCGACAGCGACTCCACGTAGCGCCGCTGCCCCTCGGCGAAGATGGTGTCGAACGCCAGGCTGGACTTGCCCGACCCGGAGAGCCCCGTGAAGACGACGAGCGCGTCGCGCGGGATCTCGAGCGAGACGTCCTTGAGGTTGTGCTCCCGTGCTCCCTGGACCTGGATCCGGTCGTGGCGGGCGCGCGTGAACGTGGCGGCGGCCCCGCCGGAGGGCCCGTCCGGCGGGGCGGTGCTGGACGGAACGGTTCGGGATGGTACGGAGGACGGCACGACACCACTGTAGGTCGCCGGACCGACACACCCCCATCCCAGAGGGTAGTCATGCAGCCTTGTGTATATGTATGCTTCCCCCACTCCTCGCGCGGGCCGGCGTCGCCCCGGGCGTTCCACCCAGCGCCGCCCGGCGCCCCGACGAGAGGGCTGATCCATGACCGAGCCCGTCCCCGTCCTGCGTCCCGCGCAGGGACCGCATCCCCAGGGCCTGTACGACCCCGCCTTCGAGCACGACGCCTGCGGCGTGGCGTTCGTGGCCGCCCTCGACGACGAGGCCCGCCACGACGTCGTGGCGCAGGGGCTGACCGCCCTGCACAACCTGGACCACCGCGGCGCGGTGGGCGCCGAGCCCGACACCGGGGACGGCGCCGGGATCCTCGTCCAGGTGCCCGACGCCTTCCTGCGGGCGGTCCTGGACGTCGAGCTCCCACCGCGCGGGGAGTATGCCGCCGGCATCCTCTTCCTGCCCGCGGACGGCAGCGACGGCCAGGTGCAGGAACAGGTGGAACACCTGGTCGAGGACGCGGGCCTGCAGGTGCTGGCCTGGCGCGACGTGCCGGTCGTCCCGGAGATCGTCGGCCCCACCGCACGATCGGTGATGCCGGTGATGCGCCAGCTCGTCGTGGCCACGCCCCCCGACGCCACGGGGGCCCGGGAGTCCGGTCTGCCCCTCGAGCGCCGGGCCTGGCTGCTGCGCAAGCGGGTCGAGCGGGACACCGCGGCATACCCGGTGTCCCTGTCCTCGCGGACGATGACCTACAAGGGGATGCTGACGACCGACCAGCTGCCCCGCTACTTCCCGGACCTGACCGACGAGCGGTTCGCCAGCGCTCTCGCCGTCGTGCACTCCCGCTTCTCCACCAACACCTTCCCCTCGTGGCCGCTGGCCCACCCCTACCGGGTGGTGGCGCACAACGGCGAGATCAACACCGTCAAGGGCAACCGGAACTGGATGAACGCGCGCCAGTCCGCCCTGGCCAGCGACCTCTTCCCGGGCGACCTGGCCGACGCGCTGCCGGTGTGCACCCCCGGCGCCAGCGACTCCGCGACCTTCGACGAGGTGCTCGAGCTGCTGCACCTGGGCGGGCGCTCGTTGCCGCACGCGGTGCTGATGATGGTTCCGGAGGCGTGGGAGAACGACGCCACCATGGACCCCGACGTCCGGGCGTTCTACGAGTACCACTCGATGCTCATGGAGCCGTGGGACGGCCCGGCGAACCTCGTCTTCACCGACGGCACGCTGGTGGGCGCGGTCCTGGACCGCAACGGGCTGCGGCCCTCTCGCTGGTGGGTCACCGACGACGGGTTGGTCGTGCTCGGCTCCGAGACGGGGCTGCTCCCGGTGCCGCCGGAGCGGGTCCTGGCCCGCGGGCGGGTCGCCCCGGGGCGGATGTTCCTCGTCGACCTGGCCCAGGGACGCGTGCTCGACGACCGTGAGGTCAAGAAGGAGCTGGCGGCGCGCCAGCCCTACCGGCGGTGGCTGGAGGAGAACCTGGTCCGGCTCGACGAGCTGCCCGAGCAGATCCACGTGCGGCACACGGGGGCCTCGGTCACCCGTCGTCAGCAGATCTTCGGGTACACCGAGGAGGAGCTGCGCATCCTGCTGGCGCCGATGGCCCAGTCGGGCGGCGAGCCGCTCGGCGCGATGGGGACCGACACCCCGGTGGCCGTGCTCTCGGAGCGGCCGCGCCTGCTCTTCGACTACTTCGTCGAGGCCTTCGCCCAGGTGACGAACCCGCCGCTGGACGCCATCCGCGAGGAGATCGTCACCTCCCTGGCGAGCTCGACCGGACCCGAGCCGAACCTGCTGGACGAGACTCCGGAGCACGCCCGGCAGGTCGTCCTCGACTTCCCGGTCATCGACAACGACCAGCTGGCCAAGCTGCGCCGCATCGACCTGGAGGACCACCCCGAGCTGGGGGCCGTCGTCGTCCGGGGCCTGTACCGCGTCGACGGTGGCGCCGCGGCCCTGGAGGAGCGGCTGGAGGAGATCTGCCGCGAGGTGGACGAGGCGGTGGCGGCCGGCGCCTTCTTCGTCGTGCTCTCGGACCGGCACAGCGACCGTGAGCACGCCCCCATCCCCTCGCTGCTGCTCACCAGCGCCGTGCACCACCACCTGGTGCGCCAGAACACCCGGACCCGGGTCGGCCTGGTCGTGGAGGCCGGGGACGTGCGCGAGGTGCACCACGTGGCCCTGCTCGTGGCCTACGGGGCCGCCGCGGTCAACCCCTACCTGGCGATGGAGTCCGTCGAGCAGCTGTGCGCCGCCGGCGAGCAGCTGGACGGGCTCGATCCCGAGGTCGCCATCCGCCACCTCATCAAGGCGCTCGGCAAGGGCGTGCTGAAGGTCATGTCCAAGATGGGGATCTCCACCATCGCCTCCTACCGCGGGGCCCAGACCTTCGAGGCGGTCGGGCTGTCCCGCGAGCTGGTCGGCCGCTGGTTCACCGGCACCACCAGCCAGATCGACGGCGTCGGTCTCGACGTGCTCGCCGAGGAGGTCCACCGGCGGCACGCCACGGCATACCCCCTGTCGGGGATCAGCCCGCACCGGGCCCTGGAGGTCGGCGGGGAGTACCAGTGGCGCCGGGAGGGCCCGCCCCACCTGTTCAACCCCGAGTCGGTCTTCCGGCTGCAGCACGCCACGCGGGAGCGTCGCTACGACATCTTCCGCCGGTACACGGACCTGGTCGACGACCAGTCCGAGCAGCTGATGACCCTGCGCGGCCTGTTCGCCCTCGCCCCCGACCGGGAGCCCGTCCCGCTCGAGGAGGTCGAGCCGGTCAGCTCGATCGTGCGCCGGTTCGCGACCGGGGCGATGAGCTACGGCTCCATCTCCCAGGAGGCCCACGAGACCCTGGCGATCGCCATGAACCGGCTCGGCGGCAAGTCGAACACCGGCGAGGGCGGGGAGGACGTCGACCGTCTGCTGGACCCGGAACGGCGCTCGGCGATCAAGCAGGTCGCCTCGGGCCGCTTCGGCGTCACCTCGGCCTACCTGGTCCACGCCGACGACATCCAGATCAAGATGGCCCAGGGCGCCAAGCCGGGCGAGGGCGGTCAGCTGCCGCCGGGCAAGGTCTACCCGTGGGTGGCCCGCACCCGGCACTCGACGCCGGGCGTGGGCCTCATCTCCCCGCCGCCGCACCACGACATCTACTCCATCGAGGACCTCAAGCAGCTGATCCACGACCTGAAGAACGCCAACCCCCGGGCCAGGATCCACGTCAAGCTGGTCAGCCAGGTGGGGGTCGGGACGGTCGCCGCCGGGGTGGCCAAGGCCAAGTCCGACGTGGTGCTCATCTCCGGCCACGACGGCGGCACCGGCGCCAGCCCGCTGACCTCGCTCAAGCACGCGGGGACCCCGTGGGAGCTCGGCCTGGCCGAGACGCAGCAGACGCTGCTGCTCAACGGTCTGCGCGACCGGATCGTCGTGCAGTGCGACGGGCAGCTCAAGACCGGCCGGGACGTGCTGGTGGCCGCGCTGCTGGGCGCGGAGGAGTTCGGCTTCGCCACCGCGCCGCTCGTGGTCTCCGGCTGCGTGATGATGCGGGTCTGCCACCTGGACACCTGCCCGGTCGGGATCGCGACCCAGAACCCCGAGCTGCGGGCCCGCTACACCGGCCGGGCCGAGCACGTGGTGACCTTCTTCGAGTTCGTCGCCGAGCAGGTGCGCGAGCTGCTCGCCTCCCTGGGCTACCGCAGCCTGGAGGAGGTGGTCGGCCGCAGCGACCTGCTGGACACCTCGGCGGCGGTGGACCACTGGAAGGCCTCCGGGCTGGACCTGGAGCCCGTCCTGCACAGCGTGGAGCTTCCTGAGGGTGCTGCCCGCCGGTGCACCACCACCCAGGACCACGGGCTGGACGTGGCGCTGGACAACCTCTTCGTCGAGGCCGCCGCCCCCGCGCTGGCCGACGGCACCCCCGTGCGGGCGTCCTTCCCGGTGACCAACGTCAACCGCACCGTGGGCACCCTGCTGGGGTACCACGTCACGCGGACCGCCGGCCCGGACGGGCTGCCGGACGGGACGATCGAGCTGAGCCTCACCGGCTCGGCCGGCCAGTCCCTCGGGGCCTTCCTCCCACGGGGGATCACCCTGCGGCTGGAGGGCGACGCCAACGACTTCGTCGGCAAGGGCCTCTCGGGCGGGCGCATCGTCGTCCGACCGCACGAGGCGGCACCGGCGCCGGCCGACGTCGTCCCGGGCACCGCGGGCCAGGTCGTGGCCGGCAACGTGCTCTGCTACGGCGCCACGTCGGGCCAGGTGAACGTGCGCGGCGTGGTGGGTGAGCGGTTCTGCGTGCGCAACTCCGGTGCGACGGCGGTCGTCGAGGGCGTGGGCGACCACGCGCTGGAGTACATGACCGGCGGGCGCGCGCTCGTGCTCGGACCCACCGGACGCAACGTGGGCGCGGGGATGTCCGGCGGCACGGCATACCTGCTCGACCTGGACCGGAAGCGGATGAACCCGCTCGCCACGGCGCAGGGAGACCTGCACCTGACGCCCCTGACCGACACCGAGCACCTCGACGAGGTGCGCGCCCTCGTCGAGGAGCACCTCGAGCTCACCGGCAGCCCCGTCGCGGCGGCGCTGCTCGCCGACGACGGGTGGCCCTCCCGGATCACCGTCGTCACCCCCCGTCAGTACGCCAGCGTGCTGAGCATCCGTCGCGAGGTCGAGGCCCGCGGCGACGATCCCGACGGCCCGCACGCCTGGCAGCTCATCCTGGAGGACTCGCATGGCTGACCCGCACGGCTTCCTGACCCACCGGGAGCGCGAGGCCCGTCCCAGCCGGCCGGTCCCGGTCCGCATCCAGGACTGGAAGGAGGTGCACGGCCAGCAGGAGACCGGGATCCTGCAGCGGCAGGCCTCCCGCTGCATGGACTGCGGCATTCCCTTCTGCCACTCCGGCTGCCCGCTGGGCAACCTCATCCCCGAGTGGAACGACCACACCCGGCGGGGCAACTTCGCCGACGCCATCGAGCGGCTGCACGCCACGAACAACTTCCCGGAGTTCACCGGGCGGCTGTGCCCGGCCCCCTGCGAGACCGCCTGCGTGCTCGGGATCAACCAGCCCCCGGTGACGATCAAGCAGATCGAGGTCTCGATCATCGACCGGGCCTTCTCCAACGGGCGGGTGCGGCCGCAGGAGCCGGAGTGGCTCAGCGGACGCACGGTCGCCGTCGTCGGGTCCGGGCCGGCCGGCCTGGCCGCGGCGCAGCAGCTGGGCCGGGCAGGCCACACGGTGGTGGTCTACGAGCGGGACGACGCGGTCGGTGGTCTGCTGCGCTACGGGATCCCGGAGTTCAAGATGGAGAAGGCGGTGCTCGATCGGCGGCTGGTCCAGCTGCGCGGGGAGGGTGTCCGCTTCGTCACCGGGGTCGCCGTCGGGGGGACGGGCCCCGACGACATGAGCCTGGAGACGCTGCGCGAGCGCTTCGACGCGGTGGTGCTGGCCACCGGCTCGACCGTGGCCCGCCGGCTCGACGTGCCCGGCGCCGACCTCGACGGGGTCCACGTGGCCATGGAGTACCTCGTCCCGGCCAACCGGGAGGCTCTCGGGGAGGACCGGGGCATCGACGCCGCCGGCAAGGACGTGGTCATCATCGGCGGCGGGGACACCGGCGCCGACTGCCTGGGGACCGCCCACCGGCACGGTGCCCGGTCGGTGACCCAGCTGGAGATCCTGCCGAGCCCTCCCCAGGAACGGCCCGCGCACCAGCCCTGGCCGACCTACCCGATGGTCTTCAAGGTCAGCGAGGCCCACGAGGAGGGTGGTGAGCGGGCCTTCGGCGTCTCCACCGTCGAGGTGCTCGACGACGGGAACGGCGGCGTGCGGGGCCTGCGGCTCGTCGACGTGGCGATGGTGGACGGCCGTCCCCGGCCGGTCGAGGGCACCGAACGCGACCTGCCGGCCCAGCTGGTGCTGCTGGCGATGGGCTTCGTCGGTCCCGACGAGAGCGCCGCACCGGCGGACGTGCTCACCCGGACCGCGCAGAACACCTACGCGCGTGACGAGCGCTTCGCGACCACCCTGCCGGGGGTCTTCGCCGCGGGCGACTGCGGACGCGGCCAGTCGCTCATCGTCTGGGCGATCGCCGAGGGGCGGGCGGCCGCCGCGGCGGTCGACCGCTACCTCACCGGCGCGACGGAGCTGCCCGCGCCGATCAGGCCCACCGACCGTCCGTTGACCGTCTGAGGCGCCTGGCCACCCGGGCGGGCGGACCGTAGACTCCGGCCGGGCCGCGGACGGCGCTGCCCGTCGTCGACGAGGAGGAGAGATGAGCACGTCCACCGAGGCGCGCGGTCACGTCGAGCCGGGCGGGCCCAGCTGGGTCCTGGACCTGGGCGCTGCGACCGTCCGCAAGTGCAGCGTGTCCGAGATGGACAACAACGTCTACCTGGTGACGTGCACCGCCACCGGTGAGCGGCTGCTCGTCGACGCGGCCGACGACCTCGACCGGGTCCGCGCTCTCCTGGCGGAGGACCCGGGGGCGGACCGGGTGACGGAGGGCGGGCCGGGCACCGAGGTGCCGCTCGGCCAGGTGCTGACGACGCACCGGCACTGGGACCACCACCGTGCGCTCCCCGCCCTGGTCCGGCTGACCGGGGCCACGACCCTGGCCGGTCAGGACGACGCCGACGAGCTGCCGGTCGCGGTGGACGTCCGGCTCGGTCACGGCGACACCGTGCGGGTCGGGGACCTGACGCTCACGGTCGTCGCGCTGCGCGGACACACCCCGGGCTCGGTCGCCCTGGCGCTGTCCGTGGAGGGCAGCCCCGCGGTGCTGCTCACCGGGGACAGCCTGTTCCCCGGAGGCCCCGGGAAGACCTGGTCCCCCGACGACTTCGAGATCCTCCTGGAGGACCTGCAGGTCCGGGTGTTCGACGTGTACGCCGACGACACCCTGGTCCTGCCCGGCCACGGCGACAACACGGTCCTGGGGGTGGAACGGCCGCACCTGCCGGAGTGGCGGGACCGGGGGTGGTGACAGCAGCCCGGACCGGTCGTCGGCCCACGGTGCATCCGGTGGGTCTGGTGCTGCTCGCGGTGGTCTCCGTCCAGTTCGGCGGCGCCCTGGCCGCGACCCTGCTCCCGCTGGTCGGCGTGCTGGGCTCGGTGGCCCTGCGCCTGGTGCTGGCGGCGGTGATCCTGCTCGTCCTGGTCCGCCCCCGGCTGCGGGGGCGCAGCCGGTCCGACTGGACCGTCGTCGGCCTGTTCGCCCTGGCCCTGACCGCGATGAACCTGACCTTCTACGGTTCGTTGGCCCGCCTGCCGATCGGGGTGGCGGTGACCATCGAGTTCCTGGGTCCGCTGGCGCTGGCCGCCGTCCTGTCCCGCCGGCCGCGCGACCTCGCCGCAGTCGGGGCGGCCCTGGCCGGGGTGGTGCTCATCTCCGAGGCGGTCACGACACCGTGGGCGCAGCTCGACCTGGTCGGGATCGGGCTGGCCGCGACGGCCGGGGCATGCTGGGCCGCCTACATCGTGCTGAGCAGGCGGACCGGCTCCCGGTTCGCCGGGCTGGACGGGATCGCGCTGGCGATGGCGATCGGGGCGGTGCTGACCCTTCCCCTGGGACTGGCCACCGCGGGGGCCGAGCTGTGGTCGGGCGAGGCCCTCCTGCGGGGGCTGGGGATCGCCCTGCTCTCCTCGGCGATCCCCTACAGCCTGGAGCTCATGGCCCTGCGGCACCTGCGCTCGGGGACCTTCGGCGTGCTGCTGAGCCTGGAGCCGGCCGCGGCCGCCCTGGCCGGGCTGCTCATCCTGGGTCAGCTGCTGTCGCCGACCCAGCTCGTGGGCATGACGCTCGTGGTTCTCGCCAGCGTCCTCGTGCTCGGCCGTCCGGGCGGGGGCGTCCCCCGGAAGGACCCGGCGGCCGTCACCGGGAGCTGAGGCGCTCGTCCGCCGGACTCAGTCGTCGGCATCCTTGCGCTCCGGGGCGGGACCCGGGAGGTCCGGGGTGTCGGACCGGCGCCGCTCGTGCTGCTCCCCGAAGAGGGAGACCTCCTCCAGGTCCAGCTCCCCCTCGTCCCCCTCGGCGACGGCACCCTCCTGGCGGTCCTTGCGGGTCTTGATCAGCGAGGCGACCGCGGTGACGCCCAGGATGCCCACGATCATGGTGAGCGAAAGCCAGATGGGGATCTCCGGGATGCTGTGGATCGGCTCGCCGCCGTTGATGAAGAACAGCGAGTTCTCGTGCAGGGCGTGCAGGACGAGCTTGACGCCGATGAACGCCAGCAGCACGGCCAGCCCCAGCCCGAGGTAGACCAGCCGCTTGAGCAGGTCGCCCAGCAGGAAGTAGAGCTGACGCAGTCCCATGAGTGCGAAGACGTTGGCCATGAGGACCAGGTACGGCTCCTGGGTCAGCCCGAAGATCGCCGGGATGGAGTCCAGGGCGAAGAGCAGGTCGGTGGTGCCCAGGGCGATGATGACGATCGCCATCGGGGTCAGGACACGCTTGCCGCCCTCCAGGACACGCAGCTTGGTTCCGCCGTCCCAGGACTGGGTGACCGGGAAGCGGCGCTCGATCGCCTTCAGGAGCGCGTTCTCCTCGTACTCCTCGTCGGCGTGCCCCTGATGACCGATGTTCTCCCTGGCGAGCTTGACCGCCGTGTAGATGAGGAAGGCGCCGAAGATGTAGAAGACCCAGGACCAGCGCTCGATCGCCGCGGCCCCGACGAGGATGAAGATCGCCCGCATCACCAGCGCCATGACGATCCCCACCATCAGGGCGAACTGCTGGTACTTCCTCGGCACCCCGAACTTGGCCATGATGATGAGGAAGATGAACAGGTTGTCGACCGACAGGGAGTACTCGGTCAGCCAGCCGGCGAAGAACTCGCCCGCGAGCTGCCCGCCCTGCAGGAGGAGGAGCCCCAGCCCGAACAGGACGGCCATGCTCACGTAGATCGTCAGCGCGACCGACACCTCCCTCCGGGAGGGCTCGTGCGGACGCCTACCGAGGACCAGCAGGTCGAAGGCGAAGATCACGGCGATGATGACGAGGGTGACGATCCACACCCACGTGGGGACGGTCATGCAGCTACCTTCCGGTCGGGCGGCGGACCGGAGGACTCTCCCGCACCGGGTCCCCTGCTGGGCACACCGATACCGACTTCCCGCCGATGGACCCGGTCATTCTGTCACAGGCCTCAGTGCGCGTCGCGCATCTGACGCAGCTCCTTCTTCAGGTCCCCGATCTCGTCCCGCAGTCTGGCGGCCAGCTCGAAGTGCAGGTCCGTGGCCGCCTGGTGCATCTGCTCGCTCAGCTCGTGGATGAGCTGGGCCAGCTCGACCGCGGGCAGGGCCTCGGTGGACCGACGCTCGATGACGGCGCTGCCCACGGCCGCGGCCGCACCCCGCCCGCGACCGGTCCCCCGCGACTGACGTCGACCGCTGCCCATCAGCGTCTCGGTGTCCGCGTCCTCCCGCTCGAGCATGTCGGTGATGTCCGCGATGCGCTTGCGCAGGGGCTGCGGGTCCACGCCGTGGGCGGTGTTGTAGGCCAGCTGCTTGTCCCGCCGGCGGTTCGTCTCGTCGATGGCCTCGGCCATCGACGGGGTCACGCTGTCGGCGTACATGTGCACCTCGCCGGAGACGTTACGGGCTGCGCGACCGATCGTCTGGATCAGCGACCTGGCCGAGCGCAGGAAGCCCTCCTTGTCCGCGTCGAGGATGCTGACCAGCGACACCTCGGGAAGGTCCAGGCCCTCCCGCAGCAGGTTTATCCCCACGAGGACGTCGTACTCCCCCATCCGCAGCTCGCGCAGCAGCTCCACCCGTCTCAGGGTGTCGACCTCGGAGTGCAGGTAGCGCACCCGCACCCCCTTGTCGAGCAGGTAGTCGGTGAGGTCCTCGGCCATCTTCTTGGTCAGGGTGGTCACCAGGACGCGCTCGTCGCGGGCCGTGCGTTCGCCGATCTCGTGCAGGAGGTCGTCGATCTGACCCTTGGTCGGCTTGAGCACCACCTGGGGGTCGACCAGTCCGGTCGGGCGGATGATCTGCTCCACGACTCCGTCGGCCTTGGCCATCTCGTAGTTCCCCGGCGTCGCCGAGAGGTAGACGGTCTGCCCGATCCGCTCGAGGAACTCCTCCCACTTCAGCGGACGGTTGTCCATCGCGCTCGGCAGGCGGAACCCGTGGTCGACCAGGGTCCGCTTGCGCGACATGTCCCCCTCGTACATCGCGCCGATCTGCGGGACCGTCACGTGGGACTCGTCGATGACGAGCAGGAAGTCCTCCGGGAAGTAGTCCAGGAGGCAGTTCGGCGCCGAGCCGGGTCCGCGGCCGTCGATGTGGCGTGAATAGTTCTCGATGCCCGAGCAGCTCCCGACCTGACGCATCATCTCGATGTCGTAGGTGGTGCGCATCCGCAGGCGCTGGGCCTCCAGCAGCTTGCCCTCGCGCTCGAAGCGGGCCAGCTGGTCCGCGAGCTCAGCCTCGATCGAGGCGATCGCACGCTCCATCCGCTCGGGCCCGGCCACGTAGTGGGAGGCGGGAAAGACGTACATCTCCTCCTCCTCCCGCACGACCTCCCCGGTCAGCGGGTGGAGGGTGTACAGCCGGTCGATCTCGTCCCCGAAGAACTCGATCCGCAGCGCGAGCTCCTCGTACTGCGGGATGATCTCCACGGTGTCGCCCCGCACCCGGAAGGTGCCTCGGGTGAACGCGGCGTCGTTGCGGGTGTACTGCATGGTGACGAACCGCCGCAGTAGGTCGTCCCGGACGACCGTGTCCCCGACCCGCAGCCGCTCCATCCGGTCGACGTACTCCTGGGGGGTGCCCAGGCCGTAGATGCAGGAGACGGACGCCACCACGACCACGTCGCGGCGGGTCAGCAGCGAGTTGGTCGCCGAGTGCCGCAGGCGTTCGACCTCGTCGTTGACCGAGGAGTCCTTCTCGATGTAGGTGTCCGTCTGCGGGACGTAGGCCTCGGGCTGGTAGTAGTCGTAGTAGGAGACGAAGTACTCCACCGCGTTGTGGGGAAGGAGCTCCCTGAACTCGTTCGCCAGCTGGGCCGCGAGCGTCTTGTTGGGGGCCATGACCAGGGTCGGACGCTGCACCTGCTCGACGAGCCAGGCGGTCGTGGCCGACTTGCCGGTGCCCGTGGCGCCCAGCAGCACCAGGTCCTGCTCGCCCAGGCCGATCCGCCGGGTCAGCTCCGCGATCGCCGCCGGCTGGTCCCCGGCAGGGCTGAAGTCGGACTCGACGCGGAACGGGGCGACCGTGCGCTGCAGGTCGGTGGTGGGGCGCATAGCAAGGAGGCTAACGCCCGCGTCCGACAGTCCTGTTCCCGTCCAGACCCCCGGGCCCGTCCTGGCCCCGCCCCCGGCCGGCCCGTCCAGGGCCGGCCAGGGGGCGGTGGCGCGTCCCGGCCCCGGTCAGGGGCGGGCGGGGTCGTCGCCCGTCGGGCCCGCCTCCTGGAGCTCCTGCGTCTCCAGCGCGAGCTCGCGGGCGAGGATCCGTCGTTCGACCTGGTTGCGCCACCTGTCCTCGGCGCTGAACGCGATCACGAGGGAGATCATGATGCCGATCATCACGAGCGTGAACGGGGCGGCGGTGATGATGGCCATGGTCTGCAACGACTGCAGGCCTCCGCCCTCGACCCCGGCGGCGGCCCCGGCGACGATGAGGACCGCCGCGATGGCGCCCTCGAGCACGGCCCACATCACCCGGCTCCACACGGGCGGGTCAGGGTTTCCGCCGTTGGAGATCATGTCCACGACGTAGGATCCGGAGTCGGAGCTGGTGACGAAGAAGATGACGATCATGATGATCGCCAGGCCCGAGAGGAAGGGACCTCCGGGCAGACCGTCGAGCATCTGGAACAGGGCCTCGTTCGTCGCCACGCTGCCGTCGTCCGCCACGAGGCCGCCGTCGCCGAAGATCTCCCGGTGCAGGGCGGTGCCGCCCATGACGGTGAACCAACCCATGGTGAGCAGCGTCGGCACCAGCAGGACACCGGTGATGAACTCCCGCACCGTGCGGCCCTTGGAGATCCGTGCGATGAAGATCCCCACGAAGGGCGACCAGCTGATCCACCAGCCCCAGTAGTAGGTGGTCCAGCCCCCCAGCCAGGCGGGACCCTCCTCCTGGTAGGCCATCGTGGAGAAGCTCATCGAGAAGAAGTTCTGCAGGTAGAACCCGACCGCCTGCACCATGTCCCGCAGCAGGAAGAGGGTGGGCCCGGCGACGAGCACGAAGAGCAGCAGGAGCCCCGCGAGGGCGAGGTTGATGTTGCTCAGCCACTTGATGCCCTTGCCGATGCCGGTCATCACCGAACCGGTCGCGATGAGGGTGATGCCCGCGATGAGGGCGACCTGGCCCCAGGCGCCCACGCCGTCGGTCAGGCCGACGAAGTCCAGCCCCGCGGCCACCTGGCTCACCCCGAACCCCAGCGAGGTCGCGACCCCGAACAGGGTGCCGACGACGGCGACGACGTCGATGACGTCCCCCAGCCAGCCCTCCACCCGGCTCCCCAGGAGCGGCCTCAGGGCCCAGCGGATGGAGACGGGCAGCTTCTTGCGGTGCACGGCATAGGCGACGCCGAGCCCGACGATGATGTAGATGGCCCACGCGTGCAGCCCCCAGTGCAGGAAGGTCCGCCCCATCGCGGCGTTGGCCAGGCCCGCCGGCGTGTCCGCGGCGGAGCCGGGCGGAGGTCCGGCGAAGTGGAACAGCGGCTCGGCCACGCCCCAGAACATCAGGCCGATGCCCATCCCGGCGCTGAACAGCATCGCGAACCACGAGACGTAGCCGAACTCGGGCTCCTCGTCGTCCTGGCCCAGCCGGATCTCACCGAAGCGGCTGACCGCGAGCCAGATGGTGAAGACGACGAAGATGAAGGTCAGCAGGACGTAGTACCAGCCGATCGTGTTGACCACGACCTCGTTGATCTTGGCCAGGCCCTCGTTCATGGGCGCGGGAAAGATCGCCGCCGCCAGCACGAAGGCGGTGATCAGGACGGCGGCCGGCCAGAAGACGCGGGGGGCCAGCCCTGGGGTGATCGCCGGCGCGGGTGCTCCCGGGGGCCCGTCGGGCTTGGTCGTCACGCTCATGCGCTGTTCTCCTCGGAGGGTAGGGGCTGACGCGGTAGAGGGTAGAGGGTAGAGGGGTGACGCAGAAGAGCCCGACCCGGCGCGGGTCGGGCTCTCCCGGACCGGGGCCGGCTGGTGGGCCGGACCCCGGTCGGGTGGATCAGTTGCCGGTGAGCTTCTCGCGCAGCGCGGCGAGGGCCTCGTCGGAGGCCAACGTGCCGGTCGCCTCCTCGGCGGCCGACGGGGTCGAGCTGTAGGACGAGGACGAGGACGAGGACGAGCTGCTGCTCGACTGCGTGACCTCGACCGTGTCGTCGGTCGCGGACTCGGCCGCGGCCTCGACCTGCGCCTTGTGGGCCTCCCAGCGGGCGTGGGCGTCGGCGTACTCCTTCTCCCACTTCTCGCGCTGGGTCTCGAAGCCCTCGAGCCACTCGTTGGTCTCGGGGTCGAAGCCCTCGGGGTACTTGTAGTTCCCCTGCTCGTCGTACTCCGCGGCCATGCCGTAGAGGGTCGGGTCGAAGTCGGCCGTGAGGGCGTCGTTCGCCTGCTTCAGCGACAGCGAGATGCGACGGCGCTCCAGGTCGATGTCGATGACCTTGACGAACACCTCGGCACCGACGGTGACGATCTGCTCGGGCAGCTCCACGTGGCGCTCGGCCAGCTCGGAGATGTGCACGAGACCCTCGATGCCGTCCTCGACACGCACGAAGGCGCCGAACGGCACCAGCTTGGTGACCTTGCCGGGCACGACCTGACCGATCGCGTGGGTGCGCGCGAAGGTCTGCCACGGGTCCTCGAGGGTGGCCTTCAGGGACAGGGAGACGCGCTCACGGTCCATGTCGACGTCCAGCACCTCGACGGTGACCTCGTCACCGACCTCGACGACCTCGCCCGGGTGGTCGATGTGCTTCCAGGACAGCTCGGAGACGTGCACCAGCCCGTCCACGCCGCCGCCGAGGTCGACGAACGCACCGAAGTTGACGATGCTGCTGACGACGCCGGAGCGGACCTGACCCTTCTGCAGCTCCTTGAGGAAGGTGGTCCGCACCTCGGACTGGGTCTGCTCGAGCCACGCACGGCGGGACAGCACCACGTTGTTGCGGTTCTTGTCCAGCTCGATGATCTTGGCCTCGATCTGCTTGCCGACGTAGGGCTGCAGGTCGCGGACGCGGCGCATCTCGACGAGGGAGGCCGGCAGGAAGCCGCGCAGGCCGATGTCGAGGATGAGGCCGCCCTTGACGACCTCGATGACGGTGCCGGTGACGACGCCGTCCTCCTCCTTGACCTTCTCGATCGAGCCCCAGGCGCGCTCGTACTGCGCACGCTTCTTAGACAGGATCAGGCGGCCCTCCTTGTCCTCCTTCTGGAGGACCAGGGCCTCGACCTCGTCGCCGACCGAGACGACCTCGGACGGGTCGACGTCGTGCTTGATGGCCAGCTCGCGCGAGGGGATGACGCCCTCGGTCTTGTAGCCGATGTCGAGCAGGACCTCGTCGCGGTCGACCTTGACGATGACTCCTTCGACGATGTCACCGTCGTTGAAGTTCTTGATCGTCGCGTCGATCGCTGCGAGCAGCTCCTCCTCAGACCCGATGTCGTTGACAGCGATCTGGGAGATGGCCTTCTCGGCCGTGGTAGCAGTCATGTAGTAGGGGCTCCGATTGTGGACATGGAAAGGATGGACGGGCGGTCGTGCGTCACCGGCTCCGCACCTCCCGGGACCACCCCGGAGGGAGGACCGACGGCGGCCTGGAGAAGACCGCCGGAGAGCATGCACGAGCGCACGCGACGCGCCCGCCCACCTTATCGTCGGTCCGGGCGCAGGTCAAAGCGCTCGGCCGGGTGCCGCCGCGCCCTCGCGCACCGCTGGCACACTGGGGCGGTGGACAGCGAGCCTACGCCCGGCCGGGTCGCCCGTCGCCCGGTGACTCACCCCGAGGCCGTGCGGGCCAGCAGGAGCTGGTGGGACTCGGAGGCCGAGAGCTACCACGCCGAGCACGGCTCCTTTCTCGGGGACCACGACCTGACCTGGGGCCCGGAGGGCTGGACGGAGACGGACCTCGGGCTCCTCGGCGACCTGGACGGGGCACGCGTCCTGGAGGTCGGTTCCGGGGCCGGGCAGGGCGCGCGCTGGTGCGCGGGTCAGGGCGCGGCTGTGGTGGCCTCGGACCTGTCCGGATCCATGCTGGGCGTCGGCGCCCGGCTCCAGCGAGGTATGCCGTCCGGCCGGCGGCCCGCGCTGGTCCAGTGCGACGGCACGCGCCTGCCGTTCGCGGACGCGACCTTCGACGTGGTCCTCACCGCCCACGGCGTGCTGGCCTTCGTGCCGGACGCAGCCGCCGCGCTCTCGGAGTGGGCGCGTGTGCTGCGCCCCGGGGGGCGGTGCGTCTTCTCCCTCCCCCACCCCGTGCGGTGGGCCTTCCCGGACGTCCCCGGCCCGGAGGGGCTGCGGGTCGCGCACTCCTACTTCGACCGCCGCCCCTACGTGGAGGAGTCCGCCGACGGAAGCGTCACCTACAGCGAGCACCACCGCACCCTCGGCGACCTGGTCCGGGCCGTGGCCGGCGCCGGTCTCGTCCTCACCGACCTGGTCGAGCCCGAATGGCCCACCGGCGCGGAGCACGTCTGGGGCGGCTGGAGCGCGACCCGCGGCACGATGATCCCGGGTACGGCCGTCCTCGTGTGCCACCGGCCCCCCGCACCCGGGTAGGTCACGATCCGGACACGCCCTCGACCCGCCCCTGTCGGGGGCCTCACCCGTCCCCTATGCTCTGCCCACGTGACGCACCCGAGCCGGGTGCGTCACGTCGTCCCGTGACCCTTCCAGGTTGGAGGAGCAGTGCCGCCCACCACCTCATCCCCGGAGCGCCCGCGCGCCCGCAGGCCCTGGCACCTGCTGGGAGTGCTGCTCGCAGTGCTGCTCGTCGCCCTCTCGCCCGCCGCCGCGCTGGCACAGGGGGGGGCGGACCCCTCGCAGGTGGGGATCGACGAGTACGACGACGTCGTGACGGTCAACATCCGTTACGACAACGAACCGGTGGAGGGCGCCCGCATCGTCATCAGCGGCGGTGGGTTCGAGGCGGAGGCCACCACGAGCGATCGCGGGCAGGCCCGGTTCGGGGTGCCGACGACCGACCCGTACGAGGTGCTGGTCGACGAGGAGTCGTTGCCGGAGGGGGTGACCGTCACCGGCGACAACCCGCTCACGGTCAGCTACGGCTCGCAGTTCTTCCAGCCGGCCAACTTCTTCCTCGGCGAGGGGGAACGGGAGACCACCAGCTTCCTCGACCAGTTCGTCGAGCGTCTCATCAACGGGTTGAACTTCGGCCTCATGCTGGCCCTGGCCTCGATCGGCCTGTCCCTCATCTTCGGCACGACGGGACTGACCAACTTCGCGCACGCGGAGATGGTCACGCTGGGCGCGATCGTGGCGCTGATCTTCGGGGTCGACCTCGGCTGGCCGATCTGGCTGGCCATCCTGCTCGCCGTGGTGCTGAGCGGGGCCTTCGGCTGGCTGATCGACGCCGGGATCTGGCGGCCGCTGCGCCGCCGGGGCATCGGGCTGGTGCAGATGATGATCCTCACCATCGGCTTCTCGCTGGCCCTGCGCTACGTCTTCCAGTTCTTCATCGGCGGCGGCACCAGCCAGCTGCCGGGGGCCGGGGGCACCAAGCACCAGATCCTGGGTCCGATCAGGCTGTCCACCATCGACATGGTGAGCATGGGCCTGAGCCTGGTCGTGCTCCTCGGGGTGGCCTACTGGCTGCTGCGCACCCGGACCGGCAAGGCCACCCGCGCCGTCGCCGACAACCGCCCGCTGGCCGCAGCCAGCGGCATCGACGTCGAGGGCGTGACGCGGATCGTGTGGGTCGCCGGGGCCGCGCTCGCCGGCCTCTCCGGCGTGCTGTGGGCCTACTTCCGACCGGGCATCAAGTGGGACATGGGGATGCAGATCCTGCTGCTGATCTTCGCGGCCGTGGTGCTCGGCGGTCTGGGCACCGCCTTCGGCGCCCTGCTCGGCGCCCTGATCATCGGAATCCTCGTCGAGGTCTCCACCCTGTGGATCCCGTCGGACATCAAGTACGTCGGGGCCCTCGGCGTCCTCATCATCATCCTGCTCGTGCGACCCCAGGGACTTCTGGGTCGAACAGCACGCATCGGATAGCGGCAAGGGAGAACTGCGATGGACTGGGGCCAGATCCTCAACAACACGTTGAGCTTCATGCTCTCCACGGAGACGATCGGGTTCATGCTCGCCGCGCTCGGGCTGGCGATCCACTTCGGCTACGCGGGGCTGCTGAACTTCGGGATGGCCGGCTTCATGGCGATCGGGGCGTACGGCTACGCCATCTCCATCCTCAGCTTCGGCTTCCCGTGGTGGCTGGCGATGGGGGTCAGCATCGCCGGCGCCGTCGTCTTCGCCGTGCTCCTGGGGATCCCCACGCTGCGGCTCCGGGCGGACTACCTGGCGATCGTGACGATCGCGGCGGCCGAGATCGTCCGGCTGCTCTTCCAGACCCAGCTGTTCGACCGGTGGACCAACTCGGCGGACGGCCTGGGCGGCTACCACGCGAGCTTCCGGGCCGCCAACCCGTTCCCGGCAGGCTCCTTCGCGCTGGGCCCCTGGTCCTACACGTCCGACCAGTGGTGGGCCCGGATCTTCGGGCTCGTGCTGGTGGCGCTGGCCGTCCTGCTGGTCTGGCTCATCATGCGCAGCCCCTGGGGCCGGGTGCTCAAGGGCATCCGCGAGGACGAGGACGCGGTGCGCTCCCTGGGCAAGAACGTCTTCGCCTACAAGATGCAGGCCCTGATCCTCGGCGGCGTGCTCGGCTCCCTCGGTGGTGTCGTGATCGCCCTGCCCTCCGCCGTCATCCCGCAGTACTACCTGCCCAGCCTGACCTTCTTCGTGTGGACGGCGCTGCTCCTGGGTGGTGCGGCCACCATCTTCGGACCGGTTCTCGGGGCGGTCCTCTACTGGGCGCTGATGGCCTTCCTGTCCGGAGTCCTGCCCGCCCTGGCCAGCGAGGGCTGGCTGCCGATGACCGAGACCCAGGCCGGCTACCTGCGCTACGTCCTCGTCGGAGTCGCCCTCATGCTGCTCGTCGCGTTCCGACCGCAGGGGATCCTGGGGAACAAGAAGGAGATGACCTTTGTCAAGTGACCAGCCCGGTCCTGAGCACGAGCACCTCGTGGCCACCGAGGACGTCGCCCCCACGGTCCGGGCGGAGAAGTCCGTCGACCTGGCGACCGGCCCGGCCCGGCCCGGCGTGCCGAAGAAGGACCCCATCCTCGTGGCCGACCACATCACGCGGTCCTTCGGCGGTGTGCACGCGGTGGACGTCGACCACGTGGAGATCCCGCGGCACGCCATCACCGCTCTCATCGGCCCCAACGGGGCCGGGAAGACGACCCTGTTCAACCTGTTGAGCGGGTTCGACCGGCCCGACACCGGCGAGTGGTCGTTCAACGGACGGTCCCTGTCGGGCATCCCTGCCTGGAAGGCCGCGCGGCGCGGACAGGTCCGCACCTTCCAGCTGACCAAGGTCCTCAACCGGCTCACCGTGCTGGACAGCATGAAGCTCGGGGCCAGCAAGCAGAAGGGCGAGAGCCTGCTGTTCTCCGTCCTGCCCTTCACCTGGCGCGCCCAGGAGAGGAAGAACGAGGAGCGGGCCCTGGTCCTGCTCGAGAAGTTCAGGCTGCTGGACAAGAAGGACGACTACGCGGCGGCGCTGTCGGGGGGGCAGCGCAAGCTGCTCGAGATGGCCCGGGCGCTGATGACCGACCCGGAGTTCGTGCTGCTGGACGAGCCGATGGCCGGTGTCAACCCGGCGCTGGTGCAGTCCCTGTTGGACCACGTGGTCAACCTCAAGCGCGAGGGGATGACGGTGCTCTTCGTCGAGCACGACATGCACATGGTCCGGCACATCGCCGACTGGGTGGTCGTCATGGCCGAGGGCCGGATCGTGGCCGAGGGGCCGCCGCACGAGGTCATGAAGGACGAGGCCGTGGTGGACGCCTACCTGGGCAGCCACCTCGACCAGGACATCGGTGTCATCACCGGCCGGTACGACGAGGAGGGCAACCGCATCCTATGAGCGAGCACACCGAGCACCCCTCCCCCACCGGGGCCGCTGCCACGGCGACCGAGGAACGAGACCTCGTCGTCGAGGTCCGGGACGTGACGGCCGGCTACCTGCCGGGGGTGGACATCCTCATGGACACCAACCTGCAGGCCTACGACGGTGAGCTCATCGGCATCATCGGTCCCAACGGGGCCGGGAAGTCCACCCTGCTCAAGGCGATCTTCGGCCTGGTCAACGTGCGCAGCGGCACGATCAGCCTGCGCGGCGAGGAGATCACCAACCTCAAGGCCAACAAGCTCGTGGCCAAGGGGGTGGGCCTGGTCCCCCAGACCGAGAACGTCTTCCCGACCCTCACCATCCAGGAGAACCTGGAGATGGGGGCCTACCAGCGGCCCTCGGTCGTGAAGGAGAACCTGGCGTTCGTGCTGGACATCTTCCCGGCGCTCAAGGACCGCCTCAACCAGGTGGCCGGTTCGTTGAGCGGCGGCGAGCGGCAGATGGTGGCGATGTCCCGGGCGCTGATGATGCGGCCCGACGTGCTGCTGCTGGACGAGCCGTCGGCGGGTCTGTCCCCGGTGCGGCAGGACGACGCCTTCATCCGCGTCTCCTCCATCAACGAGGCCGGCGTGACGACCATCATGGTCGAGCAGAACGCCCGCCGGTGCCTGCAGATCTGCGACCGCGCCTACGTCCTCGACCAGGGCAAGGACGCGCACACCGGGACCGGCCGTGAACTGCTCAACGACGAACGGGTCATCGGGCTGTACCTGGGCACCCTGGGTCAGGACGACGCCTCCTGAAGCACCCTGAACCTGAAGCACCCTGAATCTGAAGCACCACCCCCCAGCCGCACACGCCAGAAGGGCCCCCGGGACGTGTCCCGGGGGCCCTTCTGGCGTGCCTGCCGTCAGTTCTGACGGACCAGCTCGTTGTTGCCGTCGTACTCGAAGACGCCGATGGTGGCCTCGGTCGGGTCACCGTTCTCGTCGAAGGTGATCGGACCCGACGGGCCGTCGTAGTCCACCACGCCTCCGTCCACGATGATCTGGGCGGCCTCGGCGAAGTCGCTCACCTTCTCACCGCCGCCGGTGCCACCGGAGACCTCCTGCATCTTGGCCGCCAGGTCGGGGCCCTCGACCGAGTCGGCCGCCAGGGCCGCCAGGGCGCTGAGCATCACGGCGTCGTAGGACTCGGCCGCGTAGTTCCAGTCCTCCAGCTCGTCGTTGCCCGCGGCGGTCCAGACGTCGTTGAGCTCGCTGCGGAACTCGTCCCCCAGGTCCGGTCCGGGCTGGGTGCCCTTGGAACCCTCGAGCAGGCCTGCGTCGAACTCGTCGCCGTAGTTGGACAGGTTGCCGTCGACGAAGTAGAGGCTGCCGGTGTCGAAGCCCGCCGCGTCCAGCGCCGGGATGATCGTCGTGGCCTCCTCGAAGGTGATCAGCGCGATGGCGTCGGGGTTCTGGGCCATGACCGAGCTGATCTGCGCGTCGAAGGTGGTGTCGCCCGCGTTGTAGGACTCACTGGCCACGATCGTGCCGTTGGCGGCCTCGAACGTCTCGGTGAGCTGGGCCTCCAGGCCGGTGCCGTAGGCGTCGTTGAGGTAGATGATCCCCAGGTTGACCACACCGTCGGAGGCGATCAGGTTGCCGAGCACCTCGCCCTGCAGCAGGTCCGAGGGCGCGGTGCGCCAGTAGAGGTCGTTGTCGTCCCAGTCGGTGAACTCCGGGGCGGTGTTGGCCGGGGAGACCATCAGGGTGTCGGCGGCGACGACCTCGTCGATGAAGAGCTTCGAGACGCCCGAGGAAGCCGCCCCCACGATGACGTTGACGCCGGCGTTGAGCAGCTGTGGCACCGTGGTGGCGTAGGCGCGGTTGTCCGGGTCGCCGGAGTCGCCCAGCGTCACGTTGACGGTGATGCCCGCGTCCGCCTCGTTGATGTGCTTCTCGGCGAGCAGCACGCCCGCCTCCTCCGGCGGGCCCAGGAAGGCCAGGGCGCCCGTCTGCGGCAGGACGGTGCCGACCTCGAGGGTCAGGTCGCGCTCCCCGGCGGCGCCGGTGGCGTCCGAGTCCTCCTGGGTCTCCTCCGAGGCTGTGTCGTCATCGGCGGGGGCGGCGTCGTCGCCCCCGTTCCCGCACGCTGCCAGCACGAGGCTGGCGGCGGCGACGGCGGCGACCCCGCGGGCGGTCACGGACGCCCGAGAGCGAAGAGAGGTGGGGCTCATGGTGCTCCTCTTGTGTCGATGTGGGCGACCACTGTGTCGCCCTGGTGCCCTGAACGTAGATGTCGGGACCGCCCAGCACAAGGGTGGCACGGCCACGACCAGGGATCGTTCCCACATCGTTATCCAGCCGTCCCGCAGCCGGACCGCTCACCGGCCGGCCCGTGACCGGACGGGGACGGCGTGGGTCAGTGGGCGGCCTCGTGCCAGCTGCGACCCACTCCCACGCTCACGTCCAGGGGCACCGACAGGTCCGCGGCGCCGCCCATCTGCTCGCGCAGGAGCAGCTCCACCTGCTCCTGCTCCCCCGGCGCGATCTCCAGCACGAGCTCGTCGTGGACCTGCAGGAGCATCCGGGAGGCGAGCTCCTGCTCGCGCAGCGCGTCCTCGGTGCGCAGCATGGCGACCTTGATGATGTCGGCCGCCGATCCCTGGATCGGGGCGTTGAGCGCCATCCGCTCGGCCATCTCCCGCCGCTGCCGGTTGTCGCTGAGCAGGTCCGGCAGGTGCCGCCGACGCCCCAGGATCGTCTCGGTGAAGCCGGTGCGCCGGGCCTCGGCGACCACGTCGCGGAGGTAGTCCCGCACCCCCCCGAAGCGCTCGAAGTACTCCTCCATGAGCTCCTTGGCCTCCCCGGTGGAGATCGTGAGCTGCTTGGACAGGCCGAAGGCCGAGAGCCCGTAGGCCAGGCCGTAGCTCATCGCCTTGACCTTGGAGCGCATCTGCGGGCTCACCTCGTCCGGCTGCACCCCGAACACCCGGGACCCGACGAAGCGGTGCAGGTCCTCACCGGTGCGGAAGGCCTCGATGAGGCCCTCGTCCCCCGAGAGGTGCGCCATGATCCGCATCTCGATCTGGCTGTAGTCGGCCGACATCAGCGACTCGAAGGCGGTCCCCGTCGAGGCGTCCCGGCCGACGACGAAGATCTCCCGGATCCGGCGCCCCTCCTCGGTCCGGATCGGGATGTTCTGCAGGTTCGGCTCGGTCGAGCTGAGCCGACCGGTGGCGGCGATGGTCTGCTGGTAGGTCGTGTGGATCCGCCCGTCGTCGGCGACCGCCTTGACCAGCCCCTCGGCGGTCACCCTCAGCCGGGCCTTGTCCCGATGGCGCAGCAGTGCCTCCAGGAAGGGGTGCTCCGTCTGGGCGTACAGACCCGCCAGGGCGTCCGCGTCCGTGGTGTAGCCCGTCTTGGTCCGCCGGGTCTTGGGCAGGCCCAGGGTCTCGAAGAGGACGACCTGCAGCTGCTTGGGCGACCCGAGGTTGACCGTGTCGTCGCCGAGCGCGTCCCAGGCGTCCTGCTGGGCCTGGGCCATGGAGGCGGCGAACTCGCCCTCCAGCGCCTGCAGCATCGGCAGGTCGACGGCGATCCCGGCCTGCTCCATCCGTCGGAGCACGCCGACGAGCGGCAGCTCGACGTCACCGAGCAGGTGCTGCTCGTCGTCGTCCGCGAGCTGCTGGTCCAGGGTGACGGACAGGTCGTGGACCGCGCGGGCGTGCACCATCGCGGACCGTCCGGCGGCCACGTCGACGGGCTGGCCGTCCCCGGTCCCTGCTGCGTCCTCCCCCACGTCCCACCCGAGGGAGAGCTGGCCCTGGTCCTGGTCCTGGTCCTGGTCCTCGTCCAGCCGCAGCTCACGGTGCAGGTAGCGCAGCGCCAGGTCGGCCAGGTCGTAGGACCGCTGGTCCGGACGCACCAGGTAGGCCGCGAGAGCGGTGTCGCTGACCACCCCCTCCACCGGCAGCCCGACGGCCTCCAGCGAGGCGGTCTGCCCCTTGGCGTCGTGCAGGACCTTGGGGCGGCCGGCGTCGGCCAGCCAGGTCTGCAGGGCCCGTTCGTCGTCGACGTCGGCGAGCTGCAGCGACAGGTATGCCGCGTGCTCGGCCCCCGCGAGCCCGAGCCCGGTGGCCTCCCCCGCCCCGGCAGCGGTGCGCGGCGCGGCCTGGACGACGAGGGCCAGGCGTTCGCCGGGGCCCGCGTGCTGCTCGAGCCAGCCGGTCAGCTCACCGCCGCCCAGCAGGGTGCCGGCCACCTCGATGCCCTCCTCGGCCTCGGACTCGGCCGACTCCAGGGTCGCGAACAACCGGTCCCGCAGCACGCGGAACTCCAGCCCGTCGAAGACGCGGTGGACCTCCTCCCGGTCCCAGCCCCGGGCCTGCAGGTCGGGGACGCCGACCTCGAGCGGCACCTCGGCCACCAGCTGGTTGAGCCGCCGGTTGCGCAGCACCTGGTCCAGGTGGTCGCGCAGCGACTGTCCGGCCTTGCCCTTGAGCTGGTCCGCCGCGCCGACGATCCCGGCCAGGTCCCCGAACTGCGCCAGCCACTTCGCGGCGGTCTTCGGCCCGACCCCGGGCACGCCGGGCAGGTTGTCCGAGCTCTCCCCCACCATCGCGGCGAGGTCGCTGTAGCGCTCGGGCCGGACGAGGTACTTCTCCTCGATCAGCGCCGGGGTGAGCCGCCAGGTCTCGGAGACGCCGCGCACGGGGTAGAGCAGCAGCGTGCGCTCGTCGACGAGCTGGAACGCGTCGCGGTCGCCGGAGAGGATGATCACCTCCAGGCCCTCAGCCCGGGCCTGCGAGGTGAGCGTGGCGATGATGTCGTCCGCCTCGTAGCCGTCCACCTCCACGTGCGTGATCCGCAGCGCGTCCAGCACCTGCTTGATGAGGTCGACCTGCCCCACGAACTCACCCGGGGTCGAGGCTCGCCCGGCCTTGTACTCGGCATACTCCTGCGTCCGGAACGTCTGCCGGGACCGGTCGAAGGCCACCGCGACGTGGGTCGGCGCCTCGTCGCGCAGCACGTTGATGAGCATCGAGGTGAACCCGTAGACGGCGTTGGTGCTCTGACCCGTCGTCGTCGAGAAGTTCTCCACCGGCAGCGCGTAGAAGGCGCGGTAGGCCAGCGAGTGTCCGTCCAGCAGCAGCAGTCGACTCACGCATGGCAGCCTATGTCCCATGACCGACAGCACCCAGCCCGCGCCCTCCCCCGACCTGCCCGGGCTGGACGGGACGGTCACCGGGACCCTCGTCGAGCGGATGGGGATGGAGCTGCTCGAGATCGGGGCCGAGCGCACCGTGGCCCGGATGCCGGTCGCCGGCAACACCCAGCCCTACGGGCTCCTGCACGGCGGGGCCTCCGCCGCCCTCGCCGAGACGGTGGGTTCCCTGGCTGCGGCCACGCACGCCGCCCCGGATCGGGTCGCGGTCGGGGTGGACCTCAACGCCACCCACCACCGGGCGGTGCGCTCCGGCTGGGTCACCGGGGTGGCGACGCCGCTGTCCCTGGGTCGGTCGGTGGCCGCCTACGAGATCCTCGTCACCGACGAGGAGGGGCGCAGGGTGTGCACCGCCCGGCTGACCTGCCACCTGCGGGAGCGTCCACCGGCGGGCTGACCGTGCTCCCCGCCGCCCGGACCCGTGGCCGTCGGGGCCGGGCGCCGGACCTAGTCTGTGCCCATGGATGGCGCCTTCCCCGGGCTCGGGACCGTGATCAACGTCGTGGCCGTGCTCCTCGGGGCGACCCTGGGGATGGTCGCCGGCAACCGGCTCCCCGACCGGGTCCGCTCGGTGGTCACCGACTGCCTGGGGCTGGTCACCCTGCTGGTCGCCGTCCTCTCGGCGCTCGACGTCACCTCCCCCGCCCTGGCGGCGGCGGTGGGCGAGGGGGTGCCGGTGCTCGTCGTCCTGGGCAGCCTGCTCGTCGGCGGGATCGTGGGCTCGCTCCTGCGGATCGAGCAGCGGCTGGAGTCCCTGGCCGGGGTGGTCCAGCGGTGGGTGCACCGCCGGTCCGTCCCCGGGGAGCGGGGGCACGCCGAGCGGGAACGCTTCATCGAGGGCTGGCTGACGGCCTCGCTGCTCTTCTGCGTGGGGCCGCTGACCATTCTGGGCTCGCTCTCGGACGGCCTGGGCCGGGGCATCGACCAGCTCGTGCTCAAGTCGGCCCTGGACTTCTTCGCCTCGATCGCGTTCGCCTCGACGTTCGGGATCGGGGTGCTCGTCTCGGCGGCGTCGGTCGCGGTGGTCCAGGGGTCGCTGACGCTGGTGGGGGTGACCCTCGGCGCGATCGTGCCGGAGGCCCACATCGCCGCGCTGACCGCCGTGGGCGGCCTGCTGCTGGTGGGCATCTCCTTCCGGCTGCTCAACATCCGGCAGGTGCCCGTGGGCGACCTGCTGCCGGCCCTGCTGGTGGCGCCGGTGCTGGTCTCGGTGGTCGCCGCGCTGAGCTGAGGCCCGTCGCCCGGTGCCCGGGCGCCGGGCCGGGGCGACCTGCCCCGCGCTCCCCTACTTCCCGGGCATCCCCGAGATCACCGCGTCGGCGACCTCACGCATGGACAGACGACGGTCCATGGCCGCCTTCTGGATCCACCGGAAGGCGTCCGGCTCGGACAGCTTGAGCTGGGCCATGAGCAGACCCTTGGCCCGGTCGACCCGCTTGCGGGTCTCGAACCGCTCCCCCAGGTCGGCCACCTCGGACTCCAGCGCCTTGCGCTCGGCCCAGCGCGCGCGGGCGATGTCGATCGCGGGCAGCACGTCGGCGGCGCTGAACGGCTTGACCACGTAGGACATCACGCCGGCGTCGCGCGCACGCTCGACGAGGTTCTTGTCGCTGAAGGCGGTGAGCATGACGACGGGCGCCAGGCCCTCCCGGCCGATCTGCTCGGCGGCCGAGATCCCGTCCATGCCGGGCATCTTGATGTCCATGACCACCAGGTCGGGCTCGGTGTCCCGGACCAGGGCGACGGCCTGCTCGCCGTCGGCCGCCTGCCCCACGATCTGGTGCCCCGACTCGGTGAGCATCTCGGCCAGGTCCATGCGGATGAGCGCCTCGTCCTCGGCGAGCACGATGCGCAGGCCGGACGCGTCCGGTCCCTCCGTCGCGCTCTCCCCGACGGTGCCTGACGGCTCGGGAGCGCTGCTCTGGTCGTCGTCGGTCGGGGTCATGAGGGCGCCGTCCTCGGCGTCCGGCCCCGTCGGGGCGCTGTCCTTGGTCACGAGGTCCAGCCTATCTGCCTGGCGACGGGCCCCACCACCGGTCCCCCACGGGGGAGCGGCGGCGGGGCCGTCGTGGTGCCGGGAGCGGGACTTGAACCCGCACGCCCTTGCGGGCAGAGCATTTTGAGTGCCCCGTGTCTGCCGTTCCACCACCCCGGCGGGCATGGTCGCGCGACGCGCACACAGCATACCCGTGGGTGGCGGGTGCCCTCAGACCAGAGGCGGGTCGTCCTGGTAGGCCGGGGCCCGGCCGAAGATCGCGTCCCCGACGCGGTGCAGACGCAGCGCGTTGGTCGTCCCCGACACGCCGGGCGGGGAGCCGGCGACGATGACCACGAGGTCGCCCTTCTGGCAGCGCTTCTCGCGCAGCAGGACCTCCTCGACCTGCATGACCATCTGGTCGGTGTGCCACACGAAGGGCACCAGGAAGGTCTCCACCCCCCAGGTCAGGGCCAGCGTGGACCGGGTGTGCTGCTCGGTGGTGAACGCCAGCATGGGCACCGCGGGACGCATCCGGGCCATCCGGGTGGTCGTGTCGCCGCTCTGGGTGAAGGTGACGAGGTAGGTGATGTCCTCGAGCGACTCGGCGATGCTCAGCGCCGCCCGCGTCACCGCGCCCCCGGGGGTGCGGGGTTTGGTGAGGACCGGCAGGATGCGGTGCAGCCCGTGCTCCTCGGTGGCCGAGATGATGTCGGCCATCGTCTCCACCGCCCGGACCGGCCAGGCCCCCACCGAGGTCTCCCCGGACAGCATGATCGCGTCCGCCCCGTCGAGCACCGCGTTGGCGCAGTCGCTGGCCTCGGCGCGGGTCGGGCGCGGGTTCTCGATCATCGACTCCAGCACCTGCGTCGCGACGATGACCGGCTTGGCCTTCTCCCGGCACAGCTGGATGGCGTCCTTCTGCACGAGCGGCACCTGCTCCAGCGGCATCTCGACCCCCAGGTCGCCACGGGCCACCATGATCCCGTCGAAGGCCTCGACGATCTCGGTGAGGTTGTCGACCGCCTGCGGCTTCTCGATCTTGGCGATGACCGGCAGGATCCGGCCCTCCTCCTCCATCACCCGGCGGACGTCGTCGTAGTCGGCGGCGCTGCGCACGAACGAGAGGGCCACGAAGTCGGCCCCGGACCGCACCGCCCAGCGCAGGTCCTCCTCGTCCTTGTCCGACATCGCCGGCACGCTCACGGCGGTCCCGGGCAGGTTGATGCCCTTGTTGTTGGACACCACCCCGCCCACGACGACCTCGGTGACGACGTCGGTCCCGGACACCTCGGTCGCCCGGAGCATGACCTTGCCGTCGTCGATGAGCAGGTCGTCCCCGGTGTGGACGTCGCCCGGCAGCCCGGCGTAGGTGGTGCCCACGGCCTCGCGGTCCCCGGGGACGTCCCGGGTGGTGATCGTGAAGCTGTCTCCGCGGGCGAGGGTGACCGGGCCGGCGGCGAAGGTGCCGGTGCGAATCTTGGGGCCTTGGAGGTCGGCCAGCACGGCGACCGCGTGACCGGCCTCGTCGCTGGCGCGGCGCACCCGCAGGTAGCGCTCGTAGTGCTCCTCGTAGGAGCCGTGGGAGAGGTTGAGGCGGGCGACGTCCATCCCGGCCTCCACGAGCGCGAGGATCTGCTCGTAGGAGTCGGTGGCGGGGCCCAGCGTGCAGACGATCTTGGCGCGGCGCATGGGGTCAAGCCTAGTGCCGTCGCGGGGGTGCCGGAGGTCGCCGGGCGGTGGCTCTCCCCGCACGGGGCCCACGGCCGGGGCGGGCCCGGGGCACGGCGGCGTTCACGCCGCGGCGGGGGTATGCCGTTCCGCGACGCCGCGGGCGGGCAGGTCGCCCACCCGGCCGCGCCACCACCAGATCGCCAGCCCCAGCAGGAACACGGCGATCGAGACCCAGACGTTGATCCGCTGGCCCAGGACCATCTGGGCGGGGTCGGTGCGCATGATCTCGATGAAGAACCGACCGAGCGTGTACCCCATGAGGTACAGGCCCACGACCTGGCCGCGGGCGAGCCGGAACCGCCGGTCGACCAGCAGGATGGCCACGGCGACGAGCAGGCACCACAGCGCCTCGTAGAGGAAGGTGGGCTGGAAGGTGCCGAGCACGACCGCCTCCCCCGCCGCGTCGCGCACCGCCTCCCCACCGGACATCTCGTGGATCTGCACGGCCCAGGGCGCGTCGGAGGGGCCGCCGTACAGCTCGTTGTTGAACCAGTTGCCCCACCGGCCCATCGCCTGGGCCACGAGCAGGCCGGGCATGATGGCGTCGGCGATGTCGAGGAAGGAGTAGCCGTGCCGGCGTGCGCCCCACCAGGCGCCGACGGCCCCGAGGGCCACGGCCCCCCAGATGCCCAGACCTCCCTCCCAGATCTTCAGGGCGTCGACCAGGTCACCCTCGGGGCCGAAGTAGGGCCACGGGCTGGAGACGACGTGGTAGATCCGCCCGCCGACGATGCCCAGCACGATGGTCGGCACGGCGATGTCGTAGATCTCCTGGCCGGTGCCGCCACGCGCCCGCAACCGGTGGGAGGTGATCCACATGGCGACGAAGATGCCGGCCAGGATGGACAGGGCGTAGCCCCGCAGGGGGAGGGGACCGAGCCACCACACCGACTGCTCGGGGCTGGGGATCGCGGTGAGGAGAGCCGTCGTCGCGGCGCCCGTGGGGAGCAGGGTCATCGACCCTGGGCCTCGAGCACCTCGCGCAGGGCTCCGGGCTCCTGGAGCAGCCGGCTGAGGTCCTCCTGGGGCAGCTCCTCCCCGTCGACGAACACGGTCGGGGTGCCGCTGACGCCGTCCTCGTTGGCCCGCTGCTGCATGTCCTGGACGTACTCGGCGTGGGTCTGGTCCGCCACGCAGCTCTCGAACTGGGCCAGCGCCTCACCCTCGATCCCGGCCTGCTCGCCGAAACCGATGAGCTGCTCGTCGCTCCAGCCCTGACCCTCGGACGCCGGCATGTTGCCGTAGAGCTCCTCGTGGAAGGGCAGGAAGGAACCGGCATCGTCGGCGCAGAGCATGGCGTTGGCGCCCCGGGTGGAGGAGTCGTTGCCCAGACCCCCGTCGAGGAAGGACATGATCTGGAAGGTGACGTTGACCTCACCGGCCTCGATCAGCTCGGCCAGGTCCTCCCCGATCGCGTTCTCCAGCCGCCCGCACCACGGGCACTGGGGGTCCTCGTAGATGCGCACCTGGGGAACGTCGGCGTCCAGCCCCGGGCCGACGCTGACGCCGCCGCCGTCGGGGAGCGTGCCGGAGCTGCCCACCGCCTCGAGGTCGCCGCCGCGGGTGGCGGCCCACACCAGGACCCCCAGCAGGGCCACGACGAGCACGACCACGCCGGCGATGAGGCCCGCGGACGGGCCCCGGGCGGCGACGGGCTTGACCTGGGGGGCCGGGGGACGGGGCATGGTGTTCAGCGACCTTTCAGCAGGGAGTCGAGGGCGAGGGGCGTGCGCGGGCGGACCACGAGCCAGGCGGCGAGCGCCAGCAGACCCAGGTCCCGCAGGAGGTCGGGCAGGTAGGCGGTCTCCCCCGGGGCCACCGGTCCCCCGGTGCCGAAGCAGCCGCAGTCGATGGACAGGCCCCGGACCCAGGCCGAGACGATCCCGCCGACGAAGACGAGCATGAGCAGCCCACCGGCTGCGGCGGCGGCCCGGGTCAGCAGACCGGCGACGAGCAGGAGCCCGACCGCGATCTCGACGAGGGGCAGCACCGTGCCGACCGCCCGGGCCACGGGGTAGGAGAACAGCTCGTAGGCCAGCACGCTCTGCACGGACCCGGTGAGGTCGGTGATCTTCAGCAGCCCGGCGACGAGGAGCACCCCGCCGAGCACGAGGCGGGCCAGCAGCCCGACCACGCCGGTCCAGGACCGGCCCGGTGCGGAGGGTCCGGGGGTCTCCCGGTCCGCGACCACGGGGGCGGGGCCCGGAGAGCTCATCGGCGGACCCCGGCGGCCAGCTCGGCGGTGAGCGTCCGCAGCGCCTCCAGGGAGGGGTCCTGGTCCACGGCCCGCACGAGGGCCGACCCCACGATGACGCCGTCGGCGAACGCGGCGACCTCGTGGGCCTGGGCCCCGTCGCTGACCCCCAGTCCCACGCACAGGGGCAGGTCGGTGACCGCGCGCACGCGGTCCACGAGGGTGGCGGCGTCCCCGCCGACGGCGGACCGGGTCCCGGTGACCCCCATCGTCGAGGCGACGTAGACGAACCCCCGGCAGGCCTCGGCGGTGGACCGCAGCCGCGCGTCCGTGGAGCTCGGGGCGACGAGGAAGACCGGGTCCAGGTCGTGCGCGTCGGCGGCCTGCAGCCACGCGTCCGCCTCGTCGGGCACCAGGTCGGGGGTGATCATCCCCGCCCCCCCGGCCGCCGCCAGGTCGGAGGCGAACCGTTCGGGCCCGTAGTGCAGCACCGGGTTCCAGTAGGACATCACCACCGGGACGGCACCCGCCTCGCGCACGGCGCGGACCAGGTCGAAGACCCGGGCCAGCCGGAACCCTCCGGCCAGCGAGCGGCTGGCGGCCTGCTCGATGACCGGACCGTCCATGAGCGGATCGGTGTAGGGGACGCCGACCTCCACCACGTCGGCGCCGGAGGCGGCCAGGGCCCGGACGGCCTCCAGGGAGGTGTCGAGATCGGGGAACCCGGCGGGCAGGTAGGCCACCAGGGCGGCCCGGTCCTCGGCGCGGCACCGGTCGAAGACCTCCGACAGGGCGCTCACCAGCCGCTCCCCTCGGCCTCGGCGACGGGTTCGGCGGCCTTGATCTGCTCGGCCTCCACGAGGTCCTCGCCGTCGACCAGCCCGAACCAGCGCGCGGCGGTGTCGACGTCCTTGTCCCCGCGGCCGGAGAGGTTGACCAGGATCACCGGGCGCCGGGGGTCGTCGGCCTCGAAGGGCCCGCCCGCCCGCGCGGCCATCTCCCGGCCCACGCGCACGGCTCCGGCGAGGGCGTGCGCGCTCTCGATCGCGGGGATGATCCCCTCGGTGCGGCACAGCAGCGCGAAGGCCTCCATGGCCTCGGCGTCGGTGACGGGGGCGTAGGTGGCCCGGCCCGTGTCGTGCAGGAACGCGTGCTCGGGTCCCACCGACGGGTAGTCCAGGCCGGCCGAGATCGAGTGGGTCGGCAGCGTCTGGCCGTCCTCGTCCTGCAGGACGTAGCTGGCCGCCCCGTGCAGCACCCCCGGCTCCCCCCCGGAGAAGCGCGAGGCGTGCCGGCCGCTGTCGACCCCGTCGCCACCGGCCTCGAAGCCCAGCAGCCGCACCTGCTCGTCGTCGCGGAAGGCGTGGAAGATGCCCATCGCGTTGGACCCGCCGCCCACGCAGGCGCAGACGGCGTCCGGCAGCCGGCCGGTGCGCGCGAGCAGCTGCTCGCGCGACTCCCGGCCGATGACCGCGTGGAAGTCGCGCACCATCGTGGGGAAGGGGTGCGGACCGGTGACGGTGCCCAGCAGGTAGTGCGTACGGTCCACGGTCGTCACCCAGTCGCGCATCGCCTCGTTGATCGCGTCCTTGAGGGTGGCGCTGCCGGTCGCCACCGGCACCACCTCGGCTCCCAGGAGCCGCATCCGGGCCACGTTCAGCGCCTGGCGGCGGGTGTCCACCTCGCCCATGTAGACCGTGCACTCCAGACCGAGGAGGGCCGCGGCCGTGGCGGTGGCCACGCCGTGCTGGCCGGCGCCGGTCTCGGCGATGACCCGGGTCTTGCCCATGCGCACCGTCAGCAGGGCCTGGCCCAGCACGTTGTTGATCTTGTGCGACCCGGTGTGGTTGAGGTCCTCCCGCTTGAGGAAGACCCGTGCCCCGCCCGCGTGCTCGGCGAACCGGGGCACCTCGGTGAGCGGGTTGGGCCGCCCGGTGTAGTCGCGCTGCAGGCGGTCCAGCTCGGCGACGAAGTCGGGGTCGCCCATCGCCTCGCGCCAGGCCTCCTCGAGCTCCTCCAGGGCCGCGACCAGGGCCTCCGGCACGTACCGGCCCCCGAAGGCGCCGAACCGGCCGGCGGGCGTGCCGGTGGCGGTCCCGCGCGTGGCCGTCTCCTCCGACGTCGACCCGCCCGTGGCCGCCGCGCTCATCGCCGACCGCCGTGCGCGGCGTGGACGGCCGGGTGGGAGCCGGCGGCCACCAGCTCGGCGACGGCGTCCCGTGGCGACCGACCGGTGACGAGGGCCTCCCCCACGAGGACCGCGTCGGCCCCCGCCTCGGCGAAGTCCATCACGTCCAGCGGTCCGCGCACGCCGGACTCGGCCACCCGCACGGTGCCGGCCGGGACCGCGGGGGCCAGCCGGGCGAAGGTGGTCCGGTCGACCTCGAGGGTCCTCAGGTCGCGGTTGTTCACGCCCAGGATGCGCGTGCCGGCGTCGACCGCCCGCTGCAGCTCCTCCTCGTCGTGCACCTCGACCAGGGCGTGCATCCCCAGGGACTCCGTGCGTTCGAGCAGACCGACGAGCACGTCCTGCTCCAGGGCCGCGACGATGAGCAGGACCAGGTCGGCCCCGTGCGCCCGGGCCTCCCAGACCTGGTAGGGGTCCACCACGAAGTCCTTGCGCAGGACCGGGACGTCCACACGGGCCCGCACCGCGTCGAGGTCGGCCAGCGAGCCGCCGAAGCGCCGCTCCTCGGTCAGGACGCTGATGACGCTGGCCCCGCCCGCGGCGTAGTCGGCCGCCAGCGACGCCGGGTCGGCGATGGCCGCCAGCGCCCCTTTGCTCGGGCTGCTGCGCTTCACCTCGGCGATGACGTGCACCCCCGGTCCCGAGCTCAGCCGGGCCCGGGCGTCCAGGGCCGGCGGCGACTGGCCCGCCCGCTCCTGCAGCGCCTCGAGCGGCGTGGTGCGACGACGGCGGGCGAGGTCCTCGCGCACGCCGTCGAGGATCTGGTCCAGCACGGTCGACACGTCCCCCAGCCTAGTCGCCCGGACAGGGTGCTCCTGCCCCACGGGGCGCCGTCGGCGGTGCCACCGGGCGCGGACGACCTTGTTGCGGGCCCGGCGGTCAGCGGGTGCGGGCCCGGCGGTCAGCGGGTGCGGGCGCCGCTTCCGCTCTCCTGGGGACGGGCGACCTCGTAGGCCTCGGCGCCGTAGCCGGCCTTGCTCAGCGCGTACCAGACCAGCGCGCCCACCACGAACAGGCCGAGCCCTGCCCACATCAGCCAGCCCGGACCGAAGACCGCGGCCGAGCACCCCACCACGGTGGCGACGAGCATGATGCTCACCCCGACCCACGCGGCCGTGCTGTGGTAGTGGTTCTCGTGCTCCATGGCGGGCTCCTGGTCGGGTGTCTCGGTCAACGGTCGGTCTCGTGGTGCCCGGGGGCGGGGCCGTCCGGCTCGACGTCCTCCCCCGGGACGTCGTCCTGCGGGTGCTCCTGCGGTGCGGCTGGGGCCATTGTGCCAGCACCCGGCTCGGAGGTGGGGTCCCGACCCGCGTCCAGCTCGGTCCAGGTCCGCGCGACCTGCCGCCGCTGCCGTTCGGCGGGGACGTCGTCGCCCGGTGACCTCCGGTCCGACCGCGCAGGCCCGGGCCCGACGGGGGGCGGGACCGACGGCCGGCCGGTCGGCACCACCGTGGACGGCAGGGCCGCGGTCGTGGCCGCGGCAGCCGCGAGGAGCGCGGTCCAGGACCAGCCGGTCGGGGCGGCGACGACCACGTCGGTCGGCACCCCGGTCCCACCCGCGACCACGAGCAGCGCCCCGGCCAGGGCCGTGAGGCAGCCGGCGGTCGAGAGCACCCCCAGGAGGCGGTCGACCGGCCGGACGACCCTCCCCGTCGTCCGGGTCAGCAGCACCAGGGTGGCCGCGCCGGCGGCGAGCGAGGCTGCGGGGACCCACGGGACCAGCTCCGCCCCCGTGGCCGACCACCGGGTCCGGACCGACCCCGGCGCAGCCTCGACCACACCGGCGACCCAGGGCTGCGTCGTCGCGAGCGCCAGCAGACCGAGCAGGAGCAGGGTCGCAGCGGCGGCCGCGCGCGGCATACCTCAGACCCGCCCGGCGCCCTGCTGGGCCGCCCACGAGGCGTGCATCCGGGTGTACACCCCGCCGCGGTCCACGAGGTCACGGTGGTGCCCCAGCTCCACGATGCGTCCCTGGTCCACGACGACCACGAGGTCGGCCGCCTCGGCGGTGGAGAGCCGGTGGGCGATGGCGACCGAGGTCCGTCCGCGGGTCAGGCCCTCCAGGGCCCGCTGGACGCGCACCTCGGTGGAGGGGTCGACCGCGCTGGTGGCCTCGTCCAGGACCAGCAGGTCCGGGTCGGCCAGGTAGGCCCGCGCGATCGCCACGAGCTGGCGCTCCCCCGCCGAGAGGGACTCCCCCCGCTGCCCCACCCGGGTGTCCAGGCCGTGCGGCAGACCCTCCACCCAGCCGTCCAGGCCCAGCTCGGTGACCGCGAGCGAGATGTCGTCGTCGTCGGCCTCCGGGCGACCGAAGCGGATGTTGCCCCTGAGGTCGTCGTCGAAGAGGAAGCCCTCCTGGGGGACCAGGACGACCCGGCTGCGCAGGGAGGCGAAGGTGATCGTGCGCAGGTCCACGCCGTCCAGGAGCACGGCCCCCTCGTCGGGGTCCATGAGGCGGGTGAGCAGCTTGGCCAGGGTGGTCTTGCCGGACCCGGTCTCCCCGACCACCGCGACGCGGGTGTGGGGCTCGATGCGCAGGTCGACGTCGTGCAGCACCCGCTCCCCGCCGGGGTAGGCGTAGGAGACCCCGGCGAACTCCACCGTGATCGGCCCCCGGTCCAGGGCGACCCCGTCCTCGCCCGGGTCGGACACGTCCGCGGGGGTGTCGATGACGCCGATGACGCGGCGCCACCCGGCGACGGCGTTCTGCAGCTCGTTGAGGATCTCGGTGGCCATGAGGACGGGCTGGGTGAAGAGGTTGACCAGGAAGAGGAAGGCGAGCAGCTCACCGAGGGTGACCTGCCCGCGCACCGCCAGGACGGTGCCGACGACGAGCACGACCGCCGTGGTCAGGCCGGCGAAGGCCTGACCGGAGACGAAGGCCATCACCGAGCGGATCTGGGCGCTGATCGCCGAGCGACGGTGCTCCTCGATCGCGGTGTCGATCCGGGCGGCGGTGCGCTCCTCGACGCCGTAGGCGCGGATGGTCACGGCGCCGACGATGGACTCGCTGATCGCGCCGAGCATGTCCCCGACCCGCGTGCGCACGGCCCCGTAGGCGCGCCCGAGCACCGGCTGCAGCCGCTTGACGAGGAAGACGAGGGGGACGAAGCACAGGTAGACCACCAGCGCCAGCACCGGGCTGTAGACGAGCATGAGCACCGTGGCCATCATGATCTGGGCCGTGGAGATCAGCAGCATGAGGCCGCCGAACTGCACGAACATCGAGATCGTGTCCACGTCGCTGGTCACCCGGGAGACCAGCGAGCCCCGTCGCTCGGTGCTCTGGGTCAGCATCGACAGGTCGTGGATGTGCCGGAACGCGGCGCGCCGCAGCGTGGCCAGGCCCGACTCGGCCGAGGTGAAGAGCCGGACGTTGACGAGGTACTGCGCCACGCTCGTGAGGGCGACCACCCCGGCGGCCATGAGGATGGCCTGGGTCACGAAGGCGGTGTCGGGGCCGCCGTCGGCCAGGATGCCGTTGTCGGTGGTCTGCTGGACCACGAACGGGATGAGCACGCGGCCCAGGGTGGCCACGACCGCCAGCACGACGGTCAGACCCAGTCCCCGGCGCAGCTCGGGCGAGAGCTGCAGCCCCCGGCGCAGGGTCGCCATCGTGCCCAGGTCGCTCTGCGCCTCGATCCGGCTGGAGGCGGGCGGGGTGGCCGGGGTGCTCACGCGCGCTCCGTCTCGTCGGACGGTCCGGGGGCGCCGGGCTCCTCGGCGGCCGCGACCGCCGCCCGCTCCGCCGCCTCCCGGGCGTAGGCGTGGACGAGGTCGGCGTACCCCTCGCACCGCCCGAGCAGCTCGGCGTGCGGGCCCTGGTCCACGACCCGGCCGTGCTCGAGGTAGACGACCTGGTCGGCCAGCGTGATCGTGGCCATCCGGTAGGCGACGACCAGCACCGTCATGCCGTCCCGGGCCTCGCGCAGGCCGGCCAGGATGGCCTGCTCCACGGAGGGGTCGACCGCGCTCGTGGCATCGTCCAGGACGAGCAGCCGCGGGTGGCGCCAGATCGCCCGGGCGAGCGCGATGCGCTGCCGCTGCCCTCCCGAGAGGGTGCCGCCCCGCTCGCCGATGACGGTGTCCAGCCCGTGCGGCAGCGCCCGGACGAAGCCGTCGCCCTGGGCGATCCGCAGCGCCTCCCAGACGTCCTCGTCCGCGCAGTCCTCCCCGAGGGTGACGTTGCCCCGCACGGTGTCGTCGAACATGAAGGTCTGCTGGGCCACGAGGGTGGCGACCGACGGCACGACGCCGTGGGCCAGCTCGCGCACGTCGCGGCCGGCCAGGTGCACGGTGCCGGCACCGGGGTCGACCAGCCGCAGGGCCAGGTTGGTCAGGGTGCTCTTGCCCGAGCCGGTCGGCCCGACGAGGGCGGTGGTGCTGCCCGCGGGGACCACGAGGTCCACGTCGTGGACGGTCGGCTCGTCCTCACCCTCGTGCGTGTAGGAGACCCCGCGCAGCTCGGACCCGACCGCGCCCCCCTCGCGCGCGAGGAGGCCGTCGCCGTGCTGCATACCTCCCTGGGCCTGCAGGACGTGCTGCACCCGGTCGTAACCGACGACCGAGCGCGGCAGCTCGGCCAGCACCCAGCCGAGCGCGCGGACGGGGAAGGCGAGGATGGAGAAGAGGTAGGCCATCTGGACCACGTCGCCGGCCACGAGGTCACCCTGGGAGACCTGCCAGGTGCCCACCCCCAGCACCGCCAGGGTCCCCAGCGTGGGGATGGCCTCGATGACCGGTTCGAACGTCCCCCGCGTGCGGCCCACCTCGATGAGGGCGTCGCGCAGCTCGTGGGTCGCGGTGGTGAAGCGGGCGGCCTCCTGGTCCTCCCGGCCCATGGACTTCACGACCAGGCCGGCCTCGAAGGACTCGTGGGCCACCTCGGCCACCTCGGCCCGCAGCTGCTGGGCGTAGGTGATCCGCGGCGACATGAACCGCTGGAAGACGAGGTTGGCCGCGAACAGGCCGGGGAAGACGAGCAGGCCCACGAACGCCAGGAGCGGGTCGACGACGACCATCATCGCGCCGGCGATGACGAGCATGAACAGCACGCCGATGGCCATCGGCAGGGGGTTGAAGACCTGCCAGGTGGCCTCGATGTCGGCGTGCGCGTTGGACAGCAGCTGGCCGGAGGGGTGCGAGTGGTGCCAGGACAGCGGGAGCCGGAGGTACTGCCGGGTGACCCGCCGGCGGTAGGCCGCCTGCAGGTTGAACCCGGCGACCGTGGCCCACACGCGACGCAGGATGACGCCCACGACGTTGACGAGCAGCACGGCGAACAGCACCCCGAAGATGGTCCACAGGCCGACCGCGGTGACCGCGCCCGACTGCACCGCGGGGGTGATGACGGTCCGCGTGACCCACCCGATGGCCCCGGCGGTGCCCACGGTGGCCGCGGCCCAGAGCACGGCACCGACGACGGCGACGGCGAACGGGCGCGGCTGCTCCTTGATCCCGGTCCAGACGACCCGCAGGCCGCGCCGCAGCACCGCGCGGCTGGGCGCGGGGCGGGGGACCGGGGGGCTGGCCGCGGACATGCTGGGTCGACCTCCGTCAGGAGCGGGCGATAGGGGGATCCGACCGGACATCTTCTCACGGCCCCGGGGCCGCCTCCTCCCGGGCGTGGTGGGATGGGGGTATGACGTCGACCCCCCTGTTGCGCGACCTGATCGCCTCCACCGCCCTGGACCTGGGAGCCGAGGCCGCCACGCTGTGCGACCCCTGGCGGGTGCGCGACCTGCTGGCCCACCTGGTCGTCCGGGAGTCGCGCCCGGACGTCCTGCCGGGCATCGGGCTCGGCCTGGCCCCGCTCCAGCGGCACACCGAGAAGGTCCAGGACCGCACGGCGGAGGAGCACGACCTGGCCGGGCTGGCCGAGGCCGTGCGCCGCGGACCCGCCCGCTGGTGGCCCACGTCGGTCCCCGCGGTGGACGACCTGGTCAACGTCGCCGAGCTCGCCGTCCACCTGGAGGACATGGTGCGGGCTCGACCCGGGTGGGAGCCCACTCCCCTGCCGGCGCAGGTGCAGAGGTCCCTGTGGACCTCGCTGCGCCGCTCCGGCCGGATGCTCTACGGCCGGGCACCGGTGGGCGTCGTCGCGGTCGCCGACGGTTTCGGCCGGGCCTCCCTTCGCCGGCCTCCGGGAGACGCCGGTTCGGTCGTCCTGCGCGGGACGCCGCTGGAGCTGACCCTGCACGCGTTCGGCCGGACGGACGTCGCCCGCGTCGAGACCGAGGGCGCGGAGCCGGACCTGGCGGCGCTGGACCGGCACCGCCGGTCGGTCTGAGCCGATGGCCGACCGCGCGGCCGCCACGGCACCGACGTGGTGGCCGGGACTTCTCGAGCGCGTCGAGGACCGTGCCCGGCACGGCCGGACGGGGGCGGGCGCGCAGGGGCGGCCGGGGGCGGACGCGCAGGGGCGGCCGGGGGCGGACGCGCAGGGGCGGCCGGGGGCGGACGCTCCGGTGCTCGTCGGCGTGGACGGTCGCAGCGGCGCCGGCAAGACCGACCTCGCGGCCGCGGCCGCCCAGCTGCTGGACCGCTCCGGTCACGCGGCGCGGGTCGTGCACCTCGAGGACCTGTACCCCGGGTGGTCGGGCCTGGCCGCGGCCCTCCCCCGGCTCTGCGAGGAGGTGGTGGCCCCGCTCCTGGGAGGCGGGGCGGGCCGGTACCGCTCGTGGGACTGGCACGCCGACCGGCCCGGTCCGTGGGTGGACGTGCCGCCGGAGCCCGTCGTCGTCGTGGAGGGCGTGGGGGTGCTGGCCAGCCCCTGTGCCGACGGGTTCGCGGTCCGACTGTGGCTGGAGGCCCCGGCCCGCGTGCGCCGGGTCCGTGCCCTGACGCGCGACGGGGAGATGTTCGCGCCGCACTGGCGGCACTGGGCCGAGCAGGAGGACCGGGTGCTGGGCACCCGTCCTCCCGCGGACGGCGTCGTGGACACCGTGACCGGCCGGACCCGGTGGTCGACGCAGAGCCCGGTCGTCGGGCCGGGGGCGCACGGCGGCGGGCGACCGGGGGGTGGGCGACCGGGGGGTGGGCGACCGGGGGGCGGGCGACCGGGGGGCGGGCGACCGGGCACGGACGTCAGCGGGAGCACGACCCCCTGCGACAGACTGGGCCCATGAGCACGGGCCGCGGGCAGCTGAGCCGGTACTCGCACGAGGGCTGGGACCGCCTGCGGCTGGAGGTCTCGCCGCGCTCGTTCCGGGAGCGGCTCACGCGGCTGCGCTCGCGTGCCTGGCTGATCGCCCAGATCGCCCTCGGGGCCGCGGTCGCCTGGTGGATCGCGCGGCACCTCGTGGGGCACACCCTCCCGTTCTTCGCCCCGGTCACCGCGATGATCTGCCTGGGCCTGACCTACGGCGACCGCGTCCGCCGCATCGTCGAGCTGACGGTCGGGGTGGCGATCGGCATCCTCACCGCCGACCTGTTCGTGCAGTGGTTCGGGTCCGGCACCTGGCAGATCCTCCTGGTCGCCGGGACGGCGATGTCCTTGGCGGTGCTGCTCGGTGCCGGGCAGCTGCTCATGATGCAGGCCGGGATCCAGGGCGTGCTGGTGACCACCCTGGTCGCCCCCGAGGGCGCCGCCCTCAGCCGGTGGGTCGACGCCGTGGTCGGCGGCGGCGTGGCCCTGGTCGTGGCGATGCTGGCCCCCACCCGGTCGACCACCCAGCGTCCCCGCGAGCGCGCCGTCGCGGCCGTGGGTCACCTGGCGGCGGTGCTCACCGACACCACCCAGGCGCTGCGGACCCGGGACGTGGAGCGGGCCAAGGGGGCGCTGTCCACGGCCCGGGGGCTCTCGGACGAGATCGACGCCCTGCGCGACGCGACCGCCGAGGCGCTCGCCGCGGCACGCCTGGCCCCTCTGCTCTCCGGGGTTCACCGGGTGCAGGTCGAGCAGATCCAGTCGATGATCGGCCCGCTCGGGCTCGCGGTCCGCAACGTCCGGGTGCTGGCTCGCCGGGCCGTCGCCGCCGTCGAGGACGCGGAGTTCGTCCCCCCGACCTACACCGACATGGTGGAGGCGTTGGCCCAGGCCGCCGCGACCGTGCAGGAGCAGCTGCTCCACGAGGCGCCGCTGGAGGAGGTCCGCGAGGACCTCATCACCCTGGCGCGGCGCTCCACGTGGAGCCATCCGCAGGCGGGACTCTCCGCCGAGGTCATGCGTGCCCAGGTGCGCTCCACCGTCGTGGACCTGCTGGTGCTCTCCGGGATGGAACCGGCCGAGGCCCGCCGGCGGGTCCCGGCGACCCGCGAGGAGTACGACCCGGGCCACGTCGACGAGCGCACGGACGAGGAGCGTCGGGCCGAGAAGCCTCCGGCCGGGGAGCATCCGGCCGAGGACGACGAGGGGCGGCCGGGACACCGCTGAGAGGCCCCGGAACCGTCGCCCGGGGAAGGATCAGCCGGCGTCCACCCCGCCGGCCGTGCGGTGGTGGTGCTCCACCAGGGCCGCGAGCCGGGACGCCTCCCGCCGGGCGTGCTCCCCGTCGGCCCGCTGGATGGCCATCACGGCCAGCTCCTCGGTGTCGGCGAGCTCCAGGACGGCCCAGGACGCACCCCCGGAGAACCCGACCCGCACGATCTGGGCCCACTCCAGCTCGGTGGTCGAGAAGAGGTTGACCACCCGCAGACCGCGCGGCCCCGGCTCGGCCCGCAGCACGGCATACCTCCACAGGAAGGCGGCCATGACGACACCGATGAGGGCGACCGCCACCCGGTTGAGGACCGTGAGGGAGGGGTCCGAGCCCAGCGGCATCGGGGAGAAGACCGCCACGAGGCCGAAGGTGAGGAGGGAGGCCACGGCGGAGATCCGGGCCACCCACGCCCCGCGGACGGGACGGAAGGTGGCGTACGGGTCGCGCCGCTCGGCCGGTGTGGTCACCCCACCAGGGTACGTCCGTCCTGCGCCAGGGTGGGGCCTGCGCCGGTGGGCGCCTCCACCCGCGCGGCCCTCCTCCAGACGACGAAGCCCCACAGCACGAAGGCGCCGTAGACGACGAAGAGCACGGCCGAGGGGTAGTAGCCCGAGTGCCACAGGAGGGGCACGCCCACCAGGTCCACGGCGATCCACACCAGCCAGAAGTCGACCCACCCGCGGGCCATCGCGTAGGTGGCCAGCATCGAGCCGACGAAGATCCAGGCGTCGGTCCAGTAGTACCACCGTGGCGCCGGCCAGCCGGCCCCGACCTGGGCGAAGACCCACTGGGCCAGGACGACGAGCACCGCGGCACCGACCAGGTATGCCGTGCGCTCGCTCGCCGTGGCCCACCGGGGGGTGATCGCGGGGGCTCCCCTGGCCCGCCCCCGGCGGGAGCGGTTCCAGGCCCACCAGCCGTAGAGGCTGGTGAGGATGAAGAAGGCCTGGCGCGCCGCCTGCCCGAAGAGGCTGTGCTCCTGGGGGTTGGCGAACCAGACGCCCATGAAGACGGTGAAGAGCAGGGCGTTGCCGACGATGCCGACCGGCCACGCCCAGACCGTGCGGCGCATCCCGAGGACGGCCGATGCCAGGCCGAAGACGTTGCCGACCACCTCGCGCCAGGCGATGGTGTGGCCGGCGACGGTCAGCTGGGCGTTGAAGAGGTCGTTCCAGACGTCCACGACGGGCATCCCTTCGGGGCGGAACGGGGGGCGGGGGACGTCGGGAGCCCTCGCTCCCCCAGTCTACGGCGCGCGGCAGCGTCAGCCGTGGGCGTGCCGCTGGGCCAGCTCCCGCAGCTCGGCGATCCGGCCCGGCACGTCGTCGGCGCCGTAGACGGCCGAGCCAGCGACGAGCACGTCGGCACCGGCCTCGACGCACCGGCCGAGGGTGTCCTCGGAGACCCCGCCGTCGACCTGGACCCAGATCTGCGCACCGCGACGTCGCACGGCCTCCCGCACCGCCCGCACCTTGGGCAGCTGGTCGTCCATGAACGACTGCCCGCCGAACCCCGGCTCGACCGTCATGACCAGCACCATGTCGACCTCGTCGAGGAGGTCCTCGTACGGCTGGAAAGGGGTGCCCGGCTTGACCGCGAACGCGGGGCGGGCGCCCGCGGCACGGATCGCGCGCGCCGTCGCCACCGGGTCCGCGGCCGCCTCGACGTGGAAGGTCACCGATCCCGCTCCCGCCTCGGCGTACCCGGGGGCCCACCGGTCCGGATCCTCGATCATCAGGTGGCAGTCGAGCGGCAGGGGGCTCACCCGGGCCAGTGCCTCCACGACCGGGAGCCCGAGGGTGAGGTTGGGCACGAAGTGGTTGTCCATGACGTCCACGTGCGCCCAGTCCGCCGTCCCGATGCGCCGCAGCTCGGACTCGAGGTTGGCGAAGTCGGCGGCCAGGATGGAGGGGCTGATCTGCAGGGGCGCGGGCATGGCGCACACCCTAGTGGGAGGGTCACCGGGAGGGAGGCGCACCCTCGTCGCCGGGGCACCCCCGTGGGCCGGCACGTGCTCCGGGCGGCACGTGCTCCGGGCGGCACGCGCTCCGGCCGACCGGCGACCGGGCGCGACCGGCAGCCCTCGCTCAGCGGCGGCGCAGAAGTGCCACGAACATGCCGTCGGTGCCGTGCCGGTGCGGCCACAGCTGCGCCCAGAGCTCATCGGGCCGGCCGACGCCCGCGACCGGACGGCCATCCCGGTCGCGCAGGTGCGGCCGGACGTCGACCAGCTCCGCGTCCTGGCCGGCGCGGCCCTTGAGCACGTCTCGCACGACCAGGTGCGTCTCGGCCAGGTGCGGGGAACAGGTGGCGTAGGCCACGAGTCCTCCCGACCGGGTCGCCTCCAGCGCGGAGTCCAGGAGGGCACGCTGCAGCGGGGCCAGGGCCGGGATGTCCCGGGGGCTGCGTCGCCACCGCGCCTCCGGGCGTCGGCGCAGCGCGCCCAGGCCGGTGCAGGGAGCGTCCACCAGGACCCGGTCGTAGCGGCCCGGCTCGTGGGACCCGACGTCGCGGCCGTCCTCGACGGTCACCTCGACCCGGGCCCCTGCCTCCACCACCGACCGCAGGGTCTGCCGGACCAGCTCGGCCCGGTGGGGGCTGATCTCGTTGGCGCGCAGGTGGGCACCGCGCCCGTGGGCCAGGGCGGCGAGAAGCCCCGCCTTGCCCCCCGGCCCGGCGCACAGGTCGAGCCACCGGGCGTCGGGCCCCTCGATCGGCGCGTCCGCGAGGGCCAGGGTCAGCAGCTGGGACCCGGCGTCCTGCACCGCGACGCGGCCGTCACGGACGGCGGCCAGGGCGCCGGGGTCGCCCGAGGGCAGCGTCCAGGCCGTGCGCGCCGTGGGTGAGGGGTGCGCCCCCGCCTCCCGGAGCTCCTCGTCCTCGACCAGACCCGGACGGGCCGCCAGGGACAGGGACCCGGCGACGTTCTGCGCGGCGAGGAGGGCCACGAGCTCCTCGTCGGTCCCGGTGTTGGCCAGCAGCGACGCCCGGAGGGCCCGCACGATCCACGCCGGGTGGGAGTGCTCCACGGCCAGCCGCGCGGTCTCGTCCGGCTCCTCGGTGGTGACCGTGTCGATCCAGGCGCTCCGGTCGCGCTCCACGACCCGGCGCAGGACGGCGTTGACGAACCCGGCCGCGCCCTGACCGACGTGCTGCCGGGCCAGCGCGACCGTGGCGCTCACCCCCGCGTGGTCCGGCACCCGCATGCCCAGCAGCTGGTGGATCCCCAGCCGCAGCACGTCGAGGACCGCAGGGTCGATCGCCGAGGTCGGACGGGAGGCCGCCTGCGCCGCGACTGCGTCGTAGAGGCCCTGCATCCGCAGCGTGCCGTAGGCCAGCTCGGTGGCGAACGCGGCGTCCCGGCCGCGCAGCCCGGCCGCTGTCAGGATGCGGGGCAGCTCGAGGTTGGCGTAGGCGTCCTGGGTCGCGACGGCGCGCAGCAGCGAGTAGGCGGCCTCCCGGGCCGGGTCGGCACGGCGCTGCCTCTGGGCGGGCGTCCGGGCCGACCGCCGGCGCGGTCCCCTGCGCCCGGGAGGGGTCAGGTCAGTCATTCCAGGCGCTCCCCCGGCCGGGGCCGCACTCCCCGGGCCCAGTCCTGGGCCGGCATGGGTCGCCGGCCCTGGGGCTGCACCTCGCCGAGACGCACCGCACCGCCGGCGGTCCCCACGACCACCTCGGTACGTCCTGCCAGGAGCTCGCCCGCCCCCAGGTCCTCCGGTGCGTCCGAGGCAGCGAGCGGTTCGACCGGCCCGACCCGCAGCCGCTCGCCCCGCCACGTGGTCCAGGCACCGGGGGCCGGCGTGCACGCGCGGACCCGCCGGTCGACCGCGAAGGCGGGCAGGCTCCAGTGGATCCTGGCGTCCTCGGTGGTGAGCTTGGGGGCCAGGCTGACGCCGTCGGACGTCTGGGGCTCGGGGACCAGCTCGCCCCGCTCCAGCCCGTCCACGGTGGCCACCACCAGCTGCGCTCCGCCGACGGCCAGTCGCGCGAGCAGGTCGCCGCTGGTGTCCCGCGGTCGCACCCGCTCCGTCATCCGCCCCAGGACGGGGCCGGTGTCCAGGCCCTCCTCCAGGACGAAGGTCACCGCCCCGGTGATCTCGTCCCCCGCCAGCACGGCGTGCTGCACGGGCGCGGCCCCCCGCCACCGGGGCAGCAGGGAGAAGTGCAGGTTCACCCAGCCGAGGCGCGGCAGGTCCAGCAGCTCCGGCGGCACCAGGGCGCCGTAGGCCACGACGACTGCCACCTCCGGGTCCCATGCGCGCAGCTGCTCGGCGACCCCCTCCTCCCGCAGCCGGTACGGGGCCAGGACGGGGACGCCGGCGGCCTCGGCGGTGGTGCGGACGGGGGACGTGCGGGTGCGGCGCCCCCGGCCCGCGCGGGCGTCCGGGCGGGTGAGGCAGCCGACCACCTCGTGCTCGGAGGCGAGCAGGGCGTCGAGGGCGGGCACCGCGACGTCCGGCGTCCCGGCGAAGACCACCCTCACCGGGACGCGCCGTCCGCCCGTGACCGACGGCTCAGAGCCGGTCCTTCTCGTCGGAGATCGTGGCCCGGAACTCCTGCGCGTCGTCCAGGCGCAGCTCGACGACCTCCTCGCCCTGCTCGCGCAGCAGCTGGTGGCGCTCCCGCCGCCGGCGGGCCTGCTCGATGGGATCGGGGACCGGGGCGGCGGCGATCAGACGCTGGGTGTACTCCTCCTGCGGGTTCTCCATGATCTGCGCCCGCGGTCCGGCCTCGACGACCTTGCCGTTCTGGAGCACGACCACCTGGTGGGCCAGCAGGTCCACCACGGCCAGGTCGTGGCTGATGAAGAGGCATGCAAAGCCGAACTGCTCCTGCAGCTCGGCGAAGATCTTCAGCACCCGCGCCTGCACCGAGACGTCCAGCGCCGAGGTGGGCTCGTCGGCGACGAGCAGCTCGGGGTCCAGGGTCAGGGCACGGGCCACGCAGATCCGTTGGCGTTGACCGCCCGAGACCTCGTGCGGGTAGCGGTTGTAGACCTCGCGGGGCAGCTGCACCGCGTCGAGCAGCTCATAGACCTTGTCCTGCCGGCTCCTGCGGTCGCCGACCCCGTGGACGACCAGCGGCTCGGCGATGCACTCACCGATCGGCAGCCGCGGGTTCAGCGAGGCGGCCGGGTCCTGGAAGACGACCCCGATGCGCTTGCGCAGCGCCTTCAGGTCGCGTTTGTTCATCGAGGTGATGTCCTCGCCGAGCAGGCTGAACTCCCCCGAGGCCGCCGGGATGAGGCCGAGCGCGCACCGTCCGATGGTGGACTTGCCCGACCCGGACTCCCCCACCAGGCCCACGATCTCGCCCTTGCGCACCCTGAAGCTCACGTCGTCCACGGCGCGGAACGGGGGCTTGCCCATCCGCTGGTACTCGATGACGAGGTTGCGCAGCTCGATCGACAGCGGCGCGTCGTGGTCGACCTCCTCGCGCACGCTGATGCCCATCTGGCCACGGCCGGCCCCCATCTTGGGGACCGAGCCCAGGAGCATCTTGGTGTACTCGTGCTGCGGGTGCAGCAGCACCTCCTCCACCGTCCCGCGCTCGACGATCTCACCCTTGAACATCACCGCGACGCGGTCCGCCATGTCCGCGACCACCCCCATGTTGTGGGTGATCAGGAGGATGCCGGTGTTCAGCTTGTCCTTCAGCGAGCGGAGCAGGTCGAGGATGTCCGCCTGCACCGTGACGTCCAGGGCGGTCGTCGGCTCGTCGGCGATGATGACCTTGGGGTCGCAGCTGATCGCGATGGCGATGACCACGCGCTGACGCTGGCCGCCGGAGAGCTCGTGCGGGTACTTCTTCATCTGCTTGTCCGGCTCGGGGATGCCGACCATCTCGAGCAGCTCGATCGAGCGGTCCACGGCGGCCTGCCCGCGGGCCACGTGGTGCAGCTCCATCGACTCCACCATCTGGGTACCGATGGTCAGGACGGGGTTGAGCGCGGTCATCGGCTCCTGGAAGACCATGGCCACGTCGTTGCCGCGCAGCCGTCGCATGTTGCGGTCCGAGAGCTGGCCCACGTCCTTGCCGGCGACCTGGACGGCCCCGCCGATGGTGGCGTTGGACGGGAGCAGCCGCATGGCCGTCATGGACGTGACGGACTTGCCGGAGCCGGACTCGCCCACGAGGGCGACCACCTCGCCGGGTCGCACCCGCAGGTCCACCCCCTTGACGGCGTGCACGCTGCCGAACTCGGTCTTGAACCGGACGTCGACGTCGTCGAAGCTCATGACGACCTCGTCGCCCTCGCCCGGGGTGCCCGACCCGGTGAAGACCTGGTCGCCGTAGTCGTCGGTCGCGGTCGTCATCAGTCGGCGGTCCTGTTCTGACGGGGGTCGAAGGCGTCGCGCAGGCCGTCACCGAGGAAGTTCACGGACAGCGCGATCGCCAGGATGATCATGCCGGGCCACCAGAAGAGCCACGGCCGGGTCTGGAAGCTGTTCTGGTAGGTGGAGATGAGCAGCCCCAGCGAGGTGTCGGGCGGGCGCACCCCCCAGCCGAGGAACGACAGCGCCGACTCCAGCAGGATGGCGGCCGCGATGGCCAGGGTGGCGCTGACGATGATCGTGCCGATGGTGTTGGGCAGGATGTGCTTGAAGATGATCCGGCCCGAGCTGGTGCCGATGGCCTCCGCCGCGGTGACGAACTCCCGCTCGCGCAGGGACAGGACCTCGCCGCGCACGAGGCGCGCCAGGCCGGTCCAGGTCAGGACGCTGAGCAGGAACGCCAGGGGCCAGATGCCACCCCCGGCCATCTTGCCGAAGACCGCGGCCATGACCAGCAGCGGGATGACGATGAAGAGGTCGGTGACCCGCATGAGGATCGCCTCGACCCAGCCGCGGTAGTAGCCGGCGAGCGCTCCCACGAGGGTGCCGATGATCGTGGACAGGATGCCGACCGTGAAGGCGATGATGAGCGAGCGCTGGGTCCCGCGCATGGTCAGGGCGAAGTAGTCCTTGCCGGCGTTGTCCTGGCCGAAGGGGTACTCCCCGACCTCGAACGGCCAGAGCTTGAGGGTGGGTCGGCCCATGTTCTCCACCAGGGCACCCTCCCAGAAGTTCTTGTTCCACCAGCCCGGGATCAGGCCGTAGCCGATCGAGGTGAAGGCGAAGACCGTGATGCCCAGGAGCGCCACGAGGGAGACCATGGCGCCGCGGTGCCGGAAGAAGCGCCGACGCACCAGCTGGCCCTGGGAGTAGGACTTCTCGGAGAGGTCGATCCGCTTCTCGACCGAGTAGATCTCCGGGTCCCCGTCGGCACCGGTGCCGTCGGTGACCTCGTCGTTGACGTCGGGGTCCTGGGGGGCGGCCTTGTCCTGCGGTGCCGGGACGGGCGAGAGACCCTCGCGTCCGCTGCCGGGGACCTCGGGGCGGTCCTGCTCGGGCCGGTCCCCTCCGCTGGTCGGGGGCTTGTCGTTCATCGGTCGTTCCTTCGCATGGTCGTGGCCGGTCGGGGCGTCGTCCGGGGGCGGCGCGTCACGGTGCCGGTCACCGTCGGATCCGCGGGTCGAGGAAGGCGTAGGCGATGTCCGCCAGCATGTTCATCAGCACGGCCGCGCCACCGGCGACCAGGTAGTAGGCCATGACCGGCCCCGGGTCCACGGTGTTCAGGCCGTCCCGGAAGATCGCGCCGAGCCCCTTCCAGCCGAAGATGGTCTCGGTGATGACCGCGCCGCCCAGCAGGCCGGCGAAGTCGAAGGCCACGATCGTGGTGATCGGGATGAGCGCGTTGCGCAGCGCGTGCTTGGTGTAGACCACGCGGTCGGACAGACCCTTGGACCGGGCGGTGCGGATGTAGTCCTGGTTGATGGTCTCCAGCATGGAGGCGCGGGTGTAGCGGCTGTAGCCGGCGATGGAGATCAGGGTCAGCACGATCGTCGGCAGGATGAGCTGGACCCCCCAGTTGTAGATCTCGATCCAGAAGTTCCCGTCCAGCCTCTCCGAGGGGACCCGGGCGTCGCCGATCGTCGCGATGGGCCGTCCCTGGGGCGCCACCTCGAGGAAGCCGGCCCAGTTGCGCAGCAGCTCGTCCATGAAGACCAGGAACCCGAAGGCCAGTGCGGTGCCGATGTTGACGACCATCGAGACCTTCTTCTCGAAGCCGCCGAAGAACCAGCCGATCAGGGCCCCCACCGCCACGGCGACCAGCGCCAGCAGGACGATGCTGCCCCAGGAGGGGTCCTGCAGCAGAGGCTGGATGACGAAGTAGCTGACCACTCCGACGGCCAGGGTCCCCAGCCCGGCGTAGAGGATCCGCCGGTGCTGCAGTCCCACCGTGAGGACCAGGAAGAAGGCCAGGGCGGCCAGGCCGCCGAGGATGATGAGGGGCAGTCCCAGCGCGGGCTGGCGCCACCACCCGATCCGGTCGAACCAGAAGACCGCCCCGAAGACCACTGCACCGGTGACGAGGAAGGTGAGCGCCTGGCGACGGATGTCTCCGCCGAGCACCGAGGCCACGAGCAGCGCGAACACCAGGGCCACCACCCCGATGGTCACCGTCGTCAGCTGTGGATCGGCCATCCAGTTGTTGAACCGGATCGCGCCGAAGTCCTTCAGCAGCACCGCGGCCCAGAAGACCGGCAGGGAGAAGAAGAGGAAGGCCATGAAGGTGATGGCGTAGTCGAACCCGGAGTACTGCCGGATGGCCGACAGGACGCCGAGGGTGATGCCGATGACGATGGCCAGGGCGACCGAGACGATGACCAGGCGGAGGCTGGCCCCCGCCGCGCCCAGCAGCAGCGTGTTGACGTTGGCCCCGTCCCGGGTGGTGCCCAGGTCGCACTGGAGCACCAGGCACTTGCCCGCACCGGCCAGCCAGGTCAGGTAGCGCTGCCACCACGGCATGTCCAGGTTCATGTTCCGGACGCGGGCCGCGATGAGCTGGTCGCGGTTCTCGGCGCGGGTCTCCCGCAGGTCTTGCAACGGGTCTCCGGCGTTGATGGTGGCGAAGTACATCAACGCCGAACCCAGGACCAGGATCACCGCCGAGATGGCGATCCGGCGAAGGATGAACTGGAGCACGGGAAACCTTCCTGCACTGGGACCACGTCGTCGTGGCTGGGTGACGGGGGGACTCTAACCGACCCGTGGGGCGGTTGACGAAGAGGCGGGGCCGGGCGTTCGCACGCTCTGGCGCCCTGAGGGGCGGGAGGCACGCGGCGGGGCGGGAGGGCTGGTGTGCCCTCCCGCCCCGTGCGTGCGGCGGACCCTACCGGGACGAGGTCCCGGACCGGACCGCTAGCGTTCGTGGATCAGCTCGCGCGGACCCACTGCTCGGCGTTCCACGACACACCCGTCTGGGTGGAGTTGTGCCGGACGTTCTCCAGCGAGGCGTCGTGACCGATGACGCCCGGGTGCGCGAAGAGCGGGATGCCGTAGAGGTCGTCCCACAGCAGCTTCTCGATCTTCTTCACCTGCTCCAGGTGGACGGCCGGGTCGTTGGACGAGGCGAGCTCGTCCCAGGCGGCGTCGACCTCTTCGTTGGAGTAGCCACCGAAGTTCTGGCCACCACCGGTGGAGTAGATCGGCTCGCCCGAGGCGACCTGGCCCGAGCCGGCCCACGCGAAGAGGGCGACCTCCCAGTCACCGGTCTCCAGCGGCCCGCCCTGCTCGAAGAAGGTCGAGTCGCCGGCGTCGACGATGTTGAAGCCGGCCTCGTCGCAGGAGGCCTTGATCGCGGTGACCTCGTCGGTGCGGCGCGGGTTGGGCGCCGAGTAGCCGATCCGGACCTCGACCGGGGTCTCGACGCCGGCCTCCTCCAGCTTGGCTGCGGCACCCTCGATGTCGACCTCGTCGTACCGGCCGTCGTAGGCGGCCGACAGGACCTCCTGGTAGTCGTCCTGGAAGGGGAACTTCTCGCGCAGGTTCATGACCTCAGCCTCGGGGTTGATCGGCTGGATCAGGTTCTGCACGATCTGCTGCCGCGGGACGCACATGGCGAACGCCTCGCGAGCGGCCAGGCCACCCTCGTCGTCGGAGAAGACCGAACCCTCGGCGAAGTTGAAGTCGAGGTGCTCCCAGGTCATCTCGTCCCCGGTCAGCGTGGTGACGGTGTCACCCATTCCCGAGAGCTGGTCCATGGTGTCCACGGTGGCCTGCGGCTCGATGACGTTGATGTCACCGTTCTGCAGGGCCTGCACGTGGGTGCCCGGGTCGGCGAACTTGAAGGTGAGGTTGGCCGTGGCCGGGGCCGGGCCGTAGAACTCCTCGTTCGGGACCAGACCCAGGGACAGGTCCTTCTCCCAGACCGAACCCTGCAGGGTGTAGGGACCCGATGACGGGACGAGGGACTCGTCCGGGATCTCGTAGTCGTTGAAGACCCAGCCGGTGTTCCAGAACTCCGAGGCCTGCGCCACGGTCTCGCCGTCCCCGTCGAGGATGGCCTGCGCCAGGGCGTCGGGCTCCAGGCCGGCCTGCTCCGCCACGATGTGCGAGGGCAGGGCGCCACTGACGACGAGCTCCCAGTCCGGGTAGGGCTCGGGGTACACGACGGTGAACTCCTTGGAGCCCACCTCGGTCTCCAGGCCGTCCGGCACGTAGACGCCGAAGGTGTCGGACACCGGGTCGAAGCCGAGGGTGTCGACGCCGCCGAGGGACTCCGGGTTGGAGGAGGCCCACTCGAGCAGGTAGTCGTTGGCCGTCACGGGGGTTCCGTCGGACCAGACCGCCTCGTCGGAGATGGTGTAGTCGATGGTCAGCGGGTCCTCGCTGGTCACCTCGTAGGAGCCGAACCACTCGTTCGGGTACACGGTGCCGTCGGTGCCCCAGTACCAGAAGCCACCGATGAGCTGGTTGTTGACGACCGCGTTGTAGGTCGAGTTCGTCGACGAGGTGTTGTCGTTGTAGGCGTTGTACTGCTCGGAGCCGGTGGAGAAGGAGATCTCGTCCTGGGCGGTCTGGACGTCGCCCAGGTCCGCCTTCGAGGTGTCCTCGTCGCCGCCGGCAGCCATGCCGCCGTCGGACGTCGCCGAGTCGTCGTCGCCGCCGGCGGTCGACTCCTCGTCGTCGGTCTCGGCATCGGTGCCGCCACCGCCCTGCTCGTTGGTCGTGCCGGTGTCCTCGGGGGTGTCCGTCTCGGACGTGCAGCCGGCCAGGGCGAGGGCTCCGGCCGCCACGACGGCCATGGTCGCGCGCCTGATCTTCAATGTTCCTCCTAGTGGGAAGCTCGGGCCGGAGCACGCGTCCCACTCTGGACGCGCGCCCGGTCAGCACCGAGCCGGGGGGTTGCGAGAGCAACATAGGCACGAGGAGGGGGCCGACGCCACACAAGTGACCGGACGGTCACTGGATCGTTACCACTTTGAGACGTGCGGCGGAGGTGCCGAGCCGGCCCTCAGCGGGGTCCTTCCACCGGGTCCAGCACCGCCCGCACCGGGTCGTCCGCCTTCCGCGCGCTCCGCACCGCCCGGACCGCGCGCACGTCCTCGGCCAGCGGCCTCCCCTGCGCCTCGCCGAGCACCGCGACCGCCTCGTCCGGACCGGTGGCCCTGACCTCTCCGAGGAGGACGTGACCTGCCTCGGCGAGCTGGGCGGCGAACGCGGCCACCCCCGCCGGTGCTCCGCGGAGCAGCACGTGCCGACGGAGCGGTGGCAGCCCGAGATCGACCCGGTCCGCCAGCTCACGGGCGGCCAGCCAGACCGGGTCCCAGCGCACCAGAGCCTCCACCGCGGGCACCTGGGCGTGCGGCGGAACCCCGCAGAGGACGACGCGGGCGGTGGACCCGCCCGCGGCCGGCCGGACCAGCGCGGCCGCGGCGGCCCAGCGGCGCAGCGCCTCCACGGCCGCGTCCAGACTGGCCCGGTCGAGCAGCTGCCACCCGTCGAGCAGCGCAGCCGCCCGGTAGCCACCGGGCGCCCACGGCTCGGCACCCGGGGTCGCCACGACGAGGGCGGGCGAGTCGTCCACGCACGCCACGACCTGGGCCCCGCCCGAGCTGACGACGCGGACCCCCGGGAAGGCCCGGCCCAGCTCCTCGGCGGTACGGCGCTCCCCCACCCCGCTGGCCCGCAGCCGTTCCGACCCGCAGGAGCGGCAGCGGGACCGGTCCGCGACGCCCAGGCCGCACCAGCGGCAGGCCGGCCCCCGGCCCGCGGTGGGGACGCCGACGGGACCCTCGCACCGCGGGCAGCGCACCGGGGTGCGGCAGTCCTGGCAGGCCAGCGCCACGACATACCCCTGCCGCGGCACCTGGACCAGCACGGGACCCGTGTCCAGGCCCGCCCGCAGGGCCTGCCACGCCAGGCTGGGGATGCGCGCCGTCCGCGCCGCCGGGTCCCGGTCCTCCTGCCGTCCCTCCCCCGCGACGACCACCGCGGGGGCGGAGGAGCGGACGGCCGCGCGGGCGGGAGCCACGTCGGCCGCCACCCCCGCCGTGACCCAGGCCTGCAGCGGGACGCTGCGGCCGAGGCCGCCGACCAGCAGGCCGGCGCGCGCCCGGTCCGCCCGCAGTCGCAGGACCTCCCGCACGTGCGGGTAGGGGGCGCGAGGCTCCTGGTGCAGGTCGTCGCCGTCGTCCCAGCACACGAGGAGGCCGGGGTCGGCCACCGGCGCCCAGGCGGCGGCCCTCGTGCCCACGACCACCCGGGCCTGTCCCCTGAGCACTCGCAGGAAGGCGCGGTATCGGGCCTCGGGGCCGAGGTCGGCGGTGAGCGCCACGCAGTCCTCCTCCCCGACCACCGCGGCCACGGCGGTGAGCACCCGGTCGACGTCCCGACGGTCGGGCACCACGACGACCGCACCCCGCCCGCCGGCGCGGGTCGCCGCGACGGCCTGGGCCACCGCGGCCGGCCAGTCCTGCTCCGGCGGGCGGCCCGGCAGCGCAGTCCAGGCCGCGACGGGCGCCTCGCCGGACCGCAGCCGGCGCAGCAGGGCGGGACCGGCCGGGTAGGCGGACCAAGGGCCGTCCGCGACCTCGCCGGGCGCAGGTGGCTGGCCGGCTCCGGCCGGGCGCGGGTCCGCACGGGTCGGCGGGTCTCCTGCGGACAGGTCCGCAGAGGCCCCGGTTCCGCTGCGCTCCGCACGGGCGTGGCGGGGAGGAACCGCGAGCCGCAGGACGTCGGCCAGCGTGCCGCCGTAGTGGTCGGCCACCTCCCGGGCCGCCGCCAGCACGTCCTGGGTCAGCACCTGCTCGTGCCCGACGACCCGCAGCAGGGGCACGAGCCGACCGGGGTGGTCGGCCTCGGCGGACCGTCCCACGACGAACCCGTCGTGCTGCCGGCCCGCCATCCGCACCCGGACCCGCACCCCCGGCCGCACGTCGTCGTCCAGCTCGCTCGGGACGGCGTACTCGAAGATCCGGTCGAGATGGGCCAGCGGGGTGTCCACCACGACGCGCGCGACGGGGTCGTGCTCGGCGACGGCCCGGTCGCCGGCCGTGCCGGAGCGGCGACGCCGGGGCCCGCCCGCCGGGGGCGGCACCAGCGTCAGCTGCTCCTCAACCTCGCCCATCGCCTGCCCCGGGTCCTCGGTGACCGTCCTCAGACCGCCCGGCGCAGCTCCTCGACCCGACCCAGCCGCTCCCAGGTGAACGCGTCGTCCACCCCGGGGGCCTGCGTGCGCCCGAAGTGGCCGTACGCCGCGGTCGGGCGGTAGATCGGGCGCAGCAGGTCGAGCTGGTCCACGAGGGCGGCGGGCCGCAGGTCGAACACCCGGGTGACCGCCTCCTGGATCTTGTCGTCCGGCACCGTGCCGGTGCCGAAGGTCTCGACGTAGAGCCCCACCGGGTGGGCGGTCCCGATCGCGTAGGCGACCTGGATCTCGCACCGGCGGGCCAGCCCGGCGGCCACGACGTGCTTGGCGACCCAGCGCATGGCGTAGGCCGCCGAGCGGTCCACCTTGGAGGGGTCCTTCCCGGAGAAGGCCCCACCGCCGTGCCGGGCCATGCCGCCGTAGGTGTCGACGATGATCTTGCGGCCTGTCAGCCCCGCGTCGCCCATCGGTCCGCCGATCGTGAAGATCCCGGTGGGGTTGACCAGCATCCGGTAGCCGTCGGTGTGCAGGTCGATCCCGGCCTCGTGCGCCTCCTCGAGCACGGGACCGATGACGCGCTCGCGGATGTCCGGGGTCAGCTGGTCCTCCAGCGAGATGTCCCGTGCGTGCTGGGTGGAGAGGACCACGGTGTCCAGCCGGACGGCGCGGTCCCCCTCGTAGGCGATGGTGACCTGCGTCTTGCCGTCCGGGCGCAGGTAGTCCAGCTCGCCGCTCTTGCGCACCTGGCTGAGCCGCTCGGCCAGCCGGTGGGCCAGGAAGATCGGCAGGGGCATGAGCTCCGGGGTGTCCTCGCAGGCGTAGCCGAACATCAGACCCTGGTCGCCCGCCCCCTGGACGTCGTAGGGGTCGGCGCCCGCGTCGTCACGGCTGTCCATCGCCGTGTCCACCCCCACGGCGATGTCCGCGGACTGGTCCCCGATGGAGACCTCGACCCCGCAGGTGCGACCGTCGAAACCCTTGTGGGAGTTGTCGTAACCGATCTCGAGGATGGTGTCGCGCACGATCTGGGGGATGTTGGCGTAGCCGCTGGTGCGCACCTCGCCGGCCACGTGCACCAGCCCGGTGGTCACCATCGTCTCCACGGCCACCCGCGAGCCCGGGTCCTGACGGAGCAGCTCGTCCAGGATGCCGTCGCTGATCTGGTCGCAGATCTTGTCCGGATGCCCCTCGGTGACGGACTCGGACGTGAACAGGCGGGCCATCGACTCTCCTCGCGTTGCGCAGCGGCTGCTGACGGACCCGCGCAGTCTACGGTCCGCGACCGACGGTCGGCGGGCTACGTCCCCAGGAGCGCGGCCACCTCGTCCCACACCGCCACCGCGACGCGGTCCTTGCCGGTCGGCCCGACGGTGCGCACGTCCTCGACGTCGGGACGGAGCAGGTGGACGGTGGTGGTGTCCTGACCGAAGGTCACCCCGGGACCGACCTCGTTGGCCACGAGCAGGTCGCAGCCCTTGCGCCCGAGCTTGTCCCGGGCGTGCTCCAGCACGCTTCCCTGGTCGTCACCGGTCTCGGCCGCGAAGCCGACGAGGACCGGCCGCCCGGCGTCCCCCCGGTCGGCGACCAGGCCGGCCAGCACGTCGGGGTTGCGCACGAGCTCGACCACGGGAGCCTCCGCCGCGTCGACGCCGTGCTCCTTCTTGATCTTGCGGTCCGTGTAGGCGGCGGGCCGGAAGTCGGCGACCGCGGCCGCCATGACCACGACGTCAGCGTCGTCCCGCACGGCCTCTCCCACCGCGTCCTGCAGCTGCAGGGCCGTCTCGACCGCCACCACCTCGGTGCCGCCGGGGGCCGGCAGGTCGACGTTGGCCGAGACCAGGGTGACCCGTGCACCACGGCGGGCCGCCTCGGCCGCCAGGGCGTACCCCTGCTTGCCGGACGACCGGTTGCCCAGGAAGCGCACCGGGTCGAGCGGCTCGCGCGTGCCGCCGGCCGACACCACCACGTGCCGCCCGGCGAGGTGCTTGGAGCGGTCGGCGTCGGCCCCGGACTGGACGGCGGGGTCCGCGTCGTCCGTCCCGGACCACCCGTCGAGGACCCTCAGCGCGGCCGCGACGATCTCTTCCGGCTCGGGCAGCCGCCCCGGTCCGCTGTCGGTCCCGGTGAGGCGGCCCGAGGCGGGCTCGACGACGTGCACGCCGCGTCCGCGCAGGGTCGCGACGTTGTCCACCGTGGAGGCGTGGCCCCACATCTCGGTGTGCATCGCCGGGGCGAGCACGACCGGGCACCGGGCCACGAGCAGCGTCGTGGTCAGCAGGTCGTCGGCCAGGCCGTGCGCCGCTCGGGCGAGCAGGTCGGCGGTGGCGGGGGCCACGAGCACCAGGTCGGCCTCCTGGCCGAGCCGGACGTGCGCGACGCCCGGGACGTCGTCCCACACCTCGGTTGCGACGGGACGCCCGCTGAGCGCCTCCCACGTGGCGGTCCCGACGAAGCGCAGGGCCGCCCGGGTGGGGACGACCGTGACCTCGTGCCCCGCCTCGGTGAGCAGGCGCAGCACGAGGCAGGCCTTGTAGGCGGCGATCCCCCCGGAGACCCCGAGGACGACCCGCATCCGCGCTGTCCCGCTCAGCTCTCGATGGCGCCCAGGTGCAGCTTGCCCTGGTCGATCTCGTGGAGCGCGATGGACAGCGGCTTGTCGGTGGCGTCGGCCTCCACCAGGGGGCCGACGTACTCGAGGAGGCCCTCGGAGAGCTGGGAGTAGTAGGCGTTGATCTGGCGCGCGCGCTTGGCGGCGTAGATGACGAGCGCGTACTTGCTGTCGGCGCGCTCGAGGAGACTGTCGATCGGCGGGTTGGTGATGCCGTCCGGATGGGCGATGGTGCCGGTCACGTTCTCACGAATCCTTTGCTGGGGTGGGGTCGACCATCAATGATACGAGTTCCTCGGCGGCGCGGGAAACGTCGTCGTTGACGATGGTCACGTCGAACTCCTCGGCCGCCGCCAGCTCGGTGCGTGCGGTGCCGAGCCGGACCTGCCGCTCCTCGGGCGACTCCGTGCCGCGTCCGACCAGGCGCACGACGAGGTCGTCCCACGACGGCGGTGCCAGGAACACGAACAGCGCGTCGGGCATGGCCTCGCGGATCTTGCGTGCACCCTGCAGGTCGATCTCCAGCAGGGCCGGGCGTCCCTGGGCCAGGACCTGCTCCACGGGTCGGCGAGGGGTGCCGTACCGGGCCCGCCCGTGCACGAGGGCCCACTCCAGGAGCTGACCCTCCCGGGCCAGCCGGTCGAACTCCGCGTCGTCGACGAAGTAGTAGTGCTCGCCGTGCACCTCGCCGGGACGCGGCTCGCGCGTGGTGGCCGAGACGGACAGCCAGACCCCCGGATGGTGCTCGCGGACGTAGGCGGCGACGGTCCCCTTGCCGACCGCGGTCGGCCCGGCGAGGACGACGAGCCGGCGGACCGGCGGACCGGATCCCGCGTCGTCGGCCTGCTGCGCGGGGATCAGCTCTCGCCGAACCGCTCGAGCAGCTGGGCGACCTGGTTGGCACCCAGCCCGCGCACCCGACGGCTCTCGGAGATGCCGATGTCCTCCATCACCTGGCGGGCGCGCACGCGACCCACGCCCGGCAGCGACTCCAGCAGGGCCGAGACCTTCATCTTGCCGACGACGTCGTTCTCCTTGCCCTCGGTGATGACCTCCTTGAGCGAACCCTGGGCGTTCTTGAGCCGGTTCTTCACGGCCGCTCGCTCACGGCGGGCCGCCGCCGCCTTGGCGAGCGCGTCGGCTCGCTGCTCTGGCGTCAGCTGGGGAAGGGGCACGGTCCAACTCCTCCGTCTGGGTCGGTGCGCGGACGGAAGTCCGCTGCAGGTGAACCTATCCACACCCGGGCGGGTGTGCCAACCCATGCTCCCTGGTCAGCCTGTGGCCAGGTCCGCCCGCAGCCCGTCCGACCAGGTGGTGACGGCTTCGGCCAGGGCGCGCTCCCCCGGACCCGCGGCCAGGATCGCCCGGCTCACCGGGACCAGGATCCGGTCGGTCAGGCCGGCGAACAGGCGCAGGAGGTCGGCCCCCGAGGCGCCCTGAGCCCCGACGCCCGGCGCGAGGACCGGGGCCGCCGCGGCGCGCAGGTCCAGCCCGAGCGCGGAGGGAGGATCCGCCAGGGTGGCCCCGACGACCAGGCCGACGTCGCCGAACGGGCTCATCCCGGCGTTGTCGACCGCGACCTGCTCGACCACCCGGGCGGCCACCGTCGGGGAGCCGACCTGCTGGACCGAGGCACCCTCCGGGTTGGAGGTCAGTCCCAGCACCCACACACCGCGGCCGGTGGCCCGGGCCAGGTCGATCGCAGGACGAAGCGAGCCGTAGCCGAGGTAGGGGCTCAGGGTCACCGAGTCCGCCGCCAGGGGCGCACCGTCGGCCAGGTACGCCTCGGCGTAGGCGGTCATGGTCGAGCCGATGTCCCCCCTCTTGGCGTCCAGCACGCTGAGCAGCCCACGGTCGCGGCAACCGAGGAGCACCTCCTCGAGCACCCGCACCCCGTCGGCACCGTGCCGTTCGAAGAACGCGGCCTGCGGCTTGACGGCGGCGCACCGGCCGGCCGCCGCGTCCAGCACGCGCTCGGCGAAGGTGCGCAGGCCGGAGGCGTCGTCGGGCAGGCCCCAGTCGGCGAGCAGGCCGGGGTGGGGGTCGAGGCCGACGCACAGGGGTCCGTACCGGGCCAGCGCCTCGGCCAGCCGGTTTGCGAAGGAGGTGCTCACGGGGTGCTCCTGGTGGGGGGACGGGGGTCGGGGTCGGGGTCGGGGTCGGGGTCGGGGTCGCCCGGGGGCCGGTCGGCCAGGGCTGTCCGCAGCGCCGGCAGCAGGGTGGGATCGGCCCACAGGGCCGTGCCCAGCTGGACGGCGGACGCGCCGTCGGCGACGGCCGCCCGCGCCGTGACCACCGAGTGCACACCCCCGGCGCCGACCAGCACCGCCCCCGGCCACCGGTGGTCGGCCGCGGCGGCGCGCAGGGTGCGCAGGCCCGAGCGGGTGACCGCCGCCGTCGAGGGCCCGGTCCACCAGCGTCCACCGGCGAGCGGCACCTGGCCCGCCACGACGACTCCCCCGGCTCCACCGGCCACGGCGGACCGGGCCACGGCGACCAGCTGCGGATCGACGGCCAGCACCTTCACCAGGAGCGGGACGGAGCGGCCCAGCACCTCGCGGACCCGGGCGGCGATCCGCAGCACCACCTGCTCGCCACGCCCGCGCAGGTCGACCTCCACGGCCGCGACGACGTCCCCGTCGGGGTGCCGCAGGAGCGCCTCGACCGCGGCTGCCACGTCCTCGGGCCGCTCCGCCCGCACGCACAGGCAGGCCCTCAGGCCGGCGGTCCGGGCACGGACGAGGTCGTCGGCGGCGGTCGCCACCCCCGTCCCCCGGGCGTCGTCGTGCTCGACCCCGCCCACCCCGGCCCCGTGGACACGGGTGGCCCCGGTCCGCCTCAGCGGTGCCCCGGGGGTCACCGGGCCGACCGGGACGAGGAGCCCGTCCGCCCCCGGCAGGCGGGCCACCGCGGCGGCGTCGGTGCACGTCCCCGGTCCGAGCCACACCCGGGGCAGGGACGCCAGCGGCACGCCGGTCACCGGGCGTCACCCGCCAGCCACTCTCCCGGGACGACGGGACCCTCGAGGCACGACCGGAGCACCTGGCCCGCCCGGGGACCACCCAGCAGCACCACGTCGCACCCACCGCACAGGCCCGTGCCGCAGAGGACGGACGGGTCGGCCAGGTCCAGCGTCGACACCCGGCACGCGAGACCGCGCGCCGCGACGGTCCCGACGAGGGCGGGCACGAGCCGACCGGGAGCGGCGGCATACACCACCCCGAGCCGGTCCCCGTGCTCGTCCAGCGACCGCGTCAGGGCCGGCCCGAGGTCCTCGGACGTGGTGAGGACCACCGTCCGTGCGTGGCGCCGCAGGAAGGGCAGGTCCAGGTGCAGCTCGGGGTCGTCCGCGGACAGGACGAGGTGGACCACGCAGCCCCGTGCCCGCAGCCGGGCGGTGAGCCACCGGAGGGGCACCGCACCCCCCTCGTGTCCGACGAGGAGCACCTCGACCGGCTCCCGCGGCGCGGAGAACCCGTGGCCGAGGGGGCCCAGCAGCCGCAGCCGCGCCCCCGGCGCCAGGGACCGTCCGGCCGGCAGCACCAGCTCGGCGGTGGTGCCGTGGACGGGGTCCTGGTCGGCCCCCGCCAGCCAGTGCAGGCGGGCCCGGACCGCGCCGGCCGAGGGGTCCCCGGGTTCGAGGACGAACTGGCCCGGCCTGGCGTGCGCCCAGGACGGGTGCTGCTCGCCGAGGGTGAGGCCCACGACGTCGAAGCGTCCCGCGTACCGCACCGAGACCACCTCGGCCGGCACCGTCTGCAGGACGGTGCCCGCCTCGCGGACCGGACCGCGTCGTGCGCCCATGACGACCGGACCGGCCTCAGGAACCGACGGGAGCGCCCGGGGCCGGCCTGCCGAAGAGGTCCAGGGCGGCCGCGTGCTCCTGGAGCGAGGCGACCTGGAGGGGCCCGTCGCGCATGGCCTCGATCCCCAGCACCGCCACCGCGAGCTGCTGGACGGTGGTGATGATCGGCCGGTCGAGGCTGGTGGTCGCCGCCCGGATGGCGTAGCCGTCGGCGCGGGCGTCCCGTCCGGACGGGGTGTTGATGACCATGTCCACCTCCCCGGCCGTGATCAGGTCCACGATCGAGGGACCGGGCGCGTCGGGGCCCTCGGGGCGGCTGTGCTTGCGCACGACCTGCGCCTCGATGCCGTTGCGCCGCAGCACGTCGGCGGTGCCCTCGGTGGCCATGACCGAGAACCCGAGGTCGACGAGCCGCTTGACCGGAAAGATCATCGAGCGCTTGTCCCGGTTGGCGACGGAGACGAAGACGGTCCCCCCGGTGGGCAGGCTGGTGCCGGCCCGCAGCTGGCTCTTGGCGAACGCGGCCCCGAACGAGGCGTCGATCCCCATGACCTCGCCGGTCGAGCGCATCTCGGGTCCGAGGATGGAGTCGACGGCCTGCCCGGTCTGGGTACGGAAGCGCCGGAACGGCAGGATCGCCTCCTTGACCGAGAATGGCGCGTCCGTGGGCATCATGCCGCCGTCGACGTGCGCCGGCAGGGAGCCGTCCTCGCGCAGCCCGGCGACGGTGGCGCCCAGCATGACCCGGGCCGCGGCCCGGGCGAGGGCGACCCCGGTCGCCTTGGCGACGAAGGGGACGGTGCGGCTGGCCCGCGGGTTGGCCTCCAGGACGTAGAGCACGTCCTGGGCCAGGGCGAACTGCACGTTGATCAGGCCCCTGACGCCGATGGCCTCGGCGAGGCGGCGGGTCGCCTCCCGCACCTGCTCCAGCTCGGCCCTGCCCAGCGTGAACGGCGGCAGCACGCAGGCGGAGTCGCCGGAGTGGATGCCGGCCTCCTCGATGTGCTCCATGATGCCGCCGACGTAGAGGTCGTGACCGTCGTAGATCGCGTCGACGTCGATCTCGACGGCCGTGTCCAGGAACCTGTCGACGAGGACCGGGTGGTCCGGCCCCGCCAGGGTGGCGCGGTCGACGTAGCCGGCGAGGGTCTCGTCGTCGTAGACGATCTCCATCCCCCGGCCGCCCAGGACGTAGGAGGGACGCACCAGGACCGGGTACCCGATCTCCCGGGCCACCTCGAGCGCCTCCTCGGACGAGTATGCCGTGCCGTGCCGGGGCGCGGCCAGGCCGGTCTCGGCCAGGATGCGGCCGAAGGCACCACGGTCCTCGGCCAGGTGGATCGCCTCGGGAGAGGTGCCCACGACCGGCACCCCCTCGGCCTTCAGCGCGGCGGCCAGGCCGAGCGGCGTCTGACCGCCGAGCTGGACGACGACCCCCGCCAGCGGACCCGCCTGCCGCTCGGCGTGCACCACCTCCAGGACGTCCTCCAGGGTGAGCGGCTCGAAGTAGAGCCGGCTGGAGGTGTCGTAGTCGGTGGAGACCGTCTCCGGGTTGCAGTTGACCATCACCGTGTCGAAACCATGCTCGCGCAGGGTCATCGAGGCATGGACGCAGGAGTAGTCGAACTCGATGCCCTGCCCGATGCGGTTGGGACCCGAGCCGAGGATGATCACCGCGGGCCGCTCCCGCGGGGCGACCTCGGTCTCCTCCTCGTAGGTGGAGTAGTGGTAGGGGGTCTGGGCGGCGAACTCGCCGGCGCAGGTGTCTACGGTCTTGTAGACCGGCCGCACCCCCAGGGCCTGCCGCACGCCGCGCACGACGGCCTCGGTCATGCCGCTCAGCTCGGCCAGCTGGGCGTCGGAGAAGCCGTGCCGCTTGGTCAGCCGGAGGAGCTCTGGGGTGAGCCGCCCGCCGGTGGCCGGCCGCGCCTGCTCCCGCACCTGGGCGGCGAGGTCGTTGATCAGCTCGATCTGGTCGAGGAACCACGGGTCGATGCCCGTGGCGTCGTGCACCTCCTCCACCGTGCACCCCCCGCGCAGCGCCTGCTGGACCAGGACGATCCGGCCGTCGGTCGGGGTGCGGGCCTGCTCCAGCAGCGCGCGGGCCATCTCCGGGCTGGGCGACTCGTCCTCGCGCCAGTGGAAGCTGCTGCCGGAGCGCTCGACCGAGCGCAGGGCCTTCTGCAGCGCCTCGGTGAAGCTGCGGCCCAGCGACATCGCCTCGCCCACCGACTTCATCGTGGTCGTCAGCGTCGGGTCGGCCGCCGGGAACTTCTCGAAGGCGAACCGGGGCACCTTGACGACGACGTAGTCGAGGGTCGGCTCGAAGGCCGCCGAGTAGAAGCGGGTCGCGTCGTGGGCTCCGCCGGGTGCGGAGTCCTTCCGGAGGGATCCCGGGGGGCGGAGCCCCCCGGGTGTGGAGTCGTTCCGGGGGGATCCCGGGGGGCGGAGCCCCCCGGGTGTGGAGTCGTTCCGGGGGGATCCCGGGGGGCGGAGCCCCCCGGGTGTGGAGTCGTTCCGGGGGGATCCCGGGGGGCGGAGCCCCCCGGGTGTGATGATGTCGTTCGGCACCTCGTCCAGGGTGTAGCCGAGCGCCATCTTGGCGGCGATCTTGGCGATCGGGTACCCGGTCGCCTTGGACGCCAGCGCCGAGGAGCGCGACACCCGGGGGTTCATCTCGATGACGATGATGCGGCCGTCGTCGGGGTCGACAGCGAACTGGATGTTGCACCCCCCGGTGTCGACCCCGACCTCGCGGATGATCGCGATCCCGATGTCGCGCAGGCGCTGGTACTCCCGGTCCGTCAGGGTCATCGCCGGGGCGACGGTGATCGAGTCGCCGGTGTGCACGCCCATGGGGTCGAGGTTCTCGATGGAGCACACGACCACGACGTTGTCGGCGCGGTCGCGCATCACCTCCAGCTCGTACTCCTTCCAGCCCATGATCGACTCCTCCAGGAGCACCTCCGTGGTCGGGCTGTCCTGCAGTCCGGCCCCCGCGATGAGCCGCAGCTCCTTCTCGTCGTGGGCGAACCCGCTGCCCAGGCCGCCCATCGTGAAGGAGGGGCGCACGACGACCGGGTAACCGAGGTCCTCGGCCGCGGCGAGAGCCTCCTCCATCGTGTGGCAGATGGCCGAGCGGGCCACCTCGGCGCCGCAGCGTCGCACCACGCCCTTGAAGGCCTGCCGGTCCTCGCCGAGCTGGATCGCCTCGACGTTGGCACCGATGAGGGGGCAGCCGTAGCGCTCCAGCACGCCCCCCTCGTGCAGGGCGATGGCCGTGTTCAGCGCGGTCTGTCCGCCCAGGGTCGCCAGCACGGCGTCCGGGCGCTCCTTGGCGATGATGGCCTCGACGATCTCGGGGGTGATGGGCTCGACGTAGGTGGCGTCCGCCACCCCCGGGTCGGTCATGATCGTCGCGGGGTTGGAGTTGACCAGGACCACCCGCACGCCCTCCTCGCGCAGGACCCGGCACGCCTGGGTGCCGGAGTAGTCGAACTCGGCGGCCTGACCGATGACGATCGGCCCGGAGCCGATGACCAGGACGCTCCTGATGTCCTCACGCCTGGGCACGGTGCTCCTCCATCATCGTCACGAACCGGTCGAACAGGTGCTCCGCGTCGTGCGGACCGGCTGCCGCCTCCGGGTGGTACTGCACCGAGAAGGCGGGCACGTCCACGCAGCGCAGCCCCTCGACGACGTCGTCGTTGAGGGCGACGTGCGAGCAGCGGACCGGGCCGTACGGCGTGTCCGCGCCCTCGTCGGTGGGCGTCCCCTCGGGCCAGCCGACGGCGAACCCATGGTTGTGCGCGGTGACCTCGACCTTGCCGGTGGCACGGTCCAGCACGGGCTGGTTGATCCCGCGGTGGCCGAAGGCCAGCTTGTAGGTGGGCAGTCCGAGCGCCCGTCCCAGGAGCTGGTTGCCGAAGCAGATGCCGAAGAAGGGCAGGCCGGTGTCCAGCACCCGGCGCAGCAGGGCGGTCTCGTGCTCCGCGGTGGCCGGGTCACCGGGGCCGTTGGAGAAGAAGACCCCGTCGGGCTCCACCGCCAGGAGCTCCTCCCACGTGCTGGTCGCGGGAAGCACGTGCACCCGGATCCCCCGCGCCGCCATGAGGGTGGGGGTCGTGCCCTTGATGCCCAGGTCGAGGGCCGCCACCGTCCACCGCGGGGCCACGCCCTCCGGCGGCGAGACGACGTAGGGGTGCGGGGTGCTCACCTCCTCGGCCAGGGCCGATCCCGCCATGCGGGGGGCCTGGGTGACCGTGCGCAGGAGCTCCTCCACGGGTCGCCCGGCGTCGGGGCCGGAGAAGATCCCGACCCTCATGGCGCCGCGGTCCCGCAGGTGCCGGGTCAGCGCCCGGGTGTCGACCCCGCTGATCCCGACGACCCCGGAGGTGCGCAGCGCCTCGTCCAGGTCGCCCTGGGACCGCCAGTTGGAGGGGCGCAGCGCGGGGTCCCGGACGACGAACCCGGCCACCCAGATGCGGCTGCTCTCCATGTCGTGGGGGTTGACCCCCGTGTTGCCGATGTGCGGGGCGGTCATCACCACCACCTGCCGGTGGTAGGAGGGGTCGGTGAGGGTCTCCTGGTAGCCGGTCATGCCGGTGGAGAAGACGGCCTCGCCGACGGTGGTGCCGACCGCGCCGTAGGACTGCCCGGCGAACGTGCGCCCGTCCTCCAGGACCAGGACCGCCGGTCCGGCCGTGCTGGTCGCCCTCACTGCTCCTCCCCTCCCCAGACCAGGCCCTCGCGCGCGGTGACCCGCCCGCGCAGCATCGTCAGGTGGACCGCCCCGGTCAGCCGCAGACCGTTCCAGGGGTTGTTGCGCGAGAGGGACCGCGACCGGGTCGCGTCCACGGTGACCACGCGGTCCGGGTCGACGAGGGTGAGGGTGGCGGGGTCCCCCGGCCGCACGTGGTGGCCCTGGTCGGTGAGCCGGGCGATCCTGGCGGGGGCCTGGGACATCACCCGGGCCACGTCGGCCCACCCCATCCGGCCCTCCTGGACCATCAGGGTGCCCACCACCCCCAGCGCGGTCTCCAGCCCGAGCATGCCGAACGCCGCGTCGACGAAGGCGTGCTCCTTGTCCTGCCGCACGTGGGGGGCGTGGTCGGTCGCGACCGCGTCGATCGTGCCGTCGGCCAGGGCCGCCCGCAGCGCCTCGGCGTCCTCCGTCGGACGCAGCGGCGGGTTGACCTTGAACGTGGGGTCGTAGCCCACCAGCCGGTCCTCGGTGAGCATGAGGTGGTGCGGGGTCACCTCGGCGGTCACGTCGATCCCGCGCTCCTTGGCCCAGCGCAGGACCTCGACGGTGCCCGCCGTCGTCACGTGCGCGACGTGCACCCGCGAGCCCGTGTGCCGGGCGAGCATGACGTCCCGGGCCACGATCGTCTCCTCGGCGACCGCCGGCCACCCGGGCAGCCCGAGCCGCCCGGAGAGCTCACCCTCGTGGCAGCAGGCTCGCCCGTCCGCCAGGCGGGGGTCCTGGGCGTGCTGGGAGACGACACCGTCGAAGGCCCGGACGTACTCCAGGGCGCGGCGCATCAGGCGGGGGTCGTGGACGCACCGGCCGTCGTCGGAGAACACCCGGACCCGGGCCCGGGAGCGGGCCATCAGCCCCAGCTCCGCCAGCTCCTCGCCGGCCAGGCCCTTGGTGACCGCGCCCACCGGGTGGACGTCCACGTAACCGGCGCGGCGGCCCAGGTCGGCGACCCGTTCGGCCACCTCGGCCGTGTCGGCGACCGGGTCGGTGTTGGCCATCGCCAGCACGGCGGTGAACCCGCCGGCGGCGGCGGCCTGCGACCCGCTCTCGACGGTCTCGGCGTCCTCGCGTCCCGGCTCGCGCAGGTGCGTGTGCAGGTCGACCAGGCCCGGGAGCAGGACGAGGCCCTGCGCCGGGAGGCGCTGGGTGTCCGACGGTGCCCCGGTGGCCGCCTCCGGACCGACGGCGGCGATCCGACCGTCGACGACGAGGACGTCCTGGGCGCCGCCCCCGAGCACGTCGGCCCCCTCGACGAGCAGACTGGGCTGGCTGAGCCGGGTCACTGGGTGCTCCCTTCCCCCGCGAGGAGGTGGTAGAGGATGGACATCCGCACGGCCACGCCGGCGCTGACCTGGTCCAGGACGAGGGACCGGGCCGCGTCGGCGGCCTCGGCGGAGATCTCCAGCCCCCGGTTCATGGGGCCGGGGTGGGTGATGACCGCGTGGTCCGGCAGGAGCGCCAGGCGACGCGCGGTCAGCCCGTAGGTGACGGCATACTCCCGGGCGGTGGGGAAGTAGCCCCCGCTCATCCGTTCGCGCTGCACGCGCAGCATCATCACGGCGTCGACCCGGGGAAGGACCTCGTCCAGGTCGTAGGAGGTCTCGAACCCGTCCCTGGCCGACCAGGAGGACACCCCGCTCGGCATCAGGGTGGGTGGGGCGACCAGCGTCACCTCGGCACCGAGGGCGCGCAGGCAGAGCAGGTTGGAGCGCAGCACCCGGGAGTGGGTCAGGTCGCCGACGATCGCCACGTGCCGCCCGGCCAGGTCACCGAGGGCGCGGCGCAGGGTGTACGCGTCCAGGAGGGCCTGGCTGGGATGCTCGTGCGTCCCGTCCCCGGCGTTGACGATCGAGCAGTCGACCCAGTCGGCGATCTGGGCGGGCGCACCGCTGGCGGGGTGGCGGATGATCATCATGTCCACGCCCATGGCGTCGATGGTCAGCACCGTGTCCCGCAGGGACTCGCCCTTGGAGACCGAGGTCCCCTTGCCGGTGAGGTTGATCGTGTCGGCGCTCATCCACTTGCCGGCGATCTCGAAGGAGGCACGGGTGCGGGTGGAGTCCTCGAAGAAGAAGTTGATGATGGTCCGCCCGCGCAGGGTCGGCAGCTTCTTGACGTCGCGGTCCTGCACCTCGTGCATGGAGACGGCGGTGTCCAGGACGGAGAGGATCTCCTCGCGCGTCAGGTCGGCGATGGACAGCAGGTGCTTCACGAGCGCTCCTCCGCGGGCCCGGCGATGCGCACGCCCTCGGTGCCCTCGCCGTCGTGCTCGGCGAGCCGGACCATGACCCGCTCGCTGGTGGACGTGGGCAGGTTCTTGCCCACGTAGTCGGCCCGCACCGGCAGCTCGCGGTGGCCGCGGTCGACGAGCACCGCCAGCCGCACCGCCCGGGGTCGGCCCAGGTCCGAGAGCGCGTCGAGGGCGGCCCGGACCGTGCGGCCGGAGTAGAGCACGTCGTCGACCAGGACCACGACCCTGTCGTCGACGCCCCCGGCCGGAACCACGGTGGGCTCGACGGCCCGGGTGGGCTGACGGCGAAGGTCGTCGCGGTACATCGTCACGTCCAGGGACCCGACCGGCACCTCCACGCCCTCGACCTGCTCCAGGGCGGAGGCCAGCCGACGGGCCAGGTGGGCGCCGCGCGTGGGGATCCCCAGGAGCACCAGGTTCTCCGGGCCCTTGTTGGCCTCGAGGATCTCGTGGGCGATCCGGCGCAGGGCCCGGTCGATCTCGCTGCTGGTGAGGACCTCACGTCCTGGACCAGCGCTGTTCTGGGCAGGGGGCACAGCCCGTCTCCTTCCCCGCCTCACAGGACGGTGGTTAAAGGATGATGCTCGGTGCGCGCCACTGTACTGCACCCACGACAGGCTCCTGCGCGGGACTCAACCGGGCCGGACCAGGAACCGTTCGCGCGGGGCCCTGGTCTCAGGCCAGGGTGTCCTTGACCTCGGAGATCCGGGAGAGCAGGCCGTTGACGAAGCGCGGCGAGTCGTCGGTGGACAGGTCCTGCACGAGGTTGACCGCCTCGGAGACGGCCACGCCGTCGGGGACCGCGTCGTTCCAGACGATCTCCCACGTCCCGATGCGCAGCGCCGCCCGGTCGACCGCGGCCATCCGGTCCAGGGACCACCCCTGGGACCAGGTGGTCAGCGCCTCCTCGATCGAGGACCAGTGGTCCACGACCCCACGGACCAGCTCCACGGCATACTCCGGCAGCGGGTGCTGCGTGGTGGGCACCGCGATCCGCTCCTCCAGCAGGGTCCCCACGTTCAGGCCTCGCTGCTCGGCCTCGTAGAGCAGCTCCAGGGCGCGCTTGCGCGCCTTGGTGCGTGCGGGCACGTCAGCTCACGCGGCCGAGGTAGGAGCCGTCGCGGGTGTCGACCTTGACCTTGGTGCCGCTCTCGAGGAACAGCGGCACCTGGATCTCCGCCCCCGTCTCCAGGGTCGCCGGCTTGGTGCCTCCGGTCGAGCGGTCGCCCTGCAGCCCGGGCTCGGTGTGGGTGACCTCCAGGACGACGGAGGCGGGCAGCTCGACGTAGAGCACCTGCCCGTCGTGCTGGGCGATCATCGCGCGGCCGTTCTCCAGCAGGAACCTGGCGGCGTCACCCATGGCCTGGGGCGAGACGTGGATCTGCTCGTAGGACTTCTCGTCCATGAAGATGTAGTCCGTGCCGTCGTTGTACAGGTACTGGAAGTCGGACCGGTCCACGGTCGCGGTCTCCACCTTGGTGCCGGCGTTGAACGTCTTGTCGATGATCTTGCCGGAGGTGACGTTCTTGAGCTTGGTGCGCACGAACGCCGGGCCCTTGCCGGGCTTGACGTGCTGGAACTCCAGCACCTGCCACAGCCCGTTGTCCATGTCCAGGACGATGCCGTTCTTGAGGTCGTTCGTGGTTGCCACAGCGTTCTTCCTTCGCAGGTCGGTCAGGTCGGTCAGGTCGTCGGGGAGGGCCGGCGCGGACACGGACCCAAACCCGGACAAGTCTAGCGGCGACTCCGGCGGCGACCCGCATCGTCCTGCGGCACAGCGGCCGACGCCCGGCTGAGGCGGCTCGGTCAGTGCAGGGCGTCGTAGGCGGCCCTCAGCTCGGCCTCGTCCGGCCCCTCCAGCCGGGTCGGCCGCGCGAGCCCCTCCAGCACCACGAACCGCAGCGTCGCCCCCCGCGCCTTCTTGTCCCGACCCATCGCGGCGCGCAGCTCGGGCCAGCGGCCGGGGCCGTAGGAGGTGGGCAGCCCGACCGCCGAGAGCACCCGGCGGTGCCGGGCGAGCAGCTCGGCGTCCACCAGCCCCCGCCGGGAGGCCAGCTCGGCCACGTAGACCATCCCCACCGCCACGGCGTCCCCGTGCCGCCAGGTGTAGTCCTCGACCTGTTCGACCGCGTGGGCGAAGGTGTGGCCGTAGTTGAGGATCTCGCGCACCGAGGCCTCGCGCAGGTCGGCGGCGACGACGTCGGCCTTGACCTGCACGGCCCGGACCACCAGCTCGGCCGCGAGCTCGGGGGCGGCCACGGGGTCCAGCGCCGCTCCCGGGTCGGCCTCCACGAGGTCCAGGACGTGCGGGTCGGCGACGAAGCCGCACTTGAGCACCTCGGCCAGGCCGGAGGCGTAGTCCGGCCGGGCCATCGTGGCCAGCCAGGACGGGTCGCACAGCACGGCCGAGGGCTCGTGGAAGGCGCCCACGAGGTTCTTGCCCTCCGCGGTGTTGATCCCGGTCTTGCCACCCACGGCGGCATCGACGATCCCCAGCAGCGAGGTGGGCAGCTGGACCACCTCCACCCCGCGCAGCCAGGTCGCCGCCACGAAGCCGGCCAGGTCCGTGGTCGCGCCTCCGCCCAGCCCGACGACGAGGTCGTCCCTGGTGAACCCCTCGCGCCCGAGCACGCCCCACAGGTCCACGAGCACCCTGGCGTCCTTGGCGGCCTCGGCGTCCGGCACCCGGGCGGCGACGGGGCGGGCGCCGCCGGCGGTCAGCACCTGCAGCACCTCCGCCAGCAGCTCCTCGCGCCCCGGTTGGTGGACGACGAGCACCCGTCGGCCGGGCCGGGCGTGCTCGCCCAGCCGGTCGAGGGCGCCGGCGCCCACGTGCACGGCATACCCCTGCGCGGGGGGACCGACGTGGACGGTGCGCACGCTCATGGTTCCTGCCGCTCCCCCACCCGCTCGACGACCTCCTCGACGACGGCCGCGGGGGTCCGACCTCCGGTCTGCACGTGGTGGTCGGCCAGCCGCTCGTAGACCGGCCGACGGACGTTCATCAGCCGGGTCCACGAGGCGCGGGGGTTGACCAGGAGCAGCGGGCGGGAGGTGTCGAAGCCGACCCGGGAGGCCGCGTCCGCGATGGTGACGTCGAGGAAGACGACGGGGACCGGGCTCTGCTCCAGGGCCTGGGCCACGGCCTCCTGCATGACCGCTCCTCCGCCGAGGGCCAGCACGCAGGAGCGTCCGTCCTGCAGCGCGCGGAGCACCGCGGCCCGCTCCAGGTCGCGGAAGGAGGCCTCGCCGTCCTGGACGAAGATGTCGCTGATCGTGCGCCCGGCGGCGGTCTCGACCTCGACGTCGGTGTCGACGAGCGGCACGCCCCACCGTTCCGCGAGCCCGCGGCCCACCGTGCTCTTGCCGGCTCCGGGAGGGCCGACGAGGACGACGATCGGGCCGCTCACGCCGTCCCCTCCGGGTCGACGGGGGCCGAGTGAGCGGTGGCGGAGTGCGCGGTGGCGGGCGCGGGTCGCAGGTGGGGCGGCACCTGCTCCAGGTAGGCGGCGTGGTTGCGCGCGACCTCGGCCACCGAGTCGCCGCCGAACTTCTCCAGGACCGCGTCGGCCAGGACGAGGGCGACCATGGCCTCGGCCACCACGCCGGCGGCCGGGACCGCGCAGACGTCGGACCGCTGGTGGATGGCCGTGGCGGCCTCGCCGGTCGTGGTGTCGATGGTGCGCAACGACCTGGGCACGGTGGAGATCGGCTTCATCGCCGCACGGACGCGCAGCACCTCGCCGGTGCTCATCCCGCCCTCGGTCCCCCCGCTGCGCAGGGTGGTCCTCGCCACCCTCCCGTCCCCGTCGACGACGATCTCGTCGTGGGCGCGGCTGCCGCGGCGGGCGGCGGTGCGGAACCCCTCCCCCACCTCGACGCCCTTGATGGCCTGCACCCCCATCAGCGCGGCAGCCAGGCGGGCGTCGAGCCGCCGGTCCCAGTGGACGTGCGAACCCAGACCCGGGGGCAGCCCCCAGGCCAGGACCTCGACCACGCCACCGAGGGTGTCGCCGTCCTGGCGGGCGGCGTCGATCTCGGCGACCATCGCGGCCGAGCGTCCCGCGTCGAGGGTGCGCACGGGGTCGGCGTCGAGCGCGTCCACGTCGTCCGGGCGGGGCAGGTCCTCCAGCGCGGGGGCGTCGTCGTCCACCGACGGGGTGCCGGCCCGTCCGATGCTGACGGTGTGCGAGACGAGCCGGACGCCGACGGCCTGCTCCAGGAAGGCCGCGGCGACGGCACCGAGGGCGACCCTGGCCGCCGTCTCCCGGGCGGAGGCGCGCTCGAGCACGGGACGGGCCTCGTCGAAGCCGTACTTGGTCATCCCCACCAGGTCGGCGTGGCCCGGACGGGGCCTGGTGAGGGGGCGGTTGCGGGCCAGCTCCTGGGGCGCACCGACGTCGTCGGCGCGCCGCAGCGCCTCCTCGGGCACCGGTTCGGGGCTCATCACGGCCTGCCACTTGGCCCACTCGCTGTTCTCCACGAGCAGGGCGAGGGGGGAGCCGATGCTCAGCCCGTGCCGCAGCCCGCCCAGGAAACGCAGCTGGTCGGCCTCGAATGACATCCGGGCGCCCCGGCCGTGGCCGAGGCGGCGTCGGGCCAGCGCACCCTCCACGGCGGACCGGTCCACCCGCACCCCGGCGGGCAGACCCTCGAGGACGGCGGTCAGGGCGGGGCCGTGGGACTCCCCGGCGGTCAACCAGCGCAGCATGCGGGCGATTCTCCCACGGGCGGGCGGTGCGACCGTCCGGCGGCCGAGGCCGAGGCCCCGGGCGCCGCCCGGGACCGGCGGGCCCCTGCCGGGGAACCACCGGGCGCACGGCGGGTCAGAACAGACCGGCCGTGGGGCCGGGGACGAGCACGAGGCCGAGCAGCGCCCCGACCATCATCGGGGGCCCGTAGGCGAAGTCGCCCTTCCACCCGACCCGGCGCGTCAGCAGGAGCAGGACGGCCAGCAGCCCGCCGACGAGAAATCCCGCGTAGATGCCCGCGACCACCTCGGGCCAGCCGAACCACCCCAGGCCGGCGCCCAGCACGACGGCGAGCTTGACGTCGCCCAGGCCCAGGGCCAGCGAGCCCCGGGCCAGGGACAGCAGGGCCAGCAGCAGGTAGAAGCCCCCGCTGGCCACCCCGGCCACCATGGAGCGCACCCACGGTTCCAGCCCTCCGCCCACCAGCGCGGCGAGGAGCATGCCGGTGGCCAGGAACGCCATCGTGGGCCACATGATCCGGTCCGGGAGGCGGTGGACGTCCAGGTCCATGGCCGCCAGGCAGACGCAGGCCAGCGTCACGAGCAGCAGCGTGGCGGTGAGCACCACGGCCACCGGCCAGCCGGGCACGGCGTCGTCGTCGACGATCCAGACACGGTGCACCACCAGCGTCGAGGCGCCTGCGAGCGCGAACGGCACCCACCACCGGTTGCCCGGGTAAGGCACGTCCGCCTCGTCGGGCTTGCGGTAGGTGGTCGCCTCCAGCCAGCGGGCGACGGGGATGCCGAGCACCCCGACGACGAGCGCCACGAGGCCGAGGGCCACCTGCTCAGACACCGGTCGGTCCCTCCGACCACCGGGTCGTCGGAGAGGCACCGGCGGCCTCGAGCAGGGCCGTGCGCAACACCTCCACCGGGACATCATGCCCGGTCATCAGCCGCACCTGGCGGGCGGCCTGGTGCGCGAGCATCGCGGTGCCGCGCAGGACGGGCACCAGGCCCTCCGACGCGGACGCGACGGCCCTCGCAAAGCCGCTCGGCCACGGGGCGTAGGCCACGTCCATCACGACCGGGCACCCCCCGCCGAGCACCGCGCGGACCGTGTCCGCGGCGGGGTCGACGGTGGCCGGGAGGGTGTTCACGACGACGTCCGGGGCGCCGCCGCCGCGGTCCGTCCCCGGGAACGTGGCGACGGTGGTCCGGGCGCTCAGCCGCCCGAGGAGCTCCTCGGTGCCCGGACGGGCGCGGTCGCGCACCAGCAGCCGCACCTGCTCCACGCCGAGGCGGTCGAGCGCCACCAGCACCGAGCGGGCGGTCGCCCCGCCGCCCAGCACGACGGCCCGTCGGGGCCGGAGCAGGCCGGCCTCGGCCAGCGCGGCCCCCACGCCGTGGACGTCGGTGTTGAAGGCCGTCCACCCGCCGTCCGAGGGGACGAGGGTGTTGGCGCTCCCGGTGAGGACGGCGTCGTCGTCGGCGTGGTCGGCCAGCGCGAGAGCCTCGTCCTTCAGGGGCATCGTCACCGACAGCCCGGCCCACTGCGGACCCAGGCCGGCCACGAACCCGGCCAGCGCGCCCGGCGGGACCTCGGTGGCGGCATACTCCCACCCGGTGAGCGCGAGCCTGCGGTAGGCCGCCCGGTGGAGCACCGGTGAGAGGGAGTGCGCCACCGGGGACCCGACCACCGCGGCCCGCCGAGGACCCGCGGTCAGCACTGGTCCGGGTTGTCCTGGCACCACTGCTGGAAGAGCTGGACGTTCTCCTGGTGCCCCGCCCAGTCGGTGGCGAAACGGGTCTCCCCCGTCGAGGGGTCCACCGTGACGAAGTAGAGCCAGTCACCCGGCTCCGGTTCCAGCACCGCGCGGATCGCCTCCTCGCCCGGGCTGTTGATGGGACCGGCCGGCAGCCCCGGGTAGGCGTAGGTGTTGTGGGGGTCGTCGTCGGCGCGCTGCTCGTCCGTCGTGCCGGCCAGGCCGCGCTCCTGGAAGATGAAGTGCACCGTGGAGTCCATCTGCAGGTAGCCGTTGGTCTCCGGGTTGGGCTGCAGGCGGTTCTCGACGACCCGCGCCACCTTCGGCAGGTCCTCGGAGAACATGCCCTCGCCCTGGACGATGCTCGCCTTGATGATGACCTCGCGCAGCTCGTCGTCGGCGATCCCGAGGTCGGCGTAGACCTGCCTGCCCTGGTCGACGAGCGTCTGCAGCTGCTCCTCCGGGGTGGTGTCCGGCCCGAACTCGTAGGTGCTCGGGTAGAGGAAGCCCTCCAGCTCGCCCTCGGCGGCGTCGGGCAGGTCGAGGGAGGCGGGGTCGACCGCCTCGTAGTCGGCGACCTCGTGGCCGGTGGCCTCGGCCAGCGCGGCGAAGGTCTCGGCCACCCACAGGCCCTCACGGACGGTCACGCCGTCGATCTCCCGGAAGTTGCCGTCCAGGAGCCGCCCGAGCGCGGCCTGCGAACTCATCTGGCCGGCCATCCGGTAGGTGCCCGGCTGGATCGAGGAGGACCGGGGGTCGGCCTGCAGCGCGGCGGTGAACGCCCCGGCCGACGCCACGACGTCGTTCTCCACCAGCAGCTGGGCGATCTCCCCGCCGCCGGCGCCGGGTGGCACCTCGACCATGACCTCACCGGTCCCGGAGCCCTCGTAGTCCTGCGCGGTGGGCTCCCCGATCGAGACGTCGGGCAGCAGGTCGCGCATCCAGCCGACGGCGAAGACGGAGGCGGTGACGACGAGAGCCCCGGCGAGCAGCAGCGAGATGCCGACCAGGACCGGGTTGCGCCGTCGCCGGCGTCGCCGGCGGAACAGCTGCTCCTCGGGCTCGAGGACGTCGTCGGCCAACGACTCGTCGTGGTCGTGGACGCCACGCAGTCCGAGGACGTCGTCGTCGAACCGGGTCCCGGACGCCGTGCCGTGCACGTCGTGCTCGTCCCAGTCCTCGTGCGGAGGATGGCTCATCCGTGTCCTTTGCTCAGGGGCCGGACCGGGGGGTCCGGGGCTTGCGCGCCTTCAGGGGTTCACCGGGGGGACGGCCGGCGCGTCTGGCGTCCAGCGCCGACTGGAGGATGAGGACGGCGGCCGCCTGGTCCACGACTCCGCGGTGCTCGCGTCCCCGGACCCCGCTGCGGCGCAGGTTCCGGTGGGCGTCCACCGTGGTCAGACGTTCGTCGACCAGACGCACCGGCACCTCCAGACGCCGCTGCAGCGCAACAGCGTAGTCGCGGGCACGGCGTGCGGCCAAGCCCTCCTCCCCGGAGAGGGAACGGGGCAGGCCCACGACCACCCCGACGGCTCCCCGTCCGGCGACCTCCTCGGCGATGGCACCGAGGTCGGTCAGGCCCTCGGGGTCCCGGGGCAGGGTCGCCACCGGGTGGGCCAGCAGGCCGACGGCGTCGCTGGCCGCCAGGCCGACCCGGACCTCCCCGACGTCGACGCCGAGCAGCACCCCCGGGTCGGTCGTCACGGCCTCAGCTCGTCCTCGATGCGACGCAGCGCGTCGGCGGTCCGCGACGGGTCCTGGCCACCCCCCTGGGCCAGGTCGTCCTTGCCCCCGCCGCCGCCGCCGAGGGTCTGGGCGGCGACCTTCACGAGGGCGCCGGCCCGGATCCCCCGGCCGCGGGCGGCCTCGTTGGTCCCGACCACCACGTGGGGGCGTCCGCCGGAGGTGCCGGTGAGGGCGACGACCACGGGCCGGTCGGTACCGAGACGGCCCCGCAGGTCGGTCACCGCGCGGCGCAGGTCGTCCCCGGTCGACCCCTCGCCGAGGTCGTGACCCAGGAAGGTCACGCCGTCCACGTCGCGGGCACGGTCGGTGAGCGAGGCCGCCGCCGCCAGGGCCTGCTGGGCCTTGGCCGCGGCGATCTGACGCTCGGCCTCCTTCAGCCTCGCCATCAGCTGGCCGATGCGGTCCGGCAGCTCGTCGGGACGAACCTTCAGGGAGTCCGTGAGCTGGTTGACGATGACGTTCTCCCGCGCCAGGTGCTGGTAGGCGTCCGCACCGACCAGGGCCTCGACGCGGCGGACCCCCGACCCGATGGAGGCCTCGCCCATGATCTTCACGAGGGACAGCTGGGCGGAGTTGAGCACGTGGGTCCCGCCGCACAGCTCCAGCGACCACGGGCCGCCGACCGAGACGACGCGCACCACGTCGGGGTAGCGCTCCCCGAAGAGCGCCATCGCGCCCATCTCCCGCGCCTGGGCGAGCGGCATCTCGGCCGCGCTGACCGAGAGGTCGTCCATGAGCCGCTCGTTGATCCGGGCCTCGACCGCGGCCAGCTCCTCGCCGCCGAGCCCGCGGGTGGAACGGAAGTCGAAACGCAGCCGCCCCGGGGCGTTCTCGGACCCCGCCTGGGTCGCCGAGTCCCCGAGGGCCTCCCGCAGCACCTTGTGCACGATGTGCGTGGCGGTGTGCGCGCGGGACACCGAGGCCCGGCGGACCGAGTCGATCTCGGCGGTGGCGCGCTCGCCGACAGCGACCTCGCCCTCGAGGAGACGCCCACGGTGCACGACCAGACCGGGTGTCGGCCGCTGCACGTCGGTCACCTGGACCACCGCGCCGCCGGCCAACCGGAGGACGCCGTGGTCGGCCAGCTGCCCACCGGCCTCGGCGTAGAAGGGCGTGCTGCCCAGGACGACCTCGACCTCGGTGCCACCGGTCTCCGCGTCCTGCCCGACGGCGCTGAGCCGGTCCACCTCCTGGCCGGAGCTGAACAGTCCCACGACCGGGGCCTCGCCGCTCGTCTGCTCGTACCCGGTGAACTCCACCGGACGACCCAGCCGGTCGGCGACCTGCCGGTAGGAGGTGACCTCGCCGTGCCCGGCCTTCTTGGACCGGGCGTCGGCCTTGGCCCGCTGCCGCTGCTCGGTCATCAGCGTGCGGAAGCCCTCCTCGTCGACCGACAGGCCCTGCTCGGCCGCCATCTCCAGGGTGAGGTCGATGGGGAAGCCGTAGGTGTCGTGCAGCTGGAAGGCCTGCCCGCCGGCGAGCCGGGTGACCCCCGACTCCTTGGCCCGGGCGACGGCGGTGTCCAGGATCGTGGTGCCGCTGGCCAGCGTGCGCCGGAAGGCCTCCTCCTCGGCGTAGGCCACCTCGCTGATCCGGGCCCAGTCCCGCTCCAGCTCGGGGTAGGACTGCTTCATCACGTCCTTGCTCACCGGCAGGAGCTCTGGCAGGGCGGGGTCGTGGACGCCCAGGAGGCGCATCGAGCGCACGGCGCGGCGCAGGAGCCGGCGCAGGACGTAGCCGCGGCCCTCGTTGCCGGGGGTGACCCCGTCGCCCATGAGCATCAGCCCGGACCGGACGTGGTCGGCGACCACCCGGAAGCGGACGTCGTCGTCGTGGTCCTTGCCGTAGGCGCGACCGGACAGGTCCTCGGCGCGCTCGATGACGGGGTAGACCTCGTCGATCTCGTAGAGGTTGTCCACGCCCTGGAGCAGGTAGGCCACCCGCTCCAGCCCCATCCCGGTGTCGATGTTCTTCGTCGGCAGCTCCCCGGCGATGTCCACGTCGGTCTTGGAGCGGACCGCGGACAGCTCGTCCTGCATGAAGACGAGGTTCCAGATCTCCAGGTAGCGGTCCTCGTCCACGACGGGCCCGCCGTCGGGCCCGTGCTCGGGACCGCGGTCGATGTAGATCTCGCTGCAGGGTCCGCCCGGTCCGGGCACCCCCATGGACCAGTAGTTGTCGGCCGGCCCGCGCCGCTGGATGCGCTCCTGGGGCAGCCCGGCGATCCGGTGCCACAGGTCGGCGGCCTCGTCGTCGCCCTCGAGGACGGTCACCCACACGGACCCGGGGTCGAAGCCGAGGAACCCGTCGTCCTGCGACCCGGTGACGAACTCCCAGGCGTAGGCGATGGCCCGGTCCTTGAAGTAGTCGCCGAAGGAGAAGTTGCCGTTCATCTGGAAGAAGGTGCCGTGCCGGGTGGTCCGCCCGACCTCCTCGATGTCGAGGGTCCGCACGCACTTCTGCACCGAGGTGGCCCGCGGCCACGGCGCGCTCTCCTGGCCCAGGAAGTAGGGCTTGAAGGGCACCATGCCGGCGTTGACGAACAGCAGGTTGGGGTCGTCGTAGACCAGCGGGGCGCTGGGGACGACGGCGTGGTCCTTGCTCTCGAAGAACCTCAACCAGCGACGGCGGATCTCGGCGGTTTCCATGGTCTCCTCACCAGGGGGCAGACGGACCTTGCCACAATAGCCGCCGTCACCGGCCCCGGACGATCCGCCGCAGCTCGGCCCACCGGGCCGCGAGCCGCTCCTCCCACCCGCGCGTGGTGGGACGGTAGTAGTCGACGTCGGCCTCGAGCAGGTCGTCCGGGAGATACTGCTGGGGCCCGACCCCGGCCGGCTCGTCGTGGCTGTAGCGGTAACCCTCCCCGTGCCCGAGGCGGGCGGCCCCGGCATACCCGCTCCCCCGCAGGTGCGGCGGCACCGCCCCGCCACGACCGGCCCGGACGTCGGCCACGGCCGCGTTGATCGCGGCGTAGGCCGCGTTGGACTTGGGCGCCAGCGCGTTGTGCACCACCGCCTGGGCCAGCACGATCCTGGCCTCCGGCATCCCGATCTGGGCGACCGCGTGCATCGCGGCGACGGCGGTCTGCAGCGCCGTCGGGTCGGCCATGCCCACGTCCTCGCTCGCGGCGAGAACGATCCGGCGCGCGATGAACCGGGGGTCCTCCCCCGCCTCCAGCTGCCGGGCCAGGTAGTGCAGCGCCGCGTCGACGTCGCTGCCGCGCATCGACTTGATGAACGCGCTGGCCACGTCGTAGTGCTGGTCCCCCGCCCGGTCGTAGCGCACCGCCGCGGTGGCCACCGCCTGCTCGACCGTCGCCAGCGCGATGAGGGCCGGCTGGTCCTCGCGACCGGCCGGACGCTCGTCGGCCGCCACGCCGGCGGCGGCCTCGAGGGTGGTGAGCGCCCGCCGCGCGTCCCCGCCGGCCATCCGCACCACGTGGTCGAGGGCGTCGTCGTCGAGGGTGAACTCCCCCGCCAGACCCCGCTCGTCGGTGAGCGCGCGCCGGACCACCCCCGCGACCTGCTCGTCGGTCAGCGACCCGAGCCGCACCATGACCGAGCGCGAGAGCAGGGGCGCGATGATCGAGAAGGAGGGGTTCTCCGTCGTCGCCGCCACGAGGATCACCACCCGGTTCTCCACGCCCGGCAGGAGCGCGTCCTGCTGGGCCTTGGTGAACCGGTGGATCTCGTCGAGGAAGAGCACGGTGGCCCGCCCGTGCAGCGACCGCTGGCGCACGGCCTCCTCCATCGCCGCCCGCACGTCCTTCACCCCGGCCGTGACCGCGGAGAGCTCGACGAACCGACGGTCGCCCGCTGCGGCCACGAGGTGGGCCAGCGTGGTCTTCCCGGTGCCCGGCGGTCCCCACAGGATCGCCGACAGGGGCCCGGCCACCCCGGCGTGGCCCTCGATGAGCCGACGCATCGGGGACCCGGGTCGCAGGACGTCCTCCTGGCCGGCGACCTCGTCGAGCGTGCGCGGCCGCATCCGGACCGCCAGCGGTGGCCGCAGGTCCCCCTCGGCCGCGGTCCCGTCGGCGCCCGTGGATACGCTGAACAGGTCTGATCCACCACTCGACACCCTGGTGAGGCTACCCGTGGCCGGCTCGCACCGCCCTCCCCGCCGTCCTGCGCTGGCCGTGCTCGGCCGGTCGACGGTCCGCCACCGATGGTGGTACCTGCTCACCTGGTCGGTGCTGGTGGTCGCCGCCTTCGTCACCGCCCTGGGCCTCGGGCCGGGCCCCGGCCTCTTCGACCGCCTGACCTCCGGGGCGATCGAGGCCCCGGGTGCGGCCCAGGTCGTCCAGGAGATCACCGCCGCCGACGAGGAGGGACCGGCGCTCCTCGGGTCGGTGACCGGTGCCGACCTGCAGGACCCCGCCCTCGTGGCCGCGGTGGCGGGGTTCGCGGAGCGGGCCGCGGACGTCGACGGGGTGGCGGGGGTCGTCGCCCCCGTCCTGCACCCGGAGTGGCCCACCGCTCCCGAGGCGCTCGTCGCGGTCCGGGACCAGGACCCCTCCGGCGGTGCCTTCCTGCTGACCGTCGAGCTGGAGCCCGAGGTGACCTTCCCGCAGGCCCGGGACGTGCTGGTCGGCCTGGAGGCGGCATACGAGGAGCTCCTGGCGGACCACACGGGCGCGGTGGACTGGGGCGGCGTCCCCCTGCTCGTCGACGACATCACCGACCAGATCCAGGTCGACCTGCAACGGGGCGAGGGCATCGCCCTGCCGATCTCCCTCGTCGTCATGGTCGTGGTCTTCGGTGGCGTCCTGGCCGCCCTCATGCCGGTCCTCGGCGCGGTCGCGAGCATCGGGGGCGGCCTGGCGATCCTGCTCGGCTTCTCCTACCTGATCGACCTCGACGCCACCGTCGTCAACATCGTCACGGTCATGGGGCTGGCCCTGTGCATCGACTACGGCCTCCTCCTGGTCTCCCGGTTCCGGGAGCAGGTGGAGGCGGTCGCCCCGGGGGTACCCCACCGGGAGCTGTCCCAGGACCAGATCGAGGCGGCCGTCGTCGGAGCCCTGACGACGGCCGGCCGCACGGTGCTCTTCTCCGGCCTGATCGTGGGGATCGCCCTGTCCGGGCTGGTCCTCTTCGAGGCACCGATCATGCGGGCGATCGGGGCCGCCGGGGTCGCCGTCGTGGTGGTCGCGCTGCTCGTCGCGCTCACCCTGGTCCCCGCGCTGGCCGCCACGTGGGCGCGCCGCCTCGGGCACCGCCGGGGAGCCGGCGCGACCGCGGACGAGGGGATCTTCAGCCGGCTGGCCACCGCGGTCCAGCGACGCCCGGTGATCACCGTCGTGGCCAGCACCGCCGTGCTGCTCGCGCTCGCCTGGCCCGCGCTCGGCCTGCGGCTGACCTCTTCCGGGACCGACCTGCTGCCGCCCGGGGCCGACCAGCGCGTCTTCTTCGAGCAGCTGGACGAGGACTACCCCCTGGTGGCCGCCCCCGACGTCGTGGCCCTCGTCCAGGCACCGCGGGAAGAGACCCTCACCTGGGCCGAGGAGGTCTCGAGCCTGCCCGGGGTCAGGGACGTCGACCCGCCGCAGGACCTGGGGGCGTGGCCGGCCGACGTCCCGCTCGCGGACGGCGCCGACCCGGACGACCCGCTGTGGCGCGTCGGGGTGCGGGTGGAGGACGGGCCCCTGGGGGACCCGGCCCGCGAGGTCGTGACCGCGCTCAGGTCCAGCACCGGCCCGGACGGTGGCGCGGTGTGGGTGGGTGGGCAGGCCGCCTCCCTCGCCGACTTCGTGGACTCCGTCTGGGACCGGGCCGCCTGGGCCGCGGCCTGGATCGGCGGCGCCACCCTCGTCCTGCTCTTCCTCCTCAGCGGCTCGGTCGTCATCCCGCTCAAGGCCCTGGTGCTCAACGTCGTCTCGCTGGGGGCGAGCCTGGGCCTGACGGTCCTGGTCTTCCAGCACGGCTACCTCGAGGGTCTTCTGGGGTTCGAGTCGGTGGGTGCCCTGGAGTCGGTCATCCCGCTGCTCGTGCTCGCGTTCGGCTTCGGGCTGTCGATGGACTACGAGGTGTTCCTGCTCTCGCGGATCATCGAGCTGCACGAGCAGGGCCACGACGACGACACCGCGGTCCGCCTCGGCGTCCAGCGCTCCGGGCGGATCATCACCTCGGCCGCGGTCATCATGGTCGTCGTCTTCTCCGGGTTCGCGGCGGGCCACATGCTGGCCATCAAACAGACCGGGTTCGCCCTGGCCGCCGCCGTCCTCGTGGACGCCACGGTCGTGCGGATGCTCGTCGTCCCGGCCACGATGACGCTGCTGGGCCGGTGGAACTGGTGGGCCCCGGACTGGCTGCGCCGGGTGCACGCGCGGGTGGGGGTCTCCGAGCACGCTCCCGCGGCGGGGGTATGACGTGCGCCGGGTCCGCACGCACGCGGAGCTGGTGGCGCTCTCCGGGGGTGACCCCTGGGTCCGCTGGGCGCTGGACCCGGCGCTGCCGGGAGAGGCGTGGGTGCACGGACCGGTGATGCTCGTCGAACGGCTCGGGGAGCGGCGAGGGTTCTGGGTGGCCCCGCTGGGAGGCCCGGCCGAGGTCGGCCCCGAGGACGTCCGCGCCGCCCTGGGGGCGCTGCGGGACGGCGGACACCTGCACCGTCTGCGCAGCCGGTCCGTCTCCGTGGTCCGCTCCCACGCCGCCGTCGCCCACGAGGTCCTGGACCTGGGCGACGGCGGCGACTGGGACTGGATGTGGTCCGCGACCCCTCCCCCCGCCGACGCCCGGGAGGCCGAGCTCGAGGAGCTGGACGACGGGCAGGACGCGGCCGAGCTGTCGGCGTTCACCCGCCGGCACAATCCCCGCGTCTGGACCGAGATCGGCACCGGTCGGGTGGTCCGCTGGGTGGGGAGGCGGGACGACGCCGGGCACCTGACCGCGGTGGGCGGGGCCGAGCGGGAGGCGGGCGGCGTGCCCCACCTGGCCGGCATCGTCACCGCCACCGGCCTGCGAGGGCACGGCTGGGGCGGCGTGGTCACGGCCGCCCTGACCCGGTGGGCCCTGGGCGAGCACGGGGTCTGCACGCTGGGCGTCTTCGCGGACAACACGGCTGCTCTGCGGGTCTACCGGCGCCTGGGCTACCGCACCGCCCGCGCCTGGCACAGCCGCCGCTCCTGCAGGGGTGACGTCCGTCCTGCGGATCCGGGACCTTTGGCCCTACTACCGACGATAGGAGATGCGTCAGGGTGGAGCCATGCCCCTCCCGGGCACGCCGCCGGCCCGTCCGGCGGGACACCACGATCCGGGTCCCCTGCCCGGAGGAGGTTCCTTCCCCATGGCACAACGTCTTCGTCTCGTCGGGATCATGCTCATGGTCTTCGGTCTGGTCTTCCTGATCGGCTCCGGCGTCGCCTTCAAGATGTACCAGGACGGCAGGCATTCCCTGCAGAGCTTCAGCGAGGTCCAGGGCGTCGAGCTCTCGTACAACGAGGACGGCCAGCTCGTCGACCGCGGCACCACCGAGGAGGCCGACGCGATCATGGCCATGCTCGAGGACGAGTGGGGCTACCCCGTCTCGGGCCGCGAGATGAACGCAGACGACCCGCTGGTCAACAGCGCGAGCGAGTACATGTTCCAGATGGCCACCGTCGTGCACCACGTCATCAACGGCACCACCGAGGTCACCCTGACCGAGGAGCAGCTGGTCGACGCCGAGGGCAACGCCCTCACCGAGCTGCAGGTCGGCGACGAGACCGTGCCGGTGCCCGACCCCGTCCCGGCCGAGGGCATGACCGTCGAGTACCCCAACGGCGGCAAGTACTGGAACGACTTCGACCGCACCAACCCGGCCGACGCCGCCGCCCGCGGCGAGATCTGGACCGGCACCGTCCACGGACTCGTCGGTGAGCTCGGCGTGGGCACCGTGACCGCCTCGGCGCTCAAGCTGGCCCTGGGCATGACCGCCCTCGTCGCCGGGCTGGGCGTCATCAACATCCTCACCGGAGCGGGCCTGTTCTGGGCCGCCGGCGCCCGCCGCAGCGACGGTGACGGCCCGGTCGCCGACAGCGACGAGGACCGTCGGGTCCTGGTCGACCAGACCGCCTGACCCGCGCCGCACAGGCCCCGCCCCCGGATCTCTCGGGGCGGGGCCTGAGCCGTCCCCGCCCCGGGTGCTCGGCGCGGCGTCTCAGGGAGCGAGCGAGGGCACGGGGCGTCCGAGCGCGCGCAGGACCCGGCGGGCGGCGTGCAGCCCGGACATGCCGTGCACGCCCGGGCCCGGAGGGGTGGAGGCCGAGCAGAGCCACACGCCGGGCGCGACGGCGTACGGGTCCATCCGTGCGGTGGGCCGGGAGATCATGTGCCACAACGAGATCGCCCCTCCGGAGATGTCACCGTCGGGGTAGGCGGCGTTGTGCTCGGCCATCCGGGAGGCGGGCGTGACCACGCAGTCCACGACGAGGTCGCGGAACCCGGGGGCGAACCGTTCCAGCTGGGCGTCGGCCTGGGCACGCACGTCCCGGGAGGAGCCCCGGGGGACGTGCGCGTAGGCCCACACCGGTCGCAGACCGGTGCGGCCCAGTCGTCCCGGGTCGAGCGGAACCGGGTCGCTCAGCAGCATCATGGGACGCTCGGCGTGCCGGCCCGCCGCCACCTCGGCCTCCGCGCGGCGCATGTCCCCCACGTCGCCGCACACGTGCACGGTGCCGGCCAGCGCGACCTCCGGCCGGCTCCAGGGCACCGGTCCGGACAGCACGTAGTCGAGCTTGCACACGCCGGCTCCCACGGGCAGGGACCGCAGGCGCGAGCGGTACGGCTCGGCCAGCAGGTCCGCGGCGACCCGGGCGTGGGTGTCCAGCAGGGTCGCCCGGGCGGAGGGCAGGTCCTGGCCGCTGCGGACCGGGTGGTCGGGGACGACCTCGCCCCCGTGGGCGCGCAGATCGGCCAGAAGCGCGTCGGTGATGCGGCCGATGCCCCCGCGCACCAGCGGCCACCCGGTGGGGCCGTGAGCCAGAGCGCCGAGGTATGCCGCCGTGCCCGCCGCCGCCGGAGAGGGGATGCGGGTGATCGTGTGCGCGGCCACGCCGGTGATCAGCGCCCGGGCCTCCTCGGTGCGCCACCACCGTTCGCCGCCGGGTCCCGAGAGCACCGCCAGGGCCTGGAGGAAGGCGGCCGCGCCGGCTGGCGTGCCGGCACCGGACCACGGCACGGAGCGCTTGTCCGACAGGGCGATCGAGGCCACCTCCTGGCGGTGCCGGACCAGGGGGCCGACGAGCCGCCGCCACGCGCCGGCGTCCACCCCGAGGTCCTCGGCGGTCCGGTCCAGGTCCCGCCAGGCGATGCCCGCCCGGCCACCGTCCAGGGGCTGGGCGTAGGAGACCTCCGGCACCAGGAGCTCGACCCCACGCGCCGCCAGGTCGAACTCCTCGAAGAACGCGGAGCCGGACACGGCCGCGGGGACGGCCGCGCAGACGTCCTGCACCAGCCCCTCCCCCGCCGGGACGCGCGGACCCTCCAGCGGCAGCGTCCGGACTCCGCCGCCGGGGGTGGGCTGTCCCTCCAGCACGGTGACCCGCAGCCCCGCGCGCGCCAGCGTGACGGCGGCGGCCAGCCCGTTGGGGCCCGAGCCCACGACGACGGCGTCCACGGGTCGGGGAGTCATGACCCCACGCTAACGGGAGGGCCGGCACCCCGCCGGTCGACTCAGCTCCGGGTCGGTGACACCTCGGGCGCCCCCTGCGGGGCCGGCGCCGGCTGCTCGGGCACGGCGTCGATCCCGGCCTCCTTGCGCTGCTCGGGGGTGATCGGGGCGGGCGCCTCGGTCAGCGGGTCGAAGCCGCCCCCGGTCTTGGGGAAGGCGATGACGTCCCGGATGGAGTCCGTGCCCGCGAGCAGGGCCACGATCCGGTCCCAGCCGAAGGCGATGCCGCCGTGCGGCGGCGCGCCGTACTTGAACGCCTCGAGCAGGAAGCCGAACTTCTCCTGGGCCTGCTCCGCCGACAGGCCCATGATGGCGAAGACACGCTCCTGGACGTCGCGGCGGTGGATACGGATGGAGCCGCCGCCGATCTCGTTGCCGTTGCAGACCAGGTCGTAGGCGTAGGCCAGGGCCGAACCGGGGTCCTCCTCCAGGGAGTCGAGGAACTCCGCCTTCGGCGAGGTGAACGCGTGGTGGACGGCGGTCCAGGCGCCGGAGCCCACGGCGACGTCCCCGGCCTCGACCGCGTCGCCGGCCGGCTCGAAGAGGGGCGCGTCGACGACCCAGAGGAAGCTCCACGCCGACTCGTCGATCAGTCCCGCGCGCCGACCGATCTCGAGCCGGGCGGCGCCCAGGAGGGCCCGCGAGGGCTTGGTCGGGCCGGCCGCGAAGAAGACGGCGTCACCCGGGGAGGCCCCCACGTGGTCGGCGAGGCCGGCCCGCTCGGCGTCGGAGATGTTCTTGGCCACCGGGCCGCCCAGGGTCCCGTCCTCGCCGACGGTGACGTAGGCCAGCCCCTTGGCCCCCCGCTGCTTGGCCCACTCCTGCCAGGCGTCGAACTGCCGGCGCGGCTGCGACCCGCCCCCGGGCATGACGACGGCGCCCACGTGCTCGGCCTGGAACACCCGGAACGGGGTCCCGGAGAAGTACTCGGTGCAGTCGGTCAGCTCCAGGTCGAGGCGCAGGTCGGGCTTGTCGGTCCCGTAGCGGGCCATCGCCTCGGCGTAGGTCATCCGCGGGAAGGGGGTGTCCAGCTCGATCCCCTGCACCCCCCAGACGGCCCGGGCCAGGGCCTCACCGAGCTCGATGACGTCGTCCTGGTCCACGAAGCTCATCTCGACGTCGAGCTGGGTGAACTCCGGCTGCCGGTCGGCGCGGAAGTCCTCGTCGCGGTAGCAGCGGGCGATCTGGTAGTACCGCTCCATCCCGGAGACCATGAGGAGCTGCTTGAACAGCTGGGGGCTCTGGGGCAGGGCGTACCAGCTCCCGGGCTGCAGGCGCGCCGGGACGAGGAAGTCGCGAGCGCCCTCCGGGGTGGAGCGGGTCAGCGTGGGCGTCTCGATCTCGACGAAGTCGCGCTCGGCCAGCACGGTGCGGGCGGCGGCGTTGACCCGCGAGCGCAGCCGCAGGTTGGCGCCCGCCGAGCTGGCCCCGGGACGACGCAGGTCCAGGTAGCGGTGCCGCAGCCGGGCCTCCTCCCCCACGCTCACCCGCTCGTCGATCTGGAAGGGCAGCGGAGCCGACTCGCTGAGCACCTCGATGCCGGTGGCGACCACGTCGACCGCGCCGGTGGGCAGGTCGGGGTTGACGTCCTTGTCCGCGCGGGCGGTCACCTCGCCGGTCACCGTGATGCAGTACTCGCTGCGCAGGTCGTGGACCATGTTCCCGCCGGTGAGCACCTCGTCGCGCGCCACGACCTGCACGACGCCGCTGGCGTCCCTCAGGTCGACGAAGGCCACGCCTCCGTGGTCGCGACGACGGGCCACCCACCCGGCGAGGGTGACCGTGGTCCCGACGTGCTCGGCGCGCAGCGTGCCGGCCTCGTGGGTGCGAAGCATGTTCGTCTCCTCTCGGGTCGTGTCCCGGAGGGGCGGGGTGCCCGTCCGGAAGGCAGCCCGCAAAGGTGTGGGCGGGGGCCAGGTCGCGGTGCCACCACACCTTCGCCGAGGGATCCTCGGCCTCTCGTCGGTCCGCCGGACGCGCGGTGCGCAGGTCGGGGTCCTCGAGGGATCCCGGCGGGTCGTCACTCCGCCCTGCGCACGAGAGGTCAGTCTAACCGCGCCGCCAGCGCCAGCACACCGACGACCAGCGGCCCGTTGCGCACCTGCCCGCCCAGCACCGCGGCCACCGCGTCGGACAGGCCCACCCAGCCCACCGGCATACCCGCCTCCTCGTGCTCCCGCTCGTGCCGCTCCTCGGCGGGCACCTCGGAGAGCCCGGTCGCCACGAACAGGGTGATGACCTCGCCCAGGCTCCCCGGGGAGGGGGTGAAGGCGAACAGCTCCTCCCACCGGCCGGCCCGCAGGTCGGCCTCCTCGGCCAGCTCGCGCCGGGCGGCCTCCAGGGGCGCCTCCCCCTCCACGTCGAGCAGCCCCGCGGGCAGCTCCCAGTCCTCCGCGCCGACGGGGTGGCGGTACTGTCGGATGACGAGGACCTCGGGCTCCCCGCGGTCCTCCCGGACGGCGAGCACGAGGACCGCGCCGCCGTGCTCCACGTAGTCCCGGGTGACGACGCCACCCCCACCCAGGTCGACCTCGTCCCGGCGCACGTCCCAGACCCGCCCGCTGAAGGGGACCTCGGTGCTCACCACGGGACGGCGCCCGGGCAGGTCCTGCAGGTCGGCGGCGCTGAGGCGGGGGGCGTCCAGGCTCATGGCCCTACGGTAGGCGGTGCTCCGACGGCCGGCTCACTCCGGCAGCTCGTGCTGGTGGTGGCGGCCCTCCACCTCGACGAGGCGCTGGGCGCGCTGCTGGTCGAGGGCCGCGGCCACGAGCCCGGCGAAGAGCGGATGGGCGTGGTCGGGGCGGGACTTGAACTCGGGGTGCGCCTGCGTCGAGACGTAGTAGGGGTGCACGTCGGACGGCAGCTCGACGAACTCCACCAGGGACCCGTCGGGCGAGGTCCCGCTGATGACCAAACCCGCGTCGGTCAGGCGGTCGCGGTAGGCGTTGTTGACCTCGTAGCGGTGGCGGTGGCGCTCGGTGACCTCGGTGGTGCCGTAGGCCCCGGCCACCACCGACCCCTCCCGCAGGGCGGCCGGGTAGGACCCCAGCCGCATGGTGCCGCCCAGGTCCCCGGCACCCTCGACGAAGGACTTCTGCTCCTCCATGGTGGCGATCACCGGCTCGGCGGTCTGCGGGTCGAACTCGGTCGAGCTGGCTCCCTCGATGCCGGCGACGTGGCGGGCGTGCTCGATGACCATGGCCTGCAGCCCCAGGCAGATGCCCAGCGTGGGCACCCCCCGCTCCCGGGCCCAGCGCAGGGCCCCGATCTTGCCCTCGATGCCCCGGACCCCGAAGCCGCCGGGCACCAGGACGGCGTCGACACCGCCGAGGGCCGTGCTGGCACCGGCGTCGGTGCGGCACTCGTCGGAGGCGACCCACCGCACGTCCACCTTGGCGTCGTGCCGGAAACCACCGGCGCGCAGCGCCTCGGTGACCGAGAGGTAGGCGTCGGGCAGGTCCACGTACTTGCCCACGAGGGCGATCTCGATCCGGTGCTCCGGCTCGTGCACCCGCTCGAGCAGGGCGTCCCAGGCCGACCAGTCGACGTCCTTGAACGGCATCCCCAGGTGGCGCACGACGTAGGCGTCCAGCATCTCGGCGTGCAGCACCCGGGGGATGTCGTAGATGCTCGGGGCGTCGATGCAGGCCGCGACGCCGTCGTTCTCCACGTCGCACATCAGCGAGATCTTGCGCTTGATGCCCTCGGGGATGGCGCGGTCGGCCCGCAGCACGAGGGCGTCGGGGGTGATGCCGACCTGCCGCAGGGCCGCCACCGAGTGCTGGGTGGGCTTGGTCTTGAGCTCGCCGCTGGGCGCCAGGTAGGGCACGAGCGAGACGTGCAGGAAGAAGCAGTTGGCCCGGCCGATGTCGTGCCGGACCTGACGGGCGGCCTCCAGGAACGGCAGCGACTCGATGTCGCCGACGGTGCCGCCGATCTCGGTGATGATGATGTCCGGACGATCCGCGTCGTCGGCGTCGGCCGCCGCCCGCATCCGTGCCTTGATCTCGTTGGTCACGTGCGGGATGACCTGGACGGTGTCGCCGAGGTACTCCCCGCGCCGCTCCCGCGCGATGACGTCGTTGTAGACCTGGCCCGTGGTCACGTTGGACCGACCCGAGAGGTTGGTGTTGAGGAAGCGTTCGTAGTGCCCGATGTCCAGGTCGCACTCGGCGCCGTCCTCGGTGACGAAGACCTCGCCGTGCTGGAAGGGGTTCATCGTCCCCGGATCGACGTTGATGTAGGGGTCCAGCTTCTGCATCGTCACCCGCAGCCCGCGCGAGCGGAGCAGGAACCCCAGGCTGGAGGCCGTCAGACCCTTCCCCAGCGAGGAGGCCACGCCCCCCGTTACAAAGATGTGCTTCGTCGTCTCCGCCACGGGCTGCCAGTCTACGTCACGGTCGGGACGGACCGGTCCGGGGGTGGTCCGCCAGGACCCCACGGTATGCCGTGAGCGCCGCCGTGAGCGCGTCCGCCCCGGTGGGCAGCTGCGCGGCCCTGTCCGTGGCCCGGTGCCGCAGCGCGAGCAGTGCCGCCGGGTCCCCCAGGAGGTCCCCCAGCGCCACCGCGACCGCCGCTGCGACCTGCTCGTCGTCGCCCTCGTCCGGGACGAGGGCCGCCGCGTCGCCGACGACGAGCCCGGTCCCGCCCACATCGGTGGCCACGACCGCCGCCCCCTGCTGCAGAGCCTCCTGCAGCCACACCGGCTGACCCTCCCACCGCGCCGTCGACAGCACGACGTCGGCCCCGGCCAGCAGCCGGGGGACGTCGTCGCGGTGGCCCAGCAGGTGCAGGTCGGCCCGGACCCGGGCCGCGGCCGTCAGCGCGTCCCGCTCCGGCCCCTCCCCCGCCACCACGAGGTGCACCGTCGGGGAGCCGCCGCTGTCGCCGACCGTGCCCGGGCGGGCGCCCGGGCGGGTCGTGGTCGGGCGGGGACCGTTGAGCCGGTCCAGCGCGGCCACAGCGCGGTTCAAGCCCTTCTGGGCGGCCAGGCGCCCCACCAGCAGCACTACGGTCGCCCCCGGGTCCAGGCCGGCCACCCGGCGCAGGTGGTCCCGGGCGTCGGCGCCGTCCAGGCGCGGGCACGGGGGTGCGGGCACCACGGCGAGGTCGACGGCCCGGGCCCCCGCGGACCGGGCGCGCCGGACCAGGTCCGGCGACACGCCCAGGACCAGGTCGGCGCGTGCGGCGACGAGACGCTCCATACCGGTGTAAAGGAGCCTGGCCGCGCCCCGCTCCGGCGTCGCGTTGTGGGTGGTCACCACCAGGGAGGGCGGGCCGGCGCGGCGGGCGAGGGCGCCCAGGGCTCCGGCGCGCAGGCCGTGGGCGTGCACGACGTGAGCACCGGCAGCGGCGGCGCGCAGGGTCCGGACGGAACGGCCGTCACGGAGGGGGTGGGGGGCAGCACCGACCGGCAGCGGCACCACCCGCGCGTGCCGGTCCAGGTCGAAGCGGTCGGCGACCTCCGGGGGGCAGGCGACGGCCACGTGGTGCCCGTCGGCGGCGAGTCCGGCCGCCAGCATCTGCACGTGCCGGCCCACGCCGCCGGCGACCAGGGCGGTCACCAGCAGCACGCGCAGCGGCTCGACGGACCCGGTCATCGGCCGCCCCGGCCCCGGCGGGCCGCCCGCAGGGGAGACCGCCCTGGGGTGCCGTCCGCGGGGGGTGCCGGTCGCGACCCTCCCCGGCGCACCACCTGCGCCGCCGTCCCGGGGTCCACCGTGCGCAGGCCGACGATCGCTCCCGTCAGCACCAGGACCGCCACGAGCGCGGCCCGACCCAGGGTGGGGACCCATCCACCGGCGGGGTCGCCCAGGACCAGCTCGGCGAGCACGACCACGGGGAGCGTGCCCACGAGCACGGCGGTCCCGGCCCGGACCGTGCCGCGGGTCGCCTCCGCACCCCAGGCCCCGCGCAGCTCGCGCAGCAGCAGGAGCCCGGCGACCGTCATACCGACGGAGGACCCGAGCGCCAGCACCCGCAGGGTGGTCTCGACGGACCCACCGGTCGGCGCCACCACCAGGGGCAGCAGCCCCGCCGACGCCCACCCCGCCGCCGCCGCCGCCGCGGCCCGCAGCGGCGACCCGTGCGCGTAGAGGGCACGGGTGGCCACCGCGACGACCGCGAACCCGAGCAGACCCGGCGCGAGGAGACCCAGCGTGGCCGGGAGGGCTGCGAGGGTCTCTGCCCCCGGCCCCCCGGCCCCGGCGTCCAGGAGCACGAAGGCCCGGCCGACCTCCCGGCGGACCGCGACGAGGACGGCCGCGGCGACGACGGCCGCGGCCACGACAGCCGCCAGGGTCTGCCGCAGGACCCGGCGGGCGCGGACCCGGTCCCCGCTGAACCGGGGAAAGGCGACGGTGGCCAGGGGGACCACCAGCACCGCGTAGGGCAGCAGGTAGGCGGTCTGGGCGTAGGTCCAGACGGTGATGGCCGCCACCCCGCTCGCCGCGTTGGTGAGGAGGAGCACGACGACCGTGGTGGTCTGCTGGGCGAGGACGACCCCGACCCCCGCGACGACGAGCAGCCCGGCGCGGGCACCGGAGCCCTGCGGAAAGCGCCAGGTCGGCCGCCAGCGCAGGTCCAGACGCCGGGCCGGGGCCAGGAGCGGCAGGGTCAGGGCGACGACGCCGAGCGTCGTCCCGCCCGCGAGCAGCCAGTACGCCGACGCCGGGAGCTCACCCAACGGACGGGTCGGGTCGTGCAGGGCACCGAACGCGATGTAGACGGCCACGACGACCAGGCTCGAGAGCAGGGGTGCCGTCGCCGCCGCCAGGAACCGGCCGTGGGCGTGCAGCACCCCGGTGAGCACGATCCCCAGGCCGTAGAGGAGGACCTGGGGGGCGAACAGCAGCAGCATCAGCCGGCCGGCCGCCCGGGCGTCCTCCGGGGAGCACCCTTCCTGGGTGCCCAGCAGCCACGTGGTCAGCGGCCCGGCGGCCAGCGCCACCACCACGGCGAGCGGCAGCAGCACCGTGACGGTCCAGGTCATCAGGGCGGACGCGGTCCGGCCGGCCAGGTCGGTGCGACCCCGGTGCAGGTGGCCCGCCACGAGCGGCACGGCCACTGCGGCCAGCGCGCCCCCGGCGGCGACCTCGAACAGGACGTTGGGCACGAGGTTGGCCGTCGCGTAGACCTGGCCCACGCAGGTGGCCCCGACGGCGTGGGAGAAGACCACCCACCGCACCAGGCCCACGGCCCGGGCCAGCAGGGTGATGCCGGCGACCAGGCCGGCGGCGGCCAGCAGGCCTCCCGCCGACGTCCTCGCGGGGGCGTTCACCGAGGACGGCCCCACCGGTCCAGCTCACGCAGGACGGGGACGGAGTCGATGACCCGGCTGAAGCTGATCCGTTCGCTGAGCAGGGTGAGCCCGGTGAGGACCGCGAGCGCCGTCCACCGTCCCCCGGCCCCGAGCCGGTGCGCCGCCGCGGCGCCGACGGCCGCGCCGAGAGGGTTGGCGCCGGTGTCCCCGAGCATGGTGCGGCCGGCGAGGTCGTCGGCCAGGACGACCAGGCCGGCCCCGCCGACAGCGGCGGCTGGGGGCTGCCCCAGGACCACCAGGGGCAGGGCGGGGAGCAGCGCCACCTTCAGGGCCCGCCCGGGACGCAGGTCGAACAGGTTGGCCAGGTTGGCCGACGCGGCGACCACCCCGGCACCGGCCAGCGTGTGCGGGCCCGTCCCCCGGGGGGACCGGGCGTCGTGCACGACGACCGCGAGCATCCCGCCGGCCCCGAGGACCAGGATCTTGAGGACCCCGGTGGTGGGACGTCCGCGACGCAGCGCACCCAGGTGGCCGCCCAGCCCACGGGCGGCGCCGTCGTCGACGAGGTCGTCGAGCGCTCCTGCGACACCGGCGAGGACCACCGCGCCGGCCACCGCCGGACGGACGGGCAGCAGGGCCGTCGCGGTGCCCACGGCGAGCGCGACCCCCTCCACGAGCGACACCGGGGCGCCCGCGTGGTTGGTGCGGGCCCACCGGTCCCGTCCGCCGGGGAGCCGGCCGGCACGGTCCAGCCGGCGGACACCCTCGGTGGCCGCGACCGCCATCAGGGCCGAGGCTGCGGTGACGACGGGACGGGAGCGGCTCACGGGGGGGAGGTCTCCTGGACCCCGACGTCCGGACCGGTCGGCGTGGTCCCCGGCGCCACGCCGGGGTCCGGTGGTGACACGGTGTCCGGTGCGGGCGCCGGCACGACCCCCAGCTCCCCGGTCCCCGGCACACCGACCTCCAGCTCGTTGCGGACCGGAGGAGCGACCGGCACGGGAGCCTGGGCCAGCCGGCCGAGCCCGTAGTGGCCGGCCCGGTCACGGGTCTCCCAGGCCAGCGCCAGGACGGCGGCCAGCCGGCCGGAGACGCCCTCGGTGTTGTCCACCGTGGACACCTCCCCGCCGAGCTCGCGGTCCTGCCGGACCACGGCGAGCAGAACGTCGAGACCGTCCTCGGCCCCGCCGTCCGGTCCGAGCGCCGGGCGGGAGTCGGTGCCGGTCCCGGTGACCACGGTCGGCATCTCCAGCTCGGCCAGGGCGGAGAGGAGGTCCAGCCGGTGGGCCAGCGCCTCGGCACCCGCGTCGCCGGGGGTCGCCCCGACCGCCGCCGGGTCCAGACCTCCGGCCAGGACGACGACCGCGTCCGGGGGTCGACGGTCCCGCTCCGTCTCCTCGTCGTCCTCCTCCCAGGTCACGTCGACCAGGTCCGCCCCGGAAAGGTCGTCGAGCGCGACCAGCCACGCCCCCAGCTGACCGTCCTGGTCGGCGCCGGCGAGGGCGGCCGCCAGGACGGTGGGCACGCTCGGCCCCTCCGCCTCCCCGATCTGCGGTACGGCGAGGCCGCCGGCCAGCCTCTGGAGCAGCTCGGACCGGTCCTCGGGCAGCGGCGAGACGTCCCAGCGCGCGTCCACGTCGACGGTGACGGCCACCTGCGCCCCGGCGTCCTCGAGGCGCTCGGCCAGGTCGTCGAGGGGTTCGCGGTCGGCCCCGGGGAGCACGACGAGCCCCACGCGGGTGCCGGTGAGGGTCCCGGCGACCGCGCGCGTCCCGGTGCGGTGCAGCGCCTGCTCCCGGGCCTCGGCGAGGCGACGGGCCTCGTCGACGTCCGCGCGGAGCGCGACCCGTTCCTCGCGCAGCTGGGAGACCTCCCCCTCCAGCGTGCTGGAGAGTCCTTCGCGCAGCGGGCCGGCGCCCAGGACGATGCCGACCGCGAGCGCGATGAAGACGGCCACCAGCGAGACCAGGTGGTAGCGGAAGTCGATCACCTACAACAGTCCCTCGACCCAGGCCCAGACATCGTCCCATCGTACGGCCAGCACCCCGAAGAAGGCCCGTCCTCCCGGGGTGGCCGCCAGGGCGACGAGCAGCGCCGTCAACCCGGCGAGCACCAGCCACACGAGCGAGCCCGTCGAGATGCGTGAGCGGTAGAGCAGGCTCACGCCCTTGGCGTCGACGAGCTTGCTGCCGACCCGCAGCCGGGTCAGGAAGGTGCTGGCCATGCCCTGGCGGCCCTTGTCCAGGAACTCCACCAGCGTGGCGTGGGTGCCCACGGCCACGATGAGCTCGGCGCCCTTGTCGTCGGCGAGCAGCATTGCGATGTCCTCGCTCGTCCCGGGCGCGGGCATCACGACCGCGTCCCGGACCCCGAGCGCCTCGACCCTCTCCAGCCCGGGTGCCGTTCCGTCCCGGTAGGCGTGCACCACCAGCTCGGCCCCGCTTGTCAGGGCCCGGTCGGAGACCGAGTCCATGTCCCCGACGATCAGGTCGGGCGTCAGCCCCTGCTCGAGGAGGGCGTCGGCTCCCCCGTCCACACCGATGAGGACCGGTCGGGCCTCCCGGATGAAGGGTCGAAGGGTGTGCAGGTCCTCCTTGTAGTGGTAGCCGCGCACGACCACGAGGGCGTACCGCCCGGCCAGGTCCGTGCGCAGCGGCGGGATCCCGATGCCGTCGAGGAGCAGGTCCCGTTCGGCCCGCACGTAGTCCATCGTGTTCTGGGAGAACGCCTCGATCTGGTCCGAGAGGTTGGCGCGCGCGTCCTGCAGCTGGGCCTCGACCAGGGCCGGGGTCAGCCGCACCCCTCGGGTGAGGACCTGGTCCCCGACCCGCAGCTCGTCCCCGGCCACGGTCACGGCCGTGCCCTCGGCGATGTCCATGACCTCCGGGCCGGTGAGGTCCAGCACGGGGATCCCGGCCTCGAGGAGGATCTGCGGACCGCGGTTGGGGTAGGTCCCGGTGGTGCTCGGCGCGGCGTTGACCACCGCGACGGGCCGGCAGGCCACCAGTGCGTGGGCGCTGACCTGGTCGAGGTCGTCGTGGTCGATGACCGCGACGTCCCCCGCCTGCAGGCGCTTGGTCAGGTTCTTCGTGCGCGCGTCGACCCGGGCCGGACCCGTCACCGGGGCCGGGTCCTCCGAGACGGACCGGCGCGACCGGGTGGCGCGGCTCACGGTCCTGCCACCCCGCTCATGCGCTCGCCTGCTCTCCGCGACGGGCGAGGAGCTCGCGGGCGTGCTCGACCGCCGCCCGGGAGTCGGCGATCCCGCCCAGCATGCGGGCAAGCTCGGCCTCGCGCTCGGCTCCCTCGACGACGACCACGTCGCTGCTGGTGACCTGGCCGTCGCTGCTCTTGCGGACCACGAGGTGGCGGTCGGCGTAGGCAGCCACCTGCCCCAGGTGGGTGACGACGACGACCTGCGCGGTGCGCGCCAGACGCGCCAGCCGGGCACCCAGGTCGAGGGCCGCACTGCCGCCCACGCCGGCGTCCACCTCGTCGAAGACGTAGGTGGGCACGCTCCCGTCGCCGCAGACCACCTCCAGGGCCAGCATGACGCGCGACAGCTCGCCCCCGGACGCCGCCCGGGCGACCGAGCGAGGAGGCGCGCCGGGGTTGGCCGCCAGCCGGATCTCCACCTCGTCGAGACCGTGCCGGCGGGGCGACGCCAGCCGTCCGTCGGGCAGCGGGACGCAGCTCGCGGGTCCGGTACCAGCCCCGTCGGCCCGCTCGGCCCCCTCGGCCCCGTCGGCCCCCTCGGCCCTGCCGGCCCTGAGGGCCCTGTCTGCCGGCCCATCCCCTCCGACGCGCCCGGCGGCGCCCTCGGCAGACACCTTCCGGGGCGCGACGTGCACGACCACCTCGGCGGCACCCATGGCCAGGTGGCTGAGCTCCTCGGTGACGGCGCGGCCGACCCTCTCCCCCACCCGCGCACGCGCGGACGAGAGCTCGCCGCCCAGCCGCCCCACCTCCAGGCGGAGCGCCTCCGTCCGCCGGCGCAGCTCGGCCACGTCGTCGTCGGAGAGGTCCAGCCGTGCCAGCTCGTCCCGGGCGCCGCGAGCGAACGTCAGCAGCGCCTGGGTGGAGGGTCCGTACCTGCGCAGCAGGGCCGTGAGGTCGGCGCGCCGGCGGTGCACGGCGTCGAGCCGCTCGCCGTCCACGTCCACGCCCGAGGCGTAGCCGGACAGGTCCGAGGCCAGGTCCGAGGCCAGGTAGCCGATCTCGTCGACCCGTCGTCGGAGCGCCGCCAGCTCGGGATCGTGGGCGGCGGCCGGGCCGAGCAGCACGGAGGCGGCCGAGACCAGCTGCGCCACGCTCTGGACCTCCGTCCCGGGGTCGTCCGCTCCGACGAGGGCGTCGTGCGCAGCGCGTGAGGCGGTGAGCAGCTCCTCGGCGTGGGTCAGCCGCTCGGACTCGGCCCGCAGGTCGTCCTCCTCCCCCTCCCGGGGATCCAGCTCGTCGATCTCCGTCAGCGCAGCTCGGAGGGCGTCGACCCGCAGGCTGCGCTCGGCGGCACCGCGCTCGATCTCCACGAGCCCGGCGCGGGAGGCCTGCCACTGGTCGTACGCGTCCTCGTAGGCACGCAGGGCCTGGGCGAGATCGGCACCGCCGGCGGAGTCGAGCAGGATCCTGTGCTGCTCGGCGTCCCTCAGCCTCCACTGGTCCGCCTGCCCGTGGACCGCCACGAGGTGCTGCCCGACCTCGGCCAGCACGGCTACCGGCGCGGTCCGGCCCCCGACGTAGGCGCGGGACCGTCCCCCGGCGGCGACGGTACGGACGAGGAGCACCCCGTCGGAGGCGTCCCCTCCGGCCTCGGCGACCCGGAGGGCCGCCGGATGCTCCACCGGCACGTCCACCTCGCCCTCGACGACGGACTGCTCGGCACCGGCACGGACGAGCCCGGCGTCGGCCCTCGCGCCCAGCAGCAGTCCCAGGCCGCTGACGACCATCGTCTTGCCCGCACCGGTCTCCCCGGTGATGACGTTGAGTCCCTCGCTCAGATCCAGCTCGGCCTCGTCGATGACCCCCAGCCCCTGGATCCGGATCCGGCGCAACGTCATACCGGAGGGTCCTCGACGAGGGTGGGACCGGGGCCGCGCCAGCCGGTGACCGGCAGCGCGAACTTGGCCACGAGGCGGTCGGCGAACGGTTCGTGTCCCAGCCGGGCCAGGAGGACCGGCTGGGAGGAGCGGCGGACCTCGATCCGCGCCCCGGGCGGCAGCTCGACGGTGCGTCGACCGTCGCACCACATCACGCCGGCCACATATGAGTGGGGCACCACCTCCACGGCCAGGTGGGTGCGAGGACCAAGGACCAGCGGGCGGGCGAAGAGGGCGTGCGCCGAGATCGGGACGAGCAGGATCGCCTCGACGTCGGGCCAGACCACCGGGCCTCCGCCGGAGAAGGCGTAGGCGGTCGAGCCGGTCGGCGTGGCCATGACGACCCCGTCGCAGCCCCAGGTGGACAGCGGCCTGCCGTCCACCTCGACCGCCACCTCGAGCATCCGCTCGCGCGCCGACTTCTCCACGGACGCCTCGTTCAGAGCCCAGTTGTGGGCCACCACCCGACCGTCGTGGAGGACGTCGACCTCGAGGGTCATCCGCTCCTCCACGTGGTAGTCGCGCTCGACGATGCGCTCGACGATGGTCTCCACGTCGTCGCGCTCGGCCTCCGCCAGGAACCCGACCCGGCCCATGTTGACCCCGAGAAGTGGCGTGCCGGCCGGACGGGCGATCTCGGCCCCCCGCAGGATGGTGCCGTCCCCGCCGAAGACCACGACGAGCTCGCACCCGCTCGCATCCACGTGCGGCGGCACGGGGTTCTTGGCCGAGACCACCCGGTCGGTGCGGACGATCTCGTGCGTGGGCTCTCCCTCGGGCACGACCTCCACGGCGATGCCGTGCGAGGCCAGCTGCTGCTCGAACGTCTCGGCCAGACCGGGGATCTCCGGGCGGGAGGGATGGGTCACCAGCATGATGCGGCGGGTCATGGGTCCTCCTCCTCGCTCAGGGTCCGGATCCGGCTCTGGATCGCCTCCGGGGTCAGGCCCCAGCCAATCATGTCGCTCCGACGGGGCCGCAGCCAGAGGAGGTACTCGACGTTGCCGTGCGAGCCCGTCACCGGGGAGCGCTCGATCCCGTGCAGCGTCAGGCGGTGCTCCGTCGCCGTGGCCAGCACCGCACGCAGGACGTCCTGACGCTGCGCCGCGGAACGGACCACCCCGTCGCGGGCCAGGACCGTCCGCCCCACCTCGAACTGCGGCTTGACCAGGAGCACGGCCTCCCCGTCGCGGGCCAGGAGCGCACCCAGCTCCGGGAGGACCGTGCGCAGGCTGATGAAGGACAGGTCCGCCACGACCACGTCGACGGGGCTGCCGACCTGGTCCGGGACGACGTCACGGATGCTCGTCCCCGACAGGTCGGTCACCCGTGGATCGGCGAGCAGGTCCGGATGGAGCTGGTCGTGCCCCACGTCGAGCGCCACGACGTGGGCCGCACCGTGGGTGAGCAGCACCTGGGTGAATCCGCCGGTGGAGGCACCCACGTCCAGGCAGCGACATCCCTCGACGCTCAGCCCGCAGGGCCCCCACACCTGCAGCGCGTGGCGAAGCTTGAGGGCACCGCGCCCGACCCAGCCCTCGGTGACCCACGCGCTGGCGGCGTCTGGGGACGCCTCGTCGACGACGACCTGCTGTGCGGGGTCCACCGGTGCGGCCGGCCGGTCGACCAGGGTCCCGTCGACGCGGACCCGTCCGTCCTGGACGAGCAGGCGGGCCTGCGTCCGCGAGCGCGCCAGACCCCGCAACACAAGGGTGGTGTCCAGACGTCCGCTCATCCTGGGCGGCCCGGCCGGGCCTGCCCAGGAGCGGGCGGTGCGGGCGGCGCCGTCAGGCGCTGCTGCAGGACCCGGTGGGCCTCCACGACCGCCTCGAGCGGGTCGGCGCCGCCGTCGAGGCGTGCGTCCAGCTCGACGAGGGCCTGGTCCACGACGTCGTCGCCCGTGGTGGGTCTGTCCGGCTCGCCGGTCATGCGACGCGCTCCCACAGGTGGGCCAGGTCGCCGATGGTCTCCACCACGTGTCCCGGCCTCAGCGAAGGTGCCAGCGTGACCACCTCCTCGGCCGTGGAGACGCCGGTGAGGACCAGGGCGCTCGGCACCCCCGCGCGGGAGGCGCCGGCGATGTCGGTGTCCAGGCGGTCCCCGATCATCAGGCACTCCCCGGCCGTCAGGCCGAGCCGGTCGAGGGCCACCTGGTAGGCGCTGGCGTACGGCTTGCCCACGACCGTCGGGGTCGCGCCCGTGGCCGTGCGGACCGCGGCGACGAGCGACCCGTTGCCGACGGCCAGCCCGCGCGCCGTGGGCAGGGTGGTGTCGTCGTTCGTCGCGATCCACACCGCACCGGAGCGGATCGCGTAGGCGGCCTCGGTGAGGTCCTGGACGTCGAGCTCGGGCCCGTACCCCTGCACCACGGCCGACACGTCGGCCACTCCTGCCCCCGACCGTTCCCGCTGCCGGGCGGTGGAGATCCACGCCAGACCCAGCTCCTCGAGGGCCACGCCGACGCCGGCGCCGCCGAGAGCCAGCACGGGACGTTCCGGCCCGACCGTCAGCCGTCCCCCGGTGCGCATCGACGCCACCTCCGTCGCGGCGACCTGGGAGGCGGTGAGGACGTCCTCGGGTCCGGCCGGCACACCCAGCGCGCCGAGCTGGTCGGCGACCGCCGCAGGGGTGCGGGAGGCGTTGTTCGTCATGTAGAGGATCCGGACCCCGGCCTCACGGGCGGAGGCCAGTCCCTCGGTGGCACCTTCGCACGGCTCGTCGCCGCGGTAGACGACTCCGTCGAGGTCGCACAGGATCCCGCGGAGCGCCGCGGTCATCCCGCGCCCCCGGAGGAGCCAGGGCGGCGCGCCTCACCTGCGCGGTCCGCCTCCTCCGCGTCGCCCTCCTCGCCCTCGAGCAGGTCGACGAGCTCGGGATCCTCCTCCATCCCCAGCAGCTCCCTGGCATCCGTGCTCCCCTCCTCGTCCAGGGCGGCGGCCCGGGCGAACCACTCCTGAGCCTGCTCGGCCTGTCCGTCCGCCTCCAGCGCCGCCGCGTAGGCGTACCGCAGCCGCGCAGCCCAGGCGGAGGTCTCCTTGCCCGCCATGACGAGCTCGCGCAGACTCTGCACGGCCGCCGCCGTCTGGCCCATGTCGAGCCGGGCGCCGGACACGACGATGGCCATCTCGATCTGCTCGGCGGCCGGGAGCCGGCGCACCTCCGGGCCGGCCGCCAGATCCAGGGCGCGCTCGGGCCGTCCCAGGCCCCGCTCGGTGTCGGCCATGAGCGGCAGCAGGTGATCCTGCCCCGAGAGCCGTCGCGCGGTGCGGAACTCGCCCAGCGCCTTGGTCCACTCCCCCCGCCGGTAGTGGACCACGCCCAGCGTCTCCCGCACCCCGGCGACCCGACCGGCCCGTTTGGCGGCGGCCTGCGCGTGGGCGAGGGCCCGGTCGAAGTCCTCGGCGTCCAGAGCACGACCGACGGCCACGAGGTGACGGGCGGTCCCCTCGGCGTTGTCCTTGCTCAGGGTGCGCAGCTCGGCCCGCAGGACCTTGTCCAGCTGGCCGGCCTCGACGTCCTCGGGAACCTCCGGCTCCGGCACCCGACGAGGACGCTCCTTCCAGTCGCGTCCCCCCTCGGGCCGGTCGTCACGGCGCGGCCCACCGCGGTCGTCACGGCGCGGCCCATCGCGGTCGTCACGACGGGGCCCATCGCGGTCGTCACGACGAGGTCCACCACGGTCCTCACGACGGGGCCCATCACGGTCGTCACGACGGGGCCCCCCACGGTCGTCCCGGCGCGCAGGCTCTCGGTCCCTCCGCCCCCCTGTCGCGCGGTCTCGCTGCTCGTTCACCCTGGCTCCTTCTCGTGGGACGACCGGCTCATCATCGCAGACCGGTTCAGGCGAAGGTCCGGAAACCTACGCCGGTGCACCTGGTCTGGACATGGCTGTGGGCCCCCAGCCTCCGGTCAACACGTGGTGTTGACCGGGCCTGAGGGCCCACGACCAATCAATGGTGGTCCGGCGGTGTCCTACTCTCCCACACCGTCCCCGGTGCAGTACCATCGGCGCTGTCAGGCTTAGCTTCCGGGTTCGGAATGTGACCGGGCGTTTCCCTGACGCTATGACCGCCGTAACTTTATGGAGTTCACGAACGTTCCGGGGCCGACCCCCACATTTTGTGGTGGGGGTGGTGGTGGTTCGTGTCTCGGGAACCGTACAGTGGACGCGTAACATCTTCGGGCTTGGGTTTAAGTCAAGTTGTCGGCTTATTAGTACCGGTCAGCTCCACACATTGCTGTGCTTCCACGTCCGGCCTATCAACCCAGTGTTCTAGCTGGGAGCCTCTCACCCACAAGGGGTATGGAAACCTCATCTTGAAGTGTGCTTCCCGCTTAGATGCTTTCAGCGGTTATCACGTCCGAACGTAGCTAATCAGCGGTGCCCTTGGCAGGACAACTGACACACCAGAGGTTCGTCCATCCCGGTCCTCTCGTACTAGGGACAGCTCTTCTCAAGTTTCCTCCGCGCGCAGCGGATAGGGACCGAACTGTCTCACGACGTTCTAAACCCAGCTCGCGTACCGCTTTAATGGGCGAACAGCCCAACCCTTGGGACCGACTCCAGCCCCAGGATGCGACGAGCCGACATCGAGGTGCCAAACCATGCCGTCGATATGAGCTCTTGGGCAGGATCAGCCTGTTATCCCCGGGGTACCTTTTATCCGTTGAGCGACGGCGCTTCCACAAGCCACCGTCGGGTCACTAGTCCCGACTTTCGTCTCTGCTCGACATGTCTGTCTCACAGTCAAGCTCCCTTGTGCACTTACACTCGACACCTGATTACCAACCAGGCTGAGGGAACCTTTGGGCGCCTCCGTTACCTTTTGGGAGGCAACCGCCCCAGTTAAACTACCCACCAGGCACTGTCCCTGATCCGGATCACGGACCGAGGTTAGACATCCAGAACGACCAGAGTGGTATTTCAACGTTGACTCCACGGACACTGGCGTGCCCGCTTCACAGTCTCCCACCTATCCTACACAAGCCGTACCGAACACCAATACCAAGCTATAGTAAAGGTCCCGGGGTCTTTCCGTCCTGCTGCGCGTAACGAGCATCTTTACTCGTAGTGCAATTTCGCCGAGTTCGTGGTTGAGACAGTGGAGAAGTCGTTACGCCATTCGTGCAGGTCGGAACTTACCCGACAAGGAATTTCGCTACCTTAGGATGGTTATAGTTACCACCGCCGTTTACTGGCGCTTAAGTTCAGAGCTTCGCCGCACAAGTGCGGCTGACCCGTCCCCTTAACGTTCCAGCACCGGGCAGGCGTCAGTCCGTATACATCGTCTTGCGACTTCGCACGGACCTGTGTTTTTAGTAAACAGTCGCTTCTCCCTGGTCTCTGCGGCCCTCCGTGCCAACCCGCAAAGGGGTCTCACACGTCGGGCCCCCCTTCTCCCGAAGTTACGGGGGCATTTTGCCGAGTTCCTTAACCACGATTCACTCGATCGCCTTGGTATTCTCTACCTGACCACCTGGGTCGGTTTGGGGTACGGGCGGCTCGGACCTCGCTAGGAACTTTTCTAGGCAGCATAGGATCACCCTTCTTCCCGCATACACGGTCACCATCAAGCCTCGGACACCGATGGGGCGGACTTACCTCTCCCCGGTCCTGCGCTCTTGGACGTGGACTACCATCGCCACGCGGAGGCTACCTTCCTGCGTCCTTCCATCGCTTACCTACTACACGCTCGGGCCACGCGTTCCACCCCCGCTCACCAACCCCCCGAAGGGGACAGGGTCTGCGAAGGCTTCAGGCGCTTAGCATCACATGATTCGGTACTGGGCGGTCCTTCGCCGGTTCCGGAATATCAACCGGATGTCCATCGACTACGCCTGTCGGCCTCGCCTTAGGTCCCGACTTACCCAGGGCAGATTAGCTTGACCCTGGAAACCTTGGTCATTCGGCGGAAGAGTTTCTCACTCTTCTTTCGCTACTCATGCCTGCATTCTCACTCGTGCCGCGTCCACATCTCGATCACTCGGATGCTTCTCCCGCGGCACGACGCTCCCCTACCCAACGACACGCCTGGACCCACCCGCGAAGGGGAGGGCCGGGCAAAGGTGTCGTTGCCACAGCTTCGGTGGTGTGCTTGAGCCCCGCTACATTGTCGGCGCGGAATCACTTGACCAGTGAGCTATTACGCACTCTTTAAAGGGTGGCTGCTTCTAAGCCAACCTCCTGGTTGTCTTCGCAACTCCACATCCTTTCCCACTTAGCACACGCTTAGGGACCTTAGCTGGTGATCTGGGCTGTTTCCCTCTCGACTACGAAGCTTATCCCCCGCAGTCTCACTGCCATGCTCTTACTTACCGGCATTCGGAGTTTGGCTGACGTCAGTAACCCGGTGGGGCCCATCAGCCATCCAGTAGCTCTACCTCCGGCAAGAAACACATGACGCTGCACCTAAATGCATTTCGGGGAGAACCAGCTATCACGGAGTTTGATTGGCCTTTCACCCCTACCCACAGCTCATCCCCTCAGTTTTCAACCTAAGTGGGTTCGGGCCTCCACGCGGTCTTACCCGCGCTTCACCCTGGCCATGGGTAGATCACTCCGCTTCGGGTCTAGACCCAGCGACTCATTCGCCCTGTTCGGACTCGCTTTCGCTACGGCTACCCCGCACGGGTTAACCTCGCCACTGAGCACTAACTCGCAGGCTCATTCTTCAAAAGGCACGCCGTCACCAGCCCACGGGCCGGCTCCGACGGATTGTAGGCACACGGTTTCAGGAACTATTTCACTCCCCTCCCGGGGTACTTTTCACCTTTCCCTCACGGTACTTGTCCGCTATCGGTCACCAGGGAATATTTAGGCTTGGCAGGTGGTCCTGCCAGATTCGTACGGGATTTCTCGGGCCCCGTACTACTTGGGACGTGCGATACGGAGTCGAGAACATTTCGGCTACCGGGGTCTCACCGTCTGTGCCAGGCCTTCCCAGACCTTTCGCCTATGAACTCGATTTCTTACTCCGCACCGGCGTGGTAGCACCGGTACACACACTCCCACAACCCCCCAGCTGCAACCCCTACCAGGTGATCACACAGCTGAGGTTTGGCCTCGTCCGCTTTCGCTCGCCACTACTCACGGAATCACATGTTGTTTTCTCTTCCTGCGGGTACTGAGATGTTTCACTTCCCCGCGTTCCCTCCACGCACCCTATATATTCAGGTGCGGGTGACTGGAGATGAGTCCAGCCGGGTTTCCCCATTCGGAAATCCTCGGATCAAAGTCTGGTTATCGACTCCCCGAGGCTTATCGCAGATTCCCACGTCCTTCTTCGGTTCCTGGTGCCAAGGCATCCACCGTGCGCCCTTGTAAACTTGACAAAAAAGCCACAAAGATGCTCGCGTCCACTGTACAGTTCTCAACACACGACCAGGCCAACCCCAGGCAAACACCACCGCCACACACCCACCACCGGTCCACACCCCGCTCTACGCGAGGCACGCACCGGCACCGGACGGGTACGGCAGCACCCAGGGTCCCGGACGAACCAGAGCAACCAGAAGACCCCCACCAACGGGGGCCGCCCGATCCCTCAGGACCCAACAACGTGTCAGCACCAGCACCAACCACCCCCGCGCCGACCGTTCCACACCCACCCCCCCGAAAAGGGGGACGGGCCGTACCAGGTCAGGACAGCAGGAGCGCCGGTGAGGCGACGGAATATCGATGTTCCACCCGAGCACCCGCCGCGGGACGAACGCCCACGACACGGGCACCAGACCCCAGGCCCACCCCCGAACGGGAACGGACCAGCTGGGGCCAGATGTGCTCCTTAGAAAGGAGGTGATCCAGCCGCACCTTCCGGTACGGCTACCTTGTTACGACTTAGTCCCAATCACCAGTCCCACCTTCGACGGCTCCCTCCACAAGGGTTGGGCCACCGGCTTCGGGTGTTACCGACTTTCGTGACTTGACGGGCGGTGTGTACAAGGCCCGGGAACGTATTCACCGCAGCGTTGCTGATCTGCGATTACTAGCGACTCCGACTTCATGGGGTCGAGTTGCAGACCCCAATCCGAACTGAGACCGGCTTTAAGGGATTCGCTCCACCTCGCGGTATCGCAGCCCTCTGTACCGGCCATTGTAGCATGCGTGAAGCCCAAGACGTAAGGGGCATGATGATTTGACGTCATCCCCACCTTCCTCCGAGTTGACCCCGGCAGTCTCCTATGAGTCCCCACCATCACGTGCTGGCAACATAGAACGAGGGTTGCGCTCGTTGCGGGACTTAACCCAACATCTCACGACACGAGCTGACGACAACCATGCACCACCTGTGTACCGACCTTGCGGGGCCCCCATCTCTGAGAGTTTCCGGTACATGTCAAGCCTTGGTAAGGTTCTTCGCGTTGCATCGAATTAATCCGCATGCTCCGCCGCTTGTGCGGGCCCCCGTCAATTCCTTTGAGTTTTAGCCTTGCGGCCGTACTCCCCAGGCGGGGCGCTTAATGCGTTAGCTGCGGCACGGACCCCGTGGAATGGGACCCACACCTAGCGCCCAACGTTTACGGCGTGGACTACCAGGGTATCTAATCCTGTTCGCTCCCCACGCTTTCGCTTCTCAGCGTCAGTAGTGGCCCAGAGACCTGCCTTCGCCATCGGTGTTCCTCCTGATATCTGCGCATTCCACCGCTACACCAGGAATTCCAGTCTCCCCTACCACACTCTAGCCTGCCCGTACCCACTGCAGACCCGGGGTTAAGCCCCGGGCTTTCACAGCAGACGCGACAAACCGCCTACAAGCTCTTTACGCCCAATAATTCCGGACAACGCTCGCACCCTACGTATTACCGCGGCTGCTGGCACGTAGTTAGCCGGTGCTTCTTCTGCTCCTACCGTCACGATAAAGCTTCGTCAGAGCTGAAAGAGGTTTACAACCCGAAGGCCGTCATCCCTCACGCGGCGTCGCTGCATCAGGCTTTCGCCCATTGTGCAATATTCCCCACTGCTGCCTCCCGTAGGAGTCTGGGCCGTGTCTCAGTCCCAGTGTGGCCGGTCACCCTCTCAGGCCGGCTACCCGTCGTCGCCTTGGTAGGCCATTACCCCACCAACAAGCTGATAGGCCGCGAGTCCATCCTCCACCACAAAAGCTTTCCACTCCATACCCATGCGAGTTGGAGTCATATCCAGTATTAGCACCGGTTTCCCGGAGTTATCCCAGAGTGAAGGGCAGGTTACTCACGTGTTACTCACCCGTTCGCCACTAATCCACGGTGCAAGCACCGCTTCATCGTTCGACTTGCATGTGTTAAGCACGCCGCCAGCGTTCGTCCTGAGCCAGGATCAAACTCTCCGATAAAAACCAAAACTCTTACCAAAGAACCCAGTTTCCTGACAAACAAACCACCACACCCCACCGGGGGGCAGAAGCGCGGTGGCAAAACAAATACATGGCATCAATAAACTGACACGCTGTTGAGTTCTCAAAGATCGGACACACACCATCAGAACACCCACACAACCGTGCAAGCCTCATCCGGGGCAACCTCTTCAGGCTAGTCTCTCCGACGCTCTGCGGTCAAGTCCGCGTCGCGGTCGAGGACCGCGCGGTCGGAGAGGATGCCGACCCGGGACCGGCCACCTGTCTGGTGTCCGTGCCTCCCTGTCGGTGCGGCGAGAGACAACTTTAGGGCGCTCCTCGGGGGAACACAAATCTGCAGGTCAGCGCCCTGTCGGCGGTGTCGGGGTCCCGTCGGTCGCGCTTGTGAGCTCCTCGGCCGTGATGCCGCCCTGCCCCGAGCCGGCGCGGACGGTGCGCCGTGCCGCCGCGAGGCTCTTGCGTCCGCGACGCAGCAGCGCCACCTGGCCGTGCAGGAAGTCGGTCTCGGACAGGAGGCGCTCTGCGTCGGCCACCTTGGCGTTGTTCAGGCTCACCCCTCCCTCGGCCACGAGCCGGCGCGCCGCTCCCCGGCTGTCGGCCAGTCCGGTCAGCACCAGCGCCTCCACGACGCTGCTCCCGACGGGCACCTCGGCCCCCGGCAGCTCGGCGGTGGCGTCCCGCACGGTGTCCGGGTCGAGCGCCGACGGCTCCCCCCTGCCGAAGAGCACCTGGCTGGCCGCCTCGACCTGGGCCGTCGCCGCCGCCCCGTGGACCAGGGTGGTGACGTCGGCAGCCAGGGCGCGCTGGGCCTCGCGCAGGTGGGGACGCTCCGCGGCAGCGGACTCCAGATCGGCGATCCCGGACTCGTCGCGGTCGGTGAACACCCGCAGCAGCTTGCCCACCTGGCTGTCCGCCACGTTGATCCAGTACTGGTAGAACGCGTAGGGACTCGTCATGTCGGCGGCCAGCCAGACCGCGTTGCCGGCGGACTTGCCGTACTTCTCCCCGTTCTCGTCGGTGACGAGCGGCGTCGTCATCACGTGGGCCGTCGCGCCCTCCGCGCGGTGGATGAGGTCGACCCCGGCCGTCAGGTTGCCCCACTGGTCCTGCCCACCCGTCTGCAGGGTGCACCCGTGCTCCCGGTAGAGGTGCAGGAAGTCCAGCGCCTGGAGGAGCTGGTAGCTGAACTCCGTGTAGGAGATGCCCTCCTGGCTCTCCAGCCGGGCGGCGATCGCCTCCTTGCGGATCATCTGGTTGACGCGGAAGTGCTTGCCGACGTCGCGGAGGAAGTCGAGCGCGCTCAGCGGCGCGGTCCAGTCCAGGTTGTTGACCACGACCGCCGGGTTGGCCCCCTCGAAGTCCAGGAAGGGCTGCACCTGCTCCCGGATCCGCTCGACGTACTGGGCCGTCGTCTCCTTGGTCTTCAGCACCCGCTCCGAGGTGGGCCTCGGGTCGCCGATGAGTCCGGTGGATCCACCCACCAGGCACAGGACCCGGTGCCCCGCGCGCTGCAGGTGCCGCAGCACGATCAGCTGCACCAGGTTGCCGAAGTGCAGGCTGGGGGCCGTGGGGTCGAACCCGCAGTAGACCGTGAGGGTGTCGTCGAGCGCCTCGCGGAGGGAGGCCTCGTCGGTGGACTGTGCCACCAGACCTCGCCACTGCAGCTCGTCGAGGATGTTGGTCACGCTCGCTGGTCCTTCCGGGGGGGCGGGTCCTGGGAGGTCGTCGCGGTGCCCCAGGACAGGGTGCGGTGCGCGCCCAGCCTACGTCCGCGACCGTCCGGTCCCGGTCCCTCGGGCGCGTCCCCGGGTCGCCCCCGGTCGGTAGGCCGACACCGTCGGGTCCCCGTCGAGCCAGAAGCGCCACGGGTGGAGCCGCGCGTCACCACCCTCCCCGGAGACCCCCACCCGCGGTCCCTGCCGCACGGGGCCTACCCCTCCGGTCGCGATCCGCAGCTGGACGGGGCTCGAGGCGTCGAAGAGGTCGAGGCCGTCGTGCTCCCGGGCCAGTCCGAGGGCGGACGCCAGGCGCGCCGGACCGCGGGCGAGGTCGCGGACGGGGTGCGGCCTGGCGCGGCCCGCGTCCCGCCGACCGCGGGCGGAGGAGATGCCCCGCACGACCTCGCCGGCCCGCAGGAGCACCGCGCTCGCCTCACCGTCCGGGCCGCAGACCACGTTGCAGCACCAGTGCATCCCGTAGGAGAAGTAGACGTAGAGGTGCCCCGGGGGACCGAACATGACCTCGGTCCGCGGCGTCGGTCCTCGGAACGCGTGCGAACCCGGGTCGCGGGTGCCTGCGTAGGCCTCCACCTCGGTGAGCCTGACGGTCACCCCGCCGGCCGTGACATGGGCGCCGAGCAGCGACGGTGCCACCTCGAGGACGGGACGCGCCAACCAGTCGCGGTCGGGCTCCACCATCACCGGAGCGGCCGGCCGCGCGTGCGCGGCCCGGTCGCGGGCGCCCTCAGTCACGCACCCGCGGGAGGTCCTGGACCCAGTGACGGTGCCGGGCGACCTGCTTGAGCAGGTGGGCGTGCTGCTCGCTGACCCTGGCCGGCGCGGTGCCGCCGTGGGCGTTGCGCGAGGCCAGCGAACCGTGGACGGTCAGCACCTCGCGCACCCGCGGGTCGAGGTGCGGGCTGATGGCGGCGAGGTCCTCGTCGGTGAGCTCGTCCAGACCGATGCCCCGCCCCTCGCAGACGCGGACGCACTCCCCCGCGACCTCGTGGGCGACGCGGAAGGGGACGCCCTGGCGCACCAGCCACTCGGCGACGTCGGTGGCGAGCGAGAACCCCCGGGGGGCGAGCTCCTCGAGCCGCTCCCGGTGGAAGGTCAGGGTGGCCAGCATCCCGGCCACCGCGGGCAGGAGGACCTCGAGGGTGTCGATCGCGTCGAACACCGGCTCCTTGTCCTCCTGCAGGTCGCGGTTGTAGGCGAGCGGTAGTCCCTTGAGGGTGGCCATCAGGCCGGCGAGGTCCCCGATGAGACGGCCGGCCTTGCCCCGGGCGAGCTCGGCGACGTCCGGGTTCTTCTTCTGGGGCATGATGCTGGACCCGGTGGAGAAGGAGTCGTCGAGGGTGACGAAACCGAACTCGGCCGTCGCCCAGAGGATGACCTCCTCGGCGATGCGGGACAGGTCCACCGCGACCATGGCGGCGACGAAGGAGAACTCGGCGGCGAAGTCCCTGGAGGCGGTCCCGTCGATGGAGTTCTCGCTCGACCTGTCCATCCCGAGGTCGTGCGCGATCGACCCCGGGTCCAGTCCGAGGGAGGACCCGGCGAGCGCGCCTGAACCGTAGGGGGACACCGCGGCCCGGGCGTCCCAGTCCGTCCAGCGCTCGACGTCCCGGACCAGCGGCCAGGCGTGCGCCTGCAGGTGGTGGGCCAGCAGCACGGGCTGCGCGTGCTGCAGGTGCGTCCGTCCGGGCATCGCCGTGGCCGGGTGGGCCGCCGCCTGGTCCAGGAGGGCCTGCACGACGTCGAGCACCTTGCCGGACAGAAGCCGCGCCTGGTCGCGCAGGTACATCCGGAACTGGGTGGCGACCTGGTCGTTGCGGGACCGGCCCGCCCGCAGCCGGCCGCCCACGTCGGGACCGACCCGCTCGATCAGCCCACGCTCCAGGGCGGTGTGCACGTCCTCGTCGTCGGGGGCCGGGGTGAAGGCCCCGGTCCGCACGTCCTCACCGAGCTGGCGCAGGCCGTCGAGCATGGCCGCCAGGTGCTCGTCCGAGAGCAGACCGGCCCGGTGCAGCACCCGCGCGTGGGCGCGCGAACCGGCGAGGTCGTACGGCGCCAGGCGCCAGTCGAAGTGCGTGCTCTTGCTGAGCGCCGCCAGGGCGTCGCTGGGGCCGCCGGTGAAGCGGCCTCCCCACAGGCTTACCGTCATGGGCCCAGTCTCCCCCATCGCCGGGGGTGCGACCCCGCACCGGGGCGCCCGGCGCTCATCCCTGGCCCTGGTCCCCGACGTCGGCGATGGAGAGCAGCCGCTCGGCGGTTCCCGGTCCGCCGTCCGGCGCCGTCGTGATGACCAGGATGGTGTCGTCCCCCGCGATGGTGCCGAGGACGTCCGGGTCGTCGCTGCGGTCGATCGCCGCGGCGAGGAACTGGGCGGCGCCGGGCGGGGTGCGCAGGACCACCTGGTTGCCGACGGCACGGGCGCTGACCAGCAGCTCCTGCAGGAGCCGCACCAGCCGGGCGGACACCTCCTGCGCGTCCTGGGCGGGTCGTGGCGTGGTGTCCCCGCCCTCACCGGGGACCGCGTACACCAGCTGGCGTCCCCGGCGCACCTTGACCGCCCCCAGGTCGACGAGGTCGCGCGACAGGGTCGCCTGGGTGACGTGGATGGCGTCCTCGGCGAGGAGGTCGAGCAGCTGGCCCTGCGACCCCACCGCGTGGCGCTCGAGCAGGTCGGCGATCCGCTGGTGCCGCGCCGCCCGCGTCATCGGAATGCTGGTCACGGCGTGACTATACAAGAGCATGCATGAGTATGCGGTCGTGCCCGGGTGCACGCGCCGCCCCGCCCCCGAGGTGCCCCTCGCGACGGGCGCGCGCCGTGCACGTCAGCCCCGCAGCGGGTCGTCCTGGCCCCAGGGCCGCAGACGGAGCATCCGCTCCCCCTCGCCGAGGCCTGCGCGTGAGCGTTCCCGCAGGACGTCGAGATCGTCGGTGCCCGCCCGGACGAACCGGCCGCTGAAGCCGTCCAGCTCGCCGCCGGCCAGGGCCAGGACCAGCGCCGTGACGTCGTCGGGGTCGGTCCACTCGGTGCGGTCCCGGTGCATCTGCATCGAGTGCGTCATGTCGGACTCGATCACGCCGGGGGCCAGGTCGAAGGCGAGCACCCCGTGCTCGGCGCCGGCCATGGCGACCCCGCCCGTGAGCCGGGCGAGGGCGGACTTGGAGGCGTGGTAGGCCGTGAGCACGTCGCTCTCCCGCGTGCCGGACCCGGAGTTGAGGTTGATGACCCGACCGCCGCCGGCCGCCAGCATGTGCGGCACGACGGCGCGCATGAGCAGGAAGGGGCCCTTGACGTTGGTCACCATGACCTGCCACCACTCGTCCACGTCGGCGTCCCAGAGCGGCTGCTCGGTCTCGATCAGACCGGCGTTGTTGACGAGCAGGTCGATCCGCCCGTGCCGGTCGAGGACCTGCGCGACGGCCGCCTCCACGGCCCGGGCGTCCGTGACGTCGCACGCCAGCCCCTCGGCCCCCGGGGCGACCGTGCCCGAGCGGGACAGGCCCACGACCGTCCACCCGGCCCCGAGCAGGGCGTCGACGACGTGGGCCCCGATGCCGCGCGAGGCACCGGTGACGAGGGCGGTCCGGTCGGTGGCTGCGTCGGCGTCCATGGTGCCCAGGGTGCCACGCCCCGCCGGTCAGCGCTGGACGGCGCCGTGGTCCTCGGCGGCGCGGGCCACGGCGGCGTCGCGCGCCGCGTTGACCTCCTCGGTGGTCAGGGTCCGGTCCGGGGCGCGGAAGTGCATCCGGAAGGCCAGGGAGTGCTGGTCCGGCCCGATCTGGTCGCCGACGTAGACGTCGAAGAGCTCGAGCGACTCCAGCAGCGGGCCCGCCCCGAGCCGGAGCGACCCGGCCACGTCCGCGTAGCGCGCGGCGCGGCCGACGACGAGCGCCACGTCGGAGGACGCCATCGGCTGGGTGGACAGCGGACGCACCTGGGTGCGGTGGTCGCTGGCCGTGACGAGCACGTCCAGGTCCAGCTCCGCCGCGGCCGTCCTCGGTGGGAGCCCCAGCCGCTGGAGCACCTGGGGGTGCAGCTCCCCCGCCCACCCGACCGTGGTTCCGTCCTGGAGGGCCAGCTCGACACACCGTCCCGGATGGAAGGGAGGCCGTCCGGCAGGGCGTCGCACCACCGGCACACCGAGAGCGTCGCAGACCGTGTGGGCCCAGGCGACCACGTCGGTGACGTCGAGCGGACGGCCCGCCCCCCACCACCCGGAGCGCTCGGCCTGCCCTGAGGCGATGAGCGCCACGTGCCAGGGCTGAGTGGGCACGGCGGCCCGGATCTGCTGCAGCACACCGTCATCCGGTCGAACGCCGACACCGGGGACCGGTGCCGCGGCCGCGCCGTCCGGCAGGGTCACCGTGTCGATCTCGAAGAGCGCCACGTCCTTCGCGCCGCGGGAGAGGTTGCGGCGCAGGATGTCCGGGAGCGTCTGCAGGAGCTCGGTCCGCATCAGGGGCGACTCGTCCGAGAGGGGGTTGGCCAGCCTCAGCGCCCGACGCCGCGGGTCGCTCTCCGTCAGCGCCAGCTCGTCGAGGCGCTGCTCGCCCACGAAGGGGTAGGTGAGCACCTCGTGAAGTCCCTGGCCCGCCAGGGCGGCCGCCACGGTCCGGCGGGACCGCTGGCCGTGCGTGAGCCCGCGGCCACCGACGGCCCGGGGGACGACCGAGGGGATCCGGTCGTACCCGTCGATCCGGGCGACCTCCTCGACGAGCGTCGGGGCGTCGGTCAGGTCCGGCCGCCAGCTGGGCGGGGTGACGAGCACCCGGGCGGCGGACGGGGTCGCGGACGTCTCCGGGGACCCGGGGGCACCGCGGTCGTCGGACGCCTCTGCCGGCGCGTCCTCGAGCCGGCAGCCGATCATCCCCAGGATCTCGCGCACGCGCTCCTCGGGGTAGTCCACACCCACGTAGCGCGAGGGCAGGCCGAGGTCGAGGGGGATGACGGCCGGTCCCCCGGCACGGAGGTCCCGGTCGGTGATCGCCGGGTCGGCGGACCCGCCTCCGTGCTCGACCAGGAGGTCGACGGCCAGCTGGGCGGCGGCGTCGGCGACCGCCGGGTCCACCCCCCGCTCGAAGCGCTTGGCCGCCTCGCTCGACAGCCGGTGGCGGCGCGAGCTGCGGGCGACGGTCCGGGAGTCGAAGTGGGCGGACTCGATGAGCACGTCGGTGGTCGTGCCGGGGGTGATCTCGCCGTCCTCTCCGCCCATCACGCCCGCGAGGGCCAGGATCCGCTCCCCGTCCGACCCGCAGGTGATCAGCAGGTCCTCGGGGTCCAGGGGCCGGTCGACGTCGTCGAGGGTCCGCAGCCGCTCCCCCGCCCGCGCCCGGCGGACCAGGATCGGGCTGTCGAGCGTCTGCAGGTCGAAGGCGTGCAGCGGCTGCCCCAGCGCCAGCATCACGTAGTTGGTCACGTCCACGGCCAGGCCGATCGGGCGCATCCCGGCCTCGGTGAGGCGGCGGGCCATCCACTCCGGGGTCTGCCGGGTCAGGTCGATGCCGCGCACGGTCCGGGCCACGTACCGGTCGCAGCCGGGCACCCCGTCCAGCGGGTCCTGGTCGGCCAGCTCCACGGCATACCCCGCGTCGGTGGCCGGGTCGACGGGCAGGTCCGCGGGGTCGACGAAGGCGGCCCCCGTGGAGTGGGAGTACTCCCGGGCGACGCCGCGGACGGAGAAGCAGTAGCCGCGGTCGGGCGTGACGTTGACCTCGACGACCTCGCGGTCCAGGCCGAGGACGCCCACCAGGTCGTCGCCCGGCGCCAGGCCCAGCTCATCGACCCGGTCCTGCCCCAGGAGGCGTGGCAGCACGATGATCCCGTCGTGGTCGTCCCCGATCCCCAGCTCGCGGACCGAGCAGATCATGCCGGCCGAGACGTGGCCGTAGGTCTTGCGCGCGGCGATGGTCTGCGGACCCTGGGGCGTTGGGAGGACACCACCGGGCAGGATCACCGCGACGAGGTCGCCGGGCTCGAAGTTGTGCGCACCGCAGACGATCCCCTGCGGCTCGCCGCTGCCGTTGGCGTCCCCAACGTCGACCTGGCACCAGTTGATCGTCCTGCCGTTCTTCTGCGGCTCGGGGTGCTTCTCGAGCACCCTCCCGACGACGAGGGGGCCGCCCACCCCGCTGGTGTGCAGGCCCTCCTCCTCCAGCCCCACGGCCACGAGGTCGGCGGCGATCTGCGCACCGGTCACGCCCTGCGGCAGCTCGACGTACTCGCCCAGCCAGTCGACCGGAACCCGCATCAGATCTCCATCCCGAACTGCGCGTTGAAGCGCACGTCTCCCTCGATCAGTTCCCGCATGTCGGTGACGCCGTGCCGGAACATCGCCGTGCGCTCCACCCCCATGCCGAAGGCGAAGCCCTGGTATCGCTGCGGGTCCACGCCGCACGCCCGCAGGACGTTGTGGTTGACCATGCCGCAGCCGCCCCACTCGATCCAGCCCGTGCCGCCGCAGGTCCGGCACCCGGCGTCCTCCCCCCGGCAGACGAAGCAGCGGAAGTCCATCTCCGCGCTGGGCTCGGTGAACGGGAAGAAGGCGGGGCGCAGCCGCGAGACGATCCCGGGCCCGAACATCGCCTCGGCGAGGCGGTCCAGGGTGCCCTTCAGGTGCGCCATCGTCAGCCCCTCGTCGACCGCCAGGCCCTCCAGCTGGTGGAAGACCGGCGTGTGTGTGGCGTCCAGCTCGTCCGTGCGGAAGGTCTTGCCCGGGACCGCGACGTAGAGCGGCACACCGCGCTCGAGGAGGGACCGGGCCTGCACCGGCGAGGTGTGGGTCCGCAGCACCAGCCCCGCCTCGGCCGGGTCGACGAAGAAGGTGTCCTGCATCTGCCGCGCGGGGTGGTCCTTGTCGAAGTTGAGCGCGTCGAAGTTGAACCACTCCGCCTCGACCTGCGGGCCCTCGGCGATCTCCCACCCCATACCGACCATGGCATCGGCCATCCGCTCGGCGGTGACGGTGAGGACGTGCCGGCGACCCAGCGGCCGGCGGGCGGGCACCGCCGTGAGGTCGACGGCCTCCTCGACGAGGATCCGCTCGTCGCGCTCGGCCTCGAGCTGGGCCTGCCGCGCCGTCAGCGCGGCGCCGACCCGGCCGCGGGCCTGGCCCACCCGCTTGCCCGCGTCCGCCTTCGCGCTGGGGGGCAGGGCCCCGATCTCCCGGTTGGCCAGGGCCAGCGGAGAGCGCTCACCGGCGTGCGCGAGCCGCGCTGCCTTGAGCGCCTCCAGGGAGTCGGCGGCCGCGATCGCGGCGAGGGCGTCGGCGACGGCCTGCTCGACCGCCTCCGGGGCGAGCGCGGCGACCTCGACGGGGTCGTAGCTGGTGTTGGGTCCGGACACCTGCGCAAGTGTAGGCGGCGGCGGGACGGACCCGGACGAGCACCTAGGCTTCCGCCATGCCCCCCGTGACGACCTCGCTCCTGCACGCCGCCCGCGGCACGCTCATCGGCGCCGCCGAGGTGGTGCCGGGGATCAGCGGAGGCACCGTCATGCTCATCGTCGGCGTCTACGAACGGCTCGTCACCTCGGCCGGGCACTTCGTGGGCGGGCTGCGTCTGCTGCTCACGGACCGGGCCGCCGCCCGGGCCGAGCTGGCCCGGGTGCGCTGGGACGTCGTGCTCCCGGTGATCCTCGGCATGGTCCCCGCCGCGCTGCTCACGGCCGCGCTCGTCGCCCCCGTCGCCGAGCGGCACCCGGTGCCCACGCTCGGGCTGTTCCTGGGGATGAGCGCCGCCGCGGTGCTCGTGCCGGCCACGATGGTCGGCCGGGCGTGGACGGCCCCCAGGGTGGGGCTCGCCGTGCTGGCCGCCGTGGTGGCGGCCGTCCTCGTGGGGCTGCCGCCCCAGGAGCTGCCGGCCCACCCGGCCGTGATCTTCGCCGCCGCCGCGGTCGCCGTCTGCGCGCTCGCGCTCCCCGGGCTGTCGGGCTCCTTCCTGCTGCTGACGCTCGGTCTCTACCAACCCACGCTGGCCGCCCTCAACGACCGGGACTGGGGGTACCTGCTGGTCTTCGGGGCCGGGGCGGCCGTGGGCCTGGCGTCGTTCCTCCGCCTGCTGCAGCGGCTCCTGGAGCACCACCACGCGACGACGCTCGTCGTGCTCACGGGCGTGATCGTCGGAGCGCTGCGGGCGCTGTGGCCCTGGCAGGAGGAGGACCGCACCCCCCTCCCCCCCGACGGGCAGGTCGGCCTCACCGTCACCCTGGCGGTCGTGGGGGCCCTCGTGGTCATGGTCCTGGCCGTCCTCGGACGCCGTCGGGAGTAGGTCGGGGACCCGCCCGCGCTGGTCAGCCGGCGTGGGTCCGCGCCGACGAGGCGTGCAGGCAGACCGTCGCCGCCATCGCCAGGTTGAGGGACTCCGCCCGTCGGATCGGCACGGACACCACGTCGTCGCACCCGTCGAGCACCTCGGGCGGCAGGCCCCAGGCCTCGTTGCCCATCACCCACGCGTGCGGGCCGGTGAGGTCCACGTCCGGCAGCGGCGTCGGGCCCGACCCGTCGGCCGCGAGCAGCCGGATCCCCCTGGCCCGGCAGGCCTCCAGCAGCTCGCCCACGGGCGTCCCCACGCTCACGGGCAGGTGGAACAGCGAGCCGACCGTCGAGCGCACCACCTTGGGGTTGTAGACGTCGACGGAGGCCGCGCTGACGAGCACGGCCGAGGCCCCGAACGCGTCCGCCGCCCGCAGCACCGTCCCCGCGTTGCCGGGGTCGCGCACGTGGGCCAGGACGACGACGAACCCGGTCGTCCCGACGGCGTCCAGCGCCCGGTCGAGGGGGACGTCCACCCGCCCCGCGACCGCGAGCAGCCCCTGCGGGTGCTCGGTGCCCGCCATCACCCGGAGCACCTCCTCGGTGCACTCCTGCACGCGCACGCCGAGGGCCCTGGCCTCCTCGACCAGCGGGCCGTGCCGCTCCAGCGCCGCCGGGGTGACGTACAGGGCCTCCGCCGCCGACGCGGCATACCCGACCAGCTCCCGGACCGCCTGGGGTCCCTCGACGAGGAAACGGCCCTGCCGGTCCCGGGCAGCACGACGCCCCAGCGCCGCGACCTGCCTGACGCGCTCGCTGCGCGGGGTGCGCAGCGGCGGCGGCTCGGTCACGGGGCTGGGGCGGTCGGGTGCGTCGACGCTCAGGCGGCCGAGGTGGCCTTCTCGCCCTCGGCGGGGACGTTGGCCCGGGCCAGGTCGACGAGCGCCACGAAGGCGGCCTCGTCGTGCACGGCCAGCTCGGCCAGCATGCGGCGGTCGACCTCGATCCCGGCGGCCTTCAGGCCCTGGATGAACCGGTTGTAGGTCATGCCGTTCGCGCGGGCGCCGGCGTTGATCCGCTGGATCCACAGGCGACGGAAGTCGCCCTTGCGCTTGCGGCGGTCGTTGTACGAGTAGACCAGGGAGTGGGTGACCTGCTCCTTGGCCTTGCGGTAGAGCCTGCTGCGCTGGCCGCGGTAGCCGCTGGCGCGCTCCAGGACGACCCGACGCTTCTTGTGGGCGTTGACAGCCCGCTTCACGCGTGCCACGTGATGTCTCCTTGCTAGTGCTGGGGTGGGAAGGTGCTGCGGCTCAGAGGCCGAGCATCTTCTTCACCTTGCGGACGTCGGACGGGGCGACCAGCTTGTCGTTCACGAGACGACGGGCGGCCGAGGAGCTGCGCTCCTGGAACTTGTGGACGTGGCGGGCCCGCTGGTGCATGACCTTGCCCGTCCCGGTCACCCGGAAGCGCTTCTTGGCGCCGCTGTGGGTCTTCATCTTCGGCATGGGCCGATCTCCTTCGTGCGTGGTTCCCCGCGGGCTGCCGCGGGCGTGGTGGTGCGCAGGTGGGGGCGCCGCAGCGCCGTCAGACCTGCTCGGTCTGGGTGGACGGGACGTCGGTCCCGGGGGTGGCTCCGACGGTCTCGTCATCGGCCGGGGCCGCAGCCGTCCCGTCCTGGGTCGTCGCGGTGCCCTCACCGCCCTTGGTCCGCTCGGCCTCACGGCGCTTCTCCTGGCGCACGACCGTCTTCTTCTTGGTCGGACCCAGGACCATGACCATGTTGCGGCCGTCCTGTCGCGGGGCGCTCTCGACGAAACCGAGCTCGGCGACGTCCTCGGCCAGGCGCTGCAGGAGCCGGAAGCCCAGCTCGGGCCGGGACTGCTCGCGACCGCGGAACATGATCGTGACCTTGACCTTGTCGCCTCCCTTGAGGAAGCGGACGACGTGACCCTTCTTGGTGCCGTAGTCGTGGTCGTCGATCTTGGGCCGGAGCTTGATCTCCTTGATGACCGTGTTGACCTGGTTCTTGCGGGACTCCCGGGCCTTCATGGCGGTCTCGTACTTGTACTTGCCGAAGTCCATGAGCTTGGCGACCGGAGGACGGGCCTCCGGGGCCACCTCGACGAGGTCGAGATCTGCCTCGGCCGCCAGCCGCAGCGCGTCCTCGACGCGCACGATGCCGACCTGCTCCCCGTTCGGTCCCACCAGACGGACCTCGGGAACGCGGATCCGGTCGTTGATGCGAGGCTCGCTGATGTGCATGCTCCTTCGTCCGTTCGCGACGACCAGGCACCAGAAAGGCCTCCTGGCACCAGGTGCGCAAGAGGCCTGACACGGGTCCCACCCGGCCGTCGGTCGGCAGGAGGGGTATGCCGTGGGTTCGCCACGTCATACCCTGGCACCACTGCGGTGCCGGACCCGGACCCGGCGACCCTGAGGTCGACGCGGGTGGGGGCCGAGGCCCCTCTTGCACGTCGGACGCGCGGACGTCCGACTGGTCATTGATCATGCTAGCAGATCCACCCCGGGGCCCCGCGCGACGGGGCGACGCGCAGCCGCCCGTCCGCGCTCGGCCCGACCGCCGCGTTCCGACTGCCCTGCCCGCGCGGGGGCTCCACACTTGAACCGTTCAAGAAAACATGGTCCGATGGGGGTGTGCCGACCGCCCCCGTTGACCTGCTGCGCGCCGCCGGGCTGCGCGTCACCGGGCCCAGGGTGGCCGTGCTGGACGTGCTCGCCGATCACCCGCACGCCGACGCCGCCCGGGTGCTCGAGCAGGTCCGGGCCCGCTCCACCGCCGGAGCGGCGGGCGTCTCGGTGCAGGGGGTCTACGACGTCCTGTCCACCCTCGACGGGGCCGGCCTGCTCCGCCGCATCCAGCCGGCCCACTCGGTGGCCCGCTACGAGATCGACGGCGGGGACAACCACCACCACGTCGTCTGCCGCGGCTGCGGCCACCTGCACGACGTGCCCTGTTCCACCGGCTCGGTGCCCTGCCTGGACCCCACCGCACCCCAGGCCCTCGGGTTCCTCGTCGACGAGGCCGAGGTCATCTACTGGGGGCTCTGTCCGGACTGCCGCACCGACGACGTCGGCGCCGCCGGTGCACCACCGGCGACCACCCGAACCACCACGCCCATCCACCACGCGAAGGAGAACGCATGAGCCAGACCCAGCACGGGTTCGTCAACCAGCTGCATTCCGAGGAGCACCCCCGCACCACGGGGTCCACCACCACGGCGGGCGTGCCCTCGGGCTCGGACCGCAACTCCCTGTCCGTCGGCGCCGACGGGCCGCTGCTCCTGCACGACGTGAGCCTCATCGAGACCCTGGCCCACTTCGACCGGGAGAAGGTTCCGGAGCGCCTGCCCCACGCGAAGGGCTCGGGCGCCTTCGGCCGGTTCGTCGTCACCGAGGACGTCTCCCGCTGGACCAGCGCAGCCGGCTTCCAGAAGGGTGCGGAGTCCGAGGCCCTCGTGCGCTTCTCCACCGTCGCCGGTGAGCAGGGGTCTCCGGACACCTGGCGGGACGTGCGCGGCTTCGCGGTGCGGCTCTACACGAGCGAGGGCAACCACGACGTGGTCGGCAACAACACGCCGGTCTTCTTCGTGCGCGACCCCATGAAGTTCCCGCACTTCATCCGCAGCCAGCGGCGCCTGCCCGACAGCGGCCTGCGCTCGAACAACATGCAGTGGGACTTCTGGACCTCGACGCCGGAGTCGGCCCACCAGGTCACCTACCTCATGGGCGACCGTGGTCTGCCGAAGACCTGGCGGCACATGAACGGCTACTCCTCGCACACCTACATGTGGGTCAACGCCCAGGGTGAGCGCTTCTTCGTCAAGTACCACTGGCACAGCCACCAGGGTGTGGAGAACCTCACCAACGAGGAGGCCGGTCAGCTCGCGGGCGAGGACGCCGACTTCCACCGGCGCGACCTCTTCGACGCGATCGAGGCGGGCGACCTCCCCTCCTGGACGCTGTCGATGCAGATCATGCCGTACGAGGAGGCCAAGACCTACCGGATCAACCCGTTCGACCTCACCAAGGTGTGGCCGCACGCGGACTACCCGCTGGTCAAGGTCGGCACCCTGACCCTGGACCGCAACCCGGTGAACTTCCACGCCCAGATCGAGCAGGCGGCGTTCTCCCCGTCCAACCAGGTGCCCGGCACCGGGGTCTCCCCCGACAAGATGCTGCTGGCCCGCGTGTTCTCCTACCCGGACGCCCAGCGGCACCGGATCGGTGCGAACTTCCAGCACCTGCCGGTCAACCAGCCGAAGGTGCAGACGAACGCCTACCAGTTCGACGGTCCGATGGCGTTCCTGCACTCGGGCAACCAGCCCACCTACGCGCCCAACTCCTACGACCGTCCGTGGTCGGACGAGACCGGCCCGGTCGAGAACGGCTGGGAGGCCGACGGCGAGCTCGTGCGGCAGGCCTACACGCTGCGCGAGGACGACGACGACTTCACCCAGCCGGGGATCCTCGTGCGCGAGGTGTACAGCGAGGAGCAGCGCGGTCGGCTCGTGGAGACCGTCGTCGGCTCGCTGATGCCCGACGACGTGCGCGAGCCCGTGCTCTCCCGCGTCTTCGAGTACTGGCGCAACGTGGACGAGGGCATCGGTCGCCGCGTCGAGGAGGCCTACCGGGCCGCCAAGGGCGACCAGGTCCCGGGCGCCGGTCCCAAGGACGCGGACACCGGCAGCCCGGACGCCGAGGGTGTGCGGCCCGAGGTCGCGGCCTCGGCCCAGCCGGGCCACGCCGCCCACAGCTGATCGTCGGACCGGTCCGGACGGGCGCGTCGCTCCTGCGGGGGTGGCGCGCCCGTCGTCGGTCCGGGCCGCAGCCGGGCCTCAGGCGCCCCGCAGCCGGAAGGTCACCGCGTCGATGCGCGCACGCGTCTCGCCGTCGGCGGCGATCCGTTCCCCCACCGACGTGACCAGCCGGCGGACCTCGTCCTGGGTCAGCCCTGGCACGAGCGTCAGCCCGACCTGGAGCGCGAGGTCCGGGCCGGCGGCGCAGTCGTGGGAGACGACCGCCTCCTCCCCGGCCACCGCCGCGGCGACAGCGGCCCGCACCTGGTCGTCCTCGTGCGCCGGGACCCACGGACGACCCGTCGCGAGGGCCCACACCATGGACGGCCGGAGCAGGTATGCCGCCGTGCCCGGCGGCGCGGGCAGGTCCAGCGGGATGACCGAGCACCCCTCCTGGACGGCGGCGAGCGCGGCGCGCTGGGCAGTCACCGGCACCGGGCGGGCGTCGGCGTTCCAGGCGGCCAGGGCCGCCGTGGAGGTGAAGGCCGGCAGGGCGCGCGCCCCGTCGGGGGCCACCAGCGTCACCGAGGCCATGTCGCTGGAGACGTCCACGGGCACGCCCGAACTGTCGTCCACCTCGCCCGGCACGGCCACCACGGGCACCACGAGCCGCGCCGTGGCCACGGCGGCGACGAGCTCGGCCGGGTCGACCCCGGCGTCCGCACCCCCGGACGCCGCCCGGCCGTGGGCCGCGAGGAGTGCCGCGAGCGTCTCGTCCGCCGCACCGGTGTCCCCCTCGAACCCGGTGCCGGTGAGGGTCCGCCCCGTCCAGGGGACCCCTGCGCTGTCGTGCCCGGCCCGCGGGTCGTGGGCGCTGAAGCGGTGGGTCATGCGACGGCCTCCTTGGCCTGCGAGAGGGTGAAGGCGCCGTGGTACAGGGCGGCGCCCAGGACCGCGCCGGACGCCCCGGCCGCCCGCAGGGCCCGGAGGTCGTCGAGCTCCGCGATCCCGCCCGAGGACACCACGGGCACGCGCGTCCCCAGCCGTGCCACGACGCGGGCGAGCAGGCCGACGTCCGCACCGCTTCGGCGGCCGTCGCGGCCCGCGTCGGCGAGCACGACCGCGCCGGCGGTCGTCGGGGTGAGCAGCTCCACGAGCAGGTCGAGGACCCCCACGAGGGGGCCGAGGTCGACGCCCGAGCCCCGCGCGACCACCCGGTCCCCGAGCACGTCCACCCCGACGGCGATCCGCGGGCCCTCGGCCGCGAGCAGCCGACCCACCGCGACCGGGTCCTGCAGCGCCGTGGTCGCGAGGTTGACGCGCCACGCCCCGGTCGCCAGGGCCTGCGAGACCGCCGCGCCGTCGTCCAACCCTCCGGAGAGCTGGACCGGGACCGGCAGAGCCTGCACCAGGCCGGCGAGGAAGGCCGGGTCCGGGCTCCTCCCGAACGCGCGGTCCAGGTCGACCAGGTGGATCCGTTCGGCGCCCTCCTCGATCCAGTGCCGGGCCACCTCGAGCGGATCGGCGGGCCCGGGACCGACGACCTGCACGGCCCGCCGTCCGGCCACGTCCACGGCCGGCAGGAGCTCGAACGAGCTCATCGGCGGACCCGCCCCGCCGCCTTCCCCTCGGGGAGTCCCACCGGCACCCTCGCCCGCGGGCGGCCGCTCATTCGAGCACCCCCAGCTCGCGCCGCAGCCTGACGGAGTCGGCGACGGCGTCCTCGAACCACGTCACCTGACGGCCGGAGGGTTCGTGCCGGGCCGCCCCCGGCAGGTCCTCGGCCCGGGCGGGATCCTGCAGCAGCCGGGGTCCGGGAAGGCCGAGCGTGGCCATCACCGCCTGCAGCATGGTCACCGGGCGTGGTCTCGTCTCGTGGAGCAGGTCGACGAGCTCCTCCCTGCTGCGGGCCGGGCAACCGGCGGCCCGGACGATCTCCCCCGGGCCGGCAAGGTCCAGACCCGGCGGGCGGACCAGACCCACCTCCGGCTCCCAGACCACCCAGCCCGGCCCCCGGCGTCGACCGGCCGTGTGCAGGGTGACCACCGCCCGCCCGCCGACCTCGAAGAACCCGAGGGCCGGACCGGTCCGGCCCGGCACGGGGCGCCCGGCCAGCAGGAGGGCGCCGTCGTCGTAGGGCGGGCCGGTGCGGGTGCCTCCCACGGCGACGACCAGGCTCCACCGGCCGGCCGGTGCCCACACCAGCGGGACCACGGACCGTCCGACCCAGTCCGCCACCCGCTCACGCGGGCCGCCCAGCAGCAGGAGCGCGGTCGGCAGCGTCGCCGACGCCGACGCCGACGTCCGGTCGTCCGAGGGACGGGTGCTGGGGGTGGTCACCCGGACATCCTACGAACGCCCCCGGCCACCGGACGGACCGCCGTCGTGACCGCCCCGGCCCCGGCTCGGACGGGGGAAGCGCGAGGCCGAGCGCGGTGGGCCCCCGGGCGCCCGGTCGAAGCCGGCCGCCCGACCCGGGCGGGACCGCTGGGCCCCCGGTGTCGACACCGGGCTGCGCCCCCCGGGCGAGGGTGGCGCGTCGCCGTAGAAGAGACGGTCGACGACCTGCCGGGCGTGCCGGGCCGTGCGCCGCCACTCCTCGGCCAGCTCCGACCCGTGGCCGGGGGAGCGTCCCATCACCCGGGCCATCCCCTCGGCGTCACGCAGGGCGCTGGGGACCGAGTCGACGGCCCGCCCCCGCCACATCACCCCGGCGTCGCGCAGCTGGGAGGCCAGCGTCCACGCGCGGGCCAGCGTCGCCTGGTCCTCGGCCGACAGCAGGTCGGCCTCCACCGCCGCCTCGAGCGCAGCCAGGGTGCTGGTCGTGCGCAGCCCCGCGTGCTCGTGGGCGTGCTGCAGCTGCAGGAGCTGGGCCACCCACTCCACGTCGGAGAGGCCGCCGCGTCCGAGCTTGAGGTGGGCCCGGGGGTCCGCCCCCCGGGGCAGCCGCTCGGCCTCCATCCGCGCCTTCAGCCGGCGGATCTCGCGCACGGCCTCCGGGGTGATCCCGCCGCGCGGCCAGCGCAGTGGTTCGACGAGCTCGGTGAAGGCCCGCCCCAGGTCCTCGTCGCCGGCGACCGGCCGGGCGCGCAGCAGCGCCTGCGACTCCCAGCCGGCGGACCAGCGGGCGTAGTAGGTGGCGTAGCTCTCCAGCGTCCGCACCAGCGGCCCGGACCGTCCCTCCGGGCGCAGGTCGGCGTCCAGCTCCAGCGCCGGGTCCGGTCCGGCCCGTCCGGACAGGCCGGACCTCAGCTCGGCCACGACGTCGCCGGCCTGCCGGGTGGCCAGCTCGGGGTCGGCCCCCGGGTGCGGGCGGTGCACGTAGAGCACGTCCGCGTCGCTGGCGTAGCCCAGCTCGCGCCCGCCCAGCCGGCCCATGCCGACGACCAGCAGGTCGGTGACGAGCCCGCCGTCGCGCTCCTCCACGACGCGGGAGGCCACCTGGAGGGCGCCCCGGAGCGTCGCGTCGGTCACGTCGGTCAGGGCGCGCCGGACCTGCTCACCGGACCACCCGCCCACGAGGTCGCCCAGCACGGTGCGGACCAGCTCGCGGGCCCGTACCGTCCGGACGGCCACGAAGGCTTCGCCCGGGTCCGCCCGACGGGTGGCCGCGGCGGACATGCGGGCGAGCAGGGCCTCCTGCTCGGGGACGACGAGGGCGCCGGGGTCGCCGAGCAGCGCGACGGTCTCCGGCGCCCTCAGCAGCAGGTCGACGGCATACCGGCTGGTGGACAGGACCCTCGCGAGCCGTTCGGCGGCCGTCCCCTCGTCCCGCAGCATGCCCAGGTACCAGTGCGTGGTGCCCAGCGCGTCGCTGATCCGCCGGAAGGCCAGCAGGCCCGCGTCGGGGTCGGCCCCGTCCGCGAACCAGGCCAGCATCACCGGCAGCAGGTGGCGCTGGATGGTGGCCCGCCGGCTCAGACCCTCGGTCAGCGTCCCCAGGTGGCGCATGGCACCCTCGGGGTCGCGGAAGCCCAGGGCGGACAGGCGCTCCCGCGCGGCCTCCGGCGAGAGCCGCACCTCGTCGGTGGTCAGCCGGGCCACGGCCCCCAGCAGCGGCCGGTAGAAGAGCCGTTCGTGCAGCCGCCGCACGTCGCGCTGCACGGCGCGCCACCGCTGCACCACCGCGCGGTCTGCCTCGCCCCGCTCCCCCAGCGACCTGCCCAGCCGGCGCAGCTCGACCTCCGAGGTCGGCATGACGTGCGTCCTGCGCATGCGGTGCAGCTGCAACCGGTGCTCCAAGGTGCGCAGCAGACGGTAGGCCTCGTCGAGGACCCGCGCGTCGTCGCGGCCCACGTACCCACCGTCCCGGAGGGCGGCCAGCGCATCCAGCGTGGTGCGCGAGCGGAGGGTCTCGTCGGTGCGGCCGTGGACCAGCTGCAGCAGCTGGACGCTGAACTCGATGTCGCGCAGACCGCCCGGGCCCAGCTTGAGCTCGCGGTCGGCCTCCCCCGACCGGACGTTGCGCTCGACCCGGCGGCGCATCGCCTGCACGTCGTCGACGAAGTTCTCCCGCCCGGCGGCCTCCCAGACGAGCGGACCGACGAGCTCGGCCCACCGCTCCGCGAGCTCCTGGTCCCCCGCGACGTGACGGGCCTTGAGCAGCGCCTGGAACTCCCAGGTCTTGGCCCAGCGCTGGTAGTACTCGCGGTGGGAGTGCAGCGAGCGCACGAGCGGGCCGTTCTTGCCCTCCGGGCGCAGCGCCGCGTCGACCGGCCACAGGGACCCCTCGGACGTGGACTGCCCGCAGACGCGCATCACCGCGCTGGCCAGCGCCGCCCCGACGGCCAGGGCCTGCTCCTCCGACGTCCCGTCCCGGGGGCCGACCAGGAAGATCACGTCCACGTCGCTGATGTAGTTCAGCTCGCACCCCCCCGTCTTGCCCATCGCCACGACGGCGAGGTCGCAGCAGGCCTCGTCCTCGGTCTCGTCCCGGGCCAGCACCAGCGCCCCCCTCAGGGCCGCGCCGGCCAGCTCCGCCAGCTCCGCCGCGACCACGGGGAGGAGGTCGACCGGGTCCTCGCTGGTGAGGTCCCGGGTCGCCACCCGCAGCAGCTGACGGCGGTAGGCCACGCGCAGCGCCTCGGCCCCCTCCCGGCCCGAGGTCCCCCTGACCGCGTCCTCCACCTGGGCCGGGTCGGGGTCCGCCCCCCCCACGACGTCCTCCAGGTGCTCGGGGTGGCGGACGAGGTGGTCGGCCAGCGCCCCGCTCCCCCCGAGCAGCGCGAGCAGCCGGCGGCGGGCGGTGCCTCCCCCACGCACCACGGGGAGCACCGCCCCGTCGGTGCGGGACCCGTCGGTCGCGGTGGTGCGCGGGTCCAGGAGCCGGACGAGCCCCAGGAGCGCGGCGTCCGGGTCGGCGACCCGGGACAGGTCCCCCAGGAGCGCGGGGACGTCCAGCTCCGCGCCCGCCCGTTCCACGACCTCGGCGAGGAGCCCGCCGGAGCGACGGGTGTCGGCGACCCCGGCACGGGCCAGCTCGGCCGCCGTCACCGGCCCGTCGTCCTCCCCCGGCGGACCACCACGACGCCGCACGGGTCCGGACCTCACAGGTGCAGCAGGTAGCGGTCGAGCTCGAAGCGGGTGACCTGGGAGCGGTACTCGCCCCACTCCTGCCACTTGTTCCGCAGGTAGAAGTCGAAGACCTGCTCGCCCAGGACCTCGGCGACCAGGTCCGACTCCTCCATCACGGCGACCGCCTCCCCCAGACTCTGCGGCAGCGGGTCGATCCCCAGGGCGCGCCGCTCGCTGTCGGTCAGCGCCCACACGTCGTCCTCGGCCTCGGGGGGCAGGTCGTAGCCCTCCTTGATGCCGCGCAGGCCCGAGGCGAGGATCACGGCATACGTCAGGTAGGGGTTGCAGGCGGCGTCGATCGAGCGGACCTCGATCCGGCGGGAGTGACCCTTGCCGATGGAGTACATGGGCACCCGGGCCAGCGCCGAGCGGTTGTTGTGCCCCCAGCACACGTAGGCGGGGGCCTCCCCGCCGCCCCAGAGGCGCTTGTAGGAGTTGACCCACTGGTTGGTCACCGCGCAGATCTCGCGGCTGTGCGCCAGCACCCCGGCCATGAACCGCCGTCCGGTCGTGGACAGCTCGTAGGAGGCTCCGGGCTCGTAGAACGCGTTGGTGTCCCCCTCGAACAACGACACGTGGGTGTGCATGCCCGAGCCCGGGTGCGGCGCCAGCGGCTTGGGCATGAACGTGGCGAACGCCTTCTCGTGGAGGGCGACCTCTCGCACGACCGTGCGGAAGGTCATGATGTTGTCCGCCATGGACAGGGCGTCGGCGTAGCGCAGATCGATCTCCTGCTGGCCGGGGCCGCCCTCGTGGTGGCTGAACTCGACCGAGATGCCCATCTGCTCCAGCATCTCGATCGCGCCGCGACGGAAGTCGTGGCCGTCCCCGCGGGCGACGTGGTCGAAGTAGCCGGCCTGGTCGACCGGGACCGGGCCGACCGAGGGGTCGTAGGGCTCCTTGAAGAGGTAGAACTCGATCTCCGGGTGGGTGTAGAAGGTGAAGCCCTCCTGCCCGGCGGCGTCCAGCGCCCGGCGCAGGATGTGCCGCGAGTCGGTGGCGGCCGGGCTCCCGTCCGGCATGTGGATGTCACAGAACATCCGGGCCGTCCGCTCCCGCCAGGGCAGGACCTGGAAGGTGTCGGCGTCCGGCTGGACCACCATGTCGGCCTCGTACACCCTCGTGAACCCCTCGATGACGCTGCCGTCGATCCCGATGCCCTCGGTGAAGGCCTGCTCGAGCTCGGCGGGGGCCACCGCCACCGACTTCAGGGTGCCGAGGATGTCGGTGAACCAGAGCCGGACGAACCGGATGTCCCGCTCCTCGATGGTGCGGAGGACGTACTCCTGCTGGCGGTTCATGACCTCATCCTGCCGCATCGTCCAGGTCCGCGGTGGCCCGGGCGTGGTCCTGCGCGAGGCGGTCGAGGTCGGCCCGGTGGGCCTCGAACCGGACGCCCCGGCCGTCGGTGCTCAGCCCGATCCCCTCCTGCAGCCACTGCTCCCGGGCCCGCGCGAGCAGGTCCGGCCGCAACCGCCCGGACCGGTCGGTCACCCGCCACCACGGCACGCCGGAGCCCCACCGCGCCATCACCGCCCCCACGTGACGAGGACCCGTGCCCACGAGCGAGGCGAGGTCCCCGTAGCTGACCACCCGGCCCGGCGGCACCGCCTCGACCGCCCGCAGGACCCGTTCCACGAGGAGGTCGTCCATCCGTCGGACCCTACCCGCGTGCGCCGCCTACGCTCTCGTCATGAGCACCCCCACGATCGGCTACGCCGCCATGCTCGAGCAGTTCCACCCCGCGGAGGCCGTGCGCCTGACCGCGCTGGCCGAGGAGCACGGCTTCTCCGGCTGCATGGCGGCCGACCACTTCCAGCCGTGGGTGCCCGCCCAGGGCGAGTCCGCCTTCGTCTGGAACGTGCTGACGGCGGTCGGCGAACGTACCCGGGGCGACCTCGGCCCGGGGGTCGTGTGTCCCAGCTTCCGCTGGCACCCGGCGATCGTCGCCCAGGCCGCGGCGACCCTCGAGGCCATGTACCCGGGCCGGACCTGGCTGGGCCTGGGGGCCGGCGAGGCGCTCAACGAGCACGTGGTCGGCGGCTACTGGCCCGAGGCCGGCGAGCGCTCCCGCCGGATGTTCGAGGCGGTGGAGCTGATCTCCCAGCTGTTCACCTCATCCCGGGAGGGCAAGGACTCGCGCTGGGCCGGAGAGCACTTCCGCATGGAGACCACCCGTCTGTGGACGATGCCCGAGCAGGCGCCGCCGATCCTCGTGGCGACGGCAGGACCGGTGAACGCCCGCCGTACCGGTCGCCACGCCGACGGGATCATCACCGTCGGCGCCCCGCACGAGAAGGTCGGCATGCTCCTGGACCGGTTCGCCCAGGGGGCCAGGGACGCCGGCAAGGACCCCGACGGCATGACCCGGGTGCTGCAGCTCCACCTCTCCTGGGCGCCGACCGACGAGGAGGCCGTGGCCAACGCCCTCACCGAGTGGCCCAACGGGGGGATGAAGTTCCCCAAGGCCGACATCCGCTCCCCCCACGACCTGGCCCAGATGGCCGCGCTCGTGCGCGCCGAGGACTTCGAGGGGCGGATGGTGATCTCCAGCGACCCGGACGTGCACCGGGCCCACGTGCAGAGCTACCTCGACCACGGCTTCGACCGGGTCTACCTGCACAACGTCGGGCGCAACCAGGCGGAGTGGATCGAGGTCTTCGGCCGGGAGGTGCTTCCAGCGCTGCGCCGGTGAGCGACGTCAGCCGTTGAGCGGGTTGGCGTCCCAGTCCCGGGCCTGCGGGTCACCGGTGCGCCACTCGTCCTCGGCCGCCTCCTCCTCGTCCCAGCGGGCCGTCCGCTCCGCGGCGATGTCGAGCGCCCGAGAGGCCTCCTCCTCGGTGGCGTAGGGCCCCAGCAGGTCGTGGCTGCGGGCACGCTCGGGGTCGTCCCCCGCCTCGACCTGGCCGGTGCGGGTGTTGAACCAGTACTGCATACCGTCTCCTCCGGTGGTGGTGCCCGTGGGGCACGACTGCACTTCCTCGGGCCGTGGGCCGCCTCGGGACGGGCCACCTACACTCGACCCTATGCCGACGAGCACACCCCTCGCCCCCGGAAAGATCAGTCCCCGTCTCGCCGTCCCGACCGACCTGCCCCGCCCGGAGTACGTCGACCGGCCGGCGCCGGCGCCGTTCCGGGGGTCGGAGGTCAAGGACGCCGAGACCGTCGAGCGGATGCGGCACGCCGGTCGGATCGCCGCCCGGGCGCTGCAGCTGTGCGGCGAGATGGTCCGCCCGGGGGTCACCACGGACGAGATCGACCGCGCGGGCCACGCCTTCCTCCTGGACCACGGGGCCTACCCCTCCACGCTGGGCTACCGGGGTTTTCCCAAGTCGTTGTGCACCTCCGTCAACGAGGTCGTCTGCCACGGCATCCCGGACGACCGGCCCCTGCGGGACGGGGACATCTGCAACATCGACATCACCGCCTACGTGGGAGGCGTGCACGGCGACAACAACGCGACGTTCCTGTGCGGCGACGTCGCGGAGGAGACCCGGCTGCTCGTCGAGCGCACGCACGAGGCCCTGATGAGGGGGATCCGGGCGGCCCGTCCCGGGCGGCAGATCAACGTGGTCGGGCGGGTCATCGAGAGCTATGCCAGGCGGTTCGGCTACGGCGTCGTGCGCGACTTCACCGGCCACGGTGTCGGCGAGGCGTTCCACTCGGGGCTCGTCATCCCCCACTACGACGCCGCCCCGGACTACGACACGGTCATCGAGCCGGGGATGACCTTCACCATCGAGCCGATGCTCAACCTGGGCACGCACGAGTGGGTGGAGTGGGACGACGGCTGGACGGTCCTGACGGCCGACGGCCGTCCCTCCGCCCAGTTCGAGCACACCATCCTTATCACCGAGGACGGCCCGGAGATCCTCACCCTCCCCTGACCAGCCCGGGCCGCCGTCAGTGGCCCGTCCCCCAGCCACCGGAAGGACCACCATGGGACAGCACATCCTCGGCGTCGACATCGGCGGGAGCGGCATCAAGGGTGCCCCCGTCGACCTGGAGAAGGGCGCGTTCGCGACCGACCGGGTCCGCATCGACACCCCCGACGACGCCACTCCCGAGGCGGTGGCCGAGATCGTGGCCCAGATCATCGACGAGTTCGACGAGATCGACGCCGACAGCCCGGTCGGGATCACCGTGCCCGCCGTGGTGCACCACGGCGTGGTGCGGACGGCCGCCAACATCGACCCCAGCTGGATCGGCACGGACGCCGACGCGCTGTTCTCCCGGCACCTCGAGAGGCCGGTGCACGTGGTCAACGACGCGGACGCCGCCGGCGTGGCCGAGATGCACTACGGCGCCGGTCGGGGCAACGACGGCGTGGTGCTGCTGACGACGCTGGGCACGGGGATCGGGTCCGCGCTGTTCCGGGGTGGTGAGCTGTTGCCCAACACCGAGCTGGGCCACCTGGAGCTCGACGGCCACGACGCGGAGACGAGGGCGGCCAGCAGCGCGCGCGAGGAGGAGGACCTCTCCTGGGAGGAGTGGGCCGAGCGGCTGCAGCGCTACTACTCCCACGTGGAGAACCTCCTCTGGCCCGACCTGATCATCGTGGGCGGCGGCGTGTCGAAGAAGGCCCACAAGTTCCTTCCGCTGCTGCACCTGCGGGCGCCGGTGGTGGCCGCCGAGCTGCGCAACGACGCGGGGATCATCGGCGCCGCCTGGTACACGCGGCACGTGGAGGACTGAGCGACGGCGGACAGGATCGACCGGCCGCCCGGGCTGCGCCTCACCAGGAGGTGTGGCGCGGCCTGCCCTCCTCGAACCCGGCGGCCCCCTGGACCCCCACGACGGCCCGGGTGTGGAACTCTCCCACGGTCCGGGCCCCTGCGTAGGTGAAGGCGCTGCGCACCCCGGAGACGATCTGGTCCAGGACGTCCTCCACCCCGGGGCGGTGGGGGTCGAGGAACATCCGGCCCGAGGAGATGCCCTCCTCGAACAGCGCGGACCGGGCCCGGTCGAAGGCCGACAGGTCCCTGGTGCGCTGACGCACCGCCCTGGCCGAGGCCATCCCGAAGGACTCCTTGTAGGCCCGGCCCTCCGCGTCGCGCATGAGGTCGCCCGGCGACTCCAGGGTCCCGGCGAACCAGGACCCGACCATGACCGACGCGGCCCCGGCGGCCAGGGCCAGGGCCACGTCGCGGGGGTGCTTGACACCGCCGTCGGCCCACACCTGCGCCCCGGTCTCCCGGGCCGCCTCCGCGCACTCCACGACGGCGGAGAACTGCGGTCGCCCGACACCGGTCATCATCCGGGTCGTGCACATGGCGCCCGGCCCCACCCCCACCTTGACGATGTCCGCCCCGGCCGCGGCCAGGTCGTGCACCCCGGCCCGGGAGACCACGTTGCCCGCGACGACCGGGACCCGGACACCGGTGCGGTCCGCGTGGGCGTCCCGGGCGGCGACCACCTGCGGCAGTGCCTCGAGCATCTTCTCCTGGTGCCCGTGTGCGGTGTCGACGACGAGGACGTCGACCCCGATGGCCAGCAGCTCGGCCGCCTTGGCCGGCACGTCCCCGTTGATCCCCACCGCCGCGCCGACGCACAGCCGGCCCTCCGGGTCGACGGCCGGCGCGTACATCGCCGAGCGCAGCAGACCGGTGCGGGTGACGATGCCCCTCAGCAGTCCCCCGGCGACCACGGGGGCCAGGTCCGCGCGGCTGCGTTCGAGGTCGTCGAAGGCCGCGCGCAGGTCGACGCCGTCCTCCAGGACCACCCGGGGCTCCTGCATGACCTCTGCGACCGAGGAGAACCGGTCCACGTCCTCGCAGTCGGCCTCGGTCACCACCCCGACCGGCCGACCCGCCTCCACGACGACCGCGGCCCGGTGCGCCCGCTTGCCCATGACGGACAGGACCTGGGCCACGGGGGCGGACCGTTCGACGACGATCGGGGTCTCGTAGACGGGGTGGCTGGCCTTGACGCGCTCGACCGTCCTCCGCACCTCGGGCAGGGGGATGTCCTGGGGCAGCACGGCCGCACCCCCCCGACGGGCCACCGTCTCGGCCATCCGACGGCCGGAGACCGCGGTCATGTTGGCCACCACCACCGGGACCGTGGTCCCCACCCGGTCGGGGGTGGTCAGGTCCACGTCCAGACGCGAGGTCACCGCCGAGCGGGAGGGAACCATGAACACGTCGGCGTAGGTCAGCTCGTGCGTCGGCCGCATACCGTTGAGGAACTCCACGGTGCCCCAGCGTACGCACCCCTGGCGCAGCACCAGCGGGCGTCCTAGCGTGGGGCCGACACCGACCTGACGGAGGTAGACCATGCAGCTGACGCACCGGGGCCACGCCTGCCTGCTCCTCGAGGAGCAGGACCAGCGCATCCTCGTCGACCCGGGGACCTTCTCCGACCTGGACGACCTGACCGGACTCACCGCGGTCCTGGTGACCCACCAGCACCCGGACCACCTCGATCCGCGCCGCGGACCCGAGCTCCTGCGGGCCAACCCCGACGCCCGGGTGCTCGTGGAGTCCCAGACGGCCGAGCTGCTCGCCGACCAGGGCCTGGGCGGGCGGCTGGAGCGGCTCGAGCCGGGCGGCCGCGTCGACCTGGGACCCGTCGAGCTGCGGCCGGTGGGCGAGCAGCACGCCGTGATCCACCCCTGGGTGGAGCGGATCGGCAACACCGGCGTGGTCCTGGAGGCGGGCGGGACCGCCCTGTTCCACCCGGGTGACGCCCTGGACGCCGACCCGGGACCGGTCGACCTGCTCGCCGTCCCGGTCAACGCGCCCTGGGGCAAGATCGCCGAGACGCTGGAGTTCGTGCGCAGGGTCGCCCCGCGGCGGGGCGTGGTCCCGGTGCACGACGGTCTCCTCAACGACACGGGCCGCTCGATGTACCTCAAGCACATCGGTGACTTCGGTGCCGAGGGCGGGGTGGAGGTGCTCGACCTTCGGGGTGTCGGGGCGGCGACGCTCTGAGCGGTAGACTGGGAGGCTGAGGATGAGTCGGCCAGGCGGCCGCGTCGGACCTTCGGGTCCGCCGAGGAACGTCCGGGCTCCACAGGGCACGGTGGTGGCTAACGGCCACCCGGGGCGACCCGCGGGACAGTGCCACAGAAAGTAGACCGCCCACCGGTCCGCCGGTGGGTCAGGGTGAAAGGGTGGTGTAAGAGACCACCAGCACGCCAGGTGACTGGCGTGGCTCGGTAAACCCCACCGGGAGCAAGACCAGACAGTGCGTGCTCGAGGGCTGCCCGCCCGAGCGCACGGGTAGGTCGCTGGAGGCGGTCGGCAACGGCCGTCGTAGATGGATGGCCGCCACCTCCGCAGCGCCGGCGACGGCGCGGAGGGACAGAACCCGGCGTACCGGCCGACTCATCCTCACCAGGCCCCGTCCGCACCGGGCGCCGCCGGCGATATCTCAGCCCAGGGGGCGGCCGGCGGTGCTCAGCCCAGGGCGCCGGTGAGCAGGTCGACGACGACGAAGACCGCGGTGAACGCAGCGACCCCGATCGGGATCACCGACAGCACCTTGTTCATCGACCGGGTGTCGGCCGTCCCCGTCGGCACGGCGTCGGACGTCGGGGCGGGTGCGCGGAAGCTCATGACGCCGATTCTGCCACACCGTCGACGTGCGCCCCGTCGACGATCCGGAGGTCGACCCGCCCGGCGAGCACGTCGACGGCGACGACCTCGACCCGCACGGCGGTGCCGGGCTCGGCGCGGCCCTCGGCGAGCTCGCTGACCGGCGGGTCGATCAGCTGCACGACGACGTCCCCCCGCCGCCCGACGTCCACCACGACCGCCTCGAAGGTGCCGCCGACGTGGTCGGCGAGCACGGCGGCCTCGACCGACGAGAGGCAGGAGCGCTCGACGGCCCGGGTCCGACGGTCGGCCTCGGCCATGAGATCGGGCAGCACCGGCAGCGCCTCCTCGACCCAGGAGGGCAGCTCCCGCCCGTGCACGAGGGCCTCGCACACCGCCAGCGAGAACCGGTCGACGAGGCGGCGCAGGGGGGCGGTCGTGTGGGTGTACGGGGCGGCGATGGCCGCCTGGACCACCTCGTCCTCGGGCGGGGACGTGCCGTCGAGGACGGTGTAGCCGGCTCCGCGGAACAGGCTGGTGGCGGCGTTGATGACGGCCAGGTGGGCGGGGTCGTCGCGGTCCAGGGTGCGCAGGAACCGGCCGTAGGTCAGGCCCTCGGGCCACGGGACGCCCAGGGCCCTGGCCTCCCGCCGGAAACGGGCGACGGCGCCCGCGTCGGGGCTCGGCATCGTGCGCAGGATGCCGGTGCCGGCCTCGAGCATGATGCGGGCGGCCACCATGCCCGTGAGCAGGGAGACCTGGGCGTTCCAGTCCTCGGCCGCGAGCAGGGGCCGCAGGCGCAGGTGGTAGTGGCCCTCCTCGTCCACCTCCACCTCCTGCTCCGGCATCGGCAGGCTGGCCCCGCCCCGCTCGTCCTCGCGCCGGATCCGCAGCTCACCGACCTCCTTGAGCAGCAGGAGCGTGTCCTCGGCCCCTCCCCCGTCCACCAGCGCCTGCACCTCCTCGTAGGTGTAGCGGCGCACCGAGCGCACCATCGCCCGGTAGAGGTCGGCCCGGTCGCGCTCGCCCCCGGCGGTGAGGCGCATGTCCCACACGTAGGCGGGACGCACCTCGTCCGGCAGCAGGCTGGCCGCGTCCTCGCTGAGATGGGGCGGGTGGAGCGGCACGCGCACGTCGGGGCAGTAGACCGTCATACCCCGGCGGCGCACCTCCGCGTCCAGCGCTCCGCCCTCGGGCAGGAACGCGGGGACGTCGGCGATCGCGTAGCGCACCCGGTAGCCCTCGCCGTCGCGCTCGACGTGCAGGGCCTGGTCCAGGTCCATGGACCCCGGCGGGTCGATCGTGACGAAGGGGACCCCCGTCTCGTCGCGGTCGGGCAGGTCCGGGGCCGCCACGGCCCGCTCCACCTCGGCGAGCACCTCCGCGGAGAAGCCGGTCGGCAGGTCCTGCTCGGCGCGCGCCCGTTCGAAGGCCCGCTCCAGCAGCTGGGTGTGCCCGCCGGTGCCGGAGAGCCGTGTCGCACGCTGAACCATGGCCGCCACCCTACGTCGCCTACCCTGCGTGTCGTGCTGATCCTGCTGCCCCCCTCCGAGTCCAAGGCGACCCGCGGCCGCGGGGCCCCCGCGCGTCCGCACACCCTCTCCTTCCCGGCCCTGGCCCCTGCCCGGGCGCAGGTCGCCGCCGCGCTGGCCCGGGCGAGCGCGCGACCAGACGCGGCCGCCGTGCTGGGCGTCGGCCCCGGAGTCGCCGCGGAGGTCGCGCGCAACCTGCGCCTGCAGGAGGCCCCCGCGCTGCCGGCCCGCGACCTGTACACCGGTGTGCTCTACGACGCCCTGGACCTGGCCTCGCTGGACCTCGCCTCCGCCCGGCGCGCCACCCGGAGGCTGGTCGTCGTCTCTGCCCTCTACGGGGCGGTCCGCCCCACCGACCGGCTGGCTCCCTACCGTCTGTCCATGGGCGTGTCTCTGCCGGGCCCGGGCCCGCTCGCGTCGTTCTGGCGTCCTCACCTGGGTCCGGTGCTCGAGGCGGCCGCGGGCCTCGGACTGGTCGTGGACTGCCGCTCCAGCACGTATGCCGCCGCCTGGGCACCGGGGGAGGCGCTCGCGCCGCGGTGGGTGCAGGTCCGCGTCCCGGGGGCCACCCACATGGCCAAGCACACCCGGGGCCTGGTGGCCCGTGCCCTGTGCCGCACGCCGGCCGACCCCCGGCGCGTGCAGGACCTCCCCGCCCTGCTCGGCCAGGAGTTCGACGTCGCGCTGCACGAGCCGGCACGCCGGGGCCGGTCCTGGATCCTCGACGTCGTGGCCCGGTAGCTCCAGGCACGGGACGCCCGTCGGTGCTCGGCGGGAGCACGCGGCGGCACTAGCCGGGCGGGCCCTCGAGGGAGCTGTCCAGGATGCGGACCCGGGCCTCGGTCTGGGCCACGTCGTCGGCGAACGCCGGGTCGTAGAGGTGGTGGGTGTCGTTGACGAACTCCACCTGCACCCCGCCGTCGGCCCACACCTCGACGGCCGTCAGGGACGTGGGGGCGGTGGCCACCGACCAGGCCCTCGAGTGGTCGATGCCCAGCAGCCGGCCGAGCACCGACATGAGCACCACCCGGTGGGTGGCGACGACGACGGTGCCGCCGCGCGAGATCGCCCGTCCCAGCGCGCCGCCCACCCGCCGGTCGAGCTCGCGCCGGGTCTCCCCGCCGGGAGGGGCGAAGTCGAGGTCGTGCCGGAGCCGGGCGAGGTCCGCGGCGCTCTCCCGGACCAGGTCGGGCATGGCCCGACCGTCCCAGGAGCCGAACCCCTGCTCGTCCCAGTCGGCGTCCTCCTCCCGGGGCACCCCCAGGTGGTCGGCGACGACCTGTCCCGTCTGGCGGGCCCGCCGCAGGGACGAGGAGACCACGGTGACCCGGCCGGGGTCCGAACGGTCGAGGAGACGCCGGACGGCGACGGCGGCGGCCCGGGCCTGCGCCAGACCGGTGGCGTTGAGGGCAGGGTCGGCACCTCCCCGCCCGTCGAGCCGGTGACCCTGGGTGAAGTCGGTCACCCCGTGGCGCACCAGGACCAGCCGCGTCTGCCCCTCCAGCGTCGGCACGGTCTCGTCGGAGACGAAGACGTCGGTGAGGGGCACCCGGGCGTCGCCGAAGACCTGGCCGGTGCCGGGGCGGTCGCCGGGGGCCACGCCGCGGCCCACCCGCCCGGACGTGGGGCCACCGGGACCGGTGACCGTGGACACCTCCGGCGCCTCCCCGGGCCGGTCGGAGCCGGCGCCCTCCCCCAGGAGGTCACGGTGGACGATGCGTCCGTCCATCGCCACGTTCGACAGCGCGTCCGCCGCACCGTTGCGCTCCCGCGGGATCCAGGTGAACCGGACCGTGCCCCCGGCGGCCTGGACCTGGTCGACGAGCTGACGGGCCTGGAGTGCCAGCCGGCGCATGTCCTCGTGCTTGATCTTCCACCGCCCGCACATCTGCTCCACGACCAGCTTGGAGTCCATCCGGACCTCGACGGCCGCGTCGGTCGCCAGGCCCAGGTCGAGCACGGCCTGCAGTCCGGCCACGAGGCCGCTGTACTCGGCCACGTTGTTCGACGCGCGGCCGAGAGGCACCGCCCGTTCGGCCAGCAGCTCCCCGGTCCGCGCATCCTTGACCAGCGCCCCGTAGCCGGCCACGCCCGGGTTGCCCCGGGAACCGCCGTCCGCCTCGACCACCAGGGCCGGGCGCAGGCTCACAGACCGGACTCCGAGGTCCGCACGAGGACGCGGCCGCACTCCTCGCACCGGAGCACCTCGTCCTCGGGCGCGTTGCGGATCCGCGAGAGGTCGACCGCGTTGAGGTCCAGCCGGCAGCCGCCGCACCGGCGCTGGACGAGCGGGGCCGCGCCGGTCCCGCTGTGCGCCCGCACCCGGTCGTAGAGGGCGAGCAGCTCCGCGGACAGGTCGGCCACGACCGCCGGCCGACCATGGGCGACCTCCTCGCGCTCGGCGCTGATCCGGGCGGCCTTCTCGTCGCGCTGGGCGCGCAGGGACGTCAGCCGCTCGGCGTGCTCGGCGTGCGCCCGGGCGGCCCGGTCGGCCGAGCCCTGGGCGGCCTCCACCCGCTCCATGACCTCCAGCTGCTCGTCCTCGAGCACCCCCTGGCGCCGCTCCAGCGAGGCCAGCTCGTGCTGCAGCCCCTGCAGGGACTTCGAGGTGCCGGTGCCGGCGTCGAGCCGGGCCTGGTCCCGGGCGGCCCGGTCGCGCACCTGCTGCACGGCCGCCTCGGCCTTGGCCACCTCCCGCTGGAGGTCCGAGACCGCGGTCTCGGTGCGCACCACCTCGGCGCGCAGGTCCGCCTCGGCCGCCTCGAGCCGGGCGATGTCGACCAGCTCGGGGAGGGTGCGCAGCTGGTGGTCCAGCTGGGTCAGCCGGGTGTCGAGGTCGAGCAGGTCAAGGAGTCGGGACTGCATCTGCGGGCTGGCCTTCACGGCATACCTCCGGGTCGGGGTGCAGGACGGGCGGTCACGGGGCCCACCTCGGGCGGACGGGCTCCGACGACGAAGTCCCAGGGGTCGGAGCGCACGGTGGACAGGGAGAGGCTCACGCTACCGCCGAGCCGGTCGGCCAGGAGCCGCCGCACCATCGGCAGCCACAACGACTCGCTGGCCCAGTGCCCCGCGTCGACCAGGTAGGGCGTTCCCGCGGAGGGGTCCGCCCCCCGGCTCCGCGCGGCGGCCCTGGCCTCCTGCCGGGCCTCGAGGGCGGGGTGGTGCCGCAGGTCGGCCGTGACGTAGGCGTCGGCACCGCTGCGGCGGGCGGCGTCCAGCGCCGAGTCCCCGGCACCACCGAGCACCGCCACCCTGCGCACGGACGCCCCGGGCGGGCCCGCGACCCGCACCCCCGACGCGGTCGGCGGCATGGCTGCGTGGAGGGTCGTGGCGAGGTCGGCGAGGGTGGTGGGCGCGGGCAGGTCCCCCACCCTGCCCAGCTCCTGGTCCTCCACCACCTGCAGGGCGTCGGTCTCCTCCAGCCCGCACGCCCGGGCGAGCGCATGGCCGACCCCGGGATCGGCCACGTCGGCGTTCGTGTGCGCGCAGTAGAGCGCGACGTCGTTGACGACGAGGTCGGTGATGGTGGCGCCCTTGGCGCTGGTCGTCGCGACGGAGTGGATGCCCCGCAGCAGCAGGGGGTGGTGGGTCAGGACGAGGTCGGCACCGGCGGCGACCGCCTCGGCGACCACCTCCAGCGTCGGGTCGACGGCGAGCAGGACGCTGCGCACCCGTTGGTCGGGATCACCGGCGACCAGGCCGACGCGGTCCCACGACTGGGCGGTGGCGGGCGGGTAGAGCTCCTCGAGCACCGCGACGACCTCGCGCAGCGGCAGCCCCTCGGGGCTGCTGCCGGCGACCTCTCTGCTGTTGTCCACGTGGGCCCGGCCGGGCTCGAACCGACGACCTACGCGGTGTAAACGCGGCGCTCTACCAGCTGAGCTACAGGCCCCTAGGGGCGACCATTGTGCCAGTCCGCCCGGGCGGTTCGGCACGCGTGTCGGGACGACGGGCGCCGTGCCCGGTGCTACAGGCCCCTGACCGCCTCGTGCAGCAGGCCGATGGGGCGCTCCTCCCCCGGTCCGTGGACCAGGCTCCACGTGACCACCCCCCGCGGGTCGACCAGGAACGTCCCGCGCGCGGCGGCCCCCGTGTCCTCGTCGAGCACGCCGTAGGCGCGGCTCACCCGGCCGTGGGGCCAGAAGTCGGACAGCAGGGGGAAGCGGTAGCCCTCGTGCGCGGACCAGGCCCGCAGGGAGGAGGTGGGGTCGCAGGAGAGGCCCACCACCTGGACCCGGTCGTTGACGAACTCGTCGATGTTCAGCTGGATCTCCAGCAGCTCCCCGGTGCAGATCGAGGAGAACGCGAAGGGGAAGAACACCATGAGCAGGTGCCGCTCGGCGACGAGGTCGGCCAGGCGCTGCCGGTCGCCGTGCTGGTCGGGCAGGTCGAGGTCGGGAGCGAGGGCCCCCACCTGCGGGTATGCCGTCACCGGCGACCCACGAGACGCTGGCCGATCCAGGCGCCCAGGGGGATGGCGCCCGCGGCCGACAGGGAGCACGTCGTGCAGGCCTCCTGGACCTCGTGGGCGGCCACGCGGTCGGGCCGTCCGGCACCGGGCGTCAGCAGGGCGATGAACCCACCCTCCTCGAGCGTGGTGAGGGCGTCGACGAGCTCGTCGGCAAGGTCACCGTCGCCGTCGCGCCACCAGAGCAGCACCACGTCGACGACCCCGTCGTAGTCCTCCCCCTCCAGGGGACCCTCGACGAGGGCCTCCACGGCGGCCCTGAGGTCCTCCTCGACGTCGTCGTCGTCGCCGTACTCGACGACGATCTGGCCCGGGGCGAAACCCAGCCGTCGGGCGGGCGCGACCAGCGGGCCTGCGTCCGTGTCGATCTCGTTCACGTTCCTCTCACCGTCCATGGTGAGGACTACACAACTAGAGGGTGGCCCGGATGTAAAGGTGGCGTCGCCCGGGCCCTCGGGGCGGCGGCCGACCGACCTGACCCGACGTCCACCCCTCGTGACAGACTGGCCCCGTCACCACGACGGAAAGGTTGCCTCATGTCTTTCGAGCGTCCAGTCGGGCCGATCCTCAACGGGTTGCCGAGCCAGGTCCCGGACACGGATCCCGACGAGACCCAGGAGTGGCTCGAGTCGCTCGACTCCGCGATCGAGGCCGGTGGCCGGGGTCGTGCCCGCTACCTGATGCTCCGCATGCTGGAGCGCGCTCGTGACTCCCAGGTGGGGCTCCCGTCGCTGACGACGACCGACTACATCAACACGATCCCGCCCGAGCGCGAGCCCTGGTTCCCCGGTGACGAGGACATGGAGCGGCGCTACCGGGCCTGGATCCGCTGGAACGCCGCCGTCATGGTGCACCGGGCCCAGCACCCCGAGATCTCCGTAGGTGGCCACATCTCCTCCTACGCCTCGATCTCCACCCTGTGGGAGGTCGGCTTCAACCACTTCTGGCGAGGACGCGACCACGAGGGCGGCGGCGACCAGATCTTCTTCCAGGGTCACGCCTCGCCCGGCATCTACGCCCGCGCCTTCCTGGAGGGACGGCTCTCGGAGAAGGAGCTGGACGGCTTCCGTCAGGAGAAGAGCCGGGGTCTGGACGACGACGTCCAGCCGCTGCCCTCCTACCCCCACCCGCGCAGCATGCCGGAGTTCTGGCAGTTCCCCACGGTCTCGATGGGCCTGGGTCCGATGAACGCCATCTACCAGGCGGCGTTCAACAAGTACCTGCACAACCGCGGCCTGAAGGACACCAGCCAGCAGCACGTGTGGGCCTTCCTCGGCGACGGCGAGATGGACGAGCCGGAGTCGCGCGGCCTGCTCCAGGTGGCGGCCAACGACGAGCTGGACAACCTCACCTTCGTCGTCAACTGCAACCTGCAGCGGCTCGACGGGCCGGTGCGCGGCAACGGCAAGATCGTCCAGGAGCTGGAGAGCTACTTCCGCGGCGCCGGCTGGAACGTCATCAAGGTGCTGTGGGGCCGCGGCTGGGACGAGCTCATCGCCAAGGACACCTCCGGAGCGCTCGTCAACCTGATGAACTCCACCCCCGACGGGGACTTCCAGACCTTCCGCGCCAACGACGGCGCCTTCATCCGCGACCACTTCTTCGGGCGCGACCCGCGCACCAAGGAGATGGTCAAGGACTGGTCGGACGAGGACGTCTGGTGGAAGCTCAAGCGGGGCGGGCACGACTACCGCAAGGTGTACGCCGCCTACGCCGCCGCCCTGCGGCACACCGGACAGCCGACCGTGATCCTGGCCCACACCATCAAGGGGTACAGCCTCGGGACACACTTCGCGGGCCGCAACGCGACCCACCAGATGAAGAAGATGACCCTGGACGACCTCAAGGGCTTCCGGGACAGCCTGCGCATCCCGATCACCGACGAGCAGCTCGAGGCCGACCCCTACAAGCCGCCGTACTACCACCCCGGTCAGGACGACGAGGCGATCCGCTACCTGCAGGAGCGTCGCAAGGAGCTGGGCGGGTACCTGCCCAAGCGCGATCCGTCGAAGGTCGGCGAGCTGACGCTGCCGGACACCAAGATCTACGACGTGGCCAAGAAGGGCTCGGGCAAGCAGAACGTGGCCACCACCATGGCCCTGGTCCGCATCTTCAAGGAGTGGATGCGCGACAAGGAGTTCGGGAAGCACCTGGTGCCGATCATCCCGGACGAGGCCCGCACCTTCGGCATGGACAGCTTCTTCCCCACGGCGAAGATCTACAACGTCCACGGCCAGAACTACACCTCGGTGGACGCCGACCTCATGCTCGCCTACAAGGAGTCCACGAGCGGCCAGATCTGGCACGTCGGCATCAACGAGGGCGGATCGGTGGCGGCCTTCACCGCGGCCGGCACCTCCTACGACACCCACTCGGTCCCGATGGTGCCGTTCTACATCTTCTACTCGATGTTCGGGTTCCAGCGCACCGGTGACGGGATCTGGGCCGCGGCCGACCAGCTGGTGCGCGGGTTCATGATCGGAGCCACCGCGGGCCGGACGACCCTGGCGGGCGAGGGGCTGCAGCACGCGGACGGCCACTCACCCCTGCTGGCCTCGACCAACCCGGCCTGCGTCTCCTACGACCCGGCGTACGCCTACGAGCTGGCGCACATCCTGCCCGCGGGGCTGGAGCGGATGTACGGCGGCGAGGCGGAGGACGTCTTCTACTACATCACCGTCTACAACGAGCCGATGCGGCAGCCGGCCCAGCCGGAGGACGTGGACGTCGAGGGCATCCTCAAGGGCATGCACCGGATCACGAAGGCGGAGCCCGCGGAGGAGGGCCGCCAGGTCCAGCTGCTGGCCTCCGGCGTCGGGGTGCCCTGGGCCCTGGAGGCCGAGGAGCTGCTCCGCGAGGACTGGGGCGTGCACGCCGACGTGTGGTCGGTCACCTCCTGGTCCGAGCTGCGCCGCGAGGCGATGTCCTGCGACGAGGACGCCTTCCTGCACCCGGACGAGGAGCGGCGTGTCCCCTACGTCACCCGCCGCCTCTCCGAGGGCACCGGCCCGATCATCGCGACCAGCGACTACATGAGGGCGGTCCAGGACCAGATCGCCCCGTGGGTGCCGGAGGACTACCACGCCCTGGGGGCCGACGGCTTCGGCTTCGCCGACACCCGGGCCGCCGCCCGCCGGTTCTTCCACATCGACGGTCCCTCGATGGCGGTCAAGGCCCTGCAGATGCTCGCCGACCGCGGCGAGATCGACCCGCAGGTGCCCCGCGAGGCGGCGGACCGCTACCGTCTGCTCGACGTCAATGCGGGCACCTCCGGCAACGTGGGCGGGGACGCCTGAGCGCCGTCCCGTCGACACCGCCCGGGCGGGGCGGCCGGCAGACGTGCCGGCCGCCGCGCCCGGGGGTCCCGGATCACTAGGCTGCAACGGTGCCCTCCTCCCCCGCCGCGGGCGCGGCCTCCCGACCTGAGCCGCTGCAACGACGGGCCGGGGAGCTCGCCACGCGGGTCACCCGGCGGATGGCCGAGGAGCACGACTGGTTCACGGCGCTCAGCCCCGACGACCGCTCCTGGGTGGGTCTCATCGCCCAGGGCGGGATCAGCACCCTGCTCACCTGGTATGCCGACGGGACCCCCGAGCGGACCGTGTCCGGCGACCTGTTCACCACGGCCCCGCGGGCCCTGGCCCAGACGATCTCCCTGCGTCAGGCCCTCGACCTGACGCGCACGGCGGTAGCCACCGTCGAGGACGCCGTGGACGAGCTGGTCGGGGAGGACGAGCGCCCGCGGCTGCGGGAGGCGGTGCTGCGCTACTCGCGCGACGTGGCCTTCGCCGCCGCCGACGTCTACGCCCGCGCAGCGGAGCAGCGCGGTGGGTGGGATGCCCGGCTGGAGTCCCTCGTCGTCCACGCGATCGTGCGGGGAGAGGCGGACGACACCCTGGCCTCCCGCGCCGCCGAGCTCGGTTGGGAGGACGTGACCGGGGTCGCCGTCCTCGTCGGCGCCCTGCCCGAGGGGGGTTCCGGCCCGGCCCTGGAAAGGGTCCGCGAGGCCGCCCAGCGCGCCGGCCGTTCGGTCCTGACCGCCGCGCTCGGCCGCCGGCTCGTGTGCGTGCTGGGCGGCAGCGACGACCCCTCGGCCGACGCCCGCGCGCTCGCCCCCTCCTTCGCGCCCGGACCCGTCGTCGTCGGTCCCCGGGTGCCGCACCTGTTCGCCGCGGGCCGCAGCGTGCGGGCCGCCCTGTCCGCCTGCGACGCCCTGCCCGCCTGGACGCAGGCGCCCCGACCGGTCGGTGCCGACGACCTGCTGCCCGAGCGGGCGCTGCTCGGTGAGCAGCCGGCCCGCAGGATGCTCGTCGACCGGGTCTACCGACCGCTGCGGGACCACTCCTCGCCCCTCCTGGAGACGGTCCAGGCCTATCTCGACCACGGCGGAGCGCTCGAGGCCACCGCGCGGGCGCTGTTCCTCCACCCGAACACGGTGCGCTACCGCCTGCGTCGCGCCGCCGACGTGGTCGGGCTGGACGCCCACGACCCCCGGGACGCCTGGGTCCTGCAGGTCTCCCTGGCGCTCGGCCGCATGACCGCACGGCACCGTCCGCCACGCTGAGCAGGCCTGATTCCGCACGCACCTTGGAGGAAACCTCCAAAGACGGCCGTGCCTTCTCGTCGGGAACGCTGACGCCGTCCCGTGCCGCCGCCGGGCAGAGTGGGGGGCGTGCTCGTGATCGTCGCGCCCGGACAGGGCTCCCAGGCTCCCGGTTTCCTCGCTCCGTGGCTCGAGCTCCCGGGGCTGCCCGAGCGTCTGGAACGCCTCTCCGAGGTCGCCCAGAGCGACCTCGTGGCCCATGGGACCACCTCGGACGCTCCCACCATCAAGGACACCGCGGTCGCCCAGCCCCTCATCGTCGGCGCCGGGCTCGTGGCCCTGTCCGCCCTGTTCGGCGTCGATCGCGCTGCCGCCCCGGACCGTGGGGACGACGCCGGTCGGGCCGACGGGCGGGCTGCCTCCCCCGTCGGCGCCACCGCAGGGCACTCCGTCGGGGAGATCACGGCCGCCGCCTTCGCCGGTGTGCTCACCGAGGACGAGGCGGTGGCGTTCGTGCGCGAGCGGGGACGTGGCATGGCCCAGGCCTCGGCCGTCGCACCGACCGGGATGAGCGCCGTCGTCGGCGGCGACCCGGAGGAGGTCCTGGCCGTCCTGGACTCCCTCGGTCTGACCCCCGCCAACCTCAACGGCGCCGGCCAGGTGGTGGCCGCCGGCACGCTGGAGCAGCTCTCGGCCCTGGACGGCGCGCCGCCCGCCCGGGCCCGCGTCGTCCCCCTCCAGGTGGCCGGTGCCTTCCACACCCGGCACATGGACCCGGCGGTGGACCGCCTGGCGCGCCACGTGCTGGACCTGGCGGCCCAGGACCCCGCGGTCCCGCTGGTCTCCAACGCCGACGGGACCGTCGTCGACGACGGCGAGGAGGTCCTGCGCCGCCTCGTGCGTCAGGTGTCCAACCCGGTGCGCTGGGACCTGACGATGGACACCTTCCTCGCGATGGGGGTCACGGGTCTCATCGAGATCCCGCCGGCCGGCACCCTCGTCGGCCTGGCCAAGCGGGCCCTGCGCGGCGTCGAGACGCTGGCGCTGAAGACCCCCGACGACCTGGACCAGGCCCGCCGGATGATCCAGGAGCACGGTGGGCCCCAGGACGCCGGACCCGATGCTCCCCCGCACCCCGGCCAGCCCGAGCACCAGCACCCCCAGGAGGACACCCCGTGACCACACCTCGTCCCGGTCGTCCCGCCCCGACCCTCGCCGGTCCCCGCACGCTCCGCCACGCCCGCATCCTCGGGCTGGGCGGCTACCGGCCCGAGCGGGTGGTGACCAACGAGGAGATCTGCCGCTTCATCGACTCCTCCGACGAGTGGATCCAGCAGCGTTCCGGCATCGTGACCCGACGGTTCGCCCGGGACGACGAGACCGTGGTGGACATGGCCGAGGCGGCGTCCCGGCAGGCGATGGAGCGCGCAGGGGTGGGCCCGGACCAGATCGGCGTGATCATCGTCGCCACCGTGACCCACCCCTACCAGACCCCGGCCGCGGCGCCCGAGCTGGGCCACCGGCTCGGGATCCCGGACCCGGCCGCCTTCGACGTCTCGGCCGCCTGCGCCGGCTACTGCCACGGCATCGCCCTGGCCAACGACATGGTCCGGGCCGGGACGGCCGACCACGTCCTCGTCGTCGGGGTGGAGAAGCTGTCCGACTTCACCGACAAGCACGACCGCGGCTCGGCGTTCATCTTCGGCGACGGTGCCGGTGCGGCCGTCGTGGGCGTCTCGGACACCCCCGGCATCGGTCCCACCCTGTGGGGCAGCCTGGGCGACAAGACCGACGCGATCACCCAGCGGGAGTCCTGGACCGAGCTGCGGCCGGCGATGGAGGACCCGCGGCGCGCCGAGGAGATCGCCTGGCCCTCCTTCGTCATGCAGGGGCAGACCGTCTTCCGGTGGGCGGTGTTCTCGATGGCCCAGGTCGCCATCGACACCGTCGCGGCCGCCGGCGTCACCACCGACGACCTGGACGCCTTCGTGCCCCACCAGGCCAACATGCGCATCACCGACGCGATGATCAAGTCCCTCAAGCTGCCCGAGCACGTGCCCGTGGCGCGCGACATCGCCGAGACGGGCAACACCTCGGCAGCCTCGATCCCGCTCGCCATGTCCCGGATGCTCGACGAGGGCGAGGCCCGCCACGGCGGGCTTGCCCTGCAGATCGGGTTCGGCGCGGGCCTGGTCTACGCCGCCCAGGTCGTCGTCATGCCGTGAGCAGGCCCCTGTCCGAATGCGGCGGTCGGAGCACCCCTCCCGCCCCCGCCCCCCACGAGACCACCCGAGGCCCGGCGGGAAGCACCCGGGTCACCCCCTCAACCGAAGGAGCAGGACAGATGGCCATGACCGAGCAGGAGATCCTCGCGGGTCTCGCGGAGATCGTCAACGAGGAGACCGGTCTGGAGCAGGAGGAGGTCCAGATGGACAAGTCCTTCACCGAGGACCTGGACATCGACTCCCTCTCGATGATGACCATCGTGGTCAACGCCGAGGACAAGTTCGGCGTGCGCATCCCCGACGACGAGGTGAAGAACCTCACCCACGTCCGGGACGCGGTGACCTACATCGCCAACAACCAGGGCTGACGCTCCCCCCTCCCGGCGCGGTCCCCAGCGGCCGCGCCGGGAGGCGCCCCACCCCATACCCCGTCCTGTCCGCGGCACCGCCGCCCCGACCGACCCCGGAGGTCGTGCAGATGTCCCCCAGCCCCAGCCCGACCCCCCGCCGCGTCGTCGTGACCGGCCTGGGCGCCACCACCCCCGTCGGCGGCACCGCGCCGCAGACCTGGGACGCGGTCCTGGCGGGCCGCTCCGGCGCCCGGGACATCCCCCAGGAGTGGATCGACGAGCACGAGCTGCCGATCACCTTCGCGGCCCAGATCCACACCCCGCCCAGCGAGGTGCTCCCCAAGGTCGAGGTGCGCCGCAACGACCCCTCGGGCCAGTACGCCCTCATCGCCTCCCGGGAGGCCTGGGCCGACGCCGGCAGCCCCGAGATCGAGCCCGAGCGTCTGGGTGTGGCGGTCGGGTCCGGCATCGGTGGCGTGTGGACCCTGCTGGACCAGTGGGAGAACCTGCGCACCCGCGGGCCCCGTCGCGTCTTCCCGCTGACCGTCCCGATGCTCATGCCCAACGGGCCCGCCGCGGCCGTGTCCCTGGACCTCACGGCCCGCGCCGGTGCCCACTGCCCCGTCAGCGCGTGCGCCTCCGGTGCCGAGGGCATGGGCCTGGCGTTCTCGATGATCCGCTCCGGCCGGGCCGACATGATGGTCGCCGGGGGCACCGAGGCCGCCATCCACCCGCTGCCGATCGCCGCGTTCGCCGCGATGACCGCGCTGTCCGGACGCAACGACGACCCTCAGCGGGCCTCCCGCCCCTACGACGTGGACCGGGACGGGTTCGTCATGGGCGAGGGAGCGGCTGTCATGGTGCTCGAGGCCGAGGAGCACGCGCTCGCCCGCGGGGCCCGCATCTACGCCGAGCTCGTCGGGGTGGGCATGTCCAGCGACGCCTACCACATCACCGCGGGCGAGCCCGACGGCGCCGGGGCCGCGCGCGCCATGGCCGAGGCCGTGGCCGACGCCGACCTGTCGATGAGCGACATCGCGCACATCAACGCGCACGCCACGTCCACCCCCGTCGGGGACGCCGCCGAGGCGCGCGCGATCCGCCGTGCCTTCGGCGCGCACACCGACCGGGTCCCGGTGACGGCGACCAAGTCGATGACGGGCCACCTGCTGGGGGCCGCCGGCGCGCTCGAGGCGGTCCTGACCGTCCAGACCCTGCACGCCAGGACCGTGCCGGCCACCATCAACCTGGACCGGCAGGACCCGCAGATCGACCTGGACGTGGTCACCGGGGCCCCTCGCCCGCTGCCGGACGGGGACCTGGCCGCCGTCAACAACTCCTTCGGGTTCGGCGGGGTCAACGTGGCGCTCGCGTTCCGCAGCCGCGGGTGAGGCCGGCAGGGGGCGGCGGGTAGGCTCGCCGTCCCATGCACATCCTGCGCGTCGCCAACTTCGTCAGTCCGACGTCCGGCGGGATCAAGACGGCGCTGCGGGCCTGGGGCCAGCACTACCGCGAGCTCGGCCACGAGGCCTCGCTCATCGTCCCGGGTCCGGGGCAGGAGATCAGCCAGGAGGCTCAGGGCACCGTCTACCGGGTCCCGGCGACGCCCGTCCCGGGAACGGGCTACTCCCTGATGTTCGAGCGCCGCGGCCTGTCCCGGCTCATGGACGCCGTGGCCCCCGACGCCCTGGAGGTCTCCGACCGGTCCACCACGCGGTGGATGGGCCGCTGGGCCCGCCGGCGCGGCATCGGCTCGGTGATGATCAGCCACGAGCACATGACGGGCATCCTCGTGCGCCGTACCCCCGTTCCGGACGGGCCGGCGGTGTGGGCCGCGGACCTCATCAACCGCCGTAGCGCGCACGACTACGACGCGATCGTGTGCCCCAGCAGCTTCGCGGCGGAGGAGTTCCACCGCAACGGCATCGACGCGAGGGTCGTGCCCCTGGGGGTGGATCTGGACACCTTCCGGCCGGTGCGGGATCCCGCCACCTACCGACCGCCGGGCCCCGGTGATCCGGTCCGGCTGGTCCACTGCGGGCGACTGTCTCCCGAGAAGCGTCCGGCGCTCTCGGTGGAGACCGTGCGCGAGCTCGTCCGGCGCGGCCACGACGTCGAGATGACGGTGTTCGGGCACGGCCCCCTGCGCGACGAGCTCATCGAACGTGCCCGGGACCTGCCGGTCGTCTTCCACTCCTACATCACCGACCGTGCGGAGCTGGCCGCCCGGATGGGGACCGCGGACGTCGCCCTGGCCCCCGGACCGCTGGAGACCTTCGGCCTGGCCGCCCTCGAGGTGCTCGCCTGCGGCGTTCCGGTGGTGTGCCCCGACGAGGGGGCCCTGCAGGAGGTGGTCGGGCACGCCGGCCACGTGGCCCCGTCCACCCCCGCAGCCTTCGCCGACGGCGTCGAGGCGCTCCTGGCACGGCCCCGGGCCGCCGTCCAGGCCCGGGAGCAGGCCGAGCGGTTCAACTGGCGGGCCTCTGCGCAGGCCATGCTCGCCGTGCACACCGACGTCGCCGCGCGCCGGACGTCCGGCTGAGACGGACGTCCGGCTGAGACGGGCGGCCGGGCCGCCCGGGCGGGCTCCGTGCCTCACAGGCGGCGCGGAACCCGGGCCGGACCCGGCATCCGCCCGACGACCTGGTCGTCGGATCAGGTCGTCGGGAGCGGACGCGGGGACGCTCTGCGGGACCTGGGCGGGGTCAGCCGACCTTGTGCAGCCAGGTGACGGGTGCGCCCTCGCCGGCGTGGCGGTACACCTCGAGCTCGCTGTCCCAGGCCGCCCCGAGGACGCGGTCCAGCTCGGCGGCGAGCACGGCGGCGTTGCCCTCGGCCTGCTCGACGACGGTGCGCAGCCGGTCCTCGTTGACGACGACGTCACCGTTGGCGGACAGACGTGCCTGGTGGATGCCCAGGGCCGGGGTGTGGGTCCACCGCATCCCGTCGCTGCCGCGGCTGGCTTCCTCGACGACCTCGTACCGCAGGCCGTCCCAGCCGCGCATGGCGCTGGCGATGAGGGCACCGGTGCCCGCCTCGCCGGTCCAGGAGAACTCGGTGCGCACGAGACCGGACTCGACGGGCTGGGGCACCCAGTCCAGGCTCACGCGCGTGTCCAGGACCCCCTCGAGGGCCCAGTTGATGTGCGGGCACAGCGCGATCGGCGCGGAGTGGACGAACACCACTCCGCGGGTCATGACTCGGGGCATGACGACTGACATCCTGGCCTCCTGTGTGGTGAGGGACGTCTTCCCCAACGACCTCGTGACACGGAACGGCCGGCCGGCGTCGGCCCGCTGTGCGGTTTTGTCACATTGTGCTCTGTCGTCACTCCAGTATCAAGTGCGCCACGGTCACGATCTCGGACGTGCCGTCCGGCCGCGTGAGCCACGTCACGAAACGGGGGGTGACCTGCGCCGTTGTGCTGCCACTCGAGTCACAATTTGTCACATGCGTCACAACACGCCGGTCAGACTTGGTCATTTCGTGATCTTTTCGTAACCTGATTCAGGCGCACCTGTCCCCCCGATCTTCGGTTCGCCCCGCCCTGACCATGGCGCCCAGGTCTTCCCTGTGCCTGCGCGCCCCGCACAACGAGGTCGTGCGTCCAGCACGCCCCCGGAGGTTCTATGAAGTTCACCGGCAAGCACCGACTCTCCAGCACCGCGCCGCGCAGCAGCGCCGCCGCCCTGATGATCGGCGGTCTGGTGGCCGGCACGGTCGCCACCGCGGGTGCCGTCACCCTCAAGCAGGACCCGGGCGCCGCCCAGGACGACGTCACCGCGGCCCTCACCGACGACCTGACCGGCGCCGTGCGCGACGCCCAGGCCCCGGTGGACCCCTCCGAGGAGGCCGCCCAGCTCGCGAGCCTGCGCAGCTCATCGCTCTCCGAGCTGCGCGACCAGGGCGCGGCCGACCGCAGCGAGGCGCGGGAGGCCCCCGAGGACGCGGCCACGGTCAGCACCCTCCTGGACGGGTCGGGCTTCTCGGCCAGCACGCTGGAGGTCGAGACCGCCGACGTCGAGCCCGCTCCCGAGGACGCCGCCCCCGTGCAGGAGACCCAGGAGCCGGCCGCCGAGGATGCCGTTCCCCAGCCGGCAGCCCCCGCCGCCGAGGAGCCGGTCGCCGCGCCCCAGGAGCAGGCCGCTCCGCAGCCCGAGCCTGCTCCCGTCCAGCAGACGCAGGCCGCTCCGGCCCAGCAGGCCGCTCCGGCCCAGCAGGCCGCTCCGGCCCAGCAGGCCGCTCCGGCCCAGCAGGCCGCTCCCGAGCCGGTCGCGACCCAGCCCGTCCAGCAGGCGGCTCCCGCCCCGGTCGGCGGGTCCGTGCTGTCCGTGGCCGCCGCCTACGTCGGGTACCCGTACGTGCTGCTGGGCACCCCGCCCTACTCCTTCGACTGCTCGTCCTACACGTGGTACGTGTTCCAGCAGGCGGGGATCAACATCCCGCGGACGGTCGCCGGCCAGAAGGCCGCGGTGACCCCGGTCTCCAACCCGCAGCCGGGCGACCTGGTCTTCTACAACGACTTCTACCACGTGGGCATCTACGCCGGTAACGGCATGACCTACGAGGCCCTGAACCCCGGTTCGGGCGTGCGCTACGGCCCGCTCGTCTCCAGCAACATCTGGTACGGCCGGATCGGCTGACCCGCCCCACGCACCCCCCGACGACCCCGACCGGTGACCGGTCGGGGTCGTCGTGCGTCCGGGGCGGTTCCGACCGGGCGGCCGGGCCGGTTCCGACCGGGCGGCCGGGCGACTTCCGACCGGGCGGCCGGGCGACTTCCGACCGGGCGGCCGGGCGACGCCGCGTGCTAACGTCGAACATGCGCGTCTCCGACCTGATCAAGAAGAAGGGCGCGTCGGTGGTGACCCTCCCGCCGACGGCGACCGTGACCCAGCTGCTGGAGACCCTCGACGAGCACCGGATCGGTGCCGTCGTGGTCGTGGACGAGGACGGGGGTGTCGTCGGCATCGTCTCCGAGCGGGACGTCGTTCACCACCTGCGGGGCGGCAGCGGAACCCACTCCCCCCTCTCCGACCTCATGACGGCCGAGGTGCACACGTGCACCTCCGGGGACGACCTGGTCCAGCTGGCCACGACGATGACCGAGCAGCGACTGCGCCACCTGCCCGTCGTGGAGGGCGGCCGGCTGCGCGGCATCGTGTCCATCGGCGACGTGGTCAAGGCCAGGCTCGACGCGCTGGAGGCCGAGCGCGACATGCTCGAGGACTACCTGCGGCGCTGACGCCTCCAGGCCCGAGCTCCAGGCCCGCGCCTCCAGGGCCCGTCCCGGGGCACCTCCCCCGGCCGTTAGGATCGTTCCTCCGGGCCAGTAGCTCAGCCGGTCAGAGCAGCGGACTCATAATCCGTCGGTCGTCGGTTCAAGCCCGACCTGGCCCACCCCCAAGGTCACAACTCGGTGACACTGTCCGCACAACCGCTGACGCTGCAGGTCAGATGCCGTTAGTGTGCCCGTCATGACCGACACGCCGTCCCCGGCCGACCGCGCGACCGCCGCGCCGCTGGTCGTCCTGGAGAACGTCAACAAGCACTTCGGCGACCTGCACGTGCTCCAGGACATCGACCTCACCGTGCACGAGGGCGAGGTCGTCGTGGTCATCGGCCCCTCCGGGTCGGGCAAGTCCACGCTGTGCCGCACCATCAACCGCCTGGAGACCTACGAGTCGGGCAGCATCACCATCGACGGTCAGGACCTCCCGCAGGAGGGCAAGGCCCTGGCCCGGCTGCGCGCCGACGTCGGCATGGTGTTCCAGTCGTTCAACCTGTTCTCGCACAAGACGATCCTGGAGAACGTGACGCTGGGTCCCATCAGGGTCCGGGGCATGAAGCCCAAGGACGCCGAGAAGCACGCGATGGCGCTGCTCGAACGGGTCGGCGTGGCCCACCAGGCCAAGAAGTACCCCGCCCAGCTCTCCGGCGGCCAGCAGCAGCGGGTGGCCATCGCGCGCTCCCTGGCGATGGAGCCCCGGGTGATGCTCTTCGACGAGCCGACCTCGGCCCTGGACCCCGAGATGATCAACGAGGTTCTCGACGTGATGATCTCCCTGGCCAAGAGCGGCATGACCATGATCGTGGTCACCCACGAGATGGGTTTCGCCCGCAAGGCCGCGGACCGCGTGGTGTTCATGTCCGACGGCGCGATCGTCGAGGAGAACACCCCCGAGGAGTTCTTCACCAACCCCCAGTCAGCCCGTGCCAAGGACTTCCTCGGCAAGATCCTCACCCACTGAAGGAGAACCACCGTGAAGCAGCACTCCCCCTTCCGCATCGCCGCAGTCCTGGCGGCCTCGGCCCTGGTGCTCAGCGCCTGCGGCGGCGACGACACCGACGACGCCGCTGACGGCGGCACCGCCGCCGAGGACACCGCCGACGACGCCGCCGCCGACGACGCCGGTGACACCGAGGACGCAGCCGCCGGGGGTTCGGGCGAGGGCCTGACCATCGGCATCAAGTTCGACCAGCCCGGTCTCGGACTGCAGGAGGGTGACGAGTACTCCGGCATGGACGTCGACGTCGCCATCGCTGTCGCCGAGGCCCTCGGCGTCGCCGAGGAGGACATCACCTGGCGCGAGGCACCCACGCCTCAGCGCGAGAACCTCCTCACCACCAACCAGGTCGACATGATCTTCGCGACCTACTCGATCACCGACGCGCGCAAGGAGGAGGTCCAGTTCGCCGGGCCGTACTTCGTCGCCGGGCAGGACCTCCTCGTCACGTCGGACAGCGACATCGAGGGTGTTGACGACCTGGACGGCAAGCTGCTCTGCTCGGTCACCGGCTCGACCTCGGCCACGAACGTGCAGGAGGAGGTGCCCGGCGTCCAGCTGCAGGAGTACGGCACCTACTCCGAGTGCGTCGAGCAGCTGGCCAACGGCACCATCGACGCCCTCACCACCGACGACACCATCCTGGCGGGGTATGCCGCCCAGGACCAGTACGCAGGCCAGCTGCGGGTCGTGGGTGCTCCCTTCAGCGAGGAGAACTACGGCGTCGGCCTGAACAAGGACTCCGAGCGCTGCGAGGAGATCAACGAGATCCTCCAGGGCTTCTGGGAGGACGGCACGATGGAGGGCATCATCGAGGACAACCTCGGTGCCGCCGACTACACGGCCAACCCGGACCTGAACCCGCCGGCGGAGATCGGCGGACACTGCGGCTGAGGCCGCCCAGCACGCCCATCCCGGCCGGCACACCCCAGGCACCGCCCTGCGGGTGTGCCGGCCGGGCCCCGTCGCCCCGCTGAAGGATCCCGATGCTCGAGCTGATCAACGACTTCAACGTCCTGGCAGCCTTCTGGATGACCATCCGACTGGCCCTGTGGTCCTCGCTCTTCGCCCTGATCATCGGCACGATCGTGGCCATCATGAGGCTCTCGCCCGTGGGTGTGCTGCAGCGGGCCGGCGCCGCCTACGTGACCCTGCTGCGCAACACCCCGCTGACCCTCATCATCATCTTCTGCAGCCTGGGGCTGTGGGGCCAGCTCGGGATCGAGCCCGCCTCGCGCACCTCGGACACCTTCATCGCCGACCTGAACTTCCGGCTGGCCGTCATCGGGCTCTCCTTCTACCACGCCGCGTTCGTCACCGAGGCCATCCGCAGCGGGGTCAACACGATCCCGGTGGGCCAGGCCGAGGCGGCCCGCTCGATCGGGCTGACGTTCTCCCAGAACCTGCGCCACATCATCCTCCCCCAGGCCTTCAGGGGAGCGATCACCCCGCTGGGCAACGTCCTCATCGCCCTGATCAAGAACACCACGGTCGCCGTGGCGATCGGGGTGGCCGAGGCGGCCTACGCCCTGCGGAACATGATCGAGTTCCGGCCCGACGTCATCCTGCTGAACTTCTTCCTCATCGCGGTCGGCTTCGTCATCCTCACCCTTCCCACCGGACTGGCCGTGAGCTACTTCTCCCAGAAGCTGGTGGTGCGGCGATGAGCGCGCAGCAGGTCCTCTTCGACGCCCCCGGTCCCCGGGCGGTCCGGCTCTACCGCATCATGGCGCTGGTGGGCACGCTCATCGTGCTCGGGGTGCTCGGCTGGATCGGATGGCGGATGTGGGACCGTGGGCAGCTCACGGCCGACAAGTGGATGCCGTTCCTGGAGTGGGAGACCTGGAAGAACTACTACTTCCCGGGCTTCTGGGACACGGCCCGCGCCGCCCTGGCCGCGATCGTCATCTCGATGTCGCTGGCCCTCGTCCTGGCGATGGGCCGGATGTCCGACCTCGCGCCCCTGCGGTGGGTGACCACTGTCTTCGTGGAGTTCTTCCGGGCCGTGCCCGTGCTGATCATGATGATCTTCACGTTCTTCTTCCTGTCCCGCCAGGGCTGGTTCCCCGACGAGCTCAACCCGTTCATCGCCACGGTGACCGGCCTGGTGCTCTACAACTCCTCGGTGCTGTGCGAGGTCATCCGCAACGGGGTGGGCTCGCTGCCCAACGGGCAGCGGGAGGCCGGGCTGTCGATCGGTCTGAGCTCCTCGCAGACGCGGCGGATCATCCTCATCCCCCAGGCGCTGACGGCCATGCTGCCCACCCTGGTCAGCCAGATCATCGTCATCGTCAAGGACACGGCCCTGGGCTACATCATCCTCTACCCCGAGCTGCTGACCCGGGCCCGTCAGCTGGGGTCGGCCGAGGCGAACGTCGTGCCGGCCTACCTGGTCGCGGCAGCCCTGTTCATCATCATCAACTACGGGCTGGGCCGGGTCGCCGAGGCCATCGAGGACCGGCAGCGTCGCCGCTCGCGCAGCGCCGCCAAGGCCGCGCCCGGAAGTGCCACCATGGGCGACGCCGCAGGCGTGGCCGCCGGCGTGGGCATGCACGGCACGATCGGGACCGGGGCGACCTCGGGAACGGCCGAGGACGGCTACTGACCCGTGACGGCACGAGGGCCCGGCACCATCGGTGCCGGGCCCTCGTGGTTCCCGCTCCCCCGGTTGGACTCGAACCAACATGCAGGATTGTTGGACCTGCGTAGACACAACCGGACATACGTGCCCCTGACCTGCATAAACAGCCGCACTGCTGCGACTCCAACTGTCCGCCGAAGGCCCATCAGAGGACACTTTTTGCCGTACGATCCGATGCATGAACGATGCAAGATCGCCCCGCCGGCGCTTCGGGCAGGTGACGCGGATGCGGTCTGGACGCTGGCAGGCGCGCTTCACGGTCCCGCTCGGGCACCCCTCCGGACGCGGGGGCCAGACGGTCACGGCACCCCACACCTTTGAACCCACCACCTACGGCAAGGAGGCTGCCGGGGACTGGCTCCGCGACGAGGAGCGGCGCCTCAACGCCGACGGGGCGACGTGGGTCACCCTCGCCGAGCTCGCCGAGGCCGAGCGAGCGCGGGCCGAGCGAGAGGCCGTCGTCACGTTCGGCGAGTACTCCGCCGTCTGGCTCCGCACGCGCCGAACCAAGAACGGCCCCCTGCAGGAGTCAACCCGTCGCGGCTACCGGATCTGGCTCGACAAGTACCTCCTACCAACCCTCGGGCACCTCCCCCTCGACCAGATCACCCCGACGGTCGTGCTCCGCTGGTACGAGGACGTGCTCCCCCACGACAAGCCGAAGACGACGCGCGAGTGCTACGCCCTCGGCTCGGCCATCATGCGGACGGCGACGGCCGCAGACGGCGTGCTTGCGGGAGCCGTAAACCCATTCAAGATCGACGGTGCCGGCTCCATCGGCGGGCGCTCCCGCGTCCGGACCGAAGTGATCGACGACCAGGACCTGCGGCTGATCATGTCGACCATCCGGCCAGAGTGGCGGGCGATGGTCGCGCTCGCCCTCGGTTGCGGGCTGCGGTTCGGCGAGATCATCGCGCTCCGCCAGTCCGACATCGACCTGCGGGCGACACCGCCCGTCGTGCGGGTCAACCGCGCCGTCGGCACCGGCCCAGGTGGTCGTCGCTACGAGAAGGGCCCCAAGAGCAAGGCGGGAGCACGCGACCAGCGGATGCCCGTCGCCGTCGTCGACGCTGTCACCGAACACCTGCGATCGTGCGGCACGGGCAGGGACGGGCTTCTCTTCCCTGCCCCCGATGGCGGTTGGCTGTCCGAGACGACGTTCCGGAAGGCTTCAGGCGGCTGGCTCGCTGTCCGCGAGGCGGTGGGTCGCCCCATCAGGTTTCACGATCTGCGTGCGACCGGCGCCACGCGGATGGCCCAGCGCGGGGCGCACATCGACGAGGTCAAGGTGTTCCTCGGGGACAGCTCGACCCAAGCGGCCGAGCGCTACGTGAGAGCGACACAGAGCCGGATGGACGAGCTCACCGCGGCTGCGTTCGCAGCCGTCGACTTCGGGACCGCGGGCACACGATGACGGGAACGGACCGGTACGAGCTGCGCACGCTTGGGTATCGGCCGGTCAACTGGGCCCCGGCTTAAGTCCTGGTGGCTCGGGCGGCCAGCCCTGCGGGCTGGACGTCACCCCGCACCACCTCGCCGCCATCAACTTTGCGAGGGACGTAGCCAACTTTTCCAGGGACGTAACCGACTTTCCCAGAGACGTCCCCGACTTTCCCAGAGACGTGGCCCTGACCTGCGGCGATGCTCGACAGGGCGCTCAGGCGACGGCTGCCTGACAGAGGACCAGAGACGCGCCCCCGCCCAGGGAGAGACGTTGCTAGGGACGTTGGGGGGACGCACCGCGACCTGCGCAAACGCCCGCATCAGAGCCACGCGGGCATGCCCAGCAACCCACGGGACGACGCCGTCAGGGGCGCGGGCGTGAGTGCAGGGGGGACGCTTCCGGAGACGTAACCGGGAGCGCACTCACGTCATCGTCTGGGCCACATCGACGCGGTGTGGAAGGAGACGACGATGAGCTTAGCGATCTGTCTTGGGGTGGACACCCACGAGCGACCGCCCATGCGGTGGGCGCGGGACCACTGGCATGACTGGGGCCGGACCGAACCGGGGCTGTTGGTCGTCTCGGACCTGCTCGACCTGCCGCGCCGGCTGGGGCAGACGGCACCGGAAGGGAGGGATGCGGTGCTGGCGGCACTCGCCCGCACGGCCGAGCACGACGTGGGAGCGGTCTCGGTGATCACGTGGCTCCTGGTCCCGGGAGCGGTGAACCTGGCTAGGCAGCTGGCCGACCTCTCCCCCGACATCGACGCTCTGGTCGCCGGACAGCTGTGGTTGACAGTTCGGTCCTACCGCGGCGACCCGCCGCGACGCGTTGCAGCCACGCTGCTGGCCCGGACCCGGCGCGAGGTGATGGCCGACCTCGGTGTCGGTGACGCGGCGCTGCGCCGCGACCGCGTCTGGGCATCAGCGGTCCCGATGGGGACGGTCCCGGAGGCGCCCGACCTCGACACCGGGCCGGACCCCGAGCGCGAGCTGGCTGAGCTTCTCGAGGACGCTGCCGCCACGGGCGCTCTGACCCGCGAGGACCGAGCCCTGCTCCTGGACGTGGCGAGGGAGGCGGCCCGGCTCAACGTACCCGCGCGACGGGGCCGGGGCGGCCTGATGACCCCGTCGGTGGCCGAGCTCGTCGCCGAGGACTACGCAGCGTCGGCACGCACGGTCCGTCGCCGGGCAGCCGGGGCCGTCGCCGGCCTCCAGGCGTTCCGCCGGTCGACACCGTAACCCACCTCCGGCGTCAGCAAGTACGGGGGCGGCCAAGTCTCTGCGACGCGCTGCGCTAAGCGCTGGTCCGTCCACGGCTGTAGACGGATCCGTCTACACCGGGCTACGCTGGTCTCATGGGTGAGACGACGACGATCCGTATCAGTCGGGACACGCACGCACGGGTGACTCGGCTCGCGGCCGAGCGCCACGAGACGATCGACGAGACCGTGAGCAACGCGATCCGGGCGCTGCGTCAGGACGCGATGGGGCGCGACCTGGCGGCTGATCTCACGGCCGAGGAGAGCGCGTGGCTGGATGCTGACGCCGGGTGACGTCGTCGAGCTCGATCTCGGGATGCCCTCGGGCAGCGAGGCGGGACTTCGGCGCCCGGCCATCGTGGTGACCGCCTATCGGGTCTTGCGGGGGGAACCGAACGTCGTCCAGGTCGTCCCCCTGACCCGGACGCTGCGTCACAGCAGCACCGAGGTGGTCATCGATCCCGACGAGGGCAACCGGCTGGTGGCGCCCTCGTCGGCGCAGTGCCAGCATGTGCGCTCCGTCGCCACGACGCGCATTCACGAACGCACGGGAAATGTGGGCCCGGTCGTCCTCGGCGAGGTCCGCGAGACGCTTGCGTTGCTCATGGACCTGTGACTGGCCGCGCGGGACGGCTTCCGGTCGGGTCACCTTCAGCAACCCCACCGGCATCCGTGGCTCAGCGGCTGGGACCGTAAGGGGCGGGACCGGAGGGGGCAGGACTGCAATCCTCTGGCCGCATCCGCACCCGTTTCGGCTCGGTCCGGCGGGAGGGCAGTGCGGCCTGTTGCTGGGGGTCGATCATGCGGAACCACAGTGCCGAGGTCGCCTCGTCGTCCGGTAGCGGGCCCCGGGCCGTCGCCTGCTCCAGCCGGTCGGGTACGTCGACGCCGGCACGGTGCAGCCGGTCCAGCCGCTGCGCCAGCTGCGGGGTGAACCAGTCCCGGTGTCCGACGTGCTCGACGATCAGATGCTCCCAGTGCCGCAGCGCGTCGGGCAGCTGACCGGTGACCCTGCAGGCGAGGCCGCGTGCGTACCGGCCGGCCGCTCCCCCGCCGTCCAACGGTCCGACCGGGCGCGAGTCGGTGTGATTGACGCCTCTGGCGGCCCGCCACACGGTGAGATCGGCGAGGAGGTCAGGACTGATGTGGGGCGCGAGGGGCGCCGCCCACCGCTGGCCGGCAGTGCTTCCCTGGCGCACCTGGGCGGCCAGCGACTGCACCCGTTCGGCTCGGGCGGTGAGGTAGCCGGCCCAGACGGGATCGGCGCCCACCCGCTTGGGGATGCCGGGCAGCCATGGGAGCGGGCCGCCTGCCGGTGCGCGGTCCAGACGTGAGAGCAGGACGGCGGCAGGGTCGTCGGCGTCGCCGAGCCCCCGGTAGGTGGACCCTTCCGTGAGGGCTCCGACGGCGTCGCGGCCGTCGGCCTGGATGAGCATCAGGTGGGCCCGCAGGCTGGGCCAGGCCGGTGCGTGGGGCAGACCCGGGACCAGAGCCTCGGCGGCAGACTCCAGGTGATCGCCCCAGCCGGGGCCGAGGAGCCTCTCGGCGCCGGCCAGGACACCGTCCTCGTACCTTTCTGCTGCGTCGTGAAGCAGCGCCGCCGGGTCGGCCGCTCGTGCCCTCTCCGTGGTCGCCGAGACCGCGGCACCGTCACGTGCCAGCACGCCCTGCAGGACCTCGGTCGCCGTGGCCGGGCTGCTCGTCTCGACCAGCGGCAGGGTGTGCCCGTCGGGGTCGGCGGCCGACACCACGTGCACGTGGTTCTTGTTCCGGCCGCGGGTGAGCATGGTGTAGAGCAGCTGCCGAGACTCCTGGCCGGTGACGATGCCGTGGACAGTGTCGGTGGTGATCCCCTGGGCCGTGTGGACGGTCGAGGCGTACCCGAGCTCGACATGCTGGGCGACGTAGCCGACCGGCGTCCGGAGTCCGGAGTCCGGAGCTGAGGTGACGGACGCTCACGGTGGGTCCGTCGACGGCGGTGACGGTCCACCGGTCACCGTTCTTGACCCAGTCGCACCTGCCGACGCCCAGCCGTCGGTCGTTGCGCCGGGTGATCACCACGTCCCCGGCGGAGGCGTGCGTGCCGTCGGCCAGGGCCACCTCGCGACCGGGGGCGCTGCTCCCCAGGCGCGCGGCCCGGGCGCGGGTGTTGAGGCTGGTGACGAGCTCGCCGGTGGGTGCGAGCATGAGGCTGTCCCGCCCGCCGGCGCGGTCCCGGGACCAGGCGTCGAAGACGGCGTCGACGGTGGTGGCGAGGTCCCCGACGTGCACCCGGGTCCGGTCCAGGTAGAACCCGAGTGCGGAGGCGTCGCCGGCCCGCAACGCCAGGGACGCCTGTGCCTCGGCGGGGTCGGCGAACCGGACCACCTCATCGAGGCGTACGGCGCCGTGGGCGGTGGCGATGTCGCGCAGCGCTCCGCCGGCGCCGACGGCGGCGAGCTGCTGGTCGTCGCCGATGAGACGGACGCAGGCGCCCCGGGCCAGGACGTGGCTGATCACCCGGTCCAGGGTGAGCGTGTCCGCCATACCCGCCTCGTCGACGACCACGAGGGTGTCCGGGCCGATTGCCTCGTCCAGCTGGGAGGGGCGCTCGTGGTCGAGGTCGTGGACGAGCTTGGCCAAGGTCTCGGACGGTACGCCGGTCGCCTCGGCGAGCACGGTGGCGGCGGCCGCCGACGGGGCGAGTCCGATCACTGGACCGACGTGGCCGCGCCAGGCGTCGGCGAGGACCCGCACGGCGGTGGTCTTGCCCGACCCGGCCGGGGCCAGCACGAGCTGCACCCGGCGACCACTGCAGGCCAGCGCCAGGACCAGGTCCGCCTGCCCGCGGTTGAGGCTCGTCCCGTGCAGGGAGGACTCGAGGACTGCGAGCTGAGCGTCCTCACGGGCGAGCGCAGCACCATCGCTCCGGCCGGCGGCCGCGGTGATCCGCTGCTCAGCCTGAAGGACCCGAAGGCTGGTGTAGTGGTCGCTGCCGGTGTGGCGGTACACGCTGGTGCCGTCGCGTCGCCGCAAGCCGTCCGGCTCGCCGATGGGATCCAGGTCCGGGGTGAGGTTGACCGAGCGCGCCACCGTCGCCGCGTCGACGACCCGCCCCACGACGCCGGCGACCATGCTCGGGTGCAGGTCCAGGCCACGGACCTGACGTTGGGCCTCGGCCTGCAGGTGCCAGACCTGCCAGGTGGCCCGCCGCGCCTCGACCTCGGCGACCACCCTCTGCGCCGCCTCGCCGACCCACTCGTCGGTGACCTCCTGCAGAGGGCGCCCTGCCTGGCCCTGCACGGTCGCCACCATCTGCTGGATACCCTCCACCCCGAGGACCCCGGCCGCCTCCGCCCACCACGTCTCGCGCTGCGCCGTCAGGGATCGCGGCTCGTGCTTGGCCGCCCGGGTCTCCAGGTTGGCCCGCTGAGCCAGGGCGATCTGCTCCACCGGTGTCGGCGGACGCCCGTGCGCCTCCAGGAACTCCCGGGACAGCACCTCCTGCCGGGCGGTGATGTCACCCCGGCGCCGGGACCACAGCTCGCACAGCGCGCGGTCGACCCCCTCGACCTCACGGACCGGCCGCCTGTCGCCGGTCCCGCCCGGCCGCTCGACGAAACGGACACCCAGGGCAGCACGCAGGTGAGCCTCGACGGCAGTGTTGTAGGCCTCCGACGCGGCGACGACATGCTGGTGCAGCACCCGCCCGTAGATCGAGAGCCACTTGCCCTCGAGCGTCTGCACCTTGTTGGCGACCGCGACGTGGGTATGCAGGTCGGGGTCGCCGTCGCGAGAGTCCCGGTGGGTGAAGGCCGCCGCGATCAGGCCCCTGGTCTCGACCTGGCGTGCCCCGTTCTTACCCTCTCGCGTGTACAGCACCTGCCGCTCGAGGAAGGCAAGCGCGTCCTGCACCGCGGCGTCGTGCGCTTCCGCCATCGCCTGGGCGATCTCGGGCGGGGCGATGGCCCACAGTGTCGACACCGACTTCACCGGGCTGAACGTCAGGTCATACCCGGCCACGGCGGTCCGCTGCGGCCGCGAGTACCGAGCCACCGCCGAAGCCAGCTCCCGGGCATCACGCGGCTCCCTCCCCTGCTCGCGGACGAAGAACTCCCGCGCCACCTCGCTGCGCGCTGCGGCGACCTGCTCCAGCTGCTCCGCCGGCTCGGTCGAGTCGTCAGCACGTGCGTCCAGCCGGCGGGCGACCTCGGCGTCGAACCCTCCCCCGTCGCTGTCGTAGACCCGGTAGGGCGCACCCAGCGCCACACCGGTCAACGGGTGACGGCCGGCGCCGAACAGGTTCGCCATCTGCTCCGAGGTGACCGGGTCGCCGGCGCAGAGCCCGTCGATCCCGACCAGGCCGGAGCCGGCCCAGCGACCGGGCGACTCACCCTTGGCCGCGTAGTAGTCCTCCAGACCGCGGCGACCGATCCCGGCGTCGTCCCCCGCCGCGACCTGCCGGGTGAGGTACTCATACCCCGACCCCGCCGACAGCTTGTGCAGCGTCATCGTCACGCACCCCAAGGCCGCAGCCAGCTGGCGAGTGGCCACGGAGTACTGGTGGACAGCCCTATTGGAACGTGTCCTTATAGCCCCTCGGTACCGGCATCGCGGACACCCCGCCGGCCTCCGCTACGCGCAGCTGGGGCAGGATGAACGGGTGAAGGTGCAATTCCTCTACTTCGACGGGTGCCCGCACTGGGAGCTGGCGCAGGCGCGTCTGCGCGAGGCGCTCGAGGTACACGGGGAGCCGGTCGAGGTGGAGCGCGTGGTGGTGGACACGCCGGAGAAGGCGGAGTCCTACGGGTTCCTGGGCTCGCCGTCGGTGCTGATCGATGGTGTGGATCCGTTCGCTGAACCAGCAGCGCCGGTGGCGTTGTCGTGCCGGTTGTACCGCACACCGGAAGGGGTGGCCGGGTCGCCGACCGTGCAGCAGCTCGTCGCAGCGCTCTCGGAAGCATCAGCTTCGTAGGGATCAGCACGGCGCAGGTGGGTGTCGCGTTGCGCGGTGTAGGTGCTCCATCCGCGGGAGGCCAGGGCGGCCCACCGGGTCGCGGTGTTGGGTGCCAGGCCGAGGATGTCGGCGAGGATCGGGGTGGGCATGCTCGCGGCGAGCTGGAACATGGCGGCGTTGCGGGCTGCCATGGGCTGGATGCCTCGTTCGACGAGCTGGGCGCGGACGTTCTCGGTGGCCAGGTGCTTGCCGGGAATGCCGCCGGGGAAGAGCCATATTTCGGCGCGGCTGGCGTAGGAGGCCTGCCCCCGACGGGTCAGGTGGGTGCGAACCAGGCGGTCGAGCGGGTCCGGCAGCTCGATGGGGAAGGTGTCGAACGTGGCGGTGACGACGCCGTCGGGGTTGACGGTGATCTGGTGGGCGCGCATGCGGACGACCCGGGCCAGGGGTTGGGCGTAGAGCAGGACGAACAGGCCGGCGACGCGGGTGTAGAGGCGGATGGTGTCGTCGTGCAGGAGCAGCTGGACGTGCGCCCACCTGTCCTCATCGGAGAGGGTGACGGCGGGCTGGGTGCTGGGGCGGGTGGCCACGGACAGATTCCCTCCGAGACCGGTGCGGGCGCGCCAGGCCAGGAACGGTCGCAGCGCGAGGGCGCGGGCGCGGTGCTGCTGCGCGTACCGGTCCAGATCTCCCTGGCCGATGTCGGTCAGGTCGGTGCCGTCCTCGGTGAGCCAGTCCATGAAGCGCGCGGTGACGACGATGGTCGCCCTGGCTGCCGAGATCGCGCCGTGGGTGAGGGTCCCGTGATGCTCCTGGCGGCGCAGCCTGCTCAGCACCTGCCAGCGGGCGAACCGGGCCAGGACCTCGGACTGCCCGGCCGGCAGGGTGCTCAGCAGCTCCTCCAGCCACGGGCTGACCCGCTCGAGCTCGGCGTGGAAGGGCGGCAGGACCCCCAGGGCGGTGAGCAGGTCGCGCAGGTAGCTGTTCGTCCTGCTCGCGGGCATGGCCTCGAAGGTCGCGTGGGAGATGTCGAGCTCGCCGCGGGCCATCGCGCCCAGGGTGGCCGGGCCGGTGGAGCGGGTGAACCAGTACAGGGTGGACTGGGGTCGTGGGCCCGAGATCAGGGCGTCGTACACCGGCCGCAGCCGGGGGTGGATGACCCCGTCGGGGCTGGACAGCAGCACGGTGGCCTTCTCCTGCAGCGCGCAGTGCCCGCACAGCCGGCCCCACGGGGAGTCCTCCCGCCCGCAGGCGGTGCAGGCGTAGACGGTCTCGTTGCCGGTGCAGGCCGCGCACGCCGGCCGGCGCCGGTCGTCGTAGAAGGCCAGCACCCTGATGTGCCCGCAACCGGGGCAGGGCTGGGCTGTCCGGGCGAAACGCAGCGTGCAGCGCTGGCAGACGGCCTTCTCCAGGACGACCCGGGTGCATCGGTCGTGGCGCCCGCAGTGCGCGCAGTCCTGGCGCGGCAGCTGCGGGCGCGGGCTCACCGGTCCTCAGGAGGGCGGCGGACCCGGGCCCGGATCGGGCGCAGGTCACCGATGCCCGGTCCGCCCTCCCCGGTACCGGTCTTGGAGGCTTGCTCCTGCACGACGGTAGGGACCAGCAGGTCGTTCGGTTCGCAGTCCAGGATGTCGCACAGCGCGGCCAGGACCTCCATGTTCAGCCGTTGCGGGGTCCGGGCCACCAGCCGGTAGACGTGCTCACGGGACAGGTGGACCCCGCGCTCGGCCAGCAGCGGGACGAGCTCGGAGGTCTGGTACATGCCGTGGGTGGCCATCACCTGACGCAGGTTCCACCCCATCACGGTGCGGACGGTCATCACTGGTCCTCCTGATCGGTGGGTGCGTAGACGCGCTCCAGCGCGGCCTTGAGCGTCTTGTCCTTGAAGTCGTTGCTGACCGAGGCGTAGATCGCGGTGGTCGAGGCGTAGGCGTGCCCGACCTGCTCCTGGACGAACCGTTCGGGGTAGCCGAACTCGACCAGGTGAGTCACGTAGGAGTGGCGCAGGCAGTGCAGCGACAACGCCGGGTCCAGGCCCGCCTGGTGGCGGACCGTCGCGAAACGGGCGTCGAAGTGGCGCAACGAGACCCGTGAGAGCCGCTCGGTCACCCACAGGGCTGGATGTCCAGGCACGCCGAACAGCGGACGGGCCTGCTCGACCCACTGCCGCATCCCTTCGATGGCCCAGTCGAACTCGGGCACCGCCAGGACCGTGCGGCGGCGCGGGGTACCGCCGCGAACGGCCTTGCCGTAGCGGACGTGCACCGAGCCGTACGTTCCCCACCTGGGCACGTGCGGGTTGGGGCGCAGGTCGGCCACGTCCAGGCGGCACAGCTCGTTGCGGCGCAGGCCGAACGCATAGGCGGTCTTGAAGACCTGCGCGTCCCGCAACGCGCTCAACGCTCCCTTGCGGCCCGAGGACGCGGCCCGTTCGACCTGGGCGTCCAGGTGGTCGAAGAGATCCTGCAGCTCCCCGTAGGTGAGCGGTCGCCGTGCCGGACGGCCCTCGTACTCGTTCGGGTGCGCCACCGTGTTCCACTCGTGGCACACCTGCGAGGGCACCGAGCCGAACCGGTCGCGACACTGCCGGGGCCACTCGTACCGCGCGTCGGTGAGGTAATCGCAGAACATCCGCAGCGCCAGGTGGTACCCGCGGATCGTCGAGGGTGACCGCCGACCGTCCCCGCTGGCCAGGGATACCGTGAAGTCCTCCACGTCCCCAGGACCCCACGACCACGGGTAGGACTCGGCGAACTCGGTGAACCGACGGACCAACCGGACCCGGTCGCTGATGGTCTTCTCGCCCAGCAGCCGGGACCGCTGCTGACGACCCCAGCCGGTCAGCATCGCCTCGAAGACGGCGCTCTCCTCGTTCAGATGAGCCACCCCGGCGACCAGGACCAGCCCCGCCGAGCCCGGTATGCCGACCATCAGGACCGCCGATCCGTCGTTGCCTCAGAAGCCATATTGTTGCTCCTGACGTTACACCTAGTTGGGCGTCCCTGGTCAACGGGCCCGCGGGGGGCCGTCGGAGTCCCTACTAATCCGCAGACCACCCGGCGGGTGTGACTTCTGACGCGATAATGCTCGCTTCGGGCCAGGATGAAAGAGGTGTGTGCGGGTTCAGCACAGCGGAGAATCGGTAGGGACGTCGGTCGACTCGCAGGTCGCATCTCGTGCGCGGGCCAGGATGGGAAGCTAGGCGGTCGGTAGCGGACGGGGCCAAGCATGCATACATCGCAGAGTCGCCGGTCTGGGTGGCGTGGTCGTGTCGCAGGGCGAAGGTGACGGGTCACAGTGGCCAGCAGTGGAGGGCGTTCGACGGGAGCGAGTCGCGCGTCGTCGCGACCACGCGGCGCCGGCGGGCCGAACGCCGCCTCGTCACGTCCGGCATGCCGCGGGACCATGCCTGGCGGTGGGCCACAGGGCGGCGCTGCCCGACGGAGTGCGTGACGCGCTCCACCCAGAGGTGCGTGACATCACGACTCCGCCGATGTGCGCGCTCTTGCTGGATGGCATACCCATGCACTAGTGGGGATGTCTATACCGTTGGTGAGCGTCGGTCACAGAGCGAACCGTTAGCGGCCGACAGGACGCGTACCCGGAAGGTGTCAAGTCGGGTGAGACAGTTTCCGTCAGGCGGTCTGTATGAGGGCCTCCTGTGAGGGCTGGTTGATCCACGCGGCCTGGGGCAGCTTGGGCGCCTGGGGTCGGCGGTGGCCGAAGCGCTCGGGGTGGGCTGCGTAGGCAGCGTCCAGGGTGGACTGGCGTTGGGCGCGGACCTGGTCGACGGTGCCGTAGTGGACGCTGGCGGGGGTGTGCAGCCCGATGCCGGAGTGGCGGTGCTCGTGGTTGTAGTAGGCGAAGAACTGCTCGGCGAACGCGCCGGCGTCGGCCAGGGACCCGAAACGTTCGGGGAAGACCGGGGCGTACTTCAGCCCGGCCTGCGCTCCGGCGGCGGCGGCCTTGCGCCACTCGATGATGTGCGAGCTGTACAAGCCCTCCCGGCGCAGGATCGCGCCCCGCTCACCGCGGTCGGCGGCGTCGTACTCGGCCAGGATCGCGGCCTTGAACTCAGCGGTGAAGCTCCGCCGCTTCGGCTGGTCAACACCACCGCTGACGGCGACGGCGACGACGACGGCGGCGAGCCGGAACGGAGCTTCTCGCCCAGCCCCCTCCGCGAACTGGCCGTACTCGCGTGGTCGAGCAGAGCCGGTTTACCTGGACGTCTCCGTGGTCAGGATGCGGGATGGCGGAGAGGTCCGATCGGTAGAGCGGACGCCTGCCAGGGCGAGGACGCTACTCGTGGCAAGTGCCGCCGCCATGAGGCCACCGCAGATGATCAGCCCAGAGATAGGGTAGGGCACGGTGCCTGTGGTGAATAGCCATCCCAGGCCGGAGCCCAGCAGGATGCTCACGGCGCCGGCTACGAGCAACGGCACCAGGGTGAGGGCGAGGCTGATCTGGAGTCGTTGTGCCCGCGAGGCTCCTATCCGCAGGAGCGGGCCGAGCGATGCCTCGGCCGCCCGCACCCGGTCGAGGTAGGACAGGAGCGCGGTCAGGACCAGGACAAGCAGGCTGGTGGTGACCGCAGCTTTGACCCACGGTACGAGAGTAGAGGGGCGGGGTTGGCCGCTCGTGGCATCACGGACGTCGCTGGACGGCAGGCTAGCTCTTGTCCACGTGCTTACCGTGTCGGCCAACGCAGCGACGGGGAGTTCAGTGGAGGTCACCAGGGCGGCGCCGCGAGCCCCGTCTACCGCGGCGTAGATTGAGGCCGGCGTAGCCAGCTCAAGCGGCGTGGAGGGATCCTCCAGCGCCCCCAGCGCCCTCAGCAGGAACCTGATGTCTTCCTGGCCCTTGACCAGCGTGTGCGGGTCGGCCCGGTTACAGGTGACTGGTACGCGTAGGGCCGGGCCGATCTCATCGCAGCGCGCTCCGATGAGGACCTGCTGGTCCCCGCCCTCCTCCCCGACCGTGACGAAGGGCATGACGGTGGATACTCCGGGAGGGTGGGTGGTGTCCAGGGCGTCGGGCTCGGCCCCTCGCCATTGCACTGACACCACGGGCGGTGCGCTGGTGACAACACGAGGCTGTTCACGGTGCTCGGCCACGGCGATGTATCCCGCGGCAGCCAGTGAGAGGACGATGGCGGCGCTGATCCCGACCGTCGGGCGAGCATAGGTGCGCGGACTCCAGCGCAGGGTGTACCCAGCCAGGGCTATCGGTGCCGCCATGGAGCGAGTCATCGCCTCACCCACGGCACGCAGCGTGGTGGGCACGGCCAACGGGATGCCAATGATCGCTAGGGCGACCGCAGCGAACCGCAGGTCGGTGGCCCGCTCGCCGCCGGTCACCGAGGCGAGCAGGAAACACCCTGCCGACCCCGCAGCCGGCGCGAGCCACCAGATCGTGGGCGTACGTGGTTCCAAGGTCGGCCTGGCCGCGGCCATCCCGCGGGCCGCGAACCAGCCCTGCCCGGCGGCCAGGGCCGAGACCAGCGCCGCGCACCCAACGAAACCCACCATCAGCAGCCACCAGGGAAGGGACAGGTCACCGGGGAATACCGTCTCGGCCACGCCCGGAAGGTAGGTGATCATCGGCGCGAACACCGCCCAAGCGCAGGCTATGAGCAGCATCGTGGGCCAGGCATGGAACGCCACCTCGCGCCAGGAGACTCCAGCCAGGTAGCCCCGGGAGGCGCCCAGTGAGTGCAGGATGCGGAACCGTCTGCGCCTGGACTCACTGCCCGCGCCAAGACCCACCATGACTGCCAGCAGCGCCGGAAGGACCAGGGAGATCGCGCTACCGGCACCGATCATCCCCGCGGTGCCCGCCTCTGAGGGGAACAGGCGCAGCGTCAACGCTGGCGGCCCATCACCACCGAACCCACTCACCCGGGCAACCGGGCCCTCACCGACCCAGACTCCGTCCTCGCCCCTGATCACCTGGTCCTCACCGCTCAGCACCCCTGGGGCGAGGACGCTGTAGACCATTAGGTCATCCCCGGACGGCACCCCCTGGCTGTCGATCACGGCGACGGGACTGTAACGCTGACGCAGCTCTGGATGCTGGGCTGCCAGGCGCGATAGCGCTGGGGACACCACGGATTCTCCGATCGGTGGCCAACTCTCCACTCCCACCGGCAACGGCGAGTCCGTTCCCGGCTCCAACGCGATTACCGTGACGTCTATCCCGCGCCATTGGTCGTCGTTGACGAGGAGGTGAACATCGCTTGGCTCGGGACTCTGCGAGAGTATGGCTGAGGTCTCCATCCTCCGCTCGTCTTGCAACAGCCGCAGCATCACCAGAGAGCAGGAGATCAATACACTGAGCATCAGGAAGGCGGCCACGAACGCCACGAGGACCGCCCGCACTCTCGCACCTGGAGCACGATCCCAGGCCACGCCACGAGCCAGCGTCCAGCGTTCGCGCTGCATCAAACGAGCTCGTCGAGGCGTAGCACCCGGTCCGCGGCGCATGAGACCCGAGCATCGTGCGTGGCGATCAGGAGGGCGCATCCCCGGTCAGCAGCAGCTTCACGCAGCACCTCCATCACAGCATCACTCGCAGCGCGGTCCAACATGCCGGTCGGTTCATCGGCCAACACGATGTCGGGCCCGTGAGCGAGGGCACGAGCGATTCCTACTCGTTGCTGCTGCCCTCCTGACAGCTCGTGAGGGTATCGCTCGGCTAACGAATCGACTCCCGTAGCACGCAACTGATCCATGGCCGCCACCCGGGCCAGGGCGGCTGCTGTTCCCGCCAAACGCAGGGGCAGTGAGGCGTTCTCGAGCGCGGACATTTCCGGCACCAGTTCGGCGAACTGGAAGACCATCCCCATGCGCGTCAACCGCATGCGCGTGCGCTGTTTCTCCGGCAACGCGTAGATGTCTTCCCCGCCCACCATAACCTGACCCTCGTGCGGTGGCAGCAGACCGGCGACACAGTTCAGCAGGGACGTCTTGCCGCTACCCGACGGGCCAGTAATGGCCAGACACTCACCACGCTCGACCGAGAAAGCTGTCCTAGGAAAGACCGTGTGCGTGTTGATCTTTCCCACGATGCTGTCCGCCAGAACGGCGGTCACGGGTATCGCTCAGTAATGGTTGTGCCACTTCGAGCAGGCGTCCGGCCAGTTGTTGATGTCTTCACACGTCTTGTGGAACATCACGTTCGTGGCGATGTCATAGGTGGTCATCCAGCAGGAGCCGGACGACCCATCCATGTCGTTCACCCGTCCAGAAATGTTGTAGTTGCCGGCTTCCCACAGCACGTAGGCCGTGCGCGCATCGGCCTCCATGTCGCAGATCACTGGCCGCTTGTGACCGCTCGTCGTGTAGGAGTAGTCCCCGCCTTGGTAGATGGTCCCCGCAGTCGCGATACCCCCACCAATGCCAAGAAGCAGGGTGGGAGCCGCCAGAACGCCAATCAAGAACCTCTTTGTTCTCATGACATGTCATCCGATCACTCCGAGGACAGTCGCCTCTCTCTGGAGGGGGATGACGATACTCCTCGAACTGCGTGCCAACAACCCCGCGGTGGATCATCAAGCAGGGAAGTACATCGGGGTCACGGGCTGGGTCAACGGCCAGCAGACGGTGACCTTCTACCTCGGCACGAAGGAGGTCGGTCGCCAGAACACGAAGGGGGTCTTCACCTTCGAGACCAGGACTGCCCAGGCGAACTGGCGGGTGAAGGGTGCGGATCTCGTTTCCGCGTCGGACTACTGCTACAAGCCCAGGTCGGGACCCGCGTCCGCCGACATCTAGGCCGCGGCGCCTCAGTCTTGAGCGCGCTCGAACTCCTGCATGATCAGGTCCCGATCGGCGCGCGTGGCCCGTCTGAACTGCATGTCCAGCACCGTCATCGCCTGCACCTCATCCCAGCCATACCTCTCCTGGAGGGCGGCCATCGCGGCCTCTCGGTCTTCGGAGTCCAGGATGACTGCCAGGAGGGCCTGGGGGTCTTCGAGCGCCTCTGAGAGAGCGCGCAGGAGCTGCGAGTTGGACATTCCTGAAGCCTAGCCCAGCACGCCTTTCACGGATGCTGGCTTGGTTGGTGGTCCGCCATGTCCTCGAGCCCGAACATGGCGAGCATCGCGGCGTGGTACCGGCGATTGCGTCGTCGAAGGCGACCTGGGCCTTTAGCTGCGTCTCGACGCCGTACAGGCCGACCGCCTCGTCGGGGCGTTGGATCGGGATCAAGGCTTGACCTTGCGGTGGAGTTCCCTGATGGGTACGAGGCGCTGGCTCTCTTCGCTCAGCCGTGGGCGGTTGACACGGGCACGGGTTCCGACCTTCCGAGCCATTTCTCGGTCAGTGGATGCACAATTAAGCAGACCACTGACGCGCGTGGCGCCGCTGGGGTAGTTGTCCGTACTCGAACGAACAACTGCCGTTTCCGACCTCGCTGTACGACTCACTCACCGAGCCGATGGAGCCGTAGCGCCCCATCCGACCATGCCGCTGATTGCTCAACATGAGAGTCGGATGTGGGGAAACGACGGCCCAGGAGCGTCTTGAGCACTCACTCCCCGGTCGCAGGCGAGTTCCCCGGTGTCAAGGCGAGGTCGCTAAGGGCCGTCCGGTCGTCGTGCCGGACCAGATCCGGAGCAAACGAATACACCTCCGGCCTGCGTGCGCCTGTCGGCGCGCGGGTCTACGCTGCTGGTCATGGGCGGTGACGGGGGGCAGGTCGTGCCGTCGGTCGAGGAGGTCGCCAGGCTCGTGGGAGAGCTGGTCGACTCGGAATGGCCGACGACGCAGAGCGAACGGAGCGCGTGGTTCGAGCGACACGGCATTGCGGCAGAGGGTGCCGAACGGTTGCGGTCAGAGCATGGGAGCGAGACTTGGCACAGCGGTGGCCCGGGCGCCCCGTGGCCGGCGGTGGGCTGGCACGTCTTCGAGAACGAGTTCGTCGGGATCAGTTGGTTCCTGTGGCACGGGCTGTCGGAGGACGTCGTGCCCGAGCTGGCGGAGGAGCTGCGCGCCCGTCTTGTCGAAATGGCGGGTGAGCCGATGGACGAGATTAGACGCGAGGGCGAAGATTACCGCTTTACCGCCTATTGGCAGACGGGTGGTCGCTCCATCGACATGTACCTCCACGGCGGACCGGTGTTGGAAGGTCAGTTCCACGAGCACCCGGTGGTGCAACTGCACGTCGACCACGTCGAGCGCGCCCGACGGGCAGACGAGACCGCGGCGCGGGCGCAGCCGGTGGTGAGGGGCCGGGCGCTGGGGGACGATGCTCCCACATCCGGACCGCCGTGAGAGGCACCCATCACCCTGACACCAGCCGCCGTCCGCTATTGCCGCGCCAAGGGCGTCTGGGATACGGGGCTATTGGAGTTAAGCAGCAGCATCCCACGTGCACCTCACTAGACTCGTCACATGACGGTCGACCGCTCCATGATCCGTGTCAAGGCGATGCTGATTGCGCCGAACGAGGCTGCCTCGGCTCATGCAGTTACCCTAAACGTCCCTACCGCCGAGAACCCAGAGGGCTACCACCGTCTTATCGGAGGCAGCGTCGAATTCGGGGAGACCCATAGGGAAGCTGTACTGCGCGAAGTCTACGAAGAGCTGGGGGCAGCCGTAGAGGACCTCGAGCTGCTTGCGGCCGTCGGGAACATCTTTCACATCGACGAGGTGCAGGGTCACGAGATCGTGTTCCTCTACTCGGGGCGGCTCAACCCTATGCCGGCGAAGGCGGGTGCCACCCTCACAGAGTCTGACGGCAGCGTCGTGCCCATCGTCTGGCGATCCGTGCACGATGACGCCGAACCATTGCCTCTATATCCCACGGGCACGCAGGATTGGGTCAGTGCAGCACTGACCCGACGGCGGACCTAAGGCCGAACGAGCACCTCCTCCCAGGACGTGTTCGTTCCTCCCCGGGGCCCTTCACTCGATGCATCCGCTTCTGCCGCGCTCAGAGCGTCAAACGTGACAGGATCGTCACTACGAGTTGGGGAAGGACGCCACCTCTGAATGTCGGGTCAAGTCCGGTGGAGTGGTGTACGACGGTGATCCCTCGGTGGGGTTGATCAGGCCGTCAGTGCGGGGACCGTAGCAGCGGTTTCCTCCTGTCCGGTGGTGGTGGGGGCCAGGGCGTGGCGGCAGCGGGTGAGGACGTCGATGCCGATGTAGCGGCGTTGCTCGGCCCAGGCGTCGTGCTGCTCGGCCAGGACGGCGCCGACGAGGCGGATGATGGCCTCACGGTGGGGGAAGATGCCCACGACGTCGGTCCGGCGGCGGATCTCGCGGTTGAGGCGCTCCTGGGGGTTGTTGGACCAGATCTGGCGCCACACCTCCTTGGGGAAGGCGGCGAAGGCCAGGATGTCGGCCCGGGCGTCCTCGAGGTGCTCGGCGACCGCGGGCAGCTTGCCGGCCAGCGTCTCCAGCACCCGGTCGAACTGGGCCTGCACCGCTGGCGCGTCGGGCTGGTCGTACACCGAGTGCAGCAGCGCCTTGACCCAGGGCCAGGACGACTTGGGCGTGGCGGCCATGAGGTTGGCCGCGTAGTGCGTGCGGCACCGCTGCCACGCGGTCCCGGGCAGGGTCGCGCCGATGGCCTCCACTAGGCCGGCGTGGGCGTCGGAGGTGACCAGGCCCACCGGACCGGCCGCGGTCAGCCCGCGGGCCACCAGGTCGCGGAAGAACGCCAGCCAGGAGGCCGTGGTCTCCCCGGTGGCGACCTGGATGCCCAGGATCTCCCGGTAGCCCTCGGCGTTCACGCCGGTGGCCACCAGCGCGGACACCTTGACCACGCGCCCGCCCTCGCGGACCTTGAGCACCAGGGCGTCGACGGCCACGAACGTGTACGGCCCCTCGTCCAGGGGCCGGGTGCGGAAGGACTCCACGTGCTCGTCCAGCTCGGCCGCCATCACCGACACCTGCGACTTGGACAGGCCGGTGATGCCCAGCGCCGTCACCAGCTTGTCCATGCGGCGCGTGGAGACCCCGAGCAGGTAGCAGGTCGCCACGACCGTGGTCAGGGCCGCCTCGGCACGCTTGCGCCGCTCGAGCAACCAGTCGGGGAAGAACGAACCTTCGCGCAGCTTGGGGATCGCCACGTCCAGCGTGCCGACCCGGGTGTCCAGGTCGCGGTGCCGGTACCCGTTACGCCGGTTGGTCCGCTCGGCGCTGCGGTCGCCGTAGTCGGCGCCGCAGACCGCGTCGGCCTGCCCCGAGAGCAGCGTGTTGATGAAGGACTGCAGCAGGTGCCGCATCAGGTCCGGGCTCGCCTGCGCGAGCTGCTCGTGCAGGAAGACCTCAGGGTCGATACTGGGAGAAGCGGTCATCGTGATGCTCCGTTCGAGAGTGCTGTGGAAGGTTCACTCGAAGGATCACGCGGTGACCGCGCCTACATCAGCAGGACACGCTCACCACCGTGGTCGTCGTACACCACTCTGATGGACTCCACTGAATGTCGAGGAGATACATGCGGCCCTTCAGTAAAGAGGCACGCACGGTGCTGGTCGCTGCGAGTAACGTGGCGAGGTTCCGTGGCGCCCAAGAGTGTGACCGGTCGGACATACAGGTAGCAGGCCTCCTCACCTCGTTGCACCCTGGCGTTTCGCTGTACCCCGACGCCGCGGCCAGCTCTTCTCCCTTGCAACTTCCGTTCGCCGCGGATGTGCAGGAACTCCTGGTGAACTCAGATGAGGAGCTCGGCATCGAGGAACTGAAGAGGTTTGCCGCAGAGCACTAGCTGGCCGACCAAGCCGCAAGAGGCTGCGACGCACTGTTCTGCCGCTGCGGGCGCGTGGCTTTCAAGTCCTGCCGGTTGGCGCTCGGCCCTGACGCCACTGGACGGCGGGGTGGCCGCGACTCATCCCCGTGCGGGGCTCTTGATGGATCTGTGTGCGGTCAGTGCGAGGGCTACACCCCCGGCCGCTGCGGTGAGGACGGCTGTCAGCTGGAAGATTGACGGGGCTGCCGAGGCTGAGGCCAGCGCGAGGATGGCGAAGGTCAGGACGACTGCTCCGGTCTTCGCCCGCACGCGCAGGTGTGCGGCCAGGACTGCCAGGACGACGAATGCCGGCAGCGGCGAGGTGCGCACATGCTCGGCGGTGAACCAGTAGCTGTGGTTGACCGCGGCGTCGGCAAGCGCGATCAGTCCGGTCACTGCCGCGAGGCCGGCGCTGATGAGGGCGGCCCGCGCCACCGCGAAGCGCGGGAGGGCGGCCACGGCTGTGGCGAGCCTGCGCGGGGTGGCGGTCATGGCCACAGCAGCCAAGGAAAGGCCCCACCAGGCGGCGTCCCTGGCGGTCAACGGCAACCCGGGCGATGGGTCAGCCGGGGTGGCGTGGCCCCACGTACCGGGCACCTGAGCGGGCCACGGGATGCCGGTCGCGACGAATACCGGGTAGGCGGTGACCAGGACAGCTGCGACCAGCATCGCCGCCCATGCTGCCGCCGGGCGGCGAGCCCAGATCATGACGCCGGCGATGAGCCATGCCGCGTGGACCGGCCAGCGGGGGTCCAGCCATCCGTCTCCCCGCTCGGCGTCAGCAAGGCGTACCAAAGCCGATGTCCAGGCCTGTGTCGCCACCACGGCCAGCACCATCATGACAAGCATGCCCGCCAGGTGCCACGGGCGTGGCGCAGCCTCAGCGCCAGTGACGTGCGGCGACAGGACACGGACCTTGGCCGCATGGACCACGACTCCGCCCACCTCACGGATCCTGCGCCACGTGCCCGGGCGGCGGTCGTCCGCGTCGAGCAGCACACCGACGATCTCGGCGCCGTGGGTGCTGCGGTACGGCTCGGGGTAGGCCAGCGTGAGTAGGTGACACAGGTGCTCGTAGGCCGATGCCCTCATGCCACACCTCCCGCCCGCCGCGGACGGGGCGCGAAGCCAAGCCGTCGGCTCGCCTCGACCACCAGCGAGTTCATGCGCTCCACCTCGGCGGTGAGCACGCTCTTTCCCGCAGCGGTGATCTCGTAGGTCCGCCGCAGCCGTCCGTTGACGACCTCTTCCTCGGCCACCGCGACCCACCCCTGAGCCGCCATTCGGTCCAGCGTGGCGTACAGGCTCCCCACGGCCAGGCGCACCCGACCACCGGAGGCCTCCTCGACCGCCTCGAGCAGTGCATAGCCGTGCAGCGGCTGGTTCACCAATGCCGTCAGGATCAAGAACGACGGTTCCCTCAGTCCGGTACTCATGGGACATGAATACTCGCGTAACACGACTATGTGCCGGCGACACGCCGTCCACCACGAGGTTCACACCCTCAGAGGCTCGCCGCGACGGCGGACGCCCTTGGCAGACGCACTGTCCTGCTGCTGATCGCATCCTGGCCAGGGACCGGGGCTCACGGCGTACGGTGAGGATCTGAGGAGGGACCGATGATTCCCACGATGCTCTTGTTCGGGTTGGTCCTCGGCCGCTGGTGGAAGACCTGCCTCCTGGTCGGAACCCTGGGCTGGCCCTTGCTTCTGTGGTTCGACGGCATCATCGAGTCACCCAATGAGTTCCTTGGAGCGGCTGGACTGGCTGCCTTGAATACCGCCGTCGGAGTTGCGATCCACCAGTCGCTGCTCCATCTGCTCAGATGGCTACGCAAGGACCGTCGCGCCCCGCACCACGCAGCCGCCTGACGCACTCTTCTGCCGCGCCGAGGACGGCTGGTGCTTTGACTGACCGTCATCCCGACGGTCGACGCGCATTTCGCCCACACGTCAGTCCCTGACGACCTTCCACATACCGAGCATCTCCTGCTCTCCCCACCCCAGCTTCCGATAGAGCGTCTCTGCGGCCGGTGTGGCAAAGAGGCCGACAAAACAGTGGCCCGGCGCCTGCTGCCTGATCTGGTCCACGAGCTCGTCCACGATGGTCCGTCCTACCCCGCAGCCTTGATAGTCCGGATGCACCACCACGTCCTGGATGTAGAAGTAGAAGGCACCGTCTCCCACCACCCGCCCCATCCCCACGAGCTCACCGCCGTCCTGATGGACCACCACACCGCAGGTAGAGCCGGCCAAGGACGCGGGCATCGCCTCCCACCAGAAGGCGTCGGCCCAGCCGACGGACTCAGACAATCGACGGTGCTCCTCGACGGTGGGCTTGCGCCGCGCGACGGTGTAGGACATGAGGCCAGAATCTAGCTGCTCCTCTACCTCATCCTGGGTCCAGGCGCGACCGGCGGCGAGCGTGTTGTCACCGGGTGGTGCACTCTTCTGCCGCTGTCGTCGCCTAGCGTCCGACCATGCCGCGAGCCGTAGCTTGAACTAGTGCCACTGGGTCAGGTGGCGGGCTGCCACCTGGTGGTCGGCCTTGCCGCTGGCGACGGCGATGACCAGGTCGTAGGCGGCGTCGTCGGGTGCTTGGAGGTCGATGCCGTTGAGGCCGTAGAACACGACTACGGCGAGCCATCCCAGGCGCTTGTTGCCATCGACGAGCGGGTGGTTGACGACGATGGACTCCAGCAGCGCACCCGCCTTGGCATCGATGCCGGGATAGGCGTCACGTCCGAAAACGCTGGCGCGGGGACGGTGGGCGGCGGAGTCCAAGAGGCCAAGGTCCTGCATCGGACCTACGCGCAGGTCCGATGCCAGGGCGAGCAGGTCCTCCGTAGTCAGGTACTCCAAGGGTCAGCGCCCGAGACGCTCAAGCAGGTCGGCGTACCGCTCACGCCCCCGTGCGGACAACTCGCGCACACGCTCCTCGTGCCCGCGCCGCGCGGCCGCTTCCCGGATCGCCCGCACCGTCGCCTCCTGCTTGCTCACACCCTCGGCCTCGGCCAGGGCCGCCAAGGCGCGCTCGTCCTCCGGAGAAAGCCGCAGAGTCATCGCCATCCGCTGATGGTATCACTCTGGTATCTGACGCCTTGGGCGGCCCGTGCGCCGCTGCGCCTCGATTGCTCGGCGTGCGGCAGACGCAGGTGGCCACTCGCGACTGCTCGGCGGCCTTGGGGGACGAGTGCGGTCACACAGGCCGCCCCTGCCCCAGGAGACGACCATGGCCGCCACCCTCTCCCACAAGCTCGTGTCGTTGGCCGAGGCGGCCGACGTCCTCGCGGTCTCGACCAAGACCGTGCGCCGCTACATCGCCGACGGCCATCTCGACGCCGTCCGGCTCGGGCGCAAGACGCTGCGGATCAAGCTCGACTCGATCGAGAGGTTCATCGACTCCTGCCCAGTCGGAGGGTGGCGCCGGACCGGCTGAGGGGTCAGAGTCGTGCCGAGAAGCGACCGAGAAGGTCATGGCTGCTCCTCTCCGGTCGAGAGGCAGCCACCTGCGAACGATGCATAGTCGCTGCACTCGAAAAGAGAAAGGCCTCTGAACTTGCGTTTCCGCAGTTCAGAGGCCTTTTCACAACGCTCCCCCGGTTGGACTCGAACCAACAACCTGCCGGTTAACAGCCGGCTGCTCTGCCAATTGAGCTACAGGGGAAAGTCGCAGCGCGAAGAGACTGTAGCAAACGGCACGACGGCGCCGAAATCCGGGCCGGTCTCACCGGCAGCACGCTGCTCAGCACCGTCACCCGGCCCCCGGGGGTGCACCTCTCAGGCGAGCTGTGGCGGGTCGGGGTCCAGCCCGGCCTGGTCACGCACGTCCCGCCGGGCCTCGTGGACGGCGCGGGCCAGCTGGGCGTCGACCAGCTGCGCGCCCGGACCCAGCAGCACCTGCTCGACCAGCTCGCGGCTGTGCAGCACCTTGCGGACCGTCACCCGGGCGGTCCGGCGCGGGCCCAGATCCACCCCCCGCGTCAGGACCACGCTGGCCGTCGTGCGGTCCCGCACGACGACCGGCACCGACCCCGGACCGGTGCGGTCGCGCAGCCGCCAGCGACGAGGCCCCACCCCGTCGACGAAGTCCACCGCGAGCAGCCACTCGTCGGGGTCCCAGGCGCCGCTGTCCACCTCGTGCCAGGGGCGCTCGACCACCGTGGCACCCTCCTCGGTCCGCTCCACCAACCGCCAGGTGGTCAGCACCACCCAGTGCCCGTCCGCGTCCTCCTGCGCGGTCGCCAGGACCTGCTCGCCCCGGAGCAGGTCCGGCAGCACCCCCTCCGGAGGAGCCCCCGCCGACCGTGCGGGTCGTGGCGGGCCGTCCCGGTCCGCCCGTGCTCGTCTCCACCATGCCATCTCAGCTCATCCTGTCCTTGAGGGCAGCGTGCTCGCGCTGCAGGGCCATCAGCTCCTCGTCGACCCGGCGGGCCTCCGGGACGCCGGGGGTCAGCCGCTGGAGCCGGCTGATGGTCTGGGAGATGCGCTGCTCGGACGCGGCCAGGCGCACCCGCAGCACCAGCGAGTCGACGTAGGCCTCCGAGGGCGTCCCCGTGCCCGGGTCGAGCCGCGTCGGCAGCGGCGCCACCGCGAGCTCACGGACCAGCCCCTGCACCGTGGGCGGGGTCCGGGAGAGCACGGCGCGCGTCCAGCCGGCCGCACTGGTGCTGGCCGCGGCGTGCACGCCCCCCGCCTGCTGCAGCGCCTGCCACACCGCCTGGTGCACCGGTGCCCTCAGCTGGGCCGCGGGCAGCTCGTCCATGTCCTCGGCCACGATGGCCAGGGGGTACTGCAGCGCCACCTGGAGCAGGTGCCGCTCGGCCACCTGGACCGGGTCGGACAGGTCGGCCACGGGGACCACCGGCTCCGCCGCGGGGGTATGCGGTGGGGCGGCCCGGGCGGGTCCGGGCCGGGCGGGCGCGGCCGCCGCCCGGGTCACCTCGACCGTCAGGGCGGAGGGGTCCACGCCCATCCAGCCCGCGACGTCGCGGACGTACTCCGGTCGCAGCGTCGGGTCCTTGACCCCTGCGAGGATGGGGGCGACGGCCCGCATCGCCTGGACCCGCTCCGCGGCCAGGGCCAGGTCGTAGGGGGCCAGGGTGGTGCGCACGGCGAACTCGAACATCGGGGTCGCCTCCTCCACCAGCGCGCGGACCGCCTCCGGCCCTCCCCGCAGCCACAGGTCGTTGGGGTCCTGCCCCTCGTCGGCGACCGCGACGAAGGACTGGGCCGCCCACCGCTCGTCGTGCTCGAAGGCCTTCATCGCGGCCTTCTGCCCGGCGGCGTCGCCGTCGAAGGTGAAGATGACCCGGGCCGGTGCCCGTCCGGCCTCGTCCCGCAGGATCCGGCGCAGCATGGAGATGTGGTCTCCGCCGAACGCCGTCCCGCAGGTGGCCACGGCGGTGCCCACCCCGGACAGGTGGGCCGCCATGACGTCGGTGTAACCCTCCACGACCACGGCCCGCCGCTCGGTGGCGATGGCCTTCTTGGCCATGTCGAGGCCGTACAGGACGCTGGTCTTGCGGTAGATCGGGGTCTCGGAGGTGTTGAGGTACTTGGCCGCGACCCGGTCGTCGTCGTACAGGCGCCGGGCACCGAAGCCGACCGTGTCGCCGGCGATCGAGCGGATCGGCCAGACGACGCGGCCGCGGAACCGGTCGTAGAGCCCGCGCGAGCCGCGGGCGGACAGCCCGCCCAGGACCAGCTCCTCGTCGGTGAAGCCCTTGCGCCGCAGGTGGTCCGAGAGGACCGAGCCGCCGCGCGCGGCATACCCCACCATGAACTGGGCGGCGTGCTCCCCGGTGAACCCCTTCTCCCGCAGGAAGGCCCGGGCCGACCTGCCCTCCCCGGAGGAGAGCAGCTGCTCGTGGTAGAACTCCTCGGCCACGCGGTGGGCCTCCATCAGCCGCGTGCGCTGACCGGCAGGCGCCTGGGGGCCCCCGGCCTCCTGACCCGTCCCTTCCTCGTAGCGCAGGGTCAGTCCCAGCTGGCCGGCCAGCCGCTCGACCGACTCGGCGAAGGTGAGGTGGTCGATCTTCTGGATGAAGTCCAGCACGTCCCCGCCCTCGCCGCAGCCGAAGCAGTGGAAGTAGCCCACGGCGGGCCGGACGGTGAAGGACGGGGTCTTCTCGTCGTGGAAGGGGCACAGGCCCTTGAGGGTCCCGATCCCTCCTCCGCGGAGGGTGACGTGCTCGCGGACGACCTCCTCGAGCGAGGCGCGCTCCTTGACGGTCTGGACGTCCTCGTTCCTGATCCGTCCCGCCACGCGCACCTCCTGGTGATCTTCTCCGGTGAGTCTAGGTCGCGGCGCCGACGACGACCCAACGGCGTCCACAGCCACCGGTGGCTACTGTGGGCGAATGGCCAAGCAGAGCGCGCCGGCGACCGAGCTGGAGGTGGGCGGCCGGACCGTGCGGATCTCCAACCCCGACCGGGTCTACTTCCCCGGCCCGGGCATCACGAAGATCGACCTGGCGCGCTACTACCTCTCGGTGGGCGACGGGATCGTCAACGCGCTCCGGGAGCGCCCGTGCATGATGCACCGCTTCCCCGAGGGCATCACGGGTGAACGGGTCCACCAGAAGCGGCTGCCGCGCGGCGCCCCCGACTGGGTCGGGACGGTCCACGTGACCTTCCCCCGGTGGAACCGCACGGCGGACGAGCTGTGCGTCACCGAGGTGGCCCAGGTCGTCTGGGCCGTCCAGATGTCGTGCGTGGAGCTCCACCCGTGGAACAGCAGACGGGGCCACGTGGAGCAGCCGGACGAGTGGCGCATCGACCTCGACCCCGGGGACGACTGCGACTTCGCCACCGTCCGCCGGGTCGCCGGCGTGGCGCAGGAGGTCCTCGACGAGCTGGGGGCCGTGGGCTGGCCCAAGACCACCGGGAGCAAGGGGCTGCACGTCTACGTGCGGATCGCTCCCGAGCACGGGTTCACCCAGGTCCGCCGGGCCGCCCTGGCCTTCGCGCGCGAGGTGGAGCGGCGCACCGAGGAGGCGACGACCGCCTGGTGGCGCAAGGACAGGGACCCCCGCAAGGTGTTCGTCGACTTCAACCAGAACGCCCGGGACCACACGATCGCCGCCGCCTACTCGGTCCGTGCGACGCCGGACGCCCGGGTCTCGGCCCCCCTGCGCTGGGAGGAGGTGCCCACCTGCGACCCGGCCGACTTCACCGTGCTGACGATGCCCGGGCGCTACACCGAGCTGGGCGACCTGCACGCCGGGATCGACGACGCGGTCTTCGACCTGGCTCCGCTGCTGCAGTGGGCGGAGCGGGACGAGGCGGAGGGCGAGGAGACCCCGGAGGAACCAGACCCGGCCCCCTGAGGCGGTGGTTGGTGGCCGGTGGTTGGTGGCCGGTGGCCGGTGGCCGGTGGTTGGTGGCCGGTGGCCGGTGGTTGGTGGCCGGTGGCCGGTGGCCGGTGGTCGCTCGCCCCCCTCGCGCCTCGCCCTCGATCCTCAGCCGACGTGCTGGACGTCCACCACCAGCCGCATCGGGTCCTGCAGCAGGAACACCCGGTAGGGACGCGGCTCCCCGGTGATCCCGACGAAGAGCTGGAGCCGACCCTCGAAGGGCGTCGTGCGCAGGACCTCGACCACGCCGTCCAGGGTGTGCGTGTCCAGCCCGGCGTCGCCCGCGTCGTAGACGGGGTCGCCCGGCTCGGGGTAGGCCATGCCGGTGAGGACCACCTCGAGCACGCTGTCGCCGGCCACCCCCGCCGGCAGTCCGGACCCGTCCCGCACGGCCGTCCCGGGGTATGCCGCGCGCCACCCGGGCGTCCCCGTGCCGGTGAGGTCCACCACGACCCGGTCGTAACCCTCGTTCAGCCCGGCACGCAGCGTGGGGGCGAACAGCTGGCCGCCGTCCGGCCAGGCCCCGCCGACCGCCACCTCGGCGGCCGCCGTGAAGCCGGCCAGCGGGGTCGGGGTGCCCGTCCCCGGCGCCGGGGCGACGGACGGCTCCGCCGGGGCGGGCGCCGGAGGGGGTGCCGCGACGGCGTCCGGGTCCTCCTCCGCCCCGGCTCCTTCGTCCGGGCCCGGCGACGGCTCCGGGGACGGGTCGTCCGGTCCGTCCGGCACCGGTGCTGCCACCTCCCCCGTCCCGTCGGCCGGCACGGGCGCCGGGGACGCGGCGGGCCGGTCGGGGTCGTCGCCCGCCGACGGCCCGGGAGCGACCTCCTCCACCACCACGACCCCGTCGGAGCTGCCCGGGGCGTCGGGGTCGGGAACGGTGACCTGCGGGTCCTGCGTCGGGACGGGTCCGACGGTGGCCGGGGGGTCGCCCGCGCCGTCGGGCACGTCCACCGACAGCAGCAGCCACCGCCCGTCGCCGACCGCGCGCAGGACACCTCCGCCCCCCAGCGCGTCCCGCCAGACGTCCTCGGCCTCCTGCACCTCTGCCGGGCAGCCCCTGTCGGTGGTGACCGGGTCACCGGGCGGGAAGCGCCCCTGGTCGTCCAGGTCCAGGTCCTGGGAGAACCATCCGCCACCGCACCCGGCGATCTCGAACCCCCAGCCACCGCCCTCCTCCGCGAAGGAGAACGTGGTGTCCCGGGAGGCCGGGACGACGGTCTGCGCGCCCGTGCCGCCGCCGTGCAGGTCGGGGAGCAGCTCCCAGGTGCTTCCCCTCAGCGCGTCCGCCTCGGGCACCGCGACGGCGTCGTCCACGGCCGGCGCGGGGGTCGGGGCCTCGGGCGCGGCGAGGACGAAGGTCGTCCAGCCGTCGGGCACCGCGGCCACCGTCGGTCCCTGGGGGTCCGGCCCGACCAGCGCCCCGGCCTGCCACCCCAGGACCAGCACGGAGGCCGCCACCGTCCCGGCGAGGGTCCCGGCGGCGACCCGCCGCAGGGTCCGCCGGCGGCGCCCCGACCGCCAGGCCCCGTCGACGTCCAGCTCCTCCAGGACCTCGCCCCAGGAGGCCTCCTCGAGCAGCTCGCGCACGTCGAGGCCGCCACCGTCGCTGCGCCCGGTTCCGTCCACGTCATACCTCTCGTTCATCGTCGTCCCTCCTGCTGCGGGAGGGGAGCCGGCACCGGCTCCTGCGCCTCCGCGGCGCGCCGCGCGGTCAGCTCGGCCCGCATCCGGGCCACGGCCTGGTGCGACAGGCTCTTGACCGTCCCGGTGGCCACCCCCATGACCTCGGCGGTCTGCGCCTCGGTCAGGTCCTCGAAGTAGCGCAGCACGAGGGCCGCGCGCTGCCGCGGCGGCAGCGTGCGCAGCACGTCGTGCACCTCGGCGTCCCGGGCCCGCCGTTCCGCCCCGTCGTCGACGCCGGCCTCGGGAAGGCGGTCGACGACCAGCTCGTGCCGGGAGCGGCGCCACCAGGAGACGCGCTGGCGGTAGATCACCCGGCGCACGAACGCGTCCGGGTGCTCGACGGTCTCCCACTTCTCGGCGAGGGCGACGAGGGCCTCCTGCAGCAGGTCCTCGGCCTGGGCCACGTCCCCGCACATGAGGTAGGCCGCCCGGCGCAGCCGTCCCTGCCGAGCGAGCACGAACTCGCTGTAGGCGGGGTCGGTGGTCACCACGGCGCACTCCCTTCCAGGGCCTGTTCCCAGCATGTCGCACGGGACGAGGAAAAGGTTCAGCCCGCAGGACGATCCACGGTCAGCGTCAGCGTCCGCGGAAGGCCGGATACCCCGGCAGGTCCAGCGCCGACCCCTCCCGCCAGGCACGGCGGCCCCGTCCGACGGCCTCCTCGCAGACCGCCGCCACGGCGGGCAGCTCCCCGGAGCACTCGCGCGCCACCCAGCCCCACCGGGCGAGCAGCAGCGCCCGGAACCCCGGGCCCTGCCGACCGGCCGGTGCCATCGTCCGGTCGGCCACCGCCCCGTCGAGCAGCCAGAGCGTGCCGGCGAGCACCCAGCACGCGACGGCCGAGCGCACCTGGCGCAGCCAGTCGGGGTCGGCGGCCAGGCCGGGCAGGGCGGGCTCGGCGGCGGCGGTGAAGGCGGACAGGGTCTGGTCCGTCAGTCCCTGCGGCGGGGTGAAGACGCACCAGCAGGTGCTGAACGGCTCCGCGGCGTAGGCGGCCTCCAGGGCCACGTGCCGCACCCCCGTGCCCTCCAGGTCGAGCAGCCGGACCCCGGCCGGCGTGAGCACGGCGTTGTCCGGGCAGGCGTCCCCCGGCCCGAGGACGTGCCTGGCGGTGTCCCCCTCCAGCCGGTCGACGACGTCGAGCAGCTGGGCGGTCGCGGCCCGGACGTCCCGCAGCCCGGTGACCTCCTGCAGCCGGGTCAGCCCCTGCCGCGGCTGGTCGCGGCGCACCTGCCGGTCCTGGATGCCGGCCTCCCCCAGCCGCAGCCGTGCGTCGGCGAGCACCCGGGGATCGGCGCTCACCGCCCGGCCGAGCGCAGCGGCCCACCGCACGGTGTGCCGCCAGGCGTCCTGCGCGTGCGGGTCCAGCAGGACGTCGGCCAGGGTGGGGTGCACCCCGAGGTCCTCCAGCACCAGGGTGCGGGTGGCGTCGTCGCTGGCCAGCAGCGCCGGGACGCCGGGCAGGTGGCTCAGTCCGGCGACCTCGCGCTCATACCCCATGGCCGCGCGCGACCCGGGCGGTGCCGGCACGAACCTCTTGACGACGACCGACTCCCCCCACGCCGCAGGGCCCTCGACGACGCGGCACCGGTGGACCGTGGAGCGGACCGACCCGCCGAGCTCGACCGGCTCGCCGAGGACCACCCCGGCCCACGGGACGACGAGCCGGTCGGGTCTCACGGCGCCAGGTCCTGCACGATCTCCCCCGCGGGCCGGTCCTGGCAGGCCCGCCACCCGCTGCCCGCCCACACGTGGATCCCGTGGACGTCCCCGGCCGCGGCGGCGGCGGCGCGCACCGGTCGGCTCACCTGGTCGACCACCGGGAAGGCCGGCGGCGCGACCGCCCCGAACCGGTCGACGAACCGGTTGCGCAGGGCACCGGCCACCCGCCCGCTGAACGCGCGGGTGGTCACCCGCTCGGAGAGCCCGGGGTCGCGCAGCGCCGCCCGGTAGGTGCGCGAGGCGCCCGACTCGGTCGCCAACAGCAGGGCGGTCCCCACCTGGACGGCGGTGGCGCCGGCGGCGACGGCGCGGCGGACGTCCCCGGGGGTGGTCACCCCTCCAGCCGCCACGAGCGGGAGCGTGGTGGTCGGCGAGACGACCTCCAGCAGCCCCAGGTGGTCGATGGCCACCGGGTCGGCCTCCGGGTCGTGCAAGCCCCGGTGCCCACCGGCCTCCTGACCCTGCAGGACGAGCACGTCGGCCCCGGCCGCCTCCGCCGCCGCCGCCTCCTGCGGCGAGGTCGCGGTGACGTGCACCTCGCAGCCCGCGGCCTGCCAGCGCTCCACGACCTCGCGGTCCGGGACCCCGAAGGTGCAGGAGACCACCGCCGGCCGGAAGGTCTCCACGAGCAGGACCTTGTCCGCCCAGTGGTCGGTGTCGCCCCAGGAGGGCGTCCCCGGTTCGACCCCCAGACGGGCAGCCTCGGGAGCCAGCGCCGCGCGGTAGTCGGCGACGGCCTTCTCGTGCCGCGCCCGGTCCACCGGGCGGGGCACGAAGAGGTTGACCCCGAACGGCCGGTCGGTGAGGTCGCGCACGTGGACGAGGTCGGTGGCCAGCTGCTCGGGGGTTCGGTAGCCGGCCGCGAGCATCCCCAGGCCGCCGGCGTCGCAGACCGCCGCCACGAGCAGAGGGCTGCTCACCCCGCCGGCCATGGGAGCACCGACGACGGGGACGTCGAGGTCGGGGAGCACGGTCATGTCATACCTCCAGGGTCGAGCGGGCGAGGACGGCCAGGGCGCGGGCGTCGGAGAGGCTGGCCACCTGGTCCACGACGGCGCGGCGGGCGGCCGCGTTGTCGGCCGCCGCGTCGTGGGCCTCCCGGTGGACCGGGTCGAGCAGGCCGGGGTCGGCGGTGTAGCGCTCGAGCAGCGTGGTCAGCACCTCGCGCTCGGTGTCCATCACCACGCGTCGCTCCTCGCTGAGCATGACGAAGTGGGCCGCGACCGCCTTCAGCCCGGCCGCCTGGGCCCGCACGTGGTCGGGCACGACCAGGTCCGCCTGGTAGCGCCGGAGCGGACCGGCGCCGTGACGGTCCCGGGTGGCCATCTCCACGGTGTGCACGAAGTGGCCGATGAGCCGGGAGGTCATGTCCTTCAGCACGGCCAGGTCCGCCCGGGTCCCGTCGTGCCGGAGCGGCACCCAGCCGCTGTCCAGCACCTGGCACAGGCCCTGCCGGAGCTGCTCCTGGTCCAGGTCGGGGGCGTACCAGCGGTGCGCGAGCGCCGCGACCTCGGTCTGCACCTCCCGCGAGCGCAGCGCCCGGGGGTCCACCCGTCCCGAGGCGATCGCGTCCTCGACGTCGTGGACGCAGTAGGCCACGTCGTCCGACCAGTCCATCACCTGGGCCTCCAGGCAGCGACGGCGGGGGCGGTCGGTGGGAGCGTCGGTGCGCAGCCAGTCGAAGACCGGGGTGTCGTCGGCGTAGACCCCGAACTTGGCGGTGCCCTCCTCCCCCCGGTGCCAGGGGTACTTGACGACGGCGTCGAGGCTGGCGCGCGTGAGGTTGAGCCCGGCGGGTCGCCCGTCGGGGTGCGACCGCTTGGCCTCCAGCCGGGTGAGCACGCGCAGGGTCTGCGCGTTGCCCTCGAACCCGCCGACGTCCGCGGCGAGCTCGTCGAGCACCGCCTCGCCGTTGTGCCCGAACGGCGGGTGCCCGATGTCGTGCGCGAGGCAGGCGGTGTCCACCACGTCCGCGTCGCAACCGAGGGCCGCGCCGAACTCACGACCGATCTGGGCGACCTCCAAGGAGTGGGTGAGCCGGTTGCGGACGAAGTCGTCGCTGGTGGGCTGGACCACCTGGGTGGTCGCCGCCAGCCGGCGCAGCGCCGCGGAGTGCACGACGCGGGCACGGTCGCGCGCGAAGTCGTGCCGGTCGGCCCGCTTCTGCGCGGGATCCTCGGCGACCCACCGCTCCCGGTCGGCGGCGGTGTAGCCCGCCGCGGCCTGCGCGCTCTCGTCCACGGGGCGAGCGTATGCGGTGGGGCGGGCCGGTCCTAGGCCGGGAGGGCGCCGGGCGGCCGGGGGTGGGCGGGGGACGGCCCCCCGCGTCGGCGGCCCAGCGCGGAGGCCAGCACCGTGCCGACCGGGCGCACGGGCACGTCCCGGTAGCCGCCCGCGGCCAGCCCCGCGTGCCGCTCGAAGACGCTGCGGGCGGCCCGGTCGCCCGTGCGCACCCACGACCATCCCATCGAGGCGACGTAGAGGGGCAGGAAGGGCAGTCCTCCGCAGGCCGCCCACTGGGCGCTGTGGACCAGCTCGTGATCCAGGAGCCCGGGCCGTCGCTCCGCCAGCCGGTCGAGGTCGTGCCGGCTGATGACCACGTCGCCGACCGTGAACGCGCCCGCGGCCGGGAACCGCCACCGGTAGTGGTCGGCCAGGAAGCAGCGGCGCGGGCCCCGCCGGACCCGGGCACCCCCGGCACGGGCGACCGCCAGCCCGAGGGGGGTGGACAGGTTGACCCAGTTGAGGGCGTGGCGCAGCAGGTCGCCGGACCGTTCCCCCGTCAGGGCCGAGGTCCCCGCCGGGGAGCCGGGGTCCTCAGGCATACCGGGCCCTGGCCCGTGCCCGGGCCTTCTCCGCCTCGGCGTCGCGGTCCTTCGGCGGCGCGGTGGTGACCAGCGACTCCAGCAGCTCACGGGTCGCCCGGGCCACCGCCTCGACGGCGGAGTCGTAGGCCTGCTCGTTGGCCCGGGACGGGCGGGGGGCGCCGGCGACCTTGCGGACGTACTGCAGGGCGGCGGCACGGACCTCCTCGTCGGTCGCCGGCGGCTCGAAGTTGAACAGCGGGCGGATGTTGCGGCACATGCCGTCCACTGTCCCACGGCGGCCTCTCCCCGGGCAGGGGTCCGCGGACCCCGCAGGAGGCCCGGTGGCAGCATGGGGTCATGAGCGCCCACTCCCCCGCCCCGACCTCCCGGTCCCCGCTCGTCGGTGCCGACGAGCTGGCCGCCGAGCTGGCCGCCGGCGCGGACCTGTCCCTGCTGGACGTGCGGTGGAGCCTGGGTGCCGGCGCGGAGGCCAACCGCTCCGCCTACCTCCAGGCGCACCTGCCCGGGGCCGCCTTCCTGGACCTGGAGACCGCGCTGTCGGACCCGGTGGCTCCCGACGGCCGCGGCGGGCGCCACCCCCTGCCCGCCCGGGAGCGCGTGCAGGAGGCGCTCCGCGCCGCGGGCGTGCCACGGGGAGGGGCGGTCGTGGCCTACGACGCGCGGACCTCGCTGGGGGCCGCCCGGGCCTGGTGGGTGCTGCGCCACTACGGGGTCGAGGACGTCCGGGTGCTCGACGGCGGGCTGCACGCGTGGCAGGAGGCCGGCCACGCCGTCGAGCCGGGACCGGTCGAGGTCGGGACGGGCGACGTCGTCCTGGGCGCCGGTGGGGACGGGCTCCTCGACGCCGACGGGGTGCGCCGCTGGCTGGCCGCCGACGGGCAGCTGCTGGACGCCCGCCCCGCCGACCGCTACCACGGCCGCAACGAGACGGTCGACCCGGTGGCCGGGCACGTCCCCGGGGCGCTCAGCCTGCCGGCCCTCTCGCTGCTGTCCGAGGACGGCACCTTCCTGCCGACGGACGCGCTGCAGGCCCTCGTGGAGCAGGCGGGGGCCGACCCGGACGCACCGGCCGCGGTCTACTGCGGTTCCGGCGTGCAGGCCGCCCACGTCGCCCTCGCCCTGGAGGCTGCGGGCGTGGGACCGGTGCCGCCGCTGGTCTACGTCGGGTCCTGGAGCGACTGGATCAGCGACCCGGACCGCCCGGTGGCCTGAGGCCACCGGTCACGGACCCTCCTCGCCGAGCACCACCGGGCAGCTCGAGGCCTCCTCCGGCGCAAGGTCGACCGGGTCGGCCGCCGCGACGGCGGACGCCGCCCGGGCGCGACCCAGGTTCCAGCCCCACACCCCCTCGGTGCCGGTGCCTGTCTCGGAGACGGACCCGCTGCGCTGGTTCGCCAGAACGCACGCGGCCAGGTCCGCGGGCAGCCGGTCGGCGACGACCGGGGTGGCGTCCGGGCCCAGCGTGGCCAGGTAGGCCAGGTCCAGCCGCCCGGTCTGCTCGTAGCGCCCGATGTTGGCTTCCGCGACCCTGGCCTCGGGGTCGGCCAGCCCCAGCACGAGCAGCATCGCGGCGCCCGAGACCAGCGCGGCCCGCGGGACCCAGCGGCCGGAGAGCCTGATCCCGGCGACCATGACCATCACGACCAGCAGGCCCAGCCACAGCTCGAAGAGGTCGACGAGCACGCGGGTCACCGTGTAGCCATAGGCCTGCTGGTAGACCGACATCCGGAACAGGGCGGAGGCGACGACGACGAGGGTGAGCAGGCTCAGCGTGCCGAGGAGGAGGCGCAGCAGGAGCCGGTCGGCCGGGGTGCTCCTGGGCGCCACGCGGACGGCGAGCGCGATCGTCAGCAGGGTGAGGGCGGTCGCCACGGTGAGCTGGGCGAAGCCCTGGTGCACGTACTCCGCGTAGGTCAGCCCGGTGCTGCGCCGGACGAAGTCGTGACCTCCCCACATCGCGCTGGCCTGGGCGACGAGGAAGCCGAGCAGGACCGCCACGACGACGCCGACGGGGACGGCCCACTCCCAGGGGCGGGTCACCCGCCGCGGTGCCGGGGCGTTGGCCCGCTCCACCGGCGGCGGGTTGAGCGCGAGGTAGGTGGCGGCCAGCACGACGCCGGCGACGAAGAACCAGAGGAAGGCCCGCATGACCAGGGTGTCGGCCAGCGCGAGGTCGACGTCGGGCAGCAGCCGGTCCACCCAGGCGCCGAAGACGGCGTCCCCGGAGGCGAAGAGCCCGCCGAAGACCACCAGGGCCGTCGCCGACAGCACGACGGTGCGCACGACGGGCCACAGCAGCCGGTGGCCGCGGGTGGTGGCGAGGGTCCGCTGGAGCAGGGGAAGTCCCCGCACGGCCGAGAGCACCCAGGCCGGCGGGCCCAGGAGCACCGGCAGGAGCCGCTCGGCACCGGTGAGCGCCGTGGTGACGAGCACCCCGACGACGAGGAGGACCAGGACCGGCAGCCACTCGGCCGCCCGCAGGACGACCAGGGAGCCCAGCGCCACGCTGAGCCCGGCGCTGAGGACCGTCCAGGCCGTGCCCCGTCGGACCGAGGACCACAGCACGAGCGCGCCACCGGACAGGAGCACCAGCAGCAGCCCCAGGCCGAGGTCGTGCTCGGGCAGCACCAGGGCGGCGAGGGCCCCCACGGCGACCGCCCCCACCAGCTGCGCGGGCGCGCTGCGCACCCGCTCCCCCGGCCAGGCCGTCCCGAACAGCGCGTCGACCGCATGGGCGTCCGTGACGGCGGGACCTGCAGGGCCCACCGGCGAAGCCCCGGGTGTCGAGACCGCCTGGGCCGACGAGGCCGACGAGACCGACGAGGCGGAGGAGCCGGTGGACCGGACGGGCACCGCCGAGGGGTCGGCCGCCTCCCGCCCGCCGGCCGGGACGTCGCGGCGCGGAACGGCGACGACGGGTTGCACGGGCAGGTCGACCCGCAGGCAGGCACCGGGGCGGCCGTCCGGACGGGGGTGGGCCGAGACCGACCCGCCGTGCAGCTCGCAGATCCAGCGGGCGATGGCCAGCCCGAGACCGGTGCCCCCGCCCTCGTCGTCACCCCTGCCGTACCGCGTGAACACGGCCTCGGTCCGCCCGGGCGGGATGCCGGGACCCTCGTCCAGCACCTCCAGCCGCCAGTGGCCCGCAGCCACCGCGTCCGCCGGCCCGTCGGACGCGTCGGGCACGGCCGACCCGTCGGGCACGGCCGACCCGTCGGGCACGGCCGACCCGTCGGGCACGGCCGACCCGTCGGGCACGGCCGACCATCCGACAGCTCCCGGACCGGAGGCACGCACCGTCACCGTCCCCCCGGCCGGCGAGTGGCGGGCGGCGTTGTCCAGCAGGTTGCCGACGACCTGGGAGAGACGGGCCGGGTCGACCTGCACCTGCAGGTCCGCCGGGGTCACGGCCGTGCGGTGGACCACCGGCCGCGCCCCCACCTGCGCCTCGGCGACGGCCGAGCCCACCAGGTCCGCCACGGTCGTCGGGGTGAGCTTCAGGGGCACCGCCCCCGACTCGAGCCGGCTCAGGTCGAGCAGGTCGGCGACCAGGTCGCTGAGCCGCTCCGCCTGCGCGAGGGCGTTCTGCAGAGCGGCGTCGTCGGGCTGCACCACGCCGTCGACGAGGTTCTCCAGCAGGGCACGTTGGGCGGCGAGCGGGGTGCGCAGCTCGTGCGAGACCGTCTCCAGCAGCTGGCGGCGGGTGGTGTCCGCCCGGTCCAGGTCGGCCCCCATCCGGGTGAACGCCTCCGCGAGCCGGGCGACCTCGTCCCGGCCGGCGGACCGGACCACCGAGCGGTAGTCGCCCGCCGCCATCCGGTCCGCGGCCCGGGTCATCTCACGCAGCGGCACCGTCATGCCGCGCGCCATCCACTGCGTGACCACCAGGGCCACGGCGAGGGTGACCGGCAGGGTCAGCCAGGCCGGCACGCCGGCACCCCGGCCGGCCTCGAGCACGACGACCGCCGCCAGGATGCTGCCGGCCACGAGCAGCCCGATCTTGGCCCGGACCGACCCGACCCCGGCCAACGGACCCGGGGGGCCGTCCGCCGCGGCCGACGTCGCGCCGGCCCCGTCCACCGCGGCCGACGCCTCGTCGGCCCCGGCCACCGCCGGACCTCCCGTCCGATCAGCCGGCATGGTCGACCTCCAGGGCGTAGCCCACCCCGTGGACGGTGCGGACGCGGGCAGCGCCGATCTTGGCGCGCAGGGACTTCACGTGGCTGTCCAGCGTGCGGGTGCCGCGCGCGTCGGCCCAGCCCCACACCTGCTCCATCAGCTCGGCCCGCGGATGGACCGTCCCCGGTGACAGGGCCAGGGTCGCCAGCAGCTCGAACTCCAGGGGCGTCAGGTGCACCTCGTGCCCGTGCAGGAGGACGCGCCGGCCACCGCGGTCCAGGACGAGGTCGCCCCGGCGCAGGACCGGGGGCGGGTCGACCGCGAGCGCCCGGGCCCGTTCCACCCGCCGCAGGAGCGCCCGCACCCGGGCGACCACCTCGCGCATCCGGAAGGGCTTGGTCAGGTAGTCGTCGGCCCCCACCCCCAGCCCCACGAGCACGTCCGTCTCCTCGGCGCGGGCGGTGAGCATGAGGACGGGCACCGGACGTGCGGCCTGGATGCGGCGGCACACCTCCAGCCCGTCCATCCCCGGCAGCATCACGTCGAGCAGCACCAGGTCGGGGGTGGTCCCCTCGCAGGCCTCGAGCGCCGCCGGGCCGTCGTGGACCTGCTGCACCCTCAGGCCGTCCGCCCGCAGCCGGTCGGCGAGGGCCTGGTTGATCGTCGGGTCGTCCTCGACGACGAGCACGAGCGGCGCGTCCGGGGCGGGGGGCTGGGTGGGCATGTCCCCAGGCTAGGAGGGCCGGCGTGGGCGGCGGGGGTATGACGTGTGCAGATCGTGTGAAGAGGCCCCCCGTGCCGTCGGGCCGCCCGTCCCCGGGTCAGCCCCCGGACACCGAGAGCTCGGCCTGGGCCACGGAGGCGGCCTGCGCGGCGTCCAGCTCACGGGACTCCAGCCAGCGGTCCGGCAGGGCGACGACCCGGGCCGACCCGGCCCGCCCGCGCTGGCCCTCGGCCGCCTCCCCGGGCCACGGCTGGTCCAGGTCCAGGGTGTCCACGAGCCGGTCCAGCGCCGCGAGGGAGTCCACGAGGCCCAGCTGGTGGCGCAGGTCGCCGCCGACGGCGAAGCCCTTGAAGTACCAGGCGATGTGCTTGCGGATGTCCCGGCAGCCGCGGGCCTCGTCCTGGTGGAACTCCACCAGCAGCTCGGCGTGCCGTCGCAGCACCCGGGTCACCTCCCGCAGGTCGGGCACCACCCGCACGTGGGAGCCGGCGAACGCGGCGGCCAGGTCGGTGAACAGCCAGGGCCGTCCCAGGCAGCCGCGCCCCACGACGACCCCGTCGCAGCCGGTGTGCTCCACCATGGCCACCGCGTCGTCGGCCGACCAGATGTCGCCGTTGCCCAGCACGGGGATGGTGCGCACCGCCTGCTTGAGCTCGGCGATGCGGTCCCAGTCGGCCTGCCCGGAGTAGGCCTGTGCGGCGGTGCGGGCGTGCAGCGCCACCGCGGCCACTCCTTCCTGCTCGGCGATGCGGCCGGCGTCCAGGAAGGTCTCGTGCTCGGCGTCGATCCCCACCCGCATCTTGACCGTGACCGGGATCCCCGCCGGGGAGGCCTCGCGGACGGCCGCCCTCACGATCCCGCGGAACAGGTCGGTCTTCCAGGGCAGGGCCGAGCCGCCCCCCTTGCGCGTCACCTTGGGGACCGGACAGCCGAAGTTGAGGTCGACGTGGTCGGCGCGGTCCTCGTCCACGAGCATGCGCACCGCGGCGCCCACCGTCGCGGGGTCCACCCCGTAGAGCTGGACCGAGCGCGGGTCCTCCCCCGGGCCGTGCTCGATGAGCTTCATCGAGATCGGGGTGCGCTCGACGAGCGCGCGGCTGGTGATCATCTCGCTGACGTAGAGGCACCCGGCGCCTCCGGCCTCGGCCCCTCCCGCGGCACCTGCTGCCCCGCCGGCGTCGTCGGCCCCCGGTGCGCGGTCGGGGGCACGGGTCCCGTCCGCGTGCGCCAGCCCCTGCTCGCCGTACTCGCGGCACAGCTGTCGGAACGCCCGGTTGGTGATCCCGGCCATCGGCGCGAGCACGACCGGGGCCTGGATCCGGTGCGGTCCGATCTGCAGGGGCGGCAGGAGCGGGCCGCCCGGGGCGACAAAGGACTCCTGGGAGGGCGGGGCGGTCGTGGAGGTGAGCGTCATGGCGTGTCCGATTGTCCCATCCCGGGCGGCGTGCTCCCGCAGGACGCCGGGAGCGGGGGGCGACGCGGCGCGCCCGGCCACCACCGGGAGGACGACGCGGCGCGCCCGGCCACCACCGGATGGCCGGGCGCGCCCCGGGGTGAGCGGTCCGATCAGGCCTGCTGACTCTCGTGCCGCCCCTCGGCGAACTCCTCGACGATCTTGGCGTTGAACGCCGGCAGGTCCTCGGGCGTGCGGCTGGAGACCAGGCCCTGGTCCACGTGGACCTCCTCGTCGACCCAGGTGGCCCCGGCGTTGCGCAGGTCGGTCCGCAGGCTGGCGTAGGAGGTGAGCGTGCGGCCCGTCAGCACGTCCGCGTCGGCCAGGATCCAGGCGCCGTGGCAGATGACCCCGACCGGCTTGCCCGCCTCGAAGAAGTGCCGGGCGAAGGCCACCGCGTCCTCGTCCATGCGGATGTGGTCGGCGTTCACGACGCCGCCGGGCAGCACCAGGGCGTCGAACGCGGACGGGTCGCTGCCCCCGGTGGTCTGGTCCACGCCCGCCTCGTGCCCCTTCTTGCCGGTGATCGTGCCGTCCTCGGAGGACACCAGCACCGCGCGGGCGCCGGCCTCCGTCACCGCGTCCCAGGGCGAGGTCAGCTCGCTGTCCTCGAAGCCGTCGGTCGCCAGGAACGCGATCGTGCGTCCGTCCAGTTCTGCCATGGGGATCCTCCTCGTGCTCGGGGGTCGCTCGGTCCCGTCCACGGTATGCCGCGTCCGCGCCGGTCGCACGTGCACGGCATACCCTGTGGCGGTGCCGGTCTCCCTCGTCCTCTCCGGGCTGCTCACCGGATGGGCGCTGATCGCCGCGGTCGGTGCACAGAACGCCTACCTGCTGCGGCAGGGGATCGTCCGTCGCCACGTGGGTCCGCTGGTGGCGCTGTGCGCCCTGTCCGACGCTGTCCTCATCCTGGCCGCCGTGCTGGGGATCGGCGCCGTCGTCGAGGCCTGGCCGCCCTTCCTGCAGGTGGCCCGGTGGGGCGGTGGGGCCTTCCTCGTCGGCTACGGCCTGCTCGCCGCCCGCCGCGCGCTGCGGGCCGAGGAGTCCCTGCGGGCGGCGCGGACCGTCGACCGCGGACTGGGCCCGGCCCTGGCCACGATGGCCGCCCTGACCTGGCTCAACCCGCACCTGTACCTGGACATGGTCATCCTCGGGGCGATCGCCAACAGCCACGGCCTCCAGGGCCGGTGGTGGTACTACGCCGGGCTGGTGGTGGCCAGCGTCACCTGGTTCGCCGCGCTGGGCTACGGCAGCGGCCGGCTGCAGCCACTGTTCGCGCGGCCGCGCTCCTGGCAGGTGCTCGACGCGCTCATCGCCGTGGTCATGGTCTCCCTCGGCGTCGGGCTGGTGCTCGGCGGCTGAGTCAGCAACCGACCAGACGCTGGGCCAGGAAGCCCTCGACCTGGTCGAGGGCGACCCGCTCCTGGGACATGGAGTCCCGCTCCCGGATCGTCACCGCCTGGTCGTCGAGGGTGTCGAAGTCGACCGTCACGCAGAACGGCGTGCCGATCTCGTCCTGGCGGCGGTAGCGCCGGCCGATCGCCCCCGCGTCGTCGAAGTCGACCATCCAGTGCTGCCGCAGGCGCGCCGCCAGGTCCTTGGCCTTCGGCGTCAGGTCGGCGTTGCGCGACAGCGGCAGGACGGCCACCTTCATCGGCGCCAGGCGCGGGTCGAGCCGCAGCACCGTCCGCTTGTCCACCCCGCCCTTGGCGTTGGGCGCCTCGTCCTCGGTGTAGGCGTCCACGAGGAAGGTCATCAGCGAGCGGGACAGGCCGGCCGCCGGCTCGATGACGTAGGGCGTCCACCGCTCGCCGGTGGCCTGCTCGAAGTAGGACAGGTCCTGCCCCGAGTGCTGGCTGTGGGTGCTCAGGTCGAAGTCGGTCCGGTTGGCGATCCCCTCCAGCTCTCCCCACTCCGAGCCGGTGAAGTTGAACCGGTACTCGATGTCGACGGTGCGCTTGGAGTAGTGGGACAGCTTGTCGGCCGGGTGCTCGAAGTGCCGCAGGTTCTCCGGGGCGATGCCCAGGTCGGTGTACCAGCGGGTCCGCTCCTCGATCCAGTACTGGTGCCACTCCTCGTCCTCGCCCGGCTTGACGAAGAACTCCATCTCCATCTGCTCGAACTCACGGGTGCGGAAGATGAAGTTGCCCGGGGTGATCTCGTTGCGGAAGCTCTTGCCGGTCTGGGCGATGCCGAACGGTGGCTTCTTGCGCGAGGCCCCCATGACGTTGGCGAAGTTGACGAAGATGCCCTGCGCGGTCTCGGGGCGCAGGTAGTGCAGGCCGGACTCGTCCTCGACCGGGCCGAGGTGGGTCTTGAGCATCATGTTGAACTCGCGCGGCTCGGTCCAGGCCTTGTTGCCGCAGCTGGGGCAGGTGATCTCCGACAGGGGCACCTCGTCGGGGTCGATCTCCTCGCCCGGCCGTGCCTTCCTGTTCTTCTTCTCCGCGACCGCCTCCTGCATGTGGTCCACCCGGAACCGCTTGTGGCAGGACTGGCACTCGGTCAGCGGGTCGGAGAACTCGCCCACGTGCCCGGAGGCCACCCACGTCTGCCGGGGCAGGATGATCGAGGAGTCCAGGCCGACCACGTCCTCGCGCGTCTGCACCATGGCGCGCCACCACTGGCGCTTGATGTTCTCCTTCAGCGCCACCCCGAGCGGTCCGTAGTCCCAGGCCGACCTGGTCCCGCCGTAGATCTCCCCGCACGGGAACACGAAGCCACGGCGCTTGGCGAGGGAGACGACGAGATCGACGGTGGAGGTCTGCGACATGGGCGCCAGTGTACGGTCCTGCCCCGGCCCGGCCGGACCCTCCACGGGACTTAGGCTGGTGGGGTGTCCGACGCGTCCCGCCCGTCCCAGCCCCGTCCCGAGCACCCCTCCGCAGCCCCTCGGGAGGAGCCGGGCCCGGGCCGCCTCCGGTATGCCGTGGAGCAGCGCTCCCTGCCCGCCCTGACCCGCCTGGCGCGGCTGCCGGTGTGGCTGCCCTTCCTCGTCCTGCTCGCCACCATGCTCCTCGGCGGCTTCCTCGGCGGCGTGGTGGGCTGGGTGCTCGTCGGGCTCGCGCTCGCCTTCATCCTGTGGCTGCTCTACCTCTCCTGGCCGCGCCTGACCACCGTGGAGCGGCTCATGCGGGGCACCGTCCTGCTGCTCTTCGCGGTCGTCACCGTGACCCAGCTGGTCCCCCGCGCCTGACCGACCCGCCGGTCCCCGCACGAGACCCTGAATTGACAATCATTCTCATTCTCGGTCATTCTCGGTGGCATGACCCTGCGAGCGCGGACCGCCGCGACCCTGCTGCCCCTGGCCGTGCTGCTGGCCGCCTGCGGCCCCGCCGGCGGACCGGCGGACGGACCCGCGGACGCCCCGGCGACGGACGGCGCGCCCGACGCCGCGGAGGTGACCGACGGCGGCACCCCCCTGCAGGTCGTCGCGGCCTTCTACCCCCTGGAGCACCTCGTCCGCACGGTCGGCGGCGAGCACGTCGAGGTGTCCACGCTCACCGCCCCCGGCATCGACCCCCACGACGTGGAGCTCACGCCGCGGCAGGTGGCCGGCCTGGGCGAGGCCGACCTCGTCGTCTACCAGGACGGCATGCAGGCGGCGGTGGACGCCGCAGTGCAGCAGCAGGCTCCCGACCACAGCCTCGACGTGGTGCCGGCCGCGGACCTGATCCTGCTCGACGAGAGCGAGCAGGAGCACGCCGAGCACGCGGGTGAGCCGGTCGACGACACCGACCACGGGGAGGACGAGGGGCAGGCCGAGCACGCGGACGGCGACACCGACGACAGCCACGACCACGGCACGGAGGACCCTCACTTCTGGCTCGACCCGCAGCGCTACGACGACGTCGCGCAGGCGGTGGTCGCCGAGCTCGCCAGGCTCGACCCGGCCCACGCCGACGACTACGCAGTCAACGGTCAGGCCTTCTCGGACGTCATGAGCGACCTCGACGCCCGGCTGGCCGAGGGCCTGGCCACCTGCGAGAGCAGGGACGTGGTGACCACCCACGAGGCGTTCGGCTACCTGGGCGCGCGCTACGACCTGCACGTCGTGGGGATCACCGGCGTGAGCCCGGAGTCCGAGCCCTCCCCCGCCCGGCTGGCCGAGGTGACCGAGCTGGTCCGCGAGCTGGGGGTCGGGGCGGTCTACACCGAGCCCCTCCTGCCCGAGGCGATCGCCCGCACCGTCGCGCAGGAGACCGGCACCCGGGTGCTCGTGCTCGATCCCGCGGACGGGATCGGGGAGGGGTCCGTGGGAGAGGACTACGAGAGCATCATGCTGGCCAACCTGGAGACGCTGCGCGAGGGGCAGGGCTGCTCGTGAGCACCGTCCTGGCGCTGCACCGGGCCACCTTCGGCTACGACGGCCGCCCCGTGGTCTCCGATGTCGACCTGACGGTGGGGTCCGGCGAGGTGCTGGCCTTCCTGGGGCCCAACGGGGCGGGCAAGAGCACCCTCGTCAAGGGTCTGCTGGGCCTGGCCGACCACCTCTCCGGTGAAGTCACCGTGCTCGGCTCCCCCCTGGACCGGCTCCGCGAGCGCACCCGGATCGGGTACGTGCCCCAGCGTCATACCCTCACCGGCGGGGTGCGCGCCACGGTCACCGAGGTGGTCTCCACCGGCCTGCTGGCGGGCCGGCCGTGGTGGCGCCCGGCCACCCGGGCGGACCGGATCGCGGTCCAGGAGGCGCTGGAGACCGTGGGGCTGGCCGACCGGGCCCGGTTCGAGGTGGAGACCCTCTCCGGGGGCCAGCAGCGCCGCGTGCTCATCGCCCGGGCCCTGGTCGCGGGGCCGGAGGTGCTCGTCATGGACGAGCCCACGGCCGGGGTCGACGTCGCCAGCCAGGCGGTCCTCGCCGGGGTCCTGCAGCGCCTCGGCGAGGCTGGCACGACCATGCTCGTGGTCACCCACGAGCTGAGCGCGCTGCGCGGCGTCGTCGACCGCATCGTCGAGGTGGACGCCGGGCGGCTCACCTTCGACGGCGACCCGTCGGGGTATGCCGAGCACCAGTCCGGCCTCGCGCGCACCGCGGGCAGGGGGTGGGTGGCGTGAGCGCGATGCTGGAGCTGGAGTTCATGCGCAACGCCCTGCTGGCGGCCCTGCTCGTGGGCCTGGCCGCCCCCCTGGTGGGCATCTTCCTCGTCCAGCGCCGGCTCTCCCTCGTCGGCGACGGGATCGGGCACGTGGCCCTGGCCGGCGTCGCCGTGGGCGTGGCCACCCAGCAGAGCCCGGTGTGGGCGGCGATGGTGGCGGCCGTCGCGGCGGGGGTGGCCATCGAGCTGGTGCGCGCCCGGGGGCGGGCCTCCGGCGACGTCGCCCTGGCGATCATGTTCTACGGCGGCATCGCCGCGGGCGTGGTCATCATCAACCGCGCCGAGGGCGCCCAGACCGGCAGCCTCACCGGCTACCTGTTCGGGGCGATCACCACGACCACCCGCTCCGACCTCGCGGTCTTCGCGGTCCTCTCCGCCGTGATCGTGGGCGTGACGCTGGTCCTGCGGCTGCGCTTCTTCGCGGTGGCCGGCGACGAGGAGTACGCCCGCGCCAGCGGCCTGCCCGTGCTCGGGCTCAACATCCTGCTGGCGGTGCTGACCGCCGTGACCGTCGTCGTGGCGATGCGCGTCGTCGGGCTGCTGCTCATCAGCGCTCTCATGGTCGTGCCGAACGCGGCGGCCCAGCAGGTGGCCGGCAGCTTCCGCGCCGCCGGGGCCTGGGCCGTGGGACTGGGCATCACCGCCTCCGTGGGCGGGGTGGTCACCTCCTACCACGCGGACACCGCGGCCGGGGGCACGATCGTCCTGCTGGCCATCGGGCTCTTCGTGCTGACCACGCTCGCCGGTGCCGCCCGTCGCCAGCTCGCCGCCCGTCGTCACCGGCACGCCGAGCGCCACCTGCACGAGCACGGGCCGGGGTGCGGGCACGAGGCCGTCCTGCACGGCGACCACGTCGACTACCTCCACGACGGTCACCGGCACGCCGCCCACGAGGGGCACTACGACGAGCACGCGGGCGACCACGGCCAGGAACGGGGCCGGGACCACGGCCGCCCCGGGGGACCCGGCATCGAGGAGCACGAGGTGGTCCGGTGAGCACGACCTCCAGGCGCAGGCCCACCCGTCAGCAGGCGGCGGTGGTCGAGCAGCTCGGTGCGGGCGAGGACTTCACCAGCGCCCAGGACCTGCACGCCCGGCTGCGCGACTCCGGCGAACGGGTCGGGCTGGCCACCGTCTACCGCACCCTCACGGCGCTGGCCGCCAGCGGCGAGGTGGACATGATCCGCACCGACGACGGCGAGGCCGTCTACCGGCGGTGCTCGACGGGCCACCACCACCACCTGGTCTGCCGGGAGTGCGGCCGGACCGTGGAGATCGAGGGGCCCGCCGTGGAGCTGTGGACCGACGCCGTGGCCGCCGAGCACGGCTTCTCCGACGTGGAGCACACGCTGGAGGTGTTCGGCACCTGCGGCAGCTGCGCCGGCACCTGACCGCGGTCGCCCGGCGCAGGGGTCAGCTCGAGGCCCGGTCGACCGCTCCCCCGTAGCGGCGGTCGCGGGCGGCATACTCCTCGATCGCGCGCCACAGGTCCCGCCGGTCGTAGTCGGGCCAGAGCACGTCCTGGAAGACCATCTCGGCGTAGGCGCTCTGCCAGAGCAGGAAGTTGGACGTGCGCTGCTCCCCCGAGCTGCGCAGGAACAGGTCCACGTCGGGCACCTCGGGGTGGTAGAGGTAGCGCCCGACCGTGCGCTCGTCGATCCCCCGGGGCGAGAGCTTCCCCGCCCGCACGTCCTCGCCGATCCGGCGGACGGCGTCGGCGATCTCGGCCCGCCCCCCGTAGTTGACGCAGAAGTTCAGCGTGATGACGTCGTTGTCCCGGGTGCGGCGCTCGGCGTCCTGCAGCTCGTTGACGACCGACCTCCACAGCCGCGGGGTGCGGCCCGACCACACCACCCGCACGCCCCAGGAGTCCAGCTGGTCGCGCCGCCGGTGGATGACGTCGCGGTTGAACCCCATGAGGAAGCGCACCTCGTCGGGGCTGCGCCGCCAGTTCTCGGTGGAGAAGGCGTAGGCGCTGATGCACCCGACCCCGATCTCGATGCCGCCGGCGATGACGTCCAGCAGCGACGCCTCCCCCGCCTCGTGACCCTCGGTGCGCCGCAGCCCCCGCTGGTTGGCCCAGCGGCCGTTGCCGTCCATGACGATGGCCACGTGGCGCGGCACCAGCTCGCGCGGCACGTCCGGGGGACGCGCCCCGGTGGGGTGGGGGTCGGGCGGGACGGGCCCGTGCGGGCGGGTGACCACGGTCAGCGGATCCTCTCGAGGTGGCGCAGGGAGCGCACGCCCCGCTCCAGGTGCCACTGCAGGTAGGCGGCCACGAGGCCGCTGGCCTCGGCGCGGTGCCGGCTCTGGCTGTGCGCGGCGACCTGCCAGTCGCCGGTGAGCAGGGCCCCCAGCAGCTCCAGGGTCTCCGGCGCCGGTGCGGTGGACCCTGGCGGTCGGCAGACGGGGCACACCGCCCCGCCGGAGGGGACGTGGAAGGCGCGGTGCGGGCCGCTCATGCCGCAGCGGGCGCAGTCGACGAAGCTGGCCCGCCAGCCGCCGATGGCCAGGGCTCGGACCAGGTAGGAGTCCAGCACCATCCGCGGCTCGTGCTCCCCCGCGGCGAGTGCGGACAGCCCGCCGGCGAGCAGACGGAAGTGCTGGGTGGCCACCTGCCCCTCCTCGGTCAGCTGCTCGCACGTCTCGAGCATCACGTGGGCGGCCGTCCACGCCGGGTAGTCCCGGGCGATCGCCTCCCCGTAGGCGGCCAGGCCGTCAGCCTGGGTCACGGTGTCGAGGGTGCGCCCCTCGTAGCACTGCACGTCCACGACCATCCCCGGCTCCAGCCGGGCCCCGAACCTGCTCCTGGTGCGCCGCACCCCCTTGGCCACCGCCCGCACCTTGCCCCTGCCCCGGGTCAGCAGGATGACGATGCGGTCGGCCTCCCCGAGCTTGTAGGTCCGCAGGACGACCGCGGCCTCTCGGTAGGTGGGCATGGCCCCATCATCCCCCACGCGGGCCGCTCGTGGAGGGAGGCCGCGACGCGCGGCGCCCCCTCCGCTGTTGCGTGATGATCGAACATTTGTTCTACTCAGACCATGATGCTCCAGGGCTCCCTGCTCGACCAGGTCGACGAGGTCGGACTGCGCCCCCTCGCGGGGGCGGTGCACCGGACCACCCTCGACGCGACCGCCTGGGTCGACCTGCGGCCGGGCTGGGTGACCGGCTCGGACGAGCTGTTCACCCGGCTGACCCTGGGCGGGTCCGCCGGGGTCGAGTGGCGCGGCGAGCGGCGCCAGATGTGGGAGCGCGAGGTGCAGACACCCCGGCTGCTCCGGTTCTACCGCGAGGGCGAGCCGCTGCCCGACCCGGTCCTCACCGGCGCCCGGGAGGAGCTCGGGTCCCACTATCGGCAGGAGCTGGGCGAACCCTTCGTCACGGCCGGGATGTGCCTCTACCGCGACGGTCGCGACAGCGTGGCGTGGCACGGCGACCGCCACGGTCGCAGCTCGGCCGCGGACACGATGGTGGCGATCGTCAGCCTGGGCGCCCCACGGGCGCTGCTGCTGCGTCCCCGGGGCGGTGGACCGAGCACCCGGTTCGTCCTGGGGCACGGCGACCTGCTCGTCATGGGCGGCGCCTGCCAGCGCACCTGGGACCACTGCGTCCCCAAGACCACCCAGCCCGTCGGCCCGAGGATCAGCGTGCAGTTCCGGCCGCGAGGGGTCCGCTGAGCCGCACGGTGGGTGTCGGCAGGGAGGCCTGCACCAGCGCCCGGACCGCGGCTCCGTCGGCGCAGGCCAGGGCCTGGTCGGCCAGCTCGACGAACTGGGCGGCGCTGCCCGTGCGCAGCCGCTGCTTGACGAGGGGGACCGCGGCAGCGGAGGCGCTGAGCTCGTGCACCCCGAGCCCGACGAGCAGGCCGGCCAGGTCCGGGTCGCCGGCCATCGCACCGCACAGGCCCACCCGCACCCCGTCCGGGGCGCCGTCGGCCACCGTCCGCACGAGCGAGAGCACGGCCGGGTCCAGGGCGTCCGACCACGCGGCCAGGCGGGGGTTCCCGCGCTCCGTGGCCAACGTGTACTGCACGAGGTCGTTGCTGCCGATCGAGACCAGGTCCAGCCCCTGCGCCAACCGGGCGATGCCGAGCGCGGCGGCCGGCACCTCGACCATGATGCCCACCTGCAGTCCGGGGGGCGGTGCCTCCAGACCCGCCCGCGCGGCGGCGCGGCCCAGCTGCTCCTGGGCCCAGCGCACGTCCTGGATGGTCGTGACCATGGGGAAGAGCACCGCCACCGGGTGGTCCACCGCCACGGTGCAGATCGCCTGCAGCTGGTCGAGCAGGAGCGAGGGGTCCTCGGCGAAGGCGCGCAGCCCCCGCACACCGAGGAAGGGGTTCTGCTCGGGGGCGACGGGGTGGAACGGCAGCGGCTTGTCCCCGCCGACGTCCCACGTGCGGATCGTCACCGGGTGGGGGTGGTAGACGCGGGCCATGGCGGCGTAGACCTCGACCTGCTGGGCCACCGACGGCGCCTGCCGCCACTGGGCGAAGACGGCCTCGGTCCGGACCAGCCCGGACCCCTCGGCCCCCAGGGCGGCTCCCAGGCGGGCCACCGCGAGGGAGGAGACGTTGGCCTTGACGCGCACCCGGACCCCGTCGGTCGTCACGGCGGGCGAGAGCGCGTGCCGCAGCGCCCGCTCCCGTTCTCGCCGCCGGTCGTCGACCATCCGCTCGAACGCCTGGCGCAGCGCGGGCTCGGGGTCGACGACCAGGTCGCCGCTGCGCGCGTCGAAGGCCACCACGGTGCCGTCGGGCACGTCGGCCCGGTCACCCACCCCCGTGAGGACCGGAACCCCCCTCGCGGTGGCGATGAGCACCCCGTGCCCGGTCGTTCCTCCCCGGCGCGTGAGGACCCCCTGCACCCGGGAGGCGTCCAGGGAGATCGCGAGGGCGGGGTCGAGCTCGTCGACGACCAGGATCCCGTGCGCGGTGCTGCCCGGCTCGTCCGCGCCCAGCAGCAGGCGGACCACCCGGTCCCCGACGCTGTGCACGTCCTGGCCCCGCTCGCGCTGGTAGGGGTCGGCGAGGTCGGCGAAGGCCCCGGCGGCCCTCTCGATCGAGGCCGCCCAGGCGGCCGCCGCCGGCTCGCCCGCCTCGATCCGGGCGTGGGCGGCACCGGTGATCCGGGGATCCCGCAGCAGCGTCGCGTGCGCCTCGAAGACCTCGGCCTCGCCCTGACCCAGGTGCCGCCGGGCGCGGTCCGCGAGCTCGGCGAGGCGCTCCAGCACCCCGGCGACCGCCTCGTGGAGCCGCTGGTGCTCCTCCGCCACGGTCCCCGCGTGGTCCTCGACGGACTCCAGGACGGGGTGCAGGCGCAGCGAGGGGCCGACCGCGGCCTCCAGCCCCGACCCGGCCACCCCCGGCTCGGAGGAGACGGCCGGCACCGGGACCTCGACGTCCGAGAGCGGCTCGGCGGGCCCGGGCTCGTCCCCGAACCCGCGCAGCGCCAGCTCCTCCAGCTCGGCGAGCACCTCCTGCGCCGACGGTCCGTCGGCCTCGGCCAGCAGCACGTGCCCCTGCTGGGCGTCCAGGGTGGCCACCGCAGACAGGGACAGCGCGTCCACCGGCCCCCGGCCGACCGTCAGGTTGCGCAGACGGACGGTGGTCGTCGGAGCGTGGCGGGCGGCGCAGGAGACCAGCCGGGCGGCCGGGCGGGCGTGCAGCCCGTGCTCGGCGGTCACGGCCAGCTCGACGGACGCCGTGGGTGCCGTCCTGGCCGGCGCCGAGGGCGTGCCGTCACCCCCGGCCGCGGACCCGCCGTCCCCCTCCGGGGACGCCACCCCGGGGGGCCCGGCGGGTGCTGCCGCTCCTGCGACCACCCCGGGTGCCCCCGCGCCGAGGTGCTGGCTCTTGGCCCGCAGGCCGGCCGCGGCCTCCCGGGCGCAGGCCTCGAGCCCGCCGCCGCCCGCGGCCGTCACCACCGCCGCGAGCAGGCCCTCCACGAGCGGGGCGTCGCTGAGCCGGACCCGCCCGGCCACGGCCGGGTCGAGCAGTTCCAGGGCCATCTCGGCCGAGAGGACGGCGCTGCCCAGGTCCAGCAGGACCAGCACCCCTGCGCCGTCGCTGGCCGCGTCCGACCGCGCGAGCGCCCGGGCCACGTCCGCGGCGTCCGACCCCAGCCGCCCGTCGTCCAGGCCGGCCGCGACCTCGACGTGGGGCCGACCCGGGCCGTGGAGCATCTGCGTCGCCAGCTCGACCGCGGCCTCCGCGAGGGTGCGGCTGTGGGAGACGACGACCAGGGAGATCAACGGGCGTCCGCGCCCAGCGCCCGCGCGGCCGAGCGCAGAAGGATCGCGGCGCTCGCGGCACCGGGGTCGAGGTGTCCGGCGCTGCGCTCACCCAGGTAGGAGGCCCGCCCCTTGCGGGCGACCAGCGGCAGCGTCGCGTCCCGCCCCTCCTCGCCCGCGGCCGCGGCCGCCTCCAGGCAGACGGGGAGGGCCCCCCCGTCGCCCGCTGCGGCGGTGAACGCCGCCACGGCCGGTGCGAACGCGTCATACATCGTCTTGTCCCCGGCCTCGGCCTTGCCGCGGGCCACGATCCCCTCCACCCCGGCCCGCAGACCCTGACCCACCTCGAAGACGCCGGCGTCGGCGGTCGCCGACAGCGGTCCGGCCATCCGCAGGAAGAAGGTGCCGTACAGCGGGCCCGAGGCTCCCCCCACGGTGCCGACGAGGGTCATCCCGACCTTCTTCAGGTATGCGTCGATGCCTCCGAACTCCTCGTGCTCGGCCAGCTCGGCGCACCGGCCGAACCCCCGCGCCATGTTCGTCCCGTGGTCGCCGTCACCGATGGCGCGGTCGAGCTCGGTGAGGTGGTCCGCCTGCTCGATCAGGTCGGCGGCGGCCTCCGCGATCCACCGCTGGAAGGACTTCAGGTCTGCCATCTCGTTCCTCTCAGGATCCCCATCGCAGCCCGGGGGTCGCCACGGGGGCGTCCCACAGGGCCACGACGTCGTCGTCGGCGCGCAGGAGGGTGACCGTGCAGCCGGCCGTCTCCAGCGACGTGATGTAGTTGCCCACCAACGACCGGGCCACGGTGACACCGGCCCGGTCCAGCAGGGCGTGGACCTCGTGGTGCATGAGGTACAGCTCCATGAGCGGGGTCCCGCCCAGCCCGTTGACCAGGACCAGCACGCTCTCCCCGGACCGCAGGCCCAGGTCGCCCAGCACCGGTCCGACGAGGGCTGCGGCCACCTCCCGGGCCGACGTCGCGGGCACCCGGGCGCGTCCGGGCTCGCCGTGGATCCCCACGCCCAGCTCCATCTCCCCCTCGGACAGGACGAAGGTGGGGGCGCCCCCCGCCGGGACGGTCGGCGAGTCCAGCGCCACGCCCATCGACCCCCCGCCGGCCGTGAGCCGGCGCGCCAGCGCCGTGCACTCGCCCAGGGACCGGCCCTCCTCCGCGGCGGCACCGACGAGCTTCTCCAGCAGCACGGTCAGGCCCGTCCCGCGACGCCCGGCGGTCCAGGTGCTGTCCTGGACCGCGACGTCGTCGGCCACGAGGACGACCTCGACCTCGGGTCCCCCGTCCAGCCCGGCGAGCTCCACGGCCATGTCGACGTTGAGCACGTCCCCGGTGTAGTTCTTGACGACCAGCAGCACCCCCGCGCCGCCGTCGGCGGCGCGGACGGCCGCGAGCCACTGGTCGGGGACGGGTGAGGTGAACACCTCCCCGCAGCAGGCGGCGTCGAGCATCCCCGCACCGACGTAGCCCGCGTGCAGCGGCTCGTGCCCGGACCCCCCGCCGGCGACGACGCCCACCTTGCCCGGGACCGGCCCTCCGCGCCGGCTCACCACCCTGGCCCCGAGGTCCACCTCGATCAGGTCCGGATGGGCCAGGGCCATGCCGGTCAGCGCCTCGACCACCATGTCGGCGGGGTCGTTGAGGAGCTTCTTCATGGGGTCACTCTGCCACCTGCCGGACGGCGGCACACGCGCGACCGCACGACGGTCGCCTCAGAAGCCGAGCCGGTCCAGCTGCTTGGGGTCGCGCTGCCAGTCCTTGGCCACCTTCACGTGCAGGTCGAGGTAGACGCGGTGGCCGAGGAGCTCCTCGATGCCGCGCCGGGCGGTGGTACCGACCTCGCGCAGGCGCGAGCCTCCCCGCCCGATGATGATCGCCTTCTGGCTGGGGCGCTCCACGAAGACGTTGACCCGCACGTCGCTCATGGGGTCACCCTCGGGACGGTCGGGGCGCGGCACGATCTCGTCGACCTGGACGGCCAGGCTGTGCGGCAGCTCGTCGTGCACCCCCTCCAGGGCGGCCTCCCGGACGAGCTCGGCGATCATCACGACCGTCGACTCGTCGCTCACCTGGTCGGAGGGGTAGAGGGGAGGGGACGGCGGCAGGTAGGAGGCCAGCAGGTCCGCGACCTGCTCGACCTGCTCCCCGCTGACCGCCGAGCACGGGATGATCGCGTCCCAGTCGCCCAGCCGGTCGATCGCCACCAGGTGCTCCGCCAGCCTGTCGCGGCCCACCGCGTCGGCCTTGGTGGCGATGGCCACGACCGGGACCCGGCGCACGCGGTGCAGCTCGAGAAGGTCCTTGGCGATGTAGGTGTCGCCCGGACCCACCCGCTGGTCGGAGGGCAGGCAGAAGCCGATGACGTCGACGGACAGCAGGGCCTCACGCACCAGGTTGTTCAGCCGCTGGCCCAGGAGCGAGCGGGGCCGGTGCAGCCCGGGGGTGTCGACCAGCACCAGCTGGGAGTCGGCGGTGGTGCGGATCCCGCGGATCGTGTGCCGGGTCGTCTGCGGCTTGGAGGAGGTGATGGCCACCTTGCTGCCGACGAGGGCGTTGGTCAGCGTGGACTTGCCGGCGTTGGGCCGCCCCACGAGGCAGGCGAACCCGCTGCGGTGCTCGGGTCCGCCCGTGGCGGGCGGGTCAGGATGCACGGGTGACCTCCGTGGACTCGGTGTCGGTGTCGGTGTCGGCGGCGGGGTCGACCGTGGTCCCGGGGCGTCCGGGCTGGTCGGGATCGGGCGCAGGCAGGCGGCGGACCAGCACGGTCGCGACGCGGCGGCGCCGCCCGGCCATCCGCTCGGCGGTCAGCTCCAGGTCGGCGACCTCGGCGACCGCCCCCTGGATCGGGACCATTCCCAGGGCGGTGGCCAGCAGCCCACCGACGGAGTCGACGTCCTCGGCCTCGATCTCGACCTCGAACATCTCCGCCAGGTCGTCCACGGGCAGGTTGGCCGGGACGCGGACCCGCTCCTGGCCGTCCTCGTCCAGCACGCGCTCGACCTCGACCTGGTCCCGGTCGTACTCGTCGGTGATCTCCCCGACGATCTCCTCCACGATGTCCTCGATCGTCACCAGGCCGGCGGTGCCGCCGTACTCGTCGATGACGACGGCGACGTGCTGACGGGCGCGCTGCATCTCCCGCAGCAGCTCGTCGACCCGCTTCATCTCCGGGACGCGCTGCACGGTGCGCATCACCTCGGTGACCGCGACCGACCGGGCGGCCCCCGGGTTGGCGTTGACCTGGCGCGCCACGTCCTTGAAGTAGAGCATCCCCAGCACGTCGTCGGTGTCCTCCCCGACCACCGGGACACGGGAGAAGCCCGAGCGCAGGAACAGGGACATGGCCTGCTGCAGGACCTTCTCGTCCTTGATGGTGACCAGGTCCGGCCGCGGCACCATGACCTCCCGCACGACCGTGTCGCCCAGCTCGAAGATCGAGTGGATCATGTCCCGCTCCTCGTCCTCGATGACGGCCGAGTCGCCCGCGAGGTCGACGAGCTCGCGCAGCTCGGACTCGGTCGCGAAGGGGCCCTCCGCGTAGCCGCGACCGGGGGTGACCGCGTTGGCGAAGACGACGAGCAGCTTGGCGACGGCGCCGAGCAGCAGGCGCAGCAACCGCACCACCGGCGCCGCGGTCAGCGCGACCGCCTCGGCGTGCTGTCGACCCAGGGTGCGCGGGGAGACCCCGACGACGACGAACGAGACGACCGCCATGATGCCGGTGGCGACCAGGGCGGTCTGCCAGTGCGAGTCGGTGACCATGTCGACCGCGACCGTGACCGCCACCGCGGTGGCGGCCTCGGCCGTGACCCGCACGAAGGTGGCCACGGCCAGGTAGGGGGCCGGGTCCGCGCTGATCCGCAGCAGGGCGCGCGCACCCCGACGGCCCTCGTCGGACAGCTGCTCGGCGCGGTGCCGGGTCACCCGCTGGAGCGCGGTCTCGCCGGCGGTGAGCAGGAAGGCCACGACGGTGGCGACGACGGCCACCAGCACGAGCGGGGTCACGTGCGGCCCGCCTCCGGCGCCGCCGTCGTGGTCCGCCCGCGCTGGGCCAGGAAGGTCAGCAGCAGCGTGCGCTGCAGGTCGAACATCTCGCGCTCCTCGGCGGGCTCGGCGTGGTCGAACCCGAGCAGGTGCAGGATGCCGTGGGTGGTCAGCAGCAGCAGCTCGTCCCCGACGGCGTGTCCGGCGGCGGCGGCCTGGGCGCGCGCGACGGCCGGGCACAGCACGACGTCGCCCAGCACGCCCTCCACCGGCTCGGCGTCCTCCCGACCGGGACGCAGCTCGTCCATGGGGAAGCTCATCACGTCGGTGGGACCGGCCAGGTCCATCCACCGTTCGTGCAGGGCGGCCATCGTCGCCTCGTCGACGAGGGTCACCGTCAGCTCGGCCCGGGGATGGACCCGCAGCTGGTCGAGGACGTGCCTGGCCAGGTCGGCCAGCTCCTGCTCCGGGCAGGGTGAGGGCACCTCCCCCGACTCGTTGAGGACCTCCACGCTCACGGTGCCGACCCCTCCCCCGTCCGGGTGCGCCGCGGGGACCGGGCCCGGTCCTGCCCGGCGCGCCGGGCGTCGTAGCGGCCGTAGGCGTCGACGATGTCGCTGATCAGGCGGTGGCGCACGACGTCGTCGCTGGTGAGGTGGGCGAAGTGGATGTCGTCGACGTCGTGCAGGATGTCCTGGACGACCTTCAGGCCCGAGCTGGTCCCCCCGGGCAGGTCGACCTGGGTGGTGTCCCCGGTGACCACCATCTTGGAGCCGAAGCCGAGGCGGGTCAGGAACATCTTCATCTGCTCCGGGGAGGTGTTCTGCGCCTCGTCCAGGATGATGAACGCCGAGTTGAGCGTGCGCCCCCGCATGTAGGCCAGCGGCGCGACCTCGATCGTGCCGGCCGCCATGAGCTTGGCCATCGAGTCCGGGTCGACCATGTCGTGCAGTGCGTCGTACAGCGGACGCAGGTAGGGGTCGATCTTGTCGTTGAGGGTGCCCGGCAGGAAGCCCAGCCGCTCGCCGGCCTCGACGGCGGGCCGGGTCAGGATGATCCGGTTGACCTGCTTGGCCTGCAGGGCCGCGACCGCCTTGGCCATCGCCAGGTAGGTCTTGCCGGTGCCGGCCGGCCCCAGACCGAAGATGATGGTGTGATCGTCGATCGCGTCGACGTAGTGCTTCTGGTTGAGCGTCTTGGGGCGGATCGTGCGCCCGCGGCTGCTGATGATGTTCATGGTCAGCACGTCGGCGGGACGCTCGGTGGTGCTCGTGCGCAGCATGCCGATCGAGCGCTCCACCGCGTCCCGGTTCAGCGGCTGACCGGTGGCGGCGACCGCGAGCAGCTCGTCGACGAGCCGCTCGACCAGCGCCATCTCACCGGTGTCCCCGGTGAGCCGGAACTCGTTGCCGCGCACGTGGACGTCGACCTTGGGGAAGGCGCGCTCGATCGTGCGCAGCAGCTCGTCCCGGGGACCGAGCAGGCTGACCATGGGGACGTCGTCGGGGACGACGACGGTGTGGGTGGGGACCACGCGGGGTCCGGGCTGGGGTTCGCTCATCAGGTGCTCCAGTCTAGGCGGGGTGCGGCCAGGAGCCCCATCGTCAGGCCGCCGACCGGGCGCGCCAGGCGCTGAGCACCGACACCGCGCCCACGGAGACGGCCACCGCCAGGGTGCCCACGAACGCCGCGTGCGGGTCGGTGCCGTAGAAGACGCCGAAGACGACGCCGGTCACGGCCAGCGTCACCGCACCGGTCAGCGACTCGCCCACCTGCAGGGCCGAGCTGTTGCGGCCGATCTCCGCCTCCGGCGACAGCCGCATCGTCAGCAGCGACGTCGTCGGGTAGGCCAGCCCGACCCCCAGGGTGGCGGCGCCGTACAGCAGGACGACCACCCAGCCCGGCCAGGTGAGGGCCACCGCCACCACGAGCCCGACCATGAGGGTGAGGAAGACGACGACCCCCACCCGCATCAGGGTGTAGCGGTCCGAGGTCTCCCCCAGGCGCCCCTGGGCCCAGGACCCCAGCGCCCAGGTCACCGAGGCGACCGCGAGCACCGCACCGGCCTGCGCCGGGGAGTAGCCGTGCTCGTCGCGCAGCATGAGCGGCAGGTAGGCCTCGGCCGCCAGGAAGGAACCCCCCATGGCCGCGCGCACGCCGATCACCGAGGGCAACCCCCGGGCCAGCGTGAGCGTCCCCGCCGGGAGCAGGTGCCAGGAGGCGACGAGCAGCAGCAGGAGCAGCGCGGGCCCCACGATCCGCTCCACGCCGTCCACGGAGGTCCCGGCCAGGTTGAGCACCCCGACCGCGACCGCGGCCACGACGGCCCAGGCGATGGTGGCCGGCCGCAGGTATGCCGCGCCCGCGCCGGGACGGGTGGCGGCCAGGGCCCGCCACAGCACCGCCACGGACAGGGCGACGAACGGGGCCACGCCCAGGAAGACCCAGTGCCAGGTGAACCGCTCCACGACGAGCCCCGTGAGCAGGGGGCCGGCCAGCCCGGGCACCACCCAGGCCGCGGCCAGCAGGGAGAACACCGCCGGCCGGCGCTGGTCGGGGATGCGCTGGGCGATGACGACGTAGAGCGCGACGGTCGACAGCCCGCTGCCCAGGCCCTGCAGGCCCCGGCCGACGACGAAGACCTCCATGGTGCCGGCCAGGCCGGCGAGCAGCAGACCGGCGGTGAACAGGCCGGCCCCGGCGAGCACGACGGGACGGGGCCCGGCACGGTCGGACCACCAGCCGCCCACGACCATGCCGACGACGCTGGCGGCCACCGTGGCGCCGAAGGCCATGTTGTACAGGTGGTAGCCCTGCAGGTCGGCGGCCACGGTCGGCATGGCCGCCCCGACGGCGATGTACTCCAGGGCGAAGAGGGAGATGAGGGCGGCGGCGCCGACCGAGGTGCTGCGCAGCCCCGGGGAGAAGATGGACGGCGGCACCGACGGACGCACCGGAAGCTCCCGGGGGGCGGTGCTCATCGCCACCGTCCGCGGGCGTTGAGCAGGGCGAGCGCAGCCGCACCGGCCGTCGAGGTGCGCAGGACGGCACCACCGAGGCGCACGGCGCGTGCGCCCGCGTCGCGCAGCGCGGTCAGCTCCTCAGGGGTGATGCCCCCCTCGGGCCCCACGACGACCACCACCTCGAGGGGTCCGGAGCTCCCGGTGAGGTCGGTGCCGTCCAGCACGGCGGTCAGGGTCTCCTCGGCCTCCTCGTGCAGGACCAGCGCGAGGTCCGCGGCGGAGGCGCGCGCGAGCAGGTCCGTCCGGCCGGCGAGCCCGGCGACGACCGGCAGGCGGGTGCGCCGGGCCTGCTTGCCCGCCGCCAGGACCTGCTGCTCCCACCGGCGGTGGGACTTCGCGGCCCGCTCCCCCCGCCAGCGCACGATGCTGCGGTCGGCCTGCCACGGCACGACCTCGTCGACCTCCATCTCGGTGGCGCTCTCCACCGCCTGCAGGTCGCGGTCGCCCTTGGCGAGCGCCTGGACGAGCACGTGGCGCACCGGTGGCGCCGGGTCGGTGCCGCGCTCCAGCACCACCAGGTCCAGCGCGCCCCGGTGTGCCTCCTCGACCCGGCACCGGGCCCAGGCACCCCGGCCGTCGGCGAGGACCAGCGTCTCGCCCGTCCCCAGGCGCTGGACGTCGGCGGCGTGGCGACCCTCGGGGCCGTCCAGCCGCAGGACCGCTCCGTCGCCGGTCAGCAGCTCGGGGCCGACGACGAAGAGCGGTGCGGTCACGATGGCACCGCCACGGTCGCCGTCACCGGCCGCGCAGCGCGTCCCAGAACTTGCCGGCGCGCCCGGCGTGCGACCCCACGGTCGCCATCCGACCCTCCGGGTCGGTCTCCCCTCGCTCCGCCGCCAGCTGGACGAGAAGCTCGCGCTGGGGCGCGCTGAGGCGGGTCGGGACGCGCACGTCGAGGTGGACCACGACGTCGCCCCGCCCCTGCGCCCGCAGGTGCCCCACCCCGAGGCCGGGCAGGGTCACGGTCTGGCCGGGCTGGGTGCCCTCGGGCACGTCGACCTCGACCGGACCGTCGAAGGTCTCCACCGGCAGGGTGGCGCCCAGCGCCGCGGCCGTCATCGGCACCTCGACCCGGCAGTGCAGGTCGTCGCCGCGCCGGGTGAACGTCTCGTGCGGGGCGACCGCGATCTCCACGTAGAGGTCCCCCGGCTCACCGCCGAAGGGACCGACCTCGCTCTCGCCGCCCAGCTGGATGCGGGTCCCGCTGTCGACCCCGGCGGGCACCTTAATGGTCAGCTCGCGCCGGGTGCGGACCCGACCCTCCCCCGAGCAGTCGAAGCACGGGTGCTCGATGACGTCGCCGTAGCCCCGGCAGGCCTGGCAGGGGCGCGAGGTCATCACCTGGCCGAGGAAGGAGCGCTGCACCTGCTGCACCTCGCCGCGGCCGGAGCAGACCGCGCACGTGCGGGTCCCGCTGCCGGGCTGGGCGCCCGACCCGGTGCAGGTGGAGCAGCGCACGGCCGTGTCGACCGTCAGGTTCTCCTCGCCGCCGAAGACGGCGGTGGACAGCTCCACGTCCAGGCGCACGAGGGCGTCGTGGCCCCGCTGCACGCGCGAGCGCGGACCCCGCGTGCCGGCCGCGGTGCCCCCGAAGAAGGCGTCCATGATGTCGGTGAAGGTGAATCCCTGGCCGAACCCGCCGGTGGCGCCCGCGTAGGGGTCCTGGCCGCGGTCGTAGGCCGTCCGCTTGGACTGGTCGGAGAGCACGTCGTAGGCCTGGGAGACCCGCTTGAACTCGGCCTCGGCGTCCGGGCCGGGGTTGACGTCGGGGTGCAGGTGGCGCGCCTTCTTGCGGTAGGCCTTCTTGATCTCCTCGGCGCTGGCGTCGCGGGAGACCCCGAGGTCGGCGTAGTAGTCGTTCACGGCGTGGAAGTTCCTTGGTGGTCGGGGGCAACGGGAGTGTCAACGGCGCGGGCGCCCGAACTATGCCGGGCCATGTCGTCGTCGACCGGCAGGGACGGTCGTCCGGTCAGGGGCGTGCAGGGTCATCCGTCCAGGATCTCGGCGACGTAGCGGGCCACGGCCCGCACGGCCGCCATCGCCTGGGGGTAGTCCATCCGGGTGGGACCGACCACACCCAGGCCGCCCGCGTCGCCGTAGCTGGTGGCGACGACCGAGGTGGTCCGCAGCGGCTCGTAGGGATTTTCCATCCCGATGCTGACCGCGACCTGGTCCCCGTCGGCGAGGGTGGCCATGCTGCCCATGAGGCGGAGCAGCACGACGTGCTCCTCGAGGGCGTCCAGCACCGCGGACAGCGAGGTGGGGAAGTCGTTCCCGGACCGGGCGAGGTTGGCGGTGCCGCTGAGGAAGATGCGCTCCTCGGCCTGCTCGGCGACCGCGTCGGCCAGCGCGCGGGCGACGGCGGTCGCCACCGGCCGGTCCTCCGGGGCCACGCCGTCCACGAGAACGTCCAGCCGGGCCGGGACGCTCGGGAGCGGCTGACCGACGGAGGCGGAGTTGATCCGCGAGCGCAGGTCGGCCACCAGGTCCGCGTCGGCGGTCAGCTCGCGGCCGGTGTCGATGACCCGCTGCTCGACCCGTCCGGTGTTGACGATGAGGACCACCATGAGGCGGGGACCGCCGATGGGGACGAGCTCCACGTGCCGGACCGTGGAACGGGACAGGCTGGGGTACTGCATCACCGCGACCTGGTGGGTCAGGCTCGACAGGAGCCGCGTGGTGCGCGAGACCACGTCGTCGAGGTCGACCGCCCCCTGCAGGAAGTGCTCGATCGCGGTCCGCTCCCCGCGGCTGAGCGGCTTGACCGCCGAGAGGCGGTCGACGAAGAGCCGGTAGCCCGCGTCCGTGGGCACCCTCCCGGCGCTGGTGTGCGGGGCGGTGATCAGGCCCTCCTCCTCCAGCACGGCCATGTCGTTGCGCACCGTGGCGGCGGACACCCCCAGCTGGTGGCGCTCGAGCAGGGCCCTGGAGCCCACGGGCTCGGAGGTGCGCACGTAGTCCTGCACGATCGCGCGCAGCACCTGGAGGCGTCGGTCGTCGCTGACGGTCATGATCTCCTCCACCTCCGTCGTCGGTGCTGTCGGGCCGACGGTCCCGGACCGTCGGCGACCCCGGGGCTGCCGGCACGGGGGCCTGGCACTCCTGAGCGTCGAGTGCCAGTCTACGCGGCCGGGGCAAGCGAGCCGGTCGGGCAACCGAGCGAGCCGGGCAGGCGACCGAGCGAGCCGGGCAGGCAACCGATCGGCACGGTCGACCGTCCCTGCACTCCCGGTCCGGGCACCCCGCGGCACCCGCCCCGCCGCGGAACCTACGATGAGCCCATGAACCAGGTGCGCATCGAGAGCGACAGCATGGGACAGGTCGAGGTCCCCTCCGACCGTTATTGGGGCGCGCAGACGCAGCGCAGCATCCACAACTTCCCCATCGGCCGGGACACCTTCGTCTGGGGCCGGCCGGTGATCAAGGCCCTGGGCATCCTCAAGAAGGGCGCTGCCCAGGCCAACGCCGAGCTCGGTGAGCTGCCGCAGGACGTGGCCGACCTCATCGTCCGGGCGGCCGACGAGGTCGTGGCCGGTGACCTCGACGACCACTTCCCCCTCGTGGTCTTCCAGACCGGCTCGGGGACGCAGAGCAACATGAACAGCAACGAGGTCATCGCCAACCGGGCGATCGAGCTGGCCGGCGGCGAGCTCGGCAGCAAGACCCCGGTCCACCCCAACGACCACGTCAACCGGGGCCAGAGCAGCAACGACACCTTCCCCACGGCGATGCACATCGCCGTGCTGCTCGAGCTGCGCGACCGGCTCGAGGGCGGCGTGTCGGTGCTCCGCGACACCCTGGCCGCCAAGGCGCAGGAGCATGCCGACGTCGTCAAGGTCGGACGCACCCACCTGCAGGACGCCACCCCCATCACGCTGGGTCAGGAGATCGGCGGCTGGGTCGCGCAGCTCGACTACGCCATGGCCGAGGTCCGGCACGCCGGTGAGGGGCTGCGCGAGCTGGCCATCGGCGGCACCGCGGTCGGCACCGGGCTCAACGCCCACCCCCGGTTCGGGGACCTGGCGGCCCGGAAGATGGGCGAGGAGGCGGGCCTGGAGCTGCGCTCGGCGGAGAACAAGTTCGCCGCGCTGTCCGCCCACGACGCCCTCGTGCAGACCTCCGCCGCGCTGCGCACCCTGGCCGGCGCCCTGATGAAGATGGCCAACGACGTGCGCTGGCTGGCCTCCGGACCGCGCAACGGCATCGGCGAGCTGAACATCCCCGAGAACGAGCCCGGCTCGAGCATCATGCCCGGCAAGGTCAACCCGACCCAGGCCGAGGCGCTGACGATGGTGGCGACGCGGGTCTTCGGCAACGACGCCACGGTGGCCTTCGCCGGTACACAGGGCAACTTCCAGCTGAACGTCTTCAAGCCGGTCATGGTGCACGGGGTGCTGGAGAGCATCCGGCTGATCGCCGACGCCTGCCGGGCCTTCAACGACGGCTGCGCGGTCGGCCTGGAGCCCAACACCGATCGCATCGAGGCCAACCTGGCCAGCAACCTCATGCAGGTGACCGCGCTCAACCCGCACATCGGCTACGACAAGGCCGCCGCCATCGCCAAGAAGGCCCACAAGGAGGGCCTGACCCTGCGCGAGGCCGCCGTGGCCAGCGGCGAGCTGACCGAGGAGCAGTTCGACGCCTGGGTCGTCCCCGCCGACATGACGGGTCCCCGACAGGACTGAGACGACGCACCCGGACGGGCCCGGCCGGCCACGGACGGTCCCGGTCGGCCACGGACGGGCCCCGTCGACGACGGACTGGCCGGTTACGGACGGGCCCCGTCGACGACGGACGGGGCCGGCCGCGTCCCCGGTGACCCTCGCCCTGGCGCGCCTCACCCGACCCACCTGCCCCACGGCATACCCTCGACGGCTGTGAGCGACCGCTACGGAACCGACGTGCTGAGCACCGACTGGCGCGCCCCGCGGAGGGGTCGCGCCCAGCCCGTGGAGGCCGAGCCCGGCCTGGTCGTCGAGGACGTGGACACCGGGTGGTGCGGCGCCGTGGTGCGGGTGGAGAAGGCCGGGGGCATGCAGGTCGTGCACCTGGAGGACCGCCGGGGCCGCACCCGCGGGTTCCCGCTGGGTCCGGGGTTCCTCCTCGAGGGACGACCCGTCGTGCTCACCGTCCCGACCGGCGAGTGCCGGGCGCAGGTGGAGGCTGCCCGGCAGGCGGCCTCCCGGACGGCGAGCGGGTCGGTGGCCGTGCGCGGGCAGGCGGCGCGCGTGGCCTCCGGGTCCCGGATCTGGGTCGAGGGGCGGCACGACGCCGAGCTGGTCGAGAAGGTCTGGGGGGACGATCTGCGGGTGGAGGGCGTGGTCGTGGAGATGCTCGACGGGGTCGACGACCTCGCCGGCGAGATCCGCCGTTTCGCCCCGACGCCGGACCGCCGGCTGGGCGTCCTGGTGGACCACCTCGTCCCGGGCACCAAGGAGACCCGGATCGTCGCCGAGGCCGAGCGGGTCAGCCCGCACGCGCGCATCCTGGGGCACCCCTACGTCGACGTCTGGCAGTCGGTCAAGCCGGCCCGGCTCGGCCTGCAGGTGTGGCCCGTCGTGGAGCGCGGCCGCTCCTGGAAGCACGGGGTGCTCGAGGCCTTGGGCTGGCCCCACGGTTCGCAGGCCGACGTCGCCCGCGGCTGGAAGAAGATCCTGTCCTCCGTGCGTTCCTACAGCGATCTGGAACCGACGCTGCTCTCCAGCGTCGAAGAACTGATCGACTTCGTCACCGTCCCCTGAGAGGATGGGACAGGTCGAGGTTCCGGCCGTCCTACCCAGGAGCGACACATGAGCACCGCACCCCCGCCTCCCCCCATTCCCGGCGACCGTCCGTCCGAGCCCCAGCAGCGGCAGGACCTGTCCGGCGGCGAGCAGCCCCACGTGCCCGGCCCCGAGCAGGGGCAGGGCACCGACCCCTGGCGCTCCGGCGGCGCCCCCGACTCCCGGGGCGGGTGGTCCGGTCAGGGCGTCGGCCCGTCCGGTCAGGGGCGGACCCCCGTCGAGGGCGAGGAGCGCACGATGATGCTCCTGGCCCACCTGTCGGCCCCGATCTCCTTCCTGCTCAGCGGTGCCTGGCTGCCGTTCCTCGGCCCGCTGCTGGTGTGGGTCTTCTACAAGGACCGCAGCCAGGCGGTCCGGGTGGCCTCCGCGGGAGCCTTCAACTTCAACGTCTCGATGACCATCGCGACCGTGGCGCTGTGGCTCAGCGTGATCCTCACCCTGGGGATCGGTTTCCTCTGGGCGATCCCGCTGTGGATCATCCTCTTCGTCGTGCAGATCTGGGCCCACGTCAAGGGCGCCATGATGGCCTCGCGCGGGGAGGTCTTCGAGTACCCCTTCCAGATCCGCATCCTCAACTGAGCGGTCCCGACCGCCGACCGGACGGTCCTCCTCGGACGCGGTCGGACCCCGACCCCAATCTGCCCGCCGCGGTGTGTCAACACGACACGCCGCGGCGGGTAGACTTTTTCGGGCCGACCTCTTGTCACGGGGACCGTTCGGGAGTAGACAGGTTCTACGCCCTTTCCGCAAGGCGGGGCGGGTCGCAAGACAGTCGAGGATTCGATCGGCGGACCGCGTGCCCCCGGGCACACCGTCGCCACCTCCGGTGACGCGGAGGTCGAGCCTCCGGACCCCTTGCGCACCGGTCGGGACGTCACGTCCGGCCGTGGCCCGCTTCGCGACCTCATACGTCGCGAAGCGGGCCACCATCGTCCGCGGCCAGTCCCTGCCGGCTCATACCCGGCAGGGGCTGTTGCCGTGTCCGTCTGTTTCCGTTCAGCGCGTCCGTCCCGTTCTACCGGCGTTGGCGCCGACAGGACGCAGCGCGCACCGGCGTGTCGCGGAAGGGGACCCGGGTCGGGTCAGCCCGGCAGCAGCCGGTGGACCACGGTGTCGGCGAGGAGCCTACCGCGCAGGGTCGGCACGACCCGTCCCCGCAGGGCCTCACGGCCGTCCACGAGACCGTCGGCGACCAGGCCGGCGACCGCCGTCCTCGCCGGCGCCGCCAGCAGCTCGGTCGGCAGGCCCTCGACCAGGCGCGAGCGCAGCAGGACCGTCTCGTCGTGCCGCTGTTCCGGCCCGAGCACCTCACGGGCGTGGGCGGGGCTGAGCCCTGCGGCCAGCCGGTCGGCGTAGGCACGCGGGTGCTTGACGTTCCACCAGCGCACGCCGGCCACGTGGCTGTGCGCGCCCGGACCGATCCCCCACCAGTCCCCACCGCGCCAGTAGGCGAGGTTGTGCCGGCAGCGGTGCTCCGGCCCGCGCGCCCAGTTGGAGATCTCGTACCAGTGGTAACCGCCCCGCCCCAGCACCCGGTCGGCCAGCTCGTACTTGTCCGCCTCGTCGTCGTCCTGGGGGGCCGGCACCTCGCCCCTGCGCACCTGGGCGGCCAGCCTGGTCCCCTCCTCGACCACCAGGGCGTAGGCCGACACGTGGTCGGGGTCCAGCGACACCGCCGTCTCCAGGCTGGTGCGCCAGTCCTCCAGGGACTCCCCCGGCGTGCCGTAGATCAGGTCCAGGCTGACCTGCAGCCCGGCCGCCCGGGCGGCGGCGACCGCCCGCTCCACGTTGGCGGGGTCGTGGGTACGGTCGAGGGTGCGCAGGACGTCCGGGACGGCCGACTGCATCCCGATGCTGACCCGCGTGAACCCCTCGGCCGCCAGCTGCTCGGCGACCCGTGGGGTCACCGTGTCGGGGTTGGCCTCGGTGGTCACCTCCGCGTCGCGCGTGAGGCCGAGGACCTCGCGGACGCGACCCAGCAGGGCGCCCAGGGCAGCGGGCGCCAGCATGGTGGGCGTCCCGCCCCCGATGAAGACGGTGCTGACGGGCGGCGGGTCCCCCTGCGCGAGAACGCGTCCGGCCAGGTCGACCTCGGCGAGGGCAGCCCCCACGTAACGACCGGTGTCGGCGTCGGCGCCCAGCTCGGGCAGCGTGTAGGTGTTGAAGTCGCAGTAGCCGCACCGGACCCGGCAGAACGGGACGTGCAGGTACACCCCCAGGGTGCGTGCCGGCATACCCTCCAGCGCGCCGGCGGGCAGCGAGCCGTCCGCGGGCGCGGGGTCTCCGGGAGGAAAGGTCGAGGGCACGCCTCCCATTGTCCCCGACGGGCGGACCCGTCGGCGCCTCTCCTCCTCGCCCCCGCCGCCCGGGGACCGCGCCGGGCGATAGGGTCGGAGGCGTGCAGCAACGTCTCCGGGAGTACATCGACCGGCTCCGCGACGAGGGGTACACCGTCCGGGACGACCAGGGGTCGGACCCGGACCTCATCACGCCGGACGGCAGCGCGGTCGACACCTGGCGCGAGGACTACCCCTACGCCGAGCGGATGACCCGGGACTACTACGAGGTCGAGAAGTGGCTGCTGCAGGTGGAGCTGCTGAAGTTCCAGTACTGGGCCAAGGACAACGGCAGCCGCCACGTCCTGGTCTTCGAGGGACGCGACGCGGCCGGCAAGGGCGGGTCGATCAAGCGGTTCATGGAGCACCTCAACCCGCGCGGGGCCACCGTCGTGGCCCTCAACAAGCCGACCGAGGTCGAGGCCGGGCAGTGGTACTTCCAGCGCTACATCGAGCACCTGCCCACGAGCGGGGACATGGTGCTCTTCGACCGGTCCTGGTACAACCGCGCCGGGGTCGAGCGGGTGATGGGGTTCTGCTCCGACGCCGAGTACGAGCTGTTCATGGAGCAGGCGCCGCAGTTCGAGAAGATGCTCGTCGACGCGGGGGTCTCGATCACCAAGTTCTGGTTCTCGGTGACCCAGACCGAGCAGCGCACGCGGTTCGCGATCCGTCAGCTGGACCCGGTGCGGCAGTGGAAGCTCTCCCCCATGGACCTGGAGTCGCTGGACCGGTGGGACGCCTACACCGCGGCCAAGGAGGAGATGTTCCGGCGCACGGACACCGACTGGGCGCCGTGGATGACGCTGAAGTCCAACGACAAGAAGCGGGCCCGGATCAACGCCATGCGCCACTTCCTGTCCCAGTTCGACTACGAGGGAAAGGACCACGACGTGGTCCTGCGGCCCGACCCGCGGCTCGTCAGGCGCGCCCGGGACACCGTGGGGGACTGAGGAGTTCTCGAACCGCACCGGAGGGTGGACCGGTCAGTGGTGCCGGCCCTGCGTCGGGGGCGGACCGGTCAGTGGTACCGGCCCGGTGGACCGGGGCGCGGAACCGCTCAGTGGTCCCGGCCCGAGAAGTGGCGCAGCCACTCGTGCCGCGGCGGGCCGACGGTCATGCCCCGTGCCGACAGGATGCGACGCAGCCGTTCGACCGTGCGCGCGGGCGTGACGAAGACGTCCCTGCTCACCAGGGTGACGATGCGCCAGTCCTGGTCCTCGAACTCCTCCCGACGGCCGATGTCGTCCTCCCACTGCTCCTCGCGCCGGACGTGGTGCCGTCCGTCGTACTCGACACCGGTCCTCGTCCGCCGGTCACCGGCGTCCAGCCGTCTGGTCAGGGTACCGCGGTCGTCGTGGAAGCGGAGGTCCGTCTCGAGCTCGGGCAGACCCGCGAGGACGCGCAGAAGCCGGCAGCGGGTCTCCATCGGCGAGTCGACGCCCGGACGCACGAGGGTCGCCGCCCTCCGCGCCAGGGCGACACCACGACCCGACGCGGTGCCGGCCGCCTGGACGAGCTTCTTCGGCGTCGTCCTGCATCGACGGACGAGACTGTCGCCCAGGACCACCAGGTCGACGAGACCGAGCGACCTGGCCAGGTCCAGGAAGGTGTCGTCGGCGCTGGTGGTGCGCAGGCCCCGGAACACGGTGGGGTTGCGGGACGACGCGTGCACGACCACGTCGTCGCGAGCGGCGCGGCGCACGCCGCGCGGCACGCTCAGGTGCAGCTTGTCGGTGTGCGGAACGACCCCTCCCCACAGGGCGGCGGCGGTGTGGTGCGACACGAAGGCCTCGTCCCGGGCCGAGAGCAGGGCGGCCCGAGCCCACGTGGAGCCGTCGAGGGTCACCGAGGCGTCGACATACACCCCTCGTGCCAGGCGGCTGAACTGCGGCGAGGCCAGCCGGTGCCGGGCGATCCCCGCCTGCCGGGCGGCCCGGTGGGTGAACGGCTTCGTCGTGTCCAGGGGCATGGGTCGAGCCTGCAGGAGACCGTGGGCGGACCGTCTCGGTCGTCCACAGGCCGGGCGGCGGGACCGGCCGGGCGGCGGGACCGGGGAACGACTGCACGCACCGTTCGGCCCGATCGAGGGGATCAGCCGAACAGGCCGTGCACTCGTTCGTGCAGACGGACGGCGCTGTGCCGGAGGATGCGCGAGTCGTCCGCGCGGCGAAGGAGGATGCAGGAGTCGTCCGCGCGGTGCCGGAGGATGCCTGAGTCGTCACGCGGACCCGGGCGATGTCACGTCGCCCGGGCGGACAGGACCTGACCGCGGAGGGGCGCCGGTCAGTCGAGCCGCACGTAGGCCAGGTCGGTGATCCGCCGCCCGGCCTCGGTGCCGCGGCGCTCGAACCGGGTGACCGGCCGAAGGGGGAACCGGGCGGTCGACTCCAGCCGGAGCCGCGGCTCGGCCCCGACGACATCCCGCATCACCTTGGCGTAGTCGTCCCAGTCGGTGGCCAGGCGCCACCGGCCGCCCGGGCGCAGCAGGTCTGCCACCGCGTCGGAGAAGTCGGGGTCGACCAGCCGGCGCTTGTGGTGGCGGGCCTTGGGCCAGGGGTCGGGGAAGAAGGTCCACACCTCCTCGACGGTGCCGGGCTCCAGCATGGTCCGCAGCGCCAGCGCCGCGTCCGCCTCGACGACGCGGACGTTGGGCAGGGCCTGCCCGTCGTTGACGGCGGCCATCTTGGCGAGCGCGTGACCGGTGCCCGGACGCCATACCTCCAGCGCGAGGAAGTTGTGGTCGGGACGGGCGGCGGCCCCCGCCACCAGGGCGTCCCCTGCCCCCGAGCCGACCTCGACCACGAGCGGGGCGCGACGGCCGAAGACCTGCTCCGGGTCGAGGCGGTAGCCCGGGTCCACGACCGTGGAGGTGTCACCCGCTGCCAGGGGGACCTGCAGGACGACCTGGTCCGCGAGCCGGTCCCAGGCGCGCTGGTGGGTGTGCGGCATCCGCCCGCCCCGACGGGTGAAGGATCGGGTCCGTGCCAGGGGACGGGGACCGATCACCGGGTGGCCCAGCGCGTAGTGGCCCCGCAGGGAGATCGCGCCCTCCTCCCCGGTCACTTCTTGGCCTTCTCGACCGCCCCGCCGTCCTGGGAGAGCGCGGCGATGAAGGCCTCCTGGGGCACCTCGACGGACCCCACCATCTTCATCCGCTTCTTGCCCTCCTTCTGCTTCTCCAGCAGCTTGCGCTTGCGGCTGATGTCACCGCCGTAGCACTTGGCCAGGACGTCCTTGCGGATGGCTCGGATGGTCTCCCGCGCGATGACCCGGGCACCGATCGCCGCCTGGATCGGCACCTCGAACTGCTGGCGCGGGATGAGCTCCTTGAGCTTGGTCGACATCTGCACGCCGTAGGCGTAGGCCTTGTCCCGGTGCACGATCGCGCTGAAGGCGTCGACCGTGTCGCCCTGCAGGAGGATGTCCACCTTGACCAGGTCAGCCTCCTGAGAGCCGTCGGGCTCGTAGTCGAAGGAGGCGTAACCCCTGGTGCGTGACTTCAGCGCGTCGAAGAAGTCGAAGACGATCTCGGCCAGCGGGAGGGTGTAGCGCATCTCCACCCGCTCCGGGGAGAGGTAGTCCATGCCCCGCAGGGTGCCCCGTCGGGTCTGGCAGAGCTCCATGATCGCGCCGATGAACTCGCTCGGCGCCAGGATGGTGGAGCGCACGATCGGCTCGGTGATGGAGGCGACCCGCCCGGAGGGGAACTCGCTGGGGTTGGTGACCTCCACGACGGTGCCGTCGTCGAGGCGCACCTCGTACTCCACGTTGGGCAGGGTCGAGATCAGGTCCAGGCCGGACTCGCGCTCCAGCCGCTCCCGCACGATCTCCAGGTGCAGCATCCCCAGGAAGCCGACCCGGAAGCCGAAACCCAGTGCGGCGGAGGTCTCCGGCTCGTAGACGAGCGCGGCGTCGTTGAGCTTGAGCTTGTCCAGCGCGTCCCGCAGCAGCGGGTAGTCCGACCCGTCGATCGGGTAGAGCCCGGAGAAGACCATCGGGCGCGGGTCGTGGTAGCCACCGAGCGCCGTCGCCGCCATCCGTCCGGCACCGGTGACGGTGTCCCCGACCTTGGACTGCCGCACGTCCTTGACCCCGGTGATGAGGTAGCCGACCTCCCCCACACCCAGTCCCTGGGAGGGCACCGGCTCGGGGCTGATGACGCCGATCTCGAGCAGCTCGTGGGTCGCCTTGGTCGACATCATCGCGATCTTCTCGCGCGGGGTGAGCCCGCCGTCGATCACCCGCACGTAGGTGACCACGCCCCGGTAGGTGTCGTAGACCGAGTCGAAGATCATGGCGCGTGCGGGGGCGTCGGCGTCACCGACCGGGTGCGGGACCAGCTCCACGATCCGGTCGAGCAGGTCCGCCACCCCCACCCCGGTCTTGCCCGAGACCTGCAGCACCTCGGCGGGGTCGCAGCCGATGAGCCCGGCGAGCTCCTCGGCGTACTTCTCCGGCTGCGCCGCCGGCAGGTCGATCTTGTTCAGCACCGGGATGACCGTCAGGTCGTTCTCCATGGCCAGGTAGAGGTTGGCCAAGGTCTGCGCCTCGATCCCCTGGGCCGCGTCGACGAGCAGCACCGCCCCCTCGCACGCCGCCAGGCTGCGGCTGACCTCGTAGGTGAAGTCCACGTGCCCGGGGGTGTCGATCATGTTGAGGATGTGGTTCCCGCCGTCGACCGACCACGGCATCCGGACCGCCTGCGACTTGATGGTGATGCCGCGCTCGCGCTCGATGTCCATCCGGTCCAGGTACTGCGCGCGCATCTGCCGCTGGTCCACGACTCCGGTCTCCTGGAGCATCCGGTCCGCGAGGGTCGACTTGCCGTGGTCGATGTGGGCGATGATGCAGAAGTTGCGGATGAGCTCCGGCGGGGTGGACGCCGGCTGCGGCACGGAGTCGGTCTTGCTGCGGGCGAGCGGGGACACGCTGGGTCTCAACCTCGGGTATGGAGTGGGGGCGGGCGGTCCGGCCAGTGTCCCACGGACCGGGGCCGGGGGCGGAACCGTCGGCCCGGCGTGCGGGTCCCGCCGGACGGGCCAGAGCCGTCAGATCGTCAGGCGATCTGGACGAAGGCCCTCAGGTGACCGTCCCCGTGCTCGCGGACCTCGACCCAGCCCAGGGACTCGTAGAAGGCCTTCTGGGCTGGGTCGTCGTCGGTGAGCAGGACCTTCTGGCGGCAGTGGGCGAAGGGCTCCATCGCCGCGTCCACGAGGGCCCTGCCGACCCCCTCCCGCTGGAGCTCGGGGCGCACCAGCACGTCCTGCAGGTAGGCGATCGTGGCCCCGTCGGAGACCACGCGGGCCAGCCCCAGCAGGTCCTCCCCGTAGCGGGCGACCACCACGCGGGTGGAGCCCCGCACGGCAGCCTCCAGCAGGTCGGGGTCCGAGGTGTACCGCGACCAGCCCACCGCGTCGTAGAGCGCGACCAGGTCCTCACGGCCCGGCAGCTCCTCGGTGGTGATGACGATCTCGTGCGAGCCCACGCCGTCACTGTAGGCGACCGCCGCAGCGTCGGCCCGGTGGGTCCGCACCGGGCCGGGTGACGCGGACCACATCCTGCCGGTGCTCGGGACGGTGGCCCGTGGAGGGTCGCGCCGCTAGACTGACGTTCCACACGACGGACGCTTCATTCCATGATGCGGAATACCAGGAGGAACCGGATGACCGACGCGACGACGCCCGTGCTGGACCTGCCCGAGGGTGTGGAGGTGACGGGCGCGCTGCGGCCCGGCTACGAGGAGATCTTGTCCCGGCCGGCCCTGGAGCTGGTCGCGACCCTGCACCGCGAGCTCGAGCCGCGCCGGCAGGAACGGCTGGCGGCCCGCCGCACGGTCGTGCAGGCGGTCGCCGACGGTCAGGACCTGGACTTCCTGCCCGAGACCCGGGACGTGCGCGAGGACGAGTCGTGGCGGGTGGCCGAGCACGCCCCGGGGCTGGTCGACCGCCGGGTCGAGATGACGGGTCCGACCGACCGCAAGATGACCATCAACGCGATGAACTCCGGCGCGCGGGTGTGGCTGGCCGACCAGGAGGACGCGAACACCCCCATGTGGGAGAACGTCGTCGAGGGCCCGCTCAACCTGCGCGACGCCGCCCTGGGCACGATCTCCTTCACCTCCCCCGAGGGCAAGGAGTACGCGCTGAGCACCACCGACCAGGAGCAGCTGCCGACGATCGTGGTGCGCCCCCGCGGCTGGCACCTGGACGAGAAGCACGTGCTGGTCGACGGACAGCGCGCCTCCGGCGGACTGGTGGACATGGCGCTCTACATGGCCGCCTGCGCGAAGCCGCAGCTGGACGCCGGCAAGGGCCCCTACTTCTACCTGCCGAAGATGGAGCACCACCTCGAGGCCCGGCTGTGGAACGACGCCTTCGTCATCGCCCAGGAGCACCTCGGCATCCCCCGCGGCACCGTGCGGGCCACCTGCCTCATCGAGACGCTGCCGGCGGCCTTCCAGATGGAGGAGATCCTCTACGAGCTGCGCGAGCACTCGGCCGGGCTCAACGCCGGCCGCTGGGACTACCTGTTCAGCGTCATCAAGACCTACCGCACCCGGGGCGAGGACTACGTCCTGCCCGACCGCAACGCGGTGACGATGACCGCCCCGATGATGCGCGCCTACACCGACCTGCTCGTGCGCACCTGCCACCGGCGCGGCGCGCACGCGATCGGCGGCATGGCCGCCTTCATCCCCTCCAAGGACGAGAAGGTCAACGCCGCCGCCTTCGAGAAGGTCCGCACCGACAAGCAGCGCGAGGCCGAGGACGGCTTCGACGGATCCTGGGTCGCCCACCCGGGCATGGTCGGCACCTGCATGGAGGTCTTCGACGCCGTCCTGGGCGACCGGCCCCACCAGGTCGACCGTACCCGTGAGGACGTGCAGGTCACCGCCGCCCAGCTGCTCGACGTCGCCAGCACCCCGGGTGAGGTGACCGAGGCCGGGCTGCGCGCCAACATCGACGTGGCCCTGCAGTACCTCGCGGTCTGGCTCACCGGGCGCGGCGCGGTCGGCATCCACAACCTCATGGAGGACGCGGCCACGGCCGAGATCTCCCGCAGCCAGATCTGGCAGTGGATCCACAACGACATCACCCTCGCCGATACCGGGGAGACGGTCACCCGCGAACTGGTCGAGCGGCTGGTGGCCGAGGTCGTGCCCACCCTGCCGGGCGCCACGGACGGCAGCGTGGACTACACCGAGGCGCAGGACCTCTTCCTGCAGGTCGCGGTGGCCGACGACTTCGCCGACTTCCTCACCGTGCCGGCCTACGAGACGATGCCCTGAGGGCGCGCCCCGGCCGGGACGATCCGGCCGCGGCGGCCTAGGGTGGGTTCCATCGACGACGAGGAGGTCGAGGTATGGCGCTCGAGCCCGAGGTGCGGGGACCAGCCGCCGAGGAGGACGTTCTCGCCCGGGCGGGCGCGGGCCCCCGGGGCGCCGCCACGGACCGGCCCGGCTCCGACCGGACGGGGACGGTGCGGGACGTGCTCGTCGAGCTGCGCGACGCCATACCCGCCCCCCTGCTGCTCACCGACCCCGCCGAGCTGGAGACCTACGCCTGCGACGGGCTGGCCGCCTACCGGGTGACGCCCGCGCTCGTCGTGCTGGCCGACACCGCCGAGCACGTGGCGGCCACGGTCCGGGCATGCGCGCGCCACCGGGTGCCGTTCGTGGCGCGAGGGTCGGGGACCGGACTGTCGGGAGGTGCGCTGCCCCACGTCGACGGCGTCCTGCTCGTCACCAGCCGGTTGCGGACCCTGCACGAGCTGCGGCCGCAGGACCAGCGGGCGGTCGTCGACCCCGGGGTGATCAACCTGCAGGTGAGCAAGGCGGCCAACCCGCTGGGCTACTACTTCGCACCCGACCCCAGCAGCCAGCAGATCTGTTCGATCGGCGGCAACGTGGCCGAGAACTCCGGCGGCGCGCACTGCCTCAAGTACGGCTTCACCGCCAACCACGTGCTGGCGCTCGACCTGGTCACCCCCTCCGGGGACGAGGTCCGGCTGGGCACCGACGCCCCCGACGCACCGGGGTACGACCTCGTGGGCGCCTTCGTCGGGTCCGAGGGCACCCTCGGGGTGGCCACCCGGGCCGTCGTGCGCCTGACCCGGTTGCCGGAGGAGGTCCGCACCGTGCTCGCCGGGTTCGCGACCATCGACCAGGCGGGGGCCGCCACGAGCGCGATCATCGCCGCCGGCATCGTGCCCGCCGCGATCGAGATCATGGACGCCCTGGCGATCGAGGCCGCCGAGAAGGCCGTCTCCTGCGGATACCCGGCCGGGGCCGGTGCGGTGCTCGTGGTCGAGCTGGACGGCGCCGCCGAGGAGGTCGAGCACGAGTTCGACCACGTGGAGCGGATCTGCGCCGATCAGGGCTGCTTCGAGTTCCGCACGGCCACCGACGCGTTCGAGCGCGCCGAGATCTGGAAGGGCCGCAAGTCGGCCTTCGCCGCGGTGGGCCGCATCTCCCCCGACTACATCGTCCAGGACGGGGTGGTCCCGCGGACCGCCCTGCCGGAGGTGCTGCGGGAGATGTCGCGGATCAGCGCCGAGCGCGGGGTGCGCGTGGCCAACGTCTTCCACGCCGGCGACGGCAACCTGCACCCGCTCGTCCTCTTCGACGCTGCCGAGGAGGGGGCCACCGAACGCGCGGAGGAGGTCTCGGGGATGATCCTGGACCTGTGCATCCAGCACGGGGGATCGATCACCGGCGAGCACGGCGTGGGGGCCGACAAGGCACGCTACATGCCACGCATGTTCACCGAGGAGGACCTGGACACCATGCAGCTGGTCCGCTGCGCCTTCGACCCCGACGGCATCGCCAACCCCGGCAAGATCTACCCCACGCCCCGGTTGTGCGGTGAGCGTCCCCGGGTGGTCCAGGGTGCGCACGCCCTCGCCGGGGACGGCGTGGAGATCTTCTGATGGACCTGTCCGAGATGCTCGCCGGAACCTGCCCGCTCCGCGAGGCCGGGCCGCAGGACCACGTGGACGGGTCGCCCGCCCGGGTCGTGGCCACCCCGGGGTCGACGCAGGAGACCTCGGCCCTGCTGCGGGCCTGCCACGCCGGCGGGCTGGCGGTGGTCGTGCGCGGGCACGGGACCAAGCTGTCCTGGGGACGCCCGCCCGAACGGCTCGACGTCCTCCTGGAGACGACGGCGATGGACGGCCTGGTCGAGCACTCGCGCGGTGACCTCATCGCCACGGCGGGGGCCGGCATGCCCCTCGACCGCCTGGGACGGTGGCTCGCCCAGGGCGGGCACCAGCTGGTCCTGGACGACCTCGTCGGCACCGCGGCCGCCCGGACCGCGGACGCCCCGGACGCCGATGGCGGGCGTACCGGGTCCACGCTGGGCGGGGCGGTCGCGACCAACCTGTGCGGCCCGCGCCGGATGTGGACCGGGTCGGTGCGCGACCTGGTCATCGGCGTGCGGTTCGTGCGTGCGGACGGCACGGTCGCCAAGGCCGGTGGCAAGGTGGTCAAGAACGTCGCCGGCTACGACCTGTCCAAGCTCCTCACCGGGTCGTTCGGCACCCTGGCCGTCGTCACCGAGGTGACCGTACGGCTTCACCCGCTTCCCGAGGCCCAGCGCTGGGTCCAGATGGTGGTTCCCCCGGAGGCCCTGGCCAGCGTGCTGGGCGCCGCCGTGCACTCCCAGACCGTGCCCCAGGCGCTCGAGGTGCGCGCCGTCCCGGGCCAGGCCCCCGAGGTCGCGGTCCTGCTGGGCGGTACGACGGGTGGGGTCCAGGCCCGGGCCTCCCGGCTCGTGGAGACGCTGGCCCCCCTCCTGCCGCAGCACCGTGCCGCCGTCCGGGCCACCGAGCAGGCTCCCGGCTGGTGGGCGCACCCCGTGGACCCGGAGGAGGGTCGGCCGGTCCTGGTCCGCACCACGTCCCGCATCTCGGGGGTGGGCGAGCTGGTGTCCTCCGCCCTCGACCAGGGGATGACCGTGACCGGGTCGGCCGGGGTCGGTGTGCTCCACGCGCTCCTGCCCGGGGACCGCGCGCCCGAGGAGGCGCGGACGTCGGTGGACGCCCTGCGGGCCACCAGCGGACGGCTCGGCGGGTCCACGGTCGTCCTCGATGCGCCACCCGCCGTGAAGGCGGACGTGGACAGCTGGGGGCCCGTGCCCGGTCTGGACCTGATGCGCCGCGTCAAGAACGAGTTCGATCCCACCCGGGTGCTCGCACCCGGACGCTTCGTCGGAGGACTGTGATGGACCGCCCACGCCCTCGCCCCACCATGTCCCCGGCCCTCACGAGCCTGCCGACCACGACCCAGCCCGCCCGGGTGCCCTCCGCCCAGGACGTCACCCGCCTGGGGATGCCGACGGTGCGCGGCGACGCCTCGCGGGTCGTGGCGGACCCGGCCTTCGACGACCACCGCACCCCCAGCATCGAGCTGCTCGACGACTGCGTGCACTGCGGCTTCTGCCTGACGACCTGCCCGACGTACCAGCTCTGGGGCGAGGAGATGGACAGCCCCCGGGGCCGCATCGACCTGGTGCGGTCTGCCCGGGAGGGCGCCCCGCTGACCGGTTCGACCGTGGCCCACCTCGACGCCTGCCTGGGGTGCATGGCGTGCGTGACCGCCTGCCCCTCGGGCGTGCGCTACGACCGCATCCTGGAGACGACCCGGGCGCAGATCGAGCGCCGCGTCGAGCGCCCCGCCCGGGACCGTGCCCTGCGTTCCCTCATCTTCGGGCTGTTCCCGCACCCACGACGCCTGCGGGTGCTGCGCGGTCCTCTGCGGCTGGCCCAGCGGACCGGTGCCCTGCGCCTGGTCGGCCGGACGGGCCTCGTGGGCCGGGTCAGCCCCGAGCTGGAGGTCATGCAGTCGCTGGCGCCACCCCTGGGTCCGCGGGTGGAGGTGCCTGAGCGCACCCCCGCCGTGGGGCCGCGACGCGCCGTCGTGGGCATGCTCACCGGCTGCGTCCAGCGCGAGTTCTTCGGCGACGTCAACACCGCCACCGCGCGGGTGCTGGCGGCCGAGGGGTGCGACGTCGTCGCCCCCCGCCGTCAGGGGTGCTGCGGCGCGCTGTCGGTGCACACCGGCCGCGAGGAGGAGGGCGCCGCGTTCGCCCGGCGCCTCATCGACACCTTCGAGGAGGCCGGGGTCGACAGCGTCGTCGTCAACTCCGCCGGCTGCGGCTCGACGATGAAGGAATACGTCCACCTGCTCTCCGACGACCCCGACTACGCCGAACGGGCCCGCGTGTTCAGCCAGAAGGTGCGCGACCTCTCCGAGATCCTTGCCGAGCTGGGACCCGTCGCCCCGCGGCACCCGGTGGGACCGGCCGGCGGCCCGGAGGACGCGGACGCTGGCGAGGACGCAGACGCCGGCGAGACCCGCGAGGTCGTCATCGCCTACCACGACGCCTGCCACCTGCGGCACGCCCAGCAGGTCGTCCGTCAGCCGCGGGACCTCCTGCGCGGCATCCCGGGCGTACGTCTGGTCGAGATCCCCGACGCGGAGATCTGCTGCGGCTCGGCCGGTGTCTACAACATCCTCAACCCCGAGCCCGCGGCCGAGCTCGGGGACCGCAAGGCCGCCAACATCCTGTCCACGGGCGCCGACCTGCTGGTGACCGCCAACCCTGGCTGTCTGATGCAGATCAGCCAGGCGCTGGAGCGGGCCGGGCGCCCCGTGCCCTTCGTGCACACCGCGGTGGTGCTGGACGCCTCGATCCGGGGCGAGCCGCTGCTCTGACCCGCGACGCGGCGAGGGACGACAGCCCGAGCACCGGAGAACGCCGGCGCCCGAGCAAGGACGCCACCCCGAGCGCCGAAGGCGCGATGCGCTGCCGCCGGGGGACGACGCCCCCGCCGTCGCACGTCCCCCCTCCGGGAGCGGGACGCCGCCCCGCCCGGTCTGTGCGGGCGGGGCGGCGTCGTCCAGGGGCCGCGGGAGCGACGTCAGCGCGGCGTCTGCACCTGCGGGATCTTCTTGTCGCGGTTCAGCATCCACACCACGAGCCCGGCGAGCAGGGCCACCAGCAGGATCAGCTGGACCAGCCCGGGGTTGAAGCCGATGCCGTAGATCCACAGGAAGCTGACCGCACCACCGACCAGGCAGTAGTACGCCGTGATGATCACGGTCTTGCGGATCAGGTCGCCCTCACGACCCAGCAGGCCGACCGTCGCCGACGCCGCGACGATGTTGTGGATGGCGATCGGGTTGCCGGCGGCCCCGCCGACGGCCTGGGCCGCCACGACGCTCTCAGGAGCCACACCGATCTCGTTGCCGGTCGCGAACTGGAAGAGCGCGAAGGTCAGGTTGCTGACCGTGTTGGACCCGGCGACGAAGGCTCCCAGGGCACCGATCCACGGGGCGACCAGCGGCCAGTTCGCGCCAGCCACGGCCGCAGCGCCCTCGGCGAGGGTCACCGGCATCGAGGCCAGGTCGGAGTTGGTGAAGTCGGGGCCGGAGCGGATGAGCAGCCGCACCAGCGGGACCGCGAAGCCCAGCGCGACCGCGGTGCCCAGCAGCTGCTTGGCCGCGACCGACCACGTCGCCCCGATCTGGCGCCCGTTCATCTTGTGCAGGCCGTAGGTGATCAGGCAGGTGACGATGAACACGGTGCCCGGGCTGTAGAGCCACTGCCACGTGGTGCTGATCTCGGTGCCCAGGATGTTGTTGAACGGGATGGTGACCCACGGCGCCTCGGCGCGCAGCGCGTCGGTCAGCGGCGGGATGAGGCGGGTCGCCAGGAGCAGGACGGCGATGATGACGTAGGGCATCCAGGCGGTGACGACGCCCATCCGCTTGTGGGTGTCCAGCTCCTCGCCGAGGTGGTCGGTGTCCAGGGACCCCATCCACCGCTCCTCCCAGGACGCGCGGGGACCGAAGTCCCAGGTGTCCTTGGGCATCAGGAAGCCGCGGCTGGAGGTGAACATCACCAGCGAGAGACCGATGAGACCACCGATGAGCGAGGGGAACTCGGGGCCGATGAACCGGGCCACGAGCACATAGGGGACGGTCATCGCCAGGGAGGCGTAGAGCGCGAACGGCCAGATCCGCAGGCCCTCGGCGAAGCTGCGTCGCTCGCCGAAGAAGCCGGTGAGGAAGACCACGATGAGCAGCGGGATGAGCAGACCGGCGATGGCGTGGATGGCCGCGGTCTGGAAGGCGATCTCGGCGACCAGGCCGTCGTAGCCCAGACCCAGCTCGGTGGCCCGCTCGTTGACGCCGGCGCCGTCGCGCAGGCCGTTGCCGACCCCGACGATCATCGGGGTCCCGACCGCACCGAACGACACCGGCGTGGACTGGATGATGAGACCGACCATGACCGCCGCCATGGCCGGGAAGCCGAGGGCCAGCAACAGCGGTGCGACGACCGCCGCAGGGGTGCCGAACCCGGAGGCGCCCTCGATGAAGGACCCGAACAGCCAGCCGATGATGATCGCCTGGACGCGGCGGTCCGGGGAGATCGAGGTGAACCCCGCCCGGATGGTGCTCATCGCCCCGCTCGAGATCACCGTGGCGAGCAGCAGGAGCGCGCCGAAGACGATGTAGAGGAGGGTGACCGCGATGATCACGCCCTCGATGGTGGCGGCGGCCACGGCCGAGGGCCGCATCTGCCAGACGGTCATCGCGATGATGACCGTGATGACGTAGCCGACGGGCATGGCGTACTTGGCGGGCCAGCGGAAGCCGGCGAGCAGCACGCCGACGACCGCGATGGGGGCGATCGCCAGGAGGCTGAGGACTGCGAGGTTGTCCACGTCGACACCTTTCGGGACGGTGACGTCCGACCACCCCGCGCGAGGGGGACCGGGTCTGGAGCCGCACCGCCGCACAGAATGGACTGACCATTTCCGGAACGCACTATGCCGCTCCCCCGCCCGTGCGTCAAGGCTCCCGCCCGGGTGTCGCCGCTAGGGTGGCTCCATGACGCTGGAGGAGGTCGGACGCGGCCGCGGCGTGCAGTCGGTGGACCGCACCCTGGCCATCCTCGAGACCATGGCCGCCCACCCCGGCACGCTCGGCGTCACCGAGGTCGCCAGGGCCACGGACCTGCCGGCCGGCACCGCCCACCGGCTCCTCACCGCACTGGCCCGCCGCGGGTGGGTGCGCCAGGACCCGGACCGGCGCTACGGCCTGGGACCCAGCGCCCTCCTCCTCGGGGACGCGGCCTCCCGCGAGCTCTCCACGCTGGCCGCCCCGGCCCTGCGCGCAGCGGTCGAGGCGACCGGGGAGACGGCCAACCTCGCGGCCTTCGACGGCGAGCGGATGGTCTACCTGGCCCAGTCCCCCTCCCCCCACACGCTGCGCATCTTCGCCGAGGTCGGCCGGCGCGTGCCGGTCCACTCCACGGCCGTCGGCAAGGTGGTCCTCGCGGCGCTGGCGCCCGAGGAGGCGGACCGCGTCCTGGCGACGGCGACCCTGGAGGCGCGCACGCCCCATACCCTCACCTCGATGGAGGCTCTGCGGCGGGAGGTCGGACGCGTGCGGGTGCAGGGGTATGCCGTGGACGACGAGGAGCAGGAGCTCGGGGTGCGCTGCGTGGCGGTGCCCGTGGACCTGCACGGGGGGCGGATGGCCCTGTCCGTCAGCGGGCCCACCGAGCGGATGACCCCCGAGGTCGCGCGCGCGGTGGTCACCGACCTGGCCCGGGTCGCCCGGGACCTGGCCGCCCGGGCCCGCGGGACGTGACGGGTCGCGGCGCCGGGTCCCCCGAGCCGGCCGCCGGTCCCCAGGACGGTACCGGCGCTCCCCCGGACGACGCCGACGGTCCCCCGCTCGACGCCGACGGGCCCCGGATCGGGTGGGCCCCGGTCGAGGACGACCGGGCCGACCCCGGCGAGGTCGTCTGGGCGTGGGTACCCTTCGAGGAGGACGCGCAGCGGGGCAAGGACCGACCGGTGCTCGTCCTGGGGCGGGACGGTGACGCGCTGCTCGCACTGCAGCTGACCAGCCGTGACCACGACCTGGACGAAGAGCAGGAGGCGGCCGAGGGGCGGCTGTGGACCGACATCGGCACCGGCGCCTGGGACCGCTACCGGCGCCCCAGCGAGGTGCGCGTCAACCGGCTGCTGCGCCTGCCCTCGACGGCGGTGCGGCGCACCGGGGCGTCGGTCGACCGCGACGTCTTCGCCCGGGTCCTGGACGAGGCCGCCCGGCACCTTCCCGGCCTCGGGGTCAGCGGGCCGACCGCCGGGCCTCCGCCCGGGCCACCCAGTGACGGACCCACCCCGAGCCCGCCACCACCGCCACGCCCGTGATCACGCAGGCCGTGGCGAGGGGGACCACGCTGGCCAGGACGGCGACCACGAGCGGTCCTCCCGCGCTGCCGAGGTCGCCGGCCAGACGCCACCCGCCGAGGAACTGCGAGCGTCCTGCGGAGGGCGCGGAGTCGGCACCGAGGGTCATGACGATGCCCGACCCCATCCCGTTGCCGAGCGCCATGAGGACGGCCAGGCCCACGAAGACCGGGAGCCCTGCAGCCAGCGGCAGCAGCGCGACCCCCAGGCCGATGGTGGCCACCACCGGCACCGCCACGAGGGTGCGGCCACGGCGGTCCATCAGCCAGCCGGCGGGGTAGAACAGGGCGATCTCGACCAGGGCCGCGACCCCGAAGACCAGCGAGGTGGCCTCGGCGGAGATCCCGACGTGGTCGGCCCACAGCGGCAGGACGGTGGCCCGCAGGGACCGGGCGGCCCCGATGACGACGACCGCGCTGCCCAGTGTCAGCAACACGTGCCGGTGGGCGGTCAGGACGGCGAGGACGCGGGGGCGGGCAGCGGCGCGACCGGTCCCGTCCCCCTGCGGCGCGTCCGCCCGGGTCGCAAGGCCGCCGCTGCCCGGACGGGCACCCGACCGGGCCTGCAGGTCGGGCACGAGGAGCACCACCAGCCCGGAGAGCAGGGCCAGGACGGCGGCCAGCCAGAAGACCGAGCGCAGCGACCCGGTGGAGGCCAGCAGCGCCGCCCCGGCGACCGGCCCCAGGAAGGCCCCCACGCGGTGGCTGCCCCCCAGCGTCGACATGGCCCGGGCCAGCAGGTGCGCGGGGGAGACCGCGATGAGGAAGCCCTGCCGGGCCAGGAGGAAGACCGACCAGCTGGCCCCGCTGAGCACCACGGCCGCCATGAGCACGGGTACGGACGTCGCCCCGGCCGCGAGCGCCATGGCCGCCGCGTCCACCACCCCGGCCCCGACCAGCGCCCGCCGCTCCCCGACCCGGGCCACGAGGGCGCCGGCCGGCAGCGAGGCGACCAGGCTTCCCACCCCCAGCAGGGCCACGACGAGGGCCGCCTGACCCACGTCGGCCCCCAGGTCGCGGGCGAACAGCGCCAGCACCGGCAGCAGGGCCGCGTGACCGGTGCCGCTGACGATGGTCGGCAAGAAGGCGGCCAGCGCGACGTCGCGCAGGCGGAAGGGCTCACCCCCGGGCGTGCGGCCCACGCGTCCTCCCCTTCCGACCGGTCCGTCGTCGGCCGGCGCCGCGACGGGAGAAGGCCGCCTCCCTGGTGGGAGACGGCCTTCTTCTCGACGGTGGAGCTGAGGGGATTCGAACCCCTGACCCCCTCCATGCCATGGAGGTGCGCTACCAACTGCGCCACAGCCCCGAAGGGCCCCGTTGAGGACTGGAACACAATACCCAGGCGCGTGAGCATTTCCCAAATCGCTGGTCGGGCCCGCCCCTGCCCTGCCGAGGGGGGTGGAGGGTGGGGGGTGCGACCGTCACTCCCTCGCTGATGCGTCGGGAACGTGCCCGGTCGCGTGCCGCTGCTCCTCGCCGCGCGCCTGCGGCACTAGCGGTCGGAGACCGAAGCCGCTCCCGGTCCTGCGACCCCCACGTTCCAGGCCTCCAGCCGCCAGCCGGTCCGGTGCTCGACGAGCTCGGCCCAGTGGCAGTTGTGCAGACCGACGAGGGAGAGCCAGGCCTGGCGTGCCGACAGCCCCACCACGTCGGCGACCAGGGCCCGGCTGGCCATCCCGTGCGTGGCCAGGACCGCGGTCTCCCCCGGCCCCAGCCGGGGCAGCAGCTCGTCGAAGACGGCCCGCACCCGCACCTGCACGTCGACCACCCGCTCACCGGTCTCTCCCCGCACCGGGTCCTCCCCCCGGTCGAGCGCTGCCAGGACCTGGGGGAAGCGGTCGACCACCTCGGTGTGCGCCAGCCCCTGCCAGCGACCCACGTGGATCTCGCGCAGACGCTCGTCGTGCTCGACGGTCAGCCCTGTGAGGGCGGCGAGCTCGTCGGCGGTGTCCGCCGCGCGGACCAGGTCGCTGGCGATCAGCCGGGCGACCGGACGCTCGGCCAGGCGCGCGGCCGCGGCGGCGGCCTGCCGACGACCGCGTTCGGACAGGTGGCTGTCGAGCTGGCCCTGGTAGATGCCGCTCGCGTTGTGGTCGGTCTCCCCGTGGCGCCAGACCAGCACGCGTCGGGAGCTGCGGGCGCTCACGCCTCCGCGGCCGGGGCGGGCGGCAGGACCACGGCCGGGCAGTCCTTCCACAGCCGCTCGAGGTCGTAGAACTCCCGGTCCTCGCTGTGCATGACGTGCACGACGATGTCGCCGAAGTCCAGGAGCACCCACCGGCCCTCCCTCTGCCCCTCCCGGCGCAGCGGCTTGGCGCCCAGCTCCTGCAGGCGCTCCTCGACGGCGTCGACCACCGCCCCGACCTGCCGCTCGCTGGGGGCGGAGGCGATGACGAAGACGTCCGTCAGCGCGAGCTGGCCGGAGACGTCCAGGCCGACGACGTCGCGGGCGAGCTTGTCCTGGGCCGCGGCGGCCGCGGCCTGGGCCAGCTCGACCGCCCGGGGGGTGGCACTGGGGGTGGCGCTCACGTGGTCTCCTCCTGGTACAGGCCGTACTTGTGGATGTACTGCACGATGCCGTCGGGCACGAGGTACCAGACGGGGTCCCCGGCCGCGGTGCGCTCCCGGCAGTCGGTCGAGGAGATGGCCATGGCCGGGACCTCCAGCAGGGTCACCTTGTCCTGAGGCAGCCCGCTGTCGCTGAGGTCGTGGCCGGGTCGGGTGACCCCCACGAAGTGGGCCAGCTCCCACAGCTCCTCGACGCCCTTCCAGGACAGGATCTGTCCCAGCGCGTCCGCGCCGGTGATGAAGAAGAGCTCGTCGTCGGGGCGCAGCCGGCGCAGGTCGCGCAGCGTGTCCCGGGTGTAGGTGGGACCGGGACGCTCGACGTCGACCCGGCTGACCGTGAACCGGGGGTTGGAGGCGGTGGCGACGACCGTCATGAGGTAGCGGTGCTCCGGGGCGCTGACCTCCGCCGCCTCCTTGCGGTAGGGCTGTCCCGTCGGGACGAAGACCACCTCGTCCAGGTCGAGCAGGTGCGCCGCCTCGCTGGCGGCGACCAGGTGCCCGTGGTGGATGGGGTCGAACGTCCCACCCATCACCCCCAGGCGCATCAGTGCGCGCTGGAGCCGCGCGCGCTGTCCGGGTCGTGGCCCTCGGCGACGTTGTGCGGGTCGAGCGCGAGGGTGTTGCGGAAGGACCACAGCAGGCCCAGCAGCGCCAGGAACGCCACGAGGGCGATGACCCCGAACCAGATGGGCTCGAAGAGCAGCTCGTTGACCACGTGGTGGCCACCCTCCTCCGCGGAGGCGGCCAGCAGCTGGGAAGGCGCAGACGTCATGGGGGCCACTGTACCTGCAGGCCACCTACAGTGGAGCCATGTCCGTACCGCCGAGTCCGCGTCGTCCGGGAGCGACCCCGGGGGCGGCTGCGCCCGCCACCGACGCCCGGGACGTCACCCCCACGCTGTCCGTCGTCGTGCCGATGTTCAACGAGGCCGAGGTGCTGCCGCTGTTCGTCGAGCGGGTGCGGGAGGTGCTGGACGGACTGGGCGAGCACTACGAGGTCGTGGCCGTGGACGACGGGAGCCGGGACGCCACGCCCGTGCTGCTGCAGGCCGCGCGGCGCACCTGGCCCCAGCTGCGGGTGCTGCGCCTGCGGGCCAACGCGGGGCACCAGGCGGCCCTGTCCGCCGGGCTGGTCGCCGCGCGGGGCGCGTGGGTGGTCACCCTGGACGCGGACCTGCAGGACCCTCCGGAGTTGGTCGTCGACATGCTGGGGGCCGCCCGTTCCCAGGACGTGGACGTGGTCTACGGGGTTCGCAGCGACCGCTCCTCGGACTCGGTCTTCAAGCGCTCCACGGCCCGCGGCTTCTACGCGCTCATGCGCACGCTCGGCGCCGTGGACGCCCCCGACGACGCCGGTGACTACCGGTTGATGTCGCGGGCCACCGTCGACGCGGTGAACGCGCTGCCCGAGGACCACCGCGTGCTGCGCCTGGTCGTGCCCGCCCTGGGCTTCCCCTCCACGACGGTCGGCTACGTCCGTGCGGAGCGGGCGGCCGGGACGAGCAAGTACCCGCTCGCGCGGATGCTGCGGCTCACCGTCGACTCGGTCACCGGCTTCTCCGCCGCCCCGCTGCGGCTGGCCACCTGGTTCGGGCTGGTCGGGTTCCTCGTGGCCCTCGGGCTCCTCGGCTACGCCCTGGTCGCCAAGCTGGGCGGCCACACCGTGGCCGGGTGGACCTCCACCGTCGTCATCGTCGCCGGCTTCAGCGCGCTGCAGCTGCTGAGCCTGGGGGTCATGGGCGAGTACGTGGGCCGCATCTACGCCACGCTGCAGCGCCGGCCCACGTACTACGTGGCCCACGACTCCCTGACCGACACCTCGGACGAGGCGCCGCGCTCCTCCTCTCAGCGCACCTGACCGTCGCCCTCGACGACCCACTTGGTCGTCGTCAGCTCGGGCAGGGCCATCGGGCCCCGGGCGTGCAGCTTCTGGGTGGAGATGCCGATCTCGGCGCCGAAGCCGAACTCGCCACCGTCGGTGAAGCGGGTCGAGGCGTTGACGAGCACCGCGGCGGCGTCGACCTCGGCGGTGAAGCGTCGGGCGGAGGCCCGGTCGGCGGTGACGATCGCCTCGGTGTGCCCGCTGGTGTGGTCCTGCACGTGGGTGATCGCCGCGTCGAGGTCGTCCACCACCCGGGCGGAGATGTCCAGCGACAGGAACTCGGTGTCGTCGTCCTCGGGGGTGACAGGGGTCCAGGTCGCCCCGGCGGCCTCGGCGTAGGGCCTCATCTCCTCGTCCCCGTGGACGGTCACCCCGGCGGCGGCGAGCCCGGCCATGACCGCGGGCAGCACCCGGTCGGCGGCGGCCCGGTGGACCAGCAGCGCCTCGGCCGCGTTGCAGACCGAGGTCCGGTGGGTCTTGGAGTTGGTGACGATGCGCACGGCCATGTCGGTGTCCGCGGAGGCGTCGACGTAGACGTGGCAGTTGCCCACCCCCGTCTCGATGACGGGGACCGTGGACTCGGTCACCACCGTCCGGATGAGGCTCGCCCCGCCGCGCGGGATCACCAGGTCGACGAGCCCGCGCGCGGTCATCAGGGCCCGGGCGGCGTCGTGCCCACCTTCGGACAGCAGGTTGACCGCGTCCGGGTCCAGCCCCTGGTCCGCCAGCGCGGCCCGGAGGACGTCCACGAGCGCGGCGTTCGTGGAGGCCGCTGCGGACCCTCCGCGCAGGATCACCGCGTTGCCGCTCTTGAGGGCCAGTCCGGCGGCGTCGACGGTCACGTTGGGACGGGCCTCGTAGATCATCCCGATGACGCCCATCGGGACCCGGACCTGCCGGATCTGCAGCCCGTTCGCCAGGGTGGAGCCCCGGACCACCTCCCCGACCGGGTCGGGCAGAGAGGCGATCTGCCGCAGCGCGTCGGCCACGGACCGGACCCGCCCGGCGTCCATGGTGAGACGGTCCAGGAGGTTCTCCGGCAGACCCTTGTCGCGACCCCGGTCGAGGTCCTCGACGTTGGCGGCGACCACCTGCTCGGCGGCCCCGTCCACGGCGTCGGCCAGGGCGAGCAGCGCCGCGTCCTTCTGCGCCCGGGTCAGCTGGGCGAGCCGACGGGCGGCGAGGCGTGCCCGACGGGCCACCTCGTGGACCTGGTCGACGACCTCGGGGGCGATGGGGGTGCTCATGCGCGTTGCTCCTGTGTGTCGGTGCTCGGTGGTCGGTGTTCGGGTCTTGGCCTGACGACGTGCTGCGGGTATGCCGTGCGCGGCCCGGTGGGCCGCGGCGCCTCGTGCTCGTGGATGTGGTGCCCCCGGCTCAGAGGACGACGAGGTCGTCCCGGCGGACGACCGGACGGGGTGCCGGGGCGCCGTTGCGCAGCCGCGGCCCGCGCGGCAGCCGCTGCCCGACCAGCGGCCCCAGCTCCTCGGCGTCGTAACCGACCAGCCCGCGGGCCACGACCTGACCGCGTGGGTCGCACAGGTCGACGGTGTCGCCGGCGCTGAAGCGGCCCTCGACCCGGGTGATCCCCACGGGCAGGAGCGAGGTGCGGTGGGACACGACCGCGTCGACGGCACCGTCGTCCAGGACCAGCCGCCCGGTCGCGCTGCTGGCGTGCGCCAGCCACCGTCGACGGGCCGGGCTCTTGCTCCCCGTGGGGGTGAACAGGGTGCCGACCTCGTCACCGGCCAGGGCCGCCGTGACCTTGTCGGCGCTGGTGAGCAGCACGTTGATGCCCTCCTCCGTCGCCATCCGGGCGGCCGCGACCTTGGTGGCCATGCCACCGGTCCCCACGGCGGACCCTGCTCCGGAGATGTCGACGGCGGCGATCTGGTCCGCGGAGACGACGGTCCTGATCGGGCTCGAGCCCGGGTGCGAGGGGTTCGCGTCGTAGAGGGCGTCGACGTCGGAGAGGAGCAGCAGGGCGTCGGCGTCGACGAGGTGGGCCACGAGCGCCGCGAGCCGGTCGTTGTCGCCGAACCGGATCTCGTCGGTGGCCACGGTGTCGTTCTCGTTGATGATCGGCACCACCTCCAGCTCCAGAAGCCGCTCCAGGGTGCGGGATGCGTTGACGTAGTGGCTGCGTCGGTGCATGTCGTCGGCGGTCAGCAGGACCTGCCCGACGCGGACCCCGTGGAGGGTGAAGGCGTTGGTGTAGGCGGCCATCAGCTGTCCCTGGCCGGCGCTGGCCGCCGCCTGCTGGGTGGCCAGGTCCTTGGGGCGTCGGACCAGCCCCAGCGGTTCCATGCCCGCCGCGATGGCTCCCGAGGACACGAGCACGACCTGGACCCCCGAGAGGGCCTGGCGGGCCAGCGCGGTGGAGAGCGCCTGGAGCCGGAACCCGTCCAGCCCGCCCGCGGGTCCGGTGAGCGAGGACGAGCCGATCTTGACCACGAGCCGGCGGGCGTCGCGGATGACGCTGCGGTCGACCGACGGAGTCATGTCAGAATACTAATCCACTCAGACGCATAGTCATGCATCGCGGGAGAGGGCCGGACCGCCGGACGGTGGCCGGTCGGATGGTACCCGTCGGGTCGCCCGGCCGGTGCGCTCACGTCGGCGGCTGGTCGTCCCCGGTCCACTTCCCCGCCCGGCGCTCCGCGGCCAGCTGCTCGCGGGCGGCAGCCGCGGCGTCCATCTTCTCGTGGAAGGCACCCCGCTTCTGCGAACGGGTGGGACGGGCGCGGTCCTCGAGACGCAGGTCGCTGCCGCGCGACCCGAGCAGCTCGGCCCCCGCGCTGACGGTGGGCTCCCAGTCGAAGACCACCGCGTCCTCCTCGGGTCCGACGAGCACGGTCGAGCCCGCGACGGCACCGGCCTTGAGCAGCTCGTCCTCGACACCGAGCCGGTTGAGCCGGTCGGCGAGGTAGCCGACGGCCTCGTCGTTGGTGAAGTCGGTCTGGCGCACCCACCGGGTCGGCCGGTCGCCGAGCACCCGGAAGACCTCGCCGTCGGCGGTGTTCTCCCGCCGCACCGTGAAGCCGGAGTCGTCCACGGCCCGGGGCCGCACCACGACCCGGGCGGGCTGCTCGACGAGCTGCTCGGCCCGCGCCGAGCGCACGTGGCCCGCCAGGGAGAAGGTCAGCTCCTTCAGGCCGGTGTGCGCCACAGCCGAGACCACGTGCACCTCGTACCCCTGGGCCTCCAGGTCGGGCCGCACCATCTCGGCGAGCTCGCGAGCCTCGGGTACGTCGGCCTTGTTCAGCACCACGACCCGGACGCGCTCGGCGAGCGGGATCCCGCCCAGCTGCCCGTGGGGGACGTAGGCGGCCAGCTCCTGCTCGATGACCTCCAGGTCCGTCATCGGGTCACGACCCGGCTCCAGGGTGGCGCAGTCGATCACGTGGACCAGCACGTGGCATCGCTCGACGTGGCGCAGGAACTGCAGGCCCAGGCCCTTGCCCTCGCTGGCGCCCGGGATCAGACCGGGGACGTCGGCGACGGTGAACCGCTCCCCGCCGGCGGTGACCACCCCCAGGTTGGGCACGAGCGTGGTGAAGGGGTAGTCGGCGATCTTGGGCCTGGCCGCCGAGAGCACGCTGACCAGGGAGGACTTGCCGGCCGAGGGAAAGCCGATGAGCGCGACGTCGGCGAGGGTCTTCAGCTCCAGGACGACCTCGACCTCCTCGCCCGGCTCGCCGAGCAGGGCGAACCCAGGAGCCTTGCGGCGGGCGGACGCCAGGGCCTTGTTCCCCAGCCCGCCACGGCCCCCACGGGCGGCCACGTGCTCGGCCCCGTCGCCGACCAGGTCCGCCAGCACCTCGCCGGAGCGCGTGGTGACCACGGTTCCGCTGGGGACGGCGAGCACGAGGTCCTCGCCCTGGGCGCCGTTGCGCTCGTCCCCCTCGCCGGGGCGCCCGTTGGGCGCGCTGCGGTGCGGTCCGTGGTGGTAGTCGATGAGCGTGGTCACGGAGGGGTCGACGCGCAGGACGATGTCCCCGCCCCGGCCGCCGTTGCCCCCGTCCGGACCGCCGAGCGGCTTGAACTTCTCCCGGTGGACGGAGGCGACGCCGTGCCCGCCGCTCCCCGCCCGCAGGTGGAGCACGACTCGGTCGACGAAGTTGGCCATGGGGCCGATCCTCTCAGCAGGGGGACGTTTGGGGTGGACGAACGGGCGGGACGCCCGCCCGTGGGGGGCAGGGCGTCGTGGCGACCGGACCAGGGCGACCGGGTCGGGAATGCCGAACGACGCCGGCGGGGCGCAGGGCCCCACCGGCGTCGTGTCGTCAGGTGTCGCGACGCGCGCGATCAGACGTCGGCGGTCTCCCGCGCGACGATGTTGACGGTCTTGCGGCCCCGCTTGGAGCCGAACTCGACGACGCCGGGGACCAGCGCGAACAGGGTGTCGTCGCTACCGCGCCCGACGCCCTCGCCGGGGTGGAAGTGGGTGCCGCGCTGGCGGACGATGATCTCACCCGTGCCGACGACCTGGCCGCCGAAACGCTTCACGCCGAGACGCTGCGCGTTCGAGTCCCGACCGTTGCGGGACGAGGACGCGCCCTTCTTGTGTGCCATCTGAAGTCTCCTGGGAAAGGACGGGGTGGGCGGTGGTGCGCCGGCGCCTCAGGCGTCGATCGCGGTGATCTTGACCTTGGTGAGCGGCTGGCGGTGGCCCTGACGCTTCTTGTACCCGGTCTTGTTCTTGTACTTCTGGATGATGATCTTGGGGCCCTTGACGGCCTCCATGACCTCGGCGCGGACCACGGCCCGGCCCAGGGTGTCGGCGTCGGTGGTCACGGTGGACCCGTCGACGAGCAGCACGGGAGCGAACTCCACGCTGTCCCCGGCGTTGACACTGCCCTTGACCTTGTCGATGGTCAGGACGTCGCCGACGGAGACCTTCTCCTGGCGGCCGCCAGCACGGACGATCGCGTACACGTTCAACTCACTTCCTGCAGTCGTGGAGGGGTATGCAGCACCCGGCGGTGCGGGCCGAGCCGCCGCCGGAGCGACGACTACCAGACCCGCCCCGTGCGCGGGGCGAACCGACGCACCAGCCTACCCTGGCCGGGCCTCGGTGGCCAAACCGGTCCGGCCCGGGCTCAGTCGTCGATCGGCTCTCCCGCGGCGTCGGCCCCGGTCGGCGGCCCTGCCGGTGCGACGACCCGGCCGCGCGGGCGGCGTCGCCGGGGCTGCGTGACCGGCTCGGGCTCCTCGGCGGTCCCGGTCGTGGCGGTCCCGGTCGTCGCGGTCCCGGTCGTCGCGGCGGGGGCCGCGTCCGGGACACCGCCGGCGGTCTGCGTCTCGGACGGGGCCGCCGTTCCACCGGCGTCCTCGCTCACCGTGGCGGCGGGGGCGTGGGCAGCGGCGGGAGCGTCCTCGGCCGCCTCCTCGGCGACGGCCCGGGCGGCCGCGTCCGCGGCCGGAGCCGGAGCCCCGGCGTGCAGGGCGGCAGCGTGGGCCGCCGCGGCGATCTGGGCCGGGGTGGGACCGTTGGGGTTGGGCACGGGCAGCACGTTGCGGGCCTCGCTGCTGCCCCCGTTGCTCCCGTTGCCCCCGGTCGGGCCGGACCGGCCCTTGCCGCGGCCCCGACGACCACCGGCACCGCCGGCAGGCTCGTCCTGGGCGCCGCCCCGGGTGGCGACCGGCTCGGTGTGCACCACGACGCCGCGACCGGCGCAGTGGACGCAGGTGTCGGAGAAGACCTCGATCAGGCCCGACCCGACGCGCTTGCGGGTCATCTGGACCAACCCCAGCGAGGTGACCTCGGCCACCTGGTGCTTGGTCCGGTCGCGCCCCAGGCACTCGAGGAGACGGCGCACGACCAGGTCGCGGTTGGCCTCCAGCACCATGTCGATGAAGTCGATGACGATGATGCCGCCGATGTCGCGCAGCCGCAGCTGGCGGACGATCTCCTCGGCCGCCTCGATGTTGTTCTTGGTGACGGTCTCCTCGAGGTTTCCGCCTGAACCGGTGAACTTGCCGGTGTTGACGTCCACCACGGTCATCGCCTCGGTCCGGTCGATGACCAGCGAGCCGCCCGAGGGAAGCCACACCTTGCGGTCCATCGCCTTGGCGATGGCCTCGTCGACCCGGTGGGCGGTGAAGATGTCGGTGGACCCGGTGTGGCGCTCCACCCGGTCGGCCAGGTCGGGGGCGACCTCGTCGATGTACCGCTTGACCTCGGCCCAGGCCTCCTCGCCGGAGACGACCAGCTTGGAGAAGTCCTCGGTGAAGACGTCGCGGATGACCCGGACGGTCATGTCCGGCTCCCCGTGCAGCAGCGCCGGGGCGTTGGCCCCCTTCGCCTTGGCCTGGATGCGCTCCCAGGTGGCGGTCAGCCGCTCGACGTCGGCGCGCAGCTCGGCCTCGGCGGCCCCCTCGGCAGCGGTGCGCACGATGACACCGGCGTCCGCAGGGACGACCTCCTTGAGGATCTTCTTCAGCCGGGCTCGCTCGGTGTCCGGCAGCTTGCGGGAGATCCCGGTCATGGAGTTTCCCGGAACGTAGACCAGGTAGCGCCCCGGCAACGAGATCTGGGACGTGAGCCGCGCACCCTTGTGCCCGATGGGGTCCTTGGTGACCTGCACGAGGACCGACTCGCCGGACTTCAGCGCGTTCTCGATCCGCTTGGGCTGGTTGCCCTCCAGACCGGCCGCGTCCCAGTTCACCTCACCGGCGTACAGCACCGCGTTGCGGCCCTTGCCGATGTCGACGAAGGCCGCCTCCATGCTCGGCAGGACGTTCTGCACGCGGCCGAGGTACACATTGCCCGCCATCGTGCTCTGCGCCGAACGGGAGACGTAGTGCTCGACCGGGACGCCGTCCTCGAGCACCGCGATCTGGGTGCGGTCGGGCAGGCCCCGGACCACCATGACCCGGTCCACGCTCTCGCGACGGGCCAGGAACTCGGCCTCGGTGATGATCGTGCGTCGCCGACCGGCCTCACGGCCTTCGCGACGCCGCTGACGCTTGGCCTCGAGCCGGGTCGAACCCTTGACCGAGGACACCTCGTCCTGGGTCGTGCGCTCCGCCTGGCCGGACTCTCCGCTGCGCCGCCGGCGCCGACGACGCCGGGTGCCGGCTGCTCCGTCGTCCTCGCCCTGGTCGTCCTGGTCCTCGTCCCGGGCCGCGCCCTGACCCTCGTCCTGCGCGCCGCGGTCGGTGTCACCGCCGGAAGCTCCGGCGGGACGTCGGCCCCGACGGCTGCGCGAACGGCGTCGACCTGACCCACCCTGGGTGTCGTCGTCCCCGTCCGACCCCTCGGGCGCGTCGGGCCCTTCCGGGTCGGTGGAGTCGTCGGTGGGCTCCGGACCGGTCTGCTCGGTCCCGCCGTCGTCGCCGGCTCCCTGCTCCGAGCCCGACCGGGTGCCGCGGCGGCCCTTCCCGCCGCGCCGCCGTCGACGTCCGCCGCGGCCACCCTCGTCGTCGGAGCCGTCGTCGTCCGACCCCGTCCGGTCGGTCTCGTCCCGGTCCCCCCGGTCGTCGCCGACTCCGGACGCACGCGCCTGTTCCCGTCGACCCCTGACCGGTCCGTCCCGGTCGTCCTTGGCGGCCGCGTCGTGCCGGTCCTCCTGGGCCTGCTCGTCCTGCTCGTCCTGCGGCTGGTCGGTCGGTGTGGTGACCCCGGAGGTCGCCCGGCGCGACCGGCGTCGAGGAAGGTCGGACAGGTCGGGCGCCTGGAAGACCACGCCGAACGAGGGCCGACGGACCTCCACCTGCTCCTCCTCCCCGACCTGGACGTGGTCCTCGTCCTGCTGGGGCTGCTCCTCGTCCTGCCCGGACCCGGGCCGTCGAGCCTGGTCCGACCCGGGAGCGTCCTCCTCGGTCACCTCGTGCTCGGCCGGATCCTGCTCGGGCGTCTCGTCGTCGGCCGGATCCTGCTCGGGCGTCTCGTCGTCGGCCGGATCCTGCTCGGGCGTCTCGTCGTCGGCCGGATCCTGCTCGGGCGTCTCGTCGTCGGCCGGGTCCTGCTCGGACGCCTCGTCGTCGGACAGGTCCTGCTCGGACGCCTCGGCCGCGTCGGGCGTCCCGACGTGCTGCTGCTCCTGCGACCGGGCCGTGAGCTCGGCGGTGATCTCGGCGAGCCGGCCGGCGCGGTCGTCCGGGTTCTCGACCCGGTCCTGGGCGCGTTCCTCGCCGGGGGTGCTGGTCTCCTCGGACACGCTGTGCCTTTCTGGGCCTCGCGGCGAGTCCACACCGGGTCCGGGTAGGACCCACTCCCCGCGCGGCGCGGGTGCAGTCGTCCAGCCCTGTCGGGCTCGGACGGAAGTCGTCCAGGTCGCCCACGCGGTTCGCGCATCTGGCGCGGCACCGGTGGGGCGGTGGGAGTCGGCTCGATCTTCACGACGGCGTCGCGTGCCGGCAACTGCTGCCGCACAGCGAGGGGACTCGCACCGGACGGGCAGCGGTGTGGTGACTTGCCCGACCGCTGTCAGTATCGCACAAGCAGCGCCGCACGCCCCATCGTCCGCCGACGCGCGCGTCGCCCGGGGTCGCCGCACCCTGCACCCCGGCCGCCGGCCGCGCACCTTCGGCCGGTTCAGCCCCCCAGGCTGTCCGAGACCTGGTCCCCCACGAGGGGCCCCTGCCGCAGCCGGGTCGACAGCGGACGCGGGAGCGGGGTCCCGCCCACGAGACCGAGAGCGGTCCAGACCTCCTCCGGGCGCACCGTGGGGACGGTGTGGCGCAGGGTGACGAGAAGGACGACGTCCCCCGGTTCGGCCGGAACCCCCGGGACCTGGTCGGCGGCGACCGTCATCCCCAGGACGGCGGCCCTCACGTCCAGCTCCCTGGGCCCCTTCTTCATCATCCTGGTCACGAGCAGCTCCTCGGCCGCCAGCAGCGCCGCCACCGCGGCGTCGACCGCCCCGGTGTCGACGGGCGTGCCGTCGGCCCGGAGGCGCAGCGCCCACAGGCTGCCCTGGAGCCGGTCGGCCAGCGCGCCGGGGAGGTCGTCGGCGTCCTGGACCTCCACCACGTCCAGCCCGTCCGGGAGTGCCTCGTCCAGAACCGGCGCCACCCGGGCGGGGTCCACCCGGCGGGTGAGGGCGATCTCGACGTACTCGGCCTCGCTCGCCGTCCCCGTGGGGGCGGCGTTGGCGTAGGAGATCTTGGGGTGCGGGTGGAAGCCGGCGGAGAAGGCCACCGGCAGGCCGGCCCGCCGGACGGCCCGCTCCAGGGCCCGCTGGAAGTCCCGGGTCGAGGTGAACCGCATCCGGCCCCGCTTGGCGTAGCGCACGCGCAGCCGCTGGACCGTGGGATCGGGTGCCGGACCCTCGGGAACGCGACGCGTGGCCATGGGCGGACAGGCTAGTCGGCCGATCCTCACCCGCCCAGGACGGCCTCCTGCACCGTCGTGGGGGGCCTCGGTCCCCGACGGGGTGACCGAGCGCCTCGCGGTTGACGGTACGGTAGGCAGCGGCACTCGACGTCGAGGCCGGACCGGAGCTCAGCCCCGGGCTGTGCTGCGGTCGCCCCCGTCCATCCCGACCCGAGGAAGCCCCCTTGCGTGCTGTCAACTTCTCCGCCGGCCCTGCCGCCATGCCGCTCGAGGTGCTCGAGCGGGCCCAGTCCGAGCTGACCGACTGGCGGGGGTCGGGAATGTCGGTGATGGAGATGTCCCACCGCTCCCCGGAGTTCGTCGGCATCGCCGCCGAGGCCGAGCAGCGGATGCGGACCCTGCTGGCGGTGCCGGACGACTACGCGGTCCTCTTCCTCCAGGGCGGCGCCACCGCCCAGTTCGCCGCTGTCCCGCTCAACCTGGGCGCACCCGGGGCGCGCACGGCATACCTGAACACCGGGTCCTGGTCGAAGAAGGCGATCGCCGAGGGCCGCAGGTTCACCGACGTCCAGGTGCTCGCGGACGAGAAGGCCTCGAACTACGCCTCCGTCCCGGCGCCGGGCTCGTTCGAGGTGCCCCAGGACGCCGCCTACCTGCACTACACCCTCAACGAGACCATCGGCGGGGTCGAGTTCCCCTACGTGCCGGACGCCGGGGACGTCCCGCTGGTCACCGACGCCAGCTCGACGATCCTGTCCCGACCCATGGACGTGACCCGTTACGGCGTGGTCTACGCCGGGGCCCAGAAGAACCTCGGCCCCTCCGGGATCGTCGTCGTCGTCGTGCGGCGCGACCTGCTGGGTCGACCCCGGGCCGACGTGCCCTCGGTGCTGGACTGGACCGCCATGGCCGAGGCCGACTCCATGCTCAACACCCCGCCGACGCTGGCGTGGTACCTCGTCGGTCTGGTGCTGGAGTGGGTCCAGGAGCAGGGTGGGCTGGAGGCCATGGCTGCGCGCAACCGGGCCAAGGCCGAGCTGCTCTACGGGGTGATTGACGCCTCGGACTTCTACGCCAACCCCGTCGAGCCGGCCGCCCGGTCCTGGATGAACGTGCCCTTCCTCGTGCCCGACCCCGCCCTGGAGAAGCCGTTCGTCGCCCAGGCGGCAGCGGCCGGGCTCTCCGGCCTCGCCGGGCACCGGAGCGTGGGCGGCATGCGCGCCAGCATCTACAACGCCATGCCCCTGGAGGGCGTGCAGGCCCTCGTCGACTTCATGACCGAGTTCGAGCGGAAGAACGGCTGACCCATGAGCACCTTCGCGATCCAGACCCTCAACGCCATCTCGCCGATCGGCCTGCAGCGCCTCGACCGGGACGTCTTCGACATCGGCACCGACATCGCCGAGCCCCGGGCGCTCCTGCTCAGGTCGGCCGACCTGCACTCGGTGGAGATCCCCGAGACGGTGTATGCCGTGGCCCGCGCCGGCGCGGGCACGAACAACATCCCGGTGGACCGGCTCGCCGCCCGCGGCATCCCGGTGTTCAACACCCCCGGCGCCAACGCCAACGCGGTCAAGGAGCTCGTCATCGCCGGCATGCTCCTGGCCGCGCGCAACCTCTACCACGCGGCCGACTACACCCGTGACCTCGTGGCCGGGCGGTCGCTGTCCGGCAAGGAGCTCGACAAGCAGGTCGAGGCCGGCAAGAAGCAGTTTGCCGGGTTCGAGCTGCCCGGGCGCACGCTCGGGGTGATCGGGCTGGGCGCGATCGGCGTGCTCGTGGCCAACGCCGCCCAGTCGCTGGGGCTGAAGGTCCTGGGGTACGACCCGGCGATCACGGTGGAGCGCGCGTGGCAGCTCTCCCCCCAGGTGGAGCAGGTCACGAGCGTGGAGGAGCTCTTCTCCCGCTCGGACATGATCACCCCCCACGTGCCGCTCGTCGAGGGCACCAGGGGCCTGGTCGACGCCCACCGGATCTCCCTCATGCCCGAGGGCGGCGTGATCCTCAACTTCGCCCGGGGCGGGGTGGTCGACGAGGCCGCGGTCCTGCAGGCCCTGGACTCCGGCCACCTGCACGCCTACGTCAACGACTTCCCCACCGAGGCCGGGGCGATCCACCCCAAGGTCATCGCCCTGCCCCACCTGGGCGCCTCCACGGGTGAGGCCGAGGACAACTGCGCCGTCATGGCGGTCGACCAGCTCTCCGACTTCCTGCTGCACGGCAACATCCGCAACTCGGTCAACTTCCCCGAGGTCGTCATGGCCCGCACGCCGGGGACCACCCGGCTGGGGATCTTCAACCAGAACCGGCCCACGATGATCGGGCAGATCACGGGGGTCCTGGGCGAGGCCGGGCTCAACGTGGCCGAGTTCACCAACCGGTCCAGGGGCGACTACGCCTACACCCTCGTCGACGTCGAGGGTGAGGTGCAGGACGACCTCAAGCAGGCGATCCTGGCCATCGACGGGGTCGTGCGGGCCCGCAAGCTCTGACCCCTCCCCCGGGTCCGCGGGTCGCGTCACCCGGACGACGTGGTCACGTCCCGGACGACGTGGTCACGTCCCGGACGACGTGGTCGCGCCCCGGTCGACGTGGTCACGTCCCGGTCGGGGGCGCGTCGGCCCCGGGCGCGATGCCGGTCCTGCGTCCTCAGCGCACCACGGACAGGGGCAGCAGCCGCTTGCCGGTGGGGCCGACCTGGATCTCGGTGTCCATCTGCGGGCACACGCCGCAGTCGAAGCACGGCGTCCACCGGCAGTCCTCGACCTCCCGCTCCTCGAGGGCGTCGAGCCAGTCTTCCCACAGCCACTCCTTGTCCAGGCCGGAGTCGATGTGGTCCCAGGGCAGGACCTCGTGCTCCCCCCTCTCCCGGGTGGTGTACCAGTCCACGTCCACCCCGGTCCCGGCCAGGCCCGCCTCCGCGGCCGACATCCAGCGCTCGTAGGAGAAGTGCTCGTTCCACCCGTCGAACCGCTGCCCGTCGCGCCACACCTGCTCGATCACCGCGCCCAGCCGCCGGTCGCCCCGCGAGAGCAGACCCTCGACGATCCCGGGCTTGCCGTCGTGGTAGCGGAACCCGATGGCCGACCCGTAGCGGCGGTCGGAGCGCAGCGCCTCGCGCAGCTTGGCCAGCCGGGCGTCGGTCTGTTCCGCCCCCAGCTGCGCGGCCCACTGGAAGGGGGTGTGCGGCTTGGGCACGAACCCGCCGATGGAGACCGTGCAGCGGATGTCGCGGTGCCCGGAGACCTCCCGCCCGGTGTCGATGACCCGCTTGGCCAGGTCGGCGATCTGCAGGACGTCCTCGTCGGTCTCGGTGGGCAGCCCGCACATGAAGTAGAGCTTGACCTGCCGCCACCCGGCCGCATAGGCGGCGCCGACCGTGCGGATGAGGTCCTCCTCGGTGACCATCTTGTTGATCACCTTGCGCATCCGCTCGCTGCCGCCCTCGGGGGCGAAGGTCAGTCCGGACCGGCGCCCGTTGCGGGTCAGCTCGTTGGCCAGCTCGATGTTGAACGCGTCGACCCGGGTCGAGGGCAGCGAGAGGCCGGTCTGGGTGCCCTCGTAACGGTCCGCCAGGTCCTTGGTGACCTCGGCGATCTCGGAGTGGTCGGCCGAGGACAGCGAGAGCAGCCCGACCTCCTCGAAGCCGGTGGCCTCCAGGCCCCGCTGGACCATGTCGCCGATCCCGGTGATCGAGCGCTCCCGGACCGGGCGGGTGATCATGCCGGCCTGGCAGAAGCGGCACCCTCGGGTGCACCCGCGGAAGATCTCCACGCTCATCCGTTCGTGCACCGACTCGGTGATCGGCACGAGCGGTGCCTTGGGGTAGGGCCAGGAGTCGAGGTCCATGACGGTGTGCTTGGCGACCCGCCAGGGCACGCCCGCCCGCGCGGGGGCGACCCGCTGGATCCGCCCGTCCGGCAGGTAGTCCACGTCGTAGAACGCCGGGACGTAGACGCCGCCGGTGGCGGCCAGCTGCAGCAGCAGCCCCTCGCGGCCGCCGGGCCGCCCGGCCTCCTTCCAGCCGCGCAGGATGGCCGAGACCGCGAGCACCGCCTCCTCGCCGTCGCCGACGACCGCGGCGTCGACGAAGTCGGCGACCGGTTCGGGGTTGAAGCTGGCGTGGCCGCCGGCGATCACCAGCGGGTGCTCCTCGGTGCGGTCGCGGGCGTGGAGCGGGATGCCGGCGAGGTCGAGCGCGGTGAGCATGTTGGTGTAGCCCAGCTCGGTGGAGAAGCTGAGGCCCAGGACGTCGAAGTCGCCCACGGCCCGGTGGGCGTCCACCGTGAACTGGGGCACCCCGTGCTCGCGCATCAGGGTCTCGAGGTCGGGCCACACCGCGTAGGTGCGCTCGGCCAGGACCCCGGGCTGCTCGTTGAGGACCTCGTAGAGGATCATGACGCCCTGGTTGGGCAGGCCGACCTCGTAGGCGTCGGGGTACATCAGCGCCCAGCGCACCGTGTGTTCGCCCCCGCAGTCCCAGGCCTTGACCTGCGAGTTCAGCTCACCACCGACGTACTGCACCGGCTTGCTCACCTGCTCGAGCAGGGGCTCCAGCCGGTCGAGGACGGAGGCTCCGCGGGGACGGCTCGGGACGTCGGTCGGCGAGGACATGCGGTCCAGCGTATGCAGCCGCGCCCGCCGGGGGGAAACGAGCGCCGCCGCCGGGGGATCCCCGGCGGCGGCGCGTCGACGCGTGCGCCCTAGCTCTCGACGTAGAACCTGTCCAGCTCGTCCTTGTACTTGGAGGTGACGGCCTTGCGCTTGAGCTTCATGCTCGGCGTGAGGTCACCCTCCTCCACCGACAGGTCGTGGTCCAGGATGTGGAACTCCTTGATCTGCTCCCACCGGTTGAGCTGGGAGTTGAGCTCGTCGACGTAGCCCTGGACCATCTCCCGGGCCTTCTCCGAGGTGACGATCTGCCGGTAGGAGTCCCCTGCCATCCCGTTCTGCGCACCCCAGGCAGCGATGGACTCGGGCTCGAGGGTGACGAGCGCGGAGACGAACTTGCGCCCGTCGCCCTCGATGATGAGCTGGCTGGCGTAGGGGCAGATGCCCTTGAACCGCGACTCGATGAGCGAGGGGGCGACGTACTTGCCGCCGGACGTCTTGAACAGGTCCTTCTTGCGGTCGGTGATCGTCAGGAAGCCGTTCGGGTCCACCTCGCCGATGTCACCGGTGGCCAGCCACCCGTCGTCGAGGCTGGCGGACGTCTCCTCGGGCAGCTGGTGGTAGCCCTCCATGACCCCGGGTCCCTTGAGCAGGATCTCGCCGTCCTCGGCGATGCGCACCTCGGTGCCGGGCAGCGGCCACCCGACAGAGCCGAACTTGTAGCCACCGGGCGCGGGCCGGTTGACGAAGGAGGCGGCGCTGGTCTCGGTGAGCCCGTAGCCCTCGAGGATGAGCAGACCCATGGCGTCGAACCAGCGGGCGACGTCGGCGTTCAGCGCGGCCGAGCCGGAGATGAAGAAGCGCACCTTGCCGCCGAACCGTCCGCGGATCTTGCTGAGGACCAGCTTGTCGGCCAACCGGTACTTGGTGGCCAGCAGCCCGCCCGGCTGTCCGCCGGCGGCCCGGATCTCCCCGACCTCCTTGCCCACCCCGGAGGCCCAGGTGAAGAGCTTGGCCTTGACCCCGCCCTCGTCCATCATCATCGTGGTGATCTTGCCGTAGACCTTCTCGAAGATCCGCGGTGCGGCCCCCATGAAGGTGGGCTGGACGACGGCGACGTTCTCGACGATCTTCTCCGGCCGTCCGTCGACCGCGGTGGGGAAGCCGATCTGCAGCGGCAGGGCGAGCAGGACCTTGCCGAAGACGTGCGCGAGCGGAAGCCAGAGGTACTGCAGGTCGTCCTGGCTCAGGATGCCGATGGAGGCGACCGCCGCCGCCTCGTAGGTCCACGCCGAGTGCGGCAGCCGCACCCCCTTGGGTCGACCCGTCGTGCCAGAGGTGTAGATGATCGTGGCGAGGTGCTCGGGGGTGAGGCCGTCGATGCGGGCGTCCACCACGCCGGGCTCACGCTCGAGCCGGGCACGGCCCAGCTCCTCCAGCTCGGCGAAGGTGATGACCTGCTCCCCGTCGCCCTCCCCGTCGACGACGACGACCTTGAGCACCCCGCTCATCTCGTCGGCGCGCTCGCGCAGCTTGGCCACCTGGTCGCCGTCCTCGGCGATGACGACCCGGCTGCCGGAGTCGGCCACGATGTAGGCCACGTCCTCGGTGATGGTCGTGGGGTAGATGGTCGTGGTGGCGGCGCCGGCGCACATGACGGCCAGGTCGGAGAGCACCCATTCGATCCGGGTGGAGGACATCAGCGCGACGCGCTCCTCCGGCTCGACCCCCAGCTCGACCAGGCCGGCAGCCAGGGCGTAGGCCCGGTCCCGGGTCTGGCTCCACGTCAGGGACGCCCACCCGTCCCCGACCGGGTGCCGGAAGGCCTCCCCCTCGGGCAGGGCCTGGACACGTTCACGGAACAGGTGGCCCACGCTGGGGGCACGGTTCTCGATGATGCTGCGGTCGACCTTCTCCTCGGTCACGGAACGGGCCATCGTCAACTCCTTCGTCGGCAGGCACGGGCTGGCCCGATTCTGTCACGACGCCTGCCCGGAGTCAGCGCCCCCCACGCCGGTCCTGCTGCGCCGCCGACACGAGCGCCACGGCGACCCAGCAGGCCAGCATCGAGGAGCCTCCGTAGGACAGGAAGGGCAGCGGCAGCCCGGTGACCGGGACCAGGCCCAGGTTCATCCCCACGTTCTGGACCACCTGGAAGGCGAACCAGCTCGCGACCCCCACGGCCACGAGCCGGGCGAAGGGGTCCTCGCAGCGCAGGGCCACGACCAGGGCCCGCAGGACCAGGAAGCCCAGCAGCAGCAGGAGCCCGCCGGAGCCGAGGAGGCCCAGCTCCTCGGCCGCGACCGAGAAGACGAAGTCGGTGTGCTGGAACGGGATGAACCCGCCCTGGGTGTGGGGGCCCTCCCCCAGCCCGGCGCCGTCCCAGCCCCCCGCGGCCACCGCCAGCCGCACCTGGCGGGTCTGGTAGCCGATGCCCTCCGGGTCCAGCGTGGGGTCCCGGAAGGCGAGCAGACGGTCGACCTGGTAGGGGTCCAGCAGGGGAACGCGGACCGCGGCGACCACGGTCGCGACGGTGCCGGCCAGCGCGGCCGCCGTCCACCACCACGACGCGCCGGAGGCGGCGACCACCCCGACGGTGAGCATGCCCAGGACGAGCGCGCTGCCCAGGTCGGGCTGGAGCAGGATAAGCAGGACCGGCACCCCCGCCAGGACCCAGGCCAGCAGGACCTCGCGGGCACGGGGCGGCCGCCACCGGTCCCGTCCCTCGGCCAGGATGACCGCCAGGCCGAGCACGAGGCCGATCTTGGCCAGCTCGGCCGGCTGGAGCGAGAAGCCGCCGGGCAGGAAGAGCCAGGAGCGCGACCCGTTGACCGTCTGTCCCACCGGGGTCAGGACGAGCACCAGGCCGCCGACCCCGGCCACGACGGCGAACGGGGCCAGGGCCCGTAGCCGGCGCACGTCGAGCAGGAGCACGCCCAGGGCGGCGGTCATCCCCACCGCGGTGTTCACCACGTGCCGCACGGCCAGGGCCGGACCGACCTGCTCGTGGGTGGCGGACCAGACGAGCAGCGCTCCCACGACCGAGAGCCCGCCGGCGGCCACGACCAGGCCCCAGTCCGCCCGGGCGAGCCGGGTCACGACGGGGCGCGACGACATACCCCGGCTCAGCCGAGGAGGGCGCGGGTGCGGTCGACGTCGGCGGCGATCTGCTCCAGCAGACCCTCGACCGTCTCGAACCGGTCGTTGCCGCGCAGCCGGCGCGCGAAGTCCACGGCCACCGTCTCGCCGTACAGGTCGAGGTCGTCGCGGTCCAGGACGTAGGCCTCGACCGTGCGCTCGACGTCGCCGAAAGTCGGGTTGGAGCCCACCGAGATCGCCGCCGGCAGCCGCCGGTCGGGGTGCTCCGCCGGCAGCGACGGGCGCTCGAGCCAGCCGGCGTAGACGCCGTCGGCGGGCACGAGCCCCTCGCTGTCGGTGCTCAGGTTGGCGGTGGGGTAGCCCAGCTCCCGGCCCCGGTGGTGGCCGTGCACGACCTCGCCCGAGACCCGGTGGGGCCGGTCGAGGATCTCGGTGGCGGTCTCCATGTCCCCCGTGGCGATCGCCTCGCGCAGCGCGGTGGAGGACCAGCTGCGCCGGCCCCGCTCGTGCTCACCCACGGTCCCCTGGACGAGGACCTCGAAGCCGTAGGCCTCGCCCAGCTCGCGCATCGTCCCCACGTCCCCGCTGTTGTGCAGGCCGAACCGCGAGTCCTGGCCGAGGACCACGACCTGCGAGCGCAACCCGTCCACGAACGTCTGCACCACGAAGTCCTCGGGGGTGAGCAGGGCGTACTCGGGGGTGAACTGCACCACCACCACGCCGTCCAGCCCGAGGGCGGCCAGCAGGTCGAGCCGGTGGTCCAGCCCGGTGATCTCCCGGGGCGCCCGGTCCGGGTGCAGCACGGCCACCGGGTGCGGGTCGAAGGTGACGGCCACGGAGGCCAGGCCGCGCTCCCGGGCGGTCGCCACGACGGTGTCCAGGACGGCCCGGTGGCCGCGGTGGACACCGTCGAAGTTGCCGAGCGTGGCGACGGTGGGACCCAGGTCGGCGGGAACCTCGTCCAGGCTCGTCCATCGGTGCACGGGCGCCTACTCTACTTCTGCCCGGCGGGCGCCAGGACCACGCGCGCACGCGCGGTGGGACCGCTCTCGTCGAGGACGGCCACCAGGACGCCCTCGGGCGAGAAGGCGGCGACGGGACTGCTCCGGCCGGGCTCGGCGGAGGGGACGCGCTGACCGTAGCCGAGCGCCCGGGCCTCGGCCTCGTCCAGGTCACGGGCCGGGAGCGTGGCCCGGGCCGCGTCCGCCAGCGCCAGCAGGTGGGCTCCGGCCCCCTCGCCCGCGTCCGGGTCCAGCTGCTCCAGGGTCGCCGCCCGGTCGAGGGTGAACCCTCCGACCCGGGTCCGGCGCAGCGCGGTCAGGTGACCGCCGACCCCGAGGGCGGTCCCCAGGTCGCGGGCCAGCGCACGCACGTAGGTGCCCGAGGACACCTCGACCTCCACGTCCAGGTCCACGACCCGGTGGCCGTCGTCCAGGACCACGTCCCGGCGGGCGAGCACGTCGAAGCGGTGCACGGTCACGGGGCGGGCGGCCAGCTCGACGTCCTCGCCGGCGCGCACCCGGGCGTAGGAGCGGCGCCCGTCGACCTTGATCGCGCTCACCGCGCTGGGCACCTGCTGGACCGGCCCCGTGAGCGAGCGCACCGCCGAGGCCACCTGATCGTCGGTCAGGGAGCCCGCGTCGGCCCCGCCGGTCACCTCCCCCTCGGCGTCGTCGGTGAGGGTGGAGCGCCCCAGGCGCACGGTGGCGGCATACCCCTTGTCGGAACCGACGAGGAAGGTGAGCAGCTTGGTGCCCCGGTTCACCCCGAGCACCAGGACCCCCGTGGCCATCGGGTCGAGGGTGCCCGCGTGCCCCACCCGTCGGGTGCCGCACAGGCGCCGGGCCCTCGCGACGACGTCGTGGCTGGTCCAGCCGGCGGGCTTGTCGACGACGAGCAGTCCGTCGCCGACGCCCTCAGCGCTCATCCGCCGGGACGTCGTCCCCGTCGTCGTCCTCGGCCGCCGGCCGCCGGTAGGGGTCCGGCTCGCCGGCGTAGGCCGCCGCCGCCCGTTCGCGCGCCAGCTCCGCGTCCCGCTCGGCCACCTGGCGCAGCAGGTCGTCCATGTGCGCCGCGTCCTCCGGGAGGGCGTCGAGGATGAACTCCAGGCTGGGCGTCAGCCGGATCCCCAGACCACGGCCCACGAAGGAGCGCAGCCGTCCGCGGTAGGTCTCCAGGATCTCGGCCGCGGTGGCGCGGTCCTCCTCCTGGCCCAGGACGGTGTAGAAGACGCTGGCGTGCTGCAGGTCCCCGGTCACGCGGACGTCGGTGATCGTGACGAAGCCCAGGCGCTGGTCCTTGACCACCTGGGACAGCCCCTGCGTCACCAGCTGCTTGATGCGCTCGGCGATGCGGCGGGCGCGGGCCTGGTCTGCCATGGGTCCTCCTGGGTCGTCGGTGTTCCGGGCGGTGTTCCGGGCCCGACCATCCTACGGACCGGCAGGACCTGTCGGCGCCAGGGCGTGGGATACCCTCCGGGGTATGACGTGGGCGGCCAGGGGTGCCCGCGCGGGCGCTCTGTCCGTCCTCGCGGTGGGCTGGGGGCTGCTCGCCCACCTCGGTGCGGACGGGCACGGCGCCGGGGGCGGGGTCCGCCCGGGTGCGCTCCTGTGGGCCGGCACGGCCACCGTGCTGCTCGCCTGGTTCCTGCCGGCCCGCCGTGCCGGCTCCGGGCCGGTGGCCCGGGCGGCCCGGCTGCTCGTGGCCGTGGGCGCGGGGCAGGCGCCACCCATGCCGCGCTGGCGCTGGCGCCCCTGCTGTCGCAGCAGACCCGGTCGCCCGTCGCGACGCCGGGGGCGCGCGGCCCCGCCGCCCACGACGGGCACCTGGCGGTCGTGGTCGCAGGCCCCTCCCCCTCCGAGCTGCTCGCGGCGCTGGGCCACGGGGGGACCACGATGCTCCTGCTCCACGGCCTCGCCTCGCTCACCGTCGTCGTCCTCCGGGCGGCTGCCGCCACGCTGTGGCGAGAGGCGGTGGCGTGGTGGGGACGGTTGGTGGCCCCCGGCACGGTGCGGGGGCCCGTCGGACCCCGGTGGCCGGTGGCCGGCCGCACGGTCCTGGCCGCCGCCTGCACCGCGCACCGCTCCTGGGACGGAAGGGCCCCGCCGACGCCGTCGGCCGTGCTCTGACCCCTTCCCCCCGCACCAGCTTCCAGGAGATCCCATGCCCATCGCCCGCTCCGCGCGCTCGGCGCTCGTCCTCACCCTCGCCCTGGCCGTCACCCTGACCGGGTGCGGCCCCGCCACCGGTCCGGCCGACGCGCCTCCGGCCACCCCGGACGCCACCTCCGCCGGTGCCGGCCTCGTCCTCGTGGACGGGTGGGCCAAGGCCACGGACGGTCCGATGACCGGGGTCTTCGGCGCGCTCACCAACGACGGCGGCACGGACCTGCACCTGGTGGAGGTGCGCAGCGAGCTCGCCGGGACGTCCGAGATGCACGTGACCGTCGACGACGGCGCGGGCGGACGGGTCATGCGCAGGGCCGAGGACGGCTTCGTGGTGCCCGCGGGCGGCGAGCACGCTCTGGAGCCCGGCGGTGACCACCTGATGCTCATGCAGCTGGCGGAGCCGGTCGGGACGGGCCAGGAGGTGGACCTGGTGGTCGTGGACTCCGACGGCGTCGAGCACGAGCTCACGGTCACCGCCCGCGCCTTCTCCGGGGCCGAGGAGGACTACGCGCCGGGAGAGCACACGGAGGCACCGTGAGCAGCGCTCAGGTCGGCCGGCGCACGCTCCTCACGGGGAGCCTGCTGGGGGGCGCGGGCGCCCTCGCACTGGCCGGGGGAATCGCCTCCTCGGGGACCCGGTCCACGGACCCGGCGCAGGCCAGGACCCCGGCGGGCGGGCCGGGCGACCTGGTCGTGCCGTTCCACGGGGAGCACCAGGCAGGGATCGCCACGCCTCCTCCGCCCCACGCGGTCTTCGTCGGACTGGACCTGGACGACGGCGTCGGCGCGACCGGTCTGGGCCGGCTGATGCGGGTGTGGACCGACGACATCTCCCGGCTCACCGCGGGCGTGCCACCGGTCACCGACCAGGAGCCCGAGGTGGCCGTCCGCCCGGCCGGGCTGACCGTCACCGTCGGCTGGGGGCCGAGCCTGTTCGACCGGACCGGCCTGGTCGACCGGCGCCCGCCCTGGCTGACGCCCTTGCCCTCGCTGCCGGTGGACGACCTGGACGAGGCGTACGGCGGGACCGACCTGCTGCTGCAGCTGTGCTCCCACTCCCCCGTCCCGCTGGCCCACGCCCGTCGTCTGCTCGTGGGTGCGGCACGCGGCATCGCCACGCCGCGCTGGGTCCAACCGGGCTTCCGCGATCCCGCGGAGGCGGCCGGCCTGGCCTTCCGCAACGAGTTCGGCCAGGTCGACGGCACGGTCCAGCCGGACGTGGCCGACCGCGACGCCGGGCTGCTGTGGATCGGCCCGGACGCGCCGACGCACCCGGGGTGGGTCGGAGGGTCCAGCCTGGTCCTGCGCCGGATCCGGATGGACGTGGAGGGCTGGGAGCGGGCTGACCGGGTCGCCCGCGAGCACGCGGTCGGGCGGGACCTGGCCACCGGTGCCCCCCTCACGGGTGGCCGGGAGGGCACCCCCGTGGACCTGCACGCGCTGACGCCCAGCGGCCTGCCCGTCGTCGACCGGCACGCCCACGTGCGTCGGGCCGGCGCCCAGGCACCCCACGAGCGCTTCCTGCGCCGCCCGTACAGCTACGAGCAGGTCGGGAAGGACGGGAACGTGGAGACCGGGCTGCTCTTCGCCGCCTTCCAGGCCGACCCGGTGCGTCAGTTCCTGCCCGTCCAGCGCCGCCTGGCCGAGGGCGACCTGCTCAACCTGTGGACGGTGCCCGTGGGCTCCGCCGTCTACGCCGTGCTCCCCGGCTGCGCCGAGGGCGGCTGGCTCGGCCGTTCCCTCCTGGCCTGAGAGCCCGACGCCCACGCCGCGAGGCCCGGCCCGTCACGGGGACGGACCGGGCCTCGCGGCGTGCACGACGGCGGTCAGCTGCGGGGGATCTCGCGCATCTCGTAGGTGGCGATGAGGTCGTCCGCCTGCAGGTCGTTGAACGACCCCAGGTTGATGCCGCACTCGAAGCCCTCGCGGACCTCGGTGACGTCGTCCTTGAACCGCCGCAGACCGGCGATCTCCAGACCCTCGGTGACGACCACGCCGTTTCGGGTGATCCGGGCCTTGGCGCCGCGGCGGATCTCGCCGCTGCGGACCAGGCAGCCCGCCACGTTGCCGAACTTGGAGCTGCGGAAGATCTCGCGGATCTCCGCCGTCCCGGTCTCGAACTCCTGGTACTCCGGCTTGAGCATGCCCTTGAGGGCGTTCTCGATGTCCTCGATGGCCTGGTAGATCACGCCGTAGTAGCGGATCTCCACGCCCTCGCGCTCGGCGTAGTCGGCGTTCTGGCCCTCGGCACGCACGTTGAACCCCAGGATGATCGCGTCGGAGGCGACCGCCAGGTTGATGTTGTTCATCGTGATCGCACCCACGCCGCGGTCGATGATCCGCAGGTCGACCTCGTCGCCCACGTCGATCTGCAGCAGCGCGTCCTCCAGTGCCTCCACCGAACCGGAGACGTCACCCTTGAGGATGAGGTTGAGCGTCTCCACCTTGCCCTGGGCCAGGGCCTGGGTGAGGTCCTCCAGGCTGATCCGCTTGCGGGACTTGGCCAGGGCCGCCTGACGGTCGGCCGCCTCGCGCTTCTCGGCGATCTGCCGAGCGGTGCGGTCGTCCGGAGCCACCAGGAAGGTGTCGCCGGCACGGGCCACCGTGTCCATGCCCAGCACCTGCACGGGCCGCGAGGGCGGCGCCTCCTGCAGGTTGTTGCCGTGCTCGTCGAGCATGGCCCGGACCCGTCCGTGGCTGGCGCCCGCGACGATCGCGTCACCGACCCGCAGGGTGCCCTGCTGCACGAGGACGGTCGCGACGGCGCCACGACCCTTGTCCAGGTTGGCCTCGATGGCCACGCCGCGGGCGTCCTTGTCGGGGTTGGCCCGCAGGTCCAGGGCCGCGTCGGCGGTCAGCAGGACCGCGTCGAGCAGCTGCTCGATGTTCTGCCCCTCCTTGGCGGAGACGTCGACGAACATCGTCTCGCCGCCGTACTCCTCGGCGACCAGGTTGTACTCGGTCAGCTGCTGACGGATCTTGGCGGGGTTGGCACCCTCGACGTCGATCTTGTTGACGGCCACGACGATCGGCACGTTGGCCGCCTGGGCGTGGTTGAGCGCCTCGATGGTCTGCGGCATCACACCGTCGTCCGCGGCCACGACCAGGATCGCGATGTCGGTCACCTTGGCACCACGGGCACGCATGGCGGTGAACGCCTCGTGACCCGGGGTGTCGATGAAGGTGATCGCCCGCTCCTCGCCGTCGTGGGAGGCGTGGACCTGGTAGGCACCGATGTGCTGGGTGATGCCTCCGGTCTCGCCGGCCCCGACCTCGGACTCGCGGATCGCGTCCAGCAGCCGGGTCTTTCCGTGGTCGACGTGACCCATGACCGTCACGACCGGCGGCCGCGGCAGGAGGTCCTCGTCGGACTCCGCCTCCGCCTCGGCCTCGAGGTCGATGTTGAAGGCGCTGAAGAGCTCGCGCTCCTCCTCCTCCGGCGAGACCACGCGGATGTCGTAGCCCAGCTCCGAGCCGAGGACGGCGAAGGTGTCCTCGTCCAGCGACTGGGTCGCGGTGGCCATCTCGCCGAGGTGGAAGAGCACGGTCACCAGCGACGCCGGGTCGACGTTGATCTTGTCGGCGAAGTCGGTCAGCGAGGCACCGCGGCGCACCGTGATGGTCGCGCCGTTGCCGCGCGGGACGTTGACGCCACCGATCGACGGCGCCTGCATCTGCTCGAACTCGGCGCGCTTGGCCCTCTTGGACTTGCGCCCGCGGACCTTTCCGCCGCCGCGCCCGAAGGCACCCGCGGTGCCACCGCGGCCGCGAGGACCGCCGCCACGACCACCGGGGCCGCCACGGAAGCCACCCGGAGCACCGCCCGGTGCACCACCGGGGCCGCCGCCGGGACGACCTCGACCGCCGCCGGGGCGCGCGGGGCGCTCACCGGGACGGGGCACGGCCGCACGCTCGGGCATCATGCCCGGGTTCGGCCGGGCGCCGCCGCCGGGACGCGGGGCCGCCGGACGGGGCCCGCCGGGACGAGGTCCGCCCGGGCCGGCCTGGGTGCCGCGCGAACCACCGGGACGGGGCATCCCCTGGCTGGGGGCGAAGGGGTTGTTGCCGGGGCGCGGCGAGCCGCCGCCCCGCTCTCCACGGTCGGCGCCACGGTCGGCGCCACGGTCTGCTCCGCGCTCGCCGCCTCCGCGGCGCTCACGGCCCATGCCCTGGCTGGAGGAGAAGGGGTTGTTGCCCGGACGGGGTCCGGGCTTGACCCCGGGACGGGCCGGGCGGGGACCGGGGGTCGCGCCCGACTCGGGCCGCCGGTCGCCCGCGGGCTCGGCCGCCTGCTCCGCGGCGGGCTGCTCGGGCGCCGACGGGGAGGGCCGCGGACCGGGCCTGGCACCAGGGGTGGCCGGGGACGGGCGGTCTGGCCTCGTCTCCGCGGCGGGGGCGGGGGCCTCCGGCTGCGCGGGCGCGGGCTCGACAGGCGTGGACGGGGGCGTCGGCTCGGCGGCTGCCGGGGCCTGCTCGGCCCCGGGCGCCGACGAGGGGCGGGGTGCGGACTTCGGTCCCGGCTTGGGAGCACGGGACGACTGCCCGGGCTTGCCGGAGGAGGACGCCGGGGCGGCGGGCGCGGGCGCGCCGGCCGCTGCGGGCGGGTTCTCCCGGATCTTGCGGACGACAGGGGGTTCGATGGTCGACGATGCCGACCGGACGAACTCTCCCTGCTGCTTCAGGTGGGCGAGCAGCTCCTTGCTCTCGACCCCGAGCTCCTTGGCGAGCTCGTAGACCCTGAGTTTGGCCACGGTGTGGTGTCTCCTTGGTGTAGCGCCACGACCGGGCCCCTGCAGGGCACGCCCGTGACTAGTGCTGGTGGGTGCTCATCGCTGAGTACTCATCGGGTGCTCATCAGCGTCAAACCCGCTTCCGGTTCCTCGATGACAGGCCCGGGTGGGCCCGCCCTTTGCTGGCGGCCGGATCCGTTGACCCGGCCGTGTCACGGCCTTGCTGCGCGAACCGCTCCTGCACGGCCGTGGTGTCCACCGTCCCCGCCCGTGACAGGCGCAGGGCGCGGTGGAAAGCACGACGCGCGATCGCGATCCGCACGCACTCGGGGTCGGGGTGCACCCAGGCACCTCGTCCGTGTGCGCGGCGCCGCTCGTCCGGGACGACGGTCCACCGGTCGGTGCCCGCCGGTCCGTGGACCGCGACGACCCGCAGCAGTGCGGACTGCTCGTCCTGGCGCCGGCACCCCACGCACGTGCGCACCGGGGTGCGGCGGGACGTGGTGGTGGTCGACGACGAGGGACGGGCAGTGCTCTCCACTCTACACGCCCGGCGGGACGGCGTCCTCCTGCCCCGCCCGGTCCTCCAGCTCCTCGGTGTCGGCGCGGATGTCGATCTTCCACCCCGTCAGGCGGTGGGCGAGGCGGGCGTTCTGCCCCTCGCGTCCGATGGCCAGTGACAGCTGGTAGTCCGGCACGACGACCTGCACCTGCCGGGTCCTGGTGTCGACGATGCGGGCCGACTGGACACGGGCCGGGGAGAGCGCCGCGGCCACGTACTCCTCGGGGTCGTCGCTGTAGTCGACGATGTCGATCTTCTCGCCCTGCAGCTCGGCCATGACGGCCCGCACCCGTTGTCCCATGGGACCGATGCAGGCCCCCTTGGGGTTGACGCCGGGCACCGTGGCCCGCACCGCGATCTTGGTCCGGTGGCCCGCCTCGCGCGCCACGCCGGCGATCTCCACGCTGCCGTCGGCGACCTCGGGCACCTCCAGGGCGAACAGGCGGCGGACCAGGTTGGGGTGGGTGCGCGACAGCATGATCTGCGGACCGCGGTACCCCCGCTTCGCGCTGACCACGTAGCAGCGGATCCGCTGACCGTGCTCGTAGCTCTCCCCCGGCACCTGCTCGGCCGTGGGCAGCTCGCCCTCGACCGTGCCGAAGTCGACCAGGACGAAGCGCGGGTCGTTGGACTGCTGCACGACCCCGGAGACGATGTCGCCCTCCCGGGCGCGGAAGTCGCCGAGCACCGCGTCGTCCTCCAGCTCGCGCATCCTCTGGGTGATCACCTGGCGGGCGGTGGCGGCGGCGACCCGGCCGAAGCCCTCGGGGGTGTCGTCGAACTCAGGACCGGGCTCGCCCCGGGTGCCGTCGTCCAGGACGGGAGCCGCCTCGCGGGCCCAGACGGTGACGTGCCCGCTCTTGCGGTCCAGCTCCACCCGGGCGTCGCGGTGGTGGCCCTCGACCTTCTGGTAGGCGGACAGGAGGGCCTGCTCGATCGCCTGGACGATGACGTCCATGGGGATCTCCCGCTCCCGCTCCAGCAGCCGCAGCGCGGCCATGTCGATGTCCATCAGTGGTCCTTTCCGTCGGGGCGCGAGAACTCCACCTGCACGGCGGCCCGCTCGATCGTGGGCCAGGCGAGCTCGAGGCCCTTCCCGTCCTGGGGCTGCTTCCCGGCCGGGTCGTCGTTCCCGGCACGCACGTCCTCCAGGCGCACGCCGTCGGCGTCCACCCGCACCAGCCGACCGGTGACCGGTGACCCGTCGGTGCGGCTCACCGTCACCAGCCGGCCGACGTTGCGCCGGAACTGGGCGGGGCTGCCCAGGGGACGGTCGACGCCGGGGGAGCTGACCTCCAGGGTGTAGGGCCCGGTGCCCATGGCGTCGGTGGAGTCGAGGGTGTCGGACACAGTCCGGGTCGCGACGGCGATCTCGTCCAGGGTCAGCGGTTCGACCGCGGAGGTGGTGTCGTCCGGGTCCAGCCCGTCGACGTCGCGGGCGACGAAGACGCGCACGAGGCGACGACGGCCGGCCTGCTGGACGACCACCTCGTCGACGACGACCCCGCTGCCCTGCAGGCTCTCGGCGACCTGCTGGGTGAGCAACTCGGTGCGTGCCCGGCTGTCCATCGGGTGCCTCCTGCGATCTTTAGCTGTCTGCCGGGCCCGGGCACCGTGCGATGCCGGGCCACCGGTCCGGAACCGTCTACCCTACCCCTTGAGATGATGCCCGTCATGCGCCCGACCGTGTCCCGCCGCGCCCTGATGCGTGCCGGTGGTCTCACCGGTCTGGCGGCGCTGCTGACCGCCTGCGAGGGCGGTGACGGGCCGGACAGCAGCTCCCCCACCGGCACCGTCGAGCCGGACGACCCGACCACCTGGCCGCCCGACACCACGCTGCTGCTTGCGGCCCGTCAGCGGGTGCACGGCTACCTGACCGCCCTGGACCTGGTCGAGGTCTCGACCGGCCGCCGGTCGCGGCTGGCCGCCGCCTGGGGGTCCCAGCTGGACACTCTCGAGCAGCTCGTCGTCCTCGGCGGTGTGCCGCTGCCCGCGCCTCCCGCCGAGCCGGTGGTCACCGCTGCGCCGGACGCGGCCGCGCGCTCGACGGGACCCGCCGACGACGCCGACCGCACCAGCGGCGCGGCGGACGGCGACGCGAGCACCGCGGGACCACCCCGGGCGCCGGCCGAACGCCTCGGACAGGTGCTGCGCGGCGACGTGAGCGACGCGGTCCGGGACGCCTCGACGGCCACCCCCGCGCACCTGCCGATGCTCCTCGCGCTGGCGGCGCAGCACGCCGCCTCGGCCCAGGAGCTGGGGGCGGCGGTCGACTGGCCCCCGCTGGCCGGCCCGCAGGGAGCCGCCGCGGTCCCCCTGCTCGCCGCCCTGCGCCCGGCCGTCTTCGGCCTGGAGGTGCTCGCTGCCCGGTCCCGCGGGGAGGAGCGCGAGGACTACGAGGCGGTCCTGGAGCCGCTCGCCGGCCTGACCCGCCAGGTGACCAGCCTCGCCGGCCGGGCGGCCCCGGTCCCCCCGCTGGGCTACGACATGCCCGAGGATCTGGACGGGGCGGAGGAACGGCGCGCCCTCGCCCGTCAGCTCGTGGGCGACGTCGCTCCCGCCGCGCTCACGACGGCGACCCGCGTCTCCGGCGACGTCGCCCAGCTGACGGGGATCGCCCGGGTCGTCGCCGAGGCGGTGGCCTGGAACCGCAGGTTGGACGGCCCCGGCGCCGCGTTCCCCGGCATGACCGCGCCCTGACCGGTCCGCCCGGACGGGCGGCGCGGTCCCGCACCGCGCGGGGCGTCTCCGCCACCGCGCGGCGAGGTCCCGCCCCCACGCGGAGGCGCGCGCCCTCGCCCGCGGGCGCGACCGCATACCGTGGACGGCATGCCGAACCGTCTGGCCGCCAGCACCTCCCCGTACCTCCTGCAGCACGCCGACAACCCCGTCGACTGGTGGGAGTGGGGGCCGGAGGCGTTCGCCGAGGCCCGGCGCCGGGACGTCCCCGTGCTGCTGTCGGTGGGCTACGCCGCCTGCCACTGGTGCCACGTCATGGCGCACGAGACGTTCGAGGACGACGAGGTGGGCCGCCTGGTCGGGGAGCACCTCGTCGCCGTCAAGGTCGACCGGGAGGAGCGACCGGACGTCGACGCGGTCTACATGTCGGCGACGACGGCGCTCACCGGCCACGGCGGCTGGCCGATGACCTGTCTGCTGACCCCCGACGGCGAACCCTTCTGGGCCGGCACGTACCTGCCGCGGGAGCAGTTCGTCCAGCTGGTGCTGGGAGCCGCCCGGGCGTGGCGGGAGGACCGGGAGCGCGTGCTCGCCGGTGGTGCGCAGATCGTGGCCGCCCTGCGCCGGGCCGGGGACCGCACGGCCACCGGACCCACGCCCGGCGAGGACGAGCTCGCCGCGGCGGTCCGGACCCTGTCGGGCGAGTTCGACCCGCAGTGGGGCGGGTTCGGCGGCGCCCCCAAGTTCCCGCCCTCGATGGTGCTGGCCTTCCTGCTGCGCCACCACGGACGCACCGGGGACGAGGAGTCGCTGCGGATGGTCCGGGGCACCTGCGAGGCGATGGCGCGCTCGGGCACCTACGACCAGGTGGGCGGCGGCTTCGCCCGGTATGCCGTGGACCGCGCCTGGGTCGTCCCCCACTTCGAGAAGATGCTCTACGACAACGCGCTGCTGCTGGGGGTCTATACCGACCTGCTGCGGGCCGACCCCGCCAGCCGACCCTGGGCGGAACGCGTCGTGCGGGAGACCGTCGACTGGCTGCTGCGGGAGATGTGGACGGAGCAGGCGGCCTTCGCCAGCTCGCTGGACGCCGACACCGAGGGCGTGGAGGGGGCCACCTACGTGTGGACCCCCGCACAGCTCCGCCAGGTCCTTGGCGAGGAGGACGGACGCCAGGCCGCGGACCTGCTCGGCGTGACCGACGGCGGCACGTTCGAGCACGGCAGCTCGACCCTGCAGCTGCGCCGGGACCCGGACGACCCCGCCTGGTGGGCGGACGTGCGGGAGCGGCTGGACCTGCACCGCAGCCTGCGGCCGCAGCCGGCCCGGGACGACAAGGTGGTCACCGCCTGGAACGGGCTGGCGGTCGCGGCGCTGGCCCACGCCGGCTGGGTGCTGGAGGAGGCGGACTGGGTCGACGTGGCCGCGCGCTGCGCGCGCTTCCTGCTCGAGGAGCACGTCGTGGACGGGCGGCTGCGGCGCAGCTCCCGGGACGGGTCGGTCGGCGACGCCCTGGCGGTGGCCGAGGACCACGGCGACCTCGTCGACGGCCTGCTGGCGCTGCACCGTGCGACCGGGGACGGCGGCTGGCTGGCAGCGGCCGGTCGGCTGCTCGACGAGGCGGTCGGCCTCTTCGGCCGGGACGACGGGACCTTCTCGGCCACCGGACGGGACGCAGAGCGGCTCGTCGTCGAGCCTCGCACCGAGGGTGACAACGCCGAGCCGGGCGGCCTCAGCGCCCTGGCGCTGGCGCTCGTGCGCCACGGGGCCCAGGCGGCCCGGGCCGACCATCTGGAGCGGGCCGCCCTGGCCCTGGGCGGGATGTCCGACCTCGTCACCCGTGCGCCCCGCTTCGCCGGCTGGGCCCTCGTCGCGGCCGAGGAGCTCGTCGGTGGTCCGGTGCTCGTGCGGCTCTCGCCCGCGACGACCGGCGGGGCGCGCGAGGCGACCGGTGCGGGCGGGCAGGGGCCGGGGAGCGACCCGCTCGGGGCGGCGGCCCGGCGCACCCCGGTGGGCACGCTCGTGGTCGACGGTGACGCCGAGACCCCCTCGGTCGGGGGTCGTCGGGCCGCGACCGTGTGTCGCGGCACGACGTGCGACCTGCCGACGACGCTCCCGGAGGACCTGCCGGGACGGGGCTAGTCTGACGACCACCGTCTACTGGAGGGGTCCCTGTGCGACGCACGTCATCCACCGCCACCGCCGCCGCCGTCGCGCTGCTCCTCGCCGCCTGCGCGGGAGGAGACGAGCAGGGGGGCGAGGACGGGTCCGGCGGGACCTCGACGGCCGTGCCCGCACCGGCGCCCGCCCCCGAGGACGAGGGGTCGCAGGACGAGGAGGACGCGGCGGACGCGGCGGACGACGAGGCGGCGGACGACGAGGACGACGCCCCGCAGGGGGTCTCCCCGCCGGCGACGTCCCTCGACGAGGCGGACGACGGGGAGGCCGGCGGGCCGCTCGAGGTGACGATCGCGGCCGCCGGCGACATCCTGGCCCACTCCCGGCTCAACCTCACCGCCAACGCCTACGCGGGCGGCGCGGCCGGCGCCTACGACTACACCCCGATGTTCGAGGACGTCTCCTCCCCCATCTCGGAGGCCGACCTGGCGCTGTGCCACCTGGAGACCCCGCTGTCGCCGGACAACACGAACCTCTCGGTGCCGGACACGCTGGTCTTCAACACGCCGCGCGAGATGGCCGACGCGCTGGCCGGCGCCGGCTTCGACGGGTGCGACTTCGCCTCCAACCACACGATGGACATGGGTGTTTCAGGGCTGGCGGCCACCGAGCAGGTCGTGCGGGACGCCGGGATGGGCTACGCCGGCCCGACGGCCGACGAGGACCGCTCGGGCCTCGCCGAGGTCTACGAGGTCGAGGCGGAGGGAGGCCCGGCCCGCATCGCCCACCTGGCCTACACCTACACCTACCCCAACTCCGGCACGCCGACCACGGACGTCCCCGGCGAGGCACCCTGGCTCGTGGACGCCTCCTGGCCCAACCTGGGCAGCGAGGGCATCCTCGAGCAGGCCTCCGCGGCGCGGCAGGAGGGAGCTGACTTCGTCGTGGTCAGCATGCACTGGGGCAACGAGTACCAGGCGCAGCCGACCGAGGACCAGACCCGCATCGCCCGGGACCTGCTGGGCTCCGGCGACGTCGACCTCGTCCTGGGGACCCACGTGCACGTGATCCAGCCGTGCGAGGAGGTGGACGGCCGGCACGTGATCTACGGGCTGGGCAACTTCCTGTCCAACCAGTCCCCGGACACCAACGCCAACCTGCTGCCCGCCACCCAGGAGGGCATGGTCGCCACCTTTACCCTCACCCGCGACGAGGAGGGCGGCATCAGCTCGCGGATGGACTACCAGCCGACCCGTGTGGAGATCGTCCCCGGGCCCCAGCCGGGTCCCCACGTGATCCGGCTGGTCTCCCCCGAGACGTACCCCGAGACGTGGGAGCGCACCACCGCCACCGTGGACCTGCTGGGCGGGTGCGGGGCGGAGCCGCTGGAGCCCTAAAAGGCCCTGAGGAACCCCTCCGCGCCCGGCCCGGGAGCCGCCCGCCGGCTCAGCCGAACAGCTGCTCAGCCGTGTCCAGCCCGATCTTGACGATGAAGGCGGTCAGGACGAGCACGAAGAAGATCCGCACGAACCGGCTCCCCCGGGCCACGGCCACCCGCGCCCCGAGGTAGCCACCGACGACGTTGCAGGCGCCCATGACCAGCCCGATCTCCCACATCACCGCGCCCTGCGGGACGAACACCACCAGCGCGGCCAAGTTGGTGGCCAGGTTGGCGATCTTGGACTTCGCGCTGGCCTCCAGGAAGCCGTAGCCCAGGGCGCTGACGAGGGCGAAGACGAAGAACGAGCCCGTGCCCGGGCCGAGGGCGCCGTCGTAGGCCCCGATCACCACCCCGATGAGCAGCGCGGCCGCCAGGTGCCGGCGCGGACGGGCGTGCCCGAAGCGCAGCCGCTGCATCTGTCCCATCGACGGCCTGGCCAGGGTGTAGACGCCCACGGCCACGAGCACCGTGAGGATGATCGGGTTGAACGCCTCCTTGGTGATGAGGAAGGCCGTGGCCGCACCGGCGGCGCTGCCGAGGAAGGCCGCCCCGGCCAGCGGCAGGGCGGTGCGCAGGTCGGGGCGGACCCGCCGGAAGTAGGTGATCGAGCTGGTCGCCGTCCCGGCGATGGACCCCAGCTTGTTGGTCGCCAGCAGCTGGACCGGGCTCGCTCCGGGGACCCCGACGAGGAGGGCCGGCAGCTGGACCAGCCCCCCGCCGCCCACGACGGCGTCGATGAACCCGGCGGCCAGCCCGGCCAGCGCCAGGAAGACCAGGACGCCCGGGTCGAGGGTCTCCAGCACCGGGGGGTATGCCGTCAGGCGGGGCGCGCGTCGCCGCGCACCTCGGCGAGGACCTCGCCGACGGTCCGCTCCACCGGCACGTCGCGCCGTGAGCCGCTGCGCCGGTCCTTGATCTCGATGGTGCCGTCGGCCAGGCCCTTGCCGATGACCACGATCGTCGGCACGCCCAGCAGCTCGGCGTCCTTGAACTTCACGCCCGGGCTGACCTTGGGCCGGTCGTCGTAGACCACCGTCAGCCCGGCCGCCTCCAGGTCCTCCACGAGGAGCTCGCCCTGGTCGAAGACGTCCTGGCTCTTGCCGGTCGCCACGACGTGGACGTCGGCCGGGGCCAGCGCCCGCGGCCAGCACAGCCCCAGCTCGTCGTGGGTGGCCTCCGCGACCGCGGCCACGGCGCGGGAGACACCCACGCCGTAGGAGCCCATGGTGACGGTGACCAGCTTGCCGTTCTCGTCGAGGACCTTCAGGTCCAGGGCCTGCGCGTACTTGCGCCCCAGCTGGAAGATGTGACCCATCTCGATGCCGCGGGCCAGCGTCAGCGGGCCGGCTCCGTCGGGGCTGGGGTCGCCCTCGCGGATCTCGCCGGCCTGGATGGTCCCGTCGGCGGTGAAGTCGCGGCCGAGCACCAGGTCGAAGACGTGCTTGCCGTGCTCGTCGGCACCGGTGACCCAGGCCGAGCCCTCGGCGACGGAGGGGTCGAGCAGGTACCTGATCCCCGACTCCTTCTGCAGGCCGAGCGCGCCCGGGCCGATGTAGCCCTTGGCCAGCATCGGGTAGGCGGCGAAGTCGTTCTCGTCGAAGGGGGCCCACTGCGCCGGTGCCACCTGGGCGTCCAGCCGCTTGGCGTCGACGTCGCGGTCACCGGGCAGACCGATCGCCAGCGGCTCCGTCGTGCCGTCCGGGTGGGTGAGCAGGACCACGACGTTCTTCAGCGTGTCGGCCGCCGTCCACCCACGACCGTCCGTGCGCGGATGCAGGGCGTCGGCCTGGGCGACCAGGGTGGCGATCGTGGGGCTGTCGGGGGTGTCCTCGACGTGCGCGGCCGGGGTGGCGGCGACCACGGCCGGGTCGACGGGGGGCGCCTGGGGCACGACGACCGCCTCGACGTTGGCGGCATACCCGCTGGCCTCGCAGCGCACGAAGGTGTCCTCCCCGTCGGGGCTGACCGCGAGGAACTCCTCGCTCGCGGACCCGCCCATGGCGCCGGAGTCGGCATACACGATGACGTAGTCCAGCCCGAGCCGTTCGAAGATCCGCACGTAGGCCTCCCGGTGCCGCTGGTAGGCGGCCTCCAGACCTGCGTCGTCGACGTCGAAGCTGTAGGAGTCCTTCATGACGAACTCGCGCCCGCGCAGCAGCCCGGCCCGCGGGCGGGCCTCGTCGCGGTACTTGGTCTGGATCTGGTAGAGCGTCAGCGGCAGCTCCTTGTAGGAGCTGAACATGTCCTTGACGGCGAGGGTGAACATCTCCTCGTGCGTGGGGCCCAGGAGCATGTCGTTGCCCCTGCGGTCCTGGAGCCGGAAGAGGTTGGGGCCGTACTCGGTCCACCGGTTGGTCGCCTCGTAGGGCTCGCGGGGCAGCAGCGCGGGAAAGCTGAGCTCCTGCCCGCCGATGGCGTCCATCTCCTCGCGCACGACGGTCTCGACCTTGCGCAGCACCTTCAGGCCCAGCGGCAGCCAGCTGTAGATGCCCGGGGCGGCCCGTCGGACGTAGCCGGCGCGCACGAGCAGCTTGTGCCCGGGCAGCTCGGCGTCGGCCGGGTCCTCGCGCAGGGTCCGCAGGAACAGGGTCGACAGGCGCATGGCCACGAGGGTGCACTCCTAGACTGGGAGAGGGTCCCGGGGACGGGCGGCGGGGTATGCCGTGCACGTCGCGTCCCGGGGTCGGGGGACCGTCGCAGACTACCCGAGCGCCCAGCCGTGGGCGGGCACGGCGAGTCCCCCCTGGGCACCGTCGAGGCTGATCTGCTCGTCGGTGAGGTTCAGGCCGATGGTCAGCCGCTGGTCCTCCTCCGCGCCCACCAGGTCGATCGCGGCCGTGGTGTCGGTGACGTCCCGGGCGGTGGCCGTGGCCGTCGTGATCCACGGGTGCGTCCGGCGCAGGTGGATGATCCGCTGGTGCTCCTCCAGCAGTGCTCGCCCGTGGGGCAGGAGATCCTCGGGGCTGTCCGGGAACGGTGGGCGCACGGAGTCGTCGCCGCCGGGCTGGTCGAGCTTCTCGCCGGTGAACCCCTGCTCGTCGCCGGCGTAGACGGAAGGGACGCCGGGCAGCAGCAGCGCCAGGGCGGCGGCGGTGCCGACGTGCCGCGGATCGGTCAGCTTGCTGGCGATCCGGGTGACGTCGTGGTTGCCGACGAAGGTCTGGGGCCGGAAGGCGGAGCAGAAGTCGGCGTGCCGGGTCAGCGCCCAGGCCAGCTCGTGCAGGTTGCCGTCGTTGAGCGAGCTCCAGACCGCCTTCCACAGCTCGTACTGGGTGACCGAGTGCATCCCGGAACGCTCGACGAAGTCGACGTAGTCGCCCTGGATCACCTCACCCAGGATCCAGGCGTCGGGGTGACGCTCCCGGACCCGGTCGATGATGGGCCGCCAGGCGTCGGCCCCCGGCGCGAAGGCGGCGTCCAGCCGCCAGGCGTCCACGCCTGCGGACAGCCAGTGGCACATGACGTCGACCACGTAGTCCTGGACCGGGGGGTGGGACAGGTCCAGCTCCACGAGGTCGAGGTTGCCCTCGAAGCCACGGGGGTACTCCCCCACCCATCTCAGCCACGCCCGCTCCTGCGGCGCAGCGTCCGGTGCGAGCGCCCGGCGCACGATCTCGTGATCCTCGGAGACGTGGTTGAAGACGCCGTCGAAGGCGACCCTGATGCCCTTGCTCCGGGCCTGGTCGATCAGCTCCCGCAGGTCGTCCTCGTCGCCGAGGCGAAGGTCGACCCGGTAGTGGTCGAGCGTGTCGTAACCGTGGCTGGTCGAGGCGAGGACGGGGCCGAGGAGCAGGCCGTTGGCACCGAGCTGCAGCAGGTAGTCGAGCCAACCGGTGACGCGGGTCAGCCGGTGGACCACCTCGCCGCCCTGCTCGGCGTGCTCCGCCGCGGTGTGCTCGGCCCCCACGAAACCGAGGGGGTAGAGGTGCCACCAGACGACCGTGTCGACCCAGCCGGGGCTCGTCGCAGCGCTCATCGCCCGGCCTCCAGCTCGGCGACGCCCGTCAGGAGCCGGTCGACCTCCTCGGCCGTCGTGTAGGGGGCGATCCCGACGCGCACGCCGCCGGCGGCGCCGAGGCCGAGCCGGTGGCTGGCCTCCCAGGCGTAGAAGTGGCTGGCCGGGGCGTTCACGTCCAGGGTCGCCAGGTGCCGGTGCACGGCGGCGGGCTCGACGTCCGCGAGGGTGAACAGCAGGGTGGGGGTCCGGTGGGCGGCCCGTGAGTGGACGGTCACGCCGTCGATCGCGGCGAGCCCCTCCTCGGCGCGGAGGCGCAGGGTCTCCTCGTGCTCGTGGAGCGCCCCGAAGGACCGGGTCAGGCGCTCCCGGCGGGACAGGCCTCCAGGGTCCGGGTGGGCGGAGGCTCCCTCCCCCTCCCACGCGAGACCGGCGAGGACGTCCACCGCGGCGGTCGTGCCCGCGAGCGCCTCGTAGGGCAGGGTGCCGAGCTCGAAGCGCTCAGGCACCGCGTCGCTGGAGGGGAGCAGCTTGTCCGGGCGCAGCTCCTCCAGGAGGTCGGCCCGGCCGCAGGTGACGCCGAGGTGGGGGCCGAGGAACTTGTAGGGCGAGCAGGCCAGCAGGTCCGCGCCCAGGGCCTCCCGGTCGAGCAGGTCGTGGGCCGCCAGGTGGACCGCGTCGACGTGGACGAGGGCACCGACGTCGTGGGCGGCACCGACGATGCCGGGCAGGTCGGGGCGGGTGCCCACCAGGTTGCTCGCGGCCGTGACCGCGACGAGCCGGGTGCGCTCCGACAGGACCTGCTGGACGGCCTCCACGGGCAGCTCGCCCGTCGCGGGGTCGAGCTCGGCCCACCGCACGGTCGCCCCGACGGCCTCGGCGGCGATCACCCAGGGTCGGACGTCGCCGTCGTGGTCGAGGGAGGTCACGACCACCTCGTCGCCGGGGCCCCAGCCGTGGCTGCGGGCCAGGGTGCGGGCCAGGTCCATGGTGTTCGCGGTCATGCTCCGCCCGAAGACGACCGTGGCGGGGTCGGTGCCGAGCAGGTCGCCCATGGCCCTCCTGGCCTCCCGGACGACGTCGTCGGCCAGCCGCTCGGCGGCGGTGACGGCGCCCCGGTTGGCGATCGAGGAGGTCATCGTGCGGGCGACCGCCTCGGCCACCGGTGCCGGGGTCTGGGAACCGCCCGGCCCGTCGAAGTGGGCCGTCCCGCCGGCCAGGGCGGGGAACAGCGCGCGGACCGCGGCGACGTCATACCTCATGCCGCCCAACCTATCGCCGCGACCACGCCGCCCGGGCACACGTCGGCCCCTCGACCCAGGTGGGTCGAGGGGCCGATGTGCACGCGAGTGCTCAGTCTTCCTTCATGGCCTGCCAGCGCTCCCGCAGCCGGTGGGCAGCAGCCTTGGGCTGACGGTCCCGCGTGAAGGCACCCTTCTTGTTGCCACCGACCCGCATGATCCCGGAGGTGGTGGCGAAGTCGGCGAAGTTCCAGACCTGCTCGCCGACCACGGCAGGGACCGCGTCGAAGGCTCGGTGGTTCGCGTCCAGGTAGTCGACCTGGTACTCCTCCGACCAGGGCTCGGCCGGCAGCTGGTGCAGACCGGGCATGGTGTCGGCGCCGTACTCGGTGATGATGATCGGCTTGCCCTCCGTCGCCCACGCCTCCAGCTCCTCACGGAACTGCCGCTCCGAGGCCGGAAGGTCGCCGGTCAGGACGTACCAGCCGTAGTAGCGGTTGAGCATGACCACGTCGGCGAACTGGGTGACCCGGCACTTGCCGTGGGGGGCCAGCATCACGTTGACGAAGCCGACCGGTCGGGTCGGGTCCGCCTCCCGGGCCACGTCGAAGAGCGGCCGGAAGTAGTCCTCCGCGGCCTCGGTCTCGCTCTCCGGCTCGTTCGCGATGGACCACAGCACCACGCTCGGGTGGTTCTTGTCGCGGGCGACGAGCTCGCGGATGTGGTCGGCGTGGACCTGCTGCGTCACGTCGTTGGCGGTCTCGGGCGAGAAGGTGGTGTAGCCCTGGCCGCCGAAGATGCCTCCGCCCAGGCCCATGTTCAGGCCCACGGCGGCCGTCTCGTCGATGACGACGATCCCCCGCTCGTCGGCGTAGTCCAGGACGTCCTCGCTGTAGGGGTAGTGCGACGTGCGGAAGGAGTTGGCGCCGATCCACTCCAGCAGCTCGAAGTCGCGCAGCATCAGGGCGTCGATGTGGGCCTTGCCCACCGTGACGTGGTCCTCGTGCATGCCGAAACCGGTGAAGTAGAACGGCTCGCCGTTGATGAGGAACTGCTCGCCGTCCACCGCCACCGTCCGCACGCCCACCCGCTGGTGGTAGCTGTCCACGGTGCTCTCTCCCTCGCGAAGCTGCAGCTCGAGGTCGTACAGGTAGGCGGCACCTGGTCGCCACAGGGTGACGTCGGGGACGGTGAGCGCACCGGCGGGGCCCTCGGCCGTGGCCACCTGCTGACCGTCGGCGTCGCGCAGCACCGCACGGACGGTCAGGCCCGCCGCGTCCACCACCTCGGTCGTGTACTCGACGGTGCCGGTGGTGTCCTCGACCGTGGTCACCACGGTGACGTCGTCCAGACGCGCGGTCGGCACGCTGGTGAGCCAGACCGGTCGGTGGATCCCCGCGTAGTTGAAGAAGTCGTGCCAGTAGATCTGGCGCTTCCCGTCGGGCGTGTCCTCGATCACCCCCGGAGGGATGGACTGGAAGGACAGGGTGTTGTTGACGCAGACGGTGAGGCGGACCTCCTCGCCCGCCCGGACGTGCTCGCCGATGTCGGCGGCGAAGGGGAGGTACCCGCCCTCGTGGGACACCACCTCGTGCTCGTCGACCCACACGGTGGCCCTGTGGGTCGCGGACTCGACGTAGAGACCGATGCTGCTGCCGTCCCAGCCCCGCGGGACGCGGACGGTGGTCTGGTACCAGACGTCGCCGAAGAAGTCGCGCGTCTCCTTGTCGGTCATCAGGTCGTTGAAGCTGGCGGGGACCGCCATCTTGCGGGCGTCCTGCAGTGGGCCTGCGAACCATCGCTGGTCGCGGCCGGCACCGTCGGCGTCCAGTCGGAAGTCCCACAGACCGTCGATCTTGCGGCGTTCACGGGTGGTGGTGTCCTGGGGGCGGAGCATGAAGAGTCCTCTCTCTGGTGGACAGGGTGGGGTCGTGAAGGGGTGGGACCGGTTCGCTCACTCGTTGACGGGGGCGAGGCCGGCGGCTGCCCGGCGTTCGGCGAGCACCGCGGCGTTGCGCTCCACCGTCGCCTTGTTCAGGGGGTAGAAGAACTGGAGGGCGACGGCCACCAGGATCAGGACGATCCCGGGGACCATGGTCGACAACGCGTAGATGCCGTTCAGGGTCCCCTCCGACTGCTGCACCTGCTGGTCTCCGGTGGTGGCCTGGTAGCCGACCCACCCCAAGGCCCAGCCGGCGAGACCTCCCGCCAGGGCCTGGCCCAGCTTGCGGGCCCAGGAGTAGATGCCGTAGATGGTGGCGTCGTCGCGCTCGCCGGAGCGCAGCTCCTCGTCGTCGATCACGTCGACGATGAAGGCCCAGATCATGAAGTTGAAGACCGCGATGGCCAGCTGCGAGACGGCGAAGAGGGCGATGAAGACCCAGGGACGGTCCTGCAGGTCCATGAAGTACGCCGAGATCAGCACGACTCCGCCGACGATCATGGCCACCACCGAGGACTCCTTCTTGCCGAACCGGGCGGCCAGGACCGGGGCGACGAGGATCAGCAGGAGTGCGGGCGCCAGGCCCGCGAGCCCGGCCAGGGACTGCAGGCTGCCCTCGTTGAAGTAGTCGAGCCACAGGTAGGCGACCAGACCGCTGGGCAGGAGGTTGGCGATCAGGAGCAGAAGGGCCGCCACGACGAGCCCGGCCAGTGACTTGTTGGTCAGGACCGACCTGATCATCTGCGTGAAGGGGACCCGCTCCTTCTCCTCGCTGGGGGCGACCACACGCTCCCGGACCAGGGCGTAGCAGATGACGTAGAAGACGATGGCCAGCGCAGACATCGCGATCGCCGTCCACTGCAGCCGTTCGCCGGAGAGCACGGAGTTGCCGTCGACCTCGACGTTGACGATGGCCGGGACGACCGCCACGACGATGAGGGCAGCCAGCGTGGCACCGCCGGAGCGGTAGACCGACAGCGATGCCCGGTCCTTCGGGTCGCCCGAGATCACCGAGGCCATGGAGCCGTAGGGGATGTTGATGATGGTGTAGGCGATGGACCCCCACAACAGGTAGGTGATGACCATCCAGCTGACCCGGGCCCCGTAGGACTCCCAGCCGGCCAGGAAGTTCATGTACATCAGGGCGGAGGCGACCGCGACCGGCACCGCACCCTTGAGGAGCCACGGCCGGAACTTGCCCCGGGGACCGGGGCGACGCGTGTCGAGGAACCGTCCGATCCCGATGTCCGTGAAGGCGTCGAGCAGGCGCGCGACGAGCAGCAGGGTGCCCACGTGCGTCGGGTCGATGCCGACGACGCGGGTGTAGAAGGCCATGAAGAGGAAGGCCTGAAGGATGAAGGTGAAGTCGTTGCCGAAGTCTCCGAAGAGATAGCCGACCTTGTCCCGCCAGCCGAAGGGCCGGACCTTCCCGGGGATGCGGGTTCGCGTTGTGTCCATCGGGGCACTGCCTTTCATCATCGTTGATCCGGGCCTTCTCCGTGCCCGTTCCTTCATCGTGGACCGGAAGCCGTGCAGCGCACCCGGTGTTGCCGTCAGTTGCCGGGTATGCCGTCCGGTCGCCGCGCGGGGTGCAGCTCCCGGGAGAGCTCGAGGGCCCTCGGTGCCACGTCGGACGGAACGTCCCAGGCGTCGAGCACCCGCTCGAGCGCCGCGGACAGCTCCCCGTCCACGAGCGGGCCGACCAGCTCGGCCTGGCTGTCGGAGAACGGGGCACCGGCGCCGCGGGCGTGGAGCACCCAGGCGACCAGGACGCGCAGAGCCCCGTCCACGCCGCGACCGTCCGACGTCTCGAGGGCCGCCCGGAGCGCAGGGACGATCCGGACCGGGATCTTCTGCGATCCGTCCGCCGCGATCTGGGCGAGGAGGTGCCGGATGGCGGGGTTGCGGAAGCGGGTGACCAAGGCCTCCGTATAGGCACGGAGCTCCTCCTGCGCCAGCGCCAGGTGGGGGATGGCGGTGTTCCACCACTCCTGCACCCACCGGACCACCTGCTCGTCCTGCATGGCGCCGGACACCGTCTCGTGACCTCGGATCGACCCGGCGTAGGCGAGCAGCGAATGGGCCCCGTTCAGGAGCCACAGCTTGCGCGTCTCGTACGGACGGACGTCGTCGGTGAAGACGGCGCCGGCCGTCTCCCAGGGCGGCCGGCCGGCGACGAAGTCCCCCGCCAGGTCCCACTCCACGAACGGTTCGGTCACCACCACCGCGGGGTCCGGCGTCCCCGTGATGGCCTGGACCCGGTGCACGTCGTCCTTCGTGGGGCGCGGAGTGATCCGGTCCACCGCCGTGCTGACGAAGCTGACGTGGCCCTCGATCCAGGCCGCCAGCTCCGGCGACGTGTGACGGGCAGCTCCCAGCACCACGCCCCGGGCCACGCTGCCGTTGCCGGGGAGGTTGTCGCAGGGCACCACGGTCAGCCCTCCGGCACCCGCGCGCCGTCGACCGTCGAGCGCCCAGGCCACCCTCACCGGCATGGTGGTGAGGTCCTGGGTCCGACCGTCGAGCCAGGCGTCGAGGTCGGCGGACACCCGTTCGTCCGTCAGGTCGAGGTCGCCGTCGACAGTCGCGCAGTAGCCCGCCTCGGTCACCGTCGTGGTGAGCACGGCGACCTCGGGGCGGGCCAGGAGCCGGGCCAACGTGCCGAGGTCGTCCCCCGGTCGGGCCATGACGACGCTCTCGACGACCTCTGCCTGCGACCCATCGGCGGCGTCGACCATCAGTGTGTACAGGCCGTCCTGCTCGTTCAGCTGGTCCGCGACCGCGCTCGACCGCCCGGTGAACGCCGCGATCCCCCACTGCTGGTCCGGGGGGAGGGTCTGGTTCGCCCGGTGCGTGTACCAGGCCTGATGGGCCCGGAAGAAGTTGCCCAGTCCGAGGTGGACCATCCGGACGGGCGGGGCCGGACGGGTGCGGCTGAGCCGGTCGCCGCTCACAGTCCGAACACCTCCCTGGGCTGGGTCTCGACGAGATACCGGGCCGTCTCCTGCGCCTCGTCCTCGGTGAGTCGGTGCTCCGCCACCAGGCCCGCGAGGAACCCGCAGTCCAGTCTCCGGGCCATGTCGTGCCGTGCTGGGATCGACAGGAAGGCACGGGTGTCGTCGATGAAGCCGGAGGTGCGGGAGAAGCCCGCGGACTCGGTCACGGCGGCCCGGAACCGCTTGATGGACTCGGGGGCGTCGATGAACCACCAGGGCACGCCGATCCGCACGCCGGGGTAGAAGCCGGCCAGCGGGGCGAGCTCCCTGCTGTAGAGGGTCTCGTCGATCGTGAACACCACGAGGGTGAGGTCGGGGTCGGTCCCGTGGCGGGCCAGTGCCGGGGCGAGCGCGCGGGTCGCCTCCACCGCGATCGGGATGTCGGCCCCGACGTCGGCACCGAAGCGCTCGAACGTGCCCGGATGGTGGTTGCGGTGGACCGCGGGGTGCAGGGTCATCGTCAGGCCGTCCTCGGCGGCCATCCGCACCATCTCGCACACCATGTGGCGGCGCAGCCGGTCACCCTCGGTGCTGCTGATCGTGGTGGACCGGGCCTGCTGGTAGAGGTGCTCGGCCTCGTCGGGGGCCAGGGGTTGCGTGCCGAGGTCGCGGTGGCTGTGGTCCGTCGAGACGGCACCGTGCCGCCTGAAGTAGGCACGGCGGTCCTCCATCGCTGCGACCCAGCCCGCGTACGTGTCGCAGGACTCCCCGGACACCTCCGACAGTCGGTCGACGTCGGTGTTCCAGGTGGCTGCGGCTGGTTCGAGGTACCGGTCGGGGCGGAAGGTCGGGACGACCCGTCGGGTGAAGGACGCGTCCTCCGCCAGGGCCCGGTGGTGGTCCAGGTCGTCGCACGGGTCGTCTGTCGTCGCCAGGAACGCGATGTCGAAGGCGTCCATGAGCGCCCTGGGTCGTGAGCTGTCCCGTGCGATCCAGTCCGCCACGGCGTCGTACACCTGGTCGGCGGTCTCCGCCGACGGCACGACGTCGATCCCGAAGACCTCGACGAGCTGGGTCTCGAACCACAGCTTCATCGGTGTCCCCCGGAACAGGTGCCACCGTTCGCAGAAGAGCCGGAACGCGGCCCGCGACGCCTGCGGTGACAGCTCGACCTGTCCCACCCCGAGGTCGGCCAGGTCGACTCCGCTGGAGTGCAGGATCCGGGTGACGTAGTGGTCGGGGGTGATGAGCAGTGAGGTGGGGTCCCGGAACGGGGTGTCCTCGGCCAGCCACGCGGGCGGGACGTGGCCGTGCGGGGAGATGATCGGCAGATCCTGGACCTGCTGGTACAGGTCCCGCGCGACCCTCCTCACCGACGGCTCGGTCGGCAGCAGACGGTCGGGGTGCAGGTGCATTCGCTCAGCCATTCTCAGAATCCTTCTCTAGCCCGGACCACGGGTCCACCGGAACGGCCGTACCGGCACGAGGCACGACCCACACCTCATCCAAACGGTCGCGGGGCGCTCCTGACCGTGCTTGCCGGTTGTTGCCCCCCTCCGCATCCAGGCTGTCCAGCCCCGGGCCTGCGGCGTAGTCTCCCGACATGGCGACCACGAGCCCTGACCCCACCTGCACCCTCGTCGGTGGCCCGCACATGCAGGTCGGCGACGAGCAGCTGGACGGCCTTGTCCGGGGTGCGGTGGCCGAGCTCCCCGACCTGGGTGGCCAGGACGTGGTTCTCGTCGTCCCCGACGGCACCCGGTCCTGCCCCCTTCCCCTCCTCGTCGGCACGCTGCACCGGCACCTGTTCCCCGTCGTGGGGTCGCTCACGGCGGTGATCGCCCTGGGCACGCACTCCTACATGGAGCCCGAGGAGATCGACCGGCTCCTCGGCGTGGGCGGTGATGGACAGCCCGCCACCCTGGAGGAGGCCTACCCGGGCCTGCGCGTGGTCAACCACGAGTGGGCCGACCCCGACATGCTCGTCGAGGTGGGGACGATCCCGGCGAACCGGATCTCGGAGCTGTCGGAGGGACGCCTGGAGCGGGACGCCCCCATCGTCATCAACCGGCACGTCGTGGAGGCCGACACCGCGATCATCGTCGGTCCCGTCTTCCCGCACGAGGTCGTCGGGATCTCCGGGGGGAACAAGTACTTCATCCCCGGCGTGGCCAGCCAGGAGTTCATCGACATGACCCACTGGGTGGGGGCGCTCATCACCTCGACGGAGATCATCGGCACGACCGGGATCACGCCGGTCCGAGCCATGATCAACGAGGGGGCGGCGATGATCCCGACCCGCCGGCTGGCCCTGTGCTGCGTCGTGCGGTCTGGCAGCGGCGACCTGGAGGCGGCCGCCTTCGGCACGCCGGAGGAAGCCTGGGCCGCCACCGCGGCGATCGCCTCCGAGACGCACGTGGAGTGGTTGGACGAGCCGATGCACCGCGTCATCGCCGTCATGCCGACCCGCTACGACGACATCTGGACCGCGGCCAAGGGGGGCTACAAGACCGAGCCGGCGATCGCGGACGGCGGCGAGGTGGTCATCTACGCCCCGCACGTGACCGAGGTCTCGGAGGTCCACCACGAGATCTACGACATCGGTTACCACTGCCGCGACTACTTCGTGAAGCAGTGGGAGAGGTTCGAGCACATCCACTGGGGAGTGCTGGCCCACTCGACCCACCTGCGCGGGCAGGGGACCTACGACCCGCAGACCGGAGAGGAGCGCCTGCGGATCCGGGTGACCCTGGCGACCGGCATCCCCCGCGAGGTGTGCGAGCGGATCAACCTGGGCTACCTCGACCCGGCCACCGTCGACCTGGAGGCCCTCGCCGACGAACCGGGGACCACCGTCATCCCGAACGCCGGGGAGGTCCTGTACCGCGTGCGTCCCTGACCGGCCCGGTGGACTCCCGCACCCTCAGCTCGACCGGGAGCACCGACAGCTGCTCGCGCTGCTCCACCTGACCGGTGGCCATGCCGATGACGTGCCGGCCGGCCGTCTCCCCCAGCAGCGTCACCGGTTGCGCGACGGTGGTCAGGCCCACCAGATCGGCCGGCAGCGTGTTGTCGAAGCCGACCACGCTCACGTCTCCCGGCACCTCGGCGCCGAGAGCCTCCAGCCCCCTCAGCAGCCCGACGGCCACCATGTCGTTGTAGGCGATCACCGCGGTCAGTCCGCGCCCCACGACGTCCTGCGCTGCACCGCGTCCCCCCGCGAGCGTCGGGGTGACCGGACCGACGCGGACGTCGGTGAGGGAGAGCTCCATGCACGCCTCCCGCACGGCCCGCCACCGGGAGCCGTCGGCCCAGGACGCCCCCGGCCCGGCGACGTAGCCGATCCTGGTGTGCCCCAGGGTCGCCAGGTGCTCCACTGCCCGCCGGATGCCGCGCGGCGTGTCGGGAAGCACGCACGGCAGGCCGGGCACCCGCCGGTTGAGGACCACGACGGGGACCTTGCGGGCCAGCCCCCGGATGTCGGTGTCGGACAGCCGGGAGGAGGTGACGATCAGTCCGTCGACGAGCGGCAGGTGCCGGGCCAGCATCCGTCGCTCCTCCTCGGCCGACTCCCGGGCGTCCGCGACCAGCAGCGAGAAGTCGTTGTCGGCCGCTGCCTTCTCCGCCCCCCGGATGATGCCGAAGTAGAACGGGTTGGTGATGTCGCTGACCGCGAGTGCGACCACCCGGGTGCGGGTGGGGGACGGTAGGCGGTGCAGCTGCTCCGAGCGGTACCCCAGCCGCTCCGCGACGTCGTGGACGCGCCTGGAGGTCTCGCTGCTGACGCGTCCGGGGCGGGAGAAGGCCCGGGACACCGTCGAGGGGCTGACCCCGACCTCGCGCGCGACGTCGTAGATGGTGACCCTGGCCCTTCCCCTGCCCTCGTCCCCCTCGCCGTCGACAGGGTCCGCGTCGTCGCGGACGGGCCCGTCCTGCTGCTTCATCCGGTCACGGTACCGGCCCGGCAACCTTTGGCAACCGGAGCGCTGTCGGCGCCGCCCCCGCGACGATGGCTGTACGCCACGAGAGGGAGACCACCCATGACCACCACCGTCCCCGCGCCCGCCCCTGAGACCGCCTCCGCCGACGTCGGTGTCGTCGGCCTGGCCGTCATGGGCGCCAACCTGGCCCGGAACCTGGCCCGCCACGGGCACGCCGTGGCCGTCCACAACCGCAGCGCGGCCCGCACGCAGACCTTCATGGAGACCCACGCGCACGAGGGTCGCTTCGTGCCCGCGGAGGACCCAGCCACCTTCGTGGCGTCGCTGACCCGACCCCGGCGCATCGTCCTCATGGTCCAGGCGGGTCCGGGCACGGACGCGGTCATCGACCAGCTGGTCCCCCTCCTGGATGAGGGCGACATCGTCGTCGACGGTGGAAACGCCCACTACGCCGACACGCGTCGTCGCGAGGAACAGCTCCGCGGGATGGGTCTGCACTTCGTGGGGGCCGGCATCTCCGGCGGCGAGGTCGGCGCGCTGGAGGGGCCCTCGATCATGCCCGGCGGGTCGGTGGAGTCCTACGCCGCGCTGGGCCCGATCCTGGAGAGCATCGCCGCACAGGTCGACGGGGAACCGTGCTGCGCGCACATGGGCACCGACGGCGCCGGCCACTTCGTCAAGATGGTCCACAACGGCATCGAGTACGCCGACATGCAGTTCATCGCCGAGGCCTACGACCTGCTGCGTGCCGGAGGCGTGGACCCGTCCGCGATGGCCGACGTCTTCCGCAGCTGGAACGAAGGAGACCTGGACTCCTACCTCATCGAGGTGACCGCCGAGGTGCTCGCCCAGCGCGACGCCCGGACCGGTGGAGCCCTCGTCGACTCGATCGTGGACGCCGCCGGCCAGAAGGGCACCGGCAGCTGGACCGTGCAGGCCGCCCTCGACCTGGGCGTGCCCGTCAACGCCATCGCCGAGTCGGTCTTCGCCCGCTCCGCCTCCAGCCACCCCGAGCTGCGTGCGGCGGCCCGCAGCGCGCTCACCGGCCCGGACCGCACCGGGATCGACGGCGCCGACCCCGCGTTCGTCGAGGACGTGCGCCGCACCCTGTGGTCGGCCAAGGTCGTCGCCTACGCCCAGGGGCTGCACCTGATCCGGGTCGCGTCCCAGACGTACGGCTGGGACGTCGACATCGCCGAGGTCGCCCGCATCTGGCGGGCGGGGTGCATCATCCGGGCCCGCCTGCTGGAGCGGATCCGCGGCGAGTACGCCGCCCAGGACCTGACCACCCTGCTGGAGGCACCCAGCATCCGCGACGGGCTGGCAGAGTCGCAGGACGCGTGGCGCCGGGTCGTGGGTGCCGCGGCGGCCTCGGGCGTCCCTGCTCCTGGCTTCTCCGCCGCGCTGGCCTACTACGACACCCTCCGTGCCGAGCGGCTTCCGGCTGCCCTCGTCCAGGGACAGCGTGACTACTTCGGGGCCCACACGTATCGTCGGGTCGATGACGACGGCACCTTCCACACCGCCTGGTCCGCCGACCGTGCGGAACTGCGCATCTGAGGCACCCGCCGAGCTGCGGCCCGTCGTGGACCGCGTGACCGAGGCCCTCGACGGGGTCCACCGGCTCGGCGTCGCCTTCTCCGGCGGCGTGGACTCGGCCACCCTGCTGGCGCTGTCCCTGCGGCTCCTGGGACGGGAGCGGGTCCTGGCGATCACGGGGGTCTCCCCCAGCCTGGCGGCCCGCGACCGGCGGCGCGCCCGGGACGTCGCCGACGGCCTGGGCGCGACGGTGGTCGAGGTCCCCACCCACGAGGGCGAGCGGGAGGACTACCGCCGCAACGGGCCGGACCGATGCTTCTTCTGCAAGGACGAGCTCTTCAGCGTCATCTCCGACGACCTGGTCTCCGAGCACGACCTGGACGCCGTCGCCTACGGCGAGAACGCCGACGACGCCCGTCGCCCGGACCGCCCCGGCGCGGGCGCGGCCCGTCGGCACCGGGTGCTCCGGCCGCTGGCCGACGCGGGTGCGGACAAGGCCACCGTCCGGGCACTGGCCCGCTGGTTGGAGGTGCCCACCGCGGAGGCCCCCGCCTCGCCATGCCTGGCCTCCCGGATCCCGCACGGCCAGGAGGTCACCCCCGAGAAGCTGGGGCAGGTGGAGGCGGCGGAGGACGCCGTCCTGGCCCTCGGGGTGCGCGACGTCAGGGTGCGCCACCACGGCGACCTCGCCCGGATCGAGGTCGCGCCCGCCGACCTGGCGACGGTCCTGGAGCACCGCGAGGAGCTGGTCGCCGCGTGCCGCACGGCCGGCTTCCGGCACGCCACGGTCGATCTGGCCGGCCTGCAGTCGGGCGTGTTCACCCTCGAGGCCCTCGGCCTGAGGGCCGCCCGGTGAGCCAGGAGGACGGCACGGCGCCACCGCCCTCCTTCCGGCTGGCGGTCGAGGACTTCGACCTCGACCACGAGCGGACCCGCCGTCGGGGCTACCCCGAGGCCGTGCTGTGCGACGTCAAGACGGTCGACCAGGTCCGGCGCATCGCCGCCGACTGCCGCGAGCGCTCCGCGGGCCCCGTGCTGTTCACCCGCGCCGACCCCGAGCGCGCGGCCGCCGTGATGGGCGAGCTGCCGGACGCCCACCACGAGCCCCGCGCCCGGCTCGTGGCCTGGCCGCCCGAGCCGCCCGCACCGACCGGCGGGCTGGTCGTCGTCGTCAGCGCCGGCACCTCCGACCTGCCGGTGGCCCTGGAGGCCGGGACCACGGCCCGCTACCTGGGCCGGTCGACCGAGCTCGTGGTCGACGTGGGGGTCGCCGGCCTGCACCGCGTCCTGGGCCGGCTGGAGCTGCTGCGCCGTGCCCGGGTCGTCGTCGTGGCGGCCGGGATGGACGGCGCCCTGCCCTCCGTCGTGGCCGGACTGGTGTCCGCCCCCGTGGTGGCCGTGCCGACGTCCGTCGGGTACGGCGCCAGCTTCGAGGGGGTCGCCGCCCTCCTGACGATGCTCAACAGCTGTTCGCCCGGCGTGGCCGTCGTCAACATCGACAACGGTTACGGCGCAGGCCATCTCGCCGCTCAGATCGCGGCCCCCGAGGGACCGTCCTCCCCGCCCGGGGACCAGCCCGACTCCTGAGCCCCCGCCTCGGCGGCCCTGAGCACGACCCGGAGGGGGACACCGTGCGCCTCCGCCACGGCGCGACAGTCCTCCAGCTCCGGTGTCGCGGAGAGGATCCGACCCCTCCGCGTGCCCAGCTTCACGCGGACCACGCCCCAGGGCACCGCCACCTCGACCCACCGGCGCTCCAGGGCGGTGCGCCGCACGGCGTGCGAGCGCACGCCGAGGGTCGAGGTGTGCGCCACCAGGACGTCCACCATCAGGTCCCGGTCACGCGTCGCGGCGAGCACGGAGACCACGGTGCCCGGGCGACCCTTCTTCATCTGCACGGGGGCCAGCCAGGCGTCCAGCGCACCGGCCGTCAGCAGCTCCTGGACCACCGAGGGCCACACCCGGGGGTCGAGGTCGTCGACGGTGGCGGCCAGCTCCACCAGATCCTCGTCCTCAGCCCGGGCATCCCCCGACCCGGCTGGAGCGGCCGCACCGCCCCCGGCCTCCAGCAGGACGACCCTGGTCACGTTGGCCCGGCCCGCCACATCCCGCGTCCCCGCGCCCGTGCCCACGCCCACGACCCGGCCCGAGGGTCCAGGGACCGTCGCCTCCCCCAGCGCCGCGAGCAGGGCGACCCCGGTCGGGGTGGCGCACTCCCCCGTCAGTCCCGGGTCGTCGGCCGCCTCCAGGTGGGTCTCGGCGAGCACCCCCAGGACGGCCGGGACGGGCACCGGCATCACGCCGTGCTCGGTGCGCACCGTCCCGGAGCCGAGCCCGACCGGCCCGCAGGTCAGCCGCCCGACCCCCAGGTCCGCCAGCGCCGCGCACACGCCGACCACGTCGGCGACCGAGTCCCACGCGCCCACCTCGTGGAAGTGCACCTCCTCCTCGGGCACCCCGTGCGCCCGGGCCTCGACCCGGGCGAGCAGGGAGAACGTGGACAGGGCATCCGTGCGCACCCGCTCCTGCAGCGGGGCGGTCGAGAGCAGGTCGCGCAGGTCCGCCCACGCGCGGGCCGGCGGCGCCCCCGTAACAGCGACGTGGACGTGCACCGCCGCCAGACCGGACCGCTGCACGCGGTCGGACCTCAGCCCGACCTCCCCGGGCAGCACCGCCTCCACGGCGGCGCGCACGACCGACAGGTCGGCCCCGGCGTCCAGGAGGGCTCCCAGGAGCATGTCCCCGGCCACCCCGGCGGAGGCGTCGACCCATCCGTCCCGTTCCACACGGGCGACCCTACTGCCGGGCCGACCACGCGCCATCCGGCGGCCGACACCCCGCCGACGGATTCCGGTCGGGGACACGCCCGCTCCTACGATGCGGGGGTGAAGCTCGCCGCCGACGACCTCCGTCCCGTGACCGACCCGCACCTGCGCGGAGACCTGCGCTCGTGGACCGACGTGGAGCTGCCCGGTCTGGACCGTCGCGCCGAGGTCTACGCCTGGCTGCCCCCGGGGTACGACGACGGTGAGGAGCGCTACCCCGTCCTCTACCTGCACGACGGCCACAACGCCTTCCTGCCCGGGCGGTCCTTCGCCGGTGCGGCCTGGGAGGTCGACGGCGCCATGACCGACCTGGCGCGAGATGGCATACCCGCGATCGTCGTCGCCGTCCCCTGCTCCCCCACGGGGCGGGCCGAGGAGTACACCCAGTACGCCATGCCCGGCGAGGGCGGCGGCCGGGCCGCGGACTACGCCTCCTTCCTCGTCGACCACCTCAAGCCGGCCGTGGACGCCGTCCTGCGCACCCGTCCGCAGCCCGAGCACACCGTCACCGCGGGCAGCTCCCTGGGCGGGGTGGTCTCGACCTACCTGTGGGAGCGGCACCCCGACGTCTTCGGCGGGGCCGGCGTGTTCAGCCCGGCCTTCTGGTGGCCGGGCGAGCAGGCCCTGCTCGACCTGGAGGCCGCACTGCCCGGACGCGCGCCGGGCCGGGTCTACGTCGACGTGGGCGGGCACGAGCGGCCCGACGACGCCGACATCGAGCGCCGCTACGTCGAGGACGCCGAACGCCTCGTGCGCGCCCTTCGGGACGCCGGGGTGCCGGTGCGCTACGTCTACGACTCCCAGGCCCACCACGCCGAGCCGGCCTGGGCGGAGCGGTTCCCCTCCGCGGTGCGGTGGTTGCTGCGGGGGTATGCCGTCGCGCCCCCCGCGCAGGTGCCCCCCGTCCCGGTCGACCCGTCCGGGGACGAGCCGCCGGCCGCCGCGACCGGGTCGGGGACGTGAGCACCACCAGCGCGGAGCGCACCGGCTCCCGGCCCGACCCGGCGCTGCGCGCCCGGGCCAACCTGCTGCTGGCCCTGACCGCGGCGATCTGGGGCCTGGGCTTCGTCGCACAGCGCCTCGGGGCCGACCACATGGGCGCGATGAGCTTCAACGCCGCCCGGTTCGCGATCGGGGCCGTGTCGCTGCTGCCCCTGATCTGGTGGTTCTCCCGACGACGGCGGACCGCCCCGATCGTCGCCCCCGAGCCTCCGGCCGGCGAGATCTTCGACGAGACCCCACCCAGGGTCGGGGGCTCCCCGCTGCTGCCGGGACTGGCCGCGGGGGCCGTCCTGTTCTCCGCGGCCGGGCTGCAGCAGGTGGGCATCGCCACGACCACGGCCGGCAAGGCGGGCTTCATCACGGGGCTGTACATCGTGCTCGTGCCGGTCCTGGGCCTGGCGCTCGGGCACCGCGCCGGCACCCCCGTGTGGGTCGGCCTCGGCCTGGCCGTCCCGGGCCTGTGGCTGCTCAGCATGACCGAGGACCTGACGATCGCCACCGGTGACCTGCTCGTGCTGATCGGTGCGCTGTTCTGGGCGCTGCACATCCTCGTCATCGACCACTTCGTGCGGACGGTGGACGCGCTGAAGCTGTCCGCCGCCCAGTTCGCCGCCTGCGCGCTGCTCTCGGCCGGGGCCGCGGTGATGGTCGAGGAGCGACCGTTCGCAGGGTTCGCCCCGGCCCTCTGGGCGGTCCTGTACGGCGGTCTGTTCGCCGTCGGCGTCGCCTACACCCTCCAGGTGGTCGCCCAGCAGCACGCCAAGCCCTCCCACGCGGCGCTCATCCTGTCCCTGGAGGCGGTCTTCGGCGCCCTGGGCGGGTGGCTGCTGCTCGGTGAGGTGATGAGCGGGCGGATGCTCCTGGGCGCCGCGCTGGTGATGACCGGCATCCTCGTCTCCCTGCGCGGAGGGTCCCGGCATCCGTGATGGGGTGGGCACCATGACCGACGCATCCGCACCGCCGGACACCACCGACGCCGACCCCCACCGCTGGCTGGAGGAGGTCGAGTCGCCGCAGTCGATGGACTGGGTGAGCAGCCGCAGCACCGCCGCCGAGGACCGCCTGCGCTCCCACCCGGTCTTCGAGCCGCTGCACGCGCAGCTGCAGGAGGCGCTCGAGGCGCCCGACCGCATCCCCCTGGTCGGCCAGGTGGGCGAGCACCTCTACGGCTTCTGGACCGACGTCGAGCACCCCCGCGGGGTATGGCGCCGCACCACCTGGGAGTCCTACCGCACCCCGGACCCGGACTGGGAGGTCCTGGTCGACGTCGACGCCCTCTGCGAGGACGAGGGCACCTCGTGGGTGTGGCAGGGCGCCAGCGTGCTGCGGCCCACGCACGACCGCGCGCTCGTGCATCTCTCCCGCGGCGGGGCCGACGCGGGCACCACCCGTGAGCTCGACCTGACCACCCTGGAGTGGGTGCCGCAGCCCGAGGGGTTCGCCAAGGGCGAGGCCAAGGGCCGGCTCGCCTGGCGCGACCGGGACCACGTCTACCTCACCACGGCGGCGGACCCCACGGGCGCGACCCGGTCCGGCTACCCGCGGACGGTGCGCCTCTGGGAGCGTGGCACGCCGGTGGAGCAGGCCCAGGTCCTGCACACCGTCGGCGAGGACGACCTCGGGCTGTTCGTCGAGCACGACCAGGAGCTCGGCCGCACCCTGCTGCGCCGGGCGGTCGCCTTCTACGCCTCCGAGACCATGGTGCTGACCGACGACGGGCCGGTGACCCTGCCGGTGCCCACCAGCGCCGACGTCTCCGTCCACCAGGACCACGTGGCCCTGCGGCTGCGGGAGGACTGGACCCCCGGGGGCGGGTCGCGCACCTGGGCTCAGGGCAGCCTGCTCGTCTCCCCGCTGGCGGACGTCCTCGGCGGGGAGGCCGACTGGTCGGCCGTCTTCGTCCCCGACGAGCGCTCGGCGCTCGTGGACCTGACCTGGACGGCCTCCCGCCTGGTGACGACCGCGCTCGTCGACGTGCGCCATACCGTCCGGGTGCACTCCCCCGCACCGGACGGGACCTGGACCAGCGAGGACCTCACCGCGACCCTCGACGTGGGACTGCGCACGGTGAGCGTGTCCGCGGTCGACGCCCATCGCGGCGACGACCTGTGGGTGGTTACGACGGGCTTCCTGGAGCCGATGGAGCTCTCGGTGGCGCACCTGGGCCCAGGGACGGGCGCAGAGACAGGCCCACGGGTGGCCCTCGAGCCCGTGCGGCAGGCGCCCGACCGGTTCGACGCCATCGGCCTGGAGGTGTCCCAGCACTGGGCGACCTCCGCCGACGGCACCCGCGTCCCGTACTGGCAGGTCGGCCCCGCCGACCTGCCGACGGACGGCTCCACCCCCACCGTGCTCCACGGCTACGGCGGGTTCGAGCACGCCCTGACCCCCGCCTACGACCCGGTCGTGGGCCGCGCCTGGCTCGCCTCCGGCCACGTCCACGTCGTCGCGGGGATCCGGGGCGGCGGCGAGTTCGGGCCGCGCTGGCACCGGGCGGCCCTGGGTCCGCACCGGCACCGGGCCTACGAGGACTTCGCCGCCGTGGCCCGCGACCTCGTCGCCCGCGGGGTGACCTCGGTGGAGCGGCTCGGCTGCACCGGCCGGTCCAACGGCGGGCTGCTCGTCGGCAACATGATCACCGGCTACCCCGAGGACTTCGGCGCGGTCGTCTGCCAGGTGCCCCTGCTCGACATGCGGCGCTACCACCTGCTCCTGGCCGGGGCGTCGTGGACGGCGGAGTACGGCGACCCCGAGGATCCCGCGCAGTGGGAGTGGCTGCAGACGTACTCCCCCTACCAGCGCTTCGACCCCTCCCGCCCGACGCCCGCGGTCTACCTGGCCACGTCCACCCGGGACGACCGGGTGCACCCCGGGCACGCCCGGAAGATGGCGGCGCTCCTGCAGGAGCACGGACGGGACGTGACCTACTGGGAGAACACCGAGGGCGGGCACGGCGGGGCGAGCACGGCGGCCCAGTGGGCGACCTGGCACGCCCTCGCCTGGACGTTCCTGCACGAGCGGCTGACCGGCTGACGCGGGCCGGCCGGGCCGCCCGCTCAGGCGGCGTCGACCGGTTCGGCCGGGGGCTCCGCCCGCCGGACGAAGAGGCTGCCCGCCACGGCCGCGAGCGACACCAGCGCCCCCGCGAGCAGCGCGGCGTGCACGCCCTTCATCAGCGCGTCCGCCGGGTCCGTCCCGGCCTGCGCCCCGGCCACCTGGGCGGTGGTCATCACGGTGATGAACAGGGCGGTGCCGGCGGCCCCGGCCACCTGCTGCATCGTGGAGACGATCGCGCTGCCGTGCGGGTAGAGACGGCGGGGCAGCGACCCCAGGGCGTTGGTCATGAGCGGGGAGAACATCAGGGCCAGACCGGTGTTGAGCACCACGTGCCAGGCCACCACGGTCGTCAGGGAGGTCTGCGGCCCGAACGTGGTGGTCATCCCCCACAGCGCGGCGGAGGCGACGGCGGCGCCGGGCAGGACCAGCGGCCGGGGCCCGGTCCGGTCGAAGGTGCGGCCCACGACGTACCCCAGCAGCCCCATGACGAGACCGCCCGGCAGCAGGGCCAGGCCGGTCTCCAGCGTGGAGCGGCCCAGGACGTTCTGCAGGTAGATCGGCAGCAGGATGAGCGTGCCGAACAGCGCCATCATCGTCACGGCCGCGAGCGCCACGGCGAGGCTGAAGGCCGGTGTCGTGAACGCCCGGACGTCCATCAGGGCCCCGTCCCCCAGCGACGTCTGGCGCAGCACGAAGAGCGTGAGCGCGGACAGCCCGACCACGAGCGGGATCCACGGCTGGACCGCGGCGGTCCCCTCCGCGGCGGAGCCGATGCTGCTGAGCCCGTAGACCGTGGCCGCGAAGCCGACGGCCGACAGGACCACCGAGAGCACGTCCAGCGGGACCCTGCGGGGGGTCGTCACGTTGCGCACGAGCACGGCACCGACGGTCAGGGCGGTCAGCGCCACGGGCAGGACGAGCCAGAACATCCAGCGCCAGGTCAGCACGTCCAGCACGATCCCGCCGACGGTGGGGCCGACCGCGGGGGCCACGGCGATGACGATGGAGATCACGCCCATCGTGCGACCCCGCCGGTGCGCGGGCACCACGTTGAGGACGGTGGTGAACAGCAGCGGCATCATCAGCGCGGTGCCGACCGCCTGGACGACCCGACCACCGACGAGGAGCGGGAAGCTGACGGCCAGGGCGGCGGCCAGCGTCCCGAGGCTGAAGAAGGACATCGCCGCCACGAACACGGTCCGCAGGCTCAGCCGTGTCAGCAGGTAGCCGGTGACCGGGATGACCACCGCCATGGTCAGCATGAAGGCCGTGGTCAGCCACTGCGCGGTGGCGGCGCCGACGGAGAACTCCTCCATCAGCTCCGGCAGCGCGACCGACATGATGGTCTCGTTGAGGATGACCACGAAGGCCGCGGCCACGAGCAGGCCGATCAGCCGGGCCGCCCCCTCGGGCATCTCGGAGGACGCGGCCGACGTCGGGGTGGCCGGGCGGGTGGTGGTGCTGGTCACGCAGGTCCTCTTTCGCCGGTGGCGGGCCGCACGGCCCGCAGGCTCCCAACGCCCCGGGCGCGCTGGACATTCCGAGGGTGCGCTCGGTCGTGGCCGCAGGAGACCGGCACCGACGGGTCGCGGCTCAGAGCAGGACGGTGGCGAAGGTGCCCGTCCGCTCAAACCCGACCCGGGCGTAGGTGCGGACGGCCGGCTCGTTGAAGTCGTTGACGTAGAGCGTCACGGTCGGGGCCACGTGCCGCAGCGTGTGCTCCACGACCGCGGCCATGGCCGGGACGGCGATGCCGCGCCCGCGCAGCTCGGGGTGGACCCAGACCCCCTGGACCTGGGCGACCCCCAGCGCCACCGAGCCCAGGTCGGCCTTGAACACCACGCGGCCGTCCTCGACCCGCACCAGGGAGTGGCCCCGCTCGACCAGGCCGGCCACGCCCTGCCGGTAGGACAGCCCGCTGCCCTGGTAGGGGGGGTAGCCGATCTCCTCGGTGAACATCGCGGCCGCCGCCGGCACGAGCAGGTCCAGCTCCTCGGCCCGGGCGGGGCGCACCGCGGGGTCGACCGGGACGCCGGCCAGGAACGGCGAGGAGCTCGTCGTCATGACGTACTGGGTGGGCCGCACCTCGCGCGCCGGTCCCCACTGGCGCTCCAGGCGCCCCCACAGGTCGAGCACCTGGTCCGCCGGACCGAACACCGAGCTGGCCCAGGTCCGCCGCTTGACCACCTTGGCGGCCAGGGCGGCCAGCGCCCGGTCGTGGGCCTGCACGGGCACGACGTTGGCCGAGCACCAGCACAGCGCCCGCTCCCCGCCCGACTCGTAGCCGAACAGCGGTCCCCGGGTGCCGGCCAGCCCGGTCTCCTCGATGCGGGCGGCCACGAAGACGTTGGCCACGGGGTCCTGGGCGCAGACCTCCAGGGCAGCCTGGACGTCGGGCCTGCCGTAGGCCCGCACGGGAGTCAGGCCGCGCAGCATGGTCCCAGGGTGCCGTATGCGGTGGCGCCGGGCGAGAGGGACCCGCGGGCGGGGTGGGGAGGCCGGGTGGGCGGTCCGTCGGGGCGGGGTGAGAAAGTGGTGCCCCAGACCACGGGGAAGGCGGTCCCATGCAGTCGAAGGCACTCACCGGACGTTCGCGCGACGAGGCGTGGCAGGTCCTGCGGGACAGCGGGCGGGGCGGGCCCGTCGTCGACGTGCTGGTCGTGGGGGGCGGCGTCACGGGGGCCGGGACGGCCCTGGACGCGGCCACCCGCGGCCTGTCCACCGTGCTGGTCGAGGCCGAGGACTGGGCCTCCGGGACCTCGCAGTGGTCCACCAAGCTGGTCCACGGCGGCCTGCGCTACCTGCAGATGCTGGACCTGCACCTCGTGCACGAGGCGCTCACCGAGCGCGGTCTGCTGCTGCGGACCCTGGCTCCGCACCTGGTCAAGCCGATGCCTTTCCTCATCCCGCTGGAGCACCGCTGGTGGCAGCGCCTCTACTACGGGGCGGGCGTGACCCTCTACGACCTGCTGGCCAACGTGCTGCCCGGCCAGCGGGCGCTGCCGGTGCACCAGCACACCACCCGCCGGGGGCTGCACCGGGACTTCCCGGACCTGCGCGACGGCCGCGCCGTGGGCGCGGTCCGCTACTGGGACGCCACCGTCGACGACGCTCGGCTGGTCACCACCATCGTGCACACGGCGCACACCTACGGCGCCCAGGTCGCCAGCCGCACCCGCGTCCTGGACCTGCTGCGCGACGGTGACCGGGTCGTGGGGGCACGGGTGCGCGACGAGGAGACGGGTGAGACGGTCGACGTGCGTGCGCACCAGGTCATCTCCACCGCCGGGGTGTGGACCGAGCAGGTCGGCGACCTGGCCGGCGCCGAGGGCGGGCTGCGGGTGATGGCCTCCAAGGGCATCCACCTGGTCGTCCCCCGCGACCGCATCCGGGGGTCCCAGGGGTTGTTCCTGCAGACCGAGCGCTCGGTGCTGTTCTTCATCCCCTGGTCACGCTACTGGATCATCGGCACCACCGACACCCCCTGGCACGGGGACCTGCGGCACCCGGTGGCCACCGCGACCGACATCGACTACGTCCTCGACCACGCCAACGAGGTGCTGACCACCCGGCTGACCCGCGACGACGTCGTCGGGTGGTACGCCGGTCTGCGGCCCCTCCTGCAGCCCGGGACCCGGGGGGAGCCGGACTCCTCGAAGATCAGCCGCGAGCACACCGTGGCCTCACCGGTCCCCGGCCTCACGCTGGTCGGCGGCGGCAAGCTGACCACCTACCGCGTCATGGCCTCCGACGCCGTGGACCTGGCCCTGGGCGACCGCGCGCAGGAGCTGCCCTCGATCACCGCCCAGGTGCCCCTCGTCGGCGCGGTCGGCGAGGCCGCCATGCGACGGCGGATGCCCGCGCTGCGGGACCGCTTCGGCTGGGACGAGCAGACGACCGACCACCTGCTCCACCGGTACGGCTCCCTCGTCGAGCAGCTCCTCGACCTCATCGCCGAGGACTCCTCGCTGGCCGTGCCGCTGGAGCACGCACCGGCCTACCTGCGCGCCGAGATCGCCTACGCCTGCATCAGCGAGGGCGTCCTGCACCTGGAGGACATCCTCATGCGGCGCACCCGGCTCTACTACGAGGCACCCCGCAAGGGGTTGCAGGCCGCCCCGGAGATCGCCGACATCGCGGTCCAGTGGCTCGGCTGGGGCGAGGAGAAGGCGGCCCGTGAGCTGGACGACTACTCCCGACGGGTGCGCGCCGACGAGGCCGCGGCCCGCGAGCCCGACGACCTGGCCGCGCTGGCGGCCCGGGACCGCGTGCTCCGCGGCGAGCCGACCGCCACCGGCGCCTGGCCCGAGGAGGTCCCCCGGACCCCGACCGGAGCGGCGTCCGAGGGGGCGCGGCCATGAGCAGGTTCGTGCTGGCCGTGGACCAGGGGACGACGAGCACCCGGGCGGTCGTCGTCGACCACGGGGGCCGCACCGTCTCGGTCGGCCAGAAGGAGCACCGCCAGATCCTGCCCCGGGCCGGGTGGGTAGAGCACGACCCGGTCGAGATCTGGGACCGCACCCGCGAGGTGATCGGGCTGGCCCTGGGCCGGGCCAACCTCACCGGGCAGGACCTGGCCGCCGTCGGCATCACCAACCAGCGCGAGACCACCGTGGTCTGGGACCGGCGCACCGGCGAGCCGGTGCACCCGGCGATCGTCTGGCAGGACACGCGCACGGCGGGACTGGTGGCCGAGCTGGCGGGGTCGGAGGAGCCCGGTGCCGCCGACCGGTTCAAGGACGTCTGCGGGCTGCCGCTGGCAACCTACTTCTCCGGTCCGAAGCTCGCCTGGATCCTGCGCCACGTGGCCGGGGCACGGGAGCGTGCCGAGGCCGGCGACCTGCTCTTCGGCACGATGGACACCTGGCTCGTCTGGAACCTCACCGGCGGCCCGGACGGCGGGGTCCACGTCACCGACGTCACCAACGCCTCGCGCACGATGCTCATGGACCTGCGCACCCTGTCCTGGTCGGAGGAGGTCGCCGGGGCGATGGACGTGCCCCTGTCCATGCTGCCGCGGATCCGGACCTCCTCGGAGGTCTACGGCACGAGCGAGAAGCTCGGCGTGCCCATCGCCGGCGTGCTCGGCGACCAGCACGCGGCCATGGTCGGCCAGGCCTGCTTCGAGCCCGGGATGAGCAAGAACACCTACGGGACCGGCAACTTCCTGCTGGTCAACACCGGCTCACGGATCGTGCCGAGCGAGCACGGGCTGCTGAGCACGGTCTGCTACCAGTTCGAGGGCCAGGACCCGGTCTACGCACTGGAGGGGTCGATCGCGGTGACGGGATCGCTCGTGCAGTGGCTCCGCGACAACGTCGGCCTCATCTCCGAGTCGGCCCAGATCGAGGACCTGGCCGGCGAGGTCGAGGACAACGGCGGCTGCTACGTCGTGCCCGCCTTCTCCGGCCTCTTCGCGCCCTACTGGCGCGACGACGCCCGCGGCGCGATCGTGGGCCTGACCCGCTACGTGACCCGGCACCACCTGGCGCGGGCCGCGCTGGAGGCGACGGCATACCAGACCCGGGAGGTGGTGGAGGCGATGGACGCCGACGCCGACACCCCCGTGGCCGAGCTGCGGGTCGACGGCGGGATGGTCGGCAACGAGCTGCTCATGCAGTTCCAGGCCGACGTCCTCGGTCTGGACGTGGTGCGCCCGGAGGTGACCGAGACCACCGCCCTGGGCGCGGCCTACGCCGCCGGCATCGCCGTGGGGTTCTGGGAGGGCACCGAGGACGTCGCGTCCCGCTGGAGGGAGGACCGCCGGTGGACCCCGCAGATGCCCGAGGAGCAGCGCGAACGGCTCTTCCGCACGTGGAAGAAGGCCGTCACCCGCACCTTCGACTGGGTCGACGAGGACACCGAGCAGCTGGAGCCCGACCCGGACCCGTCCTGAGGCCCCTGCCCGTGCCTCACCCCTGCTCGAACCACTGCGGCTCGTCGGGGTCGGGGACGATGATCTCGGGCCGCTGCAGGTCGGTGTTGTCGACGATCCAGGTCGGCGGCGCCGTCCGCGCCTGCTGCCGGTAGAGCGCCTGGGCCCCGGTGTACCGCGCGTTCGCGGGATGGGCCGGGTCGTCGTCGCCGGGGACGCGACGGTGCGGGAGACGCGCGTTCCCGCGGGGCACGGTGATCCGGGCGGGGGCGGTGACCAGGCAGGTCGCGTCCCACTCCCCCACCAGCTCGGGGCGGCGCAGGTAGACGCCCTCGACCACGAGGAGCGCGTCCTCGGAGGGCTGCACCGGGTCGGGGTCCAGCGGACGGTCCTCCTCCAGGTCCCACGACGCCGGGACGACGGGGCCGCCGTCGCGGAACGGCTGCAGCACCCGGGACCGCAGCGCGGCGTGGTCGAAGGCGTCCTCGTAGTGGGTCCGGGCGTCCCTGCCCATGGCGTACCGCAGCGCCCGGGGGTGGTGGAAGTCGTCCATCGCGACGGAGAGCACCTCACGTCCGGCGACGTGCTCCGCGAGCGCGACCAGCTCGGCGACCATGCGGGTCTTGCCCACCCCGTCCGGACCGTCGACCGCGACCACGGCGCGCCGCCCGGGACCGGTGGCGAGCATCAGGGACAGCAGGTCCACGAGGACGAGCTGGCGGACGGGCAGGTCCGGGGCTGGCATGGGCCCCAGGGTATGCCGTCCGCGCGCCCCGCCCCGCACCGTTCGCCGTGGACCGGACGGGGGACGGCGGGTCAGTGCCGGTCCGGGCACCACTCCATGTACAGACCGTTCTCCAGCAGGATCGCCCCCGGCGGCGCCTCCTTCTCGACGAACCCGAAGGCCCGGTAGAGGCTGCGGGCCCGGGTGTTGTCGGCCCCCACGTCCAGCCAGACCCGTTGCACCTGGGGCCGCCCCGCGGCGTGCTCGAGCAGCTTGCGCAGCAGGAGGCGTCCCAGACCCTGGCCCCGGCCCTCGGGCGCGACGACCATCCGGCGCAGCTCCACCTCCTCCGGCCGGTCGAGCGCCGCCAGGATCCCGAAGGCCACCACCCGGTCGAGGCGGTCGACGAGGACCCAGTGCTCCTTGTCCGGGTCCTCCAGCACCTGCTCGTGCCACTCCCGGCCGCCCTGGCCCAGCCACTGGCCGGTGTCCTGGGCGCTCTCGATCTCCACGACCACGTCCAGGTCGCCGACCCGGGTGGGACGCAGGTAGGACCCCACCACGACGCCGCCGTAGTCGCGGCGGAGCGGCCGGGCCCGGTGGGAGTTGCGTCCGGAGGTGACCTTGGGGGCCGAGACGACCAGCAGCACCAGCTCCTCGTCGCCCTCGTTGCGGATCTGGTGACGCACCCGAGGCGGGACCTCGATGCCCGAACCGGCCACCACTTCCGCGGTCTGCGGCCCGACCGAGACCACGGCCCGGCCCGCGAGCACGTGGAAGTACTCCCGGGAACGGTCGTGGGCGTGCGTGCGGGTCTCGCTGCGGGGGGGCACGGACTCCTGCACGACCGACAGGTCGGAACGGTCGACGAGGTGCCAGACGGTGCACCCGTCGTCCCAGGTCGACCGCCGGGCGGTGTCGGGGCTGATCGGGTCCGGGACCATGGGTGAACGCTACCGGCTGCGGCCGGGTCGGGTCATCAGCCGATCTGGACGGACGGCGAGCCGCCGCTGGCCTCCAGCTCGCCGCTGGCCTCCATCTCCTCCGCGATCCGCATGGCCTCCTCGATGAGCGTCTCCACGATCTGGGACTCCGGCACGGTCTTGATGACCTCGCCCTTGACGAAGATCTGACCCTTGCCGTTGCCGGAGGCCACGCCCAGGTCCGCCTCACGGGCCTCCCCCGGGCCGTTGACGATGCACCCCATGACCGCCACCCGCAGCGGCACCTCCATGCCCTCCAGGCCGGCGGTCACCTCGTCGGCGAGCGTGTAGACGTCGACCTGGGCCCGCCCGCACGAGGGGCAGGAGACGATCTCCAGCTTGCGCGGCTTGAGGTTGAGGCTCTGCAGAATCTGGTTGCCGACCTTGACCTCCTCCACCGGCGGCGCCGAGAGCGAGACCCGGATGGTGTCGCCGATGCCCTTGGAGAGCAGCGCCCCGAAGGCCACCGAGGACTTGATGGTGCCCTGGAACGCGGGCCCGGCCTCGGTCACCCCCAGGTGCAGGGGCCAGTCGCCGCGCTCGGACAGCATCTCGTAGGCGCGCACCATGACGACGGGGTCGTTGTGCTTGACCGAGATCTTGAAGTCGTGGAAGTCGTGCTCCTCGAACAGGCCGGCCTCCCAGACGGCGGACTCCACGAGGGCCTCGGGGGTGGCCTTGCCGTACTTCTTCATGATCCGCGGGTCGAGCGACCCGGCGTTGACGCCGATGCGGATCGAGACCCCTGCGTCCTTGGCGGCCCGGGCGATCTGCTTGACCTGGTCGTCGAACTTGCGGATGTTGCCGGGGTTGACGCGCACCGCCGCGCAGCCGGCGTCGATCGCGGCGTAGACGTACTTGGGCTGGAAGTGGATGTCGGCGATCACCGGGATCTGGGACTTGCGGGCGATGGCCGGCAGGGCGTCGGCGTCGTCCTGGCTGGGGCACGCCACCCGGACGATGTCGCAGCCGGTGGCCGTCAGCTCGGCGATCTGCTGCAGGGTGGCGTTGACGTCTGTCGTGGGCGTCGTGGTCATCGACTGGACCGAGATCGGCGCGTCGCCGCCGACCTCGACCTTGCCCACCCTGATCTTGCGGGTCGGGCGCCGCGGTGCGAGCACCGGAGGGGGCGCGGACGGCATACCGAGCGAGATGGGGTTGCCAGCAGTCATGGGATCGAGTATCGCACCGCCCGGGGGCGGTGCCCTCCTTCGCGGGGGTCGGGTCCGGGTCAGGTGAGCCGGATCGGGGTGACGATGTCGGCGTAGATGAGCAGGGCGGTCATGCCGAGCAGCCCGACGGCGACGGCGTAGGCGACCGGCAGCGCCTTGGCGGTGTCGACCGGCCCCGGGGCGGGCAGCCCCCGGACCCGGTGCCAGGCCTTCTTCACGCCCTCCCACAGCGCTCCGGCGATGTGCCCGCCGTCGAGCGGCAGCAGGGGGATGAGGTTGAAGACGAACAGGGCCATGTTGAGCGAGGCGACCAACGACAGCAGGATCCAGAACCGGTCCGCGACCGACTCGCCGGCGTCGCCGAGGGCCCCGTCGGCGACCTCGCCCGCCACGCGGCCCACGCCCACCACCGACATCGGGCCCTCCGCGTCCCGGTCCTCCACGCCGGCGACCGCCTGGGCGACGTCGACCATGCGCTGGGGCAGCGTCAGCACGATCCGTGCGGTCCCGGTGAACATCTCGCCCACGAAGCCGGGCACGGCCGTGACCGGCTGCGGCTCGTAGACGAACGTGGGGCTGGCCCCCAGGAAGCCGACCTGACCCAGGACCAGCTCGCCCTCCTCGTCCACCTGGTACTGCCCGTCGGGGGTCATCAACGGCCGTTCGCGGAGCACGAGGTCGGCCTCGAGCGTGCGCTCGGCACCCTCCCGCTCGACGGTGAAGGTCGCGGTGTCCCCGGCGTTCTGGATCGCGTAGGTGGTCTGCGCCCACGTCTGCACCGGGGTGCCGTCGACGGCCAGGATCGTGTCCCCGGCCTGCAGGCCCGCAGCCCGGGCCGGGGAGGGGTCCTGCCCCTCGCAGCTGTCGTCGGCGACGTCGGTGTTGGCGCACGCGGCGACGGCGGAGACCGTGGGGGTGAGGGTCCCCACCCCGTGGACGGTGAGGAGCAGCGTCACCAGCACGGCCGCGATGGCCAGGTTCATCAACGGACCGCCCGCCATGACGACCAGACGCTGCCACACCGGCAGCCGGTAGAAGGTGCGGTGCTCCTCCCCCGGCTCGACCTCGTCCAGCGAGTCGGTGCGGGCCTGCTCGATCATCTGGTGGAAAGGGTTGGAGGAGGACCGGCGCAGCCGCCCGCCGTCGGCGGCGCGCGGCGGGAACATCCCGATCATCCGGACGTAGCCGCCCAGCGGGACCGCCTTGACCCCGTACTCGGTCTCTCCCCGGCGGCGGGACCACAGGGTCGGTCCGAAACCCACCATGTACTGGGTGACCTTGACGCCGAACCGCTTGGCGGGCACCAGGTGCCCGACCTCGTGCAGCGCGATCGAGACCGCCACGCCGACGACCATCATCAGCACGCCGAGCAGGTACATCACGGCTGGTCCTCCTGGTGCTGCTCCCGACGGGTCACGGGTGGGCCTGCCGGGGCGGGGCCGTCCCGCCGATCCGGGAGGACGCGGCCCGACGGGCCCAGGCGTCGGCCGCCAGGACCTGGTCCACGGAGAGGTCAACTCCCGGGGCCGCCGATCCGTTCCCGGCGGCGTGGTCCTCCACGACCCGGGCGACGACGTCGACGACCTCGGGAAGGCGCAGCCGCCCGGCGTGGAAGGCCTCGACGCACTCCTCGTTCGCCGCGTTGTAGACCGCCGGGAAGGTCCCCCCGGCGCGGCCCACCCGTTCGGCGAGGCGGACGGCGGGGAAGGCGTCGTGGTCGAGGGGGAAGAACTCCCAGGTGGCGGCGGTGGTCCAGTCGCACGGTGCGGCGACGTCCACGAGCCGGCCGGGCCAGGACAGGCCGAGGGCGATGGGGATGTGCATCGTGGGCGGGGAGGCCTGCACCAGGGTGGAGCCGTCCACGAACTCGACCATCGAGTGCACGACGGACTGCGGGTGGACGACGACCTCGATGTCGTCGAAGGGCACCTCGAAGAGCAGGTGCGCCTCGATCACCTCCAGCCCCTTGTTGACGAGCGTGGCCGAGTTGGTCGTCACCACCGGACCCATGTCCCAGGTGGGGTGCGCCAGCGCCTGCCCGGGGGTGACGTCCATCAGCTGCTCGCGGGTCATGCCGCGGAAGGGTCCGCCGCTGGCGGTGACGACCAGACGGCGCAGCTCCTCGCGCCGTCCGCCCCGCAGGCACTGGGCGATGGCGCTGTGCTCGGAGTCGACCGGGACGATCTGTCCGGGGGCGGCCGCTGCGGTGACGAGGGGACCACCGACGATGAGCGACTCCTTGTTGGCCAGGGCCAGGGTGCTGCCCGCGGCGAGCGCCGCGAGCGTGGGCCGCAGCCCGATGCTGCCGGTGATCCCGTTGAGCACGACCTCCGCCCCGTTCCCGGCGACCGCGGTGGCGGCGTCGGGCCCGGTGAGCACCTCGGGACGGTATGCCGTGCGCCCCGCGGCCCGCGCCGCGTGCTCGAGGGCCTCGCGCAGCTCGTCCAGCACGTGCCGGCCCTCCCGGGCGACGGCCACCTGCTCGGCGCCGAGGTGGACCGCCTGCCTGGCCAGCTGAACCAGGTCGGCTCCTCCGGCGGCGACGGCCCGCACGGAGAAGAGGCCGGGGTGGTCGTCGATCACCTCGACCGCCTGGGTGCCGATGGAGCCGGTGGAGCCGAGGATGGTCACGGAGCGGGACGTCACCGGGCCATTGTGCCCTCCGCCCCGTCGGCCACCCTGCCCAGCACAGCGTCCACGGTGAGCCGGGCCCGGTCGCCCAGCCACGTGCGCGGCACCGGGTGGAGCGTGGTGCGGCCGTCCTCGTCGACCGCCGTGGGACCCGCCCAGCACCCTCCGGGCCCCATCGCGAGCAGCACGCCCGTCGCGGCTGGTGCTCCGGGACCGTCGCCCTTGGGAACGAGGACGGCCAGCTCGGCGAGGACCGTGGGTCGACCGAGGGCCTCGACCAGATGCTCGACCCGGGCCGTGTCGACCTGCACCGGCCCGCCCCGGCCGTCGGCCGCGTCCGGGGGCAGCAGGGCCTCCTCCAGGGACCTGGCCGCCTGCTCCTGGTCGGTCGTCAGGGCCAGCGAGTGCAGGCCCTCCTCGTCGAGGTCCTCGACGCAGGCACCCTGGGCCACCAGGTGCAGGACCCGGGTGGAGCGCACGGGCCGGTGCTCCTCGGGTCCGACTCCGAGCAGCGGCCCGACCAGGCGGGAGGCCACCACACGGACGTCGGCCGAGAGCCGAACGTCCAGGGCCAGCCCGACGGCCGCGGGCAGGTCCGGCGCCCCGTCCTCGGCGACGTCCCCGGGGACGAGGTCACCGTCGGCGGTCAGCAGCCCCCGCGCGCGCAGGGTCCGGCGGGCGTGCTCGGAGGCGCCGTCCGGGTCGGTCCCGCCGAGGTCGGCCCCGCCCGGGCCGGTCCCGCCGGGCTCCGGTCCCCCCGCCAGCTCCCGCAGGTGCGCCTCCTCGAGGACCGCCAGCTCGGAGTCGGTGAGGGTCACGAAGGGGTGCGGGCCGCTCACCAGGACCACCGCAGGGGCAGCACCGGCGACCTCGGCCCGGGGCGCAGGGGAAGGTCGGGCACCACCCCGGTCCGTCCCACCACCCGACCGACCTCGGACCTCCAGCGCCCCGCCGCCCCTCCGAGCCGGGTGGCACCGTCGCCGGCGCGGCGTCCGGTCTGCGCCAGGCGACGCAGCCCTTCACCGGCCCGCGACCGGGCGCGGGCGACCGCGGCCTCCCCCGACCGTCGGACCCAGCCACCCGCCCGGGTTCCCGCGCTCCGGGCCCGCGACCAGGCGGAACGGGCCGCCCTGCCGATCGGTCGTCGGTGGTCGTAGAGCCAGGACCCGGTGGTCCAGACCGTGTAGGCCCCCACGGCCACCGCCCCGGCGAGGGCGACCGGCGGCAGGACCGTCAGCGCCATGGCCGGAATCCCGACCAGCGCTCCGCCCGCGGCGACCCTGGTCACCGTCCCCCGCCAGCCCTGCTGGCCGCCCCCGTCCCGCAGGTCCGAGAGGGCGCCGAACCAGGTCCACACCGGGGCGAGCCGTCCCACGAGGGCGACGGGACCGTGCAGCCGACGGGGCACGAACCGTCCCGGCGGGGCGGGACGTCCCGCCTGCGCCCACCGTTCGGGCGCACCCTGCAGGCGGGTCCGGGCCGCCTCCCGGACCCGTCCGTCGCGCGACCAGCGGGCCTGGGCCAGCGTCGTCAGTCCCGCCACCGCGACCGCGGCCCGACGCGCGGGCCGCCGGGCGGCCGCCAGCTTCCTGCCCGCCGTCCCCAGCGTGGTCACCTGCTCGACCACCGCCCGCAGGGGCAGCACGGCGTCGCGCAGCTGCCGGGCGGCGACGCCCAGGACGAGCTCCAGCTCCTCCCCCGCGGTCCGCACCTGGTCGCGGGCGCGCTCCAGCTCGAGCTGGAGCTGCTCGATCCGCGCGGTCAGGACCGGCAGCACCGACGGGTCGCAGGTGGACGTCGTCACGCGCAGACGGGCGAGCTCCTCGGCCAGCTCCTCCCCCTGCCGCTGCCAGCGGGTCATCTCCTCCCGGGCCAGGGCCGTCGCGTCGGCGACCTCGGAGAGGATCACGCCCGCCCGTTCCCCCGGCAGGGCCAGGGCGGTCACGAGACGGGCGGTCGCCTCGGCGCGGGCCGCCTGCTCCAGGGCCGCCAGCCCCACCCACGCCGGACCCGCTGCGCGGGCGGACCCCACGTCGTCGGCGAGGCCCTGCACCTCCGTCCCCGCCGCCCGCAGCAGGGACGCGACCTCACGCAGCTCCTCCGGACGGGCCCGCAGGGCCGCGCCCGTCCCGCTCACCGCGATGCCCCCGCGCCCAGGACGTCCCAGCCCGTGGCGACCCGGCCCTCGGTCTCCGCGTACGCGCGGGCCGACTCCCTGGTCGCCCGCGCCAGGGCGTCGAGCGCGGTCCCCAGCGCCACGGCATACCGCGTCCACTCCTGGCCGGCCTCGGTCACGGCCGACCTCAGGGCGGCGTCCCCGACCGCCGCTCCCGCCCGCTCCCATCCGGGCCCGACGAGCCGCAGCACCTCCTGCAGCGCCCCCGCGGCGCGGTCGAGCCTGCCGGCGAGCGCCTCGACCGCGCCCACGTCCACGCCGATCCGGTCCACCATCGACCCACCCCTCCTTCGCTGACCGGGCCCCTGCCCGGCGACCTGGTGCGAGGGTAGGACGCGGCGACCCGCCGGCGCACCCGTCGTCCACAGGCGTCCAGGCCCGCTCCGCGCCGGGGTGGCGCCCAGGCCGGGCCGGCCGGGTCAGCGGCCCCGCAGCACCGGGCCGAGGTCGTCCAGGACCGAGACGTCCTCGATCGTGGAGGGGACCAGGGCCTCCTGGCCGTCGGCGATCTGGCGCATCGTCTTGCGCAAAATCTTTCCCGAGCGCGTCTTGGGCAGCGCCTCGACGATGTCCACCTGCCGCAGGGCGGCCACCGCGCCCACCTCCGAGCGCACCCGCTGGACCAGCTCCGCGCGGAGCTGCTCCTGCCCCTCCTCGTCGGGGTCGATGCCGGTTTTGAGCACGACCAGCGCCCGCGGCACCTGCCCCTTCAGCGGGTCGCTGACGCCGATGACCGCGCACTCGGCGACCGCGGGGTGCCCGGCCAGCGCCTCCTCGAGCGACCCCGTGGACAACCGGTGCCCGGCGACGTTCAGCACGTCGTCGGTACGGCCCATGACGAACACGTAACCGTCCTCGTCGACGTACCCGCCGTCGCCGGAGAGGTAGTAGCCCTCGAAGGCGGACAGGTAGGAGGAGACGTAGCGCTCGTCGTCGCCCCACAGGGTCGGCAGGGTCCCCGGCGGCAGCGGCAGCTTCAGGCAGATGGCGCCCTCGGTGCCGCGCTCCACCTCCCGGCCGACCTCGTCGAGGACGCGCACGTCGTAGCCCACCGTCGGCAGCGTGGGGCTGCCCGGCTTGATCTCGAACGGGGCGATCCCCACCGGGTTGGTCGCGATCGGCCACCCGGTCTCGGTCTGCCACCAGTTGTCCACGACCGGCACCCCTAGGTGCTCGGTGGCCCACTGCCAGGTGTCGGGGTCGAGCCGCTCGCCGGCGAGGAAGAGCGTGCGCAGCGAGGACAGGTCGTGGCCGGCCATGAGGGTGGCGTCCGGGTCCTGCTTCTTGATCGCCCGGATCGCGGTCGGGGCGGTGAAGGCGGCGACCACGTCGTACTCGTCGATCAGGCGCCAGTAGGTGCCGGCGTCGGGGGTGCCGACCGGCTTGCCCTCGAAGAGGACCGTCGTGGCTCCGGTGAGCAGCGGCGCGTAGACGATGTAGGAGTGGCCGACCACCCAGCCGACGTCGGAACCGCACAGCCAGGCCTCCCCGGGCTGCACGCCGTAGAGGTTGGTCATCGACCACCGCAGCGCGACGGCATACCCTCCGCTGTCCCGCACGATGCCCTTGGGCTTCCCGGTGGTGCCCGAGGTGTAGAGGACGTAGAGCGGGTCGGTGGCCTCCACGGGCACGCACGCCGCAGGGGCGACCGCGTCCGGGTGCATGAGCCGGTCCCAATCCAGGTCGCGCTCCCCCATCTCGCAGGGGAGCTGCTCGCGCTGCAGGACGACGCAGTGGTCGGGCTTGTGCGCTGAGCGCTGGATCGCCTCGTCGAGCATCGGCTTGTAGGGCACCGTGCGGCTGGGCTCGATGCCGCAGCTGGCCGAGACGACGACCCTGGGCTCGGCGTCCTCGATCCGAGCCGCCAGCTCGGCCGGGGCGAACCCGCCGAAGACGACCGAGTGGACGGCACCGATGCGGGCGCACGCCAGCATCGCCACGACGGCCTCGGGCACCATCGGCATGTAGACGACGACCCGGTCGCCCTTGGCCACGCCCAGGTCGCGCAGGACACCGGCGAACCGGGCCACGAGGTCCAGCAGCTGAGCGTAGGTGTAGCTGCGCTTCGTGCCGGCCACGGGGCTGTCGTAGATCAGCGCCGTCTGGTCGGCCCGGCCGTGGACGACGTGCCGGTCCAGGGCGTTGAAGCAGACGTTGAGCCGGCCTCCGGCGAACCAGCGGTAGAACGGCGGGTTGCTGTCGTCCAGGACCGTGCGCGGCGGGGTGGTCCAGTCGATGAGCCCGGCGGCCTCCCCCCAGAAGTCCTGCGGGTCCGTGAGGCTCGCGGCGACCAGGTCTCGGTAGCTCTGCCGGGCGTCGTTGTCCATGGCTCTCCACTCCGATCGTTCCGCACCGCCGCCACCCGGGTCGGGATGAGGTCGGTGACTACCCTCAGGGTATGCAGAGCGGCAGCGGACGTCCCCGCCAGGTCCCCCCGGTGCCGGCGGGTCGGGTCAGGACGTCGGCGTCGGCGGCGAGGTGCGGTACGGCCGGGCGCAGGGCGTGCGGGTGGGCGCCGGCCGCGAGATCGAGGACCAGCACGCCTGGGAGCGGGCGCTGCGCTCCCCCGAACCGCTGCACAACCTGCGGCTGCAGGGCCTGGACCTGCGCTCGCACCGCGACCTGCTGCTCGGGCGGGAGGACCTGGGCGACATCGTCGTGCTGGGCGGCCACCTGGACGACGAGGTCGAGGAGCACCTGCGCCGGCACGGCGCGATCGTCTTCCCGGCCGATCCCCGTGCACCGGTGGACCCCTACCGGGCCCGGCTCTACACGCCCCAGGAGCTCTACGCCGGTCTGGACGAGGTCGGTTACGCCCACACCGTGGACGCCAGGGCCTACGCCTGGTCGCGGGACGCGTCCGTGGCGCACGACGCCTACGTCACGGCGCTGCGCGCGATCCACGACGACGCGATGGCCGACGCCCTCGCCGCGGTCGTCGCCGGCCGCCGGGTCGTCGGGGTGATGGGGGGCCACGCGCTGCGCCGGGGCACCGGGGACTTCGCCACGGCTGCCGTGCTGGGGCACCGCCTGGCCAGCGCCGGGACGCTGGTGGTCACCGGTGGCGGCCCCGGGGCCATGGAGGCGGCCAACCTGGGCGCGTGGGCCCCGGACGGCGACGTGCTCGACCACGCCCTGGCCGAGGTCGCCCGGGTGCCGGACTTCGCGCCCGACATCGCCGCCTGGGTCTCCCCCGCCCTGCAGTTGCGCTCGGGTGCGCCCGCAGAGGGGCCGCGGGCCCTGCGCAGCCTGGGCGTCCCGACGTGGTTCTACGGCCACGAGCCGCCCAACGCCTTCGCCCAGCTCGTCGCGAAGTTCTTCTCCAACGCCGTGCGCGAGGACCTGCTGCTGGCGCACTCCCGTGGTGGCCTGGTCGTGCTGCCGGGGGCCGCCGGGACCGTGCAGGAGGTCTTCCAGGCGGCGACCCGGCTCTACTACGAGGTGGACGTGGAGCTCGGTCCCCTCGCTCCCCTGGTCCTGGTGGGACGCGAGCACTGGACCGGGCACCTGCCCGTGTGGCCGCTGCTGCGGTCGCTCGGGCGAGGGCGCGCGATGGCCGGGGCCGTGCACCTGGTCGACACGGTCGAGGAGGCGGCGGACCTGCTCAGTCCGTGACCGCGGCCAGCTGGCCGCACGCTCCGTCGATCTCCGAGCCACGGGTGTCGCGCACGGTCGTGGGGATGCCGTGGGCGAGCAGCCGCTCGACGAACTGCTGCTCGACCCCCCGGCGGGAGGCGGTCCACTTCGAGCCCGGCGTGGGGTTCAGCGGGATCGGGTTGACGTGCACCCAGCCGCGGCCGCGGGCGTTGAGCTTCTCCCCCAGCAGGTCGGCCCGCCAGGCGTGGTCGTTGATGTCCTTGATGAGCGCGTACTCGATGCTGACCCGGCGCCCGGTGGTGTCGAAGTAGCGGCGCGCGGCGTCGAGCGCCTCGTCCACCTTCCAGCGGGTGTTGATCGGGACGAGCTCGTCGCGCAGCTCGTCGTCGGGGGCGTGCAGGCTCAGCGCCAGGGTCACCGGGATGCCCTCGCCCGCGAGCTTGTCGATGGCCGGGACCAGGCCCACCGTGGACATCGTGATGCCCCGCGCGGACATGCCCAGACCGCCGGGGGCGGGGTCGACGAGCCGACGGATCGCGTCGACCGCCCGCCGGTAGTTGGCCAGGGCCTCGCCCATCCCCATGAAGACGACGTTGGAGACCCGCAGGGCCTGCTCCACGCTCTGCTCGGCGGACGCGTCGTGCCCACCCTCGACGGCCGTCCCGGTCCCCAGCTCCCCGTGCCGCAGCGCCCGGGCCGCGGCGACGACCTGCTCCACGATCTCGGCCGTCGACAGGTTGCGCGTCAGACCCTGCTGGCCGGTGGCGCAGAACGGGCAGTTCATCCCGCAGCCGGCCTGGCTGGAGATGCACATGGTCACCCGCCCGGGGTAGCGCATGAGCACGGACTCGACCATGGCTCCGTCGTGCAGCCGGTGCACCTGCTTGAGCGTGGCCCCGTCGTCCGCCGACAGGGTCCGCACGGGGGTCAGCAGCTCCGGCAGCAGGGTGCCGACCAGCTCGGCACGGCCGGCTCCCGGCAGGTCGGTCATCTGCTCCGGGTCGGCGACCAGCCGCTCGAAGTAGTGGCGCGAGACCTGGTCGGCGCGGAACCCGGGGACGCCCAGCTCGCCGGCCCACGCCTTGCGGCCGGCCAGGTCCAGGTCGGCCAGGTGCTGGGGGGCCTTGCCGCGGCGGGGCGCGCTGAAGGTCAGCGTCCCGGGGGCGGGACGGGTGGCGGGGGTCGGCAGCTCGGTGGTCATCCTCACCATTGTCGCACCGGGGCCGGCTCAGACGAGCACGCGCAGCAGGGCCCAGCAGACCGGCGCGGTGACCAGCAGGGAGTCCAGGCGGTCCATGATGCCCCCGTGACCGGGCAGCAGGTGGCCCATGTCCTTGATCCCCAGGTCCCGCTTGATCGAGGACTCGGCCAGGTCCCCGACCGTGGCGAAGGAGGCCGCGACGGCACCGACGACCAGCCCCGCCCACCACGGCCCGTCCAGGAGCAGCACGACGGCCAGCATGCCGACCACGGCGCTGGTGCCGACCGACCCGGCGAAGCCCTCCCACGACTTCTTCGGCGACAACGAGGGTGCCATGGGGGTGCGTCCCTTCAGGACGCCCACGGCATACCCCCCGGTGTCGCTGGCGACGGTGACCAGGACGAAGGTGAGGATGCGCCCCGCCCCGTCCGGCTCGGCGAACATGAGGGCAGCCACGGCGGCCAGGACGGGGACGTAGGCGACGACGAACACGCCGCCGGCGATGTCCCGGACGGCGTCCTCGGGCGGACCGACCGAGCGCCACAGCAGCACCAGGCACGCCGCGGCCGCGAACCCCAGCGCCAGACCGTCCGGACCGGTCAGGTAGGCCAGCGGGACCAGCCCGGCGGCCAGCAGCATCGGGGGCAGCGGCGGGGTGATCCGCCCCTGCCGCAGCGCGTGGTCCAGCTCCCAGACCCCGATCACCGCGACGAGGGTGACCAGCGCGACGAACGCGGCCGGGGAGAACAGCAGCAGGACGACGATGAGGGCGATCAGGCCCAGTCCCACCGCCGTGGCCGCGGGCAGGTTGCGGCCCGCCCGGCCCGGGGGCCTCTTCTCGCCGGCCGGAGGACGCACGGCCGCGCGGGCGCGGTAGGCCCGTCGGGAGGTCGGCCGGCCGGGTTCCTGCGTCGTCGGTTCGGGGCTCACGGTGGCGGGTCGGACCGGCTGCTCAGACGTCGAGCAGCTCGGTCTCCTTGTGCTTGAGGATCTCGTCGACGGCCTCGACGTGCCGCTTGGTGAGGGCCTCCAGCTCCTTCTCGGCCCGGGTGCCCTCGTCCTCGCCCACCTCGCCGTCCTTGACGGCCCGGTCGATGGTGTCCTTGGCGTGCCGGCGCACGTGGCGCACCGAGACCTTGGCGTCCTCGCCCTTGGTGTGGGCCAGCTTGATGTACTCGCGGCGCCGCTCCTCGGTCAGCTGCGGCATGACGATGCGGATGGCGTTGCCGTCGTTGCCCGGGTTGGCCCCCAGGTCGGAGTCGCGCAGCGCCTTCTCGATGGCCGTCATCGCGCTCTTGTCGTAGGGAGTGATGAGCAGGGTGCGCGCGTCCTGGACGGTGAACGAGGCCAGCTGCTGCATCGGGGTGGGCGAGCCGTAGTAGTCCACCTCCAGCTTGGCGAACATCCCCGGGTGGGCCCGGCCGGTGCGGATCGAGGCCATGTCCTCGCGCGCCACCTCCAGCGCCTTGTCCATCTTCTCCTCGGCCTCCATGAGGGCCAGCTCGATGACCTCGGACATCCTCGGTACCGCTCCTTCGTCGTGTCGGTGGTTCTGCGTCGTTCGTCGTTCGGTGTGCCGGCGGTGCCGCCGGGCGTGCCCGGGGGGTCAGCCGGCGGTGACCATGGTCCCGATCCTCTCACCCGTGATCGCCCGGGTGATGGCGTCCTGGTCGTCCATGCCGAACACGAGCATCGGCAGCTCGTTGTCCATGCAGAGGCTGAAGGCGGCGGCGTCGACGACCCGCAGGTTGCCGGCGAGGGCCTCGGAGAAGGTCAGCTCCTCCAGCTTGACCGCGTCGTCGTCGGTCCGCGGGTCGGCGGTGTAGACGCCGTCGACCCCGTGCTTGCTCATCAGCACCTGGTCGCACTTGATCTCCAGGGCACGCTGGGCCGAGACGGTGTCGGTGGAGAAGTACGGCATCCCCGCGCCGGCCCCGAAGATGACCACCCGCCCCTTCTCCAGGTGCCGGATGGCCTTGCGGGGGATGTAGGGCTCGGCCACCTGGCCCATGGTGATCGCGGTCTGCACCCGGGTGTCCACGCCCTCCTTCTCCAGGAAGTCCTGCAGCGCCAGGCAGTTCATGACCGTGCCGAGCATGCCCATGTAGTCGGCCCGCGCCCGCTCCATCCCGCGCTGCTGCAGCTGGGCCCCCCGGAAGAAGTTGCCGCCGCCCATGACCACCGCGATCTGCACCCCCGTGCGGTGCGCGGCCGCGATCTGCCGGGCGATCCCCCGGACCACGTCCGGGTCCAGCCCGACCGCACCGCCGCCGAAGGCCTCGCCGGACAGCTTGAGCAGGACGCGACGGGCGGAGTGCTCCTCGTCGGTGGCGGCCGGGGAGGTGGGGGTCTGGACGGTCGCGGGCGCGGCGCTGGTCGGCATGCGGAGAACCTCCGGGGTATGCGGTGGGCGGTCGCCCGATCCTGCCACACCGCGACTGTGCGGACCCACCTCGACCGACCGGGACGGGGACCGGTCCCGGGGAGGGCACGGACGTGCCACGGGCCCGCAGCCGTGCGGCTGCGGGCCCGTGGACGGGGTGCTCGTGCGGGTCAGACGCCGACCTTGAACCGGGCGAAACCGGTGACGGTTGCGCCGGCCTCCTGGGCCACCTGGGCGACGGACCTCTTGTTGTCCTTGGCGAACGCCTGGTCGAGCAGGACGTTCTCCTTGAAGAAGCCGTTGACGCGACCTTCGACGATCTTGGGCAGCGCCTGCTCCGGCTTGCCCTCCTCGCGTGCGGTCTCCTCGGCGATCCGACGCTCCTTCTCCACGGTCTCGGCGTCGATCTCGTCGCGGGACAGGACCGAGGGCGAGAACGCGGCGACGTGCATCGCGATGTCGCGGGCCACCTGCTCGTCGCCCCCGCTGGTGGCGACGAGGACACCGATCTGCGCGGGCAGGTCGGGGTTGGTCTTGTGCAGGTAGGAGACGACCTGGTCACCGGTGACGCGCGCCACCCGACGGACCTCGATCTTCTCGCCCAGACCGGCGTTGGCCTCGTCGACGATCTCCTTGACGCTGCGGCCGTCCAGCTCGGAGGCCAGCAGCGACTCGGCGTCGGTGGCGCCGGCCGCGACGGCCTGGGCCAGCAGCTGGTCGGCCAGCTCGCCGAACTTCGGGTTCTTGGCCACGAAGTCGGTCTCGCAGTTGACCTCGACCAGGGTGCCGACGCCACCGTCGACGTGCGCCCGGACCAGGCCGTTGGAGGCCGACCGGCCCTCGCGCTTGGTGACGCCCTTCAGACCCTTGACGCGCAGGATCTCGGTGGCCTTGGACAGGTCGCCGTCGGCCTCGTCGAGCGCCTTCTTCACGTCCATCATGCCGGCGCCGGTGGACTCGCGCAGGGTCTTGATGTCAGCGGCGGTGTAGTTCGCCATGAGTACGGTTTCGCTCCTTCTGGATGCGGGTGGCGGTGGTCAGGACTGGACGGACTCGTCGTCGGCGGCCGGGGACTGCTCGGCCACGGCCTCCTGGGCCTCGACCTGGACGGCCTCCGCGTCGTCCGCGGAGGTGCCGATCGCCTCGACCGGGCTCTCGACCGCGGGCGCCTCCTCGTCGACGGCAGGAGCGTCCTCGGCGACCGTCCCGGCGTCCGCGGTGGCCGCGGTGACGTCGGTGGTGGCGGTCGGCGCGTCAGCGGCTGGCGCGTCAGCGGCTGGCGAGTCAGCGCCGGCCGCGGGACCCTGCTCGGTCTCGGCCCCGGCCAGCAGCTCGCGCTCCCACTCGGCCATCGGCTCGGCCGCAGCGGTCTCCTCCGAGGAGCCTCCGCCCGAGCGCGACATCAGGCCGTCGGCGACCGCGTCGGCGACGACCCGGGTCAGCAGCGTGACCGACCGGATGGCGTCGTCGTTGCCGGGGATCTTGTAGTCGACCTCGTCCGGGTCGCAGTTGGTGTCGAGGATCGCGATGACCGGCAGGCCCAGCTTGCGGGCCTCGGTGACGGCCAGGTGCTCCTTCTTGGTGTCCACGACCCAGATGGCCGAGGGGACCTTCTGCATGTCGCGGATGCCACCCAGGGTGCGCGCCAGCTTCTCGTACTCGCGGCGCATCATGAGGAGCTCCTTCTTCGTGCGGCCGCTGCCGGCCACGTCGTCGAAGTCGATCTCCTCGAGCTCCTTGAGGCGGGTCAGCCTCTTGGAGACGGTCTGGAAGTTGGTGAGCATGCCGCCCAGCCACCGGTGGTTCACGTAGGGCATGCCGACCCGGGTCGCCTGCTCCGCCACCGACTCCTGCGCCTGCTTCTTCGTGCCGACGAACAGGATCGTCCCGCCGTGGGCCACGGTCTGCTTGACGAAGTCGTAGGCCTCGTTGAGGTAGGTCAGCGACTGCTGCAGGTCGATGATGTAGATGCCGTTGCGCTCGGTCATGATGAAGCGCTTCATCTTGGGGTTCCAGCGACGGGTCTGGTGCCCGAAGTGGACGCCGCTCTCGAGGAGCTGGCGCATGGTGACGACGGCCATGCCGTGGTCTCGCTCTCTGTCGAAGGTGCAGTTGGTGTCCTGGCCCGGGGACGTGCCCCACCCGTGCCGGATCTGCCGGAACGGGACCGCGGGGTGCGCCGCCGCTGTCGACCGTCACCGGTCCGTCGGCCGCGCCCGGGCGCGAATTCGTGTGGCGGCTCCGACCGCGATGCGGGCAGGGCACACCACACGTGGTGCCCATGGTACGCCAGGCGGGCCGCCCGGCCCAATCCCCGGGGCCCGCGGCTACGGTGGGCCGATGACCTCGCCACTGGTGTCCAGGATGCGCCCCTTCGGCACGACCATCTTCGCGGAGATGACGCAGCGCGCGCTGCAGCACGACGCCGTGAACCTGGGTCAGGGGTTCCCCGACACCGACGGTCCCTCCCGGATGCTGCAGATCGCGGCCGAGGGGCTGCACGGCGGCCTGAACCAGTACGCGCCGGCCCGCGGGCTGCCGGTGCTGCGGCAGGCCGTGGCCGAGCACCAGCAGCGCTTCTACGGCATACCCCTGGACCCGGACACCCAGGTCCTGGTGACGGTGGGCGCGACCGAGGGCATCGCCGCGGCGCTGCTGGCCCTCGTCGAGCCGGGTGACGAGGTGGTCGTCATCGAGCCGGCGTACGACTCCTACGACGCCTCCGTGGCCCTGGCCGGCGGCGTCCGGCGACCGGTCGCGCTGCGCTTCCCGGATCTCGCGCTGGACCTGGACACCGTGCGCGACGCGGTCACCGCGCGCACGCGCGTGCTGCTGGTCAACACCCCGCACAACCCGACCGGCAAGGTCTTCACCACCGAGGAGCTCCAGGGTCTGGCGGCGGTCGCCCGCGAGCACGACCTGTGGGTCGTCTCCGACGAGGTCTACGAGCACCTCGTCTTCGACGGCCGCCGGCACGTGCCGATCGCCACCCTGCCGGGGATGGCCGAGCGGACCCTGACCATCTCCTCGGTGGGCAAGACCTTCTCCCTGACGGGCTGGAAGACCGGATGGGTCACCGGACCGGCCGACGCGGTCGCCGCCGTGGCCGCCGTCAAGCAGTTCCTCACCTTCGTCGGCGTCACCCACCTCCAGCCCGCCGTCGCCCACGGCCTGGGCCTGCCGGAGGCGTTCTTCACCGGGTTCGCCGCCGAGCTGCAGGCCAAGCGCGACCTGCTGGTCGAGGCCCTCGCCCGGGTCGGGGTGCCGGTCGCCCCGAGCGAGGGCACCTACTTCGTCGTCGCCGACCTCTCCGGGCACGGGGTCGAGGACGCCGTCGACTTCTGCCGCCGGATGCCGGTGGAGATCGGGGTCGTGGGGGTGCCGGTGTCGGTCTTCTGCAGCGACCCGGCACCGGTCGCCTCGCTCGTCCGGTTCGCCTTCTGCAAGCGGGACGAGGTGCTGGAGGAGGCGGCGCGCCGCCTGCAGGTCCTCGGTCCGCGCTGAGAGCCTGGGGTATGACGTCCCGCCCGCCGACCCCCCACGGGGCCGGGGAGGGTCCTGGCCGGGCCGGGGTCCCCCGCCGCTGGCACCCCGCGCCAGGTCCGCGGGTCACCTCGTGGCTCGTCGACTGGGCGGTGGTCGGCGGGTGGCTGGGGGTGCTCACCCTCGTGGCGTTCCTGGCCCCCTCGCCCTGGGCGTCCGCGCAGCCGTCCACCCCCACGGCCGGCACCCTGCTGCTGACCGACCTGCTCGTGACCGTGGCCACGGTGGTCCCCTACGTCCTCTACCTGTCCCTCACCGAGACGTCACGGGCCCGCGCGACGCTGGGCAAGCGGGTCGCCCACCTGGCCGTCGCCGGCGCCGAGGGTGGTCGAGCGGCGGACGGGGCGGTGTGGGTCCGCAACCTCGTCAAGGCCTCCCCCTGGCAGCTGGCCCACCTGGGCGTGAGCAGAGCCGTCCTCGACGTGCAGCCGGGAGCCGCCGCGGTCCTCGTGGTGCTCTCCCTGGCCCTCGTGGCCGCGTGCGCCGTCCCCTCGCTCGTCGGGGGCCGTGGCGTGCACGACCGGATGGCGGGCACCAGGGTCGAACGGGTCGGCGGGGACGGGCCGGCTCCGGCCGCGGTCCCCCCGACGGAGGGCCGATGAGCAGCCAGGGGCCGGTCGAGGACGTGGTCGTGCAGGCCTTCGCCCAGCACCTGCGCGTGGAGAAGGGTCGCTCCGAGCACACGGTGCGGGCCTACCTCGGTGATCTGCGCGCCCTGGACGCCTTCCTGCACGGGCAGGGGGTGGAGGAGCTCACGGAGGTCCGCCTGGTCCACCTGCGGGCCTGGCTCGGGGCCCTGGGTGCGGGCGGCGCAGCCCGGTCCTCGGTCTCCCGCCGGGCGGCGACGGTGCGCACCTTCTTCGCCTGGGCCCGGCGCAGCGGCCGGACGGCTCAGGACCCCGCCGTGCGACTGGTCGCACCCGGACGGGACGCCTCGCTCCCCGGGGTGCTGCGGGCCGAGCAGGCCCAGCAGCTGATGGACCTGGCGGCGGTGGCCGCCGACGACGACGACCCGGTCCACCTGCGCGACCGCGCGGCCCTGGAGCTGCTCTACGCCTCCGGCATGCGCGTCGGCGAGCTGACCGGTCTGGACGTCGACGACGTTGACCTGTCCGGGGGGACGGCCCGTGTCCTGGGCAAGGGGGACAAGGAGCGGATCGTCCCGTTCGGGGCACCGGCCGCCGACGCCCTCGAGCAGTGGCTGCGGACCGGTCGGCCGCGGCTGGCGACGCCGCAGTCCGGAGCGGCCCTGTTCCTGGGGCGCCGGGGGCGGCGGGTGGGTCAGCGCCAGGTGCGCGAGGCGCTGCACGAGCTGCTGGCGCACCTCCCCGACGTGGCGGACATGGGCCCCCACGGACTGCGCCACAGCGCGGCGACCCACCTGCTGGAGGGCGGCGCCGACCTGCGGGCGGTGCAGGAGATCCTGGGCCACTCCAGCCTGGCGACGACCCAGGTGTACACCCACGTGTCCATCGACAGGCTGCGGGCCGCCTACCAGCAGGCGCACCCGCGGGCCTGACCCCCGTCAGCTCCACGGCGTCGACGAGGGCAGGAGCGTCAGCCGCACGTGCCCGAGCAGCAGGGCGGGGTCGAGGTAGTCGTCCCGGCCCCGCACCGCCCCCAGGTGGAGGCAGGTCAGCAGGAGGCAGTGACCACCGGGGTCCAACCGGCCGAGCTGCTGGCCCCGCGCCACCCTCGTGCCCTCGTCCGCCCGGTCGCCGACGGGCTGGTACGTGCTGCGCAGCCCGTCGCCGTGCGTGACGCTGACCATGCCCACGCCGGCGATCTCCCCGCTGAACGTCACCGTGCCGTGGTCGACGGCACGCACCGGCTCGCCCAGCAGGCCGAGCAGGTCCACCCCCCGGTGGCCGGGCAGCCAGCGGTGCGCAGGGGGATCGAACGGCCGGACGACGGCTCGGAACGAGCCGGTCGGCCACTCCCAGAGCGGTGTGCGGACGGTCGGGTGCGCGCCGGACGCCCGGTCCGGGGTGGGACCGGGGGCCGCCCCGGGCGGGACCACGGTGGCGGCCACCCCGGGCGGAACCACGGTGGCAGACGCTCTCGACGGGCCCCGGTCGGCGACCGCCCCGGGCAGGGCCGCCGGACCTGACCCGACGGCCAGGGCCAGGAGCGCCGCGCTCCATCGCCGCCCGGGGACGTGGGCAGATCTCACCGCCGTCCCCGCCCGCCGTGGTCCCCGCGACCGGCAGCGCCGGCGCGGCGCCAGCCGTCCAGCAGCTGCTCGGCCAGACCCCGCTCCTCCAGCTCACCGAGCGCCACGAGCACCTCCCCCAGGCCCAGGCCCGAACGGACCACGAGCTCGTCCACGCCGAGGCTGGTGCGGGGCCGCAACCACTGCCAGACCCGGCGGTTCTCCCCGGAGAGGCCGTCCTCCGGCAGGACCTGGCCGCGCCGGGAAGGCGCGAGGTCCTCGCCGATGCGGCCGACGAGCTCGGCCACGTCCGCGGCATCCGTGACGAGGGTCGCCCCCGCGCGGATCTCCTCGTGGCAGCCGGCCGACATGACGCTGGTCACCGGTCCGGGAACGGCCATGACGTGCCGGCCGAGGTCACGGGCCTCCCTGACCGTCGAGCGGGCGCCGGAGCGCAGACCGGCCTCGACGACGACCGTCCCCGCGGCCAGGGCCGCGATGATCCGGTTGCGGGCCAGGAAGCGCATCCGGGCCGGGGCGCCGCCGGGCGGGGTCTCGCTCACGAGCGCGCCTCGGGCCCCGATCTCGGCGATGAGGTCGGAGTTGGCACGCGGGTAGGGCACGTCCACCCCGCCGGCGAGCGCGGCGACGGTCCGGCCGTCCGCGGACAGCGCCGCCCGGTGGGCCGCTCCGTCGATGCCGTAGGCCGCTCCGGAGACCACCGTGAAGCCCCGCTCCGCCAGCTCGAAGGACAGACGGACGGCGACCTCCTCCCCGTAGGCCGTGCTGGCCCTGGCGCCGACCACGGCCACGCTGCGGGCCCCCACCTCGTCCACCCTCAGCGGACCCCGCACCCACAGGCACCACGGGGGTGCGCGCAACCCGTCCACCTCGACCGGCCACTCCTCGTCCCCGGGCACGACGAGCCGGACACCCAGCGTCCGGCAGAGACGCTCCTCGTCCACCCCCGTGGCACGCGGCAGCCGGGCGGCCAGGCGCTCCAGGCCCACCCCGCCGGGGGTACGGCCGTCCCGGAGGGCGTGGCCGACGAGGTCGACCACCCCCAGGTCGGCCACGAGGCCCTGGATCTTCTCGTCGTACGGCTCGGCCGACCGGGCCAGCAGCGCCCTGGCACGACGTTCGTCCAGTCGTGCCGGAAGCGACGGGGTCCTCATGCCGCCCTCGCCCCCTGGACGTCGCGCAGGTGCAGCGCGTGGTGGACCTGCGCGTAGCCGGGGCGCTCCAGACCGGCCAGGTCGGCCAGCGTCCAGGCGACGCGCAGGCAGCGGTCGAACCCACGGAGGGTGAGCGTGCCCAGGTCCAGGGCTCGGTCGAGCGGACGCCGGTCCCCGGCCGGGAGCCGCCACCGCCCGTCCCGCAGCAGCGCTCCGGGAGCCTGGGCGTTGAGCGAGAAGGGGTGCCCCGTCCAGCGCTCCCGCTGCCGTTCGCGTGCTCCGGACACCCGGGCGGCCACGTCCGTGGTCGGTTCACCGGGCCCGCGGGCCAGGTCGGCCCGGGTCACCGCCCCCAGGGCCACCTTGACGTCGACCCGGTCCAGCAGGGGGCCGGAGAGGCGGGAGAAGTACCCCGCGCGTCGGGCCGGCGCGCAGGTGCACCGCCCACCGGCCGCCCCGCACGGGCAGGGGTTGCAGGCCAGCACGAGCTGGAAGCGGGCGGGCATCCGCACGTGCCGGTCGGCCCGGGCGACGACGACCTCCCCCGACTCGAGCGGCTGCCGCAGGGCGTCGAGGACGTCGCGGCGGAACTCCGGGGCCTCGTCCAGGAAGAGGACCCCCCGGTGGGCCCGGGACACGGCGCCGGGCCGCACGGTGCCGGACCCGCCGCCCACCACCGCGGCCATGGAGGCGTGGTGGTGCGGAGCCACGAACGGGGGCCGGGTGAGCAGCCCCCCGCCGGCCGGCAGGACCCCCAGGACCGAGTGGATGGCCGAGACGTCGAGGGCGTCCTGCGGCGTCAGGGGCGGCAGGATGCCGGGCAGCCGCTCGGCCAGGAGGGTCTTGCCCGCCCCCGGTGGACCCACCATCAGCAGGTGGTGCCCACCCGCCGCAGCCACCTCGAGGGCCGCGCGGGCGTGCGCCTGACCGGCCACGTCCACCAGGTCGGGCGGGCGGTGCACCTCGACCGGTGCAGGCGCGGGGACGGGCAGCTCGGCCACCTCCCCCGCCGCCCGGGCCGCGTAGTGCCGCACCACGTCCTGCAGGGTGCCCACCGCGCGGACCCGGACCCCGGAGACCAGCCCGGCCTCGCGGGCGTTCTCGACGGGGACGAGCACCTCGGTGACCCCGCGCGCGGCCGCCGCGACCACCATCGGCAGCACGCCCGGCACCGGACGCACCGTGCCGTCCAGACCGATCTCCCCCAGGTGGGCCACCCGGTCGACCAGACCGGCGGGCACGTGCTCCTGGGCGGCGAGCAGGGCGGCGGCGATGGCCAGGTCCAGGCCGCTGCCGACCTTGGGCACGCCTGCGGGCGAGAGGTTGATGGTCCAGCGGCGCAGGGGGAGCTCGAGCCGCAGGCTGCGGAAGGCGGCCCGGATCCGGTCGGGCGCCTGCCGGCACGCGCTGTCCGGACGCCCGCTCATGACGAAGGTCGGCAGCCCGTCGGTGCCGTGGGCCTCCACGGTGACCACCTGTCCCTCGACACCGGCCAGGGTGGTCCCGCAGGTCCGGGCCAGGCTCATCAGGCCACCGCCCGCAGGTGCTCGAGACGCGCCGGCCCGCCCCCCGGGACCAGGATCCCGATGAGGTCGATCCGGAACGCGGCCGAGCGCTCGCCGTGCTCGGCGAGCCAGGCCCACGCCAGCCGGCGCAGCCGCCGCGCCTTGGCGTCGTCGACCGCCTCCAGGGGGCTGCCGAAGCGGGCCGACCGCCGGGTCTTGACCTCGCAGAAGACCAGGGAGCCGTCCTCGTCGCGGGCCACCAGGTCCAGCTCCCCGTGCCGGCACCGCCAGTTGCGGTCGACCACCTGCCAGCCGAGCGCCTCCAGGTGGTCCTTCGCCAGCTCCTCCCCGTCGTCCCCGACCCGCCGGGCCTCCCGCCACGGCATACCCCCACCGGACATGTCCCCTCCTCGGTCCGCCGTCCCCGTCCTTCGGGGCGGCGTCCTCATCTCAACGCGCCGGAGGGTCCTGCGGCCAGGGCGGGCGGTGCGGCTGTGGACCCGTCCGGGGGCGGGCCGACGGTGTGGAGGGACGGCGCAGGAGGCTAGCGGCCGAAGGGGGGCTCCTTGGGGATCTCCAGGTCCGTCTTGGCCAGCTCCTCGACGTTGACGTCCTTGAACGTGATGACCCGCGCCTGCTTGACGAAGCGGGCCGGACGGTAGACGTCCCACACCCAGGCGTCGGCCATGGTCACCTCGAACCAGGTCTCCCCGCCCCCGGTCCGCACCTGCACGTCCACCTCGTTGGCCAGGTAGAACCGTCGCTCGGTCTCCACGACGTGGGAGAACAGCCCCACGACGTCGCGATACTCGCGGTAGAGGGCCAGCTCCATGTCGGTCTCGTACTTCTCCAGGTCCTCCGCGCTCATCGCGCACTCCCTTCGTCCAGGTCCGCACCGGTCAGCCGCCAGCTGCGGCGGTGGTGCACGCACGGCCCCAGCGCGCGCAGCGCCTGCTGGTGGTCGGGCGCGGCGTAGCCCTTGTTGTGGTCCCACCCGTAGGCCGGGTGCTCCGCCGCCATCTGCACCATCATCGCGTCCCGGGAGACCTTGGCCAGCACCGAGGCCGCGGCCACCGAGGAACAGCGCAGGTCCGCCTTGACCAGGGTGCGCACGGGCGGCGGGGCGGGCCGCTCGTCCAGCAGGCCGAGCAGTCCCTGCCTGCCCGGGTCGGAGAGCCAGTCGTGGTTGCCGTCCAGCAGCACCAGGTCGACGTCGGCCGCCAGCTGGGCGAGCGCCCGCTCCCCGGCCAGCCGCAGCGCCGCCATGATGCCGACGGCGTCGATCTCGTCGGCGGAGGCGTGCCCCACGCCCCAGCCCACGCACCAGCGGCGGATCGCCGGGACCAGTCGCTCGCGGGCCGCGGGGGCCAGCAGCTTGGAGTCGCGCACGCCGGTCGGCGCGCTGCGGCAGCCGGGGTCGACCGCGACGACGCCGACGCTCACCGGTCCGGCCAACGCCCCCCGCCCCACCTCGTCCATGCCCGCGAGCACCGCATACCCCTCGCGGTGCAGGGCGCGCTCCACGCGCAGGCTGGGGCTGCGGGAGGCCCCGCCCGGGGGACGGGGGCGGGCGGTGGTCGAGGTCATCGCGCCTCCGGTGCGGGCACGTCGTCGTAGGTGTCGGGGACGGTGAACCAGGTGGCGTGGTCCAAGGGGTAGAGCAGCACGAAGGCCTGCCCGACCACGTTGTCCATCGGCACCGAGCCCTGACCCCCGCCGCCGTCGTGGGCCCGCGAGTCGCGCGAGTTGGACCGGTGGTCCCCCATCAACCAGACGTGCTCCTCGGGCACGGTGACCTCGAACGGGCTGGTGCTGGGCAGGTCGCCCGGGAAGAGGTAGTCCTCCTCCAGGGGCTGGCCGTTGACGGTGATGCGGTCCCGGTCGTCGCAGCAGACCACCTCGTCCCCGGCCGTGCCGACCACCCGCTTGATGAGGTGGTTGCCCTCGTCGGCGGGGGCGACCCCGACGAAGCGCAGGACGTCCATGACGCCCTCCACGAGCGGGCCCCGGTCGGTGCGGGGCAGCGGACCGAGCCAGCCGCCCGGGTCCTCGAAGACGACGATGTCGCCCCGGTCCACGCTCATCGGTCCAGCCTGGATCTTGCTCACCATCACGCGGTCCCCCACCGCCAGCGTGTCCTCCATGCTGCCGGAGGGGATGTAGAAGGCCTGGGCGAGGAAGGTCTTGACGACGAACGAGATGACCAGCGCCGTCACCGCGATGAGGACGACCTCGCGGACCGCGTGCCAGAACCCCCCGCCCCGGGGCCGGTCGGCACCCTCGGCGTGCGGGTGCGCGTCGTGGCTGGTGCGGTCGCTCACCTGCGTCGTCCTGTCTGCTCGCTGGGATCGTCCCCGGGTCCCGGTGGCACCGGGTCGATCGGCGCCGGGTCGACCCTAACGCCCCGCGCTGGGAGTGCACCGATCCCCCGCCGGTCAGGTGCCGACGGGGGATCGGGTATGCGGTGCGCGGACCGGGTCAGGCCTGCTCGTCGGCCTTCCGGGCCGGTGCCGCGGCGGCCGCGGTCCTGGCGGACCTGGCCTGCGCGGGGGTGGACTCGCGGCGCTCGCGGATCTTGGCGGCCTTGCCGCGCAGGTCGCGCAGGTAGTAGAGCTTGGCGCGACGGACGGCACCGCGGCTGACGACCTCCACCTTCTCCACGTTCGGGGAGTGCAGGGGGAAGGTGCGCTCCACCCCGACGCCGAAGGAGACCTTGCGGACGGTGTAGGTCTCGCCCACGCCGGAGCCGTGGCGGCGGATCACGACGCCCTTGAAGACCTGGATCCGGGAGCGGGTGCCCTCGATGACCCGGACGTGGACGTCGATGGTGTCGCCGGCGCGGAAGGCGGGGATGTCGTCCCGCAGGCTGGCGGCGTTGACGTCGTCGAGCTGGTGCATGATGATCTCTCCTGCTGCTCGTGGCCGCCACAGGTCGGTCACGGCGCTCTGGCCCGGCCGGGCGCGTGGCCCGGTCGGACGGTGTCGGTGGTCGTCCCTCGGTCCGGACCTCCCGCACAGCTCCCCCTGTGGCAGGGGCACGGGACTTCGGCGAACCGGACCGGGACGCAGGGGGCCAGTCTGCCAGAGCCCCGGCCGCGCGTCCAAGTCCGCCCGGAGGCCTACGATCGGCCCGTGCCCGTCCTGACGCTGCTCACCGACCCCGCCCGGGCCGATCTCCCGGCCGACGCGGCCGCGCGGCTCCCCACCGCCTGGGGTGCGGGCGAGCCGCGGTGGCTCTCGCCGGGGACGGCCGTCCAGGTCCCTCTGGCCGGGACCGTCCGCACGGAGGAGCAGGCCGAGCTGCGCGAGCTGTGGTCGCGGCGCGGCGTGGACGCCGTCGTGCAGCCGCGGGTGCTGCGTCGACGCGTCCTGGTCGCGGACATGGACTCCACGATGGTCCAGCAGGAGTGCATCGACGAGCTGGCCGCGCACGCCGGCGTGGGTGAGCAGGTGTCCGCGATCACCGCGGCCGCGATGAACGGCGAGCTGGACTTCGCCGCGGCCCTGCGGGCCCGGGTCGCGCTGCTGGCCGGCCTGCCCACCTCGGTCGTGGACACGGTCCTGGCCGAGCGGATCACGCTGACGCCCGGCGCGCGGGAGCTCGTGGCCACCATGCGGGCCCACGGGGCCCGGACCGCGCTCGTCTCCGGAGGGTTCGTGCCGTTCACCGCCGCGGTCGCCGCTCGGGTGGGGTTCGACGAGCACCGCGCCAACGTGCTGCTGGAGCAGGACGGTGCCTTCACCGGCACCGTGCAGGAGCCGGTCGTGGGCCGCGAGGCCAAGGTCGCGGCCCTGGAGGAGATCACGGCCGCTCTGGGGCTGACGCCCCGGGACGCCATGGCGGTCGGGGACGGGGCCAACGACCTGGACATGCTGCGGCGGGCCGGCACCGGGGTGGCGCTGCACGCCAAGCCGGTGGTGGCCGACCAGTGCGACGTCCGCGTGGACCACGGGGACCTCACCGCGCTGCTCTACCTGCAGGGCTACGCGGAGGAGGAGTTCGTCGGCCGCTGAGAGCCGTGGCCACCGGAACCGGCCCCGCCGCCCAGCATGTCCGGACGCCGTCGGGCCGTGCGCTCGAGCCGCTGCTCGTGGCGCCAGCGCGCGATCTCGCCGTGGTGGCCCGAGAGCAGCACCGGGGGCACCTCCCGTCCCCGCCACACGGGGGGCTTGGTGTAGACGGGGTACTCCAGCAGCCCGTCCTCGTGGGACTCCTCCACGAGCGAGGCCTCGTTGCCCACGACGCCGGGCACGAGACGGACCACCGCCTCGGTCATCGCGAGCACGGCCACCTCGCCCCCGTTGAGCACGTAGTCCCCCAGGCTGAGGACCGACAGCGGGTAGCGCGCCCCGAACTCCTCGTAGACCCGTTCGTCGATGCCCTCGTAGCGGCCGCACGCGAAGACCAGCCAGTCCTCCTCCACGGCCAGACGCCGGGCGGTGGCCTGCGTGAAGACCTCGCCTCCAGGACCAGGCACGACGATCCGTGGGGTCCGGCCCGGCAGGCCGGAGCAGACCTCGTCCAGCGCCTCCCCCCACGGCTCGGGGCGCATCACCATCCCGGCACCCCCGCCGTAGGGGGTGTCGTCGACCGTGCGGTGCCGGTCGTGCGTCCAGCGGCGCAGGTCGTGCACGTGCACCTCCAGCAGCCCCTCGCGCCGGGCGCGCCCGAGCAGTGAGAGATCCAGAGGAGCGAGGTAGTCCGGAAAGATCGTCAGGACGTCGATCCGCAGGCTCACCCCTCCTCCCCCAGCTCCAGCAGCCCGGGCGGCGGGTCGAGGACGACCCGCCCGGCCTCCTCGTCGACCTCGGGCACCAGCTCCTCCACGAAGGGCACCAGGACGCGGCCGCGGCCGGTGTCCACCTCGAGCAGGTCCTGGACCGGCCGCAGGTGCAGCGCGGTCACGGTCCCCACGGCGGTCCCGTCGGTGAGGACCGCGGCCAGGCCGACCAGGTCCTCCTCCCGCCAGGAGTCCTCGTTGCCGGCGTCGTCGTCGAGGTCGTCGACGAGCAGACGGGTGCCGCGGAGCGACTCGGCCGCCGTGCGGTCCGGATGACCCTCGAACCCCAGCAGGTAGGTCCCCTGGTGGATCCGCACGCTGCGCAGCCGCAGGGGCCCGGCACCGGGCGGGTCGGTGGTGAACTCCGCCCCGGGCACGAACCGACGCTCGGGCTCGTCGGTGTGCACCTGCACCGTGACCTCGCCCCGCAGACCGTGCGGCCTGCCGATGCGTGCGGCGACGAGCTCGGGCCGGGCCTCGGTCATGGCGTCCCTCCGGTGGTGGTGGGGTGCGGGGACGTGCGCAGCACGTCCTCCACGGGGTGGGAGCAGGGTATGCCGTGGGCGCCCGGTGCGGTGGGGCCGGTGGGGCGCTGCCGGTCACGACGCAGCACGGCCCGCCGGGCGCGGGTGCGCCGGGCGGGCCGTGCTGTCGAGCGGGGGCGGTCAGCGCGGACGGTCGGTGTCCACGATGTCGACGCGGACCTTCTGACCACCCGCGAGGGCTCCCACGACCGTCCGCAGGGCGCTGGCGGTGCGGCCACGTCGGCCGATGACCCGGCCGAGGTCCTCCGGGTGCACCCGGACCTCCAGGATGTCGCCCTGACGGGCGCTCCTGGTCCGGACGCTGACGTCGCCGTCGTGGTCCACGATGCCCTTGACCAGGTGCTCCAGCGCCTCCTCCAGCACGGTCAGGCCTGCTCGGTCTGCTCGGCCGCCGTCTCGTCGGTCGCCGGCGCTCCGGCGTCCGTGCCCTCAGAGCCGCCGCTGGACGCGGCGGAGGAGTCGGTGTCGGCGGCGGGGGCGGTCTCGGACGCGGGCTCCTCGGCCTTGGGCTCCTCAGCCTTGGGCTCCTCAGCCTTGGGCTCCTCGGCCTTCTTGCTGCGGCGCTTGGTGGCCGGCGAGTCGGAGTCGTCCTTGTCGGCGGCGGCGAGCGCGGCCTCGTACAGGGACTTCTTGTCGGGCCGGGGCTCCTTGACCTTCAGCGTGCCCTCGGCACCCGGCTCGCCCTTGAACTTCTGCCAGTCACCGGTCACCTTGAGCAGGGCGGCCACCTGCTCGGTGGGCTGGGCGCCGACGCCGAGCCAGTACTGCACCCGCTCGGAGTCGATGTCGATGAGCGAGGGCTCCTCGGTGGGGTGGTACTTCCCGATCTCCTCGATCGCCCGGCCGTCGCGCTTGGTGCGCGAGTCCATGACGACGACGCGGTAGTACGGTGCACGGATCTTGCCCATGCGCTTCAGGCGAATCTTGACAGCCACGTGTGCGGTGTCTCCTCATTCTTGGTCTGTGCGAGGGCCCTGCGTTCCACGTGGGGAACACGCGCGGCGCGGGGCCTGCTGATGGACACGTCCGGGCACGGAGAGAGGGGCCGACCGCGGACGGGTACCGCGCCATTGTGCCAGACCCTGCGTGCGCCCCCCAACACCGCCGCCGCTCCACCGCCGTTCACGGGCCGGCGTGCTCGGCCACGAAGCGCAGGACCTCGGTGTCGTCCACCCCGGGGAAGACGCCCGGCGGCATCACGGCGAGCAGGTGCGAGTGCGCCCGGGCGCTGGGCCAGACCCGGCCCTGCCAGCGCCGGGCCAGCTCGGGAGGGGGCTGGGTGCAGCAGCGCGGGTCCGGGCAGCCCGACACCCGCCGGTGCCCGGTGTCCCGTCCCCGCATCCAGCGCACCTGGTCGTAGGGCACCCCCACGCCGACCGAGAACCGACCGGCGGGGGTCTGCTCGGCCACCGCGGTGCACCAGAACGTGCCACGGCCGGTGTCGGTGTACTGGTGGTAGACCTCCCCCGTGGGCTGCTCGAAGACCACCCGCGCCGTCCAGGAACGGCATACCCGGGCCCCCTCGATGGCGCCCGAGGCGTCCATGGGGAAACGGATGCCGTCGTTCTCGTACGCCTTGTAGACCACCCCGTCGGCGCTGGTCCGCAGGAAGTGGACGGGCAGGTCCAGGTGCCGGGTGGCCAGGTTGCAGAACCGGTGCGCCGCCGTCTCGAAGGAGACACCGTAGGCGTCCCGCAGGTCCTCCAGCGCGATGTCCCGGTCCTGCTTGGCCCGCTGCAGGAAGGGGACCGCGCTGGAGCGCGGCAGCAGCACCGCGGCGGCGAAGTAGTTGATCTCCACCCGCTGGGCGAGGAACTCGGCGTAGTCCCGCGGGGGTTCGTGGCCGAGCACGGTGTGGCCCAGCGCCTGCAGGGCGGTCGCCCGCAGGTCGTGGCCGCCGCGCACGGGCACGTAGACGCGGCGGTGCTCCAGGTCGGTCACCGTGCGGGTGGAGGACGGCAGGTCGGTCACCGGCTCGATGTCGAACCCGACGTGGCGGGCGATCCGGTTGACCGCCTCCCGGGTCACCGGCCCGTGCGTGTGGTCGACCACCGCCACGAGCTCGGCCGCGCGCTCCTCGATGAGGGGGAAGTAGTTGTCCGCCTCGCGCATCAGCCTCCGCAGCTCGGAGTTGGCCGCCCGGGCGTACTCCGGCGTGGCGGTGCGGTGGTGCTGCAGCCCCACGACGGTCTCGTACATCCCCACGAGGGCCTCGAGGGCGTCGTCCGGCAGGCTGGGCCCCACCCGGACCTCCGGGATGCCCAGGCTCTCGAACCCCGGGGAGCGCTGGGCGCGTTCCCACCGGACCTCCAGCGCCGCGCGACGGCTGGGGGGTGCGCCCGCCAGGAGCTGGTCGGTCTGCACCCCCAGCGCCCGCGCGAGCGTCGTCAGCGTGGAGACCCGGGCCTCGCGCCTTCCGTTCTCGATGAGCGAGAGCGCCGAGGCCGACAGGCCGGTGCGCTCGGCGAGGGCGGCCAGGGTCAGCCCCGCCTCACGCCGGTGGTGGCGCACCCGCCGCCCCAGCGCCACGGGGTCGCCGGACCCGTCGGCCGTCGGTGGGGAGGTCCCGTCCAGGCGCACCGAGGGGGTGAACGGCAGGACGCGCTCGTGCACGGTGGTCATCTGTGCACGATAGCGAAAGAAGTGCGAAACTTCACACCTCCTGGGGGGTGCATCGGGGGTCCGGGTGGGGCAGTGTTGTCAACACGGACCGATCACCACCACAGGACAGGGGTTCATCAATGACGACCACGACCCGCACGCACGACGCCAGCCTCTCCCCGGCCGAGATGGCCGTCGAGCTGGAGCAGCAGTGGGCCTCCGACCCCCGGTGGGCCGACGTGGAGCGGCGCTACGCCGCCGAGGACGTCGTCCGCCTGCGCGGCTCCGTCGTCGAGGAGCACACCCTGGCCCGCCGGGGCGCCGAGCGGCTCTGGGAGGCGCTGGAGACCAAGCCCTTCACCCGGGCCCTGGGTGCCCTGACCGGCAACCAGGCGGTGCAGATGGTCAAGGGCGGGCTCGAGGCCATCTACCTGTCGGGCTGGCAGGTGGCCGCCGACGCGAACCTCGCCGGGGAGACCTACCCGGACCAGAGCCTCTACCCGGCCAACTCCGTGCCGGCCGTGGTCCGGCGGATCAACAACGCCCTCAAGCGCGCCGACCAGATCTCCTGGATGGAGGGCGAGACCGACACCGACTACTTCGTGCCGATCGTGGCTGACGCGGAGGCCGGCTTCGGGGGTCCCCTCAACGTCTTCGAGCTGATGAAGTCGATGATCGCCGCCGGCGCGGCCGGCGTGCACTGGGAGGACCAGCTGGCCTCGGAGAAGAAGTGCGGCCACCTGGGCGGCAAGGTGCTGGTGCCGACCTCCCAGCACGTGCGCACGCTGAACTCGGCCCGCCTGGCCGCCGACGTCCTGGGCGTGCCCAGCGTCGTCATCGCCCGCACCGACGCCCTGGCCGCCGACCTGCTGACCAGCGACGTGGACGAGATCGACCAGCAGTTCACCACCGGCGAGCGCACCTCCGAGGGGTTCTACCGGGTGCGCAACGGCATCGAGCCGGTGCTGGCGCGCGCCAAGGCCTACGCCCCCTACGCCGACCTGATCTGGGTCGAGACCGGCACCCCCGACCTGGGCCTTGCCCGCGAGTTCGCCGAGGAGCTGCACAAGGACTTCCCGCACCAGAAGCTGGCCTACAACTGCTCGCCGTCGTTCAACTGGAAGGCCGCGCTCTCCGACCGCGAGATCGCCGAGTTCCAGGACAAGCTGGGCGAGCTGGGCTACGCCTTCCAGTTCATCACGCTGGCCGGGTTCCACTCCCTCAACCACGGGATGTTCCACCTGGCGCACGGCTACGCCCGCTCCGGGATGAGCGCCTACGTGGAGCTGCAGGAGGCCGAGTTCGCCGACGCCGAGCGCGGCTACACCGCCGTCCGCCACCAGTCCGAGGTGGGCACCGGGTACTTTGACGCTGTGAGCACCGCGGTCAACCCCGAGTCCTCGACCACGGCCCTGTCCGGCTCCACCGAGGCCGAGCAGTTCCAGCACTGAGCGACCCGGGGCAGGTGCACCCGGTGACCGGTCGCGACGAGCTCGCGGCCGGTCACCGGGTGCCGCTCGTCGCGGAGCCGCGCCGGCCGTCCGCCCACGCGGGACGGACCACGACCACCGCCGCCCACCGACCCCCGGAGGCAAGGACAGCCTGATGGACAGCTACCTGACCGACCTGCTGGACGACCGTGCCCTGGCGGTGCTGACCGACGTGGAGCGCGCCACCCGCCCCGAACGGGTGCGCCTGGTCCGTGCGCGCAAGGAGCTCAACCGCCGCGTGCAGGCCGGGGAGGACCTGGGCCTGCAGGCGGCGACCCGCGCCGTCCGGGAGGACTCCTCCTGGCGGGTGTCCCCCCCGCCTGCGGACCTGACCTACCGCCTGGTCGAGCTGGCCACGCCCGCCACCGCCGAGGCGGCCAAGGCCGCCCTGGGCGCGGGCACCGACGTCTGGGTGGCCGACCTGGAGGACATGCTGGTCCCCACCCCTGACCGGCTGACGTCGGCCCACCAGGTCATCTCCGAGGTCGCGGCCTCCCGCACGGGGAACGCCGAGCCGATGGTGCCCACCCTCATGGTCCGACCGCGGGGCCTGCACCTGCCCGAGGCCCACCTGGTCGTCGACGGCGAACCGGCCAGCGCGCCGGTCGTCGACGTGGTGACCTTCCTGGCCCGGTGCGGGCAGGGCCTGCTGGACAGCGGGACCGGCCCCTACCTCTACCTGCCCAAGCTGGAGACCGGGGAGGAGGCCGCCTGGTGGGACGAGCTGCTCACCCGCGCCGAGGAGGCCCTCGGGCTGCCGCCCGGGTGCACCCGGGTCAGCGTGCTCGTCGAGACGGTGCAGGCGATCTACCAGCTCGAGGAGATCCTGCACGCGCTGCGCCGACGCGTCACCGGTCTGGCCGCCGGCCGCTGGGACTACGTCTTCTCCCACCTGCGCACCTACGGGCACCGCTCCGACCACACCCTCCCCGACCGGGACGCGTTCACGATGAACACCCGCTTCCTGCGGACCTACACCGAGGTGATCGTGCGCACCTGCCACCGCCGGGGCGTGCAGGCGATCGGTGGACCGATCGCGCTCGCCGCCAGCGGACCCTTCGACGACTCGGTGGCGATGACCCACGCCCGGGTGCACCGGGACAAGGCCCGGGAGGCCAAGCAGGGTTTCGACGGCGCCTGGACGCTGCACCCGGCCCTGGTGCCGGTGGCACGGGCTCCCTTCGAGGAGCGGGACCGCCGCTCGGGCGAGGACGCGACCGGTCGTTGGCGGGCCGAGGGTGCCGACGAGCCCCAGGTCGTCGTCGACCCGGAGGCCCTGAGGGACGTGAGCGCGCTTCCCGGGACCGCCACCCTCACCGGGATGCGGACGGCCCTGCGCTCCTCCCTGACCTACCTGACCGGGTGGCTGGCGGGCGAGGGCACCGCGACGATCTCCGGGCACATCGAGGACTTCGGCACGGTCGAGCTGGCCCGGATGCAGCTGTGGCAGTGGCTGGCGCACGGGACCCGGTTCGCCGAGGGGCCCACGATGTCGACCCGCCTCCTCGACCGCGTGCTGGAGGACGAGGTCGCGCTGATCCGTCGGCGCGGCGCACGCGAGGACCTGCTGCAGCACGCCGTCCGGCTGCTGCGGGACGCCGTCGTGGCCGAGGACCCGCCGGCCTTCCTCTCGGTGCGCGCCTACGAGGTGCTGCTCACCGTCTCCCAGACCGGCGGCCTGGAGGGCGGCGGGACGGCGGCCTGAGCCCGGTCCTACCCGCGGGCGCCGGAGTGCGGCTGCACCCGACCCCGCAGCACCACCCGGTGCGGCCGGGCCAGGGCCCGCACGTCCTGCCGGGGGTCCTCCTGGTAGACGACCAGGTCGGCCGACTCCCCCTCGGTCAGCCCCGGCCGCCCGAGCCAGCGCCTGGCCTCCCAGGTCGCGGCGCCGAGCGCCTCCAGGGGACCGAAGCCGGCCCGGGTCAGGGCCTCCACCTCCTGGGCCACGAGCCCGTGGGGCAGCTGTCCGCCGGCGTCGGTGCCGACGTACACCGGCACGCCCGCCTCGCGCGCCTTCGCGACCGTCTCGTAGCGCCGCTCGTACAGGTCCATCATGTGGTCGGCGTAGGTGGGGAACTTGCCCCGCCCCGCCTCGGCGAAGGCGGGGAAGTTGTCGATGTTGACCAGGGTCGGGACGATCGCGATCTGCTGGTCGGCGAAGGTCCCGATCGTCTCGTCGGTCAGTCCGGTCGCGTGCTCGATGCAGTCGGTCCCGGCCTCGGCGAAGTCGACCAGGGACTGCTCCCCGAAGCAGTGGGCCGTCACCCGGGCCCCCTCCTCATGGGCGGCCGCGATCGCGTCGGCGAGCACGTCGACGGGCCAGCAGGTGCCCAGGTCGCCGGTCTCCCGGTCGATCCAGTCACCGACGAGCTTGACCCACCCGTCGCCGTTCCTGGCCTCCTGGCGCACGTACGCGACGAGGTCCTCCGGTTCGATCTCCCACGCGAAGTTCTTCAGGTACCGCCTCGTCCGGGCGATGTGCCGACCGGCCCGGATCAGCCGCGGGAGGTCCTCGCGCTCCTGCACCCAGCGGGTGTCGGCGGGGCTGCCCGCGTCGCGCAGCAGCAGCGCCCCGGCGTCCCGGTCGGCGAGAGCGTGCTCCTCGGCCCTGGCGTCGTCCACCGCACCGTGGGCCTCCAGGCCCACGTGGCAGTGGGCGTCCACGAGCCCGGGGAGGGCATACCCGTGCACCGTCTCCACCTCGCCCCCGCCGGGAGCGCTCAGGCTCACCCTCCCGTCGACGACCCAGATCTCGTCCAGCACCTCCTCGGGCCCGACCAGGACCTGACCCTTGACGTGCAGCACCGGTGAGCTCATCTGCGCCTCGCCTCCTCGCGGGGTATGCCGTGGCGTCAGGCTACCGGGGCCTCGCCCCCGGGTAGACTGGGCCCTCGTGCCCGACCCCCGTGACCAGTCCCCTCCCCTCTCCTCCCGCGTTCCGCTGCGGGTGCCGCGGGTCGACCTGGGCCAGGTGATCCGGGACGCGGCGGAGGGGCGCTTCCCGGCGGCCGACGGGGAGTTCTCCCGGTCGGCACCCTGGGTCCCGGGGGTGGAGGCGGCGGTCGCGCTCACCGGGCACGCGGTCATGGTGGTCGACGAGGAGATCACCGACGGCGACCTCGCGGCGCTGGGGGTGCACGGGTTCGGGGGCGCGCACGACCCCCGGGTGACGGTGGCCCTGGCGGGCGAGGGGCCGGTCAACGTCCTCGACGTCCTCCTGGTGGGCCGGGGAACCGGGCGGGGCGGTCCGCTCGTGCACCGGCCCGACCTCGCCGAGACCGACCGGGCCGCCCACGCCGGCGAGTGGCGCGACCAGGTCGACGTGTACGGGCTGCCCGACCGGGCGAGCAGCGCGCTGGCCACCCTTTCCCTGGGCATCGGTGGGCTGCCCGAGGTCGGCATCCAGGCGGAGGGGGGCGCGGCCGACGTCCTGCTGGAGGGCATCCTGGGTCGCCTGCCCGCCGGCGAGGTGCTGGTCGCCTCGGTGACGCCGGGCAACGCCCGCTCCCTGCGCTTCTTCCTGCGGCACGGCTTCGTGCCGCTGGGCAGCGAGCAGCTGTGGAAGCCGTCGCGCCGACGGCCGGTGCTCTAGGCGGGAAGCACCCCCGCGGCCCGGGCGGCCCGGGCGTAGCAGGCTGCGAGGGTGTCCACCGTCTCGTGGGCGTTGAGCCCGGAGGGGTTGGGCACCACCCACAGCTGCGCCCCCTCGAGGTCCTCCGGCTGCCGGCCCGCAACCGCGTGACGCTCGCCGAAGGCGGTCCGGTAGGCGGTGATGCCCGCGACCGCCACGACGACGGGCGGGGCCTGCCACACGAGCGCGCGGAGCCGGGCGCCGCCCTCCCGCAGCTCCTCCGCGGTCAGCTCGTCGGCCCGGGCGGTGGCTCGACGCACGAGGTTGGTGATCCCCAGCCCCCGGTCCAGCAGGGCGGCGCGTTGCTCGTCGTCCAGCCCGGCGGCGGGATCGACCGGCTCGGGCAGGATGCCGGCCCGGTGCAGGGCCGGGTAGAACCGGTTGCCGGGATGGGCGAAGTGCGTCTGCGTGGCCGCGGTCCACAGCCCGGGGTTGATGCCCACGAACAGCAGCCGGACCCGGCCGCCGGGAGGCAGCAGGTCGGGAACCTCCGCGTCGCGGAACCCGGCCAGCTCCTCCCGGGTGAAGCGTCGGCTCATCCGGCCGGCACCCCGACACCCGTCCAGGCCGACCGCAGCGCCCCCGCCACCTCCTGCCCCTCCGCACCGTCGCCGTAGCGCCGCCGGGCCGCCTCCAGCGTCGCCGCCGCGAACCCGACGAAGTCGACGTCGCGCGGCACCAGCCCGCGCGTGGTCATGGTGTCGTACCAGACCTGCCCGGCCCGCTCCCAGACGTGTCCGCCCAGAGCGGTGGCGAACAGGTGGAACGCCTTGTTGGGGATCCCCGAGTTGACGTGCACGCCGCCGTTGTCGTTGTCGGCGTCGTGCGGCAGCACGACGTAGTCGTCCATGTGCCCCGGCTGGGGGTCCCGTCCCAGCACCGGGTCGTCGTACGCGCTGCCCGGGGCGGCCATCGAGCGCAGCGCCCTCCCCTGGACCCGGTCGGTGAACAGCTCGGCCCCGATGAGCCAGTCCGCCTCCTCCACCGTCTGCCCGCGCACCCGCTGCCGCACCAGTGAGCCCCAGACGTCGGAGGCGGACTCGTTCAGCGCACCCGGCTGGCCGACGTAGGTCAGGCCGGCGGTGTACTGCGTCAGACCGTGGGCCAGCTCGTGGGCGACCACGTCGATGCTGCGGGTGAACCCGGCGAAGTAGACCCCGTCGCCGTCACCAAAGACCATCTGCCGTCCGTCCCAGAAGGCGTTGTCGTAGTCGCGGGCGTAGTGGACGGTGGCCACGAGCGGAAGGCCGCGGCCGTCGAGGGAGTCGCGGTCGTAGACCTCGGCGAGCAGCCGCCAGGTCGCGCCGAGCCCGTCGTAGGCCTCGTCCACGGAGGCGTCCCCGGACGGCTGCTGGCCCTCGGCCCGCACCAGCTCACCGGGGAGGGATGTCCCGTGGCCCGCGTCGTGCACCGCCCGGCGCGGCGTCGCGGTGGCCGGCACACCCGCGGCGAGGTCCCCGGCGACCTGCGGGGTCCGTGCCGCACGCTCCTGCATCGGCCAGGCGATGATGCCCTGGCCGGACGGAGGATGACCCTGCGGCCACCGCGTGGCGCTCACCTCGCGACGGTGACGCACCTGGGCACCGTCGCTCAGGGCGAACTCGACGGCGGGGCGCAGGCCCGGGTCGGCCTGCACCAGCCGCCGGAGCAGGTACGGCGGGACGATCGAGCAGTGCGGGAACGACATACGTGCACCCTGGCACGGCCCACCGACATGCGCCGGTGGGAGGGACCCGCTCAGCCCTCGGCGAGGAGCTCGCGCACCCGGGGTGCGACCTGGGTGCCGTAGAGCTCGACGGAGCGCATCAGCTGGGCGTGGGGCATCGGCCCGCTGGCGTACTTGAGGTCGAAGCGGGACAGACCCAGGGTGCGGACCGTCGCGGCGACCTTGCGGGCGACCGTCTCGGGGGACCCGACGTAGAGGGCGCCGTCGGTGATCTCGGCGAGGTACTGCTCGCGGGTCATCGGTCCCCAGCCGCGCTCGGCCCCGATCCGGTCGCGGTTGGCCTTGAAGTGGGGGTAGAGCTGCTCGCGCGCCAGGTCGTCGGAGTCGGCGACGTGCCCCGGGGAGTGCACGGCCACCGGCAGCTCCGGAGCCCCGGCCTCGCCCAGGGCCCGGCGGTAGAGGTCGGCGAACGGTGCGAAACGCCGGGCCGGCCCGCCGATGACGGCCAGCATGAGGGGCAGGCGGTAGGACGCCGCCCGCACCACGCTCTGCGGGGAGCCGCCGACGGCGATCCACGTCGCCAGCCGCCCCGACTCCGTCCTGGGCCAGACCTCCTGCTCCACCAGGGGCGGACGCGTGGTCCCCCGCCAGGTCACCGGACGCTCGTGCAGGAGGTGGGTGAACAGGTCCAGCTTCTCGGCGAAGAGCGTCTCGTAGTCGCGCAGGTCGAACCCGAAGAGGGGGAAGGACTCGGTGAAGGAGCCGCGACCGAGCACGACCTCGGCCCTCCCGCCGGAGAGCGCGTCGACCGTGGAGAACCGCTCGAAGACACGGATCGGGTCGTCCGAGCTGAGCACGGTCACCGCCGAGCCGAGGCGGATGCGGGACGTGCGGGTCGCCAGGCCGGCGAGCACCACGTCGGGCGCGCTCACCGCGAAGTCCGGGCGGTGGTGCTCACCGACGCCGAAGGCGTCGACGCCGACCTCGTCCGCCAGCACACCCTGCTCGACGAGGTCCCGCAGCACCTGCGCGGCGCTCTGCGGGGTGCCGTCCTCCCGGACGGTCACGTCGCCGAAGGTGTCCAGCCCCAGCTCGACGGTCATGCCCGGCCCTCCTCAGATCGTTGTTGATGCATCAACAACGAGGGTCACGGGCGTGTTCCCCGCGCCTACTTCTGGCCGCCCTGCCCGCCCTCGAGGAACTTCTCGAACCCCGGGGGCAGCTTGAGCCCGGACAGGTCGCCGCCCTGGCCGGGGGGGGTCTCGTCGTCAAGACCCAGGGCCCCGGCACCGAAGGCGTTCTCGAAGGACGACTCGCGGGCCGCCTCCGCCCTCTGCGCGGCCTCGCGCTCCTGCTGGGCCCGCTTGGCCGGGTTGCCGGACTTCCCCTTCTTCTTCGTGGTCTGCTTGCCCCTCTTGCCACCTCCGGGACCGCCCCCCATGCCCGGCATGCCGGGCATTCCCGGGATGCCGCCACCCTTCTTCAGCTGGCGCATCATCTTCTGCGCCTCGCCGAAACGCTCGAGGAGCTGGTTCACCTCCGAGACGGAGGTGCCCGACCCCCGGGCGATCCGTGTCCGGCGCGACCCGTTGATCTGCTTGGGGTGGTTGCGCTCGAAGGGCGTCATCGACCGCACCATCGCCTCGACCCGGTCGAACTCGCGCTCGTCCAGGGAGTCCAGCTGGGCCCGCATGCCCTGCATGCCGGGCATCATGCCGAGCATCTGCTTCAGCGAGCCCATCCGCTTGATCGCGGCCATCTGGTCCAGGAAGTCGTCGAACGTGAAGTCCTCGTCGGAGAGGAACTTGCGCGTCATCTCCTTGGCCTGCACCTGGTCGAAGGCCTTCTCGGCCTGCTCGATGAGGGTGAGCACGTCGCCCATGTCGAGGATGCGCGAGGCCATCCGGTCGGGGTGGAACAGCTCGATGTCCTTGACGCCCTCGCCGGTCGAGGCGAACAGGATCGGCTGGCCGGTGACGGTGGCCACCGACAGGGCCGCACCACCGCGGGCGTCGCCGTCGAGCTTGGTCAGGACCGAGCCGGTGATGCCCACGCCGTCCGAGAAGGCCTTGGCCGTCTCCACGGCGGCCTGCCCGATCATCGCGTCGATGACGAAGAGCACCTCGTCGGCGTTCGTCTCGATCCTGATGTCGCTGGCCTGGCGCATGAGGTCGACGTCGATGGCCAGCCGTCCCGCGGTGTCGATGATGACGACGTCGTGACCCTTGCGCCGGGCCTCCTCCACCCCGTCCACGGCCACGTCGACCGGGTCGCCGAAGGAGCGGGTCCCCTCGCCGGACTCCAGGGCGGCGTCGTGGCCGAAGACGTTGCCCCGCTCGGGGGCGAAGACCGGGACGTTCGCGCGCTGGCCGACGACCTCGAGCTGCGTCACCGCGTTGGGCCGCTGCAGGTCGGCCGCCACCAGCATCGGCGTGTGCCCCTGCTCGGCGAGCCACCGGCCCAGCTTGCCCGCGAAGGTCGTCTTGCCCGAGCCCTGCAGGCCGGCGAGCATGATCACCGTCGGCGGGTTCTTGGCCAGCCGCAGGCGACGGGTCTCCCCGCCCAGGATGGCGGCCAGCTCCTCGTTGACGATCTTGACGACCTGCTGCGCCGGGTTGAGCGCCTGGTGCACCTCGACCCCCAGGGCGCGCTCGCGGATCCGGCCCGTGAACTGCTTGACCACCGGCAGCGCGACGTCGGCGTCCAGCAGCGCGATCCGGATGTCCCGGACCGTCGCGTTGAGGTCGGACTCGGTGACGGTGCCCTTGCGCTTGAGGTTCTTGAAGGTCAGCGTCAGTCGGTCGGAGAGGGAGTTGAACACCCCGCAAGGATACGTGCGGCGGGACGCCGCCCGGTGACCCCCGCCCGCCCGGACCCGCGTCGAGGGCGACCGGCCTGCGTCATACTGGCGATCGTGGCCCCGCACCCGTCCCTGCTCGCACGCTCCCGGCGTCGGCTCGCCGGAGCCCTGCGCGACCGGGTGGCCGGCCCGGACGCGGAGCGGCGCGCCCAGGCGATCTGGCTGGCCCCGGGACCCCGACGCTTCGCGCCCCAGGACCCGATCTGCCGGGTCCAGGGACACGCGGGGATGTACGTCGGCGGCATCAGGGCGTTGCTCCTGCAGTCGCTGCACCCTCTCGCGATGGCCGGGGTCGGCGAGCACTCGGGCTACCGCGGGGACCCGTGGGGCCGGCTGCAGCGCACCAGCGAGTTCCTGGCCGCGACCACCTTCGGGCCGGTCGAGCTCGCGGACCGGGTCGTCGAGCGGATCAACCGGGTGCACGCGACGGTCGAGGGAACGGCTCCGGACGGCCGACGGTACGCCGCCGGCGACCCGCACCTGCTGCGCTGGGTCCACGTCGCGGAGATCGACAGCTTCCTGGTGGCCCACCAGCGTTACGCCCGCACGCCGCTGACCCCGGACGAGGCCGACACCTACGTGGCCCAGGCCGGGTCGGTCGCTGCGCTGCTGGGCGTCGTGGACCCGCCGACGACGACCGCCGGGCTGCAGGCCGAGCTCGACGCCTTCGGACCGGAGCTCAGCGCCACCCCGGGCGCCCGCGACGTGGCGCGCTTCCTGCTGGCCGAGCCCCCGCTGCCGCCCCTGGCCCGCCCCGGCTTCTGGATGCTGGCCGCCGGTGCGGTGGAGCTGCTGCCGTCCTCGGCCCGCGAGATGCTCGACCTGCACCTGCCGGGGCCCTTGCGCAGGGCGGACGCGCTCGCCCTGCGGACCGTCGCCGGGCCGCTGGGCCGGCTCGGCACCGCGGGGGTCCGCTGGGCGCTCAGCGACCCGGCCGACCCGCGCAACCGGCCGGGCAGCTCGCAGCTGCCCTCCTCGGGCCGGTCCTGGAAACCCTCGCCGACCGACCCGGAGCTGACGACGGCGGTCAGCCGACGATCGCGCTGACGAACGCCTCCGCGTCGAAGGGCGCCAGGTCGTCGGCGCCCTCCCCCAGGCCGATGAGCTTGACCGGCACGCCGAGCTTGCGCTGGACGTTGACGACGATGCCACCCTTGGCCGTGCCGTCCATCTTTGTCAGCACGATGCCGGTGATCGCCACCTCCTTGGCGAACTCCTCCGCCTGACGCATGCCGTTCTGCCCCGTGGTGGCGTCCAGGACGAGCAGGACCTCGCCCACGGGGGCCAGCTTCTCCACCACCCGCTTGATCTTGCCGAGCTCGTCCATCAGCCCGCGCTTGGTGTGCAGGCGGCCGGCCGTGTCGATGATGACGACGTCGGACTCCATCTCGATGCCGGCCTTGGTCGCCTCGTAGGCCACCGAGGCGGGGTCGGCGCCCTCCTGGTGGGAGCGCACCGCCGGGACGCCCACGCGCTCCCCCCAGGTCTGCAGCTGGTCGGCGGCAGCCGCGCGGAAGGTGTCCGCGGCGCCCAGGACGACGTCCTTGTCCTCGGCCACGAGGACGCGGGCGAGCTTGCCCACGGTGGTCGTCTTGCCGGTGCCGTTGACCCCCACGACGAGGATGACCGCCGGCAGGCCGTCGGTGCGGCTGGCCGCGATCCGCCGGTCCATGGTGGGGTCCACGAGGGCGAGCAGGTCGTCGTGCAACCACTGCTTGACCTGGACCGGGTCGGTCGTCCCGTCCACGCTCACCTGCCGCCGCAGGGAGGTCACCAGCTCCTCGGTGGCCTCGACCCCGAGGTCGGAGGCCAGCAGGGTGTCCTCGACCTCCTCCCAGTCCTCCTCGCCGAGCCCGCCCCGGGACAGCAGCGCCAGCAGGGCGTTGCCGATGGCGGAGTTGGAGCGGGCCAGCCGGGCGCGCAGACGCTGGAGCCGCCCGCGCGCGGAGTCGGGCCGTTCCAGCGTGGGGGCCCTGGGCCCGGCCTCGGGCTCGACCGCCACACCCCCGCCGCGGTCCTCCACCCCGGTGCCGTCGGGCCGGTCCTCGGTGAGGACGTCACCCTCGCGCTCCGCTCCCCGGCCGGGGCCGGGGGTGCGCGGAAGGGTCGACGAACCGCCTCCTCGTCCACGGACCAGGGCGACCAGCGCGACGAGCGCGCCGACCACGATGACGCTGACGAGGGTCAGGATCTCCCAGAGCTCATTGATCGGTCCCACGGGTGACAGTCTCCCAGACGCCGGAGCCGGACCCGACCCCCCGGAGCACGCTCTGGCCCGGCCTCCTCCGGCCGAGGCGGCCCGGCGGTGCTCAGCCGGCGGTGCTCAGCCGGTGGCGCGTCCGATGCTCAGCTGGCTGCGCGCAGCCGGTCGTCGTCCTCGTGGTCGCCGCCGGTGGGCGCACCGCGGTCCGGGGCCGCAGCGGTGCGCCGGTCGCGCTCGGCTCCCCGCGAGCGCAGGGCCTGGGTCCGCTGGGTGGCGGTCCCCGCGATCCGCTCGCTCCGGGTCACGACCTTCTGACCGGTCCGTCGGGCCCCGGCGAGCAGCTCCTCGCCCTCGGGCGTCCAGAACTCTCCGCGCCCCTCCCGCCGGGCCTCGAGCATGACGTAGCCGACGACCCCGGCACCGAGGGCGACGCACATGAGCATGGCGAGGACGAGAGCGAACATGGTCCCAGTGTGCCGTGCGCACCGGCGGGTGCCCCAATCCGTCCCGCGCGTGTCCCGGACCGGACGTGGATCGTGACCGGTCTCACACGGAGGGTGCGTGCGCACCGGCCGGTGCCACGTCCCGGACCCGCTGGCTGACGACCGTGGTCACCCCGTCGCCGCGCATGGAGACCCCGTAGAGCGCGTCCGCGATCTCCATCGTGCGCTTCTGGTGGGTGATGACGATGAGCTGGCTGGAGTCGCGCAGCTCCTCGAAGAGGGTGATGAGGCGGCCCAGGTTGGTGTCGTCGAGGGCCGCCTCCACCTCGTCCATGATGTAGAAGGGGCTGGGCCTGGCCTTGAAGATCGCCACGAGGAGGGCCACGGCGGTGAGCGAGCGTTCGCCCCCGGACAGCAGCGAGAGCCGCTTGATCTTCTTGCCCGGCGGCCGGGCCTCGACCTCGATGCCGGTCGTGAGCATGTCGTCCGGGTCGGTCAGGGTGATCCGTCCCTCCCCACCGGGGAAGAGCCGCGCGAACACCCGCTCGAACTGGGCCGCGGTGTCGTGGAAGGCCTCGGTGAAGACGCGCTCCACCCGCTCGTCGACCTCCTTGACGATCTCCAGCAGGTCGGCCTTGGACCGTCGCAGGTCCTCGACCTGGGTGGTGAGGAACTGGTGGCGCTCCTCCAGCGCGGCGAACTCCTCCAGGGCGAGGGGGTTGACGCGGCCCAGCGCGGACAGCTGACGCTCAGCCCGGCGCAGCCGCTTCTCCTGGTCGGTCCGCACGAAGGGGACCTCCCGGGGAGCCTCGGCGTCGGGGGCCTCGTCCTGCCCCGGGGATCCTCCTCGATCGCTCCCGGTCAGCACCGGCACCGGCAGGTGCGGGCCGTACTCGTCCACGAGCACCTGGGGGTCGACCCCGAGCTCCTCGAGCGAGCGCGCCTGGAGCGCCTCGATCCGCAGCCGCTGCTCGGCCCTGGCGATCTCGTCGGCGTGCACGGAGTCGGTCAGCTCGCGCAGGTCCGCCCCGAGCTGGTGCACCCGGCCGCGGGCCAGCCCCAGCGACCGCTCCCGCTCCCCCTGCTCGAGGCGCAGGCGGTCCCGCTCCTGGGCGGCCCCGGCGAGGAGGCGTTCCACCCGCACCGCCAGGTATGCCGCTCCTGCGGCGACCGCGTCGGCGGTCGCCCGGTCCTGGACGCGGCGGCGGCGCCGTGCGGCCGCGCGTTCCCGGGCGGCCAGCTCGTTGCGGGCCGAGGCCTCCAGGGCCTCCGCCCGCCCGCTCAGGGCGCGGGCCCGCTCCTCCTGGGTGCGCAGCGTCAGCCTGGCCTCCGTCTCGACGCTGCGGGCCCGGGCGGCCGCCTCCGCCAGCCGCTCCCGCTCGGCGGTGTCGGGTTCCTCGGGCTGCCCCTGGGTCGTCGACTCGGCGTCGGCCAGGCGCCGCTCCAGGTCGGCGAGCTCCTCCCGGGTGGAGGCCAGGGCCTCCTCGGCGGTCCGGACCGCGGCGGAGTGCCGCTCGTGCTCGGCCCGGGCCGCCCGCACCACCTGCCCCAGGTGGGCCAGCTGCTCGGCGACCGCCGTCATCCGCGCGTCGGACTCGTGCAGGGCCTCGAGCGCATCCTCGGCCGCCACCTCGGCCGCGGAGAGCCGCTCCCGGGCGGCGGCCAGCTCGAACGTGAGCCGCTCGGCCCGCGCGGCGGCCTCTCCGGCGCCGTCCTGGGCCTGCTCCAGCGCCGACTGCAGCTCGAGCAGGCTCGGCGCGGCGCTGGAACCCCCGCGCACCCATCCCGGACCGTAGACGTCCCCCTCGGTCGTGACGGCCGTCGTCCCGTCCAGCTCCTCGACGACCCGACGGGCGGCGTCCGCGTCGTCGACGAGCGCGACCCGGTCCAGCAGGGTGCCCAGGGCCGGCAGGAGCGTCGCGGAGCCTCCCGCGGGTCCGATGACGTCGACGGCCCACACGGCCCCGGCGGGCAGCCCGGGCCGGTCCGCGGGCTCCGGCGAGGGATCGCCCGGCACGAGCAGACCGGCCCGCCCCTGGTCCTGCGAGCGCAGCCAGGCCAGGGCGCGTCCCGCGGCGCCGTGGCCCTCCACGACGACCGCCTCCCCCGCCCAGCCGAGCGCGGCCGCGACCGCCGCCTCCCGTCCGGGCTGGACCTGGACGTGGTCGGTCAGGGGTCCCAGCAGGCCGGAGACCTCCTCGGCGGACAGCAGTGCGGAGGCGCCGTCGGTGCGCCGCAGGCTCATCGAGAGGGCCTCCACGCGCGCCTGCAGCGTGGCCTGGGCGGACTGCGCGGTCCGCAGCTCCTCGGCCAGGCGGCCGACCTCGGCCCCGGCCTCCTCGCGGGCTCGCTCCGTCCGCTCGAAGGCCTGGTCCAGGTCCTCCTCCCCCCGCTCGACGTCGAGCACGGTCGCCTCCAGCGCGGCATGCTCCCGCTCCGCCCGGACCGCACGCTCCACGGCGGCTCCGGCGGCGGCGGTGAGCCGGGCGATCTCGCCCTCACCACCCTCGACCCGCGAGCGACGGGCGGAGACCTGGCCCGCGAGCCTGGCCAGCCCCTCGCGCCGGTCGGCCGCCGCCCGCGCCAACCGGGCGAGCCGGTCCTGCTCCTCGGCGTGCGCCCGCTCCGCCCGCGCCCGCTCGTCCTCCGCCGCGGCCAGGGTCCGGGTCAGCTCGGCCACGCGGGCCAGCAGGGCGTCCTCCTCGGCACGCACCCGGCGGGCCTGCTCGCGCAGCTGCTCGGGGTCGCGGCCGCGGCCGGGACCGGAGTCCTCACCCCGCAGGTCCTCCTCCTCGACGCCCAGCAGCCGCACCCGCTCCCGGGCCAGCTCCCCCAGGGCGCGGACCCGCTCGAGCAGGGACGAGAGGGTGTACCACCGGTCCTGGACCTCCTGCAGCACCGGCGCCGAGGCTGCGACCGCCTCCTCCAGGCCGGCGACCTCCTGCTCGGCGGCGGCCACCTGCTGCTCCACCGCCTGCCGGCGGCGCAGCAGGGCCTGCTCGTCGGCGAGCTCCTGCTCCAGCGCGCTGGTGAGCTGGACCAGGTCGTCGGCCAGCAGCCGCAGGCGGGCGTCCCGGACGTCGGCCTGGATCGTGGCCGCCCGGCGGGCGGTCTCGGCCTGCCGGCCCAGGGGACCCAGCTGTCGGCGGATCTCGGCGACCAGGTCCGCCAGCCGGGTGAGGTTGCCCTCCATCGTCTCCAGCTTGCGCAGGGCCCGCTCCTTGCGCTTGCGGTGCTTCAGGACGCCGGCCGCCTCCTCGATGAAGCCGCGCCGCTCCTCGGGGGTGGCCCGCAGGACCGTGTCGAGCTGGCCCTGCCCGACGATGACGTGCATCTCCCGTCCGATCCCGGAGTCGGAGAGCAGCTCCTGGACGTCGAGCAGGCGGCAGCCGGTGCCGTTGATGGCGTACTCCGAGCCGCCGCTGCGGAACATCGTCCGGGTGATGGTCACCTCGGCGTAGTCGATCGGCAGCGCCCCGTCGGTGTTGTCGATCGTCATCGACACCTCGGCCCGGCCCAGCGGCGGGCGGCCGGAGGTGCCGGCGAAGATGACGTCCTCCATCTTGCCGCCGCGCAGGCTCTTGGCCCCCTGCTCCCCCATGACCCAGGCCAGCGCGTCCACGACGTTGGACTTGCCGGAGCCGTTGGGGCCCACGATGCAGGTGATCCCCTGCTCGAGGCGCAGCGTCGTCGTCGAGGCGAACGACTTGAACCCCTTGAGGGTCAGGCTCTTGACGTACACGCGGGCGGGCTTCTCACGGTCGACGGGCGGTGGTGCCGTCACGATACCTGCGCGGCGGCCCGGCGCCCGGCAGGCTCAGCGCTCGAGGAACCCGGTCAGGCCCTCCCGCGGCGCGTGCCACTGGGTCGTGACGCCGTCGACCCGGCCCGGGCGGCTGCGCACCGACACCTCCTCGGAGAGCAGCTCGACGAGGCGCTCGACGTCGGCCCGCTCCCCCTGCGCCTGGACCTCGACCCGGCCGTCGGGCATGTTGCGGGCGTGCCCGACCAGTCCGAGCTCAAGGGCCCGGGCGCGGGCCCACCAGCGGAACCCGACCCCCTGGACCCGGCCGCGGACGTAGACGAGTGCGCGCTCCATGCGGCCGAGACTACGGTGGGAGCGTGAGCGAGCCGAGCAGCACCGCATACCCCCCGATCACCGACCGCCCCGTCCGCTGGGGGCTGCTGGCCGCCGGGCGGATCGCCCGCGCCTTCGCGGCGGCCGTCGCCGACGCCGAGGGGGGCGAGGTCGTCGCCGTCGCCGCCCGGGACGCCGGCAGGGCCCAGGAGTTCGCCCGCGACCTGGGGGTTCCCCGTGCGTACGGCGGGTACGAGGAGCTGTACGCCGACCCCGAGGTGGACGTCGTCTACATCTCCTCCACCCATCCCTTCCACGCCGACCAGGCGGTCGCCGCCCTGCAGGCCGGCAAGCACGTCGTGGTGGAGAAGCCGACCGCGCTGACCGTGCGGGACACCGAGCGGATCTTCGAGGCGGCCCGCGCCGCCGGCCGGTTCGCCATGGAGGCCATGTGGACCCGGTGCCTGCCGCTCGTGCAGGACGTGGTCGGCCGGGTGCGCGACGGGCAGATCGGCACGCCGCGCAGCCTGGCTGCGGCCTTCACCGTGCCCTTCGACTACGACGAGGACCACCGGCTCTTCGACCTGGCCAACGGCGGAGGGGCCCTGCTGGACATCGGGATCTACCCGGTGACGCTGGCCCACCTGCTGCTGGGTCATCCGACCCACGTGCAGGTGATCGGGTCCACCGCCCCCACGGGCGCCGACGATCTCGTCGGGCTGCAGTGGATGACGCCGGAGGGTGCGGTCGCCCAGGTGCTGTGCGACTCCCGCAGCAGCGGAGCCAGCCGCACCGTCGTGCGGGGGACGACGGGGTGGATCGAGGTGCACGGGCCGGTCAACGACCCGGAGAGCTTCACCGTCTACCGCGGGCGGGAGAGCGAGGGCGAGCTGGTGGGTGGTGAACGGCGGGGTCTGGTGCACGAGGCGGAGGAGGTGCACCGCTGCCTGCGGGCGGGTCTGCCCGAGTCTCCGGCCGTGCCGCACGCGGACACGGTGGCGATCATGACGATCCTGGAGTCGGCCCGTCGCGAGCTGGGGGTGCGCTACCCGCAGGAGGAGGAACCGCTGCACACCTGAGGGTGGGGCACACTGGGCGGATGACCGAGCTCATCGTCTTCACGCTCGGCGCCCTCGTGGCGCTGGCCCTCCTGGGCCAGCTGGCCACGCCGCCGGCGGACCGGCTGCCCCCGCGCCGGTGGACCCCCGTCTACCTGGCCGACCGTGTCCGGGCCGGGCTGGGGCTCTTCCTCGGGGCAGGACGCGAGCGGGCCGACCGCCTGGGGCGGGCCGTCGACGAGCACTCCCGGCGTCGGCCGGGGCGCGAGGACGGGACGGGGACGGGCCCCGGCGGGACGACCCCGGGCGGACCGGCTGCCTGAAGCGCCGGGCGACCGCCCCGGGCGGCGCTCATCCGCGACGAGGAGCGCGCGGACGGACCTGGCAGCGTGGGCAGGAGTGGGAGGAGCGGTTCATGAACTCCTCGCGCACGATCGGCGTCCCGCACCGGCTGCAGGGGCGACCGGTCTGCCCGTAGGCGTCCAGGGACCGGTCGAAGTAGCCGCTGGCCCCGTTGACGTTGACGTAGAGCGCGTCGAAGCTGGTCCCGCCCTGGCCCAGGGCCTCGGTCATGACGTCGGTGGCGTGGTCCAGGAGCCGGCCCAGCGCCGGACGGGTGAGCGCCGACGCCGCACGCCGTCCGTGCACCTCGGCGCGCCACAGGGCCTCGTCGGCGTAGATGTTGCCGATGCCGCTGACGACCCGCTGGTCCAGCAGCACCCGCTTGATCTCGCTGCCGCTGGCCTTCATCCGCCGCACGGCCGCCGTCCGGTCGAAGACCGGGTCGAGCGGGTCGGGGGCGATGTGCAGCACCGGCGCGGGTATGCCGTGGGGGTGGGTGGGTCCGCGGTGCGGGTCCGGGCGCAGCTCGGCCAGGGCGAGCCCGCCGAAGGTCCGCTGGTCGACGAACCGCAGCTGCGGCCCGTCGTCCTCGAAGGTGAAGGTGGCGTGCAGGTGCTTCTCCCGGGGTGCCTGCGCCTGCTCCACGAGCAGCTGTCCGCTCATCCCCAGGTGCACGACGAGCGCCTGGGGGTCGTCGTGCGGCGGTCGGAGCACCAGCCACAGGTACTTGCCCCGCCGGTCGACCTGCTCGACCCGGGCGCCGGCGACGCGCGCCGCCAGGTCCGCCGGACCGGCCGGATGCCGACGCGCCACCCGGGTACCGGTGAGGACGGCCTCCTGCACGGTGCGGCCGCGGACGTGCTGCTCCAGCCCCCGACGGACGACCTCGACCTCCGGCAGCTCAGGCACCGCTGCCGTCGTCGCTGCCGTCGTCGACGGTGGGCATGGTGCCCACGACCCGCACGGCCCGGTCCGTCAGGGTCCGCCACCCGGACTCCGCCGCCTGCTGCTCGGCGGCCTTCTTGGACCGGCCCCCGCCCGTGCCGACGACCTCCTGGTCGACCAGGACGCGCGCGGTGAACCGCTTGTCGTGGTCCGGCCCCTCGGACTCCACCCGGTACTCCGGCGCCCCGAGCTCGGCGGTCGCGGCGACCTCCTGCAGGCTCGTCTTCCAGTCCAGGGCGGCGCCCAGGGCCGCGCTGCGGAGCAGGAGGGGGTCGAGCAGGTGATGGACGAAGGTGTCGGCCGCCGCCATTCCGGAGGAGAGGTAGACGCAGCCGATGACGGCCTCGGTGGTGTCGGCCAGGATGGAGTCCTTGTCCCGCCCCCCCGTGGTCTCCTCCCCCTTGCCCAGCAGCACGTAGGCACCCAGGTCGACGGCCCGGGCGACCTCGGCCAGCGCCCGCGAGTTCACCACGGCGGCGCGCAGCTTGGCCAGGCGCCCCTCGGCCAGGTCGGGATGGGTCCGGTACAGCGTGTCGGTGACGATCACGCCCAGGACCGCGTCCCCGAGGAACTCGAGCCGCTCGTTGTGCGGCAGCCCGTCGTTCTCGTAGGAGTAGGACCGGTGCGTCAGGGCACGCAGAAGCAGCGCCTCGTCGCAGGGCCGGCCGACGACCTCGGTCAGGTAGTCGTTGAGCTCGGCGGCGGGGCGCATGCGTCGGCGCAGGACCTCAGTCCTGGTGCTCGGTGCGCTCGGCGGCCGCGTAGTGGCGGCCGGCGTAGGTCCCGCAGCTCGTGCAGGCCTGGTGGGGGGTGCGCACCGAACCGCACTGCGGGCAGGTGCTCAGCGCGATCGGCGCAGCCTTCCACTGGGAGCGGCGGCTCCGGGTGTTCGAGCGCGACATCTTCCGCTTGGGGACGGCCACGTCAGTTCCTCTTCTCGTCGTCGTCGGCCTGCGCGGCCATGGGGGCCAGCGCCGACCACCGGGGGTCGATCACGTCGTGATGGTGCTCCGGGTCCTCCGCCAGGCGTGCGCCGCACTCGGAGCACAGTCCCGGACAGTCGTCCCGGCACACCGGTTGGAAGGGCAGGGCGGTGACGACGGCGTCCCTGACGACCTCTTCGAGGTCCATCTGGTCGCCGTCGAGCACGTACTGCTCATCCTCGGCCTCGTCCTCCTCGCCACGACGGGTCGACCCGGCCACCTGATGGTGGTGGGCCGCCCGCTCGGGATAGGCGAACAGCTCCTGGATCTCCACCTCGAGGTCGTCCTCGATCGGGTCCAGGCACCGCACGCACGTCCCGCTCGTCGAGCTGCGGACCGTCCCCGAGACCAGGACGCCCTCGACGACCGACTCCAGCCGCAGGTCCAGCTCGACCTTGCGGCCGGCCGGAACGGCGACGACGTCGGTCCCGATGCGCTCGGGCGCCTCCACGGTCCACGAGGCGCGGCGCATGGTGCCCGGGCGGCGGAGCAGCTCGCGGGTGTCGAGCACCCAGGGGCCGTCCTGCTCGTGCGCAGCCATGATCCTTCATCCTCGTTCGCCGTGGTGGGGACGGGCCGGTCACGACGAGACACGACGTGGACACGGGCCGACGGACAAGACTAGCCGAGCGCCGGCGGTGCGACCAAGTCGACCGCCGGGCACCGTCGCCCGTCCCTCAGCCTGTCCCGTCCCCCGGGAGGGCGTCGAGGGCGGCCAGGACCACGTCCGGCACGAGGCCGCTCACGTCGCCGCCGTAGCGGTGGACCTCCTTGACGAGGGAGCTGGACACGTGCTCCAGCGACGGGTCGCCGGGCAGGAAGACGGTCTCCACCCCGGTCAGGTGGCGGTTCATGCGGGCCATCGGCAGCTCGTAGGCGAAGTCGGTGCCGCCGCGCAGACCCTTGACGATCGCCCCGGCCCCCACCTGACGGCACACGTCCACCAGCAGCACGTCGGCGAAGGCCTCCACCCGGACCCGGTCGGCCAGGCCCGGTGGAAGGGAGTCGCGCACCAGGGCCAGCCGGCGCTCGACCGGGAAGGTCCCCGCCTTGGCCGGGTTGTGCAGGACGGCCACCACCACCTCGTCGAAGAGCTCGGCGGCGCGCCGGACCACGTCCAGGTGGCCGTGGGTGACCGGGTCGAAGGAGCCGGGGCACACGCAGCGGCGCTCGAGATGCGTCATACCCCGACCCTATCGAGCGACCGGCTCGCCTCAGCTCTGCGCCGACCCCTCCTCGTCCTCGGTCAGCAGCCCCTCGCGCCGGGCCTCGTCCACGAGCCGCTGCACGTTCTCGAGCGAGCCGCAGCCCTGGTCCAGCTGGGTGCCCCGGGCGGCGAGGAACTTCTCCCCCAGGGTGCGCCGCTCGTCCTCGGGGACGTCGTCCCGGGCGGGGTTGAGGATGGTGAGCTCCTCCTCGGTGAGGTGGTGCTGGAGCACCTCGTTCATCGCCTCGACCGCGTCGTCGAACTTCTGGGTGTCGGTCCCGACGCACTCCAGCAGGGCCAGGAGGGCCTCGTTGATCTCGGCGTGCTCCTCCTCGCCGTGCTCGACCTCGTGCTCGCCGACGTCCTCGGTGCGGCGCCGCAACCGGGGGTAGACCTCCTGCTCCTCGGCCTCCCCGTGCGCGACCAGCACGTCGGCGAAGGCAGCGCGCGCACCCGCACGGTCGGCGGAGCTGTCGCGCATCTCGCGCATCAGGCTCTCGAAGAGGCGGTGGTCGTCCAGGATGAGGTCGACGACGTCGCCGGACACGGGGCGGGGGATGTGGTAGTCGGTCATGGATCGATCATGGCAGCCGTGCCCCCGGCGCTCGACCCGGGGTCGTGCACCGCCTCCCCCGGTCGACGGGGGCCGGACGGGGCATCCATACGGGGTATGGCGTCACCCGCCCCCGGGGACCGGTTCGGCCAGGTGGACGGTGGTCTCGCCGTAGCTGCGGCGGTCCAGGGGGCGCAGGCCCGGCGGCCAGGACGGCTCCGGCGAACGGGTCCCGCGCTCCACGACGACGAGGGCGTCCGGGTCCAGCCAGCCGGCGGAGACGAGCAGCCCCAGCACCTCGCCGAGGTCCTCCTCGCCCAGGTCGTAGGGGGGGTCCAGCAGGACGAGGTGGTAGGGCTCGTCGGGACCGTCGTCGAGGACCGCCGGGACGGTCGCCGGGCGCACCTGGACCTGGGTCTCCATCCCGAGGGTCCGGGCGTTGCGCGCGACCAGGGTGGCCGTGGCCCGGTGCCGTTCGACGGCGAGCAGGTGGCCGGCACCCCGCGAGAGGGCCTCCAGGCCCAGCGCGCCGGAGCCGGCGTAGAGGTCGAGGACGCGCACCCCGTCGAGGTCCATCAGCGCCTCCAGGCGTGAGAAGACCGCCTCGCGCACCCGGTCGGTCGTGGGGCGGGTCGCGGCGCCGCGGGGGGTGGCGATGGTGCGCCCGCCCGCACGGCCGGCGATGATCCGGGTCACCCGGCCGTCACCCCCGCTCCAGGAAGGCCGCCCGCTCGGTGTCGAGCTGGTCCAGCTCGCGCCGCAGGACGGGGTGGCGCTCCAGGTCGGGGTCGGCCCGGACGGTCTCCCAGGCGGCCTCGTGGGCGGCCACGATCAGCTCCTCGTCGCGGGCCAGCCGCAGGAAGCGCAGTCCGCTGCGGCCCCCGCTCTGGCTGGCCCCGAGGACGTCGCCCTCCCGGCGGGTCTCCAGGTCCAGGCGGGCCAGCTCGAAGCCGTCGGTGGTGGAGGCCACCTGGTGAAGCCGCTCGACGGCCGGACCGTCCTCGGGACCGCCGGCCTGCTGGGTCACCAGCAGGCACAGGCCCGGGCGGCCGCCGCGACCGACCCGGCCGCGCAGCTGGTGCAGCTGGGAGATCCCGAACCGGTCGGCGTCCAGCACCACCATCGTCGTGGCGTCCGGCACGTCCACCCCGACCTCGATGACCGTCGTGGCCACGAGCACGTCCACCTCGCCCGCCGCGAAGCGGCGCATCACGGCGTCCTTGTCCTCCCCGGAGAGCCGGCCGTGCAGCGTGGCGATCCGCAGGGGTGCCGTCGCGGGCAGCTGCTGCAGGGCCCGGGCCACCTGGTGCACCCCGTGCAGCGTGGGCTCCTGCACCTCCTCGTCGACCCCCGTCGACGGAACGGCCCGGTCCTGGTCGGCCGGGCCGTCGGTGGCCTGGTCCGTCGGTCCGGCCGGCGCACCGACCGTCGGGCCTCCCGGTCCGACCGTGGCGCCGGCGGGGAGGTCGGGGTCCTCCTCCTGCCCGATCCGGGGACACACGACGTAGGCCTGGCCGCCGGTGCGCACCTCCTCGGCGACGCGCGCCCAGGTCCGTCCCACCCAGTCGGGCCGTCCCCCCGGCACCACGTGGGTGCTGATCGGACGTCGGCCGCGCGGCAGCTCGCGCAGGGTGGAGGTCTCCATGTCGCCGTAGACGGTCATCGCCACGGTCCGGGGGATGGGGGTCGCGGTCATGACGAGCACGTGGGGGGAGCTCTCGGCCTTGGCCCTCAGGGCGTCGCGCTGCTCCACCCCGAAGCGGTGCTGCTCGTCCACGACCACCAGTCCCAGCTCGGCGAACTGGACGTGGTCCTGGATGAGGGCGTGGGTCCCGACGACGATCCCGGCCGAGCCGGACGCGGCGGCGAGCAGGTTCTCCCGCCGCTCGGCCGCCGTCTGGCTGCCGAGGAGCAGGGCGAGGCGGGTGGCCCGGTCGTCCCCCCCGAGCATGCCCGCCTCGGCCAGCGGGCCGAGCATGGCGGTGATGGCACGGTGGTGCTGGGCGGCGAGCACCTCGGTGGGGGCCAGCAGCGCGGCCTGCCCGCCGGCGTCGACGACCGCGAGCATGGCCAGCAGGGCCAGGACCGTCTTGCCCGAGCCGACCTCGCCCTGCAGCAGCCGGTGCATCGGGACGTCGGCGGCGAGGTCGGAGCGCAGCTCCCCCAGGACGGTCTGCTGGCCCTGCGTCAGGTCGAACGGCAGCCTGCCCAGCAGTGCGTCGACCAGGCCGTCCTCGACCGGATTACGTGGCACGGCGGCCGCGGCGTCGTCGGCGAGCCGTGCCCGGGCGAGGGCGGCCTGCACCACGAACGCCTCCTGGAACTTCAGCCGCCACCGCCCGCGGCGGTGGTCGGCCTCCCGCTGCGGCCGGTGCACCAGCTGGTAGGCCTCCCGCAGGCCGGGCAGGCCGTGCGTGTCCCGGACCTCCTGCGGCAGGGGGTCGGGCAGCTCCTGCAGGGCGTGCAGCACCAGGTCGAGGGTGTCCCCGTGCACGATCGGGGACACCTTGGGGGTGGCGGGGTACACCGGGACGAGGCCCCCCAGCAGCCAGCCGCCGGAGGTCGAACCGCTGGAGTCCCCCAGGACGGCGTAGTCGGGGTGGGTCAGCTGCAGGGAGCGGCCGTAGCTGCCGACCTGGCCGGAGCAGACCACCCGCGCACCGGGCACGAGCCGGTCCTGGTGGCCGTAGGGCTTGAAGAAGGTCAGCTGGATGGTGCCCCCGACCTCGTCCTCGACGTCCACGACCAGCATCCGGCCCCTGCGCTGCCGCATCTGGCGGGTGGTGGCGGCCCGGACCGTGCCGACGACGACGACGTCCTCGCCGTGCGGCAGCTGGGCGAAGGCCGTCGGGCGGGCGGGGTCGAGGTAGGTCCGGGGCAGGAAGTCCAGCAGGTCGCGCACCGTGCGCAGGCCCCGGGCCGTCTCCAGCCGGGCGGCCGTGGCGCCCACGACGGTCCGCAGCCGCGTGTCCAGGTCGACGCCGCTCACGGATGCCTCCCCCGGGTGTCCACGGTCACTCCACCCCCAGCAGCCAGGGAAAGGTCGGCTGACCCCCGTCGAGCCGCACGACCTCCACGTCCGGGTGCTCGGCCAGCACGTCGTCGAGCACCGGGTCGAGGTCCTCGGCGTCGGACCGCTCCCCCCGGACCACCGTGACCACCTCGGCCGCCGGGTGCCACAACTGGTCCAGCACCGGTGCGGCGACCTCCGCGGCCCGCTCGCCCACGGCCACCACCGTCCCGTCGACCAGGCCCAGCCACTGCCCCCGACGCACCCTCCCCACGGGGGTGTCGGCGTCCCGGTCGGCGGGCGTGAGCGCCCCGGAACGTACTCCGGCGGCCGCCTCGGCCATGGCCGCCACGGTCGGACCGGGCTCGGCGTCCGGGTCCAGCACCGCGAGCGCGGCCAGGCCCTCGACCACGCTCGTCGTCGGGAGGACGTCGACGACGAGGCCGCCGGACCTGGCCTCCTGGGCGGCGGCGCGGGCGACCATGACGGTGTCGGGGTCGTTCGGGAGCAGGACCAGGTGGGCGGCCCGCGCGCCCCACAGGGCCGAGAGCAGCTGGCCGGCGGAGGCCCGCCGGCGGGGCCCGGAGGGCACGACCTGGGCCCCCGCCTCCGAGAACAGCGCGTGCAGGCCGGGACCCAGCGCGCACACGACCACGTCCAGCCGGTGCTCCGTGGGGTCCGGGTGGTCGGACGTGAGCCCGGGTCCCCCCTCCTCCGCCGCTCCGCGCTCCCCCTGCGGGTGCCCGTCCCCGTCGGCCGGGCCCTCCTGGACCGACCGGCCGTCGGTCAGGGAGGTCAGCCGCACGTCCTCGACCTGCCCGGCCGAGCTTCCCGCCTCCACGGCCGCCCTGGGGTCGCGCAGGTGGACGTGCACCCGGTAGTCGTGCGGTCCTCCCGCGACCGCGACCGAGTCCCCCAGCCGGCCCAGGTGGGCCCGCAGCCGGTCGGCCCGACCGGGGTCGCTGCCGGTGAGCAGGTACATCACCTCGACCTGGTCGGTTCCAGCGGCGGCCAGGCACCCGGGAGCACCCGCGCCGGCGCCGTGGTCCCCCGGGACCCTCCGCCCGCTCGAGCCGGTCGAGGACGCCGAGCCCGTGGTGGGCACCTCCCACCACCGGGGCAGCTCGGACACCACGACGTGGGGACGTTCCTGCAGGACCGCGTCCAGAGCCTCCACGACGACGACGAGACCGGCACCACCGGCGTCGACCACCCCGGCGGAGCGAAGCTCGGGCAGCTGCTCGGGCGTCCGGGCCAGGGCCACCCGGGCCGACTGGAGGGCGGCGGCGACCACGTCCGCGACCTGGGTGCCGCCCGCGTCGACGACACCTCTGGCCCCCTCGGCAGCGGCCGTGGCCACGGACAGGATGGTGCCCTCCACCGGGGCCGCGACCGCGTCCCACGCCGCCCCCGCCGCCGTCTCGAAGGCGACCGCCAGGTCGACCGGCCCCGCCACGCGCACCCCCGGTCCGACCGACTCGGCCAGTCCCCGCGCCAGCTGCGACAGGATGACCCCGGAGTTGCCCCGTGCCGACAGGAGCATCCCGCGGGCGATGAGGGCCAGCCCCTCGTCCAGCCGCTCGGTGCCGGCACCCAGCTCGAACTGGCCGCGGACGAAGTCCAGGGCACCGTCCATCGTCAGGTACATGTTGGTCCCGGTGTCCCCGTCGGCCACCGGGTAGACGTTGAGGGCGTCGATCCGTTCCCGGGCCGAGGCCAGCATCGACCTCGCCGTCACCGCCCACCGGCGGGCGGTGACGAGGTCGAGGACGGGAGGCGGCACGTGCCCAAACTACCTGTCCGGCCCCGTCGTGCCCGGCGACCTCCCACAGCCCGGCCGTGTCCGGCAGGATCTGGCGCCTGGCGGCGATTTGGGCACCGCCGCGCCCCTCCGGTACGCTGACGAGGTTGCCCGGCGGCGACGTGCGACCCGACCTCGCCCCCGCTCGCCGGCACGACGACCATCGCACCGACCGACACCAGGAGTACACCGTGGCTGCCACTTGCGACGTCTGCGGCAAGGGACCGAGCTTCGGTCACAGCATCTCGCACTCCCACCGCCGCACCAAGCGCCGGTGGAACCCGAACATCCAGCGCGTCCGCGCGATGGTGGGTGCGACCCCGAAGCGCCTCAACGTGTGCACCTCCTGCCTGAAGGCAGGCAAGGTCACCCGCTGACCGCCCGGGTCGTCCCGCGACCCGATCCACCGGAGCCGGCCGCACCCCGAGGGTGCGCGCCGGCTCTCGTGCGTCCGGACCACGTGCGTCCGGATCCCTGCCGGCGGGTCCTCAGCCGCCGAAGTGGTCCCAGCCCCCCGCCGACGGGTCGAGCCGTCGGCCGTCCAGCCACACGCCGGACGCGCCGGCCCCGCGCCCCGGCCCCGGTCCGCCCCCGGCCTCGCGCACCCGGCCGAGCCGCGACCAGCCGTCCGGCAGGTGCGCCCCGGGCGCAAAGGTGGCGAGCAGCTCGTGCTCCTCGCCGCCCACGAGCACCTGTGCCCGGGCCTCCGCCGGACCCAGGGCCGGCACCAGCCCCTCGGCGAGACGGCCCAGGGCCGCCGGGTCGAGCTCGAGACGCACCCCGCTGGCCCGGGCGACCCGGTCGGCGTCGCGCACGAGCCCGTCGGAGACGTCGATCATGGCGCGGGCACCGGCCCTGGCCGCGGCCGGTCCCTGCGCCAGGTCCGTCGTCGGCCGGCGGTGGTGGCGCAGCAGCCGCTCCTCCTGCGCGTCGCGGCCACGGGTCACCCCGCGCTGCAGCAGCAGCAGCCCGGCGCCCGACCGGCCCAGGGGTCCTGAGACCGCCACCACGTCGCCCGGCCGGGCGCCGCTGCGCAGCACCGGTGCCCCCACCCCGTCGCCCAGCTCCCCTAGTGCGGTCACGGACACGACGACCTCCTCCGCCCCGGCCGAGGACAGGTCTCCCCCCACGACCGGCACGCCCGCCCGGGCGGCGGCCAGCGCGGTCCCGGCGACGAGCTCGCGCACCCAGTCCACGGCCAGGTCCTGCGGCGCGACGAGGGTCACCAGCAGACCGGTCCCGCGTCCCCCCATCGCCGCCAGGTCGGCCAGGTTCTGGGTGACGACCTTGATGCCGACGTCCTCCCCCGAGGACCACGCGTCCCGCCAGTCGCGGTCACGAACCACGGTGTCCGTGGTCGCCAGCACCGAGCCCGACCCTACGGTCAGCAGGGCCGTGTCGTCACCGGGGCCCACGCGCACGGCCCCGTCCGGCAGGTCGGCGTAGGCGGCGAACACCTCGGCCAGCAGCCGCCCCTCCCCGAGCCCCGCCAGGGTCGGGCCACGGTCCTGCGGCTGCGCTCGCTGCTCCATACCCGTCCCTCCGTCGTTCCGCTGCCGCTGGCACGGTAGCCTGCGCACGTCCCGTCCTGGAGGTGCACCGTGATCAAGGCCTACATCCTCGTGCAGACCGAGGTGGGTGCTGCGGGGCAGGTGACCGCCGCCGTCCGCGCCCTGCCCGGTGTGCGCAGCGCAGAGATCGTCGCCGGCCCCTACGACGCGGTCGTCGTGGCGGAGGCACCGACCGTGCAGGCCCTGGGTCGCGAGGTGATCGCCGCCGTGCAGGAGGTCCCGCGCATCACCCGGACGACCACGTGCACCGTCGTCGAGTTCTGAGGATCCTCCCGGTCCTGCTCACCGTCACCGCCGTCCTCGCCGCGTGCGGGGAGCAGCCCGTGCGCGCCACGCCCTTCGAGCGGTCCGACTCCCCCGCGTGCCGCGCGGTGGCCGAGCACTGGCCCGCGACGGTGGGCGGGCTGGAGCCGAGGGTCACCGCCGTGCAGTCGCAGGGGGTCGCCGCGTGGGGCGAGCCCCCGGTCGTGGCGCGCTGCGGCAAGGCCGCGCCGGGCCCGACCACCGACCCCTGCATCGACGTCAGCGGGGTGGACTGGGTGGCGACCGAGCTGGAGGACGGGACCATGTTCACCACCTACGGCCGCGACCCTGCCCTGGAGGTGCTCGTCCCCTCCGAGCACGGCACCGCCCCGCTCCTGCTGCCCGCGTTCGAGCAGGCGGCCCGGCAGGTGCCGCAGACGGCGGGCCGCTGCGTGGCCGCCTCCGACGCCGGCGGCTGACGCGCCGGCTGCGGCTAGCGCAGCCCGAGCGGACGGGCCAGGGCCAGCTGGAGCAGCTCCTCGACCAGCTCGGGGTAGGACAGGCCGGTGGCGGCCCACGCCTGGGGGTACATGGAGAACGGGGTGAACCCGGGCATCGTGTTGATCTCGTTGAGCACGACACCTCCCTCGGGGGTCACGAAGCAGTCCACGCGTGCCAGTCCCTCGCACCCGGCCGCCTCGAAGGCCGTGCGCGCCACCCGGTGGATCTCCTCGCGCACCGAGGGGGCGACGTCGGCCGGCGCGGTGATCCGCACGCTCGCCTCGTCGAGGTACTTGGCCTCGAAGTCGTAGAACTCGTGCCCTCCCCCGGTCACGGTGATCTCGCCGCACTCGCTGACCCTCGGCTCGTCGGTGCCGCGCCCCTGGAGAACGCCGCACTCGATCTCCCGGCCCGCGACCCCCTGCTCGACCAGCACCTTGGGGTCGTGGGTGCGGGCCTTCTCGACCGCGGCCTCCAGCTCCGCCGGGTCGTCGACCTTGTGGACCCCCACCGACGACCCCGCCCTGGCCGGCTTGACGAACACCGGGAACCGCAGGGCGCGGGCCGCCTCCAGGCAGGCCTCCCGGTCCCGCCGCCAGGCCAGGTCGGTCACGACGGTGTAGGGACCGACCGGCAGCCCGGCCGCGCTGAAGACCACCTTCATGACGTGCTTGTCCATCATCGCCGCGGAGGCCAGCACCCCGCAGCCGACGTAGCGGATGTCGGCCAGCTCCAGCAGGCCCTGGATGGTCCCGTCCTCGCCGAACGGCCCGTGCAGCAGCGGCAGCACGACGTCGACCACGCCGATCTCCGTCGTCGACCCGTCGTCCTCCACCAGCCGCCACACGTGGTCCACCCCGCCCAGGGGCACCATGACCTGCCGGCCGGTCCCGGGCACCTCGGGCAGCCGGCCGTCGCGGATCTCCAGGGCCGAGGGGTCGTCGGGGACGAGCACCCAGTGTCCCTCCCGGGTGATGCCGATCGGCACGACGTCGTAGCGGTCCCGGTCCAGGGTCCGGAGCACGCTCGCGGCGGTCGCGCAGGAGATCGAGTGCTCCTCGGAGCGGCCGCCGAAGACGACGGCGACCCGGGGCAGGGCGACCCGGGTCTCGGTGGAGGGCGCGGCGGGGGCGGGGGGCTGGCTGTCCATCGCGCCCGAGCCTAGTGGGCGCCTACCGGCACGAGGGTATGGCGCGCCTGCGCCGCTGCTCGGGCCCGTCCTCGGGCCCGTCCTCAGGCCGGGCCACGGCCGGCCCGGCGGAGCCGGTCAGCCGCGTTCGTGCTTGCGCGCGCGCGACATGAGCGCACCCGTGAGCTGCTCGGGGCTCAGGTGCCCCTCCACCACGGCGGTCACGCCCTGGCAGATCGGCATGTCGACCCCGTGCCCGGCCGCCAGGTCGACCACGGAGCGGCACGAGCGCACGCCCTCTGCGGTCTGGTGGGGCACGGCCACCATCTCCTCCACCGACCGTCCCTGGCCCAGGGCCACCCCGACCCGGTGGTTGCGCGACAGCGGAGACATGCACGTGGCGATGAGGTCGCCGACGCCCGCCAGCCCCATGAGCGTGGCCGGCTCGCCTCCCAGCGCCTCGCCGAGCCGGCTGATCTCGGCCAGGCCCCGGGTGATGAGCGAGGACTTCGTGTTGTCCCCGTAGCCCAGCCCCTCGGCCATCCCGACCGCGAGCGCGATGACGTTCTTGACGGCGCCGCCGATCTCGGCGCCCACGACGTCGGTCTGGGTGTAGGGCCGGAAGTAGGGGGGCGCGATCATCGCCGCGACCCGTTCGGCCGCGGTCAGGTCCGTGCCGGCGACGACGCTGGCCGCCGGCTGGCGGGCCGCGATCTCCTTGCTGAGGTTGGGTCCGGAGACGACGACGATCCGGTCGCGGTCCACGCCCGAGGCCTCGATCACCTCGCTCATCCGCAGCCCGGTGCCGCGCTCGATCCCCTTCATCAGGGAGACGACGAGGGCGTCGGCGGGAATCACCCCCGACCAGCGGGTCAGGTTCTCCCGCAGGCTCTGCGAGGGGACGGCGAGGACGACCACGTCGACCCCCTGCGCCGCCTCCGAGGGCTCGGTGGTGGCCGTCACGGCCGGCGGGAGGGCGATCCCGGGGAGGTAGTCGAGGTTGGTGTGCCGGTCCCGGACGGCGGAGGCGACCTCCTCCCGCCGCGCCCACAGCGTCACCGGCGACACCCCTCCGTCGGCCAGCACCTGGGCGAAGGCGGTCCCCCAGCTCCCGGCCCCGAAGACGGCGGCCCGGGTCACCGTGGCTCCTCGGCGTCCGGCGTCACCGGGCCGGCGCTGCCACCGGACCTGGTCGCCGGGTCGTACGGCACGGCGGGGGCCGGTTCGCCCCGGAGCTCGGCCACGATGGCGGTGACCGCCGCCATCACCCTGCCGGTCGCCTCGGCGTGGGCACGTGGGTCCTCGGCACGTCCGTAGAGGTCCGACAGGTCGACGGGGGGACCCGCGGCGACGTGCTGCACCGGCCTGCGCAGCAGGTTGCCGGGGCGCCGCGCGTAGCGCCCCAGCACCTCCTGGGCACCCCACTGCCCCACCGGGACGACCGGGGCACGGCTGGTCAGCGCCAGGCGGCCCACACCCGGCTTGGGCCGCATGGGCCACAGCTGCGGATCGCGGGTCAGGGTGCCCTCGGGCATGATCGCGATGCACTTGCCCTCCACGAGCGCCCGTCGGGCCTCGTCCAGGGCGTCCTTGGCCTGGGTGCTCCGCCGACGCACGGGGACCTGCTCCAGGTGCCGCAGCGCGGGACCCAGCAGCGGCACCTCGAAGAGGGAGGACTTGGCCAGGAAGAAGGGAGGGCGCCCGTGGTCGACCAGGTAGTGCGCCAGCATGAACGGGTCCACCTCGGAGTAGTGGTTGCTCGCCACGATGAAGCCTCCGGTCGGCGGCACGTGCTCCCCGCCCGACCAGGAACGACGGGTGATGCCCATCAGCACGGGTCGCACGGTGGCGATGACGGCGCGGTAGGACCAGGGGATCGGTTGGCGGGCGGGCTGACGGGTCACGGCGACATCTTGTCACCCACGCCGAGGCGTCCACCAGAATGGCCGGGTGCGGACCACCCCTGACGACGACCCGGTGCGGTGGCGGCTGGTCGTGCCCGTCAAGGACGCCCGTCGGGCCAAGTCCCGGTTGAGGGGCACCTCCCCCGCCGTGCGGGCAGCCCTGGCGCGCGCGATGGCGCTGGACACCCTGGAGGCTGCCGCGACGGCGCTGGGGGCCGGGTCCCTGGTGGTGGTCACCTCCGACGACCCGGTGGGTGCCACCGTCCGGTCCTGGGGGGCCACGGTGCTGACCGATCCCGGGCGGGGGCTGAACGAGGCGGTGCGCGCCGGTCTGGCCGGTTGCGCCCCCGGGCAGGTCGAGCCCGGCACCGGATGGGCCGCGCTCCTGGGTGACCTGCCGGCCCTGCGTCCGCGCGACCTGCTCACCGCCCTGGCCGTGTGCGCGCGGCACCCGTCCGCGGTGGTGCCGGACGCCGCGGGCAGCGGGACGACCCTGCTGACCTCGACGCGCCGTCCGCCGACGCCGCGCTTCGGCCCGGGGTCCGCGGCCCGGCACGCGCAGGACGCGGCGCTGCTGGCCCTGCAGCTCCCCCGGCTGCGGCAGGACGTGGACGTGGCTGCGGACCTCGCCCGGGCGTGGGCGCTGGGGGTGGGGGCCCGCACGCGTGGTGTCCTGCGCGGGATCGGACGAGGGGACGGACGCCTACAGTGACCTCATGCAGGCCAGCGTGCACACCTTCGACCTCACGAGCCGGTCCGGCTCCGTCCTGCTGGACACCGGGCGCAGGCTGCCGTTCGACGAGGAGGTGTTCCTCGCCAGCGGGCTGCGCCACGTCCGGGTGGGCCAGCGGGTCAGCGTCGAGGTGGAGCCGGCCGATCCCGAGCAGCCCGACGCCCGCCTCAGCCGCCTGTGGATCGTCGGGATCGGTGAGGGCGAACCCATCCGCTGAGGCTCAGGACCCCTTCTTGCTCTTCTTGCCCTTCTTGTCCTTCTTCCCCTTCTTGTCCTTCTTGCCCTTGCCCTTCGCGCTCTCCTTGGCAGCCTTCCCGCCCCTGCCGTCGTCGGAGCCCTTGCCCGAGCCCTTCGCCCCGGTCCCGACGCCGGCCACGACGTCGTCGTTCTTCACTCTCGCCAGCTGGGCCTTCTTGGCCGTGATCATCCCCATGGTGATGTCCTGGCCTCCTGAGCGTCCCCGCCCCGCGGTGGGAGACGTCGTCTCCCCCGACCCGCCGTCCGGCGCGTCCTGAGCGCCCCCGCGGCCGGCCCCCCGCTCCGCGCCGGTGGACGCCGTGTCGCGCCCGCGGCTCGCGCGCACGGTCGGAGGAGTCCCGCTCGCGGCCCGTCGACGACGGGTGCCCGGGGTGCGGCCCTCCTCCTCCGTGGGGCCCGGTGCGCCCGGTCCGGCGCCCGTCCCACCCTGCTGGGCACCCGTCCCGCCCACCTGCTGGTCGTCCGGGCGGTCCTGGCGTGCCGACCGGCGCACGCTGTTCGGGCGGCTGGTGGGTTCCGGCTCGGCCATCTCGCCGTGACTGCCCACCCGGACACCGGCCAGACCCTCGGTGGGCAGCCGCTCCGGGTCGGCCACGACCTCCTTGAAGTAGGCACCGGGACGGAAGCGCGGTGAGCTGGTCGCGGCGATGGGCACCGGCTCCCCCGTGTGCGGGTTGCGGCCGGTCCTGGGCGCCCGGTCGACCTTCTCGAAGGTGCCGAACCCGGTGATCCCCACCGACCCGCCGGCGGAGACCTCCCGCAGCACCGCGTCGACCAGTGCCTCAACCGCCATCGCGGCGAGCTGACGCCCACCGAGCCGGGGCGCCAGCGCCTCGATCAGCTCCACCTTGTTCATCGCACTCTCCTCGCCGTGGGACCGGCGGGACGGCCGCCCGTCGGAATGCGTCACGCTACGCCGGTGGGGGCCCGGTGTCGATGCGGGACACCCGATCCGGTGCCCCAGCCCGGAACGACGAAGGACCCCCACCAGGCGAGTGGTGGGGGTCCTTCGTCCTGCGTAGCCCCGACGGGATTCGAACCCGCGCTACCGCCTTGAGAGGGCGGCGTGCTAGGCCACTACACAACGGGGCCGTGCTGTCCGGCGCGTGGCGCCGACCCGCAACCTTACCCGAGAGGCAGGCGCGGAGCGAAATCGACCGGGGTCGACCTGCGCTGGGGTACCAGGACTCGAACCTAGACTAACTGAACCAGAATCAGTCGTGCTGCCAATTACACCATACCCCAAGGGGTATCGCCGCCAGCCTTTTCGCAGGCGGTGAACCGAGGAGTTACCTTACCGTGCTCCCCGGCCGGACCCAAATCGCCGGTGCCCGCGCAGCCTCACACCTCGGCGCGGAGTCGGCGCAGCCGCGCGAGCGTCTCGTGCTTGCCGAGGATCTCCATCGACTCGAACAGCGGCGGGCTGATCCGCTGTCCGGACACGGCGGTGCGCAGCGGCCCGAAGGCGAAGCGGGACTTGAGCCCCAGCCCGTCCACCAGGGCCGTCCGCAGGACCTCCTCGATCCTGGCCGCCGTCCACTCCACGCCTCCACCCAGCGGCTTGGGGTAGGCCCCGGAGATCTCCTCCAGCGCAGCCGCAGCGGCGTCCAGCACGGTGCCCGCGTCGTCCTTGAGCTGGGCGCGGGCGTCGTCGGCGATCGGCAGCTCCTCACCACGGACGTAGAACGGCGCCACCAGCGGGACCGCCTCGGAGAGCACCTGGACCCGGGTCTGGACGAGCTCGGCCACGGCCTCCAGGCGGGCGAGCTCGCCCATCCCGGACTGCGGACCCAGGACCCCGGCCGCCCGGAGCACCGGCAGCAGCCGGCTGGTGAACTCGGGCAGGGGCAGCATCCGCACGTGGTCGGCGTTGATCGCCTCGGCCTTCTTCTGGTCCCAGCGGGCCGGGTTCGGGTTGACGTCGCGCACGTCGAAGGCGGCGACGAGCTCGTCGGGGGTGAAGACGTCGCGGTCCGGGCCGATCGACCAGCCCAGCAGCGCGAGGTAGTTGATCATCCCCTCGCGCACGAAACCGCGATCCCGGTGCCGGAAGAGGTCGGACTGCGGGTCGCGCTTGGACAGCTTCTTGCTGCCCTCCCCCAGCACGAGGGGCAGGTGGCCGAAGGTCGGCACCCGCTCGGCCACCCCGATCTGCACCAGCGCGCGGTAGAGGGCGATCTGCCGCGGCGTGGAGGAGAGCAGGTCCTCCCCGCGGATGACGTGGGTGATCCGCATCAGCGCGTCGTCGACCGGGTTGACGAGGGTGTACAGCGGCTGCCCGTTGCCGCGCACCACGACGAAGTCGGGCACCGACCCGGCGCGGAAGGTCACCTCGCCCCGGACCAGGTCGGTGAACGTGATGTCCTCGTCCGGCATCCGCAGCCGCAGCACCGGCTCCCGGCCCTGGGCCCTCAGCGCGTCGCGCTGCTGGGCGCTCAGGTCCCGGTCGTGGTTGTCGTAGCCCAGCTTGGGGTCCCGCCCGGCGGCCCGGTGACGCGCCTCGACCTCCTCGGGGGTGGAGAAGGACTCGTAGACCAGCCCGGCGTCCACCAGCTGACCCACCACCCGGTCGTGGACGTCCCGGCGCTCGCTCTGCCGGTAGGGGCCGTGGGGCCCGCCCACGCCCGGGCCCTCGTCGTAGTCCAGGCCCAGCCAGGCCATGGCCTCCTGGAGCTGGTCGGCCGACTCGGTGCTGTCCCGGGCGGCGTCGGTGTCCTCGAGGCGGAAGACGAAGGTGCCGCCGTGGTGCCGGGCGAAGGCCCAGTTGAACAGGGCGGTCCTGGCCATCCCCACGTGCGGGGTACCGGTCGGGCTGGGGCAGAAGCGCACCCGCACGTCGGAGCCGGTCACCTCGGCGTCGACCTGCTCGGACTCGTGCGGCGCAGCGGGAACGGGGTTCGTCGTCATGGTGCGGTCAGACTACCGCCGGCCCGTCGCCCTCCAGCATCACCGTGGTGATGCTCTCCTGCACCCAGGAGAGGAAGTCGTAGTAGGCCATCTGCTGGGCGGTCGCCGGGTCCAGCTCCGCCTCCCCCGCCAGGGCGGCCTCCAGCTGGTCGTGCAGCCGTTCTGAGTCCTCGTCCGTCCGCAGACCCAGCCGCTCCCCCAGGATGAGCCGGACGTCGGTGAGGGCCACGGCCAGGGCGTGCGCCCCGGCGTCGTCGAGCGACACCTCGGGCGGCTCCGCCTCCTCCAGCGCCGCGACCGCCGTGGCGATCGTGGCGGCCTTGCGGGTGCGCAGGCCGTGCTCGGTGAGCCGGCGGAACTCCCGGGCCTGCTCGTCGTCGTCCCGCGAGGCCGGCGGGAGCAGCCTGGCCAGCGCCGGGTCCGAGGGCTCCTCCGGGTCGACGTCCTCGCCGAGCCCGGCCACCAGGTCGAGGAAGGGGTCTCCGCTGCCGGGGCGCTCCGGGGCCACGAAGTCACGGGTGAGCCGCAGCACGTGCAGCACCACCTCGACCTCCTCGGCGTCGAAGCCGGCCACGAGCCTGCCACCCACCCGCCGGAACGCGGTCGCCATACCCGGGCCTATCCCTGGTCCGCGTGCTGGAAGGTGGCCCAGAGCCCGTAGCCGTGCATGGCCTCGGTGTCGGCCTCGACCTGCTCCCGGCTGCCGGTGGAGACCACCGCGCGGCCCTTGGTGTGCACGTCCATCATCAGCTTCTCGGCCCGGGCCCGCGGATAGTGGAAGTGCGCCTGGAAGACCCAGGTGACGTAGCTCATGAGGTTGACCGGGTCGTTCCAGACCAGGCACACCCAGGGGGTGTCCACCTCGGGCCGGTCCAGCACGGCCACCCCGCCCTGCTCCCGGGGCGAGGTCCCGGGGCCGGCCGGAGGAGAGGGCGGTGGTGGGACGTCGACGGGCACCCGTCCACTGTAGGCGGCCTGCGCCGGGGGCTCTACGCTGATCGGGTGAACCCGAGCACGGCCCTGCTGACGGACCACTACGAGCTGACGATGGTTCAGGCAGCCCTGGCGAGCGGCCACGCCGACCGCCGGTGCGTCTTCGAGACCTTCGCCCGCCGCCTTCCGGACGGGCGCCGCTACGGCGTGGTGGCCGGGACCGGCCGGATCCTGGAGGCGCTGCGCGACTTCCGCTTCGACGAGGAGGCGCTGTCCTTCCTCGAGGAGCGGCGCGTCGTGGACGGACCCACCCTGGAGTGGCTCGCGGACTACCGCTTCTCCGGGGACGTCTGGGGGTATGCCGAGGGCGAGGTCTACTTCCCCGGTTCACCGGTGCTCGTGGTCGAGTCGGGCTTCGCCGAGGGCGTCGTGCTGGAGACCATGGTCCTGTCCGTCCTCAACCACGACTCCGCGGTGGCCTCGGCCGCCTCCCGGATGACCGCCTCCGCGCACGGGCGGCCCTGCATCGAGATGGGGTCGAGGCGCACCCACGAGCAGGCCGCCGTGGCCGCGGCGCGCGCGGCCTACGTGGCCGGGTTCGCCTCGACGTCCAACCTGGAGGCCGGCCGCCGCCACGGCGTCCCCACGGCCGGGACCGCCGCGCACTCCTACACGCTGCTGCACGACGACGAGCGCGAGGCCTTCGCCAACCAGCTGGCCAGCCTCGGGCTCTCCACGACCCTGCTCGTGGACACCTACGACGTCGGGGCCGCGGTGGAGCTGGCCGTGGAGCTGGCCGGCCCCACGCTCGGCGGGGTGCGGCTGGACTCGGGCGACCTGGTCTCGCAGGCGCACGAGGTGCGCGAGCAGCTGGACGCCCTGGGGGCCACCGGCACCCGGATCGTGGTCACCTCCGACCTCGACGAGTACGCCATCGCCGCGCTGCAGGTGGCCCCGGTCGACGCGTACGGCGTCGGCACCCGGGTGGTCACCGGGTCGGGCCACCCGGCGGCCGGCATGGTCTACAAGCTGGTCAGCCGGGAGGGTGCGTCGGGCCGGATGGAGGGGGTGGCCAAGGCGAGCGCCGACAAGGCCTCCGTGGGGGGTCGCAAGTACGCCCTGCGGCGCCGGGGGCCCGACGGCACCGCGCAGGCCGAGATCATCGGGATCGACGAGCAGCCGGGCGACGACGGGGACGACCGCCCCCTGCTGACCCCCCTCGTACGGACGGGCGAGGTGGTGGCCCCCACCGACGCCGGCACCGCAAGGGCCCACCACGAGACCGCCCGTGCCGAGCTGCCCCAGCGGGCCCTGCGGCTCTCGCACGGGGACCCCGCCATCCCGACCACCTACCTGGACGACTGGAGCTGAGGACCATGAGCCGTGCACTGATCATCGTCGACGTGCAGAACGACTTCTGCGAAGGAGGGTCGCTCGCGGTGGACGGCGGGGCGCAGGTCGCCGCCGACGTGGGCGAGCACCTGCGCCGGCACGGGCAGGACTACTCGGTGGTGGTGGCCACCGCCGACTGGCACGTCGACCCGGGCGACCACTGGTCCCAGGACCCGGACTACCGCACCTCCTGGCCGGTCCACTGCCGCGCCGGGAGCGAGGGTGCGCAGTTCCACCCCGACCTCGCCCCTGCGCTCCAGCACGTCCAGGCCGTCTTCCGCAAGGGCGAGCACGAGGCGGCCTACAGCGGGTTCGAGGGCAGCACCGAGGCGCACGGTCGCACGACCGGACTGGCGGACTGGCTCACCGAGCGGGAGGTCCGCGGTGTGGACGTGGTGGGGCTGGCCACCGACCACTGCGTCCGGGCGACCGCCCTGGACGCGGTGGGGGCCGGCTTCCGGACCCGGGTGCTGGCGACCCTGTGCGCCGGGGTGGCCCCGGAGACGACCCGCAACGCCCTGGCCGAGCTGAGGGACGCCGGGGTCGAGGTGGTCGACGGGCCCTCCGCCTGACCGGGAGCGACCGGGGGGTCAGCTCGTCGAGAACACCTCGTCCGAGCCCTCTCCTCCTGCGTGCAGGGCCCGGCTCCACGAGCCGGCGTAGACGCCGTCGTCGACGGCCCGCCCGGCCTCACCGAGCTCCAGGGGCCGGAAGGTGTCCACCATGACGGCGGTCTCGTCGAAGTACTCCACGCCCAGGGACGCCTCGGTGGCCCCGGGCTGCGGCCCGTGGGCGTGTCCGCCCGGGTGCACCGAGATCGACCCCTTGCCGATCCCGCTGCCCCTGCGCGCCTCGTAGTCCCCGTCGACGTAGAACATGATCTCGTCGGAGTCCACGTTGGAGTGGTAGTACGGCACCGGGACCGCCAGGGGGTGGTAGTCCACCTTGCGCGGCACGAAGTTGCAGACCACGAAGTTGTGGCCCTCGAAGACCTGGTGCACCGGCGGTGGCTGGTGGATCCGCCCGGTGATCGGCTCGAAGTCGCGGATGTCGAGGGCGTAGGGGTAGAGGCACCCGTCCCAGCCGACGACGTCGAACGGGTGGTAGGGGTAGGTGTAGACCGTCCCGACCAGCCCGCCGGAGGAGTGCTCTCCGGAGCCGCGGTGCTTGATGAGGACCTCGGTCGGGGCGTCCGGGTCGGCGCCGACGTCCTCGGCCAGCAGGGGTCCCTCCGGACAGCGCAGGTCGCGCTCGCAGTAGGGCGCGTGCTCCAGCAGCTGGCCGAACCTGGAGAGGTAGCGCCGGGGCGGTCCGATGTGGCTGTTGGCCTCGATGACGTAGGCCCGCAACGGCTCGACCCAGCCCTCGTCCCCCTCGACCACCGGCAGCCAGCGGTGGGTCGTGGCGCGGGGCAGGACCAGGTAGTCGCCCTCGGCGACCTGGAAGGAGCCGAAGACCGTCTCCACCCGGGCCGCACCCCGCTCGACGTAGACGCACTCGTCCCCGATGGCGTTGCGGTACAACGGGCTGGGGGTGTCGGCCACGACGTAGAGCAGCCGGACGTCGGCGTTGCCCAGCACCAGCCGGCGGCCGGTCACCACGTCCACGCCCTGCTCGAGGACCGGCCCCGCGCCGTCCCCGGCGTCGGCGTCGGCGTCGGCGTCGGCGTCGGCGTCGCTCCCGGCCCGGACGAACAGGTCGTGCAGCTTCAGGTGCCGCGGCAGCAGCGGGTGGTTGGGCACCGTCGACATGTCCCCCAGGTCCCACACGCGGGCGTCGGCCACCGCCGAGGGGATGTTGCGGTGGTAGAGCAGCGAGGAGTCCGAGGAGAAGCCCTCCTCCCCCATGAGCTCCTCGGAGTAGAGCCTGCCCTGGGGGTCGCGGTGCTGGGTGTGCCGCTTGGGCGGCACGTCGCCCGTGCTGCGGTAGTAGGCCATCGGCGGCTCCGTTCGTGGGTGGTCGCGGGGTCGTGCCGTGCCGTCCGGGCGACCCCGACTGGGGGTGGGCCGGCCGGACGACGGTGTCCTCGCCCGTCACTGTGCAGTAGCCTCCCGGGCATGTCAACGAGGACACCGCCCCGCAGCCTGTTCCGCGGGCTCGTCGACGACGCAGCGGTGTTCCCTCCCGGGAACGCCCCCGTGGCCCGGGCGTGGGAGGAGCACCTGCGGCTGCGCCGCGAAGGGTATGCCGACCTGCTGGGTCCCCTGCTCGTGGGCACCGGCCACGCCGCCGGGCTGGCGCAGGTCGCCGGTGAGGAGCAGGACGGCGCGCCCGTGGCCGTGGCCGTGGTCTGCCGGCCCGGGACGCCCGTGGAGGAGCTCCTGTCCGCCGTCGCGCGCCTGCGGGTCGTCGCGGCCGTCCGGGTGGTGTCCGTGGAGACCGCCCTGGACCCCGCCGGGTCCTGGCGGCGGGCGCTCGACCTCGAGGTCCCCGTGGCCGTCGAGGTCGGCCCGGACCCCGGCGGGATGCCCCGGGCCCTCGACGCTCTGGCCGCGGCGACCGGGCCGGCCGGGAGGGTCCTGGCCAAGCTGCGCACCCAGGCGACGCCGCAGCAGCCGGTGCCCGCGCCGTCGGAGCTGGCTGCCTTCCTCGTGGGCGCCGACGCCCGCGACCTGCCGGTCAAGCTCACCGGCGGGCTCCACCACGCGGTCGCCCGGGGCACGGCCGGGGGCGCGCCTCCGGAGCGCCACGGTGTCCTCAACGTCCTGGTCGCGGTCGCCCGGCTCATGGACGGGGCCGACGAGGAGGCCCTGGTCGAGGCGCTGAGGATCGAGGACGCCGATCGCCTGGTCGGGGCGCTGACGTCCGAGGACGCCGCCCCGGACGAGGCGGCGGTGACGCGGCTGCGGCACAGGTTCCGGTCCTTCGGCTGCTGCGGCGTGACCGACCCGCTCGACGAGCTGGCTGCGCTGGGGGTGCTGACCCGGTGACCGCCCGCTTCCCCTCCCCCGGCGTCGGGCGGGTCCACCGGCCCGCCCCGCGCGACACCCACCCCGTCCCCCCTGGAAGGACCCCATGAGCCGCTCCCCCCTCGACCTGCCCGCCGACCACCCCTACGGCACGGACCACCTGCCCTACGGCGCGGTGTCGCGGGCCGGGTCCCAGCCCTGGCTGGCCGTCCGCGTGGGTGACTCCGCGCTGGACCTGGCCGCGGTCACCCGCGGCACGCCCTGGTCGGAGGCGCTGTCTGGACCGGTGCTGAACCCCTTCCTGGACCTGGGCCCCCGGGCCTGGGCCGGGCTGCGGTCCTGGCTCCAGGAGCAGCTCGTCGACGAGCGGGGACGGGCCCTGCTGGAGCCGCACCTGCACGCTGTCGACGGGCTCGTTCCCCACCTGCCGGTGGCCGTCGCCGACTACGTGGACTTCTACGCGGGCGAGCACCACGCGACCAACGTGGGCCGGATCTTCCGCCCCGACGGGGAGCCGCTGACCCCGAACTGGAAGCACCTGCCCATCGGCTACCACGGCCGGTCCTCCACCGTGGTCGTCAGCGGCACCGACGTCGTCCGTCCGCGTGGCCAGCGCAAGGGCAAGGACGACCCGGTCCCGGTCTTCGGACCCTCCGTCCGCCTCGACATCGAGGCCGAGCTGGCGTTCGTCGTGGGTGGGGGGACCTCCCTGGGCACGAGCGTGCCGGTCGACGAGGCCACCGGCCACCTGTTCGGGGTCGCCCTGTTCAACGACTGGTCGGCGCGGGACGTGCAGGCCTGGGAGTACGTCCCGCTGGGCCCGTTCCTGGGCAAGTCGTTCGCCTCGTCCATGGCGGCCTGGATCACCCCGCTGGCGGCCCTGGAGCGGGCCCGCGTCGCGCTGCCGCCGCAGGACCCCGAACCGCTGCCCTACCTGAGCGGACGCCCGGAGAACCTCTTCGGGCTCGACCTGACCATGGAGGTCCGGCTGAACGGCACCCTGGTCTCCCGTCCGCCCTACCGCGCGATGTACTGGTCACCGACCCAGATGCTGGCGCACCTGACCGTCAACGGGGCCAGCCTGCGCAGCGGTGACCTCTTCGCCTCCGGCACGGTCTCGGGGACGCAGCCGCAGGAGCGGGGCTCCCTGCTGGAGCTGACCTGGAACGGCACCGAGCCGCTGAGGCTGGCGGACGGCTCGAGCCGCACCTTCCTGCAGGACGGTGACACCGTGACGATCACCGCGACCGCCCCCGGCCCCGCAGGAGGCGTCCTGCGGCTGGCCGAGGTGACCGGGACGGTGCGGCCCGCGACCTGAGGCGGGTCAGCGGTTGCGGACCACGTTGGTCCGGGCCGCCTTGTCGTGCAGCGCCTGCCGCTTGGCGTCCCAGAGCGGCCACAGGCCGTTGAGCAGCATGAAGACCTGGCCCAGGCCGTTGATCGCCGAGGGCCCCTGCCAGACCAGGCCCCGGACGGCGGCCGCGGCCCACGGGAGCTGGCCGGGCGTCTCGCGCAGCCGCACGCGCAGGCCGGTGAGCAGCTTGCCGACCGTCGCGCCGAGCAGGCGCAGCATCAGGACCTCGTAGGCCAGGCCCACGACCAGGCTGACCATGCTGACGCGCAGCAGCCCCGAGGCCAGCCCCTCGGGGATCTCGAAGGCCGACGACGGGTCGGCCGTCATGATCCAGGTCGTGTAGTCCTCCAGCAGGGTCGGGTCCACCAGCGGCAGGATGACGAAGCCCGTGACCAGGCTCAGCAGGATCCCGTCGACGATGCGGGCGAGCAGACGCAGGCCCCAGCCGGCCAGCGGCTGGCCGTCGGGGGTGGTGTCCCGGTGCTGCGGCTGCTGCCACCGGTCGTCCGCGCCCGGCATCGGCGCGGACCACCGGCCCTGCTCCTGCCCGCCCCACGCGGCCTGCTGCTCGCCGACGGTGGGGCCCTGCCCGCCCCAGACCTGGGCCGGCTGGTCGGCCGGGCCGGCCTCGTGGTGGGTGCCGGCCTGCCCGGCCTGGTCCAGGCCGGGCATCCGCTTGGGGCTGGTGTGGGAGCTCCACTGCACCCCGTCCCAGTACCGCAGGTTCTGCTCGTCCTCGGGGTCGTCGTACCACCCTGCTCGTTGGCTCATGCCCCCAAGCGTGCCACGACTCCTCAGAGGTTCCCGCGCTTCTCCTGCTCCCGCTCGATCGCCTCGAAGAGGGCCTTGAAGTTTCCCTTGCCGAAACCGAGCGACCCGTGCCGCTCGATGAGCTCGAAGAAGACCGTGGGACGGTCCTGCACCGGCCGGGTGAAGATCTGCAGCAGGTAGCCGTCCTCGTCGCGGTCGACGAGGATCCCGCGGGACTGCAGCTCCTCGATCGACACCCGCACCTCGCCGATGCGGCCGCGCAGCTCGGGGTCCTGGTAGTAGGAGTCCGGCGTCTGGAGGAACTCGATCCCGTTGGCGCGCATGTGGTCCACCGTCGAGAGGATGTCGTTGGTCGCCAGCGCCAGGTGCTGGGCGCCCGGCCCCTGGTAGAACTCCAGGTACTCGTCGATCTGCGACCTCCTCTTGCCGACGGCCGGCTCGTTGAGCGGGAACTTGACCCGGTGGTTGCCGTTGGCCACGACCTTGCTCATCAGGGCCGAGTAGTCGGTGGCGATGTCGTCGCCGATGAACTCGGCCATGTTTACGAAGCCCATGACCTTGTTGTAGAACTCGACCCACTCGTCCATCCGGCCCAGCTCGACGTTGCCGACGATGTGGTCCAGCGCCTGGAAGAGCCGCTTGGGCTCCCCGTCGCGCTTGACGTAGGCGGAGCTGCGCGCCACGTAGCCCGGCAGGTAGGGCCCCGAGTACACCGACCCGTCCGCGGTGACCCCACGACGCTGCACGAGGGTGTGCCGCGTCTCGCCGTAGGTGGCGATCGCCGCCACCCGCACCGTGCCGTGCTCGTCCTGCAGGTCCTGCGGCTCCTGAAGGACGGTGGCACCGATCGTGCGGGCGTGCGCGATGCACCGGTCGACGTCGGGCACCTCCAGGGAGATGTCCACGACGCCGTCACCGTGGCGGCGCACGTGCTCGTGCAGCGGGCTCTCGGGGTCCACGCCGCCCTTGATGACGAACCGGATGGACCCGGACTTCAGGACGAAGGCCTTGTGGTCGCGGTTGCCGGTCTCGGGACCGGAGTAGCCGATGAGCTCCATCCCGAAGGCGGACTGGTAGAAGTGCGCGGTCTGGGTCGCGTTGCCCACGACGAAGTGGATGGAGTCCCAGCCGGTCACCGGGAAGACGTCGGTGGTCTCGTCGTAGGGCACCAGCCCCACGAGCTGCTTGAGCTGGTCGAGCTCGAGGTGGGCCTCGCGCTCCTGGTCGGTCAAACGGACGTCGGTGTCGGTCATGGGTCCGAGCGTGGCCGGGAAGGGGTATGCCGTGCAAGGAACCCCGGCGTGGGTGGTCGATCTGTCCAGCGCCCGGGCCGATCCGGTCGGCATCCTGCACACTGTGACCATGGCCGACCACGTCGACGAGTTGGACGCCCACCTGCTGACACTGCTCGAGGAGGACCCGCACGTGGGCGTGCTGGGCGCCTCGCGCCGGCTGGGGGTCGCCCGCGGCACCGTCCAGAGCCGGCTGGACAAGCTCGTGGCGCGCGGGGTGATCCGCAGCTTCGCCCCGCAGCTGGACCCGGTCGCGCTGGGCTACCCGGTGACGGCCTTCTGCACCCTGGAGATCCGCCAGGGCACGGGAGGGGGGCCGGTCGTGGAGCACGTCGGCACCATCCCCGAGGTCCTGGAGGCGCACACGATCACCGGCCCGGGAGACCTCATGATCCGGGTGGTCGCCCGGGACAACGCGGACCTGCAGCGGGTGATCGACCTCGTCGTGGCCCACGAGATGGTCGAACGGTCCGCGACGGTGATCTGCCTCTCGACCCGGATCCCCTACCGGACCTCGCCGCTGGTGCCCTGACGACCACGGCGGGCGTCGCGCCGGTCGGTCACCACCGTGTGGCCCACCAAAACGAGCACGGCCACCGCGGCGACGACGAAGAGGCGAGCGCCACGGCCGGGTAGCCGAGCAGCGTCCAGCTCGCCCCAGTCAGCGACGCCCGACGAACCAGCGCCGGATCGTCTCGATCCGGGTCCCCACCTGCTCGCTGCTGGCGGTCGCCAGCTCGGGTCCGCCGCAGGTGCGGCGCAGCTCGGCGTGCACCACCGCGTGCGGCCGGCCCGCCTTCTGGGCGTAGGCCGAGACCAGCCTGTTCAGCTCCTTGCGCTGCTCGGCGAGCGCCCGGTGCGCCGAGACCGCCTGCGCCCGCTCGTGGCCACCGCCCCGGGACACCTGCTTCTTCTGGCGCTCGCGCAGCACGTGCGCCACCTGGTCGGGCTCGAGCAGGCCGGGCAGGCCGAGGTACTCCTCCTCGTCCTGGGACCCGGGCAGCCCGCCCAGGCCGAACTGCTCGGCGTCGAAGAGGACGTGGTCGAACTCGGCGGCCGAGTGCAGCGCCTCGAACGAGCCCTCGAGCTCGTCGGCGGCCCCCTCCGTGGCGTTGGCCTGCGCCATCAGCTGCTCCTCCGGCGCCCAGACGTCCTCGTCCTGCTCGGTGGGACGACGGTTCAGGACGTGGTCGCGCTCGACCTCCATGGTGCCGGCGTGCTGCAGGATCGTCGGGACGCTGGGCAGGAAGATCGAGGCGGTCTCCCCGCGGCGCCGGGCCCGGACGAACCGGCCCACGGCCTGGGCGAAGAACAGCGGGGTTGACGTCGACGTGGCGTAGACGCCCACGCACAGCCGCGGCACGTCCACCCCCTCGGAGACCATCCGCACCGCGACCATCCAGCGCGAGCTGCTCCCGGCGAACTCCTCGATCCTCGCCGAGGCGCCGGTGTCGTCGGAAAGGACCACCGTGGGACGCTCCCCCGTGAGCTCGTGCAGCTGGCGGGCGTAGGCCCGGGCCGAGCTCTGGTCGGTGGCGATGACCAGGCCACCGGCGTCGTCGACGTGCCGGCGGACCTCGGAGAGCCGCTTGTCGGCGGCCGCCAGCACCGAGGGCACCCAGTCCCCGGCGGGGTCCAGGGCGGTCCGCCACGCCTGCTTGCTGACGTCCTTGGTCAGCGGCTCCCCCAGGCGCACCTCCAGCTCGTCCCCCACCCGGGTGCGCCAGCGCATCGTGCCGCCGTAGGCCAGGAACAGCACGGGGCGCACGACCCCGTCGCCGAGCGCGTCGGCATACCCGTAGGTGTAGTCGGCGCGCGAGCGCAGCTCGCCCCCCTGGTCCATCTCGTAGCGCACGAACGGGATGGCGGCGGTGTCGGAGCGGAAGGGGGTGCCGGTCAGCGCCAGCCGCCGGGCGGCCGGTTCGAAGGCCTCGCGGATCGCCTCGCCCCAGGACAGCGCGTCGCCACCGTGGTGGACCTCGTCGAGGATGACGAGGGTGCGGGCCGCCTCGGTGCGTGAACGGTGCAGGAGGGGCTTGCTCGCCACCCCGGCGTAGGTCACGGCGACGCCGTCGTAGTCGGCGGCGTGCCGTCCCTGGGCGTTGGCGAAGCGCGGGTCGATCCGGATGCCCACCTTGGCCGCGGCCTCGGCCCACTGCACCTTGAGGTGCTCGGTGGGCGCGACGACGGTCACCCGGGTGATCTCCCCCCGGTCCAGCAGCTCGGTGGCCACGCGCAGGGCGAAGGTGGTCTTGCCCGCACCGGGCGTGGCCACGGCGAGGAAGTCGCGGGGCCGCTCCGTCAGGTACCGCTCCAGCGCCGCGGCCTGCCACGCGCGCAGCTTGTTGGCGGTCCCCCAGGCGGCGCGTCCCGGATAGGCGGGAGGCAGGTGGGAGGCGGCGGAGGTCGACATGGCCGACCCAGGATAGGCGCTTTCGGGAGCGGACTCACCCGGCCCGCCGCGCCCGTGGGGACGCCCTCAACCGTGGTATGGCGTGTCGCGCCTCAGTCCCCCGCGCCGCCGGAGTCCTTGCCTCCGCCGCCGTCCTGGGGCTCGCGCAGACCGTCGTAGATCTCCTTGCACATGGGGCACACCGGGAACTTCTCGGGGTCGCGCCCGGGCACCCAGACCTTGCCGCACAGGGCGATCACCGGGTTGCCGGTCATCGCGCTCTCCAGGATCTTCTCCTTGCGCACGAAGTGGGCGAACCGCTCGTGGTCGCCGGGCTCGGAGAGGCGGGGGTCGGCGCTGGTGCCGGTGCGCTCGAGCAGGGCGGTCCGCTGCGGAGCCGGCCCGGAGGGTGCCTCGGGGGCGTCGAGCGGCTGGTCGGAGGAGGTCACGGTCGCCATCCCGCCAGTGTAGGACGACGAGGGGCACGTCGGGCAGTGGTCGGCCGGCCGTGGTCGGCTCCGTTGGTCCCCCGTCAGTTGGTCTCGGGCACGTCGGTCCAGGTGGTGACGAAGGCCATGCTGCTGCGCTGACGCAGCAGCACCTCGCGCCACAGCCCGGCGACGTCCTCGTGGAAGGGGTCGCGCGGTTCCCGGGGCACGACGTACCAGGCGCCACGGCGCAGCTCGGACTCCAGCTGCCCGGCCGCCCACCCGGAGTAGCCGACGAAGATCCGGAAGGCCCCCAGCTCCGGGACGACCAGCGGCGCGGGGGCGTCCAGGTCGACCAGCCCGATCCCTCCGAACAGCAGCTGGGTGCCCAGGGGCGGGTCGTGCGGGTCGTGGCCGGGGACGCTGACCAGGCCCATGGCGGTGTCGGGTCCGACCGGGCCACCCCGGAAGAGCACACCGGGCGCGGTCACGAAGGGCTGCCACTGGGGCAGGACCGCCTCCACGCGGGCATCCATCGGCCGGTTGAGCACCAGCCCGTGGGCCCCCTCCTCGTCGTGGTGCAGCACCAGGACGACCGCACGCTCGAAGACGTCCCCGGTCAGCGGCGTGGCCACGAGGAGGGAACCGGTCAGGTCCTGCCCGCCGGTCCGGCCCCCGCCTGCCACGTCCGGTCCGCTCACACCGTCCCCTCGCGCGTCCTCATCCCTCCATCTTGGCCCAGGTCCGCCCCGCTCCGCGCGCCACGACGACCCCGAGGCCGACGCCCGCGAGGTTGGCCACGGTGTCCCAGGGGTCCATCATCCGGGAGGGGGCGACCCAGGCCTGGAGCGGCTCGGCGACCAGGGCGTGCACGAGCAGCACCGGCACGAGCCACCGTGCCCCGAGCACCCGGGCGAGCGCCACGGGCCCGGCGAAGGCGAGCAGGTGCCCGACCTTGTCGCTCCCGGCCGGGCCGTCGGGCCCGGGGGCGGAGTCGGAGTAGAGGCCGACCACCTGGATGAGGAGCATCACGAGCAGCGCCAGCCAGGTCAGGAGCCGGACGGGGTCCTGGGCCGCTCCCCCGGGACCGGGACCGCCCGTTCGTCCTGAGGCTGCCCCTCCTGGGCCTGCCCCTCCGGGACCCGCTCCTCCGGGACCCGGCCCACCCGGGCCGGTCCGCCCGCTCAGGAGCCGTCCCCCTGCTGCCGCTCGCGGGCCGCCTGCTCCACGGCGCGGGCGACCGCGGTGGTCGCGGCGGTGTTGAACACGCTGGGGATGATGTACGTGGGGTTCAGCTCGTCGGGACCGACCACGTCCGCGAGGGCCGACGCCGCGGCGAGCAGCATCTCGTCGTCGATGTGGTCGCTCTGCGCGTCGAGCAGGCCCCGGAACACGCCGGGGAAGACGAGCACGTTGTTGATCTGGTTGGCGAAGTCGCTGCGGCCGGTGGCCACGACGGTCGCGTGCCGGCCCGCCTCCACCGGGTCGACCTCGGGCACCGGGTTGGCCATCGCGAAGACGATCGCGTCCTCGTTCATCTGCGCGACGTCCTGGCCGGTGAGGATGTTGCCGGCCGAGACGCCGATGAAGACGTCCGCGCCGACGAGCGCGTCCTTGAGGGTGCCGGTCTCCATCGCACGGTTGGTCTGGCTGGCGATCCAGGCGAGGTTGCCGTTGTGTCCTGACATGACGTCGGGGCGGCGGGAGTGGATCACGCCGTCGACGTCGGCGACGACCAGGTCGGTGGCACCCGCGCGCAGCAGCAGCCGGATGATGGCCGAGCCGGCGGCCCCGGCGCCGGACATGACGATCTTGACGTCGTCGATCCCCTTGCCCACGACGCGCAGGGCGTTCTTGAGGGCCGCGAGCGCGACGATCGCGGTGCCGTGCTGGTCGTCGTGGAAGACGGGGATGTCCAGCTCCTCGCGCAGCCGGGCCTCGATGTGGAAGCAGCGCGGTGCCGAGATGTCCTCCAGGTTGATCCCGGCGAACCCGGGGGCCAGGGCCTTGACGATGCGCACGATCTCGTCGGCGTCGTGGGCGTCGAGGCAGATCGGGAAGGCGTCGATGTCGGCGAACCGCTTGAACAGGGCGGCCTTGCCCTCCATGACCGGCATCGCGGCCAGCGGACCGATGTCGCCCAGCCCCAGGACGGCCGACCCGTCGGTCACGACCGCGACGGTGTTGCGCTTGATGGTCAGGCGGCGCGCGTCGGCGGGGTTCTCGGCGATGGCCTGGCAGATCTTGGCCACGCCCGGGGTGTAGACGAGCGAGAGGTCGTCCCGGTTGCGGATGGGCAGCTTGGAGCGCACCTCCAGCTTGCCCCCCAGGTGGGCCAGGAAGGTCCGGTCGCTGACCCGGCCGATCTCCACCCCGTCCACCCCGGCGATGGCCTCCACCACCTCGGCCGCGTGCGTGGTGCCGTGGGTGGCGACGGTCAGGTCGGCCTGGAGGCGCTCGGTGCCGGACTCGCTGATGTCCACGGCGGTGACCATGCCGCCCACGTCGGAGACCGCGGTGGTGATCTCGGAGACGGCGGTGACCCGGGCGGGCAGCTCGAGCCGGACGGTGATGGAGTTGGACACGGAGGGCACGGGACTCATGGGGGGACATTCTTCCCTGGGGTCCCGCCCCTGCCCCCATCCGGGTCACGCACGGACCCCGGCCCCGTGCACGACGGGAGGGGCAGCGGTCCCCGTGCGGCCCCGGGGAGGCCGGGTGACACTGGGGTATGACGTCCGCCCCTGACCGCGAGCAGGAGCCGGAGCGCCGGGGTGCCGGCGTCGTGGACCCCCGCAACCTTCCCTGGCGTGCCTGGCTGCAGATCCTGCGGCGGGTCCTGCGCCGTCTCGGGGACGACCGGTTCTCCTTGCACAGCGCCGCCGTGGCCTTCTTCGCCGTGCTCTCCGTCGCGCCCGTGCTGCTGACCGCGCTGTCCGTCTACGGCGCGGTCAACACGCCCACCCAGGCCATGACCCACCTCTCCGGGGTGGTCGACGTCCTTCCGCCGGCGGTCGGTGACGTCCTGGCTGACCAGCTCGTCTCGATCACGGCAGCGTCCACCCAGGTGCTCACCGTCCGGGGCCTGCTCGCCGTCGCGGTCGCGCTGGGGACGGCGACGACCGCGACGACCTTCCTCATGGAGGCGTTGACGGTGGCCTACCGGGAGGAGGAGACCCGCGGGCGGCTGCGCCGGACCGGGGTCGCCCTGGCCCTCGTGCTCGGTGGCGCGGTGGCGGTCGGTGCGGTGATCAGCGCCAGCACGGTGCTCTTCCGGACCCTCTCCGGGGTCCCCGACGTGGTCCGGTCCGTCGTCGTGGCTGCGGTCTGGGTCGGGCTGGCGCTCCTCATGGTCCTCACGCTGGCGGTGCTCTACCGCTTCGCGCCCGACCGTCGCGGCCGGGCCAGGTGGCGCTGGGTCAGCGTCGGCTCCGTGTCCGCCACGCTCGCCTGGCTGCTCACCTCCGCCGCGCTGTTCGGCTACGTGACGAACTTCTCCAGCTACGAGCGCACCTACGGCTCGCTGGCCGGGGTGGCGATCAGCATGCTGTGGCTCTGGCTCACGGTGCTGCTCGTCGTCCTCGGGGCGGCGCTCAACGCCGAGTCCGAGCGGCAGACGGCCCGGGACACCACGGTGGGGGCCGAACGCCGTCCGGGGCGGAGGGGCGCGGTCGTGGCCGACGACGTTCCACCCCACCCGGAGGACCAGGGGTGAGGATCTTTCGGAAGAGATCGGCCCCCTCGTGACGTTGACCGGACCATGAGCACCGTGAACCTGACCGCAGAGACCTTCGAGCAGACCGTCACCGGCAACGACATCGTGCTGGTCGACTGGTGGGCCGAGTGGTGCGGCCCCTGCAAGATGTTCGGCCCGGTCTACGACAAGGCCTCCGAGCAGCACCCCGACGTCGTCTTCGGCAAGGTCGACACCGAGGACCAGCAGGCGCTCGCCGCCGGTGCGGGCATCACCTCGATCCCCACGATCATGGCCTTCCGCGACGGGATGCTCGTCTTCCGCCAGCCGGGTGCGCTGCCCGCCCGGGACCTGGAGTCGGTCATCGACCAGGTCAGGGGACTGGACATGGAGGACGTCCGCGCGAAGATGGCCGAGCAGCAGGCCTGAGCCGCCCCGCCCACGGCACGTCCGAGGCCCTCTCCACCCGATCGGGTGGGAGGGCCTCGCGCGTGCTCGACGTCCGTCCATGTGAGCACGCGCCCCGGCGGGGTCGGCCCACCCGTCAGCGCACGAACGGGTCGGTGACCACCTCGTAGGGCGGCGTGGCCACCGCCTCGTCGAACTTGCTGTCGACGTAGAGGATCCGCCCGTTCAGCACCTTGGCCGTCGTCAGCACCCGCTCGGGGTCGGTGGCCTGCTCGGACAGCAGCCGCGCGTCGGACCCGTCGGCCGACAGCCGCAGCGTGGTGACGACCCGCGGGAAGTTCCGGACGACGGTCAGCCGGTTCCCCCGCAGCACCAGGCCGTCCGCGCCGACCAGGTCCACTCCCCCGGTGTCGACCTGGGTGACCGAGCGCTCCTGCAGATCGAGGCGCCACAGCCGGCCGAGGTTGCCCTGGGCCACGATCAGAGCGCTGCGGTCCGGGGAGGTGACGATGCCGCCCAGGTTGAACTGGCCGGGTCCCTGCACGGTCGGGATGGTGCCGGTCGCGTCGACCCACAGCTCGACCGTCCAGCTGCCGTGCTCGCGCACGACCCGGAAGATCTGCGGTGCGTTCGAGTTGGTGACGTAGGCGGCGCCGTCGGGCCCGATCCACACGTCGTTGAGGAAGGCGTTGTCCCCCGGCACCTGCAGCGCGGCGAGCAGCTGACCGGACCGTGAGTAGACCCAGACGTCCGGGCGACCGTTGTCGCGGCCGTCGGGGCCGATGCCGTTCGGACCGCCGGCGACGTAGACGTTCCCCCGCCGGTCGGTCGTGATGCCTCTGGCGGTGAAGCGACCGTCAGCACCGTCCCCGGCGAGCCACTCCGAGGTGTGCGCCCGGTTGGCCGTGCCCCGGTGGATCTCACCCCCGGTCACCTCGCTGACGTAGAAGGTGCCCCGTCGCTGGTCGGTGCCGATCCCCTCGAACCTGGATCCGCCGTCGTCCCCGTCCAGCACGTATGTGGTGGGCCGGCCGGGTGGGTCGTCGTGGGCCACGGCCGTCGGGAGGGCGCCGACCGCAGGAAGAGCGAGCGCGGCAAGGAGGGCGACGAGCGGGCGCTTCATGAGGGTCTCCATCTCGATGAACGGGTCGGTACCGTCCAGCCTCGCGCGGACGAGGGTCCGGGACGACCGACGACGGTCCATCCCTCGCTAGCCGATCGGATGATGACGAGCCGGGCCGACGGCCGTAGCCTGTGCGCCCATGGAGCACGGCGTCTCGCACGCGCCCCGGGTGCGGGGAATCCTCGCGCCCGCCGGAGGCCTGGACCGGTGGCTGCAGGTCGTGCTCCTCGCCCTGGTCCTGGCCTGCGCGCTCCGGTACGTGGACCGTCACGGCCTAGGACCCACGGGTCAGGTGGTCCTCGCCGGGGCCGCCGGGTTCGCTCTGGTGTATGCCGCCCGTGCAGCGGTTCCGACGGGTGCGGGTGGACCGGTGGCCTGGGTGCTCCTGACCACCGCGCTGTGGACCTCGCTCACCCTCGCCGCGCCGTCGTTCGCCTGGACCGCGGTGCCGGTGGCCTTCGCGGTCCTGCAGGTCCTGCCGTTCAGCTGGGCCGCGGGGGTCGTGGTCCTCATGACGGCCGTCGTCAGCGCCGGCTGGCTGCGGATCGCGGAGCGCTTCGACGTCACGATCGTCGTGGGACCGGTGGGTATCGCCCTGGTGACCGTCGTGGCCTACCGGTCCCTGAAGCGTGAGTCGACGGCACGCCAGCTCCTGCTGGACGAGCTCACCGCCGCCCAGGTCGACCTGGCCGCGGCCCAGCGGCAGTCGGGGGCCCTCGCCGAGCGCACACGGCTGTCCCGCGAGATCCACGACTCCGTCGGCCAGGGCCTGTCCAGCATCAACCTGCTCCTCAACGCGGCCCAGCAGGACTGGGACCGTTCTCCCGAGGTCGCCCGCGCCCACGTTCGCACGGCGGCCTCGACCGCGAGGGACGAGCTGGAGGAGGTGCGTCGCGTCGTGCGGGACCTCGCCCCGGCAGGTCTGGACGGTGACGTGCACGGGGCCGCTCTGCCGGCCGCGGTGCGCAGGCTGGTCGAGGTGGACGCCCACGGGCTAGACGCGAGCGTGCACGTGCACGGCGCACCCGTCCCGGTACCCCCTGACGTCGGCACGGCGGTGATGCGGTCCGCCCGGGGTGCGCTGGCCAACGCCGTCGAGCACGCGGATGCACGGACCGTCGTCGTGACCCTCACCTACCACCCTGACGAGCTGCTCCTCGACGTCCGTGACGACGGGCGGGGGTTCGACCCCGCCCGTCCCGGGACGGGCGGCGCACGGGGTCGCGGTCTGAACGGCATACACCACCGTGCGAAGGAGCTGGGCGGACAGGCGACGGTCGAGAGCTCGCCCGGCGAGGGCACCACCCTGTCGGTCGCCTTCCCGCTGGACGGGCGATCGTGATCCGGTTGGTCCTGTGCGACGACCATCCCGTCGTCCGTGCGGGCCTTCGGGCCCTCGTCGACGGGCAGGAGGACCTGGCCGTGGTCGGCGAGGCCGCCGACCTGGCGAGCGCCGTCCGAGCGGTCACCCTCGAGCGTCCGGACGTGGTGCTCATGGACCTCAACCTCGGGGCGGGGCCGGGCGGGGTCGAGATCATCCCGCGGCTGCGGTCCCTGTCTCCGTCCCCCCGGGTGCTCGTGCTGACGACGTACGACACCGAGTCCGACATCCTGAGGGCCCTGGACGCGGGGGCCGCAGGGTACCTGCTCAAGGACGCCCCGCCCGAGGAGCTCTTCGCCGCGATCCACGCGACGGCGCACGGAGAGATGGTCCTTTCCTCGTCCGTCGCCGCAACCCTGCTCCGCCGCGCATCCTCCCCGGGACCGGTCGTGACCGAGCGCGAGGTTCAGGTGCTCGAGCTCCTGGTGCGGGGGCTGGGCAACAAGGATCTCGCGCGCGAGCTGCTGGTGTCCGAGGCGACCGTCAAGAGCCATCTGTCCCACATCTACGCCAAGCTCGGTGTGGAGACCCGGGCGGGCGCCGTCGCCGCAGCGCTCGACCAGCGGATCGTGCGGGCGGCGGACCGGGGGCCACCTCCTTCCTGACCCGCCCGCGCGGCCGCGTCGTCGACCTCGGCCAGCAGGTGCACGCTCGGGGTGAACACGTCGAAGGCGGAGCGTCCATCGGTGCTCTTGACGCTGCTTGACTGACGCTGCACGCTGAGAGCCCCCGTCGGACCGGAGGCCTCATGGGCAAGCTGATCTACGCAGCGAACACCTCGCTCGACGGCTATCTCGAGGACGAGACCGGTTCCATCGACTGGTCCACGCCTGACGACGAGGTGCACGAGTTCTGGAACGAGCACGAGGGGCGCATCGGCACGGCGCTGTACGGCCGCCACATGTACGAGACGATGCGCGTGTGGGAGAGCGACGACTGGTTGGCCACCGCTCCGGCAGTCGTCCGTGAGTACGCCGCGATCTGGCGCGATACCGACAAGGTCGTCTACTCCACGACGCTCGAAGCGGTCTCGACCGCGCGGACGCGGATGGAGCGGCAGTTCGACCCCGTGGCGGTCCGACGGCTCAAGGAGAGGACCAGTTCCGACCTGAGCATCGGCGGCGCGGCCATCGGGGCCGAGGCGTTCCGGCACGGGCTGGTCGACGAGTGCGTGCTGCTCCTGTGCCCCGTGCTCGTGGGCGGAGGCAAGCCGGCGCTCCCCCGAGGCCTACGACTCGACCTGGAACTGCTGGATCACCGCCGGTTCGGCAACGGTGTGGTCGGGGTTCGATACGCGGTGTCGCGCACACCCTGACCGGTGCGGGGACGCTTCTGGCGTCACCACCGTCCGTCCACGCCCCGCGGCAGAGGACCGCGTCCTGGTGTGCTCCCGTACGGTGCTGGGTATGACGCGAGAGCGGACGGTGCTCCTGGAACACCTCGAGGCAGAACGAAAGCACGTGCTGGCTGCCGTGGACGGGGTGGGTGAAGCCGACCTGACCCGTGCCATGGCTTCGTCGGGGTGGTCGATCGCCCAGCTGCTGAACCACCTGACCTACGACGATGAGATTCTCTGGGGCAGCGCCATCATCGGTGGGGACGAAGAGGCGATCGGTCTGATCCAGGACGGATGGAAGGCTCCCGCGACGTCTGGCGCTGGTGCAGTCGAGCGCTACCGGCACTGGTCGCGTCGAGCCGACGTCCTCCTTGCCGAGGCCGACTTCGACGCGCCCCCGCGCTGGTGGCCCTCGGAGGACGTGTTTCCGTTTCCACCGTTTGCCGACGTTCGTCAGTGCGTGGTCAGGCTCCTTCTCGAGACGGCCACCCACGCGGGCCACCTGGACATGGCCCGCGAACGGATCGACGGTCACCAGCACCTGGTGGTCACGTAGACCTGCTCTCGGGCACCACCCGCCAGGGACGCGCCGTCCCGTTCACACCCGTTCGACGCGGTCGGCCTGTGGTCCTCGATCGCTCTGTCGCACCTGGTACCGGACCCGATCGCCCTGATGCAGCGCCTCGGCACCTCTCAGAACCGACACGTGCACGAACAGGTCCGCGCCTCCCGTGTCCGGGGCGATGAAGCCGAATCCCCGCTCCTCGTCGTAGCGCGCGACCACTCCCTCGCCGCCGCGCGCCGGGACGTCGGAGGCCTCCCGACGTCCCGACCGAGCACGGGTCGTCGACGTCGTAGGTGCGCCCCGCGGTGTCGAGCTGCGCGCGAGGCGTACGTCGCGAGCCTGCGGGCCCCTCTCGCTCATCACGACGTCGTACGTCACCCGGTCCCCCTCGCCCAGCTCGGGAAGCCCGTCGGCCAGCGCCCGGACGTGGACGAAGACATCGGGGTCGCCCGACTCGGGGGTGATGAACCCGAAACCCTTACCCACGTCATACCAGGACACTGTGCCGTCCGCCCCGTCGGATGCCACGGCCTGCTGGGCAGCCTGGTCTGCCAAGGGAAGCAGATGGTCGGCCTGCGGTCCCCTCTCCCCGTCGACGACGAGGAACGCCACGCGCTGCCCCTCCGAGACCACGCCGCCCCCCACGATGGCCGAGCTGTGCATGAAGATCTCGGCACCACCGCCGTCGGGCGTGATGAAGCCGTACCCCTTGGCAGGCTCGTACCAAGAGACGGTGCCGAGCAGACCCAGCGGTGTATCGGCGGCCTGGTCGGCCGTGACCCGGACGCGGCGTGCTGTCGGGCCGCGGTCCCCCTCGCCGATCTCGAACTCGACCACCTGCCCCTCCCTGAGCAGCTTCGTCGCGTCGCCGCTGACGATCTCGGACGCATGCACGTACAGGTCCTCTGCCTCCTGTCCGAGGGCGATGAAGCCGAACCCCCGGTCGGCATCGAACCAGCGGACGGTTCCCTGGGTCACGGCTGACTCCTTGTCGAAGATGCGGTCGGTGTTCCCCCAGTGTCCCCGACGGGACCGCGACAGGCGCCTTACGGTGCTCACACCGTCGTGACGGTGCCCGACTGCGACATCCACGACCCCGGCGCTGCACCGATAGCGGTACGGACAGGTGCGTCGCCAGTGGCAAAGCGTCCAGCCGAGCCGCACTGGTGGTCGCCGCCCTGGAGCGCGAGATTTGTCTGGCCCGGCTGGACAAGAGTCGCCCGTCCGGGTCTCTCCGATGAACGGTGGTTCTGGCGTTCATCGGACAGACCCTTTGGTCAGGTGCCGGAGGCCATGTAGGCGGCAAGGATGTAGTTGGGGTGACGGTCGAGGTTCTTGCGTGCTCGGTCGTAGCGCATGGTGGTGCGGGGGTCGGCGTGGCGGGCCGCGGTCTGGACGTCGCGCAGGTCCACGCCGGCGTCGAGCATGGTGGTGACGAAGGTGTGCCGGAGCAAGGGCAAGACGTCGATGGAAGCGATGCGCTGCCTGCGCCGGCGCCTGTCCGACGTCGTCTACCGCCAGCTCGCCGCCGACGCGGCCGCCCGCACCGACGACGCACTCGAGGCGGGCCCGGGGGGGCACTCGGGGACGACTTCGCAATCCAGCGTGGCCGGCCTGACCCCGGACACCGGCCCTTCGGAAAAGCCACTTCCCGGACCCGCACCCACCACGCTACCCAGCCCGGCGCCCACCCAAGAGATCCAACCGGGGAGGCACCAGGCCCACCGCGCCGACGCGCCGGAAGTGTCAACGTGGAGCGCCCCACCGGACGAACGACTTGACACCGACCAACGTCGGCGCGCTCGAACGCCTCCCCGGCCACCCCCGCTTGACAACCGGCGTCGTGGAAGGGAGCCATGAGGGAGTGTGTAGCACAAGCGCTACCATGGGGTTATGGAAACGGTGGGACTTCGTGAGCTGAGGCAGGACGCCTCTGGCCTTCTGCGACGTGTGGAGCGAGGCGAGGAGATCATCATCACCGTCTCTGGTCGGCCCAGCGCCAGACTCGTACCAGCTCGGCAGACCCGTTGGCACCGCTGGGATGAGGTCACGGACCTGTTCGCCGGCCCTGCCGATGCGGACTGGGAGACTGATCGAGAGTTGGTCGAGGACACCGTCCGCGACCCCTGGGCAGAGCAGTGACCGAGCAAACGGAAACGGACGAGCGTGGCCTGCTCGACACGAGCGTGGTGATTGCCGAGGACCTCGCGCCAATCCCCGGCGTCCTGGCTATCAGCACCGTCACTTTGGCGGAGCTGCACTTCGGGGTCCTCGTTGCCAAGTCCGCCGAGGTGCGCGCCGAACGCCTGCGACGACTCAGCATCCTTCAGCGCCGGTTCGATGCCCTGCCCCTCGACGAGGTCGTCGCGGCCAGTTACGGCCGCCTCGCGGCCGCGGTCCTAGAAGCCGGACGTCAACCCCGCCGACGCACAATGGACCTGTTGATCGCAGCCACCGCCCATGCACATGACGCTGCGCTCTACACCCGCAACCCGGATGATTTCGCCGGAATTGGGGACCTGATCGATGTGCGCGTGGTCTAACGACCCGCGGCAAAGTAGTGCGGGATAGGCGCTCTCTTGGTCAAGCCGTTCAAGGATCCAGGAGCGCACGAGCGTGGATGCAGGTAGGTGCTTGGCGTCGGCCACGCTCTGGACCCTGGCCTGCTCATCTGCGCTCAGCCGTACCGAGTACACCTGAGACCGGTTCGGCCGCTTGCCCTGGGTACCCGTCGGGTAGGGGTCGTCCTTGGTGCGCTCGGACTCCTCGCGCAACCCGGAGATCAGCTTGGGGTCAACTGTCTTGGCCATCCTCGAGTCCTTCCTGGTATATCTGCAGGTCGGCCCCGGTGGCCGGCCAAGCGTTCACTCCGTGTGGCTCACCGTCGAGGTCGCGGTAGGCGATGACGACCAGCACGCGCCCGGCGGAGGGCGAGTGGCCGATGAACCGGGAGGCGCCCATCCGAGACTTCGGGTCCGGTTCCAGTGCCACCATGTCGATGTCGGCCATAGACCTCACGGGTCCAGTCGGACGCGACATCCATGGCGTCGGTGTAGCGGCTGGAGCGGAAGCCGATGTAGTCCATCGACTCGGCGTCCCAATGGAGTTTCTCACTCACGAATCCAGTGTCACCGAAGGACGTTGTAGTACAAGGCTCTGGGCGTGGGCCCTGCGGCGAGGCGACGGATGCCAGGCGGGCGGAGGGCCTCAGCCCTGCCCACGGCACCATGCCACCAGCGGCACGTGAGTGCGTGCCACAGGAGGGGCTGACTGACGCCGGGGTTAGGGCACCTCGGGGTCGGGGTGGTTCTGTCGATACTGGCCGGCGTCGTCTTCGGGGATGAGGCCTTCGTCCGCGAGCCAGTCGACCGCTCGTCTATTCGCGCGGGTCTCTCGAAAGGCGTGCCAGGTTGGTAGGAGATCGGGGAACTCCTCGTGCAGCGCGTTCTTGAACCGCCGAAAGGCACCCTTGCCTGCAATGGCTCGCGCGAGTCGGCGTCCCGCGGGGTCATCGCTCAACCGGTCCGCGAAATCGGCCATGTCTTGGTACCAGACATACGACGGGAGCGGATCGATCAGCGTGAGGTCCACGTCCTCAAGGTCCACGGGGTTCTCCCCGTCGAGGCCAGTGTCAGAAGTCCAGAAGGACACCTGCCCCGACGTGGGGTCGATCAGCCACCGATGGTCGTAGTCGGTCTGGTCGGACAGTGCTGTCGCGATCTCGTCCAGGTCCAGCTGGCTGAGCTCGAGCATGAGCCCAGGGTAGAAGGTCGACGTAGACGCCGCAGCCGTCAGCTCCTGGGCATGCCATAGACGCAGGGCCTCCTGGACATCCTGGCCGAGGACCCGTTCGCCACGCCCCCGCGCTACGAGAAGCTCGTCGGTGACCTCGCCGGCTGCTACGCCCGGCGGATCGATATCCAGCACCGACTCGTGTGCGAGGTGCTCCCGGAAGAGCGCGTTGTCCACGTGCTGCGGATGTGGGCTCACTACGAGTAGGGCTTGCCAGTGCCAGCGACCCTCGTTGCGCCGCTCTCGAGAGATCGAGGCGGCCCATCAGCTCGGGCACGGGATCGGGACACCCGTGCAGGCCATGACTCCTGAGCAGTAACCGGTCGATCCGTGGCAAGTGCATCCCATTATGGGATGCTCGATGGTATGCTCACGGCATGACGACACAGATCGCGGTACGGCTCCCTGACGAGATGGTTCGCTTCTTGGACCGGAGCGTCGCCAGTGGCAAGGCTGCCAGCCGAGCCGCGCTGGTGGCCGCGGCCCTAGAGCGCGAGATGCGCCTTCAGGCCGCGCAGCAGGACGTCCAGACCCTGAAGAAGAAGGGCACGGCCGATGACCTCGACGAGCTCGTGGCCTGGCCCGTGGCCCACGCGACACTGGACGACTGACCTTGCGCGAGATCTGCCTGGCGAGGCTGGACAAGACGCGCCCCGTCCTGGTGCTCACCCGCGACACTGCCCGCGCCGTGATGACCAAGGTGACCGTGGCTCCCATCACGTCGACCGTCAAGGGGTTGTCCAGCGAAGTACCGGTAGGACGTGCCAACGGGCTGGACCACGACAGTGCTGTCTCGATCGACAACGTCCTGACCATCCCCGCCGACCTCCTGGGCAGGACGCTGGGGCTCCTCACGCCCGAGCAGGAGCGCCACCTTGCAAGAGCCATCGTGCTGGCGTACGACCTCGAGGTGCCGTTGCTCCAAGAGCCGTGATCGCCCCTGAACCCAGAGACGATGCCTTCCGATCGAGCTGGAATGGAGAGCGACCAGCGGCATGCGCGAATGGTGCTACTGGGGTAGTCGTTGTGATCCTACCGAGGTAGTATCGCTGTCATGAAGGTGAGTGTAAGTCTGAGCGAGGAAGACCTCGCGGCCCTGGACCGGTACGTCGAGCAAGCCGGTCTGGAGTCAAGGTCGGCTGCCGTCCAGCAGGCCATCCGCCGCTTGCAGGATCCGCAGCTGGAGGCGGACTATGCCGCCGCCTGGCAGGAGTGGGCCCGCGCGGGGGACGAAGACGCGTGGGCCGCTGCGTCCTCGGACGGGCTCACCGATGCTGCGCGGTGAGATTCACCTCGTCGATCTGGACCCTGTGCGCGGTAGCGAGGCCAACAAGCGTCGCCCCGCGGTATTGGTCAGCAATGACCAGGCCAACACCATGGCTCAGCGACTTGGTCGCGGCGTAGTGACCGTCGTGCCCGTCACCAGCAACGTGGAGCGAATCTTTCCGTTTCAGGTGCTCCTGCCAGCGGACGAGACGGGACTGCGGGTGGACTTCAAAGCCCAAGGTGAGCAGGTTCGCTCGGTCGCCGTTGAACGGATCGGCCCTGCAGTAGGCCGGGTTTCGCCTCGATTGATGGCTGCGGTCGACGAAGCACTGCGCCTCCATCTGCGCTTGTGACCGCGCGGCGGCAGTTCAGTGCGTCTGTCCGTGAACGTGGACGACCGCGTTGTGGCCGCCGCTGTCGAGCGTGGCGTCGCACGTGTGTAGCGGCGCCCCTAGCGCCTCTGCCATAGTGATGTAGGCGGCGTCGTAGCTCGTGTACTGGTGCCGCAGGTCCCAAATCCGCTCGGCCAACGGCGCTGTTGCATGCCTGTCGATGACAAAGCCGAAGTGGACGTTGCGGGCGGCGCTGGCCGCGTGCTCGCCCAGTTTGCGACCCAGCGCGAGTCCTCGTAGAACGGAGAGGACTTCGACGTCGAGGATGTGAGGCGCGGCGACCTCGCCGGCCAACGCATTGAGCAGCATCTCATCGACATCGCGACCCGGCTGCAGAGTGGCGCGGAAGGTGCGGCATCACTCGGCGGGGCAGACTGAGCCAGGAACCACGCGGCCTGCGGCATGACAGTGCACGTGGCGGCGCACCACCGGGGTCTACGGGCAGACCTTCTCTACCCCTGGGGTCCACACCGGCACCACGGTCTCGTGCTCCACCGGCGAGGTGCCCTCGACAGCGACGAGGACCAGGTGCTCGTCCAGCCACGACCACAGGGCGTCGGGGTAAGGACGCAGCCGGTCCTCCACGCCGACCAGACCGTCCCGCAGCTGCTCAGCGCTCATGCCACCCGGCCGGCGACGAGAGATAGCTCGCCGGCCGAGAGCGCGCCGATCACCCCGCCGACCGCAGAGACCACCTCGGGTCTGCTGTATGCCAATCTTTTCCTCTCCCCGGACGACGGAGCCGCCGTCGTCGACTCACAGGGTATGGATTCTTTTGATGCACAGGGTGACCGCGCTCCCGGTATCCCGGACCTGTCCCTCGAGTGTCAGGTCGCTGCGTCCTTCCTCCGCGGTCCACAGGTCGACCGACACGTCCCAGACATCCTGCTCTCCCGTGGGCTGGTGGTCGGTAAAAGCCCAGGCGTCGTCGGGAAGGTCGACGACGGTGGCGGGATACTCCACGACCCAGTGCTCGAAACCGAGGTCGTCAGGGCCTTCACTGGCCGGTGCTACCCCGTCCCGCACCAGGCCGGCGTAGTCGCCGGCCGCCAGGCGACGGACGACGCCCGCGATGACCGGTCGCCATCGCTCGGGCACCGGACGAAGACCGTCGGGAATACCCTGCCAGCCGGGAGAACGGGCCAACCTCGCGTCACGCACGTCGGCCGCACGACCCTGCGCCTCGGTGGATCCCACGTCGACAAGGGAGAGCACCTCGGGCCGGTAGTACGACCCGCGCTCCGTGACCCGGACCAGCAGACCGACCCCCGTCGGGCCGTCAGCAGTGACCAGCGGGACGACGATGTCGAACTGGTCCGGACGGCCGCCGGCCGGGCGCGCCGTCAGCTCGCGGACGGCCTGGGGCGATAGGGGCTGCACCCGGCCCCCCAGCGACGCCAGCCTCTGTCTCAGGTTCGTCTCGTCCATCCGGGAGAACGGCCGCACGGCGCCGAACGCCTCCTTGACGAGGAGGTTGAGGGGGAACACGGCAGCCTGCCGCATCCGCGCGTCAGAGCACGTGCACACTCGTGACCACGACTCTCACGTTCGTACCGTCATCGTGTACCTCTGCTGTCAGCGTGAGGTCGCTGACGCCTTCGACCGCCGTCCACAACGGCAGCGTCACGGCGTATACCCCGGGGCCGGCAGAGACCGGCAGGTGATCCGACCACGCCCACGCGTAGGGCGGGAGCGGCACCAAGGAGTCGTGGTAGGCCTCGAGGTTGCCCTGGACCATGTCACCGGGCCCGCCGACGTGCGCGATCACGCCCTCCCGCTCAAGACGCTCATAGTCACCGGCGACCAAGCTGTCGACCACCTGACGGATCAAGGGACGCCATCGTTCGGGTATCGGGTAGTCCATCGGCACCAGCGGCTCCGTCAGACGAACCTCCGACGGGCGCGGCTGACGGGCCGGATCCGGGACCATGCCCGTGACCTCAGGCGGTGGCACGACGTCCTCGAACCCGACCACGTGGCGTCGGAACGTCGATTCGAACCCCGACGGAACCAACCGGACGCGGGCCGCTCTCCCCGCCATGCCGATGTTCGTCCACAACGGCACGAGGGCCTCGTACTCGACCGGGTCCGTTCCTGGCACGCTCTGAGGTTGGACCCAGTTCTCGAACCAGGGCAGCGCCTGCTCAGGGAGCCTGTACAGCGGTGCACCCACCGCCTTGACCTCGGCCTCCAACTCCGCCCGGGACAGGCCGCCGGCGTGCGCGATGGTAGCCAGATCTCCGCTACCGAAGAGATTGGCCAGGACGGCGAGCGGCATGAGCATGCCCCGCCGCTCCTCACGCCCACCCCTTTCGTCGCAGTCGTGCACGCGAGCACCATACAAGGGACACCCGCAGGGGTACCGGCACCGCGTGGATGAAGCCGGTTTGAGCGGTCACGAACCGTCAGATCACCGCGGTGGAACTGTCACCATCGCGCGAAAGTGGCCCAAGTCAGGGTGGGTTACGCCGCCTCGGGCATAGCGCCGCTCGCGCACATGCTCCCGATGAGTTCGCGCTCATCGGCGTTATGTGAGCGCGATGTCACGCGCGCCTCCGAGGGGATGTCGCAGTGGCATCCACAACTCGGCGGAGTCTTGATGTCACGCACCCCGGCGTGGCAGCGATGTATCGACCCTCGACGTGTGCCGGCCACCGGCATATCGCTGATGAGAGGCGCTCACAGAGCCCTGCCTGTGGCAAGCGTTGGGCGTGGAGCGCGCATCGCTTGTGGTCTGGGTCCCTGCACCGGAAGGGACCAGACGGCTTGCGGGTAGCACCATCTAGTTGGTGACGGGCTCTGCTGTTGCTTCATGCTCACGTCATCCGCCTCCGGATGATCCGGCGCGGGTGTGTCAGCCCTATGTCAATCCGGGTGGTCGTCTGACGCTACTCCTGACCACTCCTGTTCGGATGCACGAAACCCCCAGATTCGCGTCCTCAGGCGCAATCTAGGGGTTGACGTGCGACAACTGCACGGCGTGAAGACACGTAAGTGGAGGTGGCGGGAATCGAACCCGCGTCCGTCGCCAGGAATCCAGGGCTTCTCCGGGTGCAGTGCGCTAAGGATTTTCTCGGCCCCAGGGCTCGCGCGCACACGTTCCCTGACAGGCCCAGTCACGTAGGAGTCCCGCGCCGTCCCGTGACGTGACGACGCAGCAAGTCCTCTAGCTGATGCCAGACACTGAGACGAGGACTAGCTCAGGCTGACAGACTTCGGGCTCGCTCAGGCGGCGAGGGCGAAGTCGCTGCGGTTGGAATTGGCAGCTATTGGTTTCGCAAGGATCGTTGACGAGATGACCTTGCATCCTCGACCCGCTTCCCCTGAGACGCTGAACGACGTCGAAACCGATCACCCCCATGGGGTGCCTTCACGCTGTGCAGTTGTCAACCGGTCCACCGCGTCCTCGCGGACGGGGCAGACCGTCATCCTACGGGGGTCAACACCGTGAGGTCCACGCGGATTCCCTCCGGCGCGCCCAACCGCCGCGCCGGCCCCCCCACCGGCACCGGCACCGGGCGGGTCTCAGCCGCGGCCATAGACCATCTGGACGAAGTGGGCCACCTTGTCGTCGCTCACATGACGGGCCAGGTCGGACTCGCTGATCATCCCGACGAGACGGCCACCGTCGACGACCGGCAGGCGCTTGATCTGCTGGTCGCCCATGGTGTCGACGATGCGGTCGACATCCTCCTCCGACCCGACCGTGGAGACGATGCCCTGGGCTACCGACCCGACGGTCGTGGTAGCCAGGTCAGCGCCCTCGGCCACTCCGCGCACGACGATGTCCCGGTCGGTGACGATGCCCGACAGCGACCCGTCCCCTGACATCACCGGCAGGGCCCCCACCCCGTGGTCTCGCATCAGCGTCGCGGCCTCGGCCAGCGACTGGTCCTCGGTGACGGTGTGCATCTCGGCGGTCATGATCTCGCGTGCGGTGGTCATGTCACTCCATTTCGAGGGGGTTGCGGTTCCGTGCCTTCCCCACCCTGCCCCGCCCCCGCCCCACGGGCAAGCGGAGGGGAAACCCGCGCGACCGCATACCCCCTGCTCGCCTAGACTGGGCCGGTCATGCCCAAGGAAACCGGACGCAAGGTCGTCGCGAACAACAAGAAGGCCCGGCACGAGTACCTCATCGAGGACACCGTCGAGGCCGGCCTCGTGCTGACCGGGACCGAGGTGAAGTCGCTGAGGCAGGGTCGGGCCTCGCTGGCCGACGGTTACGCGACGTCCTACGGCGGCGAGCTGTACCTGGAGGGCGTGCACATCCCGGAGTACACGCAGGGGACGTGGACCAACCATTCGGCCCGGCGCCGGCGCAAGCTGCTGCTGCACCGGGACGAGATGGACAAGCTTGTCGCCAAGGCCGAGCAGGCCGGGCACACGATCATCCCGCTGTCGCTCTACTTCAAGGACGGGCGCGCCAAGGTCGAGATCGCGCTTGCCAAGGGCAAGAAGCTGCACGACAAGCGGCAGACGCTACGCGAACGGCAGGACCGCCGCGAGGCGGAGCGGGCCATGTCTGCCCACCTGAAGCGGCACGGCTGAGCGCGCGTCGCCGGGCAGCCATCACGGCCCCTTCCTGACGCTCGCTCCGCCGCTCACGCTCGCTCCGCCGCTCAGGCCGCTCCACCGCTCACACCCCTCACGCCGTCAGAGCCAGATCCGCGGGTTGACGGGCGCGCCGTTCTCCCGGGTCTCGAAGTGCAGGTGGCAGCCGGTCGAGGAACCCGTCGTCCCCTCGTAGCCCACGACCTGCCCGCGGGAGACCGACTGGCCGGGCGAGACGGCGAAGCTCTGCAGGTGCAGGTAGGCCGTGGTCAGGTTGACCCCTCGCTGGATCCCGTGGTCGAGCACGACGTAGTTGCCGCGGCTGTCGTCGTAGGGGGTGGAGTGCACCACGCCGTCGGCCGCGGCCGTGATGGGTGCCCCGCACCCGCCGCTGAAGTCGATGCCCGAGTGCAGGAGCGTGACTCCGAGGATCGGGTGCAGCCGCATCCCGAACTCGCTGGTCACGCCGCCGGCCACCGGCTGGGACAAGAACCCTGAGGACGTCTGTGCCGCGACCTGGGCGACCTGGGCCCGGCGCTCGGACTCGGCCTCCGCCGCGACCTGACGCTCGCGCTCCTCGGCGGCCTGCCGCTCGTCGGCCTCCTGGGCGGCCCGCTCCGCGGCGGCCGCCTCCTGCGCGGCGGCCTCGGCCCGCCGCCGGGCCTCCGCCGCGGCCTGCTCGTCGGCGCGACGCTGGGCGTCGGCCTCGGCCTGCCGCTGCCGCTCGGCCTCCCGTTCGGCGGCCCGCTGCCTGGCCCGCTCCTCGGCCGCCTGCTCGGCAGCGGCCTGCTCCGCCGCCTGCCGGGCCGCCTCCGCCTCGGCGGCCTTGCGGAGCGCCTCCTCCTCAGCCTTCCGTGCGGCCTCCTCGGCGGCCTTGCGACGGGCGGCCTCCTCGGCCGCCCTGAGCTCGGCCTCGGCGATCCGCTCCTCCTCGGCCTGTTCGTCGGCCTTGAGCCCGTGCTTGGTCTCGGCCAGCTCCGCGAGCTCGGCCGCCAGGTCGTCGGAGCGCCGCTGCTCCCCGGCCAGCTCCTCGGCGACGCGAGCCTTCTCCTCCTCCAGCGCCTCCTTCTCGCGCGCCTGCCGTGCCTCCAGCTCCTCCAGCTCGGCGCGCACGGCCTCGGCCGCGGCACGGGCCTCCTCCTTCGCGACCACCATGGCTTCGGCGCGGGCGAGCAGGTAGGCGATGTCGCCGCGCACGCCGGCGAGCCGGTCCTGCTCCACGACGTGCTCGGCCTCCTGGCCGGCCAGGGCCCGGATCTGCTGGTCCTGCACCCGCAGCACGGTGCGGGCCATGGACATCTCGTCGACCGCGTCGGACTCCCCGGAGAGCAGCTCCAGCGTCGAGGCCAGGGACCCCATGCCGCCCTGCTTGTAGCTTTCCCGGGCGATGGCGCCGACGGTGTCCCGGCTCTCGGCCTGCTGCTCCTCGTTCTGGGCGAGGCGCTCCTCGATGCGCTCCTCGTCCGCGCGGGCCAGCCCCAGCTCGGCCTCGATGCGCTCCGCCTCAGCCTCGGCGTCGGTCAGGTCGGCCTCTGCCTCGGCGAGCGCCACCCGGGCCTCGGCCACCTGCTCGGTGGTGCGGGCCAGCCGTTCGCTGGCCTCCACCAGCTCCTGGCCGGTGTGGTCCAGCTCCTCGTCCAGCTCGGCGGCCTGCTGACGAGAGCGTTCCTCGGCCTGACGCTTGCGCTCCTCCTCGGCCTCCACCCGCTCGATCCGGTCCCGGATCTCGTCGAGGTCGTCGGCGAGTGCGGGCGCGGCGACCATCACGCCGGCCAGCGCGAGGGCGAGGACGCCGCGGACCCGGGCGGCGGCATACCGACCCTGCCGTCGGGCGGGTGGGTGCTGGACGGAACCGCTCATCGTGCTTCTCCTCTGGGCGTCCACGGGATCAGACCCGTACGTGCCGGTGCAGGGCCAACCAGGCGGTGACCACGGCCAGCAGGAGTGCCCCACCGACCAGGAACGGGGTGATCAGCCACAGGTCGCGCTCGCCGACCAGGCTGATCAGGCCGCTCTCCCCCGCGAGCAGCTCGGACAGGAACCCGGTGACGCCGTAGCGCACCGTGGCCCACAGGAGACCGACGGCGAGCGCGGCCCCGAGCAGGGTCGCCACGACGGTCTCCAGGACGAAGGGCAGGTGGATGGAGAAGGCCGAGGCGCCGACCATCCGCTTGATCGCGGTCTCGCGTCGCCGGGTCCAGGCGGTGAGCCGGATCGTGGTCGAGATGAGCAGGACGGCGCACACCACCATCGCCACGGCGAGCGCCAGCGCCCCGACGCTGAGCACCCCCAGGAAGGTGAAGAGCTTGTCCACGACCTCGCGCTGGTCCTCCACGCTCTCCACGCCGGGCGCGTCCTCGAACGCGGCCCGGATCACCTCGTAGCGGCTGGGGTCGGACAGGTTGACCCGGAACGACTCCGGGATCGCCTCCTGGGGGATGGAGTCGATGACCGGGCTGTTGCGGAACTGGTCGCGGAAGCGCTCGTAGGCCTCCTCGTTGGACTCGTAGAAGACCTCGGTGACCAACGGGCTCAGGCCCTCCAGGTCGGCCCTGATCTGGTCGCGCTGCTCCTGGGTCACCCCTCCCCCGCTGCACGAGGCCACCTCGGCGGCACCGGGGGTGCACAGGAAGATCGAGACCTCGACCCGGTCGTACCAGAAGCCCTTGGCCGTGCTCACCTGCTGCTGCGCGAGCAGGCCGATGCCCAGGAAGAACAGCGAGACCATCGTCACGAGCACGACCGAGACGACCATCGAGACGTTGCGGCGCAGGCCGTTGCCGATCTCACCGAGCAGGAACCCGGGCCTCACGGCGCCGCCACCTGCCGGTAGCCGCCCACCGCCTGGTCGCGGACCACCCGGCCCTCGTGCAGCTGCACGACCCGCTTGCGGAACTGGTCCACGATCGAGGTGTCGTGGGTGGCCATGAGCACGGTCGTGCCGGCGCGGTTGATGCGCTCGAGGATGGCCACGATCTCGCTGCTGGTGTCCGGGTCGAGGTTGCCGGTCGGCTCGTCGGCGAGCAGGATCGGCGGCTTGTTGACCATGGCGCGGGCGATGGCCACGCGCTGCTGCTCCCCGCCGGAGAGCTCGTGCGGCAGGCGTCGCCCCTTGTCCTGCAGCCCGACGAGGGCCAGGGTCTCGGGGACGCGCTGCCTGATCTCGTGCCGCCGGGTCCCGAGCACCTGCAGGACGTACGCGACGTTCTGCGCCACCGTCTTGCCCGACAACAGCCGGAAGTCCTGGAAGACCGTGCCGATCTGGCGGCGCAGCAGGTGCACCCGCCTCTGCGGCAGCTCGCCAAGGTCGTGCCCGGCCACGAGCACCCGACCCGCCGTGGGCGCCTGCTCGAGGATGACCAGACGCAGCAGCGAGCTCTTCCCCGAGCCCGACTGTCCCACCACGAAGCAGAACTCTCCGCGGGTGACGTCGAGGTCCACCTCGCGCAACGCCCAGGGGTCGCCCTTGGCGTAGCGCAGGCTGACGTTCTCCAGGGTGATCACGCGGGCGGGCTCCAGGGGAGAGTATGCGGTGCTGCTGGGACGGGGGGGACGTGTGGGGCGGGCTGGCGGTCGGCGTTCACGGTAACCGAGGGACCCGGGGCGACCAAGGACCCGCGCCGGGCCTGTCGAGATCCGGTCCCGCCCGGGTTCTGTCAAGGGACGGTAGGGCCCAGGTCAGGGGTCGGTCAGAAGTCGGTCTGGACTCGGTCAAGACCCTGGACCGCGGGCCCGCGGGTGCCTACCTTGCGACAGGGCCCTCGGTCGTCCGCGGGCCTCCCCCCGTCAAAGGAGACGCACGACGTGAGTACGAGCACCGACCACCGGACCCCGCGGTCCGGCCGCAGCACCGCCCGCCGCACCCTGGCCGTCACGGCCACGGCCGCGGTCGTCCTGGCCGGCATGGGGTCGCCGGCGCTGGCCAAGGGCAAGGGCGGCGAGAACAACGGCAACCCGAACACCAGCAAGAAGATCACCCAGGCGGTCGACGTCGAGAACGTCTGGACGCACCTGGAGGAGTTCCAGGAGATCGCCGACGAGAACGGCGGCAACCGGGCCTCCGGCCTCCCCGGGTACGAGGCCAGCGCCGAGTACGTCGAGCAGGTCCTGCAGGACGCCGGCTACGAGACCGAGCGCCACGACTTCAGCTACCCCCGCACCCGGACCCTGGCCGAGGACCTGACCGTCGGCGGTGAAGACGTAGCGGTGATCGCCATGAGCTACAGCCCCAGCACGCCCGACGGCGGTGTCACCGGCCCACTGGCGGCGCCGACCGTCGACCCCCAGGGTTGCGACGCGGCCGCCTACGGCGAGGGTGCCGACCTCACCGGCCAGATCGCCATCGTCTCGCGCGGGACGTGCGCCTTCTCCGCGAAGTCGCTGGCCGCCGCCGCAGTCGGAGCCGAGGCCGTCCTCGTCTACAACAACGAACCCGGGGCGCTCAACGGCACCCTCGGAGGACCCGACTCCGGTTTCGTGCCGGCGGCGGGCATGACACAGGAGGCCGGTCAGGCGCTGCTGGCGCAGATGGCGCAGGACACCGTCACCGCGACGCTGGACCTGCGCACCATCGACGAGGTGGTCGAGACCTTCAACGTGCTCGCCGAGACCTCGACCGGCCGGGACGACAACGTCGTCATGCTCGGTGCCCACCTCGACAGCGCCCAGGAGGGTGCCGGCATCAACGACAACGCCACCGGGTCGGCCGCGATCCTGGAGACGGCGGTGCAGCTGGCCAGGGTCAACAAGACCAACAACACGGTGCGCTTCGCCTGGTGGGGCGGTGAGGAGGACGGCCTGCAGGGGTCGAACGCCTGGGTCGCCGACCAGTCGCCGGCCGAGCTGGACGACATCGCGACCTACCTCAACTTCGACATGGTGGGCTCGCCCAACCACGTCATCGGCGTCTACGACGCGGACGAGTCGACCTACGAGGCGGGCGTCGCCCCGCCGGCCGGATCGATCCAGACGGAGGAGGTCTTCACCGACTACTTCGACCTGACCGGTCAGCCGTGGGTGGACACCGCCTACTCGGGCCGCTCGGACTACCAGGCGTTCATCCTCAGCGGGGTCCCGGCCTCAGGCCTGTTCACCGGTGCCGACGGCACCAAGACGGAGAAGGAGGTCGAGCTGTTCGGCGGCACCGCCGGCATCACCTACGACCCGAACTACCACACCGTCCTCGACGACATCGACAACGTCGACCGGGAGGCCCTGGACATCATGAGCGACGCCATCGCGCACGCGGCGTTGACGCTCGCCCAGGACACCTCGGAGATCAACGGCAAGCGCAGCGCCGGGAAGTCCGGCAAGCCGCACCCGCAGGGCGACCTGCCGACGGACGACGAGGAGGCCGAGGACGCCGCCTGACCGGCGCGCGTCGAACCCGACCCCAGCACCACCCGACGGGCGGCACCCAGCAGGGTGCCGCCCGTCGGCACGTCCCACCCGTCCGAGCCCCGCTCACGCAGGCGGCGCAGACAGCTCTCAGCCGCGCCGCACCAGGCCGCGCACCTTCGCCATACCCTCCCGGACCAGCGCGGCGGGCCGCCCCGCCCAGCCGGGGGCGGTCGCGGCCGCGACGACCCGGCCCTTGAGGCCTTCGAACGGGGGGTACAGCACACGCAGGGTGTCCGGACCCAGCGGCTTGTCGAGCACCGACCGGTGATGGCTCAGCTCCTCGAGCGACGCGCGGCCGTGGTAGGCGCCCGTGCCGGAGGCCCCGACCCCCCCGACCGGGAGCTGCGGGGCGCCGAACTGGATCACGGTGGCGCCGAACGCCATCCCTCCCGAAGTGGTGCGCCGCGCGAACGCGTCCCTGACGTCCTCCCGCTCGGAGAAGACGTAGAGCGCCAGCGGGTGCTCGCGCGAGGTGATCTGCTCGATGGCCTGCTGGTGGTCGGCGACGGTGATGACGGGCAGGATCGGGCCAAAGATCTCCTCCTGCATGATCGGCGCGCCGGGGTCGACGTCGGCGAGGACCGTCGGGGCGATGTACCGCTCGCCGGCGTCGTGCTGCCCACCGGTGACCACGCTCCCCCCGGCTCCGTCCAGGAGCTCGACGAGGCGGGCGTGCTGCCGCCCGTCGACGATCCGCCCCAGGTCCGGGCTCCTGCGCGGATCGTCGCCGAAGAACTCGTGCACCGCCGCGGCCAGCTCGGCCAGCAGCCGGTCCCGGGCGGCGCGGGTCACGAGCACGTGGTCGGGCGCCACGCAGGTCTGGCCCGCGTTGGTGAACTTGCCCCAGACGATCCGCCGGGCGGCCACACCCAGGTCGACGCTGTCGTCGACGAACGTCGGAGACTTCCCGCCCAGCTCGAGGGTCACGGGCGTGAGGTGCTCGGCCGCGGCGCGCATGACGATGCGACCCACCCGGCCGGACCCGGTGAAGAAGATGTGATCGAAGCGGCGCTCCAGCAGGGCGGTCGTCTCCTCGACGCCGCCAGTGACGACCTTGGCGACGTCGGCGGGGAAGTACTGCGGAACGAGCTGTTCGACCAGGGCGGCGAAACGGGGCGCGTGCTCGCTGGGCTTCAGCACGACCGTGTTGCCGGCGGCGAGGGCACCGGCCGCCGGGGTCAGCAGCAGCTGGAGCGGGTAGTTCCACGGCGCGACGACCAGCACCACACCCTTGGGCTGCAGCTGCACGTGCGCGCGGGCAGGACGCAGCGTCAGCGGCAGGGAGACCGGCCGGGGCGCCGTCCACTCCTCCAGGTGGGCGAGCAGATGGTCGATCTCCTCGACGATGACGTAGCTCTCGGTGAGCCGCGCCTCCAGCCGCGGCTTGCCGACGTCGGCGGCGACGGCGTCCAACAGCTCGGCCTCGTGCTCGACGAGCAGGCGGCGCAAGGCCCCCAGGTGCGCCCGGCGCCAACCGAGGTCGGCGGAGGCGCCGGAGGTGACGGTATGCCGCAGCGCCACCAGGTCGAGGGAGCCGGGGCCGAGAGGACCCGGGCTCGACGGACCCGGGTCGGAGGTCGTGGTCGCGGTCATGCTCCGACCCTACGGCCGGCGCCTGGGCGGGCCGACCTCAGTCCTGCGCCCGCTCCTGGCCGCGCTTCCAGCGGATGCCCGCCTCGATGAAGTCGTCGATCTCGCCGTCGAGCACCGACGAGGTGGACCCCACCTCGTGGCCGGTCCGCAGGTCCTTCACCATCTGGTAGGGGTGCAGGACGTAGGAGCGCATCTGGTCCCCCCAGCTGGCCTTGACGTCCCCGGCCATCTCCTTGCGCTCGGCGGCCTCCTCGGCCTGCTTGAGGAGCAGCAGACGGGACTGGAGCACCCGCAGGGCGGCGGCCCGGTTCTGGATCTGGCTCTTCTCGTTCTGCATCGAGACCACTGTGCCCGTCGGGATGTGCGTCATGCGCACGGCCGAGTCGGTCGTGTTGACCGACTGGCCACCGGGACCCGACGAGCGGAAGACGTCGATCTTCAGGTCGTTCTCGGGGATCTCGATGCTGTCGGTCGACTCGATGAGGGGGATGACCTCGACGGCGGCGAAGCTGGTCTGCCGCCTGCCCTGGTTGTCGAACGGGCTGATCCGCACGAGCCGGTGGGTGCCGGCCTCGACCGCCAGGGTGCCGAAGGCGTAGGGGACCTTGACCTCGAAGGTGGCCGACTTCAGCCCGGCCTCCTCGGCGTAGGAGGTGTCCAGCACGGTGGTCGGGTAGTCGTGCCGCTCGGCCCAGCGCAGGTACATCCGCATGAGCATCTCGGCGAAGTCGGCGGCATCCACCCCCCCGGCACCGGAGCGGATCGTCACGACGGCCTCACGCTGGTCGTACTCCCCGTTGAGCAGGGTCCGCACCTCGAGCTGCTCGACGTCCTTGCGCAGCTTGGCGAGGTCCCGCTCGGCTTCGACCATCGTCTCGGCGTCGCTCTCCTCCTGGCCGAGCTCGACGAGCGCCTCGAGGTCGTCGATCCGTGCGTCCATGCCGGTCACCTTGTCGTGCTCGGCCCTGGCGCGGGACAGCGAGGAGGTCACCTTCTGGGCGTGCTCGACGTCGTCCCACAGGTTCGGTGAGGAGGCCTCGGTCTCCAGCTCCGTCATCTGCTCCCGCAGGCGGTCGAGGTCGGTGACGTCGCGCACCGACGCCATGGTCGCGCGGAGCTGCTTGATCTCGTTCTCGAAGTCGACGGCCACGAGGGTCAAGCCTACGGCAGCCCCGGGGCGCCCGGGTCTCGGCCGGGCCTCCCACCCGGGAGGGTGCACGGCCCACTCCGGAGCGTGCACGGCATACCCTGGCGCGCATGAGCGAGCCACGGACCGACGACCAGGGACGACCCGAACCCCCGTTGACGGCGGACGAGGCGGGGACGCTCGTGGGGTTCCTGGAGTTCCAGCGCGCGACCCTGGAGTGGAAGACCCGGGGGCTGGAGGAGGAGGGGCTGCGTCGCCGGCTCGACGCCCACCCCTCCCGGCTGACGCTGGGCGGGCTGTTGAGCCACCTGGCCTGGGTGGAGGACTTCTACTTCTCCGCGGGCGCGACGGGCTCGCCGATGCCCGAGGAGTGGCAGCGCTCCGAGGACGGGTCAGACTATCTGCGGGCGTGGACCTCGGCGGACACCCTGCCCGCCGCCGAGGTCCACGGCCGGTGGGAGCGCGCGGTGGCCCGGTCGCGGTCCGTCGTGGAGAACCTGGTCGGGCGCGGACCCGAGGCGCTGGGCCGCACCTACCCCGCCTGGGACGGTCAGGCGCAGGTCACGCTGCGCTGGTTGCTCACCCACATGGTGGAGGAGTACGCCCGGCACAACGGCCACGCCGACCTGCTGCGCGAGCTGGTCGACGGGCAGACCGGGGAGTAGCCGCGCTCAGGCGATGGCCACCAGCCGGCCCGTCGCGGAGGTGGCGACCGCCTCCTGCAGGTAGGACAGCGCCTGGCGGGCCGTCCACCCCTCGGGGTGCCGCTGGATGAGGACCTGGGCCCCCTCGAGGTCCTGGCCGAGGGTGACGAGGGTGTCCTCGACGTAACCGTCCTTGCGGTGCTGCTCGAGGCCGATGTTGGCCATCAGCCCGTTGCACAGGCACTTGCGGCCGGCGGTCTCCTCGAGCTCGCCGCCCTTCTTGAGGTACATGTGCACCGGCTCCGAGGCGCAGCGGTAGCCGACCTCCCCGTCCTCGCGCTCGTAGGGCTGGCGCAGGTAGGACAGGTCGCACAGCCGGGGGCGGGCCTCGTAGACCTCGACCTGGCTGGCGGTGCCCTCGAGGGTGGCCACCTTGAACGGGAACCCGGTCGGGCTGGCCCGGGGGTCGTTGCGCACGTCCAGGTCGCCGGCGCGCAGCCGGTCGAGCATCTTGGCGCGCACACCGTCGGCGAGACCGGAGTCGGCCGACATGGCGAAGAGCGTGCCGACCTGCACCCCGACCGCGCCGGAGGCCACCGCCTCGGCCACCCGCTCGGGGGTGCCGAAGGCGCCGGCGAGCCAGAACGGCAGGCCCAGGGCCGCCATCTTCTCCAGGTTGGCCTCGTCGCGGGCGCCGTAGACCGGGTCCCCGTGCTCGTCGAGCTGCATCTTGCCCCGCGGCGGTGCGGAGTGACCGCCGGCCGGCGGCCGCTCGACGACGAACCCGTCCGGGCGGATGTCGGGGTCGCGGTGCAGGTAGGAGGCGAGCTGGTCGACCGAGACGATGGCCAGGAAGTCGGGCCGGACCAGCGCGGGTAGGTCCTCGCCGAGCAGGTCGACCGGGTCCACCTCCACGTAGCGGCGCAGCTTGCCGCCCGCCACGTCGGCGCTGATGCGCCCGGCGGTGCCGGCGGCCAGGGCGCGCAGCAGCGCGGGGATCTCACGGGGGATGCCTGCCCCCATGAGCACGTAGTCGACGCCGGCCAGCATCGCCCCGAACAGGGCCGTCGGCGTGGCCATCTGCACCTTCTCGAGGGCGTTGATGCCCACGACGCCGTCGTGCCCCTCCTTGGCCAGCCACACCTCGGCGAAGTTGCCGAGCACACCCAGCTCCTGCCCGGCGCGGGCCGTCTGCAGCGTCAGCTTGGGGATCGGCTTGTAGGGCGCGTCGGGGTGCCGGCCACCCTCGACGAAGTACTTGTCCAGCACCCGCTCGACCATCGCCGGGGAGGGGAAGTGCGCGAGCGCCCGGCGGTAGTGCCCGCCGGGGTCGCCGTCCTGCAGCACGCGGGACAGCACGGCGTCCATCGCAGTGCCGGACACGACGCCCAGGTGACCGGCCGTGGAGACCTCGCGGGCGAGGCGCCAGCCGGAGACGGCCACCCCCATGCCGCCCTGGATGACCACCGGGCGGCGGCGTCCGGTCTCGCCCGGGCCCGGCTGGGCGGCGGTCTCGGGCAGACCTGCGGGCCCGGCGGGGGCCGGCTCGGCAGGACGGGGGTATGCGGCAGCAACTGCGGGCATGCGGGGGGTTCACCTTCGGGTCGGGTACCTACGCTAACGTAGGTTTCGGTTCCGTAGGTTACGGTAACGTAAGTCGCCCGGGCCTGTCTCCCCCGGACGCCAGCACGACACCGCCCGATCTCCGGGCCGTTCCTCCGACCTGCTGCGCGATCCTGGCGTACACTTGGTGTTCATCAGTTGTTCACCTGATCGGAGGCGCGACATGCAGGCACGGAGCCCCATGTACGAGCGCACGCTGCGCCGGGTCCAGCGCGACCTGACCGAGCGGTTCGCTGCCGGCTTCACCGCGGACGAGGTCGCCGAGGTGGTCACCCGCGGGCGTCGTCAGCTGGAGGAGAACGGACGCCACCCCGAGTTCATCCCCGCGCTCCTCGAGCACTGGGCCCGCGACGAGCTGCTGGCGACGGCGCGCGCCGAGGGACGGGCGCTGTCCCCCCTGCCCAAGCTGCTGTTCGTCTGCGAGCACAACGAGGGCCGTTCCCAGGTCGCCGGGGCCCTCGCCGAGCACCTCTCCGGGGGCCAGGTGCTGGTCCGGTCCGCAGGCATCAACCCGACGGGCCGGCTCAACCCGCACGCGGCGACCGTCCTGGCCGAACGTGGCATCGAGCTGCGCAACCCCCTCCCGCAGACCGTGCACGCCGACGCGCTCGACGCGGCCGACGTCATCGTGCTGATCGGCTGCTGCGAGGACGAGGCCGACTTCGCCGGACGTCGCACCCTGCGCTGGGACGTCGACGACCCCTACGCCCAGGACCTGTCGACGGCCCGCCGGATCGCCGACGAGCTGGAGGCCCGCGTGCGCGCCCTCCTCGCCGAGCTCGAGGTGCCCGTCCTCGAGCAGGAGGTCGCCCGTACCGCGTCCTGACGGACGTGGGACGGCCGCGCGTCGCCCCAGGACGCACCCGGGGTCCGCGTCAACCCTCGTTGGGAGGGCAGCAGGGGGCCCTGCGTGGACGGCCCGACGGCATCCGCTGCGTCAGGCCAGGTCCACGCGCACCCCGTCGCGCACGGTCTGGAAGGTCACCTGCGAGAGGTCCGTCACGACGGCGTCGGCCAGCTCCGCCAGCTCGTGCGCCCCGCTCGTCGTGGTCACCGCGATGGTCGCGGCACCGGCCGCCCGCCCGGCCTGCAGCCCCGCCGGCGCGTCCTCGACGACGAGGCAGCGGGCGGGGTCCACGCCCAGCTTCTGGGCGCCCAGCAGGAACGGCTGCGGGTCGGGCTTGCCGCGGGTGATGTCGTCGGCGGTGACGAAGGCCGCGGGAGGCGTCAGCCCGGCGGCGTCCAGCCTCAGCACCGCCAGGTGGCGTCCGGCGGAGGTCACGATGGCGGCGCGGCCGCCCACCGCGGCCAGCGCTTCCCTGGCTCCGGGGAGGGCCACCACCCCCTCGGCGTCCTCGAGCTCGCGCCGGTCGATGTCGGCGGTCGCCGCGTCGACGTCCAGGTGCGGCGCCACCCGGGACACGATGCCGCGGCTGGGCACCCCGTGGAGGCCGACGAGCGTTTCCAGGGGTATACCGTGGTGCTCGGCCCAGGCGGTCCAGGCCCGCACGACGGCGCCGCTGGAGTCGATCAGGGTGCCGTCGTTGTCGAAGAGGACCGCGTCGAAGGTGGTCGTGGACAGGTCGGTCGTCGCAGCGGAGCTCACCGGGCCATCCTCCCAGGCCGCCGGCGTGCCTCCGACCCCGCGGACGGCATACCCGCGGAATGCCTTCAGGGTTCCAGGTCGCTGCGGGCGGTCGAGGTGACCGTGATGGGGACCGACCCGCCGAACGCCGACAGGACGGAGGAGGCCACCGGTATCCGGGCGCCCCCGGACAGCACGACGACCGCCGTCCGCCCGTCCGGCGTGCCGGTCCCCGCGGCGACCTGCCATCCCGTCAACCGGGAGGGCAGGGTGCGCGAGGCCAGGTGGTCGGAGGCGGCCAGCGCCACGCCGGCGTCGGTCAGCGGCACGCCCGTCCCCACACCGGTGGAGTAGGCGGTCGCCTCGTCCAGGGCGTCGCTGGCGTCCAGGGCGGCCGCGTCCGCCGCGTCGAGCAGGTGGATCCGGGCCAGCTGGACCGAGGTGACGCCCACGACCCCCAGCACCACCGTGAGGGCCACGGCCACCATGCCGATCAGCAGGATGCTCACCTGACCGGCCTCCGGGTCCGTGCGGCCCGTCATCGTCCACGCTCCCGGAAGGCGTCGACGGACTCCGTGTGCTGCGCGGTGAGGGTGATCGAGGCCGGCACCCGGTCGGCCATCATGTCCGGGACCAGGGGCAGCGGCACCTCCACGACCGCGTCCACCACGACGACGCTCCCGGGCTCCAGACAGCCCGGCCCGCCGCAGCCCAGCGAGAGGCGGACGTCCTCGGCCGCGAAGCCGTGCGCCTGCGCGACCAGGGCTGCCGCCGCCTGCGCCCGCGTCGGGGCGTCCAGGACGGACTCGGCGGTGACGTAGCTGCGTCCGGCCTCCCGGGCGGCCGCGGTCACCGCGTACGCCCCCGCCTGCACGCGGCCGACCGAGCCGACGAGGTAGAAGAGCGGCACCACGAGCAGGACCAGGAGGAAGGCGACCTCCACGGTCATCGATCCCCGGTCCGAGGCACGGAGGAGGGCACTCACTGGTCCTCCGCGTAGGCCTGCCCGGAGACGACCATCCGGTCGGCCGGCCCGAACGGGCCGAGCACCGGCAGCCGCAGCGAGGCGCTGACCTCCACGACCTCCACCCCCGAGACCGACGTACGGTGCGCCGAGACGGCCACCCCGCTCGTCCCCGGCAGGCTGGTCCGCAGGAGCTCACGCGCCCGGTGGGCACCGTCCTGCGGTCCGGCGTCGGCCCGCGCCCCGTACCGTGCACCTTCGACGACGTGGGCCGTCGCCGTGTTGTGCAGGTGCAGCGCGAAGGCCAGCTGCACCGCCGCCAGCAGGAGCACCGAGACCATCCCGGCCAGGAGCGCGAACTCGGTGACCGCCGCCCCCCGGTCGGGAGCCGCCCCCCGGTCGGTGAAGGGGGCCCGATCGGGAGCCGCCGCCCGGTGGGTGACGGCGGCCCGATCTGGGGCAGCGGTCACCCTGCGGTGGATGGTCCTGCGGATCACGTCCCGACGCTGGTCACGGCCGTGGTGAAGAGCTGGGTGAGCAGCGGCTCGGCCACCAGCCACAGGGCGGCCACGAGGCCTGCGGTCATGATCGTGATGAGCACCCAGCCGGGCACGTCGCCCCGCTCGGGCTCGTCCGCCCAGGCACGCAGGTGGCGGGCCAGGGCACGGCGGGCCAGCGGCCGGCGGCGCGCTGTGCTGGGAGTGCGGAGGGTGGATCGCTGCATGGTCGTCCTTCTCTCGTCGGGTCCGGGCCGGGTCGGGCCGCGGAGCGGTTCCTGGTCTGGTCGTGGGGCCGGTGGCCCGTGGTCATGGATGGGTGTGCTGGACGGAGGACTGCGGAGATGTCCCGGTGGCGGCACCGCGGGTGCCTCGCCCCGTCGGCCTACAGCGAGATCTGCAGCATCGAGGCTCCTGGGAAGACGGCGAACAGGACGGTGACGGGCAGGACCAGGAAGACGACGGGGACCATCATGGTGATCTCGCGCCGACCGCCCTCCTCGATGAGCGACTGGCGGGCCGCCTCCCGAGCGTCCGCGGCCTGGGCGCGCAGCACCTCACCCAGGGGCGTGCCCCGCTGGATGGCCACGACCAGCCCGTCGACGAAGCGGACGATCGGCCCCAGGCCCGTGCGACGGCCCAGCGCCTGCAACGCCTCGGGCAGCGGGGCGCCGGTGCGCGCCTCGGCCAGGCACAGCTCCAGCTCGGAGGCCAGGTCGCCGGAGGAGAGGCGGGTCACCCTCTCCAGGGCCTGCACGGTGCCCTCCCCTGCTGTGACCGACAGGGCCAGGAGTTCGGCCACCGCCGGGAACTCCGCCATGATCCGCCGCTCCCGACTCCTCGCGGACCGGGTCAGGGCCGCGTCGCGCAGGACCACGCCGGCGAGGAAGGCGCAGGCGACGAGCACGGCGAGGGCGACGACGCTCGCGCCGCGGGTCCACCACAGCAGCGAGCCGAGCCCCGCGGCCAGGACGCAGGCACCCAGTCCCCAGAGCACCTGCTGGGTACGGAAGCCCTCCACGTCGGCGGGCAGACCCGCGCGGTGCAGGCGGGTGCGCACGGAGTCCGTCCCGCCGAGCACCTGGTCGAGCAGGTCGGCCGCCCGTCGTGTCAGGGGCTCGACCACGTCGGCCAGGTGCCACGGCCGCGGATCGTCCAGTCGCAGCAGCCGGGACCGCTGCGGCGGACGGTCCAGGTACGGCTCGATCCTGGCGGCCAGGTCGACCCGTCGACTCATCGGCACCCCTGCCCACATGAGCAGGACGCCGGTCCCCAGTCCCAGTCCGAGCAGGGCTCCCCACCAGGTCAGCACCATCACCGCAGCACCCGCTGCTCCTGGGGCAGGCGGCCGATCGTGAGCATCAACCGGTAGGCGAGCACGCTGGCACCGGCACCGAAAGCCAGCACGGCGGCACCGGTGGGTGTCCCGTAGGCCTCCAGCGTGCTCCCGCGCGTGGCCAGCAGGAGCAGCACCGCCCACGGGGCCGCCATGGCCATCCGGGCGGCGTTGACGGTCCACGACTGGCGTGCCTCGAGCTCGGCCCGTGCGCGGGCGTCCTCCCGCAGGAAGGAGGACAGTGCGCGCAGGACCCGCCCCAGGTCCGTGCCGCCCACGTCGCGGGCGAGCCGCAGCGCCTCGACGAGCCGGTCCGCCACCGGGTCGGAGAGGCGCTCCTTGAGCCGGTCGAGCGACTCCGAGAAGCGTCCCGTGGCCCGGTAGTCGTGGCTGAACTCCACGAACTGGGGCCGCAGCTCGGCAGGCCCCCGCTCCCCCAGCTGGATCAGCGCCTCAGGAAGCGACAGTCCGGCCCGGACCGCGGAGTGCACGTGGTCCACCACGTCCGGCCACACCTCCCGCAGCGTGCTCCTGCGGGAACGGGCGCGCCCGCGCACGACCGCGAACGGCGCCCAGGCGGCCATGACCGCGAAGCACAGGCTGACCGACCACACCCCGGTGACGGCATACCCCAGGAGGAGGACGAGCAGGGCGAGCACCCCGGTGAAGGCCAGGAAGGTCCGCGGCCCAAGGCCCCGGACGCCGGCGAGCACGATCTCGTCGCCGAGGCGCTCCACCCTCCCCCGCCGGACCACGGGCACCGGGCCCGTCGCCCGCGGCCAGAACGACCACCAGATGCTGGCCAGGCCGATGCCAAGCAGCAGTCCCCAGAACGCCCCCTCCATCAGGCCCTCCCGAGCAGTGCGCCCAGATCGTGCCCGGCACGGGCGAACCGCTCCGGGTGCGGCGGGAACCCGTCGGCCCGCACGAGGTCCTGGCCCTGGCGTACGAAGATGTCGGCGGTCTCGACCACGTCACCCTCCACCCGGCCGGGCAGGGCCGTGATCTCCCGGACCCGACGGTGTCCGTCCGCGTCCATGCCCAGGTGGACGACGAGGTCCACCGAGGAGGCCACCGTGGGCACGACGAAGCTGGCCGAGACGTTGGACCCCGCCAGCAGCGGCAGGGTGCACATCTTGGTGACGGCCTCCCGGGCGCTGTTGGCGTGGACGGTCGCCATCCCGGGCAGGTCAGCCTCGTTAGGTGCGGATGAGCGGAACGTCTCCGACTCGCAGACCTCCACTCCGACGAGGACCCTTCCCAGCATCGGAGCACACGCCATGAGCAACCCCCGAGCCCTTCTCTACGTCCGCCTCAGCGTATCCAAGGATGACTCAACCTCCCTGGCGGCTCAGGAGAAAGATCTCCGCGCCCGCGCCGCCGCCGAGGGATGGGACGTCGTGGAGGTCGTGAAAGAGAACGGCGTCTCCGGCGCCCACAACGACACCGAGGCCGTTCTCCAGCATCTCCGTGACGGGCGCGCCGACATACTTTGTGTTTGGCGCTTCGACCGCTGGAGCCGCTCGGGCATCCCCGCCCTCGGGGCCCTCGTAACCACCCTCAAGGACACCCCCACCGCACGCTTCGTCAGCATCAAGGACGGCGTGGACTCCGCCACGCCTTTCTGGGAGGTCATCGCCGCCATCCTCGCCACAATCGCCGAGCAAGAGAGGGCGGCCGTGCGCATCCGAGTGTCGCGGTCCATCGCGGAGCGGGTCTCACTTGGCCGCTACACCGGAGGCACCGTCCCCTACTCCTATCGCCCCGCGGCTAACCCGAACGGCCCCGGCCGCGTCCTTGAGGTCGCGGAGGAGGAAGCTGTGATCGTTCAGGAGGCCGCCGCGCGCGTCATCGCCGGTGAGTCCGCCTATGGCGTCGCGCATGACCTCAACGCCCGCGGGGTGCCCACGAGGCGGCATCGAACCTGGACCGTGCAAGCCCTCGCGCGGATCCTGACCTCGGACACCATCATGGGCCGTGTGACCCACCGGGGACTCCTGGTCCGCGACGATGCTGGAGTCCCCGTCACCCCATGGCCCGCGGTCCTGGATCCGGACACCGTCGAGATCCTCCGCGAGGGTCTCGGCTGGGCCCGTCAGCGCCCGGAGACGCAACGCGGCGAACGGCGTCCTCGGTCCCTACGCCTCCTTGCGGGTCTCGTCTCTTGCGCTGCCTGCGGCTCGGCTCTCTACCCTCGTGTAAACGGGGGCGGGAACGTTGCCTATGGGTGCTCTGCGCGGTCCAAGGGCCGATCCTGCCCTGGTGTAGCCGTGACCGCTGAGAACTTGGAAAGGCTAGTTGTGTCCCGCTTTCTCGCCACCTGTGGCGATCTCCAACGCCACGAGCGCCGGGAGTCCACCAGAGCGGACGGCGACCTAGCCGAAGTCCAGCGCGGGATCAAAGCGCTGTACTCGGCCATGGCCGAGGAGGACGCTGACGACGAAGCCCTGGCGGCTCGGGTCCGTGCGCTCAAGGCCCGTCGAGTCATCCTGCGCAGGGAGCAGAAGTCCCCTGTGGTCGAACTCGTGCCCTCAGGTGAGACCTTTGCCGAGACGTGGGAGCGGCTGACGGCGGCGGAGGACCACGTCGCGCGACGCGGACTCCTTGCCGCCAACCTCGCCATCCTCGCCGTCTCCAAGGGGCGACGTGGCGCCCACGGTCTCGACCCTTCCCGCGTCAACCTCGTCTGGCAACCCGCCCATCCCATAGGGGTTCTTGCCGACGCCTCCGCCAGTGAGGATCGCGCGGCCTTCGCAGCGGTCTGAGCGCCCGTCTCCCGGACGCCCGGCCCTCGTCCACCTCCACGGTGGGCGAGGGCTCTCGCGTGGGCCTGCAGGCCCTCCAGCGACTCCGACCTGGAGGCCCGATTGTGATCCTGGTCACAAGAAGGGTCGAAACGGCCGATATGGGCCCGATGTGAGCCAATGACCCGATCGCCTCGCAGACTTCCTAAGTAGACCAAGGCGCACGCCTTAGTCACTCACCTCCTCAAACAAAGTCCGATGCGGATAAGTCATGGACAGGTGAACCGGCCGCGGAGTAGACCGCCCTTTACTCCGCGGCCCCCCAATCATGGCCCCCGTTTGGTCGCTCTCTTTGCCGGAAGCCAGCCAAGCGGCGCGGGCCATACGCTCCATAGCCAAGGTCCTAGGGTCGAGCCTGACAACGGCAATGGAGCACGAACGGCGCAGCATGCTCCCAAGGGTGGCCGCCGCCGCCGTCCACCGAGCCCGGACGGCCGGATGAAGATCCCCTTTAGTGAGGTCTCTCCGGCCGTCCGGCCTCACCCTCGTATCACCCGTCGCCGCGGCAAGGTCCGCGCCGACCCCTTCCGCTTTCACCGATAAAGGCAAGGCCCTTTCATAGGTGAGTGCGCCGCGAGTGCGGTTAATTCACTTACACCAATCTACGAAAGAGAGCCCAACCGTGAGCAATACTATTCTGACCACTGACACCGGCAACATCGCCAAGGTCGCCGCTAGCCTCGTGGGCCTTGACAGTGGCGGCCTCGCCCCGCTCGTCATGCGACACCTGGAGGCCGAGTTTGAGGGTGGCCGCGGCGCCACCATCCGCGTAAAGGTACCCGGCGCCGTTCCGGCCCGTACCCGTAGCGCGGGCGACAAGACCACCGCCATTGTGTCGGACGAGATCTCCGAGCAGGCCATTAGCGTCGCACTGGACGACTTTGTCCACTCCTCGGTCATTCTATCCGAGAAGGATATGTCGCTGGACCTGACCTCCTACGCCACGCAGGTGCTTAGTCCTCAGTGTGCCGCTATCTCCCGCAAGGGTGAGGCCCTCCTCGCCGAGGCTTTCGCTGCGACGCCGCTCAACACTGCGATCACCTACGACCGTGACAAGCCCTACAGGGCCGTCGTCGCCGCCCGCCGCGTACTCCGCGACAACGGCGTGTCCGCGGAGTCTCAGATCGTCGGGGTCGCGGGCACCAACGTCTACGAGGCCCTCCTCGGGGCCGAGGGTGGCTTCGGCTTCGATCCCGGCACAACCAAGGTGCGCGGCATTGAGCTGCGAGAGTCGAACAGGCTTGGCGCCAATGACCTCTTCGTTTTCGTCAAGGAGGCTTTCACCCTCGTCTTCGTTGCGCCGACCATGCCCGAGGGTGCTACCCGCGGGGCCTCGGTGCAGACCGAGAGCGGCGCCGTCCGGGCTCTCCAGGACTACGACTCCTCGGTGGCAGCCGACCGATCCCTCGTGGGCGCCCTGGTCGCCGCACAGGCCATGCCGCTTGCCGTCGTGGACGAGACCGCGGGCACCGTAGCCCTGGTACCCAACGCCGGCGTCGTCCGTATGAGCATCGCCGACGCCGAGCCGGTCGCCTGACCTACCTCGTGAGCCACTAGGGGAGATCTCGCAGACCTCCCCATGAGCGCCGGGACAGACCTACCTCTGTCCCGGCGCTCCCCCCTTTCCCTTCCACACGTTCGTCACTTCTCACCAAAGGAGCCCCCATGTTTTGCGACCGCTTCGATTGCCACAATGAGATCCCCGAAGGCAGCCGCGTTGACCGCGTATTCTGCTCGGACCGATGCCGGTATCTCGTGAACCGGCGTAAGCAGATGGCCGGAATGGCCCTCCTGCACCACGCCTCCGATGCCCTCATGCGTGGCGACGTCCGCGCCTATGACGACTACACCGCGCAGGCCAACGCCATCCTTGGCCCGCCCAAGCCGCTCTCCCCCGCCATGCTGGAGATCATCGCGGAGATCATGGCGGAGTGATGGCCTTTGGCCTCCGGCGACGGCCAAGTAAGGGCGACGCCGGGGCCCATGAGCAATCAACCCTGGAAACCTAAACCCCCCGGTCTTCGGACCGGGTCGGGTGGTAGAGATCTGTGGCGGATCGTGACGTGGAAAGGGTAGGCGCCTTCGGGTACCTACCCTTTCCGCGTTTACACCTCCCTCGAAACTCCCACCTTCCACCCCTTGTCTTTAGGCACCGCCACGCCGAGGACAAGTCCACCTCTACCACCTTGAGAGAAGACACTAGTAATGGACCTCCGTACTTTCGTGCAAACGCACTTCCCCCTAGGTCGCGCCAAGCCCGACCCTGCCAAGTGGTGCGGATACCTCGTGGATTGCCCGGTCTGCAACACTCCCCACGGCCGCAACGTCTGGACCCTCACCCCCGAACACGACGTCCTGACCTATGCGTCCACCGATTGCGCTACGTGCTCCGAGGAGAAGCGCCCCTACGACGAACTCCCCGCTGCCCTCGGTATGACCGAGGACGGACTCAACGCCGCCCTCCGTGAGGTCAGGGCCGAGGGCACCGCCCTGGCCGCAGCACCGGAGGCACCGGCTGCCGACAAGAAGGGCCATACAGCTAATGACGTCGTGGAGTGGGTTCTCTACAACTACCAGATTGGCCGCTCCGACGACGGCCTCCTCTTCGCGGTCCCTACCCGGCCCGGCACCCTCCGCATCGCAAAGGAGATCCGCGCTATCCGCGCCGACGTACTCAAGGCATTCCGCGAGGACCGTAAGGCCGCCACGGGGACCGGAGTGGTCCTCGGCCGTGAGACCTTGAGCAACGCCCTTGACACCGTGGCTGCCTACGCAGAAGAGGCCGACCCCGTCCACGTCGCCATGCGTTCCGCCCAGGTCGGGGACGACCGTGTCGTCCTGGACCTTGGCGACGCCACGGGCCGCGTGGTGGAGATCACCCGAGCAGGCTGGAGCGTCCGCGACCCCGACGAGGGAACGCCCCTCTTCCGCCGTTCCGAGGCCACCAAGCCCCTCCCCGTCCCCGTCAGGGGTGGGGACCTGGCCGTTCTGCGGGATCTCCTCGGGCTGGACGCGGAGGATCGCCGATGGCTCCAGATCCGCGGGTGGCTCGTCGGCTCCCTCTTCTCCGAGGTCCCGCGCCCGTTGCTTTGGGCGACGGGGCCGCAGGGGTCGGGCAAGTCCACGCGGGCCCGCATGGTCCTCTCCCTCGTGGAGCCCGCAGAGGCCCTCGGCAAAGAGCCCGGACGCAATGAGCGCGACGACTCCACGGCGGCCCGGGGCCGCTATCTCGTGTCCTTCGACAACGTCACCTCGGTCTCGCAGAACACCTCCGACTGGATATGCCGCCTCGTGACCGGCGTGACCGATGACCGGCGCACCCTCTACACCGACGATGGTCTCCGGCCCGTCACCTACCGGCGCAGCGGCGTCTCCACCTCCATCGCACTCCCTCCGGGTCTTAAGCCTGACGCCCTGGAGCGGATCTCCCTCGTGGACTTTGACCGCGTCCCCGACACCGAGCGCCGCTCCGAGGCCGAGCTCTGGACCGCCTATCACGCGTCCAAGCCCGCTCTCCTCGGAGCGGTCCTGGACGACGTCGTTACCTCCCTCCGCAATCGCTCCCGTCTCGTCGCCGAGGGCCGATCTTGGCCCCGCATGGCCGATTACGCGCAGGTGGTCGCGGGCGTGGACGAGCGCCTCTATGCGGCGTACGTCGGGGCCGTTGACGAGGTCCTCGCGGACTCCGCGCTGGACGACCCCTTCACCGCGGCCGTCCTCGCCCTCGTCGCCAAGCGCGGCGGGAGGACCAAGGCCAAGCCTGCCGACTTCGTCAGTCCCCTCGCGGCGTCCTACACCGGGGGAGACACCCACGTCTCATGGTGCCCGAGTGACGGCCGCGCCTTCTCCCGAGCCCTCAAGGTGGCCGCGGAGGCACTCCGCCGCGCGGGCGTGACCTACACCACCGGCAAGTCCAACGGTGACCGCTATATCGAGTTGATCGGGCCCGCCGACCCCGCCCACGCGGAGGCGGTTGAGACGTACCTGCCAGAAACCCACCCGGCCCCCGGCCCGAGGGTCTTCTAGGGTCGTTAGATCCTGTGGCAGGGTCGCTTGAGGGTCACACCAACGACCCTCCATTGCCGCAGGTCAGGCGGGTTTGCAGGGACGGCAGGGTCGTAAGGGTCGGTCTTCCGGGCACAGATGCAGTCTTCCCACTCACCGGAAGAAGAAGACATAGGGCAGGGGCGCCCCCACGCCCCTCCCCGGGTGCCCCAAAGCCGCGCCCGCCAATGGTCCCGGAAGACCGACCCTTACGACCCTTAGCCCCGTCTTCCGCAGCCCTAACCCTCACTCTCGGTCCCCCGGGAACGAGGAACTTAAGAGGTCTCCCTCCATTAAACGTCGTGTCAGTCCTCAAAGAACGCTTCATCGATCTGCTTGAGATCGAAGGTCTCGCGAACACCCACCCCCACGTTGTAGCGCACCATGAGTCGGGTGAGTTCCTCCCCGTCCAGGAGGACCAGCCGCATGGCTACCCCCTCAGCAAACGCCCGCGCCCCCGCGCTAAAGCGTCCTGTCGTCACGAATACCCCGCGATTGGTTTGTGCCCCTTGCAGCGCGCCTACGAACGCCTGCAACTCGGGCCTTGGCACGGTGTTGCCCTTGTCGTAGCGTTTGGCCTGCACTCCAACCAGCTCCAGCCCCAGGGCGTCCTGGCGGACGATCCCGTCAAGTCCGGCGTCTCCCGACTTGCCAGTGTGCTCCAGGAGAGACTCCTTCCCGCCGTAACCCATCGCCTTCAGAAGCCGTAGAGCCAACCGCTCCAAGAAGGCGGGAGGCTGCGCCAATATCCGATCCAGGAGATCAGCCGCCAAGAGCTTGTCAGCGGACTGCAGGAGGTTGCCGACCGCCTCACTGGGCGACAACTCATCCGCGGTTGCCGGAGCGACTAGTGGCGATTCAACATCCGTGCTCTTGGGTGTGCGGAACTCTCGGTACTCGTCGAAAGTGTTAAGTACGTTCATGTCGACTCGTTGAGGATGGTTCTGCAGGACCTCGCTACCACGGTCCGTCAGGGCGTAAGTCGCCCTGGCCGGGCGATCCACCAACCCCGCTTTACCCATGTGCGTGAGCGCCCACGCAATACGGTTCGAGTACGTCGTCTGCTTGCCACTAGGCAGGAGTTCTTCTTGATCCTCCTCCGTAACCCCCAACGTCGTCGCGACCTCCCCGCGGATCTGCTGCAGGGTATGCGGATCGCCATTCGACAGTGCATCGAGGATCGGGCGCATCACGGTCTGGAAGTCAGGTACGGCCATGCGACGAACGCTACCCCGCGAGCCTCACCGACGTTTGGTGGGGATCCCCTTGCCGAGCGCCTAGTGGCGGATGGCGAGTCCTCTCCGTTAGTCCCTGCCCCGCCCACACTCCACCTATCGGAAGGCCCCCACCCCATGAGCAAACGCGCCCACGCCTACAAGGGCCGCATCGCCAACGCCGTCGTCACCAAGCGCCGCGTCACCCCAACGTCGGCCACGACGGGTCTCCCGACCATGGGCAGGCCGAAGGTCACGATCCCTGCCCGCGCCGCGCGGCGTCTCGGCCTCCTCACCCCCGCGGGCCGGTAGCCCATGGCGTGGACCGGCCACCGCCGTCGCGACGAACTCCCCCCGGACTGGAAGCAACGGCGCCGCCTCGTGCTCCAGCGTGACCGGCACGCCTGCCAGTGGCGCACCGACGACGAACGCGGACGGTGCGGCGCCCGCGCCAATCAAGTCGACCACGTCGTCCGCAGCCGGGACCACCGACTCACCAATCTCCAAGCCTTGTGTGTGCACCACCACGCGCGCAAGACCGGCACCGAGGGCGGGCAGGCATCGGCAGCACGACGACGCTCAACGTCGCGCGCGGCCGAGCCCCACCCCGGCCTCCGTCCTCCCGGAGGTTGGTGAGATTTCGCCCAGGGGTGGGGGCCAACCCGGCCGATCCAACCCCCACCGTCGACCCGGCATAGCACCTGCCGTCGTGTACGGGTCTGGGCTTCTCGCGCGGCCTGCGTTCATCGAACCTCCTGAAGCACTTCAGGCCACGTCACGCCAATGCGGCGGCTCAGGGAGTGGCCTTCTTCACCCGTTTGGCCTTGCTGGCTGGCTTGGGTCGAATCGCTGTCACTACCCGTCCATGGAGATCGAAACCCGTAGCTTGAGCCGCCTCATCAACCCTTCCTGGAAAGTCGGCTAACCGTTCCTTCTGGGTCGGCGAGTCATAGAATTGCACGGCCAAGTACCACCCGCTCGTGCAACCATCACTCTCCATATAGGACACAAGTTGCTCCTCAAGCCCGTGCCATATGGCATCACTATTCAACTTCTTTATCTCCATGAGGACGCGTATGGATGCGCCGCGCGAGAACGCGAAATCCACCGGCCCTCTACCCAATTCCACTTCACGATCGACGATCACATCATTAGCTTCACAATACGCCTGAACCACACCTCGGTAAAGCAACTGGATAGCCGACTCATGCTTTGGCTTGCGAGAATCGTCATTCCACAACAGGGACCAGCCTCCCTGCGCCTCCACGAAGCGCGCGAACTTCCGATTTACTTCCTCGACGAACTCCATCAAGTCCGAGGTCGACTGCACCGCCATATGGAAGGCGAACTGGTCAGCCACTTCCCTGCCCTGCGCCAACCAATTCAGAAGACCCGCCGGATCGCGATCCACGTCATAAGCGCCTTGCTCCCTGTCCTCGCGAGACTCGACCCAAGACCTGACCAACTGTGGATTCGACCGAGCAATCTCCACGATCCGTGCCTTGTTCAGGTTCTCACTGATGGCCAGGTTCAGATCATCGCGCAACTCAGTGTCAATGTATTCGTACCAGTCGTCAGACCCCAGCACCGGCAATTGACGCACGAATCGCTTCGGCGTCAAGAGAATGCCTCTACCTTCGTAGAAGGGGTTTTCCGGCAGCTCATGCACCGCGTCCACGTAGCGATTCCTTGATGAATCCCATTGGGATCTCGCCACGGGAACGGCCTTCATTGGGATCTCAAAGTCCCTACAGACGCTTTGCGTATATTCTATGAACCGGTTCTTGAGAATGTTGCACGTCAGGTCCGATATGCGATCACGCCCGATGCGGGGGACCAGGACACCCAACTCTTCGAAGTGAGTCAGATCCTCGATACCTGCATTTATCGCGATGGCCATCCCTTCGACGATGGTCCTCGCGAGGCCAAGGCCTCCCCCAGCACCGTCGACACTCTCCGACGAAACCCCCAAGCAGAACTCCCTAGGCTCTGGGAACTTCATCCACTCGACAACGCGTTTGTATTGCAAACTATTTTCGTTGTCTTGATGCCCGGCTAGAAAGTCATAGCTCTTCTGAAAATGCGCCATCAACTCACTGTGCGCGTCTTTCCACTCATCGCTCTCGTCCTGAAAGATTAGGAAAGGGTCAACGAATAGAGCCGTGTCGTCGTTGAGCACGATGTCGACCCATTCCGGGGATTCTGCGTCGATGGCGAACGCTTCCGAAAAATACACCGATTACCTCCTCGTAGCGGCGCGGATTTGACAATCTACCTCAGAGAGCCCGAGAAGTTGTTTTGGATTGCCGCATAGGCCGCCTAGAACGTGCACCGGCCGGCGATGCAGCGTCCGACGCTACGCATGGGTCAGTCGGCGCGAGCATCAAGCGGCCTCAAGTACAGTTGGGAGGCCGCTGTTGAGCGCGATCAGCAGGTCGAGGCTCTCCTCCTGGCGGACCTCACCCACGACGATGCGCCCGGGCCGCATCCGCAGCGCCTCCTTGACCAGGCGTCGCAGAGGCACCTCGCCGGTACCCTCGAGACCGGCCTGGCGGCACTGCATCCCGGCCACGTCCCGCAGGTTGATCTGCAGCTCGAAGACCTCCTCGCAGGTCACCACCCGCTCGTGGGCGGGGATGGCGGCAGCCAGGCAGTTGAGCATCGTGGTCTTGCCGGCCTGGGTCCCGCCCGCCACCAGGATGTTCAGACCGCTGGCCACCGCGGCGGCCAGGAAGTCCGCGGCCGCCTGCGTGAGGCTGCCCAGCCGCACCAGGTCGGACAGGTCGTCCGCGGCCACGACGAACTTGCGGATGTTCACCGCCCAGTGCCGCCGGGTGATGTCGGGGATCACCACGTGCAGGCGGCTCCCGTCCGGCAGCGAGGCGTCGACGAACGGACTGCTGAGGTCGACGCGCCGTCCGGAGCTGCGCAGCATGCGTTCCACCAGGTCCTGGACCTGCTGCTCGGTGAGGAACGTCGGCGTCAGCTCGGGCCGACCGTGCCTGGCCACGAAGACCTTGTGGGGCTCGTTGATCCAGAACGAACCGTAGCCCCCCATCGGTGCAGGTCAGACGGTGGTCACCGCACCGCCGGGCCGCACCTGGGCCGCACCGCCGCTCTCCCGCACCCTGCGGGCCAACGACCCCGCGGCCGCCCTCGTCCGGTCCTCGGCGTCGGGCCACAGGTGCGAGTACGTGTCCAGCGTCGTCGACGGCTTGGAGTGACCCAGCGCCCGCTGCACCGTCACGACGTCGCACCCGGCCGCGATCAGCCCGCTGGCGAAGAAGTGCCGCAGGGCATGCAGGTGCAGCCCCTCGACCCCCGCCGCCCTCGTCGTCCTGCCCCACCAGTTGTTGACCGACGACGGTGGCATCGGCCGCCCCGCGCCGGTGAAGAACAGCCACCCCTGGGAGGAGACCCCGTGATCCTCGACGTGCCGGGCCAACGTCTGCACCAGCTCGTCCGGGATCGGGACGTCGCGCACGCTCTCATACTTCGGCTCACGGACCTCCGGAGGGCCACCAGGACGCGCTTGGACCTGACGACGGACGTGCAGCACCCGCCGCAGGAAGTCGACGTCACCGACCTGGACCGCCGAGATCTCCCCCAGCCGCAGACCGGCGTAGGCCGCCAGCTCCACGTAGGCCTTCATCCGCGGCTCGGACGCCTCGATCACCGCGGCCACGTCCTGCGCCGGCGGGATCTCCACCCTCTTCGTCCGACCGTCCAGCCGCACCGGACGCACGCTGGCCGCCACGTTGGAGGGCACGACGTTGTCCTCCACGGCCGCCTTCAGCACCGAGCGGACCGTCACCAGCCGGTGATTGACCGTCAGCGGCGCGTAACCGTCGGCGATCATCTGCTTCTTCCACGCCTCGACGTGGGCCTTGGTCAGCGACCTCAGCGCGACGTCGCCGAACGGCACCGACCGGCGGATCAGGTCCGCCCCGACCGTCGTCCGCGGCTTCCACACCTGCAGGGCCGCCCACCGGGCCATGTACGCCGAGAAGGTGACCTCCCCCGCCCGTGCGTCGACGTACCGCCCCGTCAGGACGTCGGCCGTGACCTCGTCCAGGCGCCGCTGCGCGTCGACCTTGCGGTCGTAGGACTGGGACCGCTCCCGCCCGTCCTCCTCGATCCAGCGGGCCTTCCAGCGCCTCCCGACCCCGTGGCGCTTGGCCGGCACCTTCTTCCCCGTGGCGCGGTCCTCCCGATACCAGCGGTCCTCGATGAACGCCCGTCCAGCCCTGCGCCCCATGGACTACTCCCCCTTCTTCGACTTCGCCTTGGCCGTCGGCTCCCGGGCCAGGTCCTCCGCACGTCGCTTGTCCTCCGCTGACAGGCCCGTGCCCTCCGCAGACCAGACCATCCGGCCACCACCCTTCGACCCCTCGGAGCGGTCGTCGACGACCTCCGCCTGCCCCGACTCGACCACATGCTTGATGTGCCCCGACACGTCCTCGCCCTGCCCCGACTCCCGTCGCCGGCGCTCCCATCGCTCCGCCCGGATCTGAGCCTCTTGCTGCGCAATTTCCACCCGCACCGACGACATGGCGGCAAGTCGTCTGGCGTCGTCCTTCTGAGCCGCTTCGATCTTGGCCTGGTCCAGAGGAGGCTCGAACACGCCCGCCAACCCAATCTCTACATCGATCGGAATCTGGGTCTGCTCGAGGACGGCGAGGGCCTCTTCTGCCACCGACTCCGAGACCAGGTCCCTCTCTCCACCGAGGGCGGCCTGCAGTTTCTCCCGTGACTGCAGCCAGAAGTCGAAGCCGCGCCTCAAGGCGTCGTAACCCTCACGAGCCTTCATCATGAGCCCGGTGGCCCTGACGTCCCCCACAGCGTGGCCGCTGGGCTTGAAGAGCTCCTGCGGGCTCACCCTGAGCAGCGAAGCGAGCCGCAGCCCCTCAACAAATTTCAGCGATCGGCGGCCCGCCTCAATCTTCGTGATCGTCTGCGGATAGAAGCCTGCATGGTGCCGCGACATGTGTGCGGCGACCTCGGCCTGACTCAACCCCTGCGCCTCACGCAGGGCGCGCACGTTCCGCCCGATCTGCTCATCGGTGTCCATGCAGACCACCCTACCCCCGCAACACACCGATCGGGTACACCCATTGCCCATCAGTCCGGTTCCGTGTCATACTGGTGTCATCACCACCAACCAGAAAGGTACAGACCATGGCGGACGACCAGGCCCGAGCGGCCAGGCGAATCCTGTCCCTCGACGAGGTCAGCTCGATGACCCACGTCCCTAAGAACACCCTTCGGTACTGGCGTTCGAACGCTCCAGAGAAGGGCCCCAACCTCTTCAAACTCTCCGGGCGGTCTTTGGTCGCATGGGAGGACGAGGTCATCGAGTGGATGGAGACCCGTTACCGGCAGACCTCAAGCCACCGAACGGCGGTCTGACATGACCCGCACCACGAAGAACGCCCCGGCACGGTGCTGCAACACCGGCCAGGGCCTGAACCACCCCACCACCAACCAGGAAGTGAGCAAGTCCATGACCATCATCCCAGACGGGACCGACAGCATCAAGACCCCCGAGGCGTGGATGCAGGACCCCGCCACCGACGTGGCCCCCCAGCGCGGCGAGGGGGTCCACCCCGATGACTACGGCGCCTACTACGACCGGTTCATCGACGAGTGGGTCAGCACCCCCTCGGCCGCGCACATTAGCTACGACCAGCTGCGGGTGTCCGTGGGCGCGTTCGTCAACGATCACGGTCCGCGGGAGTCGCTGACCGAGGTCAGCGTCTACGTCGACAGCGTCGCCGAGGTCACCGTCACCGCCATCGACGCCCGGCGCCTGGGTCAAGCCCTCATCACGGCCGCTGACCTGATCGAGGGCCGCCCGGCCGCCACCTTCCCCCTGACCTGGCAGGCCCTCAACGGCGGCACCTACCGGATCACCAACGACGGCGACGTGCAGAGCTACCAGGCCCACGCCGACGAGTGGCGCCGCTGCGCGGACCTCACGCCCCGCTCGGTCGACGACGCTGCCGAGCACTACCAGGCGATCGCCGCCGCCATGCAGGCGCTCGGGCACGACGGGGAGGTCGGCTGATGACCCCCGCCGAGGCCGCCCGCACGATCCGGGATCTCTTCGCCCGGCACGGGATCAGCGACCGGGACCAAGCCAAGCGTCTGGTGCGGGAGCGGTTCACCCAGGACGAGCTGGACGCGTACAAGGAGGCGCTGGAGGTCCTTGACGGCATGGGAGTGATCGGGTGACGCGCCACGGGTACCTGGTCATCCCCACGAACGCCGGCCACCAGCTGCCGAACCGCACCAGGGCCGGCAAGGGCCCGGGCGGCCTGCGCTTCCACGCCCTCGGCTGCATTGTCGACGGTGGGTCAGGCCTCCCGCCCGGCGTCTGCGACAAGTGCACCGACGACATCAGCAGCCGCTACGTCAGCACCCTCATGCGCGTCGACAGGAAGGCGAGGTCCGTCTGATGGAGCCCCAGGAGATCCCCACCTTCGACCCCGACCAGGTCCTCGACAACGCCGACACATGGTGGCGCGACTGCGCCGAACGCGCCCTCCTGTGGTGGGCGCGTAGCGGCGCCGAGTTCGAGGCCTACGACCTGGTCGGGATCGGCGTGCCCGAGCCTGACAAGCCCCACCGGTGGGGTCCCCTGTTCCTCAACGCCAGCGCCAGGGGCCTGATCGAGCCGGTCCGCTACCAGCCCTCGGCACGGCCGACCCGTCACGGTGGGGTCTGCCGGATCTGGCGTGGCACCCAAGCCGTCCGGGAGGCCGCATGACCGCGGCCACCCAACCCCTGTGGGAGGACGAGGACCCTGAGGACGAGGTCACGCTCCCGTACGGCCTGGTGGCCGTCGTGGAGCGCGACGAGGCCGCCCGTGCCCTGCGATGGGCACGAGCACGCCCCGACCGCTGGAAGACCGTCGTGGCCGCCAGGACGAGCCGCACGGACGCCGCCCTCGCCCGGGCCGCCCTGAAGGTCTACCGGGCAGACACCCGCCAGCGGGAGAAGTACGTCGCGGCGCTGAAGGCACGAGGGAGGGCCGGCAACCGATGACCGAGACGACGGGACTGTGGTGGCGGCACAACTGGATGAACGCCGTCTACTCGAGCGACCTGAAGCCGCTGGAGCGCTTCGTCGCCTCCATCTTCGCCGACCACGCACGAGACCAGCGGCTCGTGTGGGTCACGATGTGCCGGCTGATGGAGCGCACCGGCCTCTCCCGAGACGCCGCCAACCGTGCCCTGAAGGGCCTGCGTGACAGCGGGTGGCTCGTCGTCGTGGAGAAGGGTCGCCAGCACAAGCCGACGACCTACGCCATGGTCATCCCCGGTGGCTCCAGGGGGTCGGGCGAGCGACCCCCTGAGCAGCCCAGCAGTACGGGAGACGGACCCCTGAGCAGTACGGGAGACGGACCCCTGGCCCAGTCCAGCAGTACGCCTCACGACGCCAGCAGTACGTCTCCCGTCATCCAGCAGTACGGGAGACGTACTCAATCAAAGGTTCATATCAAAGATCCAAACTCATCTTCTTCGCCCGCACGACGTCACGCAGCTCACCTCCTCGCCTGGGACGAGGAGGATGAGCGATTGGACCTGATCGACGACTTCCTCAAGGCCCACAACGTCAAGTCCGCCCAGGCATGGATGACCAGGTGCCACGAACGTGGCGACCTGGAGCGCAACTTCCTGGCCTTCGTACAGGACGCCAACGACCCCTGGGGGGTCTCCAGCGCAGCGACGGACGACACCTGGATGACCCGCAAGGGCCCCGACGCCCAGACCATGCTGGAACGCCTCTACGACGAGTTCGTCGACCAGGAGGCCGCCGACCACCAGATCGCCTATGAGGGCGAGGCCATGTACGGCAACCCCCGACCCCTCGAAGAGCTGCTCCAGGACCGCACCGTCCTACGCAGCGTCCTCTCCAGCATCCAGAACGACCGCGCCTGGGGAGTGATCGGCATCCCCGGCCTACGCCCCGCCGAAGCCAAGGAGGCATCATGAGCCGTCGTCGCTCCATGGACCGGATCCTCGACCCCGGCCCCACCACCGAGCTGACCGCCGAGCAGGCGATCGACTTCTTCACCGACGCCGGCATCCCCATGTGGTTCGCCACCCGCATGCCCGAACCGTGGGACCGCTACCTGTGGCACCAATGGCCCCACGCCTGGGCCGAATACACCATGCACACCGCCGAGACCGTCTGGCGCAACACCGGCGCCCGCCTCTACGACACCCACCGAGACCACGACCTGCGCGACGACCTGCGCGACTGGCTCCTCGTCAAGGCCGTCGAGGCCGGCACCGAGTTCACCCCCGACCCCTGGCACCCCGCCCCCGAGCGCCAGTACGCAGCATGGCTCTACGGGTCGCTCAAGCACCGCGCCCGCAACCACTTCTCCGACGTCGTCGGCTACGCCCCACGCTCACCCAAGGCCGCCGCCGGCATCGAGGCACGCAAGAAGTACGGCCCCTCCCTGGAAGCCCAGCAGGAAGCCCTGGACGGCCCCGGCAAGGGCGTCGTCTACACCCACGGGCCCATGTGGACCCGAGCCTTCGAGGATGACGACCCCGCCTCCGTCATCATCAAGCTCGAGGACCTGCAGGCCCAGGCCGACGACATCGACCGGCAAGGCCTCGGCGCCACGTTCTACACCAGCGCCGGTGACTACTGCCTCGTCAACCTCTGCACCAAGCCACCCGTCGGCCGAGGCCTGTGCCGCAACCACTACAACTTCGAGCGCAACCGAGCCGTCGACCGCGGCGACTGGCAGACCTACACCCCGCCGGCCACCTGCGAGGAGGACGGCTGCACCGAGGGCCACTACTCCCGCGGCAAGTGCCGCCTGCACTACGAACGCCACAAGGCCAAGGTGGCGCCCTGCAGCGTCGGGGACTGCACCAACGGCAGCCACGCCAAGGGCATGTGCATGGCCCACTACATGGCCGACAAGCGTGCCCGCACGCCCACCCCGTGCAGCCTCGACGGCTGCGACCGACCCGTCCGGGGCCGAGGCCTGTGCGGCTCCCACTACGAAGAGGTCCGCCTGTCCGAGGCACCCCCCTGCAGCGTCGAGGACTGCACCGCCCCGGCCAAGTCCAAGGGCATGTGCGGGGTCCACTACAACAGGGCCCGCCGCCAGGACGCCCCACCCTGCGAGGCCCCCGGCTGCACCCAGCCCCGCCGCAAGAGGGGGGGCACCCTGTGCCAGGACCACCACAAGGAGGCCCTGCCCCCCAAGGTGTGCGAGGTCCCCGACTGCGAGGACACCGTCCGGGCCAAGGGCCTGTGCCCCGCGCACTACCGGGCCGAGCGACGAGGAGACCTGCAGCGGTGAGCCGCTACTCCAGCAGCGGCACCGACTGGGAACGGACCCGCGCCCGCGTCCTGGCCCGTGACGCTCACACCTGCGCGTACTGCGGACGAGAAGCCACGACCGTCGACCACATCGTCGCCAAGAAGAACGGCGGCACCGACGACGAAGCAAACCTCGTCAGCGCCTGCAACCGCTGCAACGCGTCCAAGGGTGCCCGGGTCATGGCCCGCACCGCCTGGTACGACCCCGAATGGATCCGACGTGTCTGACCGACGAGCCGACCCGATCCCGTTTCTAGCGCTGCCCCTCCCTGACCCCGCCTCCCCTTTGATTCCCACCGACGAGGCCCAAATATCCGGCGAGGAGCCACGATGAGCCGCAAGAAGACCCCGGTGACGTTCAGCGCCGCCGTGCAGGAGTTCGAGGACGCCTCGCCATGGCTGGGACCCCAGCACGCCCCGGCCGTGGTGTCCCTGCGGGCGATGGCCGTGCAGCTGGACGCCGGCGACATGGCCCCTGCGCTCCTGGGTCAGTTCGGCCTGGCGTTCCGGTCCCTGTCCAAGGAGCGTCCCGTCGAGTCTGGCGTCGACCCGCTGACCGTGGCGCTGCAGGAGGCCCGGGCCTCGTGATCCCCGCCTGGCCCCCGGCGCGTTGGTCGCCCCCGCTGACCGAGGACTTCCCGTCCGTCTTCGGCCGCTACCGCGCCGTCTTCCGGATCGCCTGGCAGACCGCCCGCGGCTACCAGCTGGACGAGTGGCAGGAGCACCTGCTCGAGGCGATCACCGAGATCAACCCCGCGACGGGTCGCCTGCGCCGCCGGCAGGTCCTCGTCTCCATGGCCCGCCAGTCCGGCAAGACCGAGATCGCCGCCGCCCTGGGCCTGCTGTTCCTCCTGTGGAAGACGTCGCCCTATGTCGTGGGTATCGCCTCCAGCGCCGAGCAGGCCCGCCTGGTCTACGACCGGACCATGCGCGTCATCTCGGCCAACGCCGGCCTGGCCGTGGCCTTCGAGGCTCTGACGGACACCCGCGGCATCCGGGCCAAGGACGGTGGCCGGTACGAGATCAAGGCGTCGAAGTCGGCCGCGCTGCAGGGTCTGCCGATCGACCTGGGCCTGGTCGACGAGGTCCACCTGCTGCGGATGGCCCTGTGGTCCGACCTGGTCTCCGGCACCGGTGGCCGCCCGGACTGTCTCGTCGTCGGGATCACCACGGCCGGCGACGACGGCTCCGACCTGCTGAAGCACCTTTACAAGCTGGCCGAGACCGGTGAGGCCGGGGACACCTTCGCCCATTTCATATGGGAGGCACCCGAGTCGACCGTGCCCGACGACGACGCCACCCTCGCCCGCTACCTGCAGGCCGCCGGTCCTGCCCTGGCCGCCGAGCGGGTCGACCTGGAGACCGTCCTGTCCGACGTGCGCTCCATGCCGCCGGCCGACGTGGTGCGCTACCGGCTCAACCGCTTCGTGAGCTCGTCGGGCGTCTTCATCGGGGCCGGTGAGTGGGTCGCCGCGGCCTGGGCCGAGGACCAAGCCTTCCCGCGCGACCTGCGCCCCGTCTTCGGGATCGACCGCACGCCCGAGTGGGGCTTCGCCTCGATCAGCGCCGCGGTCCGGGTCGGGGACACCGTCTGGACCCAGCTCGTCGCCTCCATCCCGCAGCCCACCATCGAGCGTCTGGCAGCGGTCTGCACCGACCTGGCCCGGTGGTCGCCCGTCACCTACGCCATGGACTCCTACCAGTTGCGCGACCTGGGCCTTGAGCTGAAGCGCCGCGGTCTGCCCGCACGGATCTGCTCCCAGGGCGACATGGTGAACGCCAGCGGCCTGCTGCACTCCAAGCTGGCCCACGGCCGCCTGAAGCACCGTGGAGACCCCCTGCTGTCCGTCCAGGTGCCTCGCACGGTCCGCAAGAACGTCGGGGACGCCTACCGGATCAGCCGCAAGGACTCCTCGGTCGAGATCGACGCGGTCGTCGCCACCGCCCTGGCCGTCCTGGCCGCCGAGGTCGAGACGGACACCCCGCCGACGGTCTACTGAGAATGAGAATCATTATGATAGACTGAGGGTGTCCCGCTACCGCGTCCGGATCGGATCTGCATTGGGTTGGTGGTCGCAACTGCTGGGGCTCCCCGTGATCGAGGGAGCCGAGCGACTGCCCGACCTGCAGGACGAGATCCGCTCCGAGACCACCCCCGAGGGCGTCATGCCCCCGGCGCGGTCCGACCGCTTGCCGATCACCCAGGCCCAGGCGCTCACCCTCATCCCGGTCTACCGGGCCTTCTCGCTGATCTCCTCGGCCGTGTCCCAGCTCTCCCTGGACCTGTGGCGTGGCGAGGAGACGATCCCCTCCCCGACGTGGGTCCGTCGCCCTGACGTGAAGGTGCCCCGCTCGGCGTGGCTGGAGATGACGACCACGTCCCTGGCCGCCAACGGCAACGCGTTCTGGCGCGTCGAGCGGTCCTCACCGGCCGAGGCACCCTCCGCGCTGCTCGTGCTGGACCCCAACGAGGTCCACATCAACGACGACGGCACCTTCTCCCACCGCGGCCGCACCCTGGCCTCCTGGCAGGTGCAGCACCTGGCCCTCCTGCGCGTCCCCGGCAGGCTGCGCGGGCTCGGGCCGATCCAGGCGGCCGCACAGGACCTCACCGGCGCCGCAGACCTGCGCGACTACGCCTCCGAGTGGTTCAACGCCGGCACCGTGCCCAACGGCGTCCTGAAGTCCGACCAGCACATCACCGCCGAGCAGGCCGCCGCGGTGAAGACCCAGTGGCTGACCTCGGTCAACGGCGCCGAGCCTGCCGTGCTGGGCAACGGACTGGACTACCGGCCGCTGCTGATCTCACCCAAGGACGCCCAGTTCCTGGAGTCGCGGCAGTTCACCGTCACCGACATCGCCCGCCTGTTCGGGATCCCCTCGCACCTGATGCTCTCCGTCGTCGAGGGCGGGTCCATGACCTACCTCAACGGACAGGCCGCCGACCTGTCCTTCCTGCGCTGGACCCTCATGGCCTACCTGCGCGAGATCGAGGAGGCCGTGACCGCGCTGCTGCCCCGTGGTCAGACCGCCCGCTTCAACGTCGACGCCATCCTGCGCCCCTCGACCCAGGAGCGCTACGACGCGCACAAGGTCGCCCTGGAGGCCGGCTTCCTGACCGTCGACGAGGTCCGCCGGATCGAGGGTCTGGACCCGCTCGGCCCCGCCCCTGCACCCACCGAGGAGCCTTCATGACCACGACCACCCCCGAGCTGGAGGTCCGCGAGTTCCAGGTCCGCCTGGCCGAGGACACCGACGAGGAGAAGCGCGAGTTCACCGGCATCGCGGTCCCCTGGGACACCGTCGCCCGCATCGGAGATCTCTACGAGGAGCGGATCGCCCGCGGCGCGGTCGTCGACTCCGAGGACGCCAAGGTGTGGTGGCGCCACGCCGAGCCGATCGGGCGGATCACCCGTACCGAGGACACCGACGAGGGCTGGCAGATCACCGGCGTCCTGTCCCGCACCCCCCGCGGCGAGGAGGCCTACACGCTGCTGCGCGACGGCGTGGTCGACCGGCTCTCCATCGGCTTCGTGCCCGTGGAGCACCGCGAGGAGGTCCACGACGACGGGTCCATGACCCTGACGCGCACCAAGATCCGGGTCCGCGAGGTCTCGGTCGTCCCCATCCCGGCCTACGACAAGGCCACCGTGACCTCGGTCCGCGAGGCACAGCCCACCCCCCACCAGGAGGAAACCATGAGCGACACGCTCACCCGGGCGGACCTTGACGAGGTCCGCACCAGCATCGAGGACCTGGACCGCGAGCTGAAGCTCGTCGGCTCCCAGGTCGCCACCCGCACCGACGAGGAGCCGGCCCTGCAGTTCCGGTCCTTCGGCGAGTACGTCAAGGCCGTGGCCGCCGGCGACGAGACCGCCATGCGTGCCTACACCGGCGCGACGACCGCGGACTCCATCTCCCGCGACTCCTGGGTCGGCGACGTCATCCGCCTCGGCGAGGCCCGCCAGCGGGTCACCAGCCTCTTCCAGCACACCAAGGACCTTCCGCCCGAGGGCATGAACGTGGAGTACGGCTACCTGGCCGACGACACCACCCAGGTGGACGTGCAGGCCGCCGAGGGCGATGACCTGCTCTACGGCAAGGTCGACCTGGGTACCGCCACGGCAGCGGTGAAGACCCTCGGTGGCTGGACCCAGATGACCCGCCAGGAGATCGAGCGGTCCTCGGTCAACGTGGTCGACTTCTCCTTCCGCGCCATGGCCCTGCGCTACGCCAAGGCCGTGGAGACCCTCACCCGGGGCACCCTGACGGCGGCGTACAACGACGCCACCGCCACCGCCCTGGCCGAGATCGAGGCCGACCTGACCACCCAGGACGGCGTCGTCGAGGGCCTGATCGACCTGGTCGAGCACTTCGAGGACTCCGACGTGACGCTCTCCGGTCTGATCGTCGCCAAGGACGTCTTCCTCTCCCTGCTGGCCGTCCCCTCCACGGACCGGATCCTGCAGGTCACCCAGGCGCCGACCGACAAGCTCGGCACCCTGACCGTGTCCAGCCTGACCGGCAACATCGCCGGCGTGCCGGTCACCCTCTGGCCCGGCGCCCCGACCGGTGCGACGGTGGCCTACGACGAGACCGCGATCCGCACCCAGGAGGCGCCCGGCGCCCCCATGCGGCTGCAGGACGAGAACATCGTCAACCTGTCCAAGGCGTTCAGCGTGTACGGCTACGCCGCCTCCTACGTCCAGGTCCGCCCGGGCCTGGTCAAGGTCACCGCCCCGGTCGTCTGACCATGAGCGCCGCCGACCTCAGCGCCTACGTCAACTCGACGGCGACCGCCGACGAGCCCTTCGTCGCTGCCTGCTGGGCAGAGGCCGAGGAGCTCGTCGCCGCCTACGTCGGGCTGAACGTGGTGCCTGCCGTCACCCTGCACAGGGCGACGCTGGAGGTCGCGGCCGAGCTGTTCCACCGACGCAACGCCCCGGGCGGGATCACCCAGTTCGCCGCCCTGGACGGACCGTCACCGGTCCGGATGGCCCGAGACCCCATGCTCGGCGCGTACCCCATCCTGGACCGCTTCCTGCCCGCGGGGCTCGCATGAACACGCTGCGAGCCCTGCGGGAGGACCTGCAGGCCGTCCTGGCCCCGATCGGGACGGTCCTGGACCACCTGCCCGAGCGGATCACCCCTCCCGTGGCGATCATCGCCGCCGGCTCCCCGTACGTGGAGGCCGGTGAGACCTTCGGATCCTGGTCGGTCCGCTTCACCGTGGTGCTCGTCGCTTCACAGGGCACCAACCAGACCGCCACCCGCCAGCTGGACCACGTGGTCGCGGCCACGGCCGTGGCCCTGGACCAAGGCGCCTGGGACGTGGAGCGGATCGACCAGCCGACCATGCTCGGCCACGCCGGCACCCACTTCCTGTCCACCACCGTGGACGTCGCCCGCACCGTCGACACGATCACGGACGGGGGCACCTGATGGGCTCTCCGAGGATCAAGGGCGACCGACTCTCCTTCCACGTCGACGGCGTGGACCACTGGGCCGACGCGACCAGCGTGGTCATGGACGGCGAGGACCTGGAGGTCCCCGACATGCATGGCGAGGTCAAGCTGATCCGCCTGCGCTCCTGGTTCGACGTGGAGGCCGTCCAGTCGACCGCCGCCGCCTCCCTGTGGACGTTCTGCTGGGAGCACCAGGGTCAGACCGTCCCCTTCGCCTACGCCCCCCACGGCAACCCCCTGCCGACCGAGGACCAGCCCCACTTCACCGGTGTCCTGACCGTGCCCCTCGCCCCACGCCTGGGCGGGTCCGCGGGCCGCACCACCGAGCAGACCTTCGAGTCCCGCTTCCACATCGTCCAGGGCCCGCTCCGGGTCACGACCACCGAATAGGAGAAACACCATGGGTTCGACCCGCATCCGGGGCAACAAGCTCGCCCTGACCTTCGGCACCCCCGGCACCGACTACTGGGCCGACGCGACCAGCGTCGTCCTGGAGAATGAGGAGAAGGACTCCGACGTCGTCACCTTCGAGGACGCCGCCGGTGAGTCTGGCACCGACCGCCAGTGGTTCTTCACCATCTCCGCCGTGCAGTCCACCGCCACCGGCTCCTTCTGGCGCTACCTGTGGGAGAGCACCGGCGAGGTCGTGCCGTTCACCTACGCCCCCCACGGCAACGAGACCGCCACCGCCGAGCAGCCCCACTTCCTGGGGACCTGCAAGGTCGGCCCCAAGCCGTCCGTCGGTGGCGAGGCGTCCCGCACGAGCGAGTTCACCTTCGAGGTCCGCCTCGACGTGGAGACCGGCCCGACCCTGGACGAGGGCGGGGTCTGACCGGCGCCATGGCCGTCAAGGACGTGACCTTCAGCTCCGGAGGCGCCCAGGTCAAGATCGAGGGCCTGCGCAAGGCGCTACGGGCCTTCGAGGCCGCCGGCGCGTCCGCCGAGGACATGAAGGACCTGATGCACTCCATCGGGCTGATCGTCGTGGCGACCGCCACCCCCAACGCGCCAACCCTGTCGGGCGCCCTGGCCGGCTCGCTACGGGCCGGCCGGGGCAAGACCAAGGCCGTCGTCCGTGCAGGCGGCGCCCGGGTCCCCTACGCCGGTGTCCAGCACTACGGCTGGCCCGCCCGCAACATCGCCGCCAAGCCCTTCCTGGCCGACGCGGTCCAGTCGACCCGCGCCAAGACCTTCGCCGCCCTCGAGGACGGCGTCGGTGACCTGTTGAAGAAGCAGAACCTGACCTAAGGAGCCACCCATGATCGACGTCAACAAGCTCACCCTCGGCGAGGTCGCCAAGATCGAGGAGCTGTCCGGTCAGCCGATCACCTCCTTCGGCGACGACGACCGCCCCAAGGGCCTGGCCCTGGCCGCGTTCGCCTTCATCGCCAAGCGCCGCGAGGACCCCACCTTCACCTGGAACAAGGCCCAGGAGCTGACCTTCGAAGAGGCCAACACCATCCTGCAGCCGACCCCGGCCGCCGAGGACGAGGAGGGGTCCGACCCTTTGGACGAGCCCGCCACCCCGGCCCGTTCGAGGAAGACCCAGCGGAAGAGCTGAGGGAGGCCCGTCTGCAGGAGATGGCCCAGTTCGCCGTCCACCTGCGGATGACCCCGGGCGACTACTACGCCCTCACCGTGGCCGAGCACCGCGTTATCGTCACCGAGTGGAACAAGACCCAGAAGAGGAGGGGGTGAACCGTGGCAGGTCAGACGATCACCGTCAGCGTCCTGGCAGACACCAAGCCGCTGTCCAAGGCCTTCAACAACCTCAGCAACGAGATGGGCCTGGGCAAGATCGGCAAGGCCGTCGGCGCCCTCGGCAAGGCCGTCGCGGTCGGGGCGACCGCCGCCGGGGCAGGCTTCGCCGCGCTCACCGTCGCCGGCGTCAAGGCCGCCTCCGGGCTGGAACAGTCCATGGGCGGCGTCGACGCCGTCTTCAAGCAGACCGCCGACGAGGTCCACGCCCTCGCCAAGGGCGCCGACATGGACCTGGGGCTGACCCAGAACGCCTACAACGAGCTGGCGACCGTCATCGGGACCTCGCTGAAGAACAGCGGCACCCCCATGAAGGAGCTGGCCGGGACCACCGACGAGCTGATCTCACGGTCCTCCGACCTGGCCGCCACCTTCGGCGGGACCGTCGTGGACGCCAGCAACGCCATGGCCTCCGCGCTGCGCGGTGAGTTCGAGCCGCTGCGCCAGTACGGCGTGTCCCTGAACCAGGCCGACATCAACGCCCGCGCCCTGGCCGACAGTGGCAAGGCCAACGTGGCCGAGCTGACCAAGCAGGAGAAGGCCCTCGCCACCCAGGCGCTCATCATGGAGCAGTCGGCCGACGCCGCCGGGATGTTCGCCGCCGAGAACGACACCCTCGCCGGCAAGATGGAGCGGGCCAAGGCCGTCGCCGGCAACCTGGCCGCCGAGTTCGGTGCCGTCTTCCTGCCCGCCGCGACCGCCGCCATGGGCTACCTGCTGGAGCAGGGCGTCCCCGCGATCCAGGCCCTCGGCACCTGGGCACAGGACCACCTGCTGCCCGCCCTGCAGTCCCTGGGCGCCTGGTTCACCAACGAGGGCGTGCCCCGCCTGCAGGAGTTCGGCGCGTTCCTCACCGAGACCGTCGTGCCCAAGATCCAGGAGTTCGGCAACTTCCTCACCGGCACCGTCGTGCCCGCCCTGGCCTCCTTCGGCACCTGGGTCCAGAACAACGCCGCCTGGCTCCTGCCGCTGACCGGTGCCATCCTCGGCGCCGTCGCCGGGTTCAAGGCCTTCACCATCGCCATGGCCGCCTGGAGGGTCATCACGACCGCCGCAGCGGCCGCCCAGCTCCTGCTGAATGCCGCCCTCCTCGCCAACCCCATCGGCCTCGTCATCGCGCTCGTCGCCGGTCTCGTCGCCGGGTTCCTCATCCTGTGGAACACGAACGACGGCTTCCGGGACGCCGTCATCAACGCCTGGCAGGCGATCACCGCCGGCGTCCAAGCCGCCTGGGCATGGCTGCAGACCCTGCCGTCGAAGTTCAGCGACATGATGACCTCCATCCGCACCGCGGTGAGCACCGGTATCGACGCGGTCGTGACGTTCTTCCAGAACCTGCCCGGGCGTGCCCAGGACGCCGCCAGCGCCCTCACGTCGCGCCTGAGCGACCTGGCGACCACCGCGATGACCGCGACACGCACCGCCGTCAGCGACGGCATCGACCGGGTCCTCGGCTTCTTCCGCAACATGCCCGGACGGATCGTCTCCGCCCTCGGCAACCTCTCCGGACTGCTCACCGGCGCCGCGGCCGACGTGATCGACGGCTTCCTCGGCGGCCTCCGGGGCGGCTTCGACCGGGTGAGGGGCGAGCTGGGCAGGCTGACCAACCTGCTGCCCGACTGGAAGGGTCCCGCGTCCAAGGACCGGAGCATCCTGCGCGGCGCCGGTCAGCTCATCATCGACGGCTTCGTGAGGGGTCTGGAGGACCGCTTCGGGGACGTCAGGAGCACCCTGGGAGGGCTGACCGACGAGGTCGCCTCCACGAGCTTCGAGTCGCCCTCGATCGACGCACCCCCACGGCTACGCACCGCCTCGGATCGGACCTCGTCGACTCCGGGCAATGGGGGGTCGGCTCCGGTCGTGCAGCTCTCAGCAGACGCCGAGCGGGTGCTCCTGGCGGCCGTCGACCGACCCATCCAGGTAGGTCTGCAGGTCTCTCAGCGCGAGTTCGCTAAGGCAGTAGTCGAGTCCAGGAGCTACTGGGACCGCCGCGGCGGCTTCCAACATGCTTGATGGTGAGGGAGCGGTCAGGGCATGGCCGCAGCTGTACGCACCTGTCGCCACACGCCTGGCGCAAACATCATCAGCATCTTGCCCTCGATGCCCACAGCGAGGTCTCCGCCGGGCCCGATTTTGATGTCGAAGGGGGCGTCTTGGCCGTCGGCGACGAACCAGTGCTGGTGCAAGTCGCCATCCATGCCAGCCGTGAAGACCACAAACTCGAGCAGACCGTCAGTGTCGGGGGGAATCTCATTGGAACGGCGAACGGACACCTCGCCCTGGGAGTCCATGAGGTACACCGTGATGCCGTCGTCGTCCTGAGTTGCTGCTTCTTCTCTTCCCGGTGCCTGAGTCATGGGCCCCGATCCTAGCTACGTTGGGCATCGTTGGTTCCGTCCGGCTGAGGCGGCGACAGCAGTCCAGGCACGGAGGGCGGTTCGGATCGGGCGTCCGGATGGCCTGGCTCAGGCAGGTCCGACAACAGGAAGAGACCCGAGCGGGGCCGCACAGGGGCCGCACGAGGATCATTCAAGGCCGTTCTTTGCCAATGCTGCCAACGCTCGCATAGGCCTTTGACCAGCGGGTTCACTCTTCACCATCCGTTACCGTAACCCCGAAAAGCATTGATCCAGATCTCCTCCACCGTCGGGTCGTCGAGGTAGGGCTGCAGCGGGCCGAAGCCGGCCACCGACTCCAGGAGGGCGCGCTGCGCCTCACGACGGTCCCCCAGCGGGACCAGTCCGCCCAGGAGCGCGCGCTCGTCGTAGTCGTCGAGGACCTCGCCGATGAGGTCGCGCACCTCCAGGTCGTCGCGGGAGGGGTCGAGCCGACGTCGACGGATGAGCTCACGCACGTCCTCCTCGAGATCGTGCAGCGCGGCCTGCATGGACCTGCCCTCCCCCTGTCGTTCCGAACCGTCGTGCCGGGCCACCGGCCCCACAGCGGACCATGCGACCAAGCGTGAGCAGGACTGTAAAGGGACTTTGCCAAAGCCTGACCAAACCCGAACCAGATCTGTGGACAGACCCCGGGGCTGTGGACGACGGAGAGGCTGCGGGCGGAGAACGAGCCACCATGGGCCGGTGCGAGCGATGATCACCGTGCCGGCGTGCCCGGCGCCGAGGTACCTCGTGCTCGAGGGCCCCGAACACCTCACCCCCGCAGACGTCCACGCCCTGGTCGGCGTAGCCGTCCCGCCCCCCGCCGCACGGCTCCCCCTGCACGGGTATGCCGTGGGGCCCGCGGCCCTCCCGCCCGCCACGCCCCTGCCCAGGCTCGTCGTCGCCGACGGACCGGACGCCGGGGCGTGCGTGCAGGTGGCTCCGGGGGCGTCGGTGACGGTCGGCCGCGACCCCTCCTGCGACCTGACCGTCCTCGACCCCGCGCTCTCCCGGTGGCACGTGAGGGTCGCCGCGGACCGCGAGGGCATCACGGTCGAGGACCTGGGTTCGACCAACGGGATGCGCTGGTCGCCGGAGAAGGAGGAGGCGCACCCCTGCACCGAGGGGACCGCCGGCCCGCGCCGCTGGGTCCCCGGCCACGACCTGCTGGTCGGAGGCTCACGGCTGACGCTGCGGACCCGGCCTGGGGCACCGCTGCCCGTGCGCTGGCGCGGCGGAAGGGCCGAGGTCAGACCCTGGCCCCGCACCGGCACGCCACGGCCGGAGGTGTCGCTGAGCACCCCCGCTCCACCCCAGCGGGAGGTCGTGCGGCCCCCCAGCGCGTGGTCCTGGGGACTCCCCCTCGCGGCGTCGGTGGCCCTGGCCGTGGTGCTCCGGATGCCCTTCCTCCTGCTGTTCGGCCTGATGGCGCCCGCGATGGTCCTCGGCCACCACCTCGGCGAGCGTCGCCGGACGCGGACCGAGCACCGGGACGCCGCGGCCCGGCACGACGAGGAACTGATCCGCCTCGAGGAGGTCCGCCGTCGCGCGTTGGCCGACGACCTGACCGCGCTGCGGGCCGCTCGTCCCGGTCTGGGCGGGGTGGTCACCGCCCTGCTGCCGGCGCCCTCCACGGAGCTGTGGTCCCGGGCCCACGAACCGCTGGAGGTCGTCCTGGGCCGTTCCCGGTGCCCGGCCGGCGTGCGTCACGACGGTGCGGTGCTGACCCACGGGGACGGCCCGGTGACCCTGGACCTGGAGCAGCCGTTGGCGGTGGTGGGTCCGGCACACCTGCGGGACGGCCTGGTCCGGTCGGTGCTGCTGCAGGTCGCCACCACCCACCCGCCCTCCGCCCTGCGCCTGCTGGTCGATCCCGTGGAACCCCCCGGGGACGGGTGGGACCTGCTGGCGTGGCTGCCGCACACCCGTCCGGCGAGCCCGGACGGGTGGACGGACGGGGGGACGGACGGGCTGCGCTGGGGTGAGCACCTGTGCCTGGTCGACGACGTCCGTGACGCACCGGCCGGGCGACCCCGGGTGGAGGTGGCCGCGCCGGGGCAGGCGGTGCTGCGACGACCGGGCGAACCGGACCTGCGGTTCGAGCCCACGATGCTCGGCCTGCCGCTGGCCCGCCGGCTGGCCCGTCTGCTCGCGGGGTGCGCCGAGGACGTCCCCCTTGCAGGACCCGGCCCGCTCTCCCGGCCGGCGACCCTGGGTGACCTCGCGCCGTGGCCCACGGACACGGACCAGGTGCGCCGGGGGTGGTCGTCGGCGGCCGGGGCGCAGGGGCTGTCCGTCCCGCTCGGCACCGACGCGCGGGGCACCCCCGTGGTCGTGGACCTCGTCCGCGACGGCCCGCACACACTGGTCGCCGGGACGACCGGATCGGGCAAGTCCGAGCTCCTGCGCACGCTCGTGACCGGGCTCGCGCTCGCCCATCCGCCGTCCCGCCTCGGCGTGCTGCTCATGGACTACAAGGGCGGCTCCTCGCTGGGACAGCTCTCGGCCCTGCCCCACGCCGTCGGTCTGGTGACCGACCTGGACCCGCACCTGGGGCACCGCGTCCTGGAGTCGCTGCGCGCGGAGCTCCGTCGGCGCGAGCGCCAGCTCGCCCAGGAGGGCCTGCGGGACGTGGCGGAGGGCGGGGACCGCATCCCGAGGCTGCTCATCGTCGTCGACGAGTTCAGGGTCCTGGCCGAGGAGCTGCCGGACTTCCTCAGCGGTCTGGTGCGCGTCGCCACGGTCGGGCGCAGCCTCGGCGTCCACCTGGTGCTGGCCACCCAGCGGCCGGGCGGGGTGGTCTCGCCCGACCTGCGGGCCAACGTCAACCTCCGCATCGCCCTGCGGGTGCGCGAGGTGGCCGACAGCCTGGACGTCCTCGACGTGCCGGACGCCGCTCAGCTGCCCGAGGGTCGCCCCGGTGCCGGCCTCCTGCGGACGGGGGCCTCACCCGCCCGGTCCTTCCAGACCGTCCAGGTCGGACCTCCCGCCGGACCGGCACGGTCGCACGACCCGGGGCCCTCGGCCGGGCCCGGGGTCCGCCACCCGCAGGTCACCGTCCAGGAGGTGGCGGACGCGTGGGCGGGCTGGCGGGTCGTGACGGCTACGGACGACGGTCGGGCCACGGACCCGTCGTCCGACCTCTCACGGTCGCTCGCCGTCGAGGGGATCGTCGAGGTGCTCCGCCGGACGGCGGAAGAGGACGCGGCCCGGTCGTCGACGCCGGTCCGCGCCCGGCCCGTGTGGCACCCGCCGCTGCCCGACCGATTGCCGGTGAAGGACCCCGGTGCCTGGGCGGTGGCCGACCGGCCGGAGCAGCAGTCGTGGGAACCGCTCACCTGGCGCGGTGACGGGCACGTCGCCCTGGTCGGGGCGCCCCGCAGCGGCCGGTCCACCGCCGCACGCTCCCTCGTCGCCGCCGCCGGCGACGTCTGGCTCTACGTCGTCGACCCGGCGGGCGCCCTCGCCGGCAGCGAGCTGTCCGCACACCCGGGCCTGCGGGCGTGGGTCGGTCCTGGCGACCCGGCCCACGCCACGGCCGTCCTGCGCGCCCTGGTCGAGGTCGTGGACCGCCGACTCGCCGCGGTGGAGGCCGGCGCGGCCGCACCGGTCGTCCTCGTCGTGGACGGCTGGGACCGGTGGGTCCAGGAGCAGGAGGCGGACCGGGGGCAGGCCCGCGAGCTGGCGACGCGGGTGCTGCGCGACGGACCCTCCGCCGGGGTCTGCGTCGTCCTCACCGGCGACCGGCAGCTCGTCTCCGGAACGGTGGGCAGGCACGTCCCGCAGACCTGGTTGCTCCCCACGCACGACCCCACGGACGTCGCCGCGGTCGGGCTGCGACCCGTCCAGGTGCCACGGCACCGGCCTGCCGGGCGGGCGGTCCGGGCCTCGGACGGCCTGGTGGCCCAGGTGCACCTTCCCGTCGGCGGTCGCGCGACTCCGGCTCGACCACCGGGTCCTGCTCCACCCCGTCTGGTCACCCTGCCGCGACGGCTGGACGCGGACGGACCGTGGGCGGTCGGCGGCGAACGGGCCGAACCCGTGCCGCGCCCCACCGGGTCTGCGCTGGTCCTGGGCCCCCCGGGATCGGGCGTCACCTCCACCCTCGGGCTGCTCGCCGGGCCGGAGCAGGGGAACGGCACCGGCGGGACGCACCAGCAGGGTGTCGTGCGCGTCGCCGGTCCGGGCTCGTGGGACGACGACGAGCTGCGCGCAGCCCTGGACGGCACGGTGGGCACCGTCGTGCTGGACGAGGCGCATCTGCTCACCGGCTCCCGGACCGAGGAGACCGTCCTCGCCTGGGCGGACCGCACCCGTGGACGGCTGCTCGTCGGTGGCGAGCTGACGGCGTGCTCGGCCCTGTTCCGCGGTGCCGTCCCCTACGTCGGCCGGCTCCGGACGGGACTGGTGCTCCAGCCCTCCCTCGTGGGTCACGGCGCTCCGCTGGCCGTCGACCTGCCCACAGGAGACCTGCGCGTCCCGGGACGGGGCGTGCTCGTCCTCAGGGGTCGCTGCACCCGGGTCCAGGTCAGGGGTCCGTCCGGACCTCCAGACGACCCATGAGGAAGGTCGCGGCGACGGTGGCCGACCCGGCGGTCAGCACGAGGCCGGCCAGCCACCAGGGGGCGAACTGGAACATCGCGATGCCCAGGGGCACGAGCATGAAGTTCGCGGCGATGGCCGGTGCCTGGGCCCGCGGGTGCCGCGCGCGCAGTCCCCGGGCGGTGTAGGCCAGCCCGATGACGAAGACCGCGATCGTGGCGACGGACATGATGACGATGAGCGGGTCGCTGCCCTCGCCCACGGCCAGCTCGTAGAGGTAGAACGCGGCGATGCCCGCGAGCACCACGGCCTCGAGGGCCACCAGCAGCGCCGCGACCTGTCCGGCCCGACGCTCACGGGGGGTCGGCTCGGCTGCGCTCACCGGGACATCGTAGGCACCCACCGGTCACGACCGGTCCTGCGGGCCCGGGTGCGGGCCAGGGTGCTCGCAGACCGGACCGTTAGGCTCATCCGTCGTGACCGCGGCGAAGCGAATAGCGCTGGAGACCCTGGGGTGGGTCGTCCTGTGCGTGGGCATCCTCGCCCTGTTCCTGCCCGGTCCCGGCCTGCTGCTGACGCTCGCGGGCCTGGCGATCCTCTCCACCCAGTACGGCTGGGCCCGACGGCTGATGGAGCCGGTGCGGGTCAAGGCCTGGCGGGGCGCTGCCGAGGGTGTGGAGACCGTCCCGCGCATCGCCGCCTCCGTGGTCGTCGCCCTGGTGATGATCGGCATCGCGGTGCTGTGGCTGTGGAGCCCCCCGGCTCCCGGCTGGTGGCCGGTGGCCGAGCGGTGGTGGCTCTTCGGGGGGCCCGCCGTGGGGATCACCATGATCGTCTCGGCCGTCATCGCGCTGGGACTGCTGGTCTACGCCACCCGGCGCTTCCACGGTCACCCGGCCGCGATGGCGGACGTGCTGCGGATGGAGGAGCGCTACCGGGCGCGCCGTCGGCACCGCGTCGAGGCGAGACGCCGGCTGCGTCGGATGCGGACCGCGGGCGTGGCCGTCCCCACGCGTGCCAGACGCCGGGGGGCCAGCCCCGTGCGCGACGGCGGCTGACCCTTCCCGCGCGACGCGTCGACGGGGCGGAAGCTGGCGCGGTCCGCTCCGGCGGTGGCCGCCCGGGCGTCAGGACGTCGGGCAGCAGGCCGGGGCCAGGGGCTCCGGCGCCGGGGGCCGGCCCACGGTGGGGATGCCCAGACTCACCGCGGGCTTGCGGGTGGTCCCCTCTGTGCCACCGTCCTGCAGGGCCGCCCAGGCCTCACCGCCCCGCGTGCGCCGCACGGCATACGTCCCGCCCCGCACGCCCGAGTCGGCGAGAAGGTGGTGCGGGGCGCCGTAGGTGACCTCGACGGTCACGGCGTCCCCCGGCCGGGGCCGCTCGGCCCCGGCGGGGACGGCGAAGTGGACGAGCCGGTTGTCCCGCGCCCGACCTGACAGACGCTCGGTCTCGGCGTCCTTGCGGCCCTCCGCCGGCGCGACGAGCACCTCGACGCGGCGCCCCTCGAGCTCGCGGTTGCCCGCCCAGGAGACCTCCTCCTGCACGGCCAGCAGCCGGTCGAAACGCTCCTGGACGACCGCCTTGGGCACCTGGTCGCCCATGGTCGCGGCCGGCGTGCCGGGGCGGACGGAGTACTGGAAGGTGAACGCGCTGGAGAAGCGCGAGGCACGGACCACCTCGAGGGTGTCCTGGAAGTCCTGCTCGGTCTCGCCGGGGAAGCCGATGATGAGGTCGGTGGTGATCGCCGCGTCGGGGATCTGCTCACGGACCCGGTCGATGATGCCGAGGAACTTCTCGCTGCGGTAGGAGCGCCGCATCGCCTTCAGCACCCGGTCCGAGCCCGACTGCAGCGGCATGTGCAGGCTGGGCATGACGTTGGGCGTCTCGGCCATGGCGGTGATGACGTCGTCGGTGAAGGCGGCCGGGTGCGGGCTGGTGAACCGCACCCGCTCCAGCCCCTCGACCTGTCCGCAGGCGCGCAGCAGCTTGCCGAAGGCGAGCCGGTCGCCGAACTCCACCCCGTAGGTGTTGACGTTCTGTCCCAGCAGCGTGATCTCGACGACGCCCTGGGCCACCAGCGCCTCGACCTCGGCGAGGATCTCGCCCGGACGGCGGTCCTTCTCCTTGCCGCGCAGGGCGGGGACGATGCAGAAGGTGCAGGTGTTGTTGCAACCCACGGAGATGGAGACCCAGGCCGAGTATGCCGAGTCGCGCCGGGTCGGGAGGGTGGAGGGGAAGACCTCGAGCGACTCCAGGATCTCGACCTCGGCCGCCCTGTTGTGCCGGGCGCGGTCCAGCAGGGCCGGCAGCGAGCCGACGTTGTGGGTGCCGAAGACCACGTCCACCCACGGCGCCCGCTCCACGATGGTGGCCCGGTCCTTCTGCGCCAGGCAGCCGCCGACGGCGATCTGCAGGTCCGGGTTGGCCAGCTTCGCCGGGCGCAGCTGACCCAGGTTGCCGTAGAGCTTGTTGGCGGCGTTCTCACGCACGGCGCAGGTGTTGAACACGACGACGTCGGCCACGTCCGACCGCTGCCCCGGGGGCAGGCTGGCCAGGTCCACGTAGCCGGCCGTCTCCAGCAGCCCGGCCAGGCGCTCGGAGTCGTGCACGTTCATCTGGCACCCGTGGGTGCGCACGTCGTAGGTCTTGAGGGTCTCCATACCGTTGTCCAGGGTAACCGGGGACCGCGGCCCCGACGGACCGGTGAGCACCCGGACCCGGACCGGGCCGGACCGGACGGATCCCCAGCCGGACCGGACGGATCCCCAGCCGGACCGGACGGATCCCCAGCCGGACCGGACAGACCCCGAGGCGTCGGAGGCCCGTCGGCGGGGGTGGGTCTCCCGCCGACGACGGTCACGGCAGGAGTCGGGCGGGGGCCGGGGGCGGACCGGGTCGGGTGAGGAGCGGGGGCACGGCGATCGTCAGCAGCAGCGCGGCCGGGACCAGGAGCACCACGACGCCCGCCGTCAGGTAGCCCAGCGCCCCCATCACCCCGCCGAGGAAGAACAGGGCCACGAGCGTGGCGTGCATCCGCAACCGGTCCAGGTCGGCACGCACCGGAACAGCGCCGTCGAGCCGGTTGCGGTAGGCGCCCTTGCCCAGCTCGATGCCGATGTCGGTGACCATCCCGGTCACGTGCGTCGTGCGGATGGTGGCGTCGGACACCTTGGTGATGAGCGCGTTCTGCAGCCCCATGACGAACCCCAGGGCCGCCACCAGGGGCCACTGACGCTCGGGCCCGGGCACCAGGTCGGCCAGGGCCCCGATCAGCAGGACGAGCACCGCCTCGGTCAGCAGGACGAGGGCGAACCGACGGTCGTGCCAGCGGTCCCGGCGCCGGGCCCAGTGGAACTGCAGGGCCGAGGTCATCGCGCCGAGGACGAAGGCGGTCAGCGCGAGCAGGCCCATCGCGACGACCACCCACCCGCCCAGGACGAGGTGGTCGGCGACGCTGGCGGTGAGGCCCGTCATGTGGGAGGTGTAGAAGCCGACCGCGACGAAGCCGACCGAGTTCAGCACGCCCGCGGTCCAGGCGAGGTGGTAGGCCAGGTGACGGTTGAGCCGCTGGGATCGGGCCGGCCCGGCCAGGTCCCACACGCGCCACGCCATGTGCGCCTCCTCCGCCTCTCCCCGCTGGTCGGGGAGCCTCGCGCGACCGACTGTAGTGGGGTCGTAGGATGAGGGTCCGAGGAGCACCCGTCTGCGAAGGAGCGGCGATGATCCACAACGATCGCGAGAGCATCGGCGACGAGCTGGGCGTCTGGAGCGTCGACGACGAGGACCAGCTGTCCTCCGCCGACACCCTTGACGGCGACGGGGATCCGCTGGACCGGGGCTACACCGCACCGGACCGCCTGCACGGGTCGTTGGCCTACGGAGTGACGGCGAGCGAGCAGCGGGGCGACGAGACGATCGACCAGCGCATCCGTCAGGAGGAGGCGGATCCCTGGTCGGCCTACGGCGCGCCGGACAACGAGTCCGGGCTGGACGGGACCGAGGAGGACATGCTCGGCGGCGACGACGTGGACGCGGTCCCCGCCGGCCGTGACGTCTACGGGGGCGACCACGGACGGATCGGCCGTCTCGTGGCTCCCGACGAGGGCCTGCACCCCGACCGCGAGGCGCGGCTGGTCGCCCGGGAGGGTCGCGCCACGAGCTGGGACTCCCCCGAGGAGTCGGCGATGCACTACACCGACGGGGAGGACGACGACCTCTCCGAGGAGGAATGGACCCCCGAGAGCGTCGTCGCCCGCGACGAGGAGGAGTAGGCGCACCCGGACGACGCCCGTGCCGGCGGGTCAGTCCCGGCGGTTCTCCGGCAGCTCGTCGAGCGCCTCCCGCACGACCTGGTAGGCCACGCCGGGACCGTAGCCCTTGCGGGCCAGGAACCCGGCCAGCCGGCGCGTCTGCACGTCCCGCTCCAGCCCACGCATGGTGCGCAGGCGGCGGGCGACCAGGGCGCGGGCCTGCTCCTTCTCCCGCTCGGGGTCGATCTCTTCCAGCGCCGCGTCGGCCACCTCGTCCGGGACGCCCTTCTGCCGCAGCTCGTGGCGCAGGGCACCGGCGGCCAGGCCCTTGGTCTCCTGCTTGGACCGCACGTACATCTCCGCGTACGACTCGTCGTCGACGAGGCCGACCTCCGTCATCCGGTCCAGCACCCCTCGGGCGACGTCGGGCTCGCACCCCCTGTCGCGCAGCTTGTCCTCGAGCTGGCGGCGGGTGCGCGGGCCCATGGCCAGCTGGCGCAGGACGATGCGACGGGCGACGGCGTGGGGGTCGGGGTCGGAACGGCCCGGTCCCCCGGACCGTCCCGACGTCCCTGCTGCCCGACCCCGACCGTGTTCCCCGTCGACGGGGGTCCCGCCGTCCGCGAGGGCCGTCGACGAGGTCCGGCCGGGGCTGAGCCCGGAAGCGCTGGCGACGGACTCCGCCTCCGCCAGCGCCCGCCGCGCCGCAGACAACCGGTCTGCGTCGGTGCCCATCAGAAGTCGACCGAGACCTCACCGGTCACCGGGTCGACCCCGTCCGGCAGGTCCTCGGCGGTCTGCTTGGGCACCCCGATGCCGAGCTTGGCCTTGATCTTGCGGTCGATCTCCTCGGACAGGTCCGGGTTGTCCTTGAGGAACTGGCGGGCGTTCTCCTTGCCCTGCCCCATCTGGTCGCCCTCGTAGGTGTACCAGGCGCCGGACTTGCGCACGAAGCCGTGCTCGACGCCCACGTCGATGAGGCCGCCCTCCCGGGAGATGCCCTGCCCGTAGAGGATGTCGAACTCGGCCTGCTTGAACGGCGGCGACACCTTGTTCTTGACGATCTTGGCCCGGGTGCGGTTGCCGACCGCGTCGGTGCCGTCCTTGAGGGTCTCGATGCGGCGCACGTCGATGCGGACCGAGGCGTAGAACTTCAGCGCCTTGCCACCGGTGGTGGTCTCCGGCGAGCCGAACATGACCCCGATCTTCTCGCGCAGCTGGTTGATGAAGATCGCCGTGGTGCCGGTCGTGCTGATCGCGCCGGTGATCTTGCGCAGGGCCTGGGACATCAGCCGGGCCTGCAGACCCACGTGGCTGTCGCCCATCTCGCCCTCGATCTCGGCCCGCGGCACGAGCGCCGCGACCGAGTCGATGACGATGATGTCGATCGCCCCCGACCGGATCAGCATGTCGGCGATCTCCAGGGCCTGCTCGCCGGTGTCCGGCTGGCTCACCAGCAGGGCGTCCGTGTCCACGCCGAGGTTCTTCGCGTAGTCGGGGTCGAGCGCGTGCTCGGCGTCGATGAAGGCGGCGATCCCGCCGGCCTTCTGGGCGTTGGCCACGGCGTGCAGCGCGACCGTGGTCTTGCCGCTGGACTCCGGCCCGTAGATCTCCACCACGCGGCCGCGGGGCAGACCGCCCACGCCCAGGGCGACGTCGAGGGCGATGGACCCCGTCGGGATAACCCGGATGGGCGGACGGTCCTCGTCCCCCAGGCGCATCACCGACCCCTTGCCGTGCTGCTTCTCGATCTGCGCCATGACGGCGTCGAGAGCCCGCATCCTGTCGTTGCCGGCAGCGACCGGCGATGCCGTCTTCGTCGTGGCCTGGGCCATGTCCGTGCTCCTTCGTTGCTCGTGGTGGGCGCGCCTACCTTCGACCGACCTCCGGCCGCCGTCCCCTTGCAGGGCCTCGTCCCGTGTCCAGTCAGACGCTAGGTGCCGCCACCGACAGACCCGGCCTCCCACGGCATACCTGTGGGTGTCCGGTCCCGTCGGGGGGACCATGGGGACGAGCGTAGTCGAAAGTCTGTACGAACTGCTGAACCACCTCCCGGCGTGTTCCGGGACGACTCACCCGGCGCCGTCCGCGACACCCACCCGGCGCGGTCTGCCGATCTGTTCACTACACTGCGTCGTATGAGCGTCCGGTCCTCTGTGGCGCCCACCGCCCGGAAGCTGCCCGGGCCGGGGGCGGGTCACCGGGGAGGCCGACGGCGCCGACGGCCGGGCTGGGTCCCCAACCAGCACGGGGCCTGGGCGATGCTGTCGGCCCCCCTCCTCGTCGGCACGCTGGCCTCGGGACCCCGCTGGGCGCACCTGCTGCTGGCGGCCTTCTGGTTCGCCGGCTACCTCGCCTTCTTCGCGGCCACGCTCTGGCTGAAGTCCCGCCGACGGCCGCGCCACCTGGCTCCGGTACAGGTGTACGTCGCCCTGGCGACCGCCCTGGGCGCGGCCCTGCTCCTGGTCGAGCCGACGCTGGTGCGCTGGGCCCCGCTGTTCGTCGTCCCGCTCTCGGTCGGCATGGTCGCCTCGGCGACCCGGCACGAGCGGGCCCTGATCGCCGGACTGGCCACCGCGGCCGGGTCCTGCCTGATGACGCCGGTCGCCTACGACCTGGGTCCGGGCGAGCGGTGGACGGTGGCCTGGATCCTCACCGGCGTCCTGGCGGGCTACTTCACCGGCACCGTCTTCTACGTCAAGAGCGCGATCCGGCGACGGGGCAGCACCGTCTTCCTCCTGCTCTCGGTGGGCTACCACCTGCTCCTGGCGGTCCTCGCCCTCGCCCTGCTGCCCCACGGCGCGCGGCTGCCCCTGGGCGGTCTGGCCCTGGTCCTGGCGGTGCGGGCCGCCGCCGTGCCCCGCCTCGGGTGGAGCCCCGCACGGCTCGGGGTCGGCGAGATCGTCGCCACCCTCGCCGTGGTCGTCCTCGCGCTCACCACGCTCGTCTGACCCGACCCGACCCGACCCGACGTGACCGGACGCGCGCCGTCACCGCGCTCCCCGCTCCTTCCGCCGCGTCAACGACCCCCGTTCCTCTCCCCTACACTGGCTGCCAGTCCGGGACCTGCGACGCCGACGTCATCCCGTGCCACCCTGCCCCCTGCCCAGGAAGCACCATGGCTCTGCTCGTGATGAAGTTCGGCGGTTCGTCCGTCGCCGACGCCGAGGCGATGCGCCGCGTCGCCCGCCGCGTCGTGGCCGCCCACCGCGCGGGCGACCAGGTCGCCGTCGTCGTCTCCGCGATGGGGGACACGACCGACGAGCTCCTCGACCTGGCCGCCCAGATCGCCGACGGACCGCCGCCGGAGCGCGAGATGGACATGCTCCTGTCGGCGGGCGAGCGGATCTCGATGGCCCTGCTGGCGATGGCCATCCAGGACCTGGGCGTGCCCGCCCGCAGCTTCACCGGCGCCATGGCCGGGATGCGCACCGACACCGCGCACGGCCGTGCCCGACTGCTCGACGTCCAGCCCGCCCGGGTCCGCGGCACCCTGGAGGAGGGCGGCGTGGCCATCGTGGCCGGCTTCCAGGGCATCTCGACCGACGACGACATCACCACCCTGGGCCGCGGCGGGTCCGACACCACGGCGGTGGCGCTGGCGGCCGCCCTGGACGCCGACGTCTGCGAGATCTACACGGACGTGGACGGCCTCTACACCGCCGACCCGCGGATCGTCCCCAGCGCCCGGAGGGTGACCCGGCTGACCATCGAGGAGACCCTCGAGATGGCCGCCCACGGCGCCAAGATCCTGCACCTGCGGGCGGTGGAGTACGCCCGGCGCTTCCACGTCCCGCTCCACGTCCGCAGCAGCTTCTCCGACCAGGAGGGCACCTGGATCCTCGTCGGCCGACCCCTCACGGAGGACACCATGGAAGAACCGATCATCTCCGGCATCGCGCACGACCGCTCGCTGGGCAAGGTCACCGCCGTCGGCATCCCGGACCGCCCCGGGGCGGCGGCAGCCGTCGTGGGCGCGGCCTCCCGGGCCGGCGTCTCGATCGACATGATCGTGCAGAACGTCTCGACCTCGGACGCGGCGACCTCCGACATCTCCTTCACCATCCCCGAGACCGACGGCCCGACCACGGTCGCCGCGGTCCGGGCGCTGCAGGACGAGATGGGCTTCGACGACGTCCTCTACACCTCGCACGTGGGCAAGCTGTCGCTCGTGGGGGCGGGCATGCGCTCCAACCCGCAGGTCGCCGCCCAGCTCTTCGCCGCCCTGGCCGACGCCGGGGTCAACATCGAGATGATCAGCACCTCCGAGATCCGGATCTCGGTGATCTGCGACCAGTCCGACCTGGAGGACGCCGTGCGCGCCGTGCACACGGCCTTCGGGCTGGACGCCGAGGACGCGGCCGTGGTCTACGGCGGGACGGGCCGGTGAACGCCGTGACCGGGCACGACCGGCACCTGCACGTGGCCCTGGTGGGGGCGACCGGACAGGTCGGCGCGGTGATGCGGCGGCTGCTGTCCGAGCGCGACTTCCCCGTCGCCTCCGTGCGCTACCTCGCCTCCGCCCGCTCCGCCGGCACCGAGCTGCCCTGGGACGGGTCGGCCAACGGCCTCGAGGGGTATGCCGAGGCGCGCCAGATCCTCGTCGAGGACGTGGCCACCGCCGACCTGTCCGGCATCGACGTGGCCCTCTTCTCCGCCGGGGGCTCCGCCTCGAAGGAGCACGCACCCCGCCTCGCCGCCGCCGGTGCGGTCGTGGTCGACAACTCCTCCGCCTGGCGGATGGACGACGCGGTGCCGCTGGTCGTCAGCGAGGTCAACCCGCAGGATCTGGGGCTCGCGCTGGGCGGGGGCGGGTCGCGGATCGTGGCCAACCCCAACTGCACGACGATGGCGGCCATGCCGGTGCTGCGGCCCCTCCATGCCGAGGCCGGGCTGGAACGGCTGCGGGTGGCCACCTACCAGGCCGTCTCCGGGTCCGGGCTCGCGGGCGTGCGCGAGCTCGGCGACCAGGTGCGCGCGGCCCTGGCCGGCGAGGAGCCGGTGGAGGCGCTGACCCACGACGGGTCGGCGGTGGCGCTGCCGGAGCCGACCACCTACGTGGCCCCGATCGCGTTCAACGTCCTGGCCATGGCCGGCGACCTCGTCGAGGACGGGGAGACCTCCGAGGAGGTCAAGCTGCGCAACGAGTCGCGCAAGATCCTGGGCGTCCCCGCGCTGGCGGTGTCCGGCACCTGCGTGCGGGTGCCCGTCTTCACCGGGCACAGCCTGGCGGTCCACGCCGAGTTCGCCCGGCCGATCACCCCGGAGCGGGCCACCGAGCTGCTCGGCCAGGCTCCCGGCGTCGCGCTCGCCGACGTGCCGACGCCCCTGCAGGCCGCCGGGCAGGACCCCTCCTTCGTCGGCCGTATCCGGGTCGACCAGAGCGTGCCCGAGGGTCGCGGCCTGGTGATGTTCGTGGCCAACGACAACCTGCGCAAGGGCGCGGCGCTCAACGCCGTGCAGATCGCCGAGCTCCTCCTGCAGCACGACCTCTGACCCGGCCGCGCGGATGACAGGCCGGGCCGCACGGTCCACAGTGGGACCATGACCGACACCGACAGCAGCACCGCCCTGACCGAGGACGAGCAGGCGCTCGTCAAGCGCTCCGCCTTCGGCGCCATCGCCCTCGTCTCGCGCTCCGACCCCGGCTTCTTCGCGATGTTCAAGGAGTCGATGGCCGGCTCCAAGGCGTTCCAGGAGGCCCCGGCTGCGGTCCAGGAGCTGCTGCGCGACGGCGGCTTCCCCACCCCGCCCACCGGGTCCCCGGACGAGGTGGAGCAGACCGTCCTCGACGAGCTCGGGCGGGCGGTCGACGTCCTCCGCGCCAAGGCACCGGCGCAGGCGGACGGCTACCGCGACGTCGTCCTGGCCGCGGCCGACCGGGTGGCCCAGGCCTCCGACGGCGTGGCGCCCGCGGAGCAGGAGATGATCGAGAAGATCCGCCGGGCGGTCGCCGGCGGGCTGGCGGGCGAACCTCCCGTGGGCGACACGGCCACGGACGCCCCGCGCCAGCCCTGAGGAGGCCTCAGGAGCGGGTACGCCGGCGGTCGGGCAGGTAGTGGTGCTCGGGGGGCACCTCGAGGTCGCGCACGACGGCCTCCCACACCTGCCGGACCGGGTCTCCGTCGGCCAGGGCCTGCTCGGCCGTCCGGCTGCCCAGCGACCCCAGGGCCTGCCCCTGGGCGACGAGCGCGGCATACCCCTGCCCGAACTCCTGCTCCATCAGGGCCCAGAACTCGCTCAACCGCACCGCGCCAGCCTACCCACCGCCGGCGAGGGCGACGACCAGCAGCATCGCGGGCGCCGCCAGCACCGTGGTGACGAAGACGCTGTCCCGGGCGATGTCCTCCCCCCGCCCGTAGGCCACCGCGAGGACGAAGACGTTCTGTGCCGTCGGCAGCGTGGACATCACCACGACCGCCAGCACCTCCGCCCCCGACAGCCCCAGGACGGGGCCGGCGACCAGGCCCGCCACGGCAGGCATCAGCCCGAGCTTGAGCAGGACGACGGCCGCCAGCTCGGCGAGGTTGTCGCGTCCGCGCGGCAGGGGTGAGAGGCGCAGCGAGATCCCGAACGCGAGCAGCATCCCGGGGATCGCCAGGCCGCCGACGAGCTCCGTGGGCCCCCGCACCACCGCGGGGAGGGTGATGCCGGTGAGCGCGACGACCAGTCCGAGCATGCTGCCGATGGTTAGCGGGTTGGTGACCGGCGAGCGCAGCAGCCGCCCCAGCGACACCCGCCCCGACTGGCTGGCGTCCAGCGCCGCCAGCCAGGCCGGCTGCAGGACGAGCAGCTGCATGAGGATGATCGGGGCCGACCACGACGCGTCGCCCAGCACGTAGATGGCGATCGGTAGGCCGAGGTTGTTGGAGTTGACGTAGCTCACGCTCATCCCGCCCATGAGGGCGTGGGTCAGGCTGCGGCGCAGCACCAGCCGGGCCAGGAGGAGGTATGCCGCGGCCGTCACCACCACGCCGGCCACCGTGGCGACCAGGAAGCCGGAGAAGATCACGCCGACGTCGGCGTCCGCCACGACGAGGAAGAGCAGCGCGGGCGAGCCGACCCAGAAGGTGAGCCGGGCGAGCATCTGCTGCTCGGTCCGGCCGAAGAGGCGGGTGTGCGCGAGCAGCCACCCGACCGCGACGACCGCCGCGATCAGCCAGAATCCCTGGAGCACGGCCGCCACGGACCGCATTATCGCGGTCGCGCGGCGTTACCTGTCGGTAGGGTCGACGGCCCGCTGCTAGCCTGCGTGGAATGCGCGATCCGGGCCGTCCCGACCAGGGCGAGGACCACCACGACCTCCACGACGACTACGTCACCGGCGACGGTGGCGTGACGCCCGACCTGCTCGACCTGCGGCCCCGCACCCCCCGCACCGTGGCCTCGCTCTACGAGAAGCGGCCGGGGTTGAACCCGACCGAGGCCGCCCGGGCCTTCATCGCCTCGGTGGACCTCCAGGAGCGCTACGGCCACCTGCGGGTCGTGGACGACCTCATCGGCCTGCAGCGCCGGGTCGGGGACACGATCGAGCGCTACACCGACAAGCTCACCAGCGCCGAGGCGCGCAGCGGGTCGACGGAGTCGGCCAAGTTCGGGATCGGGCACTTCCGGGGGCAGAGGGCCGTGGTCTACGTGGTCGACTGGTCCTTCTTCGCCGGGTCCCTGGGCGAGGTCGCCGGGGAGAAGTTCGTCCAGGCCGCCGAGCTGGCCGAGCGCGAGAAGCTCCCGCTGGTGAGCATGGGGGCCTCCTCCGGGGTGCGCCAGCACGAGAACGTCCTGGGCCTGATCCAGATGCAGCGGATGGCCGCCGCGGCCAACAAGTTCCAGCACACCACCAACCGCCCCTACGTCAGCGTCCTGGCGGGGCAGGTGTGGGGCGGGATGTCGGCGAGCGCGGTGCCCGCCGCCGACCTCATCGTGGCGCTCGAGGGCACCGACTACGGGTTCGCCGGGCGCCGGGTCATCGAGACCTTCGAGGGCAAGGAGGTCCCGCGCGGGCTGCAGAGCGCCGAGGCCAACTACCTGGACCGCAACGTCGACGTCCTCGTCAAGGACGTCGACGAGCTGGTCGAGCTGCTCGGGCGGATGTTCGAGGCCGGCCGCTCCACCTCACGGCTGCGCGACCGTCGGCGCGACGACGTCGCCGACGGGGCCGAGGACACCGGCCGGGAGGTCACCGTGGGTCCGGAGGGCTTCTCGGCCGCGCTGTGGGACCGCCAGGGGGTCGAGCGCCGGGTCCACCTGCCCCGCGACCGCCGGGACCGTGGCCGCGCGACGGCCGGGGAGACGCTCATCGCGCGGTACAACGAGATCGCCGCGGGGGCGGGGCGTCTGGACACCGAGTTCCTCCTGCGCACCGTCTTCGACTCGGCTGTCCCCTTCTACAACCACGTCCGGTTCGAGGACGACACGATCTACCCCCACGTCGTCGCGGCGCTGGCCACGATCGGGGACCACTCCTTCATGGTCATCGGGGACCAGCCCTCCTACCGGATCAGCGGCGACTACGTGGGCAAGCGGCCGCCCAACCCGGGTCCGGAGGACTACGAGTACGCCGTCCGCATGCTGGACGCCGCGGAGCGCTGGGAGCTGCCGGTCGTCTTCCTCACCGACACGCTGGGGGCGCTGCCGACGATGGCCGCCGAGCGCCGCGGCCAGTCCCGGGCCATCGCCCAGTGCATCAAGCGCGCCGCCTCCCACCCCTACCCCACCGTGGCGGTGATCACCGGAGCCATGGGCAGCGGTGGCGGGCTGGCCACCACGCCGTTCGGACGGCACACCGTGATGTTCGACAGCGCGCTCGGCTTCGTCTCCGAGCCGCGCTCCACGGCGACCATCCTGTACAACGTGGCCAACCCCTCGGTGGAGCAGGTGGCGATGACGCTGGAGACCATGAAGGCCTCCGCCGACGACCTTCGCTCCCAGGGTCTGGTCGACACGATCGTGGAGGACGGCGACCGTCCCCGCGCCACGGCGCGGGCGCTGCGGGCCTCCGTCGTGGAGGGGTACAACGAGCAGCACGGGCTGAGCCCCCGACGGCTGCGGCAGAAGGCCGACGACCGGCTGCGGCCGCGCACCCTGGGCAAGCTCTCCACCGGGGACTGACCCCCGGACCGTCGGGCCGGCTCAGCTGGTCCAGGCCCGCCAGAGGGCGGCGTACTGCCCGTCCGCGGCGAGAAGCTCCTCGTGGCTGCCCAGCTCGACGATCCGCCCCTCCTGCACCACCGCGATCCGGTCCGCGTCGTGCGCGGTGTGCAGCCGGTGGGCGATCGCCACCACGGTGCGGCCGGTCAGGAGCGCGTGCATCGACCCCTCGAGGTGTCGTGCCGTGCGCGGGTCGATGAGGCTGGTCGCCTCGTCCAGGACGAGGGTGTGCGGGTCGGCGAGGAGGAGCCGCGCCAGCGCCACCTGCTGCGCCTGCCCGGGGGTCAGCTCGTGGTGCCCCGACCCCAGCACGGTCGCCAGCCCGCCCGGCAGGGCCCGCACCCAGGCCGCCGCGTCCACCGTGGCCAGCGCACGCCATACCTCCTCGTCGGTGGCGTCCTCGCGCGCGAGGGCGACGTTGTCGCGCAGGCTGCCACGGAAGACGTGGTGCTCCTGGGTGACGAGCGCGACCTGCCGGCGCAGCTCGTTCAGGGGCAGGGAGACCAGGTCGACCCCTCCGACGGTGGCGGACCCGGTGCGGGGGGCGTGCACGCCGGCGAGCAGCCGGCCCAGCGTGGACTTGCCGGACCCGGACGGCCCGACCACCGCCAGCCGCTCCCCCGGCGCCAGGTCCAGGTCGATGCCGTGCAGCACGTCCTGACCCTCCCGGTAGGCGTAGGTCATCCCCCGGCCCACCAGGTGGTCGTCGACGGGACGGTCCGTCCCGGGCGTCCGGTCCGGGGGAACCTCGGCGATGCCCAGCAGGCGGGTCGTGGAGGCGATGCCCACCTGCAGCTCGTCCACCACCCCCACCAGACGGTCGAAGGGACCGTAGAAGGTCTCGATGTAGAGCATCGCGGCGGTGATCTGCCCGAGGGTGACCACCCCCTGCGCGTGCAGCACGGCGCCGACGCCCAGGGTGATGACCCGGGGCAGGGAGAACGCCATGTCCATGACCGCGAACAGCACGTTGCGCAGCGTCAGGCCGTAGCGCTCGGCCTGGGCGCTGACCTCGACGTCGTCCTCGGCCGCCCGCCGGCGCTCCTCCTGCAGGCCCAGCGCCTCGACCGTCCGCGCCCCCTCGACCGTCTCGGCCAGGGTGCTGCCGATCCGGCTGTAGGTGGCCCCCTCGAGCAGGTATGCCGCCGGCGCCCGGCGCAGGTACCGGCGCACCTGCTCCATCGAGAGCGTGGCCGTGACCAGGGTGGGCAGGGCCAGCACCCAGGAGTTGACCACCATCGCCACGACGGTGAGTCCGAGGGTCACCACCCCGATGACGAACTCGGGCAGGGCCCAGCGCACCGCGCGGCTCATCGAGGCGACGTCGCGGGTGACCCTGGTCACCAGGTCGCCGGTGCCCGTGGACTCGACGGTGCCCAGCGGCAGCCGCAGCACCGCCCGCACGACGTGCTCACGGGCCTGGGCCAGCACGTCCTGTCCCAGCACGGCGGCGAGCCACTTGGCCAGGTGGGTCAGGACCGCCTGGGCCACGAGCACCCCCGTGACGACGGCGACGAAGGTGCTCACCGTCGCCACGGCCGGGCGACCGTCCGCCTCGACGACCGCGTCCACGAGCCTGCCGAGGAGCAGCGGGACCGCCAGACCGGCGGCGGCGGCCAGCCCGTTGGCCGCGACGACGAGCACGAGGAGGCGCGTCCGGTCCCGCAGCAGCCCCGCCAGGTAGCGCAGCACGACGGGGGTCGGCGCCACGGGCAGACCCCGGTCCGGGGACAGGGCGGTGAGCAGGTGCTCCTCGGCGCGCCGCCGGCGCAGGGCGTGCCGGGCCCACAGGGACCGGTGGCGTTCGCGCGGGCCGGCGCTGCCCCGCGGGGGCGGCCGCAGCGCCGCCGGCACCGGCGGGGCGGTCCCACGGCGGTCCACCCAGGTGCTGGCCCGGTCCGGCGGTGCGGGCAGGGTGGCGGTCACGGGGTCACCTCCCCGGCCAGGACCGGGGTGCCGCCCGGCACCGGGACGGTGTCGGTGGCGGGGTCGCCGCGCAGCACGGTGCGCCGGTAGTCCGGGTCTCGGGTGACGAGCTCCTCGTGGGTGCCGGTGGCGACCACGCGGCCCGCGTCCAGCAGGGCGACGTCGTCGGCGTGGTGCAGCAGCAGCGGCGAGGCGGTCACGACCACCGTGGTGCGGCCGCGCCGGTGCCCGGGAAGCCGGGCGGCGACGAGGGCCTCGGTGTGGGCGTCGACGGCCGAGGTCGGTTCGACGAGCACGAGCACCGGGGGGTCGGCGGCCAGCGCCCTCGCCAGGACCAGCCGCTGGCGCTGTCCTCCGGACAGCCCCCGGCCACGTTCCTCCAGCCGGCCCTGCCACCCCCCGGGCAGCACGTCGTAGACGTCCTCGGCGGCGGCCGACCGCAGCGCGGCCTCCGCCGCCGCGTGGTCGAGGCGGTCGTGCGGGTCCACCGCCTCCTGCAGGGTGCCGGAGAAGACCTGGGCGCCGGCGTCGCTGACCAGCACGAGCCGGCGCACCTGCTCCATCGGCAGCCGGGCCAGGTCGACCCCGCCCAGGGTCACGCCCCAGGGGGCGAGCGCGCGCTCCTGGTCGGCGCGCTCCAGACGGGCCCGGGCCGCCGCGCGCTCCCGCCGGGCCAGGGCGAGCGCCCGACGGTCGCCGTCCTCGTCCTCGTCGTCGTCCTCCTCCCCCGGCACCCCGTCGGCGGCGGGGAGGTAGCGGCCGAGCCGGTCGGCGAGCGCGGCCGCGTCGTCGGGCACGGCCGCGACCACCATCGTCAGCCGGCCGGGCCGTACCCGCAGGCCCGAGGCGACGTCCACGAGCTCCCCGCGACCCAGCCGCTCGAGCTCCTCGGGTGCCACCAGGGCGGGCCGGGGCCACGGGTCGGGAGTGCCCAGCACCCCCACCGTGCGCCGCGCGGCCACGAGGGACCGGGTCAGCTGCTGAGCGGCCTCGAAGACGACCCGGATGGGCTGGACCAGGAACAGGGCGTACCCCAGGAAGGTCACGAGCTCACCGACCTGCAGGTCGCCGGCGCGCACCCGGTCCACCCCGAGCACCATGAGGACGACCACGAAGAGTCCGGACAGCAGGACACCGACCGCCTCGACGAACGCGCCCCAGGCGCCCGAGCGCACGCCCGCGCGGCGCACCCGCTGGCTCTGCCGGGCGTAGTTGTCGCCGAACGTCCGCTCGCCGCCGATCCCACGCAGGATGCGCAGGCCGGCCACGATGTCGGTGGCCATGGACGTGAGCTCGGAGTCGCGGGCGCGCTCCCGGGTCTGGGCCGCGGCCAGGGGCCGCAGCAGCACCGAGGACACCACCACGAGAAGAGGCGCGACGAGGAGGACCACCAGGCCCAGCGGCACCGAGACCTGGAGCACGATGACCGCGACGAGGGCGTAGGCCACGACGTTGCCGACGAGCCGGGAGACGATCTCCACGAAGTGGCCGAACTGGTCGCCGTCGCTGCCGTTGACGCTGAGCACCTCCCCCGTGGCCGCCCGGCGGGGCAGCACGTGCCCGAGGCGCACCCCCTGATGGGTCACCAGGAACGTCTGCCCGTAGGAGGCCACGAGCCAGGAGCGCACGACCACGGTGTGGTAGAAGACGCCGCTGGCCCCGCCGAGGAGGGTGACGAGCAGCAGGACGAGCAGCCAGGTCCCCAGCCGGCCGCCGTCGCCGCCGAGGATGCCCTCGTCGATGGCCCGGCCCAGGATCCAGGGGGTGAGGGCGGCCGGCAGCATCCACAGCAGGCTGCACAGGCACCCGGCCAGCACGAGGTCGGGCTGCTGGCGCAGCAACCACCACAGGAACCTGACCGGCCCCTGGGTGTCGGGCACCCCGATGGACCGCCGCGCCGTGGAGTCGGTGGGCGGGTAGTCGGCGGACGGCGTCCAGGCCGTCACGGTGGGGGGGAAGTCGCGCATGGCGAGCACCAAGCCTAGGCGTGCCCCCGCCCCACCACCACGGGTTTTCCCCCGGGGACGGGGGTGAGAGGATGGACCGGCCCATACCCGCACCGTGGAGGAGACCCGTGAGCACTCGTCAGGACCTGGCCTGGTGGCAGAAGCTGCTGGTGGCCGCGAAGCTGTGGCGCCCGCCGCACCGCACGCTCCACCACGAGGTGCGTGACATGGAGCGCCCCGCCGCTCCGCCGGTGACCGGTGCGCACGGCAACCGCGTCGTCTCCGCCACCCGCCGGCGGCTCGTGCCGCAGAGCGACGACGGGGTCTGACCCCACACTGTCGGTGCCGGGTGGGACAGTGATCCGGTGACGCTGGACGCCGCGACGGTCCTGGACCGCTTCTCCCCCGCCACCCGGGCCTGGTTCGACGCCTCCTTCCCCGCGCCCACGCCCGCCCAGGTGGGGGCCTGGGACGCCATCAGCCGGGGTGAGCACACCCTCGTGGTCGCACCCACCGGGTCGGGGAAGACGCTGTCGGCGTTCCTGTGGGCCATCGACCGGATCGTGGCCGACCCCCGGCCGACGCCGGTGGGTCCCACCGCTCGCGCCGCCCGGGTCACCGACACGGCGACGTCGACGGGGGGTGGACAGCCGACGGTGACGGAGGACCGCACCCCCGCGAGGCGGCCTGCCGCCGGGGCACGGACCGGGGGGACGCCGTCCCCCGGGACCGGCCGCTGCCGGGTGCTCTACGTCTCCCCGCTCAAGGCCCTCGCGGTCGACGTCGAGCGCAACCTGCGCTCGCCCCTCGTCGGCATCGGTCACGCCGCGACCCGGCTGGGGCTGGCGTCCCCGTCGGTCTCGGTGGCGGTCCGCTCGGGCGACACCCCGGCCGCGGAACGCCGGGCGTTCGCCCGGGAGGGCGCCGAGATCCTCATCACCACCCCCGAGTCCCTCTTCCTGCTGCTCACCTCCCAGGCCCGCAGCGCCCTCACCGGGGTGGAGTCGGTGGTCGTGGACGAGGTCCACGCGGTGGCCGGCACCAAGCGGGGGGCGCACCTGGCCGTGACCCTCGACCGGCTCGACGCGCTGCTGGAGCGGCCCGCCCAGCGGATCGGCCTGTCCGCGACGGTCCGCCCGGTCGAGGAGGTGGCCCGATACCTGGCCGGCGGACGTCCGGTGAGCACGGTCCAGCCCCCGTCCACCAAGGCGTGGGACCTGCAGGTCGTCGTCCCCGTCCCCGACATGTCGGACCCGGGGGCCACGGAGCGGGGCGAGGTGGCCGGGGCCCGGGCCGTGGTCCGTGCCCCCGCGACCGACGGGGGACCGACGGAGGACGCGTGGACGACGGGGACGGGCCCGGTGCTGCCGGACCTGGACGGCGACGGGGCGGCGGCGACAGCGGCGACGACGACGGCGGCGACGACCGACGGCGGCCCCGGGACGGGCGAGGTGTGGGCTCCGGCCCCCGACCCGGAGGAGCGCGCCTCCATCTGGCCCCACGTGGAGCGGCGCGTGGTGGACCTCGTCGGACGGCGCACGTCGACGCTGGTCTTCACCAACTCCCGACGGGTGGCCGAGCGCTTCACCGCCCGCCTGAACGAGCACTGGGACGCCCGGGGCACGGCGCCCGACGACTCCGGCACCGACGACCCGCCCGCCCCGGGGGGCCGGCCGCCCGCCCAGGTGATGGGCCAGGCGGGCGCCGACCGTGGCGCACCGCCGGTGCTGGCCCGCGCCCACCACGGGTCGGTCAGCAAGGAGCAGCGGGCCGTCATCGAGGACGCCCTGAAGACGGGCCGGCTGCCGGCGGTCGTGGCCACCAGCAGTCTCGAGCTGGGGATCGACATGGGCGCGGTCGACCAGGTGGTCCAGGTGGCCAGTCCCCCCAGCGTCGCCTCCGGCCTGCAGCGCGTCGGCCGGGCCGGACACCAGGTGGGCGCCGTCAGCCACGGGGTCTTCTTCCCCACCCACCGGGCCGACCTGGTCCAGACCGCCGTCGTCGTGGACCGGATGCGATCCGGGCTCATCGAGCGGCTGCAGGTGACGGCCAACCCCCTGGACGTGCTGGCCCAGCAGGTCGTGGCGATGGTGGCCATGGACGACTGGACGGTCACCGACCTGTTCGACCTGCTCCGCCGGTCCGCTCCGTTCGCGAGCCTGCCTCGCACCGTCTTCGAGGCGGTGCTCGACATGCTCGCCGGACGCTACCCCGGCGAGGACTTCGCCGACCTGCGTCCCCGCATCGTCTGGGACCGGGTCACCGACAGCCTCTCCGCCCGCCGGGGGGCCCAGCTGCTCGCCGTCACCTCGGGCGGGACGATTCCGGACCGGGGTCTGTACGCCGTGATGCTGGCGACCGGGGACGGACCCGGCCGGCGCGTGGGCGAGCTGGACGAGGAGATGGTCTACGAGTCCCGGGTGGGTGACGTCTTCACCCTGGGCACGACCAGCTGGCGCATCGAGGACATCACGCACGACCAGGTGCTGGTCACCCCGGCCCCCGGCCAGATCGGCAGGCTGCCGTTCTGGAAGGGCGAGTCCCAGGGCAGGCCGGCCGAGCTCGGGGCCGCGGTCGGAGAGTTCCTGCGCAGGACGGCCGCAGCCCCCCGTGACGCCGCGCTGGCCGAGCTGTCCGGACGCGGCCTGGACGACTGGGCCGCGCGCAACCTGGTGACCTACCTGGAGGACCAGCGGCAGGCGACCGGGCACGTGCCCGACGACCGGACGGTGGTGGTGGAGCGCTTCCGCGACGAGATCGGCGACTGGCGCGTCGTGGTCCACTCCCCCTGGGGCACCCCGGTTCACGCCCCCTGGGCGCTCTGCCTGGCCGCCCGGATGCGCGAACGCTACGGCACGGACGTGCAGGCGCTGGCGGCCGACGACGGCATCGTCCTCCGGCTGCCCGACCTGGGCGCCTGGGACGAGGACGGCTCCCCCACCGACGAGCGGACCCGGAACGCCCGGCTGGACGCCGAGATCGCCGAGCTGCTCACCCTGGACCCGGACGAGGTCCCCGACCTGGTCACCGCCGAGATCGGCGGGTCGGCCCTGTTCGCCTCCCGCTTCCGGGAGTGCGCCGCCCGTGCGCTGCTGCTGCCGCGGCGCACCCCTGGTCGACGCCAGCCGCTGTGGCAGCAGCGGCAGCGCTCCGCCCAGCTGCTCGAGGTCGCGGCCCGCTACCCCACCTTCCCGATCGTGCTGGAGGCGGTGCGCGAGGTCGTCCAGGACGTCTACGACGTGGACGCGCTCGTGGAGCTGATGCGCAGCATCGCCGCCCGTCGGGTCCGGGTCGTCTCGGTCACCTCCAGCACCGCCTCGCCCTTCGCCCGCAGCCTGCTCATGGGCTACGTGGCCCAGTTCCTCTACGAGGGCGACTCGCCGCTCGCCGAGCGTCGGGCCGCCGCGCTGTCCCTCGACCCCGCCCTGCTGGCCGAGCTGCTGGGCCGCGGCGAGGGCGCGTCCCTGCGCGACCTGCTCGATCCGCGGGTCGTGGCCCGCACGCTCGCGGAGCTGCAGCGGCTCACCCCGGAACGGGCGGCGCGGGACCCGGAGGAGCTCGTCGACCTCCTGCGCGTCCTGGGTCCGTCCACGACCGACGAGCTGGTGGCCCGCACCCAGGACGAGGTGCGCGGGCACGTCCCCGGATGGCTGGCGGAGCTGGTCGAGGCCCGCCGGCTCGTCGAGGTGCGGGTGGCCGGCGAGCAGCGCTGGGCCGACGGTCAGGACGCCGCCCGGCTGAGGGACGCGCTGGGCGTGGCCATGCCCGTCGGTGTGCCCGCCGCGTTCCTCGAAGCGGTCGAGGACCCCCTGGGCGACCTCGTCGTGCGCTACGCCCGCACGCACACCCCCTTCACCCTCGAGGAGCTGGCCTCCAGGCTCGGCCTCGGGGCCGCGGTCGTGCGGGACGCCCTGCGCCGGCTCGCCTCCTCCGGCCGGGTCGTCCAGGGGGCGCTGGTGCCGGACGGCAGCGGTGCCGACGACTGGTGCGACGCGGAGGTGCTTCGGCTGCTGCGGCGTCGGTCGCTGGCCGCGCTCCGGCAGGAGGTGGAACCGGTCACCGGGGCCACGTTCGCGCGCTTCCTGCCCCGCTGGCAGTCGGTCGGTGAGCTGCGGGGGATCGACGGCCTGGCGCGCGCGGTGGAGCAGCTGGCCGGCGCGCGGATGCCCGCCTCCGCCGTCGAGTCCCTCGTCCTGCCGGCCCGGGTCCGCGACTACTCCCCCGCCCTGCTGGACGAGCTGATGGCCTCCGGCGAGGTGCTCTGGCAGGGGCACGGCACCCTGCCGGGCGACGACGGGTGGATCTCCCTGCACCTGGCCGACACCGCCCACCTGACGCTCGCGCCGCCGGAGGCGGTCGAGGGCGGCACGGCCGAGCAGGTGCTCGAGCTGCTCGAGCGGGTGCCCGGCGGCGCCTACTTCTTCCGTGCACTGTCCGACGCCGTCGGCTCCACCGACGACGGCGCCCTGCTGACCACGCTGTGGGAGCTCGTGTGGGCCGGCCACGTCTCGGCCGACGGCTTCGCCCCGGTCCGTGCGGTGCTCTCGGGCGGGCGCTCGACCCACCGGTCCCGGCAGGCACCGCGCCGGGCGGCACGCTGGTCCCGCACCTCGGTCGCGCTCGCCTCGCGCCCGGCACGCCCGACCATGCCCGCGCGGTCCGGACCACCGACCGGTGTCGGCCGGTGGTCGCTGCTGCCGCCGCCGGAGCAGGACCCGACCGTCCGCGCCCTCGCGACCGCCGAGCAGCTGCTGGACCGCTACGGGGTGCTCACCCGCGGGTCGGTCGTGGCCGAGGGCGTGCCCGGGGGCTACGCGGGCGTCTACAGGGTGCTCGCCGGTGCCGAGGAGGCCGGTCGCGTCCGTCGCGGCTACGTCGTGGAGGGCCTCGGCGCCGCCCAGTTCGGCACGGCCGGTGCCATCGACCGGCTCCGCGCGATGGACGGTGACCTGGACCGTCCCGGTCGTGAGCCGGAGGTTGTCCTGCTCGCGGCCACGGATCCGGCCAACCCCTACGGGGCGGCCGTGCCGTGGCCGGACCGCGCCGGGGCATCGACCGACGGGGTGCGCCCCGGGGCCGACGAGGGCCGACCAGGACCCGGGGCCGAGGACACCACCTCCTCGACGAGTCCTGCCCCGACGCCCGCACCCGTCGCGGGCGTCGCCGCGACGGGCGCACCCGGCAGCCACCGACCGGGACGCAAGGCGGGGGCCATGGTGGTCCTCGTCGACGGCGCCCTCGTCCTGTACCTCGAACGCGGCGGGCGCAGCGCCCTCACCGCCGACCCTCCGCCCCACCTTCCGGCCGACCAGGTCTGGCAGGCGGTCGCCTCCCGGCTCGTCGACGCCGTGCGGTCGGGGTCCCTGCGGGGGTTGACCGTCGCCCGGGTCGACGGGGAGACGGCGCTGGGTTCGGACGCACCCCTGGCCCGGGCCCTCGTCGGCGCCGGGTTCCACACCGCCCCGCAGGGGTTGCGGTTGCGACGCTGAGGCCGGTCCTCGGGGGGTGTCCGCCGGAGCGGCGGAGGCGACTGCGGGCGACCAGCCGCCGGGTGCGGCCCGGTCCCCCGGTGCCAACCCGGCGGGAGGCGCCGGGGCCGCACGGGGAGGGTCCCCCGTCCGCCCGTCCCGGCAGGGCCTACATTGGCCGCATGAGCGCGCCCGCCGACCCCTCGATCTCCGCCCTCGCCCTCCCGGACCGGGCCGAGGTGCCCGAGGGCGTGCGCCGGCTCTGGGACAGGTCCCTGGAGGTGTTCGGTTTCGTCCCCCACGTGTTCCTCGCCCAGGCGCTCAACGGCGAGCAGTTCCAGGCCTGGTGGACCTACTTCAACCTCCTGGTCAACAAGGAGGGGTACCTGAGCACCACCGAGCGGGAGCTGATCGCCGTGGTGGTCAGCGGTCTGAACCGCTGCACCTACTGCGCCGTCTCCCACGGCGCGGCCCTGCGACACCTCAGCGAGGATCCGGTCACCGCGGACCTCGTCGCGGTGAACTGGCGCCAGGCCGACCTGCCGCCGCGCGAGGCAGCGCTGGCCGCCTACGCCGAGAAGCTCACCCTCACCCCCGCCGAGGTCACGCCGGCGGACCTGGAGCCGCTGCGCACGGTCGGGCTCGACGACCACCAGATCCTGGAGGCGGTCCAGGTCGTGGGGATGTTCAACATGACCAACCGGATCTCCACCGCGCTGGCCATGGTGCCCAACGCCGAGTACCACGCCCAGGCGCGCTGACCGGTCGACGACCCTGCGCCGCCCCGTCCGACACCGCCGCGCCATGACCGCCCGTCCCCTGGACCGTCGTGCCCGAGGGTGACGCCGTCTGGCGCACCGCCCGCCGCCTCCACCGCGCCCTGGCCGGGCACCGGCTCGAGGGGGCGGACCTGCGGGTCCCGGCCCTGGCCACGGCCGACCTCTCCGGCCGCCGCACCGTCGAGGTGGTCCCCCGCGGCAAGCACCTGCTGCACCGGCTCGAGGACGACCTGACTCTGCACAGCCACCTGCGGATGGAGGGGTCCTGGCGGGTGCATCCCGTGGGCCGGCGGCACGCGCTCGGACGCGCCCACACGGTGCGGGCCCTGCTGTGGACCCCCGCGCGGGTGGCGGTGGGCGACTCCCTGGGGGCGCTCGACCTGGTCCGTACGAGCCAGGAGCACCGCGTCGTGGGGCACCTGGGTCCGGACCTGCTCGACCCCGGCTACGACGGCGACCGGGCCCTGCGCAACGTCTTGTCCGACCCCGTCCGCACGATCACCGAGGCCTGCCTGGACCAGCGCAACGTGGCGGGGATGGGCACGATCTTCACCGCCGAGCCGCTCTTCGTGCACGCGGTGAACCCCTGGACGCCCGTCGGCCGGCTCGACCCCGCGCAGGTCGAGGAGCTGCTCACCACGGCGCGGCGGATGCTGGTGCTCAGCTGCCGGGTCGGCCGGACGACGGTCACCGGACGCGCGGACGTCGACGCCGACGACGCGTGGGTGCACGGACGGGTCGGGCTTCCCTGCAAACGGTGCGGCACGGCCGTGCGGCTGGCCACGATCGGGACCCAGCCCCAGCAGCGCGTGATGTTCTACTGCCCGACCTGCCAGGGCGGGCTGGCCCCCACCGACGACGGCGCGCGGCAGACGCCGCTGGGGCACGGCCGTCGCCGCTACGAGTAGCCGCGCCCGGGCGGAGAGGCCCGGAAACCGGGCGGCGAGGGCGGTGACCCGGCGCGGCCGGCCGTCGACCGGAGGCGTAGGCCGGTGTCCGCGGGCGGGCTCAGCCGGTGACGACGGGCAGGTCCGCGCCCTGCCAGGCACCGATGCCGCCCTCGAGGTGGGCCACGTCGGTGAACCCCAGCTCGACCATCGTCGCCAGCGCCTGCGCCGAGCGGTTGCCCGACTGGCAGTAGACCGCGTAGCGCGCGTCCGGGTCGAGCTCGCCGAGCTGCTGCTGGAAGTCCGCCGACTGCAGGTCCAGGTTGACCGCGCCGGGCAGGTGTCCCTGGGCGAACTCGGCGGGCGTGCGCACGTCGACGACGACGGTGCCGCTCCCGGCGACCCGCTCGGCGAACGCGTCGACACCCAGGTCGGTACCGGTGGCGTCGGCCGCCGGGGCGGAGGCGGAGGACGTCGGGACGGCATTCGGCTCCGTCGTGCCGGTCCCGCAGGCGGCGAGGAGGGCCACCGCGGGAGCGAGCGCGAGGACGCGCCGAAGGGAGAGGTGCATGCCTCCCATCATACCCCCTGGGGTATGAGGCCCGGTCCGCTCACGCTTCCGGGTCCGGTCAGGCGGCGGAGACGACCTGGTCACCACGGCGGCGCACCTGTCCCTGGGCGAGCGGACGGGCCAGGCCGTCGGTGAGCAGGGCGGTCATCTGGGTGTCGGCCGCCTCCACGAGGCTCACGCGGTCGGCGACGTCGGACAGCATCTGGGAGAGGGGCAGGTCCAGCGCCCGGCAGATGGAGGCCAGCAGCTCGGAGGAGGCCTCCTTCTCACCGCGCTCGATCTCGGAGAGGTAGCCCAGGGAGCAGGAGGCCTCGGCGCTGACCTCGCGCAGCGTCCGGCCCTGGCCCTGGCGGCGCTCGCGCAGGACGTCCCCCATCTCACGACGCAGCAGCACCATGCCTCAACCCTCCTCCGCGTTCTCCGACGACCAGGTCTCTACCGTACCCGCCGCCACCGACAGCTGCCGAACCACGTGCTCGAGCAGCTCCAGCACCTGCGTCACGGTCCCGTCCCGGACCTGGCGGCGGGAACCCTGCAGGTGCAACGCCCGGTGGAGCTGCCCGTGTTCCCCGACCACCGCGACGTGGACGGTCCCGACCGGATGCCCCTCGCTCGGGTCCGGCCCGGCCACCCCCGTCGTGGCCAGGCCCCAGTCGGCACCGAGCAGCTCCCGCACCCCCGCGGCCATGGCCAGCGCGCACGGGGCCGAGACCGCACCGTGCGCCGCCAGCAGGTCCTCGGGCACGCCCAGCACGTCGTGCTTGACCCCGACCGCGTAGGAGACGACGCCGCCGCGCACGACGGCGCTGGACCCGGGGACCTCGGTGAGCGCGGCGCAGACCAGCCCCCCGGTGAGCGACTCCGCGGCCGCCACGGTCTGTCCCCGCGCCCCGAGGAGGTCGAGCACCCACGAGGCGGTCCCGGCGGCAGCCCCCTCCGCCGGCTCCGGGGCCGAGCCGGCGGTCACGGGCGGGAGCGCGGACGGAACGCCTGCCATGCGTAGTCCACGCCCGTGACGACGGTGACGACGACCGCCGCGTACATGACCCACAGACCCAGCGCCCCCAGCAGGCCGCCGACGGGGGCGAGCAGCAGGGTGATCGCCAGCGCCTGCAGGACGGTCTTGAGCTTGCCGCCCTTGCTGGCCGGGATCACGCCGCGGCGGATCACCACGAAGCGCAGCAGGGTGATGCCGATCTCGCGCACGAGCACCACCACGGTGATCCACCACGGCAGCACGTCGACCAGCGACAGGCCGACCAGCGCCGTGCCGGTGAGCGCCTTGTCGGCGATCGGGTCCATCAGCTTGCCGAAGTCGGTGATCAGCCCGTCCCGGCGGGCCAGGAAACCGTCGACCCAGTCGGTGGCGATGGCGACGACGAAGACCACGGTGGCCCACCAGCGCCAGGCCGTCTCCTCACCACCGTGGGCCAGCAGGAGCCATCCGAACAGGGGCACCATGAGGATGCGCAGCACCGTCAGGGCGTTGGGCACGTTCCACGGCGAGGCCTGCGGCGCCGACGCCGCGGTGGCCACGTCGGGTCCGTCCGGATCGTGCGGACCGATCACGCCGCCACCTCCTGCACGGGGACGGCGACCAGGTCGACCCCCTCGGTGGCCACGACCCGCGCCATGACCAGCGCACCGACGCGGACGTCGGGAACGCTCCCGTCGGCGGCCTGCAGGTAGGTCACACCGTCGACGTCGGGGCCCTGCTGCCCGGCCCGGCCGACGAGCCGCCCGTCGTCCTCGTCCAGCGCCTCCACGAGCACCTCCACGGTCGTACCGACCCGGTCCTCGGCCCGCTGGGCGGTCAGCTCCTCGACGAGGGCCGACACGCGCTCCACCCGGGCCCGGACCGTCGCCTCGTCGAGCTTGTCCTCGTACCCCTCGGCCTCCGTGCCGTCCTCGTCGGAATACCCGAAGACCCCGACCACGTCCAGCCGGGCGGCCTCCAGGAATGCGGTGAGCTCGGCCAGGTCCTCCTCGGTCTCCCCGGGGAAGCCCACGATGACGTTGGTCCGGATCCCGGCCTCGGGCACCCTGGAGCGCACCTGCTCCAGCAGACCCAGGAAGCCCTCCCGGTCCCCGAACCGGCGCATCCGTCGCAGGAGGGGACCGGAGGCGTGCTGGAAGGAGATGTCGAAGTAGGGCGCCACACCGGGGGTCCTGGCCATGGCGTCCAGCAGGTCGGGCCGGATCTCGGCCGGCTGCAGGTAGGACACCCGCACCCGGTCGATCCCCTCGACGGCGGCGAGCTCGCCGATCAGCGCGTCCACCAGGCGCAGGTCGCCGAGGTCCTTGCCGTAGGAGGTGGTGTTCTCGCTGACGAGGAACACCTCCCGGACGCCCCGCTCCGCCAGCCACCGGGCCTCGGCCAGGACGTCCTGCGGCGGTCGCGACACGAACGCGCCGCGGAACATCGGGATCGCGCAGAAGGCGCACCGCCGGTCGCATCCGGAGGCCAGCTTCAGCGGGGCCCATGGACGTCCGTCGAGCCGCGCCCGCACCACGCGGGGCCCGCTGGCGGGAGCCACCTGGGCCAGCGGCGTCACCGGTTCCGGTGCGACGGCGGACGCCTGCTGGTGACCGGGCAGGGACACCGACGAGCCGGAGGTATGCCGTGCCGCGGGGGCGAGGGGCAGCAGCGTGCGGCGGTCCCGGGGGGTGTGCGAGGCGGGTCGCTCCCCCGCGAGGATGCGGCGCAGGTGGCCCGACATGTCGGTGTAGCTGTCGAAGCCCAGGACGGCGTCGGCCTCCGGCAGCTCGGCGGCCAGCTGCTCCCCGTAGCGCTCGGCCATGCAGCCCACGGCGACGACCTTCTGGGTCCGCCCCGTCCGCTTGAGGTCGTTGGCCTCCAGCAGCGCGTCGATGGAGTCCTTCTTCGCCTGCTCCACGAAGCCGCAGGTGTTCACCACGGCCACGTCCGCCTCGGCGGCGTCGTCGACGAGCGTCCAGCCCTCGGCGGCCAGCCGCCCGGCGAGCTCCTCGGAGTCGACCTCGTTGCGGGTGCAGCCGAGGGTGACGACGGCGACGGAGCGGGACATGAGCGCCAGTCTACGGTCGGCGGCCCGCCCGCCCCGCGCGCCGCGTCCGGGGATCAGTACCGCTCCCGGCCCCCGCGGTCGGTCAGCGCCCAGGCGTCCTCCGACTCCTCCTCCTCGGCCTCCTCGACCCGGCTGCCGGAGACGGGGTCCCCGTCGTAGCTGGTGTTCCGTCCGGTCGCCGGGGGGACGGGGGGCTCCTGCGCGTCCTCGTCCCAGGGGTCCTGCTGCCCGACGGGCTCGTCGACGACCTCGGCCGCGAGCGCGTCGAAGGGGGCGCTGTCGGTCTCCGGCTCCGGACGCGGGGGCGGGTCGTCCCCCCGCAGGAGCCCGAGGGTCTCCTCCAGGTCGTCCGGCTTGACCAGCACGTCGCGCGCCTTGGAGCCCTCCGAGGGCCCGACGATGCCGCGGGACTCCATGAGGTCCATCAGCCGGCCTGCCTTGGCGAAGCCCACCCGCAGCTTGCGCTGCAGCATCGAGGTCGAGCCGAACTGGGTGGTGATGACCTGCTCGGCCGCCTGCAGCAGCAGCTCCAGGTCGTCCCCGATGTCCTCGTCCACCTGCTTCTTGGCCGGGGCCGCGACGACCTCCTCGACGTACTTGGGCTGCAGCTGGCCGGTCACGTGCACGACCACGTCGTGCACCTCGGACTCGGCGACCCAGGCGCCCTGGATGCGCATGGGCTTGCTGGCCCCCATCGGCAGGAACAGGGCGTCGCCCTGGCCGATGAGCTTCTCGGCACCAGGCTGGTCCAGCACGACGCGGCTGTCGGCCAACGAGGAGGTCGCGAAGGCCATCCTGCTGGGGACGTTGGCCTTGATCAGCCCGGTGACCACGTCCACCGAGGGACGCTGGGTGGCCAGCATCAGGTGGATCCCGGCCGCCCGCGCCAGCTGGGTGATCCGGACGATGGACTCCTCGACGTCCCGGGGGGCGACCATCATGAGGTCGGCGAGCTCGTCCACCACGACCAGCAGGTAGGGGTAGGGGCGCAGCTCACGCTCCGAGCCGGGCGGCAGCGTGATCTTGCCGGCCTTGACGGCCTTGTTGAAGTCGTCCACGTGCTTGTAGCCGAAGGCGGACAGGTCGTCGTAGCGGTGGTCCATCTCCTTCACGACCCACGCCAGCGCCTCCGCGGCCTTCTTCGGGTTGGTGATGATCGGCGTGATGAGGTGCGGGATGCCCTCGTAGGCCGTCAGCTCCACGCGCTTGGGGTCGACGAGGATCATCCGCACCTCGTCGGGGGTCGAGCGCATGAGGATGGAGGTGATCATCGAGTTGACGAAGCTCGACTTGCCCGAGCCCGTGGCACCGGCGACCAGCAGGTGCGGCATCTTGGCCAGGTTGGCGATCACGTAGCCGCCCTCGACGTCCTTGCCCACCCCCATGACCATCGGGTGGGTGTTGTTGCGGGCCGCCTGGCTGCGCAGGACGTCGCCGAGGTTGACGTTCTCCCGGTCGGTGTTGGGGATCTCCACGCCGACCGCCGAGCGGCCGGGGATCGGGGAGAGGATGCGCACGTCGGCGGACGCGACGGCGTAGGCGATGTTCTTGGACAGCGCGGTGATCCGTTCGACCTTGACCCCGGGGCCGAGCTCGACCTCGTAGCGCGTCACGGTGGGGCCGCGCATGAACCCGGTGACCTGGGCGTCGATGTTGAAGTCCTCGAGCACCCCCGTCAGGGCGTCCACGACCCGGTCGTTGGCCTCCGACCGCTCCTTGTGGGGCGTCCCCGGCTTGAGCACCGAGGGGTCGGGAAGGGTGTAGGTGACGTCCCCGGCCAGCTGCAGCTGCTCGACGCGCTGGGGCAGCGGGTTGGTCGGCGGGGCCTCGAGCTGGGGCTTGGAGGGCACCTTCTCGGGTCGCTTCTGCCCGGGCCGGACGGCCGGGATCTCCTCGGTGCGCTCCCCCTCGGCACGGGCCCGGGTCCCCGGCCTCCGGCCCGCGCCCGCCTCGGACCTGGCCGCCGTGGCTCCACCGCCCCCGTCCGCGGCGCTGCCGCCACCGCGCCGCCCGGGGGTCGCGCCCTCTGCGGGAGCGGCGTCCGAGGAGTCCTCCGGCCGGCCGCGGCGGTCCCGGGGAGCTGCCCGCAGGGAGCGCCCCTTGGCGGTCCGGTCCACGTGGGCCGCCTGCTCGAAGGCGACGTCGCCCTCGCGCTCGTCGAGGTGGGCCCGGGAACGCCGCCCCCGGGGCAGGACCTCCCCCGTCACCGGGTCCACGCGGTCGAACCGGGCCGAGTCGAAGAGCTGCTGCTCCAGCTCGCGCAGCCGGTCGGGGATCCGGTGCACGGGCGTGCGGGTCAGGACCAGGAAGCCGAAGGCCGCGAGCAGGCCCAGGACGACGGCCGCCCCCGTGGCCGTGATGGCCGCCGACAGCATCGAGGAGGCGATGAAGCCGAGGATCCCTCCGGAGGCCTGCATCACCCCCGGGCCCTCGGCGTAGTCCGGAGCACCGGTGGCCAGGTGGGTCAGCCCGCTGCCGGCCAGCAGCAGCGCCACGGTGCCGATGGACATCCGGTTGGTGGCCTGCTGCTCGCCGGGCCGGCGGAACAGTCGGACCGCGAAGAACAGCAGCACCACCGGCAGGACGAGCGAGACCCGGCCGAAGGTGCCGGCGGCCACGGCGTGCACCGCGTCGCCGAACATCCCGTCCAGTCCCCACCACTCCCGCAGGGCCACGACCAGGGCCAGCGCGAGCAGCAGGAACCCGGCGCCGTCACGGCGGTGCTCCGGCTCCAGGTCACGGGCGGTGTCGGTCATCGCCCGGACCGTGCCGCCGGTGGCACCGGCGATCCCGCGGAAGGCCTTCCCGGGCAGCGACGTCCCCCCGCCCGGGGCGGCGGCGGCCGTGGCACCCTTCCCGGACGTCCCGCCCCGCCCGCCCGGGCCGGATCGGCTCGCGGGACGGGCCGAGGCACCGCCGGTGCCGCCGGAGCGGGTGCGGGACGTCGAGGTCGCAGTCTTGGCCACGCTCGCACCGTACGCCAGATCCCCGTCCGCACCACGCGTCACACGCCCTGCAGCTCCACATCGCGGCCCCGACCGGACTAGGCTGGCCCGGACCACCCGGAGGAGGCACCATGGACCGACCGCCCCTGCCGCCCCCCGGTCAGGAGCCGCCGGCGGATCCCGTCCGCAGGGACCCCGCGGGGCCCCTCGCCGACCCGGCCGACGATCCCCGGCTGCGGGCGAGGGCCAAGCAGCAGCTGGAGGCCCGCGCGGGTTTCCGCCAGCACCTGACCGTCTACCTGGCCGTCATGGGCCTGCTCACGGCCATCTGGCTCGTCTCCGGCGGTGGCTACTTCTGGCCGGTCTGGCCCGCCATGGGATGGGGCCTGGCCCTGGTGCTCCACCTGGCCGCCCTCCGGTGGGACCAGGAGCCCTCCGAGAACCAGATCGCCGAGCAGGCCCGCCGCCTCGCGGCCCGCGAGCAGGGGCGGGCGGCCCCTCGTGCCGTGGACGGACCGTCGCACGGCACCGGCGGGTCCCGCCGCGCTCCGGTCGAGCCGGAGCACCCCTGGGACGAGCCCGGACCCCGGGACGTCTGAGCATCGTCCGGCCGCACCACCTCGTCGGCCTGCCTCCGGTGCCCCTCCTCCGGGAGGCGAAGGCCAGGACCACGGGGCCCGGACGGGAAGAACCGCCCCGGACGTGAAGAACCGCCCTGCTGCCCGCTCGGGGGGTCCGAGCAGCAGGGCGGTCACAGGTCATATCGGCGAAGAGGCCCCCAATGTTACGCGCCAGTCATGTGATCTGAGTCACAACCCGGGGTGCGCCTAGTCTTGCGGTATGCAGCAGTACCTGGACCTCCTGCGCCGGATCCTGGACGAGGGCGTGGAGAAGAGCGACCGCACCGGCACCGGCACCCTGTCCGTCTTCGGCCACCAGATGCGCTTCGACCTCACCGAGGGCTTTCCCGCGCTGACGACCAAGCGGCTGCACCTGCGCTCGGTCGTCGGCGAGCTGCTGTGGTTCCTGCGCGGCGACACCAACGTGCGCTGGCTGCAGGACCGGGGCATCAGCATCTGGGACGAGTGGGCCGACGAGGACGGCGAGCTGGGTCCGGTCTACGGGCACCAGTGGCGCTCCTGGCCCACTCCGGACGGGCGGACCATCGACCAGATCGACCGCCTGGTGACCGGGCTGCGGACCTCCCCCGACTCGCGCCGGCACATCGTCTCCGCCTGGAACGTGGCCGAGGTGGAGGCCATGGCCCTCCCGCCGTGCCACACCCTCTTCCAGTTCTACGTCGCCCCCGCCGCCCCCGACGACGAGGACCGGCGCGGCTGGCTGTCCTGCCAGCTCTACCAGCGCAGTGCCGACACCTTCCTGGGCGTGCCGTTCAACATCACCAGCTATGCGCTGCTGACGCACATGGTCGGCCAGGTGGTCGACCTGCGACCCCGGCACTTCGTGCACACCCTGGGGGACGCCCACCTCTACCTCAACCACCTCGACCAGGCCCGTGAGCAGCTCACCCGCACCCCCGGACCGCTGCCCACCCTCCACCTCGACCCGACGGTGCGCGAGCTGGACGCCTTCGACCTCGGGCACGTCGAGGTGCGCGACTACGTGGCCGCCCCCACGATCAAGGCGCCGATCGCGGTATGACGCCGCCGGCCACCGGCGGCAGGATCCAGGTCGTCCCCGCCGCCTACCTCGCCCTGCTGCGCGGTCCCGCCGACGACCCGGAGGTGCTGCTGCAGCTGCGGTCCGGCACGGGATTCATGGACGGGTGGTGGGCCTGCGCCGCCGCCGGGCACGTGGAGGCGGGCGAGACGGCATACCGGGCCGCGACGCGCGAGGCGCTGGAGGAGGTGGGGGTGCAGGTCGACCCCTCGGACCTCGCCCCGGTGGCGGTGATCCAGCGCACCTGCGCGCTGCCGGACCCGCTCGAGCAGCGCGTCGACCTCTTCTTCGCCACCCGCTCCTGGACGGGCGAGCCCTCCGTCCAGGAGCCGGACAAGGCGCAGGAGCTGCGCTGGTGGCCGCTGGCGCAGCTGCCCCCGCGGACCGTCCCGCACGAGCGGCGCGCGCTGGAGCACCTGGCCGCCGGTGCGCCGCCCACGGTGCTCGTGCACGGTTTCGACCAGACGCTCACCCTCGTCGCCGCGGTGGGGCGCAACGGGGTGATCGGCGACGGGTCGACGATGCCCTGGCACCTGCCCGAGGACCTGCGGCACTTCAAGGAGACCACCGCCGGAGGGGTGCTGCTCATGGGACGGGCGACGTGGGACTCGATCGGGCGGCCCCTGCCGGGGCGGCGCACGATCGTGCTCACCCGCGACCGCGCCTGGACCGCGTCCGGCGCCGAGGTGGCCCACAGCTGGCCCGAGGCCCTGCTGGCGGCCGGGGACCGAGAGGTCTTCGTCGTGGGCGGCGGTCAGGTCTACGCCGAGGCGATCGCCTGGGCCGACCGGCTCGTGGTCAGCGAGGTGGACGACGAACCCGCCGGCAGCACCGTCTTCCCCACGATCGACCCCGCCCGGTGGCAGGAGGTCTCGCGGGACCCGCGGACCGGCTTCGCCGTCGTCACCTGGAGGCGGCGGTGAGGTGGCGGTACCTCGTCGCCTGCGTCCTCGTGGGGGTCGCCGTGAGCGCGACCGTGGGGGCGGTGACCGGTGTGGCCACCGCCCTGACGGGTGGGGCCTCCGCGAACGGCGTCGACGGCGGTGCCGCGAGCGCCGTGGGCTCGGGCCTCGCGGGGCTGATCGTCGGAGCCGCGCTCGGTGCGCTGCTGGGGATCCTCTCGGGCGCGGTGACCACGGTGGCGGCCGGTGGGCACCGGGACCGGGCCACGGTGGCCGTGCGGGCCGGGTCGTCCGCCGGGGTGGTCCACGCCGCGGGCCTGACCGGCCTGGCGGCCCTGTCGTGGGGCCGCCCCGAGGTGGGCGGGGGCTCCGTCGCGCTCCAGGTCGCCGGTGTCGTCGTGCCCTCCCTCCTGGCCGCCGTCCTGTCGGCATGGGCGTGCGCGGAGGTCGCCGGCATGGAGCCGGGCGACCTCTCCCCGGACGGGAGGTCGGCGTGAGCGGGCAGGCGGGCGCGGACCCGACGGCGCAGCTCGAGGAGCGCGACGTCCGTGACCGCCGCCTGCTGGCCTGGCTCGGGGCGGGCCTGCTCGCGGGCGGGATGCCCGTGCACGAGGTCCAGGAGGACATCCACGAGGCGGCCCGCGGCCTGGGCCACCCCGCACCCCAGGTGGGCTGCCTGCCGACCGCGATCACCGTGACCCTGGCCGCCGGGCGGCCGGCCACCTTCGAGCAGGTGGAGGGGGCCGTCCGGCTGGACCAGCTGGCCGACGTCTGCGCGGTGCGCGCCAGCCTGCGGACCGGGACCCTGTCGCCCGACGAGGCCCTGGAGCGGCTGACCCGTCTGCGGGCGCAGCCGCACCGCTACCGCCGGCTCGGCCTGTTCTCCGGTGCCGTCCTCTCCGGGGTCGGCATCGCGCTGATCCTGGCACCGGCCTGGTCCGCGGTGGTCTTCGCCGCCCTGCTGGCCCCGGTCACCGGTGCGCTGCTCCTGCTGCTCTCGCGGGCCGGCCGCACGATGCGCACCGTCTCCCCGCTGATCGCCGCCTTCGTCGTGGGCGCCGCCGCCTTCCTGGCCGCCGGTGAGGGCTGGGCCCCGGCGCCGCTGTGGACCCTGGTCGGCCCGATCGCGGTCCTGCTGCCCGGGGCCGCGATCGTCACCGGCCTCACCGAGCTGTCGGCCGGGTCGATGGTGGCCGGTACGGCGCGGCTGGCCCACGGGACGATGCAGATGCTGCTCTTCGCCCTGGGGGTCGGTGCGGCGGCCGCCCTGCTCCGGGTGCCGCTGGAGGAGGTCGAGACCGCCCGTCCGGCCGAGCTGGGCTGGTGGGCGCCCCTCATCGGCGTCGTCCTGGTGACGGTGGCCATCTCCCTCATGGAGTCCGTGCCGTCCCGGCTGGTGCCGTGGCTGCTGGCGGTCGTCCTGGCCACCTACCTGGCCCAGTGGGCGGGCCACACGGTCCTGGGGACCCGGTGGGCCGGCGCGTTCCTCGGCGCGGTCGTCGCCAGCCTGGGCGCCACCCTCGTGGAGTTCCTGCGCCCCCACCTGCCCCGGGTGGTGGCCTTCCTGCCGAGCTTCTGGCTGCTCGTCCCCGGTTCGCTCGGCCTGATCTCGGTGTCCCGGCTCGAGGCCGCGCCCGAGGTGGCCGTCGCCGCCTTCCTCGGCGTGACCCTCGTCGTCGTGGCCATCTCGCTGGGGATCGTCGTCGGCGCCAGCCTGGCGCGGCCGTTGCGGGACGTGGCCCGCCGGGTGGGCATGCCCTACCTGCTCAGCCTGCTCCCCCGGCGTCGTCGCCGCGGCGGGACGAGCACGTAGTCTGCTGCGGTGCTGCCCAGCGACCTCACCTCCGTCCGCACCCTGTCCGCACCCTCCGTCCACCCCGACGGGACCCACGTCCTGGTGACGATGAGCCGTCCCGACGTGGACGAGAACCGCTACCGCACCAGCCTGTGGCGCCTCACGCTCGGCCCCGACGGCACCGCGGCCGGCCCCCTCGAGAGGTTCACGCAGGGCACCCGGGACGGCTCCGCGGCATACTCCCCGGACGGCACCCGCGTCGCCCTGCTCCGCGGGGAGGAGGACGGCCCGGCCCAGCTGCACCTGCTCCCGGCCGACGGGGGCGACGCCCGGCGGCTCACCGACCACAAGCTGGGGGTGGGCTCCTTCGCCTGGTCCCCCGACGGGCGCCGGATCGCCTACGCCGCCCGCGTCCCGGAGCAGGGCCGCTACGGCACCGACGAGGACGTCAAGCCCGACCAGGAGGCCCCCCGGCTCATCGAGCACTCCCGCTACCAGGCCGACGGGCTGGGTTACGTCCTGGACCGTCCCAGCAAGATCTTCCTGCTCGACCTGGCCGACCTGCCCGCCGCCGACGGCGACGCCGCCGAGGACCTGCCCGGCGCCCGTCAGCTGACGGACGGTGACGGCGACGACGACTCCCCCGTCTGGCTGGACGAGGAGCGGGTGGCCTTCGTGGCCTCCCGGGACGAGGAGGGCCGGTGGGCACCGGACACCCTCGTCTCGGACGTGTGGTCCGTGGACCTGCGGGGGGACGGTCTGCGGCGGCACACCGGCGGACACGGTGCGGTGGGTGGCCTGGACCGCGGCCCCGACGGGACCGTCGTCGTGGGCCTCGGCGACCTGGGACCCTCCCGACAGGACTTCGTCGCCCGCAACGCGGTCCTGCACCGGCTGGGCGAGGACGCCCCGCTCACCGACGCCGAGGCCGACCACCTGGCCTGCGCCCCCGCCGTCGCCGGCGACGGCACCGTGGTCGTCGCCCTCGAGCACCAGGGCGACACCGTGGTCCGCCACCTCCCGGCGGGCGTCGTGCTGCTCGACGGCCACGTGAGCGTCACCGGGCTGGCGGTGGGCGGCGGGATGGTCGCGGCCGTCTCCGGCACCCGCTCCTCCTTCGGCGAGCTGTTCGTGGGCCGGCTGGGAGACCGCCTCACCCCGGCGACCGACCTGGCCGAGCGGCACCTCACCGGGACCGCCGCGCCGATCCTGCCCGAGGAGCTGCGCACGCAGGCCGAGGACGGCTACCCGGTGCACGGCTGGCTCGTCCGTCCGACGGGCGGGCCGCCCCGCCCCGAGGGGCACCCCGTCGTCCTGATGGTCCACGGCGGTCCGTACACGCAGTACTCGGGCAACCTCTTCGACGAGGCCCAGGTCCTCGCGGGGGCGGGGTATGCCGTGGTGATGGGCAACCCGCGCGGCGGGTCCGGCTACGGGGCCGCCCACGGACGGGCGGTGAAGGAGGCGATCGGCACCGTGGACGTGGCCGACCTGACGGCCCTGCTGGACCACGCCCTCACCCGGCCCGGGCTGGACCCTTCCCTCGTGGGTGTCCAGGGCGGGTCCTACGGCGGGCTGATGACGACCTGGCTGGTCGCGCACTCCGACCGGTTCACCGCCGCGATCAGCGAACGGGCGGTCAACGCGTGGGACTCCTTCGCCGGCACGAGCGACATCGGGTGGTTCTTCGCCGACGAGTACGCCGGGGACCACCAGCACGAGCAGTCGCCGCTCACGTGGGCGGACCGGATCCGCACCCCCACCCTGGTCGTCCACTCCGAGCGCGACCTGCGCTGCCCGTTGGAGCAGGGGCAGCGGCTCTTCGCCCGGTTGCGCCGCAACGGCGTGCCCACCAAGCTGCTCGTCTTCCCCGGCGAGGGCCACGAGCTCTCCCGGGCTGGACAGCCGCGGCACCGGGTGCAGCGCTTCGAGCACGTCCTGGCGTGGTGGGAGGAGCACCTGCGCCGGTGACCTGCTCCCGCGGGGCGGGGGCGCACCGGTCGGTGCAGCAGGCGGGCCGGCGGGGCGCCGGCCGGCGGTGGAGCGTCCGCCCGTTCAGGGGTGGCGCACGTCGACGACGATGCGGGCCGGGTCGGACAGCGTGAAGATCCGGTAGTCCGTCTCCTCGCGCAGACCCAGGACGACCTGCTGCTGCCCCTCGAAGAGACCGCCGAGGACCACCTCGGTGAGGACCTCGGTGCCGGCGCCGAGGACCCGGTCCCCGTCGTAGCGCTCGGGCGACTCCGTCGTCCAGTCGATCCCCCGGACGGACACCTCGACAAAGGCCTCGCCCTCCACGCCGAGCGAGAAGCCCGTGGGGTCCTCGACCGCCTCGTCGACCGGCCCCACGAACCATCCGAGGACGGGTCGGTCACCGGTGAGGTCGAGCACCACCCGGTCGAAGTCCTCGTGCAGGCCCGTGCGGACGCCGGTGATCTCCTGGGGTTCGTCCGACGCGGCGGACGCCCGCTCCTGCGGATCGTCGGTCCACGGTGGAAGAGCCTGCTCGGACCCCGTGCCGGTCGGCTCGTCGCCGACGGTGCCGGGCTCCTCCGTCGCGTCGTCGGGTGGCTCGCCGGAGGTCTGCCCCGGGTCCGTGGGGTCCTCCGTCACCTCCCCCGTCCGCTCGTCCTCGGTGCCCGTGGTCGTGCCGGGATCCTCCGTGGTCCCCGGTGCTCCGGCTCCGTCGTCCGTCGTCGTGGTGGCGTCGCTCGGCGTGGACGTGGCGGCGTCCGCGGGCGCCGAGGTCCCCGCAGGCGTTCCGGACGGGTCGTCCCCGTCCTCCTGGCACCCGGCCAGGAGGAGGACGACCACCGCCGTTGCCGCCGCAGCGCGTCGCACGTCCGTCACGGTACGCGCACCCGTCCCCGGCGTCCACGGGGTCCGGCTCAGACGGGCGGGATGCTGCGGTGGCGGGTGGAGAAGTGCCGGTCGCGGCGGCCGGCGTAGCGGAACCGCCGCGCGACCTCCTCTCGCAGCTGCTCGGGCTCGACGACCGCGTCGATGACGAGGTCGGCCGCGAGCCGTTCCAGGTCGACGTCCTCGAGGTACTCCGCCCGACGGGCCTCGACGAAGGCGGCCTGCTCCGCCGGGTCGGCGATCTCGGCGATCTTGTTGGCGTAGACGGCGTTGACCGCCGCCTCCGGTCCCATGACCGCGATCCGGGCGGTGGGCAGCGCGATCGTGGCCTCCGGGCCGAAACCCGGGCCGCCCATCGCGTAGAGCCCGGCGCCGTAGGCCTTGCGCACGACGACGCACAGCTGCGGCACGGTGGCCTCGGACACCGCGGAGACCATCTTGGCCCCGTGCCGGATGATGCCGCCGCGCTCGACCTCCGAGCCGATCATGAAGCCGGGCACGTCGGCCAGGTAGAGCAGGGGGATGCCGTAGGCGTCGCACAGCCAGATGAAGCGGGACGCCTTGTCGGCGGAGTCGGTGAACAGCACCCCGCCCTTGACCGCGCTGTTGTTGGCCACGATCCCGACGGTGCGTCCCTCCATCCGCCCCAGCCCGACGACCAGCTCGGGGGCGAACAGGGGTTTGATCTCGAAGAAGCTGTCGTCGTCGACCAGTCCCTCGACGACCTCGTGCACGTCGAACGGCACCGACTCGGCCTCGGGCACGACGTCGCGGGTCAGCGGCCGGGCCGGCGGCTCGGCCTCGTAGTGCGGCACCGGGTCGTGCCAGGTGTCGGGCAGGTAGGAGAACAGGTGCCGGGCCATCTCGACGGCCTCGGTGTCGTCGGCGGCGAGCAGGTCGCCGACGCCGGAGACGGTGCAGTGCATCCGGGCACCGCCCATCTCCTCCAGGCTGACCTTCTCCCCCACGACCATCTCGGCCATCCGCGGGCTCCCGAGGTACATCGACGCGTTGCCCTCGACCATGATGATGACGTCGGTGAAGCTGGGGATGTAGGCCCCGCCCGCGGCGCTCGGGCCGAACAGGCAGCAGATCTGGGGAACCTTGCCCGACAGGGCGACCTGGTTGGAAAAGATCCGTCCGGCCCCGCGCCGGCCCGGGAAGAGGTCGACCTGGTCGGTGATCCGGGCCCCGGCGGAGTCCACGAACCAGAACAGCGGCAGCTCCTCGCGCAGCGCCGCCTCGGTGGCCCGGATGATCTTCTCCACCGTGCGGGCCCCCCACGACCCGGCCTTGACCGTGGGGTCGTTGGCCACCACGATCGCAGGCCGCCCGTCGACCTCGCCCCGCCCGGTGACGACGCCGTCGGCGGGCAGCCCCGCCGCGGTGGCGTTGGCGTAGCGCCCGTCCTCGACGAAGGTTCCGTCGTCGAAGAGCAGCGCGATCCGCTCGCGCACGTAGAGCTTGCCCTGGGCGTCGAGCTTGGCGCGCGCCTTCTCCGACGGCTGCGCCGAGTCCTGGTATGCCGTCGCGAGCCGGGCGCGCAGGTCCGCGACCCGGGGGTCCTGGGAGGGGTCGCCCCCGGTGCCGGAGTGCTCCATGCCCGTCATCGTGCCAGCCCCGCTCAGGACGGGAGGCCGAGGCCCCGGGCGATGACCATCCGCTGGACCTCCGAGGTACCCTCCCCGATCTCCAGGATCTTGGCGTCCCGGAAGAACCGGGCCACGGGGTACTCCTCCATGAACCCGTTGCCGCCGAAGACCTGGGTCGCGATGCGGGTGGTGGTGACCGCGGCCTCGGTGGAGTAGAGCTTGGCGATCGCCGCGGCCTGCTTCACCTCGGCGAGCGAGCGACGGCCCGCCTCGCGCTCGTCGTTGAGCCAGGCGGCCTTGTAGGTGAGCAGGCGGGCGGCCTCGACCATGACGGCCAGGTCGGAGATCTGGAAGGAGACCCCCTGGTTGACCGCGATCGGGCGGCCGAAGGCGATCCGCTCGGAGGCGTAGGCGGTGGTCTCCTCCAGCATCCGCTGGGCGCAGCCGACGGCGAGCGCGGAGATCGCGATGCGGCCGTCGTCGAGGGTCTTGAGGAACTGCTTGAATCCCTCGCCGCGGGCGCCCAGCAGGTGGTCCTCGGGCACCCGGCAGTCCTCGAACGTCAGGCCGTGGGTGTCGGAGATGTGCCAGCCCAGCTTGCGGTAGGCGGGTTCGACGACGAAGCCCTCGGTGCCCGACGGCACCATGATCGCGCTGAGCTCGGGCCGGCCGTCGGCGGTCTCCCCCGTCCGTGCGGTGACCGTCACGACGGAGGTGATGTCGGTGCCGGAGTTGGTGATGAAGGCCTTGGCGCCGTTGACCACCCACGAGCCGTCCTCAAGCCGGGCCCGGGTCCGGGTGGCCCCGGCGTCGGACCCGGCCTCGGGCTCGGTCAGGCCGAAGCCGGCGAGCGCACGACCGGCGACGAGGTCGGGCAGGAAGCGCTCCTTCTGCTCCTGCGAGCCGAAGGAGAGGATCGGGTTGATGCCCAGGCCGACACCGGCGGAGAGGGTGATGCCGACGGACTGGTCGACGCGACCGAGCTCCTCGATCGCCAGGCACAGGTAGGTGAAGCCGCCCTCCTCCAGGCCGGCGCCGCCGAACTCCTCCGGGGCGTTGAGACCGAAGAGGCCGAGCTCGCCCATCTTGGGCACCAGGTCGGTCGGGAAGTGCGCCTCCCGGTCCCACTGCTCGACGTGGGGGGCCACCTCGGCCTCGGCGAACTCGCGCACGAGCCGGCGGAAGTCCTCGTGGTCCTGGGTCAGCTCGAACATCGGTGTCCTCGTCCTTCCGGGCGGTGGCTGCGGGGCGCAGGCCGCCTCCCGGGCCTGCGGGTGCGGCGGTCGCGAGCCCCATCGTCCTTGACGTTGACGCGAAGGTCAAGCAGGATGCCCGGACCGCCAGTTGACGTAAGGACAACCGTGAACCGCACCGACGACGAACCCACCTGGACCATCGCGCAGATGGCCGACGACTACGGGGTCACCCACCGTGCCCTGCGCCACTACGAGCACCTCGGCCTGGTCGATCCCGGGCGGGAGGGGCAGCGGCGGGTCTACCGCCGGCGGGAGCGCACCCGCCTGGCGCTCATCCTGCGGGGCCGCCGCCTGGGGTTCTCCCTGGAGGAGATCTCCACCATCCTGGGGATGTACGACGACCAGCCGGGCGAGGCCGGCCAGCTGCGCTACCTGCTGGACCAGATCGGCGACCGTCGCGCGGACCTCGAGCGGCGCCGACGGGACGTGGACGAGTCCCTGCGGGAGCTGGACGACCTCGAGCGCCGGTGCTCCGCGGACCTCGCCCGGATGACCCCGGGGACGGCGTGACCGGCGCCCCGCGGAGCGACCGACGCAGGCCGTGGCACGGCATACCCTGGCGCGTCGCGACGCCCCCGTGGGTCTAGGGTGATCGCCATGCCGATCAGCAAGGTCCTCATCGCCAACCGCGGCGAGATCGCCGTCCGCATCGCCCGTGCCTGCAAGGACGCAGGCCTGACCTCGGTCGCGGTCTACGCCGACCCCGACCGGGACGCGCTGCACGTGAAGGTGGCCGACGAGGCATGGTCCCTGGGCGGCACGACCCCGGGAGACTCCTACCTCGTCCAGGAGAAGCTGCTGGACGTGGCGCGGCAGGCGGGCGCCGACGCGGTCCACCCCGGCTACGGCTTCCTGGCGGAGAACGCCTCCTTCGCTCAGGCGGTCATGGACGCCGGCCTCACCTGGATCGGTCCCGGCCCCGAGGCGATCGACGCGCTCGGCGACAAGGCGAAGGCCAAGCACATCGCCGTGAGGGCAGGGGCCCCGCTGGCCCCCGGCACCAAGGACCCGGTCAAGGACGCCGACGAGGTCGTCGCGCTCGCCGAGGAGTTCGGCCTCCCCGTGGCCATCAAGGCGGTCTACGGCGGTGGCGGCCGCGGGCTCAAGGTCGCCCGCACCATGGAGGAGATCCCCGAGCTGTTCGACTCCGCGGTCCGCGAGGCCGTCACCGCCTTCGGGCGGGGCGAGTGCCTCGTCGAGAAGTTCCTCGACAAGCCCCGCCACGTCGAGACGCAGTGCCTGGCCGACCAGCACGGCAACGTGGTCGTGGTCTCGACCCGTGACTGCTCCCTCCAGCGCCGCAACCAGAAGCTCGTCGAGGAGGCCCCGGCCCCGTTCCTGACCGAGGAGCAGCGCGCCGAGCTCGTCCGGGCCTCCAAGGCCATCCTCAAGGAGGCGGGCTACGTCGGCGCCGGCACGTGCGAGTTCCTCGTGGCGCAGGACGGCACGATCTCCTTCCTCGAGGTCAACACCCGCCTGCAGGTCGAGCATCCCGTGACCGAGGAGGTCACCGGGATCGACCTCGTGCGCGAGCAGTTCCGCATCGCCGACGGCGAGGAGCTGCGGTATGACGATCCGACCCCCCAGGGGCACTCGTTCGAGTTCCGCATCAACGGCGAGGACGCCGGCCGCGACTTCATGCCCGCACCCGGCACCGTCTCGCGCATGGTCGTCCCCCACGGCCCGGGTGTCCGCTGGGACGCCGGGATCGTCGAGGGCGACACCGTCGCCGGCGCCTTCGACTCGATGATCGCCAAGCTCGTCGTCACCGGTCGCACCCGCGAGCAGGCCCTCGAGCGGTCGCGCCGCGCTCTCGGCGAGCTCGTGGTCGAGGGCATGCCCACGGTGCTGCCCTTCCACCAGGCCGTCGTGTCCGACCCGGCCTTCGCCCCGTCGGAGCCCTCCGAAGCGTTCTCCGTGCACACCCGGTGGATCGAGACCGAGTTCGACAACCAGATCCAGCCCTGGTCGGGGCCGACCGCCGACGACACGCCGGAGGACGGCGAGCGCCAGACGGTCGTCGTCGAGGTCGGCGGCCAGCGCCTGGAGGTCTCGCTGCCCGCCGGCCTGTCCCTCGGGGGCAACGGTGGCGGCACGAGCTCCACCCGCCGGAAGGCGCCCAAGCGCTCCCGCGGCGGCGGTGGTGGTGCGGCGGCCTCGGGCGACGCGGTGACCGCCCCGATGCAGGGCACGATCGTCAAGATCGCCGTCGAGGAGGGCCAGCAGGTGGCCGAGGGCGACGTGGTCGTGGTCCTGGAGGCGATGAAGATGGAGCAGCCGCTCAAGGCGCACAAGGCGGGCACGGTCACCGGGTTCAGCGCGTCGGTCGGCGAGACCGTCGCCAACGGCGCGGTGATCTGCGAGCTCAAGGACTGACGGGTCCGCGGCAGGTGGGCGGGGGGTTTTTACCACCGTGCCCGGCCGCCGTGCCGCCACGGGCCGCCCGGCGTCCGGCGTCCGGGGCAGCCCGGCGGCAGCGGCGTCCCGCGGTCGTCAGTCCGCGATCTCGTGCAGCTGCCGGGCGGCCTCGGCCAGCGACCCCGACATCGAGGGGTAGATCGTGAAGGTCGAGGAGAACTGGTCCACGTTGAGCCGGTTGGCCACGGCCAGGGCGATGGGGAAGATCAGCTCGCTGGCCCTCGGGGCGACCACCACGCCGCCGACGATCGTGTGGCTGCCCTTGCGGGCGAAGAGCTTGACGAAGCCGTCGGAGAGGTTCTGCATCTTGGCCCGGGGGTTCTTGGTCAGCGGCAGCATCACCGCCCGGGCGTCCACCCGGCCCTCGTCCACGTCGGCCTGGCTGGCCCCCACCGTGGCGATCTCTGGGTCGGTGAAGATGTTCGAGCTGACCTTGCCCAGCGACAGGGGCGCCACGGCGTCACCGAGGGCGTGGGCCACGGCGATGCGGCCCTGCATCGCGGCGATCGAGGCCAGCGGGAACACGCCGGTGCAGTCGCCCGCGGCGTAGACCCCGGGGACGCTGGTGCGCGAGACCCGGTCGACCTCGACGTGGCCCGAGGCGGTCAGCCGGACCCCGGCCTCCTCCAGCCCCAGGTCCGTGGTGTTGGGGATCGACCCCACCGCCAGCAGGGCGTGGGTCCCCGGCACCTCGCGCCCGTCCTCCAGGGTGACCACGACCCCGTCCCCCTCGCGGCGCACCTCGGCCGCCCGCGAGCGGTTGAGCACGGTCATGCCCCGGCGGCGGAAGACCTCCTCGACGACGTTGGCCGCGTCCGCGTCCTCCCCCGGGAGCACGCGGTCGCGGGAGGAGATGAGCGTGACCTGCGACCCGAGGCCCAGGTAGGCGTGCGCGAACTCGGCCCCGGTGACGCCGGAGCCGATGACGACCAGGTGCGCGGGCAGCTCGGTGAGGTCCCAGATCTGCTGCCACGTGAGGATGCGCTCGCCGTCGGGCCGGGCGGTGTCCAGCACCCGGGGGCGGGCGCCGGTGGCCACGAGCACGAGGTCGGCCTCCAGGGTGCGGGTGACCCGCCCCTGGTCGCGGTCCGCCCCGTGCGGCGCGGGCTCCTCCCCCGAGGGGACGGCCCCCACCCCCTCGACGACCTCGACCGTCCCGTCCGGCAGGAGCCGGCCGGCCCCCTGGATCACCTCGACGCCCGCGGACTCCAACCGCTCCCCGATGTCGCGGCTCTGGGCGGCCGCCAGGCGCATGATGCGCGCGTTGACGTCGGTGATGTGGGCGGTGACCCCCTGGTCCCCGGGCACCTGGGCGCCGTCGAAGTGCACCCCGATGCGCTTGGCCGCGCTGAACCGGTCCATGAAGTCGGCGGTGGCGATCAGGGCCTTGCTCGGCACGCAGTCGGTCAGCACCGTGGCGCCGCCCAGCCCGGACCGTTCCACGACGGTCACCTCCGCGCCCAGCTGGGCCGCCCCCAGGGCCGCCTCGTAGCCTCCGGGGCCACCACCGATCACCACGACGGACTTGTTGGCTGCACTCACGCCCCCATCAAACCATCGGTACGCTGCCCGGGTGACCGACGCCTCTCCCGCCCCCGACCTCGACGACCCCCGCACCGACCCCCAGGAGGTCGCCCGGGCCGCGGCCGCGGTCCTGGCCGAGCGCACCGGTGCCGCCCGGCACGACGTGGCGCTCGTGCTCGGCAGCGGGTGGAAGCCCGCCGCCGACCGGCTCGGCACGCCCGACACCGTGATCGAGAACACGGACGTGCCCGGGTTCGGCGCGGCGGCCGTCGCGGGCCACACCGGGACGATCAGCTCGATCCCCCTCCCCGACGGTCGACGGGTCCTGGTCTACGGCACCCGCACCCACTTCTACGAGGGACGGGGGGTGCGGGCCGTCGTGCACGCGGTCCGGACCGCGGCCGCGGCCGGGTGCCGCACGGTCGTGCTGACCAACGGGTGCGGCGGGCTGCGGCCCGAGTGGGGACCGGGGACGCCGGTGCTCATCTCGGACCACCTCAACCTCACCGCGGCCTCGCCCCTGGAGGGGGCCACGTTCGTGGACCTCACCGACCTGTACACCCCCCGGCTGCGCGACCTGGCCCGGGAGGTGGACCCCGACCTGCCCGAGGGCGTCTACGTCCAGTTCCGCGGGCCGCACTACGAGACGCCGGCGGAGGTGCGGATGGCCCGCACCCTCGGGGGCGACCTGGTGGGCATGTCCACCACCCTGGAGGCGATCGCCGCCCGGGAGGCCGGACTGGAGGTGCTGGGCATCTCCCTGGTGACCAACCCCGCGGCCGGGATCAGCCCGGTGCCCCTGGACCACCAGGACGTGATCGAAGCCGGCCGGGCCGCCGGCGAGCGCTGCGGCGAGCTGCTCGCCCGGATCGTGGCGCGGTTGTGATCCCCCCTCCCACCCGCCCCCCTCACGACGTCCCGCGCGGCGACGACCGGCCCGCGCACCGAGCCGATCCCGGAGGACACCGATGACGCAGCACGACGACCTCGACCCCGCCCTGCTGGAGCGCGCGGACGCCTGGATGGCCGACGACCCGGACCCGGTGACCCGCGCCGAGCTGGCCGACCTGCTCGAGCGGGTCCGCGCCGGGGAGGGTGACGCCCGGGCCGACCTGCAGGACCGGTTCGCCGGGTTCCTGGAGTTCGGTACCGCCGGGCTGCGGGGGGCCCTCGGGGCCGGCCCGAACCGGATGAACCGCGCCGTCGTCCTGCGCACCGCCGCCGGCCTCACGGCATACCTCACCCAGATGCTGCGCCGACGCGGGGACGGCGACGGGCCGACCGTGGTCGTCGGCTTCGACGCCCGGCACAACTCCGACGTCTTCGCCCGGGACACCGCCGCGGTCGTGACCGCCGCGGGCGGGCGCGCCATGGTCCTCCCCCACCCCCTGCCGACACCGGTGCTGGCGTTCGCCGTCCGGCACCTGGGGGCCGAGGCCGGTGTCATGGTCACCGCCAGCCACAACCCGCCCGAGGACAACGGCTACAAGGTCTACCTGGGTGACGGGTCGCAGATCGTCCCGCCCGCCGACCGGGACATCGCCGAGCAGATCGCCGCCGTGCCCTCGGTCGCTCAGGTCCCGCGGGCCGACGACGGCTGGGTCACGCTGGACGACTCGGTGACGCAGGCCTACCTGGACGCCGCCGTCGCGGTCCTGGACCCCGACGGTCCGCGCTCGCTGTCCGTCGTGCACACCGCGCTGCACGGCGTGGGCTCGCAGGTCGTCCGCGAGGCCTTCGTCCGGGCCGGCTTCCCCGCTCCGGAGCAGGTGGTCGAGCAGCAGGAACCGGACCCGGACTTCCCCAGCGTGGCTTTCCCCAACCCCGAGGAGCCGGGGGCCATCGACGCGGCGCTGGCGCTGGCCGAGCGCGAGCACCCTGACCTGGTGGTGGCCAACGACCCCGACGCCGACCGGTGCGCCCTGGCCGTGCGGGACGGCGGCTCCTGGCGGATGCTCCGGGGCGACGAGGTCGGCGCCCTCCTGGGGCAGCACGTCATCGACCGCGGCCGGGCCACCGGGGACCGCCGGGTGCTGGCGCGCTCGATCGTCTCCTCCCGCCTGCTCGGCGCGATGGCCGAGGCCGCGGGCCTGCCGGGCGAGGAGACCCTGACCGGGTTCAAGTGGATCGGCCGCGTCCCCGGGCTGGCCTACGGCTACGAGGAGGCGCTGGGGTACTGCGTCGACCCGGCCACGGTCCCGGACAAGGACGGGGTCACCGCCGCGCTTCTGGCCGCGGAGATGGCGGCCGGGCTCAAGGCGCAGGGCCGCACGCTGCTGGACGTGCTGGACGACCTGGCCCGGCACCACGGGGTGCACCAGACCGACGCCTTCTCGGTGCGGGTGTCCGACCTGGCGCTGATCCCCCCGGTGATGCAGCGGCTGCGTGAGGAACCGCCCGCGCGGCTGGGCGGCACGGACGTCAGCAGCGTCGAGGACCTGGCCGACGGGGTCGACGGGCTGCCCCCGACCGAGGGAATGCGGTTCCTGCTGGTCGACGACACCCGGGTCATCGTGCGGCCGAGCGGGACCGAGCCCAAGCTGAAGGTCTACCTCGAGGCGGTCGTGGCCGTGCAGGGGGACGACGGCCTGGCCGCGGCCCGCGAGGAGGCCGGGCGGCGGCTGGCGGACGCGCGGGCGGCGATGGAGGAGCTCACCCGGGTCTGACCGGGAGGCGACCGGGCGGCCCGGACCTCAGGCCAGGACCGCGAGCACCACCAGGGCCACGGCGAGCGTCAGCACGGCGACCGCTCCCCAGGCCGGCCGCTGGGCCACGCGCGGCGACGTCGCTGCCGAGGACCCCGGGGCCGCGGCCCTGCCCGGTCCGGCCAGGTCCTGCCGGTCGCGTGCGGCGACACCGAGCTCCCCGCCGTCCAGGCGCCAGCGCTGCAGGGCCCGCTGCACCTCGTCGGCGACCCCCTGGGCGGTCGTCCCGGCGTCCCCCCGCCCCCGCACGGTCGTCTCGGCGAAGTCGTCCACGGACCGTCGCCGCACCCGTTCGCGCTTGACCGGAACCGCCCAGGACCCGTGCCGCCTGCCCTGCAGGTCGTGCAGCTCCAGGGACCACTGGTGGGTGACCTCCTCGACCGCCGCGAACGGCACGACGGTGTCGGTGAGGACGTTGCCCAGCACGACCCCGTCCTCGTGGAGCCGCACCGAGGGCCGCAGGAACAGCACCCAGCCCAGGGCCGCCACCCCCACCACGAGCGCGGTCGGCGGGAGCAGACCGGTGCGGTGCCCCGACACGACGTCCACGAGGGTCAGCACCGCCAGCACACCGGCCCCGGCGACGAGCGCCCACCCCATCAACCGGGCCGGCAGCGTCCGGTAGACCCGCACCAGCGGCCCCTGCAGACGACCGGCGCCGGGGCCGGGGCCGGGTCCCCGCGCGGGGTCGACGGGCGGGTGGCCGGACGGCGGAGAGGTGCTCACGCCCGCAGAGTCTAGGCGCGGCACGTCCTAGACTGTCGGGCCATGGAGCCCGCTGCCACCCGACCCGCGCGGGTCCTCGTGCTCGCCGGGCCCAGCGGTGCCGGCAAGTCCCGCCTGGCCCGCCGGTTGACCGCCCGGTTCGGCTGGCCGATGGTGGCGCTGGACGACTTCTACCGCGAGGGCGGCGACCCGGACCTGCCGATGAGTCCGCTGGGCCTGGTGGACTGGGACGACGTGCGCTCCTGGCACGTGGACGCGGCGCTGGAGGCGCTGGAGGAGCTCTGCGTGCACGGCTGCACCGACGTGCCGGTCTACGACATCTCCAGCTCCAGCATCACCGGCCACCACGTGCTCGTGCGAGGGCGCCACCACGTCGTCGTGGCCGAGGGGATCTTCGCGGCGCACACCGTGGCCGGGCTGCGGGAGAAGGGCCTGCTGGCCCAGGCCTTCTGCGTGCGCAACCGCCCCTGGCTCACCTTCGGGCGTCGTCTCGTGCGCGACCTCGCTGAACGGCGCAAGCCGCCGTGGACGCTGTGGCGCCGGGGGCACGTCCTGCGTCGTGCCGAGCCGGGTATCGTGGCCGCCCAGGAGGCTCTCGGGGCCGTCCCGGTCACCGCCAAGGAGGCCGAGCGCCTCGTCCACGACCTGCTCGCACCCGAGGGGGCGGGCGTCCGCACCGCAGGAGGAGCCGGGGGATGACGCAGCCGCACGGGGGGCCCGGGGAGGCGCCGCACGGCATGCCGCCGCCCGGGGCACCACCGCCCGGTATGCCGCCGCCCGGGGCACCACCGCCCGGTATGCCGCCACCCGGCGCACCGCTGCACGGTCTCCCGCCCGGGGCGCCGCCGCCGCCCGGTATGCCGCCACCCGGGTCAGGAGCACCGTTGCCCCCTCCCGCCGCGGACGGGCCAGACCCGTGGCAGCGGCTCACGCCCGAGGAGCTGGCCCACCAGCACCAGCCCGGCGTGGTCCCGCTGCGCCCGCTGGGCCTGGGGGACGTCTTCGGCGGGTCGCTGCAGACGATGCGCCGCAACCCCCGTGCGACCGTGGGGATGGCCCTGCTGGTCCTGGCCGTCCTGCTCCTGCCCTCCCTGGTGCTCTCGCTGGGGGTCGCCAGGACGAGCGCGATCGCCCCCACCGACCGCGATGCCGTGCTCCTGCTGGTCACGCTGCTCTTCTCGGCCCTGGCCTCCACCACGCTCACCGGCCTGATCGTCCACACCGTCGGTGAGGCCGTCCTGGGCGACCGGGCCGGGCTGCAGGAGGCCTGGGAGGCGGTCCGCGGCCGCCTGCCCGCCCTGCTGGGGGCGCTGGTGGTGATGACCGTGCTCCTGCTCCTGCTCGGAGCCGCGGTGGTCCTCCTCGTCGTGCTGGCCACGTGGGCGGCCAGCGGCGCCGGCGACGTGATCGCCGTCCTCGTGGCCGTCCTGGGCGGCCTCGCGGCCGCGGTCGTGCTCCTCTGGTCGGGGAGCCGCCTCTCGCTGGCCCCGGCCCCCGTCGTGCTCGAGCGAGCCGGGCCGTGGCAGGGGGTGCGGCGGGCCTGGGCGCTGTCCTCGGGGCGGCAGTCCTGGCGGATCACGGGGATCACCGTCCTGGCAGGCCTGGTCACCGCCGCGTTCACGGCCGCCGTGCAGGTGCCGGTCTCGGTGGTCCTGCTCCTGCTGGGCGAGGGGTTCCTCACCGGCGGCGGGGGCCCGTCGACGCTGGCCATCGTGCTCGACCACGTCGTGCAGCTGGTCGTCAACGCCGTCGTCGTCCCGTTCACCGCCGGGGTGACGGCGCTCCTCTACCTCGACCAGCGGATCCGTCGTGAGGGTCTGGACCTGATGCTGCACCGCACCGCCCAGGAGCGGGCCGCGCGGCGGCGGCGTTGACCGCCCTGCGGGCGGGGACTCCCGGGCCCGACCGGGAGGAGGCCCGCCGGTGGCTGGAGGAGGAGCTCTCCGGCGGTGAGTACCAGGTCCGGGAGTCGGTCGTGGAGCGGGTCCTCAGCTGGCTGGCCGACCTGCTGCCCTCCCCCTCCCTCGCGGGGACGCTCCCGCCCGGGGCGGCCTGGCTGGTCCTGGCCGGCGTCGTCCTCGCCGTCCTCGCGGTCCTGACCCGCTCGGCCCGGCAGCGGCGCCGCGAGACGGCCCTGTCACGGCGCGCGGTCGACCCCTCGGTGCTGCCCGAGCGACCCCTCGGAGCGGCCGCCTACCGGGAGCTCTCGGAGCGGGCCCTGGTCGGTGACGACCCCGGTACCGCCCTGCTCGAGGCCTACCGGGCGGTGGCGGCCACCGCCGACGAGCGGGGCTGGCTGCCCGATCGGCCCGGCCGGACCGCCCACGAGCTGGCGGCCGAGCTGGCCGCCCGGGTGCCCGCACTGGCCGGCGACCTCACGGCGGCCGCGGACCGGTTCGACGCGGTCCGCTACGGGAACGGCCGCGCCACCCCGGAGCAGGCGCGGGCGGTCCTGGAGCTGGGGTCCCGCCTCGAGCAGGCCCCCGTCCGTGCCACGACCGCCCGGGTCCCCGGGCCGGCGGTCCCCCGGTGACCGCCGCCGTGGCGCGTCGACCGGCTGCGCGGTCGGACCGACCGTCCGGGGGGCCCACGGGCGCACCGTCCCCGGGGGTCCGCCGACGCGTCCCGTGGGTGCGCCGATGGGTCCCGTGGGTGCTCCTCCTGCTGGGGATGGCGGTCGTCGCCACCCTGCTCACCCGCCAGGACACCGGGGAGCCGCTCTCCCCCGACAACCCCGGCCACGAGGGGACCAGGGCCCTCGCCCGGGTCCTGGAGCAGCAGGGGACCCGGGTCGAGGTCGTGGACGGCACGCGGCGCCTGCTGGAGCGTCCGGTGGGGCCGGGCACGACCGTGCTCCTGGGGCACACGGCATACCTCGGGCCCGAGGCGGGCGCCGAGCTGCTCGCGCACGTCGCCGATGCCGACCGCCTCGTCGTGCTCGTCCCCGACGGTTCCGCCGACCCGGGGGCGGTCCTGGACCTGCCCGTCTCGACGGCACCGGGCGGCGACCGGGTCCTGGAGGCGGGGTGCACGGCCCCGTGGGTGCGCGACGGCGACCTGCTGGCCCGCGCGGACGTCATGCTCGAGGTCGACGGGGCGGAGCGTGCCGCGGCCACCGCCTGCTACCCGCCCACCCCCAGCCACAACGCCGGAGGCGCGCGGGTCGGCGCGCTGCTGGAGCTGCCCGCCACCTCCGGACACCCACCCCTCACCCTCGTCGGCTTCCCCTCGGCGCTGACCAACGAGCACGTCCTGGAGGAGGCGCACGCCGCGCTGGGCCTGCGGCTGCTGGGCGGCCCCGAGGAGCTGGTGTGGGTGGTGCCCTCCCCCGGCGACGCACCCCCCGACGCCTCGGCCCAGGGACTGTGGGACGTGCTGCCCCGCAACCTCACCGCCTCGGTGGTCCTGCTCGCGGCGGCGGTGCTCGTCACCGGGCTGTGGCAGGGTCGGCGGCTGGCCCCGGTCGTCGTCGAGCCCCTCCCCGCGGTCGTCCACGCGGCCGAGACCACCCGGGCCCGGGGCCGGCTCTACCGGCAGGCGCACGACCGGGAGCACGCCCTGGGCGCGCTGCAGGAGGGCACGCGCCACCGCCTGGCCCAGCGCCTGGGCCTGCCGCCCGCCACGGGCACCGACGACCTGGTCGAGCGGGTCGCCGCCACGACCGGCCAGCCGCCCGGGGCCGTCCGACGACTGCTCACCGACCCCACCGCCGACGACGACGCCACCCTGGTGGACGTCGCGCGCCGGCTGCGATCCCTCGAGGAAGGACCTCATCGATGACTCCCCCGCCGACACCGTCCGGCACGTCCGACGCCGCACCTCCCGACGTCCCCCCGGACCCCGAGGACGCGCGCTTCGCCCTGCAGGCCGTCCGGACGGAGGTCGCGCGGGCCGTCGTGGGTCAGGACCAGGCCGTCTCCGGGCTGCTCGTCGCGCTCCTGACGGGCGGGCACGTGCTGCTGGAGGGGGTGCCCGGGACGGCCAAGACCCTGCTGGTCAGGGCGCTCGCCCGGGCGTTGTCCGTGCGCACCGCGCGGGTGCAGTTCACCCCCGACCTCATGCCCGGCGACGTCACCGGCTCGATGGTCTACGACAGCGGTCGGGGCGACTTCACCTTCCGCCCCGGTCCGGTCTTCACCAACCTGCTGCTGGCCGACGAGATCAACCGCACGCCGCCGAAGACCCAGTCGGCCCTGCTGGAGGCCATGGAGGAGCGGCAGGTCACCGTCGACGGCACCGGTCGCGCGCTGCCCACGCCCTTCCTGGTGGCGGCCACCCAGAACCCGGTGGAGTACGAGGGAACCTACCCCCTGCCGGAGGCCCAGCTGGACCGCTTCCTGCTCAAGCTGACGGTCCCCCTGCCGCCCCGGGAGGACGAGGTCGAGGTCCTCACCCGCCACGCCGCGGGCTTCGACCCGCGTGACCTCGCGGCCGCAGGGGTCACCCCGGTCGCGGGGGCGGCGCACCTGGCGGCCGCGTCGACGGCCGTCCGGTCCGTGCAGGTCTCCCCCGAGATCGTGGGGTATGTCGTGGACCTGGCCCGGGCGACCCGGACCGCCCCCTCCCTGCAGCTGGGGGTCAGTCCCCGGGGGGCGACGGCCCTGCTGGCCTCGGCGCGCGCCTGGGCCTGGTTGTCAGGGCGGGGGTTCGTCACGCCGGACGACGTCAAGGCGCTGGCTCCCGCCACCCTGGCGCACCGGGTGGCGCTGCGCCCGGAGGCCGAGCTCGAGGGCGTGGACGCCGACGCGGTGCTGCGCACCGTGCTCTCCTCGGTCCCCGTCCCCCGCTGAGGCCGGCCGTGGTCGTGCGTGGGCCGGTCGTGGCCCTGGTGCTCCTGGGCCTCGTCCCCGCCGCCCTGTGGCCCGGGCGGGCCGGGGTGGTCGCCGCGGGCTGGCTGCTCCTCGTCGCCGTGCTCGTAGCGCTGGACCTGCTGCTGACCCCCTCCCCGGGGGCGCTGACGGTGGTGCGCGGTGAGGTGCCGCCGGTGCGTCTGGGCGGATCGAGCGCCACGGAGCTCACCCTCACCCACGAGGGGTCCCGCCGCGTGCGGGGGCTGGTGCAGGACGCCTGGGTGCCGTCGGCCGGGGCGGACGGCGCCCGGCACGTCCTCGACCTCGCTCCGGGCCGGGTGCAGCGGGTCCGGACCGTGCTCACGCCGACCCGGCGCGGTGACCGGCCCGCCACGACGGTCACCGTCCGCGTGCACGGCCCCCTCGGCCTGGCCGGGCGGCAGCGCCGGACGGCCGTCGCCGGGGTGGTCCGTTCCCTGCCCCCCTTCCGGTCCCGCCGCCACCTGCCGAGCCGGCTGGCCCGGCTCCGCCAGATCGACGGGCGCTCGGCGGTGCGCACGCGCGGGCAGGGCACGGAGTTCGACTCCCTGCGCGACTACGTCGACGGCGACGACGTGCGGTCCATCGACTGGCGGGCCACGGCACGGCGCCAGCACACCGTCGTGCGTACCTGGCAGCCGGAGCGGGACCGCCGCGTGCTGCTGGTCCTGGACACCTCCCGCACCAGCGCGGCCCGGGTCGGCGACGAGCCTCGGCTGGACGCGGCGATGGACGCTGCCCTGCTGCTGGCGGCCCTGGCGACCCGGGCCGGTGACCGCGTCGACCTGCTGGCGGGCGACCGAGTCATGCGGGCGCGGGTGGGCTCAGGTGCGGGGAGCGCCGCCGGGTCGGCCGACCTGCTGCACCGCCTGGTGACCGCGATGGCGCCGCTTGAACCGGTCCTGGTGGAGGCCGACTGGACCCGGCTTGCGGGAGCGGTGAACGCGACCACCCGGCGGCGGGCCCTGGTCGTGCTGCTCACACCGCTGGAGCCGGCCGCGGTCGAGGAGGGGCTGCTGCCCGTGCTGCCCAGCCTGACCGCCCACCACCACGTGGTCCTGGCCTCCGTCGCCGACCCCTCGGTGGCCGAGATGGCCCACGACCTGGGCTCGGTCGGGTCGGTCTACGACGCGGCCGCCGCCGAGCGGACCGGGTCGCTGCGCCGCCGGACCGCCTCGGCCCTCCACCAGCTCGGGGTCGACGTCGTGGACCGCCCGCCGCACGACCTGGCGCCCGCCCTCGCCGACCACTACCTGCGGCTGAAGGCGACCGGCCGCCTCTGAGTGCACGGTGGGTGTGGACCGCCGACCCGCCTGCCCGCCGGTAGCATCGTCGGGTGTCCACCGCCCCCTGCCCGCCGCGTCGTCGATGAGCAGCACCCCCGACCCGACCCCCAGCACGCGCCACCCCGCCCCCCAGGACCTGACCCGGTTCGCCTGGCTCTCGATCGCGGCCGCGCTGGTGACGATCGGCCTCAAGTCGGGGGCGTGGCTGCTGACCGGCTCCGTGGGCCTGCTCTCGGACGCCGCGGAGTCGCTGGTCAACCTGGTCGCGGCGATCGTGGCCCTGGTGGCCCTGCGGGTGGCCCTGCGCCCGCCGGACAAGAAGCACAACTACGGCCACAGCAAGGCCGAGTACTTCGCCGCCGCGGTCGAGGGTCTGATGATCTTCGTCGCCGCGGCCGTCATCCTCATGGTCTCCGTGCAGCGCTTCCTGGACCCGCAGCCGCTGGAGCGGGTCGGGGTCGGCCTGCTCATCTCGGTGCTCGCGTCGGTGGTCAACGGCGGGGTCGCCTGGGTCCTCCTGCGGGCGGGTCGTCGGCACCGCTCGATCACCCTCACGGCCGACGGCGAGCACCTGCTCACCGACGTGTGGACCTCGGTCGGCGTCGTCGTCGGCGTGGCCCTGGTCTGGCTGACGGGGTGGGAGCGGCTGGACCCGGTGGTGGCCTTCGCCGTGGGAGTCAACATCCTCGTCACCGGGTGGAGCCTGGTCGCCACCTCCGCCGCCGGGCTCATGGACGCCAGCCTGCCGAAGGAGGACAACGAACGGATCGGCCGCATCCTGGACGGGTGGGCCAGCGACGAGGTCCAGTTCCACGCCGTGCGCACCCGGGAGTCCGGGCACCGTCGCTTCATGGAGATGCACCTGCTCGTCCCCGGGGAGTGGAGCGTCAAGCGGGGCCACGACCTGGCCGAGGACATCACCGACTCCCTGCTCGAGGCCTATCCCGACCTGCGGGTGAACTGCCACCTGGAACCGATCGAGGATCCTCGCTCCTACGAGGACATGGGCGTCTGAGGACCGCCGGCCGGGGTCAGCCCGCCGAGGGCGCGGACGCCGCCTGCTGGTCCTCCCCCACGTCCCCGGTCACGCCCCGCCGGACGGCCGCCCGGCCGAGGGTGAAGACGTACGCCAGGAAGCCCAGCAGGGCCAGCACCCCGATCCCCACCCGGGCCCACGTCGGCAGCGGCGAGGGTGTGACGAAGCCCTCGATGACGCCGGCCACGAGGAGGACGACGACCAGCCCGAGCGCCACCCCCGCGGCGGTGCGACCCTCCGCGGCCAGGTTGGCCAGCCGGGTCCTGGGTCCGGGGGCGACCCACGCCCAGAACAGCCGCAGGCCCACCCCGGCAGCCACGAAGACGGCCATGAGCTCCAGCAGACCGTGGGGCGTCAGCAGCCCCCAGAAGACACCGGCGCGGTCGTAGCGGTGCATGAGCGAGCCGATGACCGCGACGTTGGCGATGTTCTGCCACAGCACCCACACGACCGGGAACCCCAGCACCCCCATCCCGATGGCCCGCGCCGCGACCCAGGCGTTGTTGACCCAGACGAGCGTGGAGAAGCTGCTCGCGGGGTGCTCGGAGTAGTAGGACTCGAACTGGACGTCGACGAGGAGCTGGACCTCCTGCGGCGTGAGCAGGGTGTTCTCCACGACCGGGTGGTGGTAGAGCCACCAGCCCAGCACCAGCCCGACGACGACGTTGACCACGGCGGTGGTGCCCCACCACCACCGCAGCCGGTAGAGCGCGGCCGGGAAGTCCTCGGCGAAGAACCGGCCCACCCCCGACCACGACGCGGTCGGGACCCGCCCCGCCCGGGCCCGCGCACGGGCCACGAGCGCGGAGAGGTAGGAGACCACCCCGGCGTCGGGGGCGCCGGAGCGCACGAGGGAGAGGTCGGTCGCGGCCCGCTGGTAGCCGTCCACCAGCTCGTCGGCCTCCGCCCCGCTGAGCCGACGTCGCCGCGACAGGGTCTCCAGCCGGTGCCAGTCCGCGCGGCGGCGCGTCACGAGCGCATCCAGGTCCACGGGGCCACTGTAGGTCCGCCGCCGCTGGTAGGGGTGCAGGCCGGTAGGGCCGTCCGCAGGGCCGGTCGCCCCCGTCGCCCTGCCTCATCCCGGGCGGGTGGCTGTCCTCCCACTAGATATCCCAGGGGTCTAACGTGTCAAGCTGCCGTGGCGTGGCGGTGGGCCCAGGCGGTGTGTTCGTCGTAGGGGGTGCGGTGCTTGAGGCAGCCGTGCAGGATTCCGATCCAGCGGTTGCCCAGGGCGCGGAGGGCTTCGTGGTGCTCGTAGTCCGCGGCGCGGCGTTCGTCGTAGTAGGCGCGGGCGCCGGGGCTGGTGCTCAGGGAGCAGAAGGCCCACTGGTCGATCGCGTCGTACAGCCGCTTGTTGCGCACGTACCTGGCCAGCACGATCTTCCTCTTGCCCGAGGCCTTGGTGATGGGTGAGGTGCCGGCGTAGTTCCTGCGAGACTTGGCATCAGCGAAGCGTTCGGGGTCGTCCCCGAGCTCGCCGAGCACCCGGGCGCCGAGGACGTCACCCAGGCCTGGCAGCGAGAGGTAGATGTCGGCGTCCGGGTGCTGCTCAAAAGACTGGCCCAGCTGGGCCTCCAGGTCGCTGATCTGGGTGTTGAACGCGACCAGCACCCCCACCAGGGCCTTGGTGCTGGCTGCGTGAGCCTGCACGAGCGGGGCCGGTGCGGCCAGCTGCTCGCTGCGCAGCGCCTCCTGGATCCGCTCGGCGGTGGCCTCCAGGTACCGGCGGCGTCCACCGGCACGCAGCGCGGTCTTGATCTGGGACAGGCTCAGCCTGGCCCCGGTGATGGGGTCGGGGGCCCGACCCAGCACGGCCAGGGCGTCCCGGTCGTCCAGGTCCTCGAACGCGACCAGCGCGGCGGGGTAGTACTCCCGCAGCGCGTTGCGCAGCCGGTTGGCCTCCCGGGTCCGGGACCAGATCAGGTTCTGGTGCGCCCGGGCGATGACCTTGATGCCCTCCACCTGTGCGCTGTCACCGGCGACCAGGCGATGGTTGTGCGCGTCGGTGCGGACCAGGTCGGCCAGCATCCTGGCGTCGCCCGCGTCGGACTTGGCACCACTGAGGTGATGCCGGTCCCGGTACCGCGCGGCCGCCTTGGGGTTGATCGCGTGGACCTGGTACCCGGCCGCGACCAGCGCGTTGACCCACAGGCCCCGGTCGGTCTCGATCCCGATCCGCACCTGCGCGGGATCCTCGGCGTGGGTGCCGAGCAGGGCGTGGAAGGCGCTGAGTCCTTCGATGCCCTCGCCGACCCTCTTGGCCGCGAGCTTCCTGCCCGCCTCGTCCATCACGTACACGTCGTGGTGATCCTCTGCCCAGTCGTTGCCGACGAAGATCACTGCCACCGCCTCCTTCCGTTGTCGGTCCTGTCATCTCCCGTGAGCCGAGACCGCCCCGGTAGCGACCTAATGGATCAGTGCTCACCACGGGTGGTGGGGCACGACATCCCAGCAGCACTCAACGGGCGACCTACCCGCCGGCCGGGACACGATCTAGGGCTAGAGGTCCACAGGGCCTCAGGCTGAGAGCGGTGTTCACCGGCCGACGGCTCGGCCACCAGCCTCCCATCCACTCCGAACGGGTGACTGCACCCCCATTAGGCTGGGCCCGTGGCGCGGCAGGGCATCTTCGACGTCGACCGGTTCGTGACCGGCGAGGCGGTCGAGGTCGACCTGCCCGCGGCCTCCCTGCCGCTGCGCATGGTCTCCGGGCTCATCGACCTGCTGGTCGTCGCGGCGCTGCTGACGGCGGTCCTGCTCCTCACCCCCGTCGAGCTCTTCGCCGCCGACGGCGCGCTCGGCCAGACCTTCCTCATCCTGCTCATGGTCCTGGGGATGGCCGGTGTGCCGGTCACGCTGGAGACCCTCCTCCACGGACGGACGGTGGGCAAGCTCGTCCTGGGTCTGCGCACCGTGCGGGACGACACCGGTCCGATCGGTCTGCGCCACGCCACGATCCGCGCCCTGGCCGGCACCGTGGAGCTGTGGCTCACCCTCGGCGGGCTGGCGCTCCTCGTGGCCGCCACCAACGAGCGGGCCCGGCGCCTGGGCGACCTGCTGGCCGGGACGTACGTCGTGCGCGACCGGGTCAGGCTGCCCGCGGTCGAGCTCCCCTCCGCCGGCCCCACCGTCACCGCCTGGGCGAGGGACGCGGACATCGGCCCCCTGCCCGACGCCCTCGTCGTCGCGGTCCGCCAGCTGCTCTCCCGGGCCGACCAGCTCGACCCGGACGCCCGCTCGCGCGCCGCTGCCGAGCTGTGGACGGCCGTGGCCCCTCGCGTGGCACCTGCCGCGCCCGCTGACGAGCACCCCGAGGAGCTGCTCGCCGGGGTCCTGGCCGAGCGCCGCCGTCGCGACGAGGCCCGCCTGGGCAGGGACGACGCCCTGCGCCGGCGCCTGCTCCCCCCGGACGCGGCTCAGCCGCCGACGGGGTCGGGACCGGGGTCCCGCCGCGCCCCCTCGACGGTGAAGGCCGGGGCGCACACCGCCAGGTAGTCCGCCCCGGCGGCGCCGACGGCGTAGCGGACCCACTCCCCGGCGCGGGTGAGGATGCACCCCCCGGCGGTGACGCTCGTCGAGCCGCCCTCGTGCTCCACGAGGATCTCCCCCGCGAGCACGTAGGTGATCTCGTCGAACTCGGGACGCTGGCCCGGCTCGGACCACCCCGGAGGTGCCGTCATCCGCGCGAAGGACACCGTCCGGTGCCCCGTGCTGGCGGCGCCGGCCAGCTCCTGGATCAGCTTCTCCCCGGTCCCGGGCACCCGGACCGGCCGCAACGTCGTCGGCATACCGCGATCCTAGGTGGTCCACCTACAGTGGGACGCATGCCGAACACCTATGCCCCCGGGAGCACCCTGACCGTCCAGGACGTCGCCGACCTCGTGGACCACGCGCTGCTCAAGCCCGAGCTGACCCCGCAGGAGGTCGAAGGCTCCTGCCGCGAGCTCGCCGGGCACGAGATCTGGTCGGTCTGCGTGCGGCCCAGCGACGTGGTCCTGGCGGCGCGGGCCGTCGAGGGGCACCGCACCCGGGTGTGCACGGTCATCGGCTTCCCGCACGGGACCACCTCGACCACGGCGAAGGTGGCCGAGTCCCGTCAGGCCCTCGAGGACGGTGCGACCGAGCTGGACATGGTCGTCAACATCGGCCGGCTCCGCGGCGGCGAGCTGCAGGACGTCCAGGACGACATCACCGCCGTCGTGGAGGTGGGTCACGCGGCCGGTGCGCTCGTGAAGGTCATCCTGGAGACCGCCCTGCTGGACGACGACCAGGTGGTCGCCGGGTGCCGGGCGGCCGAGGCTGCGGGGGCCGACTTCGTCAAGACCTCGACGGGGTTCGCAGGGGGCGGGGCCACCCTGCCGCACGTGCGCCTCATGCGCGCCAGCACCGGACCGAAGGTCCAGGTGAAGGCCTCCGGCGGCGTCCGCGACATCGACACCCTCCTGGCGATGTGCGCCGAGGGCGTCACCCGGATCGGCACCTCCTCCACCGAAGCCCTGCTCACCGGTGCGCGCGAGCGCGCAGACGCGGGCACGCTCGTCGTCCCGGAGGCCGGGGCGGCCGGCGGCACCGCCGACGGCCAGGGGTACTGAGGGGGCACCGAGGACGCCCCTGCCGACCGCGTCAGTCGACGCGGTCGAGGACGACGTCCGGCCGGTCGGGCGCCCGGTCCCCGACCGCCCAGGCACCGTCGAGGGCGGCGACGGCGCGCTCGAAGCGCTCCGGGGTGTCGGTGTGCAGGGTCATCAGCGGTTCCCCCGCCCGGACGCGGTCACCGGGCTTGGCGTGCAGCTCCACGCCGGCGGCCGCCTGCACCGGGTCCTCCTTGCGGGCGCGGCCGGCGCCCAGCCGCCAGGCGGACACCCCGACGGCGAGCGCGTCGAGCTCGGTGAGCACGCCGTCGCGGTCGGCGACGACCTGGTGGGTCTCCTTGGCCGTCGGCAGCTCGGCGTCCGGGTCTCCGCCCTGGGCGGAGATCATCCGGCGCCACACGTCCATGGCCCGGCCGTCCTGCAGCGCGTCGGCCGGGTCGACGTCCTCCACCCCCGCCCCGGCGAGCATCTCGCGCGCCAGGGCCAGCGTGAGCTCCACGACGTCCTGGGGCCCCCCGCCGGCCAGCACCTCGACGCTCTCGCGCACCTCCAGGCCGTTGCCGGCCGTCAGGCCCAGCGGGGTCGACATGTCGGTGAGCAGGGCGACCGTGTGCACGCCGGCGTCCTGCCCCAGCGCGACCATGGTCTCGGCCAGCTCGCGGGCGTCGGCCTCGGTCTTCATGAACGCCCCCGAGCCGACCTTGACGTCGAGCACGAGCACCCCGGTGCCCTCGGCGATCTTCTTGCTCATGATCGAGGAAGCGATGAGCGGGATCGCCTCGACCGTGCCGGTGACGTCCCGCAGCGAGTACAGACGCTTGTCCGCCGGCGCCAGCCCGGAGCCGGCCGCGCAGATGACCGCGCCCACGTCCTCGAGCTGGTCGAGGATCTCCTCGTTGGACAGCGAGGCGCGCCACCCGGGGACGGCCTCCAGCTTGTCCAGCGTCCCGCCGGTGTGGCCCAGTCCCCGCCCGGAGAGCTGGGGCACGGCGACCCCGCAGGCGGCCACGAGCGGAGCCAGCGGCAGGGTGATCTTGTCGCCGACCCCGCCGGTCGAGTGCTTGTCCGCCGTCGGCCGCGAGAGGGAGGAGAAGTCCATGCGCTCCCCCGAGGCGATCATCGCCGCCGTCCAGTCGCCGATCTCGCGGCGGTTCATCCCGTTGAGCAGGATGGCCATGGCCAGCGCGGACATCTGCTCGTCGGCCACGACCTCGCGGGTGTAGGCGTCCACCACCCACGCGATCTCCTCGGGGGACAGCTCCCCCCGGTCCCGCTTGGTCCGGATGATGTCGACGGCGTCGAAGGACTCACTCATGGTGCCCAGTCTGGCCCATCGCGCGGCACCGGGCCACGACCCGGTCCAGCGCGGCGCGGTCGACGCCGCCGGAGCCGCGGGTGAGCGCACCCAGGGCCGTGCGCACGTCGTCGTGCAGCGCGCGCTCCTGCGCCCCCTCGGCCCGGCCGGCGGTGAGCTGGCGGTCCATGCCCTCCAGCAGCTGCCTGGCGCGCCCCGCGTCGCCGGCCGCGAGGGCCTGCTCCAGGTCGCGCCCCACCTGGGACAGCTGCAGCCGCAGGAGCGAGCGGGCGGGGTCGCCCGCGCTGCCCGGACCGGTCGGCGCGCCGGGCGGCGGCGGTGCGGGTGTTCCGGCCGACCCCGGGTAGCGGGGCACGTCGATCGTCGGCATGGTCGGGGGCCCACCGGGACGGTCGAGCGGGCCGGCGTGGCCGGCACCGGTCGAGGGCGGACCCCAGGGGCTGCGCTCCCCCGGCGCGGCGGTTCCGCCGACGGGCCGGCCCGCCGGCGGGACGCGGTTGCGGGGTCCGGCTCCCGCCGACAGCTGCTTGCCGAACACCTTCCACCCGATCACCCCCAGGATGATCAGCGGGAGCAGCCCGCCGTCCAGGGCGTCCAGGAGGCTCAGCGTCCCGAGCACGAGCAGCACCCAGCCCCACCAGGGCACCTGGGAGGCCTTCACGGCCGTGCCCCGCCCCGGTGTGGCATCCTGACCCGCGTGCTCATCGCTGACGTCATGGCCCTCGTCGTCCCTCCTGTGACCGACCTGCTGCGGCGCACCCGCGCCCGTGGTGGGACGCACGGCGAGCAGCCGATGTTCCCCACCATCATCGCCGTCCGCAACGGTCGCGTGGTCGCCGGGGTCTCCACGCCCCGGACGGCGGCGACCCTCTCGGCCGCACGGACGCTGGCCGTCGGGGTGGACGCGGCCGCGCTGGTGCTCGCCGCGCAGGCCGAGGTGGACGGGCACAGCGCCCTGGTCTACACGGTCATGACCCGCGACCTGCTGGCCAAGCAGGTCCTCCAGCGCGTGGAGCTAGGCCCGGAGGGCCGGGTCGCTGTGGGGACGCCGCAGGAGGGCGGGGAGCCCCAGGACGACACGCTGATGCGCACGCTGGCCGAGGCGATGGGACACCGTCCCGTGGACGTCACCCGGGTCGCCCGCAGGGACGGCGGCGGCACCTTCGGCGAGGACCTCTACCTGCCGCCGGAGCAGGGTCGCGTGGTCGTCGACGCCGGCACGGTGCGCACCCTGCACGAGCGGGTGCGCGGAATCGCCGGTGAGGTCTTCTACGTCCCCCGCAGCCCCGAGGCCGCCCGGCTGGCGCTGGAGGCCGGTATGCCGCGGCAAGCCCTGGTCGACCGCCCCACCCGGGTCAGCGGGTGAGGTGGTCCGGGCCGAACGCCTGGGGCAGCACCTGGTCCATCGGCAGCACGCCCTCGGGCGTGGCCAGCAGGCAGGTCGCGCCGCCGTGCTCCCAGAGCAGCTGACGGCACCGGCCGCAGGGCATCAGCGTGCCGCCGTGCCCGTCGACGCACACCACGGCCACCAGCCGGCCCCCACCTCCGGCGACGAGGTCGGAGACCATCCCGCACTCGGCGCACAGGGTCAGGCCGTAGCTGGCGTTCTCCACGTTGCAGCCCGAGACCACCCGGCCGTCGTCCACCAGGCCCGCGACGCCGACCGGGTAGCGGGAGTAGGGGACGTAGGCCCGCCCCATGACCTCGACGGCCCTGGCCCGCAGGCCCTCCCAGTCCACGGCGTCCGCGGACACCTCCTGCTCGCTCACGTCGTACCTCCCGCTCAGCTCTTGGTGTAGGGCGTGCCGTTGGCGGCCGGCGGACGGACCCGTCCGACGAACCCGGCGACGGCCAGGATCGTGATGACGTAGGGCAGCATGAGCAGCAGCTCCGAGGGCACGCCCGACCCGATGGTCGACAGCACGTTGCCGAGGTTCTTGGAGAAACCGAACAGCAGCGCCGCCAGCACCGCCAGCTTGGGGTTCCACTTGCCCAGGATCATCGCGGCCAGCGCGATGTAGCCCTGGCCGGCCGACATCTCCCGGCCGAAGGCCAGGCCGGAGCCGACGGTGAAGAAGGCGCCGCCCAGACCGGCCACGGCACCGCCGAGGATGACGTTGAGCACCCGCCGGGTGTTCACCTTGATGCCCACGGTGTCCGCCGCCCTGGGGTGCTCCCCCACGGCCCGGGTCCGCAGGCCCCAGCGGCTGCGGAAGAGCATGAACTGCAACACCGCGACGACGACGTACATGAGGTAGACCAGGATGGTCTGGTCGAAGAGCACCGGCCCGACCACCGGGATCTCCGAGAGCACCGGGACCGGCAGCCGCGGCAGCGGCATCCGGGTGTTCCACAACGCCTTGTTGTCCGACATCAGCGTGGAGAAGAGGAATCCCGTCAGGCCGATGATCAGGGTGTTGAGCACCACGCCGACGATGATCTGGTTGACCCGGTAGGCCACCGCGAACCAGGCCAGCAGGCCACCGACCATCGCGCCGGCGACCGGGGCGGCGAGCAGGCCGACGTAGCCGATGCCGACCGAGGAGGCGACCAGGGCCGCCGCGAAGGCGCCGAAGAGCAGCTGCCCCTCGATGGCGATGTTGATCACCCCGGAGCGCTCGCAGATGACGCCCGACATGGAGCCGAAGACCAGCGGGACGGACAGCGCCAGCGCACCGGCGAGCAGCGCGACGACGGGGATGACCGAGGATCGGCCCGCCCCCACGTAGGTGAGGAAGGCGGTGATGAAGGCGACGCCCACCAGGACGTGCCACCAGGCGGGCAGGGGTCGTCCGGCCCGGTGCTGCAGGAAGGCCCACACGGCGGCCCCGGCGAGCAGGACCGTCAGCAGGACGAGGGTGACCAGCGAGGGCACGGGGACGTCCGGGACCCGGATGAACTCCCGTCCCGAGCCGAACTGGAAGACGGTGCGCACGTCGCTGGGGGTGCCCGGGACGAACAGCAGCAGCGAGGCCAGGGCGGCGAGCGCGTACACGACCGTCGGCTTCAGGCTCGTCCTTCGCCGCGTGCCCGGGCCGGGCCCGGCCGCGGTGGCGCCCGAGGGGGTGGGGCGCTCGGTGGTGGTGCTCACGCGGCGGCCTCCTTGACTGCGCGGCGGGACCGTGGTCGCGCCGCCGACGGTGCGGGCAGACGGAAGATGGTGCGCACCAGCGGCGGTGCCGCGATGAACAGCACGATGAGGGACTGGACGACCAGCACGATGTCGATCGGCGTCTGGGTCAGGGACTGCATGAGGAAGCCGCCGGCCTTGAGCGCCCCGAACAGCAGCCCGGCGAAGAAGGTGCCCCACGGCCGGGACCTCCCCAGCAGGGCGACCGTGATCGCGTCGAACCCGTAGGAGGCGGCCACCCCGGCCGTCAGGGACCGTTCCGTGCCCAGCACCTGCGCGGTGGCGGCCAGCCCGGCCAGGGCCCCGGCGACGACCATCGTGATGATCGTGGTGCGCCCCACCGACATGCCCGCGGTGCGGGCCGCCTTGGCGTTGGCGCCCACGGCGCGGATCTCGAAGCCGACGGTCGAGCGCTCCAGGAGCCACCACACGAACCAGGCCGCCAGGACGGCCACGACGAAGCCCCAGTGCAGCCGGAAGGTGTTGCCGGGCACCAGCCACTCGGGGATGAGCAGGGGGTAGGTGGCGTCCGCGGACACGGCCGGGCTGCGCTGCCCGGTGCGGCCCGGGTTGAAGGTCGGCTGCCGCAGGACGAAGCTGATGAGGTAGACCGCGATGTAGTTCAGCATGATCGTCACGATCACCTCGTTGGCCCCGAACCGGGCCTTGAGGACGCCGGGGATGCCGCCGTAGACGGCCCCGCCGATCGCGCCGCCCAGGATCGCCGCCAGCAGGTGGACGACGGGCGGCAGGTCGAAGGCGAAGCCGAGCCAGGCCGCGACGATGGCACCGACGATGATCTGGCCCTGGGCCCCGATGTTGAACAGGCCGGCCCGGAAGCCCACGGCGATGCCGAGGCCGGCGAGGATCAGGGGGACGGCGAAGACCATCGACTCGGTGAGCGGCTTGATCATGCCGGCGAAGGTGTCGGACTGCCAGTTGAAGACCGAACCGCGGAACATCGCCACGTAGGCGTCGGTCATCGCGGTCCAGCCGGCCGAGAGCATGTCGCCCGGGCGGGAGAAGAAGTAGCCGGAGGCCGCCCGGGTCTCCTCGTCGGCGAAGGCGATGAGCAGCCCGCCGATGAGCAGCGCCAGAACGACCGCCAACACCGACATCAGCGCGTTGCCGGAGAGGATCTGGTGCAGCACCCCGGGGTGGTCCTCGTCCCGGTGCGTGGGCCCCTCCGGGGAGGCGGCCGCGGGCTGCGCGTCACCGGTCTCGGCGGGGGGTGCGGCGGCGGCGGACCGCTCGTCGGCGGCGTCCGTGCCGTCGTGGGGGCTCGGGTGGTCGGTCACGACCGCTCCTCCGCGCTCGCAGGGTCGGGGGTATGGGGTGCGGGGGCGGGGGCGGTGCTGCCGCCGCCCGCCCGGGCCAGGTCGGCCGAACCGAGGACCGAGTGGTGCTCGGCCGCCTGCCGGCGGGCCTCGTCCATGGGCACCCCGGCCATCATCAGCCCCAGCATGTCGCGGTCGGCGTCCGCCCCGTCGACCACGCCGACGATCCGGCCGCGGTACATCACCGCGATCCGGTCGGCCAGCCCGAGCACCTCGTCCAGCTCGGTGGAGACGATGATGCAGGGGGTGCCCTGGTCCCGCTCGCGGACGACCCGGCCGTGCACGAACTCGATGGATCCCACGTCCAGGCCGCGGGTGGGCTGGGAGGCGACGAGCAGCCGGAGCGGACGGGACATCTCCCGGGCGAGCACCACCTTCTGGGCGTTGCCGCCAGAGAGGGTGGAGACCGGGTCCTGCACGTCGGTGTAGCGCACGTCGAACTCCTCGGCGCGCCGGACCGCGTTGTCGGCCACCTTGGCGGGACTCATGGTGACCCCGCGCGCGAACTCGGGCGTGTCGTAGATGTCCAGGACCAGGTTCTCGGCGATGGTGAAGCTGGGGATGACACCGTCGGTGGACCTGTCCTCCGGCACGAAACCGATCCCCGCGCGGAGGCGGTCCCGCACCCCGGTCCCGCCGAGCTCGGTGCCGTCGAGGAGCATCCGGCCGGACTCGATCTCCTCCAGGCCCAGGATCGCCTCGGCGAGCTCGGTCTGCCCGTTGCCCTGGACACCGGCGATGCACAGGATCTCCCCGGCGCGCACCTCGAAGGAGATGTCGTCCACCAGGACGGTGCCGGCGGGGCTGACCACGGTGAGGTCCTCCACGACGAAGGCGGCGTCGCCCGGGGTGGCCGGCTGCTTGTCGACGGTGAGGCTCACGGAGCGTCCGACCATCATCGAGGCCAGCTCGGTCTCCGTGGAGCTGGGGCTGGCCTCGCCGACCACCTTGCCCCGGCGGATGACGGTGATCTTGTCGGCGACGGCGCGCACCTCGCGCAGCTTGTGGGTGATGAAGACGATCGAGGTGCCGGCCTCCTTCAGCTCACCCATGATGCCGATGAGCTCGTCGGTCTCCTGGGGCGTGAGCACGGCCGTGGGCTCGTCCAGGATGAGCACCTGGGCGTCCCGGGAGAGCGCCTTGATGATCTCCACGCGTTGCTGCACCCCCACGGGAAGGTCCTCGACCAGCGCGTCCGGGTCCACGTGGAAGCCGAACCGCTCGGAGATCTCGGTGACCCGCTGCCGGGCCCGGTCCAGGTCCAGCACCCCGCCGGGGCCGGCGGGCTCGTAGCCCAGGGCCACCGACTCGGCGACCGTGAACACGGGCACCAGCATGAAGTGCTGGTGGACCATGCCGATCCCGGCGGCGACCGCGTCCCCGGGGCCCTTGAAGCGGACCTGCTGGTCGTCGAGCAGGATCTGCCCGCCGTCCGGGTCGTAGAGGCCGTAGAGGACGTTCATCAGGGTGCTCTTGCCGGCCCCGTTCTCCCCGAGCAGGGCGTGGATCTCACCCGGTTCGACGACGAGGTCGATGTGGTCGTTGGCGACCAGGGGGCCGAACACCTTGGTGATGCCCCGCAGTTCCAGCTTCATCGCGTGGGTGCCTTCGTGTCGTTGGCGGTGGTGGCGGTGGGCGACGCCGCAGCGGCCCGACCCGAAGGGCCGGGCCGCTGCGCCGTCGCTGGTGTCCCCGGGGCCTGGCCCCGGGGGTCACCGGGTCACTGCGGGGCGTTCGGCGTCTCGATGGCCAGCTCGCCGGAGACGATCTGCTCCTCGTAGGCGTCGATGACCTCGTTGAGCGGCATCTCCTCGCCGTCGGGGCCGACGGCGGTCTTCTCGGCCACCGCGTCCTCGAAGTCGTGGTACGGCGCCAGGCCGACGCCCTCATTCTCCAGCGTCCCGACGTAGGGCTCGTTGGTGAAGCCGCCCTCGTAGGTCTGGGTGATGGTGTCCTCGACGGCCGGGCCGATCTGCTTCATGACCGAGGTGAGCATGATGTCGGAGTACTCCGAGGCGGTCAGGTAGCCGTCGGAGTCGACCCAGACGACCTTGACGCCCTCGTTCTCGCTGGCGGCCGCGGCTGCGCCGAGGCCGACGGGACCGGCGACGGGCATGATGACGTCGGCACCCTGGGCGATGAACTGCTCGGTGAGGGTCTGGCCCTGGGACTGGTTCTCGAAGTCGCCGGAGAAGGACCCGTCCTGCGCCTCCTTGTCCCAGCCCAGGAGCTGGACCTCGGCGTCGTTGTCCTCGTTGTACCTGTCCACACCGTCGGCGAAGCCGTCCATGAAGATCGCCACCGAGGGCAGCTGGATGCCGCCGAAGGTGGCCACGGTGCCGGTCTCGGTCATGCCGGCGGCGAGGTAGCCGGCCAGGAAGCTGGCCTCGGCGGTGTTGAAGAGGATCGGCTTGGCGTTGTCCAGCTCGACCGGGTTGAAGTCGGCGTCGCTGAAGGCGGAGTCGATGAGGGCGAAGTTGGTGTCCGCGTTGGCGTCCGCGGCCTCCTGGATCGCGTCCTCGAGGAGGAAGCCGACCCCGATGGTCAGGTTGCAGCCCTGGCTGACCAGGTTGTTCACGTTCGTGGCGTAGTCCGCGTCCGACTGGGACTCGACCTCGGTGGTGTCGATCCCCAGCGACTCCGCCGCCGCGTCCAGACCCTCCTTGCCCGACTGGTTGAAGGACTGGTCGTCGAAGCCGCCGGAGTCGGAGACCATGCACGCCTGGAAGTCCTCGGCACCGCCGGCGGCCGCGCCGTCGTCGGTGGCGGCGGTGTCGTCGGTGGCGCCAGCACCGGAGTCGTTGTTGGTGGTACCGGTGTCGGTGTCCTCCGGGGCCTCGCCGCAGGCGGCGAGGACGAGGGAGGCGGCGGCACCGACGGCCGCGAGCTTCAGAACCCGACGCACGGGGTCCTCCTTAGATCAGCAGATAGGGTTTGTGCAGTCCTGATGGTATCTCCCCCCGGAACATGCTGGGACGCCCGTCCTGCACCGAAGGGGCGACGGCCCTCAGAGGAGTCCGTCGGGCCCCACGGAGGTCAGGACGCTGGCCGCCAGCACCTGTGCGGCCACGACGACCGCGCGCTCGTCGACGACGAGGTCGCCCTGGTGCAGCTCGTGGGTGGTCCCGCCGGGCGTCCGGGTCCCCAGCCGGGCCATCGCACCGGGCACCTGGGTCAGGTACCACCCCAGGTCCTCCCCTCCCATGGACTGCTTGGTCGGCACCACCGCGTGCGGGCCGAGGAGGGACATCGCCGCCTTGGACAGCGCCACGACGGCGTCGTTGTCGTTGTCCACGGGCGGCACGCCCTTGACGTAGGTCACCTCGGCGCCGACGCCGTACGGCGCCACCACCGAGCGCACGATCTCCTCGATGAGCGGTCCGGTGCTGTGCCACGCGTCGGCGTCGAGGATGCGCAGGGTCCCGGTGCACTCGGCACGCGTGGGGATGATGTTGGGCGCCGAGCCGGCGCGCACCATGCCCCACACGAGCGTGGCGCCGTCCCGGGGGTCCAGGCGTCGGGAGAGCACCGCCGGCACCTCGGTGACCACCTTGCCGAGCGCGTAGGTGAGGTCCTGGGTCAGGTGGGGCCGGGAGGTGTGCCCTCCCCGGCCGGTCAGCGCCACGTGCACCGAGTCGGAGGCGGCGGTGATCGGACCCACGCGCAGGCCGACCGACCCGACGTCCACCGAGGGGTCGCAGTGGACCGCCAGCAGGCGGTCCACCCCGTCGAGCCCGCCGTGCTCCATGACCGTGTGGGCACCGCCGGGGATGGTCTCCTCCGCCGGCTGGAAGAGGAGGCGCACGCCGATCCGCCGCCGCACCAGCTCGTCCTCGACCGCCTTGAGCGCCAGCCCGGCACCGAGGACGCCGACGGTGTGCACGTCGTGGCCACAGGCGTGGCACACCCCGTGGGTGCGCGAGGCGAAGGGCAGGCCGGTGGCCTCCTCCAGCGGCAGCGCGTCGAGGTCGGCCCGCAGGGCGATCCGCACGCGGGGGTCGGGGTGGCCCAGGTCGGCCACGGCCCCGGTCCCCGGGAGCGCCGTCACCTCGACCCCGGCGTCGGTGAGCACGTCGGTGACGAGGGCGGTCGTGCGCAGCTCGTGCCAGGAGAGCTCGGGCTGCTGGTGGACCGTGCGGCGCAGCTGGACCAGCCGCTCCGCCATACCCTCCACGTGCCGACCGACCGTCTCGACGATCCCGGGGTCCTCCCGGGGGGTCCAGGAGTCGTCGGCGCGTCGGGCGCGGCGGGCGGTAGGGGTCGTCACGGGGGTTCTCTCACCTCGGTCGGCGGCGGGTGGTCGACCACCCAGGGTACAACCCCACCCCGCCCGGTCAGAACGTCTCGTGCGGGACGTGCTGACCCCAGACCTCCCGCAGGGCGTCGGCGACCTCGCCCCCCGTGGCCCTGGCGGCCAGCGCCTCGCGCATGGGGGGCAGGACGTTGGCGGTGCCCTGGGCCGCGGCGCGCAGGTCGGCCAGCGCGCGGTCCACGGCGCCCTGGTCACGGTCGGCCCGCAGCCGCTCCAGCCGTTCGGCCTGGGCCGCCTCGATGGTCGGGTCCACCCGCAGCGGCTCGTAGCGCTCGTGCTCCTCCACGGTGAACCTGTTCTGCCCCACGACGACCCGCTCGCCCGAGTCGATCTGGAGGGCGTTCTCGTAGGCCGACCGCTCGATCTCGCCCTTCTGGAACCCCTGCTCGATCGCCCGGACCGCTCCCCCACGGTCCTCGACCGCCTGCATCAGCGCCTCGACGGCCCCCTCCAGGTCGTCGGTGAGGGACTCGACCACGTAGGAGCCCGCGAAGGGGTCGACGGTCTTGGTCACGTCCGTCTCGTAGGCCAGGACCTGCTGGGTGCGCAGGGCCAGCCGGGCGGCCTTGGCGGTCGGCAGGGCGATCGCCTCGTCGAAGGAGTTGGTGTGCAGCGACTGGGTCCCGCCCAGGACCGCCCCGAGCCCCTGCAGGGCCACCCGGACCAGGTTGATCTCCGGCTGCTGGGCGGTGAGCTGCACGCCCGCCGTCTGGGTGTGGAAGCGCAGCATCATCGACCTGGGGTTCTGCGCACCGAACTCCTCCTTCATCATCCGGGCCCAGATGCGGCGGGCGGCACGGAACTTGGCCACCTCCTCCAGCAGCGTGGTGCGGGCGACGAAGAAGAAGGAGAGCCTCGGGGCGAAGTCGTCGACGGCCAGCCCGGCGTCGAGGGCGGCCTGGACGTAGGCCTTGGCGTTGGCCAGCGTGAAGGCGACCTCCTGCGCCGGGGTGGCCCCGGCCTCGGCCATGTGGTAGCCGGAGATGGAGATCGTGTTCCAGCGCGGGATCTCCTGCTGGCAGTAGGCGAAGATGTTGCTGATCAGCCGCAGGGACTCCGCCGGCGGGTAGATGTAGGTGCCGCGGGCGATGTACTCCTTGAGCACGTCGTTCTGGATCGTCCCGGTCAGCGAGGACGCGGGGATGCCGTTGCCCTCCGCCACGAGCTGGTACATCAGCAGCAGCGAGGCGGCCGGGGCGTTGATCGTCATCGAGGTGGACACCTCGTCCAGCGGGAGCCCGTCGAAGAGCAGCTGCATGTCCTCGACCGAGTCGATCGCCACGCCCACCTTGCCGACCTCGCCGGAGGCCAGCGGGTGGTCGGAGTCGTAGCCCATCTGGGTGGGCAGGTCGAAGGCGACCGACAGCCCGCCGGTGCCGTTGGCGACCAGCTCCTTGTAGCGGGCGTTGGACTCCGCCGCGGTGCCGAACCCGGCGTACTGGCGCATGGTCCACGGACGCCCGGTGTACATGCTCGGGTAGACCCCTCGGGTGAAGGGGTAGGCACCGGGCTCGCCCAGCCGGGTGGCGGGGTCGAAGCCGTCCAGGTCCTCTGGTCCGTAGCGCGCCCTGATCGGCAGCCCGGACTCGGTCGTCGCCTCTGACATGACCTCAGCCTACTGTCGGGCCGCGCTCACGCCGGGCCGGGCCCGCGCCGCACCTCCCCGGCGGGCCGGGACGCCGCACCCGCTGCCCGCACGGCCTCTCCCAGCAGCCCCGGTCCGGCGTAGACGAGGCCGGTCCAGAGCTGCACCAGGCTGGCCCCCGCGTCGAGCATCGCCCGCACGTCGTCCCCGGTCATCAGGCCGCCGACCCCCACCACCGGCAGGTCGGTGCGCGCCACGACGCGGGCCACGACCTCCCGGGCACGACGGGTCAGCGGCGCCCCCGAGAGCCCGCCGGCCTGGGCGGAGGCGAGCTCGCGCTCGGCGGGCACCACCCCGTCCCGGGACAGCGTCGTGTTGGTGGCGACGATGCCCGCGACCCCGGCCCCGGTCGCCACCTCGAGCGCCTCGTCCAGCGCGGGGTCGGTCAGGTCGGGGGCGAGCTTGACGAGGACGGGCGTGCCGGCGGCGGCCCGGACGACCTCGGTGAGCAGCTCCCGGAGGGGCCCGGCGTCCTGCAGCGAGCGCAGCCCCGGCGTGTTCGGGCTGGAGACGTTGACGGCCAGGTAGTCGGCCAGCCCCTCCAGAGCGGCCACCGACGTCAGGTAGTCGCCCACGGCCTCCGGCACCGGGGTCACCTTGCTCTTGCCGATGCTCACCCCGACCGGCACGTCCACGAGCCCGGCCTCCCTGGCCGCCCTGAGCCGGTCGGCCAGGGCGTGCACCCCCTCGTTGTTGAAGCCCATCCGGTTGAGGACCGCACCCGACGCGGGCAGCCGGTACAGGCGCGGCCGCGGGTTCCCCGGCTGCGCGACGGCGGTCACCGTGCCCAGCTCCACGTGCCCGAACCCCAGCGCGCCCCAGGTGGGCACCGCCCGGCCGTCCTTGTCCATGCCGGCCGCCAGGCCGACCCGGTGGCGCATCCGCAGCCCGAGCACCTCGACGGGCTCGGTTCCCACGCCCCGCCCCCCCACGGCATACCCCGCCAGGGAGGCCAGGGCCCGCGTCGGGGCGGTGGCCCCCAGCCCCTGGGCCAGGGATACGGTCGCGTGGTGGACCCGTTCGGCGTCCGCGCGCCACAGCAGGGGCCGCACCACCCTCCGGTATGCCGTGACCGCGACGGCGCCACCGGCACGGCGGGCGGGGGCGGACGCGGCGGTCGGACCCGGGGGCGCAGGCATGGCGCCACCCTAGACTGAGCCCCATGCCCACCCCGGACCCGGCAGGAGACCTCGTGCCCGACCTGACCGCCGTGGTCCCCGCCGGGGGCTCGGGGACCCGGCTGTGGCCGTTGTCGCGCGCCGCCTCCCCGAAGTTCCTGCACGACCTCACCGGGTCGGGGCGCTCGCTCCTGCAGGACACCGTGGAGCGTCTGCGGCCGCTCGCGGGGGACCGGGTCCTCGTCGTCACCGGGACGCGGCACGCGGACGCCGTGCGTGAGCAGCTGCCCGACCTGCTGCCGGCGAACCTGCTCGTGGAGCCCGGCCCCCGGGACTCGATGCCGGCGATCGGCCTGGCGGCCGCGGTCCTGGAGCGGCGGGACCCCGAGGCGGTGCTCGGCTCCTTCGCCGCCGACCACGTGATCGAGCAGCCGGAGGTCTTCCGCGAGCGGGTCCACCAGGCGGTGCGCGCGGCCCGGGAGGGTCTGCTCGTCACCCTCGGGATCACGCCCACCCGCCCGGCGACGGGCTTCGGCTACGTGCGGGTGGGGCGGGCGCTGGGGGTCACCGGGGCGCCGCAGGTGCGGCACGCCGAGGCGTTCGTGGAGAAGCCCGACGCCGAGCTGGCGGCGGAGTACGTGTCCTCCGGCACCTACCTGTGGAACGCCGGGATGTTCGTCGTGCGGGCCGGCACGCTGCTGGAGCTGCTGGCGACGCGGCATCCCCGGATGGTGCAGACCCTGCGCCGCGTGGCCGAGGACCCCTCCGCGATCGAGGAGCTCTGGGGGTCGCTCCCGCGGATCTCGATCGACCACGCGGTCGCCGAGCCGGCCGCCGCGGCGGGTCGGGTGGCGGTCGTGCCGGCGCCGTTCGGCTGGGACGACGTCGGCGACTTCTCCTCCCTGGCCGACCTGCTGCCGGAGTCGGCCGAGCACCCCGGGCTGCGCGTCCTGGGCCCCGGCCACCTCGTCGTGGACGAGGGGTCGACCGGCCTCGTCGCGCCCCGGGGTGGTCGGACCGTGGTGACCCTCGGACTGCAGGACGTGGTCGTCGTGGACACCCCCGACGCCGTCCTGGTCACCACCCGGCAGCACTGCCAGGACATCAAAGGCCTGGTGGAGACCCTGCGCCGCACCGGTCGGGAGGAGCTGACCTGAGCACCGCCGGCGAGCACGAGGACCCGCCGCGCCGCCGCGGGCGGTTGCGGGACGGGCTCGGCCACCCGTTGCTCACCCGACGCTCACCCGCCGCACACCCCACGGTCGCCCCCGGCACACCCGGGACCCCCACCCTGGAGCACGTGCGCGTGGCCATCGTGACCGAGTCGTTCCTGCCGGCGTTGAACGGGGTCACCACGAGCGTGTGCAAGATCCTGGAGAACCTCCGGGCAGGCGGCCACGACGCCCTCGTCGTCGCACCGGGGACCAGCCCCTGGAGCCCGACCGCCACCCCCGAGTGGTACGCCGGGTTCCCGGTGCACTCGGTGACGAGCGTCCCGGTGCGCCAGTTCCGGGTCGGGCTGCCCTCCTACGAGCTGGAGACGGTGCTCCACCGGTTCGCGCCCGACGTGGTCCACGTGTCCTCGCCGTTCGTCCTCGGGGTCCGGGGCCTCATCGCGGCCCGGGCCCTGGGGCTGCCGTCCGTGGCGGTCTACCAGACGGACATGCCCTCCTACATCCGCCAGCACTCCGGTCCCGCCGGCGACCTGACGTCCCGTGCGGCCTGGCGCTGGATCCGCCGGATCCACCAGCAGGCCGACCTCACCCTGGCCCCCTCCACCGCGGCCCTGCACGACCTGGCGGACCACGACGTGCCGCGGGTGGCCCTGTGGGGCCGGGGCGTGGACGCCGACCTCTTCCACCCCGGCCGCGCGGAGGAGCCGGCCACCCGCGCGCTGCGGGCGCGGCTGGCTCCCGACGGGGAGGTGCTGCTGGGGTACGTGGGCCGGCTGGCCCCGGAGAAGGAGCTGCACCGCCTGGCCGAGCTCGTCGACCTGCCCGGGACCCGGCTGGTCCTGGTCGGGGAGGGACCCAGCCGGGACCAGCTCGAGGCGCTGCTGCCGGGAGCCGCGTTCCTGGGCCGTCGGGAGGGGCTCGACCTGGCCCGGGCCTACGGCGCCTTCGACGCCTTCGTGCACACCGGCACCCGGGAGACGTTCGGTCAGACGCTGCAGGAGGCCTCCGCGTCGGGGCTGCCGGTGGTCGCCCCGGCCCGGGGCGGACCCCTGGACCTGGTCGAGGTGGGCCGCACCGGCGAGCTCTTCGACCCCGACCGGCCGGGGTCGCTGCGAGCCGCCGTCCAGAGCCTGCTCGAGCAGCCGGACGCCGCCGGGCGGCGCGCCCGCGCCGGAGCGGCCGGGCGCGCGCGCGTGGTGGGTCGCTCCTGGCCGGCCCTGGTCGACCAGCTCCTGAGCCACTACGGCCGGGTCGTGGCGGACGCCGCCCGCGCGGTCGCCTGAGCGGACGGGTCGCGCCTCAGCCGGCGAGCGCGAAGTCCTGCACGACCTGCCAGATGCCGTCCCCGCCGTGCAGGTAGAGCCGGAAGCTGACCGCCTCGAAGGTGCACGAGAACGCGGCCAGGTCGGCGAAGGCCCGGTCGAGGACCTCGGGCGAGCGGTCGTGGGAGATCGTCACGTGCGGGTGGTAGGGATAGTCGAGCCGTCGCTCCACCGGCCCCGCCCGCACGTCCCGCTCCAGGCGCTCGCAGCTCGACACGCCCTGCGACACCTGGACGAAGACGACGTCGGAGACGGGCCGGAAGGTGCCCGTCCCCCGCAGGATCACGGTGAACGGGTCGTGCGTGCGCGCCACCGCCGCCAGGTGCTGGCGCAGGGGCGCCACGAGGTCCGGGGTGATCGGGGTCGGCGGCAGCAGCGTGATGTGCGTGGGGATGTGGACCGCGCCCGGCTCGCCGTAGTCCTGGCGCAGCCGCTGCAGATGGCCTCCCCAGGGCTCGGGCACCGGGAGGGCCACCCCCACGACGGGAGCGGCGGGCACGTGCGTGGTCGGGCCGTCGGGGGCGGCTCCGGGAGCGGACACGCGGTTCACCCTACCCGGGGGCGGGCACGGGCCCGCCGACGCGCTGCGCCGACGGGCCCGGAACCGGGGGGTGACCCTCCCCGACCTGGGCCGGGGGCCGGGCTCAGCCGGCGGGAACCTTGAAGACCTGACCCGGGTAGATCAGGTCCGGGTTGTCCAGGTTGTTCAGGCGGGCCATCTCGTCGGCGTCGACGCCGTAGTGCTCGGCGATGCCCGCCAGGGTGTCGCCCCGCTGCACGGTGTGGGTGCGGTGCTGCGCCGCCTTCGTCTGCTCGGCCTTGTGCGCGACGGCGTCGGAGCGCTGCTCAGCGGCCTCCTGCTCGGCGCCGGCCTGCTGCTCGGCCGCCTCCTTCTTGGCCCCCGCCTCAGCCTGGGCGGCCTCCTTCTGGGCCTTCGCCTCCGCCTGGACGACCTCCTTCTCGGCCTCGGCCTCAGCCTCGGCCGCGTCCTTCTTCGCCTCGTCAGCCAGCCGCTGCTTGGTCGTCGCGTCCTCGGCGGTCATGCTGTCGGCCGGGTCGTCGGCCTTGCGGGCGGCCTCGTCGGCCTCCCGCTGCGCCTCGTCGGCCTTCGCGCGTGCCTCCGCCGTGACCCGGTCGGCCTTCTCCTGCGCCTCCCGGGCACGCTCCCGGGCGCTCTCGGCCCGCGCCTCGTCCGAGCCGGTCAGCGCGTCCTTGACCTTGTCGAAGAAACCCATCGTCCACTCCTTCCACCGGTGCGGGGCGGGGTGGGTCGCCACCCCCGGGTGTCCCGGCCGGTCCGGACGCCACGCTATCCGGCGGGGCCGACCCCCGCCACCCCGTGGGGGGACGGCGCCCGCCGTGGCGCCCGCATCCGGCTCAGCCGGCCCGGCGGGCCGGTGCTAGCGTCGGACCGACGGGACCGCAGCCGCCCGGGCTCGGGCCTGCGGGACCCGGCGCAACCCCATACCCGAGGAAAGGGCACCCCCTCATGAACGCACCCGTCAAGGTTGCCGTGACCGGCGCCGCCGGTCAGATCGGCTACAGCCTCCTGTTCCGCATCGCCTCGGGCGAGCTGCTGGGCAGGGACACCCCCGTCGAGCTGCGGCTGCTGGAGATCACGCCCGCGCTGAAGACGCTGGAGGGGGTCGTCATGGAGCTCGACGACTGCGCGTTCCCCACGCTGGCCGGCATCGAGATCGGCGACGACCCGGACGTGGTCTTCGACGGGGTCAACGTCGCGCTGCTCGTCGGCGCCCGCCCCCGGAGCAAGGGCATGGAGCGCGGCGACCTGCTGGAGGCCAACGGCGCGATCTTCACCGCCCAGGGCAAGGCCCTCAACGACCACGCCGCGGACGACGTCCGCGTGACCGTGACCGGGAACCCCGCCAACACCAACGCCCTCATCGCCCGCAGCAACGCCCCCGACATCCCGGCCGAGCGGTTCACCGCCCTGACCAGACTCGACCACAACCGGGCCATCGCCCAGCTCGCCGCCAAGGTCGGTGCACCGGTCACCGACATCACCCGGATGACCATCTGGGGCAACCACTCCGCGACCCAGTACCCCGACCTGTTCCACGCGAAGGTGGGCGGTCGCAACGCGGCCGAGGCGGTGGGAGACCAGGAGTGGCTGGAGAACACCTTCATCCCGACGGTCGCCAAGCGCGGCGCCGCGATCATCGAGGCGCGGGGCTCCTCCTCCGCGGCCTCCGCGGCGTCGGCGACGATCGACCACACCCGCGACTGGCTGCGCGGGTCGCCCGAGAACGACTGGGTGTCGATGGCCGTCACCTCCGACGGGTCCTACGGCGTGGCCGAGGGCCTGATCAGCTCCTTCCCGGTGACCACCCGGGACGGCGGCTACGAGATCGTCCAGGGCCTGGAGATCGACGACTTCTCGCGCGGTCGCATCGACGCTTCCGTGGCCGAGCTGGCCGAGGAGCGCGACGCGGTCACCCAGCTCGGGCTGGTCTGAGGACGCGGCACCGGTCGGTCCGACGGGACCGCCGCCGCTGACCACGGGCCCCTCCCCCGCCGGGGAGGGGCCCGTGGCGCGTGACGCGCAGGGGCGGGCGCGCCACGCGGGGAGTCTGCCGGCGGCCGCAGGTCGCGTCCCTGGCCAGGTGCGCCGCCGGTCTCAGAGGATGCGCAGGGTGGCCGCGAGCACGGCGACGGCCAGGCCGAGCAGCGCCATGATCGTGGCGTCGACCCAGCGCGAGCGCACCGCCAGCCCCCCGACCGCGGCGTCCGGCAGCAGGATCCGGGCGAGGGCGAGGACGCCCATGGTCACGCCCACGGCATACCCGTAGGCACGCAGGTTCTCGGTGACGAGCAGCACCGCCGCCACGGTGAGCCCCGCGACGCCGGCACCCCACCACAGGCCGAGCGGCTGCCGGGGCACGGCGGCCCTGCGCTCGGCCTCGGGGTCGTCGTCCAGCGGTCCTGCGGGTGGCCCCGGGCTCACGCCGGGCCGGCGCCGGCGGCCCGTTCGGCGGCCTCCACCACGTTGCTCAGCAGCATGGCCCGCGTCATCGGCCCGGCGCCGCCCGGGTTGGGCGACAGCCACCCGGCCACCTCGGCCACGTCGGGGTGGACGTCGCCGGCGATCTTCCCGTCGCGGCGGGCCACCCCGACGTCGAGGACCGCGGCCCCCGGCCGGACCATGTCCGGGGTGATGAGGTCGGGGACACCGGCGGCCGCGACGACGACGTCGGCCCGGCGCGTGTGCGCGGCCAGGTCACGGGTCCCGGTGTGGCACAGCGTGACCGTGGCGTTCTCCGAGCGTCGGGAAAGGATGAGCCCCAGCGGGCGCCCGACGGTGAGACCCCGGCCCACCACGACCACCTCTGCCCCGGCCAGCGGCACGTCGTAGCGCCTCAGCAGCTCCACGACCCCGACCGGCGTGCACGGCAGGGGCGCCGGCTCGCCCAGCACGAGCGAGCCCAGGTTGAAGGGGTGCAGACCGTCCACGTCCTTGACCGGGTCGACGCGCGAGAGGATCGCGAACTCGTCCAGCCCGGTGGGCTGCTGCACGAGGAAGGCCGTGCACGCCGGGTCCGCGTTGAGCTCGTCGACGACGGCGAGCACCTGGTCGAGGGTCGCGTCCGCCGGCAGGTCGCGCCGCAGGCTGGCGACGCCGATCTCGGCGCAGTCGCGGTGCTTGGCCCCGACGTACCACGAGCTGGCCGGGTCCTCCCCCACGAGCACGGTCCCGAGCCCCGGGACCGTCCCCCGCCGGGCCAGGGCGCTCACCCGTGTCCGCAGCTCGTCCTTGATCGTGGCGAGGACGGCCTTGCCGTCCAGGATGGTGGCGCTCATGGGCCCGAGTGTAGGTCGTGGCTCAGTGCGCGAAGTGTCGGGTGCCGGTGAAGTAGGTCGTCACGCCGGCGGCCTCCGCCGCGGCGACCACCTCCTCGTCCCGGACGGAGCCTCCTGGCGCGACGACGGCCCGCACCCCGGCGTCCAGGAGCACCTGCAGGCCGTCGGCGAAGGGGAAGAACGCGTCCGACGCGGCGACGGCACCGGCGGCCCGATCCCCGGCCCGGCTCACCGCCAGGTGGCAGGAGTCGACCCGGTTGACCTGGCCCATCCCGATCCCGACGCTGGCCCCGTCGGAGGCGAGCAGGATGGCGTTGGACTTCGTGGCCCGCACGGCCCGCCAGGCGAACTGCAGGTCGTCGAGGGTGGCCTCGTCGGCGGGCGGGCCGGCGACCAGCCGCCAGCGCGACGCGTCGTCACCGCCGTCCTCGACGACGGCGTCGACGGCGTCCACGGACTGCAGCAGGAGCCCGCCGGAGATCGGACGGGTCTCCGTGCCGCCGGCGGAGGGCGGGGCCGCCCGCAGCAGGCGCAGGTTCTTCTTCGTCCGCAGCAGCTCGAGGGCGTCGGCGTCGAAGTCGGGGGCGACGACGACCTCGGTGAAGACGTCCTTGAGCTGCTCGGCCATGAGCAGGGTGACCGGCCGGTTGGTCGCCACGATCCCGCCGAACGCCGAGACCGGGTCGCAGGCGTGCGCCCGGCGGTGCGCCTCGGCGACGTCGGCCCCGACGGCGATGCCGCAGGGGTTGGCGTGCTTGATGATCGCCACCGTCGGGCGGTCGCCGTGGTCGGACGCGGCCCGGCGGGCCGCGTCGGCGTCGACGTAGTTGTTGTAGGACATCTCCTTGCCCCCCAGCTGCTCGGCCTGGGCGAGCCCGGGCGTGGGCCGGAAGCCGTCGGCGTAGAGCGCAGCGCGCTGGTGGGGGTTCTCGCCGTAGCGCAGCACCGCCCTGCGCTCCCAGGTCGCACCGACCCAGGCGGGGAACCCCGAGCCGTCCCCCGTGTCGGTCAGCACGCTGCCCATCCAGGAGGCGACGTGCACGTCGTAGGTGGCGGTGTGCACGAACGCCTCGGCGGCCAGTCGCCGCCGCTCCGGCAGGTCGAAGCCCCCGCCGGCGGCGGCGGCCACGACCCGGGGGTATGCCGCGGGGCTGGTGACCACGGCGACGCTGCGGTGGTTCTTCGCGGCGGCCCGGACCATCGAGGGGCCGCCGATGTCGATCTGCTCCACGCAGGCGTCCTGGTCGGCGCCGGAGGCGACCGTCTCGGTGAACGGGTAGAGGTTGCAGACGACGAGGTCGAAGGGCTCGACCCCGAGCTCCTCGAGCTGGGCCACGTGGTCGGGGTTGGAGGTGTCGGCCAGCAGGCCGGCGTGGACGCGGGGGTGCAGGGTCTTGACCCGGCCGTCGAGGCACTCGGGGAAGCCGGTGAGGTCCTCCACCCTGGTCACCGGGACGCCCAGCTCCTCGATCCGGGCGGCCGATCCCCCCGTGGAGACCAGCGCCACCCCGGCGCGGTGCAGGCCGGCGACCAGCTCGTCCAGACCCGTCTTGTCGTAGACCGACACGAGGGCCCGGCGCAGCGGCCGTCGACCGTCGTCGTCCCCGGCCTCGCGGACGGTCGCGACGTCGGGCGCCGCGGGAACCTCGGAGGTCGCCGGTGCGCCGGGACCGGCGGGGTCGGAGCTCTCGCTCCCGGGGGTCGGGCGGGGGTCCTGCACGGCGGGTCTCCTCAGCGGTCGGATCGCGGTGCGGGCACCCAGGCGGGCGATGCCCACGACGTCACTCCCCGGTGGTGGTCCACCCTCGCCAGTCGTGTCGCGGTCAGTCTAGCGGCCGAGCAGGCGCGGGAGCTCCTGCACGAGGAGCTCGCGCTCGGCGGCCTTGATCCGCTCGTGCAGGCTCTCCTCGGTGTCGTCCGGCAGCACCGCGACGGCACGCTGGGCCAGGATCGGCCCGGTGTCCACCCCGGCGTCGACACGGTGCAGCGTGCACCCGCTCACGCGGACCCCGTGGGCCAGGGCGTCCCGGACGGCGTGGGCCCCCGGGAAGGACGGCAGCAGGGCCGGGTGGGTGTTGACGACCACGAAGCGCCCGAGCACCGCGGGGCCGAGGATCTTCATGAACCCGGCGGAGAGGACGAGGTCGGGCCGGTGCTCGGCCAGGGCCTCCGCCAGCGCGACGTCCCAGGAGGCCCGGTCGGCATGCTCCCGGAGAGGCACCACGAAGGTCGGCAGTCCCCGGTCCCGGGCCCGGTCCAGACCGGCGATCCGGTCGCGGTCGGCGCCGACCGCGACGACCGCGACGCCGTAGGACGGGTCGACGCAGGCCTCGAGCAGGGCCTGCAGCAGGGTGCCCGTCCCGGACACGAGCACGACCACCCGCGCCGGGGACGACGACGCACCCGGGGGCTGCGTGGTCGGGGTCACCGACGGCCGAGCCGTCCGCGACCGACCAGGTGCCGCACGCTCACGACGAGCAGCGCGCCCACGGCGACCTCGGCACCCAGGAGTCCGGCGACGTGCCACGGCCGCACGCCCACGGTGCCCAGCAGGCCCGGGGTCAGGCCACCGGAGGACAGCCAGCCCAGCAGCAGGGCGACCAGGGCCACGGTCGCGGCCCCCACGAGCGCGGTCGCGGCCTTGGACCACCAGGTGGACAGCCGCGGCGCGGACCCGGCGACCCGGTGGCCCAGCCATCCGCCGGCGACGAGCGGCACCAGGGCCATCGCCCACAGGCCCGGCGGCAGGGCCCCCGGTTCCGGCAGGGCGCCCAGGACCGGCAGGAGGGGCAGGTCGCCGGGCGTGGAGCCGGTCCAGCCGACGTGCACGGTCCCCACGTGCACCCCCGCACCGGCCAACCAGGCGAGGGCCCAGACCATGAGGTTGGGAAGGACGAGCAGCTGGGCCAGGGTGAGCACGACCGTGCCCACCCAGCCGGCGTCGAGGGCGGCGTAGAGGGCCAGCACCCGGTCGCCCCGCATCAGCAGCAGGCCCAGCACCATGAGGAAGGCGACCGCGGAGAACCCGACGAGGACCTCCACCGCCGGGGCCGCCGCCCTGCGCACGCTCGTCGGCGTGCGCCGGGTCATCCACCGCAGGCCCGCGTCCACGACCGGGTGGTCGGCCCGCCGGTGCTCGGCCCACCACACGCCCAGGACCGCCAGCGCCGGGACCAGCAGGGCACCGGGCAGCAGGCTGGGGAGCCACACCGGGGCGACCCCGAAGCTGGCGGTGTGCGCCAGGAGCAGCGCGGCCACGGCATACCCCAGCACGAAGGCGACCGCCTCGTCGCCCCCGAGCGCGTGCCAGGCGGCGCGCCAGCCCCCGATGCGGGGGACGCGCGAGCGCAGGTCGGTGCGGGTGAGCACGACCTGGTGCGCGGCGTAGGCGCAGACCCCCACGAGCAGCGCGGTGAGCGCGAGCGGTGCCAGCACCACGTCGGTGCCGTCGGCGCGCACCTGCGCCCGGTGGGCCAGGGCCCAGACGTCCACGGAGGCCCCCAGCGTCTGCCAGAACGAGGCCGTGCTGCGCTCGTCGGCGACCCACGTGACCACGGTCGGCAGGGCGACCGCGATCGCCCCGAGCAGGACGCAGGCCGCCCCGGAGAGGACCGCCAGGAGCAGGCCGACCAGCCGCCCCGCCGTCAGCCCACGGGGGCGCGGGTCGGGACGGTCCCGGGGGCCGGGGTCGGGGACGGTCTCGGGTCGCTGCAGCACAGTCATGGCCCGCCCATCGTCGCGCGTGGGGGGTGGACCCGGACGCAGGCGCGCCGACGGGCGGCCCCCGGAGGGAGCCGCCCGTCGTGCGCTGCCGCAGGTGGGTCAGTCCAGCCCGGCGACGATCTCCCGCATGAGGCGGGCGGTCTCCGAGGGGGTCTTGCCGACCTTGACGCCCGCGGCCTCCAGCGCCTCCTGCTTGGCCTGCGCCGTCCCTGAGGAGCCGGAGACGATGGCGCCGGCGTGGCCCATCGTCTTGCCCTCCGGTGCGGTGAAGCCGGCCACGTAGCCGACCACCGGCTTGGTGACGTTGTCCTTGATGTAGTCGGCCGCCCGCTCCTCGGCGTCGCCGCCGATCTCGCCGATCATGACGATGGCGTCGGTGTCGGGGTCGTCCTGGAACGCCTGCAGGCAGTCGATGTGGGTGGTGCCGATGACCGGGTCGCCACCGATGCCGACGGCGGTGGAGAAGCCGATGTCGCGCAGCTCGTACATCATCTGGTAGGTCAGCGTGCCCGACTTGGACACCAGGCCGACCCGGCCCGGCCCGGCGATGTCGGCCGGGATGATGCCGGCGTTGGACTTCCCGGGGCTGATGAGGCCGGGGCAGTTGGGCCCCACGATGCGGGTGGTCCCCCGGTCCCGGGCGTAGGCCCAGAACTCGGCGGTGTCCCGGACCGCGATGCCCTCGGTGATGACCACCAGCAGCGGCATGCCGGCGTCGACCGCCTCGATCACCGCGTCCTTGGCGAACTTCGGCGGGACGAAGACGACGGACACGTCCCCCCCGGTCGCCTCCATCGCCTCGGCCACGGAGCCGAAGACGGGCACGGTGGCACCGCCCTGGAACTCGACCTCGGTGCCGGCCTTGCGGGGGTTGACGCCGCCGACCACCTGGGTGCCGGAGGCGAGCATCCGCTGGGTGTGCTTCATACCCTCGGAACCGGTCATGCCCTGGACGATGACCTTGGAGCTGTCGTCGAGGAAGATTGCCATAGGAGTCTCTGATCCTTCGTTCGTGGTCTCGGGGGCTTACTTGGCGGCCAGCTCGGCAGCGCTGCGGGCGGCGCCGTCCATGGTCTCCTCGATGGTCACGAGGGGGTGGGCGGCCTCGGCGAGGATGCGCCGGCCCTCCTCCACGTTGTTGCCGTCGAGGCGCACGACCAGGGGCTTGGTCTCCTCGTCGCCGAGCATCTCCAGGGCCTTGACGATGCCGTTGGCGACCGCGTCGCAGGAGGTGATGCCGCCGAAGACGTTGACGAAGACCGACTTCACCTGGTCGTCGCCGAGGATGACGTGCAGTCCGTTGGCCATGACCTCGGCGGAGGCGCCGCCCCCGATGTCGAGGAAGTTGGCGGGCTTGGCGACCCCTCCGGTGAACTCCTCGCCGGCGTAGGCGACCACGTCCAGGGTCGACATGACCAGGCCGGCGCCGTTGCCGATGATCCCGACGTTGCCGTCGAGCTTGACGTAGTTGAGGTCCAGCTCCTTGGCCTGCGCCTCCAGGGGGTCGGTGGCGGCCTTGTCCTCCAGCTCGGCGTGGTGCGGCTGGCGGAAGTCGGCGTTGGCGTCGAGGGTGACCTTGCCGTCGAGGGCGACGATCTGCCCGTCCTCGGTCTTGACCAAAGGGTTGACCTCCACGAGCGTGGCGTCCTCCTCGCGGTAGACGGTCCACAGCTTCTGCAGCACCGGGACGATCTTCTCCCCCGTCTCGGCGTCGAACCCGGCCTGCTCGACGATCTCTCGGGCCTTGGCCTCGTCGATCCCGGTGTTGGCGTCGACCTCGACCCGGGCCAGCGCCTCGGGACGCTCGACCGCCAGCTGCTCGATCTCCACGCCGCCCTCCTTGGAGCACATCGCGAGCAGCGAGCGGTTGGCGCGGTCCAGCAGGACGGAGAAGTAGTACTCCTCGGCGATGCGGGCTCCCTCGGCGATCATCACGCGGTGCACCGTGTGTCCCTTGATGTCCATCCCGAGGATCGCCTCGGCGGCCTCGCGGGCCTCCTCGGGGCTCTTGGTCACCTTGACGCCGCCGGCCTTGCCCCGACCGCCGGTCTTGACCTGGGCCTTGACCACGGTGACGCCGCCGGACCCTGCCCCGACCCGCTCGGCGGCCGCCTGCGCGTCCTCCGGCGTGTCCGCGGTGGCACCGGCCAGCACGGGGACGCCGTGCTTCTCGAACATGTCGCGTGCTTGGTACTCGAACAGATCCACGAGTCAGCTTCCCATCGTGTGGTGGTGGTTGGTCGGAACAGGTGTGCCACCGGCCCGGGGCGGACGCCCGGGGGGCCGGACCTCAGGCGGGCTGGGCGAGGTGCTCGTCCACCCATCGGGTGATCGCGGAGGTGCTGCTGCCGGGGGTGAAGACCTCGGCCACCCCCATCTCCTTGAGCACCGGGATGTCGTCCTCCGGGATGATCCCACCGCCGAAGACGACGATGTCGCGGGCGTCCTGCTCGGTGAGCAGGTCCAGGACCCGCCGGAAGAGCGTGAGGTGGGCACCGGAGAGGACCGACAGCCCGATCGCGTCCGCGTCCTCGGCGACGGCGGCGGCGACGATCTGCTCGGGGGTCTGGTGCAGCCCGGTGTAGATCACCTCCACGCCGGCGTCCCGCAGGGCGCGGGCGACCACCTTGGCTCCCCGGTCGTGGCCGTCGAGACCGGGCTTGGCCACGACCACGCGCAACGGTGATGAGGTCATGGCCGCAGACTATCGCAGGGCCTGCGGCCGTCGACGCGGCCGGTCGGGTCCGGCCCGCCGCCGGCGATCAGAGCTTCTCGAGAGGAGCCACCCGCAGCAGGAGGCGCTTGACGCCGGTCTCGCCACCGAAGTCCACGTGCGCCATCGCGTGCCGGCCGGTGCCCTCGATGCGCACCACGGTGCCCAGGCCGAAGGAGTCGTGGCTGACCCGGTCCCCCTCGGACAGGGTGGCCAGCTGAGCCTCCTCCGCCTCCGTCCGGGACCGCCGGGGGGCGCTGCCCCGGGGGTCGAGACGCACCGCGGCGGGCCGCCCGGGGCCGCGGTCCCCGCCCCAGCCACCCTGCCAGCCCATCCCCTCGGCCGCCGAGCGGCGCCCGGTCATGCTGCTCCGGTCGGCGTCGGTGCGCTGCCAGGTGACCAGCTCCTCGGGGATCTCGTCCAGGAAGCGCGAGGCCGGGAACCACTGCGGGGCCCCGAAGGCGGCCCGGGCACCGGCCCGCGACAGGTGGAGCTGCTCGCGCGCCCGGGTGATGCCGACGTAGGCCAGCCGGCGCTCCTCCTCCAGCTCGGCCGGGTCGTCCAGGCTGCGCTGGTGCGGGAAGGTGCCGTCCTCCAGGCCGGTCAGGAAGACGACCGGGAACTCCAGTCCCTTGGCCGTGTGCAGCGTCATCAGCGTGACCACGCCCCCACCGTCGCCCCCGTCCGGGATCTCGTCGGCGTCGGCCACCAGGGACACCTGCTCGAGGAAGTCCACGAGGCCGCCCTCGGGGTAGGTCTCGTCGAACTCGCGCGCGACCGTCACCAGCTCGGCCAGGTTCTCCACCCGGGTCTCGTCCTGGGGGTCGGTGCTGGCGCGCAGCTCCGCGAGGTAGCCGGTCCGCTCCAGGATCGCCTCGAGCAGGGCCCCGACCCCGCTGTCGGGGTCCTCCGCGGTGCGGCCCAGGCCCTCGAGCAGGGCGGTGAAGCCGTTGATGGCGGCCACCGACCGGCTCGCGATGGCGGGGGCGTCGGCCGCCCTGCCCAGCGCCGCGACGAACGGGATCCGCTCCCGCTCGGCGAGGGCGGCCACCGCACCCACCGCCCGGTCGCCGATGCCGCGCCGGGGGGTGTTGAGGATGCGCCGGAGGTTGACGTCGTCGGCGGGGTTGGCCACCACCCGCAGGTAGGCGAGCGCGTCCTTGACCTCCCGGCGCTCGTAGAACCGCGTGCCGCCGACCACCTTGTAGGGCAGGCCGGTGCGGACGAGGACCTCCTCCAGCGCCCGCGACTGGGCGTTGGTGCGGTAGAAGACGGCGACGTCGCCGGGGCGGACCCCCCGCTCGTCGGCCAGCTCGTCGATCCGGCGGGCCACGAACGAGGCCTCGTCGTGCTCGCTGTCGGCCACGTAGCCCACGATCGGGTGTCCCTGCCCCGCCTCGGTCCACAGCCGCTTGTCCCGGCGCTGGGGGTTGCGGGCGATGACCGCGTTGGCGGCCTGCAGGATCGTGGCGGTGCTGCGGTAGTTCTGCTCGAGCAGGATGGTCCTGGCGTCGGGGTAGTCCTGCTCGAACTCCACGATGTTGCGGATGGTGGCGCCGCGGAAGGCGTAGATCGACTGGTCCGCGTCCCCGACGACGCACAGCTCCGCCGGCTCCAGCGTCCGTCCGGCCCCGTCGACGATGTCGCCGGGGGTGCCCACCAGTTCGCGGACCAGCGCGTACTGGGCGTGGTTGGTGTCCTGGTACTCGTCGACCATGACGTGCCGGAAGCGGCGGCGGTAGTGCTCACGCACGTCCGGGAAGGCCCGGAGCAGGTGCACGGTGGTGGCGATGATGTCGTCGAAGTCGAGCGCGTTGGCCTGCCGCAGGCGGCGCTGGTACATCGTGTAGGCCTCGGCGACCTTCTGCTCGTACGGGTTGGCACCGACCCCGGCGGCGAAGGTCTCCTCGTCGACCAGCTCGTTTTTCGCGGCGGACACCTTGGCCAGGAAGGCCCGGGGAGGGTAGCGCTTGGGATCCAGGTCGAGGTCGCGCACGACCATGCCCATGAGCCGTTGGCTGTCGGCCGCGTCGTAGATGGAGAAGGTCGAGCGCAGACCGGCGGTGGTCGCCTCCCGCCGCAGGATGCGCACGCACGCGGAGTGGAAGGTCGAGACCCACATGGCCCGTGCCCGGGGACCGACGAGGGTCTCGACCCGGTCGCGCATCTCGGCGGCGGCCTTGTTGGTGAACGTGATGGCGAGCACCTGCCCGGGGTGGACGCCGCGCCGGGCCAGGAGGTAGGCGATCCGGTGGGTCAGGACCCTGGTCTTGCCCGACCCGGCGCCGGCCACGATGAGCAGCGGGCTGCCCTCGTGCACGACCGCCTCCCGCTGCGGATCGTTCAGCCCCTCGAGCAGCTGGGCCACCGACCTGCCCGGGCCCTGGGATCCGCGCGCCCCCTCCTCCGACCCCCGTCCGGACGTCCGGACGGGGGTCGGGGACCCCTCCCCGACCGCCCAGGCCGGGACCCCCCGCTCGTCGACGTCGTCGGCGCGGGCGGCCGCACCGGCCGGCGGTGCGGACGGCGGAGCGTCGAAGGAGAGGTGGTCGAACAGGCTGCTCATCGTCCGACCATGGTAGGCGTCGTCGGCGACGCTCCCGGCCGACCTCCACAGCCCGACCGGCACGCGCGCCGCATACCCTGGGACGCGTGTGCACCCCTGCGAGCCCTCCCGGACCCGGCCCGGGCACCCCGTCGTGAGCGCCCTCGCCCTCGCGGCGCGGGCCACCGACGGCACGTCGAGCTACCTGGACGCGCCGACCCTGGTGATCCTGGTGGGCGGGCTCCTCGTCGCCCTCCTCAGCCTGGTCGCCGGGCTCGACGGGCGGGCCCCCGGTCCGGTGACCGTCGGTGCCACGGTGCTCCTGCAGGTCGGCGCCCTGGCCTACCTGGGCCTCTACCTCTGGCGCCAGGTGGCCGGGCAGTCCCCCGGAGGCCCCGGGTGGGAGCTGTGGGCCTACCTGGTGACGATCGCCTTCCTGCCGGCGGTCGCGCTCATCTGGGCCCGGGAGGAGCGCACCCGGTGGAGCACGTTCGTGCTGTCCGTCGCGGCGTTCACGGTGGCGGTCATGGCGGCCCGGTCGGCCCAGATCTGGTACGGCGTCGGGTTCGCCCCGTGAGGGCACCGACCGCGCACGCCGGTGACCGGCGGCACGGACCCGGACGGGTGATCCTGGCGCTCTACCTCGTCTTCGTCATCGGCACCGTCTCCCGGTCGGCGGCCCAGATCCTCACCCGCTTCGAGGCGGCCCCGCTCGCCTACTCGCTGTCGGCCCTGGCAGCCGTCGTCTACGTCGTGGCGCTGGTCTCGCTGTCCATGCCCGGGCGGACGGCCTGGTGGGTCAGCGTCGTGGCCCTGTCCGTGGAGCTGGTCGGGGTCCTGGTCGTGGGCACGTGGAGCCTGCTGGCCCCGGAGATGTTCCCCGACGCCACCGTGTGGTCCGGCTACGGGGTCGGCTACCTCCTCATCCCGCTCGTGCTGCCGGTCGCAGGGCTGTGGTGGCTGCTGTCGGGACGGGGCGCCCGCTCGAGGGACGGCGCCCCGGTGGCGGCCCGGTGAGCCCCGCCGTCCCCACGCTGCGCGTCCCGGGGTGGCGCGACGTGCTGCAGTCCGTGCTCGGCCTGGCCGTGGTCGCCCTGCTCATCGCCTACGGGCTCCCGTCCCTGCTGGACACGTCCTGGGACGCCATCGGCACCCAGCTGGGACGGCTGCGCCCGGGGCCGGCGGTGGCCATGGGGGCCCTGCTGCTGGCCGGTCTGTACTGCTACACCTTCGTCCTCACCGGGTCGCTGCCCGGCCTCGGGGCGGGGCGGGCGCTGCGTCTGAACGCGGTGACGGCGACGATCGCCAACCTGGTCCCCCTGGGAGCCGCCGTCGGCGTCGCGGCCGCCTGGACCATGCTGCGCACCTGGGGTTTTCCGCGGCGGGCCATCTCCAGCTCCTTCCTCGTCACCGGGGTGCTCAACGTGCTCGCCCGGGTCGCCCTGCCGGTCGTCGGCTGCCTCGTGCTCGTGGCAGGCCCGGTCGACGCCCCGTCCGCGGTGGTGGCCGGTGCGTGGGTGGCGGGAGCCCTGGGGACGGGCGTGGTCGCGGGGACCGCCCTGGTGCTGCTCTCGGACCGGGTGGCGACGGCGGTCGCGACCGTGGTCCGGCTGGTCGCCACGCCGTTCAGCAGCCGGGTCCGCGCCTCGCACGCCGTCGCCGACCTGGTCGTCGGGGACCAGCGGCGACGCGTCCGCGAGGTCGTCGGCTCCCGCTGGGGCACGATGACCCTGGGCATGACGGGCCAGTTCGTCCTCCTCTTCGGGCTCTACTGGCTGGCGGCCCGCACCGTCGGCATGGACCTGCCGGTGGCCGCCCTCGTGTGCGCCTACACCTTCCGCCAGCTGCTCACCGTCATGGCGGTGACCCCGGGCGGGCTGGGTGTGACCGAGGTGGGGACCGCGGGGGTGCTCGTGCTGCTCGGCGGGGACGCCGGTGCGGCGTCGGCCACGGCCCTGCTGTATGCCGTGTACGCCCACCTGCTCGTCGTCCCGTTCGGGCTGGCCGCCCTCCTGCACTGGTGGGTGGGTCCCGGACGGGCGGTCGTGGCCCGTCAGCCCGTGGTGACGGGCGGCCGTCCCGACCGGCCGGGGACCCAGGACGGGAGCCACCGGGGAACGGGCCAGGCCCCCCCGTCCGACTGACCGGCGCGCAGCAGGCGCCGCACCTGGTGCTCGTGCGCCCGCTGCGCCAGGGTGTCGTCCACGGCCTCGGGCACGAAGTCCCCGGTCGCGCGGCGGGCCGCGATCTGCAGCAGGCCGTCGGCGAGACCGGGGTTGGCCGGCAGCACCGGCCCGTGCAGGTAGGAGCCGATGACGTTGCCGCTGCGCGCACCCTCCGTGCCGTCGTCGCCGTTGTTGCCGCTGCCGACGCGCACCCGGCCGAAGGGCTCCTGCCCGGGCGCCAGGACGGTGGACCCCGAGTGGTTCTCGTAGCCCACGACCTCGCCCAGCCCCGTCTCCAGGACCACCGGCCCGATCATCCGGGTGGCGTTGCCCGTCGTCGTCACCGACAGGATGCCCAGGCCGGGGAGCCGGGTGCCCTCCACGGTGACGAACGCCTCGCCGAAGAGCTGGTACATCCCGCAGATCATGAGCATCGGCACCCCGTCCGCCGCCAGCGCCCGCAGCCGGTCGCCGTTGGCCGCCAGGTCGTCCTGGACGCGGGCCTGGCCGCTGTCCTGCCCTCCTCCGCCGAGGACGAGGTCCACCCGGTCCGGCCAGGGTGCGCCCGGGTGGTGGTCGTGCACCACGGGACGGTACCCGTGCCAGCGTAGGCGGGACGCCAGGCAGCGGGTGTTGCCCAGGTCGCCGTAGATGCTCATCTCCCGGGGGTAGAGGTGCACCAGGTGCACCTCGCCCTTGTCCGCGGGCACGTCCGCCAGCTCGGTGACGGCCCGGGGCAGCCCGTCCCCGAACTCCGGCGGCAGTGCGGGGCCTGGGGCGGACCCGGCGGACGCGGGGTCCGGGGCGGACGCGGGGTCCGGGGCGGACGCGGGGTCCGGGGCGGACGCGGGGTCCGGGGCGGACGCGGGGTCGTCGGGCAGACCGCTCATGCCGTGGGGTCCTCTCCGAAACGGGCCAGTCCGTAGCGCTCGGCCAGCCGCCGACGCAGGTGCATCATGGCGGTGTAGGTGCAGAAGATCCGCGTGGGCCGACCCCGGTGGTCCTCCAGGAACCGGTCCAGGGCCCGGTCCAGGTCCGTCTCCACGGCGCCGACCTCCACGCCGTCGTAGCGCAGGCGCAGCGCCATGTCCCACCCACGCACCCCGCTGGTCAGCGCCACCCCGCGCTCCCGCAGGGACTCGAAGGACACGTCGTAGAGCCAGGAGACGTCCCGCCCGTCGGCGTAGTTGTCGTTGATGGCCACCATCGTGTCGACCGGCTCGTTGCCGTAGGTGCCGAGCGCGACGGTGAACCCGGCGGGGTTCTTCACCAGCACCAGCTCCAGCGGGGCCCCGTCGACGTCGACGACCTCGCCCCGCCCGAACGGAGGCTCCACCGCCGCCAGCGCCCGCGCCGCGATCTCGGTGGAGAACTCCTCCCCGAGCAGCTCCCGGGCGGTGGTCGTGGCCGCCGTGGCGTTGATCATCGCGGCCAGTCCGCGCTGGCGCAGCGTCAGGGGGCCGACGTCGGTGCCGCCGGGGAAGCGCACCGTCAGGGCACGGCCGTCCGCGTCCGGCAGCAGCAGGCCGTCGTGCGTCCCCAGCGACGGGCGCTCGTCCGCGTCCTCGAACCGGACGTCGGCCTCCTGCAGCTCCGGCAGACGGTCCGCGATGCTGGGGTCGACCCCGAACCAGCGCACCCGCACGCCCGGCGCCAGCCGGCCACGCACCCGGGAGATGAACGAGTCGTCGGCGTTGAGCACCACCCCCGTCGTCGTCTGCTCCGCGAGCCGGGTCAGCAGCCGGGCGGTGTGGTCGATCTCGGCGAACCGGTCCAGCTGGTCGCGGGCCACGTTGAGCAGCAGCGCGTGCGTGGGCGGCACCTGGGCCACGAAGTGCAGCGCGTGCGCCTCGTCCAGCTCCACGACCGCCACGTCCGCCTCCAGCCGCCCGTCCAGGCGCACCTCCCCCAGCAGCGAGGAGATGACCCCGCGCGTGAAGTTCGACCCGGTCGGGTTGGTGAACACCCGCCATCCGTGCGCCCGCAGCAGGGCCACGAGCATCTTGGTGGTCGTGGTCTTGCCGTTCGTGCCCGACACCACGACGACGCCCCGGGGCAGCGACCCCAGGGTGTGCCGCAGCACCGCCGGGTCGATCCGCTCGGCGACGAGGCCCGGGAGCGCCGAGCCCCCGCCCCGCAGGCGCGAGGCGAGCCGGGCCCCCCGCCCGGCGACGAGCGCCGCGGTGGTGCGCAGCCGCATACCCCTCACTCCCACTCGATGGTGCCCGGCGGCTTGCTGGTGACGTCCAGCACGACCCGGTTGACCTCGGGGACCTCGTTGGTGATCCGCGAGGAGATCCGGGCCAGCACGTCGTAGGGCACGCGGGTCCAGTCGGCCGTCATCGCGTCCTCGCTCGAGACGGGTCGCAGGACCACCGGATGCCCGTAGGTGCGCCCGTCGCCCTGCACCCCCACGGAGCGCACGTCGGCCAGGAGCACGACGGGGCACTGCCAGATCTCCCGGTCCAGCCCGGCCGCGCTGAGCTCGGCCCGGGCGATCGCGTCGGCGCGGCGCAGGACGTCCAGACGGGGGCCGGTCACCTCGCCGACGATCCGGATGCCCAGCCCGGGGCCGGGGAAGGGCTGGCGCCAGACGATGGACTCCGGCACGCCGAGCTCCAGCCCGACCTGGCGCACCTCGTCCTTGAAGAGCGTGCGCAGCGGCTCGATCAGCTGGAACTGCAGGTCGTCGGGCAGACCGCCCACGTTGTGGTGGCTCTTGATGTTGGCCGCGCCCGTCCCCCCGCCCGACTCGACGACGTCCGGGTAGAGGGTGCCCTGCACGAGCCACTTGACCGGGTGGTCCCCGCCGGCGACGGCGCCCGGGGCCTCGTGGGCGCGCACCACGTCCCGGGCCGCCTGCTCGAACACCCGGATGAACTCCCGGCCGATGACCTTGCGCTTCTCCTCCGGGTCGCTGACCCCGGCCAGCGCGGAGAGGAAGCGCTCGCGGGCGTCGACGACCACCAGGTCGACACCGGTCGCCGCGACGAAGTCCTCCTCGACCTGCTCGGCCTCCCCCTCTCGCAGGAGCCCGTGGTCGACGAAGACGCAGGTCAGCTGGTCGCCCACGGCCCGCTGCACCAGGGCGGCCGCGACGGAGGAGTCGACTCCGCCGGAGAGTCCGCAGAGCACCCGGTCCTGGCCCACCCGTTCGCGGATCTCCTCGACGAGCTGGTCGGCCACGTTCCCGCTGGTCCAGGTGGGTTGGATGCCGGCACCGCTGACCAGGAAGTTGGTCAGCACCTCCCGCCCGTGCGCCGAGTGCAGGACCTCGGGGTGCCACTGGACGCCGTAGAGGCGACGGTCGTCGTCCTCGAAGGCCGCCACCTCGGCGCCCGGGGTGGTCGCGGTCACGCGGGTCCCGGGGGGCGCTGCGGTGACGGCGTCGCCGTGGGACATCCAGACCTGCTGGCTCCCCGGCTGCCCGGCGAACAGCGTGCTGCCGGTGTCGGTGACCGCCGCGGTGGTGTCGCCGTACTCGCGCGACCCGGTGCGGGCGACCGCCCCTCCGAGCGCCTCGGCCATCGCCTGGAACCCGTAGCAGATGCCCAGCACGGGCACGCCGGCCTCGACCACGGCCTCCTCCAGGGCGGGAGCGCCCTCGGCGTACACCGACGACGGACCTCCGGAGAGGATGATGGCGGCCGGGTCCTTGGCCAGCATCTCCGCAGCCGGCATCGTGTGCGGCACGATCTCGCTGTAGACGTCGACCTCGCGCACGCGGCGGGCGATGAGCTGGGCGTACTGGGCGCCGAAGTCGACGACCAGGACCGGTCGCTGGTCCAGGGGCTGGGTCACGCCGCCACCCTATCCGCGTCGACCCGCTCCCCCGCGATCTGCGCGGAGGCCTCGCGGCTGACCCGGTGCTCGACCCAGAAGGACAGGAACGGGACGCACCCGGCCAGCATGACGAGCACCATCCGCCCCAGTCCCCAGCGCAGCTCGAAGCCCAGCAGGGCGACCGCGGCCACGTAGACCATGTAGAACCACCCGTGCGGCGCCGGCCACCAGGCGAGGGCGTGGTTGTCGAAGCCGTAGCGCAGGACCATGTGCGCCACGAGGACCAGCAGGCCGACCCCCACGAGGAAGGCCATCACGCGGAAGAAGGTGAGCTTGGCACGGGCGGTCATCGGTGGTCTCCTCGGGAGCCGGTGGTGGTCAGGGGTCGGCGGGCGGCGGGTATGCCGGCCGCGCCCGGCCCGGGCGGGCCGTCGTCGGGGTCGGTCCCGTCGCCGGGGTCGGTCCCGTCCTGCGGCCCTCTGTCGGGTCCTCGGGCCGTTCCGGTGTCGTTGCCTCGCGCCGCGTCGCGGAGGAAGCGCAGGTACATGTAGACCGCGAACGCCGCGAAGACGAACCACTGCAGGCCGTAGCCGAAGTTGCGCCACACGATGCCGCTCTCGCCGAAGACCGGCGGAGGGATGCGGTCGACCCCGGCCGACGTCAGGGCGGGGTCCTCCTCGACCAGGAAGAGAAAACCGGTGAAGAGCGGCTCGTCCCAGTCGTTGACCAGGTCGGCGCTGTCAATGGACGCGCGGATCCCCGGCGGCCAGGGTCCTCCCTCCACGGGGGACTCGCTGGGCGCGAGGGTCCCGGTGAGCCGGACCGGGGACTCCGGCGGTCGGTCCGCCGCCGACGGGTCGGTCACGAAGCCGCGCACGACGGGCAGCAGCGCAGGTTCCCCGGAGGCCGAGGTGCGCAGCGGCGTCACCACCCAGTAGCCCCGGTCACCCTCGAGCAACCGGTCGGGCACGAGGAACTGGTGCTCCGGGACGTACCGGCCCTCGGCGCCCACCGACAGGCCGGCCGCGTCGTCGGGGAAGGTCCGGTGCGGAGCCGTCACCTCGCCCAGGGGCTCGGTGGGCCGGGCGGCCTGCTCGACGGCCCGCTCCCGGGCGGCCTCGTTGCTGCTGACACCGATCTGCCAGGTGCCCAGCTGCACGAACGCCCAGACGACTGCGACGAGCAGCGCCAGCAGTGCCAGCCAGGGGGGCCGGAGGGCGGTGCGGATCACGCTTCCAGGGTAGGTGATGGCACCGGGCCGACCGACACGCCCGGACGGACGGGCGCCCGGTCCGGCCGGGCTACAGCTGGGTGCTCTGGTCGTCGAAGACGTACATCGAACCGTTGTAGCAGGCGACCCAGACGGTGTTGGTCACCGGGTCGTAGTCGATGCCGATCGGATCGGCGTCGACGTTGCGCTTGTCGATGACGGTCATGTCGGAGGTGCGGACCTTGGCCACCGTGGCCTCGTTGTAGTTGACGACGTACAGCGCGGTCTCGTCCGGGGACATGGTGACGCTCCGCGGCTCCAGGCCCGGGGAGACCTCGTCGACGATCTCGTCGGTGTCGGTGTCGATCTTGTAGATCGTGTTCGCCGAGCTGACCGTCATGTAGAGGGTCGACCCGTCCTCGGTGAGGTTGAGGTGCCGCGGCCGCAGGGTGGTGTTCATCACGAGCTCGCTCGTGCCCGCCTCGATGTCGATCTTGAACAGCGACTGGGCGTACATGGCGACCACGTAGGCCGTGTTGCTGTCGGGCATGATCGCGATCCCCCGGGGGGACTCGTTGACGTCGATGACCTTGACCTCCTCGGCCTTCTCGACGTCGACGACGGAGATGCTGGCGTCGCACCAGTTGGAGACCAGGATCGTGGACTGGTCAGGGGTGATCTCCAGGTACTTGGGCACGGCTCCGACCTTGATGACCTGGTCCCAGGCCATCTCCTCGGCGTCGAACCGGTAGACGAAGGAGGGCCCGACCCCGCTGTCCTGGGTGCAGGCGTCGAACCCCTGGACCCCGAAGTTCTCGCCGAACATCGTGTACTGGGACACGTAGGCGTACCGCCCGTCGGCGGTCCAGACGGCCTCCACCGGTGATCCCTGGGAGATGCCGGGGTGCCCCTCGACGCCGAACTCGCCCAGGTCGACGGCGTCGTCCAGGACGGCCACCCGCTCCCGGGTCACCGAGTCGAACACGGTCGAGGTGTGGCTGTACATCATGTTGTTGGCGATCATCAGCCCGTGGTCGGAGGACATCACCGACTTGGGGGTCATCTCCCCGGTCAGGTAGTCCAGCGGCTCCATGGCCGTGGTGTCGCTGGGCATCTCCGCGGGGACGGCCTCGCGCTGCCAGATGGCCGGCGGCCCCTCGCTGGTCGGCGCGGCCTCGTCCTTTGCCCCGTCGTCGGAGGCCTGCGCGTCCTCGTCCTCGTCCTCGGTCTCCTCGTCCCCGGGCGCGGGGGCCGGGGCCGCCACCCCGGGGGCGTCGTCCGTCCCGGCCGCGTCCGCGTCCTCCCCCCGACCTCCGAGCCAGACCGCGACCCACACCACCAGGAGGAGCAGCAGCACGCCGACGCCGGCGGCCACCGCCCGCCGGCGGCGCACGTAGACGGGGTCCTTGCGCATCTGAAGCCCTCCGGCGAGTCCCGGCCGGTGCCGGCCGCCGATGTCGTCCTCAGTTGCCATAGGGGGCCACCACAACTTCCACTCGCTGGAACTCCTTCAGGTCGGTGTACCCGGTCGTGGCCATCGCCCGCCGCAGGGCACCCATCATGTTGGTCGTGCCGTCGGCCGCGGTCGCGGGCCCGACGAGGATCTGCTCGAGCGTGCCGACCGTCCCGACGTCCACCCTCTCCCCCCGGGGAAGCTGGGGGTGGTGGGCCTCCGGGCCCCAGTGGAAACCACCGCCCGGCGCCTCGGTGGCGCGTGCCAGGGCGGCGCCCAGCATGACCGCGTCGGCACCGCAGGCGACCGCCTTGACGATCTCGCCCGAGTTGCTCGCCCCGCCGTCGGCGATGACGTGGACGTAGCGTCCGCCGGACTCGTCGAGGTAGTCGCGACGCGCCGCGGCCACGTCGGCGATGGCTGTCGCGGCGGGCGCGTGGATCCCAAGACTGGTCCGCGTGCGGTGCGCCGAGCCGCCGCCGAAGCCGACGAGGACACCCGCCGCCCCGGTGCGCATCAGGTGGAGGGCGGCCGTGTATGTCCCGGCCCCGCCGACGACGACGGGCACGTCCAGCTCGTAGATGAAGCGCTTGAGGTTGAGGGGCTCGGCCCGGCCGGAGACGTGCTCGGCGGAGACCGTGGTCCCCCGGATGACGAAGAGGTCCACGCCGGCGTCGACGACCACCTTCCAGAACTGCTGCGTGCGCTGCGGGGAGAGCGATCCCGCGACCGTGACACCGGCCTCACGGATGCTGCGGAGGCGCTCGGTGATCAGCTCCGGCCGGACGGGGGCGTCGTAGAGCTCCCGCATCCGCACGGTCGTCTCCGCCGGGTCGAGCGAGGCGATCTCGGCGAGGGCGGAGGTGGGGTCGTCGTAGCGGGTCCACAGACCTTCCAGGTCGAGCACCCCCAGTCCCCCGAGCCGACCCACCTCCACCGCCGTCTCCGGCGAGGTCACCGAGTCCATCGGCGCTGCGAGGACGGGCAGCGCGAAGTGGTAGGCGTCGATCTGCCAGGAGATGGAGACCTCTTCCGGGTCCCGGGTGCGGCGGGAGGGGACGACGGCGATGTCGTCGAAGGTGTAGGCGCGTCTCCCACGCTTGCCGCGTCCGATCTCGATCTCGCTCACCCGCCCAGGCTACCCAGTGCAGGGCGGTGCTCCGGTCCGCACACACCGGGTCAGCGGCTGTAGTTGGGCGCCTCGGCGGTCATCTCGACGTCGTGCGGGTGCGACTCCTGCAGGCTGGCCTGGGTGATCCGGACGAACCGGCCCTTCTCCTGCAGCTCGGGCACGGTGCGGGCGCCGACGTAGAACATCGCCTGCTTCAGACCGCCCACCATCTGGTGCACGACCGCGCTCACGGCACCCTTGTAGGGCACCTTGCCCTCGACGCCCTCGGGCACCAGGTGCTCGTCGCTGGCCACCTCGGCCTGGAAGTAGCGGTCCTTGGAGAAGGACTGCTGTCCCCGGGAGCTCATCGCGCCGAGCGACCCCATCCCCCGGTAGCTCTTGAACTGCTTGCCGTTGACGAGGATCAGCTCCCCCGGCCCCTCCTCGCACCCGGCGAGCATGGACCCCATCATGACCGACTCGGCCCCGGCCGCCAGCGCCTTGGCGATGTCGCCGGAGTACTTCAGACCGCCGTCGGCGATCACCGGCACCCCGTGCTCGCGGGCCGCCGCCGCCGCCTCGTGCACCGCCGTCAGCTGCGGCGCGCCCACACCCGTGACCACCCGGGTGGTGCAGATGGCGCCCGGGCCGACCCCCACCTTGACCGCGTCCGCCCCCGCCTCCACGAAGGCCCGTGCACCGGCGGCCGTGGCGACGTTGCCGCCGACCACCTGCACGTGCCGCGTGGCCGGGTCGGACTTGAGGCGGTGCACCATCTCGGTGAGCAGCCGGACGTGGCCGTGGGCGGTGTCCGCGACGAGCACGTCCACCCCCGCGTCCACGAGGGTGGTGGCCCGGTCCCAGGCGTCGCCGAAGTACCCGATGGCCGCGCCCACGAGCAACCGCCCCTGGCCGTCCTTGCTGGCGCGCGGGTACTGCTCGGACTTGACGAAGTCCTTGACGGTGATGAGTCCCACGAGACGACCCTCGTCGTCCACCAGCGGGAGCCGCTCGCGCTTGTGGGCCCGCAGGATGCGGGTGGCCTCCTCCCGAGACACGTCGGCCGGAGCCGTGACGAGCGGAGTCGGGGTCATCACGTCCCGGACGAGGGTGCGCTCCCACTCGGCGACCGGCGTGAATCGCAGGTCCCGGTTGGTGCAGATGCCCAGGAGCCGGGCGTTCTCGTCCACCACCGGCAGGCCGGAGACCCGGTAGGTGCCGCAGACCCGGTCCAGGTCCTCCAGGGTGGCGTCCGGTCCGATCGTGATGGGGTTGGTGATACGGCCGGTCTGCGTGCGCTTGACCATGTCGACCTGGGCGGCCTGGTCGGCCACGGACAGGTTCCGGTGCAGGATGCCGATCCCGCCCTGGCGGGCCATCGCGATGGCCATCCTCGCCTCGGTCACGGTGTCCATGGCCGCCGACACGAGGGGCACGCGCAGGGAGATCTCCCTGGTCAGGCGGCTCGTCGTGTCGATCTCGTCCGGGACCAGGTCGGTCTCTCCCGGCAGCAGGAGAACGTCGTCGTAGGTGAGCCCCAGGCGGGCGAACGCCGGGGGGACGGGGCTGGTGTGGTCGACCGGGGTCATGCACCGAATTCTAGGGGCCACCCGGGCGCCCTCCCGCCTCGCCCGTCGCCGCGGGCCTAGGGCCGGGGACGGTCGTCCTGATGACGCCCGGGGGCCGAGGGCGGTGGATCCGCCGGACCCTGGTCCAGGGGTGGACCGGTCACCGGCGGCGGTGGCGGGGGCACGGGCTCGCCCGGCGACGGCTCGGTCGGGGACGGTTCCGGCGGCGCGGGTTCCGAAGGCCCCGGGGGCTGAGTCGGCGGTCCCGGCCCATCTGCCCCTGGGGGCTGCGCCGGCTCCCCGGCACCCGGTGGCTGGGTGGGCTGCACCGGCTCCATGGCCCCTGGGGGCGGACCGGGCGGCACCGGGCCGGGCGGCGGTGCCCCCTCCGGTGGCGGGGGTGCGGCGGGGTCGGCCGGGGTGGTGGGATCGGCGGGGTCGGCCGGCGTGGTGGGCTCGGCGGGGCCGGCGGGTGGGCCTCCGTCCGCGGGTCCTGCGGGTCCGGTCGGCGGGACCGGCTGGGCTGGGGCGGCGGGAACACCCGGCCCGCCCGGGTCGGCGGGGGCCGTGGCCGAGCGCCCGGCACCGGGGACGGCAGGGATCGCCGGACGCCCCGGTTCCCCCGGGTCGGCCGGGGTGGCCGGACGGGACGACGTGGCGAAGCCGGACACGTCTCCCCGCCCTGCCGGTTCCGCCGGTACAGCGGGGGTGGCGCGCGACCCCGGGCCACCGGGGTCGGCGGGGACGGCCGGGGTGGCCGGATCTGTCGACCACCGACCTCGGGGGCCTGCCGGGGCGCCGGACGCGGAGTCCGCCGAGGACCGGAAGGTCGTCGCAGGGACCGACTGCGAGGCCGGGCCCCCCGCACCGACAGCGGTCTGCGGGTCCGGTGGAACGACGGTGCCCGCCGGGGCCGGAGCACCGGCCGCCTCTCCCCGGTCCGACGGACGGACCGGGTCGTCGACGAGCACGACGGGCGCCTCTGCCGGAACCGTGCCGGTCCCGGCCGGGTCCGGCGGGGACACGGGGTCCGGGAGGCCACCGGAGGCCACCAGGCCGAGGTCCAGCCCCAGCCAGGCCGACACACCCGCGCCCGGCTGTCCCACGTCCGGTACGGGCGGGGACGGGTCCTGGGCGGAGGGGAACAGGGACCACGCCCCCGACCACGGCGCGAGCGCCGGATCGGACGCGTCCTCGCGCACGGTCGTCCGGGTCTCGGGGGCCGCGACGCCGAAGGAACCACCATCTGGTTCATCCAGCCCGGTCAGGGCGGCAGCGATCGTCGACCCGGTCACCAGGACCGCAGCCAGCGTCCCTCCCCCGAGCCAGCGCCGCCGTCCCGCAGGCCGACGCGTCCCCGGGACGGTACCGGCGGGTCGGGGCACGGCCGCGGGCACGGAAGGTCCGGCGGAGCGGACCTCCGGGTCGCCGTCGACCTCCTGGGCGAAGGCGAGCAGGGCGCGGGTCAGGGTGTCGTCCTCAGGACCGGCGGGCAGGCGGTTCCCCAGGGCGTCGAGCAGACGGTCCGTCAGCAGCAGGTCGGGAAGCGCGGTCATCTCACTGCACCTCCCAACGGTCCCGCAGGGCGGCGAGCGCCCGGTGCTGGAGCACCCGCACCGCCCCGGGCGTCGAACCGAGGACGTCGGCGGTCTCGCGGGCCGTCAGCCCGACCGCCACCCTGAGGATCAGGACCTCCTGGTGCTTCTGCGAGAGGGTGGAGAGCACGTCCCGCAACCGGGAGGCCTCGTCGGCGGCCACCACGTCGTCCTCGGCCGAGCTGACCCGACCCTGCGGCCACGCGGGCCCCTGCACGTCCGCGGTCACCGGACCCCGGGCCTGTGCCCGCTGTGCGTCCGCGACCTTGTGGGCCGCGATCCGGTAGACGAAGGCCTCGAACGGCACCCCGCGCTCGTCGTAGGCCGGGAGCGCGGTCAGCACGGCCATGCAGACCTCCTGGGCCACGTCGGCCGACAGCTCGGACGCCGCCGGATAGGTGCCCAGCCGGGCCCGGGCGTACCGGTGGGCCAGCCGGTGGACGTGCGCGAGCAGCTCCTCGCGGGCCTCGGCGTCACCCTCCCTCGCCCGGGTCGTCAGGGACCGGTCCTCGTCGATCCGGTCCACGGGCCGGTCCAGCGGCGCGCCGCCCATCGAGCCCCTCCCTGTGCGTCCTCCGGCACGACGCCCCGGCGCGCCGTACCCTCCGTGCGGGAACGACCCCCAGGGCACCGCGGAGGAAGACACGACCACCAGTTCGACCTCCTGCCTCGCCCGAGCGTACCGGCCGGGGTGCTGTGGAGCACCTGCCGGACCACCCCTGGGGGGGAACCCGGTCCGGACTTTACCCTCCCCATACCTTCATCCGGTATAAACCGTGGTGAGGCATCGTGCAACACCAGGGGGGCCATGCGCGTCCGCATGCTCCCGTAAGGAGGAACCGTGGCAGAGACCGTCCACCAGCCGGGTCCTGTCGCCGACCTGTGGGAGTGGCAGTACCAGGGGGCCTGCCGCACCGCCAGCCCCGAGGTGTTCTTCCACCCCGAGGGCGAGCGCGGCCCGGCACGTCGTCGTCGGGACGAGCGGGCCAAGGAGGTGTGCGCCACCTGTCCGGTCCTGGTGCGCTGCCGCGACCACGCACTGGCCGCCCGGGAGCCCTACGGCGTCTGGGGCGGGATGACCGAGGACGAGCGTCAGGCGTACTACGCCCAGGAGGACGCCGCCGGGGCCTGAGCGCCCGGCCCCACGCTCCCGCCCAGCGCGAAGGCCCCGCCCGGTGGACCGGGCGGGGCCTTCGTGCGTGTGGACGGACCGGGTCAGTGGCTGTGGCCGTGCCCGTGGTCGTCCTCGTCCTCCTCCGGCTTCTCCACGACCAGCGTGTCCGTGGTGAGCACCATCGAGGCGATCGAGGCGGCGTTGCGCAGCGCCGACCGGGTCACCTTGACCGGGTCGATCACCCCGGCGGCGAAGAGGTCGCCGTACTCCCCGGTCGCGGCGTTCAGACCCTGGCCGGGTGCCATCTCCGCGACCTTGGTGGTGGCGACGTAACCCTGGATGCCGGCGTTCTCGGCGATCCAGCGCAGCGGCTCGACGACCGAGCGTCGCACGACCTGGGCGCCGACCGCCTCGTCGCCCTCCAGCTGGAGGTCGTCCACGGCCGAGGCCGCGTGCACGAGGGCCGAACCGCCGCCGGCGACGATGCCCTCCTCGATGGCCGCCCGGGTGGCCGAGACGGCGTCCTCGATGCGGTGCTTCTTCTCCTTCAGCTCCACCTCGGTGTACGAGCCGACCTTGATGACGCACACACCGCCGGCGAGCTTGGCGATCCGCTCCTGGAGCTTCTCCTTGTCCCAGTCGCTGTCGGAGGCCTCGGCCTCGCGCTGCAGCTGGCTGACCCGGTCGGCGACGGCGTCGGCGTCCCCGCCGCCCTCCACGAGGGTGGTGGAGTCCTTGGTCGAGACCACGCGACGGGCGGTGCCGAGCACCTCGAGACCGACCTGGTCCAGCTTGAGCCCGACCTCCTCGGCGACGACCTGGCCACCGGTGAGGATGGCCATGTCCTGCAGCATCGCCTTGCGGCGGTCCCCGAACCCGGGGGCCTTGACGGCCACCGCGTTGAAGGTGCCGCGGATCTTGTTGACGACCAGGGTCGAGAGGGCCTCGCCCTCGATGTCCTCGGCGATGATGAGCAGCGGCTTGCCCGCGCCCACGACCTTCTCCAGCAGGGGAAGCAGGTCGGCGACCGCGGAGATCTTGCCCTGGTGCAGCAGGATCAGCGCGTCCTCCAGGACGGCCTCCATGCGGTCGGCGTCGCTGACGAAGTAGGGCGAGAGGTAGCCCTTGTCGAACTGCATCCCCTCGGTGAAGTCCAGCTCCATCGCGGTGGTGGAGGACTCCTCCACCGTGATGACGCCGTCCTTGCCCACCTTGTCGAAGGCGTCGGCGATGAGCTCGCCGATCTCGGGGTCCTGCGCGGAGAGCCCGGCGACCTGGGCGATCTCGTCCCGGCCCTCCAGCTCGCGCGCGGTCTCCAGCAGACGGTCGTTGATCGCGGCCACCGCCTGGTCGATGCCGCGCTTGAGCGCGGCCGGCCCGGCACCGGCGGCGACGTTGCGCAGGCCCTGGTGGACCATCGCCTGCGCCAGGACGGTCGCGGTGGTGGTGCCGTCGCCGGCGATGTCGTTGGTCCGGGTGGCGACCTCCTTGGCCAGCTGGGCCCCCAGGTTCTCGAAGGGGTCCTCCAGCTCCACCTCGCGGGCGATCGTCACGCCGTCGTTGGTGATCGTGGGGGCGCCCCACTTCTTGTCGAGGACGACGTTGCGGCCCTTGGGGCCCAGCGTGACCTTGACCGTGTTCGCGAGCGCGTCCACGCCGCGCTCCAGCGCCTTGCGGGCCTTGTCGTTGAACTCAAGCTGCTTGGCCATGGGCTCACAGCTCCTTTCGGGGTATGGGGTGGGAACGCACGCGGCCCCGCCCCACCTCGCCGCGGGGGCGGGTCGGGCGGGGCCGGTTCGTGCGTGGGCCGGCGGTGCCGGCCGAGGTGGACCCGCAGGGCCTGCTCGAGCCACGGCGGGCTCGGCGGGTGCGGGTCCTCACCGGTGCGTCAGCCGACGATGGCGAGCACGTCGCGGGCGGAGAGGATCAGGTACTCCTCGCCACCGTGCTTGATCTCGGTGCCGCCGTACTTGCTGTAGATGACCCGGTCGCCGACCTGGACGTCCATGGGGACGCGCTCGTCGCCGTCCTCGTTCCAGCGGCCCGGACCCACGGCCAGGACCTCGCCCTCCTGGGGCTTCTCCTTGGCGGTGTCCGGGATGACCAGACCGGAGGCGGTGGTCTGCTCGGCCTCGACGGCCTTGACGACGATGCGGTCCTCGAGCGGCTTGATGGAAACCGACACGGTTACCTTCCTTTGCATGGGGCCGACCGGGGGTTCCCGGCCGGTGCGGTCGTGGTGCGGACGTCACTCCCTGCGCGCCCGGCCGCCGTCGCGGGTGCCGACCGGGTGTGCTGGCACTTGCGTGCCGAGAGTGCTAAGGACGAATCTAGGCTCGTCCTTAGCACTCGGTCAAGCCGAGTGCCAGGACCCGGGACGGAACAGGGTCACATCAGGTGGCCCAGAGGCCGCAGGGCCCACTCGATGAGCCCGTAGTAGCGCGGCCTCCTGCGCCACTCCTCCAGGCTGAGCTCGCGGCAGGCCTCCAGGTCGCGCCGGAAGATCTCCTCCATCCGCCCGGCCTGGGCCGGGTCCACGATCTCCATGTTGATCTCGTAGTTGCCCCGCAGCGACAGCCGGTCGATGTTGGCCGTACCCACGGTGGCCCACGCGCCGTCCACGGTGGCCGTCTTGGCGTGGACCATCACGTTGCGGTACAGGTGCAGGTGGACACCGCCCTCGAGCAGGGTCTCCCAGTAGGAGCGTGCCACCACGTCGGCGAGCACGTGGTTGGACCACTCCGGCAGGACCACCCGCACGTCCACCCCCCGCCTGGCGGCCCCGAGGAGCCCCTCGAGGATCTCCTTGTCGGGGATGAAGTACCCCTGCGTGATCCAGATGTGGTGCTGTGCCCGGTCGATCGCCTCCAGGTAGAGCGCCCGCACGGGGTAGATGAGTCGGCTCGGTTCGTTGCGGGCGGCCCTCACCGAGGGGTTCCAGTGCGGGGACCCGCTGTCCGGCAGCTGCGGCAGCTCCCGGCGCCGGTGACGGTTCCAGAAGTCGACGAAGGCGTTCTGCACCTCCCAGACGCCCGGGCCCCGCACCCGCAGGTGGGTGTCCCGCCAGCGGGTGGCGTACAGGGACCCGATGTTGTACCCCCCGACGAAGCCCACCACCCCGTCCACGACGAGGATCTTGCGGTGGTCCCTGCCGCTGCGACGGACGTTGATGAGCGGGATCCCCGCGCGGACCACGGGGAAGGCGAGCACGTGCACGCCGTCGGGAAAGCGCTTGAACGACGGCGGGACCACGATGTTGGCGAAGCCGTCGTAGACGACGCAGACCAGCACGCCCCGCTCGGCCGCCCGCACCACGGCGTCCTTGAACCGCTGCCCGACCTCGTCACCCTTCCAGATGTAGGACGCCAGGTAGACGAAGTGCTCCGCGTCGTCGATCGCGGCGACCATGTCGTCGTAGAGGATCTCGCCGTAGGTGTAGGTGGTGATCTCGTTGCGCCCGACGGTCGCCTCACGCGGCTCGTCGGCCGGGGCCTGGTGCTCCTCCCGCGGGCTCCGCCGCTTGCGCAGCTCGTCCGCGGCGACCACGGCCGCGGCCAGCCCCAGCTGACCCGCGATCCCCCACCCGACCACCCGCACCGCGGCCTGCCGGCCACGACGCAGCAGGGTGTGGATCTCAGGGGCGAGGACGCGGGGCATGGACAGCAATCTACTGGGCGCAGAATGGACGCCGTGGCACCGGACGACGACCAGGGTCCCCAGGACCGTGCTGCTGCGGTGCTCCGCAGCCTGCACGACGGAGCCGGGCGCGCCGTGCTGGACGCGCTGCCGCCCTACGACGAGGACGACGTCCTGGGCCTGACGGCCCGGCTGCGGGGCGAGGGGGTCCCGGCTGACCTGGTGGCGGCGGCGCTGACCCAGGCGCGCCTGCGGGCCCGCGGACGCGCCCGCCTGGGCGACCTGGTCGACCGGTTGCTGCTGACCGAGGACGGGCTGGAGCAGGCGACCCGGCCACCCGTGGCGGCCCGCCACGCGGCCCGGTTCGTCGACGCCGGCCTCGACCACGTCTGGGACCTGGGGTGCGGGCTCGGCCTGGACGCCCTGGCCCTGGCGGAGGCCGGCCCTGCGGTGACGGCGGTCGACCGCGACCCCGCGGTGGCGGCGGCCGCCCGGGCCAACCTGTCGGCCCACTCCCGGGTCCGGGTCCTCGAGGGGGACGTGGAGGACGTCTCCCCGGCCCCCGGTGACGGTGTCTGGTTCGATCCAGCCCGCCGTAGCCCCGGGGTGGCCGACGTCCACGGCCGCACCCGCCGCCGGTCCCGGCTCAGCGAGCTGTCCCCCTCGTGGGAGCACGTGCAGGCGGTGGCGACCGGGGTGGAGGGGGCGGGCGTCAAGCTCTCACCGGGCTTCTCCCCCACCGACGTCCCGGCCGGGGTCGAGGCGGAGTGGGTCTCCCTCGGCGGGGACGTGCTGGAGTGCGCGCTGTGGTGGGGTGCGGCCGCAGCCTCCCCGGGGCGGTCGGCCGTCGTGGGGTCGGTGCCACGCACCGGAGAGGCCGGGCCGGTGCAGTGGCACGTCGTCCGTCCGCCGTCGGACGAGCCCGACGTCCTGACGGCGGGGCAGCACCCGGGACCCTTCCTGGCCGAGCCTGACCGCGCGGTCGTCGCGGCCCGGCTCACCGGAGCGCTCGCCGCGGCGGTCGAGGGCCACGAGCTGGACCACGGGGTCGGCTACGTGTCGGCCGACCGTCCCCGTCCCCTCCCCTGGGCCCGCTGGTACGCCGTCCAGGAGGTGCTCCCCCTGCGGGCACGCCAGGTGCGCGCCCGGCTGCGGTCGATGGGAGCCGGCCGGGTCACGCTCAAGAAGCGGGGGGTCACCGTGGACCCCGACAGGTTCCGCGCCGAGCTGCGCATGGGCGGGGAGGGCCCCGAGGTGGTGCTGGTCCTGACCAGGGTGGCCGGACGTCCGGCCACCCTGGTGGTCCAGCCTCTCACCGCCTCCTGACGCGGGCCCGCCCTGGTCGGTGGTGCCCGGCCCGCTCAGTGGTGGTGGTGCCCGGGTCCTCCGAACGCCTGCACCAGCTCCACCGGCTGGGAGGAGTCCGCGGGCAGGTCCAGCTCGGAAGGCGCGCGACCCTTCTGCACCATCTGGGCCCCCAGGGCCGCCACCATCGCCCCGTTGTCCGTGCACAGCCCGGGGCGGGGCACCCGCAGACGGATGCCGGCAGCGTCGCACCGTTCCTGCGCGAGCGCCCGCAACCGGGTGTTGGCCGCCACTCCGCCACCGATGAGCAGGTCGTCGACGCCGTGCTCGGCGCAGGCCAGGACCGCCTTGCGGGTGAGGACGTCGACGACCGCCTCCTGGAAGCTGGCGGCGACGTCCGCCACGGGGACCGGCTCGCCGGTGTGCTCCCGGGCCTGGACCCACCGGGCCACCGCGGTCTTCAGGCCCGAGAAGGAGTAGTCGAAGCGGTGCCGCTGCAGGTCCCGCCCGGACGTGAGCCCGCGGGGGAAGTCGATGGCCACCTGGCTCCCCTCCCGCGCGGCCCGGTCGATGTGCGGGCCACCGGGGAAGGGCAGCCCCAGCAGGCGCGCGACCTTGTCGAAGGCCTCTCCGGCGGCGTCGTCGATGGTGGCTCCAAGCGAGCGGATGTCGTGCGTGACGTCCGGTACCAGCAAGAGGTTGGAGTGTCCGCCGCTGACGAGCAGGCCCATGGTGGGCTCCGGCAACGGTCCGTGCTCCACCACGTCGACGGCGACGTGCGCGGCGAGGTGGTTGACCCCGTAGAGGGGACGGTCGAGGGCGATCGCCAGGGCCTTGGCGGCCGCCACCCCCACGAGCAGCGCACCGGCCAGCCCCGGGCCGGACGTCACGGCGACCGCGTCGACGTCCCGCAGCTGCACACCCGCCTCCCGGCAGGCCCGTTCGATGGTGGGGACCATGGCCTCGAGGTGGGCTCGGCTGGCCACCTCGGGCACGACCCCGCCGAACCGGGCGTGCTCGTCGACGCTGCTGGCGATCGCGTCGAAGAGGAGCGTCCCGCCGCGGACCAGACCGACGCCGGTCTCGTCGCAGCTGGTCTCGATGCCCAGCACCAGGGGTTCGTTCACCGGACCGACAGCTCCTTGCGCAGGACGAGGGCGTCGACGGCGGGTCCGCCGTCGTCGGAGCGGTAGTAGCCGCGCCGCAGATGCACCTGGTGGTAACCGGCGGCGGCGTACAGGCTGCGGGCGCCGACGTGGTCGGCCCGGACCTCCAGCATCATCACCCGGCAACCACGTTCCCGCGCACCCTGGTGCAGACGGTCCAGCAGCTTCGCCCCCCAGCCGAGGCCCCTCAACCGGGGGTCGACCGCGAGCGTCATGACGTCTGCGACCTCACCGTCGGAGCTGAGTCCGGCATACCCCAGGACCGGCTCAGGATCCGCAGGGGTGGATCCGCGTCCCGGAGCCGGACCCCCCGGTGCGACCACCCAGTAGGACCGGGTGGGGCGGGCGGCCAGCTCGGCCCAGAACACGGACTCGGACCACGCGTCGGAGGGGAAGCAGCGGCGTTCCAGCTCGGCCATGTCGGCCAGGTCGCGCCAGCCGGCGGGGCGCAGGTGCAGACCGTCCCTCACGTGCGCGCGCTCCTGGTGGCGGCGACGACCGCGTCCGGCCGCCGCAGGTAGAGGGGCTCGGGGGGCAGCTGCGCCCGGCCGGCGTCGGGGTGGTCCCCCTCGACGATCCGGTGGGCGAGGGCCGCGAGGACCCCGGGATCGACGTCGACGGCTGCCTGCGGCAGGGCGTTGGTCAGGGCCTCGGGGTAGAGGGAGGTGCCACGACCCACGCTGGGCAGCTCCCGCACCTGCAGGGGGAGGTCGGCGGCGCGGGCGACGCCGGGCCCCTGGACCCGTCGGGCGGCGTTCGCGCCCACCTCGTAGACCGCCCAGTAGACCTCCTTGCGTCGTGCGTCGGTGGCCACGAGCACGGGACCCTCGTGCCGACCGACGAGCGCGTGCGCCAGGGCGTCGAGCGAGCAGAGGCCCGTCGGCGCCGGAAGACCGAGCGCGTGCGCCATCACCAGTCCGGTCACCACGCCCACCCGCAGACCGGTGAACGGCCCGGGCCCGACACCCACCACGACGCGGGTGAGGTCCGTGCGGTCGACACCCGCGTCGAGCAGCACCCGTCGGACGGCCGGTGCCAGGAGCTCGCCGTGGCGGCGGCCGTCCTCGTGCACGGCGCGGGCGACCACCCGGGCACCGTCGTGCAGCGCGGCACCGACGGCCGCGGTGGAGGTGTCGATCGCCAGCAGCACGCCTCCAGGCTAGCGGCTGACCGGCACCTCCTCGTGCGGCTGGCCGCGCATGCCTGCTGCCCCACCGCCGGCCCCGGGTCAGCCGACGCGCGACAGCCGCTCGGCGGCCACCGGTGACAGCCGCCCCCTGCGGACGAGGTGCCGCAGGAGCGCCGCAACCACCTCGGGGTCGTACTCGTGGGGGGTGTTGCGCAGCAGCCGGGCGAGGGCGTCGGTGGGATCGGACCCTCCCGGCCCCTGGTGGGTGAGGTCGTCGTAGGCGGAGACCGCCCGGACCACCCGTGCGGCCGGCGGGACGTCACCCCGCAGGACCGCCCGGTGGTGGGGCAGGCCGACGTCGGCCACCGTCGCCGCCAGCCGCGAGAGCTCGGCCGTGCGCGCCAGGATGGCCGCCCCGGTGCTGGCGATCCGGCGCTGGTCCCGGGCGGAGACCTCGACGGTCGCCCCTCCCGGGACGGGACGGCGAAGACCCACCTGCCCGACGTCGTGCAGCAGCGCTACCGCCTCGACGTCCCGGAGCTCGGCGTCCGGGACGCCGACCTCGCGGGCGACCGGCACGGCAAGGGTGGCGACCCGGTGGGCGTGGCCGCGGGCGGTGAGCCCGGCCTGGTCGGTGAGGCGCGCCAGGGCGAAGAGAGTCTGCCGCTGGGCGGCCCGGATGCGGCGCTGGCGGGTCACCGCCGTCTGCAGCACCCCCAGGGGCACGAGGAAGAGGACGAGGGCGACCGGGCCGAGGACCTGCAGGGACAAGGCCATGACGGCGGCCGTGGACGCCGTGGCCAGCGCGAGCGGGCCGTGCCTGCCGAGGTCGGTGGTCAGCTCGGCGAGGACGGAGACCGGTTCGACCCGGGCCCGGACGGTGGAGCGCGCCAGGATCGGCACGGCCACGGTCACCACGGCCACCGCCAGCAGCAGGAGCGCGACCAGCCCGCTGCCCACCCCGGGCTCGGCCGCCCGCTCCAGCAGCGTCTCCCCGCCGGGGCCGGCGACGCGGGCCAGCGTGCCGGCCACCAGGACCGTCCCCAGGGCCCGGGACAGGTCCGCACCGAGCGAGGAGGTCGACCGGTGGACCGCGGCGACCACGAGCACCGCCGCGACCGCCAGGCCCGACGGGCCGACCAGACCGCCCAACCCCACCGGGGGTGAACCGGTCGCCGGCCAGGCCGTGGACACGGCGACGGCGATGCCGGTCGCCTGGGCCAGGGGGGCGTCGCGCACGGCCCCGGGGACGGCGACCCGCCAGGCCTCGCCCAGGATCATGATGGCCAGGGCGACGAGGGCCGCCCCCGGTCCGAGGATCACCGGGGACGCCCCAGGCTCTCGGGACGCCACCGGGCGTAGGCGTCGCTGACGCGGGGGTCGTCGTGGTCCACCCAGCTGGTCGTCGAGGCACCGCCGGCCTCGGGCACTGCAGACCTCGTCGCACCGTCCGACCGGACCTGCGGGGCGGCCGGGGCCGAGCGGTCCACGCCCAGCGCAGAAGCGAGCGCCTCCACCACCTCCGGGTCCAGGTGGGTGCCGGCGCGCCGGCGCAGCTCGGCCACCGCCGTGACGGGGTCGCCCGCACCCTCGCCCCGGTCCACCGTGAGGGCGTCGTAGGCGTCGGCGACGGCGATGACGCGGGCGGCGAGGGGGATCTGGTCGCCACGCAGCCCGGCCGGGTAGCCCCGGCCGTCCAGCCGTTCGTGGTGGTGCCGCACCGCCGGGAGGGCACCGGTGAGGAAGTCCAGCCCCCGCAGGACGTCGACCCCCGCCACGGGGTGCCCGCTGAGCACGCTCAGCCGGGTGAGCGGCTCCCGGTCGGCTCCCGTGGCCAGCTCCGGTCGGACGGCGACCATCCCGATGTCGTGCACCAGCGCGGCGTACCGCAGGTCCTCGGCCGCCTGCCCACGGATCCCCAGCCCGGCGGCGATCCGGTCCACCAGGTCGGCCACCCGGGCACTGTGGCCGACCGAGGCGGGATCGGCCTGCTCGAGGGCCGCCACGAACGTGGTGACCGTCTCCTGGTGCTCCCGTCGGGCCGCCACCTCCCGGCCGATCGACCAGTGGGCGACCAGCAGCGGGCCGAGCACGAACAGGGCGCTCAGCGCGCCGAGGCCCGCCGGACCCCAGAGCACGGCGAAGAGAAACGCGACGACGACGTGGGTGAGGTAGCCCCATCCCAGGCTGCGCAGCACCCGCGAGACCGTCTCGGACGTCGGGGTACCGCGCATGATCCGGAGCATGACCGCGATCGCCACGGCGTTGAGCGCCGTCATGGCCGCGTAGGCGACCAGCAGCGGCAGCCCCACCCGCAGCAGCAGGCCGACGGGATCCAGCTCCACCTGCCGGATGCGCAGGCCCCCGAGGCCCAGGTAGACGAGCCCCCCGCCGGCACCCAGGAAGCCCGTCATGGCGACGTTGAAGGCCCGGGTGCGCCAGCGGTTGCGTCGAGGGTCGAGCGCGTAGGCGGTGGCACCCACCAGGACCGCACCCGAGGGGCCGGACAGCGGCAGGGCCGCGGCGAGGACCACCATCGCGACCGACACGCCCAGGTGGGGGCCGAGATCACGTTCCCGCAGCGCGACCCCGGCCACGCCCAGCACGAGGAGAGCGATCAGGACGTCGGTGCTGGGTCGACCGTCCGCGCCCTCGTTGGTCCAGCCCCACCAGCAGACGACCCCGGCCGCGAAGGCCAGCGCCAGGATGTAGGCGTCCGCGCGCAGCGACGCGGGGCCGACGCCCTGGCGTCGGCCCCGCGTCGCGAGGGTCTGGCTCGTCAGTCCTCCAGGGAGACGACGTCGATGCCGATCCCGCCGAAGGAGGAGAGCAGGGCGATGAAGAGCTGGTACATGTCGGGGGGTCCTTTCGTCCGTGTCCCGCGGGGGGACACCCGGGCAGACAACGGCCGGGGGAGACCGTCTGTCTACTGTGGCACAGCGCGCGGGTGCCGTCCTGCCAGGTGGGACCCCTCGAACCACTTCTTGAACAAGACTTTACCCACGGAGTGACGAACGTCACATCTGAGTCGAGACGCCGTTCTGCCGTGTGCGATGATGAACCGATCGCCCACCGCGCCCTCGCCGGCCGGCGGGCCGACCGACCACGTCCCTCGACCCACGGAGGCTCCCATGAGCAAGCGTGCCCGCAAGCGCCGCGACCGCAAGAAGAAGGCGGCCAACCACGGTCGCAAGCCCAACGCCTGACCGCACCACGACGAAGGACCGGACCCCGGCCGGGGGTCCGGTCCTTCGTCGTGCCGGGCGTTCCAGCTGCGGGCGTTCCAGCTCGGCGACCTGCCTCCCGGCCGGTCCTCCCACCGCACGCCCGGACGTGGGCCCCAGGATCAGCGCTCGCGGCGCTCCCGCACGACCGTCACCGAGGTCGTCGTGATGCGGGTGAGGATCTGGGTGCGCAGTGCCGCCGGCGCCTGCTCACAGGCGCAGGCGCGGCGCACGAGGGCCTTGATCAGCAGGTCCCGCTCGTACTCGGCCAGGCAGGACCCGCACTCGTCCAGGTGCTCCTGGATGCGCTCCTGGTCCACCGGGCCGGTCTCGTTGTCCACGAACTCGAACAGCCGCAGGACCACGTCGGCGCAGTCGACGGCCTGGGCATCGTCGCGTTCGTCGTGCCGGTGGTTCATCGGCGGGCCTCCTCCGGTGAGGAGATGACTCCACGCTCGACGGCGTAGTCGGTGAGCAGCTCCCGGAGCTGCTTGCGCCCGCGGTGGAGCCGGGACATCACCGTCCCGATGGGCGTGTCCATGATCTCGGCGATCTCCTTGTAGGAGAACCCCTCGACGTCCGCGAGGTAGACCGCGAGCCGGAAGTCCTCCCCGATCGAGGCGAGCGCCCGGGTCACGTCGCTGTCGGGAAGGTGGTCGAGCGCCTCCGTCTCGGCCGAGCGCAGGCCCTTCGAGCTGTGCGAGGCCGCCCGGGCCAGCTGGTAGTCCTCGATCTCGGCCGCGTCCGACTCCAGCGGCTGCCGCTGCTTCTTGCGGTAGGTGTTGATGTAGGTGTTGGTGAGGATGCGGTACATCCACGCCTTGAGGTTGGTTCCGGGCCGGTACTGGTGGAACGCCGCGAAGGCCTTGGCGTAGGTCTCCTGGACCAGGTCCTCGGCGTCGGTGGGGTTGCGCGTCGTCCGCAGCGCCGCCGAGTACATCTGGTCGAGCAGGGGCATGGCCTCGCGCTCGAACCGCGCGACGCGCTGCTGCTCCGTCTCGGTGGCGACGTCCACGGTGGCGTCCGCCTCCGCGAGCGCCTGGGCGTCGAGCTCCGCGATCGTGGGCTGGTGGGTGTCCATCGACGTCCAGCCTATCCCGTGGTCGCCGACCAGCGCGCTCGCGCCGGCCCGCTCCCCCGGGAGATGGGTGGTGATCAGCACAGGCTCCTCCTGCCTCGACTCGGTCCGTTGGCGGCAACGGCGCGACCGGGCGAGGCATTCCCGTCCCGGTCAGGGAGCCTCCAGCGTCTCCCCCACCGTCCGGGCCCACAGCAGGGCACCGTCCTCGTCGGGATGCACCCGGTCCGCGAGGAGCGCCCCCGGGTCGCCCGTCTCCTCGAAGGCCGCGGCAACGTCGATCGTCGGCAGCCCCTCGTCCGTGGCCAGCTCGGCCAGGGCGCGCCGGACGTCGGCGTTCGCGTCGTCGGCCTGCGGCTGCTGCAGCGTGACCACGACGGGGATCTCGGCACCGAACCGCTCCCGCAGGGTGGACAAGGTCCGGGACGTGCCCTCCCGCACGCTCTCGACGCTGTCGTTGTGGCCGAAGTTCAGGATCACCAGGTCCGGCTCCTCCGGCACGAGGGCGTCCATCCGCTCCACCGGGTATGCCGCACCCGCGCCCGACTGGTGGCCGGAGTAGATCGTCACGGCCTCGCCCTCGGCGTCCTGGCCCAGCAGCACCGGGTCGATGTAGCCGTCCTCGGTCCACTCGTTCCAGGACACCACCCGGACCGGCCGCTCGGACGCCAGGGTCCGCCCCCACGCGTAGACCCACTCCCAGGTCTCGTTCCCCGTGGAGTCGCCCAGGGCGGCCACGACGACCGGCCCGTCCTGGTCCAGGACTGCGCGGGCCTCGTCCGGCCGGGGACCGTCGACTCCGCCGTCCGCGGTGCGGCCCTCGTCCCCGGGCACCCCGGCCGTGGACGTCGCACCGTCGGGGACCGACGGGGTGGCCCGGGACAGGTCGGCCAGGCCCGCCGCACCGGCGCGGGCCGACGCGCCGGGCTCGCCGGACCCGCCGGGGCCGGCCGTCCCCGGGCCCGACACCGCGGTGAACGTGAGCACGCTGAGGGCGCCGGCGAGCAGGGCCAGCAGGACCAGTCCCACGTCCTGGAGCCTGCGCATCCGGCCACCTCCCTCGAGCTGCGCACCGGGTGGCCCGACGCCACCGCGTCCAGTGCCCTGGCAGGGTACCTGCTGGCAGGTGCGACGATGGGCTCGTGAACGCGAGCCTCCGCCATCCCCTCCGCGAGCTGACCCAGCCGCTGAAGCTGCAGAACGTCCTCTACGAGATCCGTGGGCCCGTGGCCGCCCGGGCGGCCCAGCTGGAGGCCGAGGGGCACCGCATCCTCAAGCTGAACATCGGCAACCCGGCGCCGTTCGGCTTCGAGGCTCCGGACACGATCCTGCAGGACATGATCGCCGCCCTGCCCACCGCGCAGGGCTACTCGGAGTCCAAGGGGATCCTGTCGGCCCGCCGGGCGGTCGTCGCGCGGTACGAGGAGGTGTCCGGGTTCCCGGACCTGGACGTGGACCACGTCTACCTGGGCAACGGCGTCTCCGAGCTGATCATGATGACCCTCCAGGCCCTGCTCGACCCCGGGGACGAGGTCCTGGTTCCGGCGCCGGACTACCCGTTGTGGACCGCGGCGACCTCGCTCGCCGGCGGGACCCCCGTGCACTACCTGTGCGACGAGCAGGACGGCTGGAACCCCTCCGTGGAGGACATCCGCAGCCGGATCACCCCGCGCACCAAGGCCATCGTGGTCATCAACCCCAACAACCCCACCGGAGCGGTCTACTCGCGGGAGGTCCTGGAGCAGATCGCCCAGGTGGCCCGGGAGCACTCCCTGCTCGTGATGGCCGACGAGATCTACGACCGGATCCTCTACGACGGCGCCGAGCACGTCTCGATCGCGGCCCTGGCTCCCGATCTGCTGTGCCTGACCTTCAACGGGCTCTCCAAGACCTACCGGGTCGCCGGCTACCGGGCGGGCTGGGTGGCGATCACCGGGCCCACGCACCACGCCCGGGGGTTCCTGGAGGGTATCGAGCTGCTGGCCTCCACCCGGCTGTGCCCCAACGTCCCCGCCCAGCACGCCATCCAGGTCGCGGTCTCCGGGCACCAGAGCATCGAGGAGCTCATCGCCCCCGACGGGCGGCTGACCCAGCAGCGCGACATCGCCGTCTCCATGCTCGGTCGGATGGAGGGCGTCTCCGTGGTCCAGCCGCACGGGGCGCTCTACGTCTTCCCGCGGCTGGACCCCGACGTGCACGAGATCCGCGACGACGTCCGGCTGTGCCTCGACCTGCTCGAGCAGGAGAAGATCCTGGTCGTCCACGGCACGGGGTTCAACTGGCCCACCCCGGACCACCTGCGGATCGTCACCCTCCCCTGGGGCTCGGACCTGCGCGCGGCCCTGGAGCGGATGGGCAACTTCCTGGCCTCCTACCAGCAGTGAGGTGAGGGACGCCCATGTGCGGCAGGTATGCGGCCACCGCCCACCCGGACGAGCTCGTCGAGGCGTACGAGGTCGCCCTGGACGCGACCGGCGAGGTGTCCCGGAGCCTGCTGCGGTCCCCGCAGCAGCCGCCGCCCGGGCAGCCCGACCACAACGTGGCTCCGACCAAGCAGGCACCGGTGGTCCTGACCCGGGCACCGCGGGGAGAGGCTGAGCCGGGCGACCCGGTGCGCCAGCTGCGGCTGCTGACCTGGGGGCTGGTCCCGTCGTGGGCCAAGCACCCCTCCGTCGGGGCGCGGATGACCAACGCCCGCGCAGAGACGGTCCTGGACAAGCCGGCCTTCGCGCGGGCAGCCGCCCGTCGTCGCTGTCTCGTCCCGGTCACCGGGTGGTACGAGTGGCAGGCCAGCCCCGTGGCCCTGGACGCGCGGGGCCGGCCGCGCAAGCAGCCGTTCTTCATCGTCCGGGCGGACGAGGCCCCGCTGGCGCTGGCCGGGCTGTACGAGTTCTGGAAGGACCCGGACGCACCCGCGGACGACCCGCGGTCCTGGGTCGTGTCCTACGCGATCATCACCACGACCGCCGAGCCCGGGCTGGACCGCATCCACGACCGGCAGCCGGTCGCGCTCGACCCCGGCGCCTGGGATGCCTGGCTGGACCCCGGGACCACCGCGCCCGAGGACGTGGGCGCCCTGCTGGCCGCCTCCCACGTGCCCGGTCGCTTCCGCGCGTGGCCGGTGAGCACCGCGGTCAACTCCTCGCGCAGCAACGGGCCAGGTCTGCTCGAGCCGGCGCCGGCCGAGGAGCTCGAGGGGGTCGTCGACCCGGGGACGGGCGAGGTGGTCGGGCCGTGACGCCCGCCGACCACCAGGGAGTGCTGGTACCCACCGACCAGGGCCCGGGCCGCGTCCGGGTCTTCCCCGCCCGGGAGCGGCGGGGGACCCTGCTGCTCGGGCACGGTGCGGGTGGGCAGCGGGACAGCCCGGACCTGCTCGCGCTCACCGCGCTCGCCGACCACGGCTGGACCGTGGTCCTCGTGGACCAGCCCTGGCGGGTCGCCGGACGGCGCGTGGCCACGGCACCGCCGCGGCTGGACGCCGCCTGGCGGCAGGTCGTGGCGGCCCTGGCGCTCCTGACGGACGTGCCCGGCGCCCCCGAGGCACCCGGCAGCCACCGGGAAGGCCGGGCCCCCGCGGCGCCGGGATCACCCGGGGCCCAGCACGGCATACCCCTCCCCCGGCCCTGGGTGCTCGGAGGCCGCAGCGCCGGGGCCCGGGTCGCCTGCCGCACGTCCGTGGCCCAGGACGGGACCCCCGTCCCGGGGGTGGCCGCCGTCGTCTGCCTGTCCTTCCCCCTGCACCCGCCCGGTCGCCCCGACCGCAGCCGGGCCGACGAGCTGGTCCTCCCGGTCCGGGCCGGCCTGCCCACGCTCGTGGTCCAGGGCTCGGCCGACCCGTTCGGGGGACCCGACGAGGTCCGGCGCGCCGTCCCGGACCCCCTCCTCACCGTCGTCCCCGTCCGGGGGACCCACTCCCCCGCGGACCTGCCGGCCCTGAGCACCGCGGTCCGTATGCTGCTGGACGGCCTGCCCACCGCCGACCCCGAGGACCCGCCGCCATGACCGAGCCCGAGACCTGGGCAGCCCCCGTCGCCCGAGGGCCTGTCGACGCCACCGTGCGGGTGCCCGGCAGCAAGTCGCTGACCAACCGTTGGCTGGTCCTGGCCGCCCTGGCCGAGGGGCCGTCGCTGCTGCACGACCCGCTCCGGTCCCAGGACAGCCGGGCCATGGTCGAGGCGCTGCGCACGCTGGGCGCCGCCGTGGACGACGGCCGCGACGACCGGTGGCGGGTGGACCCCCCGGCCCGGTTGCGCGGGTCGGTGACCGTCGACTGCCACCAGGCCGGCACCGTCATGCGCTTCCTGGCCCCCGTGGCCGCGCTCGCCGACGGGCCGGTCCGCCTCGACGGGCACGTCACGGCGCGCTCCCGACCCGTGGGTCCCGTGCTGCAGGCCCTGCGGGACCTGGGGGTGGCGGTCGAGGACGAGGGTCGGGGGACGCTGCCGTACACCGTGCGGGGCACCGGTGCCGTCCGTGGAGGGCGCGTCCGCCTCGACGCGTCGGCCAGCTCCCAGTTCGTCTCCGCCCTCCTGCTGGCGGCGCCCCGGTTCGCCGACGGGCTGCTGCTCGAGCACGCCGGCGGGGTGCTGCCGAGCCTGCCGCACGTCGACATGACCGTGGAGGTGCTGCGCCGGGCCGGGGTGCGCGTGGACCGCCCGGGGCCCTCGGCCTGGCAGGTCTTCCCCGGCACGGTCCCGGGCCTGGACGTGCACGTCGAGCCCGACCTGTCCTCCGCGGCCCCCTTCCTCGCCCTGGCCGCGGTCTCCGGAGGCCGCGTCACCGTTCCCGGCTGGCCCTCCTCGACGACCCAGCCCGGGGACCGGCTCCCGTCCGTGCTGGAGTCGATGGGCTGCCGGACCGTGCGGGACGAGGCCGGGCTGACCGTCCAGGGACCGGCGGGGGGCCGCCTCCGGGGAGGTCTGGACCTCGACCTGTCCGAGGTCGGGGAGCTCACCCCGGTCGTCGCCGCCCTCTGCGTGCTGGCCGGGGCGGCCAGCCGGATCCGCGGGGTCGCCCACCTGCGCGGCCACGAGACCGACCGGCTGGCGGCCCTCACCACCGAGATCCGGCGGCTGGGCGGCAGCGTCGAGGAGACGGACGACGGCCTGCAGATCACCCCCACGACCCTGCACGCTGCCGAGCTGCGCACCTACCACGACCACCGGATGGCGATGTTCGCCGCGGTCGTCGGCGCGGTGGTCCCGGGGGTGCGGGTGCAGGACGTCGCCTGCGCCGACAAGACCTTCCCCGGTTTCGACCGGACGTGGGAGACCGCGGTCGCCACGGCCCGGGGGCGGCGCTGATGGGCCGCTACGACCACCTGGACGAGTCGTCGGTGCGGGAGCGCCCCTCCCGTCGGAACACGCGCCCGCGCTCCAAGGACCGCCCGGCGCACGAGGACGCCGTCGACGGCATGGTCGTGGGGGTGGACCGCGGCCGCTACAGCGTCCGGGTCCAGGAGCGCACGGTGGTGGCCATGCGCGCCCGGGAGCTGGGCCGCACCCGCATCGTCGTCGGGGACCGCGTCGCCATGGTCGGGAACACGACCGGCGCGCCAGACAGCCTGGCCCGCATCGTCCGGGTCGAGGAGCGTCGCACGGTGCTGCGGCGCAGCGCCGACGACAGCGACACGGTCGAGCGGGTCATCGTGGCCAACGCCGACCAGCTCGTCGTCGTCACCGCCCTCGCCGACCCCGAACCCCGCACCCGCATGGTCGACCGGTGCCTCGTGGCCGCCTACGACGCCGGGATGGAGCCGTTGCTGCTGCTGACCAAGGCCGACCTGGCGGACCCGGCCGGGTTCCTGTCGCACTACGCGGCGCTGGACGTCCCCCACGTGGTGAGCAGGGGCGGGTCGGGCGGCGCCCTCGACGCGGCCGGGGTCGAGGAGGTCGGGCGGCACCTGGCGGGACGCACCAGCGTGCTCGTCGGCCACTCCGGGGTGGGCAAGTCGACGCTCGTCAACGCGCTGGTGCCCGGCACCGACCGCGCCACCGGACCGGTGAACGAGGTGACCGGCCGGGGCCGGCACACCTCGTCCTCGGCGGTGGCCCTGGAGCTCGCCGACGGTGGGTGGGTGGTCGACACCCCCGGCGTGCGCTCCTTCGGCCTGGGGCACGTCGACCCGGCCACCTTCGTCCAGCACTTCGAGGACCTGGCCCCGGGCACCGCGCTGTGCCCGCGCGGGTGCAGCCACGACGAACCTGCCTGCGGGCTGGACGCGTGGGTGGCCCAGCGGGACGACCCGCACGGGGCGGACCGCCTGGAGTCCCTGCGCCGGCTCCTGCGCAGCCGCTCCGGCGAGGACCGCGGCTGAGCGCAGCCGCTCCGGCGAGGACCGCGGCCGAGCGCACCCGCTCCGGCGAGGACCGCGGCCGAGCGCACCCGCTCCGGCGAGGAGCGCGGCCGAGCGCACCCGCGACGGCTACGGTGGGCCGGTGCCCGCCTACGACGACGACCTGCGCCTCGCCCACGTCCTGGCCGACGCCGTCGAGCGCACCGCGCTCGACCTCTTCGGCTCCCCGGACCTGCAGGTCTCGGTGGGGGACGACGGGTCGCTCACGACCCAGGCCAGCGAGCGGCTGGAGACGCTGCTCCGCCACCAGCTGGGGCGCACCAGACCCCGCGACCGGGTCGTGGGACGGGTGCACGAGGAGACCGGCCAGGGGGACCGGCGCTGGGTGCTCGACCCGGTCGACGGCACGGCCAACTACGTCCGGGGCGTCCCCGTGTGGGCCATGCTCATCTCCCTGGTGGTCGAGGACACACCCGTCCTGGGGCTGGTGGCCGCACCCTCCCTGTCCCGGCGCTGGTGGGCCGGACGTGGCTCCGGCGCGTGGACCGGCAGGACCCTGTCGCAGGCCGTGCCGGTCCGGGTGAGCAGCACCGAGGTGCTGGCCCACGCCTCGGTGTCGGCCGACGAGGTGGCCGCGTGGTCCCACGGTCCCCACGGCGACGGCTTCGACCGGCTGACGGACCGGGTATGGCGCACCCGCGCCTTCGGGGACTTCTGGAGCCACACGCTCCTCGCCGAGGGCGCGGTGGACGTGGCGCTCGCCGCCTGGATGGACGGCTACCAGGCGGCCCCCCTCAGCGTCCTCGTCGCCGAGGCCGGGGGCCGGACGAGCACCCCCGACGGGCGGGACGTCGTGGGGGGCGACCCCCGGGCCGCCTCGGCCGTCGTCGCCACCAACGGGGTGCTCCACGAGGAGGTGCTGTCGATGCTCGGCAGCCGGGCGGCCACGACGGCCGGGCGGGAGAGCCCCGGGCGACGCGAGGGGTCGTGGGCGCAGACGGCCACGGAGGCGACTGCGGCACCGGTGCCCGTGAACGCAGGGCCCGACGTAGAGGGCGACGGGGACCAGCCCCAGGGCTGAACGGCGCGACGGCGCGACGGAGCGCCGGCGTCAGGGCGCCGGGGTCTCCACGCTCAGCTCAAGTCCCTCCACCCCGGCGGCGCGGTCGGGGTCCCCCACGAGGACGACGGTCCACGGCGGACCTGCACGGACCTCGTCCCAGGCCGCGCCCACGTCCTCGCGCCCCAGTTCGCGCACCTGCCTCAGCGTGCGCGTCACCGTGTCCAGGGCCAGCCCGTCCCCGGCCAGGGACACGAGCTCGTCGGCCACGGCGTCGGCCGTGGCGTAGCGACCGGGCGCGGTCATCGTGACGAAGTCGGCCGCCTCGCGCACCTCGCGTCCGGTGAGGTCCTTGCCCGGCACGTCCAGGATGCGGAGGGTCTCGGCCAGGGCCTCGACGGTGACGTCGGCCCGGACGGACCCGCCGACGACCGTGGTTCCGCCGACGCTGCGGGGACGGAAGCCCAGCCGGACCCCGTAGGTGTAGCCGCGCTCCTCGCGCAGCACCCGGTCGAGCCGGGCGTGGGGAGCGCCTCCCAGCAGCATGCCCAGGACCTGATAGGTGCCCCACCCCCGCGGGGTCCGCCGGTCGGGTCCGGGGCGACCCAGGTAGAGCTCGGTCTGCGCCAGTCCCGGGCGCGGGACGAGCACCGTGCGGCCGGCGTCCGGCGACCTGCGGGCCGGGCCCGGGGCGCCGACCACCTCGTCGCTGCCGCGCCAGGTGCCGAGCGTCGCGGCGACGGTGGGGACCGCGGCCGGGGCGCCGGCCAGGTCGCCCGCGAGGACGACGGTCGCACCCCGGGCGGTCAGCTGCGCGTGCCGCGCCCGCAGGTGGTCGCTGGTGAGCGAGGACACGGTGGTCGTCGTCCCCCCCAGCGGCAGGTGCGGACGGTCCCGCGGGTCGAAGTAGGTCTCGTGGAAGGCTCGGGCAGCCGTCGACCCCGGGTCGGCCTGCTCGTGGGCCAGGTCCACGAGCCGGTGCCGACGCAGCCGGGCCACCTCGGGCTCGGGGAAGGTCGCCGAGGTCAGACACTCCGTGACCAGGGCAAGGGCCGTCCCCAGGTGCCGGCCGGTGACCTCCAGGCCGAGGTGGACCCCCCGCTCGCCCGCACCCGCCCCCCAGGCGATGCCGTTGCGCTCCGCCAGCTCGGCGAGCTGCTCGGCGCTGTGACGTTCGGTCCCCTCGTCCAGGGCGCGCGCCATGAGCAGGGTCGCCCCCTCGGTCCCCGGCTCCTCGTGGGAGACCGGCAGGGGGAGCGAGACGCGCAGGGACAGGACGTGCTGGCCGGGCAGATCGACGGTCAGCAGCCGCATCCCGTTGGACAGGTCCACCAGCGACGGCTCCGGGAAGGACCACGGGACCGGCGGGCCGACGGGCGGACGCGCGGTCACCCGGCTGCTCACGAGAGGTCCTCACCGGCCGCGTGGGCCGCCGGCCGCTGGGCGGCCTCGACGACCGGGCCGGGCCGGCTCCCCGGACCCGGTCGGCGGAACCGCACGGTGCTCATGACCTCAGGCGAGAGCCACGTCGCCGCCGCCTCCTGCACCTGCTCGGGGGTGACGGCCATCACCTCGTCCAGGTAGGTGTTGACGTGCTGCGCGTCCCCCAGGCTCACCGCCGCGCGGGAGAGCAGCTCGGCCCGTTCGTCGTGGGCGGACAGCGCCTCGAGCCAGGACCGCTCGGTGTCGGACCGTGAGGCCTCCAGCTCCGCCTCGCCCGGGCCCTCGCGGCCCAGGGCGTCCAGCTCCTCGCGCACGGCGGACTCGACCCGTTCCGGGTCCACGTCCTCCGAGACGTCCAGGATCAGCAGCCCCAGCGACGCGCCGTCCACGAGACCCAGGGCCGAGGCGTGGCAGCCGCTGGCGCTCTCCTCCCGACGGAGCAGACGCTGGTGCAGCCGGGAGACGTCCAGGGACGCCAGGGCGTCCAGCGCCATCGCGCAGGGCAGGTACCGGGGGTCGGTCACCGGCGGCAGCCGGAAGGTGAGGTAGAGCCGGTCGGAGGGCACGTCCTCGACGAGCTGCAGCTCGACCGGATCCGTCGACGGCCCCAGCGCTGGCCGCCGCGCGGGGCGGGGCTCGGTGCCGTCCACGAGGTGGCCGAAGAAGTGCTCGGCGCGGTCCACCACCGTCGCCGGTTCGACGTCGCCCACGACGGTCAGGGTCGTCGTCCCGGGCCCGTAGTGCGTGCGGTAGAAGGAGTGGACGTCGGACAGGTCGGCCGCCAGCAGGTCGTCCATCTCACCGATCGTGGTGTGGCGGTATGGGTGGTCGGCCGGGAACACGCTCCGGCACGCGTGCGCCAGGGCCTGCCCGTAGGGGACGGTGTCGTAGCGCTGCCGCTTCTCCTCCACGACCACGTCCCGCTGGTTGTCCAGGTTGGCCTGGGTCACGGCCGCCAGCAGGTGTCCGTGGCGGTCCGCCTCCAGCCACAGGGCCAGGTCGAGCGCACCGACGGGGACCGACTCGACGTAGGTGGTCCGGTCGAAGGAGGTGGTGGCGTTGGACCGTCCACCGTGGGCCATGAGCAAGGACATGTGCTCCCCCTCCCCGACGAGCTCCGACCCCTGGAACATCAGATGCTCGAAGAGGTGGGCCAGTCCGGTGCGGCCGGGGCGCTCGTGCCGGGACCCCACGTCGACCCACAGGTTGAGGGAGACGGACGGCACGGAGGGGTCCGGGCTCACCACGACACGCAGTCCGTTGTCCAGGGTCGCGGTGCTGATGGGGTAGTCCAGAGGCATGGTGCGCCCACTGTACGTTCCACCCTCCCGGCGAGGGTCCGCACGGTCCGGTCGGGGGAAGGTCGGGCGGACCCGGCGCATGACGAAGGCCCGGACCAGAGGTCCGGGCCTTCGTCATGCTGACGCGTGAAGTAGCGGGGGCAGGATTTGAACCTGCGACCTCCGGGTTATGAGCCCGGCGAGCTACCGAACTGCTCCACCCCGCGTCGTTGTTGCTCCGCCTACTCTACGGGACGGGCCGCGGGGGATCAAATCGCCCCCCGCGGCCCGGGCCGCCCGCAGCACTCACGGCTCGGCGGTGGCCTCCGCCCCGTCACCGGGCGCCTGGGTCTGGTCCGCTCCGTCGACCGACACCGAGCCGCCCTCCGGGCTCGCCTGCACGGCGCGCTCGATGGCGTCCTGCAGCCGCTCCTGGGCCTGGCCGTAGGCCTCCCAGTCACCGGCCTCGAGGGCGGTCTGCCCCTCGGCGTAGGCCTGCTCGATGTCCCCGACGGCACGGGCCAGCGCGGTGTCCGGGTCGGTCTCCGTCTCCGTCGCGGGCTGCTCGGCCTCCTCCCCGGGCGAGCCCGAGGCCCCGGCGTCGCCCGCGGTCGCGCCGGAGTCCCCGCCGAAGAGCTCGTCGAGAGCCCCGTCGAGGGTGTCCGACCAGGCCAGGTCGTTGCCGAAGGCGACGACGACCACGCGCTGCAGCGGGTAGGCGGAGGCGCTGCGGGCCTGCACGTAGATGGGCTCGACGTAGAGCAGGCCGCCACCGACGGGCAGGGTCAGCAGGTTGCCGTAGTCGACCCGGGAGTCGTCCGAGCTGTTCAGGTTGATGAACTGCGACAGCGTCTGGGCGAACGCCTCGGAGTTGGCGTCCGAGGAGTTGATGTCGTTCTGGAACTGGCCCGGCCCGCGGACCGTGGTGTCGCGCGGCAGGACCAGGACGCGGAGCTGACCGTAGTCCTCCCGACGCTGGCCCGCCTGGCTGCCGGCGTCGGCGTCCACCGCGAGGTAGCCGGTGAGGTTCTGCCGCTGCGACCCCGCCGGGATGTAGGTGGTCGTCAGGCTGAAGGTCGGCTCGTCCTGCCCCGGCAGCGCCACCGAGAGGTAGTGCGGCGGCATGTCGGGCTTGGTCTCGCCCGGCACGCTGGGGTCCTCGGAGACGGTCCAGAAGTCCTGACCGGTGAAGAACGACCCCGCGTCCTGCACGTGGTAGCGGGAGAGCACCGAGCGCTGCACCTTGAACAGGTCCTCGGGGTAGCGCAGGTGGTCCATCAGGTCGCCGTCGATCTGCGACATCGGCAGGACGGTGCCGTCGAAGGCCTTGGACCACGCCATGAGCAGGGGGTCCTCCTCGTCCCAGGTGTAGAGCCGCACCGTGCCGTCGTAGGCGTCCACGGTCGCCTTTACCGAGTTGCGGATGTAGTTGACCTGGCCCTGCCCGATCGAGGCGATGTTCTCCGCCTGCTGGAGGGAGTCCGCCGTGGAGGCGCCCAGGTCCTCCATCTGGCTGTAGGGGTAGCGGTCGCTCACCGTGTAGCCGTCCACGATCCACTGGACCCGGCCGTCGACGACCGCCGGGTAGGGGTTGCCGTCCAGCCGGAGCCACGGGGCGACCCGCTCCACCCTCTCGCGGGGCTCCCGGTGGTCGAGCATGCGGGAGTTCTCGTTGAGGGAGTCCGAGAGCATGATCTCGATCTGGCGGTACTTGATCGCGTAGGCCGCCCGGCGCACGATCGACCCGATCTCCACGCCGCCGGACCCGGCGTAGGTGTTGCGCACCTCGCCGGTCTCGTTGCCGCTGGCGGGGTAGTCGAGCTCGCGGGGTCCCTCCCCTTCGGCGGCGCCGACGATGGAGTAGTTCGTCGAGGCCTCGCCGAAGTAGATCCGGGGCTCGTAGTCGCCCAGCCCGCCCACCGGAGGGATGTTGCGCTCGAAGAAGAGCGGCTCACCCTCGGTGGAGCGACGGTTGCCGTAGGCGGCCACCACGCCGAAGCCGTGGGTGTACACCGTATGGTCGTTCACCCAGTTGCGCTGACCGGCCGAGATGCCGTCCAGGTTGAGCTCGCGCACGGCGATGACCGTGTCCACGGTCTCGCCGTCGATCTCGTAGCTGCCCACGTCGAGGGCGTCGGCGAACTGGTAGTAGTTGCGCACGCCCTGGAGCTGGCGGAACGTCGGAGAGACCACCGAGGGGTCGACGATGCGGATCCCGGGGATGGTGTCCGCGTCGGCGCGCAGCTGTCCGGGCTCGGCCTCGGTCTCGGCGTCGAAGTCGATCTTCTCCAACCCGTCCAGGTCGTAGGCGCTGAGCGTGCTGTCGATCGCCCGCTCGATGTAGGGGACCTCGAGCTGGGCCTCCGAGGGCCGGACCTGCAGCGACTGGACAAGCGAGGGGTAGACCCCGCCGAGCAGCAGCGACACCACCAGCAGGCCGGCCAGGCTGATGAGCGGCAGCCGCCAGGCCTTGGTCCAGATCGTGGACAGGAAGAAGGCGGCGGCCAGCAGGGAGGCCACGGCCAGGATGCTGCGGGTGGGGAGCACGGCGTTGACGTCGGTGTAGGTCATGCCGGTGATGCGCGCGTGCTCGTTCATCGACAGGGTGAAGCGCTCGATCCAGTAGCCGCCGGCGCGGACGACCAGCAGCAGCGCCAGGAGGACGGCCAGGTGGATGCGGGCCGCGGTCGTGGTCCGAGGACGCCCCGGTCCGGCCTGCAGCTGCAGGCCGCCGTAGATGTAGTGGGTCACCAGAGCCCCCACCAGGCTCAGGCCCAGCACCAGCGTGCTGTAGGAGACGACCATCTGCCAGAACGGCAGGCTGAAGACGAAGAACCCCACGTCCAGCCCGAACTCCGGGTCCTCGACCCCGAACGGCTCCCGGTGGATGAAGAGGAGGATGTTCTGCCACTGGGACGCGGCCGCGGTGCCGGTGAAGGCGCCCAGCAGCAGGGGGACGGCCACGAAGACCAGCTTGCGGACCGGGTCCAGGGCGCTGCGGTAGCGGTCCAGCGCGGCCTGCTCCGGTGTGCTCGGTGCGTAGACGGGTCGGTGCCGCCACGCCAGCCACAGACCCGACCAGACCACCAGGGCGGTCAGCGCACCCGCGAGGAGGAAGAGCGCCACCTGGGTCAGCAGACGGGTCGTCAGGACCGTGCGGAAGCCGACCGAGTCGTACCAGAGGAACTCCGTCCAGAGCGTGGACGCGTAGCCCACCACCGACAGCAGGGCCACGAGCACGAACAGGGTGGGGACCCACCGGCTGCGGCCGGCGCCGCCCGGGCGCCGGGGTCCGGAGGGTCGGCGGGGACCACCGGACCCGGGGCCGGGGCGCCCCGGCCGGGCACCCCCGGGACCGCCTGGCCCGCGCCCACCACCACCGGCGGCGCCGCCGGCACCCAGCGGGCCGAACGGACCTCCTCGTGGTCCCTCGGCCGGGCCGGAGCCACCCCCGGAGGGCGGGCCCACGGGCTCGTCGGGGTCGGGCGTGCTGTCCTGGTCGCTCACGCGCCCACCCTAGACGCCGGACCTGGAAGTTCCCTCACCGCCGGGGTGGCACCATGGTCGGGTGAGCCAGCACGATCCTGCCCCGACCCCCTCAGCGCTGCTGACCGCCGCCGTCGACACCGAGCGCCACGTCGCCCGGGTCGGGTGGGACCAGCCCCCGCGCCTCTTCGCCCTCGTCCGCACCAGCGTGCTGCGCGAGCGGGAGCCCTCCCTGCTGGACCGGCTGGGCACCGCCGAGTACGAGGGGTACACCGCCATCGAGCAGGAGGGCCTGCCGAAGACGTCGGACCTGGAGTCCCTCCTGGGGCGCATGGCCTGGCCGGCGGAGGTGGACGGGGTGGCCCTGTCCGTCGAGCGCATCGTCGTCCCCCCGGAGGCCGAGCGGGACCTGCCCGACGACCCGCGCGAGGCCACCGACCGGCTGGCCGGACATCCTGGGCGCAAGGACGTGCGCCTCCTGGCCGCCTGCCTGCGCGACGGCGAGCAGATCTGCCTGCTTCGTCAGCGCGACCACGACGAGGACGACGCCGTCGCCGTCGGGCGTGACATCGCCCCCGGTCTCACCCACGCGCTGGCCGCGACGCTGCGCGACGACTGAGCGCTCGGGTCACCCCGTGGCGGGGGCCTGCTCCTCGGCAAGGGTGCGGCAGGTCGGCAGGTCCAGCCCGTCCACGTCGTCGGCGGAAGCCACCGCCTCGACGTGCGCACGGGCCTCGTCGAACGTGGCGACCGGGACGACGAGCAGGTCCGCGGGCTGCCCCTGAAGCACCTCGTCGCAGTTCTCGGACGGTGCGAGGAAGAGCTCGACGCCCGCGTCGTCCGCCGCATACATCTTCTGGCGGATGCCGCTGATCGGGCCCACGTTGCCCAGTCCGCTGATGGTGCCGGTCCCGGCCACGGAGCGGCCACCGGTGAGGGCGCCTGGGGTGATCCGGTCGTAGATGGCCAGGGAGAACATGAGCCCGGCGCTGGGGCCGCCGACGTTGCCGGCACTGATCGTCACGTCGTAGGGCATGTCGTAGCGCGGGGCCAGGTAGACGCCCACGATGGTCCGACCCGTCTCCTCGTCCCGCACGGTCGGCACGTCCAGGGTGACCTCCTCGCCCTCGCGGAGCAGCGTCATGCTCGCGCTCTCCCCCGCGGTCACCTCTTGCAGCCGGGACCGGACGGTCTCGGCGTCCGTCATCTCCTCCCCCTCCACCGTGAGGATCTCGTCGTCCACGTGCAGGACCCCGTCGGCCGGGGCGTCGGCGATCACCTGGGCCACGACGATCTCCTCGGGGACCTCCAGGCCCGCCTCGCGCAGCGCGACGACGGCGGCGTCCTGCTGGGAGTGCTCCATCAGCTCGGTGTTCTGCTCGCGCACCTGCTCGGCCGTCACCTGCTCGGGAAAGATGTCCTCCCGGGGGTGGACGGTCAGCGCGGGGTCGAGCGCCGCCCGGCCCCACTCCAGCAGCGTCACCTTCTCCCCCGGCCCACCGTCCAGGCGCACCGTGGTGAAGAACAGGTCGCCCTCGGTCGGATGGTCCTCGAGCTCCGGGTCGAGCTCGACCACGGGCGTCCCGTCGATGGAGTCCAGCGTGTCGAAGAGGGGACCTGGCTCGTAGACGACCTTGTCGACGCCGACCCAGCTCGCCGCCGCGCCGGCCACCACGAGCAGCGGGACCAGCAGCAGGGCCGCGCCGGAGCGCCGGCCGATGCCGGTGTGCGGCACCTTCGTCCTGGGCTGCTGGGGGTAGCCGTGGTGGTATCCCTCGCTCACCGCCCCCTCCTCACAGACCGACCCAGCTGTGGTCGCCCTCGGACCACTGCTGCTTCTTCCAGATGGGCACCTGCGCCTTGAGCTCCTCGACCAGGCGACGGGCACCGTCGAAGGCCTCGGCGCGGTGCTCCGCGGCCACGGCGCACACGACGGCCAGGTCGCCCACGTGCAGCGCACCCGAGCGGTGCACGGCATACACCCCCAGCACCTGGTCCTCGGCGGCGACTGAGGTGGCGATCCTGCTCAGGTGGGCCACGGCGTCCGGATGGGCGCTGTACTCCAGCAGGGACACCCCCTCCCGGCCCTCGTCGTGCTCCCTCACGGTGCCGACGAAGAGGGCCACGGCCCCGGCCCTGGGGTGGCGCACGCCCGCCAGGGCCTCGTCCACGGACAACGGGGAGTCGCGCACCTCGGCGACGACGGACGGCTCAGCACTCACCGCGCCATCATGCCGTACGCCGCCTGGGAGCGTGCTGGGCGCGACCGCGAGACCGTCGCCGACCACGGCACCTGGCGGAACGTCCTCGCCGGTGGGCGCGTTGTCGCAGGAGAAGGCCGGTGCCACCGGCCGCCCGGAACCCCCGGCCCCGTCCCGTGGCAGGCTGGGGCGAACGATCCCGTGCGGAAGGACAAGATCGACGTGTCGCAGAACCCACCACCCTCCGAACGCCCCGACGACCAGCCCGACCCTTTCGAGGCCCTGCTCGGCGGACCCGTCCCGCCCCAGATGCGTGAGGCGCTGGAGGCCATGGGGCTCGGGTCGATGGACCCCGAGCAGGTGCGTCAGATGCGCGCCCAGATGGAGCTGCTCCTGGGAGGAGGCGGGGGCGCTGACGACGGACCGGTCAACTCCGACCTGGCCCGGGACGTCGCCCGCCAGGTGGTCGCCCAGGAGTCCGGTGACGCCTCGGTCGGCCCGGGGACCGTGCGGGACGTGGAGCAGGTGGTCCAGGTCGCCTCGCTGTGGCTGGACCAGGTGACCGATCTCCCGCGGCCGGAGGGTCCCACCCGCGCGCTGAGCAGGGCCGAGTGGGTGGAGCTCACCCTGCCGCTGTGGGAGCGGCTGACGGCCCCGGTGGCCGAGGGTCTGCAGACCGCCATGTCCACTGCCATCCGCGAGCAGATGTCCCAGCTGGGGCAGGAGGGTGGCCCCGAGATCCCCGGCCTGCCCCCGGGGATGAACCCGGCGGCGCTGATGGGCCAGATGGAGCCCATGGTCCGCCGGATGAGCGCCAGCATGTTCGGCGCCCAGGTCGGACAGGCCGTCGGCACGCTGGCCACCGAGATCGTCTCGGGCACCGAGGTCGGCATCCCGGCGATGGGTGACGAGTCGGTCGCGATGCTGCCGGTCAACGTCGCCGCCTTCGCCGAGGGGCTGGAGCTCGACGGGGGGGAGGTCCACCTCTACCTGGCGGTGCGCGAGGCGGCCCGCGTGCGGCTGTTCGCCGGCGTCCCCTGGCTGGGTCCGCAGCTGCTCGGCGCGGTGGAGCAGTACGCGCGGGACATCCGCATCAACACCGACGGCATCGAGGAGGCGGTGCGCCAGGCCGACCCCCAGGACCACGAGGCCATGCAGGAGGCCCTGGGCGACAGCCTCTTCGCGACCGAGCCCAGCCCGGCGCAGCAGGCGGCCCTCGCCCGCCTGGAGACCCTGCTGGCGCTCGTGGAGGGCTGGGTCGACGTCGTCGCCGCCCGCGCGTCCGACCAGCACCTGCCGCACGCGGACGCGCTCGCCGAGGCGGTCCGTCGACGCAGGGCGACAGGGGGACCCGCGGAGAAGACGTTCGCCTCCCTGGTCGGTCTCGAGCTGCGGCCGCGGCGGCTGCGGGACGCCGCGAACCTCTTCGCCGCCCTGGAGTCCGCCCACGGGCAGACCGCACGCGACGAGGCCTGGGGTCACCCCGACGTGGCGCCGACGGCGGCCGACCTGGACGACCCTCTCGGGTATGCCGAGCGGCGCACCGGCGCGCAGGACGCCGTCTCCATCTCCGACGCCGACATCGAGGAGCTGCTGGCCTCGGGCGGGGCGGGCCCGTCGGAGGGTACCGGCGGACCGGATGACCGCTCGGGGGACGACGAGGACGGCACCTCCGGCGAGGGACGCGAGCACCCCTCCGGCGGCTGACGTCCTTCCGCGCACCCGCCCTGTGGACGCACGGGGCGGGTGGGCACGCGGCGGTGGCAGGGTGTCCGCATGCGCGACGGCGACCGACCCCTGGCCGACGGTGCGGTCCCCCTGCCCGCCTCGAGGAGGGGCGCCCGCTGGCGGGTCGGGGTGGGGCCGGGGGCCGTCGTCGTGGACGGCGGCCCGGGCGGCGCGGTCGAGGGCGGGTCGCCCCGGAGCCGCACGACGCCGGGGCCGTGGGCGCACACCGCCCGCAGGGTGGCTGCCGCGCTGGCCACCGGCCCACGCGACGCGTCCGACGGCGGTCCACAGGTGCAGGTCCGTGGTGCGGGGCCGCTCGCCCGGCGTCTGCGCCTCTCGCTGGGAGGTGCCGCGCCTGCGGGCCCGGCCGGAGCGCTGCTCGAGGTGGTGGTCCACCAGCACGTCGTGCCGCCGGAGGTCGGACTCGCCGCCGCCCGGTCCGGGCGGACGCTCCTGCCCGTGGTGGTGCAGCCGCGCAGGGTCGTCGTCGGGCCGGTCACCACCCCCGAGGGTCCTTGTCTGCACTGCCTGGACCTGCACCGGTGCGACCGCGACGCGCACTGGCCGCTCGTGGCGACGCATCTCGGCCACCCGGTCGAGCAGATCTCCCCCTCCCCGGTCCCGGAGTCCCTGCAGGCGGCGGTCGAGGGTCTGGTCCTGCTTCTCGTGGACGCGATCCGGGAGGGCCGTCCCGTGCAGCCTGGCCTCTCCCACGAGGTCGGCCCGCACCCGCCGCACGTGGTCCTGAGACGGTGGGCGACCCATCACCGCTGCCCGTGGCACACCGGCTGGCCGGCCGGGGGCTCGGGCTCGGGCTCGGGCTGGGGCTAGGCTGCCACCTCGTCCTTGCGCGGACGGCCGCGGGGGCGCTTGCGGGCCACGACCTTGCCCTGCAGCACGAGCTGGCCGCCCCACACGCCCCAGGGTTCCGCCCGGCGCAGGGCCTCGGTCAGGCACGCCTGACGGATCGGGCAGTCGCCGCAGAGCTCCTTGGCGAGCTCCACCTCCTGGGGAAGCTCGGCGAACCACAGGTCGGCCGGGTGACGACGGCAGGGCAGGTCCTCCAGGACCGGGCGCGTGCCGCTGGTGGCGTCCGAGCAGCTGGTCGTGGTGGCGAGGGTCGTGGTGGCGAGGGTCGCGGTGGTCGGTGCGCCGGACACGGCAGGTCCTTCCTCGGACGGGCTGGTGGGGTGGCTCGACGGGCGGGTGGGGTGGCTCGACGGGCGGGTGCGGTGGTCGTCCTGGGTGAGGCCAGGCGGGGGGCTCGACATCGGGGTGCTCCTGGGCGGTGGCCCCGCGTCCGCGCCGCCCTCCGCGCGAAAGGAGGTGGACAGCAGAACGGCCGCGGGCCCTCGGACGAGGACTCGCGGCCGGAGGTCGGCAGGCGGTCGGCCTACGTGGTCCGGTGAGCGGTCTGGTCCAGGGTGGGGTCGGTGGGCAGGGTGGCGGTGGGACGCTCCGTGCGTCCGCCGGCGAAGGCTCCGAGGACAGAGCTTTCCCACGGGCGCAGGACGGACCGCCGGGCGGCCGCGCCGGAGGGGCGTGCCGCGACGTCGAGGTCGCCGTGACCGAGGACGATCGTCTTCATGCTGGCCACCCTCCTTCCGTCTGCGCTGGACCCCACGGACCTGCCGTGGGCTGGACCCGAACAACTCTAGGACGAACCGTCCGCCCTGGCAACGGTTTTTTCCTGCGACGGACCTGCGCAGGTCAGACCGGGGCGGTGCCGCCGGGCCCCGGACCGGCCTCACGGGCCTGTCGGAGCACGTCCAGGACGCCCTGCCCGTAGAGGTCGAGCTTGCGCTCACCGACACCCGAGATGGCACGCAGCCCTGCCGGGTCGACGGGGTCGGTCTCCGCGATGGCCGTCAGCGTCGCGTCGGTGAACACCACGAAGGCCGGCACGCCCGAGGACCGGGCGACCTCCAGCCGCCACTGGCGCAGCTGCTCGAACGTCGCCTCGTCGTAGGTCGGAGGGCACTGCGAGCACCGACCGATCTTGCGCTCCCCCGCCCCGGAGAGCAGCGTGCCGCAGGTGCGGCAGGTCCGGGGGGTCCGCGAGCCGGACGCCGCGCGTCGGCCCCTGGAGCGTCCGCCCGACGGGCCGGCGGCCGACCCGCCGAGCACCGGGGCGGCCGGCGCCAGGAACCGGGAGACCTTCCGGGTCGACCGTCCGCCCGCGGACCGCGACCCCGCCCAGCTCAGGTCGAGGTGACGTCGTGCCCGGGTCACTCCCACGTAGAGCAGACGACGCTCCTCCTCCACCCGTTCGGGGCTGTCGGCCAGCGTGATGGGCAGCAGCCCCTCGCTGCAGCCGATCAGCAGCACGGCGTCCCACTCCAGGCCCTTGGCGGCGTGGAGGGAGGCCAGGGTGATGCCCTGGACGGTGGGGGCGTGCTGCTCCGCGGCCCGGCGGTCGAGCTCGGCGACCAGCTCGGCGGTCCGGGCCCCCGGCGAGGAGCGTTCCAGGTCGTCGGCGAGCAGGGCGATCGCCTGCAGGCTCTCCCACCGTTCCCGGGTGGCTCCTCCGCCCGGGGGCGGCTCCGGGGACCAGCCGGCACCGGAGAGCACGGCCCGGACGTTCTCCCCTAGGCCCGAGGACCCGTCGTCGGACCGCACCGCGCCGCGGAGCAGCAGGACCGCCGAGCGGACCTCGGCCCGGGAGAAGAAGCGCTCCCCGCCCCGAACCAGGTAGGGGACACCGGCCTGGGCCAGCGCGGACTCGACGGCCTCCGACTGGCTGTTGGTCCGGTAGAGGACCGCGATCTCGCTGGCGGGTACGCCCTCCCCCATGAGCGTGGCGACGCGGTGAGCCACCCCCCGCGCCTCCGCCTCGTCGTCGTCGTAGGCCGTCAGCGTGGGTTCCGGACCGTCCGCCGCCTGGGCGACGAGCTCCACCGTCGCACCGCGGCCCGGGGTCGGCGGGGCCTCCCCGTCCGGGCGGCCACCGGAGCGTCGACCCCCACCCAGCACCAGATTGGCCAGGTGGACCACCTGCGGGGAGCTGCGGTAGTTGCGGACGAGACGGACCGTGCGCGCGTCCTGGTGTCGCTGGGAGAAGGAGAGCAGGTGGTCGGCGGAGGCCCCGGTGAAGGAGTAGATGGACTGGGCGGGATCACCCACGACGCACAGGTCCGCCCGCTGTCCCACCCACTGCTCCAGGAGGTGCTGCTGGAGCCGGTTGACGTCCTGGTACTCGTCGACCACGAAGTGGCGGTACTGCTGGTGCACCTGGGCGGCCACCTGGGGATGCTCGTCCAACAGGCCCACGGTGAGCAGCAGGACGTCCTCGAAGTCGATGACGTGCCGCTCGGCACACACCTCCGCATACACCTCCAGCACCCGGGCCATCGCGGTCGCGTCCAGCCCCGCGGGCTGGCGGCCCTCGGCCCTGGCCGCCGCCGGATAGCCCTCGGCGGTCAGCATGCTCACCTTTGCCCACTCGATCTCCGCGGCGACGTCCCGAAGGCCCGCCCGGTCCAGCCGGAGCCGCAGCCGGCCGGTGGCCTCGACCACCAGGGGGACCTTCTGTGCCACGACGTCCGGCGGAGCCCCGCCGACGGCCTGCGGCCAGAAGAACTGCAGCTGGCGCAGCGCGGCGGCGTGGAACGTCCGCGCCTGCACGGAGGGGACCCCGAGGCTCCGCAGCCGGGTACGCATCTCCCCCGCCGCACGGGCGGTGAAGGTCACGGCCAGCACGCGCCCGGGGTGGTAGGCACCGGTGGCCACGCCGTAGGCGATGCGGTGGGTGATCGCCCGTGTCTTGCCCGTCCCGGCCCCGGCCAGGACGACCATCGGGCCGGTGGGGTTCCCGGCGACCTGACGCTGCTCGGGGTCCAGGCCCGCCAGCAGGTCCTCCGGCGATCGGTCGGCCGCTGGCCGGGTCATCGGTCGTCCCTCCCCGGAGGCGCGTCGACCGGGCCGCCAAGCCACTCCTCGATGAGGACACGGGCGATCGAGACGCGGGAGGGCAGGGTGTGCGTGCCCTCCTGGACGCGCGTCCGCAGCTCCTCCCGGGTGTACCACGCGGCATACCTGAGCTCGACGGGGTCGACCGTGAGGGCGACCGTCGCCGCCCGGGCGCGGAAGCCGAGCATGAGCGAGGCGGGGAAGGGCCACGGCTGGTTCCCGCGGTACTGCACGTCCGTCACCTCGACCCCCACCTCCTCGTGGACCTCTCGGGCGACGGCGGCCTCCAGGGTCTCCCCCGCCTCCACGAAGCCGGCGAGCACCGAGACGCGGCCGTCGGGCCACGGCCGTCCCGTGGCGAGGAGCAGCCGGTCCGCGTCGTCGACGACGGCCATGATCACGGCCGGGTCGGTCCGCGGGTAGTGCTCCGAACCGTCCCGCCGGCAGCGGCGGACCCACCCCGCCTGCACCACGTCCGTCGTGTCCCCGCACCGGGGGCAGTGCCGGTGGGTACGGTGCCAGCCGTGCAGGGCGGTGGCCGTCGTGAGCAGGCCCGCCTCCAGGTCGTCCAGGTCGGCCCCGACCTCCCGGAGGGAGGCCCACTCCTGGTGCTGCGCACCGTCGACGTGCGCACCGGCTCCGTCCTCCTCGGCGACGCCCAGGTCGACCGCGAGGTATGCCGTTCCCCCGTGCCGACCGAGGAACCAGGGGGTCCGCCCGGCGTCCTCGTCCCGCGGCGCGCGCAGCGCGAGCCGGGCCGACGGGCCGGAGACGACCCGCGCCCGCCCCTCGAGCAGGTCCACCACGCGGGTACCGCTGTCGGCCAGGGCCCGCTCGAGGGTGGCCGCGTCCGCACGTTCGTGGGCCGACCTGGGCACCGTGGAACGGGACAGCGCCAGGTCGAGCAGGGTCTCGTCGGGCGGGCTCACCCGGCCACTGTAGGTGGCCGGACCGACCGTCCCGGGACGTACCGCCCAGCCTGCGGGGCTGCGGGGCGGCCACCGCATACGGTGGATCCCGTGATGCGCAGCGACCTGGCCCTGGCCGCCCTCGCCAGTGCCGCCGTCCCCGGGATGAAGCCCGTGGCGGTGGCGGCGATCGGCCCGGCCGACGACGACTCCCCGGAGGAGCACCAGCAGGCCCTGGTCGAGGACACCACAGGACGCCGGTGGCTCGTCCGCGCGCCGCTGAGCCCGGTGGCAGGGGCCCGGCTGCAGCAGCACGACGAGCTGGTCCGGCAGCTGTCCCGGCACGTGCCCTTCAAGGTGCCGGCACCCGTGGGGTACGCCGACGTGGGTCCGGACGGCCGGGCCGCCGTGTACCCGTTCGTGGACGGGTCGCCGGTCGACCTCCGCCGGGTGCCGGCCGGACCCGGTCTGGCCGCCGCTCTGGCCCGGGCTGTGGCCGCGGTGCACAACATCCCCCGGGGGGCCTTCGAGGAGCAGGACGTACCCGTCCTGGACGCGGCCGGCTGCCGGCAGCGGCTGATCACGCAGGTGGACCGGGCCGCGGAGACCGGCCGGGTGCCGACCGGGCTGCTGGCCCGGTGGGAGGAGGCCTTCGACGCCGCACCGCTGTGGCAGTTCGCGACCACCCCGGTCCACGGCCGCTTCCGGGGAAGCACGGTGCTGGTGACCTTCACCGACGACGACGCCGCCACCGGCCGGGTGGTGGCGGTGACCGGCTGGGAGGAGGCGGCGGTCTCCGACCCCGCCGTCGACCTGGCCGAGCTGTGCGCCCAGGCGTCCCCCCAGGCGTGGCGGTCGGTGCTGGAGAGCTACACCCTGGCCCGCGCGCAGCGACCGGATCCCTACCTCCACGTGCGAGCGCGACTGCACGCCGAGGTCCGCGCGCTCCACGGCCTGGCGGCGGCGGTCGCCGAGGACCGGGCGGACGTCGTCCGCCGCACCGAGGAGGCGCTGCGCCGCATGGACCGGTTGACCGAGGACGACGACGCCCTGGTGCCCGTGACCGCCCGTGGATCGACCACCCCGGCGGAACTCTCGCGCGACCCGGAGGATGCCGGGACCGCCGTGTCTCTGGAACCCGAGGCCGTGGACGTGGACGAGCCCACGGAGGGTCACCCCGTGTCCGAGGTTCCTGCCGGTGCGGACCAGGTGACCCCCCAGGAGCCGGACGGCGACGACGTGACGATGGAGGTGCCGGTCCCCGACCACCTCAGGGCCGGGAGCGCTGGCGCGACCGTCCCGGCCTCGGAGGCTGAGCCGGGCCAGGAGACGGGCGACGTCATGAGGGAGACGCCCGACGCGGGCGACGAGCGCGGCGCGGCGGGGGACGGGGACGGGCCTACGGCCGACGGCGAGGACGACCCGGAGGAGGACGGCGGCGAGGACGTGCAGGCGGACCCCGTGGAGGACGCCGAGGCGCACGCCGGGGAGGCCGACGAGCGGACGCGGCTGGAGGAGGACCCCGAGGAGCTGGACGACGAGCACCGGCTGACCGAGCTCTACGGCATGCCGGCGGAGCCCGACGACCCGGCCCGCGCCGCGGACGACCGGACGACTCCCCCGGCGGGCCCGCGGTAGGGAACGGGCGTCACCGGACCGTCAGGGTCGCCCGGCAGCGTCCCCGTCCTGGAACGTCAGCTGCGCGAGGAGACGCTCCAGCGCGACCTCTCCGGGCAGGTCGGGACGCATGGTCGTGCCCGTGGAGGCGTAGAAGAACGCCGCCCTCACCTGGGCCTCGGGTCGTCCGGTGAGCCGGGCGTAGGCGAGCCGGTACACGGCCAGCTGGAGGGCCCGGTGCTGCTGCGCCTCCGGGGGGCCGGGGCTGCCGGTCTTCCAGTCGACCACGGTGACCCCTCCGTCGTCGTCGCCGAACACCGCGTCGAGGCGCCCTCTGACCCGACGGCCGGCCACCGTGGTCTCGACGGCGACCTCCACCGCGACGGGTGCCCGGTCGGCCCACTCGCTGGCCAGGAAGTTCTCCTGCAGCCGCTCGAGCTCCTCCCCCGGGTCCTCTCCCTCGTCCCGGGTCTCCAGGTCGTCCAGGTCGACCAGCGCCGCAGCGGCGTAGTGCTGCTCCACCCACGCGTGGAAGGCCGTGCCCAGCCGGGCGTGCGGAGCAGGTCGACGAGGAACCGGCCGCCTCAGCGCGGCCAGGAAGGCGACCGGGTCCTTGGACAGCTCCACGACGGCGGAGGTGGACAGGTGGTCCGGAAGGAGCACGTCCTCGATGGAGGGACGTCGATCGGCCCGTTCGGCCAGCAGGAGGTCCACCAGGTGGTCCCACTCCGCCTTCTCGGGCACCTCCGGTCCTGCAGGACCGCCGCCGGTGCCGACCGCCCTGGCCGTCACGAGGGCACGGGCGACGTCCCTGACGGCGTCCCGGCGGGCGTCGGGCGTGGTCGGCCAGGGTGCCGTCTCCTCCTCCTCCAGGCGCGGGTTGCGGTGCTGCGAGGGATCCGCCGGGTCCGGCATCTCGGCCCACTCCCTGGTGCTGACCGACGTGTCGGCATCGCCCAGGACGTCCTCGAGGAACCGGGAGGTCACGCGTGGAAGCTTGCCCGTCGACCACACGGGGGCCGTCAGCAGCATCCGGCGGCGAGCCCGCGTGAAGGCGACGTAGGCCAGACGCCGTTCCTCCATGACGGAGTAGGCGCCGCCCTGCAGAGCCAGCTGTTCCAGGCCCTCCCGCAGCTCGTGTGTGTCGGCCATCGATTCCCAGCCCAGGTCCGGCCGGTCCTGGCGGTCGCCCCGCAGCGGCGTCGGCAGCCGACCGATCCCGGTGAGCCAGGTCCGGTCCTTGCGCGGGCCCACGACCCAGCCGCCCACCTCCGGCCGCGGTTGCACGCGGCCGGAGGGGAAGGTGCCTTCCACCAGGCCGGGCACGGCGACGAGGTCCCACTCCAGACCCTTGGCGGCGTGAACCGTCAGGACCTGCACGGCCCCGGCGTCGACGTGCACCTCGGCCAGCTCCGGGACGTCCGCCTCCTCCAGGCCCCGCTCGTGCTCCCGTGCGGCGTCGAGCCAGTCGAGGAAGCCGCCCAGCGTGGCCCGCTCGGCACTTCCGACGTACCCGGCGGCGACGTCGGCCAGCGCGTCGAGCTGGGCCCGCCCCCAGGCGGGGTGCAGGTCGGGGTCCGCGGCGACCTCCAGGTCGAGACCGAGCAGCCGCTCCGCCTCGACGATCAGGTCGGGCAGGGCCAGCCCGGCCAGGGAGCGCAGTCGCCGCAGGACGACGGCCAGACGACGGACGCGGTCGGCTCCCTCCGGGGAGAGGTGCTGGCCCCGGGGTCCCACCCAGTCGACGGTGGGAGGGTGCTCCACCGCCTCGGCCAGGACCGGGGCGTGCTCCCGGCCGTCCTTCCCGGCCCCGTCGGGCGGCCGGGCCAGCTCCCGGGCCCATGCCCAGAGGGCGTCCACGTCCGCCGCCCCCAGGCGGCAGACCGGCCCGGTGAGCAGACGCATGACCTGGTCGCCGCGGGTCGGTTCCTGGGTCGCCCACAGGACGGCGACGAGGTCGAGGATCTCGGGGGTGTCCAGCAGCCCGCCCAGGCCGACCACCTCGACGGGCAGGCCCCGCCGGCGCAGGGCGTCCACGAGCACCGGGAACTGCGCCCGCGCCCGGCACAGGACGGCCGCCGTGCGCCCCGGACCGAAGTGCTCGGACACCCAGGCCGCGACGTGGTCGGCCTCGGCGACGTGGTCGACCAGGCGGGCCGCCTCGACCAGACCAGGACCCGCCGAGGGGGAGGGTGTGAGCGTCCGCACGGGGATCCTCGTCGCTGCCTGCAGGTCACCGGCGACCGCGTTGGCGGCCGCGAGCACGCTCCTCGTGTTGCGCCAGGACGTGCTCAGGCTCAGCACGGCCGCCGGCCTGCCCGACGCGGCGAAGACGCCCGGGAACCGGCTGAGGGTGCTGGCGCTGGCTCCGCGCCATCCGTAGATCGACTGGTGCGGGTCGCCGACCGCGGTGATCGGCAGGTCGAGGCCGGCGAACAGCGAGCTCATGAGCACCATCTGGGCCTCAGAGGTGTCCTGGAACTCGTCCAGGAGCACGGCGTGGTACCGGGCGCGCTCCCCCGCGGCCACGGCCTCGACGTCCCGCGCGAGCCGCGCGGCCAGGGCCATCTGGTCTCCGAAGTCCAGGGACGTACGTTCGGCCTTGGCCTCGCGGTAGCGCAGCACCAGCGGGTAGACCAGCGCCTGCTCCCGGAGCGCCGACGCCAGGTCGCGGCTCACGGCCAGGGGCCGACCCCCGCCCTTGCCCGGCAGCGCAGCCACGCGGGAGGCGAGCCGCTCGACCCAGTCCAGCGCGTCGTGCGGCTGGACGAGGTGCTCCCCGAGCTCGCCGGCCAGGTCCAGGACGGCCCGCACGACGGTGGACTCGGCCTTCTCGGTCGCGGTCATGTCGCCGTCGTGACCCGCCACGACGTCGTGCGCCAGCTGCCAGCAGGCGGCCTCGGACAGCAGCTGGGAGTCGGGCTCCACCCCGAGACGCAACCCGTGCTCGGCCACCAGCCGACCCGCGTAGGCGTGGTAGGTGGAGACGGTCGGCAGGTCGAAGGCGTCCTCGTACGACCTGTCGGACGAGGACTCCGGACGCCACAGGCCGGTGCCGCGCAGCTGCTCGAGCTTGACGGCCAGGCGCGCGCTCAGCTCGTGCGCGGCCTTCCTGGTAAAGGTCAGGCCCAGCACCTCCTCCGGCCGGACGTAGTCGTTCGCGATGAGCCAGATGACGCGCGAGGCCATCGTCTCGGTCTTGCCCGATCCCGCGCCGGCGACCACCACCGCCGGTGAGAGGTCGAACTCCACGACGGCCCTCTGCTCGTCCGTGGGGCGGTCCGTGCCCAACGCCTCCGCCAGCTCGTCCGCGCCATACCGCGGCGGGTGCGGAAGCCCGGGCACGCCGGGCGCGGCGGTCGGTCGGTCCGTCATCGTTGCTGTCCCTCCGGCTGGAGGGGGCAGGAGAACCGCACGGTGCAGGTGCGGCAGCGCTGGTCGTCCAACCGGGCCGGGAAGACGTGGCCGGCCATCCCGGTGCCGGCGCCCGTCACCAGCCGACGGGCCCAGGCCGGATCGTCCGCCTCCTGCACGGCAGGCTGCGACTGGGTGCTGACGGTCTTGTCCGGCGTGCCGAGGTGGACCAGCTGAGCGCCGCCGCTGCGGGCCGACCCCACGCGCTCGGTGAAGGCGCCCTCCTCCACCGCCACCTGGTAGGCACCCAGCTGGGCGTGCTCCACGATGTCGGCGGCAGGCGGCTTGGAGCGCCCGGTCTTCAGGTCCACGATCCACAGACGGCCTTCGCCGTCCTGCTCGAGCCGGTCCACGGAACCCACCAGCTCCACGTCTCGCCAGGCCGCGTCGTCGGCCGGCACCGGCACGCGGAGCGGCACCTCGGTCCCCAGCAGGGTGCGCCCGGCGGAGGAGGCGGCGGAGGCGTAGGCGACGTACTTCACGAGCATCGCGCGGGCCCGACGGTGCTCGCGCTCCTCGACCCACCCGGGCCGCAGCCCCACGTCGGCCCACCGCCGGTCCAGCTCCTCGAGCAGGATGTCGAGATCAGCGTCCGGCCGGGTGGCCACCACGTCGTGGACGAGGGTGCCGATCTCGGCCTTGACGGCCTGTCCGTCCTCGCCGCCGCGACCGGTGAGGAACCAGCGCAGGGAGCAGTCCGAGAAGGCCTGCACGTGCGACGGCGACACCCGCACCGGGCCGTCGGGCACCAGGGGGCGGCCGGTCGAGACCTGCCGGGTGTCCCACCAGTCGACGGGGTCGGTGCCCGGCGTCGTGCTCGCGTCGAGCCTCAGGAGGACGTCGAGCGCGGCGTCCCGACGACCGTGGTCGCCGGTCCGCTGGGCGCGCACCGCCTCTCTGCGCAGCTGGCCGACCATGCCCCTCAGGGTCAGCGGTGGAGGGACGGTCACGAGGCGGTCCCGCGGATATCCGGGCCGGACCAGGTCGAGCAGGCTGGAGGGCTGGTCCTCGGTGCTCGACACCGCGGTGACGAGCAGCCGCTCCTGCGCGCGGGTGACGGCGACGTGGAACTGACGCAGCTCCCCCGCGCGGACCTGGGCCTGGGCGGCCCGCACCGCCTCGGGGCCGGTCGCGGCCCTGCCCTTCACTGCGTCCACGAGCGCCTCGGACCCCAGCAGGGTGTCCCGCAGCCGCAGGTCCGGCCACACGCCGTCCTGCACCCCCACCACGGCCACGCGACGCCACTGCCGGCCCGCACCGGCCTGCGGGGTGATCACCTCCACGCTCTCCCGGTCCCGGGCGCCGACGGCGAGGCTGTCGGCGGCGACCTCGGCGCTGCGGACGTGGTCGAGGAAGCCCCGCGGGGAGCTGCCCGGGAGCCGGTCGACGTAGGACTCGGCGGCGCCGAACAGGACCATGACGGCGTCCAGGTCGCGGTCCGCGCGGGCCCCCGTCGCTCCCCCGGCGTGCGCCTGCTCCGTCCACACCGGGGCCAGACCGCCTGCCTCCCACACCGCCCAGAGCACGTCCTCAGCGGTCCCGGGAGGATCGGCCCGGAGGACGGCCCGGCCGGCCTCGAGGACCCGGCCCAGTCGGGCCAGCGGGCGCAGGTCAGGGTGTGTGTCCGAGGGCAGGGCACGGCGGTGGTCGTCGTCGGACAGCGCGTCCGCCAGCACCTCGTCGGCCGACCGGTCGCCCCCGGCAGTCATCTCCTCCCGGCGGACACGGCGCCGCAGGCGGCGGAGGTGGACCGGGTCGACCCCGCCCAGGGCGGAGGTCAGCAGCAGGACCGCCTCCTCGGCCCGGACCCGGCAGGGCGCCTCCGGATCACGGGTGGCCACGTCGAAGGCGGTCAGCAGCGGCACGACCGCCGGGTCCTGGCCGAGCGGGACCCCGGACCGGTCGAGCCGGACCGGGACACCCCCCGACGCCAACGCCCGACGCACGGACTCCTGCTGCGCCCCGGAGCGGGCCACCACGGCCATCTCCGCCCAGGGGACACCCTCGAGGAGGTGGGCCTCGCGCAGCCACCGGGCCACGTGGGCGGCCTCCTGAGCGCGGCTCCGGGCCAGGGCGACCTGGACGGCGGGCGGGTGGAGCCCCTGCTCGGGTCCGCCACCTCCGTCCTGCCCGGCACCGGCGGGCGGGCGGGAGGTCCGGGCGGTCTCCGGGTGCCGGTGCGCCGTGCCGTGCACCACGCCCACCCGGTCGGCGACCCGGGCGGCGGCCTCCGAGAGCTCGGCGTTACCGCGGTAGCGGTGCCGCAGGACGACCGTGGGCAGCGTGGGCGCCACCCCCGGGAGGACCCGCCGGTCGTCTGCGTGCAGCTCGTGGGCCAGCTCGACGAAGAGCTCCGGGACCGCGCCGCGGAAACCCAGGACCGAGGCGTCGGCGTCTCCCGCCAGGACGATGTCGGTCCCGGCGCCGCGGACCACCGCCACCAGACGTCCGGCGGAGGCGGTGAGCTCCTGGGCGTCGTCCACCACGACGACCTCGAGCCGGTCACGGATCCGCGCGAGGAGCCCGGGGTCCTCCTCCAGGGCGTCGGCGGCCGCCGTGCAGATCCACGCGGGGTCGTAGGCCCCGGGCTCGGAGAGAGCCGTGACCTCGTCGTACTCGGCGAGCACGTCGGCCGCCGCCACCCACTCCGGGCGGGTGTGCAGAGCCCCCAGGATGCGCAGGTCCTCAGGCTCGAGCCCCCGCTCGACGGCCCGCATCAGCAGGTCGCGCAGCTGAGCCCGGAAACCCGCCGTGGGCAGCGCCGGGGCGAGCTCCTCGGGCCAAATGGGCCCCGTCCCGTCGACGGCGTGCCCGGCCAACAGCTCCCGCAGGATCACGTCCTGCTCCGCGCCGGACAGCAGACGGGGCGGGGGCCCCTCGGAGGCGGCCGCCGCCAGCCGGAGGACCGAGAAGGCGAACGAGGAGGCGCTGCGCGCCAGCGGTTCGGTGTAGGTGTGGCCGAGCCCGCGGCCGACGGCGGTCCGGACCCGGGCCGCCGCCTGCCTCGTCGGCGCCAGGACGAGGCACGCGTCCGGATCGGCCCCCTCGGCGATCCTGCGCCGCACGTGATCCACCAGGGCCGTCGTCCTGCCCGTCCCGGGCGCCCCGGTGACGAGCAGGACCCCGCCCCGGTGCGCGACGACGGATCGTCGGCCGTCGTCGCCCTGGGTCAGGTCGTCCCGGTCCTCCCACATGGACGCCATCTCATCACCCGAGCCCGACACACCTGGCGGGCCGGTTCGCCGGGCGGCCCCGCGCCCGCCCCCTAGGATTGGCCGCACCCCAGCTCAGGAGGCCGTCGTGACGACACCCCCCCACCGCTCCGACCACCGGGTCCGGCTGCCGCGCGACGCACGGCGCGCCACCCTGCTGGAGGCGGCCCTGGCCGCGTTCTCGGAGAACGGCTACCACGCGACGTCGATGGACGACATCGCCGAGCGGGCGGGGGTCTCCAAGCCCGTCCTCTACCAGCACTTCGACAGCAAGCTGGAGCTCTACCTGGCCCTCGCCGCCCGGGTGGCCGACGACGTGGTCGCCACGATCACCCGGTCCCTGGACTCGACCTCCGACAACGGAGCACGCATAGCGGCCTGCGCACGTGCCTACTTCGAGTTCGTCGACCGGCCCGCGTCGGGGTACCGGCTCGTCTTCGCCTCCGACATGGGGGCCGATCCCGCTGTGGCTGCGATCCTCGACGACGCCCGCAGCCGGTGCGCCGAGGCGATCGGCCGGGTCCTGCGGGACCAGACCGCGCTGGGCTGGACCGAGTGCGTCCTGCTGGGGACCACCCTCGTGGGGATGGTGCAGTCGGCCGCGCGCCAGTGGTTCGAGGGCGGGTCGAGCATCCCGCTCCCGGAGGCCGCGGAGCTGGTCACCACGTTGGCCTGGCGCGGGATCGCCCACTACCCGCAGGTCGACGACCAGCCGCCGTCGTGACGGACCTCAGCGCCGGTTACCCTCGACCCACACCCAATACCCCCGAGCAAGGAGGATCGCCCGTGGAGGTCCGCATCGGCATCCGCAACGTGGCCCGCGAGGTCGCGTTCGAGTCGGCCCACACCCCGCAGCAGGTCCGCGCCACCGTCGCGGACGCCCTGTCCTCCGGCAGCCAGCTCATCGAGCTGGAGGACGACAAGGGCGCCACGGTGCTCGTGCCCACCGAGGCCCTGGCCTACGTCGAGATCGGCGCCCAGGAGAAGGGTCGCGTCGGCTTCGGCCGGTGACCTCAGGCGCGGGTCGCCGCGTCGTGCCAGGCCGCCATCCCCTGTGGTCGGCCCGGTTCTTCCTGCCTGAGTGGACCCTGGGAAGAATAATGACTAATGTGATCGCCGGTTCATACGGGTACGCCCGTGACCACCATCCCGGGGGTGTCCCCAGGGTGGACGTCTTGGAAAGGTGTACACCATGATCGGTACCATCATCACCGCGCTCATCGCAGGACTCATCGTCGGCCCGCTGGCCCGCCTCGTCCTCCCGGGCAAGCAGAACATCTCGATCCCGATGACCATCCTGCTCGGCGCCGTCGGTGCCCTGCTCGGGTCGTTCCTCGGTTCGCTGGTTTTCAACTACGACGGCGGTCTGCTGAACTTCTGGGGGATCATCCTGGGCGTCATCGGCGCCATCATCGTGGTGCTCGCGTACGGCGCGATCACCGGGCGCGAGAGCACGAACAACCGCGTCGGTCGCTGACCCCGACCCACGTCGGACGGCTGGACCGTCCCGGACCGCGGTTCGACCGCACCGCACGGCGCCCCTCCTCGGAGGGGCGCCGTCGTGCGTGCGGCCTCTCTGTCTCATCCGTCCCATAGACCCGGACGGGGAGGCCGGCTGCCTCGTCGGCTCCGGTCCGGGATCCCGGTCCGCTACGCTGGGGCCGTTGGACCGGTGACCGGTCGGCCGTGCCTGGCACGGTTGCTCTCGTCGGGCGCGTCGCCCGGCTCCCCAAGAACAGTCCCGATCGGCTCCGTACGACCCGTACCACGGCATACCCCGTGGTACGGACCGCACCCACCGATCGGAAGAGACCCTTGCAGGACGACCGCACCTTCGCCGACTTCGGCATCCATCCCGACATCGTGGCCGCGCTGGCCGACGGCGGGATCACGCACCCCTTCCCCATCCAGTCGATGACCCTGCCCGTGGCCCTGGCGCGGCACGACATCATCGGCCAGGCCAAGACCGGGACGGGCAAGACGCTGGGCTTCGGGCTGCCGATCCTGCACCACGTGCTGGCCCCTGGCGACCAGGGGGCCGACCAGCTCCCCGGCGGCGGAGCCCCCCAGGCCCTGGTCGTGGCCCCCACCCGCGAGCTGGCGGTCCAGGTGTCCGGCGACCTGGCCAGGGCCGGGGTCCGTCGCGGCATCCGCGTGCTGACGATCTACGGCGGCCGGGCCTACGAACCGCAGATCGAGGCCCTCCACAAGGGTGTCGAGGTCGTCGTCGGGACCCCGGGCCGGTTGCTCGACCTGGCTGCCAAGGGGCACCTGGACCTGGGTTACGCCCGCACGGTCGTGCTCGACGAGGCCGACGAGATGCTGGACCTGGGCTTCCTGCCCGACGTGGAGAAGCTCCTCGCCCTGACGCCGGCAGGTCGCCACACCATGCTCTTCAGCGCCACGATGCCGGGCGCCGTGGTGTCCCTGGCGCGCAGCTACATGACCCAGCCCACGCACATCCGGGCCATGAGTGACGACGGCGACGACCAGCGTCAGACCGTGGCGGCCGTGGAGCAGTTCGCCTACCGGGCGCACGCCATGGACAAGATCGAGATGGTGGCCCGGATCCTGCAGGCCGAGGGCCGCGGGCGCACCATCATCTTCACCCGCACCAAGCGCACGGCCGCCAAGGTGGCCGACGAGCTGATGGACCGCGGGTTCGCGGCCGCGGCGATCCACGGCGACCTCGGCCAGGGCGCGCGCGAGCAGGCGATGAGGGCCTTCCGCAGCGACAAGGTGGACGTCCTGGTCGCCACCGACGTCGCCGCCCGCGGGATCGACGTGGAGGCGGTCACGCACGTCATCAACTACCAGTGCCCCGAGGACGAGAAGACCTACCTGCACCGAATCGGCCGGACCGGGCGCGCCGGTGCCACGGGCGTGGCCATCACGTTCGTGGACTGGGACGACCTGCCCCGCTGGAGCCTCATCGACAAGGCCCTGGACCTGGGCTACCCGGAGCCGGACGAGACCTACTCCTCCAGCCCGCACCTGTTCGAGCAGCTCAACATCCCGGCGGGCACCCGCGGGACGCTCCCCCGGTCGTTGCGGACCCGGGAGGGACTGGACGCCGAGCAGCTGGAGGATCTCGGCGAGCCGGGCCGGGGCGGCCGTGGGGCCCGTGGGAACGGACCCCGGGCTGCCCGCGGCGACGGCGGTGGACGCTCTGATGCAGGACGCTCGGGCGGCGGCCGTCGACAGGGAGGACGGGGCGAGGGACGGTCGGACGCCGGCCGGGGCCGTGGCTCCGACCCCGTCGCGGAACGCCCCCAGCGGGCCGGGGACGGCGAGCGCTCGACCGGAGGGGGCCGGCGCCGGCGTCGGCGTACCACCCGCGTGGACGGTGCGGCGGGCGGAGCCGGCACGGACTGACCAGCGGACGGACCGGTCCTCTAGAGCGGGGCGCCGAGCAGCGGGGTCCCCGTGCCCGCGGCCAGGATCCGGTCCAGCACGGACGGGGCGGTCGTGTGCTCCCCGAGCCGGTTCTGCTTGCCCCTGCCGTGGTAGTCGCTGGAGCCGGTGCGCAGCAGCCCCAGCCGGTCCGCCAGGGTCGCCGCGTGCTCCCGCTCCTGCGGACCGTGGTCGCGATGGTCGACCTCGATGCCGACCATCCCCGCGTCCGCCATGTCCGCCACCACCGTGTCGTCCACCACCCGACCGCGGCTGCCCGCGAACGGGTGGGCGATCACGGCCGCACCACCGGCGGCGACCACCAGCCCGGTGGCGACCACCGGGTCCGGCGCCGCGTGGGTGACGTAGTACGGACCGGTGGAGGACAGGATGCGCACGAAGGCCTCGTCCCGGGTGGCCACGACCCCCTCCCGGACCAGGACGTCGGCCACGTGCGGGCGCCCCAGTGCACCCGCATCGCCGGCCACCCGTCGCACCTCGTCCTCGCTCACCGGGTAGCCGTCGGCCCGCAGACGCTCGATCATCACCTGCAGCCGGGTGTCCCTGCTCTGCCGGCTCGCCTCCAGCTCGGCCCCGAGGGCGGCGTCCTGCGGGTCCGGCAGGTAGGCCAGCAGGTGCACCGAGATCCCTCGCCAGCTGCAGGACACCTCTATCCCCGGGACCACGGAGACCCCCGCGCGACGGCCCGCCTCGTCCGCCTCCGCCCACCCGGTCACCACGTCGTGGTCGGTCAGGGCCACGACGTCCAGCCCTGCGGCCCGGGCCTGCTCCACGACGACGCCCGGCGGCTCGGTGCCGTCGCTGTGGTCGGAGTGGGCGTGCAGGTCGACGACGGCGTCGGGGCGGGACCGTTGCATGCCGCCCACCGTACGCCGCGGCGCACGTCATACTGGAGGTCGACCACCGCCACCGCCGCACGTCGCGGCCGCACCCGAGGAGCACCATGACCCTGTCGCAGCCCCGCCGCGCCGTCGGCACGACGGCCGCCGCGCTGCTCGCCCTGGCCCTGGTGGCCGGGTGCGCCGACGAGGCCCCCACCAACGAGGAGCAGCCGAGCGCGACCGAGGAGGTCAGCGCCGGGCCCGCACCCACGCAGGACGAGGCCGCGGCGACCACGGGCGAGGACGCGGCCACCACGACCGCCCCGCCCGACACCGCCGCGGGGACGGCCGGTGACCAGGAGGAGGCCACCGCCGACGCGGCGGCGACGACCCAGGAGCCCACCGCGGCCGGACCGACGACCGTGGCCTCGGGCGACGAGGGGTTCGAGGTTGAGATCCCGGACGACTGGGAGGACGCCCTGGACCTGGTCGACCCGGGCGAGCTCGCGGAGGGCGAGGAGACGGGCATCGTGCTGGCGGTCAAGGACACCCAGCAGGCGGACGACTTCTTCACCAACGTCGTCATCACCCGCGAGGAGTACATCAGCAACCTCACCTCGGCCGTCGAGCAGACCGCCGAGGACCTCGCGGGCGAGGACGGCGAGTACGAGCTGCTCGAGCCCGCCGAGGTGGACGGCAACCGGGCCCCGGGCTACGTCCTGACCCGGGACGTGGACGGTACGGACGTGCGCCAGACCCAGCGCTGGGTCAGCCACGACGGGACCCTCTACGTGGTGACGCTGTCTGCCGTGGAGGGACAGGACGAGGAGGCCGGGGAGCTGCTCGACGCGATGCTGGCCTCCTGGACCTGGACCGACTGAGCCGCCCGCCCGACGACGCCCCGTCAGCCCTGGACGTAGCGGCCGCGCGAGCGCCGGCGGGCCCGCTGGGCAGCGAGATCCAGCCCCAGCTTGCGGCGGGCCAGGAACCCTCCGATGGACAGTCCGGCAGCCAGGGCCGTTCCGGTCGAGACCGCGGTGACGAAGTGCAGGACCGCGTTGCCGACGACGGCCGCGGAGTCGCTGAGCATCAGGTAGATGGCCCGGTAGACCGACAGCCCCGGCAGCATCGAGACGATCCCGGCCGTCCCGACCGCCAGCTCGGGCATCCGCAGCCGGCGGTGGGCGGCGTACGCCGCCATGCCCACCGGTGTCGAGGCCACCGCCGTCGCCTCGGGACCGCCCAGGCCCACGGCCAGGCAGGCCTCGAAGACGATCCATCCCCCTGCGGCGACCGCCATCGACACGAGGGTCGTGCGCAGCCCAGAGTAGGTGGACAGGCAGAACCCGAGTGCGACGAGCATCGCCCCGACCACGCCCAGGAGGGGGTTGCCGCCCAGGCTGACGAACGGCGAGACCTCCATGTCGACCCCGAACCGGTTGGCCGTGCCGATGACGACCGCGACCCCCACCGCGATCCCGCCCGTCATGAGCAGCACCTCCATCCCGCGCGCCCCCGCCGTGACGAAGTAGCCGTCGAGCGCGTCCTGGGCGGCGCCCATCACGCCCAGGCCGGCGAGCAGGACCACGATGCCGGAGATGACGACCAGCGACGGCGACTCCACCCCCGGGACCGGCATGTCCATCGAGGCGAGCCAGTGCAGGCCGAGCGCGATCGTGGTCGGCACGGCGGCGCTCACCGCCTGGGTGAAGAAGGCGGCCACGCCCGTGGCGTAGAGCACCCGCTGCACCCGGTCGACCACGGTCGCCGAGACGGCGGCGGCCACCCACATGCCGGGAGAGGCGCCGAAGAGCATGACCACGCCCACGGCCAGGAGCGCAAAACCGACCGTGACGACCCAGCGCCGGTAGGGGTGGGGGGCGGACAGCACCCGGGTCAGCCGGGCCCTGGCCACGTCGACGGGGATCGGCTCGCCCGGCCCCTCCGCCGTCCGGACGATGTCGTCGACCAGACCCTGGACCCCCTCCAGGCGCGAGTAGTCGGGCGACCGGCCGGGGATGACCCGCATCACCGAGAGCGGGTCCTCGTGCAGCCCGCGGTGGATGGAGACCGTGATCGAGGTGAAGGTGATGTCGATGTGGGCCGACCGCACGCCGTAGGCCGTCACCAGCCGCAGGACCGAGGCCACGCAGTCGGCGGCCGAGGCGCCCGTGGACAGCATGGCCTCCCCGACCCGCAGGGCCAGGTCGATGACCGCCCGCGCCTCCCGCTGGCTGACGGCGTCGTCGCCACCGAGCCGGGTCCCCAGGGCCAGGGTGGGCGGGGAGGCGCTGCGGACCACGTCGGACGCCCGCCGGCGCCACATCCGGCCGACCCGCCCCGCGGGCCGCACCTCGCGCGGACTGACCTGCTGCGGGCCGGTCACCCCGCCGAACACCTCGGGCACCACCTTCTCGCTCACCGTCCCAGGGTAGGGGGCGCGGCACCCCCGTCCGTCCACCCGCACCTACGATGACCGGGTGAGCGAGAAGCAGCACCAGGCCGAGCACCGCAACCGCCCCACCGGGGAGGCCTTCCGCGCCTTCATGGGTCAGGACTGGGCCCCCCGGACCGACGAGCTCCCCGCGCTCACCGAGGCGGCGAGGTATGCCGCAGCGCGCCGTGAGGTGGTCTCCTCCGCCTTCCCCGGGGAGCGGCTGGTCGTCCCGGCGGGGGGCCTGAAGGTGCGCAGCAACGACACCGACTACGTCTTCCGCCCCCACAGCGCCTTCGCCCACCTCACCGGGCTGGGGGCCGACCGCGAACCGGACGCGGTGCTCGTCCTGGAGCCCGTCGAGGGCGAGGACGGCCTGGGCGCCGGGCACGAGCCGGTGCTGTACTTCCTGCCGCTGGCCGACCGCGACAGCACCGAGTTCTTCGCCGACTCCCGGGTCGGCGAGTTCTGGGTGGGCGCCCGTCCCACGCTGGCCTCCGCCGCGGCCGAGCTGGGCGTGACCACCCGCCACCTCGGTGAGCTGGAGGACGCGCTGGCCAAGGACCTGGGTGCCGGCGGCCTGACCCTGCGGGTCGTGCGCGACGCGGACCGGGAGGTGACCGCCCTGGTCGACGGCGTGCGAGGACGCAGCGGAGCCCTCGCCCACCAGGACCTGGAGGCCGCGCACGAGGCCGACCTGGCCCTCGCCCGGTCCCTGTCCACGCAGCGTCTGGTCAAGGACGACTGGGAGGTCCGCCAGATGGAGGAGGCGGTGGAGGCCACCGCCCGGGCCTTCGACGCGGTCGTGGCCCAGCTGCCGGAGGCGGTCGCCCGGGGCCGCGGGGAACGCTGGGTGGAGGGCGTGTTCGGCCTGCACGCCCGCCACGCCGGGAACGGCGTGGGCTACGACTCCATCGCCGCCGCCGGCGAGCACGCGACCACGCTGCACTGGATCCGCAACACCGGGGACCTGGAGCCGGGCCAGCTGCTGCTCCTGGACGCCGGGGTGGAGCTCGACAGCCTCTACACCGCCGACGTCACCCGCACCGTGCCCGTCGACGGGACCTTCACCCCCGCGCAGCGGCGGGTGTACGAGGCCGTGCTCGAGGCCCAGGAGGCCGGCCTGGCCGCCTGCCGCCCCGGCAACCGGTTCAAGGACGTGCACGCGGCCGCGATCGAGGTGGTCGCCCGGTACCTGCTGGAGTGGGGACTGCTCCCCGAGGGCGTCACGCTCGAGGAGACGCTGGACGCGCAGGAGGGCCAGTTCCACCGCCGCTGGATGGTGCACGGCACCAGCCACCACCTGGGGATCGACGTCCACGACTGCGCGCTGGCGCTGCGTGAGGACTACGGCGACGGGGAGCTGCGCGAGGGCATGGTGCTCACCGTCGAGCCGGGGCTGTACTTCAAGTCCGAGGACCTGCGGGTCCCGCCGGAGCTGCGGGGCATCGGGGTGCGGATCGAGGACGACGTGGTCATCACCGCCGACGGGTACCGCAACCTCTCGGTCATGCTCCCCCGGACCCCCGACGAGGTCGAGGCCTGGGTGCGCGACGGAGGCGAGCGGCCCCAGCCGGGGTGAGCCCCCGGCCGACGGCGCTAGCCGAGGGGAGCCCCCGGGCGCTGGTCGAGCAGCTCCCGGGCACGCTCGGCGTGCTTGTGCTCGGTCAGGACCTCGTAGCGTGTGGCCACCACCTGGGTCACCGAGACGAAGTCGCGGCGTCCCCGGGTCATGGCGTACCCGATGAGCGCCCACACCACGCCGAAGAAGGCACCGAAGGCGACCGCACCCAGGACCGTGACCAGCGCGTCCCCGGTCGGGGCGAACAGCGCGAAGATCAGGCCGACGAACAGGCCGAGCCACACGCCCGACGCGACACCGCCCAACGCGACCCTACCGGTCGTCAGCCGTCCCGTGACCCGCTCCACCTGCTTGAGGTCGGTCCCGACGATCATGCACTGGTCGACCGGGAACTCCTGGTCGGACAGGTAGTCGACGACGCCCTGCGCCTCCTCGTAGGAGTCGTGGACCCCCAGGCTCCTCGGGTACTCCAGGGCCAGCACGGGGCCGGGTCGGTTCGCTGCGGCTGGTGAGGTCACCACGCCATTGTGCCCCCCGGCCGCCCCGCGCCGCGAACGGAGCGCCCACCCCGCACCCGGACCTCCGGACCGCCGGCCCGCGCCGTCCGACGGCCCGGGCCGGACCTCCCGGGTCGGTATCCTGCCCCGGTGAGCACTCCCCGCGTCTTCGTCGCCCGGCTGAACGGGATGAGCGTCTTCGACCCCCTGGGCGACGAGGTGGGTCGGGTGCGAGACGTCCTGGTCACGCTCTCCGGCCGCGTCGGGGGCCAGGGACCGCGCGTCATCGGCCTGGTCGTGGAGGTGCCCGGGCGACGGCGGGTCTTCGTCCCGATCACCCGGGTGACCGCCATCGACGCGGGCCAGGTCATCACCACCGGCCTGGTGAACATGCGGCGCTTCCAGCAGCGCCCGGGCGAGACGCTCGTCGTGGGCGAGCTCTTCGACCGGCAGGTCGCGATCGTCGAGGACGGCCGGCGCGAGCCCGCGGTGGTGGAGGACATCGCGATGGACCGGCAGCGCAGCGGCGACTGGCGCCTGAGCAAGCTGTTCGTGCGCCGTGGTATGCCGCAGCGTCCCGTCCGGGGGCTGCGGCTCGGCCGCCGACGGGGCGAGACCCTGCTCGTCGACCCCGAGCAGGTGGAGGGGCTGCAGGACACCGGACCCGCGCAGGCGGCCACCGCCCTGCTCGAGGCCTACGAGGACCTCAAGCCCCAGGACCTGGCCGAGGCGATCCACGGGCTGAGCCCCAAGCGCCGCTCGGAGGTCGCCGACGCCCTCGACGACGAGACGCTGGCCGACGTGCTGGAGGAGCTCCCGGACGACGACCGGCTGGAGATCCTGACCCACCTGGCGGCCGAGCGCGCGGCCGACGTCCTGGAGGTCATGCAGCCCGACGACGCGACCGACCTGCTCGCCGACCTCCCGGCCGCCACCCAGGAGGAGCTGCTCCAGCTGATGGAGCCCGACGAGGCGGCCGACCTGCGCCGGCTGCTCACCTACGACGAGAACACCGCGGGCGGTCTGATGACCACCGAACCGGTCATCCTCGGCCCGGACGCCAGCATCGCCGAGGCGCTGGCCCTGGTGCGCCGTGAGGAGCTGCACCCGGCGATCGCCTCGCTGGTCTACGTCACCCGTCCCCCGCACGAGACCCCCACCGGGCGGCTGCTCGGCAGCGTGCACATCCAGCGGCTGCTGCGCGAGGCCCCCCACCAGCCGGTCGGCTCCGTGCTCGACGACCTCGACCCGGTCACCCCGCAGGCCAGCCTCGGCGAGGTCACCCGGGCGCTGGCCACCTACAACCTCGTCGCCCTCCCGGTCGTGGACCCCGAGGGCCGGCTCGTCGGCGCGGTCACGGTGGACGACGTGCTGGACCACATCCTGCCCGACGACTGGCGCGAGGAGCGCGACGACGAGGCCGACGTGACGGAGGTCGTCGATGTCTGAGCCCCTGCGCCGCGACCGGGGCGGGGAACGGTCGGCGGGCCGCCCCGCCGACCGCCTCGACCAGCCGCTGGCCAAGGCGGGGCGCTGGAGGCTGCCCTCCCGGATGGACCCCGAGAGCTTCGGCGCCTTCGCGGAGCGGTTCGCCCGGTTCATGGGCACCGCCCGCTTCCTGGTCTGGATGACCGTCTTCGTCGCGGTGTGGGTGGTCTGGAACACCATCGGCCCGCCGTCGGTGCGCTTCGACCCCTACGCCTTCATCTTCCTCACCCTCATGCTCAGCCTGCAGGCCTCCTACGCCGCCCCCCTGATCCTGCTGGCCACCAACCGGCAGGACGACCGGGACAAGGTCCAGATGGAGCAGGACCGTGCCCGGGACGAGCGCAACCTGGCCGACACCGAGTTCCTCACCCGCGAGGTCGCCGCCCTGCGCCTGGCCATGCGCGAGGTGGCCACGCGTGACTTCGTGCGCTCCGAGCTGCGCTCCCTCCTGGAGGAGCTGGTCGACCGGGACGGGAGGACGGACGGCGACGGGCCCGGCGGCGACGGCCCGGGGACCGGAGCACCCCGCCGCGACGCCTAGCATGGGGGACATGTCCCACCCCACCACCGACGCCCTCCACGCTGCCCTCGCCACGGTCGACGACCCCGAGATCCGCAAGCCGATCACCGACCTGGGGATGGTCGAGTCCGTGGACGTCGGCGACGACGGCCGGGTCAGGGTCACCGTGCTGCTCACCGTGCCCGGGTGCCCGATGAAGGACACGATCACCCGGGACGTGACCGCCGCGGTCTCCCGCGTCGAGCACGTCACCGGGGTCGACGTGCAGCTGGGCGTCATGAGCGACGAGCAGCGCGGCGCCCTGCGCGACCAGCTGCGCGGCGGCGCCGCCGAGCGTGACATCCCGTTCGCGCGTCCCGACTCCCTCACGACGGTGTATGCCGTCGCCTCCGGCAAGGGCGGCGTGGGCAAGTCCTCGGTCACCGTGAACCTGGCCGCCGCCCTGGCCGCCGAGGGGCTGCGGGTGGGCGTGGTGGACGCCGACATCTACGGCTTCTCGGTCCCCCGCATGCTGGGGGTGACGCGCCCGCCGACCCAGGTCGACGACATGATCATGCCGCCCGTGGCCGAGCCGGGGGGCGTGAAGGTGATCTCGATCGGCATGTTCGTCCCGGGCAACCAGCCCGTCGTGTGGCGCGGCCCGATGCTGCACCGGGCCATGCAGCAGTTCCTGGCCGACGTCTACTGGGGGGACCTGGACGTCCTGCTGCTGGACCTCCCGCCCGGCACGGGCGACATCGCCATCACCGTGGCCCAGCTGCTGCCCAGCAGCGAGCTCATCGTCGTCACCACGCCCCAGCAGGCGGCGGCCGAGGTGGCCGAGCGGGCCGGGTCGATCGCCCTGCAGACCCACCAGCGCATCGTCGGCGTCGTGGAGAACATGTCCTGGCTCGAGCTGCCCGACGGCAGCCGCCAGGAGATCTTCGGCAGCGGTGGCGGCCAGGCCGTGGCCGACTCGCTGAGCCGGTCCATCGGGGCGGAGGTGCCCCTCCTGGGGCAGGTGCCGCTGGACGTGACGCTGCGGGAGGGCGGGGACACCGGCCGCCCGGTCGTGCTGTCCCACCCCGACTCCCCGGCGGCCACCGCCCTGCGGGGCGTGGCCCGTCAGCTGGCCCGCCGCGGTCGCGGGCTGGCCGGGCGCAAGCTCGGCATCACCCCGACGAGCCGCTGATCCTCAGGTCGCGTCGGGGTCGAAGGGCACCGGCCGACCCGGGTCGAACGACCGCCCGACCCCGGTACCGGTCCCCCCGCCGCCCCCGGTGCGCGGGCGGCTCGACGTCGCTCCTCCGACCGCGTCCCTGCCGGTCCCCCCGGCCGCGGCCGTCCGCGCCGCCACGGTCGCTCCTCCACGGGCTCCGGCTCCACCGGTCGTCGGCCCCCGCTCGCCCGGAGCAGACTCCGTCAGGGCCTCGCGGACGATGCGCCGGGGGTCGTACTGACGCGGGTCCAGCTGGCGCCAGTCGACGTCCTCGAAGGCTGGTCCCATCTCCTGCTTGATCTGCGCCTTGGCCCCCTCGGCCAGGTCCCGCGCCTTGCGGACGAGGTCGGCGAGCCGGGCCGCGTAGTGCGGCAGCCGACGAGGACCGAGCACGACGACGGCCAGCAGCACGAGCAGCATGATCTCGGTGCTCGTGAGATTGAAGAACGTCACGCCTCTCCTCGTCCCGGTGGCCGGCCGCCCACCGTGCGATCCCGGCCACAGCCTACCCAGCCCAGGAGGGTCCTCAGTCCCCCGAACCCGCCAGGGTCAGCGTCACCGTCCGCTCCTCGCCCCCGGTGTCGCGCAGCTGCAGGGTGACGGTGTCCCCCACGGCGTAGGAGCGAAGGACCACCAGCAGGTGCTGGGGGTCCCGGATCGCGGTGTCGTCGACGCGCAGGATGAGGTCGCCGGCCCGCACCCCGGCCTCCTCGGCCGGACCGCCCGGGATCACGGGCCGCGAACCCTGTCGCGCCTCCGTCATCACCCGGGCGCCCTCACCGGTGTGCTGCAGGTCGATGTGCACCCCCATCACCGGGTGCTCGCTGCGGCCCGTCTCGATGAGCTGGGTCGCGGTGCGCTCGGCCTGCTCGGCCGGGATGGCGAAGCCCAGCCCGATGCTGCCGGCCGGACCGCCCAGGGCGCTGGTGGGCAGCTGGGCGATCGCGGAGTTGACCCCCACCACCTGTCCCTCGAGGTCGAGGAGCGGCCCGCCGGAGTTGCCCGGGTTGATCGCGGCGTCGGTCTGGATGGCGTTGATGTAGCTCATCTCGTCGTCCCCGCCGGCGACGACCGGACGGTCGAGGGCCGAGACGATCCCGCTCGTGACGGTGCTGTCCAGGCCCAGGGGCGCGCCGACCGCGACCACGGTCTGACCCACCTCCACGGCCTCGGAGTCGGCGAAGGGCAGCGGGACGAGGTCGCCCTGGTCCACCTTGAGCACGGCGATGTCGTAGACCGGGTCCGAGCCCACCACCTCGGCCGGTACCGGCTCCCGGCCGGGCAGCTCGACGGTGATCCGGCCCCCGTCGCCGGCCGGAGCCACGACGTGGTGGTTGGTCAGCAGGTAGCCGTCGGCCCGCACGACGAACCCCGACCCCTGCCCCACCTGCCCGTCCTCGCCGAGGGAGATGAGCGCGACGCTGGGGAGGACGGCGCGGGACAGGCCGGGAACGGTGCCGTCGACGGCCACCGGGGCCGGTGCCGGGTTCCGGTGGGCCACCGGCGTCGCGGGGGCCGCCACCGGGGCGTCGGGCTGCAGCTGGTGGGCCAGCACTCCTCCGCCGAAGCCTGCGACGGCACCGGCGAGGAGGGCGGCCAGCACGACCGCCAGGCTCGTGCGCCCGCTGCGTCGACGTCTGTCCATGGGACCCGATGGTGCCAGCCCGGGAAGGAGGTCGGGACCGCCGCTCACCCGAGGGCCGGAGCCGGGAGCCCGCGCGGACGGGGACCGCGACCCTCCGCCGGGGCCGGAGCCGGGCGCCGGTGGGCCAGGGACTGGCGCAGGAGGGCCCGGCCACGGTGGATCCGGGAGCGCACGGTGCCCATCTTGACCCCCAGCGTCCGGGCGACCTCCTCGTAGGAGAAGCCCTCGATGTCGGCCAGGACCACGGCCGCGCGGAACTGCGGCGGCAGCGCCATGAGAGCCGCCTGGACGTCAGGGCCCAGGTGGTTCATCTCGTAGGCCTCCTCCGGCTGGCCGGCCAGGGCCCGGACCGGCAGGCGTGCGGCGAGCTCCTCGGTGAGGGCGTCGAAGCGCAGCCGCTGACGTCGCCGGACCCGGTCCAGGAAGAGGTTGGTGGTGATGCGGTGCAGCCAGCCCTCGAAGGTGCCGGGGCGGTAGCTGTCCAGGGAGCGGAAGACCCGGACGAAGACGTCCTGGGTCAGGTCCTCGGCCTCGTGCGGGTCCCCGGTCAACCGGTAGGACAGGCGGTAGACCCGGGCGGAGTGCTCACGCACGATCTCCTCCCACGACGGGGGGACCCACGTCGGGTCCGCCCCGGTGGGGGACAGCTCGAGGAGCTCCGTCGCGACGCCCTGCTGGCTCATGACCCCAGGCTGGCAGGGTCTGCTGGGAGCCTGCTGGACGATCAGGGCGTCCCGGCGGGCGCCGGTGCGTCCCGGCGGCGCATAGGGTGGGGACCATGGCAGCTGCGAAGGCGTCCTCCCTGGCCTATGCCGAGGACTTTCTCACCCCCCACCCGGTGATCGAGCAGGCCCAGCGCCGGGGCGAGGAGCTCGGCGCCCGTCCGGTGAGCAGCGCCACCGGGGCCGCGCTGCGGCTGCTCGCGGCGGCCGTGGCCGCCCGTCACGTCGTCGAGGTCGGCACCGGGGCCGGCAGCTCGGGCCTGTGGCTGCTCCAGGGGATGCCCCACGACGGCATCCTCACCTCGATCGACGTCGAGCCCGAGCACCAGCGCGCGGCCAGGGAGTCCTTCACCGCCGCGGGCATCCCGCCGCAGCGCACCCGGGTGATCAGCGGGGACGCCGTGCAGGTGCTGGGCCGCCTCACGGACGGGGCCTACGACCTGGTGCTCGTGGACGCCGACGAGGAGAGCTACCCCGCCTACGTCGAGCAGGCGATCCGGCTGCTGCGCCCGGGAGGCGTGCTGGCCGTGCACGACATGCTCTGGCACGACAAGGTGGCCGACCCGGCCAGCCGGGACACCGTGACCACCCTGCTGCGCGACCTGGGCAAGACCCTGCGCGACGACGACCGGCTGCTGCCGGCCCTGCTGCCGGTGGGCGACGGCCTGCTGGTGGCGGTCCGCCGCTGAGCCGCCCGCGCGGCTGACCCCACCGGCGCCGCTGACGGCCCGCACGCGCAGCACCCACGCCCCCCTCCCCCGCATCACCGGGCACGACGAGGCCCCCGCGTCCGGTGACACGGGGGCCTGGTGCACGGTCGGCGGGGGTGGCGTCAGCCGACGCACTCCTTGATGGCGTCCCCGAGCGCCGTGGCCTCCTCGGCGTTCATCTCCACCACCAGGCGGCCGCCGCCCTCCAGCGGCATGCGCAGGACGATTCCACGCCCCTCCTTGGTGACCTCCAGAGGACCATCGCCGGTGCGAGGCTTCATTGCTGCCATGGGTTGCCCTTCCTTGTGGCGCGGCCAAGGACCGCTGCCCGGCGCGGGTGCCCCGGGCCTGGGTGACTACGCACCATTATCTACCGAACCTCCTGACCCGCCTAATCGACCCGGCCCCCGCCGGGCCGGGCGATACTGGCCGGATGCACGCCCGTTCCGCCGTCGTCGACCTGTACGGGGACCACCTGCCCGCCCACGGGTGGTGGGCTCCCGTCGCCGGTGTCGTGCGCCTGGCACAGACCTGCGGGGTCACCCCCGCGGCGACCCGCACCGCCGTCTCGCGGCTGGTCCGCGAGGGCTGGCTCGCGGCCCGCACCATCGACGGTGCCCGGGGGTATGCCGCGACGCCCCTCGCGCAGCACCGGCTCCGTCGGGCGCACGTAAGGATCTACGCGCCGGGTCCCCCGGCCTGGGACGGACGCTGGCACGTCGTCGTCGTGGAGCACCACGGAGACCGGCGGCGCCGCGACCACGTGGCCGCGTCGCTGGGCTATCTGGGCTACGGCCACCTGGCGACGGCCACCTGGGTCAGCCCGTGGGTGAGCCCTGAGCTCGGCGCCGTCCTCGAGGGCCACGGCGCAGCCTGGACCGCCTGGACGGGCGACCCCCACGGGTCGCGCTCCCCCGCCGAGCTGGCCCGCCGGCTCTGGGACCTGCCCGCCCTGGCCGCCTCCTACGAGGAGTTCGCCCGCACCCTGCCCGCGCCGGAGCCGGGCCTGAGCACCCTGCCGCCGCACGCGGCATACCCCCTGCGCACCCGGCTGGTGCACGAGTGGCGCAAGTTCCTCTTCCGGGACCCCGGGCTGCCCGCGGAGGTGCTGCCGCCGGGATGGCCGGGGCAGCGGGTGCGGCAGCGTCTGCTGGAGGTCGCCGACGCCCTGGCTCCCTCCGCCGGAGCGTTCGTGGAGGGGACCCTGCGGTCCGCCCGTCCCGGGGGCGGTCCCGCTGCGTAGATTGGACCCATGACGACGCCGAGCACCGCACCGACCCCCAGCGCCCCGCCCCCCGTCGGCCTGGAGGTCGTCGACGGCGTGGCCACCGTGACCTTCACCCGCCCGGAGTCGATGAACTCCCTGGACGTGGCCACCAAGGAGCTGCTGCTCGCCACCCTGCGCCAGGTCGCCGACGACGAGCAGGTGCGCTGCGTGGTGCTCACCGGCACGGGGCGCGCCTTCTGCGTCGGCCAGGACCTCAAGGAGCACGTGCAGCTGCTCGCGGAGAGCGCCGAGGAGCTGTGGCGCACCGTGGCCGAGCACTACAACCCGGTGGTGGAGCTTCTCGTCACCATGGACAAGCCGGTCGTGGCGGCCCTCAACGGGGTGGCCGCGGGCGCCGGTGCGGCCTTCGCCCTGGCGGCGGACCTGCGGTACGCCGGGGAGTCCGCGGGACTGAACCTGGCCTTCACCGCGATCGCGCTCTCCTGCGACTCGGGCACCTCCTGGTCCCTGCCGCGGCTCGTGGGGCCGGCGAAGGCCAAGGAGCTGCTCTACTTCCCCCGGACCCTCCCGGCGGCCGAGGCGCTGGAGATGGGACTGCTCACCGAGGTCGTGCCCGACGACGAGCTGGCCGACCGGGTCGGCACGGTGGCCCGGCAGCTGGCGCAGGGACCCACGCGCGCCTACGGTGCCGTCCGCCGGGCGATCGCCTTCTCCTCCTCGCACTCCCTGGCCGACTCGCTGGACCTGGAGGACGAGTTCATGCGGCGCACGGGCGTCAGCGAGGACCACCGCGCGGCGGTCCAGGCCTTCCTCGACAAGGAGCGACCCACCTTCACCGGACGCTGACGCCGCGGCTCACGGCGGGTCGTCGCGGGGCGGGACGAACATGAACAGCTCCCAGGCCCACCACACCTGCCAGCCGAGGAAGAGGCCCGCCAGGGTGACCGTGCGCACGACCAGCACCCACGTCGGGCGCCGCCGCGCGGCGGGGTCCCGGGGGTCCCAGCCACCGCCGACCGCGACCACGAAGAGCGGGAAGAGCAGGATGAGATAGCGGAAGATGCTCGTCCACGGGTCGAGGGCGGCGAAGAGGTAGAGGACGTAGCCCAGGCACCAGGTGCGCATCTCCACCCCCAGACCCCGCGCCCAGGGCCCGGCCACCGCGAGGACCAGCAGCCCCAAACCGGTCCCCAGGACCAGCAGGCCGGTGAGGTCGCCCCACAGCCACTGGACCCGCTCGAGGGTCGGCAGGAACGGGCGCACCGGCTCCCCTCCGCGCCAGGCCGACATCGTCGCGGTGTAGGCGTCCGGGCGACCGGTGCGGGCCCAGGCGACCGCCGGCCAGACGAGGCCGGACAGGCCGCAGCCCACGAGCGCGGCGAGCATCCCGGCGGCCTCCCGCGCAGGCACGGGGCGGGTGTGTCGTCCGTGCCACCGGACGAGGACCGCCACCAGGCAGACCAGTCCCAGGGGCAGGGCCACCGGACGGGCCAGCCCGGTGGCCAGGGCCAGGGCGGCCGCCCACCCCCACCGCCGTCGGACCAGCAGCCACAGGACGCCCGCGACCAGCAGCACCGCCAGCGACTCGGTGTAGGCGACCTGCAGGGTGGGCGCGGCCGGGTAGGTGCCCAGCAGGGTGACCCCTCCCAGGGCCGCCGCCGTCCCCACGCGCTCCCGCAGCAGACCCGCGACGACCAGCGCCGCGGCATACCCCAGGACGGTGGCCAGCACGGTGGCGGTCACCGCGAACGGCTGGCCGGTCAGGGCGGTCAGCACCCGGGCCATGAGCGGGAACACCGGGTAGAACGCCCAGGGGTTCTGCCGGACCTGCCCGTCCCGCTCGGGAAGCTCGGTCGGGTACCCCTCGGTGGCGATCCGCTCGTACCAGGCACCGTCCCACAGGGTGGCGAACTGGAAGTACCGCGCGACGTCGGCGTCGTCGTAGACCGAGGGGTCCTGGTGCTGGGTGGCCAGACGGTGCAGGAGCACGGCGGTCAGGGCGCGCAGCAGCGTCCAGAGCGCGACGACGACCAGGACGAAGCGCAGGTCGAGGGGGCGTCGCGCGGGGGCGACGAGGGTCATGCGCTGCTGCGCACCGCCGTGAGCCGGGCACCCGAGCGCGAGGCCCCGGCCCGGAAGCAGCCGACCAGGTGGTCGTCGACCAGTCCGCAGGCCTGCATGGTGGCGTAGACGGTCGTGGGGCCCAGCTGGACGAAGCCGGCCTTGCGCAGGCGCTTGGCGAGCAGCTCGGACTCGGGGGTCTGCGACGGGACGTCGATGAACCGGTGCGGCCGGGGCGTCGGCTCCGGCGCGTGGGTCCAGAGGAGCTCCTCCAGCCCGCCGCCGTCCCGCAGGGCCAGGGTGGCCCGCGCGTTGGTGACCGCCGCCTCGATCTTGCGGCGGTTGCGCACGATGGAGGCGTCGGTGAGCAGGCGCTCGACGTCGGCGTCGGTGAACTCGGCGAGCCGCTCGGCGTCGAACCCTGCCAGCGCCACCCGCAGCGCCTGCCGCTTGCGCAGCACGACCAGCCAGGACAGACCGGACTGGAAGCCCTCGAGGCACAGCCGCTCCAGCAGGGCGGTCTCCCCGTGCACCGGCTTGCCCCACTCCCGGTCGTGGTAGTCGCGGTAGTCGGCGTGCGCCAGGCCCGGCCAGGCGCAGCGGACCACCCCGTCAGGACCCACGGTCAGGTCCGGGTGCGGCGCGGTGTCGGTCATGCTGGCATCCCTCCGGTGAGATCGGCGTGCTCGTGCCCCTCCGGCGCCGGGCGCTCCCCCGGCTCGCCGCGGAGCCGGGCGATCTGGGCGTCCCGGTCGGCCAGCTCCTCGGCCAGCCGGCGCAGCGCTGCGTCCACCTGGGCCATCCGGTAGCCGCGGACGGCCTGGTCGAAGCGCAGCCCGTGCACCGCGTCCGGCCCCAGCGGCCCGGCGGGCAGCGGCACGGCGGACTCGGTCGTCACGGCCGGCGGCACGCCCGGGACGTCCGCCCGGGCGACCAGCCAGGCCAGCCCCGCGCCGAGCGCGAGGACGGCTACGACGGCTGCGAGGATGATCACGGCACCGATCCTCGCACGGAGGTGCACCCGTGGAGAAGCCCCGGCACGCCGCTCACACGTCCGGGGTGCCGGTCCCCGCCCCGCGGGCCGCGCGGCCGGCCCGTTCGCTCGCGATCCAGGACACCGCCTCGTCCACGTCGTCGGTCAGCCGCAGCAGGTCCAGGTCGGCCTCGCCGATGGTGCCTCCGGCGACGAGCGTGTCGCGCATCCACGTCAGCAGCGGCCCCCAGAAGGCGGTGCCCAGGAGGACGATCGGGAAGCTGGTGATCTTGCCCGTCTGCACCAGGGTCAGCGCCTCGAAGAGCTCGTCCAGGGTGCCGACGCCGCCCGGCAGCACGACGAAACCCTCGGCGTACTTGACGAACATCGTCTTGCGCACGAAGAAGTAGCGGAAGTTGATGCCGAGGTTGAGGTAGTCGTTCAGACCGGCCTCGAAGGGCAGCTCGATCCCCAGGCCCACGGAGGTGCCGCCCGCCTCGGTGGCACCCCGGTTGGCCCCCTCCATGGTGCCGGGACCGCCTCCGGTGATCACGGCATACCCCGCCCCGACGAGGGCCGAGCCCACCGCGCGGGAGAGCTCGTAGGTCGGGTGCCCCGGCCCGGTGCGCGCGGAGCCGAAGACGGCCACGGCCGGCCCCAGCTCGGCCAGGGTCCCGAAGCCCTCGACGAACTCGGCCTGGATGCGCATGACGCGCCAGGGGTCGGTGTGCACCCAGTCCGCGGCACCGCGGCTGTCGAGCAGGCGCTGGTCGGTCGTGCTCCGGGGCACGCGGGTCCCGCGCAGCGTCACCGGCCCCTTGCGGTACTCGTGTCGGCTCACAGCCCCCGACCCTACGTGGTCGGGGCCCGGGCCCGCGCGCCCGCCGTCACCGGGGGACGGGCAGGTCCGACCCGTAGGATCCCGGGGTGAGACGCACCACCGGCACGCTGACCGTCCTGGCCCTGGTTGCCGTGACCGGCGCCGGCGCGGTGGTCGGTACCCGCTGGCTCGTGGAGGAGGTGCGGCCCGACCGGTGCCTGGTGCAGGTCGGGGACACCACCGTGCGGCTCTCCCCCGAGCAGACGGCCAACGCCGCCACGATCGCCGCCGTGTCCGTGGCCCGGCAGCTGCCACCGCGTGCCGCCACCGTCGCCCTGGCCACGGCGATCCAGGAGAGCAAGCTGCGCAACCTGCGCTACGGGGACGCCGACAGCCAGGGGTTGTTCCAGCAGCGGCCCTCGCAGGGATGGGGCAGCGAGGAGGAGGTCACCGACCCCGTGCACGCGACCGGCTCCTTCTACGACGCCCTGGTCCAGGTGCCCGGCTGGGAGACCGGCGTGGTCACCGAGGTGGCACAGGAGGTCCAGCGCAGCGCCTTTCCCGAGGCCTACGCCGACCACGAGCAGGAGGGCCGGGTGCTCGCCTCCGTGCTCACCGGTCAGGAGGGCGCACGGACCCTGATGACCTGCCGCCTCGCGGACGACGGCCGGGGCGACCCCGCCGGACTGGTCGACGGCCTCGCGGAGCAGTTCGGCCCGGTCGTCGCGCTGGAGGAGGGGCCGGGGTCGGGGCAGGGGTCGTCGGGGACCGGGACCGTGACGGTGCGGGCCTCGACCGGGGACCCCGCCACCGCGTGGGCGGTGGCGACGTGGGCGGTCGCCCACGCCGACGCCCGGGGGGTCGCCGGCGTGACGGTGGGCGACCGCCGGTGGCAGCGGGACCGGTCGGACCTGGAGTGGGCCGTCGTCGAGGAGGCCCGCCCCGCCACCGAGGTCGTCGTCGAGCTCGGCTGACGCCGACGGCCCCCGCAGACGCCGACGGCCCCCGCAGCAGTGCTGCGGAGGCCGTCGTCAGGCGGTGCGTGGGACGTGCCCCGTGGGGCCGGCCCCCGGTGCCGGGCCGGTCAGCGCTGCCCGGTGGGCACGTACTGCCGCTCGGGCTCGCCGACGTAGACCTGACGCGGACGCCCGATCTTGGTGGCCGGGTCGTTGATCATCTCGCGGTACTGCGCGATCCAGCCGGGGAGGCGGCCGATCGCGAAGAGCGCCGTGAACATGTTGCTGGGGAAGCCCATCGACTCGTAGATCAGGCCGGTGTAGAAGTCGACGTTGGGGTAGAGCTTGCGGTCGACGAAGTAGTCGTCCTCCAGGGCGGTCTGCTCCAGCTCCATGGCGAGGTCGAGGAGCGGGTTGTGCCCGGCCTTCTCCAGCAGCTCGTGCGCCGTCTCCTTGACGATGGCCGCGCGCGGGTCGTAGTTCTTGTAGACCCGGTGGCCGAAGCCCATGAGCTTGACCCCGTCCTCCTTGTCCTTGACCTTGCGGACGAACTCCTTGACGTCGCCGCCGCGGTCGTGGATGTCGTTGAGCATCGCCAGGACGGCGCTGTTGGCCCCGCCGTGCAACGGGCCGGACAGCGCCTGGATGCCGGCGGAGATGGAGGCGAAGAGGTTGGCCTCCGAGGAGCCGACGAGGCGGACCGTGGACGTGGAGCAGTTCTGCTCGTGGTCGGCGTGCAGGATGAACAGCAGGTCCAGCGCCTTGGCCAGGTCGGGGTCCATATCGAAGTCCTCCGTGGGCTGACCGAAGGTCATCCACAGGAAGTTCTCCACCAGGTTGTAGTTGTTGTCCGGGTACAGCAGGGACTTGCCCTGGCTCTTGCGGAACGCGTAGGAGGCGATCGTCGGCAGCTTGGCGATCAACCGGATCGTGGACATCTCCACCGACTCCGGGTCCCGCGGGTCCAGGCTGTCCTGGTAGAAGGTGCCCAGCGCGGACACCGAGGAGGCCAGCACCGACATCGGGTGCGCGTCGCGGTGGAAGCCGTCGAAGAACTGCTTCATGTCCTCCACGAGCAGGGTGTGCCTGCGCACCCGCTGGTCGAAGTCCTCCAGCTCGCTCGCGGACGGCAGCTCGCCGTAGATGAGCAGGTAGCTGGTCTCCAGGAAGCTGGACTCCTTGGCCAGCTGCTCGATCGGGTAACCGCGGTAGCGCAGGATCCCGGCGTCCCCGTCGATGTAGGTGATCGCGGACTGGCAGGAGGCGGTGTTGACGTACCCCACGTCCAGCGTGGTGTCACCGGTGGTCTTCATCAGGGCGCTGATGTCCAGACCGTTGTTTCCCTCGACGGCCGGCACCACCTTCAGCTCGAGCTCGTTCTCGCCGTGACGCAGCGTGGCCGCGGGCGTGGTGGTCGGGTCGGTCATCTGTCCTCCTGGTGGGGGGTAGGCCGGTCGGGGGGTGCGGTTCACTCGTCGTGCGGCTGCGGTGGCAGCACGGCGATGATCGGGTGGTCCTTGGGGATCATGCCCATCTTGGCCGCACCGCCGGGGCTGCCGAGGTCGTCGAAGAACTCGACGTTCGCCTTGTAGTACTCCGCCCACTCCTCCGGGACGTCGTCCTCGTAGTAGATCGCCTCGACCGGGCAGACCGGCTCGCAGGCGCCACAGTCGACGCACTCGTCGGGGTGGATGTACAACGACCGCTCGCCCTCGTAGATGCAGTCGACCGGGCACTCCTCGATGCAGGCCTTGTCCTTGAGGTCCACACACGGCTGGGCGATCACGTACGTCATGGGGACAGAGTATGCCGTCTCCGGGCACCCGGACGGCACGGGGTGCTCAGAAGCCCGCCTCGGGATGGGTGCACACGACCTCGTCCGCCGGGGCGTAGGTCGTGGTGAACTCGTCCCGCGAGACCTCCTGCCCGCCGGCGCGCAGGATGCGCACGTTGGTGATCGTGAACCCCTCGGCCGGACCCTGCGGCACGCACTCGGGGCTGTCGTCCTCGTGCCGCTCGGGCTGACGGACGTCGCGTCGCGGTCCGTCGACGGTCTCCACCTCGTACTGCCGCTCGCCCAGGAGGACCATCCGGATCTGGTCACCCTCGATCCAGGAGCGCACGACGACGGGGTTGTCGGTGTCGTTGGTCCACACGTTGTCGATGACCGGGTAGGCCAGCGTCGCCTCCCGTCCGGCCGGGTAGCGCGAGATGTAGTAGGAGTGCGGGGTGTGCGCGTCCAGCTGCACCCCGGCGAACCAGGACGCGTTGAAGGCCACGGTGGAGATCTGGGAGAGTCCACCGCCCAGCCCCATGACGAGCCGGCCGTCCACGATGACCGGTGCCTCACGGTAACCCCCGGCCTCGCTGAGGTCCCCCAGTGCCACCCCGAGGCTGAACTGCTGGCCCGGCATGACCACGGTGCCGTTCACGTTCTCCGCACCGACGCGCAGGTTGTGGGTGCGGGCCGCGTTGGCCTCCCCGGTCGGGAACACCGAGCTGAACTCCGACATCTCCTCGAAGGTCCAGTCCTCGCTGACCTCCGTGGGGATCGCCGGTTCGACCGCCGCCAGGGTCGCCTCGACCGTGCGGTCGTCACCGTCGGCGGACAGCGCAGCGCGGACGGCGTCGAACAGACCCTCCTCCTGCAGCTCCGTCCCGGCACGCGCCGGGACGACGACCACGTCGTCCCCGTCCAGCTCGACGGTGGCGTCCCGCGGGCCCCGCTCGAGCTGGCCGATGTCCTGACGGATGCGGGCGAGCAGGCCGTCCTCGTCGAGCGTCAGCGCCAGGGCGTCCCCCGTGCGCTCGGTCCCGAGCAGCTCGACGAGCTCGCGCGGCGCGATCTCGGCCGTGGCGGTGGGGGCGTCGTCACCCGACCCGCGGGTGGCCGTCACGCTCACCGGACCGGAGAGCGCCGGGTCCACCTCCTCGCGGGTGAACCGCTCGACCTCGTCCTGGGACAGGGTGGGCGCAGCCACCATGGCCCGACCGTCGGCCTCCCTGCTGTCCGGCCAGGCGCCCGCGACGGCCTCGGCCGTCGCCCCGACGTCGAGCGTCCGTCCCACCTCGGCCTCGACGACGCGCACCCCCTCGTCGGTGAGGGTGACCTGGCCCTCGACCACGTCGGTGTCGTAGTCCTGGGCCAGCCGTTCGACGGCCGCCCGGAGCTCCGCGCGGTCCACCACCCCCACGAGCGGCAGCGACCGGTCGCTGCCGGAGACGTGCGACCACAGCACGCGGGGGTCGAAGCTCAGACCGGTGGCCCCCTCCAGCGTCGCGTCGAGGTCGAAGGCCAGCCCGGCGTCCTCCGGCACCAGCTCGAGGGTCTCGTCGGCGACCTCGTCGGCCCCGTCGACCCCTGCCGCCCCACCGCCGTCCCCGCTCGCCCGGACCGTCACGACCACCGGCTCCTCGAGCCGGTCGGCCAGCTCGCGGTCCAGGCGCTCCACGGCCTCGTCGCGGGTCATCGACCCGATGTCGATCCCGTCCACCGTCATCCCGGCGGGGGGCCGGTCCTGGAAGTAGAGCGCCGCTCCCACGTAGATCCCCCCGAGCACGACGACGGCGGCCAGCAGCCGCAGCACGACCGCCCTCCACTCGCCCCCCGTGCGCGACTCCTCCTGCAGCCCCGTGCCGTCGTCAGGTGCGTCGCTCATCGTGCGGGTGGTCCCTCCGTCTGGTCCAGCGGTGCTCGGCGGCGGGCCGCGGCGCGGTCACCGCAGCTCGCCCAGCCCCCCACGGTAGTGGACCAGCGCGGGTTCGTCGGTCGTCGGCACGTCGACGGAGACCACCTCGCCGACGCACAGCTGGTGGTCCCCCGCCGGGTGGACGGCGAAGGTTCGGCACTCGAAGGTGGCGAGCGCACCGTCCACGAGGGCCACCCCGGTGCGCTCCCCCCGGCGGTGGGAGACCCGGGCCAGCTGGTTGTGGAGCGGTCGCCCCGGCTCCCCCAGCCAGGTCGCCAGGGCCCGGTGCCGGGCCGGCAGGATGCTCACGCCCCAGGCCTCGCCGGCCCGGATCCCCTCCAGCACGCGCGCCTCGTCGTGCAGGCTCACGAGGAGGAGCACGGGGCGCAGCGACACGCTCGTGAGGGTGTCGACGGTCAGGGCCACGTCGTGGCCCCGGTGCCGGGAGGTGACGACCGTGACCCCGGAGGCGAACCGGCCCATGGCCTGCCGGTAGCGGCCGGGATCGACCTCGGGGTCGTCCCCCGGCGCGGGCGTGGGCGTGCTCAGGACTCCTCGACCTCCCACACGGCGTAGCCCTCCCGGCCGGGCAGCCGGGCGGCCACGTCGTTGCTCAGCGTGTACCACTCCTCGTGCACGGTCACCTGCGTCGGGTGCTCGCGCAGCGCCGCGACCTGACGGGTCAGGGCGTCGGCGTCGACCACCGCGTGCGTCACGAGCCCGTCGGTCACGACCGACGGCGGGAACGGGTCGTCCGTCGCCGGGACGCGGACCGTCCCGCCCGCCGGGCTGCGGGCGCCCCGGGGCACGTGCCGCTGCAGCCACGTCCGGTCCTCCTCGGCCCAGGACCGCGGGGTCAGGACCACGAGGAGCCGCGGACGCTCGTCCCGGGGTATGGCGCGCACCGCCGCGACCGTGACCCGGTGGGTCTGCACGTGGTCGGGGTGGCCGTAGCCGCCCTGCGGGTCGTAGGTCAGGACGAGGTCGGGCCGCACCTGCGCCAGCTGGCCGGCGAGGACGGCGGCGGCCTCCGGGACGTCCGCGGCGGCGAACGCCCGGGGGTGCCGCGCCGCCGGCGAGCCGGCCATGCCGCTGTCGCGCCACCGTGGCCGGTCACCGCCCAGGTAGTGGTGCTGCACGCCCAGGGCGGCCGTGGCCCGCGTGATCTCGCCGTGGCGGTGCGGACCGAGCTCCTCGCTCCCCTCGAGGTGGGCCAGGTCGGGGGGGATGACCTCGCCCTCCTCGCCGAGGGTGCAGGTGATCACGTGCACCTCGTCCCCCGCCAGCACGGAGTGCGCCAGCGCCAGCCCGGTGGCGAGGGTCTCGTCGTCGGGGTGGGCGTGCACGGCGACCACGCGCAGGGGCCGGTCCGGGGCGGCGGCCGCGGCGCGCAGGTCGGGCCGTCCCGGCGGGTCCGGGACGGGTCCCCCGCCGGCGGCCGTCACGACTTGTTGCGCGCCCGGGCCGCGGTGCGGGCGCGCAGGTTGGCGTCCAGGACGACCTTCCGGACGCGGACGGCCTCGGGGGTGACCTCCACGCACTCGTCCTCGCGGCAGAACTCCAGCGACTGCTCCAGGGAGAGCAGGCGCGGCGGGACGAGCCGCTCGAGCACGTCTGCGCCCGCGGACCGGACGTTGGTGAGCTTGCGCTCCTTGGTGATGTTGACGTCCATGTCGTCCGCGCGCGAGTTCTCCCCCACGATCATGCCCTCGTAGACCTCGGTGGTCGGCTCGAGGAACATAGTGCCGCGCTCCTGGAGGTTGAACATCGCGTAGGTGGTGGCCACGCCGGTGCGGTCGGAGACCAGGGAGCCGGACTGGCGGGTGCGGATGTCGCCGAACCAGGGCGAATAGCCGTCGAAGACGTGGTGCGCGATGCCGGTGCCGCGGGTCTCGGTGAGGAACTCGGTCCGGAAGCCGATGAGGCCCCGCGAGGGGACGACGTACTCCATCCGGACCCAGCCGGTGCCGTGGTTGGTCATCTGCTCCATGCGCCCCTTGCGGGCGGCCATCAGCTGGGTGATCGTGCCGAGGTGCTCCTCGGGGGTGTCGATCGTCAGCCGCTCGACGGGCTCGTGCAGCTTGCCGTCGATCTCCTTGGTCACGACCTGCGGCTTGCCGACGGTGAGCTCGTACCCCTCCCGACGCATCTGCTCGACGAGGATGGCGAGCGCCAGCTCGCCGCGGCCCTGGACCTCCCAGGTGTCGGGTCGCTCGGTCGGCAGGATGCGCAGCGAGACGTTGCCGACGAGCTCCTTGTCGAGCCGGTCCTTGACGAGGCGGGCGGTCACCTTGGAGCCCTTGACCCGGCCCGCGAGCGGCGAGGTGTTGGTGCCGATCGTCATCGAGATGGCCGGCTCGTCGACGGTGATCAGCGGCAGCGGGACCGGGTGCTCGGCGTCGGCGAGGGTCTCGCCGATCGTGATCTCGGGGATGCCGGCGATGGCGATGATGTCGCCGGGGCCGGCCTCGTCGGCGGACTTGCGCTCCAGCCCCTCGGTCAGCAGCAGCTCGGTGATCTTGACCCGCTCGACCGACCCGTCGCGGCGGCACCACGCCACCTGCTGGCCCTTGCGGATCGTGCCCTCCCGCACACGGCACAGGGCCAGGCGGCCCAGGAACGGGCTGGAGTCGAGGTTGGTCACGTGGGCCTGCAGCGGCGCGCCCTCGGTGTAGGTCGGCGCCGGCACGGTGTCCAGGATGGTGGCGAACAACGGCTCCAGGTCGGGGCTGTCCGGGAGCTCCCCGTCCTGGGGGGCGGTCAGGGAGGCGCGTCCCGCCTTGGCCGAGGCGTAGACCACCGGGAAGTCCAGCGCCCGCTCGACGACCTCGGGGTCGTGGTCGTCGAGGAGGTCCATGAACAGGGAGTAGACCTCGTCGACGACGTCGGCGATCCGGCTGTCGGGCCGGTCGACCTTGTTGATGCACAGCACGACGGGCAGGTGCGCGGCCAGCGCCTTGCGCAGCACGAACCGGGTCTGGGGCAGCGGGCCCTCCGAGGCGTCGACGAGCAGGACGACCCCGTCCACCATGGACAGCCCCCGCTCGACCTCGCCGCCGAAGTCGGCGTGCCCGGGGGTGTCGATGATGTTGATCGTCATGCCGCCTTCGGGCGCGTGCGCGCCCGCGTAGTGGATGGCGGTGTTCTTGGCGAGGATGGTGATCCCCTTCTCCCGCTCGAGGTCGCCGGAGTCCATCACCCGCTCCACGTCCTCGCCGGGCGAGCGGTGCTCGGCGAAGGCACCGCCCTGCGTCAGCATCGCGTCGACCAGCGTGGTCTTCCCGTGGTCGACGTGGGCCACGATGGCCACGTTGCGGATGTCGAGGCGGTCGGCGCGCACGCCGGAACCGGTGTCGTCAGAAGGCATGCCCACCATTGTCGCAGCCGTCGGGCACCAGGTGCGCCGCCACGAATTCGACCACCGGGAGGTCGTTCTCCAGCCAGGGCACCGCGTGCAGTGTCGCGCGGGTCAGCCAGCGCAGCGCGTCGTGGTCCTCCAGCGGACGGGGCTCCCCCTCGCCCGGGGCGGTGACCGCCCACCACAGGTGCATCTCGTGGGAACGGCCCAGCGGCCACGGCCCACCGGCAGGCTCCCCGAGCTCGACCCGCACGCCCAGCTCCTCGGCGGCCTCCCGCACGGCCGCAGCCGCGGGCTCCTCGCCGGGCTCCACCTTCCCGCCCGGGAACTCCCACCCGCCGGCGAGCGCCGGCGGCCCGCTGCGCCGCGCCGCGAGCAGCCGGCGCGGCCTGCGCAGGTCGTCCACGAGGGCCACGGCGGCCACCGCCACCCGTCCGGGCTCGAGCGTCATACCCTCATCCTGCCCGAGCCTTCCCCCACGTCGGGGCAGGTCACGGTCTCGTCACGACTTGCCACACGCTCTTCCCCTGGGGGCCGGGTTGTGGTGAGGTCGGCTCGACCGGCCCTGTACCGGTCGGAACCACGTCCATGCCTAGGAGGCACGATGAAGAACCGCATGGTGGGGGCCCTGGCGACCAGCGCCGCGCTGGCCCTGGTGCTCACGTCCTGTGCCGAGTCGGAGCGCGACTCGGACACCGGTGACACCAACGACGACACCGCCGCGAGCGGCACCGACGACGGCGCCGCCGGAGGGGAGGCCAGCTCGGACGCCACGTTCGTCTTCGGCGCGGCCGGCGCCCCAGCGACCTTCGACCCGTTCTACGCCAGCGACGGCGAGAGCTTCCGGATCAGCCGGCAGATCTACCAGAACCTCATCGGCATCAAGGAGGGCGGCACCGAGGGTGTCCCCGAGCTGGCCACCTCCTGGGAGGGCAGCGAGGACGGTCTGACCTGGACCTTTGAGCTCCAGGACGGCGTGACCTTCCACGACGGGACACCGTTCGACGCCGAGGCCGTCTGCTACAACTTCGAGCGCTGGGCCGACCAGAACGAGGTCGGTCAGTCCCCGGCGATGGCCTACTACTACGGCAACGACTTCGGCTTCGGCGAGGACTCGCTGTACGAGTCCTGCGAGGCCGTCGACGACCTCACCGCCGAGGTGACGGTCAGCCGCGTGACCGGCAAGTTCCCCATGGTGCTGTCGCAGTCGTCCTACGCCATCCAGTCGCCCACCGCGCTGGAGGAGTACAACGCCAACGACGTTCAGGCCGAGGGCGACGCGTTCGTCTTCCCCGAGTACGACGAGCACCCGACCGGCACCGGACCGTTCAAGTTCGAGTCCTACGACAACGCGGGCGGCACCGTGACCCTCACGCGCAACGAGGACTACTGGGGCGAGCCGGCCGGCGTGGCCGAGCTGGTGTTCAAGATCGTCCCGGACGAGAACGCCCGTCGCCAGGAGCTGCAGGCCGGCACCATCCACGGCTACGACCTGCCGAACCCGGTCGACTGGCAGGGCCTGGAGGACGACGGCAACCAGGTCCTCATCCGCGACCCGTTCAACGTCCTCTACCTGGGCCTGAACCCGATCGCCGACCCGCAGCTGGCCGACCCGCTGGTCCGCCAGGCGCTCTACCACGCGATCAACCGCGAGCAGCTGGTGTCCTCCCAGCTGCCCGAGGGCGCGACCGTGGCGACGCAGTTCATGCCCGACACGGTGAGCGGCTACGACGGCTCGCTGGAGGCCTACGAGTACGACGTCGAGAAGGCTCAGCAGCTGCTGGAGGAGGCCGGCAAGTCCGACCTGGAGATCGACCTGTGGTACCCGACCGAGGTCACCCGCCCTTACCTGCCGGACCCGCAGCGCGTCTACGACGCGGTCAAGTCCGACTGGGAGGCCGCCGGCATCACGGTCAACCCGATCTCCAAGCCCTGGGCGGGCGGCTACATCGACGGCGCCCAGACCTCCCAGGCCCCGGCCTACTTCCTGGGCTGGACCGGTGACCTGAACTCGGCCGACAACTTCCTGTGCGCCTTCTTCTGCGGCGACGAGAACGCGTTCGGCACGAGCGAGTACGACTGGCACGACGAGCTGCAGGAGTCGCTGACGGCCGCCGACGCCGAGCCGGACGAGGACACCCGCACCGGGATGTACGAGGAGCTCAACGCCCAGATCATGAGCGAGGACTGGCTCCCGGGCCTGCCGATCTCCCACAGCCCGCCGGCCATCGTGGTCGCCGAGAACGTGGACGGTCTGGTGCCCAGCCCGCTGACGGCGGAGGACTTCTCCACCGTCACCATCTCCGAGTGACCGGTCACCCCGCGGGGTGATCAGCCCCACCAGCGGTCGCAGCGGCGGACCGGGCCCCGTGCCCGGTCCGCCGCCCGCGGTCGCCGACCTCGTCGCCGACCTCGTCGCCGCCGACGTCAGCGTCGTCCACGTCGACGGCACCCCGAACCCCCTCCCCGCGGCCCACGCCGCACCCCCCTCCGGAGGATCCCCGTGCTGAGGTTCATCGTCCGACGGATGCTGCAGGCCGTCCTGGCCCTCTTCGTGCTCAGCGTCCTGCTGTTCGCCTGGCTGCGCTCGCTGCCCGGCGGGGTGGTCAGCGCCCTGCTCGGCGAGCGCGGCACCCCCGAGTCCACCGCGGCGCTGCGCGCCCAGCTCGGGCTGGACCAGCCCCTGCCCGTGCAGTACTGGAAGTTCCTCCAGCGCGCCCTGCAGGGGGACTTCGGGACCTCCAACGGCGTCTTCCGCGGCGAGCCCGCCCTCGACGTCTTCCTGCAGCGGCTGCCGGCCACCGTCGAGCTGAGCTTCTTCGCGATGTTCATCGCCCTCACGCTGGCCATCCCGCTGGGCTACGTCGCCGCTCGTCGGCGCGGCGGCCCGCTGGACACCGGCTCGATCATGTTCTCGCTGGTCGGCGTGGCCGTCCCCGTCTTCTTCCTGGCCTACGTGCTGAAGTACGTCTTCGCCGTCCAGCTCGGCTGGCTCCCCCCGTCGGGACGGCAGAGCGTGGGCATCAACGCGACGCACATCACGAACATGTACGTCCTGGACGGCCTGCTCACCCGTGAGTTCGACGCCGCCTGGGACGCCTTCCGCCACCTGATCCTGCCGGCGATCGCCCTGTCGTCGATCCCCTTCGCGATCATCTTCCGCATCACCCGGGCCGCCGTCATCGACGTCATGGACGAGGACTACGTGCGCACCGCCCGCGCCAAGGGCCTGACCCCCCGGGTCGTGCGCCTGCGGCACATCATGCGCAACGCGCTCATCCCCGTGGTGACGATCGTCGGGCTGCAGATCGGGGCGCTGCTGGCGGGGGCGGTCCTCACCGAGAAGGTCTTCGCCTTCCAGGGGATCGGCCAGGCGCTGGCCATCGGGTTCGAGCGGCGGGACTACCCCGTCCTGCAGGTGCTCATCATGATGGCCGCCCTCATCTACATCGTCGTCAACCTCGTCGTGGACATCCTCTACGCCGTGATCGACCCGCGCGTGCGGACCAAGTGAGGAGAACACCGTGACCTCCATGACCTCACCGGGCCAGCGCAAGAAGGACCGGATCGACGCCCTGGCCGAGGCGGGCACCCTCTCCGACGAGGAGGGCGTGAGCCTGTGGCGCAGCGCGTGGCGCCGCCTGCGCCGCGACCCCGTCTTCCTCGTGGGTGCGGTGATCATCGCGCTCTTCCTCGTGCTGGCGCTGATCGCCCCCTGGATCGCGCCGCACGACCCGGCGGCCCGGTTGCTGATCGACCAGCGCACGCCCAACAACCCCATCCCCGAGCCGCAGCCGGGTCACCCGCTGGGCGCCGACGACGCCGGTCGGGACATGCTCTCCCGGCTCCTGGTCGGTTCGCGCCAGACCCTCATCGTCGGCGTCATGGCCACGCTCGGGGGCCTGGCGGGCGGGCTGACGCTGGGCACCCTCGCCGGCGGTCTGGGCGGCTGGGTCGACGGGGCCGTCATGCGCGTCGTCGACGTGATGCTCTCGATCCCGTCGCTGCTCATGGCGTTCTCCATCGCGGCCATGTTCGCCCGCCCCAGCCAGTGGACGGTGATCCTGGCGATCGCGATCATCCAGATCCCGATCTTCGCCCGTCTGCTGCGCGGGTCGATGATGGCCCAGCGGCACAGCGACCACGTCCTGGCCGCCCGGGCCCTGGGCGTGCGACCGGCCGCCATCGTCTTCCGGCACATGCTGCCGAACTCGCTCGGACCGGTGATCGTGCAGGGCACCCTCGTGCTCGCGGTGGCGATCATCGACGCCGCGGCCCTGTCCTTCCTCGGCCTGGGCAGCCCCGACGACACCGTCCCGGAGTGGGGACAGATGCTGGGCAAGGCCCAGCAGTACTTCAACACCCACCCCGAGGTCGCCGTCTACCCGGCCCTGTGCATCATCGTCGTCGCCCTGGGCTTCACGCTCATGGGTGAGTCGCTGCGCGAGGCCCTCGACCCCAAGTCCCGTCGATGAGGAGCCTGCGATGACCGTTCCCACCACGACGTCGACCGGCCCGGCCACCGGTCCCGGCGCGGCCCCGCTGCTGTCGGTCCGCGACCTGTCCGTCACGTTCGGCCGCGGGCGCAAGGCGTTCACCGCCGTCGACGGGATCAGCTTCGACGTCGCCCCCGGGCAGACGGTCGGGCTCGTCGGCGAGTCCGGCTGCGGCAAGTCGGTCACCTCGCTGGCGATCATGGGGCTGCTCCCCTCCCGCGGCAACACGGTGACCGGCAGCGTCCGCTTCGACGGCGACGAGCTGCTCGACCTGCCCGGCGACCAGCTGCGCGACCGCCGCGGCCGCGACGTGGCGATGATCTTCCAGGACCCGCTCTCGTCCCTGAACCCGGTGGTGTCCCTGGGCGTTCAGGTGGCGGAGGTGCTCCAGCGCCACCGGGGCATGAAGAAGGACGCGGCCATGGGGCGGGCCACCGAGCTGCTCGACAAGGTCGGGATCCCCGACCCCACCCGCCGGCTCAAGGAGTACCCGCACCAGCTCTCCGGGGGGATGCGCCAGCGTGCGCTCATCGCCATGGCCCTGGCGTGCGAGCCCCGACTGCTCATCGCCGACGAGCCCACGACCGCGCTGGACGTGACGATCCAGGCGCAGATCCTGGCGCTGCTCAAGGAGCTCGTGCAGGAGTCCGGGACGGCCCTGATCATGATCACCCACGACCTGGGCGTCGTGGCCGGGCTCTGCGACGAGGTCAACGTCCTCTACGGCGGGCGCATCGTGGAACGGGCCCAGCGGCACGACCTGTTCGCCAAGCCACGCCACCCGTACACCGGCGGGTTGCTGGCCTCCATCCCCCGCCTCCACGAGGAGAGGGGCCGACGGCTGACGCCGGTGCCCGGTTCGGTGGCCGACAACATCCCCTGGTCCTCGGGCTGCGCCTTCGCACCGCGGTGCGCCTCGGCCATCGAGGTCTGCCTGGAGCGGACGCCCGAGCTGGTGCAGGACCGGCCCGAGCTGGGGCCGGACCGCCTGCTGCGCTGCCACAACCCGCTGGAGTCCAACCCGATGGACGACGACCGCGACGCCCCCGTGGGTGAGGAGACCGACCGATGAGCACCGCCGCCGAGCCGTCCGCGACCGGGCCCCGCCAGGAGGCTCCCGCCGGGGCCGGCCGTCGTACCCCCGACCCGGACGCCGACGTCCTGCTCGACGTGCGCGACCTCAAGGTGCACTTCCCCATCAAGAGCGGGGTCGTCTTCGACCGGACCGTCGGCCACGTCTACGCGGTGGACGGCGTCGACCTGCAGATCCGTCGTGGTGAGACGTACGGCCTGGTGGGTGAGTCCGGGTGCGGCAAGTCGACCCTGGGCCGCGCCATCCTGCGGCTGGAGGACCTCACCGAGGGCCAGGTCCTCTTCGAGGGGACCGACCTGGCCTCCCTCAAGGGCGAGGAGCTGCGCAAGCAGCGCCGCCACATGCAGATGGTCTTCCAGGACCCGCTGGGCTCCCTGGACCCCCGGCAGACGGTCGAGCAGCTGCTGCTCGAGGGGATGCGTGCCCACGGGCTCACCAAGGGGGTGGACGCCCGCCAGCGCCTCAAGGACCTGCTCACCGCGGTCGGTCTTCCGCGCACGGCCCTGACCAAGTACCCCCACGAGTTCTCCGGCGGGCAGCGTCAGCGCGTGGGCATCGCCCGGGCCCTGTCCGTCGACCCGCAGCTCATCGTGGCCGACGAGCCCGTCAGCGCGCTCGACGTCTCGGTCCAGGCCCAGGTCATCAACCTGCTGGCCGACCTGCAGGCGGAGTTCAACCTCACCTACCTGGTGATCGCCCACGACCTGGCGGTCGTGCGGCACATCAGCGACCGGGTCGGGGTCATGTACCTCGGCGCCCTCGTCGAGGAGGCCGACGCGGACGACCTCTACCAACGGCCGCTGCACCCCTACACCCGCGCGCTGCTCTCCGCCGTCCCGGTCCCGGACCCGGTCGTCGAGGACTCCCGCGAGCAGATCCTGCTGGTGGGCGACCTCCCCTCCCCCGCCGACCCACCCTCCGGCTGCCGCTTCCACACCCGGTGCCCCTGGCGCCAGCCGACCCGCTGCCACGACGAGCGACCGGTGCTGCGTCCCCTCGACGTGGCCGGCGCACCCCCCGGCCAGCGGGTGGCCTGCCACTGGGCCGAGCAGATCGCGACCGGGGAGCTGAAGCCGCACGAGGTGAGCCCGGAGTCCGTGGAGTCCATCAGCTCGACCTCCCCCTCGGACACCAGCCTGGGCGCGAAGGACCTCGTCGACCCGGTGCAGTAGTCTGCGCCCGTGACGCCCCGCCCACGGGTGCTGGTGGTCCAGCACGAGGACGACTGCCCGGTCGCGATGATCGAGCCCTGGCTGGCCGACGTGGGCCTGGACTGCGACGTGCTGGCCGCCCACCGTGGCCGGGCGGTGCCGGCCCACCTGGTCGACCACGCCGGCCTGATCGTCCTGGGTGGGCGGATGGGGGCCGGTGACGAGGCCCGGCACCGCTGGCTGGGCCCGACCAAGGCGCTGATCGCCACCGTCGCCGCCGGGGGTATGCCGTTCCTCGGGGTGTGCCTGGGCCACCAGCTGGCGGCCGCCGCCCTCGGCGGACAGGTGCGTCCCCACACCCGTCCCACCCGCGCCCTGCACCCCCTCGGCGCGACCCCGGAGGGGCTGCAGGACGCGCTGCTGGGCGGCCTGGGCGGCGGCCCGGAGGTGCTGCACTGGAACGACGACGTGGTCGTGCGGGCGCCGGCGGGCGCCACCGTCCTCGCCCGCACGCCGGACGGGGCCGTGCAGGCCCTGCGCCTGGGCCCCCGCGCCTGGGGCGTGCAGTTCCACCCGGAGGTGACCGCCGCGGTCGTGCGGGGGTGGGCGGCCGACCGCGACCTCACCGCGCAGGAGGAGCAGGTCGTGGCCGAGCTCGAGCGGCGCACCCGGGAGCTGCACCGCGGCTGGGCCCGGCTGGTGCGCACCTTCGGCCGGACGGTCCTCGGGGCGGGCGGGCCCGCCGGGATGGAAGAATCGCCCTGACCCGGCCCGCCGCGACCGCAGGGGGTGCTGCATGACCGACATCGCCTTCTTCCTCGCGGCCACCTTCGCCGCCGGCCTGCTGATGTCCGTCGTCAAGCTCCCCGCGCTCCTGGGGTTCCTGCTGGCCGGCTTCCTCCTGGAGGCCGCGGGGGTGCGTGAGCTGCCCTACCTCGACTTCATCGCCGAGCTGGGGGTGACGCTGCTCCTGTTCGGCATCGGCCTGAAGCTGGACCTGCGCAGCCTGCTGGGTCGCGAGGTGTGGGTGACCACCGGGGCGCACGTGGCCCTGTCCGTGGCCGTCGGCACCGGCTTCCTCTGGATCCTCGCGCTCCTCGGCTTCCCCCTGCTCACCGGTGCCGACGTGGGCACGATGGCGCTCATCGCCTTCGCGCTCTCCTTCTCCTCCACCGTCTTCGTCGTCAAGGTCCTGGAGGACAAGGCCGAGATCCAGTCGTTCTACGGCCGGATCGCCATCGGCATCCTCGTCATGCAGGACCTCGTGGCCGTGATCTTCATGACCGCCTCCAAGGGGGAGCTGCCCAGCCTGTGGGCCCTTCCCCTCCTGCTGGGCCTGTGGCCGCTGGGGTGGGTCGCCCGCCGCCTCTGGCGGGTCGTTCCGCCCGGGGAGATGCAGGCGCTGTTCGGCCTGGCCATGGCCCTGGGGCCGGGGTATGCCGCCTTCGACGCCGTCGGTCTGAAGGGGGACCTGGGGGCCCTGGTGGTGGGGATGCTCCTGGCCGGGGACGCCGCCGCCAGCGAGCTGTCCCACCGCCTCTTCGGCCTCAAGGACCTGCTGCTGGTCGGGTTCTTCATCTCGATCGGGTTCGGGGGCACCGCCAACGTGCAGACGGTGGTGCTGGGCCTGGTCCTGCTCCTCCTGCTGCCCGCGCAGGTGCTGCTCTACGTCTGGCTGCTGGACCGCCACCGGCTGCGCCGACGCACCTCGGTCAAGGCCGGGCTGCTCCTCGGCAACTTCTCCGAGTTCGGTCTCATCGTCACCGCGGTGGCCACCTCCTCGGGCCTGCTGGACGAGGATTGGCTCGTCGTCATGTCGGTGGCCGTGGCGGCCAGCTTCGTCGTGGCCACCGTGATCAACGCCCGCTCCGACGGCTGGCTGCGGCTGGCACGCCGGGTCATGCCGATGCACCCCCCCTACGACGTCCACCCGCACGAGCGCCCCATCTCCTTCGGGCCCGCCCGTGCCGTGGTCATGGGGATGGGCCGGGTGGGGCGCGCCGCCTACGCCGAGCTCGGCCAGGTCTACGGCCTGGAGGTGCTGGGGGTGGAGAACCTGCCCACCCGGGTGACCGACCTGCGCGAGGACGGGTTCGCGATCGTCGAGGCGGACGCCGCCGACGGGGACTTCTGGGCCCGGCTGGAATCGACCGGCCAGGTCGACATCGTCGTGCTGGCGATGCCCTTCCACGGCGCCGGGAAGCTGGCCCTGCGCGAGCTGACGGCCAGCGACTACACCGGCATCGTCGCGGTCGTCGCGCAGTACGACACGGAGGTTCTCGAGTACCAGGAGCTGGGTGCCGACGTCGTGGTGCAGCTCTACGAGGGGGCGGGCACCACGCTGGCGGAGCGGGCGGCCGAGGCGCTCGCCGAGCGCGACTGACCCGCTCCGACCTGCCGAGCGGGTCGCGTCAGTGCCTGTCGCGCGGTCGGGTGACGACCATCACGGGCACACCGGCGGCCCGCATCATGCGTTGGCTGACCGAGCCCAGGAGCCGCCCGCGGAAGCTGCCCATGCCCCGGCTGCCCATGACCATGAGGTCGACGTCGGCGCTGGCCTCCAGCAGCGTGCTGAGCACCGGGCCCCGGCGGACCGAGAGCTCGACCGGCACGTCCGGGTGGGTCCTCATCGGCCCGGCGAGGGCGGACTCCAGCACGGCGGCGCGCTCGGCCTCCAGCTGGCGCCACTCGGGACTGTCCGGCTCGGTGACGACGTACCCGTCGACGACCTCGAGGTACCACGTCGTCAGCGCCAGCACGCTGGCCCCGGTCGCACCGGCGTAGTCCAGGGCGACCCGGGCGGCGGCCCTGCTGTCCTCGCTGCCGTCCACGGCGACCCCGACGACGCCCCGGTCCAGGGAGTCGACGTCCACCTCGGGGTTGATGACGACCACGGGACAGGTGGCGTGCGCGGCCACACCGATGGAGGTGGTGCCCAGGACGAACTCCTCCAGGACACCCTTGCGCCCGGTTCCGACGACGATCGCGCAGGCGGTCGCCTCGTGCTCGAGCAGCGCCCTGACCGGCGAGGAGCGGTGGACGTCCAGCCGCACCTCGACCCCGGTGGCCGCACCCAGCTCCTCGGTCTGTTGCCGGATGAGGTCGGCCCGCTCCTCCTCGGCCTCCAGCAGCGCCGTCACGTCCGGCGCCCCTGCCCCGGCGGCGCGGGCGGCGAGCGCCTCCGGCTCGCTGGCGTGCACGACCACGAGCTCGCGGTGCAGACGCTCGGCCAACCGGGCGGCCCACCGCACGGCCGCCGAGTCCGTCCCGCCCCCGTCGGCTCCCACCACGACCGGACGTCCCTGCTCCGACACCGCCACCACCTCCGTGTGCGTGGACCGGGGCGCCCCGGCACCGCAGGCGCCCGGCCGGACCGACCGCGACCGCGGTGGTCGACCACCCTCATGCTATCGGGGGCCGGTCCGGCCAGGGAGGGCGGCTCCCCGGCCGCCAGCGCCTCCGCCCGCGGGGGTCGAGTAGCCTCGTACCGACGACAGCACGCCCGTTCCAGCACGTAGGAGACCTTCAGCTGATGTCCACGATCATCTACACGCGCACCGACGAGGCCCCCCTGCTGGCGACCTACTCGCTCAAGCCCGTCATCGAGGCGTTCGCGGGCGCGGCCGGCATCGAGGTCGAGACGCGCGACATCTCCCTCGCCGGTCGCATCCTGGCCCAGTTCCCCGACCGCCTGACGGAGGACCAGCGCCAGCCCGACGCCCTGGCCGAGCTGGGTCGGCTGGCCACCACGCCCGAGGCCAACATCATCAAGCTGCCGAACGTCTCGGCCTCGGTGCCGCAGCTCAAGGCGGCCGTCGCCGAGCTGCAGTCCCAGGGCTACGACCTGCCCGACTACCCCGAGTCGCCGCAGACCGAGGAGGAGCGCGAGGTCCGCGCCCGGTACGGCAAGGTCATGGGCTCGGCCGTCAACCCCGTGCTGCGCGAGGGCAACTCCGACCGCCGGGCGCCCGACGCCGTCAAGAACTACGCCCGCTCCCGTCCGCACTCGATGGGCGAGTGGAGCAGCGACTCCCGGACCCGGGTGGCCACCATGGGCGAGCACGACTTCGCCACCAACGAGAAGTCGGTCGTCGTGGAGTCCGCGGGCGCGCTCTCGATCGTCCACGTCGCCGAGGACGGCACGGAGACCGTGCTCAAGGACTCGGTGCCGGTGACCGCCGGCGAGGTCGTGGACGCCACGTTCATGGACGTGCAGGCCCTGCGCTCCTTCCTCGCCGAGCAGGTCGACGCGGCGGCGCAGGAGGACGTCCTCTTCTCGCTGCACCTGAAGGCCACGATGATGAAGGTCTCCGACCCCATCATCTTCGGGCACGCGGTGGAGACCTTCTTCGCCGACGTCTTCGAGCGCTACGGCGAGCAGCTGGCGGCCGCGGGCCTCTCGTCCGACGACGGTCTGGGCGGCATCCTCGCCGGGCTCGACGCGCTGGGCGAGCAGGCCGACGAGGTGCGGGCCGCGGTGCAGGAGCGGCTCTCGCACCTGCCCCGCCTGTCGATGGTCAACAGCGACAAGGGCATCACGAACCTGCACGTGCCGAGCGACGTCATCATCGACGCCTCGATGCCCGCCATGATCCGCAACGGCGGCAAGCTCTGGGGCCCCCAGGGCGAGGAGGACGACACGCTGGCCGTCATCCCGGACTCCTCCTACGCCGGTGTCTACCAGGCGGTGATCGAGGACTGCCAGGCCAACGGCGCCTTCGACCCGACCACGATGGGGTCGGTCCCGAACGTGGGGTTGATGGCCAAGAAGGCCGAGGAGTACGGCTCGCACGACAAGACCTTCGAGATCGCCGCCCCGGGCACCGTCCGGGTCGTGGACGGCTCGGGCACCGTGCTCCTGGAGCACCAGGTCGGCGCGGGCGACATCTGGCGCGCCTGCCAGACCCAGGACGAGCCGATCCGCGACTGGGTCAAGCTCGCCGTCACCCGTGCCCGGGCGACCGGCGACCCGGCGGTCTTCTGGCTGGACGAGGCCCGCGCCCACGACGCCAACCTCATCGCCAAGGTGGGCGCGTACCTGGAGGAGCACGACACCGACGGGCTGGACATCCGCGTGCTCTCCCCGGTCGAGGCCACCAGGCTCTCGGTCGAGCGCCTGCGCGCCGGCCAGAACACCATCTCGGTCACCGGCAACGTGCTGCGCGACTACAACACCGACCTCTTCCCCATCCTGGAGGTCGGCACCAGCGCCAAGATGCTCTCGGTCGTCCCGCTCATGAACGGCGGGGGTCTGTTCGAAACCGGCGCCGGCGGGTCCGCCCCCAAGCACGTCCAGCAGCTCCAGAGCGAGAACTACCTGCGCTGGGACAGCCTCGGGGAGTTCCTGGCCATCGCCGAGTCGCTGCGCCACCTGGCCGACCGGGACGACAACCCCCGCGCCCGCGTGCTCGGGAACGCCCTCGACGTCGCCACCGAGAAGGTGCTGACCGAGGACCGCTCCCCCGCCCGCAAGCTGGGCCAGATCGACAACCGCGGCAGCCACTTCTACCTGGCCCTCTACTGGGCCCAGACCCTCGCGGCCCAGGACGAGGACCCCGAGCTGGCGCAGCGGTTCGCCCCCGTCGCCGAGGAGCTGTCCGCCAAGGAGGAGCAGATCGCCCAGGAGCTGCTCGACGTGCAGGGCTCCCCGGTCGACCTCGGCGGCTACTACCACCCCGACGACGCCAAGACCTTCGCGGCCATGCGCCCGTCGGCGACCTTCAACGCGGTCATCGACGCCCTGCGCGGCTGACCGGACGCCGGCGCCCCGGGCGACGACCGTCGTCCGGGGCACCGGGTGCCCCGTCCGCGCCGGGGGCTACTCCTGCGGGAGCAGCTTCAGCCCGACCACGCAGGCGATGATCCCGGCGATGAGCAGCACCCGGGCGAGGGTGAACGGCTCGGCGCCGGTCATCATCGCCCAGGCCACGGTGGCGCTGGCTCCCACCGCCACCCAGACGGCGTAGGCCGTGCCGGTGGGCAGCTCGCGCATCGCCCACCCCAGTCCGACCATCGAGACGGTCAGGGCGAGGAGGAACACGGCGACCGGGCCGGGACGCAGACCGTCCATCCGGCCCAGGGCCGTGGCCCACACCGCCTCGAACAGGCCGGACACGACAAGGACGAACCAGGACATGAACCCTCCACGTGGTCGTCTTGTCGCGATCCGGGTACGACCACCCTCGTCCGGGAGCCGGTCGGGCTCGTCGCCCAGGCTAGCAAGCCGTCCCCGGGGGCGAGGATGACCACGCTCCTGCCCGGCGGTCGGCCGCGGCCGGCCCGCAGCCACGTCGGGGTGGGCCTCATCCTGGCCGCCGTCGTCCTGGTCTCGATCAACCTGCGCCCCGGCGCCTCGTCCGTGGGACCCGTGCTGGCCGAGCTGACCGCGGACCTGGGGATGGGCCCGGCCTCGGCCGGTGTGCTCACCGCCCTGCCCGGCCTCTGCTTCGGCGCCGTCGGCGCGCTGGCGGTGACGCTCGCCCGGCGGCTGGGGCTCAGCGCCGTGGTCGCCGCCGGCGTCCTGGCCGTCGTCCTGGGTCTCGTGGCCCGTTCCTTCGCCGGCTCCGCCTGGGTGTTCCTGCTGGCCTCGACCCTGGCGCTGGCCGGCATGGCGGTGGGCAACGTCCTGGTCCCGGCCTGGATCAAGCGCCACTCCCGCGACGGCGGCGTCCGCCTCATGACGTTCTACAGCACCGGGCTGACGCTCGGCGGGGCGCTCGGCGCGGCCCTCGCGGCCCCCGTGGGCCAGGCCAGCGGAGCCGGGTGGCGGGCAGGCCTGGGGGTATGGGGCCTGGTCGCCCTCGCCGCGCTCGTCCCCTGGGTGCTCCTGAGCGCGGGTGAACGGCATACCCTCCGGCTGGGGAGGACCCCCGCACGACCCTTCGTGGGTCGCATCGCCTCCTCCCCCACCGCAGTCGCCCTCACGGCGCTGTTCGGCATCCAGTCGATGAACGCCTACGTCCAGTTCGGCTGGCTCCCGCAGATCTACCGCGACGCCGGGCTCAGCGCCACGAGCGCCGGACTGCTGATGTCGCTGCTCACGGCGCTGGGCATCGTCGGGGGTCTGCTCATGCCGACGGTGATCGCCCGGTCGCGCACGCTCGCGCCGTGGATGGTGGCCTTCGGCGTGCTGCAGGTCTCCGGATGGGCCGGCCTGCTCGTGGCCCCCGGCACGCTACCCTGGCTGTGGGCCGGGTCCCTGGGTCTGGCCGGGTTCGCCTTCCCGACCGCCATCGCGCTCCTCACCGCCCGGTCCCGCAGCCCGCAGGTCACCGCCCGGCTGTCGGGGTTCGTGCAACCGGTGGGCTACGCCCTGGCGGCGACCGGACCGTTCGCGGTGGGCCTGATCCACGAGGCGACCGGCGGCTGGACCCTCGTGCTCGTCCTGCTCATGGGCTCGGGGGTGCTGATGACCCTGGCGGGGCTCCGGGTGTCGCTGCCCGTGTACGTCGACGACGAGCTCGCCCGTCCCTGATCCGGACGTCGGTTGCCACACCCTCGACGACGGCGTCCCCCACACCCTCGGCGACGGGTCCGACACCCTTCGCGACGCCGTCCACACCCTCGGCCCCCGCCGGGGGCGGGGACGCCGCCTCTGTGGACACGGGCTGTCCCCGGTGGCGGTCGTGCGACGGTGGGTGCACCGAGTAGACGCGAGAGGGGAGCACCTATGGAGGGGACCGAGAGTGGAGGGACCGAGGGTAGAGGGACCGACGGGGTCGCGTGGGAGGACCTGACACCTGACGGCGGGCTCGACGGGAGCGGGTCCATGACCGCCGGTCTGCTGCCGACGACCGGGGCGGCCTCGCGGCCGGTCGCACCGTCCTCCCGGCCGGCCGGGACGACCCCTCGGCCGGCCCGGAATGGCCTGCCCTGGACCGACGAGGACTACGAGCGGCTGGTGGGCGGCTGCCGCCGTGGAACGGGGCTGGAGCCGCTGGCCGAGGAGCTGGGCCGATCCTGGGTCGCCGTCCTGGACCGCGCCCGACGGATGCTGCCCGTGGACGAGCGCGGCCTGCCACGCGACCGGGCCCTCCCCCGGTTGGCCGAGCTGCTGGAGCAGGACCCCGCCTACGACTGGGCGGCGGCTCTGCGCACCTCTCCACCGCCGCCACCCGTCGAGAGGCCGGTGTACCTGCGGCGGGGGCTGGAGGGGCTGAACCCGGAGGAGCTGCTGGAGATCGCCGAGGTGTTCGTCCTCGAGCACCGGGGAGGCCATCGCGTGCGCGACCGGCTGCTGACCCGGGTCCGGGCCGAGGGCCTGTGGGAGGACCTGGAGGCGACGGTCGGACGGACGCTGGTCCAACGGGCCCTGGATCCTGGCGGCACGGACCCGGCTCACGCCCCCTGGGGCTCCTGGGGGCCGGCGTCGATGGACGGGGTCGGGTGGTTCGACGAACCCCCGTGGCACGACGCACCACGGCTGGCCGACGAGCCTTCCCGGCACGAGGAGCCACCGCCGACCGACGACCCTGGGTGGTAGGACCTGCGCCGAGGGTCGCCGGGCCGCCGTCGAGGGGGACCTGCTCCTGGCCCCCACCCGTGTTCCACGGCGAGGACCTCACACGGCGAGGACCTCACACGTTGAAGCGGAACTCCACGACGTCGCCGTCCTGCATGACGTAGTCCTTGCCCTCGATCCGGACCCGGCCGGCCTCCTTGGCCTTCGCCATCGACCCGGCGGCGTCCAGGTCCTCGAACGAGACGACCTCGGCCTTGATGAAGCCGCGTTCGAAGTCGGTGTGGATGACACCGGCGGCCTGCGGCGCGGTCCACCCCTTGCGGATGGTCCAGGCGCGCGTCTCCTTGGGGCCGGCCGTGAGGTAGGTCTGCAGGCCGAGGTTCTGGAAGCCCACCCGGGCGAGCTGGTCCAGGCCGGGCTCGTCGACCCCGACGGACTCCAGCAGCTCCCGGGCCTCCTCGTCGTCCAGCTCGGCCAGGTCGGCCTCGAGCTTGGCGTTGAGATAGATCGCCTCGGCGGGGGCCACGACGGCGGCCAGCTCGTCGTGCAGCGCCTCGTCGGTCAGACCGTCCTCGTCGAGGTTGAACACGTAGAGGAAGGGCTTGGTCGTGAGCAGCCCGAGCTGGCGGGCGAGCGCCATGTCGACCCCCGCGGGCGGTCCGGCGGTGAACAACGTGTCCCCCGCCTCCAGCACCGTCCGGGCCGCGAGCGCGGTGTCGAGGACCTCCTTGTCCACCCGCTTGCCCTTGACCTCCTTCTCGAGCCGCGGGACGGCGTTCTCCAACGTCTGCAGGTCGGCCAGGACCAGCTCGGTGTTGATCGTCTCGATGTCGTCGCGCGGCGAGACCTTGCCCTCCACGTGCACGACGTCGTCGTCGCGGAAGGCGCGCACCACCTGGCAGATCGCGTCCGCCTCGCGGATGTTGGCCAGGAACTTGTTGCCCAGCCCCTCCCCCTCGCTCGCACCGCGCACGATCCCGGCGATGTCCACGAAGCTGACCGTGGCCGGCAGGATCCGGGCGCTGCCGTGGATCTGCGCCAGCCGGGCCAGCCGGTCGTCCTTGAGCGGGACCACCCCGACGTTCGGCTCGATCGTGGCGAACGGGTAGTTCGCCGCGAGCACGGAGTTCTTGGTCAGCGCGTTGAAGAGGGTCGACTTGCCGACGTTGGGCAGGCCGACGATTCCGATGGTGAGTGCCACGGGGTCAGGAGTCTAGCCGCCGGACGGCCCGTTCCCGTCACCGTGCAGGCCGGCCACCGCCCGCTCCACCCAGGGCGTCACCTGCGCGGCCCCCTGGCGCGACAGGACGATCGAGTAGTGGTTCACGTCGCCGACCTCGACCACCTCCAGGAGGGGGTATGCCGCCTCCCACCGGCCCCTGAGGTCCGCGGGGTAGAGCGGGGGCACCTCGTCCATGAGCCCGCGGGGCGCCAGCAGCCAGGGCGTGGGCCCGGGCAGGTGCTCCAGGGCCCGCAGGACGTCGTCCCCGTCGACCAGCTGGCGGATGTCCCCCTGCAGGGCCTCCACCCTGGTGGCGGCCCGCAGCTGCGGCTCGACCCCGACGAGGTCGTAGTCGGCGTAGGCCTCGACCAGCTCCGACCAGCTCGTCGCGAAGGCCGGGTGCGCGCGCCAGGTGTCCCGGTAGTCCTGGGAGGTGGCGAAGGTCTGCTCCAGCCGGGCGGCCGCCGGGCCCAGGGTGGCCGAGGCCAGCTGGTCGGGGCTGACGCCGGCGGGTGGGGTCAGCGGCAGCCCGCCGTCGACGAGGACCAGGGAGGTGACCAGCCCGGGGTGGCGGTGGGCGAGCACGACGCCGACGAAGGCCCCCATCGAGTGTCCGACGACGACGGCCGGTCCGCCGGTCCCGAGAAGGCGCAGGGCGGCCGCGACGTCGTCGGCGTGCCGGGCCATCCCGTACGGACCGGGCAGGTCGCGCGACCTGCCGCGTCCGCGCAGGTCCGGTGCGATCACCCGCACGTGCGGGAGCAGCTCGGCGGTGGCCGCCCAGGCCAGGTGGGAGGAGGTGATGCCGTGGACGAGCAGGACCGTCGGTGCGGAGCCGTCGCCGTCGCCGTCGACGGAGCCGGCCACGGGTTCCCACACGCCGCACACCAGGTCCCCGCCGTCGACGGCGACGCGCTCGGTCCGGTGGCGCGGGCCGGTGACCTCGGCCACGGACGGCGGCAGGGTGGGCGTGCTCATGGCTGGGTCCTCCTGGGGTCCTGGTCCGCACCGGGCGGGGTGACGATGAGGGCCACGATGTCCATGAGCGCCTCGAAGACGTGCGGCGGGACCCCGTCCGGGTGGCCGGCGCGGGTGGCGGCCTCGCCCTCCCAGAGCACCCACCGCATACCGATGAGCTCACCCGCCCCCATGAGCACCCACGCGGCCACGGTCGGGTCCACCCGGCCCAGCTGGCCGTCGTCGCGGGCGCGGGTGAGCGCCTGCTCGTAGCCGGCGAGGATGCTGCCGTAGTGGTCGCGCATCGCCTCGGGGGAGACGAACTCGGCCTGCCGCACGATGCGGTAGAGCGCGGGGTGCTCGGCGGTGAACCGGAAGAACGCGCTGAAGCCGGCGCGCTCGGCGCTGAGCCGGTCCGGTGCGGCGTCGGCGGCGGCGGTCATGGCCGAGCGGACCCGGCGGTTGAGGTCGTGCACGACCTCGTCGAAGATCTCCTTCTTCCCCGGGAAGTGCACGTAGAAGGTCCCCAGCCCCACCCCCGCCTTCTCGGTGATCCGCACGATGGAGGCGTCCGGGTAGCCGACGTCGGCGAAGACGTCCTCCGCCGCCTGCAGCAGCCGGGCACGGGTGCGGGCTCCCCGGGCGGTCCGGGGCGCGGTCACCCCGCCGGCGCTCACGGACGGCCCTCCGCCGCGCGCTCGCCGGCGGGCCGCGCGTCGGCCCGTCCGTCCAGCTCCGCGACCAGGCGGCGCACCGCCGGACGGTCGACCTTGCCCACGGCGACGAGGGGCACCTCGCGCACGAGGTGGATGCGCGCGGGCACCTTGAACGCGGCCAGCTCGCGGCGGCAGTGCTCCAGCAGCTCGGTCTCGTCGGTGGGCACGCCCGGCCGCGGCTCGACCACGGCGACGCCCACCTCCCCCCACCGCTCGTGGGGGATCCCGGCGACGGCCGCCTCGTGCACGGCCGGGTGGCGGCGCAGCACGCCCTCGACCTCGGCGGGGGCCACGTTCTCCCCGCCGGAGATGAAGATGTTCTTGAGGCGGTCGACGATGCGCAGATATCCCTCGTCGTCGCGGGTGGCCACGTCGCCGGTGGCCAGCCAGCCCTCGCGCAGGGCCCTGGCGGAGGCCTCGGGGTCGTCCAGGCAGCCGCTGAACAGCCCCGGACCGCGCACGACGAGCTCGCCCGTGCCCGCACCCTCGACCCGGCGCCCGGTGGCGGGGTCGACGAGGTCGACGTCCACGTGGGGGTACGGAACGCCCGCCCAGCCGGCCCGCGCGGTCGCCTCGTGCGGCGGCAGGCACAGGACGTTGGGGCCGGCCTCGGTGAGCCCGTAGCCCTGGGTCAGCGCGACGCCCCGCTCGTGGTAGGTCCGCAGCAGCGGCGCCGGCATCGGCGCTCCGCCCACGACGGCGCTGCGCAGGCTGGTCAGGTCGGCGGTGGCGAAGCTGCGGTGCTCGGCCATGAGCAGGTAGTGCGTCGGCACCCCCATCATCGTGGTCACCCGGTGCTCGGCGACCAGGGCCAGCACGCGGCCGGCGTCGAAGGAGCGCTCCAGCACGACCGTGGCCCCGGTCCACAGCGCCAGCAGGGGCTGCACGTTCCAGGCTCCCACGTGGAACTGCGGCAGCACGGCGAGCACGACGTCGCCGGCGGTCAGCTCCACGGTGCGGGAGAGCGAGAGGTTGGTCCAGAAGCACGCCCGGTGCGACAGGACGGCCGCCCGGGGCGCGCTCCCGCTGCCGCTGGTGAGCACGACGAGGAGCGGGTCCTCGTCCTCGACCGGCCCGTCCGGTCCCGGCCCGGGGCGCACCTGGGGCACGTGCCCCTCGCCGTCCAGGCTCCCCAGGTATGCCGTGGGGACGGGGGTGCGGGCCCCGTCACCGGCGGCGCGGGCCAGGTCGGCGGTCTCGTCCTCGGCGACGAGCAGCACCGGGTCGACGGTGTCCAGCTGACGGGCGAGCTCAGCGGTGGTGGAGCGCCAGGAGAGCGGCGCGAGCGCGGCACCCAGGCGGGCGCAGGCGAAGAGCAGCACGACGTGACCGGCGCTGTTCCCGACGAGGGTGGCCACCCGGTCGCCCCGGCCCAGCCCGGCGGTCCGCAGACGCTCGACCATGCTCTCCACGCGGTGGTGCAACCCGGCGTAGTCGAGCGGGACCCCCCGGTCGACGACGGCGACGTGGCCGGGGTCGATCCGCGCCCGGTCGGCCGGCCAGCGGCCGAGCGTGTGCAGCCCGTCCCTGCTCGTGCCCGGACCCACGGTCACCTCACCTCCAGGGGTTCCCGGACGTCGTCCGGGTCGCCCTCCTGCGCAGACGTGGCGGGCTCCGACGGGGAGGCTCCGCCGTCTCCGTGCGGTCCGCTGCGACGCCCGACCACCCGTGCCACCGTACCGGCGAGGCCGCCGGGCAGGAAGAGCACGACGAGGACGAAGAGGGTGCCGAGGATGAACAGCGGCTCGGACAGGGGGATGCGCAGGACGGCGGGGAGCTCGTCGACCCATCCTGCCTGGGAGAGCACCGTGAGGCGCTGGCTGAGCAGGACGTAGAGGATCGCGCCGGCGACGGCGCCCCACCGGGAGCCGACCCCGCCGAGCACCACCATGAGCAGGAGGGAGATCGTGAACTCCGCGCTCATGATCGTCGGCACCGCGCCGGAGTTGAGCAGCAGGTGGACCATGCCCACCATCGAGGCGATCACGGAGGCGGACACGAAGATCGCGAACTTGACCATGAAGGGACGCATGCCCAGGACCCGCACCCGCAGCTCGTTCTCGCGCACCGCCTCGGCCACGTGGCCGGCGCGGCTGTTCTGCACCCACGCGGTGAGCAGGTAGGCCAGCACCAGGACCGCGAGCGCCAGCCAGTAGAGGTTGCGCGTGTCCGCGACGCCGACGAGGTAGCCGGGGACGTGCTCCGTCGGCAGGCGCAGCCCCTCCTCGCCCCCGGTGAGGCGCTCGGGGTCCCGACGGACCCAGACGTACCCGGCCTGGGCGAAGGCCAGCGTCACCATGGCGAAGGGGATGCCGGTCACCCGCAGGCTGACCGCACCGAGGACGGCCGACATCACCACGGCCACCACGAGGGTCAGCAGGGCGGCGGGCACCAGCCCCAGCTCGAGCTCGCGCATGATGATCCCCAGGCCGTAGGCACCGAGGCCGAAGTAGAGCGCGTGCCCGAAGGACAGCAGGCCGGCGACCCCGAACAGCAGGTGGTAGGACAGGGCCACCGCCGCCATGACCCACGCCAGCGCGAGCAGGTGCAGGGTGCCGGGGGTGTAGGTGGCGCCGGGCAGGACCCCGGGGAGCGAGACGTCGAGCAGCGGCAGGGAGGCCAGCAGCACGACGAGGCCGAGGGGCGCCAGCAGCCGGAGCAGCGGCGTGCGACGTCGCGTCGCGGGGGTCGGGCCGCTCATGTCGCCACCTTCTTTCCCAGGAGACCGGTGGGTCGGGTCAGCACGACCACCGCCAGCAGGATGACGACGGCGAAGTCGCCGTAGCCCCAGTAGTAGTTCGCGAACTGCTGCAGCACCGCCACGAGCACCGAGGCGACGGCGGCGCCGGTGAGCGACCCCAGCCCCCCGATCACGGTGACGATGAAGGCGAAGATCAGCAGGGTCTGGCCCAGGACGGGCGAGACGTAGCCGAAGTAGTGCGACGCGAGCACCCCGCCCATCCCGGCCACGGCGCCGCCGATGGAGAAGATGAGGGTGAAGGCGGTGCGGACGTCGATGCCCAGCGCGGTGACCATCGACCGGTTCTCGACCCCGGCCCGGATGATCATCCCGTAGCGGGTGCGCTGCAGGAAGAGGACGAGCGCGACCAGGACGACGACGGCCACGACGATAGCGACGAAGCGGTCGTTGGGCACGTTCGCGCCGCCCACCGTCGTGGTCCGGGCCATCCAGGCCGGGCCGCTGATGAAGCGGGGGTCGGTGCCCCAGATCCCGTCGAAGAGGGCGACGACGGCCAGGGCGAGGCCCACGGTGATGAGGACCTGCTCGATGTGCCGCTCGTAGAGGCGCTGCACCAGGAAGCGCTCGGTGAGCGCGGCGAAGGCCGCGCCGGCCAGGGCCCCGACGAGGAGCGAGGCGACGAAGCCCGCCCAGGTCGTGGCACCCATCCGGGCCGCCACCTCCCAGCCCATGAAGGCGCCGAAGGTCAGGAAGACGCCGTGGGCGAAGTTGAGCACGCCCATGAGGCCGTAGATCAGGGACAGGCCCGAGCTGACGAGGAAGTAGATGGCACCGAGACCGACGCCGGTGATGAGGAGGAGGACGACGGTGCTCATGCGGCTCCTGCCGGGGTGCTGCCACCGTGCACGCCGAGCAGGCGCTGGGTGGCGACGGGGTCGTCGAGGAAGGCGGCGGCGTCGCCGTGGTGGACGCTGCGGCCGTCGGTGAGGACGACGACGTGCTGCGCCAGGTCGCGCACCACCTGCAGGTTCTGCTCGACGAGCAGGACGGGAGCCACCTCGGCCGCGCGGGCCAGCGCCCGGGCGACGTCGGTGACCAGACGGGGGGCCAGCCCCTTCGTCGGCTCGTCGATGAGCAGGACGCGGTTCTCGTTGAGCAGGGCACGGGCGAGGGAGACCATCTGCTGCTGACCGCCCGAGAGCGTGCCTGCGGTCTGGGAGGTGCGCTCCTCCAGCTCGGGGAAGAGCTCGTAGACGAGGTCGTAGCGGTAGGAGCCTCCGCGGCGCTCGGCGAGCCGGAGGTTCTCCCCGACGGTCAGCCCGGAGAAGACCTCGCGGTCCTCGGGGACGTAGCCCACCCCCATCGAGGCGATCTTGAAGGTGGGCAGCGTGCTGATGTCCTGCCCGTCCAGCTCGATGGTGCCCGCCCGGCCGATGAGCCCCATGACGGCCCTGATCGTGGACGTCTTGCCGACGCCGTTGCGGCCGAGCAGGGCGGTGACGCCGGTCGGTGCCACCTCGAGGTCGACGTGCTCGACGACCTGCTGGCCGGCCACGTTGGCCGAGAGGTCGCGCACGACCAGGACGGGACCGGGCGAGGCCTGCGCGGACGCACGCGCCTCCCCGGGCCGCGGGGAGGCGTCCGGTGACGACGGCGACGGGGTGCGCGACGTCATACCGTCTCCCCCAGGTAGGCGCTCTGCACCGTGGAGTCTGCCATCACGGCCTCCGGGGTGTCGATGGTGAGCAGGGTGCCGAAGTGCAGCACGGCGACCCGCTCGACCAGGCCGAGCAGCACCTCCATGTGGTGCTCGACCATAAGAACGGTGCGGCCGTGGTCTCGGTGCAGGCTGCGGATGACCTCGGTGAGGCCGTCGACGTCGCCGGAGGCGACGCCGGCCATCGGCTCGTCGAGCAGCACGACGGAGGGGTCGGTGGCCAGCAGCATGGCGATCTCGAGCTTGCGCTTGTCGCCGTGGGGCAGGTCCCCGGCCATCCGTCCGACCCGGTGTCCGAGCCCGACCTCATGGAGCAGCTCGAGGGCCCGGCGCGAGGCCGCGTCCCCACGACGGGGGAAGCTGAGCAGGGACAGCGCCCGCCCCTCCTTGACCTGGGCGGCCAGGCGCACGTTCTCCTCCACCGTCAGGCGCGGGAACAGGGAGGAGGTCTGGAAGGTGCGTCCCAGGCCGGCGGTGGCCCGCTGGGTCACGCTTCGACCGGTGATGTCGCGGCCGCCGAGCAGGACCTGGCCGGCGGTGGGTGCCATGACGCCCGAGACCAGGTTGAACAGCGTGGTCTTGCCGGCACCGTTGGGACCGATCACCCCCACGATCTGACCGGCGGGGACGGCGAAGCTGACGTCCTGGAGGATCTGGGCTCCCCCGATCCGCAGCGACAGGTCGCGGACCTCGAGCGCGGGGGCGGCGGAACCGGCCGCCCCCGCGTCGGAGGTCGTGGTGACGTCGGTCACTTGCCGGACGCCTCCGGCGGGGCGACCTTGTCGGCGGGGACCGTGTCGACGAGCTCGGGCACCCAGGCGTCCCCGTCCTGGGTCAGGGTGGCGGTGAACATCGGCTGGATGAGCGCGTGGTCGCTCTCGCGGATGGACGTGGTGCCCTTGGGCCCCTCGAACTCCCATCCCTCGAGCGCGTCGATCATCGCGTTGACGTCGTCCCCGCCCTCGGCGACGGCCTGCACGATCATCTGGCCGGCGACGAAGCCGTCCGGGGTGAACAGATCGGGGGTGCCGCCGGCCTCGGTGACGTGGTCGACCAGGGCCTGGTTGACCTCATTGTCGGCGGCACCGGGGAAGTAGTGGGACAGGAAGCTGATCTTCTCGCCGATGGGGCCGTAGGCGGAGAAGGTGGCGCTGTCGGCCAGCCCGGTCACGACCGGGGCGACGTCGAAGACGTCCTGCTGGTCGAGCGACTGCCACATGCTGCCCGCGGTGGCCCCGGCCCAGGCGACGAAGATCAGGTCGGGCTCCGCGTCGATGACCTGACGGGCGAAGCCGGTGAACTCGGTGGCGTCCTCGGGCACGAGGACGCTGTCGACCTCGGCCCCCTCGGCGCCGAGAACGGCCTCGACGGCGGCGAGGTTGCCCTGGCCGAAGGCGTTGTCCTGGGCGAGGACGACGACCTTGCCGCTCGCGTCGTCGAGCATGGCGCCGGCCGTCGCCACGTCCTGGAGGGACTGGCGGCCGGAGCGGAAGGTGAACTCGTTGATGCCGGTGACGGCGTCGGCGGCGGCGGGGCCGGAGATGTAGAGGACCTCGTTCTGGGCCGCCTGCTCGGCCATGGCCAGCGCGATGCCGGACACGACCGTGCCGCCCATGATCTTGAAGTCCTGGCCGATGAGGTCCTTGGCGGCCGCGACCGCGGTGTCGGGGTTGCCCGCGTCGTCGCGGTAGGTCAGCTCGATGGGGGTGCCGTCGACCTCGCCGGTGCCGTCGGTCGCGTAGTCGATGCCGGCCTCGAGGCCCTCCTTGTACTGCTTGCCGTAGGCGGCGAGGGGCCCGGTCTCGGAGTAGATGATGCCGACCTGGACGGGTTCGCCGCCGCCCTCCTCGGCGGCGGCCTCGGTCCCCGTGCTGGCACCTCCGTCCGGCTCGTCGGCAGACCCGGAGGAACCGGAGTCCGAAGGGGCGCAGCCGGCCACGGTCAGGACCGCTGCGGTGGACATGAGGGCGAACAGTCGGGTGCGGATCACCGGGAACACTCCTTCGTGCACGACGAACCTGAAAGGTGATTCAGGTTTCGACGGGAACGCTAACGAGGTGCGTCCGGCGTGTCAACGGCGCGGGGATCACGATCCGGTCACGGCACCGTCGGCGCGTCGGGCCCGGGGGTCCTGCCGCAGTGACCGTGCGGGACCGGGGTGTGTCGGCCGGGGGTGTGTCGGTCCGGGGTGTGTCGGCCGGGGGTGTGTCGGTCCGGGGTGCGTTGGTCGGGGTGCGTTGGTCGGGGTGTGTCGGTCGGGGGTGGCACTGTGCGCGGCATGGAACTGCAGTGGTGGCAGCTGGTCGCGCTCGTCCTGGTGACCCTCGGCGTCGGGCTGGTCCTCGGCAGGGCCCTGGGCGTGGCCGCCGGCGCCCCTGACCGCGCCCGGCTCGAGGCGGAGCGGGACGGGTTGCACGAGCGGGTGGCCGGTCTCACCCGGGCCGTCGAGCAGGACCGGGAGGCGGCCGCCGAGCTGGCCCCCCTGCGGGCCTCGCTCGACCGGGTCGAGTCGCAGGTGCGGATGCTGGAGCGGGACCGGGTGCAGCACTACGGCCAGGTCGGGGAGCAGCTGGCCCAGGTGGCCGACCAGACACGCGCCCTGCAGGAGCAGACCAGCGCCCTGTCGGGCGCCCTGTCCTCCTCGGCGGTGCGCGGCACCTGGGGCGAGGTCCAGCTGCGGCGGGTGCTGGAGCACGCCGGGATGCTGGCCCGGTGCGACTTCGACGAGCAGGTGTCCGCCACGACCCGGCACGACGTGCGGGTCCGCCCCGACGTCGTCGTCCACCTGCCGGGTGGCAAGAACCTCGTCATCGACAGCAAGGCCCCGTTGGGGGCCTTCCTGCGGGCCCAGGGGGACGGGGTGCCGCCTGACGAGGCCGACCGGCAGCTGGTCGAGCACGGGCGCGCGCTGCGGCGGCACGTCGACCAGCTCGCGGCGAAAGAGTACTGGAGCGCGTTCGACCACTCCCCCGAGCTCGTGGTCTGCTTCGTGCCCAGCGACGCCGTCCTGGCCGCGGCGCTGCGGGCGGCCCCGGACCTCTACGACCACGCCCAGGGCCAGCGCGTGGTGCTCGCCTCCCCGGGCACGCTGCTCGCGATGCTGCGGGCCACGGCCCTGGCCTGGCAGCAGGACGCGCTGACCACGCACGCCCGCGAGCTGCTGAGGCTGGGCGCCGACCTGCACCGACGGCTGGCGACCCTGGGACGGCACACGACCGCGATGGGCACCGCCCTGCGCCGCTCGGTGGAGACGTACAACCAGCTCGTCGGGACGCTGGAAACCCGGGTCATGGTCACCGCCCGCCGGATGCACGAGCTCGACCTGGCCGAGGGCGCACCCGAGACCCTCGAGCCGCTGACGGTGGCGCCCCGGCCGCTGACGAGCCCGGAGCTGCTGGCGACCGAGCTCGACGAACTCACCCCGGCACGACCGACGCTCGAGACGGACCTGCCCGGGAGGGCGGCGGAGGGCGGCACCGGCCCCTCATCGAGTGGGGGAAGCCGGAACACGGCCTGACACGCGGATCCTGAGCCCCCCGCAGCGACCGGCCGTGCTGACCCCTGCTAGTGCAGCTGGCTCCCCCGGCCGCTCGGGATGGCACCCGGGTCGTGCTTGACCTTGGCGGCCTCCTTGCCCGCGGCCTTGAGGTCGCGGCGCAGCTCGGTCGGCAGGGCGAAGAGCAGCGACTCCTCGGCGGCGGTGACGGCGCTGACGTCGGCGTACCCCCGCTCCGCCAACCAGTCGAGCACGTCGCGCACGAGCACCTCGGGCACGCTGGCGCCGCTGGTCACTCCCACGGTCCGCACCCCGTCCAGCCACGCCTCGTCGATCTCGTCGGCGTAGTCGACCAGGTAGCCGGCCCGTGAGCCGTGTTCCACGGCCACCTCGACCAGGCGCTTGGAGTTGGAGCTGTTCTGCGAGCCGACGACGATCATGAGGTCGCACTCGGCGGCCATCTGCTTCACCGCGACCTGGCGGTTCTGGGTGGCGTAGCAGATGTCGTCGCTCGGCGGGTCCTGCAGGTGCGGGAAGCGCTCCCGCAGGATGGCCACGGTCTGCATCGTCTCGTCCACCGACAGGGTCGTCTGGGAGAGCCACGCGAGCCGCTCCGGGTTCGGCACCTCGACCTCGGCGGCGTGCGCCGGGTTCTCCACGACGATGGTGTTGTCCGGGGCCTCGCCGGCGGTGCCCTCGACCTCCTCGTGGCCGGTGTGGCCGACGAGCAGGATCGTGTAGTCCTCGCTGGCGAACCGGATCGCCTCGCGGTGCACCTTGGTCACCAGGGGGCAGGTGGCGTCGATCGTCTGCAGGGACAGCGCGCGGGCCTCCGCGTGCACGGCCGGGCTGACCCCGTGGGCCGAGAAGATCACCCGTGCCCCCTCGGGCACCTGGTCGGTCTCCTCCACGAAGATCGCGCCGCGCTTCTCCAGCGTGCGCACCACGTGCTTGTTGTGCACGATCTCCTTGCGCACGTAGACCGGCGGCCCGTAGAGCTCGAGGGCCTTCTCGACGGTGACCACCGCCCGGTCCACGCCGGCGCAGTAGCCGCGTGGGGCGGCGAGCAGCACGCGTCGCTGCTCTCCGGCGGACTCGGGGACGGTCACGTCGGTCGGTCGGGTCGAAGGTGTGGCAGTCACCGGTCCATCGTACGTGGGTGCTCTGCGCACGACCTGGGTGCGGCCTCGGCGAGGGCCCGGCGCAGGGTCTCGACGGTGGCTGCCCGGTGGGTCAGGGGGAAGAGGTGGCTCGCCCCCTCCACCACCACGACACGGGCCTGCGGCGCGGCGGCGGCGAACCGCGCGGCATGGATCCGCATCTGGTCCCACCGGCCGTTGGCGATCGTCACCGGGCAGTCCACCGTGGTCAGGACGTGCGGGCCGCACCGTTCCACCACCGCGTCCCAGGCGTCGCCGAGCACGGGGTATGCCGCCGCGTCGGGCAAGTCCTCCGGACGCGCCCCGAGGGCACGGATGACGGCGTTCGCGAGCCGGGCCATCCGCTCGAACCCGACCCGCGGGAGCAGCTTGGCGAACCCGGTGTAGACCCCGGTCAACCGTCCCGCGGGGTCACCTGTCGCGCCGAGGAGCACCAGCCCCGCCAGGGTGCCGGGGTGCTCGGCCGCGTACAAGGACGCCAGGTAGCCCCCGAGGCTGTGCCCGGCCAGCACCACCCGGCGTCCCGGTCCGCCCGACCGGACGGCCTCGTCGATGACGTCCAGCGCGGACCCGACCGTGAACGCCATACCCACCCGTTCCCCGTGGCCGGGGAGGTCGACGGCGACCACGTCGGCCGAGGGCAGCTGCGCGGCATACCCGGACCACTGGCGGCGCGAGAACCGGGAGCCGTGGACGAGGACGAGCAGGGGCCGTGGGTGCACCGACCTAGGCTAGGCCCCGTGAGTCCACCGACGTCGCTGCCGCCCACCGCGAGGGACACCACCGCCGAGCAGCCCTGGCCGGTGCGCACCCTGTCGATGAAGATCAGCGACTACGTGGACAAGATGTCCCCGTTGTGGGTCGAGGGGCAGATCGTCCAGCTCAACCACCGCCCGGGGATGTCCCGCGCCTACTTCACGCTGCGCGACACCGACGTCGACATGTCGTTGTCGGTGTCCATCTCGGTCGGGGCGCTCGCGGCCATGCCGGCACCGCCCCAGGAGGGCGCCCGGGTCGTCGTGCACCTCAAGCCGTCGTTCTGGACCAAGCGGGGCACCCTGACGATGGACGCCCGGCAGATGCGACACGTGGGGGTCGGGGAGCTGCTGGCGCGGCTCGAGCACCTCAAGCAGCTGCTGCGCAGCGAGGGCCTCTTCGAGCCTGGACGCAAGCGGCCGCTGCCCTTCCTGCCCCGGACCATCGGTCTGGTCGTCGGTCGCAACACCGCGGCCGAGCGCGACGTCCTGGCCGGCGTGCGCAGGCGCTGGCCGGCCGCCCGGTTCGAGATCCGTCAGGTCGCCGTCCAGGGAGCCACGACGGTGACCGAGGTGTGCGCCGCGGTCCGCGAGCTCGACGGGCTCGGCGAGGTGGACGTGATCGTGGTGGCGCGGGGCGGCGGGTCTTTCGAGGACCTGCTGCCGTTCAGCAACGAGGCGCTGGTCCGGGCGGTCGCGGCCACCCGCACCCCCGTCGTCTCGGCCATCGGGCACGAGAGCGACACCCCCATCGTGGACTTCGTGGCCGACCTGCGCGCCTCCACCCCGACCCACGCCGCCGCCGCGGTGGTGCCCGACGTCGCCGACGAGCTGCGGGGCCTGGTGACCGTGCGCACCCGGTCGCGACGCGCGCTTCTCACGCGCATCGCCCGGGAGCGCGAGCGGATCAGCACCGTCATGAGCAGGCCGGTCATGGCAGACCGGGCGGCGATCGTCGCCCGCCACCGTGCGGAGGTCGAGGACCTGCAGGCACGTGGTCGTCGCCGCCTGGCCGACCGGCTCGTCCGTGAGCAGGACCGGTCCGCCCAGCTCCTGCGCCACCTGCGGGCCGTCTCGCCGCAGCACACCCTCGAGCGCGGGTATGCCGTGGTCCGGCACGCGGACGGAACCATCGTCCGCGACCGGGCGGAGGTGGACGCGGAGGAGCTGCTGCGGATCACGGTGGCCCGCGGTGACTTCGCCGTCCGCCCCGTCGCGGGCTGACCGTCGGGGCTGACCTCCACCACGGGGGTGCAGTGCCGGCTGGATCGCCGACTGACGGTCCTGGACGTCGGGCCGGACCCGTGCTCGCTCCGCTCGCGGTCGGGCCGGACCCGTGCTCGCTCCGCTCGCGGGCGGGCCGGGTGGCGGGCCACCGGGTCGTAGGGTGGTCGGGTGACTCCCGTCGACGCCACCACTCCCGAGCCCACCCCGGTGGGTCAGCTGAGCTACGAGCAGGCCCGCGACGAGCTGGTCGCGCTCGTGTCCCGCATCGAGTCCGGTCAGGTGCCCCTCGAGGAGTCGATGCTCCTGTGGGAACGCGGGGAGGAGCTCGCCGCGCACTGCCAGGCCAAGCTCGACTCCGCCCAGGAGACCCTCGACCGGGCCACCACACGGGCCGGTGCCGAGGGGGCGGAGAGCCCGGGGAACGGCTCGGCCGACGAGGAGACCTCTGCTGAGACGAGCGCTTCCCCGGCTGCCGACGTGACGACGCCTCCATCGACGAAGACGACGGAGCCACACGACGGTAGTCACGGCGGCGCCTGACGTCCGAGCTGCGTTCCGGAGTCGCGCCGTCCGCCCCTGGCTCGTGGGGGCCGAATGACGTCCTCCCGGGCGTGGTGGTGCTCCCGGCCGGGTGGGGCCGGGTGTGGGGCGGGGTCGTCAGACGTGCCAGGTCGTGGTGCCACCGGTGACGGTGGCCATGAGGTCCTTCTCGTGCACCTTCTTGTGGTGCCGCCCGCAGAGCAGGACCAGCAGCTCGATGTCGGTGCCCCCGCCACGGCACCACCACACCAGGTGGTGGGCCTCGCACCACGACCCGGGCACCGAGCACCCCGGGAACGTGCACCTCCCGTCCCGGACCAGCAACGCCTTGAACTGTCCCGGCGTGGCCAACCGCACCGTGCGACCCAGCCGCAACGGCTCCCCCGTAGGGCCCAGCACCACCGGGGTCACGTCCCCCAGGCACGCGTACCGGCCCGCCTGCCCCGCGTCCAGCCCCGCATCACCGGCCTGCGCAAACGCCGCCCCCCGCGGACGACCCGTGTCCGGGTCCGCCGCCACCGTCAGGATCACGCTGGCGCGGCCCGTCGACGGTGGCGCCCCCGGGTTTCCCAACCCCCGCGAGATCACCGTCAGCACCGCGTCGTAACGCCGCTGCCCCACCGACCGGCCATCCCGCTCCCCCTGCCCCTCCCGGCCGTCCTGGCCGTCGTGCCCGGCGTTGTCGCGGGCGGGATCGGGCGCGGCCAGCGGCCCGTCCAGCACCCCGTCGATCAGGACCGCGTCGGCGTCCGGGGCGTCCAGGACGTAGCGCACCAACCCCGGACCCACCCGCCGCCGGGACACGCACCGCAACCCCTCCGCCGTCTGCTGCTCGGCCTCCCGGGGCGCCTCCTCCAACAGGTCCACCAGCAGCTTCTGGCACACCCGCCCCAGATCCCGCTCGCTGATCCCCCCATCACACGCGGCGCCGGTCGCGATCTGCGCGTACGCCTGCGCCTGGTCCACGTCCAACCCCGGCACCACCCGGGACAGGGTGGCCGCCACCCGGCCCGCCCGGGCCAACCCCGCCCGCCCCTCGATCACGGCCTGCAGCACCGGAGCACCCCAGTACTGACCGGCCGCAGCCACCACCGCCCGCAGATGCGCCGCCTCCGCGCCCGAGAGCCACGGGCAACGCACCCGTACCCAGTCCACCAGACCCATCCCCACCGCGCCCGGCAACCCCCGCCGCTGCGCCTCCACCGCCAACGTCACCACCAGTGCATCCACCCGGGCACGCACCCGACCGGCCGCCTCCAGACCCTCCACCAAGGACGGGTCGAACACCCCCACCACACCCTGCGGACCCACCGCGGCCCGGTCCAGCCCCACCATCGCCAGGTCCAACCCCGCGGCCAGCTCCTGCGAGGCCAACCCGCCCGGGACACCCCAGCCACCGTCCCCGCCCGCCTCTGCCGCCAACGTCTCCTCGATGTCGGCCAGCAGCTCCCAGTACCCCGCCCCCGCCGGATCCTCACACTCCGGCGTCTGCACCTCCTGCTGCGCCATCACCCCCGCGACGAACAGCCGCTCACGCTCCGACACCGGCTCCGGCACGACGTCGCCCGCATCGTGGACCTCCTCCACCAACCCCGCTGCCCCACCCCACAAGAACGACATACCCCCACCCAAGCACCCCCCACTGACACACCTGTACGAACCACCCGCCCGGACGCCGGCACGGCGGCCCGGAGGAACCCTGGCCACGCCTCCCCCGGGGCGAGGGCATCGGGACCCCCGACCGCCCCGTCAGTCGCGGGCGTCCACGGACTCGAGCAGCTCGGCCATCTCGTCGGTCCCGGCCGTCCCGCTCACCACGACCGTCGCGCCGCCGGTCTCCTCCGGACCGAGCACCCAGGCGTTCTCCACGTTGCTGGGCACCGGACCCTCCCACGCCTGCCACGCCTGCGTCCCACCGGGGGCGGGCAGCTCCTCCTCGCCGACCGGCTCGGCGTCCACGAGGACCTCCTCCCGCCAGGCGTCGGTGACGTCGGCGGCCTGGTGCAGCGCGGCATACTCCCCCTGGGGGGTGGTCCACGAGACGTGCCAGGTGGGGACCCCGGCGAGACGCTCGTCGAACCACACGACCGTGGGCGTCCACCCCTCGCCCGGGTCCGGCACCCACACGGGCCACGACGCCTGCTCGGTGGCGAAGGGCACGACCTGGCTCACGTCCGCGGGACGACGCTGCGACTCCTCCGGCTGGTAGGTCATCGACCACCAGGTCAGCACCACGGCCAGCACGAGCAGCACCGAGACGACCATGTTGCGGAAGGTCCAGGCCGCCAGCCGCTTCTGCCGCCCGTCCGGGGGCGGTGAAGCGTCGGAGGGTCGGTCCCGGACCGTGTCGGGTCCGGTGCTCGAGGAGGTAGCAGGGCTCACCCCTCCATCGTCCCATCCCCCAGGACCGGGGCCTCCCGCGGCCGCTAGGCTGGCCGAACCCACGTCGCGCAGTCGTCAGCCGCGCAGCCGTCACCGACGAAGGAGTCCCGCATGGCCGCCGAGCAGCCCACCCGTCCGAGCACCGAGCAGGTCATCCCGGACCGCAACCTGGCCATGGAGCTGGTCCGGGTCACGGAGGCGGCAGCGCTGGCGGCCGGCCGGTGGGTCGGCCGGGGGGAGAAGATCCTCGCGGACAACGCGGCGGTCGAGGCCATGCGCAAGGTCATCGGTCAGGTCGCCATGGACGGGATCGTCGTCATCGGCGAGGGCGAGAAGGACGAGGCGCCGATGCTCTTCAACGGGGAGAGGGTCGGCGACGGCACCGGACCCCAGGTCGACGTCGCCGTCGACCCGATCGATGGCACCACCCCGACCGCCAAGGGCATGGACAACTCCATCGCCGTCATGGCCGTCTCCGAGCGCGGCACGATGTACGACCCCTCAGCCGTCTTCTACATGGACAAGCTCGTCGTCGGCCCCGACGTGGCCGACCGGGTGGACATCCGGCTGCCGATCAAGGAGAACCTGCGGCGCATCGCCCGCGCCAAGAAGCGCTTCGTGGACGACCTGACGGTGATCATGCTCGACCGACCGCGGCACGAGCAGTACACCCGGGAGGTCCGCGAGGCCGGCGCCCGGCTGCGCTTCATCACCGACGGCGACGTCGCCGGCTCGATCGCCGCCGCGCGCGAGGAGTCCTCGGTGGACATGCTCATCGGGATCGGCGGCACCCCCGAGGGCATCATCACCGCGTGCGCGATGAAGGCCATGGGCGGGGTGATCCAGGGCACGCTGTGGCCCAAGGACGACGACGAGCGCCAGCGGGCCATCGACGCCGGCCACGACCTGGACCGGGTCCTGTCGACCGAGGACCTGGTCACCGGCGACAACGCCTTCTTCGTCGCCACCGGCATCACGACCGGCGAGATGCTGGGCGGGGTGCGCTACGGCTCCGGCACGGCCGTGACCCACTCCCTCGTCATGCGCTCCCGCTCCGGCACCATCCGGGAGATCACCTCCCACCACCGCCTGGACAAGGTCGCGCAGATCGCCGACTCCCTGTCCCCGGAAGCCACGGGTCACTGAGGGGCCGCCGATGGACCAGCCTGCTGTCCTCACCGTCGGCGAGGCCCTCGTCGACATCGTCGTCGCCCGGAACGGGCAGGAGCGCACCGAGCACGTCGGCGGCTCGCCCGCCAACGTCGCCGTGGGCCTGGCCGCCCTGGACCACGACAGCCGGCTGACGGCCCACCTGGGCCACGACGAGCGCGGCCGGCGGGTGCGCGAGCACCTCCTGGACGCCGACGTCGTGCTCACCCCGGGGTCGGACTCGGCCCAGCGCACCTCCACGGCCACCGCCCACCTGGACGTGGACGGGTCGGCGACCTACGACTTCGACCTGCTGTGGCACGTGGGCACCCAGGACCTCCACGGGGTCGGCCACCTGCACACCGGTTCGGTCGCGGCCACCCTGGAGCCCGGCGCCTCCGCCGTGCTGGCGCTGATGACGCGCGCCCGCCCGACCGCCACGATCTCCTACGACCCCAACTGCCGTCCCTCGATCATGGGCGCCCCTCACGACGTGCGCTCCCGGATCGAGGAGTGCATCGGTCTAGCCGACGTGGTGAAGGCCTCCGAGGAGGACGTGGCCTGGCTCTACGACGGCGCCCCACCCCCGGAGGTGGCCCACCTCTGGGGGCGGCTGGGTCCCGAGCTGGTCGTCGTCACCCGGGGCGGTGACGGCGCCCTGGTGCACCTGTCCCGCACGGACACCACCATCGAGCTGGACCCGGTCGCCGTGCAGGTGGTCGACACGGTCGGGGCGGGCGACTCCTTCATGGCGGGCCTGCTCAGCGGCCTGCTCGACGCCGGTCTCCTCGGCTCGGCCGGAGCGCGCGACCGCCTGCGCCGGACCGACCTCGACGACGTGGCCCCCGCCCTGCGCCGGGCCGTCGACTGCGCCACCTGGACCGTCGGTCGGGCCGGTGCCGCCGCCCCGACCAGGGCCGACCTCGCCGAGCTCGGCTGAACGAGGGCGGCCGCCCGAGCCCCGCGCCGAGCCCGACATCGCCCACGAGCCCCGTGACATCCCCCGACGAACCCCGACAAGCTCCCGCGCGCAGAGAGGAACCCGGTATGACGCACCACGAGGACACCCCGCCCGGCACCGAGGCGGAGCCCGCCTCCGCCTTCGCCGACCTGCTCGAGGCCAACGCCGCCTACGCCGAGAACTTCACCCTCGGGGGTTTTGACGGCATCGCCCGTGCGGGGGTGGCGATCGTCACCTGCATGGACTCCCGCATCCAGCCCCTGACGATGCTGGGCCTGACGCACGGGGACGCCAAGATCTTCCGCAACCCGGGCGGCCGGGTCACCGACGCGGCGCTGGAGGCCCTCGTCCTGGGGGTGCACCTGCTGCAGGTGCGTCGCATCCTCGTGGTCCCGCACACGCGCTGCGCGATGACGAAGATGTCCGAGAACGAGCTGCGCACGACGATCACCGAGCTCTCCGGCCAGGACGCCTGGTGGCAGCATTTCCACGTCGTCCCCGACCAGCGCGCCGCGCTCATGGAGGACGTCCTCCGGGTCACCAGCCATCCGCTCATCGGCGACCGGGCCCAGGTCGGCGGCTTCCTCTACGACGTGGACACCGGGCGGATGGAGCAGCTCGTCTGAGCCCCGCCGCTCCCTGGCCACCCCCCGGCCACAAGAGGGCCCACGCCAGGCCCACGCCAGCCCGTCCCGCACCCTCGCCACACCCCCGCACCCACGCGCAGACGGCTGCATGACACGTCATCCGCCGTCGGCGCCTGCCGTATCGTGGACGCCATGCACCCCGCCCTGTCGCTCGCGCCGCTGACGCTGGCCGCCGTCCTCGTCCTCAGCGGGGTGGCCAAGCTGCAGGACACCGGGTCCACGTTCAGCGTCCTGCGGCTGCTGCGCCTCCCTGCGCTCGTGACCAACCGTCCGACCGCCCGCGCCCTTCCCGTCGTGGAGCTGGTGACCGCGGCGCTGCTGCTGCTCCCCTGGCGATGGCCCTTCCTCGCCGGGGCGGTGCTGGCGATGGGACTGTTCGTGGCCTTCTGGGCCGTCGTGGTGCGGGCGATGGGGTTCGACCCCCGGCCCACCTGCGGCTGCTTCGGCCGGATCGGCGACCACCGCATCAACGGCCGGACCGTCGTGCGCAACACCGTCCTGGTGGCCCTCGCCGGGCTGACCCTGTGGATCGGCCTGGCCGGGACCAGCACCGGCGAGCTCCTGGCCCGGTACACCGCCAACGACGTGTGGTGGCTCGTCCTGGCCGTCGCGCTCGCCGCGGTCTCCGTCATGGTCCTCGGCGGGGGGCCCGCCGTGGCCAGGACGACCCGCCGGACCGGTCGTGGGGGCGCGGCGCGCTCCTCCTCCGCCCCCGCCCCAGCGGCGGCGGCCACCACGTCCGTCCCTGCCGAGCCCGACGAGCTCGAGTACGTGCGCCTCCCCATACCCCGTGGGGTGCTCGTCGGCCGGGACCACGGCACGGTCGCGCTCAGCTCCCTCGCCCGGAGCCAGGCGCAGCTGCTGGTCCTGGTCAACTGCTGGTGCGGCCCCACGCACGAGGCCCTCGAGCGTCTTCCCCGCTGGCGCGAGCGCCTGCCCCAGCTGGGAGTGCAGATGGTCTTCGTCCCCCACCCCTTCGACGCGTCGGCGCTCGACCCCGGCCTGTCCGGCATCTGGTGGGACCCGGGCTCGCGCGTCTACGACGACCTGGGCGTGGGGTCGAGTCCCGGGGCGGTGCTGCTGGGAGCCGACGGCCTGCTCGCAGGCGGACCCGTCAACGGCGTGGACGGCATCGAGCAGTTCGTCGAGGACATCGAGGCCGAGCTCGCGGAGACCCAGGACGCGACCTCCGAGACCTCCGCCCCGCCGCCCGGGGAGCAGCAGGGCGTCCGCGCCTGAGGCGAGCCCGGGCGGGTCGGTCCGAGGCTCGGACGTCCGGGCTCGGACGTCCGGGCTCAGAGGGTCAGCCGCTCCCGCACGACGTCGGCCAGCCGGTCGGCATACCCCTGCGCCCGGTCCTGGGAGTCCGCCTCCACCATGACCCGCACGAGCGGCTCGGTGCCGGAGCGGCGCAGCAGGACCCGGCCGTCCGCACCCAGCTCGGTCTCCACGGTCCGCACCGCCGCGGTGAGCGCCTCGTCGCTGTCCACCCGCGACCGGTCCACCCCCTTGACGTTGATCAGCACCTGCGGCATGCGCGTCATCACCGACGCCAGGTCGCGCAGCGGCGTCTGGGAGGAGACGACCCGCTGACCGAGGGCGAGGGCGGTGAGCACACCGTCGCCGGTGGTGCCGTGCTCGAGCATGATGACGTGGCCCGACTGCTCCCCGCCCAGGGAGTAGCCGTGCCGGCGCATCTCCTCCAGGACGTAGCGGTCCCCCACGGCCGTCTGCACGACCCGGACCCCCTCGGACTCCATCGCCTTGATCAGGCCCAGGTTGCTCATCACGGTCGCCACGAGGGTGTCGTCGGTCAACCGGCCGCCCTCGTGCATGGACAGCGCGAGGATGGCCATGATCTGGTCGCCGTCAACCGTCTCGCCGTGGGCGTCCACCGCCAGGCAGCGGTCGGCGTCACCGTCGAAGGCCACGCCCATGTCCGCGCCCCGGAGGCGGACGGCCTCCTGCAGCTGCTCCAGGTGGGTGGAGCCGGCGCCGTCGTTGATGTTGAGACCGTCCGGGTCGCCGCCGATCACGTCGACGGTGGCCCCGGCCCGGCGGAAGACCTCCGGGCCCACGACCGAGGCCGCGCCGTGCGCCGCGTCGATGACCACGCGCAGACCGTCGAGCCGTCCGGGAACCGCCTCGAGCAGGTGCTCGATGTAGAACTCGGCCCCGCGGTCGAACGGACGGATCCGCCCCACGGCCGCGCCGGTGGGCCGGTCCCAGTGGGTCCCCAGGCGCCCGGAGATGCGGTCCTCGATCTCGTCGGCGAGCTTGTGCCCGCCCCGCGCGAAGAACTTCAGGCCGTTGTCCGGCATCGCGTTGTGCGAGGCGGAGAGCATCGCCCCCATCTCGGCGTTCATCCGCTGCGTCAGGTAGGCGATCGCCGGCGTGGGCAGCACTCCCGCGTCGAGGACGTCGACGCCCGCGGAGGCCAGTCCGGCCATGACGGCTGCGGAGAGGAACTCGCCGGAGGCCCGCGGGTCCCGGCCGACGACGGCCGTGGCCCGGTGACCTCCGAAGGCACCCTGCCCGCCCAGCTCGTGCGCGACGGCGACGGACAGGTCCAGCGCCAGCTCGGCGGTGATGTCCTTGTTCGCCAGTCCACGCACCCCGTCGGTGCCGAACAGTCGTCCCATGTGCTGTGCCTCGTCTCGTCGTCCTGCGGCGGACCCGTCGCGGATCCTCAGAAAGTATGCCGTACGTGCGGGCGGAGGCCGCCCCCCACCGCGGAGGGGTCCGGGACTGCGAGCCGCAGGGGGGCTGGCGCCACGTCCTTCTTCGTCGACGACGTCACGCTGCGCCGACCACGTCCGCACACAGGCCGAAGGCCGGCGGGAGCTGTGCTCCCACCGGCCTTCGGTGCGTCCGTCGCGACCCCGGGTCCCGGCGTCGGACGGCGCGTCAGCGCTTGCTGTACTGCGGCGCCTTGCGGGCCTTCTTCAGACCGGCCTTCTTGCGCTCGGGGACGCGGGCGTCCCGGGTGAGCAGACCGGCCTTCTTCAGGGTGGCGCGGTTCAGGTCGGGGTCGATCCCGTTGAGCGAGCGGGCCACGCCCAGGCGGACCGCACCGGCCTGGCCCGAGGGGCCACCGCCGTGCACGCGCACGAGGACGTCGTAGGCACCCATGAGGTCGAGCGCGGCCAGCGGCTCGTTGACGATCTGCTGGTGCACCTTGTTGGGGAAGTACTCCTCCAGGGTGCGGCCGTTGACCTTCCACTCGCCGGTGCCCGGGACGATGCGCACGCGGGCGATCGCCTGCTTGCGACGACCGGTGGCGGCACCGGGGGCGGTGGCGGTGGGGCGGGCGGTGGCGTCGGCCGCGGCCGACGACTCGGTGGTGTACTCGGAGACGGCGTTCTCGTCGAACTCGTCGGTCTCCACGGTGGTGGTGTCAGTCATGTGTCAGACGTTCCTTACTGCGCGACCTGGGAGATCTCGAACGGCACCGGCTGCTGCGCCGCGTGCGGGTGGGTGTCGCCGGCGTAGACCTTGAGCTTGCCGAGCATCTGGCGACCCAGGGAGTTGCGGGGAAGCATGCCGCGCACGGCCTTCTCCACCGCCCGGGTCGGGTGCTGCTCGAGCAGCTGCTCGTAGCTGACGGCCTTGAGGCCACCGGGGTAGCCGGAGTGGCGGTAGGCCTTCTTCTGGGCCAGCTTGGCGCCGGTCAGGGCAACCTTGTCCGCGTTGATGATGATGACGAAGTCGCCGGTGTCGATGTGAGGCGCGAAGATCGTCTTGTGCTTGCCGCGGAGCAGGATCGCGGTCTGGGACGCGAGGCGACCCAGCACGACGTCCGTGGCGTCGATGATGTGCCAGGCGCGGGTGATCTCGCCGGGCTTGGGGGTGTAGGTACGCACGGTAGAAGAACCTTCATCTCGTGTGGTGGGGCAACCGTTCAAGTCTACCGAGGGTCTCCGGGACCACCCAAATCGACGTCGTCGCAGGTCAGGAGCCATCCTAGGACCGTCGACCGGCGTCTGCAGCCGATCTGTGCATAATAATTGTGCACGCACTCGGCGCCATCTACCCGTGGAAGGCCAGCATGACACCACCGGCCACGGCCCCCCCGCCCTCGTCGTCCCAGGCACTGCGCACCCTTGCCCACCCGTTGCGCAGCCGGCTCCTCGCCGAGCTGCGCGTCCACGGGGGTGCCACCGCGACCGAGCTCGCCGCCGCGCTGGACTCGAACACCGGCGCCACGTCATACCACCTGCGCCGTCTGGAGGAGGCGGGTCTGGTGGAGGACACCGGCACCGGCACCGGCCGGCGCAGGGTATGGAGCGCGGTCCCCGACCCTGACCGACCCGGCGTGCTCGGGGTGGGGCTGGGGGTCGCCGGCGGGGCCGAGCAGGACCTCGACGAGGACGACGCCCGGGCCGCCGACTGGCTGGCCCTGGACTACCTGGCGCACTTCGGCGAGCGCACCGAGGCCTGGCTGCGCGAGCGGCCGCTGGAGGAGACCACCTGGCAGCAGGCCTGCGGCCTGGAGGACCACACCGTGCAGGTGACCGGCGAGCAGCTGACGGCCATGCGGGCCGAGCTGCTCGAGGTGCTGGAGCGCTACCGCCGGGTCGGGCAGGGCAACCCGCAGGCGCGCAGGGTCGTCGTCTACACATGCGCCCTGCCGCTGCCGCCCAGCGGTCGCGGCGGCACCTGACGTCGCGGAGGCACGCCTCCGGGGCCGCGGTCCGGCCCGGACGGGGCGAGGTGCCTCGTCCGGGCCGGTGGCCCGCCCCCCGGGGGTGAGACGGGTGCGCGGTGCCGGCGCGTGCGGGCGGAACTCCTGACGATCAGGAGGTGGCGCGCAGCAGCCGGTCCGGGGAACCGGCGAGGTCGCTCACCACTCCCCGCGTGGCGGCCGTCTCGATCGCACCCTCGACCTGGGAAGGACTGGCGGAGGAGCTGCTCTGGAGCACCAGGGCGGCGACGCCGGCGACGTGCGGCGAGGCCATCGAGGTGCCCGAGATGGTGTTCGTCGAGGCGTCCCCCTTGTGCCAGGCGGCGGTGATCCCCACGCCGGGTGCGAAGAGGTCCAGGCAGGATCCGTGGTTGGAGAAGGAGGCCCGCCGGTCGTCGCGGTCGGTCGCCCCCACCGTCAGGGCGCCGGGGGCCCGGGCCGGGGAGGTGGCGCAGGCGTCCTGGTCCTCGTTGCCGGCGGCCACGACGGTGGTCACGCCCGCGTCCACCATCCGGGCGACGGCCTCGTCGACCGAGGCGTTCGCCCCGCCGCCGAGGCTCAGGTTGGCCACCGACGGTCCGTTTGCGTCGGCCACCACCCAGTCCATGCCGGCGACCACGCCGGACCAGCTGCCGGAACCCCGGCAGTCCAGGACGCGCACGGGCACGAGGTTCACCTCCTTGGCCACCCCGTAGGTGCTCCCACCCACCGTCCCGGCCACGTGGGTGCCGTGCCCGTTGCAGTCCTCGGTGGTGTTCTTGCCGCGGGCGAAGTTGGCACCCGCGAGCACCCGTCCTGCGAACTCGCCGTGGGTGCTCCGGATGCCGGTGTCCACGATGTAGGCGTCCACGCCGGCACCGGTGGCGGTGTAGCGGTAGATCCCGTCCAGCGGTGGGTCGGCCTGGTCGATGCGGTCCAGACCCCACGTGGCGCCCTGCTGCTCGGTCGAGACCGACACGACGCCGTCGACGGACACCGTGCTGACCGCGGGGTCCTCGGCGAGCGACCGGGCCTGCGCGGGGGTCATCGTCGCGACGTAGCCGCCCAGCGCCGGCAGCGCCCGCTCCACGTCCAGACCGCGGGCGCGGGCGTCGGCCACGGCCCGCGCCGTCGCGGTGCCGACGGCACCGCGCTGCTCGCCCGCCTCGGCACCGGCCTCCAGCAGGACGATGTGACGCGTCGCCGCCCCGGGGCGGGCGTCGTTGCCGGCAGCGGTGGCCACGGCGGCCGGGGCTGCGGCGAGGGCAAGGACGGAGGCACCGGCGATCGCTGCCAGTGCCCGGGGTCGGCGGTGGGTCATGGAGTGCTCCTCAGGGGTGTGATGTGGGCCACATCGTCGTGGCGCGCCGACAGCATCACCGGGGGCCGAACCGCCGCGCAAGACTCTTGACCAGACCCGTACCCGATCTTGACCGGACCCTGACCCGGAGCCGGTCGTGGAGCGACCTGTGCCGGTCGTGACCGCTTGGCGGGTCCAGGTCGGGGTCCGGGTCCGGGTCGCCTCAGCCGCGACGCACGAGCACCGCGGCGGACAGACCGGGCACCACCAGGCGGCCGGTGCCGGGCTCCCACCGGGTGGAGCGCACGACGGGGTCGGCGCCCTCCTGCTGCACGGCCGACAGCTCCCAGTGCTGACCGGCCAGCCCGGGAAGCCGCGGCACCTGCTCCTCCCGGGAGGCGTTGAGGACGACGAGCAGCCCCGAGGACACCGGGTCGACCGGCGCACCGACCAGGTCGTCCACGAGCATGACCACGAGGTCCGCACGCCCCTGCGGGCCCGACAGCGGGAAGGAGACCTTGGCCAGGATCTGCTCGGCCGTTCCGAGCCGCAGCAGCGGCAGGTCACGCCGCAGCCGGAGCAGGTCGAGGGCGCCGTCCAGCGCCGTGCGGGCGTCGGCGGGGGTGGGCCGCAAGGAGGGGTCCGCCAGCAGGGGCGCCATCTCCGCCCAGCGTCGCCCGTTGTCCGGCTCGGGCGGCAGTCCGCGACCGAACCCGTTGTCCTGCAACGACCAGTCGAGGACGTTGAACCAGTCGCCGGAGTCGTAGCTGTTGCGGTCCAGGCTCTTGCTGCGCAGGATCTCGGCACCGGCGTGCCAGAACGAGATCCCCTGGGAGAGGGTGACGCAGGCGAGGGCGAGCGTGTTGCGCCGCACCCGTTCGGCCATCGGCGTGTCGTCGGACAGCTTGAGCAGCAACGTGTCCCACAGGGTCTCGTTGTCGTGCGCGTCGACGTAGGAGACCACCTCGTCGGGCTGAGCCGCATACCCTCCGGGGGCGCCGCCGTAGGGCACCCCTGCCCCGGTGGTCCACCGACCGGTGGCGTGGGAGAGGAGGCGGAGGTCGCGCAGCCCACCCGCCAGCCCGACCTGCAGCAGGTCCGTGTCGTGGGGGTCCGACCCCCCGGTGACCCAGCCGTGCCCCGACCGGCCCGAGTCGTCGTGCACCGCCCCGCCGCGCACCGCGTCGCGCAACCGGTCGTTGAAGGTCCCGATCCCGGTCCCGTCCAGCTGGCCCTGGACCGCCTGGGGGAAGCGGGCGTCGCCGGCCACCTCGCCGAAGTTCCAGCCCTCCCCGTAGAGCGTGACGGCCGAGCCGTCCACCCCGTCCTGGGCGGGGGTGAGGGCGTCGAGCGCGGCCCGCACGGCATCCAGGTTCGCTCGCGAATGGTGGCCCATGAGGTCGAACCGGAAGCCGTCGACCCGGTAGTGCCGGACCCACAGGACGCACCCGTCGACCATCAGCTGCTCGGCCAGCTGGTGCTCGGTGGCCAGGTTCTGGCAGCAGGTGGACGTCTCGACCCGGCCCTCCTCGTCGAGCCGGTGGTAGTAGCCCGGCACCACCCGGTCCAGCACGGAGGTGCGCTCCAGCCCCGAGTCCGTGGTGTGGTTGTAGACCTGGTCGAGCACGACGCGCAGGCCGAGGTCGTGCAGCGCACCGAGCATCTCGCGGCACTCCGCGACCCGTCGACCACCGTGCGCCGCACCCGGACCGGTCGCGTACGACCCCTCCGGCGCCAGGAAGTGCCACGGGTCGTAGCCCCAGTTGAAGGCGTCCCGGTGCGCGGTGCGCCGCACCAGCTGCTGCTGCTCCGTGCCGGCCGGGTCCCGGCGCGTCAGCTCCGCCAGCACCTCGGGGTCGGGCCCGACCCGCTCGGCCGGGTCCTCCGGCACCGAGGTGAGGTCGAAGACCGGCAGCAGGTGCACGGTGTTCAGCCCGGCCCCGGCCAGGGTGCGCAGGTGGCGCCGTCCCAGCCCGTCCGCCCCGAACGCGCGGTAGGTGCCGCGCAGCTCGGGAGGCACCTCTGGATCGTCCCGGGAGAAGTCCCGCACGTGCAGCTCGTAGATGCTCTGGTCGACGGGTCGCAGCCGCGGGGGGACCGGCGCCTGCGCCCACCGGGGCGGGACCCAGCGCGGATCGTCGAGGTCCACGAGGACGGAATGGGTCGAACCGAGCGTCAGCGCCACCGACCAGGGGTCGGTGGTGCGCACGACCTGCTCGGTCCACCGCGGAGGTATGACGTGGCGCAGCTCGAGCTGGTAGCACCGGTCGCGCCAGTCGGAGGCACCGGTGACCGACCAGGCCCCGTCGTCGGAGCGGGCCAGCGGATGGCGGACCGGGTCACCGGGTGGCGTCCAGGCGGCGCTCGAGCCCTCCGGCGGGACAGCGTCCCACAGCAGGAGGGTCACCTCCCGGGCCGTGGGTGCCCACACGGTGACCGTGGGGACGAGGTCGGCGACGGCACCCGCGCCGGCCCCGGCGCCGCGCCGGTCCGGGCTGTCCGGGGCGTCGTGCTCGGCAGGCCCCCAGGTGGCCCCGCACCGGCGTCGGCGCGCCTGCGCCGCGTACAGGTCGTCGAGCACGTGCGGCACCTGCAGGGAGGTCGCCATGACCAGGCGAGCCCGGTGGCGCACCGTGAGGGCCACCTGCCCGGTGAGCAGCCGGGCCGCCCGGGCGGACGCCTCGTCCGGCAGACGCAGGGCCAGCGCCCCGGCCAGGTGCGGCACGACGCGCAGCGTCTCCGGCGGCAGCCCGCCATCATCGGGCCGCAGGTCCCAGCCCGGCCCCGGCCGGTCGCCGGGGTCCAGGCCCCCGTCGGGGGCGTGCTCGAGCCGGACCGTCAGCTCGTGCACCGGCAGGTCGTGCGGGAGCGCGGTGGCCGGCAGGGCCACGAGGTCGGACCTGACCCAGTGGGCGCGGGCGGCCCCGAGGTCGACGGGACGTGGTGCCGGACGGTGGCGCCGGATCATCGGGCCTGGTCCCGGCCCGCGGCCAGCGGCAGGTCGACCGGGGCGACGCTGCGGTGCCGGTCGGAGACCACGGCGATCACCGGCCGCAGCTCGGACCACCACGGGGAGCGGGCCCGGCCGGCGACCAGGTCGGTCTCCTCCGCGAGGCGGTCGACCGGGGTGACGGTGGCCCGTCCGGCGACCTCCCCGACGTAGCATCCGCCCGCCGCGCCCTCCGCCCACCGTCGGGACACCTCGTCGAGCGCGACCCGGGCGAGCCGGGTGGCGAGCAGCCGGTCGAACGGCGTCGGGTCGCCGCCGTCCTGCACGTGCCCCAGGACGGTGCTGCGCACGTCGAAGAGGTCGCCGCCCTCCTCCTCGAAGACCCGGGCGACGAGGTCGGTGGTGTAGTGCGTGGAGGCCATCTCGTTGCGCAGCACGAGGTAGAGCCGGCGCCCCTCGGCGAACGACCGGCTCATCCGCTCGGCGTCGGCGGCGATGTCCGCGATGCGCAACCGGTCCTCGGGCAGGTAGACCCGCTCGGCACCGGAGGCGAGCCCCGCCATCATCGTCAGGTAGCCGCACCGCCCACCCTTGGTCTCGGCGACGAAGCACCGCTGGGTCGCCGAGGCGGACGTGCGGATGCGGTCCAGCGCCTCCACGACCGTGTTCAGCGCCGTGTCGGCGCCCACAGAGAGGTCGGCTCCCGGCAGGTTGTTGTCGATCGAGGCGGGCAGGCAGACGACCGGGATCCCCAGCGGGCCGTGCTCGGCGCCTCCCCGGACCAGGACCTCGGCCGTGAGGTAGGCGTCCAGGCCACCGACGAGAACCAGCGCATCGAGGCGGTGCCGGGCGACCGCGTCGACGAGCGCCGGCAGCTCGGCAGGGGTGGGCACGTGCCGTCGGGTGCCCAGGAAGGCACCGCCTCGGCCGACCCAGTCGTCGACCTCGGCCCAGCCCAGGTCCCGGACGCGTCCCCGGGCCAGTCCGGCCAGCGAGTCCTCGATCCCGACGACCTCCATGCCGTCGGTGAGCCCGAAGCGCACCAGCGCCCGGACGGCGGTGTTCATCCCGGGTGCCAGACCGCCGACGTGCAGGACGCCGACCCGTGGGCGTGGACCCGTGGGTCCGGGACCGCTGCTCGCCGCCCCGCCCGTGAAGGCCCGGCTAGGGTGGGGCCGGCCGTCGACGAGCTCGGCGGGCGGCTGGGACAGCTGGGCGTAGAGGCGCGACAGCGTGGCGAACGAGCTGCCCCGGGCCTCGCGGGCAACGTCGAAGTCGCACGACTCCAGCGCGGTCTTCACCGCGTTGGTGTCGCGCACGGCCTCGCTCAGCGGCAGCACCGCGACCTGGTTGTGCCGTACCCCGACGATCTGCGACGGCGCGTCCGCCGCTGCCTGCAGGAGCTGGCGCACCGCGGCATACCCCAGGAGGGTGGGCATCCAGCGGTCGTAGGCGGACGGTCGCCCGCCGCGCTGTACGTGACCGAGGATCGTGACCCGGGCCCGCTCCCCCATCCGCTCCCCGAGCGCCTCGGCCACGGCCGCGCTCGTGATCGGCCGGCCGGCCTGGTCGGTCGCCCCTTCGGCGACGATGACCAGGCTGTCCCGCTGGCCGGTGGCCCGCGTGCGCTCGATCGAGGCGACGAGTCCGGACTGCCACCCGTCGGCGGGCGGGCCCTCGGGCACCAGGACGGCGTCGCTGCCCCCGGCGACGGCCGCCATGAGCGCCAGGTAGCCGCAGTGACGTCCCATGACCTCCACGACGAAGGTGCGCTGGTGGCTCGCGGCGGTGGAGGACAGGGCGTCGAGGGCCTCGATGATCCGGTGCAGCGCGGTGTCGGCCCCGATCGTCATGTCCGTGCCGGCCATGTCGTTGTCGATCGAGCCCACGAGCCCGGCGACGCGCAGGCGCGGGTGCGCCTCGGCGGCCGTCCCGTCGAGCTCCCCGGCCCGGACCAGCTCGGTCAGCAGCTCCGGCCACTCCTGCCGCAGCTCCTCGGCACCCCGCAGCGACCCGTCGCCGCCGATGACGACGAGCCGGTCGATCTGGTGCTGCACGAGGTGGAGCGCGGCGGCACGCAGCCCGTCGCGTTCGCGGAACTCCGGGCACCGCGCCGACCCCAGGACCGTGCCGCCGCGGTGGAGCAGCGAGCCCACGTCGTCCCAGCCCAGCTCGCGGATGCCGTCGCCACCGGCGAGGGCTCCGCGCCAGCCCTCCAGGATGCCGAAGGGCCGCCCTCCCAGGCGCAGGGTGGAGCGGACCACGGCCCGGACCGCGGCGTTCATCCCCGGCGAGTCGCCGCCCGAGGTGAGGATGCCGATGCGCGTCCCGGACCCGGCGTCGGCCGGCGGCGGGGTCTGGACGGACTCGTGGGTGCTCACGTTCTCATCCTCCCCCACCGTCCGTCGGCGCGGACAGCGGGGGACGGGCCGTGCCCCCTCCGGGCTCGGCCCCGAGAGCCCGCCGGGGCAGCCGTCGGGGGCGCACCCCGGCCCCGGCTCAGCCGGTGGGTTGGACCAGGACGGCGACCGTCCGAGCGGTTGAAACAGTCCCGCTGCATGCAGAAGGGCCCTGGCCGATCTGATGATCGACCAAGGCCCTTCTGGCAATGGTGGTCCGGCGGTGTCCTACTCTCCCACACCGTCCCCGGTGCAGTACCATCGGCGCTGTCAGGCTTAGCTTCCGGGTTCGGAATGTGACCGGGCGTTTCCCTGACGCTATGACCGCCGTAACTTTATGGAGTTCACGAACGTTCCGGGGCCGACCCCCACATTTTGTGGTGGGGGTGGTGGTGGTTCGTGTCTCGGGAACCGTACAGTGGACGCGTAACATCTTCGGGCTTGGGTTTAAGTCAAGTTGTCGGCTTATTAGTACCGGTCAGCTCCACACATTGCTGTGCTTCCACGTCCGGCCTATCAACCCAGTGTTCTAGCTGGGAGCCTCTCACCCACAAGGGGTATGGAAACCTCATCTTGAAGTGTGCTTCCCGCTTAGATGCTTTCAGCGGTTATCACGTCCGAACGTAGCTAATCAGCGGTGCCCTTGGCAGGACAACTGACACACCAGAGGTTCGTCCATCCCGGTCCTCTCGTACTAGGGACAGCTCTTCTCAAGTTTCCTCCGCGCGCAGCGGATAGGGACCGAACTGTCTCACGACGTTCTAAACCCAGCTCGCGTACCGCTTTAATGGGCGAACAGCCCAACCCTTGGGACCGACTCCAGCCCCAGGATGCGACGAGCCGACATCGAGGTGCCAAACCATGCCGTCGATATGAGCTCTTGGGCAGGATCAGCCTGTTATCCCCGGGGTACCTTTTATCCGTTGAGCGACGGCGCTTCCACAAGCCACCGTCGGGTCACTAGTCCCGACTTTCGTCTCTGCTCGACATGTCTGTCTCACAGTCAAGCTCCCTTGTGCACTTACACTCGACACCTGATTACCAACCAGGCTGAGGGAACCTTTGGGCGCCTCCGTTACCTTTTGGGAGGCAACCGCCCCAGTTAAACTACCCACCAGGCACTGTCCCTGATCCGGATCACGGACCGAGGTTAGACATCCAGAACGACCAGAGTGGTATTTCAACGTTGACTCCACGGACACTGGCGTGCCCGCTTCACAGTCTCCCACCTATCCTACACAAGCCGTACCGAACACCAATACCAAGCTATAGTAAAGGTCCCGGGGTCTTTCCGTCCTGCTGCGCGTAACGAGCATCTTTACTCGTAGTGCAATTTCGCCGAGTTCGTGGTTGAGACAGTGGAGAAGTCGTTACGCCATTCGTGCAGGTCGGAACTTACCCGACAAGGAATTTCGCTACCTTAGGATGGTTATAGTTACCACCGCCGTTTACTGGCGCTTAAGTTCAGAGCTTCGCCGCACAAGTGCGGCTGACCCGTCCCCTTAACGTTCCAGCACCGGGCAGGCGTCAGTCCGTATACATCGTCTTGCGACTTCGCACGGACCTGTGTTTTTAGTAAACAGTCGCTTCTCCCTGGTCTCTGCGGCCCTCCGTGCCAACCCGCAAAGGGGTCTCACACGTCGGGCCCCCCTTCTCCCGAAGTTACGGGGGCATTTTGCCGAGTTCCTTAACCACGATTCACTCGATCGCCTTGGTATTCTCTACCTGACCACCTGGGTCGGTTTGGGGTACGGGCGGCTCGGACCTCGCTAGGAACTTTTCTAGGCAGCATAGGATCACCCTTCTTCCCGCATACACGGTCACCATCAAGCCTCGGACACCGATGGGGCGGACTTACCTCTCCCCGGTCCTGCGCTCTTGGACGTGGACTACCATCGCCACGCGGAGGCTACCTTCCTGCGTCCTTCCATCGCTTACCTACTACACGCTCGGGCCACGCGTTCCACCCCCGCTCACCAACCCCCCGAAGGGGACAGGGTCTGCGAAGGCTTCAGGCGCTTAGCATCACATGATTCGGTACTGGGCGGTCCTTCGCCGGTTCCGGAATATCAACCGGATGTCCATCGACTACGCCTGTCGGCCTCGCCTTAGGTCCCGACTTACCCAGGGCAGATTAGCTTGACCCTGGAAACCTTGGTCATTCGGCGGAAGAGTTTCTCACTCTTCTTTCGCTACTCATGCCTGCATTCTCACTCGTGCCGCGTCCACATCTCGATCACTCGGATGCTTCTCCCGCGGCACGACGCTCCCCTACCCAACGACACGCCTGGACCCACCCGCGAAGGGGAGGGCCGGGCAAAGGTGTCGTTGCCACAGCTTCGGTGGTGTGCTTGAGCCCCGCTACATTGTCGGCGCGGAATCACTTGACCAGTGAGCTATTACGCACTCTTTAAAGGGTGGCTGCTTCTAAGCCAACCTCCTGGTTGTCTTCGCAACTCCACATCCTTTCCCACTTAGCACACGCTTAGGGACCTTAGCTGGTGATCTGGGCTGTTTCCCTCTCGACTACGAAGCTTATCCCCCGCAGTCTCACTGCCATGCTCTTACTTACCGGCATTCGGAGTTTGGCTGACGTCAGTAACCCGGTGGGGCCCATCAGCCATCCAGTAGCTCTACCTCCGGCAAGAAACACATGACGCTGCACCTAAATGCATTTCGGGGAGAACCAGCTATCACGGAGTTTGATTGGCCTTTCACCCCTACCCACAGCTCATCCCCTCAGTTTTCAACCTAAGTGGGTTCGGGCCTCCACGCGGTCTTACCCGCGCTTCACCCTGGCCATGGGTAGATCACTCCGCTTCGGGTCTAGACCCAGCGACTCATTCGCCCTGTTCGGACTCGCTTTCGCTACGGCTACCCCGCACGGGTTAACCTCGCCACTGAGCACTAACTCGCAGGCTCATTCTTCAAAAGGCACGCCGTCACCAGCCCACGGGCCGGCTCCGACGGATTGTAGGCACACGGTTTCAGGAACTATTTCACTCCCCTCCCGGGGTACTTTTCACCTTTCCCTCACGGTACTTGTCCGCTATCGGTCACCAGGGAATATTTAGGCTTGGCAGGTGGTCCTGCCAGATTCGTACGGGATTTCTCGGGCCCCGTACTACTTGGGACGTGCGATACGGAGTCGAGAACATTTCGGCTACCGGGGTCTCACCGTCTGTGCCAGGCCTTCCCAGACCTTTCGCCTATGAACTCGATTTCTTACTCCGCACCGGCGTGGTAGCACCGGTACACACACTCCCACAACCCCCCAGCTGCAACCCCTACCAGGTGATCACACAGCTGAGGTTTGGCCTCGTCCGCTTTCGCTCGCCACTACTCACGGAATCACATGTTGTTTTCTCTTCCTGCGGGTACTGAGATGTTTCACTTCCCCGCGTTCCCTCCACGCACCCTATATATTCAGGTGCGGGTGACTGGAGATGAGTCCAGCCGGGTTTCCCCATTCGGAAATCCTCGGATCAAAGTCTGGTTATCGACTCCCCGAGGCTTATCGCAGATTCCCACGTCCTTCTTCGGTTCCTGGTGCCAAGGCATCCACCGTGCGCCCTTGTAAACTTGACAAAAAAGCCACAAAGATGCTCGCGTCCACTGTACAGTTCTCAACACACGACCAGGCCAACCCCAGGCAAACACCACCGCCACACACCCACCACCGGTCCACACCCCGCTCTACGCGAGGCACGCACCGGCACCGGACGGGTACGGCAGCACCCAGGGTCCCGGACGAACCAGAGCAACCAGAAGACCCCCACCAACGGGGGCCGCCCGATCCCTCAGGACCCAACAACGTGTCAGCACCAGCACCAACCACCCCCGCGCCGACCGTTCCACACCCACCCCCCCGAAAAGGGGGACGGGCCGTACCAGGTCAGGACAGCAGGAGCGCCGGTGAGGCGACGGAATATCGATGTTCCACCCGAGCACCCGCCGCGGGACGAACGCCCACGACACGGGCACCAGACCCCAGGCCCACCCCCGAACGGGAACGGACCAGCTGGGGCCAGATGTGCTCCTTAGAAAGGAGGTGATCCAGCCGCACCTTCCGGTACGGCTACCTTGTTACGACTTAGTCCCAATCACCAGTCCCACCTTCGACGGCTCCCTCCACAAGGGTTGGGCCACCGGCTTCGGGTGTTACCGACTTTCGTGACTTGACGGGCGGTGTGTACAAGGCCCGGGAACGTATTCACCGCAGCGTTGCTGATCTGCGATTACTAGCGACTCCGACTTCATGGGGTCGAGTTGCAGACCCCAATCCGAACTGAGACCGGCTTTAAGGGATTCGCTCCACCTCGCGGTATCGCAGCCCTCTGTACCGGCCATTGTAGCATGCGTGAAGCCCAAGACGTAAGGGGCATGATGATTTGACGTCATCCCCACCTTCCTCCGAGTTGACCCCGGCAGTCTCCTATGAGTCCCCACCATCACGTGCTGGCAACATAGAACGAGGGTTGCGCTCGTTGCGGGACTTAACCCAACATCTCACGACACGAGCTGACGACAACCATGCACCACCTGTGTACCGACCTTGCGGGGCCCCCATCTCTGAGAGTTTCCGGTACATGTCAAGCCTTGGTAAGGTTCTTCGCGTTGCATCGAATTAATCCGCATGCTCCGCCGCTTGTGCGGGCCCCCGTCAATTCCTTTGAGTTTTAGCCTTGCGGCCGTACTCCCCAGGCGGGGCGCTTAATGCGTTAGCTGCGGCACGGACCCCGTGGAATGGGACCCACACCTAGCGCCCAACGTTTACGGCGTGGACTACCAGGGTATCTAATCCTGTTCGCTCCCCACGCTTTCGCTTCTCAGCGTCAGTAGTGGCCCAGAGACCTGCCTTCGCCATCGGTGTTCCTCCTGATATCTGCGCATTCCACCGCTACACCAGGAATTCCAGTCTCCCCTACCACACTCTAGCCTGCCCGTACCCACTGCAGACCCGGGGTTAAGCCCCGGGCTTTCACAGCAGACGCGACAAACCGCCTACAAGCTCTTTACGCCCAATAATTCCGGACAACGCTCGCACCCTACGTATTACCGCGGCTGCTGGCACGTAGTTAGCCGGTGCTTCTTCTGCTCCTACCGTCACGATAAAGCTTCGTCAGAGCTGAAAGAGGTTTACAACCCGAAGGCCGTCATCCCTCACGCGGCGTCGCTGCATCAGGCTTTCGCCCATTGTGCAATATTCCCCACTGCTGCCTCCCGTAGGAGTCTGGGCCGTGTCTCAGTCCCAGTGTGGCCGGTCACCCTCTCAGGCCGGCTACCCGTCGTCGCCTTGGTAGGCCATTACCCCACCAACAAGCTGATAGGCCGCGAGTCCATCCTCCACCACAAAAGCTTTCCACTCCATACCCATGCGAGTTGGAGTCATATCCAGTATTAGCACCGGTTTCCCGGAGTTATCCCAGAGTGAAGGGCAGGTTACTCACGTGTTACTCACCCGTTCGCCACTAATCCACGGTGCAAGCACCGCTTCATCGTTCGACTTGCATGTGTTAAGCACGCCGCCAGCGTTCGTCCTGAGCCAGGATCAAACTCTCCGATAAAAACCAAAACTCTTACCAAAGAACCCAGTTTCCTGACAAACAAACCACCACACCCCACCGGGGGGCAGAAGCGCGGTGGCAAAACAAATACATGGCATCAATAAACTGACACGCTGTTGAGTTCTCAAAGATCGGACACACACCATCAGAACACCCACACAACCGTGCAAGCCTCATCCGGGGCAACCTGTCCAGCGTACCTGATCCGCTCCGGCTCACCGAATCCTCGCGGTGCGAGGAGGTGGGGGTTGGGGCGGCCAGGGAGCTGGCCCGCCGCTCCGCTTCCGCGGGGCAGCGAGGAGATACGTTACACACACCCGGGGGTGCGGTCCAAATCGCCGCCGCCGGCACCTGTTCGACACAGTGGGTGCGTCGACATCAGCGCTGGTCAGAGCGGTTCTGCGACGGTGATCCCGACCTTTCCCCGCACGTCTCCGGCGGCCAAGTGGGCCAGCGCGTCGGCGGCACGCGCGAGCGGGTAGGTGCTGTCGATGGCCGGCCGCAGGCCGGCGGTCTCGACGAAGCGGCACAACCCGCGGAGCTCCGCCAGGGTCCCCATCGTCGAGCCGACCACCCGCAGCTGCTTGAAGAAGATCTTGGTCAGCTCGGCCTTCTCGGGCGCGTCGCCGGAGGTGGCCCCGCAGATGACGATCGTCCCGCCCGGCCTGAGCGCGTTGACCGAGTGCGACCACGTGGCGGCCCCGACGCTCTCCAGGACCGCGTCCACGCGTTGCGGCAGGCGATCCCCGCTGGCGAAGGCGCGGGCGGCGCCGAGCTCGACGGCCGCCCTCCCCTTCGCCTCGTCCCTGCTCGTGACCCACACCGTGAGTCCGGCGGCCGCGCCCAGCTGGACCAGTGCCGTGGACACCGCCCCGCCGGCGCCCTGGACGAGCACGGTGTCACCCGGACGGACGTCGGCGTTGCGGAAGAGCATCCGGTAGGCCGTGAGCCAGGCGGTGGACAGTGCGGCCGCCTCCACCGTCGACAGGTGCGCCGGTGCGGGGGCCCAGCTTCCCTCAGGGACGGCCACCTGCTCGGCGAGGGTCCCCTGGTGGAGCTCGGAGAGCAGGGAACGCCGGGGGTCGAGGGTGACGTCGCCGTCCCAGCCGGGGGTTCCGGCCACCACCGGCAGGACCACGACCGGTCCCTCGTCGGGGTGCCGGACCACGGCGTCGCAGCCCAGGATCATCGGCAGCCGGTCGGCGGGCAGGCCGACCCCCCTGAGCGACCACAGGTCGTGGTGGTTGAGCCCGGCCGCGAGGACGGGGAGCACCACCCACCCCACCCTCTCCTCCGGCGCAGGGCGGTCTCCCACGACGAGCCCGCTCAGCGGGTCCTCGGCGTTGATGGCGTCGACGTAGGCAGCCAGCATGCCGCCAACCTAGCGTGCATCCCGGCCGGGGCCGTGGACCGGCCCCCGGACGGCCCGGCTCTCCGCGGCCCGGGCGGCCCTGGCCTCGTCGGTGTCCGGGTACTCGACCGCCTCGAGGCACAGCCCGTGGGCGGGCATGACCTGCACGCCGGGGTCCCGGACCCCACGCTCCAGCACCTCGCGGGGCCAGGTCGTGGGCCGGCGGCCCTCCCCCACCGCCACCGCCCCGCCGACCAGGGCGCGCACCATGCTGTGGCAGAAGGCGTCCGCCACCAGCGTGGCCCGGAGCGTCCCGTCGTCGTCCCTCTCCCACCGGTAGGACTGCAGGTGCCGTACCGTGCTGGCTCCCTCCCGAGGACGGCAGTACGCCCCGAAGTCGTGCAGGCCCACCAGCCCGTCGACCGCCACGGTCATCGCCTCCTCGTCGAGGCGGTGCCGCCACACGACGGTGTCCCGACGGCGCAGCGGGTCGAGCCGGGTGGGGTCGTCGCACAACCGGTAGGTGTAGCGGCGGCGGACGGCGGAGAACCGCGCGTCGAAGGTGTCCGGCACCTCCCGTGCGCTCCGCACGACCACGTCGGGCGGCAGCACGCCGCGCAGCCGGGACACGAGCGCCTCGGCCGGAACCCGTGCCGACCGACCAGTCACCGCCGCCCACTCGTCGGGGTCCAGGTCGAGGTGGCACACCGATCCGCGGGCGTGCACCCCGGCGTCGGTGCGTCCGCCGACGGTCAGCCGGACCTCAGAGCGGCGCAGGACCGTCGTCAGGGCCCTGCCCAGCTCCTCCTCGACCGTCCGTCGGCCGGGTTGACGGGCCCACCCCGAGAAGTCGGTCCCGTCGTAGGCGAGGTCGATCCGGATGCGCACGGTCCCATCCTGCACCGCCGACGACGAAGGCCGCCCACCCCGGCTCGGGGGTGGGCGGCCTGCGTGGTGCTCAGCGCAGCGACGACGTCACTTGCTGTCGTCGGCCTCCGCCGGCTCCTCGGCGTCGTCCGCCGCCGACTCGTCGGCGTCGTCCGCACCGCCGGAGACCATGGCGGCCTCCGTGGTGTCCTCGGCCGTCTCGTTCTCGCTCACCTCGGTGACCTCGCCGGCAGCGGCGACGTCCACGCCCTGCTCGGCGGCGCTGTCCGCCGCCTCCACCTCGGCCTGGGTCTGGTCGACCGCGGCCTCGTCGGTGGTGGTGGGCTCCTCGGCCTGGAGCTCCGCGTCGGAGATCGGCGCGGCCGCCGCGGCGTCACGGTCCTTCGCCGATCGCCGGGTGGCGCCCTCGGCCTGGGTGACCACGGCCTTGCGGGCCACGGGCTCGCGGACGAGCTCGATGACGGCCATGGGGGCGTTGTCCCCCTTGCGCGGGGCGATCTTCGTGATCCGGGTGTAGCCGCCCTGGCGGTCGGCCATGTCCGGGGCGATCTCGGTGAAGAGGCGGTGCACGACGCCCTTGTCCCGGATGGTGGTCAGGACCTTGCGGCGGTTGTGCAGGTCACCGCGCTTGGCGAAGGTCACCAGGCGCTCGGCGAGGGGCCGGAGCCGGCGCGCCTTGGGCTCGGTGGTGGTGATCCGGTCGTGCTCGAACAGGGCGGTGGCCAGGTTGGACAGCATGAGACGCTCGTGAGCGGCTCCGCCGCCGAGGCGCGGGCCCTTCTTGGGTGCAGGCATGAGATTGACTCCTGGGGTGGAAAATTCGGTATCAGTACTGCTCGTCCTCGACGAAGGCGGCGTCGCCCTCGTCGTCGTAGGACCCGTCCTCGTAGGAGCTCGCACCCTCGAACCCGGGGGGCTGTCCTTGAGCGCCAGGCCCATCTCGGCCAGCTTGTCCTTGACCTCGTCGATGGACTTGGCGCCGAAGTTGCGGATGTCCAGCAGGTCGGCCTCGCTGCGGCCGACGAGCTCGCCGACCGAGTGGATGCCCTCGCGCTTGAGGCAGTTGTAGGAGCGCACCGTCAGGTCCAGCTCCTCGATCGGCAGCGCCAGGTCGGAGGCCAGTGCCCCGTCCCCGTTGGAGGGGCCGATCTCCACGCCCTCGGCCTCGGTGTTCAGCTCGCGGGCCAGCCCGAAGAGCTCCACCAGCGTCTTGCCGGCCGAGGCCATGGCGTCGCGCGGGCTGATCGAGCTCTTCGTCTCGACGTCGACGACGAGACGGTCGAAGTCGGTGCGCTGCTCCACACGGGTCGCCTCGACCTTGTAGGTCACGGCCAGGACCGGGGAGTAGATGGAGTCGACCGGGATCCGGCCGATCTCCTGCTCCCCCGACTTGTTCTGCTGGGCCGAGACGTAGCCACGACCGCGCTCGACGGTCATCTCGATCTCGATCGTGCCCGACTCGTTCAGCGTCGCCAGGTGCAGGTCGGGGTTGTGGACCTCGACCCCGGCGGGCGGAGCGATGTCGGCGGCGGTGACGGCACCGGCGCCCTGCTTGCGCAGGTACATCACGACCGGCTCGTCGTGCTCGCTGGAGACGACCAGCCGCTTGAGGTTGAGGATGATCTCGGTGACGTCCTCCTTGACCCCGGGGATGGTGGAGAACTCGTGCAGCACGCCGTCGATGCGGATGCTGGTCAGCGAGGCGCCGGGGATGCTCGAGAGCAGGGTGCGGCGCAGGGAGTTGCCGAGGGTGTAGCCGAAGCCGGGCTCGAGCGGTTCGATGGAGAACCGGGAACGGGCGTCGGAGACGACCTCCTCGGAGAGGATGGGACGCTGTGCGATGAGCACGGGTGATCTTTCCTTTCCACGGGCGCCCGCTATATGACGCCTCGTGACACGCACCGGCCTGGGGCCGGTCACCGTGGTCACCTCTGTCCGTGACCGCGGAGGTGAGCTGCACGGTATGAGGTGCAGAACGCCATACCGGGCAGCTCGCGGAGCGAGCCCGGGAAGACCGGCGAGCGAAGCGAGCCCTGGTCTTCCCGGAACAGACGGGGAGCGCGAGCGAAGCGAGCTCCCCGCCTGTGGGGGTGGTCGGGGGCTTGCCCCCGACGATCAGTTCTTGGAGTACAGCTCCACGATCAGCTGCTCGGTGAGGATCGTGTCGATCTGCTCACGCGTGGGCAGCTGGTGGATGAGGATGGTCAGCGAGCCGGGGAGCACCTTCATCCAGGCCGGGACCGGGCGGTCGCCGTAGGTCTCGCGCGCCAGCTGGAAGGGGAACGTCTCGACCGACTGCGGACGGACCTCGACGATGTCGTACTTCTCCACGCGGTAGGACGGGACGTCCACCCGGCGGCCGTTGACCAGGAAGTGACCGTGGGTCACCAGCTGACGGGACGCACGACGGGTGCGCGCCAGTCCGGCGCGGTAGACCACGTTGTCCAGGCGGGACTCGAGGATGACCAGCAGGTTGGCGCCGGTCTTGCCGGGGCGGCGGGCCGCCTCCTCGTAGTACCGACGGAACTGCTTCTCCATGACGCCGTAGGTGAAGCGGGCCTTCTGCTTCTCCTGCAGCTGGGTCAGGTACTCCTTCTCCTGGGACCGGCGGCGGCCGTGCTGCCCCGGCGGGAAGGGACGGAGGTCGAAGTTCTTGTCGCCGCCGACGAGGTCGACCTTGAGCCGGCGGGACTTCTTGGTGATGGGTCCGGTGTAACGGGCCATGATGTAGTTACCTGGTTCCTTCCGGGGCTCAGTTACGGCGCTTCTTGGGCGGGCGGACGCCGTTGTGCGCCTGGGGCGTCACGTCGCTGATCGTGCCGACCTCCAGGCCGGCGGCGGTCAGCGAGCGGATGGCCGTCTCGCGGCCCGAGCCCGGGCCCTTGACGAAGACGTCCACCTTGCGCATGCCGTGCTCCATCGCGCGACGGGCGGCGGCCTCGGCAGCCATCTGGGCGGCGTAGGGCGTCGACTTGCGCGAGCCCTTGAAGCCGACCTGGCCCGAGGAGGACCAGGCGATGACGGCCCCGGTGGGGTCGGTGATGGTGATGATGGTGTTGCTGAACGTGCTCTTGATGTGAGCGTGCCCGACGGCGACGTTCTTCTTCTCCTTGCGGCGCACCTTGCGGGCGCCGGCCTGACGGCTCTTGGGGGCATTGTCTCTCCTGACGAGGAAGCTGTTCGGTTCGCACCGGCGCCGGGCGGAGCCCTGGCGGGGGTGCACGGGGGGCGGAGCCCCCCGGGGTGATTACTTGCCGGCCTTCTTCTTGCCGGCGACGGTGCGCTTGGGGCCCTTGCGGGTCCGCGCGTTGGTCTTCGTGCGCTGACCGTGCACCGGCAGGCCGCGGCGGTGCCGCATCCCCTGGTAGCTGCCGATCTCCACCTTGCGGCGGATGTCGGCGGCCACCTCACGGCGCAGGTCACCCTCGAGGCGGTAGGCGCCCTCGAGGTGGTCACGCAGAGCGACCAGCTGCTCCTCCGTCAGGTCCTTGACGCGGGTCGAGGGGTCCACGCCCGCTGCCGCCAAGGTCTGGTCGGCGCGGGTGCGACCCACGCCGAAGATGTAGGTGAGGGCGACCTCGACGCGCTTGTCGCGCGGGAGGTCGACTCCGATGAGTCGTGCCATGTGGCAGGTGCTCCTAGAAATCGTGCGAGAGTCTGGTGCAGCACCGGTCCGCATCCTCTGAACTGGGCCGGAGCCCGCGGTCCCCGGCTCTCGCGGCCGGGGGTGACGTCCCGTGTCGACGGGGGTCGGGTGCTGCTTGTTGCATTCGGTATGAAGTTGTGTCGCGCTTCTCGACGTGGCGGGAAGCCCTGCGAGCCGTGCGGTCGTGCTCTGCTCAGCCCTGGCGCTGCTTGTGGCGCAGGTTGTCGCAGATCACCATGACCCGGCCGTGACGGCGGATCACCTTGCACTTGTCGCAGATCTTCTTCACGCTCGGCTGAACCTTCATGGCCTGCCTGCTTTCGGATCTTCGGGTGGTGGATGTGGTGCGTGTGCAGCGAGGGGCCCCTCCCTGCCGGCGGCAGTCGGGGCCCGGGTCGTCAGCGGTAGCGGAAGACGATGCGTCCACGGGTGAGGTCGTACGGGCTGAGCTCCACCACGACCCGGTCCTCGGGGAGGATCCGGATGTAGTGCTGACGCATCTTCCCGGAGATGTGGGCCAGCACGACGTGCTTGTTGGTCAGCTCCACCCGGAAGTTTGCGTTCGGAAGGGCTTCGACAACCGTGCCCTCGATCTCGATGACGCCGTCCTTCTTCGCCATGTCCTCCACTTTTCGCGTGACTGCACTGCATCGACCCAGTCCGGGCCGACGCACCATCGTACGCGAATCGGGGAAGGGAAGGCCAATCCGTGCCGGGCCGCGGCCCGCGGCCCCCGCGCGGCGTCCGTGACGAGCCGGGAACGGTCGTTCGTGACGGGCCCGGGAACGGTCCTCCCGCGGACGGTCGTCAGTCGGACAGGGGGGCGAAGGCCGCTCCCCTGGCCCGCAGCTGCTCCTGCCCGCCGTCCGCGGCGGTGAGCACCCACAGCCCCCCGTCCGTGACGGCGACGGTGTGCTCCCAGTGCGCGGCCCTGCTGCCGTCAGAGGTGACGACCGTCCAGTCGTCGTCCAGCGTCCGGGTCTCGATCGTGCCGAGGGTCACCATCGGCTCGATGGCCAGCGTCGCACCCGAGGGCACGGTCGGGCCGGTGGACGTGACGGCGTAGTTGGGCACGTTGGGGTCCATGTGCATCTGCCGCCCGATCCCGTGGCCCACGTAGTCCTCCAGGATCCCGTAGGTCGAGACCCCCTGCGCGGCGCGACCCTCGAGCGCGGACTCGACGGAGGCCTCGACCGCGTCCCCCACGGCATACAACCGACCCCCGGCGCGCAGCGCCGCGATGCCGTCCCACAGGGCAGCCTCGGTGTCGTCCATGACCGCCAGGTCCTCGGGGCGTCCCCGGTCCCGGCCCCCGACCACGAGGGTGATGGCCGCGTCCCCGTGCCAGCCGTCGACGATCGCCCCGCAGTCGACCGAGAGCAGGTCGCCGTCCGCCAGGACGCGCGGCCCCGGGATCCCGTGGACGACCTCCTCGTTGACCGACGTGCACAGGCTGCCGCTGAAGCCGTGGTAGCCCAGGAAGCTGGGTCGGGCGCCGGCGGAGCGGATCAGGTCCTCGGCGAGCGCGTCCAGCTCACCGGTGCTCACGCCTGCGACCGCCCGCTCCCGGACCATGGCGAGGGTGTCGGCCACCACGAGGCCGGCGCGGCGCATGGCCCGCAGCTGGTCGGGCGTCTTGGCCTCGATGGAGGTGCGGCGACGGAAGAGCGACATCGTCGGCGGCCCGGGTCAGGCGGGTCGCCCGGCCGAGGGGGCCAGGGCCGCCTCGATGCGGGCGGTGACCTCCTCGACGGTCCCCATGCCGTCCACCACCCGCAGCAGCCCGCGGTCGCGGTAGACGGCGGCCAGGGGCGCGGTCTCTTCGGCGTAGATGCGCATCCGCTCCCGGACGACCTCCTCGGTGTCGTCGGCCCGGCCCTGCTCCTGGGCCCGTGCGAGCAGCCGGCCGACGACCTCGTCGGTGTCCACGGTCAGCTCGACGACGGCGTCGAGCGCGTGGCCCGACTCCTCGAGCATGCCGTCCAGCGCCTCGACCTGACCGGTCGTCCGGGGGTAGCCGTCGAGCAGGAACCCCTGGCTGGCGTCCGGCTCGGCGAGCCGGTCGCGCACGATGGCGTTGGTGATCTCGTCGGGGACGTAGCCCCCGGAGGCGGTGATCTCCTTGACCTGCAGCCCGAGGGGGGTCTCGTTCTTGATGTTGGCCCGGAAGATGTCTCCGGTCGAGATGGCCGGGATGCCGTGGGCGGCGGACACCAGGGCGGCCTGGGTGCCCTTGCCGGCACCGGGGGGACCGAGCATGATCAGACGCATCAGCGGAGGAACCCTTCGTAGTCGTGCTGCTGGAGCTGGGACTCGATCTGCTTCACCGTCTGCAGACCGACACCCACGATGATCAGGATGGAGGCACCGCCCAGCGGGAAGTCCGCCACCTGCAGCGCGTTGAACGCGATGAGCGGGATGAGCGAGAGCCCCGCCAGGTACAGCGCACCCGGGGTGGTGATCCGGTTGATCACGTACTCAAGATACTCGGCGGTGGGCCGGCCCGCGCGGATGCCCGGGATGAAGCCCCCGTAGCGCTTCATGTTGTCCGCGACCTCGGTCGGGTTGAAGGTCACCCCCACGTAGAAGAACGTGAAGAAGATGATCATCGCGACGTAGAGCAGCATGTAGACCCAGTGCGTGCCCTGCCCGGTCACCCCCATGGACAGGTAGCGGTCCACGAACGTGACCCACTCCGGCGACTGCTGGGCCGGGTCGGTGGGCCGGGCGAAGTTCCCGGCCAGCTGCGGCAGCATGAGGATGGAGCTGGCGAAGATGATCGGGATGACGTTGGCCATGTTCAGCTTCAACGGGATGTAGGTCGAGGTGCCGCCGTACTGGCGGCGCCCGATCATCCGCTTGGCGTACTGCACGGGGATCCGGCGCTGGCACTGCTCCACGTAGACGACGGCCGTGATGATCGCCAGCCCCATGAGCATGACGAGCACGAAGGTCGTCACCGACTTCTGGTAGATGACCGACAGCGAGGACGGGAAGGTGGCGGCGATGGAGACGAAGATCAGCAGCGACATCCCGTTGCCGACACCCTTCTCGGTGATCAGCTCGGCGAGCCACATGATCAGGCCCGTGCCGGCGGTCATCGTGAGGACCATGAGGACCAGCACCGGGATGCCGTCGTCGGGCATGACGCTCGTGCACGTGCCGCCGAAGAGCCGTGCCGGGTCCCGGGCGATGACGACGAGCGTCGAGGCCTGCAGCACCGCCAGCCCGATCGTCAGGTAGCGGGTGTACTGGGTCATCTTGGTCTGACCGGCCTGCCCCTCCTTCTTCAGCTCCTCGAAGCGCGGGATGACCACGGTCAGCAGCTGCACGATGATGGCGGCCGTGATGTAGGGCATGATGCCCAGCGCGAAGATCGACAGCTGCATCATCGCGCCGCCGGAGAAGAGGTTGGCCATGCCGAGCACGCTGCTGGACGCGGTCGCGTTCTGCTGGCACTGCTGGACCAGGCCGTAGTCGATGCCCGGGCTGGGGATGTGCGTGCCCAGGCGGTAGATCGCCATGATCGCGAGCGTGAAGAGCAGCTTGGTGCGCAGGTCCGGTGTCCGGAACGCACGCACGAAGGCGGAGAGCATACGGAGGGTCCTCCTGTGGTCCCCGGGACACGTGGGCCCGGGGGGCGGGCTGGCGCCGGGTGCGGGCGTGATCGCCGACGACGATAACACCCGGCGCTGAGGGGCAGGGAACGGCGGAGCGCCGGTCGCGGCGGGAACGCGTCGGGCCCCGGGCCGCTGGAAGCGGCCCGGGGCCCGTCGTGCTGGGGCGGGAGGAGGAGGTCTCCCTCCCTCCCGCCGGGGGTGGGAGGCTCAGGCCTCGGTGACGCTGCCGCCGGCCGCCTCGATCTTCTCCCTGGCGGAGGAGCTGAACTTCGTGGCGGTGACGTCCACCTTCACGCCGATCTCCCCGTCGCCGAGGACCTTGACCGGCTGGTTCTTGCGGACCGCGCCGCGGGCCACGAGCTCCTCGACGGTCACGGTGCCACCCTGCGGGAACAGGGCGGCGATGTCGGCGACGTTGACGACCTGGAAGGTCGTCTTGAACGGGTTCTTGAACCCGCGCAGCTTCGGCAGCCGCATGTGCATCGGGGTCTGTCCACCCTCGAAGGTCGCGGGCACCTGGTAGCGGGCCTTCGTGCCCTTGGTGCCACGCCCTGCGCTCTTGCCCTTGGAGCCCTCACCACGACCCACGCGGGTCTTGGCGGTCCGGGCGCCCGGGGCGGGGCGCAGGTGGTGGACCTTCAGCGCGGATCCACCCTCGGTGGTCTTCGTGCTGTCAGCCATGGTCAGTCAACCTCCTCGACGGTCACCAGGTGGGCGACCGTGCGGACCATTCCCCGGAACTCGGGGCGGTCCTCCTTGATGACGGTGTCACCGATGCGCTTCAGGCCGAGGCTCCGAACCGTCTCCCGGTGCATGTGCTTGGTGCCCACCGTCGACTTCGTCTGGGTCACCTTCAGGCGAGCCATCACGCACCTGCCTTCTGCTCGGCACGCGCGGCGGCACGGGCGCGCAGCATGGCGGCCGGCGCCACGTCCTCGACGGACTTGCCGCGCCGGGCGGCCACGGCCTCCGGCTGCTCCAGACCCTTCAGGGCCGCCACCGTGGCGTGCACGATGTTGATCGAGTTGTCCGAGCCGAGCGACTTGCTCAGCACGTCGTGGATGCCCGCGCACTCCAGGACCGCACGCACCGGGCCACCGGCGATGACACCGGTACCGGGGCTGGCCGGACGGAGCATGACGACACCGGCGGCCGCCTCACCCTGCACCGGGTGCGGGATGGTGCCGGCGATGCGGGGGACGCGGAAGAAGTTCTTCTTCGCCTCCTCCACGCCCTTGGCGATCGCCGCGGGCACCTCCTTGGCCTTGCCGTAGCCGACGCCGACGGATCCGTCGCCGTCACCCACCACGACGAGCGCGGTGAAGCTGAAGCGACGGCCGCCCTTGACGACCTTGGCGACGCGGTTGATGGTGACGACCCGCTCCAGGTACTGGTTGCGGTCGTCCTCACGGCCGCCGGAGCGCCGCGAGTCGCGGTCGCGCCCGGAGCCGCGGTTGTCACGGTTCCCGCCCCGACGGTTGTCGCGGGCGTCACCCGCGGCGGCGGTGTTGGTGTCGCCGGTGCCGCGGCGCTGGAAGTCACCAGCCATGGTTGTTCCTCTTTCCGTACGTCGGGGTGGTCACAGGGACAGGCCGGACTCGCGGGCCCCGTCGGCGATCGCGGCGACGCGACCGGCGTACCGGTTGCCACCACGGTCGAAGACGGCCGACTCGACGCCGGCGGCCTTCGCGCGCTCGGCGAGCAGCTCGCCCACGCGACGGGCCTTGGCGGTCTTGTCGCCCTCCAGCGCACGCAGGTCGGCCTCCATCGTGGAGGCGGAGGCCAGCGTGCGGCCCTCGGTGTCGTCGACCAGCTGGACGAAGACGTGCCGCGAGGAGCGGTTGACCACCAGGCGGGGACGCGCGGCCGTGCCGGTGACCCGCTTGCGCAGGCGCACGTGGCGGCGGTTGCGCGCCGCCATCTTGGTCTTGGAGCGCTTGACGATCTGTGCCATGGCTTACTTACCAGCCTTTCCGACCTTGCGGCGGATGTGCTCACCCTCGTAGCGCACGCCCTTGCCCTTGTACGGGTCCGGCTTGCGCAGCTTGCGGATGTTGGCAGAGACCTCGCCGACCTGCTGCTTGTCGATGCCCGTGACCGAGAACCGGGTGGGGTTCTCGACCGCGAAGGTGATGCCCTCGGGGGCCTTGATGAGGATCGTGTGCGAGTAGCCCAGGGCGAACTCGAGGTCGCTCCCCTTGGCGGTCACGCGGTAACCGGTGCCGTGGATCTCGAGCTTCTTGGTGTAGCCGTTGGTCACACCCTCGACCATGTTGGCCAGGAGGCTGCGGGTCAGGCCGTGACGGGAGCGGGAGTCCCGCTCGTCGTCCGGGCGGGAGACCTCGAGGGCCCCGTCCTCGGCCTTGGCCACGGAGATGGGCTCGACCACGTCGAGCGCCAGCTGCCCCTTGGGGCCCTTGACGGTGACGGTGGACCCGTCGATGTTCACGTCCACACCCGCGGGGATGGGAACGGGGAGTCGTCCGATACGAGACATGTCTTCTTGGCTCCTTCCCTGCTCACCAGACGTAGGCGAGGACTTCCCCACCCACGCCCTTCTGGGCAGCCTGCCGGTCGGTCAGCAGACCGGAGGACGTGGAGATGATCGCCACGCCCAGCCCGCCGAGGACCCGCGGCATGTTGGTGGACTTGGCGTACACGCGCAGGCCCGGCTTGGACACCCGGCGCACGCCGGCGATGGAGCGCTCGCGGTTCGGCCCGTACTTCAGGTCGATGACGAGCGTGCTGCCAACCTCGGCCTCCTGCTCGGACCAGGAGGCGATGTAGCCCTCGGCCTTGAGGATGTCGGCGATGTTGGACTTGAGCTTGGAGTACGGCATGCGGACCTGGTCCTTGTGCGCCGAGTTGGCGTTCCGGATGCGGGTCAGCATGTCCGCGATCGGGTCGGTCATGGTCATGGGGCTTCATGCCCTTTCTCATCGCGGTTTCCCCACGCCCGGGCGGACCGGGCGGGCGACCTGCGATGTTCCAGGTGGTGCGTGATGAGGTTTCGGGTATGCCGTGCGTGCGGGCTGGCTGAGGTCACCAGCTCGACTTGGTCACGCCGGGCAGCTCGCCGGCGTGCGCCATCTCGCGCAGGCAGATCCGGCACAGGCCGAACTTGCGGTAGACCGAGTGGGGACGGCCGCACCGCTGGCAGCGGGTGTAGGCGCGCACCTTGAACTTGGGCTTGCGGTTGGCCTTGTTGACCAGTGCGGTCTTCGCCATGGGTCAGTTCTCCTTGAACGGGAAGCCCAGCCGCTTCAGCAGCGCCCGGCCCTCGTCGTCGGTGGTGGCGGTCGTGACGACCGTGATGTCCATCCCGCGGACGCGGTCGATCCGGTCCTGGTCGATCTCGTGGAACATCGACTGCTCCGTCAGACCGAAGGTGTAGTTGCCGCGGCCGTCGAACTGCCGGGGCGAGAGCCCGCGGAAGTCGCGGATGCGCGGCAGCGCCAGGGACAGCAGCCGGTCCAGGAACTCCCACATGCGGTCGCCCCGCAGGGTGACGTGCGCACCGATGGGCATCCCCTCGCGCAGCTTGAACTGCGCGATGGAGCGGCGGGCCTTGGTCACCGAGGGCTTCTGCCCGGTGATCGTGGCCAGGTCGCGGATGGCGCCCTCGATCAGCTTGCTGTCGCGGGCCGCCTCCCCCACGCCCATGTTGACGGTGATCTTGACCAGGCCGGGAACCTGCATGACGTTGCCGTAGCCGAACTCCTCGACCAGGGCCGGCTTGATCTCGTCGGCGTAGCGCTGCTTCAGGCGCGGCGCGGTGCGGGCCTCCGCGGCCTCGGCCGCGTCGCCCTGGGTCTCGTTGATGGTCTCAGTCATGTCGCTCACAGGTCCTTACCCGAGCGCACCGCAACGCGGCTGCGCACCGTCTTGGTCCGACCGTCCTCCTGCTCGACGGTCTCGACGTGGGTGCGCACACGGGTGGGTCGCTTGTCCTCGGGGTCGACCACCATCACGTTGGACACGTGGACGGCAGCCTCCTGGACCTGGATCCCACCGGTGTTCACACCGCGGTCGCCGCCGGCACGGGTGTGCTTGGTGATGCGGTTCACGCCCTCCACCAGCACCCGGTCGGTGTCGGTGTTGACGGCGATGACGCGGCCCTGCAGGCCCTTGTCCTTGCCCGCGATGACCTGCACGAGGTCGTTCTTCTTGATCTTCATCTTCGCCATGGCTCAGATCACCTCCGGCGCGAGCGAGACGATCTTCATGAACTTCTTGTCACGCAGCTCGCGGCCCACCGGGCCGAAGATGCGGGTGCCCCGAGGGTCACCGTCGGTCTTGAGGATCACCGCTGCGTTCTCGTCGAACTTGATGTAGCTGCCGTCGGGACGACGGCGCTCCTTGCGCGTGCGCACGACGACCGCCTTGACGACGTCGCCCTTCTTGACGTTGCCGCCGGGGATCGCGTCCTTGACGGTGGCCACGATGGTGTCCCCGATGCCGGCGTAGCGGCGGCCGGAGCCACCGAGCACGCGGATGCACAGGAGCTCCTTGGCACCGGTGTTGTCGGCGACACGAAGTCGCGACTCCTGCTGGATCACTGTTCGTTCTCCTAGGTGCCGGCTGGTTCTCGCCCCGGGGGGCCGAGCCTGGCCGAACGTTGTGGACGGGTGTTGCTTACTTGGCCTTCTCGAGGATCTCCACCACGCGCCAGCGCTTGGTCGCGCTGAGCGGGCGGGTCTCCATGATGAGGACGCGGTCGCCGACGCCGGCGGTGTTGCCCTCGTCGTGCGCCTTCACCTTGTGGCTGCGACGCAGGACCTTGCCGTAGAGGGCGTGCTTGACGCGGTCCTCCACGACGACCACGACGGTCTTGTCCATCTTGTCGCTGACCACCAGGCCCTGGCGGGTCTTGCGGTAGTTGCGGTCGCCGCCGTGGCCCAGGGCGCTCGCGTCGGGCTGGTGGGCCTCGACGGTCTGCTCCGGGCTGGCCTCGACCTCGGTCGTGGTGTTCTCGCTCATCCTCAGCCCACCTTCTCGCTGGTCTCGGTCTCGACGGTCTCGCGGCCGATGCCGAGCTCGCGCTCGCGCATCTCGGTGTAGATCCGCGCGATGTCCCTACGGACGGCGCGCAGGCGGCCGTGGTTGTCCAGCTGGCCGGTGGCCGACTGGAAACGCAGGTTGAACAGCTCCTTCTTGGCCTCGGCCAGGGCGTCGGCCAACGGGCCGGCCTCCAGACCGCGCAGCTGCTCGGGGGTCAGGTTCGAGGAACCCAGTGCCATCAGATGTCACCACCCTCACGCGTGACGAAACGGGCCTTCATGGGGAGCTTGTGCATCGCCAGCCGGAGCGCCTCGCGGGCGATCTCCTCCGAGACGCCCGAGAGCTCGAACATGACGCGGCCCGGCTTGACGTTGGCCACCCACCACTCGGGCGAGCCCTTGCCGGAACCCATGCGGGTCTCGGCAGGCTTCTTGGTCAGCGGACGGTCCGGGTAGATGTTGATCCACACCTTCCCACCACGCTTGATGTAACGGGTCATGGCGATACGCGCCGACTCGATCTGCCGGTTGGTGACGTAGGCGGGCTCCAGGGCCTGGATGCCGTAGTCACCGAAGGCGACGGTCGTGCCGCCCTTGGCCATGCCGCTGCGCTTGGGGTGGTGCTGCTTGCGGTGCTTGACTCGACGGGGAATCAACATCAGGACTGCTCTCCCTCGGTGGTAGCAGGGGCGGCCTCCGCCGCAGCAGCGACGGGAACCTCGGTGGAGGCACCCTCGGCGGCCGGAGCGTCCTCGCGGCGCGGGGCGCGGCCGCCTCGACGGTCACCACGGTCCCCGGCTCCGCCGCGCGGGCCGCGCTCGGGGCGGTCGCCCCGGCGACGGTCGCCGCGGGGGCGCTCGGCCGTGGCCTCCTCGCGCGCCAGCTCCTTGGCGGTGAGGTCACCCTTGTAGATCCAGACCTTCACGCCGATGCGGCCGAAGGTCGTCTTGGCCTCGTAGAAGCCGTAGTCGATGTTCGCGCGGAGGGTGTGCAGGGGCACCCGGCCCTCGCGGTAGAACTCCGAGCGAGACATCTCGGCGCCACCGAGGCGGCCCGAGCACTGGATCCGGATGCCCTTGGCACCGGCGCGCAGCGACGACTGCAGGCCCTTGCGCATCGCGCGGCGGAACGTCACGCGGGCAGCCAGCTGCTCGGCAACGCCCTGGGCGACGAGCTGCGCGTCGACCTCGGGGTTCTTGACCTCGAGGATGTTCAGCTGCACCTGCTTGCCGGTGAGCTTCTCCAGCTCGCCACGGATGCGGTCGGCCTCGGCGCCACGGCGACCGATGACGATGCCCGGACGGGCGGTGTGGATGTCCACCCGGACGCGGTCACGGGTGCGCTCGATCTCCACCTTGGAGATGCCGGCGCGGTCCATGCCGGTGGAGAGGAGACGTCGGATGGCGACGTCCTCCTTCACGTAGTCGCGGTAGCGCTGACCCGGCTTGGTCGAGTCGGCGAACCAGCGGCTGCGGTGGTCGGTCGTGATACCCAGGCGGTAGCCGTTCGGGTTGATCTTCTGCCCCATCAGCGGGCACCTCCCTTGGGGGTACGAGGAGCGACGATCACGGTGATGTGGCTCGTACGCTTGTTGATGCGGCTGGCGCGGCCCTGGGCGCGCGGCCGGAACCGCTTCATGGTCGGGCCCTCGTCCACGTAGGCGGAGGAGACCACGAGGGTGGTCTCGTCGAAGGCGGTGCCGGTCTGGTCGGCGGCGAACCGGGCGTTGGCCACGGCACTGTTGAGCACCTTGAGCACGGGCTCGCTGGCGCTCTGCGGGGCGAACCGCATGAGGGCGACCGCCTCGGCGATGCTCTTGCCGCGGATCAGGTCCACCACGCGACGCGCCTTCATGGGCGTCACGCGGACGAACCGGGCCTGGGCCCTGGCTTCCATCGTCTGTCCTTCGCTGGTCGTGGTGCTCAACGTCGGCGGCCCTTCTTGTCGTCCTTCTCGTGACCCTTGAACGTGCGGGTCGGAGCGAACTCACCGAGCTTGTGGCCGACCATCGACTCGGTCACGAAGACCGGGACGTGCTTGCGGCCGTCGTGCACGGCCAGGGTGTGGCCGAGCATCTCGGGGGTGATCATCGACCGGCGGGACCAGGTCTTGATGACGTTCTTGGTTCCGGCCTCGTTCTGCGCGTCCACCTTCTTGGTGAGGTGGTCGTCGACGAACGGGCCCTTCTTCAGGCTGCGAGGCATCTGTCGTTACTCCTAGCTCAGCGCTTCTTGCCGCGACGACGCACGATGAGCTTGTCGCTGGGCTTGTTGGGCTTACGGGTCCGACCCTCGGGCTGGCCCCACGGGCTGACCGGGTGGCGACCGCCGGACGTGCGACCCTCACCACCACCGTGCGGGTGGTCCACCGGGTTCATCACGACACCGCGCACGGTGGGACGACGTCCCTTCCACCGCATCCGGCCCGCCTTGCCCCAGTTGATGTTGCTCTGCTCGGCGTTGCCGACCTCGCCGACGGTCGCGCGGCAGCGCGAGTCGACGTTGCGGATCTCGCCGGAGGGCATGCGCAGCTGCGCCATCTTGCCCTCCTTGGCGACCAGCTGGACGCGGGTGCCGGCGGAACGGGCGATCTTGGCGCCGCCACCGGGGCGGAGCTCGATGCAGTGCACGACGGTGCCGACCGGGATGTTGCGCAGCGGCAGGTTGTTGCCGGGCTTGATGTCCGCGGACGGCCCGTTCTCGATCGTGTCGCCCTGGCGCAGCTTGTTCGGCGCGACGATGTAGCGCTTCTCGCCGTCGGTGTAGTGCAGCAGCGCGATGCGGGCGGTGCGGTTGGGGTCGTACTCGATGTGGGCGACCTTGGCGTTCACGCCGTCCTTGTCGGCACGGCGGAAGTCGATCACGCGGTAGGCACGCTTGTGCCCGCCGCCGATGTGGCGGGTGGTGATCCGACCGGAGGCGTTGCGTCCGCCGGTCTTGCTCAGCGGCCGCACCAGGGACTTCTCCGGCGTGGTGCGGGTCACCTCGACGAAGTCCGCCACGCTGGAGCCGCGTCGGCCCGGCGTCGTCGGCTTGTACTTACGGATAGCCATGTGGGTTGCAGTCCTTTAGCTCTAGACCCTCGGCGCTCAGAGCGTGCCGAAGATGTCGATGGTGCCGTCCTTGAGCGTGACGATCGCGCGCTTGACGTCCTTGCGGCGGCCGGTGCCGAACCGCGTGCGGCGCGACTTGCCCGGGCGGTTCAGGGTGTGGACCGAGGAGACCTTGACGCCGAAGATGTTCTCGACGGCCTTCTTGATCTCGGACTTGTTCGCGCGCGGGTCGACCAGGAAGGTGTACTTTCCCTGGTCCAGCAGCGCGTAGGACTTCTCGGAGACGACCGGCGACAGCAGGATGTCGCGCGGGTCCTTCTGCACGGTGCTCACTTCTCCTCCTCGGTGGCCGGTGCGGCCGTGCCGGCGCGGGACACGAAGGCGTCCAGCGCGGCCTGGGTGAAGACCACGTCGTCGGCGCACAGCACGTCGTAGGTGTTGAGCTGGTCGACGAAGAGCACGTGCACGTCGGCGAGGTTGCGCAGGCTCTTCAGCCCGATCTCGTCGGCACGGTCGATGACCACCAGCAGGTTGGGCCGCTCGGTGAGGCCGGACAGTGCCGCCCACGCGGTGCTGGTCGAGGGGGTCTCACCCTCGACGAGCGCGGTCAGCACGTGGATGCGGCCGTGACGGGCCCGGTCGGACAGCGCCCCGCGCAGCGCGGCGGCCTTCATCTTCTTGGGGGTCCGCTGGGCGTAGTTCCGCGGCTGCGGGCCGTGGACGACGCCACCGCCGGCGAACTGCGGCGCACGGACCGAGCCCTGGCGGGCGCGGCCGGTGCCCTTCTGGCGGTAGGGCTTGCGCCCACCGCCGCGGACCTCGCCGCGGGTCTTGGTGGAGTGCGTCCCCTGGCGGGCCGCGGCCAGCTGGGCCACGACGACCTGGTGGATCAGCGGCACGTTGGTCTGCACGTCGAACAGCTCGGCGGGCAGCTCCGTGGTGCCGGCGGAGCCACCGGCCGGTGTGTGAACGGAGACGGTCGGAAGTGCCATGATGATGTTCACGCCCCCTTCGCGGCCGTGCGGACCAGGACGATGCCGCCACGAGGGCCGGGAACGGCACCCTTGATCAGCAGCAGGCCCTTGTCGGCGTCCACGGCGTGGATGGTCAGGTTCGGGGTGGTCTGACGCACGCCGCCCATGCGGCCGGCCATGCGCAGGCCCTTGAAGACCTTGCCCGGGGTGGCGCAGCCACCGATCGAGCCAGGCTTGCGGTGGTTGCGGTGCGCACCGTGGGAGGCGCCCACGCCGTGGAAGCCGTGACGCTTCATGACGCCGGCGAAGCCCTTGCCCTTGGTGGTGCCGGTGACGTCGACCCGCTGACCGTCCTCGAAGGTCTCGACCGTGACCTCCTGGCCGAGCTGGTACTCCCCGGCGTCGGAGGTGCGCAGCTCCACGAGGTGGCGGCGCGGGGTGACCCCGGCCTTCTCGAAGTGGCCGCGCAGCGGCTGGGTGACCTTGCGGGGGTCGATCGTGCCGAAGCCGATCTGGACGGCGTCGTACCCGTCGGTCTGCGCGTCGCGGACCTGGGTCACGACGCAGGGGCCGGCCTTGACGACCGTCACGGGCACCAAGCGGTTCTCGGCGTCCCAGACCTGGGTCATGCCGAGCTTCTCGCCGAGGACACCCTTGACGGCGCGCACGGTGGTAGTGGTAGCAGTCATCGTCACACTCACAGCTTGATCTCGATGTTGACGTCCGCCGGCAGGTCGAGGCGCATCAACGAGTCGACCGCCTTGGGCGTCGGGTCGACGATGTCGATGAGCCGCTTGTGGGTGCGCATCTCGAAGTGCTCGCGGCTGTCCTTGTACTTGTGGGGCGACCGGATGACGCAGAAGACGTTCTTCTCCGTCGGGAGCGGCACCGGGCCGACCACGGTGGCGCCGGCACGGGTCACCGTGTCAACGATCTTGCGCGCCGAGCTGTCGATGACCTCGTGGTCATAAGACTTCAGCCGGATGCGGATCTTCTGTCCCGCCATCGCTTGTCTGACTCTCTCTCGTCGTCCTACAGAACATTCCTGGACCGTCGGTCACCCTGGACCGGACTCCGACCCCCGCGGTCGGGCGTGTCGCGCCTCCTGCGGAGGTGTCCCACGCTCGCTCGCGCTACTTCATCGGGCTGGTGTCCGTCCCGGCGACCGCCGGGGCTTGCGCTGCCGTCGCCCGCGCTCCTTCCGTGTCCCCGGGGCGGCTGCCCCGACCACGACGATCGCGCGTGCCGGACGGCTGGCGACGCACACACGGGTGCGCGTCACGCGTCAAGCAACCTGCCTAGTGTGCCACGAAGCGGTGGCGCACCCCAAATCCGCCCGGTCGGGCCCCCGGGAGGGTGGGTCGTCCGGGTGTCCGCCCGGTCAGCTCTCCTGCTTGATGGCGGAGATCTCGAACTCGAGGCTCACCTTCTCCGACACCAGCACCCCGCCGGTGTCCAGGGGCATGTTCCAGTGCAGCCCGAAGTCCCTGCGGTTGAGCCGGCGGGTGGCCTCGAAGCCGGCCCGCAGGTTTCCCATGGGGTCGCGCTGCACCCCGAGCAGGGCGATCGGGATGGCCACCTGCTTGGTGACCTCCTTGATGGTCAGGTCCCCCACGACCATGAAGTTGCCCTCCTCGACCTCGTCGATGGTGGAGGAGACGAACCGGATGTCGGGGTAGCGCTCGGCGTCGAAGAAGTCGATGGAGCGCAGGTGCTCGTCCCGCTGCTCGTTGTTCGTGGTGACGCTCGCCGTGCCCAGCCGCACCTCCACCCGGGAGGCGGAGACGCTCTCGGCGTCGACGTGGATGGTCCCCTCCACGTCGGTGAACGTGCCCCGCACCGTGGTGACCATGGCGTGCCGGGCGGAGAAGCCGATGCGCGTGTGGCCCGGGTCGAAACGCCACACGCCCGCCATCGCTGGGTCGAGGTCGGCCACGGGACTCCTCCTGTTGTCATGGTCGCCCGCGCCCGTGCCGGCGCGGTGGTCCTGTCCTTCCGCAGCGTACCTGCCACCGGCCCGAAAGGCCGGGAGGACACCAGGACATGCAGCAGGCCCCCGCCACCGGGTGGGTGGCGGGGGCCTGCTGGACCGGGAGGGTCAGGTCACTTGAGGATCTTGGTGACCCGGCCGGCGCCGACGGTGCGGCCACCCTCGCGGATGTTGAACATCAGGCCCTCCTCCATGGCGATCGGCTGGATCAGCTCCACGCGCATGTCGGTGTTGTCGCCGGGCATGACCATCTCGGTGCCCTCGGGCAGGTGGCACACGCCGGTCACGTCCGTGGTCCGGAAGTAGAACTGCGGACGGTAGTTGTCGTAGAACGGGGTGTGGCGGCCACCCTCGTCCTTGCTCAGGATGTAGGCCTGGGCCTCGAACTCGGTGTGCGGGGTGATCGAGCCCGGCTTGACGATGACCTGGCCGCGCTCCACCTCCTCGCGCTTGGTGCCACGGAGCAGCAGACCGACGTTCTCGCCCGCCCGACCCTCGTCGAGCAGCTTGCGGAACATCTCGATGCCGGTGACGGTCGTCTTCATCGAGTTCTCCTTGATGCCGACGATCTCCACCTCCTCGTTGACCTTCAGGACGCCGCGCTCGATACGACCGGTGACGACGGTGCCACGACCGGTGATCGTGAACACGTCCTCGACGGGCATCATGAACGGCTTGTCGAGGTCACGCTCCGGCTCGGGGATGTACTCGTCCACCGTGTCCATGAGGTCGGCCACGCTCTGGGCCCACTTCTCGTCGCCCTCGAGGGCCTTGAGCGCGGAGACGCGCACGACCGGGAGGTCGTCGCCGGGGAACTCGTAGGAGGACAGCAGCTCGCGGACCTCCATCTCGACGAGCTCCATGATCTCCTCGTCGTCGACCATGTCGGACTTGTTCAGCGCCACGACGATGTAGGGGACGCCGACCTGGCGGGCCAGGAGGACGTGCTCCTTGGTCTGCGGCATCGGGCCGTCGGTGGCGGCGACCACGAGGATGGCGCCGTCCATCTGGGCCGCACCGGTGATCATGTTCTTCACGTAGTCGGCGTGACCGGGGCAGTCGACGTGCGCGTAGTGGCGCTTCTCGGTCTGGTACTCGATGTGCGCGATCGAGATCGTGATACCGCGCTGACGCTCCTCCGGAGCCTTGTCGATCGAGTCGAACGGCGACGCCTCGTTCAGGGTCGGGTACTTGTCGTGCAGCACCTTGGAGATGGCAGCCGTCAACGTGGTCTTGCCGTGGTCGATGTGACCGATCGTTCCGATGTTGACGTGCGGCTTGCTCCGCTCGAACTTGGCCTTGGCCACTGGGGTCCTCCTGTTGGACGGGTTGTGCTCGTCACCGGCTGGGTGCCGCGACGACGTTCACTGGTTTGCTGGAAAGGTGGTGCGTCGGTCCATCACTCCGCAGGGCGAAGTGACTTGTCAGCTCACTCGCCGCGGACCTTCTTGATGATCTCCTCCGCGACGTTCCGGGGAACCTCGGCGTAGGAGTCGAACTGCATCGTGTAGTTGGCACGACCCTGGGTCTTGGACCGGAGGTCACCAACGTACCCGAACATCTCGGACAGCGGCACGACGGCCCGGACCACCTTGGCGCCGGAGACGTCCTCCATCGCCTGGATGTGCCCGCGGCGCGAGTTCAGGTCGCCGATGACGTCGCCCATGTAGTCCTCGGGCGTGCGCACCTCGACGGCCATGACCGGCTCGAGCAGGACCGGGTCGGCCTTGCGGGCGGCCTCCTTGAAGGCCATCGAGCCGGCGATCTTGAACGCCATCTCCGAGGAGTCGACGTCGTGGTAGGCACCGTCGAGAAGGGTCGCCTTGACCCCCACGACCGGGTAGCCGGCCAGGATGCCCAGCTGCATGGCGTCCTGGATGCCGTGGTCCACCGAGGGGATGTACTCCTTGGGGACCCGGCCACCGGTGACGACGTTCTCGAAGGTGTAGAGCTCGCCCTCGCCGGTCTCCATCGGCTCCAGCGCGATCTGGATCTTGGCGAACTGGCCCGACCCACCCGTCTGCTTCTTGTGGGTGTAGTCGAACTTCTCCACCTTGCGCCGGATGGTCTCGCGGTAGGCGACCTGGGGGGCGCCCACGTTCGCCTCCACCTTGAACTCGCGCTTCATCCGGTCCACGAGGATGTCGAGGTGGAGCTCGCCCATGCCGCCGATGACGGTCTGACCAGTCTCCTCGTCCAGACGGACGGTGAAGGTGGGGTCCTCCTGCGCGAGCTTCTGGATCGCGGTGCCCAGCTTCTCCTGGTCACCCTTGGTCCTGGGCTCGATCGCCACGTGGATGACCGGCTCCGGGAAGGTCATCGACTCCAGGATGATCTGCTGGCCGACGTCGCACAGGGTGTCCCCCGTGGTCGTGTCCTTGAGCCCGATCACGGCGTAGATGTGACCCGCGGAGACCTTCTCGACCGGGTTCTCCTTGTTGGCGTGCATCTGGAACAGCTTGCCCAGACGCTCCTTGCGACCCTTGGTCGCGTTCATCACGGGCGAGCCCGCGGTGATCTCGCCGGAGTAGACCCGGATGTAGGTCAGGGTGCCGAAGAAGGGGTGCGAGGCGATCTTGAACGCCAGGGCCGCGAACGGCTCCTTGGTGTCCGGGCTGCGGGTGATGACCGTCTCCTCGTCACCGGGCTTGTGCCCCTCGGTCGGGGGCAGGTCCACCGGGGAGGGCAGGTAGGCCACGACCGCGTCGAGCAGGGGCTGCACGCCCTTGTTCTTGAACGCCGTCCCGCAGAACACCGGGTTGACCTCGCCGGCCAGGGTCAGCGCACGCACACCGGCCTTGATCTCCTCCTCGGTCAGCTCCTCGCCGCCGAGGTACTTCTCCAGCAGCTGGTCGTCGGACTCGGCGACCCGCTCGAGCAGGATGCTGCGGTACTCGTCCGCCCGCTCCTGCAGGTCGGCCGGGATGTCCCCGGTCTCGTAGGCCTCACCCAGCGGGGTGTCGATGGACCAGGTGAGCGCCTTCATGCTCACCAGGTCGACCATGCCGACGAAGTCGGCCTCGGACCCGATCGGCAGCTGCATGACCAGCGGGGTCGCGCCGAGGCGGTCCACCATGGTCTTGACCGAGAAGTAGAAGTCGGCCCCCATCTTGTCCATCTTGTTGATGAAGCACATGCGGGGGACGCCGTACTTGTCGGCCTGGCGCCAGACGGTCTCGGACTGGGGCTCGACACCCTCCTTGCCGTCGAAAACGGCGACGGCGCCGTCGAGCACGCGCAGGTTGCGCTCCACCTCGACGGTGAAGTCCACGTGGCCGGGCGTGTCGATCAGGTTGATCTGCGTGCCCTTCCAGAAGCTGGTGACGGCGGCGGAGGTGATGGTGATCCCCCGCTCCTTCTCCTGGTCCATCCAGTCGGTCGTCGACGCGCCGTCGTGCGTCTCGCCCATCTTGTGCTTGACACCCGTGTAGAACAGGATGCGCTCGGTGGTCGTCGTCTTGCCGGCATCGATGTGCGCCATGATGCCGATGTTGCGGACCTTCGTCAGGTCCGTCAGGACGTCCTGTGCCACGGTCTCTCTCTCTGCTTGGTGGTGCTCGTCGTCGTGTGCGGCGGGTGCGGGGGGCGAGGGGCGCGCGGCGCCCGGGCGGGCGCGCGCGGCATACCCTCACCCCCGCGCGGTCACCAGCGGTAGTGCGCGAAGGCCTTGTTGGCCTCGGCCATCTTGTGCGTGTCCTCGCGACGCTTCACCGCGGCGCCCAGGCCGTTGCTCGCGTCGAGGATCTCGTTCATCAGGCGCTCGGTCATCGTCTTCTCGCGACGCTGACGGGAGTAGCCGACGAGCCAGCGCAGGGCCAGCGTGGTGCTGCGGCCCGGCTTGACCTCGATCGGCACCTGGTAGGTGGCGCCACCGACGCGACGGGACTTGACCTCCAGGGCCGGCTTGACGTTGTCCAGCGCACGCTTGAGCGTCTGCACCGGGTCGGTGCCGGTCTTGGCCCGGCAGCCCTCGAGGGCGCCGTAGACGATGCGCTCGGCGGTGGACTTCTTGCCGTCCGTGAGGATCTTGTTGACGAGCTGGGTGACCAGCTGGCTGCCGTAGACCGGGTCCTGGATCAGCGGGCGCTTGGGAGCGGGGCCCTTACGAGGCATTACTTCTTCTCCTTCTTCGCGCCGTAGCGGGAGCGGGACTGGTTGCGCCCCTTGACGCCCTGCGTGTCCAGGGACCCGCGGATGATCTTGTAGCGGACACCCGGAAGGTCCTTCACGCGGCCGCCGCGGACGAGCACGATCGAGTGCTCCTGCAGGTTGTGGCCGACGCCCGGAATGTAGGCCGTGACCTCGACGCCGCTGGTCAGGCGCACACGGGCGACCTTGCGCAGGGCGGAGTTCGGCTTCTTGGGGGTGGTGGTGTAGACGCGGGTGCAGACGCCGCGGCGCTGCGGGTTGCCCTTGAGGGCCGGCGAGTCGGACTTCTTCACCTTGTCCGAGCGGCCCTTGCGGACGAGCTGGTTGATCGTGGGCACTGATTCTCCGTCAGTCGTTGGTCTTCCGCGGGTCCCCCGGCTGCTCGCCGCGGGTCGCGCTCCTTGGGTTTCGCCTGTCCGTCCCCCGGGAAGGAGGTCGGACACGCTGCTCTCCCCTGCACTTCCCGTCCGACCCGCCGTGGTGCATGATGTGCCTCACGGGCGGGACCGGGGCGGACTGCCCGGCGAGAGATGGTCGTGGTCGGGCCTGGTCGGGGACCGGGCACCTGCACGCGTGCAGGGCCTGGCCCACACACAGTTCTCCAGAGTACCGGCTGCCGGGGGGCACGGACAAATCACGGTGCGCGCTCCCCGCCCGGACCTTTCGCCACGCACGAGGGGCGGGTATGCCGTTCGCACGGCATACCCGCCCCTCGCGGCGGACCTGGGGCCGGGACGGGCCCGACCCGACGGGGTCAGTAGCGCTCGTCGCCCGCGGGCAGGTCCTCGAGGCGCACGGCCTCGCCGGTGCCCTGGCCGAACGCGCCGGCGTAGTCGAAGTCCTCGTAGACCGGCGGGGCGTAGGCCTCGGCCTTGGCCTCCTCGGTCGGCTCCACCGGCAGGTTCCGGTAGCGCGGCAGTCCGGTCCCCGCGGGGATCAGCTTGCCGAGGATGACGTTCTCCTTCAGGCCGAGCAGCGGGTCGCTCTTGGCCTCCATGGCCGCCTCGGTGAGCACCCGGGTGGTCTCCTGGAAGGAGGCCGCCGAGAGCCACGAGTCGGTGGCCAGCGAGGCCTTGGTGATGCCCATGAGCTCGGGCCGGCCGGACGCCGGGCGCCCGCCCTCGGAGACGACCCGGCGGTTCTCGGCCTCGAACCGGCCGCGCTCCACCAGGGTGCCCGGCAGCAGCTCGGCGTCGCCGGCCTCGATGACCGTGATCCGGCGCAGCATCTGCCGCACGATGACCTCGATGTGCTTGTCGTGGATCGACACGCCCTGCTGACGGTAGACGTGCTGGACCTCGTCCACCAGGTGCTGCTGGGTGGCGCGGGGGCCGAGGATGCGCAGGACCTGCTTGGGGTCGATCGCACCGGTGACCAGCTGGGCACCGACCTCGACGTGCTGCCCGTCCTGGACCAGCAGGCGCGCGCGCTTGCTGACCGGGTAGGCGTGCTCCTCCGAGCCGTCGTCCGGGGTGAGCAGGAGGCGCCGCGTCTTGTCGGTGTCCTCGATCTCGATCCGGCCGCTGGCCTCGGCGATCGGGGCGACCGCCTTGGGGGTGCGGGCCTCGAACAGCTCGACGACGCGGGGCAGACCCTGCGTGATGTCGTCGCCGGCCACACCACCGGTGTGGAAGGTGCGCATCGTCAGCTGGGTGCCGGGCTCGCCGATCGACTGGGCGGCGATGATGCCGACCGCCTCGCCGATGTCCACGAGCTTGCCGGTGGCCAGCGAGCGGCCGTAGCACCGCGCGCAGGTGCCGACCAGCGACTCGCAGGTCAGGACCGAGCGGACCTTGACCTGCTCGACGCCGGCAGCCACCAGGCGGTCGATGACCACGTCACCCAGGTCGATCCCGGCCTCGGCCAGCACCTCGCCGTCCTCGGAAGTGATCGTCTCGACCAGGGTGCGGGCGTAGACGGCCGTCTCCACGTCGTCGTGCTCGCGCAGGGCGCCGCTCTCCAGGCGGACCGCGATCGGCATGACGAAGCCGCGCTCGGTGCCGCAGTCGTCCTCACGGATGATGACGTCCTGGGACACGTCGACGAGGCGACGGGTCAGGTAGCCGGAGTCGGCGGTCCGCAGCGCGGTGTCCGCCAGCCCCTTGCGGGCGCCGTGCGTGGAGATGAAGAACTCCAGCACGGACAGGCCCTCGCGGAAGTTCGACTTGATCGGCCGCGGGATGATCTCGCCCTTGGGGTTGGCCATCAGGCCTCGCATGCCGGCGATCTGCCGCAGCTGGAACCAGTTGCCTCGCGCCCCGGAGGTGACCATCCGGTAGATGGTGTTGTCCTTGGGCATCGTGGTCTCCAGCTCCTTGGCGACCTCGTTGGTCGCCTGGGTCCAGATCTCCACGAGCTCCTGGCGACGCTCGTCGTCGGTGATCAGACCGCGCTCGTACTGCAGCTGCACCTTGGCGGCCTTGGCCTCGTAGCCGGAGAGGATCTCGATCTTGCGCTCCGGCGTCTGCACGTCGGAGATCGCCACCGTCGTGCCCGAACGGGTCGCGAAGTGGAAGCCCAGGTCCTTGAGGGCGTCGAGGCTCGCCGCGACCTGCACCTTCGTGTAGCGCTCGGCCAGGTCGTTGACGATCGCCGAGAGGCGCTTCTTCTCCACCACGTCGTCGACGTAGGCGTAGTTCGGCGGCAGGGCGTCGTTGAAGACCGCCCGGCCCAGCGTCGTGTCCAGCTCGAAGGCGTCCACGACGCCGTCGTCGGTCACGACGGCCCCCTCGGGGAGCTCGTGGCCCAGCGGGGGCGCGGTGTCGGTCAGGCGCAGCCGGATCGGCGTCCCAAGCGCGATCTGTCCGGCGTCGAAGGCCATCTGGGCCTCGGCGACCGAGCTGAACGCGCGCAGGTGGTCCTGCCCGTCCGCGTCGACGACCGTGTGGTCGCTGCCCTGGCCCGGCTCGCTGGGCGAGGTCAGGTGGAACAGGCCGATCACCATGTCCTGGGTGGGCATGGTCACCGGGCGACCGTCGGCCGGCTTGAGGATGTTGTTGGAGGAGAGCATGAGGATGCGCGCCTCCGCCTGGGCCTCGGCCGACAGCGGCAGGTGCACGGCCATCTGGTCACCGTCGAAGTCGGCGTTGAAGGCGGTGCAGACCAGCGGGTGGATCTGGATGGCCTTGCCCTCGACCAGCTGCGGCTCGAAGGCCTGGATGCCGAGGCGGTGCAGCGTGGGTGCCCGGTTGAGCAGCACGGGGTGGTCGGTGATGACCTCCTCGAGCACGTCCCAGACGACGCTGCGGCCCCGCTCGACCATGCGCTTGGCCGACTTGATGTTCTGCGCGTGGTCCAGGTCGACCAGGCGCTTCATGACGAACGGCTTGAACAGCTCCAGCGCCATCTGCTTGGGCAGGCCGCACTGGTGAAGCTTCAGCTGCGGACCCACCACGATGACCGAACGGCCCGAGTAGTCCACGCGCTTGCCCAGCAGGTTCTGACGGAAGCGGCCCTGCTTGCCCTTGAGCATGTCGGACAGGGACTTCAGCGGCCGGTTGCCCGGACCGGTGACGGCGCGGCCACGACGACCGTTGTCGAACAACGAGTCCACGGCCTCCTGCAGCATCCGCTTCTCGTTGTTGACGATGATCTCGGGGGCACCGAGGTCGAGCAGCCGCTTGAGGCGGTTGTTGCGGTTGATGACACGACGGTAGAGGTCGTTGAGGTCGGAGGTCGCGAAGCGTCCACCGTCCAGCTGGACCATCGGCCGCAGGTCCGGCGGGATGACCGGGACGCAGTCCAGGACCATCCCGGCCGGCTCGTTCTTGGTCTGCAGGAACGAGGTGACGACCTTGAGCCGCTTGATGGCGCGGGTCTTGCGCTGGCCCTTGCCGGTCGCGATGGTCTCGCGCAGCGAGGCCGCCTCGGCGTCCAGGTCGAAGGTCTGCAGACGCTTCTGCAGCGCCGCGGCGCCCATCCCGCCCTCGAAGTACATGCCGAAGCGGTCCCGCATCTCGCGGTAGAGCACCTCGTCGCCCTCGAGGTCCTGGATCTTGAGGTTCTTGAAGCGGTCCCAGACCTGCTCGAGCCGCTCGATCTGCTGGTCGGCACGCCGGCGGATCTGGTTCATCTCCCGCTCGGCGCCGTCCTTGACCTTGCGCCGGGCGTCGGCCTTGGCACCCTCTGCCTCGAGCTCGGCCAGGTCGGACTCCAGCTTCTTGGCGCGCTCCTCGACGTCGGCGTCGCGACGGTTCTCCAGCGCCTTCTTCTCGGTCTGGATCTGCGCCTCGAGGCTGGGCAGGTCGGCGTGCCGCTGCTCCTCGTCCACGTGCGTGATCATGTAGGCCGCGAAGTAGATGACCTTCTCCAGGTCCTTCGGGGCCAGGTCGAGCAGGTAGCCCAGGCGCGAGGGGACGCCCTTGAAGTACCAGATGTGGGTCACGGGCGCGGCCAGCTCGATGTGGCCCATGCGCTCGCGGCGCACGCCGGCGCGGGTCACCTCGACGCCGCAGCGCTCGCAGATGATGCCCTTGAAGCGAACGCGCTTGTACTTGCCGCAGTAGCACTCCCAGTCGCGGGTGGGACCGAAGATCTTCTCGCAGAAGAGCCCGTCCTTCTCCGGCTTCAGGGTGCGGTAGTTGATGGTCTCGGGCTTCTTGACCTCACCGTGGCTCCAGGTGCGGATGTCGTCCGCGGTGGCCAGGCCGATACGAAGCTCGTCGAAGAAGTTGACGTCCAGCACTTCGTGCTTCCTTTTCGTCAGGTATGCAGTGAAAAGTTCGTTCGTGGGTGGGTCGCCGGGCGTTGCCTCTGTCGAGGCGTCGCCCGGCGACCTCGTTCCACCGGGGGCAGGCGCGTGCGCGCCCCCGGCCTAGACCTCCTCGACGCTGCTCGGCTCCCGCCGGGACAGGTCGATGCCGAGCTCCTCGGCCGCGCGGAACACCTCGGTGTCCGACTCGCGCAGGTCGATCTGCGTGCCGTCGGAGGAGAGGACCTCCACGTTCAGGCACAGCGACTGCATCTCCTTGATGAGCACCTTGAAGGACTCGGGGATGCCGGGCTCGGGCACGTTGTCGCCCTTGACGATGGACTCGTAGACCTTGACGCGACCGGTGACGTCGTCGGACTTGATCGTCAGCAGCTCCTGCAGGGCGTACGCGGCGCCGTAGGCCTCCAGGGCCCAGACCTCCATCTCGCCGAAGCGCTGACCGCCGAACTGCGCCTTCCCGCCCAGCGGCTGCTGGGTGATCATCGAGTACGGCCCCGTGCTGCGGGCGTGGATCTTGTCGTCCACGAGGTGGTGCAGCTTGAGGATGTACATGTAGCCGACGGAGACCGGGTCCGGGTAGGGCTCGCCGGAGCGACCGTCGAACATCTTCGCCTTGCCGCTGGCACCGATGAGGCGCTGACCGTCCCGCGCGGGGGTGGTCGACTCCAGCAGACCGGTGATCTCCTCCTCGCGGGCACCGTCGAAGACCGGGCTGGCCACACGGGTGCGCGGCTCGGCCTCGCGGGCGTCCGCCGGGATGAGATCGGCCCACTCCGGGTCGCCCTCGATCTTCCAGCCCTGCGCGGCGGCCCAGCCCAGGTGCAGCTCCAGGATCTGGCCGATGTTCATCCGGCCGGGCACGCCCAGCGGGTTGAGCACGACGTCGACCGGGGTCCCGTCCTCGAGGAAGGGCATGTCCTCCACCGGGAGGATCTTGGAGATGACGCCCTTGTTGCCGTGGCGGCCGGCCAGCTTGTCGCCGTCGGTGATCTTGCGCTTGTTGGCGACGTAGACGCGGACCAGCTGGTTCACGCCCGGGGGCAGCTCGTCACCCTCCTCACGGTCGAACACCTTGACGCCGATGACGGTGCCGGTCTCGCCGTGGGGGACCTTCATCGAGGTGTCGCGCACCTCGCGGGCCTTCTCCCCGAAGATGGCGCGCAGCAGGCGCTCCTCCGGCGTCAGCTCGGTCTCACCCTTGGGCGTGACCTTGCCGACGAGCAGGTCGCCGTCGCGCACCTCGGCGCCGATGCGGATGATGCCGCGCTCGTCGAGGTCGGCCAGCACCTCGTCGGAGACGTTCGGGATGTCCCGGGTGATCTCCTCCGGGCCCAGCTTGGTGTCCCGGGCGTCGAGCTCGTGCTCCTCGATGTGGATGGAGGAGAGCACGTCGTCCTGGACGATGCGCTGGGAGAGGATGATGGCGTCCTCGTAGTTGTAGCCCTCCCACGGCATGAACGCGACCAGCAGGTTGCGACCCAGAGCCATCTCCCCGCCGTCGGTGGCCGGTCCGTCGGCGATGAGACCGCCGGCCTCGACCCGCTGCCCGGTGTCCACGCGGACCTGCTGGTTGTAGCAGTTGCCCTGGTTGGAGCGGGTGAACTTGCCGATGCGGTAGGAGGTGTAGGTGCCGTCGTCGTTGGCCACGGTGACCAGGTCGGCGGAGACCTCCTGGACCACGCCCGGCTTGCCGGCGCGCACGACGTCGCCCGAGTCCAGGGCGGCGCGGTGCTCCATACCCGTGCCCACGAGCGGAGCCTCGGCCCGCACGAGCGGGACGGCCTGACGCTGCATGTTGGCGCCCATGAGCGCGCGGTTGGCGTCGTCGTGCTCCAGGAAGGGGATCATCGCCGTCGCGGCCGACACCATCTGGCGCGCCGAGACGTCCATGTACTCCACCTCGCTGGCGGGCACGTCGACGGCCTCGCCGTCGTGGGCCCGCACGAGCACGCGCTCGTCGAGGAAGGTGCCGTCGTCACCGAGCTGGGCGTTGGCCTGGGCGATGACGAAGCGGTCCTCCTCGTCGGCGGAGAGGTAGTCGACCTCGTCGGTGACCTTGCCGTCGGCGACCCGCCGGTAGGGGGTCTCGACGAAGCCGAAGGGGTTGATCCGCCCGTAGGAGGCCAACGAGCCGATCAGACCGATGTTCGGACCCTCGGGGGTCTCGATCGGGCACATGCGACCGTAGTGGCTGGGGTGGACGTCACGGACCTCCATGCCGGCACGGTCACGCGACAGACCACCCGGACCCAGCGCGGACAGACGACGCTTGTGCGTCAGCCCGGAGAGCGGGTTGTTCTGGTCCATGAACTGGGACAGCTGGCTGGTGCCGAAGAACTCCTTGATGGAGGCGACGACGGGCCGGATGTTGATCAGGGTCTGCGGCGTGATCGCCTCGACGTCCTGGGTGGTCATCCGCTCGCGGACGACGCGCTCCATCCGGGACAGGCCCGTGCGGACCTGGTTCTGGATGAGCTCGCCGACGCTGCGCAGACGACGGTTGCCGAAGTGGTCGATGTCGTCGACCTCGACCGGCAGCTCGCCGGCCGGCGCGTCCAGGGTGGTCTCCCCGGCGTGCAGCGCGACGATGTAGCGGATCGTGGAGACGATGTCGTCCAGACCGAGCACGGACTCGCCGAGCGGCGCCTGCAGCCCCAGCTTCTTGTTGACCTTGTAGCGGCCGACCTTGGCCAGGTCGTAGCGCTTGGGGTTGAAGTAGAGGTTGTCCAGCAGGTTCTGGGCGGCCTCCTTGGTGGGCGGTTCGCCCGGACGCAGCTTGCGGTAGATGTCCAGCAGCGCCTCGTCCTGGCCGGCGGTGTGGTCCTTCTCCAGGGTGGCCCGGATCGACTCGTAGTCGCCGAACTGCTCGAGGATCTCGGCCTCGGACATGCCCAGGGCCTTCAGGAGCACCGTGACGCTCTGCTTGCGCTTGCGGTCCACGCGCACGCCGACCTGGTCACGCTTGTCGATCTCGAACTCCAGCCAGGCACCGCGGCTGGGGATGACCTTGGCCGAGAAGATGTCCTTGTCGGAGGTCTTGTCGAGGCTGCGCTCGAAGTAGACGCCCGGGGAACGGACCAGCTGGGAGACGACGACCCGCTCGGTCCCGTTGACGATGAACGTGCCGCGCGGCGTCATGAGCGGGAAGTCGCCCATGAAGACGGTCTGGCTCTTGATCTCACCGGTGGAGTTGTTGATGAACTCCGCGGTCACGAAGAGCGGCGCGGAGTAGGTCATGTCCTTCTCCTGGCACTCCTCGATGGAGTACTTCTGCTCCTCGAACCGGTGGTCCCGGAAGCTCAGGGACATGGAACCGGAGAAGTCCTCGATCGGGGAGATCTCCTCGAAGATCTCCTCCAGACCGGAGGTGCTGGGAATGTCGTCGCGTCCGTCGGCCTGGGCGGCGGCGACACGCGCCTGCCACGCCTCGTTGCCGAGCAGCCAGTCGAAGCTCTCGGTCTGGAGGGCGAGCAGGTCGGGAACCTCGAGAGGCTCCCTGATCTTAGCGAAGCTCAGACGGCCGGAAGCCGTACGAGCGGTGGACACAGTCTTCTTCGCAGTGCGCGAGGCAGCCAAGGATTGGTCCTTCCACGGGCCTGGGGGCGGCTAGGTTCATCGCGGCCAGGACCTGCTCCCTCGCGTGCCGGACCGAGGGGCACGACGAGGTCTCGACGTGCGGCAGCGGTCAGCGGTGGGCGGGAGGCAGGTGCAGGGCAGCGCAAAGCGACAGCATACACGTCCAGACACACGTCGTCCAACCCCTGCGGCGTCCCCCTTGCCGCGACGGCGTCGTCGTGGCAGCAACTGTGCCCCTCCGGGGGGCGTTCGTCAAGCGTGCGCGCCGGTGGGCCGCACCGTCGCCGCGCCGTCGCGTCCCCGGAACGCCCGACGGGCGGGGCCGCAACCAGCGCATGCGCTGGTGCGACCCCGCCCGTGGCGGAGCGGTCCCGGACGGTCAGGCCGTCCGGAAGGGGCTCACTTGAGGGTGACGGTGGCGCCGGCGCCCTCGAGCTGCTCCTTGGCCTTGTCGGCGGTCTCCTTGTCGACCTTCTCCAGGACCGGCTTGGGGGCCCCGTCGACGAGGTCCTTGGCCTCCTTCAGGCCGAGGGAGGTCAGCGCACGGACCTCCTTGATGACCTGGATCTTCTTGTCGCCGGCGGCCTCGAGGACGACGTCGAACTCGTCCTGCTCCTCGGCGGCGCCCGCACCGGCGTCGCCGCCGCCTGCGGCCGGCGCACCGGCGGCCGCGACGGCGACCGGGGCGGCGGCGGTGACCTCGAAGGTGTCCTCGAAGGCCTTGACGAACTCGGACAGCTCGATCAGGGTCATCTCCTTGAACTGGTCAAGAAGCTCCTCGGTGCTCAGCTTCGCCATGATGGCGTCCTTTCTCTCGTGCCGTGAGTGGCGTGGGGGGTGGTGCTGCTGGTCGGACCGGACGGTCGTCTCAGCTGTCGTCGCCACCCTCGGCGACGTCGGTGGTGTCCTCGGCCGGAGCCTCGGCGGTGGTGTCCTCGGCCGGAGCCTCGGCGGTGGTGTCCTCGGCCGGAGCCTCGGCGGTGGTGTCCTCGGCCGGAGCCTCGGCGGTGGTGTCCTCGGCCGGAGCCTCGGCGGTGGTGTCCTCGGCCGGAGCCTGCGGAGCAGCGTCGGCCTCGGCCGGCGCGGCGGCGGGACCGCCCTGCTCCTCGACCTTCGCGCGCAGCGCGTCGACGACCCTGGCGGTCTGCGACAGCGGGGCGGCGAAGAGGGAGGCGGCCTTGCTCAGGTTCGCCTTCATGGCGCCTGCGAGCTTGGCCAGCAGGACCTCGCGGGACTCGAGGTCCGCGAGCTTGGTGATCTCCTCGGGGGTCAACGGCTTGCCGTCGAGCACCCCCGCCTTGATGACCAGGGCCGGGTTGGCCTTGGTGAAGTCACGCAGACCCTTGGCGACGGCGACCGGGTCGCCCTCGACGAAGGCGATCGCGGTGGGCCCGACCAGGTGCTCGTCCAGGCCCTCGATCCCGGCCTCGGCGGCAGCGCGCCTGGTCAGCGTGTTCTTCACCACGGCGTAGGTGGCGTGCTCGCGCATCGTGCCGCGGAGCTCGGTGAGCTGGCTCACCGTCAGACCGCGGTAGTTGGTCAGCACGGCCGCACCGGAGCTGCGGAACTTCTCCGTCAGCTCGGCAATGGCTGCGGCCTTCTCGGGCGTCGCCATGGTGGCCTCCTTCGTCACGTGGTGCCGGCTACCCCCGGGCCGCACGACAACGAGCCCCGGCGCAGGCGCACGGGGCTCGGACGCTGCAGGGGCGACCAGGGTCGCCCGCTGAGCGAGGCTCGTTTCATCCTGCGCTGGTCGCTCCGTCGTGGAGGCCTTCGGCCGACGCCCCGCGGATGCCTCTCGGCACCCGGGCACACCGACGACCGGCGGTCATGGGTATGGATCGAGGGTACGGCATCCGCCGGGAGCACCCCAAATCCCCTGGCCGGTGGCAGGGTGGCCCCATGGGCAGCATCACCGACGTCGCCGGGGTACGGGTGGGCCACGTCACCCTCGTCGAGGAGGAGCCGGTCGTCCGCACGGGCGTGACGTGCGTGCTGCCCCACGTCCGCGACCTGCTCGCCGAACCCGTTCCCGCGGCCGTGCACGTCGTCAACGGCTACGGCAAGCCGGTGGGGCTGAGCCAGGTGGGCGAACTGGGTGAGCTGGAGGCTCCCGTCCTGCTGACCGGGACGTTCGGGGTGGGGGCGGCCCACGAGGGGGCGCTCCGCGAGCTGCTGGCCCGCCACCCCGACCTGGGTCGGCCGGCGACGGTCAACCCGGTGGTGCTGGAGTGCAACGACGGGCGGCTCACCGATCTGCGGACCCTGGCGGTGCGGCCGCGGCATGCGGTGGCGGCCGTGACCGCGGCCAGGGCCGCCGACCCGGGGCACCGGGTCGAGCAGGGAGCGGTGGGCGCGGGGGCCGGCATGGTGGCCTTCGGCTGGAAGGGCGGGATCGGCACCTCCTCGACGCCCGTCCTCGACCCGGACGGGAGGGGCCGCCGGACGCTGGGAGCCCTCGTCCTCACCAACATGGGACGGGCGCAGGACCTGGTCCTGCACGGGCGACGGGTGGGTGGTCCCGGGACCGGCGGGGGGCCGGACCCGGTCGACGGGTCCGTCGTGGTCCTCCTGGCCACCGACGCCCCGCTCGACTCCCGTCAGCTCGGCCGGCTGGCACGGCGCGCCCAGAACGGTCTCGCCCGCACCGGGGTGCCCACGGCCCACGGGTCCGGCGAGTTCGTGCTGGCGTGGAGCACCGCCGACCCGACCGGACCGGCCCGTCGGGACGGGCCGTGGCTCTCGGCCTGGTTCGTGGCGGTGGCCGACGTCGTCGAGGAGGCCGTGCTCGCCTCGCTGCGCAGCGCGGTGACCACGTCGGGCCGAGACGGGGTGCGGGCGTACCGCTGCCCGCACCTCTGAGACCGACCCCCACCCGGCCCGCCCAGGCCTTGCGGAGGTGGATCTTCCTCAGCCCCGCCCGGACACCTCCGGCAGGCGCCAGGAGACCGCCGCACCCACCAGACCCAGCACGGCCAGGAAGACGAGGGCCGGCACCTCCCCCAGGGTGGCCAGGCCGGCGCTGACGGCGCCCGTGACCAGCAGGATGACCCCCATCGCCGTGTTCGCGGTGGCCACGTAGCGGGTGCGCAGGTCCCCCTCGGCCATGTCGACGACGTAGGTCTTACGGGCCACCCGCACACCGACGTGGACCAGGCTGATGACCAGGTAGCCCCCGACGAGGGCGGGCAGCACCAGGACGTCGGCCCCCGCGACCACCACCCACACGACGAGCAGGACCACGAGCGAGGCGGCCGCCGCACCGACCACCATGACGAGCCGGCTGGAGCGGTCGGCCAGCCGGCCGAAGACCCGTCCCCCGACGACGGACGCGACCCCCTGGGCGATGACGAAGGCTCCCAGGCCCGCCAGCCACGAGCTGCCGCGGTCCGCCGCCAGCGTCACGAGGAAGGGCGGTGCGAGCGCGGACACGAGCAGCAGGGCCCGGGCCACGACGAAGTGGCGGAACTCCCGGTCGGTCCCCAGGAGGGTCAGGGTGTCCCGCACCCACGACGACCCGGCGCCCGTCCCCCGGTCCTCGCGCCCGGCCTCGCTGCCCTCCCCGCGTCGCTGCCCTCCGGCGTCCGGGCCTGCCCTCCTCCCCCCACGAGGGTCGCTGGACGGACCCTCGGGGCTCTCGGGGATGCCGGCGTAGACCGCGACGCCGATGAACCAGGTGAGCGCCGCCCCGACGAGCAGAGCCGCCAGCACGGCGACGTCCAGGTCCTGCCCCAGCCGCTGCAGCGCCACGCCGAGCACGACCGCCACGATGCCGGAGACGGCGGTGGCGATGCCGGTGACCTGGCCGCGCTGGCCCTTGGGCACGGCCCGGCCCTGGACGTCCTTGGAAGCCATCGAGCACAGGGCCCGGGCCAGGGCGAACACCGCGAGCGCGGTCACGACGAGGACGCCGGCCAGCAGGCCCTCGGCGAACGTGGCGGCCGCCGCCATCCCGAGGGTGGCCAGTCCCTGGCCGGTCGCTCCCACCATCCAGACCCGGGTGCGCCGCGGTGCCCGCAGCACCCACGGCGTCAGCGCCGCCTGGGGCAGCATGGACCCGGACTCCCGCACCGGCACGAGCAGGCCGACCAGCGCCGCGGGCGCACCGAGGAGCGTCAGCAGCCACGGCAGCACCGTCTTGGCGTTCACCACCTGGTCGCCGGCGCTCTGGAGCGCGTTCGCCGCCATGAGCCGGAGCCCTCCGGACGCCACCCGCCGGGCGCCACCCAGCTGCTCCTCTGCCTCCGTGTCCGCGGTGACGAGCCGGTGGTACCAGCGCACCGACGCCGGCTCGCCCCGGCTGTCGCCTCCGCGCGGCCCGCCCTCCGTCCGTCCGGGCCGTGCCTGCGGCCGACCCTCGCTCACCGGGGCCCGCCCTCGTCCGGGCCGGCGGCGCGCAGCGTGCCCAGCCGCTCCCGCAGCTGCTCGGCACGGTGGGCGTTGCCGTGCAGCTCCAGGTAGGCCGGGCCGTGCAGCGACAGCAGCGCGTCGTCCAGCCGCCGCACCGCGGCCGGCGGGTAGCGGTAGCCCATCGTCGCGTTGACCGCCTCGGTGTCGATGCCCGCGAGCTGGGCGCCCAGCTCCTCCAGGGAGGTGATCCCCAGCTCGAGCAGCAGCCCGGCGATCCAGCCGTAGTGCTCGGTGCGCGACCACCCGGCCCCGGGGAAGCGGCCGGCGAGGAAGGTCGCCAGCTCCTGCGCGCCGATCCGCGGGTCGTCCCCGTCGGCCTCGGAGGGCACCGCGGGCATCGCCTGGAGACGGTCGCGGATCGCAGAGAACTCCCGGTCGGCCAGCTCGAGGAGGCCGGCGGCGAGCGTGAACCGGCGGTTGAGGTCGGAGGCGTGCTCCACGGGCACGGTCCCCTTGTAGCGGATGTCGTGCTCGAACTCCGCCCAGGCGTGCTGCAGCACGGTCCGCACCTGGACGGACGCGGTGTAGGGCCGCAGCAGCTCGCGCTCCGGGGTGAGCGAGCGGGAGGCGTCGACGGCGACGAGCAGGTGGCGGCTGGCGTAGCCGAACGCACCCTGGTCCGCCGTCTCCCGGCCCATGTCCCGGTCCTCGAGCACGGCGAGCGTGGAGGCGAGCAGCTCGGCGACGATCTCCACGTCGTCGCGCACGTAGGTGATCACCCGCAGGCCGATCTGGTCGGTGATCTCGGCCAGCGGCCGGGGGAAGACCGGCCTGCCGTCGTGGGTGCGTCCTGCCTTGGCGGCGAAGGACTGCACGCTCTTGGTGCGCCCCGTGACGGACAGGTAGTTGACCCCGGCGTCGTCGAGGAGGTCGGTCACCAGCCGGACGAAGCCGTACGTGGCCACCTCCAGCTCGGGCAGGTGGGCGACGTAGGCGTCCACCGAGGCCCGCAGGTCCTGGGGATCGGGTCCGCCGCTCATGGGCACCATCCTGCCGCACCCGGGCGGACGCGCCGGAGCCCGGGGAGCGGATCGCTCCCCGGGCTCCGGGACGGGTGATGACCGGCGACGCCGGCCGGGATCACTCGCTCTCGGTGGAGGTGCTGCCCACGCGCGAGGGGTCGACCGGGATGCCCGGGCCCATCGTCGTGGCCACGGTCGCCTTGGTGACGTAGCGACCCTTGGAGCTGGACGGCTTGAGCCGCAGGACCTCGTCGATGGCGGCGCCGTAGTTCTCGACCAGGGCGGCCTCGTCGAAGGAGACCTTGCCGATGATGAAGTGCAGGTTGGCGTGCTTGTCCACGCGGAACTCGATCTTGCCGCCCTTGATCTCGGTCACGGCCTTGGCCGTGTCCATCGTGACGGTGCCGGTCTTGGGGTTCGGCATGAGGCCGCGGGGGCCGAGCACCTTGCCCAGGCGACCGACCTTGCCCATGAGGTCGGGGGTGGCCACGACGGCGTCGAAGTCGGTCCAGCCGCCGGCGATCTTCTCGATCATGTCGTCCGAGCCGACGAAGTCCGCGCCCGCCTCACGGGCGGCCTCGGCCTTGTCACCGTTGGCGATGACCAGGACGCGGGCGGTCTTTCCGGTGCCGTTGGGCAGGTTCACGGTGCCACGGACCAGCTGGTCGGCCTTGCGCGGGTCGACACCCAGGCGCAGGGCGACCTCGATGGTCGCGTCGTACTTCGTGGTGGCGGTCTCCTTGGCGAGCCGCACCGCCTCGACGGGGCCGTAGAGCCTGCCGTCCTCGATCTTCTCGGCGGCGGCCTGGTAGGCCTTGCTGCGCTTCATGTGCACTCCTTGGTGGTGGTGGGAGGTGTGGTCGGACGGGCCGAAGCAGGCCCTGCCACGGGGTGGGGTGGCGGGAGGGTGCACCGGTGCGCACCCTCCCGGTCTCCCGGGTCCCGGGTGCGCGGTCCGCCCCAGGGGGCGGGCGGCATACCCGGGTGGTGGATCACTGGACGGTGATGCCCATCGACCGGGCGGTACCGGCGATGATCCGCTTGGCCATGTCCACGTCGTTGGCGTTGAGGTCCTGCATCTTCATCTCGGCGATCTCGGTGAGCTGGGCGTCGGTGAGGGTGGCGACCTTGGTCTTGTGCGGCTCGCCGGAGCCCTTGGCCACGCCGGCGGCCTTCTTGATCAGCTCGGCGGCCGGCGGGGTCTTGGTGACGAAGGTGAAGGAGCGGTCCTCGTAGACCGTGATCTCCACGGGGATGACGTTGCCGCGCTGGGACTCCGTCGCGGCGTTGTACGCCTTGACGAACTCCATGATGTTGACACCGTGCTGACCGAGGGCCGGGCCGACGGGGGGCGCGGGGGTGGCCGCACCGGCCTGGATCTGCAGCTTGATGAAGCCGGAGACCCTCTTGCTCTTGGGGGGCATGCGAACTACTTCCTTGTCGTGGGCCGACGCCGTGGGCGATGACCCGGTTGCAGTCCCGACGTCGGTCGACGCCGGGCGGACGCAGGGCGGAGGCTCAGAGCTTCGCGACCTGGTTGAAGGACAGCTCGACCGGGGTCTCCCGGCCGAAGATGGAGACGAGCACCTTGAGCTTGTTGCTCTCGGGGATGATCTCGGAGATCGTCGCGGGCAGGGTCTCGAAGGGACCCTCCATGACGGTGACCGACTCGCCGACCTCGAAGTCGACCTGGCCACCGGAGGCACCGCCGGCCGAGGACCCGGCGCCGGCGGCGCCCGTGGCCGGGGCGCCCGATCCGGCGGCGGCCGGGGTGTCGAACGTGGGGGCCAGCATGGAGACGACCTCGTCGATGCTCAGCGGCACCGGCTGGTGGGCGTTGCCGACGAAGCCGGTGACGCCGGGCGTGTGCCGCACAGCGCCCCAGGACTCGTCGGTCAGGTCCATCCGCACCAGCACGTAGCCGGGCATCCGCACGCGGCGCACCTGCTTGCGCTGGCCGTTCTTGATCTCGGTGACCTCCTCCATGGGGACCTCCACCTCGAAGATGAAGTCCTCCATGTTCAGGCTCGTGATCCGGGTCTCGAGGTTGTGCTTGACCCGGTTCTCGTAGCCCGCGTAGGAGTGCACGACGTACCAGTCGCCGAACTTGCCCCGCAGGACGGACTTGAAGTCCTCCAGCGGGTCGGCCGGCTCGTCGTCGGCACCGGCGGCCGGCTCGTCGTCGTCGGTCTCGACGGCCTCGTCGTCGGTCTCGACGGCCTCGTCCACCGCAGGGGTGAGGTCGGCCTCCTCGGCGGGGTCGGTCCCGGTGGAGGGGTCCATGTCGTCCGAGGGCGCGGTCGTGTCGGCGACGTCGGTGCCGGGCTCGGTCTGCTCGTCGTCCGGGGCGGCGTCGAACCGCTCGGCCGCCGCCAGGTCGGCCTCCTGCACGGACTGCTCGGCGGTGCCCTCGTCGACGGAGGGGTCGCCGGCGCCCAGGCGGACGTCGGTCTCGGGGGTCTGCTCGGCCATGCCCTACTTCCTCATACGGTGTCGTCGTCGCGACCACGGGTCGCGGCGCGGGTGCTCGGTGGTGCTGCTCAGGACCCGAAGACGAGTCCCATCAGCCCTCGGAACAGCTGGTCCAGGCCGAAGATGTAGCCCATGACCGCGGCGACGAAGACGAGCACCACGATGGTGTAGGTGATCAGCTCCTGCCGCGTGGGCTGGACGACCTTGCGCAGCTCGGCCAGGACCTGCTCGACGAAGGACGACGGGCGGGCCGGCTGACCGGTGCCGGTCGGGCCGCCACCACGCGCGACACCCTCGGTGTCGTGGGCCGGGTTCGCCACGGATCGCCTCTCCTCGTGCTGTCTATAGCCTGTCGTCGAGCGCGGTCGGCGCCCGGTCGTACGGACCTGCGCCGGGTCGTGCGGATCTGACCGCTCGCGCAGGGCATGAGGGACTCGAACCCCCAACCGCCGGTTTTGGAGACCGGTGCTCTACCAATTGAGCTAATGCCCTTCACCGGGTGGTGCTGCGCCGGCCGCCGGTGGGGGGCAGGCTGACGCACGGTGCGAACACCCGAACAGGCAGTCTACGTGAGCCCCTCCCCAGGTGCAAAGATGGACGGGTGAGCGAGCAGACGCAGACCCCCACGCCCCGCATCTCCGCCAGGATCGGCTCCATCGCCGAGTCGGCCACCCTGGCGGTCGACGCCCGGGCCAAGGCACTGAAGGCCGAGGGTCGCCCGGTCATCGGCTTCGGCGCCGGAGAGCCCGACTTCCCCACGCCCGACTACGTCGTCGAGGCCGCGGCGGAGGCCGCACGCCAGCCGGTCAACCACCGCTACTCCCCCGCCGGCGGCCTGCCCGACCTGAAGAAGGCCGTCGTGGCCAAGACCCGGCGCGACTCGGGGTATGCCGTGGAGCCGGCGAACGTGCTCATCACCAACGGCGGCAAGCAGGCGGTCTACAACACCTTCGCCACCCTCCTCGACCCCGGTGACGAGGTGCTCCTGCCCACCCCCTACTGGACCACCTACCCGGAGGCGATCCGGCTCGCCGGCGGCGTGCCGGTGGACGTGTTCGCCGGGGCCGACGCGGCATACCTGGTGTCCGTGGACCAGCTCGAGGCGGCCCGCACGGACCGCACCAAGGTGCTCCTCTTCTGCTCCCCCTCCAACCCGACCGGGGCCGTCTACCCGCCCGAGCAGGTCGAGGCCATCGGCCGCTGGGCCCTGGAGCACGGCATCTGGGTGGTCACCGACGAGATCTACGAGCACCTGCTCTACGACGGGGCGCAGGCGCCCTCCATGCCGGTCCTCGTCCCGGAGCTGGCCGACACCTGCGTGGTGCTCAACGGCGTCGCGAAGACCTACGCGATGACAGGGTGGCGCGTGGGCTGGATGATCGGCCCCGCGGACGTGGTCAAGGCCGCGACCAACCTGCAGAGCCACGCGACCTCCAACGTCGCCAACGTCTCACAGCGGGCCGCGATCGCGGCCCTGGAGGGCGGTCTCGACGCCGTCGAGGAGATGCGCACGGCCTTCGACCGTCGCCGACGCCTCATGGTGGACATGCTCAACGCGATCGAGGGCGTGCACTGCCCCGTGCCGCAGGGGGCGTTCTACGCCTACCCCTCGGTGGAGGGCGTGCTGGGCAAGGAGATCCGGGGCCGGACCCCGCAGACGTCCGCGGAGCTGGCCGCGCTCATCCTCGACGAGGTAGAGGTGGCCGTCGTGCCCGGTGAGGCCTTCGGCCCCAGCGGCTACCTGCGGCTGAGCTACGCCCTCGGGGACGAGGACCTCAAGGAGGGCGTCGGCCGGATCCAGGCGCTGCTGGGCGAGGCCCGCTGAACCTGGCCGGACGACCGGTGGCCGGACGGGCCGGTGGCCGGACGGGCCGGTGGCCGGCCGGGTCGAGGCGACGGAAGTCGCCCGCATCGGGGGATATTTCCCCTGATCCGGGCGACTTTCGTCGTGTCGGGCGACCTCAGTCGGTGCCGAACTCCATCGCGGCCCAGTCGAGGGCCTCCTCCTCGTCCTCGGTCGGACCCACGCCGCCGGCGATGCGCTCGGCGCCGCCGGGCGTCAGCTCACCGACGAGCGAGGTGGTGGCCAGGCCCATCGCGGAGGCGGCGGCCCCGCCGCTGCCGAGCAGGCCCATGCCGACGTACTGCTCCAGGCGCGCGCGCGAGTCGGCGATGTCCAGGTTGCGCAGCGTGAGCTGGCCGATCCGGTCCGTCGGGCCGAAGGCGGCGTTGGTGACCCGCTCCATCGAGAGCTTGTCCGGGTGGTAGGAGAAGGCCGGGCCGCCGGTGCTGACGATGGAGTAGTCCTCGCCGCGCCGCAGCCGCAGCGTGACCTCACCGGTCACCGCCGAGGCGACCCACCGCTGCAGCGACTCGCGGATCATCAGCGCCTGCGGGTCCAGCCAGCGGCCCTCGTACATGAGCCGCCCCAGGCGCCGGCCCTGGTCGTGGTAGGCGGCGATGGTGTCCTCGTTGTGGATCGCGTTGACGAGCCGCTCGTAGACGATGTGCAGCAGCGCCATCGCCGGTGCCTCGTAGATGCCCCGGGACTTGGCCTCGATGATCCGGTTCTCGATCTGGTCGGCCATGCCCAGCCCGTGCCGCCCGCCGATCTCGTTGGCCTTCATCACCAGGGCCACGGCGTCGCCGTCGAAGTCGTCCCCGTCGATGGCCACCGGCCGCCCGTCCTTGAACGAGACGGTGACGTCCTCCGTGGGGATCTCCACCTCGGGGTCCCAGAAGCGCACGCCCATGATCGGCTCGACCAGCTCGATGCCGACGTCGAGGTGCTCCAGCGACTTGGCCTCGTGCGTGGCGCCCCAGATGTTGGCGTCGGTGGAGTAGGCCTTCTCCTTGCTGGCCCGGTAGGGCAGGTCCCGCTCGGAGAGCCACTGGCTCATCTCGTCGCGACCGCCCAGCTCGTGGACGAACGCCTCGTCCAGCCAGGGCTTGTAGATGCGCAGGTTGGAGTTGGCCAGCAGGCCGTAGCGGTAGAACCGCTCGATGTCGTTGCCCTTGAAGGTCGAGCCGTCGCCCCAGATGTTGACGCCGTCGTCCTTCATCGCCCGGATGAGCATCGTGCCGGTGACGGCCCGGCCCAGCGGCGTGGTGTTGAAGTAGGTGCGCCCGCCGGAGCGGATGTGGAAGGCGCCGCACGCGAGGGCGACCAGACCCTCCTCGACGAGCTCGGGCCGGCAGTCGACCAGTCGGGCGATCTCGGCGCCGTACTCCTGCGCCCGGGCCGGGACGGTGTCGATCTCCGGTTCGTCGTACTGGCCGATGTTCGCCGTGTAGGTGCAGGGCACGGCCCCCTTCTCCCGCATCCACGCGACCGCCACCGAGGTGTCGAGACCGCCGGAGAAGGCGATGCCGACACGTTCACCGACGGGGATGCTCGTCAAGACCTTGGACATGCCGATCAGTGTATGCGGACCTTCGCATAGATATGCAATCCGCAGGTCAGGGTATGCCGCAGCGGGCCCCGGTCCGTCCGCTACTCGTCCCCGCGCAGCTGGAAGCGCTGCAGCCGCCAGCCCGCGAGGAGCACGCCCACGACCAGCACCACGACCGAGGCGACCACGGCGTAGGTCGTCGACAGGTCCACCGGCGGGACGTCCACCTCGGTCGCGGCGTCTCCGAGCCGCTGGACCAGGGACCGGACCGAGACGTAGCGCACCCCGACCAGGAGTCCCCCCAGGAGACCCTCGACGATGAGCACGTACACCAGCCCGGCGATCATGCCGTGCCGGGTCGCGGCCGACATCGCGGTGAAGAGTGCCGTATAGAGGACGGCGGCCACCGCCCCGAGGAAAGCTGCCGTCGCCACCCACCGCCCGCTCAGCCCGCCCGCGAACGCCGTCGCCGCGAGGCCGCCGGCCCCGAGCAGCACGCTCACGCCCGCGGCGACGACGAACTTGGACAGGGCCACGGCATACCTGCTCACGGGGGTGGAGAGCAGGTAGACGACCGAGCCGTCGTCGATCTCCGGGCCGAGCACGCCGTTGGCCGCCAGCAGGGCGACGAGCGGGACGACCAGGGCCAGCCCGAGCTCGAGCACCACGAGGGAGGCGCTGACCGGCCCCCCGGTGAGCGCCCGGAGCACCCCGGCGGTGGCGACGAGCAGGAGCGGCAGGCCGGCGAGCAGCAGCCCGCGCCGCTGTCCCGCGAGCGCCTGCAGCGCCAGCCGCATGATGGTGGCGTTCACGACTGCACCAGGTAGGTGAAGACCGACTCCAGGGACTCGTCCGTGGGCAGCAGCTCGCGCACGGTGATGCCGTGCTCCCGGGCCAGCCGGGGCAGGGCGAGGCTGAACCCGCCCGTGTCCGTCACCTCGACGGTCGTCGCCGGTCCGCCGGCCAGCTCGGCCAGGCCGACCGCCCGCACGCTCGGCTCCCGCATGAGGACGGCGGCCAGCAGCCGGTCGTCGCTGCTGCGGACGGTGTAGTGGGAGGGCCGGTCGGTCATCAGCCGGCGGATGGCTCCGAAGTCCCCGCTGGCGGCGTGCCGGCCGGCGACGACCACCTCGACGTGGCGGGCGATGTGCTCGACCTCCTCGAGGATGTGGCTGGAGAAGAGCACGGCCCGACCCTGCTCCCCCATCCGGGTCAGCAGGTCCATCAGGTGCATCCGCTGGCGCGGGTCGACACCGTTGAACGGCTCGTCGAGGAGGAGCACGCGGGGCTCGTGCACCAGGGCCGAGGCCAGCTTGGCCCGCTGGCGCATCCCCTTGGAGTAGGTGCTGATCGGCCGGTCGGCCGCCTCGACGAGGTCAACCTCCTCCAGGGCGCGGGCCGCCGCGTCACCGGGGTCGGGCAGCCGGTGCAGCTCCGCGCTCGCGCGGACGAACTGGCGGCCGGTCAGGTAGGAGAAGCTGACCTCGCGCTCGGGGACGAGACCCAGGTGGCGGTAGGTGCCGACCTCTCGCCACACGGGCGTGCCGTCCAGCGTCACCGTGCCGGCGGAGGGGGCCAGGAACCCGGCCATCATCGCGATCAGCGTGGACTTGCCGGCGCCGTTGGGACCCAGCAGGCCGGTGACCCCCGGCCCGATCGTCATCGACACGTCGTTGACCGCCACGACGTTGCCGTACCAGCGCGAGACCTTCTCCAGCACGAGCTCGCTCACCTCAGGACCCCTTGCTGCGGTAGCGACGGACCAGGGCTCCCAGCCCCAGGACGACGAGGGCGAAGGCGACGGCGAGCATGAGCAGCGCCGTGCCCGCCGTGCCGGCCGGTGCCGGGTAGACGGGGGCGGCGTCGCTCAGCCCCGCCTGGACGGAGTCGACGACGACGAAGGGCGACAGCAGCCCGAGCCAGGTGGCGAGCCGGTCCTGGCCCTCCCCCGAGGCGACCTCCTGCAGGGCCGCGGTGATGCCCAGCCCCATGAGGAGCACCATGATCGTGCCGCCCACCGCCAGCCCCCGGCGCATGGTCCAGGACGCCGCGAGCGCCGCGACCGTGGCCAGCATGACCGCCAGGAGGACGGCGCCTCCGATCGCGACGGCCACCTTGGGCAGCTCCTCCCCCGGGTCCGCCCCCGCCGCGAGGCCGCCGACGACGAGGATCAGCAGGGGGGTGACGACGAAGGCCAGGATCGACAGCAGCAGGGACGACCACCGCAGGAGCGCGAACTGCGCCGCCCCCAGCGGTCTGGCCAGGTAGAGGCTGATCACCCCCGAGCGCAGGTCGCGGGAGAAGAGGACCGGCGCCTGGGCCGCGACGAAGAGCGCCACGAGGAAGGCGGTGTTCTGGGTGTAGCCGGCGTAGTTGAGCAGCTCGGGCCCCAGCCCGATGAAGGCCATGATGCCCACCAGCACGACGGCCGGGACGATGCTCATCGCCAGGAGGGCGAAGGGCAGGATCTTGGCCTTTCCGGACCGTCCGAACCCGAACACCGCCAGGACCCCCGACCACAGCAGGGAGCGCGCGATCCCACCCGTCCCGACCCGCGGCCCCCCGTAGCTGCGGTACCCGATGTCGTGGATGACGCCCTGCCGCCCGGGCGCGCCGCTCATCGGGCCGCCTCCTCGCGGAAGACGTCCTCGAGCTGACCGGTCTTGGCCTGCAGCCGCACCAGCCCCAGCCCCAGGTCGACCGCGGTGTCCCGGACGAGGTCGCGGAGCACGTCCGGCGCGGTCGTCGTCGGGTCGATCTCCAGCAGCGTCCCGCGCGGGCGGCAGACGAGGCCCCGGCCGGCCAGCGCCCGTCCCATCCGCGCCTGCGCGTCCGAGCCGTGCCCGGCCGGCTCGAGCACCTCGACGACGAGGACGCCCGTGTCCCCCAGGAAGGACCGGGTGGACTCCGAGCGCAGCAGGTGACCGGCGTCTAGGACCACGACGTGGTCGCTGACCCGCTCCAGCTCGCCGAGCAGGTGGGAGGTGACGAGCACGGGGATGCCGAAGTCGTGGCCGATGCGGCGGATCAGCCCCAGCATGTCGTCCCGGGCCGCCGGGTCCAGGCCGTTGGTGGGCTCGTCGAGCATCACCAGCCGCGGGTCGTGCACCAGGGCCTGCGCCAGCTTGGCGCGCTGCTTCATCCCCGTGGAGTAGGTGCCCATGAGGCGGTAGCGCTCCTCGGCCAGGCCCACGTGCCGCAGGACGTCGGCGGCGCGCTCCCGGGCCGCGGCGGCGGGCAGGCCCGACATCCGCCCCATGTGCACGACGAAGTCGATCGCCCGCATGTCGGGCGGCAGGCAGTCGTGCTCGGGCAGGTAGCCGACCACCTGCCGGATCTGCGGACCGGCCCCGGTGATGTCGTGCCCCAGGACGCGCGCCGACCCGCTGGTGGGCCGGAGCAGACCGAGCAGGATCTTGATGAGGGTCGACTTGCCCGCCCCGTTGGCCCCGACGAGGCCGGTCACTCCGCCACCGAGGTCGAGCGTCAGGTCCTCGAGGGCCACGACGGAGCCGGCGGCGTAGCGCTTGCCCAGCCCCTGCGTCTCGACGACACCCATGGCGGCGACAGTATCCCCCGCGGGTGCCCGGTGGGGTGGGGATCGCCTGAACGGGTCGGGGTGGACGGGTGAAGGTTCCGCACCATGAGGTAGACACGGACCATGACCCGTCCGGTGCGCACGCTGCCCAAGGCGCACCTGCACCTGCACTTCACCGGGTCGATGAGGGTCTCGACGGTGCGCGACCTCGCGGAGCAGCACGGGCTGCGTCTCCCGCACGCCTTCACCAGCGACTGGCCCCCGCAGCTGTCGGGGCACGACGAGCGCGGGTGGTTCCGCTTCCAGCGTCTCTACGACGCCGCCCGCGCGTGCGTGCGCGGCGAGGCGGACATGCGCCGCATCGTGCGCGAGGCCGCCGAGGACGACGCCGCCGAGGGCTCGCGCTGGCTCGAGCTGCAGGTGGACCCCACGTCGTACGCCCCCTTCGTCGGCGGCATCACCCCGGCGCTGGAGATCGTCCTGGACGAGGCGCGGACCGCGAGCGCGGACACCGGGACCCACGTGGCCGTCGTGGTCGCGGCCAGCCGGATGCGGCACCCGCTGGAGGCCCGCACGCTGGCCCGGCTGGCGTCCCGGCACGCGGGCGAGGGCGCTGGCACGGTCGTGGGGTTCGGGCTGTCCAACGACGAACGACGGGGTATGACGAGCGAGTTCGCCCCGGCCTTCCGGATCGCCGCGCGGGCGGGGCTGGCGAGCGTGCCGCACGCCGGCGAGCTGCTGGGGGCCGACCACGTGCACGTCGCCCTGGAGCACCTGCGGCCCGACCGGCTGGGTCACGGTGTCCGCGCCGCCGAGGACCCGGCCGTCCTGGCGCGGGTGGTGCAGGAGGAGGTGACCCTGGAGGTCTGCCCGACCAGCAACGTCGCGCTGGGCGTCTACCCCACGCTGGCCGACGTCCCCCTCCGTCGGCTCCTCGACGCGGGGGCCCGGGTGGCCCTCGGCGCGGACGACCCGTTGCTCTTCGGCAGCCGCCTGGTCGCCCAGTACGAGAGCGCCCGTCGGGACCAGGGCCTGCCGGACGAGGTCCTGGCCGAGCTGGCCCGCGCGTCGGTGCGTGGTTCCTCGGCTCCGGCCGCGGTGCGGGCCGGGCTCCTGACGGCCGTCGACGACTGGCTGGCGGGCGACCCGCACGACGCGGACGAGACGCGCGACGTGGACGGGGTGGACGGGGTGGACGGGCGGAGAGACGGCCCCTCCAGAGCTGGAGCCCGACCAGTCTAGAGCTGGAGCCCGACCAGCACCGGCTCGTTGACGAGGCGGACCCCGAAGACGCGCTCGACCCCGTCGCGGACCTCCCGGGCCACCTCGAGCACGTCGGCCGCGCGGGCGGACCCGCGGTTCGTCACGGCCAGGGTGTGCTTGGTCGACAGGCCGGCGGGACGGCCCTGCACGGTCGCGTAGCCCTTGGGGAACCCCGCCCGGTCGATCAGCCACGCGGCCGAGGTCTTGACGTGGGCCTCGTCGCCGGCCGGGAACTGCGGCGGCACCGGTCCCCCGGCGCCGAGGTGCTCCTGCGCGCGCGCCCGCAGCCGGGCCATGGCGTGGAGCGTGAGGATCGGGTTGGTGAAGAAGGACCCGCAGGACCAGGTGTCGTGGTCGGCGGCCTCCAGGACCATGCCTCGGCGGCCCCGCTGCTCCAGCACCGCGGCCCGGGCGTCGGCGAGGGGCACGCGCCCCCCGAGGGGCACCCCCAGACCGTCCGCGAGCGCGGCATACCCGATCGGCTGGGAGAGCTCGGTGGGGCGCAGCGAGAAGGTGACCGACAGCACGACGTGGCGCGGTGTCACCGCCCCGCCGGGGGCGTCGGCGCCCAGCATGGACTCCTTGAGGACCGAGTGGCGGTAGGAGAACTCCAGGTCGGCGGCGAACATCGTGCGGACGCGCTGCTCGAGGCGGTCCCACACCCGCACCTGGGCGACGGTCTGGGCGACCTCCTGGCCGTAGGCACCGACGTTCTGCACCGGTGTGGCCCCGGTCGACCCGGGGATGCCGGAGAGGGCCTCGATGCCGGACCAGCCGTGCTCCACGGCGTGCGCCACCACGTCGTCCCAGACCTCGCCGGCCGCGACCGTCGCGGTGACGCCTCCGCAGGCCGAGTCCTGCGGGACCTCGATGCCGCGCGTCCGGACGAGGACCACGGTGCCCGGAAAGCCCTCGTCGGCCACGAGCAGGTTGGACCCGCCGCCGACGACGAGCAGCGGCTCACCGGCGCCGTCCGCCTCGCGGACCGCGTCGACGAGCTCGGTCTCCGTCGTCGCGACGACCACCCGTCGGGAGGGCCCGCCCACCCGCATGGTGGTGAGCTCGGCGAGCGGGGGGTGTGCCGCGGGGTCGACGGCGGGGGAGCCGGCGGGCTGCGTCATGCCCGCACCACGGCCTGGCAGCGGCCGAGGACCTTCTGGCCGCCGCAGGTGACGGTGAGCTCCAGGGTCCGGGTGCCCGCCTCCTCGTCGGAGCGCTTCACCACGCCCTGCACCAGCACCTCGACCGTCTCTCCCTCGGGGACGACGACCATGCCGGTGAACTTCGTGGAGCACGACAGGACGCGCGCGGGGTCGCCGCCGGCGTAGGAGGTGACGACGTCGAGGGCGGCACCCATCGTCCACATGCCGTGCGCGATGACGTCCTCCAGGCCCACGGACCGGGCGAACCCGGCGTCCTGGTGGATCGGGTTCTGGTCGCCCGACGCGTCCGCGTAGGCGAGCAGCCGGGCACGGTCGACGGTGACGGTGCGGCGCAGCACGTCGGGACCGGGGGTCCCGGTGGGTGTGCCCCCGGCGGTCTCGCGGTCGGGTCCCATCAGCCCTGCCCCCTCACCACGATCGTGGAGGTCACCGTGGTCACCGGCCCACCGTCGGCACCGGTGAGCTCGACGCGGGTGGAGACCATCCCGTGGCCTCCCGCCTCCCGCATCCGGTCCACGTGCAGGGTCCCGGTGAGCACGTCCCCCGCGACGATCGGGCGGTGGTGGGTGAACCCCTCCTCGCCGTGCACGACCCGGGAGAAGTCGATGCCGGCCTCCGGGTCCTGGACGAGCTGCGCCTCGCAGCGCTGGGCCAGGCGGACCGCGAAGGTGGGAGGCGCCACGACGTCGGCGTGACCCAGGCTGCGGGCCGTCCCGGGGTCGAGGTGCGCCCCGTTGGTCGACCCGAGGGCCTCGGCGAAGGCGACGATCTCCTCGCGCGTGACCGGGAACGGCCCGGCGGGCGGGTACTCCCGACCGGCGTAGTCGGTGTTGACAGGCATGCCGGTCAGCCTAGTGGGGACGCGCTCCCGGACGACGAAGGCCGCCACCCCGGCGGGGGTGACGGCCTCGTGCTGCTCGACCCGGGTCAGCGGGTCTCGCGGTGGGCGGTGTGCTTGCCGCAGCGCGGGCAGAACTTCGCCATCTCGAGCCGGTCGGGGTGGTTCCGCCGGTTCTTCTTGGTGATGTAGTTCCGCTCCTTGCACTCGGTGCACGCCAAGGTGATCTTGGGGCGGATGTCGGTGCTCTTGGCCACGGTGCAAACCTGCTCTCGGAACGATGGGGTGCTGCTGTCGGGGTGGTAGCGGGAGCGGGGCTCGATCCCGCGACCTCACGATTATGAGTCGTGCGCTCTAACCAGCTGAGCTATCCCGCCTCGGGCGGCGACCCACGTCGGGTCGGCCGGCCAGAGCCCCCAAACGGAATCGAACCGTTGACCTTCTCCTTACCATGGAGACGCTCTACCGACTGAGCTATGGGGGCGGACTGTCGTTCCTGCCGGCCCTTCCGGCCCGCAGGCAGCGATCCGCAACTTTACACGACCGTGCCGGGCAGTCCAAAACGTCCCGTCCGGCATCGGTGGACGGCCTCACGGGCGGCCGTCACCGGCGTCGGAGGTCCCCCCTTCACCGGCGTCGACGTCGGTCCCGGTGGCCGACGCGGCCCGCCCCACCTGCATGGTCAGGTGCAGGCGGCCGCCGTCGCGGTCGGTGACGGCCAGGCGCGCGCCGTCGGGCTCGAGCTCCCCGCGCAGCACCACCGTGGACGGCAGCAGGACGGGCTTGCGGAACTGCACGTCGACCGTCGCCACCTCCGGCACCCGGGGCCGGACGGCGGCGAGCACCCGGGCGTGCGTCCACATCCCGTGCGCGATCGCGCGCGGGAAGCCGAACGCCTTGGCGGTCACGCCGGTGAGGTGGATCGGGTTGGCGTCGCCCGAGACGGCGGCGTACTGCCGCCCCAGCCCCGCAGGAAGGCGCCAGCGGGCCATCTCGGCCGTCGGCACCGGGCCGTCCGACCCCTCCGACGAGGGGTTCGGCCGGTCCTGCTCCGCCTGCTGGTCGTCCGAGGAGCTCGACCGGGCCAGGTAGGTGCTGCGGCCCTCCCAGACAACCTCGTCCTGCACGCGCACCTCGCCGCACAGGTCGACGGTGTGGCCGCGCCGGTGGGGCTGCAGGTTCTCGGTCCAGGTCGAGAGCACGAGCGTCTCGGCGACCCGGACCGGACGGTGCAGGGTCATCGAGTTGGCCACGTGGACCATCCCGACCATGGCGAACGGGAAGGACCGGTCCGCCATGAGCCGGACCTGCAGGGGGAAGGTGAGCACGTGCAGCCAGGTGGCCGGCACGGTGTCCCCCAGGACGTCACCGGTGACCTCGCAGTAGTCGCGCAGGCGGGCCAGGTCCTGCTCGACCCCGGGAAGGACGAGTCGGTGGCGGGGCAGGCTCCCGGCGGCGCCGCGGCGACCCCGGGAGGTGGCGACCGCCCGGGCGAACAGGGCCGGGATGCTGGGTGGTCCGTCGAGGAGACGGACGTCGACGTCGCCCATCACGCCCCCAGCTGCGACTGGCCGCAGACCCGCAGCACCCGGCCGGTGACGGCGGCGCTGGCGGGCTGGGCGAACCACGCGATGGTCTCGGCGACGTCCACCGGCTGACCGCCCTGCTGCAGCGAGTTGATCCGCCGGCCGATCTCGCGGGTCGCCACGGGGATCTTCGCCGTCATCTCGGTCTCGATGAACCCGGGGGCGACGGCGTTGACCGTGATGCCACGGTCGGCGAGGCGTGCGTCGGAGCCCATCGCCCGGACCAGGCCGACGACCCCGGCCTTGGAGGCGGCGTAGTTGGCCTGCCCGCGGTTGCCGGCGATGCCGGAGGTCGAGGCGACCCCGACGATCCGCCCGCCGTCGTCCAGCCCGCCGGACAGGCCGGGATCCAGCAGCACCTCGTTGATCCTGATCTGGGCGGCCAGGTTGACCTCGAGCACGCTGCCCCAGCGTTCCTCGTCGGTGTTGACGAGCAGCCGGTCGCGGGTGATGCCCGCGTTGTGCACGATCGTGTGGATCCTGGCCGCGTCGCCGAACCGCTGCGCCACGTGGCCGGCGATGCGCTCGCCGGCGTCGGGAGCGGTGATGTCCAGCTGGAGCGCGGTCCCGCCGATGCCGTTGGCCACCTGGGACAGGCCCTCACCACCGGCCGGCACGTCGACCGCCACGACCATGGCCCCGTCCCGGGCGAAGGTCTCGGCGATGCTGGCGCCGATGCCGCGGCCGGCGCCGGTGACGACGACGACCTGACCCTCGAACGGCCGCTCGGAGGTGATCTCGGTGACGCGCGCCTCGTCGGCGTGACCGACGTGCAGCACCTGTCCGGAGACGTAGGCCGAGCGCCCCTCCAGGAGGAAGGACAGCGTCGAGGCCAGGTCGGTCGGGGTGGTCGGGGCGTCGGTGAGCAGGTCCACCCGCACGAGGTTGGCGGTGGCACCCCTGCGCAGCTCCTTGCCGACGCTGCGCACCACGCCCTCCATGGCCTGCTGGACGGCGACCGCCACCGGCCCCCCGGCCGTCTCCGGCTCCACCCCCACGACGACGACCCGGCCCGAGGCCTCGAGAGCCTTCAGCGCCGGGCGCAGGACGCCGCGCAGGGCCTCCAGGTCCTCCAGGGCGGTCGCGGCGGTCGCGTCCACGAGCACCGCCCCGATCTTCCCGGGGTAGGGCGCCGGCACCTCCCGGGTGCTCCCCTCGTCGGTGGTCTCGGTCACGCGCGTCTCCGGCGTGTCGACCAGGGCCTCCTCGGCGGAGACCCCCAGGACGTCCAGGGTCCGCCGCACCAGGGTCGGCGACCCGCCGGCGGCGCCCACGACGACCGGCCCGGTCGGCAGGGTCCGGCCGCGGCGCAGCCGCGTCGGCTGGGGCACGCCCAGCTGGCGGGCGAGCGGGTTGGACGTGAGCAGCTGCACGAGGTCGGCCATGTCAGCACCCTTCCAGGATCGCGACGACACCCTGGCCGCCGGCGGCACAGATCGAGACGAGCCCGCGCGAACCGGGGCCCTTCTCGTGGAGCAGCTTGGCCATCGTGGCCACGATGCGCCCGCCCGTGGCCGCGAAGGGGTGCCCCGCGGCGAGGGAGGACCCGTTGACGTTGAGCTTCGCCCGGTCGATCGACCCCAGCGGGGCGTCCAGGCCGAGACGCTCGCGGGTGAACTCCTCGCTCTCCCAGGCGGCCAGGGTGGCCAGGACGGTGGAGGCGAAGGCCTCGTGGATCTCGTAGAGGTCGAAGTCCTGCAGGCTCATCCCCTGCCGTGCCAGCATCCGGGGTACGGCGTAGGCCGGGGCCATGAGCAGGCCCTCCTCGCCGGAGACGTAGTCGACCGCGGCGACCTGCGCGTCGACGAAGCGGGCCAGCACGGGCAGGTGCCGCTCCTGGGCCCACTCGCGGCTCGACAGCAGCACCGTGGCGGCGCCGTCGGACAGGGGCGTGGAGTTGCCGGCCGTCATGGTCGCCCCCTCCCCCTTGCCGAAGACCGGCTTGAGGGTGGCCAGCTTCTCCACGGAGGTGTCCGGCCGCAGGCCCTCGTCGCGGGCGAGCCGCAGGAAGCCGGTGGCCAGGTCGTCGAAGAAGCCGGAGTCCCAGGCGCGGGCCAGGTTGTGGTGGCTCGCCGCGGCGAGCTCGTCCTGGGCCTCGCGGGAGATTCCCCACTCCTTGGCGGTGCGGGCCTGGTGCTCCCCCATCGACAGACCCGTGCGGGCCTCGGCGTTGCGGGGCGTCTCGGGCGCCAGGTCCCCGGGCCGGATGCCGGCGAGCGCCTTGGCCCGCTGCAGCGGGCTCTTGGCCGCGTTGGCCTTCAGCAGCGCCTTCCGCAGCCCCTCACCGACGGCGATCGGGGCGTCGCTGGCGGAGTCGACGCCGCCCGCGACGCCCGCCTCGATCTGACCGAGCGTGATCTTGTTGGCCACCTGGATGACGGTCTCCAGGCCGGTGCCGCAGGCCTGCTGCAGGTCGTAGGCCGGGGTGGTGGGCGCCAGGGCCGAGCCGAGCACCGCCTCCCGGGTGAGGTTGAAGTCGCGCGAGTGCTTCAGCACGGCACCGGCGGCGACCTCGCCCAGCTGCTCGCCGGCCAGCCCGAACCGGGCGACGAGCCCGTCCAGCGCGGCGGTGAGCATGGCCTGGTTGGAGGCCGCGGCGTAGGACCCGCCCGCGCGGCCGAACGGGATGCGGTTGCCGCCGACGACGACGGCCTCTCGGGGACGTGGCTGGACGGGCTGGTCGGGCTGGTCGGTCATCGACACTCCTCGGGGCGGCCGGCACCGGAACCGGCACGACGTGGGCGGAAAGGTATCCGGTACCGACTGTAGCCGATACGTCCGGTACGCGGTACTGTGGGCGTCATGACCACCGTCGGCCGACCGCGTCGGGGCCCCGTCCGCGGGGCCCGGGACGGCCGCGACGTGCGCTGGGAGGCCCACCGCACCGAGCGACGACGTCAGCTCGTCGAGGCGGCCCTGCGGGCGGTGCGCTCGCACGGGGCCGGCGTCGGGATGGACGAGATCGCCGCCGAGGCCGGCACGAGCAAGACCGTGCTCTACCGCCACCTCGGGGACCGCACCGGTCTCTACCGCGCGGTCGTCGAGGCCGTCGACGGCCGCATCCTGGCCGACCTGGCCCAGGCCCGCGCGACGAGCGACGACGTGGTGGAGCGGATCGCGGCGATGGTCCGCTCCTACCTGCGGCTGGTGGAGCAGGACCCCGAGATCTACCGGTTCGTGATGACCCGGCCGCTCGAGACCACCGAGGTCGACCCCGCCGACCCCGTCCACCAGCTGACCGACCGCATCGCCGAGCAGCTGGGCACCATCCTGCACGAGCACCTCGACACCACCGGCCGTCCCGACGCCGCCGTCCTGGCCCCCCTGTGGGGCCACATGGTCGTCGGGATGGTCCGCTCGGCCTCCGAGCACTGGCTGACCCGCCCGGGCGACACCGCCCAGGACTCCGAGACCCTCACCACGGCGGTCGTGGCCCTGCTGCGCCCCGCCCTGACCCGTCCCCAGGCCCGAACCCACCCGTGACCAGCTCCACGTCATACCGGAGGACCACGATGACCGACACCACCACCCAGGCGAGCACCTCCACCGGGGCGCTCCCCGGCGCCCCCGACGCCCCGGCCGCGGCCGGGGTGCCGATGACCTCGGCGGCGACCGAGGCCGCCACCACCGTGCGCACGACCGAGGACCTGACCCCGCTCGGGGCGGGGCTGCGCCGGGCGACCGCCGGGCGCTACGGACCCGTCCGCGACCTCATGCGCACCACGCTGCCCGCCGAGCTCATGGTGCGCGACCCCGCCATGACGATGGAGGAGGCCCGCGACTGGACGGTGCAGACCCTGCGCGCGCTGCTGGACCTGGGCCTGGGCGGCACCGGCTTCCCGACCTCCGTCGGCGGGCTGGACGACATCGGGCGCTCCTGCGTCGACTTCGAGATGACCGCCCACGGCGACCTGTCCGTCACCGTCAAGTCCGGCGTGCACTTCGGGCTGTACGGCGGAGCGGTCACCTCGCTGGGCACCGCGCGCCACCACGAGGAGTTCCTCCCCCCGGTGATCTCGATGGAGCAGATCGGCTGCTACGCGATGACCGAGTTCGGGCACGGGTCCGACGTGGCCTCCCTGGAGACGACGATCACCCACGACCCGCAGACCGACGAGCTCGTCGTCCACTCCCCCACCCCGTCCTCGGTCAAGACCTACATCGGGGCCGCCGCCCGCGACGCCCGGATGGCGGCCGTCTACGGCCAGCTGGTCGTCGACGGGACCGGCCACGGCGTGCACGTCGTGCTCGTGCCGGTCCGCGACGAGGAGGGCCGGCCCCTGCCGGGCGTCACCCTCGGCGACAACGGTCCCAAGGGTGGTCTGCTCGGTGTGGACAACGGCACGATCGCCTTCGACCAGGTGCGCGTGCCCCGCCGGATGCTGCTCGACCGTTACGGCGGCATCGACGACGAGGGCCGCTACGTCTCCGACATCGAGGGCGACAGCAAGCGCTTCTTCACGATGCTCGGCACGCTGGTGCGCGGCCGCATCTGCGTCGGCGCCGGCGCCGGGGTCGCCTCCCGCAAGGCGCTGTCGATCGCCACCCGTTACGCCCTGCGGCGGCGGCAGTTCGGCGCCCCCGGCCGGGACGGCGAGGTCGTCCTCATGGACTACCGGGCCCACCAGCTCAAGCTGCTGCCGGCGATCGCCACGGCCTACGCGCACGCCTTCGCGCTGGAGGAGTGCATCGAGCGGCTCCAGGAGCTGCACGAGGCCCCCGAGCGCGACCAGGTCGCCCAGCGCGAGCTGGAGACCCGGGCCGCCGGCCTGAAGGCCGTCGTCACCCGGTTCGCCAACGACACCCTGCAGGTATGCCGTGAGGCGTGCGGCGGGGCGGGGTACATGGCCGAGAACGGACTCACGGTCCTGCGGGCCGACGCCGACGTCTTCGCCACCTTCGAGGGCGACAACACGGTCCTGCTGCAGCTGGTGGCCAAGGGTCTGCTGACCGGCTACCAGGAGATGTGGGGCGACCTGGACACCCGGGGCATGGTCGCGGCCGGCGCCCGGATGATCGGTGGCCAGGTGGTCGAGGCGACCGCCGTCCGGCCGCTGGTCAACCGGCTCGTCGCGGCCGCCGCCCGGCGCTCGGAGGACGAGACGCTGCTCGACCGGGGCTGGCACCTGTCGATGTTCGTGGACCGGGAGAAGCACGTCCTGCAGACGCTGGCCAACCGGATGCGTGCCCGGGCCAAGGACGAGGACTCCTTCGCGGCCTTCAACGACGCGCAGGACCACGTGCTGATGGCGGCCCGCACGCACATGGACCGGGTCGTCCTGGAGGCCTTCGTCGAGGGCGTCGAGGCCTGCCAGGACGGGGAGGTGCGCGACGTCCTGGAGCGCCTGTGCACCCTCTACGCGCTCAGCTCCATCGAGGCCGACTCCGGCTGGTTCCAGTCGCACAACCGCATGTCGGCCGCGCGGGCCAAGGCGGTGACCGCCCAGATCAACGCGCTGTGCACCGAGCTGCGGCCGCACGCCCTCGAGCTCGTGGAGGGCATGGGCGTGCCGGAGGCCTGGCTGGGCTCGGCGATGCTCGCCGAGGACCCCGCCCGGTGGACGCCGGGCGCCCAGGCCTGAGCAGCGGCGTCCCGTCACGCCGACACGCCCGGCCGCACCGACCAAAGGGTTCAGGTGAACCCCCGGGGTCGGTGCGACCGGGCGTGTCGTCGGTCTGGCCGGGCCGGTCTCAGCCCTCCCGGGCCTCGGCGACCACCTCGGTGAGGGCGTCGGTGACCATCTTCAGCTCCTCACCGGTGATGGTGAGCGGCGGGGCCAGCCGGATCGTGGAGCCGTGCGTGTCCTTGGCCAGCACGCCCTTCTTCGCGAGCGCCTTGCAGGCCTCCTTCCCGGACATCAGCCCGGGGTCGATGTCGACGCCGGCCCACAGCCCGCGCACGCGCACCTCGTCCACACCCTGGCCGATGAGGGCCTCCAGGTCCTGACGGAACTGCCCCTCCAGGGTGGCCGCGTTCTGCTGGTGCTCCCCGGTGGCGAGCAGGTCGCACACGGCCTTGCCGACCGCCGCCGCCAGCGGGTTGCCGCCGAACGTCGACCCGTGCGTGCCGGGGGTGATGACCCCCATGACGTCGGCGTCAGCGGCGACGGCCGACACCGGCACGATGCCACCGCCCAGGGCCTTGCCCAGGGTGTACATGTCGGCCTCGACGCCCTCGTACTGGCAGGCCAGGGTGGTGCCCACCCGACCCAGGCCGGCCTGGATCTCGTCGGCGACCATCAGCACGTTCCGGTCCGTGCACAGCTGCCGCAGCCCGGGCAGGAAGCCCTCCTTGGGGATCTTCACGCCCTGCTCGCCCTGGATCGGCTCCACCAGCACCGCGACGGTGTTGTCGTGGATCGCGGCCTCGACCGCGGCCAGGTCGCCGTAGGGCACCGAGACGAAGCCCTGGGTGTAGGGCCCGTAGTGGTCGTGGGCCTCGGGGTCGTCGGAGAAGGAGATGATCGTCGTCGTCCGGCCGTGGAAGTTGCCGTCCATGACGATGATCTCGGCCTGCTCCGCCTCCACGCCCTTGACGAGGTAGCCCCACTTGCGGGCGATCTTCAGCGCGGTCTCCACCGCCTCGGCCCCGGTGTTCATCGGCAGGATCATGTCCTTGCCGACCAGCTCGGCCAGCGACGCGCAGAAGGGACCCAGCTGGTCGTTGTGGAACGCGCGGCTCGTCAGCGTCGACCGGTCCAGCTGGTCCTTGGCGGCCTGCACCAGCGCGGGGTGACGGTGGCCGAAGTTCAGGGCCGAGTAGCCCGAGAGCGCGTCGAGGTAGCGCCGGCCCTCCACGTCGGTGACCCAGATCCCCTCGGCGTGCTCCACGACGACGGGCAGCGGGCTGTAGTTGTGGGCGGCGACCTTGTCCTCGAGGTCGATGAAGTCCTGGTTGGTCGACAGCTGCGTCATACGCGTCATCCTAGGGTGGGGCCGGGGGTGGACCGGGGTGCGGGTCGGGGAGGCACGGTCCGGCGGCACCGCCGGACTCGATCGACTAAGTATGCGATGCCGAGAATAGGTATGCAAAGCCGGGTCGGCGTCGCTCAGGTCGCGTCGAGGCTCTCCCCCGCGCGCTCGGGCAGCAGCAGGTATGCCGCCACGGCCCCGACGAGGAACGTGCCGCCGAAGAGGGCGAAGAGACCGGCGCTGCCCCACAGACCGAGCAGCACCGGCACCGACAGCGGGGCCACGATGGAGGCGATGCGCCCGAACCCGGCCGCGGCCCCGGCCCCCGACGCGCGCACCGAGGTGGGGTAGATCTCGGGGGTGACCGCATACAGCGCCCCCCACGCCCCGAGGTTGAAGAAGGACAGGGCCATGCCCGCGGCCAGGATCTGGGTGGTCCCCTCGGCCAGGCCGAACAGGCCCGCCGAGGCCGCCGACCCCACGAGGAAGCTGGCCAGCGTGACCCGGCGGCCCCACACCTCGACGAGGACGGCCGCCAGCGCGTAGCCGGGCAGCTGGGCGAGGGTGATGATGAGGGTGAAGCCGAAGGAGCGGACCATGTCGTAGCCCTGGGCGTACAGCAGGCTCGGCAGCCAGATGAAGGCGCCGTAGTAGGAGAAGTTGACGCAGAACCAGACCAGCCAGATGCCCAGGGTCCGCCGCCGCAGGGCCGGGGACCACAGCTGGCCCGGGGTCTTCGGCGGGACGGGGGGCAGCGGGCGGCTGCGGGCCGGCGGCTCCACCCCCGCCGAGTCCTCGAAGCGGCGCACGACCGCCTCGGCCTCCTCGGCGCGACCGCGTCTCTCCAGGAAGAGCGGGGACTCCGGCAGGCCCCAGCGGATCACCACGGCCCACAGGGCCGGCACCAGGCCGATGGCGAAGGCGTAGCGCCAGCCGTCGTCGAACCGGGGCACGACGAAGAACCCGATCAGCGCCGCCAGCAGCCAGCCGACGGCCCAGAAGGACTCCAGCGCCACGACCATCCGGCCGCGGATGCGCGTCGGCGACAGCTCGCTGACCAGCGTGGAGGCCACCGGCAGCTCGGCCCCCAGGCCCAGACCGACGAGGAAGCGCAGCAGGAGGAGCACCGCCAGGCCGGTGGCCAGCGCCGAGGCGCCGGTCGCCACCCCGTAGACGAGCAGGGTGAGCGCGAAGACGGTGCGGCGGCCGTAGCGGTCCGCCAGCATCCCCCCGAAGGTGGCACCGATCGCCATGCCGACGAAGCCGATGGACAGCAGCCAGGACTGCTCGGTCGGCGTCAGGTCCCAGGAGGTGGCGATCGCCAGGCCGACGAAGGAGATGAGGCCGACGTCCATGGCGTCCAGGGCCCAGCCGGTGCCCGCGCCCAGCAGGGTGCGGGTGTGCTCCCGGGTGTACGGCAGGCGCCCCATCCGCTCGGCGCGGGTGGGGGCCTGCTCGTGCTCGCTCGTCGCGGGCGTCGTCGTCGTCGACATGGTGGTCGATCGTAGGTCACGCCCGGGTGTCGGCCTCCGCGGCCCGCACGGCCAGGGCGACCGCCGCCCCGCCGCCCAGGAGGAGCAGCACCCCCAGGGTCAGCAGCGCACCGCCGAGGGGTCGCGCCCACGGCATGGTGGCGGCCACGTCGATCCGGGCCTCCAGGCCGGCGGTGCCGTCCGCGGGCATGACGACCACGACCCAGCTGCCCGGGGTGGCCGGGAGCTCGACCGACTGGCGGTCGGGGCCCTCGGCGCTGGCCACCCAGACGTCGTGGCCGTAGGGGTCGGTGCGCGGCGCGAGGCCCTCGACCTCGCGCGCGTCCGCGGTGAGCGGACCGGTCTGCACCGTGTGCTGGACGCCGGCGAGGTAGGCGGCCGCGTCGTCCGCGCGGGCGACCCCGACGAAGACCTCACCGCCGTCGGTGTCCTGCGCGCGCACGCGCAGCTGGCCCAGACCCTCGTCCAGACCGAGGCCGCGCAGCTCCAGCGGCTCGGTGGCCACGGCATACCCGTCGGTCTGCACCCGCAGGGTGGGGCTGGTGACCCAGCCGTCCTGGCGCAGGGCGGAGACCCCGGCGCCGCCGACGACGAGGCCGAGACCCAGCAGGAGGGCCAGCGCCCCGGCGACCACGGAGACGACCCGGCCGGTCGTCCACGAGGAACGGCCCGTCGTGGAGGGAGCCTGGGGTGCGTCGTCCTGCAGCAGCGGGCTCCCGGCGTGCAGGGAGGTCCCTGCGGGGGCGTAGGGAGCCAGGGTGTCCTGCGGGTCGCTCCCGCCACCCTGGTCCAGCCGGAACGGCGGGTAGGTGTCGGTCATCAGGGCGGCGTAGCCGGCGACCCGCAGCACCCAGCGGTTGAGGCCGAGGAGCAGGTCGTAGAGGCCCTGGGGGTAGCGCCCGGTGAACAGCAGGAAGAACCCGGCGACCACGGCCAGCAGGGCGATCAGCCCACCCCCCTCCCAGACCCACCGGGCACCCTCGGCGGTCTCCCAGGCCAGACCGTCGACGCGGGCGTCGCCCACCCACCGGATGCCGTTGGTGGTCAGCACCGCCACGACCAGGTAGTGGGGGATCGCCAGCAGCCACCACTTGACGAGGACGAGGCCCCGCGACAGCTGCCCGGGGCGGTCGACCTCGAGGTGGGCCGGGTAGTCCGGCACGTCGTGCAGGGTGAACGGCGGGTAGCGGTCGGTCCCCAGGGCGCCGTAGGCGTAGTAGGCCACCCGCCAGCTCCAGCGGAGCACGCCGACGTTGAAGTCGAAGACCGCCCGGGGATAGCGCCCGGTGAACAGGATCGCGAAGAACGCGACCACGGTGAGGACGAGGAACGCCGCCCACAGGACCGCGAGCACGATCGCGTGGGGCACGATCAGCAGCCACTTGATCACCCACAGTCCGCGGGAGGGCCGGTCCGGTCGGGGTTCGGCGGTGAGGTGGACGGGGTAGGCGGGAACGGTTCCCGCTGCGAGGACCGCAGTCATCGCGATCACCTTCTTTTGGTCATCCCCACTCTATCTCTGCCGCGCGGACGCCGGAAGAGGCTCCGGCCCCGGGGTGACCAACGTCACGGGACCGGGCCGTCCGGCACCCGGCCCCGCCCGCTCAGCGGTAGTTGGTGTACTGCAGCGCCACGTCCAGGTCCTTGGCCTTGAGCAGCCGCTGCACCTCCTGCAGGTCGTCGCGGGACTTGGACGTCACCCGCAGCTCGTCGCCCTGGATCGTGGCCTTGACGTTCTTCGGCCCCTCGTCGCGGATGATCTTGGAGATCTTCTTGGCGTTCTCGCTCGAGATGCCGGCCGTCAGGGTGGCCTCGAGGCGGTACTCCTTGCCGGAGAGCCGGGGCTCCCCGTCGTTGCTGTACTCCAGGTGCTTGAGCGAGACGCCGCGCTTGACCAGCTTGGTCTGCAGCACGTCGAGCACGGCCCGGCACCGCTCCTCGCTGCTGGCCGCCATCTTGATGACCTCCCCGGACAGCTCGACGCTGGCGCCGACGTTCTTGAAGTCGTAGCGCTGGCTGATCTCCTTGGCCGCCTGGTTGACGGCGTTGGCCACCTCCTGGTGGTCCACCTTGCTGACGATGTCGAAGGACGAGTCGGCCATGACGGCATACCTCCTGCTGTGGTCGGTTCGGACCCGTGGTCCCGTCCTGTTATCCTTTCATCCGCGCGCAGCGCACTGGCAGGTTGTCCGAGTGGCCAATGGAAGCGGACTGTAAATCCGTCGGCGTACGCCTACGCAGGTTCGAATCCTGCACCTGCCACCAGCACGCGAGGGTCCCACCGAGGTGGGGCCCTTCGTCGTTCCCGGCACGGTGCGCGCCCACCTTCCGGCGCGGTGCGTGCAACACCGGGGCCACCGGCGACATAGTGCGGGTGTCGGCCCCCGACCAGGGGGCCGGCGCCAGCTTCGAGCGCCAGGAGGAGCGATGGGTGTGAGCCTCGCCGACGACGACGGCACGGCCGCGCGCGTCGCGGACCCCAGGGACGCCACGTGGTTCGACGCGTTCTTCGCCGACCACGCCACGTCCGTCCACCGCTACTTCGTGCGCCGCGCCTCCCGGGACGACGCGGAGGACCTCGCGGCGGAGGTGTTCGCCACCGCGTGGCGGCGGCGCGAGCGGATCCCGACGGGATTCGAACTGCCGTGGCTCTACCGCACCGCCTCCTACGTCCTGGCCAACCACCGCCGTCGGCCCACGCTCACGCTCATCTCGGAGTACGGCAGCCAGCAGGAGCGGCACACCACGAGGACGGCCGACCCCGCCGAGCTCGTGATGGCCGACCAGGAGGTGCGTGCGGCGATGGCCCTGCTCAGTCCGCGGGACCGCAGCGTGCTGATGCTCCACGCCTGGGAGGGCGTGGACGGTGAGGGCCTGGCGCGCGCCCTGGGTCTGACCCGCGGTGGCGCCGCGGCCGCCCTCTCCCGCGCCCGGGCCCGGCTCCGCCAGGCCTGGTCCGAGGACCACTGAACGACCGAGGAGGCGTTTTTCACCATGGTCGACAACGACAGCACCGACGACGAGGCCCTCGCCCGCCTGCGGACCAGCGACCCGGCCACCGGGTCCCACCCCGACCTGCACTCCCTGCGTGCCCGCGTGGCGGGCAAGGCCCCCGACAGCCTGGACGCCGACCGTGCCACGGCCGTGCCCGACGAGGTCGGGCGCGGCGCCAGGGCACCCCTGCCCTGGGTCGCCGCCGCCGTGGCGCTGGCGCTCGGGATGGGGTCGGGGGGCTACCTGCTCGGCTCGCGCGCCGCCGACGACCCCGGGGTGGTGGCCGTCCGGACGGGTGACGGGACGCCCGGGCCGGCCGCCGACGGCACGCTGACGGGGACCTCCCCGGGAGCCCAGCCGCTCGAGGAGATGGTGGCCTCGGAGACCGGCTCCTCGGAGGCCGGGATGGCCACGAGCGGCGGGACGGTCGAGGGGATGCACGTCGACCCCGGCCCGGTCCGGCTGCTCGCGGGCGAGGACCTCTCGCAGGAGCGGACGAGCGCGGAGGTGCGGGCGCTGGTCTCCGACCTCGATCCCGAGGAGTTCCTGACGACCTGGGCCACCTCGTTGGGGCTCGACGGGGACACCGTGGCGCAGACCGGTGACCTGTGGGGCTCCGGTCAAGGGTTGTACGACCCCGCGACCGGCCGGATGCTCAGCGTCCACGCGACCGAGGGCGGGGCGCTGAACTACTCCTACGAGGACAGCTTCCGCTCACCGTGGTGCCGGGAGATGGTGCCGCCGGACGCCGGGAGCCGCGAGCAGATGCAGGAGGAGTGGGCGGCGTCCTGGGGTCCGGACGTCCCGATGCCCGACCCGGACGACTGCCGTGAGGTGACCGGCGAGGCCCCCACCCCCGAGCAGGCGGTCGCCGCCGCCCGCGACTTCCTCGACGACACCGGGGTCGTCGGGCAGGACTGGACCCTGGAGGTGCCGGGGTGGGACGAGCCCGGCTCGCGGACCGTCGGTGTCGAGGGCCGACCCGCCGACTCCACCTTCCAGGAGCTCAGCGTCAGCGTCACCGTCGGCCCGGAGGGGGTCGTCAGCGCCTGGGGCGTGACGGGGGAGCTCACCTCCCTCGGGGACTACCCGGTCGTCTCACCGGTCGAGGCGGTCGAGCGCTACGGCCTGCGGGAGTTCTCCGTCGACTACGGGGTCTACCTCCCCGAGGACGCGGCCTCGCTCGAGGGTGCCGACACGTCCGTGCCCTATCCGGAGTACGAGATGCCCGAGCCGGTCGCGCTCGAACCGGGCATGAAGATCCCCATGCTCATCAAGGACAAGACGGTCACCGACGCCGAGCTGGTGCGGGGGGCGATGTGGACCCAGACCGGGGGTTCCCTGGAGGTCCCGGTGTGGAAGCTGCTCACCGGCGACGGGATGCACTACACGGTCCTGGCCGTGGCGGACGAGGCCATCGACTGGCAGAGCTGGGAGTGACCCGGCTCAGAGCCGCTCGATGCCCGGCTGGCGCGACTGCGCCATACCCTCCAGGCGGGCGATCCGCCGGGCCATCGGCGGGTGGGTGGCGAAGAGGGCACCGGCGTCCTTGGCCCGGAACGGGTTGGCGATCATCATGTGCGCGGCGTTCTGCAGGCGGGGCTCGGGCGGCAGCGGTGCCCGGGCGGTGCCGGTCTCCAGCTTGCGCAGCGCGGAGGCGAGGGCCAGCGGGTCCCCGGTGAGCGCGGCCCCGTCCTCGTCGGCGTCGAACTCACGGGTCCGGGAGATGGCCAGCTGGATGACCGTCGCGGCGAACGGCGCGAGCAGCGCCATGGCCAGCATCGCGAGCGGATTTCCGCCGTTGCCCCGGTTGGCCCCCCCGAAGAAGAGCATCATCTGGGCGACGGAGGTGATGACGCCGGCGATCCCCGCGGCCACCGAGCTGGTGAGGATGTCGCGGTTGTAGACGTGCATGAGCTCGTGCCCGAGGACCCCCCGCAGCTCGCGCTCGTCGAGCAGGTGCAGGATCCCCTCGGTGCAGCAGACGGCCGCGTTCTCGGGGTTGCGCCCGGTGGCGAAGGCGTTGGGCGCCGCGGTCGGGCTCACGTAGAGCCGCGGCATCGGCTTGCCGGCCTTCTGCGACAGCTCCTCCACGATCCGGTACATCTGCGGCTGCTGCTCCGGCGTGACCGGGTGCGCGCGCATCGCCCGGATCGCCAGCTTGTCGGAGTTCCAGTAGCTGTAGAAGGTCGCGCCCAGGCCCAGGAGGGCGAACAGCCAGATGTAGCGGCCCCCGCCGACGACGGCGCCCAGCCCGAGGAAGAGCGCCATGATGGCGCCGAACAGCAGCGTGGTCTTCACACCGTTGAAGTGGTTGTGCATGTGGGGTCCAACGCGGGTCCCACCCCCCGGTGTTCCGGAGCGTGCCGCTCCGCGCAGCCGACGGACCGCGGCGTGCCGATGTCAGAGCACGCCGAAGGGCGCGATGCTGCCCACGACGACGACCGCGGTCAGCGCACCGACCAGCACGGCCTCGCGCACGGGGACGGTGCGGGCGGCACCACCCCCGTCACCGGCACCCTCGTCCCCGGCCCCCGTGCGCCCGGCGCCCCCGTCCCCGGCGTCCCCGTCCCCGGCGTCCTCGTCCTCGGCGCTCCCGTCCCCGGCGCTCCCGACCGCACCCTCGGTGCTCCCGACCGCAGCCGCGCGGGTGGGCCTCGCCGGGTCCGGCGCCTGCAGGAGCACGGCGATCCACCGGACGTACACGGCGATCCCCAGGGCCACGTTGACGGCGGCCACCACCGCGAGCCACCAGGTGCCCTCGGCCGCCACCGGACGCAGGGCGACGATCTTGGCGACCAGTCCCAGCACGGCCGGCGGCAGACCGGCGAGCGTGAGCAGGGCCAGGGCCAGCGGCAGCCCCAGCAGCGGTCGGCGGCGCACCAGCCCCTGGTGCGCGGCCAGGGCGGTCCCGGGGCCGGCGGCGACCGGGTCGGCCGCGCCCGCACGGGCGACCGCCACGACGACCACCAGGGCCAGCAGGGTGCCCAGCACGTACACGACGAGATAGGACCCGGCCGCGTGCACCGCCCGCGAGGAGAGCCCGGCCAGGGGCAGCAGCACCCAGCCGGCCTGGGCGACCGTCGACCAGGCGAGCAGCCGGACGGTGTCGACCTGCCCCAGCGCGACGAGGTTGCCGACGGTCATCGACAGGGCGGCCAGCAGGGCCACGGCCACCAGGGTGGTCCCGTCGACGGTGCCCAGCGCGCGCACGAGCACCACGAGCCCGCCGAGGGCGGCGACCTTGGAGACCGTCGCGAGGTATGCCGTCACGGGCAGGGGTGCGCGCGTGTAGGTCACGGGGGTCCAGGCGTGGAAGGGGACCGCGGACACCTTGAACGCCAGCCCCGCCAGGAGGAGGACCGCGGCCACGACCAGCAGTCCGGTCTCCTCGGACGTGGGGACGGTAAGCAGCGCGGTCCCGGTCGCGGCCACCCACAGGGCCGCCCCCAGGGCCATCAGCCCGAAGGAGACGAGCGAGGTCGTCAGGAGGGCCACCGCCCCGTCCACGGCCCCGGCCCGGTGGCCCGAGGTCCACCGCGGGTCGGCCAGCACCACGAGCGCCACCGTGGGCAGCGTGGCCAGCTCCAGGGACACCAGCAGCGTGCCCAGGTCACCGGCCGCCGGCACCGCGGCGGCACCGGCCGTGGCCCCCAGGACCAGGGCCGCCACCACGGGCGCGCGGCCCGTGACCGAGCGCTGGCGCCAGTCGTCCCAGGCGAGCACGAGCACGACGAGCGCCCCCAGGAGCGCGGTCAGCTGGAGCACGGAGGTCAGCCGGTCGGCGGTGTAGAGGCACTCACCCGTCGGCAGGCAGAAGGCCCCCCGCCGGTCCCCGGCGCCCAGCCGCAGACCGGGCCATGTGCCCAGGGCCCCCGCGGCCAGGCCGCCCGCCGCGAGCAGCAGGTGCGGCTCGCGGCGACCGGGGACGGCCGCGTCCAGCAGCAGCACCAGCACGGCGGCGACCAGCGGGGCGAGCACCGGGAGGGTGGCGACGAGGTCGAGCTCGAGGTTCATCGGGCGAGCACCGCCTCGACGGCCGGGGCGGTGACGGCCAGCAGCAGGTGCGGCACCACGCCCAGCAGGACGACGAGGGCGGCGAGCACCCGCACGGACAGACGCTCGGTGCGGACCGCGTCGGGGACCCGCGGCTCGACCCGGTCACCGGCCCAGACCTCCTTGAGCACCCTGGCGCCGTAGGCGACGGCCAGCACCGCGCCGAGGGCGGCGGCCACGGCATACCCGCGGAACCAGGGCAGGGGAAGGCCCTCGGCCGGGGCCCAGGCGGCGTAGACCGCGCCGATCTCCCCCCAGAAGCCGGCCAGGCCGGGCAGCCCCATGGCCGCGGCCATGCCCAGGACCAGGGCCGCCCCCAGCCGCGGGCTGCTCTCGCGCAGCGCCGCCCGGGCGACGGTGAGGTCGGCCGAGCCCCAGCGGTGCTTGAGCCCGCCGACGACGACGAAGAGCAGGGCCGAGACGAGGCCGTGGGCCACGTTGCCGAAGAGGGCCGCCTGCAGGCCCGTCTCCGTCCCCGTGGCCAGGGCGAGGACCACGAACCCGAGGTGGGCGATCGAGGCCCAGGCGATGAGCCGCTTGAGGTCGCGCTCGACGAGGCAGGCCAGGCCCGCCCAGAGGATCCCGGTGACCGCGAGGCCGCCGAGGAGCGGCGCCAGGGCGGCGAAGCCCTCGGGCAGGACGGGGACGACGAGCCGGACCATGCCGTAGGTCCCCAGCTTGAGCAGGACGGCGGCGAGCAGGACCGAGCCCGCGGTCGGGGCGGTGGCGTGCACCCACGGCAGCCAGGTGTGCAGGGGCCACAGCGGCACCTTCAGCGCCAGTCCGGTCAGCAGCAGGGCGGCCAGCACAACCTGGGTGCGCGCAGAGATGCCCTCGCCGCGCAGGTCGGCCCAGACCCCCAGGTCGGTGGTGCCGGTGGCGGTCGCGACGCCGAGCAGCCCGACCAGGACGAGGGTGGAACCGAGCACGGTGACGAGGAGGAAGCGCAGGGCCGCCCCGTCGCGGTCGCTGCGGGGGTCTCCCCAGCGGGCCACGAGCACCCACATCGGCACGAGCACGAGCTCGAAGCCGACGAAGAACAGGAGCGCGTCCCCGGCCAGGAAGGCCACCAGCGCCCCGAGCAGGACCAGCAGCAGGCAGGCGTGGTAGGTCGCCAGCCCGGGCACGTCGGTGCCCCGCAGCAGCGGGATCGGCGCGGTGCGCTCCAGCGTCCCGGCCCCGGCGTCGCGGTCGAGGTCCAGGTCCAGGTCCACCGGCCGGTACGGCGGGGGGACGTGCAGGTGCTGGACGACGGCGACGACCCCGACGACCGCGGTGAGCAGCACCAGGGGGGCGCTGATCCCGTCGGCCCCCAGCCGCAGCCACACCCCCAGGCTGGGGATCCAGGGGACCTCCAGCTCGGGACGGTGCAGCGCGGTCCCGGCGGCACCGGCCGCCGACAGCGTGGCCGCGGCCAGGGACAGGACCTGCACCGCACGGTGGCCCGGGACGGTCGGCCACCGGCCGGCGGTGAGCAGGACCACCGCTCCCAGGAGAAGGGGGGCCAGGGCCAGCACCAGCCACCAGGGGCCCAGGTCGGGGACGAGGTCGACCGCCTGCTCGACGGCCGAGCGCAGGGAACCGGTCACGAGGTGACCACCGCCACGAGCACGACGAGGAGCATCCCGCCGAGCACCCCCGCCAGCGACGGCGTGACCCGTCGGGGCGTCAGCAGGTCACCGGCGCGCCCGACGAGCCGGGCTCCCGAACCGGCCCCGCGGACCCACGCGTCGAGGACCTGACCGTCGAACCAGGTGACGGCCCGGGCCAGGGCCATCACGGGGGTGGCCACGACGAGCCGGTAGGCGTAGTCGGCCCCCAGGCCGCGCTCGGCGGCCAGGCTCAGACGGGCGGGGACCCGGGCGGCCGCGTCGCGCGTGCGCACCCCGCGGGCGGCGAACCACACGGCCAGGGCCGCCGCGGCCATGAGGACGAGGGTGGCCAGCAGGAGCTGCACGTTGAGGTGGACGTCGGAGCGCCAGACGGGGAGCAGGGCCACGATCGAGCCGAGGAGGGTCATCACCGTCAGCACGGTCGTGCCCAGCCGGGCGGAGGAGGTGATCGCCGCCTCCGCGCGCTCGACCCCCTCGGCCTCGTGCACGACCTGGGGCTCGTCGAAGAAGTCGTCGATCCGCTCCACCGGTCCGGTGTGGTAGGTGGCGGCGTGCTGCTGGGCCAGGGTGGGACGGTCCAGGACCAGCCAGGCCCGCATGCAGTAGGCGGCCGTCAGCGGCGCCGAGGCGCCGACCGCGGCCAGGACCACGACGGAGGCCGCTCCTCCGGCACCGATGGCCCCGGTCTCCGCGGTGCCCAGGACCAGCTCCTTGGAGACGAACCCCACGAACGGGGGCACGCCGGCGAGGGCGAGCAGCCCCCAGGCGAAGCGCCGGCGCAGCACCCGGTAGCGCCGCCCGCCGGAGGCGACCACGGCCATCGCCGTGCCGCCCACGAGCACGCCCAGCCAGCCGGCGGACAGGAAGAGCAGCGCCTTGAACCAGGCGTGCGCCAGCAGGTGCTGGGTGGCCGCGTCCGGTCCGGTCTGGGGGGTGGCCGCGGCCAGCGCGCCGAGCATGAGAGCGACCTGGCTGACCGTGGACCAGGCCAGGAGCCGCTTGAGGTCACCCTGGGCGAAGGCCAGCAGGGCGGCACCGAGCATGGTCACGGCGGCGAGCACGGCCAGCAGCAGACGGGCGGGGTCCGTCACGGCCAGGAGCGGGAAGACGTGCACGAGGACGACCGTGCCGGCCGCGACCATCGTGGCGGCGTGGATGAGGGCCGACGCGGGCGTGGGTCCCTCCATCGCGTCGGGCAGCCAGTCCTGGAACGGGAACAGGGCCGACTTGCCGGCGACGCCGACCACCAGCAGCACCATCGCCGCGGTGAGGGCCGGACCGGGGCCTCCCGGGGAGGACCCGGCCGCGGCCTCGCCGGCCACCTGCGACCAGTGCTCGACGATCCGGGTGAGGGACGTGGTGCCCGCCCCCGCCGCGAGGACGACCAGCCCCAGGACCACCCCGACGTCGGCCGTGCGGGTGACGACCAGCGCCTTGAGGGCCGCCCGCCGGGCGGCGGCCCGCGTGGAGTGGTGGCCGATGAGCAGGTAGGAGCACCAGCCCATCACCTCCCAGCCGACGAGCAGCAGCAGGACGTCGTCGGCCAGGACGGTCAGCAGCATCGCTGCGGTGAACGCCGCCACGGTGGCGGCGAACACCTTGTAGCGCGGGTCGTACCAGAGGTACCAGCGGCCGTAGACCTGCACCACGAGGGCGACGAGCGCCACGGCCACGGCGACGAGACCGAGCGGCCACCCCACCTGCAGCCCCAGCGGGACGGACAGCTCGCCGAAGGGCAGGGCGCCGAGCGAGCCGGAGGTGTGCCGGCCGTCCAGCCGGACGAGCACCACCAGCTGCCACAGGGCGGCCAGGAAGGTCACCAGGCCACCTCCGACCCCCAGCCAGGCGGCGAGCCGGTTCGACCGCCCGCTGAGGGTGATCACCGCCAGCGCGGTGAGCGCGGGGACGACGACGAGCCACTGCATCGGCGTGCCCCAGAAGTCCGGAAGTCCGGGCAGGAAGGGCAGGTCGGGCATCGGCGGGACGGGGGGCAGCGGGATCTGCAGGTCGTCCCAGGACACGGTCGGGGCCGGCAGGGCGGGCGGGGCGGCGGGCAGGCGGGTCACGGCGTGGGCCCCCCGTCCTCGAGCGGCGCAGCGAGGTCGACGTGGCCGCGCTCGCGGGAGAGGGCGAGGAAGACGGCCAGGGCCACGACCACCTCGGCGGCGGCGATGGTGATGAGGAAGAGCGTCAGGACCGGACCGGAGGTGGCCGCGGCCGTGGTCTGCGGGGCGGTGGTCGAGCCGACGGTGACCAGCAGCAGCCCGGCGGCGCCCAGGAGCAGCTCGACCCCGACCAGCACGAGCACGGCGTGCCGGCGGGCGAGGATCCCGTAGACCCCCAGACCGGCGAGCACGGCGACCAGCAGGTAGGGCAGGGCGGGGCGGATCACGACCGCTCACCCCCGCCGCGGGCGACCGCGACCCCGGCGACGAGCGCCAGGAGGAGCAGTGCGGAGAGCAGCTCGAAGGGCCACACGTAGACGCCGAAGATCCCCTCGGCCACTCGCGCGTTGTCCGGACCGCCCAGCTCGACCGGCGCCCAGCCCACGGTCCCCACCAGGGCGACCCCCAGGAGCAGGGTGGTCGCGGCGCCCACGACCGCCGCACCGGCCCGCTGGCCCCGGGAGGTGACCACCGGCACGCCTCCGGCGCGGGTGAGCATGAGCGCCACGAGGAGGAGGACGACGACGGCACCGACGTAGACGAGGAGCTGGACCAGGGCCACCAGCTCGGCGCCCAGGACCAGGTAGCAGCCGGCCAGGCCGACCAGGGCGACGACCAGCCAGAGGGCGGCGTGCACCACCCGTCCGGCGGTCACCGCGAGCAGGCCGGACCCTGCGGTGAGCAGGCCGACGGCGACGAAGAGCACGTCCGGACCGCTCACCGCTCACCCCCCTCGTCCGCGGTGCCGGGCCGGTGCCCCTCGGGCAGGGTGGCGGGGGGAACCTGCTCCATCCAGCCGCCCAGCCGCTCCTTGTCGTGCAGCAGGTTGCGGATGTCCCCCTCGGCGTAGGCGAACTCCGGCGCCCAGAAGAGGGCGTCGAAGGGGCACACCTCGACGCAGATGCCGCAGTACATGCACAGCGAGTAGTCGATCTCGAACCGGTCCAGCTTGTTCACCAGGCGGGGCCGCCCGCGCGGAGCGTCGCCCTCCTGCGGCAGCTCCTCCTTGTGCGAGTCGATGTAGATGCACCAGTCCGGGCACTCGCGGGCGCAGAGCATGCAGGAGGTGCAGTTCTCCTCGAGCAGCGCGATGACGCCGCGCGAGCGCTCAGGCAGCGTCGGCTCCTCGTGCGGGTACTGGCGGGTGTGCGCTCCCCGTGCGAGCACCCGGGCGGTCGTGCGCAGTCCCTTGAGCAGGCCCTTCACGACAGGAACACCACCCCGACGCCGGTGACGGCCAGCTGGAGCAGCGCGACCGGCAGCAGCACCAGCCAGGCGAAGCGCTGCAGCTGGTCCTCCCGAACCCGGGGCCAGGCGACCCGCAGCCAGAGGAAGACGAGCCCGACGGCGGTGGCTTTCAGGAGCGTCCAGAGCACGCCGACAACGCCGACCACGCCGACCACCTCGGCGTCGGCCCACGGCCCCCGCCAGCCACCGAGGAAGAGCACCGTGAACAGCAGCGCCATGACGACCATGCCGGCGTACTCGGCGAGCAGGAAGAAGGCGAAGCGCAGCCCGGTGTACTCCGTCAGCGGGCCGAAGACCACCTCGGAGTCGGCGATCGGGGCGTCGAAGGGGGTGCGCTGCAGCTCGGCGACGCTGGCGGCGAGGAAGACGAAGGCCGCCGGCGCCTGCCACAGGAGCCACCACCAGGACCACTCCTGGACGATGCCGGTCAGCGACAGGGTGCCCGCGGCCATCGCCACGCTGGCCGCGGCGATCACCAGCGGCAGCTCGTAGGAGACCAGCTGGGCGCCGGCCCGCATGCCGCCGAGCAGGGAGTACTTGTTGCCGCTGCCCCATCCGGCCATGAGGGTGCCGATGACGCCCACGCTGGTCACGGCCAGCACGAGCAGGAGCGAGCCGGGCACGTCGGCGGCGACCCACGAGGCGCCGAAGGGGATGACCGCGAGCGCCACCAGGTAGGGGATCAGCGCCACCGCGGGGGCCAGGCGGAACACCGGCCGGTCCGCGGCGGCCGGGGTGACGTCCTCCTTCTGGACGAACTTGATGCCGTCGGCGACCAGCTGCAGGATCCCGTGCGGACCGGCCTCCATGGGGCCCAGGCGTCCCTGCATGTGCCCCATCACCTTGTGCTCCAGCTGGCCCAGGGCCAGGGGCATGGTGAGGAAGACCGCGAGGACCACCGCGGCCTTCAGGGCGACCTCGACGAGGAGGGGGAGCTCGGACGGCATCGGCGCCACCCTAACCAAGTCGACCGACGGTGCGCTGGCCCCGCGCCGCGCCGGACCCGGCCGGTTCAGGGACGGGAGGGTATGTCGTGCCGGTAGGTCCACGAGGTCAGTGCGGTGCCGAGCATGACCACGAGGACGCCGAGGAAGATGTGCAGCGCCCGCTGGTCGGACTCCCCCAGGCCGAACTGGACGGCGACCGCCAGGGCGAGCAGCACGGCCAGGGTGGTGTTGACCGGTCCGGCGGACCGTCGCAGGACGAGGTAGACGACCGCGGACAGGACCGCGGCCACGAGGGTCACCCAGGCGCCGACCTGGTGGTGACGCAGGTACCTGTCCTGACCGTCCAGGAAGGCGGCCGCCCAGCCGGCCTGGCCGATGAGGCAGCTGAGCACCACGGTCACGGCGCTGCGCAGCGCGACGAGGTGGGGGTGGGGCATCGCCGGCAGACGCATGCCACCACTGTGGCAGAGAGGTCCGCGGGCCACGGTGGCAGACTGGAGGCCCGTCGACGAAAGGTTCCCTCATGTCGAACGCCCTGGTCCGTCCCCGTCGGGGCAAGATCATCGCGGGCGTCTGCGCGGCGCTCGCGGACCGTTTCGGCCTGCCGACGTTCCTGGTCCGGGTGGGCTTCGTGGTCTTCGGGCTGGTCGGCGTCGGCGAGCTCGTCTACCTCGCCCTGTGGATCATCATCCCCAAGGAACGCTGACCGCCACGAGCGGCACGTCGTGCTCGCTCGCCCACGTCTCCCACTCCCCGGCCGTCCGTCGCCCGAACACCTCGGCGAAGGCCTCGTGGGTGGCCTCCACCCCCAGCGCCTCCACGGTCCGGCGCAGGAAGTGCGGCTCGAGCGCGGCGAGGGCGACGTGTCCCTCGGCGGCCGGGTACACCGCATACCCCGGCAGCCCACCGCCCAGCAGACCCCCCGGCGCGGTCAGCCCCCGCACCGCCGGCTCGGCCATCGTCCGGGCCGCGTCCTCCAGGGCCACCTCCCGCCGTGAGCCCTCCCCCGTGCGCCCCCGTCGCAGCAGGGCGGCCAGGGCCTCTCCCACGGCCCGCTCGGCGCCGACGAGGTCGGCGACCAGGGTGGGTGGCACGTCGGGCGGTCGCACCAGGCCGACCGCCGCCTGGTAGGTCAGGTCGTGGCCCGGGAGCTCGGCGCGCTCCCCCGGCGAGCCCACCACGTCGACCTGGCACAGGCCGGGGTGGCGGGCGTGCAGCGTCCCGAAGTCCAGGCCCAGCCTCCGCAGCGCCGAGGGCCGGGACGAGGTGAGGAGCACGTCGGCACCGGCCAGGAGGGCGTCCAGCCGGTCCCGGTCGGCCTCCTGCTTGAGGTCGAGGGTGACCAGCTGCTGGTCGCGGTGCAGGTCGGCGAACCAGTCCGGGTGGTAGTGGTCCAGGGGGTCGCCGCCTGGCGGCAGCACCGTCGTGACCTGCGCCCCCAGCGAGGTCAGCCGGGCCGCGGCGGCCGGCCCCGGCAGGTTGACGGCGACGCTGACGACCCTCGTGCCCTGCAGCGGTGCGTCGCCGGACGACGTCACCGCGGACCCCACGAGGGGTCCGGCACCCCCGGCGGCAGCAGCCTCCGGCGGGACGGTGACCGCCTGGCCCCCGACCCCTCGCCCGGTTCCTTGGCGCCCGGCCACGCCTTGGACGCCCGGGCCGCGAGCACGAAGCTCTTGCGCAGCGGGGTCCCCTCGAAACCCTCGGGCAGCAGCAGCGGACGCAGCCCCTCGCCGGTGCCGTCGTCGAACCCCTCGAGGTCCAGGCCGAACATCTCGTGGGTCTCCCGCTCGTGCCAGCCGGCACCGGGGAAGACGCCGGTGACCGACCCGAGCCGCTGCCCCTCGGGGACCCTGGTGCTCAGCAGCACCCGCCGCAGCCCGTCCTCACCGCGCCGCACGTCGATCAGGTGGCAGACCACCTCCAGGCCCGGACCGTGCTCGTCGCTCGCGTCGGTCTCGTCGACGGCCGAGAGCCAGTCGAAGAAGGCGTACCCCTCGTTCCTGGCCGCGCGCGCCGCATCCACCCACTCCGCCGGCGCGACCCGCCGCAGCTCGACGCTCACGCCGGATCCGTCCCGGGCGCGCGGACCAGCCCGCGGGTGACCTCGCCGGCGGAGACGTCGCGGTCGCCGTAGCGCGCGTGGGCCCGGGCCCGCCCGGGGACCTCGGCGGCGATCTGGCCCTGGAGCTGGACGATCCCGGCGAGCAGCGCCTCCGGCCGCGGCGGGCACCCGGGGACGTAGACGTCGACGGGGATGAGCTGGTCCACGCCCTTGGTCACGCAGTAGGAGTCCCAGTAGGGGCCCCCGGAGTTGGAGCAGGCCCCGAAGGAGATGACGTACTTCGGCTCGGGCATCTGGTCGTAGAGCCGCCGGATCGCCGGCGCCATCTTGTCGGTGACCGTGCCGGAGACGACCATGAGGTCGGCCTGGCGCGGACCCGGCGCGAACGGGATGACGCCCAGCCGGATGAAGTCGTGCCTGGCCGTCGAAGCGCTGATGAACTCGATCGCACAGCAGGCCAGGCCGAAGTTGAACACCCACAGGGAGTACTTGCGGCCCCAGTTGAGGACCACCTGCACCGCCCGGGGTGCGCGCTCCACGGGGGCTCCGACGCGCGGGGTGGGCAGGGCCGTGGAGGTGGGTGGCGCGCCGGCGGCGGGCGGGGGGGTCGCCATCGTCACCACCACCTCAGCAGGCCGCGACGCCACACGTGCAGGAGGGCCACCACCAGGACCCCGATGAAGACGGCCATCTCGACCAGGCTGGCGACGCCGAGCTCGCTGCGGATCACCAGCGCCCAGGGGAAGAGGTAGACCGCGTCCACGGCGAAGATGACGTAGAGCAGCGCGAACACCAGGTAGCGCACGCTGCCCTGCTCCCACCCGCTGCCGATCGGGTCGACGCCCGACTCGTAGGTGCTCAGCTTGGCGGTCGTCGGGTCGCTCGGCGCGAGCAGGCGGCGCACGCCCATGCCGGCGGCCACCAGGGCCACGCCGGCCAGGGTGACGGCCGCGACGACGAGGTACTCACGCATCGCGCCCACCCTAGTCGCTCCCCGCGGGGCGCGGCGGGAGGCGGTGACGCGGGGGTATGCCGTGGGGCGCGCGGCTCAGAAGCGCGGGCGCAGGGGGTAGCCGGTGGCGCCGTCGGCACCGGTGCGGGTGGCCAGCACCTGGTGGAGCTGGATGCCTCCGCGTTCGAAGCTCAGCCGGGAACCGGCCAGGTACAGACCCCAGACCCGGGCGGTCGCCAGGCCCGCCTCGGCCACGCACTCCTCCCAGTGGGCCGACAGGTTCTCGCACCAGGCCCCGCAGGTGCGGGCGTAGTGCTGCCGCAGGTTCTCGTGGTGCTGCACCTCCAGGCCGGCCCGCTCCATCTCGGTGACGATGCGCCCGGACGCCGCCAGCTCGCCGTCGGGGAAGACGTAGCGGAAGACGAAGTCGGTGTGGCTCGCCGGGGCCCGGTCGGGGTCGCGCCAGGTGATGCAGTGGTTGAGGAGGCGGCCCTCGTCCCGGAGCCGGTCGCGCAGGAAGGCGAAGTAGCGTCCGTGGTTGCGCACGCCGATGTGCTCGGTCAGGCCGATCGAGGAGACCGCGTCGAAGCCCCGTTCGGTCACGTCGCGGTAGTCGGCGTGCCGGACCTCGGCGCCCGTCAGCCCGTCGCGCTCGATCGCCTCCTGCGCCCACGTGGCCTGGGCGCGGGAGAGCGTGACCCCGAGGGCCGTGACGCCGTAGTGGCGCACGGCGTGCCGCACCATCCCTCCCCAGCCGCACCCCACGTCCAGCAGCCGCATCCCCGGTTCCAGCCCCAGCTTGCGGCAGACCAGGTCGAACTTCTCCTCCTGGGCCTCCTCCAGGGTGGCGTCCGCCCGGGGGTAGACGGCGCAGGTGTAGGCCATCGAGGGACCCAGCAGCAGCTCGTAGAAGCGGTTGGAGACGTCGTAGTGGTGCTGGACGGCCTCGGCGGCCCGACGCCGACCGTGCCGCAGCCCGTGGGCCAGCTTGCGCACCTCGGAGGGCGTCTCGAGGGCGGGCAGCTCGGGCACCCGCAGGCCCGTGGCGCGGGCCATCCGGAGCAGGTCGGGCACCTCGCGCAGCGGGGGACGCCTCAGGTCGAGCCCGCCGAGCAGCTTCAGCTCCTCGTAGGGGTAGGCCTCGTCCATGCCGTCGACCACCAGGTCACCCTGGAGGTAGGCCCGCACGAACCCCAGCTGCCCGGGGTGCGTGGCGACGTAGCTCAGACCACGGGTGGTGCGGATCCGCAGCACCCGCCCGCCGTCGGGGCCGGCGCACGAGCCGTCCGGGCCCACGACGCGGACCTCCGGCGGTTCCCCGAGCAGCTCGTGGACCGTCCCGGCCACGGTCCGGGACGAGGCGCGGGAGCCGCGGCCTGCCGTCGTCCCGGTGGGCGAGGGCCCGTTCGTCCTCATCGCGCTCGTACCGCCTTGTCGTAGAGGGTGGGCAGGCGCCCGTCGGGGTCGTAGCGCCGCTTGACCGTGCCGTAGGCCGCCCCGCCGTAGCGCTGCTCGAAGGTCGCCTCGTCGAAGAACGACTCCGAGTACAGGCCCTTGTGGCCGCCCAGGGCGTGCACCTGCTCCTCGATGGCCCGGTTGGTGTCCCCGTGGTGGCCCCCGGGCGGGATGTCCACGGCCGACCAGAAGCCGACGTTGACGTAGTCCTCGCCCACGCGCATCGGGTAGAGCGGCCAGGGCGGGCCTCCGCCGGGGGCCGGGGTGGACGTCCGGAGCCGGACCGGGCAGAGCCAGACCGGCTCGATGGGCACCTCGCGCTGGAACCAGCGCAGGAAGTCGGCCGTGCGCGCCAGCGGAATCTCCACGTCCTGGATCACGCGCTCCTGGGGGGCCCGCCCCCGCGCCCGGCGGTAGGCCGAGACCCAGCCGTGGCGCTGCTCGAAGGCCATGATCCGCCAGTAGACGTCGCTGCGCAGCAGCCGGCGTGGCCAGACCCGGCGGACGAGGGGGCGCTGGGCGCCGAAGGCCCGCGAGCACCAGAACCAGTCGGTGTCCCACCGCCACAGGAAGTCGCGGGCGGTGAGCACGTCCCGGCGGCGGTGCTGGACGGAGCGGTAGAACGGCTCGGCACCCGTGTGGTCGCTGGGCCGCGTGGCGCCCCCGAGGCTGTCCGTCCACCGGGCCAGCGTCAGGTAGGCCTCGGTGGGCCCGAACACGACGCCGTCCAGAAAGTCGACCCGGGCACCGCCGTGGGCCTGCCCGTGGGCCCCCGTGGCCATCACCTCCCCGATCGCCTCGACGACCTCCTCGACGTCCTCGAACCGGAGGTGCTCGAGCACGACATACCTGCTGGTGCGCTCGAGCTCGACGACGAGACCGAGCACGTAGCCCAGGGAGCCGTAGGAGTTGGGCAGGGTCCGGAACAGCTCGGCGTGCTCCCCGTCGGGGGTGGCGGTCACCACCTCGCCCGTCGGGGTGAGCACGTCCATCTCCAGCACCGACTCGTGCGGGAGGCCGGAGCGGAAGGAGGTGGCCTCGATCCCCAGCCCGATGACCGCCCCGCCGACGGTGATGGTCCGCAGCTGCGGCACGACGAGCGGCATGAGGCCGTGGGGCAGCAGCTCGTCCACGAGCTGCTCGTAGGTCGTCAGCCCGCCCACCCGGGCCAGGCCCGCCTGCGGGTCCAGGTCGAAGACCCCCTGGAGCGCGGACAGGTCCAGACCGGAGGGACCGGGGTCCGAGCGCGGCCGGAACAGGTTGGAGGTCCCTTTGGCCAGGCGCACGGGGGCGTCGGGCGGCAGGGCGGCGTAGGACTCCCGGGCGGAGCGCACCGCCGCCTCGTAGCGTTGCGACCGGGGCGGACCCATGGCCGTCATCATGCTCCTCACCGGCCGGCCCCACCACCGGGGGGGCCGGGCGACGTCGCTCCCCGACGCGTCCGGACCGGCAGTCTCGACCCCTGTCCCTCGCGGGTGTGGCGCACCTCTCACTCCGGCGGCGCGTCCGTCGAAGCCGTCTGCTCGTCGACGCATTCGACGAAGACCGAGGTGGAGATGGAGGCGGTCACCGAAGATCGTTCCGGGCAGATCGGATCTTGTGGGCCGATCGGAAAAGATCGTTCGTCGTCCGCTTTGGGATCCGCCATCCCGCGCGGCTAGCGTGGGACCCGATGAGGACCTCGAGGATCGATCGACGAATGTGCGAGGCGCCGGGCGGGCCACAGCCCCCGGCGTCCCGGCGGCACGACCGCTGACGCCACCGCCCGAGCGTCCCCCTCCCCCGCACAGCACCCTCTGCCCTCCACGCTCCGCCCACCCGCGCCTGCGGCCACGTCGCCGCGCCGCCGGTCGGGCCCGTCGACCTGCCCGTCGTGAGGAACCTTCCGTGATCACCCTTCAGCACATCTCCAAGACCTTTCCCGCCCGCCGTCGCAGCCCCGCCGTCACCGCGCTCGACGACGTCAGCCTGAGCGTGGAGCGCGGTCAGGTCATGGGGGTCGTCGGCCCCTCCGGGTCGGGGAAGTCGACCCTGGCGCGCGTCGTCAACCTCCTCGAGCGTCCCTCCGCCGGCACCGTGACCGTCGACGGGGTCGAGCTGACCGCCCTGCGCCCGCACGAGCTCGACCGGGCCAGGCGCCGCATCGGCATGATCTTCCAGCAGTTCAACCTGCTCGACTCGCGCACCGCCCGGGGCAACGTCGAGCTGCCGCTGGAGCTGGCCGGCGTGGGGACCCGCGAGCGCCGGGCGCGCGCCGCCGAGCTGCTGGAGCGGGTGGGACTGGGCGACAAGGTGGACGCCCACCCGGCCCAGCTCTCCGGCGGCCAGCGCCAGCGCGTGGGTATCGCGCGGGCGCTGGCGCCCCGGCCCACGGTGCTGCTGTGCGACGAGGCCACCTCCGCGCTCGACCCGGTCTCCACGTCCTCGGTCCTGGCGCTGCTGCGCACCCTGACCGACGAGCTCGACCTGACCACGGTGCTCATCACCCACGAGATGGACGTCGTCAAGCGCGCCTGCGACCGGGTCACCCTCCTGGAGGCCGGTCGGGTCGTCGACTCCGGCGCCCTGGGCGACGTCGTCCGGCGGCCGAGCTCGCCCCTGGCCACCCGGCTGCTGCCTCCTCCAGCCGCTCCCGGCGGGGAGCAGGTGGTCGAGGTGATCGTCGGCGCCACCGAGCACGACACGGTGCTCACCGACCTCATCCGCCTCCACGACGTCCGCGTGGCCGTGCTCGCCGGCTCGGTCGAGACCCTGGGCGACCAGCGGTTCGGCCGGCTCCAGCTGCGGGTCGACGGTGCCCCCGAGCAGGTGCGGGCCGCCCTGGACCACCTCGCCGTCCACCAGCACGAGGCCGGTGAGGACGACGGAACCGGCTCCACCGACCCCACCGGTGACGTCACGGACCGTCCCGCCGCCCGCACCCTCGAAGGAGCCCTCGCATGATCGACTGGGACCGCATCGGCCCGGCCCTGTGGCAGGCCACCCTGGAGACCACCTACATGGTCGGCGTCTCCATGGTGCTGGCCGTCCTGCTCGGGATCCCCCTCGGCGTCCTGCTGCTGCTCACCGCCCCCGACGGGCTGACGCCCCGCCGGGTCGTCAACCAGGTCCTCGGGGCCTTCGTCAACGTGGGCCGGTCGGTGCCGTTCATCGTGCTGCTCGTCCTCGTGGCACCGGTGACCCGGCTCCTGACCGGCACGACCATCGGGTCCACCGCCACGATCGTGCCGTTGACCATCGCCGCTGTGCCCTTCTTCGCCCGCCTCGTGGAGGCCTCGCTGCGCGAGGTGGCCCCGGGCAAGGTCGAGGCGGCCCGCTCCATGGGAGCCAGCACCCGGCAGATCGTGCGCGTGGTCCTGCTGCCCGAGGCCCGCCCCGGCCTCGTGGCCGCCGGGACGGTCACGCTCGTGGCCCTCATCTCCTACTCGGCCATGGCCGGCGCGATCGGCGGCGGCGGACTGGGCGACTTCGCCATCCGGCACGGATACCAACGCTTCGACACCGGCGTCACGGTGGCGGTGGTCGTGGTCCTGCTCGTCATGGTCCAGCTGCTGCAGTCCGCCGGGGACCGCCTGGCCCGTCGGCTCGCGCACCGCTGAGCCGGGCGGGCGCCCCATACCCCCTGCCCTGCCCGTCCTCGCCTCCTGACCTCCCCCGTTCTCCCGAGCCCCCAAGGATCCGTCATGCCGTCCTCCGCACCCCGCCGTCCCGCCCTCGTCACCACCGCCCTGGCCGCCGCCCTGGCCCTGTCCGCCTGCGGCTCGGCGAGTGGTGGTGCCGGCTCCGACCCCGGCTCCGACGCCGCCACCGGGACCTCCGACCCGCTGCGGGTCGCCGTCACCCCCGTGCCGCACGCCGACATCCTGGCGTTCGTCGACGACGAGCTGGCCCCGGAGGTCGGCCTGGACCTGGAGATCATCGAGTTCACCGACTATCTCCAGCCCAACTCCGCCCTGGACGAGGGCTCGGTGGACGCCAACTACTACCAGCACGGTGTCTACCTGGCCGACCAGGAGGAGCAGGCGGGCTACGACTTCACCGGGCTGGCCACGATCAGCTTCCAGCCGATGGGCCTGTACTCCAGCACGGTGACGGACCTGGACGCCCTGCCGCAGGGCGCCACGGTCGCCCTCCCCAACGACCCGGTGAACGGCTCGCGCGGGCTGAAGCTGCTCGCCCAGGAGGGACTGATCACCCTGGCCGACCCCGACGCCGCCGTGCCGACCCTGCTCGACGTCACCGACAACGCCAAGGACCTGCAGTTCGAGGAGGTCGAGGCCGCCCAGCTGCCGCGCAGCCTCGGTGACGTCGACGTCGCGGCGGTGCCCGGCAACTACGCGCTCGACGCCGACCTCTCGCCGCAGGACGACGCCCTCGTCGCCGAGGACACCAGCGACACGACCTACGCCAACCAGCTCGTCGTCCGCGCCGGCGAGGAGGAGGACCCGCGCCTGCAGCAGCTGCTGGAGCTGCTCACCTCCGAGGAGGTCCGCCGCCACATCGAGGAGACCTACCGCGGGGCCGTCGTCGCGGCCTTCTGACCCGCACCACCCCGTGGCATACCCACCGCACGGCACACCCGCTCCGCCCCGCGGCACACCCCGACCACCCCATCGACGAAGGAGACCCCATGCGCACCCACCTCCCCCTCACCGCCCTCCTCCCGGCCGCGGCCCTGCTGCTGACCGCCTGCGGCACAGGCACCGCCCCGAGCTCCGGCACGGACGACGCCGACGCCGGGACGGGCCCCCTGACGGTCGGCGTCTCCCCCGTCCCGCACGCCGAGATCCTGCAGTTCGTCGACGACGAGCTGGCGGCCGACGCGGGCCTGGACCTGGAGCTGGTCGAGTTCACCGACTACGTCCAGCCCAACGTCGCCCTCGACGACGGCTCGCTGGACGCCAACTACTTCCAGCACGAGCCCTACCTGGCCGAGCAGGAGGCCGCCGCCGGCTACGACTTCGAGGCCGTCACCCCCGTGCACCTCGAGCCCCTGGGCCTGTACTCCGAGACGCTCGGCTCGGTCGAGGAGATCGGGGACGGCGCGCAGGTCGCCATCCCCAACGACCCGACCAACGGCGCCCGCGCCCTCCAGCTGCTCGCCGACCAGGGCCTCATCACGCTGGCCGACACCGGCGAGGCGTCGGCCACCGTCCTCGACGTGGAGGAGAACTCCAGGAACCTGGACTTCGTGGAGATCGAGGCCGCCCAGCTGCCGCGCAGCCTGCCCGACGTGGACGCCGCCGTGATCAACGGCAACTACGCCATCGAGGCCGACCTGTCGCCGGCCGAGGACGCCATCGCGGCGGAGTCCGCCGAGGGCAACCCCTACGCCAACCTGCTCGTGGTCCGGGCGGGCGACGGGTCCGACCCCCGCGTCGCCGCCCTCGCGGAACTGCTGGGCTCGGCGGAGGTGGCGCGGTTCATCGAGGAGACCTACGCCGGCACGGTGGTCTCCGCCCGCTCCTGACGGGTATGCCGTGCCGCAGGGGCCGCTGGGGCGCACCCACCGGCCCCTGCGGCATACCCGCCCTCCTAGCATCTGATCATGCACACCGGCACCCGCTTCCTCGATCTTGCCGACCCCGCCTTCGACGTGACGGGCACCGAGGTGCGCGACGCCCGGGAGGAGGCCTTCTGGGCGCGGACCAGCTACGGGTACGCGGTGCTGCGGCACGCCGAGGTGACCGCACTGCTGAAGGACCGTCGCTTCCGGCAGGGCAACGCCCGGTGGCCGGCGCAGAACGGCATCTCCTCGGGCCTGTTCAGCGACTGGTGGCAGAGGGTGCTGCTCTCGCTCGAGGGCGAGGACCACCTGCGGCTGCGACGGCTGCTCAACCCGGCCTTCAAGCAGAGCGCGGTCACGCCGATGGTTCCGGGCTTCACCGCGCTGGCGCACGAGCTGGTCGACGGCTTCAGCGGCCGCGGGTCGGTCGAGCTCGTCGGCGAGTTCGCCGAGCCCTACGCCTCCCGCGTCCTGTGCAGGCTCGTCGGTCTTCCGGAGGAGGAGTGGGCCCAGGTCGCGCACTGGGCGGACGACCTCGGCAAGTGCTTCGGCGTGCGGATCCGGGAGGACCTGCCGCGCATCGAGCGGGCGCTGGAGGGGCTCTACGGCTACTGCGACGACGTCGTCCGGGACCGCACCGCCGCCCCGCGCGACGACCTCGTCTCCGACCTCGTGCGCTCCCAGCAGGAGGGCAGGCTGTCGGCCGAGGAGCTGTCGGTCGCGCTGGTCTTCCTCGTCTTCGCCGGCATGGAGACCACCCGCAACCAGCTCGGCCTCGCCGTGCAGACCCTGCTGGCCCACCCCGGCCAGTGGCGCCTGCTGGCGGAGCGGCCGGAGCTGGGCCGCAACGCCGTCGAGGAGGTGATGCGGGTCAACCCCACCGTCACCTGGATCACGCGGGAGGCGCTCGAGGACGTCGACCTCGGGGACGGCCTCGTGCTGCGGGAGGGCGACATCGTGCAGGTGCTCTCGCACAGCGCCGGCACCGACCCGCGAACCCAGCCGGACCCGTCCTTCGACATCACGGTCGAGCACCCGATGCACATGGGCTTCGGGGGCGGCGTGCACCACTGCCTGGGCCACTGGGTCGCACGGATGGACATGGCCGTGGCCCTGCCGGTCCTCGCCGCCCGGATGCCGGACGCCCGTGCCGACGGTCCCGGGGAGTGGCTGCCGGTCTCCGGGAACACCGGCGCGGTCCGCTACCCGCTCGCGTTCACGCCCACCCCCGCCGGGGGCAGGTAGCCGGGCACGAGCCGCGCACCGTTGTGCCACAGGACGTCCCGCAACCAGTCCTCGCCCAGCCCCCAGCGGTGGAGCGCCTCGAGCTGGTGGGCGTAGGGGTAGGGGACGTTGGGGAAGTCGCTGCCCAGCACGACCCTGGACCTCAGCTCGGCGAGACGGCCGAGGAAGCGCGGCGGCACCGGGGCCAGGCGCTCCATGAAGTCGGTGCCGACCATCGTGGTGTCCAGGTGCACCCGGTCGTGGGCCTCGACGAGGTCGGCGAAGGCGTCGTAGTCCGGCATCCCCATGTGCGCGACGACGAGCGTCAGGTCCGGGTGGTCGCCCAGCAGGCGGGCCACCCCCTCCGGGCCGCTGAAGCGCCCCGCCCGCGGTCCGTGCCCGGCGTGGATCACCACCGGCACCCGGGCCCGGGCCAGCACCTCCCACGCCTCGTCGAGCTCCTCGTCGTTGGGGTCCAGGTCGCTGACCACCACGTGCACCTTCACCAGCTGCAGTCCGTCGCCGACGGCGTCCCGCATCTGCTGCGCGACACCGGGTTCGGGGTAGAGGGTCGCGCACCGGAGCACCTGGGGGTGGGCGTCGGCGAACTCGGCGCACCACGCGTTCAGCGACGCCGCCATCCCCGGCCGGTGCGCGTAGGTGAGCGCCGGCACCCGCCGCACCCCGAGGGCCGCCAGGGTCTGCAGCCGGTCCTCGGTGCCGGTGCGGTAGTGGATCGGCCAGGCCACCCCGTAGTGCCGCTCGCCCTCGTCGAAGTAGGCCCAGATCCTTCGCATGAGCCGGTCGGGGTGGAAGTGCACGTGCACGTCCGCCAGGCCCGGGAGACCCAGGTCGCGCAGGTATGCCGCCACCTCGCCGTCCGCGCGCGGTGCCACCGGGGCGGGCCCGGCGCTCATCCGGCGGCCCGGCGCAGCGCGTCGCCGGCCTGGACGCCGTACCCGCCGCCGAAGAGGAGGGCGTGGACGAGCAGCGGCACGAGCTGGTAGACCGCGACCCGCTCGCGCCAGCCGTCGGCGAGCGGCAACTCCTCGACGTAGGCCGCGAACACCCGGCCGCTGAACCCCCCGAACAGCTGCATCATCGCCAGGTCGACCTCCCGGTGCCCGTAGTGCGCGCACGGGTCGATCAGCCAGCTGCGCCCCGCCGGGTCGAGCAGCCGGTTCCCGCCCCACAGGTCGCCGTGCACGAGGGTGGGCGGCTCGGGCGGCCCCAGCCGGTCGAGGTCGATCCGCTCGGCGAGCGCTGCGGTGTCCGGGTCGAGGCGCCCCTCGTCGGCCGCCCGACGGGCGAGCGGCACGACCCGGCGCTCCAGCCAGCTCCCGGCCCAGGAGGGGGTCGGGGTGAGGTCGACGGGACAGGCGCCGAGGTAGGCGGTCGACTCCTCGTCGACCGAGCCGTAGCGCTGCCCCGTGGTCCGGTGCAGGGCGGCCAGCTCGCGGCCGAACTGCTCCTCGGTCGCCGCCGTCCGGCCGTGGCCCTGCGGCACCCAGGCCAGGGTGATCCGCTCCGCGTCGACGGCCAGCACCTGCGGAACCCGCGCCCCGGCCTGCGCGAGCGCCCGCAGGCCGGCGGCCTCGCGCTCGAAGAACCGGGGCGGGGCCCCGGTCAGGGTCTTGGTGAAGACCTCCGTGCCGTCGGGCAGGTGGTCCCGGGCCGGCGTGCCGGTCGGGTGCGCGGAGGTCACGCCCCGCCACCCTCCTCGACGAGCTCATCGGCCAGCTGCTCGACCAGGTCGGCGGCGCCCGTGGCGTAGGCGAGCCAGTCCTGGCCCTGGTCCTGGCGGCGCAGGACCTCCTGCGCCCACCGTTCGCGCGCACCCTCCAGGACCGCGACGGCGGCGGTGCCCCTCCCCTCGCCGGCCAGCTCCTCCCGCAGCGCCCGGACGATCTCGCTCGCCGCGGCGTACCTGCCCTCGTGGAGCTTGTAGGCGGGGAACGGACGGCCGTCGCGGGCCAGCGAGCACGCGCTGGTGGGACCCGCGAGGTCGGTCATCGTGAGGACGGCCTCGGCGCGCAGCTCGGCAGCCCTGGCCTCGATCCGGTCGGCGAGCCCCTCGGGCCCGTTGCCGGGGGCGTTCACGACGCCGTCCGGTGCCGGTCGAGGACCTGCTCCAGGGAGCCGTCGGCGATGGCCGCGACGAGGACGTCCACGGCCCGCTCGATCTGGTCGTACATCTCCACGTAGGCCACCTCGGGTCGCCCCCACGGGTCCGGCACGTCCTGCACCCCCTCCTCGGCGTCGGGGGCGAAGACCCCCAGCCGGACGACCTTGCGGACGTCCTCGGCACGCCGGGCCAGCGCACGGACGTCCTGCTCGTTGGCCTCGTCCATCACCACCACCAGGTCGGCCCGCTCCAGGTCCGCCGGCTCCAGCTGGGCGGCCCGGGTGGTGAGCTCGTAGCCGCGCCGCTCCCCCTCCGCCCGGCTGGTGGGGTGCGGTCGCTCGCCCACGTGGTAGTCGGCCGTGCCGGCCGAGGAGACCCGCACCTCGTCCAGGCCGGCCTCGGACAACCGACGCACCAGCACCGCCTCGGCCGCCGGCGAGCGGCAGATGTTCCCCAGGCAGACCGTCATGATGTGCATGGGCGCCAGTCAAGCAGACGTCGTCGGGCCTCCGGCGGGGCCCCGGACCGCCCCGGAGGGCCCGACCACGGCCCACGTGGGATGCTGGGCCGATGGACGCGCAGGTCAGGGACGTGCTGGTGGCCAAGGAGGCCGAGATCGTCGAGCAGATGACGACGCTCAGCCGACCCATGCAGGAGCAGGGGAGCATCTCCTTCGGCAAGCGGGTCGGCGACGGCACCGCGATGGCCGTGGACCGGCTCACCGCGGTGACGGCCCACGACAACCTGCAGGGCCTGCTCGACGCCGTGCGGCACGCGCAGGCCCGCCTCGATCAGGGCCGCTACGGCGTGTGCGAGGTCTGCGGGAGCTCCATCCCCGCCGGTCGGCTGGAGGCCCGTCCCTGGGCGACGACCTGCGTGGCCCACAGCACCTGAGGCGCACGGCGCCCGGCCCGGCGCCCGCCCCGACCGTCGTCAGCCCCTGCTCAGCCCCCGCCCTGCGGCACCTCCTCGGTGTGGCGCACGGCGTGCTCCAGGAACAGCTGGGCCGAGGGGAGCATCAGCTGGTCGGTCGACCAGGCGATGCCCACGTCGCGGTGGGCCAGGGGGTCGTCCAGGGTCAGCAGCGTCAGGCCCTCGTGCGTGGGGACCCACGCGTCGGGGACGGGCAGGACCGCCACGCCCAGCCCCGCGGCGACGAACGCCCGGGTGGTGGGCAGGTCCTGGCAGACGAGGGCCACCCGGGGGTCGAACCCGGCCCCCCGGCACAGCCGCAGGGCCACCTCCCACAGGTGCGAGCGCGGATGGGTCGCCACGAACGGTTCGGCGGCGGCCTCGGCGAGGTCGAGGTGCGTCCGCCCCGCCCACCGGTGCTCCGGCCCGACCGCCAGCATCAGCGGCTCCCGCACCAGCACCCGCCAGCGGATCGTCCGGTCCTCGGGCGGGCGGGTGGTGAACTCCAGCTCCACACCGGTGGGCCCGCCGACGGCCAGGACCAGCTCCTCCTGCTTGGAGACCAGCTCCACGCCGACCCCGGGATGCGCCCGCCGGAACCCGCTCACCAGCCCAGGCACCAGCCAGGTCCCCAGGGAGGGCTGGAAGGCCAGGCGCACCGTGCCCGCCTCGGGGTCCAGCAGCTGCTGCACCGCGGCCAGCCCGTCGTCGAGCTCGTGGACGGCCGCGTCCACGTGCCGCTTGAACGCCACGCCGGCGCGCGTCATCCGCAGGGTGCGCCCGGAGCGTCCCAGCAGCGGCGTCCCGACCTCGGCCTCGAGCCGGGCCAGGGCACGGGAGATCCCCGACTGGGCCACCGACTCCAGGTCGGCCAGCTCGGTGAGGGTGAGGCCGTCGGCCACCTGCTGGAACCACCGGAGGGTACGCACGTCCATCGACCCATGCTTGCAGAACAAGAGTGATATGTCATCCGTACATTGGACGCATAGTGCCTGTTGAGCCACAATGGGGACATGTCAACAACATCGCAGATGCCCACGACCGCCCAGCGTGCGGAGCTCGCGGCCCTCGCCCAGGTGCCCGTCGTGCTCGGCACGGCCTCCCCGGCCCGCCGCGGCTCCCACCGTCCGCGCCTGGCCTTCCTCGGCCGCACCAACCGTTCGGAGTCGGCGAACGACGCCGCCGTGCCGCCGCGCCGCATCGCCGGCCGCTTCACCCTGCCCCGCTGACCACCGCCACGGCCGGGACGTTCGGCCGCACGACCTACGGAGGCGTAGGGTGATGGGTGACATGTCTTCGACTCAACTCCACCAGCTCGACCGGGTCGTCATCCGTTTCGCCGGGGACTCCGGCGACGGGATGCAGCTGACGGGCGACCGGTTCACCTCCGACACCGCCTCGTTGGGCAACGACCTGTCCACCCTGCCCAACTTCCCGGCGGAGATCCGGGCCCCCCAGGGGACCCTGCCCGGCGTCTCGAGCTTCCAGCTCCACTTCGCCAACCACGACATCGCCACCCCCGGCGACGCCCCGGACGTCCTCGTCGCGATGAACCCGGCGGCGCTGCGCGCCAACCTGGGAGACCTGCCCCGCGGTGCGACCCTCATCGTCAACAGCGACGAGTTCGGCCGCCGCAACCTGGCCAAGGTGGGGTACAGCGCCAACCCTCTGGACGACGGGTCACTGACGGACGCCGGCTACCACGTCCACGCCCTGCCCCTGACCTCCATGGCGGTCGAGGCGCTCACCGACTTCGAGCTGACCCGCAAGGAGAAGGAGCGGGCCAAGAACATGCTGGCCCTGGGCCTGCTGTCCTGGCTCTACTCGCGGGACACCAGCGGCACCGAGGCCTTCCTGCGGGCCAAGTTCGCCCAGGCGCCGGACGTGCTGGAGGCCAACCTGGTTGCGCTGCGGGCGGGGCACGCCTACGGCGAGACGACCGAGGACTTCGCCGTGCGCTACGAGGTGGCGCCGGCCCCCATGCGCCCCGGCACCTACCGGACGATCACCGGCAACCAGGCGATGGCCCTGGGCCTGGTCGCGGCCGCCCGGCGCGCCGGGCTCCAGCTGGTCCTGGGCTCCTACCCGATCACCCCCGCCTCCGACGTGCTCCACCAGCTCTCCGCCCTCAAGCACCTGGGCGTGACGACCCTGCAGGCCGAGGACGAGATCGCCGCCGTGGGCATGGCCCTCGGCGCCTCCTTCGGCGGGGCGCTCGGTGTGACGACGACCTCCGGGCCCGGGCTGGCCCTCAAGAGCGAGACCATCGGGCTGGCGGTCTCCACCGAGCTGCCCCTCGTCGTCGTGGACATCCAGCGCGGCGGCCCCTCGACCGGGCTGCCGACCAAGACCGAGCAGGCCGACCTGCTGCAGGCCATGTACGGCCGCAACGGGGAGTCCCCCGTGGCCGTCGTCGCCGCGAGCTCGCCCAGCGACTGCTTCGACGCGGCCCTGGAGTCGGTCCGCATCGCCACCACCTACCGCACGCCCGTCATCCTGCTCTCGGACGGCTACCTGGGCAACGGGTCGGAGCCGTGGGCCGTGCCGGACGTGGCCTCCCTGCCCGACCTCACCGTGGAGAAGGCCACCACGCCCAACGCGGTGGACGAGGCCGGCGAGCCGGTCTTCCACCCCTACCTGCGCGACGAACGCACCCTGGCCCGGCCGTGGGCCGTCCCGGGGACCCCCGGCCTGGAGCACCGGATCGGCGGCATCGAGAAGGCCGACGTCACCGGGCACATCTCCTACGACCCGGCCAACCACGACCGGATGGTCCGGCTCCGCCAGGCCAAGATCGACCGGATCGCCGACACGGTCCCGCCCCTGGAGGTCGAGGACCCCGACGGTCGGGCCCGCGTGCTCGTCCTGGGCTGGGGCTCCACCTACGGACCCGTCGCCGCCGCCACCCGGCTGGTGCGCAGCTCCGGAGCGCCGGTCGCCCGGGCCCACCTGCGGCACCTGAACCCGTTCCCGGCCAACCTCGGCGAGGTGCTGCGCAGCTACGACCGGGTGCTGCTGCCGGAGATGAACCTCGGCCAGCTGGCCCTGCTCCTGCGCGGGCGCTACCTGGTCGACGTCCGGTCGCACACCGCCGTCCGCGGCCTGCCCTTCACGGCGGCCGAGCTGGCCGAGGTGATCCACGCACACCTGCTGGAGGTCACCGAGGGGTCCGAGGAGGGACGCCGCTCATGAGCACACGCACCACCGACATCGGTATGCCGTCGCGCGGGGGCACCGCGGGCGTGCCCGCCCTGCAGGACGGGTCCGCCCAGACCAAGAAGGACTTCACCTCCGACCAGGAGGTGCGCTGGTGCCCCGGGTGCGGCGACTACGCCGTGCTCGCGGCGGTCCAGGGGTTCCTGCCCGACCTGGGGCTGCGCCGGGAGAACATCGTCTTCGTCTCCGGGATCGGCTGCTCCAGCCGCTTCCCGTACTACCTGGACACCTACGGCATGCACTCCATCCACGGGCGCGCCCCGGCCATCGCGACCGGCCTGGCGACCGCCCGGGAGGACCTGTCGGTGTGGGTCGTCACCGGTGACGGCGACGCGCTCTCGATCGGCGGGAACCACCTCATCCACGCGATGCGCCGCAACGTCAACCTGACGATCCTGCTGTTCAACAACAAGATCTACGGGCTGACCAAGGGCCAGTACTCCCCCACCTCCGAGGTCGGCGCGGTCACCAAGTCCACGCCGGCCGGCTCCGTGGACCACCCGTTCAACCCGGTCTCCCTGGCGCTCGGCGCCGAGGCCAGCTTCGTGGCCCGCACGATGGACTCCGACCGCAAGCACCTCACGGAGGTCCTGCGCCAGGCCGCGGAGCACCGCGGCACGGCCCTGGTGGAGATCTACCAGAACTGCCCGATCTTCAACGACGGTGCCTTCCAGCTGCTCAAGGACCGCGACGAGGCGACCGCCCGCCTGGCCCACCTGCGCGCCGGCGAGCCGGTGCGCATCGGCGACGGTGAGGACGCCCGCGTGGTGGTGCGGGAGGACTCCGGCCGGCTGGCCGTCGTCCCCGAGACCGACGCCGACCCCGCCCGGGTGGTCGTGCACGACCCGACCGACCCGGACCCCTCGACGGCCTTCGCCCTGTCCCGCCTCGACGACGCGAGCATGCAGCACGTGCCGATGGGCGTCTTCCGCGCGGTGAGCCGCCCCACCTACGACGACGGTGTGCGGGCGCAGGTGGCCGCGGCCGTGGCCGCTGCCCCGCCGGCCGGAACGCCTGACGAGGAGCTCGCCGCGCTCCTGCGCGGCCGGGACACCTGGACGATCGACGGCACCCGGGCCGGCCAGGTCGAGCAGACCCTCGCCGGCGAGACCACCGAGGGACCCATCCCCGCGGCCGGCGACGCCCTGGTCGAGGAGCGCGAGGAAGCGCTGGACGAGGAGTGACCGAGGCGCGCCGTCGGCAGGAGGGCACGGCCGCCGGCTTCCTGGCCTACCTGCTCTGGGGCGCCTTCCCGCTCTACTTCGCCACGCTGCGACCGGCCGGACCGTGGGAGATCCTGGCCCACCGCATCGTGTGGACCCTGCTCTTGTGCGCGCTCGTCCTGCTGCTCACCCGCGACGTGCGCTGGCTGGCCGACCTCGCGCGCCGGCCCCGGCGGGCCGGCGGGGTCGCCCTGGCCGGGCTGCTCATCGCCGTCAACTGGGGGGTCTACACCTACGCGGTCCTCAGCGGGCACGTCACCGAGGCCGCCCTCGGCTACTTCCTCAACCCCCTGGTCACCGTGGCCCTCGGCGTGGTGGTCCTGCAGGAGAGCCTGCGTCGTGCCCAGTGGGTGGCCGTGGGCGTCGGCGGGATCGCCGCGGTCTACCTGACCGTGGACTACGGCCGCCCCCCGTGGATCTCGTTGGTCCTGGCCGTGAGCTTCGCCTCCTACAGCCTGCTGAAGAACCGGCTGGGCATCTCCCTGTCCCCCATCCGCAGCCTGGCCGGCGAGTCGCTGGCCATCCTGCCGGTCGCGGTCGTGGTCCTCGTGTGGCTCTCGGCACGGGGGGAGACCACCTTCCTGGCGCACGGCGGCGTGCACACCCTGCTCATGGTCTCCACCGGGGTGGCGACGGCGGTCCCGCTGCTCCTCTTCGCCGCGGCGGCCAGCCGGGTGCCGCTGTCGACCATCGGCCTGCTGCAGTTCCTCACCCCCGTCCTGCAGCTGATGACCGGTGTGCTCCTCCTCGGTGAGACCGTGCCGGCCTCGCGCTGGGTCGGCTTCGCCATGGTCTGGCTCGCCCTGGCGGTGCTGACCTGGGACATGGCCAGGCACGTGCGTCGGTCCGTGCGCGCCCGGCGGGACCTGGTCGAGCCCGCCCCCTGAGACCGGGGTATGACGCACCTCACAGGTTCGTGCACTCAGGGCAATTTTGCACACCGTGCACGTCCGCGTATCCTGTGGGGGTGACCGAGCCGACCACCGCGGGCAGGGCACCGGCCGACGCACCGGCCGGTCGGCGAGAGCTCAACAAGGCCCGCACCCGCGAGGCCGTCGCCAGCTCTCTGCGCACGCTCCTGGTGCGCCACCCCGTCGCCGACATCACCGTCGACCAGGTCGCCGAGGGGGCCGGGATCTCCCGCCGCACCTTCTTCAACTACTACGGCGGCATCGCGGCCGTGCTGGCCGACGTCATGCGCGGGCACACCACCCACCTGGTGGAGGGGCTGCAGACCGATCCCCTGGGCGAGGACCCGGTCGCCTCGCTACGCCGCGTGCTGCGGGACCGGGGCCTGTCCGCGGAGTTCCTCACCTGGATGGCCGCCCTCAACTGCCACGGCTCCACGAGCGAGACCGCGGTGCTCGTCGAGCGTGCGGTCTGGACCGACCTGGGCGACTGGTTCCGCGGCCTGCTCGTCGAAGCTCTTCCCGCCGAGGTCGACCCGGTCTACGTCGCCACCCTCGCCGACGCCGTCATGAGCGCCTTCGCGGCGGCCGAGCAGCCCTGGCTCGCCCGGCTCGACGGCCGGGTGGACCTCACCGCCGAGGACGTCACCGCGTTCCTCGAGCACCTCGACCGGGCGCTGGGCTACGTCGCCGACGGCTGGGCCCTGCCGACCGCACCGGGCCCCTGACCGGACGACCCGCGCCGGACCCCACCGCGGGGCCCAGGACCACGCCCGGGTCGCCCGGACCCCGCCGGGGCACGACCACCGGGCCCGCCCACGCCATACCCCTCCCCCGCCGTTCGTGAAAGGACCACCACCGTGGCCATCCTCCTGCACCGCCTCGGACGCTGGTGCGCCGACCGCCGGTGGCTCGTCGTCGCCGCGTGGAGCACCCTGCTGGCGCTCCTGGTCGCGGGCACCGTCCTGCTGTCCAAGCCGTTGACCAACGAGTTCTCGCTGCCCGGGGCCAGGTTCGCCCAGGTGCTGGAGACCCTGCAGCGGGAGATCCCCGAGGCGGCCGGCACCACCGGCACCGTCGTCCTGCGCAGCGACACCCCCTTCGACGACGAGCAGGAGGAGGCGATCGCCGACGCCGTCCAGGAGTGGGAGTCGGTCGAGGGCGTCTCCGCGGTCGACCCGGTGGCCGCCCAGGCCGAGCTGGAGGCAGGACGCACCCGGATCGAGCAGGCACGCGCCGAGCTGGAGCAGGGCCGCGCCGACCTGGACGCCGGGGAGCAGGAGCTGGCCGACGGCCGCGAGCAGCTGGAGCAGGGCCGCGACGAGCTGGCCGGGAGCAGCGCCCAGCTCGAGGAGGGACGGGCCGAGCTCGACGCCGGCGAGGCCGAGCTGGCCACCCAGGCCGAGCAGCTCGACGCCGCCCAGGCCGAGCTGGACGCCCAGCTGGCCGAGCTCGACGCCGGCGTGGCCGCCGGGATGGTGCCGCCGGCCGCCGAGCAGCAGGCCCGCGCCGAGATCGCCGCGGGTCAGGCCCAGCTGGATGCCGGCCGGGAGCAGCTGGAGGCCGGGCGGGCGCAGCTGGAGGCCTCGCGCGCCGAGCTGACCGCCGGCGAGGAGGCGATCGCCGCGGGCGAGGCCGAGCTCGAGGCTGCCGAGGAGGAGATCGCCCGCGGCGAGCAGGAGCTCGAGGACGGCCGGGCCGAGCTGGTCGAGGGCCAGGAGGCGCTGGCCGCCGGTGAGCGGGTCACCTCGCTCACCGAGGGCACCCTCCTGGTCAACGAGGACCGCACCGTCGCGATGTCCCAGGTCACGGTCGAGGACGCCTCCGGGACCCTCGCCCCCGAGACGCGCGAGGCGATCCTGGCGGTCTCCGACGACCTGGCCGCCGCGGACGTGCAGGTGGACTTCTCCAAGGAGCTCACCGACGACCTGTCCAGCCTGCTCGGACCGGGCGAGGTCATCGGCCTCGTCGTCGCCGCGGTCGTCCTGGTCGTCATGCTCGGCTCGCTGCTGGCCGCCGGGCTGCCGCTCCTCATGGCGCTCGTCGGGGTGGGCGTGGGCCTGGGCGCCGCGATGACGCTGACCCAGTGGATCTCGATGAACTCGGTCACCCCCGCGCTCGCGCTCATGCTCGGCCTGGCCGTCGGCATCGACTACTCGCTCTTCCTCATCAACCGGCACCGCCAGCAGCTGCGGCACGGGATGGGGGTGCGCGAGTCGCTCGCCCTGGCCGTGGGGACCTCGGGCAACGCGGTCACCTTCGCCGGGCTCACGGTCATCATCGCCCTGGCGGCGCTGACCATCACCGGCATCCCGTTCCTGGGGGTGATGGGGCTGGTGGCGGCCGGCACCGTGGCGGTCGCCGTCCTCGTGGCCCTCACGCTGACCCCCGCCCTGCTGTCCCTGCTCGGCCTGCGCGTGCTCCCCCGGCGCGAGCGGGAGGCCGTGGCCCGGGGCGACCTGGCCGTGGCCCGGGCCGAGGACGAGCGGGAGGCCGACGTCCGGCGCGGCTGGGCCGCGTGGGTGCAGCGCCACCCCTGGCTGGTGATCGTCGGTTCGCTGGCCCTCGTCGCCGGGCTGGGCTGGCCGGTCGGCCAGCTGCGCCTGGGCCTGCCCGACGGGTCGACCGAGCCGGCCGGCTCCACGGCGTACCGGACCTTCGACACGGTGCGCGAGGAGTTCGGGGCGGGGGCCAACGGCCCGCTCCTGGTCGTCGCCGAGCTGGACGCACCGGTCGCCGACGGCGAGACCGCGCTGCTGACCACCCAGGCTGACGTCGGTGAGCAGCTGGCGGCCGTCGACGGGGTCGTGCGGGTGCTGCCCGCCGGGGTGAGCGCGGACCGGGACACGCTCGCCTTCCAGGTGCAGCCCGAGGGCGGTCCTGCCGACGCCTCGACCGAGGCGCTCGTGGACCGGCTGGTGCCCGTGCTCGACGACCTGGGCCAGGAGATCGGCGCCGAGGTCGGCCTCACCGGGGCGACCGTGGCCAACATCGACATCTCCGGCCAGCTCGCGGACGCCCTGCCGCTCTACCTCGTCGTCGTCGTGGGGCTGTCGCTGATCCTGCTCCTGCTGGTCTTCCGCTCGGTCGTCATCCCGCTGCTGGCCACGGGCGGCTTCCTGCTCAGCCTCGTCGCCTCGTTCGGCGCCGTGGTCGCCGTCTACCAGCTGGGTCACCTCTCCGGCGTCTTCGGGGTCAACGAGCCGGGACCGGTCCTCAGCTTCCTGCCGACCCTGCTCATCGGGATCCTCTTCGGGCTGGCGATGGACTACCAGGTCTTCCTCGTCTCGGCGATGCGCGAGTCGCACGTGCACGGGGAGGAGGCCCGCCGGGCCGTGGTGACCGGCTTCAACCACAGCGCCCGGGTGGTGACGGCCGCGGCGATCATCATGATCTCGGTCTTCGGCGGGTTCGTCTGGGCGCACCTGGCGATGGTGCGGCCGATGGGGCTGGGGCTGGCGGTCGGCGTGCTCATCGACGCCTTCCTCGTCCGGATGACGCTCACCCCGGCGATCATGTCCCTGCTCGGGGAGAAGGCCTGGTGGCTCCCACGCTGGCTGGACCGCATCCTGCCGGACGTGGACGTGGAGGGCGCCCAGCTCGAGCGCGCGCTCGCCGGGCCGACCCAGGACGCGGCGACCTCCTCCGCTCAGGAGCCGGTGGCGACCCCCAGCCGCTGACCGGCGGCCTGCGCGAGCGCCCGGGCGCCGGCGCGGGCGGCCCGGTCGCCCTCGGTGACCTGGACCGCCAGCCGGCGCCCGTCGGAGCGCCAGACCACCAGGCCCGGGCCGGCGTCCACGACGTAGGACGTCCGGTCGGGCAGGGGCCGCAGGCCGATCCCGCCCCAGGCCATCGGGTCCAGGTCGAGGACCTCCACCCCCACCACGTCGCCGGCGGGCACCCGCAGCAGCCGAGCGGGCAGCACGCCCGAGCGCACCTGGAGGCCGTCCTCGTCGACCCGGAGGGTGACCCGGGACCAGGCCAGGGCCAGCCCGCCGCCGGCGAGGCCGAACAGCAGGACCCCCAGGGTCAGGAGCACCCCCTCGCCCAGCAGCAGCACGACGACGGCCGTGAGGCTGAACACCGCCAGCAGGACCAGTCCCTGGACCCGCAGGGTGCCCGAGGTGACGTCGCTCGTCCACACCGGCACGGGGGCGACGGCCCGCCCCCGCAGCGCCTGCACGCGGGCCCGTTCCGGCACCCGCCGCAGCAGCTGGTCCCGGGGCAGCGCGCGCGACCCGTGCAGCCGGTGGCCCACCCACCCGGCGAGGACCGCGGCCACCCCCACGACCGTCCACCGCAGACCCGGCGCCACCGCCCCCAGCAGCGGCACGGCATACCCGCCCCAGCCCAGGGCCGAGGCCGCAGCCAACCCCCACCGGCCCCAGCCCGCGGGCACCACCCTGCTCAGCAGCGCCACCCCCGCCGCGGCGAGCGCGGCCATCACGGTGGCGGTCAGCCCGGTCTGCAGGAGCCCGACGTCGACGGCCGCGCCGCCGCCCCGGGCCGTCCAGGGCAGGGTCAGCAGCAGCAGGGCCAGCGGGAGCATGGCCCACAGGCCGGCCAGGACGCGGCGCACGGGGTTCCTCTCGGGCGGGGGCGGGACCGCTCCAGGGTATGCGGCCGCGCACCCGGTCACGGAACCGTCACCCGCCCGCCGACCAGGGTTCACCGCGGCGTCGCCGGCGTGGCCATCGGGGCGGCCTAGCGTCGCCGACGACCGGGGCCGCAGGGTCCCGGGACGCCACCGCCGACGAAGGACGAGAACGTGACCGCTCCGACGACCCGCCGCTCCCTGCTGCCCCTGCTGAGCTTCTCCGAGCACCTCACCAACCGCAGCGCCGCGACCTGCCGCTACCGGTGCGGAGACCAGTGCTCCCAGCCGGTGCCCAACACCTCCGCCAACGCCTACTTCGGCGACGTCGTCGCCGCTTCGGTCTCGCGCCGGGCCGTGCTGCAGGGCGGTGCCGGTGCCGCCGTCGTGACCAGCCTCGCCTGGGGCACCGCCGAGAACGCCAACGCCGCTCCCGGCGGGGGCCGGGGCCGGAAGAACCTCGCCGGGTTCGAGCCGATCGCGCCGACGCCCGCCCACGTCGACGAGCTCGTCGTCCCCGAGGGCTACACCTGGTCGCCGGTCGTCTCCTGGGGCGACCCCGTCGAGCCGGGCGCCCCCAAGTTCGACGCCTCCCACCAGACCGTGGAGGCGCAGATGAAGCAGGCGGGCTACAACGCCGACTACCTCGCCCTGCGGCGCGGCGGCGCCGGGAACGACGCCGCCGACAAGGCCCTCATCGTCTTCAACAACGAGTACACGAACCCCGAAGCGATGTTCCCCGGCTTCGACGGCGTCCTGACCGCGGAGCAGGCGCGGATCGAGATGGCGGCGCACGGCATGACGATCGTCGAGGTCGAGCGCCGCAACTCCTTCTCGCCGTGGGTCTACGACAGGCACGGCGCCCGCAACCGGCGGATCCACACGTGGACCGAGTTCGCGGTCGACGGTCCGGCCGCCGGCCACGAGGCGCTGCGGACCGCCGCCGACCCGACCGGGACGGTCGTCCTCGGCACCCTCAACAACTGCGCCGGTGGCGAGACCCCGTGGGGCACGAGCCTGTCCGGCGAGGAGAACTTCAACCAGTACTTCAACGCCACCGGCGCGGACGACGGTGACGGCCGGCTGGCGCGCTACGGCATCACCTCGGGCGGGCGCGGCTGGGAGCAGGCCGAGCCCCGCTTCCTGGTCGCCGGGGAGCCGAACGAGGTGAACCGGTTCGGCTGGATCGTCGAGGTCGACCCGGACGACCCCGCGTCGACGCCGGTCAAGCACACCGCCCTGGGCCGCTTCAAGCACGAGGGCGGCACCGTGCGGCTGGCCGCCGACGGTCGGGCCGTCGTCTACATGGGTGACGACGAGCGGTTCGACTACGTCTACAAGTTCGTGTCGAAGGACCGCTACCGCGAGGGCGACAGGCGGCACAACATGACGCTGCTGTCCGAGGGCGACCTCTACGTCTCCCGCTACACCGGCGACGGGCTCGGCGACGGCGAGTTCGACGGCTCGGGGCAGTGGCTCCCGCTCGTGGAGGGTGGCGCCTCGACGGTCCCCGGCATGACGGTGGCCGAGGTGCTCCTGTGGACCCGGACGGCCGCCGACCAGGTCGACGCCACCAAGATGGACCGTCCCGAGGACGTCGAGCCCAACCCGCACACCGGCCGCGTCTACGCCGCGATGACGAACAACACCCGCCGTGCCCCGTCGCAGATCGACGAGGCCAACCCGCGGGCCAACAACAAGTTCGGGCACGTCATCGAGATGACCGAGGCCGGGGACGACGCCGCGGCGCTCACCTTCGGCTGGCGCATCGTCCTCATCGCCGGGCGGCCGGAGGACCCGGGCAGCTGGTTCGACGGCTTCGACAAGAGCCTGGTCAGCCCGATCAGCTGCCCGGACAACGTGGCCTTCGACAGCCAGGCGGACCACCTGTGGATCTCCACCGACGGCGCCCCGGGCACCATCGGCACCTGCGACGGCATGTTCCTTCTGCCGACCGCCGGACCGGAGAAGGGGCGGGTCCAGCAGTTCCTCTCGGTGCCCGCCGGCGCCGAGTGCTGCGGCCCGGTCGTCTCCTGGGACGACCGCTCCGTGCTGGTGTGCGTGCAGCACCCGGGTGAGGGTGGCCTGCCCAGCAGCTACCCCTACCTGGGCGACCCCGTGCCGCGGCCGGGCGTGGCGCACGTCCACCGCGTGCAGCGGGGCAGGGGCCGGGCGGGCCGCTGACCGGTGTCGCGGGTCCGGCACCGACCGCCTGTCGGCCCCGGACCCGCGACCCGCTGGTCTAGGTTGGAGGCGCCATGACGACGACCTCCGCCAGCAGCGACCCCGAGGACACCCTCGGTCTGGTCGTGCACACCGTCCGGCAGATCGCGGCCGCCGACGTGGGCGACGTCCGCCACGCCATGAGGACGGCGCTGGCGGGGGCGCGGCACCTGACCGGTGCGCGGGCCGCCGTGCTCACGGTCGAGGACGAGGAGCACCCCGGCTGGGTGGCGCAGGTGCTCACCGACGGCGTCGCCCCCGACGACCCGGTCGTGGAGTCGCTCACCGCCTCGGCCCCCCACGACGGTCCCGAGGCGGTCCTGCACGCGCCGGTGGTCGTGGGTGGCCTGCGCTACGGGTCGCTGCACGTGGTCGGGGTCCCCCCGACCGCCGGGCGCGCGGCCCCCAGCTGCCTGCGCCTGGTGGCCACGGTGCTGGGGCTGCGGCTGGGCAAGGAGCGCCAGCGCCAGGTGGCCGGTCTCTACGAGGCGGTGGCCGGCTCCCTGTGGGCGATCGACCGCACGATCGTGGAGCAGGTGGACCTGGAGGTCACCCTGCCGCTGCTGACCGACCGCGCTCGCGAGCTCACGGGCGCGCGCGCCGTGGCCCTGGTCGGGACGCGTCCGGACGGGGAGCTGCGCGTGCTGGCGGCCTCCGGCCCGGAGGCCGGGGCGGCCCTGGCCGAGCTGGGGCCGGACCTGCGCGAGGTGATGGCCGACGGGTCGCCGCACCACTGGACCACGACCCGCGACCCGGTCTCGCTCGCGGCGACCGCCACCCCGCGCACCTCCGCCGCCGGTCCTGACCCCACGGAGCGCAGCAGCACCAGCCTCGTCCCGCTGGACACCCGGGCCGGTCTGCCCGTGGTGCTCGTGGCCCACCGGTGGGCACCGGCCCCGGGCGTCTCGGCCCAGCAGGTGCGGGACGTCATCAGCGCGCTGGCCCTGCACGCCACCCTGGTCCTGGACCGGGAGCACGGTGAGCGCGACCACGACCTCGTCACCCTGCTGCAGGACCGCGACCGGATCGCGCGCGACCTGCACGACCTCGTCATCCAGCGGCTCTTCGCCGTGGGCCTGACCCTGCAGGGCTCGGCCCGGCACAGCCCGGACGCGGAGATCGTCGAGCGGCTCGACGGGGCGGTGGCCGAGCTGGACCAGACGATCCGGGACATCCGGGCCACGATCTTCGAGCTGCGCCACCACCCGGGGGCGGGCAGCTTCCGGGCCGACCTGCGTCAGCTCGTGGAGTCCTACGCCTCGACCCTCGGCTTCGCCCCGGTCGTGCACCTGCGCGGCCCGCTCGACACCGTGGCCGACGAGGAGGTGCACACCCAGGTGCTGATGGTCGTGCGCGAGGCGCTGTCCAACGTGGCCCGGCACGCGCGGGCCACCTCGGTCGTGGTCACCGCCGAGGTCCTCGACGACCCCTCCGGCCTGCGGCTGGTCGTGCGCGACGACGGGGTGGGCATCGGGTCGGACGTGGCCGAGTCGGGGCTGGGCAACGTCCGCGCGCGGGCGCGGGAGCGCGACGGTGCCGTGCGGCTGCGCCGGGTGGAGCCGCACGGCACCGAGCTGACCTGGTCGGTCCCCCTGTAGTCCTCAGACGACGGCGACCGCGCAGGTCGCGTCCTCCACGACCGCGCACGCCCGCGGGCCGCGGGGCAGCACGAGCAGCTCGGCGCGCCGTCCCAGGTCGAGCAGGGTGGAGACGGGGTGCCGGTCGGTCACCAGGGTGCGCAGCTCCACCGAGGGGTATGCCGCGCGCCACGGTTCCAGCAGCCGCTCGAGCCGGCGCGCCGCCAGGCGGGCGTGCTCGTCCCACACCTGCGCGATCGAGCGGCCCTCCGCGGCGGCCGAGGAGGGCACCGCCCAGTGCAGCACGGCCAGCAGGGGACGGCGCTCGCGTGCCGCCCTGGAGGCCGCCAGGGTCAGGACCTCCTCCGGTCCCACGGCCCGGTGCTGCGGGAGCGGCCCCGATCCCGTGCCGGCCCAGCCGGCGTCCGGTGAGACGTCGACGACGACGGGGGCGTCGGCCGCAGGCCGGCCCCCCTCCGCCGGGACGACGACCGTGACCGGGCCGTCCTCGTGCACGAGGCGGCGGGCCGTGGAGCCCAGGCTCAGCCCGTCGAAGCCGCCGGCACCCCTCCGGCCGACGACCAGGACCCCGGCCCGCGCCGCCTCCCGCAGGGCGGGGGCCGCCGGCCCCTCGCCGCGGTGCGTGGTCGGGGTCGGTCCGACCCCGGACGCGGAGGCCTCCGCGGTCGCCCAGGCGACCGCGGAGGCGGCGGAGGCCGACCCGTCCACGCCCACCAGCACCGGACCCAGGGCCCGGACCGTGGCGCTCACGACCCGACCGCCGATCTCAGCGCAGGAAGCGCGAGGGAGAGACCCGGGCCCACCACTCGCCCAGACCCAGGAAGGACCAGGACGCCGGGACCGTGGCGATCACGACCATGACCAGCACACCGCTCAGGTGGTCATCCAGCACCGGGTTGTTCACCATCGGCAACGCCGCCAGGTACATGAACAGGTACATGAACGCACCCGCCACCGCACCCACCCGGGCACCAGCACCCAGCATCAACGTCACACCGATACCCAGCAGACCCGCCATGAACAGCACGTCCCACACCGCACCACCGGCCATCGCGTTGAACACCCCCGCGAACGGACCCTCCACCCCCGAGAGGTACCCCGTCGTCGGCGACCCACCGTTGACCACCGCCCGCTCCGCCGGCGTGGCAAAACCCAGCCCGAACAGCTTGTCCAGGAACGCCCACAAGAACGTGAACCCGAACGCGATCCGCAGCACACCCAACGCATACCCACCCGCCATGGGCAGGTAGTGCTTCTCACCCACCAGACCATCCAGGTGGGGGTCGACCCTGATCTCGCTACGAGCAGTCATGACAGCCAGCTCCTTCTCTCATCGTGTTCCGCTTGGCTGACACCACCCTCCCAAGAACACGACCCCCCGTAGTAGAGGCACAGGTCCACACCCGGACAGGACCAAGGTCCCCACCCCCACCACCCACACGGACCCCACCCCACCCGCCGGCACCGCCACCCCGGGGGCCTGGCCCCCGAGGGAGACCTACTTGTCGAAGAGCTTGGCGCCCAGCACGGCCGCCTGCGTGCGCCGCTCCAGGCCGAGCTTGGCCAGGACGTTGGTGACGTAGTTCTTGACCGTCTTCTCGGCCAGGTACATCGTCGAGGCGATCTGACGGTTCGTCATGCCCTCGGCGATCAGCTCCAGGATCCGTCGCTCCTGGTCGGTCAGCAGGGCCAGCTTGTCGGCCTGCGGGTCTCCGCGGCGCAGCCGGTCCATGACCTTGGTCACCAGCGAGGGGTCGATGAGGGAGCGCCCCGACGCCACGCTGCGGATCCCCTCGATGAGGTCGGTGCCGGCGATCTGCTTGAGGACGTAGCCGTCGGCGCCGGCCATGATCGCGGCGAAGAGCGCCTCGTCGTCGTCGTAGCTGGTGAGGATGAGCCCGCGGATCGCGGGATCTGCGGCGCGCACGTCCCGGCAGACCTCCACCCCCGATCCGTCCGGCAGCCGGCCGTCCAGGACGGCCACGTCGGGAGCCAGCTCGACGATCTCCCGCACCGCCGTCACGGCGGACCCGGACTCCCCCACGATGAGCAGGTCGGGCTCGGCGGAGAGCAGGTCGTGCAGCCCGCGACGCACGAGCTCGTGGTCGTCGAGGAGGTAGATGCGGATCTGCCGTCCCTCGTCCCTGCCGCCGACCGCGGGGTCCTGGGTGTCCATGTCGCTGAGGTCCTTCCGGGTCGTGGGCGGCCGCGTGCCGGGCCGCCGCGGACGGTCGCTCAGACGGACCGCTCGGCCACGCCGTCCACCAACGACCGTAGTGCCTCGACGGCCGGACCGTCGCCCATCCCGTCCAGGAGCGCCCGCGCCTCGTCGGCCAGCCGGCGGGTGTGCCGCCGCGCCTCCTCCATGGCCGGGTGGGCGCGCAGGAGCCGCAGCGCCTCCTCCAGCTCGGCCGCACCCTCGACGGGGCGCCTGGTCAGCTCCACGAGGCGGGCGTCCGCGGGGTCGGTCGAGGTGCGCACGTACAGCACCGGGAGCGTGGCCTTGCCCTCCCGCAGGTCGGCGCCGGCCGGCTTGCCCGAGGTGTCCGAGGAGACGTCGAGCAGGTCGTCGGCCAGCTGGAAGACCACGCCCAGCTTCTCGCCGAACGCGGTCAGGGCCTCCACGGTCCGGGGCTCGCACCCGCCGAACATCGCCCCGTACCGGGCCGCCGTGGCGATGAGGGCACCGGTCTTGTCGGCGAGGATCTGCAGGTATGCCGCGACCGCCCCGTCGTCGTCGGCGTCCCCGGCCAGCACCGCCGCCTCGGCCCCGAGGGCCGCCTGCCGGTCGTCGCGGATCTGCCCGGCGCACAGCCGCACGAAGGTGTCCGCCTGGATGCGCACGGCCTCGGCGCCCAGGCCCGCCACGACGCTGGACGCCGTGCCGAAGAGCAGGTCCCCGACGAGGATGGCGGTCGCGTTGCCGTAGCGGGCGTTCGCGCTGGTCACCCCGCGGCGCAGGTCCGCCTCGTCCATGACGTCGTCGTGGTAGAGCGAGGCCAGGTGGGTCAGCTCGACCCCGACGGCCGCGTCGACCACCTGCTCGTTCCACCCCTGCCCGACCTCGCTGGCCAGCACGGTCAGGAGGGGACGGAAGCGCTTGCCGCCGGCGGCGACCAGGTGGCCGGAGGCCTCGGCGATGAAGGGGTCCTCGTGGTCGACGACCTCGGCCAGCCGGGAGGCGACCGCTCCCATGGCGTCCACGACCCGCGCCTGGAGCGCCTCGTCGATCCCCGGGACGGTGGGGACGACGGACGCTCCGGCGCTGGTGCCGACCGTCACCGCAGGAAGGTGGCGGTGCTCTGCGCCAGGTCGAGCAGCGGGGACGGCATGACGCCCAGGCCCAGGGTCACCACGAGACCGGTGACGATGGCCGTGGTGGTCAGCAGCGAGGGGTTGATCACGCTCGTGTCGCCGCTCTCCTCGTCACCGAGCCACATCACCACGACGAGCTTGAAGTAGATGTAGGCGGTCACCGCGCTGGCCAGGACACCCACGACGGCCAGCCAGGCCCATCCCTGGCTGATCGCGGCGGAGAACACCGCGAACTTGCCGGTGAAGCCGGACGTCAGCGGGATGCCGGTGAAGGCCAGCATGAGGAAGGTGAACGCGGCGGCCAGCCACGGGGCCCGTCGGCCGAGCCCGGCCCACTGGCCGACCTGGGAGGCCTCCGTGCCCGAGGAGCGCACCAGCGCGACGATGGCGAAGGCGGGGATCGTCATGAACCCGTAGGTCGCCAGGTAGAAGATCGTGCTGGAGATGCCGGCCTGGTCCATCGAGACGAGCCCGACGAGGATGAAGCCCGCGTGCGCCACCGAGGAGTAGGCCAGGATCCGCTTGACGTCGGTCTGCACGATGGCCATGAGCGCACCCACGACCATCGAGAGGGTGGCCACGGCCGCGATGATCGGCTGCCACTCGGTCCGGACGCCCTCCACGGCCACGTAGAACACCCGCAGCATCGCGCCGAAGGCGGCGACCTTGGTGCAGGCGGCCATGAAGCCGGTCACCGGGGTCGGAGCGCCCTGGTAGACGTCCGGGGTCCAGGCGTGGAACGGGACGGCGCCCACCTTGAACAGCAGGCCGACGGCCACGAGCAGGACGCCGGGGACCAGCAGTCCGTCCATCCCGACGTTGCTCGAGATCGCCAGGGCGATCTGGTCGAAGCGCATCGACCCGGCGTAGCCGTAGATGAGGACGGCGCCGAAGAGGAAGAAGGCCGAGCTGAAGGACCCCAGCAGGAAGTACTTCAGCGAGGCCTCCTGGGACAGCAGGCGGCGCCGGCGGGCCAGGCCCGCGAGGATGTAGAGCGGCAGCGAGAGCACCTCGAGCGCGATGAACAGGAGCAGCAGGTCGTTCGCGGCGACGAAGAGCATCATCCCGCCGACCGACATCAGCGTGAGCGGGAAGACCTCGGTGGTGGTGGCGCCGAGGCGGGCGGCCTGCGACTCCTCCGGGGACCCGGGGACCAGCGACCCCGCCTGGGTGAAGGTGTCGGGCTGCTGCCCGCCGAGCCGCTCGGCCATGACCATCAGGCCCAGCAGCGAGAGCACGAGGATGATCCCCTGCAGCAGCAGGGCCGGCCCGTCGAGGACGAGCACGGCGTCCGCGGTGCGGCCCTGGCGGTCCGGACCGAGCACGACGAGGGCCACGAAGGCCAGCACGAGCGTGGCCACGGAGAGGGGGACCTGCACGGCATACCGGCTCCCCCGGCCCGCGAAACCCTCCACGAGCACGCCGACGAGACCACCGACGAAGACGATGATCAGCGGAAGCAGGGCGATCCAGTCGATGTCGGGCGCGACGAAGACGTCGGTCATCAGCGGCCACTCCCCTCAGCGTTGGCGGTGTCGACGGCCGGCTCGGGGTCGCTCGTCCCCGCGTGCTGGAGCGTCTGCTCCACCGCGGGCTCGAGGACGTCCAGCACCGGCTGGGGGTAGAACCCCAGGATGAGGAACGCGGCGATGATCGGGGCGACGACGAACTTCTCGCGTCCGGTCATGTCCGGCACGTCGGCCAGCTGCGGCCGGGGGCCGGTGGCCACCTTCTGGTACATGACCAGGATGTAGACCGCGGCGAGGATCACGCCGAGGGCGGAGGCGAAGCCGAGCCACGGGTGCCGTTGGAACAGGCCGATGATGACCATGAACTCGCTGACGAAGGAGTTCAGGCCGGGCAGGGCCAGGCCGGAGAGGCCCGCCACGAGCAACGACCCGGCGATGAGCGGCGTGACGCGCTGCCAGCCGCCGAAGTCGCGCAGGTCGCGCGACCCGCGGCGCACGACGAGCATCCCGGCCACGAGGAAGAGCCCCGCGGTCGTGAACCCGTGGTTGACCATGTAGAGGGTCGCGCCGGTGCCGCCCACCGTGGTGAAGGCGAAGATGCCCAGGACGATGAAGCCGAAGTGGCTCACCGAGGTGTAGGCGATCAGGCGCATGATGTCGGTGGAGCCGATGGCCAGGAAGGCGCCGACGAACATGGACACCAGGGCCAGGGCCAGGATGAGGGGGGTCGCCCACTGGGTGGCCTCGGGGAACATCGTGACGACGAAACGGATCATGCCGTAGGTGCCGACCTTGTCGAGCACGCCGACCAGCAGCACCGAGGTCGCGGGACGGGCCTGCTCGGCCGCCAGCGGCAGCCAGGTGTGCACCGGCCACATCGGCGCCTTGATCGCGAAGGCGATGAAGAAGCCGACGAAGAGCCAGCGGCCCGCGGCCACGGACAGGTCCAGGCCGGTGAGGTTGGTGACGAGGAAGCCCTCCGGTCCGCGGGGACCGGCGAGGTAGACGCCGATGACCGCGACGAGCATCACCAGGCCGCCGACGAGGGAGTAGAGCAGGAAGGTCGTGGCGGCCTTCCAGCGCCGGGCCCCGCCGAACATCCCGATGAGGAAGAACACCGGGATGAGCATCGCCTCGAAGAAGACGTAGAAGAGGAACACGTCGATCGCGGCGAAGACGCCGACCATCATCGAGGCCAGGGCCAGCATGAGGGCGAAGTAGGTGTGCTGGCGGCGGTCCACGGCCGGCACGTCGTCCCAGGCGGCGACGATGCAGATCGGCACCAGGACCAGGCCCAGCAGGATCATCGTCAACGAGATGCCGTCGATGCCCAGGGCGTAGGAGACGCCGAACTGCGGGATCCAGGAGTAGGTCTCGGTCAGCTGGAACGCCTCGTCGGAGCCCGTGCGGAACTGCGTGGTCATCGCCACGCCGACCGCCAGGGTCAGCAGCGAGAAGCCGAGCGCGACCGGGCGCACCGCGGTGCTGGCCCGGGGCAGCAGGGCCACCACGAGCGCGCCGAGCAGCGGAAGCACCAGCAGGGTGGTCAACCAGGGAAAGTTCATCACTGCATCACCCACACGGCACCGAGGATGGCGACGACGCCGATCAGCATCGTCAGGGCATAGGAGCGGACGAACCCGTTCTGGGTCCTCCGCAGGACCGAGGCCAGCCCGGTCAGTCCGGCGGTGGTCCCGCCCGTGAGGCCGGCCTCGACCAGGTCGCGGTCGGTCTCGACGACCGTCGTGGACAGGGTCCGGGTCGGACCGACGAAGAAGGTGTCGTTGACGTCGTCCTGGTAGAGGTCGCGGCGGGCCGCCCGGGTCAGGGCGGAGCCGTGCGGGGCCGTCTGCGGGACGTCGCCGGCGACGTACATCTTCCAGGCCAGCCCGGCGCCGAGCACCATGAGGACGAACACCGAGATCTGGATCGCCAGCAGCGGGATCAGCGGCTCCCCGTGCTCGACCGTGCCGAACACCGGGTCCAGCCAGCCGGTGAGGATGCCCGTCGGGTAGAGGGCGGCGCCCAGGACCAGCGACCCGACGGCGAGGACCATCATCGGCACGGTCATCGTCAGCGGAGCCTCGTGCGGGTGCACGTCCTCGGTCCAGCGGGCCTTGCCGTGGAAGGTCATGAAGAACAGGCGGGACATGTAGAAGGCGGTGATCCCCGCGCCGAGCAGCGCGACCAGGCCGAAGACCCAGCCCTGCCAGCCCGGGGCGGTGAAGGCCGACTCGATGATGTGGTCCTTGGAGAACCAGCCGGCGGTGAACGGGAAGCCGATGATCGCCAACCAGCCCGCGCCGAAGGTCAGCCAGGTGATCTTCACCTTCGTGCTCAGCGCTCCGAAGCGGCGCATGTCGACCTGGTCGTTCATCGCGTGCATGACCGAGCCGGCGCCCAGGAACATCCCGGCCTTGAAGAAGCCGTGGGTCAGCAGGTGGAAGATGGCGTAGACGTAGCCGATCGGGCCCAGGCCCACGGCGAGCATCATGTAGCCGATCTGGGACATCGTCGAGGCTGCGAGCGCCTTCTTGATGTCGTCCTTGGCCGAGCCGACGATCGCCCCGTAGATCAGCGTGATCGCGCCGACGACGGCCACGACCAGGCGGGCGTCGGGCGTGAGGTCGTAGATCGCCTGCGAGCGGGCCACGAGGTAGACGCCCGCGGTGACCATGGTCGCCGCGTGGATGAGCGCCGACACCGGGGTGGGACCGGCCATCGCGTCGCCCAGCCAGCTCTGCAGCGGGAACTGGGCCGACTTGCCGGTGGCCCCCAGCAGCAGCGCCAGCCCGATGAGGGTGAGCACGGTGCCGCTGGCGCCGGAGGCGTTGGCGTGCACCGTCGCGTAGTCGAGCGCGCCGAACGTGGCGAGCATGAGCGCCATCGCGGTGATCAGGCCGAAGTCGCCGATCCGGTTGACGATGAACGCCTTGTTGGCCGCCGCCGCGTAGGCGGGGTTGGAGTTCCAGAACCCGATGAGCAGGTAGGAGGCCAGTCCGACGCCCTCCCAGCCGACGAACAGCAGCATGTAGGAGTCCGCCAGCACCAGCAGCAGCATCGCCGCCACGAAGAGGTTGAGGTAGGCGAAGAACCGGCGCTTGTCGGGGTCGTGCTCCATGTACCCCAGGGAGTACACGTGGATGAGGGAGCCCACGAAGGTGATGAGCATGACGAAGGCCATCGACAGCGGGTCCATGAGCAGGCCGGCGGTGAGCGAGAGCTCCCCCGCTGCGACCCACTCCCACAGCGGCAGCTGCAGCGCCCGCTCCTCGGGGGCCAGACCCAGCATCTGCACGATCACCAGGACGCCGACGGCGAAGGAGGACCAGGACAGCACGGTGGCCAGCAGCGGGCCCCACCGGTCGGTGGCACGGCCGCCGAGCAGCAGCAGGGCCGCACCGAGCAGGGGCAGCGCGACCATCAGCCACCCGACCTGGGCCACGCCGCCGTCGACGGCGGAGTAGGTCCCGGTGTTGGTGCCGACGTCGGCGGCCGCAGGGGCGACGCTGAGCAGCGTCGTTTCGAGCAAGGACACGTCAGCTCGCTCCTTACAGCTTCAAGAGGTTGGCGTCGTCGACCGAGGCCGACCGGCGCGCACGGAAGATGGCCATGATGATCGCCAGCCCGACGACGACCTCGGCGGCGGCGACCACCATGACGAACAGGGCGTAGACCTGCCCGTCGAGGGTGCCGTGCATGCGCGAGAAGGTCACCAGCGCCAGGTTGCAGGCGTTGAGCATCAGCTCGATGCCCATGAAGACGATGATCGTGTTGCGCCGGACGAGCACCGTGACGGCGCCGAGCGTGAACAGGACCACCGACAGGTAGATGTAGGCCTCGAGCCCCATCAGCGCTCACCCTCCCCGGGGCTGGTTCCCGACCCGGTCGTGGACCCGGTCGTCGGTCCGTGCGTGCGGGCCCCCGCCGCCACCTCACCGGTGGCGGTCTGCGTCGGCTGCGCCGCACCCTGGTGCCCGGCGTCCGCCGGGGGGGTGCCGTCGGCCACCTCGGGCTCGTGCTCGACCGTGGTCTCCCGCGGGTCCTGCAGGCGGTAGGCGGACGGCGAGCCCACCTGGCCGCGGGCGACCAGCACCCGGGGCACCGACGCCTCCACGGGGGTGCCGTCGGGCGCCAGCGCCGGGGTGTCCGCGGCGTTGTGCCGGGCGTAGACGCCCGGGTTGGGCTTGCCGGCGAGCCAGCGGCCCGAGCGCATCTTCGCCTCGCTCCACTCCCGCTGGGTGCGGCGGGGCGTGAGGCGCTCGCGGTGCGCCATCACCATCGCGCCCATGACCGCGATGACGAGCAGGGCGCCGAGCACCTCGAAGGAGAGCACCTGCCGCTCGAAGATCTCGCGGGCCAGGCCGGTGACCGGCCCCTCCGCCTGCACCTGGGACAGACCAACGGCCTGCGGCCAGGCGACCCGGCTCAGCCCGAAGACGGCCACCGCGGCGAACAGCGCGCCGAGGAGGAAGGCCCAGAACCGCTGGCCGCGCAGGGTCTCCACCATCGAGTCGGAGGCGTCCACCCCCACGGTCATGACGACGAAGAGGAAGAGCATCATCACCGCGCCGGAGTAGACGAAGATCTGGATGATCCCGACGAACTCGGCGTCCTGGGTGATGTAGAGGATCCCCAGGCCGACCATCGCCATGGCCATCGCCATCGCGGCGTGCACGGCCCGGCGTGAGAAGAGCAGCCCTAGGGCGCCCACGACCGTCACGACGGCGATCACCCAGAAGACGAGGGTCTCGCCCCCGCCCATGACCTCGGCCCCGGGGGTGGGGGTCATCGGGCCACCTCCTCGTGGCTCGGGTCGCCCGGCTCCGGCTCGGTCCGGGCCTCACGGTCGGCGACGTGGTCCTTCTGCGCCTGGGTGGGCCCGGTGACCCGACCCCGGTAGTAGTCGCGCTCCTCCATGCCCTCGGCCATCGGGAACGGCGGCGTGAGCATGTCGGGGCGCAGCGGGGCCAGCAGCTGGTGCTTCTCGTAGATGAGGGGACGACGGCTGGCGTCGGTCATCTCGTACTCGTTCGTCATCGTCAGGGCCCGGGTCGGGCACGCCTCGATGCACAGGCCGCAGAAGATGCAGCGCAGGTAGTTGATCTGGTAGACGCGGCCGTAGCGCTCGCCCGGGGAGAACCGGGCCTCGTCGATGTTGTCCGCGCCCTCGACGTAGATCGCGTCGGCGGGGCAGGCCCAGGCGCACAGCTCGCAGCCCACGCACTTCTCCAGCCCGTCGGGGTGACGGTTGAGCTGGTGACGCCCGTGGAACCGCTTGGCGGTCGGACGCCTCTCCTCGGGGTACTCCTGGGTGGGGACCTTCTTGAACTGCTGGGCGAAGGTCACCCCGAACCCGGCGACCGGGGCGAAGAGCTGTCCGAGCAGGCCGGACTCCTCCTTGCCGCCGGTCGGGTCGCTGGCCCGTCGGGCCGGGGCGTCGGCCTGGGCGCGACGGGTCGGGGAGGTCTCCTCCGTCCCGCGGGTGGTCGGATCGGTCGGGTCAGCCACGGCGGTCCTCCGGGGTCGGGTCGGTCTCGGCGCTGGGGCGGGTCGTGGTCACCGGCGGGGCGGCGGCGACGGCGCGCCGGGGCTCCACCAGCTTCTGGCCCGGCAGCGGGGGCACCGGGTAGCCGTCGGCGAAGGGGTCCACCTCGGTCGGCACCTCCATCCGCTCCTCGCGCTCGGCGGTCCGGCGCTGGGTGTAGTGGTCCCAGACCAGGATCCCGGCGACGACGAACACGCCGATGATGATGAGGGTCAGCACGAGCGGCCACACGCCGTCACCGAAGTAGCCCTCCTGGGCGGCGCGGATCATCATCACCGCGATCACCCAGACCAGGGACAGCGGGATGAGGATCTTCCATCCCAGCTTCATGAACTGGTCGTAGCGCACCCGGGGCAGGGTGCCGCGCAGCCAGACGTAGAACCAGATGAAGACCCACATCTTGAGGGTGAACCACAGCAGCCCCCACCACCCCTGGTCGAACATGCCGTCGGCGACGAGGTTGATCGGCCAGGGCGCGTGCCAGCCCCCCAGGAACAGGGTGGTGGCCAGGCCGGAGACGGTGAACATGTTGATGTACTCACCGAGGAAGAACATGCCGAACTTCATCGAGGAGTACTCGGTGTGGAACCCGCCGCCCAGCTCACCCTCGCCCTCGGCCAGGTCGAACGGCAACCGGTTGGTCTCGCCGACCATGGTGATGACGTAGACGACGAAGCTGAAGAACAGCGGCACGACGTACCACATCGGCAGTCCGAGCACGGTGGTCTGCGCCTGGGCGTCCACGATCTGGCTGGTCGACATCGACCCGGCGTAGAGGAAGACGGCGACCAGCGACAGGCCCATGGCGATCTCGTAGGAGACCACCTGCGCGGTGGAGCGCAGCCCGCCCAGCAGGGGGTAGGTCGAGCCCGAGGACCAGCCGGCCAGCACGAAGCCGTAGGCCGCCACACCCGCGACGGCCAGCACCAGCAGGACCGCGACCGGGGTGTCGGTCAGCTGCAGCGGGGTCGTGTGCCCGAACATCCGCACGTCGCCGCCGAGCGGGATGATCGCGAAGGCGACGAAGGCCAGGCTCGCGACCAGCAGCGGGGCGGCGAAGAACATCAGGCGGTCCGCGTTCTTGGGAGTCACGTCCTCCTTGAGGAAGAGCTTGATCCCGTCCGCGGCGGTCTGCAGGATGCCGAGCGGGCCGAGCCTGTTGGGGCCCGGGCGCTGCTGCATCCGGCCGACCACGCGGCGCTCGAACCAGATGACGACGACGACCGAGATCATCAGGTAGACGAACAGCAGCGCCGCCTTGACGAACGACAGCCACAGCGGGGTGTCGCTGAAGTCGGCCGACGGCAGGTCCTCGGTCACCAGCGGCATCGCCGCCGGCACCTGGGCCAGCGCCAGCAGGTCGGGGTATGCCGCAAGCATGCTCATGCCTTCCCTCGCTGGTTCTGCGGGGTGGCCGCGGGCGCGGCCGTGATCCGCACGACGGCACCGGCGTCGACCCCGAGGGTCGCCCGCACCGCGGAGCCGGCGGAGTTGGTCGGGACCCAGACGACCCCGTCGTGCATGGCGGTCACCACCACGGGCAGGACGATCTCGCCCCGGTCGGTGGACACCGCGAGCAGCTCGCCGTCGCCGGCCCCGGCCGCGGCGGCGGTGGCCGCCGAGACCCGTGCGACGGGACGCGGTGCGGTGCCGGCCAGGAACGGCTCGCCGTCCTGCAGCGCGCCGGCGTCGAGCAGGTGGTGCCAGGTCGCGAGCACGGCCTCACCCTGCCCCGGGGCGGCCGGGCCGGCCGGGGAGACCTGCGGGGCCGGCGACGAGCCGCTGCCGGTGCCCAGGGCCGTGAGCTCCTGCCGGACGGCGGAGACCGTCCCGGTGCCCAGCCGCACGCCCATGGCGTCGGCGAGACGGTCCAGGATGACGTGGTCGGAGGAGGAGGCCGAGTCGAGGGCCTGCTCGAACGGCCGGAGCCGCCCCTCCCAGGTGGCGTAGGCGCCGGACTTCTCCTGCTGCGGGGCGACGGGCAGGATGACGTCGGCGTACTCGTGCACGGTGCTCTCCCGCACCTCCAGGGACACCACGAAGGTGTTCGCCAGGGCGCGACGGGCCAGCTCGGGGTCGGGCAGGTCCTCCACCTCGACCCCGCCGACGACCAGCGCCGACAGCTCGCCACGGGCGGCGGCGGCCAGGATCTCTGCGGTGTCCCGGCCGGCCCCGGCCGGGACCGGGCGACCGGCGGCCCAGACCGCGGCCACGTCCTCCCGCGCCGACGCGTCGGTGACCGGGCGGCCACCGGGCAGCAGGTTGGGCATCGCCCCGACCTCCACGGCCCCCCGCTCCCCCGCGCGGCGGGGCACCCAGGCCAGCGCGGTCCCGGTGAGCTCGGCCAGCGCGGCGGCCGCGGACAGCGCACCGGGCACGGTCGCCATCCGCTCGCCCACCAGGATCACCGAGCCGCTGCCCAGGGAGTCGGAGGCGGCGTGGTACTCGTTCACCGGGCCGCCGTCGACGTCGACCGGGACGGCCGTGCCATCGACGGGGTCCCCACCCTGGCGACGCCGGCCGGCCAGGGCGCCGAGGACCTCGGCCTCGGTGCCCGGCGCGGAGGCCAGCAGCGTGCCGTCCACCTTCGTCAGGCCCCGGGTGGCGAACGGGGCGACCGCGTAGACCTGGGTCTTGTTCCGCCGGACCGCCTTGCGCAGCCGCAGGAAGACGATCGGGCTCTCCTCCTCCGGCTCCAGGCCGACGAGGAGGACGGAGGAGGCGTGCTCCAGGGTCTCGTAGCTCACGTCCCGACGGCCGACCACGCTGGCGGCCAGGAAGTCGGCCTCCTCGGCGCTGTGCGGCCGGGCACGGTGGTCGACGTCGTTGGTGCCGAGGGCCACCCGGGCGAACTTGCTCCAGGCATAGGCGTCCTCGACGCTGGCCCGGCCACCCACGAGCAGCCCCACGCCACCGGCGTCCCGGGCCGCCGAGAGGCCGCGGGCGGCCGCCTCGTACGCGGCGCGCCAGGGGGCGACGGCATACTCCCCGTCCTGGCCGCGGACCACGGGGTCGCGCAGGCGGTCGGGCAGGGTGGGATAGGTGAAGGCCCAGCGGCCCTTGTCGCAGTTCCACTCCTCGTTGACCTGCGGGTCGTTCAGCGCCATCCGGCGCAGCACGGTGCCTCGGCGGTGGTCGGTGCGGATCGAGCAGCCCGACGCGCAGTGCTCGCACACGCTGGGCGTGGACACCAGGTCGAAGGGCCGCGACCGGAAGCGGTAGGCCGCGCCCGTGAGCGCGCCGACGGGGCAGATCTGGACCGTGTTGCCCGAGAAGTAGCTCTCGAACGGCTTCTCCTCGTAGATCCCCACCTGCTGCAGCGCCCCCCGCTCGATGAGGGCGATGAACGGGTCCCCGGCGATCTGGTCGGAGAAGCGGGTGCAGCGCGCGCACAGGATGCAGCGCTCGCGGTCCAGGAGGACCTGGGAGGAGATGTTGATCGGCTTGGGGAAGGTGCGCTTGATGTCGTCGAAGCGCGAGGTCGGCCGACCGTTGGACATGGCCTGGTTCTGCAGGGGGCACTCGCCGCCCTTGTCGCAGACCGGGCAGTCCAGCGGGTGGTTGATGAGCAGCATCTCCATGATGCCGTGCTGCGCCTTGTCGGCGACCGGGCTGGTGTGGTGGGTGTTGACGACCATGCCCTCGGAGACCGTCATGGTGCACGAGGCCTGCGGCTTGGGCATCGCCTTGACGTTGCCCTCGCGGTCCGGCGTCGCCACGTCGACGAGGCACTGGCGGCACGCGCCGACCGGGTCCAGGAGCGGGTGGTCGCAGAAGCGTGGGATCTGGATCCCGATCTCCTCGGCGGCGCGGATGACCAGCGTGCCCTCCGGGACGCTGACCGGGACGTCGTCGATGGTCAGGGTGACCTGGGGGACCTCGGGCTCGGTCGGTGGCTCGGCGTTGCCCCCGTCGGTCACCGCGTTGCCGCCGGCGGCAGGAGAGGTGTTGACACTCATGCGGGCTGCGTCTCCTTCGCGAACAGCGTCGAGCGCTCGGGCGGGAACAGCTCGTGCCAGGGGGTGTGCATGCCGGCCTCGAACTCCTCCCGGAAGTACTGGATGGCCGAGGTGATCGGGCTCGTGGCTCCGTCACCGAGGGCGCAGAACGCCCGGCCCAGGATGTTGTCGCAGATGTCGTCGAGCTTCTCGATGTCGCCGGGCAGACCCTGGCCCGCCTCGAGGCGCATCATGATCTGCTTGAGCCAGAAGGTGCCCTCCCGGCAGGGGGTGCACTTGCCGCAGGACTCGTGGGCGTAGAAGTCGGTCCACCGCGAGACGGCGCGCACCACCGAGGTGGTCTCGTCGAAGATCTGCAGCGCCCGGGTCCCCAGCATCGATCCCTCGGCGGCCACCGACTCGAAGTCCAGCGGGACGTCGAGGTGGGCGTCGGTGAAGATCGGCGTCGAGGACCCGCCGGGGGTCCAGAACTTGAGCCGGTGGCCCTCGCGGACCCCGCCGGCCATCTCGAGCAGCTCGCGCAGGGTGATGCCCAGCGGCGCCTCGTACTGACCGGGACGGGTGACGTGCCCGGACAGGCTGAAGATGCCGAAGCCCTTGGACTTCTCGGTGCCCATGTCGGAGAACCAGTCGGCCCCGTGGAGGACGATCGGGGGGATGGAGGCGATGCTCTCGACGTTGTTGACCACGGTGGGGCGGGCGTACAGGCCCGCGACCGCGGGGAACGGGGGCTTGAGGCGGGGCTGGCCGCGCCGCCCCTCCAGGGAGTCCAGCAGGGCCGTCTCCTCGCCGCAGATGTAGGCGCCCGCACCGGCGTGGACGGTGATGTCCAGGTCGAAGCCGGAGCCGAGGATGTCCTTGCCGAGGTAGCCCCGGTCGTAGGCCTCCTCGACCGCGCGCAGGAGGCGGCGGTAGACGTGCACGACCTCGCCCCGCACGTAGATGAAGGCGTGGTCGCAGCCGATGGCGTAGCTGGTGATGATCATGCCCTCGATGAGGAACTGCGGGGCGGCCATCATCAGCGGGACGTCCTTGCAGGTGCCCGGCTCGGACTCGTCGGCGTTGACCACCAGGTAGCGGGGTCCGCCGTCCGGCGGGGGCAGGAAGCCCCACTTCATCCCGGTGGGGAAGCCCGCTCCGCCGCGCCCTCGCAGGCCGGAGTCCTTGGCCGCCTGGACCAGGTCCTCGGCGGGCGCCTCCAGGGCGCGGCGCAGGGCCTGGTAGCCCTCGTTGGCCTCGTAGGTGTCCATGGTCCAGGACCGGGGGTCGTCCCAGAACCTGGTCAGGATCGGGGTCAGCTGCGTGCTCACTGGCCGTCCTCCTTCTCCCCGGCCGGCGTGCCGTCGCCGACCTCGGCGTCGCCCGGCTTCTCGTCGGGCTCGTTGGTGGGGGCGTTCACCGAGTCGTGCCGCCCGGCGGCCAGACCGCCCTGCCGGCCCTCGGCCGTGGCGTCGGTGTCGGTGTCGCCCTCGTCCTGCTGGGCCACCGGGGCGGTCCAGCCGTGCTCCTCGGCCACGCGCAGCCCCTCCAGGGAGGGGCCTCCGGCGCCGGGACCCTCGTCCGCGAGCCCGTCGGGGAAGCCGGCCAGCACGCGGGAGACCTGCTTGAACGTGCAGACCCTCGACGCGCCCCGGGTGGGGGTGACCTGCTCGCCCGCACGCAGCCGGTCGACCAGCTCCTTGGTGGAGGCCGGCGTCTGCTGGTCGAAGAACTCCCAGTTGACCATGACGACGGGCGCGTAGTCGCAGGCGGCGTTGCACTCCACCCGCTCGAGGGTGACCCGACCGTCCTCGGTCGTCTCGTCGTGGCCGATCCCCAGGTGCTCGCTGACCTCGTCGAAGATCTGGTCGCCGCCCATGATGGCGCACAGGGTGTTGGTGCACACCCCGACGGTGTACTCGCCGTTGGGGTGGCGCTTGTACTGGGTGTAGAACGTGGCCACCCCGCTGACCTCGGCGGTGGTCAGCTCCAGCTGCTCGGCGCAGAACTGGACCCCCCGGCCGGTGATGTAGCCGTCCACGGACTGCACCAGGTGCAGCAGCGGCAGCAGTGCCGAGCGCTTCTGCGGGTAGCGCACCACGATCTCGGCGGCGTCCGCCCGCAGCTGCGCGAGGACCTCCTCGGCGTACGGCTCCTCCGAGGCGTGCAACGGGGTGTGGTGGTGCAGCCCCGACCCGGGGTGGGCGTCGTGCCCGGCGGGGCCGTGGTCGGTCCCGGTGCCGGGCGGCCGTCCTCCGTCGGTGTGGGTGCTCATCGGTCCACGCCTCCCATCACGGGGTCGATCGAGGCGACGGCGACGATGACGTCGGCGATGAGGCCGCCCTCCGACAGCGCCGACGCGGCTTGCAGGTTGTGGAAGCTGGGGTCGCGGAAGTGCGCCCGGTAGGGCCGGGTGCCGCCGTCGGAGACGACGTGCACGCCGAGCTCGCCCTTGGGCGACTCGATCGCGGCGTAGGCCTGGCCCGGCGGCACCCGGAAGCCCTCGGTGACCAGCTTGAAGTGGTGGATGAGCGCCTCCATGGACTCGCCCATGATGTCCCGGATGTGGTCCAGGCTGTTGCCCTGGCCGTCGGCGCCCACGGACAGCTGGGCGGGCCAGGCGATCTTCTTGTCGGCCACCATCACCGGGTCGCCCTGGCTGGCGCGCAGCCGCTCGATCGCCTGGTCGGCGATCCGCAACGACTGCCAGATCTCGTCGAAGCGGATGACCACGCGGGAGTAGGCGTCGGAGTCGCGACGCGTGACCACGTCGAACTCGTAGGTCTCGTAGCCGCAGTAGGGGTCCAGCTTGCGCAGGTCGTGCGGAAGCCCGGTGGACCGCAGGATCGGGCCGGTGACCCCCAGCGCCATGCACCCGGCCAGCGAGAGGTGGCCGACGTCGACGGTGCGGCCCTTGAAGACCGGGTTCTCCAGGAGCAGCAGCTCCAGCTGGCGGATGCCGCGGCGCAGCTCGGGCAGCTCGGCCTCGAGCTGGTCCAGGTGCTCGGGGAGCACGTCCTGGGCCACCCCGCCGGGGCGCACGTAGGCGTGGTTCATCCGCAGGCCGGAGATGGCCTCCAGGAAGCGCAGGATGCGCTCGCGCTCGCGGAAGCCGGTCGTCATGATCGTGGTGGCTCCCAGCTCCATCCCACCCGTCGCCAGGGCGATGAGGTGGGAGGAGATCCGGTTCAGCTCCATCGTCAGGACCCGGATGTCGCTGGCCCGGCGCGGGATCTGGTCGGTGATGCCGAGCAGCTTCTCCACGGCCAGGCAGTAGGCGGCCTCGTTGAAGATCGGCGTCAGGTAGTCCATCCGGGTGCAGAACGTGGTCCCCTGCACCCAGGTGCGGTACTCCATGTTCTTCTCGATGCCGGTGTGCAGGAAGCCGATGCCCGCGCGTGCCTCGCGGACCGTCTCGCCGTCGAGCTCCAGGACGAGCCGGAGCACGCCGTGGGTCGAGGGGTGCTGCGGGCCCATGTTGACCACGATCCGCTCGGCCCCCAGGGTCGCCACGTCCTTGGCGATCTCGTCCCAGTCCCCCCCGGCTGCGTCGTAGACGGCCCCGCCGTCGACGGAGTCGACGGTCGGGCCGCCCTCGGCGTAGAGGTCGGTCGGTGTCGAGGCCAGGTGCTCGGCGCCCTCGCCGGCCTTGGTGTCGGCCCGGCGGGGGCCGGTGTCGGTGTGGGTGGGGTCGATGGTCACGAGTAGCTCCTCCGCTGGTCCGGCGCGGGGATGGTGGCGCCCTTGTACTCCACCGGGACCCCGCCGAGCGGGTAGTCCTTGCGCTGGGGGTGGCCGGCCCAGTCGTCCGGCATGAGGATCCTGGTCAGGCCCGGGTGACCGTCGAAGACGATCCCGAACATGTCGAAGGTCTCCCGCTCGTGCCAGTCGTTGCCGGGGTAGATGTCCACGATCGAGGGCACGTGCGGGTCGGCGTCGGGACAGGTGACCTCGAAGCGCACCCGGCGCCCGCCGTTGGTGATCGACAGGAAGTGGTAGACCGCGTGCAGCTCGGCCCCCTCGTGCTCGGGCAGGTGCACGCCGGAGACCCCGGAGCACATCTCGAAGCGCAGGCGGGCGTCGTCGCGCAGCGGCTGGAGCAGCTCGCGCAGGTGCTCGCGCCGGGTGACGAGGGTCAGCTCGCCCCGGTCCACGACGACCCGCTCGATCCCGGCCTCGAACGCCTCCGGTGCCGCGTCGCGCAGGGCGTCGACGACCTCGTCGAAGTAGGAGCCGTAGGGCCGCTCGGCGGCACCCGGGTAGAGGACGGGGGTCTTCAGGCCGCCGTAGCCGCTGGTGTCGGTGCCCAGGGACCCGCCGAACATGCCCCGGCGGGAGGCCACCGGCACCGGTTCGCCCGGCGTCCCGACCCTCGTCGGCACCGCCCCGGCCGCCCCCTCCTGGGCGTGCGTGGTGTCCGCCAGCTGGTCCTCGTCCTGGCGCGGCTGGTGGGCCTCGTCGCGGGTGCTCCCCTCCGCGGGCGGGGTCTTCTCCTCGCTCATGCCAGCAGCCCCTTCATCTCCTGCCGGGGCACCGCGGCCAGCGCGGCGGCCTCGGCCGCCCGCGCCGCCTGCTCGCGGTGCACGCCGAACTTGAACTCCCTGATCTGGCGCTGCAGCTCCAGGATCGCGTTGAGCAGCATCTCGGGGCGGGGCGGACAGCCCGGCAGGTAGATGTCCACCGGGACGATGTGGTCCACGCCCTGGACGATCGCGTAGTTGTTGAACATGCCGCCGGAGCTGGCGCACACGCCCATGGAGATGACCCACTTGGGGTTGGGCATCTGGTCGTAGACCTGGCGCACGACGGGAGCCATCTTCTGGGACACCCGCCCGGCCACGATCATCAGGTCGGCCTGACGGGGGGTCGCGGCGAAGCGCTCCATCCCGAAGCGGGCGATGTCGTAGTCGGGGGTGCCGACGGCCATCATCTCGATGGCGCAGCAGGCCAGCCCGAACGTCGCCGGCCACACCGACTGCTGCCGCAGCTGCCCGGCGAGCCCCTCGACGGTCGAGAGCAGGATGCCGCCGGGAATCTTGTCCTCAAGACCCATCTGTCTCACTCATCCTTCCGCCGGTCGGGGCGCTCGCCCCGGTCACCGGCACCTCGTCGCACCCGCTGACGTCCCTGTCCCTGTCGCTGTCCCTGCTCAGTCCCACTCCAGACCCCCCCTGCTCCACTCGTAGACGAACGGGACGGAGACGACCACGAGGAAGAGCAGCATCGCCAGCACGGAGAAGAGCCCGACCTGGTCGAAGGCGACCGCGAAGGGGTAGAGGAAGAGGACCTCGACGTCGAAGACGATGAAGAGCATGGCGGTCAGGTAGAACTTGATCGGCACCCGGCCCCCCTCGTGGGCCTGGGGGGTGGGCTGGATGCCGCACTCGTAGGCCTCCGCCTTGGCCCGGTTGTACGTCGAGCGCCCCAGCAGCCCACCGCCGAAGACGGACCCGAAGGCGAACAGCAGGCCGAAGAAGAGGAAGAAGAGAACCGGCAGATAGGGGTGGTAGTCCATCAGAGCCAGGACTCCTTTCGGGACGAGCGCGGCGTCGGGCCCGCCCAGGGACGGGGCGGGCTCGCGCCTAGCCTAGTCATGGTCGGGGCGTTCATGCGGCAGGGGTGGCCCGGCTCAGCGCGTTGATGATCCGGTCGTCGAGACCTCCGCCGCGCTCCTGCGGCAGGTTGGCCATGATCTTGAGCAGCAGGCGCATCAGCGCGCGCCGCGGCAGCCCGTAGCGCACGGCCAGCCGCATGATCTCCGGGTTGCCGATGAGCGTGGCGAACTGCTTGCCGAGCATGTAGTAGCCCCCGAGGGACTCCTTCATCACCCCGGGGTAGGACTGCAGCACCGCCTCCCGCTCCCCGGGCGTGGCGCGCGCCAGCGCGGAGGCGACGACCTCGGCCGTGTGCCGCCCCGCCTCCATCGCCTCGGCGATGCCCTCGCCGTTGAACGGGTTGACCATGCCGCCGGCGTCGCCCACGAGCAGGAGCCCCCGGTCGTACAGCGGCTGGCGGTTGAAGCACATCGGCAGGGCGGCACCGCGGATCGGCCCGAGCTGGGTCTCCTCGCCGAACTCCCACTCCGCCGGCATGGTCGCCACCCAGCGACGCATGACGTCCTTGTAGTCGAAGGTGCCGAAGTCCTTGGCGGTGTCCAGGATGCCCAGGCCCACGTTCGCGGTGCCGTCACCGACCGGGAAGATCCATCCGTAGCCCGGCATGAGCACGTCCTGCTGGCCGTCCTCGCCCTTGGCCCACAGCTCGAGCCAGGACTCGATGTACTCGTCGTCGTGGCGCGGCGTCCGGTAGTACGTCCGCACGGCGACCCCCATGGGACGGTCGTCACGCCGGGGCCGGTCCATCGTCAGCGACAGCCGGCTGGAGTTGCCGTCGGCGGCCACCACCAGCTGGGCGCGGAACTCCCGGGTCTGGCCCGTGGGCCGCCCGTCCTCCCCCATGACCTTGGCCCGCACCCCGCAGATGTGGCCGCGGTGGTCGAGCACCGGCTCGGAGACGTTCATCCGCTCCAGGAGCCGGGCGCCGCGGGACTGCGCGTGCCGGGCGAGGATCTCGTCCAGGTCCATCCGGGTGCGGACGAGGCCGTAGGGCGGGAAGGTCGCGTTGCCGGGCCAGTCCAGCTCCATCCGGACGCCGCCGCCGAGCATCCGCAGCCCCTTGGTCCGGTGCCAGCCGTCCTCCTCGCGGATGGACACGCCGAGGCTGATGAGCTCGCGCACCGCCCGGGGGGTCAGGCCGTCCCCGCAGATCTTGTCGCGGGGGAAGGACGCCTTCTCCAGGAGCAGCACGTCCAGCCCGTGCGCAGCCAGGTACGCCGCGGTCGAGGCCCCTCCCGGGCCCGCCCCGACGACGATCACGTCAGCCGTCTCGACCTGTCCACTCACCGTGTCTGCGCCTCGCTTGTGCCGACCTTCACGAACCTGGTCAGTCTAGGTGTCGCCCCTCCGCGCTCCGGGCGAGGGATGCCTGCCTGGAATTAGCGGACGCCGGTATGCCGAAACGCGACCACCGGGCACCGTCACGATCACCGGCAACGGGAACCGCAACGGCGACGGCAAGGCAACGGCAACGGCACCGTCAGCGCTCGAGCACGTCGTCCAGGAGGAGGGGGCGCCGGCGCCGGTGGACGAGCGTGGCGGACTGGGCCAGGAAGAGCTCACCGCAGGCGACGGCGTCGACGACGGCGGAGTGCGCCTGGTAGCGCGGCAGGTGGTGCCGGGTGCGGCAGGTGTGCAGGCGCACCGCACCGGGCCGCATCTCGCTGTGCTGCGCCCCGAGCAGCCGACGTTCCACCTCCAGGGTGTCGACCACCTGCAGGTCGAGCCACGTGCCCAGGACGTCCACCCCGACGTCCTCCAGGAAGGAGGTCTCCACCAGGGCGAAGTGCGCCAGCAGGACCCGCCGGCGGCCGTCCTCGGTGACGAGGGCCCGCAGGACCTGAGGCAGCACCTCAGCCACCGTCGGCTCGCGCGCCAGCCGGTCGTCGGTCAGGCCGTGGACGGTGGCGGAGTCCCCCACGTCACCCCGCGGCCGCACCGGCAGGTGGAGCGCCCCCGCCAGCCGCACCTCGCCCTTGCGGACGGGGACGAGGCCGAAGGAGAGCAGCTCGTGCTTCGCGGGCTGCAGCCCGGTCGTCTCCAGGTCGAGGGCCAGGAGCTCGACGTCGTCCAGCGGCGTGTCGGGCGGGTAGGGAGCAGCCGCCGACAACCGCTCCCACGCCTGGGTGAGGACGGGGTCGAGACCCTCCCGCAGGGGCCCCCGGCGCCGCCCGTTCCCACCGCCACCGACACCGAGCCGTCCGCGCCAGTCGTCCCACCACCCCACCTCAGGTCACCTGCGGCAGCCGGGTGCTCAGCCCGTGCTGCGCCTGCCGCACGATCTGGAAGGCGTCGCGCAGGTGGCGCCGGTCCAGGCTGCTCAGGAGCTCGGGGTCGAGGTGGTTGTCCGGCCGGCGGCCGTCGCGCACCTGCGCGACCTGGTGCTGCAGGCGGAGGTAGGACATCAGCTCGTGCGCGTCGGCCAGGTCGACCGCCGACTCGGCGGCCAGCACTCCGCGGGCACGGGCCGCCGCCAGCCGTGCCCCGGTCGGCAGCGCCGTGGCGCCGGCCCGGAGCGAGTGGATCCGCGCCAGCTGGACGATCGCGGAGATGCCGCGCTTGATGTCCAGCGTGTCGCGGTGCTCCCCGGCGTCCTCGAGCACGAACCCGCGGAAGAATCCGATCGGCGGACGCATCCGCGCGGCCTGCCCTGCCAGGTGCGCCAGCAGCAGGTCCGACCGTGAGCCCATCCGCACGACCTGCTCGCGCAGGCCGGCGACCAGGTCCGCGTCGCCGTGCACCGGACGCATGTCGTAGAAGATGGCCGCCCACAGCACCGCCTCGGGCTGCGGCTCGTGCGCCCAGCGGGCGAACTGGGCCCGCCACTCCGGAACGCGCTTGCGCCACCGCGGGTTGGTGGCCATGACGTCGCCGTCGCAGCGCTCCAGCCCGCAGGCCTCCAGCGCGTCGGTCACCCGGTCGGCCACCGCCGCCCACCACGGGTCCTGCGGGTCCGCCTCCTCCCCCAGGACCATCGCGTGGTCCTGGTCGCCGCGAAGGGTCAGCTCCTCCCGGGCGGCGGACCCCAGGGCCACCCAGGCCCAGGGCGCCGGGGCCGGACCCAGCTCGGCCTGCGCCAGCTCCAGCACGCGCACCGTGACGGCGTCGGTCAGCGCGGTGGCGACCCGGCCGACGTCGGCCGCCGTCGCGTCCTCGCTGACCAGCTGCTCCACGATCCGCGGGATGCGGGCGGCCAGCCCCACGACCGCGCCGACGTCCGGCGCCTTGGCCAGGTCGGTGACCAGGTAGACCGGGTTGGAGCGCTCCAGCCGGACCAGGTCGGTCGTGGTGACCAGGCCCACCACCCGCTCCTCGGCGTCCACCACCGGCAGGTGGTGGATGTTGCGCCCGGTCATCTCGAGCATGACCTCCAGCGCGAGCGCGTCGCTGCTGATCGTCACCGGGTTCAGGGTCATCACCTCGCGGACGGGCCGGTCCGTGGGCGTCCCGGCGGCCACCACGCGGCGGCGCAGGTCCCGGTCGGTGAGGATGCCGACGAGGCGGTCACCCTCCATGACCAGGATCGAGGAGACGCCCGCCTCGGTCATCCGGCGGGCGGCCTCGGCGACGGAGACCTGGGGACCGGTGGCCACCGGTTCCCCGCGGACCAGGTCCCTGACCGCCGTCCGGAAGACCGCCGACCCCGTGCGGGGCTGCTGCAGCTGGCTCAGCGCGGTCCGGATCCTGCCGTGGTGGGTGGCCGCGAAGTGCACGGCCACGGCCGGGTGCTCCTGCGCCAGCTCGTCGAAGTCCGCCTGCGGGAGGGTGATGAGCAGGCTGTCCTCCCGGGCGGTGGCGTCGTAGCGGATCGGTCCGTGCTCCACCAGCGCCGACATGCCGAAGCAGCCCCCCGCCCCGAGCCGGTCCACCAGCCGTCCCTCGTCGGTGATGTCCACCGCACCGCTGCGGACCACCCACAGCCGGTCCCCCCGCCCCCCGGCGTGCAGGATCACGCTGCCCCGGCGGGCGTACCGCAGGGTGCACCGCGCCGGCAGCCGGTCCAGCACCTCCGGCGGCAGCGCGTCGAAGGGCGGGTGCTGGGCCAGGAAGTCCCTGACCTCGGCGAGCTCGACGTCCATGTCGTGCCTCCTCGGCGGTGGTGGGATGTGCGGTCTCAGTCCCCGCCGGCGACGGCGTGGTGGACGGCCACCACGCCGCCGGTGAGGTTGCGCCAGCGCACCTGGCCCCAGCCGGCGTCCCGGATGCGCGCGGCCAGCTCACGCTGGGCAGGCCACGCCTGGATCGACTCGGCCAGGTAGACGTAGGAGTCGGGGTTGGAGCTGACCCGCCGGGCCACCCGCGGCAGGGCCCGCATGAGGTAGTTGCTGTAGACGGTGGAGAAGAGGGGCACGACCGGGGTGGAGAACTCGCAGACCACCAGCCGCGCGCCGGGCCGGGCCACCCGCAGGAACTCGCGGAGCGCCAGGTCGACGTCGGCGACGTTGCGCAGCCCGAAGCTCATCGTCACCACGTCGAAGGAGTCGTCGGCGAAGGGCAGGGACATCGCGTCCGCGGCGGTGAACGGCAGGTCCGGACGACGCCGGTAGCCCTCCCGCAGCATGCCGAGGGAGAAGTCCGCCGGCACGACCTGCACGCCCCGGTCCGCGTAGGGCTCGCTGGAGGTGCCGGTCCCCGCGGCGATGTCCAGGACGCGCTCGCCGGGCGAGGCGTCGACCGCCCTGGCGACGGCCCGCCGCCACAGGTGGTCCATCCCGCCGGACAGCACCGTGTTGGTCAGGTCGTAGCGACGGGCCACGTCGTCGAACATCTCGGCGACCTCGCGGGGCTTCTTCTCCAGGCTGGCGCGGGAGGGGCTCATGGCCCCCATCCTCCCACCACCTACAGTGATCCCTCGTGCCCCCGCCTCCCCCGCGCCTGCGCGCACGATCGGTCGCCGTCGACGTCACCGGCGACCTGCTCACCCGCGTTCCCGACGAGGTCGACCCCCGGGAGGTGGTCTCCTGGCTGCGGGAGGGCGACGGCATGGTCGGGTGGGGCCGGGCCGCGGTGGTGCGCACCCGCGGGCCGGAGCGGTTCACCGCCGCCGAGACGTGGTGGGACGGGGTCCGTCACCGCGCCGAGGTCGAGGACGAGGTGCGCCTGCCCGGCACCGGCCTGGTGGCCTTCGGCTCCTTCGCCTTCTCCCCCGGGTCCGCCGACGACAGCGTCCTCACCGTGCCCCGCACGCTCATCGGTCGCCGCGACGGGCTCGCCTGGGTGACCCAGGTGGTGGTGGACGACGAGCCGTGGCCCACCGGGCACCCGGCCGAGATGCTCGCGCGGACCAACCCGCACCTGGGCCGGCTGGACCCGCTCGTGGAGCTCCCGGGCACGGTGGCGGCGCAGGACTGGCCCCAGGTCGTGGCCCGCGCGGTCCGCCGGATCGGCAGCGGCGTGGTCGACAAGGTCGTCCTCGCCCGGGACGTGGCCGTGCGCCACCGCGACGGCGACGTCGTGCGGGTGGCCCCGGTGCTGGAGCGCCTGCAGGCGCGCTACGGCGCCACGTGGACCTTCGCCGTCGACGGCCTCGTGGGTGCCACGCCCGAGATGCTCGTGCGGCTGCAGGGCGGCCGGGCCCGTTCCCGCGTCCTGGCGGGCACGATCCGGCGCGGGACCCCCGCCCCGGTTCCGGCCGCGGCCCCGGTCCCCACCACCGCCCTGGTACCCGCCCCGGCCCCGGCTCCGACCCCCACCCCGGTTCCCGACCCCACGACGACCGACCACCCCACCGACCCCCGTCTGCGGCTGGTGAGCAGCGTCAAGGACCTCGAGGAGCACGCCTACGCGGTGCGGTCGGTGGCCGACGCCCTGGCTCCGCACTGCACCGACCTGCAGGTCCCCGAGGCGCCCTACGTCCTGGAGCTGCCGGACGTCTACCACCTCGCCAGCGACCTCACCGGCCGCATGGTCAGCGGAGCCACCTCCCTGCGCCTGGCCTGCGCGCTGCACCCCTCGGCCGCCGTCTGCGGGACGCCCACGCCGGCCGCCGCCACCCTCATCGAGGAGCTGGAGGGGATGGACCGCGGACGCTACGCGGGTCCCGTCGGCTGGGTGGACGGGTCCGGGGACGGCGACTGGGGGATCGCCCTGCGCTGCGGCGAGCTGGCCCCCGACCGCCGCTCGCTGCGCATCTTCGCCGGGGGCGGGATCGTGGCCGCCTCCGACCCGCAGGCCGAGCTCGCCGAGACCGAGGTCAAGCTGACCGCGATGCGGCACGCCCTGGGCCTGCTCCCGGAGCCGTCGTGACGCTGCGGCTGCGTCCTCCCGGGCCCGGGGACGAGGCCGCGGCCCGCGCCCTGCACGAGGAGCTGCGCTCCGACGGCTTCAGCTTCCTGCTCGCCGACGGGACCTGGGAGGAGGTGCTGGCGGCCTGCGCCCGGGACGCCGCCGGCACCGACCTTCCGCCCGGTCGGGTCCCGGCCGACTTCCTGCTCGCCGAGGTCGACGGCCAGGTCGTCGGGCGCGTCTCGGTCCGGCACCGGCTGACCCCGACCCTGCTGGAGCACGGGGGACACGTGGGGTATGCCGTGGGCCCGCAGTTCCGCAGGCGCGGCCACGCCACCGAGATCCTGCGGCAGTCGGTCGCCCGCCTGCGCGACCTCGGGGTGGAGCGCGTCCTGGTCACCTGTGACGACGACAACGCCGGTTCGGCCCGGGTGGTCGAGGCGTGCGGAGGGGTTCTGGAGGACGTCCGCACCGTGGCCGGGCACCCGCCCGCCCGGCGCTACTGGATCACGACCTGACCCGCTGGTCTCGCATGACGGGGGCCAGGACCGCCATGACCAGCAGGAAGCCGACGACGAGGAAGAGCGCCCGGTCCAGCCCCACCAGCTCGGCGAGAAGGCCGATCGTCGGCGCCCCGAACAGGAAGGCCCCGTAGGCGATCGTCGACACCACGGTGATCGCCCGGTTGCCCCGCCCGGGGACCTCGCCCGCCGCCGACATCGCGGCCGGGAAGATCGTGGAGACCCCCAGGCCCCACAGCAGCCCCCCGACCAGGGCCAGGCTCGTCGAGGGCACGAGGGTGACGACCAGGATGCCGGTCGCCGCCAGCACGCCTCCCGCCCGCACCACGACCGCCCGCCCGAAGCGGTCGATGGTCGGCCCGCCGACCAGCCGGCCGATCGTCATCGTGAGGTTGAAGGCCGTGAGCGCCAGGGCCCCGAATGCCTCGGGGGCCCCCTGGACGTCGACGAGCAGCAGGGCGAGCCAGTCGTTGGCCGATCCCTCCGCCAGGGCCGCAGCCAGGCAGACCAGGCCGATGAGGATCTCCAGCCGGGTGACCCCGCGGCGGACCGGCCGCTCGCCCCCGGCCGGCGACGGGTCGTCCTGCTCCTGCCCCACGCTCTCCCGGACGAAGCGGACGGCTCCCAGCACCCCCGCGACCGCGGCGACCACCGCCAGCACCGGGAGCTGGACCAGACCGACCCCGAGCCAGGCCAGCAGCGCGCCCGTCCCCGAGCCCAGGACGGCACCGCCGGAGAAGCCCGCGTGGAAGTAGGGCATCCACGAGCGTCCCCGCTGCTGCTCGACGTGGGTCGCCTGGATGTTCATCGCCACGTCCCAGATGCCGACGGCCACCCCGGTGACGACCAGGGTGCCCATGAGCACTGCCGCGGAGGGAGCCAGCGCGACCGCGCCCCAGCCGGCGCACCCGACGACCACGGCGAGGAGCACGACGCGACGGCTGCCGAAGCGGTCGACCAGCCGCCCGGTGAACGGCATCGCCAGCAGGGACCCCAGACCCATGCCCATGAGCGCCAGGCCCAGCTGGGCCTTGTCCACGCCCAGCGCGTCCCGGACGGCCGGGACCCGCGCCAGCGCCTGGCCCATGACGAAGCCGGCGGCCGCGAAGACGACCATGACGCCCAGGACCGACCCGCGGGCGGGCTGCCCGGCGTCCCGGGGCGGCTCTCGGTCCTGCATCGACCGTCGGTCCTCGGCCGACCGGTCTGGTCCGCTCGTCCGCGAGCCGGCGGCGGCCGGGACGGTGCGGGGGTCGTCGGCGGGCATGGCTGTCCTCTCGTGCGGCGACGCAGGAGGCCGCGACGTCGGGGGCGTGGGGCGCGACGTCGACGGCGCGCGGTGGTGGGGTGCCGGGGAGCGGGGAGACCGGGTCGCCGGGACCGCGGGCGGCCGCGGAGAAAACCCCTGGCTCGTCACCACCCTACGACGCCACACTGGGCCGGTGGACATCGACGCACGCCTTCTCGACCTCACCCGCGAGGACCTCCCCCGGGTCCAGGAGCTGGACACGCTGGTCTGGTTCGAGGTCGTGCCGGGGACCGAGCCGGAGGAGCTGGTCCACCACCTGGACCTGCGGCACGCGCGGGCGCTGGAGCGGACCGGACCGGCCCTGCCCGGAGAGCCGGAGCGGGACCGGCCGCCGCTCGTCGGCGTCTACAGCGCCTACGACCTGCGCCTGACCGTGCCCGCTCCCGGCGACCGTCTGCGCACGGTGCCCGTCGACGGGCTCACCTGGGTCGGCGTCCACCCGGACGCCCGCCGCCAGGGGCTGCTCACCCGGATGATGCGCGACCACCTGCACCGGGTGCACGAGCGCGGCGAGGCGGCGGTCGCCGGGCTGCACGCCTCCGAGCCGGCCATCTACGGGCGCTTCGGCTACGGCTCGGCCAGCCTGGACGTCAAGCTGGTGCTCGACCGCGGTCAGGAGCTGCGCGTCCCGGATGAGCTCGGGACCGCCGCGGACGCGGTCGAGACCCACCTGGTGACCCTGCCCACCCCCGAGGGGACCGCCGCGCTGCACGAGGCCCACCTGGCGTGCGCCGCCACCAGCCTGGGGGCGGTGACCCGCCCCGACGCCTTCGCGGCGACCTGGTACCGCGACGTGCCCAAGGCCCGCGGCAGCAAGGAGCCCCGTCGCCTCCTGCTCGCCCGCCGCGACGGTGCCCTCACGGGGTATGCCGTGCTCCGCCGGGAGAGCAGGTGGGAGGACGAGCGGTCCCGGGGCGAGGTGACCGTCGACGAGCTGGGCGCCACCGACCACGCGAGCCTGCTCGCCCTGGTCCGGCGTCTCGTCGACCTGGACCTGACCACGAAGGTGACCCTCCGGGGGCGCTCGGTCGACGACCCGGTGCTGTGGTGGTGCGGCGGCCCCCGGTCGGTCGGCGTCGTGGCGATCGACAGCCTGTGGCTGCGGCTCGTGGACGTCCCCCGGGCGCTGGCCGAGCGGGGGTACGCGGCCCCCGCCGACCTCGTGCTGGAGGTGGTCGACGAGCTGTGCCCCTGGAACGCCGGTCGCTGGCGGCTCACGGTGGACGGCTCGGGGGCGGCGACCTGCGAGCCGGCCGCCGGAGGGAGCGCGCCCGACGTGGTCCTGCCCGTGGCCGCCCTCGGCGCGGCCTACGCCGGTGGCCGGACGATCGCGGCGCAGGTGCCCACCCTGGGCGTGCGGGAGCTGCGTCCGGGCGCGGTCCGCCAGCTCTCCCGGGCGATGCGTGGCGACACCGAGCCGGTGGGGGCCATCGGCTTCTGACCGGCCACCCTGAGCGGACAGGAGCGACAGGAGGGGACGGCACCCGGCTCGGCCGGGAGGGTCAGCCCCCGTCTCGGGGCGGGGCACCCGTCTCGGGCGGACGCCACCCGGCTCGGGCGGCCACCCGGCTCAGGCGGTCGGACCGGCCTCGGGCGGGCGGGTCGGCCGCAGCAGGTCGTGGAGGCGTCGGTGGCCGGAGCGGTCGACCGGCACCTCGAGCACCCGGATCCCCTCCGCGGGCCGGCGCAGCAGCTCGGCGAGGTCCTCGACGGTGGCGGCCCGGTGGTGCTCGACGTGGTGGGCGGCGCAGAGGGCCGACAGGTCCGTGCCGTGCGGGGTTCCGAAGAGACGCTCCGTGGCGGCCCCGGCTCCCGGGGTCGCCGACCGGGCCGGGTCGCCGTACTCCAGCGTGGAGAAGATGCCGCCACCGTCGTCGTTGACGACCACGACCGTCAGGTCGGGACGGGGCTCCCCCGTGCCGACCAGCAGCCCGTTGACGTCGTGGAGGAAGGTCAGGTCGCCCATCAGTGCCACGGTGCGTCCGACGGGACCGGCAGTGCCTCTCCAGCTGGCAGGCCGGGGGGCATGGTCCCGGTCGCGGCCGCCGCCGGCCCCGCGCACGGCGAGCGCCACCCCGACCGCGGCGGACACCGTCCCGTCGATGCCGGCCAGCCCCCGGCCCGAGACCACCCGGGGGGCACCTCTCTGCTCGAGCAGGCCGAGCCCGGTCGCCAGGTCGCGCGGCCCGTTGGAGGACCCCAGCACCAGCACGTCCGCGTCCCCCAGCGAGGCCGCCACGGTCGCGGCGACGGCCGGTCCCGACGGGCGGTCCGGGTCCGCGAGCACGGCCGCCCGGACGCCTCCGGTCAGCGCCTCCCCCAGGCCCACCCAGTCCCGCACCCACGCCTCCGCGCCCGGGGCCCGCTCCGGCGGCGTGCGCAGCACCTCCGGTCCGTGCACCACCTGCACGACGTGCGAGGGATCGGTCCACGCCGGGACCGCGGAGACCTGCTCGACGACGACGCCGGGCAGCCGCAGCAGCGCCGCGAGCTCGCGGAACAGGGTCAGCCGTCCCACCACCACGACCCGGTCCGGCCGCAGCCCGGGGTCGGCGGCGGCACGGGCGGCGACCACCGGCGGGTGCCGGACCACGTGCCCTCCGGTGGCCAGCACCCCGAACGGCTCGGCCAGGACCGGCCACCCGGCCCGGCCCGCCCAGTCCAGCGCCGCCCGCGTCAGCTCCGGGTCGGGCAGGTCACCGACCAGGACGAGCGTGCGTCCGCCCGGACCCACCTGCTCACCGGGCGGTGCCACCCGCACCCACGGGCCGCCGTGCGGCCGGCCGTCGAGCGGCTCGGGCCACCCGTCGTCCTCGAGGGCGGGCGCGAGGGGGTCGCGCAGCCCCACGTTCAGGTGCACCGGGCCGCGCCTGGACCACCCGGCCACCGCGCCGGGGTCGAGCGCCGCGGCCAGGGCCCGGCACACCGACGAGCGCCAGTGCGCCACCTGACCGGCACGCCGCTCCGGCGCGGGCAGGTCGACCTCGTGGCGCAGCGCACCGCCGAACATGCCCGGCTGCACCGTGGTCTGGTTGGCCCCCGTCCCCCGCAGCTCGGCCGGCCGGTCGGCGGAGAGCACCACGAGCGGGACGCCGCCGTGGTGCGCCTCCAGCACCGCCGGGTGCAGGTTGGCCACGGCCGTGCCCGAGGTGGTCACCACGGGGACCGCCCGGGCCGAGGCGCGCGCCATACCCAGGGCCAGGAAGGCGGCGGAGCGCTCGTCCACGCGCACGTGCAGCCGCAGCCGACCGGCTCGGTCGGCCTCCTCGAGGGCGTAGGCCAGCGGCGCGGAGCGCGACCCGGGACACAGCACCGCCTCGCGCACCCCGCCGCGCACCAGCTCGTCGACGAGGACGGTGGCCAGGGCCGTGGAGGGGTGCACGGGGCGATCCTGCCACGGGCCCCGCGCGCCCCAGTAGAGTGACCGACCATGGCCTCCGACTTCGACATCGAGCTCAAGGACGCCGTCCTCCCGCTCGTCCTTGCGCTCGACGTGGGCTCCACCGCCAGCCGGGGCGCCGTCTACGACGCGCACGGCCGCCCCGTCGGGAAGCGGGCCAAGGTCGCGCACTCCTTCACCACCGCCCCCGACGGCACGTCGGAGATCGACCCCGACCAGATCGTCGAGGAGGTCACCACCCTTCTCGACCAGCTGGTCGAGGCGCTCGACGACACCCCCGTCGCCGGCGTCGCGCTCGACACCTTCGCCTCCTCGATGGTCGTCGTCGACGAGGACGGCCGGCCGCTGACCCCGTGCTTCACCTACGCCGACTCCCGCTGCGCCGACCACGTCGCCGCCCTGCGGGTCGAGCTGGACGAGGAGGCCCTGCAGCAGCGGACCGGCACCCGGGTGCACGCCAGCTACTGGCCGGCCCGGCTGCGCTGGCTGGCCGAGGAGCGCCCCGAGGTCACCGCGCAGGCCGCCCGCTATCTCTCCCTCGGCGACCACGTGCTGCACCGCCTCACCGGCACGCTGGGGACGGGCACCTCCAGCGCCGCCTGGACCGGGATGGTGGACCGGCACACGGCCGACTGGTACCCCGAGCTGGCCGAGATCGTCGGCATCACCACCGACCAGCTGCCGCCCATCCACCACCTCGACCAGCCGCTGCAGGTGGAGGAGCGCCGGGCGGGCAAGATCGCCAAGCGCTGGCCCAACCTCCAGGACGCCGCCTGGTACGCCACGATCACCGACGGCCTGGCCGCCAACGTCGGCCTCGGCGCCTACGACGAGACGGCCATGGGGGCCTCCTGCGCCACCTCCGGAGCCCTGCGGGTGCTGGTCCAGGAGATGCCCGACGAGCTGCCGCCCGGCCTGTGGTGCTACCGGGTCTCGCACGACCGGGCGCTGGTCGGCGGCGCGCTCAACGACGTCGGGCGCGCGCTGGCCTGGGCCGACGTGACCCTCGCGGTCGACCAGATCGACGATGACGAGCTGTCGGCGGCGCTCCTGGCCGAGCCGCACGAGACCACCCCGCTGGTGCTGCCGTTCTTCACCGGTGAGCGCAGCACCGGCTGGGCGGCCGACGCGCGTGCCGTGGTCGTCGGGGTGTCCGCGGGGTCGGCGCCGGTGGAGGTCTACCGCGGCGTCGTCGAGGGGATCGCCCTGTCCTACGCCCGGATCGTCAGCCAGCTGCGGGAGGTGGCCCCGCAGCCGGAGCGGCTCTTCGCCGGCGGCAGCGTGACCACCGACCACCCCGAGCTGCTGCAGGTGATGGCGGACGCGATGCGCACCCCGGTCACCCCGGTGCGCATCAAGCGCACGACCCTGCACGGCACCGCGCTGCTGGCCCTGGAGTCCCTCGCCCCGGACGTGCGCCGCGCCCGGCCGGACCGGGGACGGGCCCTGACGCCGGACTACAACCGGCGGCGCTACTACACCGACCGCTTCCAGCGGTTCGAGCGGGTCTACGACGCGCTCTTCGGCTGATCCGTGAGCGTGCGCTCGCTGGCCGACGACCTGCGGGGACGCAGCGACGAGGAGCTGGCCGCCCTCCTGCGGGCACGGCCCGACCTGGCCCGGCCCACCCCCGCCGACGTCACCACCCTCGCCGCCCGTGCGACCACCCTGGCGAGCGTGCGGCGGGCCCTGGACCACCTCGACCTGGCCCACCTGCAGGCACTGGAGGCCGTCGTGGTGGCGGCACCGGCCGGGCCCGCGGAGGTCGCCGCGCTGCTGGGCACCTCCGCCGAGCGGGCCGAGGCCCTGACCGGCCGGCTGCGGACGCTGGCCCTGTGCTGGATCTCCGCCGACGGCCTGCTGCCCGCCCGGCCCGTCCTGGAGGTCGTCGGCGACCCGGCGGGGCTGGCGGCGGCCGACGTCCGCCCCTCCCCCGGGGTGAGCGCCGACCCCGACGGTGCGCTGGCGGACCTCGACCCGCCCGGACGCCAGCTGCTGGACGCCCTCACCTGGGGACCGGCCGTCGGCACGCTCCCGCAGGACCCGGACGCGCCGATGGCCACGGCCGCACGGTCGCTCGTGGAGGCCGGTCTGCTCGTCCGGCAGGACGAGGCGCACGTGGTCCTGCCCCGCGTGCTGGCCCTGCGGCTGCGGGAGGGCCGCCTGCACCGCCACCCGGCCCCGGAGCCGCCCGCCGTGGAGACGACCGGGCTGGACCAGGAGGTCGTCGACGCCGCCGCGGGCGGCCGGGCCGGGGACCTGCTGGTCCTGGTGACCGAGGTGCTGGACCGGTGGGGCGCCCGGCCACCGCGGGTGCTGCGCTCCGGCGGGCTGGCCGTGCGCGACCTCACCCGGCTGGCCGCCCACCTGGAGGTGGGCCAGGACGAGACGGCCTGGCTGCTGGAGACGGCGCTGGCGGCCGGCCTGGTCGCGGCCGACGACGGTGGTCCGCGGGGCACGGGCGAGCCGGCCTGGGTGCCGACCACGGCCGCCGACGACTGGCTCGAGGCCGGCGCGGGAGCCCGGTGGGCTGCCCTGGCCGCCGCCTGGTGGTCGATGCCCGCCGCTCCCAGCCTGGTGACCTCCGGGGACGCGGGGCGGGTCAACGCCCTGTCCGTGCACACGTCATACCCCCTGGGGCGCGTGCGCCGGCACGACGCGCTGGCGGCGCTGGCCACCCTGCCGGCGGGGTCGGCACCCACCCTGGACGGGCTGACCGAGCTGCTGCGCTGGCGGCACCCGCTGCGCACCGCCCGGGCGGCGGACCTGGGACCGGGGCTGGAGGTGGTGGCCCGGGAGGCGGAGTGGGCCGGCGTCACCGGCCGGGGCGCCCTCGGCGGCCCGGGCCGTGCGGTGGTGACCGGCGACGACCCCGCCCGGGTGGCCGCCCTGATGGAGCCGCTCGTCCCGCCCGCGGTCGACCACGTCCTGCTGCAGGCGGACCTGACGGCGGTGGCGCCCGGCCGCCTGGACGGCCCGGTGCGCTCGCTGCTGCAGGTCGTCAGCGACGTGGAGTCCCGCGGCGGTGCCAGCGTGCACCGGTTCAGCGAGACGAGCGTGCGCCGGGCGCTGGACCTGGGCTGGTCGGCGGACCGGGTGCTCGCCGAGCTGGCCGACGCCTCGCGCACCGGGGTGCCGCAGCCTCTCGACTACCTGGTGCGGGACGTGGCCCGGCGCCACGGCCAGGCGCGGGTGGGCGCCTGCGCGGCCTACCTGCGCTCCGACGACCCCGCCCTGCTGGACCGGATCGAGCGCGACCGGGCACTGGGGATGCTGCAGTGGCGGCGGATCGCGCCCAGCGTGCTGGTCAGCCCGGTGCCGGCGCCCACGGTCGTCGACCTCCTGCGCGAGCAGCAGTACGGCCCCCTCGTCGAGGGTGGCGACGGCGGGCTGGAGGTGTCGACGACGACGGCGCGGCGCACGTCGCCGCGCACCTCCTCCCCCGTGCGAGTCAGCAGCGTGGACGACCAGGTCGCCCGGCAGGTCGTGGCCCAGCTCCGCAGGGGCGAGGTGCTGCGGCCCCGACGCGTCGGTGGCGAGGGTGAGGGGCTCGACGCCGACGGGACGGAGGGGCTCGGCGGACCCGCCGGTCTCGGTGGACCCGGTGGCGCGGAGGGCACGGGCGCAGGCGCCTTCGGGCGCACCGCCGACCCGGTCGTCGTGGCCGCGGTCCTGCGCGAGGCGGTCGCCGACGGGGTCGCGGTGCGGATCGGGTATGCCGACGACGCCGGCGGGGTGGGCACCCACCTCGTCCGGCCGCTGGCCGTCGAGGCCGGCCGGCTGCGGGCCGGGGTCGGCGACGGGGACGCCCGGCGCACCTTCCTGCTGCACCGGATCACCGGGGTGGCCCCGGCGGACTGAGCCGTCGAGGACACCGCCGTCGAGGTGACGGACCGGATCCCGCTGGTCCGGTCGCGTGCCGGCTCGGGCGTGACACGCTCGCGGCCGGCCGGACCTTTCCGTGCTCGGCCTCGCGCTGCTCGCGCTGGCGACCTCGTCACGTGCTCCGCTGAGATCGGCACCCGTGCCCGCCGGTCGTCGGCGACGGGGTCCTCACCCGGTGCCTGCCGTGCCGGACGGCGCCGCGCGCTCGGGGAACGCCCCCTCGGCGCGGATGCGCTCGTTGAGCTCGGCGAGATACTGCTGCTCGTCGAAGTCGAGCGGGACCTCCGCGCCGAGCCAGCTCGAGAGGTGGATGGCGTTGGCGAGGCGGACGCCGTTGATGCCGTCGCTGCCCGGGGCGAGCAGCGGGGTGCCGTCGAGGACGTTCGCGGCGAAGTTCTCCAGCACACCGGCGTGCTGCGCACCCCAGGGGGAATCGAACCGGATGACCTCGTCCGAGTAGTAGTCGGCGGGGTCCATCTCCCCCATGAAGAGCTTGCGGACCGCCTCCATGTCCATGGACTCGGACAGCTCGCGCTCGTCCTTCACCAGGCGGCTGACCGTGGCTGTCTGCGAGCCCTCGACGACGATCTTGCCGCGGTCGCCGAGGATCTCGAACCGGTCGGTCCCCACGATGTCGTGCGTGGCCGTGACGAAGACGCCGGTGACGCCGTCCCCGAAGTCGACGACGGCGGTGACCTCGTCCTCGACGGCGATGTCGCGGCGGAAGCCGTAGCCGACCTTCGCGAACACCGACGTCGGCACGCCGCAGATCCACTGCCACAGGTCGAGCTGGTGGGGCGCCTGGTTCACCAGGACGCCCCCTCCCTCCCCGCCCCAGGTGGCCCGCCAGTCGCTCTGGTCGTAGTAGCCCTGCGGGCGCCACCACGTGGTGATGATCCAGTTCGTGCGGCGGATCGCGCCGATCTCGCCGGCGTCGACGATCTCCTTGATGCGCCGGTAGAGGGGGTTGTTGCGCTGGTTGAACATGATGCCGAAGGTCAGCTCCGGCCGCGTCGTCGCGTAGTCGATGAGCTCGGTGACCTGCGCGGTGTAGACCCCGGCCGGCTTCTCCACCAGGGCGTGGATGCCGGCGCGCAGCGCGGCGATGCCCATCTCCGGGTGGAGGTAGTGCGGAACGCACGTGACGACGGCGTCCACCGTCCCGCTGGCGAGCATCTCGGTGTAGTCCGTGAAGAACGGGACGCCCGGGTACGCCGTCGCGGCGGTCTGCTCCTTCGTGGCGTCGATGTCGGCGATGGCGCCGATCTCCATGTTGGGGACCGTGCCCTGGTCGATGAAGCTCGCGTACATCGAGCCCTGGGCACCTAGCCCGATGATGCCGAGACGGACCTTGTCAGCCATGGTGAGCTCCTCCTGGTGGTGTCGTCAGGCCCGTCCGACCGTGCTGCGGCGACCGGGTCCTTGGCCTCCCACTCTCCGGTCCCCCCCGCGCCGACCCAAAGAGTTGCCATGAGTTGCCACTCCCGCCGATTCGGTGGCAACTGATGGCAACCCTCGGTGTGCACCGTCGCCGGGCATCACAGTGGACAGGACCCGTCACCCCAGCGAGGAGCAGCGCCATGTGGACCCTGTCCGGTTTCTCCGACGAGATCTCCCCCGACCTGCAGGAGCAGTGCGCCCTGGTGCGCAAGCTCGGCATGGGCTTCGTCGAGCTGCGCAGCGCCTGGGGCACGAACGTCCTCGACCTCGACGCGGACCAGCTCGCCCGGGCCAAGGAGATCCTCGACGCCCACGGCCTGCGCGTCTCGAGCATCGGCTCACCGATCGGAAAGATCTTCATCGACGAGGACTTCGCGGAGCACCAGGCCCGGGCCCGCCACGCCGTCGAGGTCGCCCACCACTTCGGCGCGCCGTACATCCGGATCTTCTCCTTCTTCATCCGCCCCGGTGACGACCCGGACTCCCACCGCGACGAGGTCGTCGACCGCATGCGCGCCCTGGCCGACATCGCCGCCGAGGGCGACGTCGTCCTGCTCCACGAGAACGAGAAGGAGATCTACGGCGACATCCCGCGCCGCTGCGTCGACCTCCTCGAGACCGTCGGCTCACCCCACCTCCGGGCGGCGTGGGACGCGGCCAACTTCGTCCAGGTCGGCGTCCGGCCCTTCTCCGAGGCCTTCGCCCAGATCCGCCCCTTCCTCGAGTACGTCCAGATCAAGGACGCGACCATGGCGGACGGCGAGGTGGTGCCTGCGGGGCGCGGCGACGGGGAGGTCCGCGAGACTCTCCGCGCCCTCCGGGAGGACGGCTTCGAAGGCTTCTTCTCCCTCGAGCCGCACCTGAGCCAGGCGCACAGCCTCGGCGGCTTCTCCGGGCCGGAGCTGTTCACCGAGGCCTGGGAGGCCTTTACCGGACTGCTGGACTCCGAGGGCATCGCGTACCGATGAGCGGCGCATGCTGACCGGCCCGGGAAAGCGGGCCGTGCCCCGGGCGGCCGTCGTCGGCTGCGGCGACGTCTCGATCGTCCACCTCGAGGCCCTCGCGGCCATGGACGGCGCCGAGCTCGTGGCCGTCTGCGACACCGACCCGCGTGCGCTCGCCGCCGCGGTCGACGCCTGGGGCGTCCCCGGCTTCGCCGACCACCGCGCCCTGCTGGCGGAGGCGCGACCCGACGTGGTCCACGTCTGCACGACGCACGATCAGCACGTCCCCGTGGCCCTCGACTGCCTCGCGGACGGGGTGGACGTCCTGACCGAGAAGCCCCTGGCCGCCTCCGTCGGCGAGGGCGAGCGGCTCGTCGCCGCCGCCGAGGCCGGGACTGCCCGGGCGGGCGTGTGCTTCCAGAACCGGTACAACGCCACCGCTCAGGCCGCGCGCACCCTCCTGGACTCCGGTGAGCTCGGCGCCGTCCTGGGCGCCAGTGCGACGGTGATGTGGACCCGGACGGCCGGGTACTACCAGGCGAAGCCGTGGCGGGGCCTGATGGCCAGCAGCGGTGGTGGGGTGCTCATGAACCAGGCCATCCACACCGTCGACCTCGTCCAGTGGCTGGTCGGCGACGTGGTGCGGGTCCGCGGGAGCGCGACCTCGCACGTCTACGCCGACGTCATCGAGGTGGAGGACACGGCCGAGATGGTCCTCGACCACGCCGGTGGGGCCAGGAGCGTGCTCTTCGCCACCCTCGCGAACGTCGTCCACGCACCCGTCACGATCGACATCGTCACCGAGGGAGCCACCCTCTCGATCCGCCACGACCTCAGCGTCACCTACGCCGACGGCCGCACCGTGGTCGTGCCCGAGCGCCGCGCGCCCTCGACGGGCAGGTCCTACTGGGGCGTGTCCCACGAGCTGCTGATCGAGGACTTCTACGACCGCCGCGGTGAGAAGGAGCCGTTCTGGCTCAGCCCGCGCGAGGCGATGAAGTCCCTCCGCATCGTCCAGGACGTCTACAGGCAGAGCCGTCTGTCCGTCCCCGGCGTCTGAATCGCCCCGGCGCCGGCCACCCCGGTCGGGCGCCCCCACCGAGAAGGAGTTCGCATGGCCACCATCGGCGTCCAGATGATGATGCTCAAGTCCCCGGTCGAGGAGCTCGGGCCGTTCGAGACCCTCCGGCGCCTGCGCGACATCGGGTTCCGTGCGGTCGAGGTGTCGCAGATCCCGATGACGGCCGAGAACGTCGCCGAGATGGCGCGTGCCCGCGAGGAGCTCGGCATCGACTACGCCGCGCTCTCGGCGGCGGTGGAGGCCTACGAAGGTTCACCGAACGACTCCCTGACCACGAACTTCGACAAGATCGTCGCCGATGCCCGCACCCTGGGAGCCACCATGGTGCGGATCGGCATGATGCCCTTCTCCGCAATGACCTCCCACGAGGCGCTGCTGGACTTCTGCCACCAGGCCGACCAGCTCGCGGGGCGCCTCGCCGACGAGGGCATCGGCCTCCACTACCACAACCACCACGTCGAGTTCGCGAAGGTGGGCGGCGAGCTGATCCTCGACGTCATCCGAGCGGAGGCCCCGCGCATGCGCCTCGAGATCGATGTCCACTGGGTCCAGCGCGGCGGCAAGGACCCGGTGCGCACCCTGCAGAAGTACGCCGGCCTCATCGACCTCGTCCACCTCAAGGACTACCGCGTCGGCGCCATCGACCCGACGGCCTTCGACGCGCTGCGCGCCGGAGACCTCGCGGCGTTCATGGCCGCCTTCACCGGGGTCGTCCAGTTCGGCGAGGTCGGCGAGGGCAACCTGGAGTGGCGTGAGGTCATCGACCAGGCCGTCGCCTCCGGGGCCAAGTACCTGCTCATCGAACAGGACGAGCAGTACGGCCGCGACCCGTTCGACTGCCTCGTCACCTCCCGCGACAACCTCCTCGCCCTGGGCTACGAGGGCCTGCTCTGAAGGAACCCTCGCGGTGACGGGTCGGACCTCGCTGGTCCAGACGCGTGCCCGACCCGGGCGTGCCGGGTCGAGCCCGGGTCAGACGAGGGAGTCGAGCGCCTTCTGCAGCCGCTCCTTGGCGTCCGCGGCCACCGGGGCGAACGCGTCGCCGGCCAGCTGGCTCATGGCGTCCGGGTCGAAGGCCTCCACGCGGGTGGTGCCGTCACCCAGGTCGCGCACGGCCACGTTGCACGGCAGGACGGTACCCACGGCCGGGTCGATCTGCAGGGCCTGGTGCGCCAGCGGCGGACGGCAGGCGCCCAGCACGACGTGGGCGGGCACGTCCACGTCGAGCTTCTCCTTGAGGGTCTTGGCGAAGTCGATCTCGGTGAGCACGCCGAAGCCCTGGTCGGCCAGCGCCGCCCGGGTGGCCTCGACGGTGCTCGCGTAGTCCTGCTCGACGGTGACGCCGATGGTGTAGCTCATGGTGCTTCCTCTCGTTGACGTGGTGCGGATCGTGACGTGGCGCGGGCCGGGGGTCGCCTAGAAGACCCGCACCCTCTCCTGGGGCGCGAGCCACAGGTCGTCGCCCTCGGCGGTGCCGAAGGCCTCGTGGAAGGCGTCGACGTTGCGCACCGTGTTGGCCCGCAGGTCCGCCGGCGCGTGGGGGTCGACGGACAGCAGGCGGCGGGCCTCCTCCGGGCGGGCGGTGGTGCGCCATACCGAGGCCCAGCCCAGGAAGAACCGCTGGTCGGCGGTCCAGCCCTCGATCTGCGGAGCCTGCCCGTCGGTGGCGATCCGGTAGGCCAGGTGGGCCAGCTCGAGCCCGCACAGGTCGCCGATGTTCTCCCCGACGGTCAGTCCGCCGTTGACGGTGGCGTCGTCGGGGAGGTCGCGCGGGGAGAGCGTGCCGAACTGCTCGACGAGGCGCTGGGCGCGGGCGTCGAAGCGCTCCCGGTCCTGCTCGGTCCACCAGTCGGTGAGCGACCCGTCGCCGGCGTAGCGGCTGCCCTGGTCGTCGAACCCGTGCCCGATCTCGTGGGCGATGACCGCCCCGATGCCGCCGTAGTTGACCGCGTCGTCGGCGTCGACGTCGAAGAACGGCGGCTGCAGGATCGCCGCGGGGAAGACGATCTCGTTGAGCATCGGGTGGTAGTAGGCGTTCACGGTCTGCGGCGTCATCAGCCACTCGTCGCGGTCGATGGGCCGGCCGACCTTGGCCAGCTGCCGGTCGGTCTCGAACGCGCTGCCGCGCCGGACGTTGCCGAGCAGGTCGGTGGCGTCCAGCTCGTAGGCCGAGTAGTCGCGGAAGGCCGGCGGGTGCCCGATCTTGGGCCGGAACGCGGCCAGCTTCTCCAGGGCGCGGTCGCGGGTCTCCGGGCTCATCCACTCCAGCTCTCCGATGCGCTGCCGGAACGCCGCCACGACGTGCTCCACGAGCTGCTCCATGCGCTCCCGGGCGGCCGGCGGGAAGTGCTCGGCGACGTAGAGCTCGCCGGCCGCCTCGCCGAGCAGGCCCTCCACGAGCGCCACGCCCCGCTTCCACCGCTCCTTGTTCTCCGGGGTGCCCGACAGGGCCCGCCCGTGGAAGTCGAAGTGCGCGGCGACCAGCTCCTCGGTGAGGTAGGGCGCGGTGGCGTCGAGCAGGCGGACGGTCAGCCAGGCGCGCCAGTGCCCGACCGGCACCTCCTGCAGGGCAAGAGCGACCGCGGCCAGCACGTCGGGCTGGCGGGCCACGACCCGCTCGAGCGCCCCCGCGGGCGCCCCCAGACCCTCGGCCCAGGCGTCCCAGTCCCAGCCCGGGGTCCGCCCGGACAGCTCCTCCCGGTCCAGCCGCGTGTAGGAGCGGACGGCGTCCCGGGCGGCCACGCGGTCCCAGTGGGCGGCCGCGATCCGTTCCTCGAGGGCATAGACCGCCGCGACCGGGTCCTCACCCAGGTCCAGCCCCGCGCCGGACAGCGCCGGGGCGGCCAGCTCGAGGAGCCGGGCCAGGTAGGTCCGGTAGGCCTCCCGCACGCCCTCGTGCTCCTCGTCGGTGTAGTAGGCCTCGTCGGGCAGACCGATGGCCCCCTGGTGCAGGTAGGCGATGTACTCCTCCGGGCTTCCCGCGTCGGCGGTGACCCAGGTGCTCACCAGTCCGTCGGCCCCCTCCCGCTCCTGCTGGGCACTGACCCGCACGACGTCGACCGGGGTGGTGACCGCCGCGATCCGGCCCAGCGGCCCGACGAGCGGGTCGGTGCCGAGCGAGGCGACCCGGTCGGTGTCCATGAAGCTGGCGTAGAGCGCGCCGACCTTGCCCTCGGGGCTGTCCGGCGCGGGGCGCCGTGCGGCCGCCTGCTCGATGAGCTCGCGGACGTGGGTCTCGGCGTTCTCCCGCAGCATGTCGAAGGCGCCGTAGCGCGCGCGGTCGGCAGGGATCTCGGCGGTGGCCAGCCAGGTGCCGTTCACGTGGGCGAACAGGTCGTCCTGGGGCCGGACCGCAGGGTCCATGAGGGCTCGGTCGATGCCGGAGGCGCGGGCCCCGGCGGTGTCGGCGGCACTGTCGGTGAAGAACTGCATACCCCCACCGTATGCGGCGCCCCGGCGGGTGCGCGCGCCCGGCCTGCGCGGCGCGGCGCCGGGTCGGTGGACGGGCGTAGATTGCGCCCATGGACCCGATCCAGATCCGGGATCTGACCAAGCGGTTCGGGAGCACGGTCGCGCTGGACGGCCTGACGATGTCGGTGGCCCAGGGGGAGGTGCACGGCTTCCTGGGTCCCAACGGGTCGGGCAAGTCGACCACCCTGCGCGTCCTGCTCGGGCTGCTGCGCCCCGACGGCGGCTCCGCCCGGCTGCTCGGTGGCGACCCCTGGGCCGACGCCGCCCAGCTGCACCGCCGGCTGGCCTACGTCCCGGGTGACGTCGCGCTGTGGCCCGGTCTGACCGGCGGCGAGGTCATCGACCTGCTCGGACGGCTGCGGGGCGGCCTGGACCCGGCCCGCCGGGACGAGCTGCTCGACCGCTTCGACCTGGACCCCCGGCGCCGGGGCTCGACCTACTCCAAGGGCAACCGGCAGAAGGTCGCGCTCGTGGCCGCACTGGCCTCCGACGTCGAGCTCCTGCTCCTCGACGAGCCGACCTCGGGCCTGGACCCGCTCATGGAGGCGCAGTTCCGCGAGGTGGTCGGCGAGCAGCGGGGACGGGGGCGCACCGTCCTGCTCTCCAGCCACATCCTCTCGGAGGTGGAGCACCAGTGCGACCGGGTCTCCATCATCCGCGCCGGCCGGGTCGTGGAGAGCGGCACGCTGGCCGAGCTGCGCCACCTGACCCGCACGCAGGTGGAGGCCGAGCTGGCCACGCCGGTCCCGCCCGAGCTGGCGCACGCCCCCGGCGTGCACGACGCGGTGGTCGACGGCCACCTGCTGACCTGCCAGGTCGACGACGTCGCCCTGGGCGACCTGCTGGCCCGGCTCCTGCCCCTGGGCGTGCGCAGCCTGCGCTCCTCCCCGCCCACCCTGGAGCAGCTGTTCCTGCGGCACTACGACGGCTCGCGCCGATGACCGGCACCCGGGCCCTCGTCGCGCTGGCGCTGCGCCGCAGCCGCTGGTACTACCTGGCCTGGGTGGTCGGCCTGGCGGTCCTCGCGCCCGCCACCGCGGCGGCCTACGAGACGGTCGTCGGCGGGCTGGCCGGGGCGGGCGCCCTGGACGTCATGGCCGCCAACCCCACGATGCGCGCCATGCTCGGCCCGCCGCACGACCTCACCACCCCGGGCGGCTTCACCGTCTGGCGCGTCGGCACCTTCGTGGCCACCCTGGCCGGGCTGATGGCGGTGCTGGGCGTGGTCCGGGTGACCCGGGCCGACGAGGAGGAGGGCCGCACCGAGCTGCTGCGCTCCGGCGTCGTGGGCCGGCACGCCCCGTTGACCGCCGCGCTGGTCGTCGGCCTGCTGGCCGTCGGGGTCCTGGGCCTGCTGCTGACGGTGGGCATGGTGCTCGTGGGCGAGCCGGTGGGCGGGTCGGTCGCCTTCGGCGTCGGCACGGCCCTCACCGGCGCCGTGTTCGTCGGCGTGGGCGCGGTGACCGCCCAGCTGACGGCGAGCGCCCGGGCCGCCCGCGGTCTGGGCCTGGCGGTGCTGGGTGGCGCCTACCTGCTGCGGGCGGTGGCCGACGCCGCCGCGGACGGTTCGACGGTGCAGGCTCTGCGCTGGGCCTCCCCGGTGGAGTGGATGGCCCTGGCCAGGCCCTACGCCGAGGAGCGCTGGGCGGTCCTCCTCCTGCCCCTGGTGCTCACCGCGCTCCTCGTGGTCGGCGCCTTCGCCCTGGAGGAGCGGCGCGACCACGGGTCGGGGGTGTATGCCGTCCGGCCGGGTCCGGCGGGAGCCGCGCCCGGGCTGCGCTCGCCGCTGGGGCTGGCCTGGCGCCTGCACCGCCCCGGGGTGCTCGGCTGGGTGCTGGGACTGTCGGTCTTCGCCCTGGGGATGGGCTCGCTGACCGGCAGCTTCGAGCGGATGATCGCCGACCTGCCCCAGTTCGAGGTCGTGCTGCGGCGGATGGGAGGCGGCGCGGACCAGCTCGTCGACGCCTTCTACGTGGCGATGCTCGGTCTGGTCTCGGTGCTCATCGCCGTGCTCGTCGTGCTCGTCTGGCAGCGGCTGGCCGCCGAGGAGCGCCTGGGCCACGCCGAGCTCGTCCTGTCCACCGCGGTCCGGCGCACCCGGTTCGCCCTGTCGCACCTGGCCGTCGCGGTCGTGGTCGGTCTCGGCACGTCTGCGCTCTTCGGGGCCCTCCTCGGGGCGCCCTACGCGGTGGAGACCGGCAGCGGCGACGTCGTCACCAGGGCGACCGGGGCCTCGCTGGCGCTGGCGCCCGGCGCCCTGCTCGTCCTCGGGGTGGCCGTGGCGCTGCACGGCTGGGTCCCGCGGGCCGGATGGCTGGTGTGGCTGCTGCTCGGGTGGTCCCTGTTCATGGTCTGGGTGGGGACTACCCTGGGACTGCCCGGATGGCTCACCGCCCTGACCCCCTGGGAACCGCTGCCCACGCTGCCGGTGGAGGAGATGGCCTGGACGCCGGTGCTGGCGACCACCCTGGCGGCGGTGGCCCTCATGGCGGTGGGCCTGGCGGGCTACCGCCGCCGGGACGTCGGCACCGGCTGACCTCCCGGCCACCACCGCTGCACGGCCAGCGCTCCGCTCGCGGCACCCAGGTCGCCCAGGGTGAGGAGCACCCGCGAGAGCAGGACGACGACGAGGATGCCACCCGCGTCCAGCACCGGGGCCATCGCCAGGGCCAGGACGGCCTCCCGGGCCCCCACCCCCGCGGGCAGGAACACCAGGGCGGTGCCCACGATCCACGCGAGCGCGTAACCGCCCACCGAGAGCCTGAGCAGCGGCAGGCCGGGGTCCGCGCCGACGGCCACGGCCAGCACGAGGACCTGGAGACCGATCGCGACCCAGGAGGCCAGCGACCAGAGCGAGCCCACGGCGACCGCGGCGGCGTCCAGCCGTTCGGCGGCCGGCGGCTGCCGGGCGACGCGCAGGAAGAGGCCGAGCACCCGGTCGAGGACCGGCGGGAGCATCGCGAGCAGGGCCAGCGGCGCCAGGAGCGTCAACCATCCGTGGGTCGCCAGGGGGGTTCCCGGCACCCCGGGCAGGGTGAGCAGCACGAGCAGGCCACCCACCAGTGCGGAGAGGAGCACGCCCACGAGGAGGGTCCCGACGGTGCGCCGTCGGCCGACCCCGCGGTCGCGGCCGAGCTCGGCGGAGGCGAGCAGGTTCCAGACGCCACCGGGCAGGTACTTGCCGACCTGCCCCACCAGGTAGACCACCGCGGCGTCGCGCACCCCCAGCCGCACCCCGTGCCCGCCCGCGACCGCCCGCCACGACAGGGCCGCGAAGAGGACGTTGAGCAGGGAGAGCGCCGACGCGAGCGCCACGAACGACCACGAGACCTGGCGCAGCGCCTGCCCGACCGCCTCGCGCTCGAGGGCCACGGCGACGACCGCCGCCGCCACCGCGGCGACGACGAACCCCCGTCGGACCCACCGCGAGCGCAGGCCCGCCAGCACGCGCCCCGCCGTGCCGACCGGGCGCTCAGCACCCGCGGTGCCGCCGGGGTCCCCGGCACCCGAGGGGCCGACGCCGCGCTCCCGCGACGTACTCTCCCCGGGACCGGTCATGACCCGCGAGCGTATCCGCCCCTCGCGCCCGCCGGGGGTTCTCGCACCTGGGAGCCGGCTGGAGCCCGGCTGGGACCGACGTCCAGACCCGGCCCGTAGCATCACCAGGATGCGACGCATCCTGCAGCCCGTGACCGGCACGACCCGCAGCAGGAGCCGCGGCGCCCTGGGGATCGCCCTCGCCGCCACGCTCGCCCTCGCGGCCTGCTCGACCCCCGACGGTCAGGACGGCCAGGGCGACGACGCCGCCGTCACCTCCGGGGCGGACGCCGGCTCCGGTGCGGACGCGGCCTCCGCCACCACCGATGCCGGATCGGCCACGGCCGACGGGACCGCGGGGATCGACCCCGACGCCCTGCCCGACCCCGTCGCCGAGGTCAACGGCGAGCAGATCACCCGGGCGGACTTCGTCGAGGTGTTCGAGCAGCAGCTGGAGGCCAGCCGGCAGCAGGAGCAGGCGGGCGGCCCCCCGGTCGACGAGGTCGCGCTGAGCGAGGGTGTCCTCGAGTCCCTCGTCGGCAGCGCCCTGCTGACCCAGGAGGGCGAGCGGCTGGGCCTGGAGGCCAGCAACGAGGAGATCGACGCCGAGCTCGACACGCTGGCCGAGCTCAACGGGGTCGGTTCCGGGGACGAGCTCGTCGCCGTGCTGGGCGAGCAGGGGATGGCCGAGGAGCAGGTCCGCGAGGAGGTGGGCCGGCTGCTGCTCATCGACGAGCTGGTGCAGGAGCAGGGACAGGTGCAGGCCCCGAGCGAGGAGGAGCTGCGCGCCTACTACGAGGAGCTCACCGGCAGCGTCGACGGCGCGGACGACGCCGCGGCCACCGGCGGGGCGGACGACAGCTCGGTCCCCGCGTTCGACGACGTGCAGGAGCAGCTGGCCGAGCAGCTCACCCGGGAGCGTGAGAACGAGGCGCTGGCCACCATCCTCGAGGAGCTGGAGGAGGACGCGGAGATCGTCCGGAACCTCTGACCGGCGGGCTGCCCTCAGCCGCCGGCGAGGGCGCGCACCACCCTGGAGGGGGCCGGGCGTCCCAGCTGCTCGGCCATCCAGGTGCTCGTGGCGACCAGGGCGTCGAGGTCGACGCCGGTCTCCACGCCCATACCGTCGAGGGCCCAGACGAGGTCCTCGGTGGCGAGGTTGCCGGTGGCCGACCGTGCGTAGGGGCAGCCGCCGAGGCCGCCGGTGGCCGCGTCGACGACGCTCACCCCGTGCTGCAGCGCCGTGAGGGTGTTCGAGAGGGCCTGGCCGTAGGTGTCGTGGAAGTGCACGGCCACCTGGTCGGCCCCGATCCCGGCGGCGTCCAGCGCCGAGAGCAGCCGGACGACCTGTCCCGGCGTCCCCACCCCGACCGTGTCGCCGATCGAGAGCTGGTCGCAGCCCAGGTCCATGAGGTGGGAGCACACGTCCACGACCTGGCCCACCGGCACGGGCCCCTCCCAGGGGTCCCCGAAGCACATGGACACGTAGGCACGCACCCAGGCGCCGCCGTCCAGGGCCCGGCGCACCACCGGGGCGAACATCTCCAGGGACTCGCCCACCGAACGGTTGAGGTTCTTTCGGGCGAAGGTCTCGGTGGCGCTGGCGAACACCGCGACCGCGCCGACGCCCTTGTCCAGGGCACGGTCCAGGCCGCGCTCGTTCGGGACCAGGACCGGACGCTGCTGCCCGGTGCCGAGGGGTCCGAGCAGGTCGAGCAGCTCTTCGGCGTCACCGAGCTGCGGCACCCACCGCTTCGGGACGAAGCTGGTCAGCTCGACCGTGTCCAGCCCGGCGTCCAGCAGTCGGCGCACGAACTCTGCCTTGGTCTCCACCGGCACCGAGGTCGGCTCGTTCTGCAACCCGTCCCGGGGACCCACCTCGTAGATCGTCACCCGGTCGGGCATCCCCGGCATCGGGACGGTCATCGGCAGCTGGCGGGACTCCGGCGTCATGGGCCCCATCATCCCCCAGCCACCGACGGGAGCAGCACCGCGCGGAAGGGGTGCGCGGACCGGGGACGGGTGCGCGGACCGGGGACGGGTGCGGGGCCCGGGGTCAGGTGCGCGGCTCGCAGCCAGTGGTCAGGTGCGCGGCTCGCGACCGACCGGCTGCGTCGGCTCCGGCAGCAGCGCCGACGGGGTCCGCAGCGGCACGCGCACCGGGCTCCCGGGCCGCACCTGCAGGGCCGCCCCGTCGACCACGACGGTCACCGGCCCCTCCCCCCGCCGCAGCGTGACCGTGGTGCCCTCCCGCGTCGTCTCGACCCGGAGCACCCGGCCCCGCCAGGTGAGGTGGAACGCCGTCCGCTCCAGCGCCTGCGGCAGCACCGGCGAGAGCTCCAGCTCCTCGCGGTCCTCGCGCAGCCCCCCGAGCCCGGCCACGAGCGCCAGCCAGGAGCCGGCGACCGAGGCCAGGTGCAGGCCCTCGTCCGTGTCCCCCTGCACGTCGCGCAGGTCCACGAGGGCGGTCTCCCGCAGGTAGCGCAGCGCGAGGTCCGGGTGGCCGGCCTGGGCGCAGACCACCGCCTGGACCGCCGCGGAGAGGGAGGAGTCGCGCACCGTCCTGGCCTCGTAGTAGTCCAGGTCGCGCGCCACCTCCTCGTCGGTGAAGTCGTCGCGGCACCACCACAGGGCCTGGACGAGGTCGGCCTGCTTGAGCACCTGGCGACGGTAGATCTTGGCGTAGTGGTGGTGCTCCTGCAGCGGATAGGAGTCCTGGTGGTCGGCGAAGCGCCACTCGCGGTAGGTGGTGAAGTGGTCGTTCATCGGATGCACCTGCCGCTCCTCGTCCCACGGGACGTGCACCGACGCGGCGGCGTCCCGCCACGCGTCGACCTCCTCGGGCCCGACGTCGAGCCGGCCGACCAGGGCGGGCTCCTCCTCCGCGGCCTCGGCCGCCCACAGCAGGTTGCGACGCGCCATGAGGTTGGTGAAGACGTTGTCGTCCACGACCCCCGTGTACTCGTCCGGCCCGGTCATCCCCAGCAGGTGCCACCCGCCCCCGGCGTCGCGGTGGCCCATCGACATCCACAGCCGGGCGGTGTCCACGAGGATCTCGCCGAGCCTCAGGTCGTCGTCGAACGGCGCGCCGGTGACGTTGCGGTGCAGCCAGAAGGCCCGGACGACGTCGGCGTTGACGTGCATCGCGGCCGTGCTGGCGGGCCAGTACGGCGAGCACTCGCGGCCGTCGATCGTGCGCCAGGCGAAGGTGGCCCCCTGCAGGTCCAGGACGTCCGCCCGGCGGCGCGCCTCGTCCAGCGAGCCGGCCCGCCAGCGCAGCAGCCGTCGCGCCACGTCGGGCCGCAGCAGGGTCAGCGCCGGGACGACGAAGCCCTCGATGTCCCAGAACGTGTGCCCGTCGTAGCCCAGGCCGCTCAGCCCCTTCGCCCCCACCGGCGCGTCGCTGATGACCGCCGCGGAGCTGAACAGCTGGAAGAGGCAGTAGCGCAGCGCCTGCTGCAGCTCCGGCCCGCCGTCGCCGTCGACCTCCACGTCGGCCGTGTCCCAGAAGTCGTCGAGCACCTCGCGCTGGGCCGCCAGCAGCCCGTCCCACCCCAGGTCGCTCCCCGACACGACGGCGGCCCGGGCCAGGTCGAGGACGTCCCCCGGGTCGCCCTCCCGCTGCCACGCGTAGCCCAGGACCTTGGTCAGGACCAGCTCCTCCCCCGCCGCCAGGTCGGCCGTCACCGTGGTGCGCACCGTGTGGTCGGACAGCTCGGTCCCCACCGTCCCGGGGCCCTGCACCCGGTGGGCCACGGCCGACGCGACCACGACGTCCGACCGCCTGGTGCGGGCGACCATCTCCCCGCCGTCCGCGCCGGCGTGCTGGCGCAGCACCTCGAACGGTTCGGCGAGGACCTCCTCGACCCGGGGGTCGCCCTTGGTGACCGACGGGCGGTCCACGAGCCCGGCCAGGTCGGACCGCAGGACGAGGTGCGCGGGGCCGTCCACCGCCCGCACCGTGTAGCGCACGGCGCACACGGCCCGTTCCCGCAGCGAGACCAGACGCCGGGAGCGGACCTGCAGGGTCGTGCCCGAGGGCAGGGTCCACTCCACGTGCCGGTCCAGGGTGCCGGAGCGCAGGTCGAGCGTCCGCTCGTGCCGGCGCGGACGGACGCTGCGGGCGTCGACCGCCGCGCCGTCGACGACCAGCCGGACCACGGTCCCGTCGGCCACCGAGACGACGGCCTGCCCCTCCGGCGGGTCGCCGTACCCCCGCTCGGGGTAGGACAGGGGGTAGGTCTCGAAGACGCCGGACAGGAAGGTGCCGCGGGTCGTGCACGGACGCCCCTCGTCCAGGGTGCCGCGCAGGCCGACGAAACCGTTGGCCAGGCTGAACAGCGTCTCGGAGACCGGCAGCCGCTCCACGTCGACCTCGGGCTCACGGACGGTCCACGGGTCGACGTCCAGGTGCGGTGCGCTCACGTCGACTTCCTACCGTGAGCGGCGCGTCCGCGCGACCCGGCGGACGCACGCCGGCGGCCGACCCGGAATGCCCGGACCCCCGCGCACCGTTGTCCCCACGATGAACGGCCCACTGATCGTCCAGTCCGACAAGACCCTCCTCCTCGAGGTCGACCACCCCGACGCGGAGGCGGCCCGTCGTGACGTCGCGCCGTTCGCCGAGCTGGAGCGAGCCCCGGAGCACGTGCACACCTACCGCATCACCCCCCTGGGGCTGTGGAACGCCCGGGCCGCGGGGCACGACGCCGAGCAGGTGGTGCACGCCCTGCTCACGCACAGCCGCTACCCGGTGCCGCAGGCCCTCCTGGTGGACGTCGCCGACACGATGGCCCGCTACGGCCGCCTGTCGCTGGCCAAGGAACCCGTCGACGGGGAGAACGACCCGCAGACCGGGCTGCCCGTGACCCGTCTGGTCCTGCGCACGACCGACCGCGCGGTGCTCACCGAGGTGCTGCGGCACAAGCGGATCAAGCCCCTCGTCGGCGAGCGCGTCGACGAGGACTCCGTGGTCGTGCACGCCTCCGAGCGGGGCCACCTGAAGCAGGAGCTGCTCAAGGTCGGCTGGCCCGCGGAGGACCTGGCCGGCTACGTCGACGGCGAGGCCCATCCGATCGAGCTGGCGACCGGGGGCAAGGACGACGGGCACGGCGGGCGCAGTCCCGCGTGGTCCCTGCGCCCCTACCAGCAGCAGGCGGTCGACGGCTTCTGGGACGGCGGCTCGGGCGTCGTGGTGCTGCCGTGCGGCGCCGGCAAGACGCTCGTCGGGGCGGGGGCGATGGCGCGCTCGCAGACCACGACCCTGATCCTGGTGACCAACACCGTCTCGGCCCGCCAGTGGCGCGAGGAGCTGCTGCGCCGCACGAGCCTCACCGAGGACGAGATCGGTGAGTACTCCGGCGCCCGCAAGGAGATCCGCCCGGTCACCATCGCGACCTACCAGGTGCTGACGACGAAGCGCAAGGGCGTCTTCCCCCACCTCGACCTGCTCGACGCCCGCGACTGGGGCCTGGTGCTCTACGACGAGGTGCACCTGCTGCCCGCCCCGATCTTCCGCATGACCGCGGACCTGCAGGCCCGCCGGCGCCTGGGGCTGACGGCCACCCTCGTGCGCGAGGACGGGCGCGAGTCCGACGTCTTCTCCCTCATCGGCCCCAAGCGCTACGACGCCCCCTGGAAGGACATCGAGGCCCAGGGGTGGATCGCGCCGGCCGACTGCGTCGAGGTGCGGGTCTCCCTGCCGGAGTCCATGCGGATGGCGTATGCCGTGGCCGAGCCGGACGAGCGCTACCGCTTCGCCGCCTGCGCCCCGGCCAAGGACGCGGTCGTCGAGACGCTCGTCGAGCGTCACCGGGGCGAGCCGACCCTGGTCATCGGTCAGTACCTCGACCAGCTCGAGCAGCTGGCGGAGCGGCTGGAGGCCCCCCTCATCACCGGGGCCACCACCGTCACCCGGCGCCAGGAGCTCTTCCGACAGTTCCGCGAGGGCGAGATCGACCTGCTCGTGGTCAGCAAGGTCGCCAACTTCTCCATCGACCTGCCCGAGGCCTCCGTGGCCATCCAGGTCTCCGGCACGTTCGGATCCCGCCAGGAGGAGGCCCAGCGCCTCGGGCGGGTGCTGCGGCCCAAGGGCGACGGGCGCACGGCGCACTTCTACACCACGGTGGCCCGGGACACGGTGGACGCGGAGTTCGCGGCCCACCGCCAGCGTTTCCTCGCCGAGCAGGGCTACGCCTACCGGATCGTGGACGCCGACGACCTGGAGACCCTCGACCGCGCCTGACCCCCTGGGGTGACGCGGGACGCCATACCGGGTGGAATGGGGGCATGGCTCCCCACGACACCGTCCTGCTCGACGTCGACGGCACGCTCGCCGACACCACCTACCACCACGCGCTCGCCTGGGCGAGGGCCTTCGCCGCGCACGACCTCACGCCGCCGCTGTGGCAGGTGCACCGGGCGATCGGCATGGGCGGGGACAAGCTCGTCGCCGCGGTCGCCGGGGACGACGTCGAGGAGCGTTCCGGGGACGCGCTGCGCGAGCGCTGGGAGGAGGAGTACGAGCGCCTCCTGCCCGAGATCGTGCTGCTGCCCGGCGCCCGCGACCTCGTGCTCCTCCTGTCCGGCCGGGGCGTGCGGGTGGCGCTGGCCTCCTCGGGGAAGGCCCGGTTCACCGACCACGTGGTCGGCCTGCTCGACCTGCCCGCCGACACCCTGGCCGCCACGACCAGCTCGGACGACGCGGAGCACTCCAAGCCCGAGCCGGACATCCTGACCAGCGCGCTCGAGGCCGCGGGCGGGTCCTCGGCCGTCGTGGTCGGCGACACCACCTACGACGTCACCGCGGCCGCCCGCATGGGAGCTCCGTGCGTGGCCCTGCTCTCCGGCGGCTTCGGCCGCGTCGAGCTCGAGGACGCCGGCGCGGTGCACGTGGCCGGCACCCCCGAGGAGCTGCTGGAGGCCGACTGGGACGGTCTGCTCGCGGCGGAGCCCTCCCCGGCCGCCCGGGAGGACCGCACGCCGCTGGACCGCAGCGCCGGGTGAGGGGAACCGCACTCCCAGGCAGCTCCCAGAGGACTCCCAGGAGCGCGGGGGACCATGGGGACCATGAGCGCGCCGACCCAGGAGCCCGAGGCCACCCTGCTGGTGGTCGAGGACGAGACGAACATCCGTGAGCTGCTCACGACCAGCCTGCGCTTCGCCGGCTTCACCGTGCACGCCGCGCCCGACGGGCGGACCGCGCTGCAGCTGGCCGGCGAGCACGAGATCGACCTGGCCGTGCTCGACATCATGCTCCCCGACATGGACGGCTTCAGCGTGACGCGGACCCTGCGCGAGCGGGGGGCCGACCTGCCGATCGTCTTCCTCACCGCGCGCGACTCCCTGGACGACAAGATCAAGGGCCTGACGGTCGGCGGCGACGACTACGTGACCAAGCCGTTCAGCCTGGAGGAGGTGGTCGCCCGTATCCGGGCCGTGCTGCGCCGCACCCGGGTCGTGGACCCCGAGGACGACCTCGTCCTGCGGGTCGCCGACCTGGAGCTGGACGAGGACAGCCACGAGGTGCGGCGGGCCGGGAAGGTCATCGAGGTCTCCCCCACCGAGTTCAAGCTGCTGCGCTACCTCATGCTCAACCCCGGCCGGGTGCTGTCCAAGAGCCAGATCCTGGACCACGTGTGGGACTACGACTTCCGCGGCGAGATGAACATCGTGGAGTCCTACATCTCCTACCTGCGCCGCAAGATCGACGTCGTCGGCGACCCGCTGATCCACACCAAGCGCGGGGTCGGCTACGTGCTGCGCGCGCCGCGGCCGACCTGAGGTCCGCGCGGGTGATCCGCCGGCTGAGGAGCTGGACCTACCAGCGGCTGCACGGGCTGTCGCTGACGCACCGGCTCGTCGCCGTGGTCGTCCTGCTCGTGCTGGCCGCCTACGTGCTCACCACGTCGGTGTCGCTGATGATGCTCCGCGGCTACCTCGTCGACCGGGCGGACGCCGACCTGGGCGCCTACATCGAACCGCTCGCCCAGCGCACCTACAGCCAGATCGTGGAGGAGGCGACCGGGGAGCAGGTGGACCTGGAGCAGCAGACGTTCGTGCCGCCCAACCCCTACGTCGTCGTCTTCACCCCCGCCGACCCCTCCAGCCCCGCCCGCACGCGGGTCTTCCAGCCGCACCGGCTGGAGGTGAGCATGCCCGCGCTGCACCGCGTCGACGTGGAGGACCCCCGGCTCGGGGAGCACTTCACGGTCGACGGCGAGGACGGCGTGGGCTCCTGGCGGGTGCTGGCCGCGCAGCTGACCGACGGCCAGGGACGCACCGGCGGGACGATCGCGGTGGCCCTGCCGCTGACGAGCGTGGAGAGCACCGTGCGCACGCTGGCCTGGCTCACCGCCGTCATCGGACTGACCACCCTGGTCCTGGTGGGGGTGCTCGGCTGGTTCGCCGTGCGCCGGGCCTTCCGCCCCCTCACCCGGATCGAGGACACCGCCGCCGCCATCGCGGCCGGCGACCTGACCCGTCGCATCCCGCCGCGCGGGACCAACGACGAGGTCGGCTCCCTGGCGGACTCGCTCAACCGCATGCTGGCCCAGATCGAGCACTCCTTCGCGGCGCGGCAGGGGTCGGAACGACGGATGCGCGACTTCGTCGCCGACGCCTCCCACGAGCTGCGCACGCCCCTGGCCACGGTCAAGGGGTATGCCGAGCTGTTCCGGGTCGGGGCCGTGCCCCCCGGCGAGGTGCCGGGGGCGATGCGGCGGATCGAGGACGAGGCCACCCGCATGTCCCGGCTCGTGGAGGACCTGCTGACCCTCACCCGGCTGGACTCCGAGCCGCCGATGTCGCCCACCCGGGTGGACCTGACCGTGCTGGCCTCGGACACGGTCCAGGACGCGCGGGTGCGCACGCCGGACCGGACGGTGCGCCTGGTCGCCCTGGAGGACGCGGAGCGCTCGGCCGCCTCGGTCGTCGTCGGCGAGGACGGGGCGCTGCGGCAGGTGCTGACCAACCTGGTCGCCAACGCCCTGACCCACACTCCTTCCGGCACCCCCGTGGAGGTCGCGGTGGGGCGGGCCGACGGCACCGTGGCGGTCGAGGTCCGCGACCACGGCACCGGACTGGAGGAGGACGCCGCCCAGCGCGCGTTCGAGCGGTTCTACCGCGCCGACCGTTCCCGCAGCCGGGCCTCCGGCGGCACCGGCCTGGGCCTGGCGATCGTCGCGGCCATCGTCGCGCGGCACGGTGGCTCGGTGCGGCACCGGCCGACCCCCGGCGGCGGGGCGACCTTCCGGGTCGAGCTGCCCGCCGCCCCGCCCGACGGGTGGGACGCGCAGGAGTCCGTGGACGAGATGTCCTCGGGCGCCTGAGCCCGCGCCTGCGTCAGACGACGGCCTCGAGGAACTTCTGGGTGCGCTCGTGGCGGGGGTTGCCGAACAGCTCCGCCGGCGGGGCCTCCTCCAGGACGCGGCCGCCGTCGAACATCATCACCCGGTCGGAGACGTCGCGGGCGAACTGCATCTCGTGGGTGACGATGAGCATGGTGATGTCGGTGCTCGCCGCCACGTCCTTGAGGACGTTGAGGACGTCGCCCACGAGCTCGGGGTCCAGCGCGGAGGTGACCTCGTCCAGCAGGAGGATCTCCGGGTCCATCGCCAGGGCGCGGGCGATGGCCACCCGCTGCTGCTGGCCGCCCGAGAGCTCGGTGGGGTGTGCGTCGCCCCGGTGACCCAGCCCCACCTTGTCGAGCAGGGACAGGGCGTTCTCGGAGGCCTGCTCCCGGCTCTGGCCGAGCACGTGGATCGGTGCCTCGACGATGTTCTGCAGCACGGTCATGTTGGGGAAGAGGTTGAACTGCTGGAAGACCATGCCGATGCGCTTGCGCACCTCGGCGACCTGCCTGGCTCGCAGCTCGACCCGCTTCCCGTCCCGCCGGTCGTGGGTGAGCGGGTCCCCGTCCACCCAGATGTAGCCGCCGGTCAGCGTCTCCAGGGTCATCAGCAGCCGCAGGATCGTCGTCTTCCCCGACCCGGAGGGCCCGATGAGGGTCACCCGCTCGCCGCGGTCGACGGTGAAGTTGAGGTCCTCCAGGACCGTCGTGCGGCCGAACTTCTTCTGCACGTCCTCGAACCGGACGCGGGGCTCCTCGCCGCCGCCGGGGCGCTGGCCGTCGGTCGACCCGGTCGGACCGGCGTCGGGGTCGGGGTGGGATCGGTGGTCCGGGTCAGTAGGCAAGTTTCTTCTCCAGCTTCTGCATCAGGACCGCGGTGGGGTAGCTGGCCAGCAGGAACAGCAGGCCGGCGACGGTCATCGCCTCGACGTAGGAGAAGTGGCGGCCGCCGAACTCGCGCGCGGCGGTCACCATCTCCGGCACCGAGATGAAGATCAGGAAGGGGGTGTCCTTGAACATCGCGATCGCCCAGTTGCCCAGCGAGGGCAGGGTGTTGCGGATGGCCTGCGGCAGGATCACCGCGCGCCAGGTCCGGTGCTGGGGCAGCGACAGCGCCTTGGCCGCCTCCCACTGTCCCTTGCCGATCGACTCGATGCCGGACCGGTAGGACTCGGCCATGTAGGTCGAGTAGTGGACGCCGATGACGAGGATGCCCACGGTGATCGGGCTGAGCTCGGTGAACGCGTAGTAGATCACCAGCAGGTGCACCGGCAGCGGCGTCATCCGGATGAAGTCCAGGACGAAGGCCAGCGGGCGGGCGACCACGGCGGGCAGCTCCCGCAGCGTGATCGCCCAGACCAGGCCGAGCGCCGCGGCGAGCAGCGAACCGACCACGGTCACCACCAGCGTGACCCGGACGAACGCCTCGATGAGGACGGGCAGGGCCTCCAGGAAGAGCTCTGTCTCGAACATCAGCTCACCTCGTTCCCGTCGATCCGCCCGGGGCGGTGGCTCCGGCCAGGACCCGGTCGGCGTCCTTGCGGGCCTTGCGGATCTCGAAGTCGCCCAGTCCGAGACGCCGCTGGGCGCGGGCCTCCATCTGGCGGAGCACCAGCGAGACGAGCCAGGCGATGGCGAAGTAGATGAACAGCGCCGCGACGAAGGCCGGCCACGTGCCCACCTCGCGCCGCGCCTGGTCGGCCTCGAAGGTGAGGTCGTTGAGCAGCACCAGACCGACGACGGCCGTGCCCTTGACGAGCATGACCGCGAGGTTGTTGATGCCGGGCAGCATCAGGGCCCACGCCTGGGGCCAGATGACCCGGCGCATCGTCGTGCCCCACGGCATCGACAGCGCGGTCGCGGTCTCCCACTGCCCCTGGGGCACCGCGTTCAGCGAACCCCGGACGACCTCGGCGCCGTAGGCGCCGTAGTTCAGGCCCAGGGCCAGGATCGCGGTCCACGTCGAGCCGATGTCCAGCCCGGTCAGGGTGGGGATGACGTAGAAGAGGAAGAAGAGCTGGACGACCAGCGAGGTGCCGCGGAAGAACTCGACGACCACGCGCGCGAACACCCGGAGCCACCGCGGGCCCTGGTGCAGGGCCAGGCCCAGCACCAGGGCGACCGCGAGCATCAGCACGGTCCCGCCGAGGAAGGCGACGAGGGTGTCCCGAAGACCCTCGCCGAGCAGCCGCGGCAGGACCGTGCCGAGGTCGGTGACGAACTCGGTCACGGGCGAGGTCTCACTCGCCGGCCTGGTCCGCAGCCTCGTTGGCGGCCTCCAGGTCACCGTCGCAGAGCATCTGGGCCGTCAGACCCTCCGGCGGACGCTCGGCGTCGGTGAAGCCGAACTCGCCGACGACCTCCTCGAAGCCGGCAGAGTCGCCGACGATGTTGGCCAGCTCCTCGTTGTAGGCCTCGAGCAGCTCGGTGTCCTCCGGGCGGAAGACGGTCGAGCCGGCGCTGATCTGCTTGACCCCGTCGATCTCGGCGACGAAGCCGCCGGTGGTCTCCACGCCCGCGTCGGGGTTCTCCTCCGCCATCGTGGAGAGCGTGATGTTGGTCAGCGCGAAGGCGTCGGCGCGACCGTTGGACACCGCGTCCATGCCGTCCTGCGCCGAGTTGACCGTCATGGTGTTCTCTAGGCCGATGTCGCTGGCGTAACCCTGCTCGATCGCCCCGGACTGCACGGCGAGCGTGAGGTCCGAGCCCTCAAAGCTGGCGAAGTCGCTCAGCCCCTCCGGGTTGCCCTCGGGGACCATGAGGGTGCTGGTGTACATGATCGTGGGCTCGGCGAAGGCGGCCCGTTCGCAGCGGTCCGGCAGGATCGACATGCCTGCGGACACGGCGTCGTACTCACCGGCGTTGAGCCCCGGGATGAGCGCGTCCCACTCGACGAGCTGGCCGTCGACCTCGTCGATGCCCATCGCGGCGAAGATCTTCCGGTCGAGGGCGATCGTGGCGCCGGTGAGCTCACCGTCCTCCTCGTAGCTGTAGGGGATCTCCCCGGCGAAGGCCACCTTGATGGTGCCCTCCTCCTGGAGCCGCTCGAGCGTGGACGCCTCCTCGGCGTCGCCGCCGGCGCTCCCGCCGTCGCCGTCGCCGTCGCCGCAGGCTGCAAGGCCGAGGCCGGCGGCCGCCACGGCCGCGATGAAGGAGACGCGACGCCGGGCGGTCGTGCCGCCGGTCGCGATGGTGTGCTGGGTCATGGTCGACCACGGTCCTTTCGGTTGGACGAGGCACATGCCTCCCCGCCGCGCTCACGGATGTGCGAGTACGCGGGGAACAGGTCGCCCCGATTGGACTGGCTGGTAACTCCTCGACCGTGCCAGAGGACCGGTGACGTCTCAACCGTCAGCACGCCTCACGACGGCCGGGATCACGCATCGTTATGCGATAGCAACCTGGACGCGACCGCTCCGTGACCCCTCACGCCCAGGGAACGTCCAGGAGATCTCCAGGCAGGGTCCACCGGCGGATGGTCTCCTGGGACCATGACCACGCCCCACGACGACCTGCGCCCGCACACCCCCACCGACGCCGCCAGCGCCCACCGCGCCACGGCCGGGGGACCCGGGACAGCGCCTCCGGGGGGCGTGCGGGACCGCGGCGGGCGTCGCTGGGGGGACGTCGTGGCGGCCAGCCTGCTCTCGGCCGTGCTGGCCTCCGGCGGGACGTATGCCGTGGTGCAGGCCACCGACGCCGGTGACCCGGCCCCCGCACCGTCGACGAGCGCGGACGCCGTGTCGGCGGCCCAGGACCCGACGTCCGCGCCCGAGGAGGACGGTGCCGCCGACGGCACCACGGTCTCCTTCGCCGGAGACCAGGACTGGGCCGCGGTCGCTTCCTCGGTGACCCCGGGGGTGGTCTCGATCGACGTGGTCGGCCGGCAGGGTCAGGGCTCGGGGTCGGGCGTGGTCTGGGACACCGAGGGGCACGTGGTGACCAACGCCCACGTCGTGGGCAGCGCCGAGCAGGTCCAGGTCGTCCTCTCCGACGGTCGGCGCTACCAAGCCTCGGTGGTGGGCCAGGACCCCTCCAGCGACCTGGCCGTCCTGGCGCTGGAGAACGCTCCGGCCGGCCTGGAGCCGGTGCGTGTGGGGGACGACGGCGTCCTGGCGGTGGGCGACCCCGTGATGGCGATCGGCAACCCCCTGGGGCTGTCCGGCACCGTGACGACCGGCATCGTCAGCGCCCTCGACCGGCCGGTCACCACCCAGGCCACGGGCACCACGCCCGGCGGTGCCCCGGTGGCCACGGAGGTCGTGACCAACGCGATCCAGACCTCGGCCGCGATCAACCCCGGCAACTCGGGCGGAGCCCTGGTCAACGCCGCCGGCGAGCTCGTCGGCATCAACTCCTCGATCGCCGCGCTACCCGCAGCCGGGCAGTCGCAGGCCGGCTCGATCGGCATCGGGTTCGCCATCCCCGCGACCAAGGTGCGGGTGATCGCCGACCAGCTCATCGCGGACGGGACGGCCGAGCACGCCTTCCTGGGCGTCGGTCTGCGCGACGGTGCCGCCGAGATCGACGGGGCCGCCCTCACCGGCGCCCAGGTCAGCCAGGTGGAGCCCGGTTCGCCGGCGGCCGGCGCCGGGATCGAGGACGACGACCTCGTGGTCGCCATCGACGGGGAGCAGGTCCCCTCGGCCATCGCCCTCGTCGGCCAGGTCCGCGAGCGCGCGTCCGGCGAGGAGGTCGAGCTCGACGTCGTCCGCGACGGCGAGCGTCTGCAGGTGACCGTCACCCTGGCCACCCGCCCCGACCAGGGCTGACCCGCCCGGGTCGTCGCGCTCCGCCGCCGCAGGGCGTTGATACGCTCACGAGGCCGCCTGTAGTGCCGCGGCGACCCTGCGACAAGGAGTGCTCACGTGAAGATCGCCGTCCTGGGCGGTGACGGGTTCTGCGGCTGGCCCGCGTCCCTGCACCTGTCCGACCTCGGTCACGACGTCGTCATCGTCGACAACCTCTCCCGCCGGCGGATCGACGAAGAGCTCGGGGCCTCCTCGCTGACGCCGATCGCCTCCCCCCAGGAACGGCTGTCGGCCTGGGAGCAGGTGGGCGGCCGGGAGATCCGCTTCGTCGAGGTCGACGTCGCCCAGGACTACGACGCTCTCCTGGACCTGCTCCTCACCGAGCGCCCGGACGCGGTCGTGCACTTCGCCGAGCAGCGGGCCGCCCCCTACTCGATGAAGTCGCCGGCGCACAAGCGCTACACGGTCGACAACAACACCAACGCGACCCACAACCTGCTCTGCGCCCTCGTCGAGTCCGGTCTGGACACCCACCTGGTCCACCTGGGCACGATGGGCGTCTACGGCTACGGCACGGCCGGGATGAAGATCCCGGAGGGCTACCTGGACGTGGAGGTGGTCCCCGAGGGTGGGGCGGACGGGGACCGTGTCAGCGTGCAGATGCTCTACCCGACCAACCCGGGGTCCATCTACCACATGACCAAGTGCCTCGACCAGCAGCTCTTCGCCTACTACGCCAAGAACGACCAGCTGCGGATCACCGACCTGCACCAGGGGATCGTCTGGGGCACGCACACCGACCAGACGCTGCGCGACGAACGGCTGATCAACAGGTTCGACTACGACGGCGACTACGGCACGGTGCTCAACCGCTTCCTCATGCAGGCAGCGGTGGGCTACCCGCTCACCGTGCACGGCACCGGTGGGCAGACCCGGGCCTTCATCCACATCCGCGACATGGTGCGGTGCGTGCAGATCGCGCTGGAGAACCCACCGGCGCGCGGCGACCGGGTCAAGATCTTCAACCAGATGACCCAGACCCACCGGGTGCGCGACCTCGCCGACCTCGTCGCCCGGATCAGCGGAGCCACCGTCGAGCTGGTCCCCAACCCCCGCTCCGAGGCGCCGGAGAACGAGCTGCACGTGAGCAACGACACCTTCCTCGACCTGGGGCTGGAGCCCACCCTCCTGGAGGAGGGGCTGCTCCTGGAGGTCGAGGACGTGGCACGCCGCTACGCCGACCGGGCCGACCTGGACGCGATCCCGTGCACCTCGGTGTGGACCCGCCAGCAGCAGCCGGGCGTGCCCACCTCCCGCGGCCCCGCCCCCGCCCCGCCGCAGGCCGTCCAGGGGACTGACGGCGCGGTCCCTGCTCCGGCGACCGCCCCCCGGTCCGCCTGAGCGACGGCATACCCCCGTGCGCGTCGCGCTCTTCACCGAGGTCTTCCTGCCCAAGGTCGACGGGGTCGTCACCCGCATCACCCGCACCCTCGACCAGCTGACCGACCTGGGGCACACCGCGCTGGTCTTCGCGCCGGGGGACCCGCCGGAGAGCTACGGGCCCCACCGCGTCGTCAAGGTGCGGTCGGTGTCCTTCCGCCCCTGGTACCCCGAGATCAAGGTGGGACTGCCGACGGCGCGGATCGCCCGGGAGATGATGGCCTTCCAGCCCGACGTGGTGCACGCGGTCAACCCGGTGTGGCTGGCGGCCTACGGCGTGGTCTCGGCCCGGCGGCGCAACCTGCCCCTGCTGGCCAGCTTCCACACCGACGTGCCCTCCTACACGACCCGGCTCGGACTGTCGGCGCTGCGGGCACCCTCGCAGGCGTGGATCACCGGGATGCACAACCTGGCCGAGGTCAACCTGTGCACGTCGGGACAGATGGTCGAGCGCGCCCGACAGGTCGGCATCCGCGAGGTGGACCTGTGGCCCAAGGCGGTGGACACCCGCGTCTACCACCCCGGCGCCCGGACCCAGGAGATGCGGCGCCGCCTCACCGGGGGGAAGCCGGACTCACCGCTCATCCTCTACGTCGGCCGGCTGTCCCGGGAGAAGGATCTGGACCAGCTCCTCGAACCGCTCCGGCGGCTCGCCGGGGCCGGCGCCCGGCTGGCGTTCGTCGGCTCGGGTCCGGGCCGGGCCGAGCTGGAGCGGATGTTCGCCGGGACGCCGACGGTGTTCACCGGCTACCTCGGCGGGGCCGACCTGGCGGCGGCCTACGCCTCGGCCGACGTGTTCGCCTTCCCCTCCACCACCGAGACGCTGGGGCTGGTCGCGCTGGAGTCGATGGCCAGCGGCGTGCCGGTCGTCGGGGCCGACGCCGGCGGGATCCCCTTCGTGGTCGACGAGGGGCGCACCGGCTTCCTCGTGCCGCCGGGCGACGCGGACGCCCTCACCGAGCGGTTGCGCACGCTGGTGACCGACCCCGACCTGCGCAGGCGGATGGGGCGGGCCGCCCGCGACGACGCCGAGACGCACTCCTGGCGCGCCGCGACCGAGTCGCTCGTCCGCGACTACGAGCTGGCGGTCGAACGGCACCAGGGCCGCGCCCCGGTGCCCCGGCTCCTGCGCGCCCGCCACCCCTGACCCACAGCCCCGGCGTGTCGCGCACCGTGCCACCGCCGCTGCGGCGTGTCGCGTGCCGCGTGCCGCGTGCCCCGCAGCCCCGGCGTGTCGCGCACCGTGCCACCGCCGCTGCGGCGTGTCGCGTGCCAGGGCACCTTTCCTGCACAGGCCTCCCGGACCCGCCGGCCGGGTGTATCGTCGTGCTCCCCCTCCTTCCCGAGGTCTCGTCGTGCCTGCTCCGCCACCTCCCCCGCGTCTTCCCCCGACCTCCGCGACCTCCGCGACCTCTGAGCCGGTCTCCGCCCCCGCGGACGAGCTCGCCGCCGAGCGCGCCCACCTGGCCCTCGCCCGCGCCGAGCTGGCCCGGATGCGGGAGCACACCCTCTCACTCGGTGCCGACGCCGGCGACGCGATCGCCGGCGACGCCCTGGCGCACACCCTCTGGTTGCGGGCCCGGGCCCTGCAGGACGACCCCCGCACCACGCTGTTCTTCGGACGCATCGACACCGAGGGAGCCGTCGGCGAGGACAGGCTCTACATCGGCCGCCGCCACGTCACGAACGCGTCGGGCGACCCGGTCGTCGTCGACTGGCGGGCCGGGGTCTCGACGCCGTTCTACCGGGCGGGGCCGACCCAGCCGATGGGCGTGCGGCGACGCCGTCGCTTCGGCGTGGAGGGCGGGCAGATCACGGCGCTGGAGGACGAGTGGCTGACCCCTGCGGACACCGGCCCGGGCGACCCGGACGCCGGCGGAACGGGCCGGAGCGCCCTCCTGGCCCGCGAGATCGAACGCCCCCGCATCGGACCGATGCGCGACATCGTCGCGACCATCCAGCCCGAGCAGGACGAGATCGTGCGCGCCGACGTCTCCACCACTATCTGCGTCCAGGGCGCCCCCGGCACCGGCAAGACCGCCGTGGGCCTGCACCGGGCGGCCTGGCTCCTCTACGCCTTCCGCGAGCGGCTGGCCCGCTCCGGGGTCCTCGTCGTGGGGCCGAACCGCGCCTTCCTCGAGCACGTCGGCGCGGTCCTGCCCTCCCTCGGTGAGATCACCGTGCGGCACACCACCGTCGAGGAGCTGCTCGCCCACGCCCCCGTCCGCGCGGCCGACCCCGCCCACGTGGCCCGGCTCAAGGGCGAGGCCCGGATGGCCCAGGTCCTCTCCGACGCGGTCTGGTCCTCCGTGCGTCCGGCTCCCGAGGCGCTGGTCGTGCCCCGGGGGTCGCGCCGCTGGCGCCTCCCGGCCTCCCAGGTCCAGGACATCCTCGACGAGCTGCGCACCCGGGGCGTGCGCTACGCCGCGGCGCGCGCCATGCTGCCCCACCGGCTGGCCCACGCCGTCCTGCTGGAGATGGAGCGGGCCGGCGACTCCCCCGACGACCGCGTCCAGGACGCCGTCGCCCGCTCGGCCCCGGTCAGGGCGTACGTGAAGCAGGTCTGGCCGCAGCTGACCCCCGGGTCCGTCCTCGCCGGCGTCCTCGGCACGGGCGACGGCCTCGCGCCGGACCAGCAGGACGTGGTGTGGGCCCGGCCGCCCCGTTCACCGGGCTCGGCGCGGTGGAGCGTGGCCGACCTGGCGCTGCTGGACGAGGTCGCCGACCTGCTCGAGCGGACCCCGAGCCTGGGCCACGTGGTGCTCGACGAGGCCCAGGACCTCTCCCCGATGCAGCTGCGGGCCGTCGGCCGGCGCGCCGCCACCGGGTCGCTCACCGTGCTGGGGGACATCGCCCAGGGCACCACCCCCTGGTCGACGGACAGCTGGGAGGAGTCGCTCACCCACCTGGGAAAGGACCCGCACGCCGACGGGACCCACCTGGAGGTCCTCGTCCGAGGCTTCCGCGTGCCCGCCTCGGTCATCGGGTATGCCGCCCGCCTGCTTCCGCACGTCGCGCCGGGTCTGGCGGCTCCGGAGTCGGTGCGCACCGACCCCGGACGGCTGGACGTCCTGCAGGTGCCCGACGCGGTGGCCGGCACCGTCGCCGCGGTCGCCGCGGCGGCCCAGGACGAGGGCACCGTCGGGGTCGTCGTGCCCGACGCCTGGGTCGACCGGGTCGCCGCCGCCCTGACCGTCGCCGGGCTGGAGCACGAGGTGCTCGACGGCGAGCACGCCGAGGAGCGGCTGCTGCCGGTGCACCTGGTCCCGGCAACGGTGGCCAAGGGCCTGGAGTTCGACCAGGTCGTCGTGGTGGAGCCGGCCGACATCGCCGCCGCCGAGCCGGACCTGCGCAGCGGCCTGCGCCGGCTCTACGTCGTGCTGACCCGGGCGGTCAGCGGCCTGACGGTCGTGCACGCGCGACCGCTGCCCGCCCCCCTGCGGCAGGGGTGAGGTCGCACCCGGCCGGGGCACGGCATACCGTGGGACCAGACGAACCACCCCACCGACAAGGAGCAACCATGCACCCCACCCACGTCCCGCTGCGGCTGACCACCGGCGCCTTCATCGTCAACTCCGGGCTCACCAAGCTCAAGGCCGACGAGGAGGCCGCCGAGCAGATGCACGGCTGGGCCTCCAGCGTCTACCCGGTGTTCAAGGACATGAAGCCCGCCGACTTCACCAAGCTCCTGGGCTACGGCGAGATCGGCGTGGGCGCTCTCCTGCTGCTGCCCACCGTCCCCTCCGCGGTCGCCGGAGGGGCGCTCACCGCCTTCGGCGCAGGCCTGGTCGGCATGTACCTGAACACCCCCGGCATGACCCAGGACGACGGCATCCGGCCGACCCAGGAGGGCACTGCGGTGGCCAAGGACGTCTGGCTCGTCGGTGCCGGTCTCACGCTGGCGATGCAGTCCTTCCTCTCCGGCACCAAGCACGCGGCCGAGGCGGTCGCGGGCGGCGTCACCGGGGCCGCCGGCGCGGTCGCCTCCGGGGTCACCGGCGCGGTCGGCTCCGGTTCGCACAAGGCGGAGAAGGGCGTCAAGGGCCTGCTCAGCAGCGCCCACGACGCGCGCGAGGACCTCGCCGACACCCTGGCCGACCTCGCGGAGTCGCTCATCAAGCGCTGACCGGCCCGGCACCGTCGACGGCGACCCGGCACCCGCCGCGGTCGCCGTCGCCGTCCGCGCCGTGGTCCACCGACGCCTGCAGCACCGTGGCCCTCGCCCGCCGGCGGGGTCCCGGCCCCGCACCCGCCGTGGCAGGCTGACGACCATGACGCCGGACCCCGAGGCCCTGCTCGACCGCTGGCTGCTCGACGCCGCCGTGCTGGCACCGGACGCCGGGCGCGACCGGTGGCTGGGCGAGGGCTCCCGGCTGCTGGCCGGGTGGACCGAGCCGCACCGCCGCTACCACACCGGCGAGCACCTCGCGGAGATGCTGGCCGCCCTCGACGAGCTCGAGGCCGCCGTCCCGCTGGCCCCCGAGGACGCGCTGGTCGCACGCACCGTGGCGTGGTACCACGACCTGGCCTACGACCCCCGCGCCGCCCCGGGCAGCAACGAGCACCGCAGCGCCACCCTGGCCCGTGACCACCTGCACCACCTGGGGGCCGACGACGTCGTGGTGGACGCCGTCGAGGCGGGGGTGCTCATGACGGCCACCCACGAGGTCCGGGCGGACGCGCGGCACCCGGCGGTGCAGGCGGCGGTGCACGACGCCGACCTGTGGATCCTGTCCGCGCCTCCCGGCCGCTACGCCGCCTACCGCGCGCAGGTCCGGCAGGAGCACGCCTCGGTCCCCGACGCCGCCTTCCGCACCGGACGGGCCGAGGTGCTGCAGGCCTTCAGCGCCCGGGACCGCCTCTACCGCACCGCGCACGCCCACGAGCGCTGGACGGCCCGGGCACGGGCCAACCTGCGCGGCGAGCTCGCGGAGCTGGACCGTGGGGCCTGACGCGGCGCTGGTCGCCCAGCTGCGGTCGGCCCTGGCCGCCGCCGGCGAACCCGGACGGGCCGCCGGGCAGCAGTCCTACATGAAATCGGCCATGCCCTTCCACGGCATCACCGCGCCCGAGCTGCGGGGCCTCCTGCGTCCGTTGCTGCGGGCGTGGGCGCCGGCCAACCGCAGGACCTGGGAGGCGACCGTCCGGGAGCTCTGGGACGGCGCGACGCACCGCGAGGAGAGGTATGCCGCGCTCGCCCTCGCGCAGCACCGCTCCGCCCGCGGGTGGCAGGACCCCGACGTGCTCCCCCTGCACCGGCACCTCGCGGTGACCGGCGCCTGGTGGGACCTCGTGGACACGGTCGCGACCCGGCTCGTCGGGCCGGTCCTGCTGACGTACCGGGACGCCGTCACCCCCCTCATGGACGACTGGGCCACCGGGGAGGACCTCTGGCTCCGGAGAGTGGCGATCCTGTCCCAGCTCAAGCACCGGGAGGCCACCGACACCGCCCTGCTCGAGCGGTGCGTCGCGGCCAACCTCCAGGACTCCCCCTTCGGAGGCGAGTTCTTCGTGCGCAAGGCCCTGGGCTGGGCGCTGAGGGAGCACGCCCGGACCGACCCAGCCTGGGTGCTCGCGGTGCTCGCACGCCACGGCGACGGGCTGAGCGGCCTGACGAGGCGTGAGGCCGCCAAGCACCTCTGAGCAGGCGGCGTAGGACGTCAGCCCCGCTCCCACCACCAGTCCACCAGCGGCCACCACGGCTCGTGCCCGGCCAGCTCCACGGCGTCCCGGCGGGTGAACCACCCGGCCTCCAGCACGTCGTCCAGGTCGGGCCGCAGCACCGGCAGGCCGTCCGGGGCCGGGACCGTACCCGGTCCCCCCGGTGCGGACCGGTCGGCCCTCGACCGGCCGTCGGACCGCGGGGCCACCACCGCCCCGAACACCTGCAGATGGTTCACCCCGGTCTCGAACGGACGCGGATCGACCCCGTCGGGCACGGTGATGCGCTCGTAGCCCACCGCCACCAGCGCATTGGTCTCCAGCACCAGCCCGGTCTCCTCGACCACCTCCCGCACGGCCCCCTCCCGGACGCTCTCCCCGCGCTCCCGTTTGCCGCCGGGCGGTGACCATCCGGGACGGGAGGCGTTGCGCACCAGTGCCATCCACTGCTGCGCACGCACGAGGACGACCGCGGCGCCGGCCTGCGTCTGCTCCAGGCCGGAGGCGACCACGTCCAGGACGTGGGGCGCCGACGTGGCCGTCGACAGGCCGTTCTCCACCCGCGCCAGCGGGCGCTCCCCCCGCCGCTTGCGGAAGCGCAGCCCGCTGTCCCGCAGCCGGCGCGCCAGCTCCGTGGCCGGCACCGGCACCGCACCCGCGGCGACGAGGGCGGCATACCGCTCCTCGGGGACGTCGTAGTGGTCGCCCTCGAAGGCGCGCTCGGGCAGGCCGACCGCGCGCGCGAAGGCGTGCAGCTCGGCCAGGGAGGAGTCGCTGATGAGGTGGGAGAAGTGCCGTCCGTGGGCGGGCCACAGGGGCGGGTCCAGGTAGACGGTCATGCCACCGGCCGGGGGCGTACATGATCAGCGCGACCCCCACGAGGCAGGTCAGCGCGCCGAGGACGTCCCAGCGGTCGGGCCGGAAGCCGTCGGCCACCACCCCCCACAGCAGCGACCCGACGATGAAGACCCCGCCGTAGGCGGCCAGGACCCGGCCGAAGTGCGCGTCCGGCTGGAACGCGGCGACCACCCCGTACAGACCCAGGCTGACCACCCCGACCCCCACGAAAAGCCACCCCCGGTGCTCCTTGATCCCCTGCCACACCAGCCAGGCACCACCGATCTCCAGCAGCGCCGCGAGGGCGAAGAGGGCGATCGAGCGTCCGGTCATGGCGTCCGAGACTACCGGGGGCGAGGGGTGTGGCGTCGCGCACGCGGGTCCGGGGGGCGAGCGGCAGGTGGGGCGGGGCCGAGGGGGTATGGCGCCGGGCCGGCCGGACGCAGGTGCGGGGGGAGGTGGGGCGCAGGCCCGGGGAGCTGTGGACAACTCGCCGGGCCTCGCGGTCATCGGGCCTACCGTCGGGGTCGAGGGGGCCGACCGGCCGCCACGACGAGGAGGGACACCCATGAGCAACACGTTCGCCGTCGACACCGCGCGGATCGCCGCCGCCTCCGGCGACATCGAGCGGATCTCGGCCACGATCGAGGCCGAGGTGCGCGCGATGATGGGCAAGCTGACCGCGCTCCAGGACTGCTGGCAGGGGTCGGCGTCCGCCGGCTTCCAGACGGTCACCCAGGACTGGAGCGCCACCCAGGAGCGGGTCCGCTCCTCGCTGCAGCAGATCTCCACGACCCTGCGCACGGCCGGCCAGGACTACGAGCTGGTCGAGCAGACCAACCGGATGCGCTTCCAGACGGGCTGAGGCCGTCGACCCCCTGCACGCACGCCGACGGGGCGGCCCCTCGCTGGGAGGGACCGCCCCGTCGGTGCGATGACCGCCCGCGAGGAACGCGGGCGCGCTGTGCTCCGACCCGGGTGGGTCAGAAGTCCATGCCACCCATGCCACCGTCGCCGGCCGGCATGGCCGGAGCCTTCTCCGGCTTGTCGGCGATGACGGCCTCGGTGGTCAGGAAGAGGGCCGCGATGGAGGCGGCGTTCTGCAGGGCGGACCGGGTCACCTTGACCGGGTCGGCGACGCCGAACTTCAGCATGTCGCCGTACTCGCCGGTGGCCGCGTTGAGGCCCTCGCCGGGGGTCAGGTTGCGCACCTTCTCCGCGACGACGCCACCCTCGAGGCCGGCGTTGATGGCGATCTGCTTCAGCGGCGCCTCGATGGCGACCTTGACGATGTTCGCGCCGGTCGCCTCGTCACCCTCCAGGGTCAGCCCCTCGAAGGCGCTGGAGGCCTGGATGAGCGCCACGCCACCACCGGCGACGATGCCCTCCTCGACCGCGGCCTTGGCGTTGCGGACGGCGTCCTCGATGCGGTGCTTGCGCTCCTTGAGCTCGACCTCGGTCGCCGCGCCGGCCTTGATGACCGCCACGCCGCCGGCCAGCTTGGCCAGGCGCTCCTGCAGCTTCTCGCGGTCGTAGTCGGAGTCGCTGTTCTCGATCTCGGTGCGGATCTGGGACACGCGACCGGCGATCTGGTCGGCGTCGCCGCCGCCCTCGACGATCGTGGTCTCGTCCTTGGTCACCACGACCTTGCGGGCCGAGCCCAGCAGGTCCAGGTCGGCGGTCTCGAGCTTGAGGCCGACCTCCTCGGAGATGACCTGGCCACCGGTGAGGATGGCGATGTCGCCGAGCATGGCCTTGCGGCGGTCGCCGAAGCCGGGGGCCTTGACGGCGACCGACTTGAAGTTGCCACGGATCTTGTTGACCACCAGGGTCGCCAGGGCCTCGCCCTCGACGTCCTCGGCGATGATCGCCAGCGGCTTGCCGGACTGCATGACCTTCTCCAGGAGGGGCAGCAGGTCCTTGACCGAGGAGATCTTGGAGTTGACGACCAGGACGTAGGCGTCCTCCAGGACGGCCTCCATCCGGTCGGTGTCGGTGACGAAGTAGGGCGAGATGTAGCCCTTGTCGAAGCGCATGCCCTCGGTGAGCTCCAGCTCCAGACCGAAGGTGTTCGACTCCTCGACGGTGATGACACCCTCGTTGCCGACCTTGTCCATGGCCTCGGCGATCATGCCGCCGATCTCGGTGTCGGCCGCGGAGATGGACGCGGACTGCGCGATCTGCTCCTTGGTCTCCACCGGCTTGGCCATGCTGAGCAGCTCGTCGTTGACGGCGCGGACGGCCACCTCGATGCCGCGCTTGAGCGCCATCGGGTTGGCGCCGGCGGCGACGTTGCGCAGGCCCTCGCGGACCATCGCCTGGGCGATGACGGTCGCGGTGGTGGTGCCGTCACCGGCGACGTCGTCGGTCTTCTTGGCGACCTCCTTGACCAGCTCGGCGCCGATCTTCTCGTAGGGGTCCTCCAGCTCGATCTCCTTGGCGATGCTCACACCGTCGTTGGTGATGGTGGGCGCACCCCACTTCTTCTCGAGCACGACGTTGCGGCCCTTGGGGCCGAGCGTCACCTTCACGGCGTCGGCCAGGGTGTTCATACCCTTCTCGAGCCCGCGCCGGGCCTCCTCGTCGAATGCAATGGTCTTGGCCATCGTGGTCTGTCCTCCACACGCTGATGGGCGGTTGACCCGCGGTGTCGCCCGCGACGGACGGGCCGGTCCCCTCGGGCTCACGTCGCCCGGGCTCCCGACCCTCGACACTGCCGGTCGGTCTTATCACTCTCACGTCGAGAGTGCTAGGTCCATGATTAGCACTCGACCCCTCCGAGTGCAAATGCCTCAGCGCAGCTCGAGCGCCCGCACCGCCGCGTCGCGCAGCGTCTGGTCCTGCAGCCCGAGCCCGCGGCCCGCGCTCACCAGCGCGTCGACCCCCGCCAGCCCGCCGGCCAGGACCTCGTCGAAGCGCTCCCCCAGGTGGGCCAGCCGGGCCGCCTGCTCCTCGACGAAGCCGCGGTCGACGACGGCTCCGTGCCCCGGGACCCAGACGTCGGACCCCCCGGCGGAGGGCTTGGCCAGGAGCGCCTCGAGCGTGGGCGCCCACTCCTGGGGGAAGGCGTCCTCCATCATCGGGTCGGCACCCTCCTCCACGAGGTCGCCGGCGAAGACGACGCCCGCGTCGGGCACGGACACGGCCAGGTCGTGATCGGTGTGCCCACGGCCGGAGAAGAGCAGCTCCACGGAGCGTCCGCCCAGGTCGAGAGGGGTGTCCTGCTCCACGAGGTAGAACGGCAGCACGATCTCGGTGTCGAGGATGTCCGCGGCGATCGCCTCCCGGTGGGTGGCCCGCATGTGCGCCACGATCTGCTCGCGCTGGTGCTCACCGGTGCGGCGCAGGTCCTCCACCGCACCGGCGTGCGCGTAGATCTGGGAGTCGCGGAAGGCGGAGTTGCCGAAGCAGTGGTCGTAGTGCGCGTGGGTGTTCACGACCGTGATCTCCAGGTCCGTGATCTCCCGGACCGCCTCGGCCAGCTCCACCCCGTGCTGGTGGTAGCTGCGGGTGTCCACGAGGAGGGCCCGGTCGTCGCCGACGACCAGCCCGCAGTTGAGGTTGAGCTCCTCGTGCCGACGGACGTAGACCCCGGGCGCCACGCTGCGCCAGGTGACTTCTGCCATGCCCCCACTCTACGGGCGGGGCGTGCGTGCCCCCTCCGCCCGGGGGTCCGTCATACGGGTCCGACGGGTATGGCGCACCCCGCCGGTCCGGGCGCGCCCCGCTGCGGGCCAGGTCCCGGTAGTTCGTGTGGCGCGGGTCACACATCCGCTCTAGGGTGCCGCGCAGACGGCACCGTTCGACTCGGAGGAGCTTCCCATGACGTTCGCCGCGCGCATCCTGCTGGCCACCGACGGCTCGACGACCGCGGCGCTCGCCCGGGAGCGCGCGGTCGAGCTGGCCCGGTACACCGGTGCCGAGCTGCACGTGGTGCACGTGGCGCTGGCCAGTCCCTGGACCACCCCGCGCCCGCTGGGCGAGCAGCACCGCAGCCGCCTGCTGGACGAGGCCCGCCCGGTGCTCGACGCCGAGGTGGCCGCGGTGCGACGGGCGGGTCTGGAGGCCGAGCCGCACCTGCGCCTGGGCCGACCGCCGCACGAGGTCCTCAGGGTCCAGGACGAGATCGGGGCCGACCTGGTCGTCATCGGCAGCCGCGGCCTGAACGCCTTCTCCCGCGTCCTGCTCGGGGACGACGCCGAGACCATCCTGCGCCACGCCCCCTGCGACGTCCTCGTCGTCCGACCCGCCTCGAAGGAGCAGTGATGCTGCCAGCCTCGACCACCTCCGGGGGTGGCATGCCCGAGTTCACCGTCACCGGCCTCGACCTGGCCGTCATCATCGGCTACCTCGTGCTGAGCCGGATCATCCCGCTCGTGGCCAGCGCGCGGATGAAGAAGAAGGCCAAGGCGGGCGGGAAGGAGACCGACGAGTCCGAGGACTACTTCCTGGGTGGTCGCAACTTCATCTGGCCCTTCGTCGGGCTCTCGCTGGTCGCGACCAACATGTCCGGCGCGACCTTCGTCGGCCTCGCCGGCGGTGCCTACGACCAGGGCATCTCGATCTTCGCCTACGAGTGGATGTCGGCGGTCATCCTGGTCATCTTCATCTTCTTCATCCTGCCCTTCTACCTGCGCTCCAAGGTCTTCACGCTCCCCGAGTACCTCGAGAACCGCTACGACCGTCGTTCCCGGATGGCCTTCGCGGGCTTCAACCTCTTCGCCAACATGTTCATCGACATGGCGGCCGCCCTCTTCGCCGGTGCGGTCGTGGTCAAGGTGCTCTACCCCGACATCCCGATGATCGTCTCGGTGGCCGTGCTGGCCATCCTCGCGGCCGTCTACACGGTGATCGGCGGGCTGGGCGCGGTGATGATCAGCGACTCGATCCAGGCGACCGTGACGATCATCGGCGGGGTCATCGTCCTCATCGCCACCTTCAACGCCATCGAGTCCTGGGACGCCGTCGTGCAGACCGCGGGCGACGAGAAGATGAGCCTCATCCTGCCCGCCGACCACCCCGACCTCCCGTGGCCCGGCCTGATCACCGGCGTGCTGATCATCGGTCTGTACTACTGGACCACCAACCAGCTCGTCGTCCAGCGCACCCTCGGCGCCCGCTCGCTCGACCACGGCCGGTGGGGCTCGTTGCTCGCCGGCCTCATCAAGCTGAGCTTCCTCTTCCTCTTCATCCTGCCCGGCGTCATGGCCCTCTCCCTCTACCCCGAGCTGGAGAGCTCCGACACGGTCTTCCCCACGCTGGTCTTCGACCTGCTGCCGGTCGGGCTCCGCGGGCTCATCCTGGCCGCCGTCATCGCCGCGATCACCTCGACGGTCGACTCGATCCTCAACTCCGCCTCCACCATCGTGACGATGGACTTCGTCAAGACCCTGCGTCCGGACACCTCCCAGCGGCGCCTGGTGTTCAGCGGCCGGGTCTCCACCGTCGTCGCCCTGGTGGTGGCCATCGTCTGGGCCCCGTTCATCGCGCAGTTCGACACGCTGTACCAGTACCTGCAGTCGGTGCTGTCCTTCCTCGTGCCCCCGGTGGTCGCCGTCTTCCTCGTCGGGATCGCCTCCAAGCGGATCAGCGCGACCGCGGCCTTCCTCACCCTCGTGATCCTCCAGCCGCTGGGCCTGGCCCTCTTCATCGTCACCCAGGTGCTGCCGGAGGAGCCGACGATCCAGTTCCTCTACGCCGCGGGGATCAGCTTCGGGCTCTCGGTCCTGATGCTCTTCGGGATCAGCCTGCTCGGCCCCTCTCCGGACGAGTCGAAGACCGGCGAGCTGACCTGGAAGAAGAAGTACTGGACGGAGGAGAGCAAGGAGCTGCGGGGCACCCCGTTCTGGGCCAACTACCGCTTCCTGTCCATCGGGCTGCTCGCGCTGACGGCGTTCCTCGTGGTCGTCTACGCCTGAGCCTGAGGACCCGGCCTGAGCCGGAGCCGGGCCTGAGCCGGAGCCGGGCCTGAGCCGCAGGAGCCCGGCCTGAGCCGGAGCCGGGCCTGAGCCGCAGGACCCGGGCCTGAGCCGGAGCCGGGCCTGAGCCGCAGGACCCGGGCCTGAGCCGCAGGAGCGGGGCGAGCTGCGGGCTAGGACAGCCCGGTGATCGTCCCGTCCTCGGCGACGTCCATCCCGACGGCCGCGGGCACCCGGGGCAGCCCGGGCATGCGCATGATGTCGCCCGTCAGGGCGACCACGAACCCGGCGCCTGCGTTGACGACGAGCTCGCGGACGGTGATCCTGAACCCCCGGGGTGCGCCCAGCAGGGTCGGGTCGTCGGAGAAGGAGTACTGCGTCTTGGCCATGCACACGGGCAGGCCGCCGTACCCCTGCGCCTCCAGCTCGGCCAGCTGCGTGCGCGCCGGTCCGGTGAGGTCGACTCCGTCTGCCCGGTAGATCTCCCGGGCGATCGTGCCGATCTTGGTCAGCAGGTCGTCCTCGGGGGCGTAGAGCGGCGCGAAGCGGCTCGGCCGCCCGCACAGCTCGACGACCGCGCGGGCGAGGTCCTCCCCGCCCTCCCCGCCGCGGGCGAAGACCTCGGACAGCTCGACGTCGGCCCCCAGCTGCGCGCACCGTGCGCGCACGAGGTCCAGCTCGGCGTCGGTGTCGGTCGGGAATCGGTTGAGGGCGACCACGACGGGGACGCCGTACTTGTGCAGGTTCTCCAGGTGCTGCTCCAGGTTGACCACTCCCCGCCCCAGGGCCTCCAGGTCCTCCTCGGCCAGCTCCTTCTTGTCCTTCCCGCCGTTGAGCTTCAGCGCGCGGACGGTGGCGACCAGCACGACCGCCGAGGGGGTCAGCCCGCCCGCCGGCGCGACGATGTCGAAGAACTTCTCCGCCCCGAGGTCGGCACCGAACCCCGCTTCCGTGACGACGTAGTCGGCCAGCTTCAGGGCCGTCCTCGTCGCCAGCACCGAGTTGTTGCCGTGCGCGATGTTGGCGAAGGGTCCCCCGTGGATGATCGCCGGCGTGTTCTCCAGGGTCTGCACCAGGTTGGGCTTGACCGCGTCCTTCATCAGCAGCGCCATCGCCCCGGCCGCCCCCAGGTCGGCGGCCGTCACGGGCCGCTTGTCGTAGGTCTGGCCCACGACCATCCGGCCGAGGCGCTCCTTGAGGTCCTCCACACCGGTCGCCAGGCACAGCGCCGCCATGATCTCGCTGGCCACGGTGATCTCGAAGCCGGACTCGCGGACGACGCCGTCGCCCACCTTGCCCAGGCCCACGACGACGTTGCGCAGCGCGCGGTCGTTCATGTCCAGGACGCGCTTCCAGGTGATGCGCTTGGGGTTGATGCCCAGCGGGTTGCCCTGGTGGATGGAGTTGTCGAGCAGCGCCGCGAGCAGGTTGTGCGCCGAGGTGATGGCGTGGAAGTCCCCGGTGAAGTGCAGGTTGATGTCCTCCATGGGCACCACCTGCGCGTAGCCGCCGCCCGCGGCCCCGCCCTTCATGCCGAAGACCGGCCCCAGCGAGGGCTCGCGCAGGGTCGTCACGGCCCGGTGGCCGAGCCGGTTCAGCGCCATGGACAGGCCCACGTTGGTCGTCGTCTTGCCCTCCCCCGCCGCGGTCGGGTTGATCGCCGTGCACAGGACGAGCCGCCCGTCGGGGCGGTCGGCGAGCCGGTCGAGGATCTCCAGGGACAGCTTGGCCTTGTCGTGGCCGTAGGGCTCGTAGTCCTGCGGCCCCAGCCCCAGGCCCTCGGCGATCTCACCGATCGGGCGCAGGGTGGCGGACTGGGCGATCTGCACGTCGGTCTTCACGGGCGGCTGGCCTCCTGGCACCGGGCGGGGCCGCCGTTGGCCCCGCGTGACGTCTCACGCTACCGACTGCTCCCGCGGGGGGTGCGGGGTGGTCGGGCGGCGCCGCGGGAGTGGTCGCCGAAGTCACCGGGCGTGGTCGAGCGACCAGGCGCCAGGGGCCCGTGGGACGTCTGTGACCTGCGGGACCGGAGTGTCCCACCTCCGTCCGGACGGGGCCGGGACACTCCCGGCAAATCACACCGGTGCAACTTCGGTGTCGTAGACTGACGACCAGTTCGAACGGCTCTGGCACGGGCGTGGCCAGGCACCAACCGGAACGAGAGGAAGTGTTCATGGGCGCGGCCCCGCGGGTCAACGATGTCGGGACCGACCTGTCCGAGCGCGACCGCCAGATCCTCGACTTCGAGCACCAGTGGTGGAAGTACGCCGGGTCCAAGGAGGACGCGGTCAAGGAGCTCTTCGACCTCAGCCCCACGCGCTACTACCAGCTGCTCAACCAGCTCATCGACAGCGAGGCCGCCCTCGCGCACGACCCGCTGCTCATCAAGCGTCTCCGGCGCCAGCGCGCCAGCCGTCAGCGCAGCCGCTCGGCGCGCCGCCTGGGCATCGAGCTCTGACCCGCCGGCGGCGCACCGCCTCGCCGCCCCCGGCACCACCGCATACCCTGTCCCGGTGCCCGCCACCGCCCCGCTGACCGAGCTGGTCCACCCCAGCTGGGCCGACGCGCTCGCCCCGGCTGCGCGGACCGTCACCGACCTGGGCGAGTTCCTGCGCGCCGAGCTGGCCGCCGGGCGCGGCTACCTCCCGCCCGGCCCGCAGGTGCTGCGCGTCTTCCAGCGGCCGCTGTCCGAGGTGCGCGTGCTGGTCGTGGGCCAGGACCCCTACCCCACGCCCGGCCACGCCGTCGGCCTCAGCTTCTCGGTCGCCCCCGACGTCTCGCCGCTGCCGCGCAGCCTGCAGAACATCTTCACCGAGCTCGTCGACGACCTCGGCTGCCCGTCGCCCTCGACCGGCGACCTGGGGCCGTGGTCCGAGCGTGGCGTGATGCTGCTCAACCGGGTGCTGACCGTGCGGCCCGGAGCCCCGGCCAGCCACCGGGGAAAGGGCTGGGAGCAGGTCAGCGAGCTGGCCATCGACGCGCTCGTGCGTCGCGGGGGCCCGCTGGTCGCGGTCCTGTGGGGCCGCGACGCCCGCAGCCTGGCCGCCCGTCTGGGCGACGTGCCCCGCGTCGAGAGCGCCCACCCGTCCCCGCTGTCGGCCCGGCACGGGTTCTTCGGCAGCCGCCCGTTCAGCCGCACCAACGCCCTGCTGCAGCAGCAGGGTGCCGACCCCGTCGACTGGAGGTTGCCGTGACCCCGCCCGCAGGTATGCCGTCCCTCCCCTCGGGTGCGCTCGTGCACGGGGAGGCCGGCAGCGTGCGCCCCGTGCCCCGGGCGTGGTCGCGCTACGTGGCGGTGGGTGACTCCTTCACCGAGGGGATGAGCGACGCTTCGCCGCACGACCCCGACCGCTACGTCGGCTGGGCCGACCGGCTCGCCTCGCTGCTCGCGGCGCACACCGACGAGCTCGGCTACGCCAACCTGGCGGTGCGCGGACGCAAGCTCGCGGACGTGGCCGGCCCGCAGCTGGACGCGGCGCTGGCGCTGGAGCCGGACCTGGTGAGCATCGTGGGCGGGGGCAACGACATCCTGCGGCCCCGGGCCGACGTCGACGCCCTGGCCGCCCGGCTCGAGGAGGCGGTCGCGCGGGTGCGGGCCACCGGGGCCGACGTGCTCATGGCCACGCCCACGGACCCCGTCGGGGCGCCGATCATCGGCCGCACCCGCGGACGGGCGGCGACCTACATCGCCCACATCTGGTCGATCGCGCAGCGGCAGGGGTGCTACGTGCTCAACCAGTGGGCCTGCGACTTCCTCCAGGACTGGCGGATGTGGGCCGACGACCGGATCCACATGACCTCCGAGGGGCACCGTCGGGTGGCGCTGGCCGCCTACGCCGCCCTCGGGCACAACCCCGCCGAGGCGGACTGGCACGTCCCCCTCCCCCCGCAGCAGCCGCCCGGGTTCGTCGCCGGCGCGCGCGAGCACGGCCGGTGGGCCCGCGAGCACGCCGGCCCCTGGGTGCGGCGCCGGGTGCAGGGCCGCTCCTCGGGCGACGGGCGCACCGCCAAGCGGCCGACGCTGCTGCCCGTCGAGCACCCGGCGGGCTGACCGCCCGGACCTCTGGCCGAGCCCGTCCGGACCCCCGCGTGCGGGTGAGGGGGGACCCTGCCACGATGAGGTATGGCACACCCGGTCCTGACCCCCGAGGAGACCACCCGGCGCACCGAGCTCGCGTGCGAGGCGGCGTTCACCGCCGCGAGCGACCTTGACCTGGACGTGACCGACACGGAGGTGCTGCACGACGCCTTCTCGGTCGTCGTCCGCCTCTCGCCGGCCCCCGTCGTGGCCCGGATCCCGGTGGTCCACCCGCCCGGGGTGACGGCCGAGCTCGTCGAGGAGCGCCAGTGCCGCGAGCTCGACGTCGCGGGCTGGCTGCACGAGCAGGGGGTCCCGGCCACCCGGCCCAGCCCCCTCCTGCCGCCCGAGCCGGTCCGTCAGGACGGCTTCTCGATCACCTTCTGGGAGCTGGTGGAGACCACGCCGGAGCACCGTCCCTACCGGGCGGCCGACCCGCAGGTGGCGGCGGCGCTGCACCTGGCCCTCGCGGCCTATCCCGGCGCGCTGCCCTTCCTGGCCCCCTTCAACGGCTCGCTCGCCGCGATGGTGGAGGCCGCCGAGGCCTCTCCCCTGCTGTCGGCCCAGGACGTCGACCGGCTGCACGCCCAGTGGCACGCGCTGGCCCCGGTGCTGGCCGACGAGGAGACCTTCCAGGCGCGCTTCGGCCCCACGACCGTGCAGCCGATCCAGGGCGACGCGCCGGCCCACAACGTCATCCGCAGCCCGCACGGGCTGGTCTTCGCCGACTTCGAGGACGTGTGCGTGGGCCCGGTGGAGTGGGACCTGGCCGGTCTGGGCGCCGAGGCGGTCGCCGCCTACGACGAGGCGGTGGAGAACCTGGACCTGCGCCCGACCGACCCCCGCCTGGTCGAGGCCATGGACGCGGCCCGCCGGGTGCAGATGGTGGCGAGCCTCTGCCTCGTCCCCCAGCTGCCGCTCCTGGAGCAGGGACTGGCCCCGTTCGTGCAGGAGTGGCGCGAGCAGGAGGTGACCCTGCGCATCTGAGGGCGGCCGCACCAGGCACACCTCCCGCGTCTGGGCGCGGTCGCACCGGGCATACCGGCGTGTGGGCGCAGCCGCACCAGGCACACTCCCGCACATGGGCGCGGTCGCCGTCGCGGACGAACGAGTGCACGCGTGGTTCCGGCTCCTGGGCGTCGCGGTCAGGACAGGCCGTGCACTCGTTCGATCCATCTGATCGTTCACGACGCATCTGCGATTGTATGCTGCGTCTTATGTCGCACCTGCGTGTCGCCGAGGCCGCGTCCCTGCTCGGAGTCTCCCCCGACACCGTCCGCCGGGCGATCGACGCGGGCCGGCTACGCTCCAGCCGCGACGACGCCGGCCGGATCGTCGTCGGGGGCGCCGAGCTGGCCGGCTACGCCCAGCGCACCGCCCAGGCCGCCGAGGCCGGCACCGGGACCTCCTCGCCACGGAACCAGATGCGGGGGCTGGTGACCCGCGTCGTCAGCGACACCGTCATGTCCCAGGTCGACGTGCAGGCCGGCCCGTTCCGGCTGGTGTCGCTGCTCTCGACCGAGGCGGTGCAGGAGCTGGGGCTGGAGGTGGGCAGCGTCGTGGTCGCCTCCATCAAGTCCACGCACGTCACCGTCGGGCTGCCCCGGTGAGGGTCGGGGCCGCGGACGTCCGGGCCACGCTGGTCCTGGCCACGGGGCTCCTGGCCACGGTGGCCGGCCTCGCGGGCTGCGCCCAGCCCCCCGGCGGCGTGGCGGACGACGGGGTTGCGGACCACGGTGTCGCGGACGACGGCGCTCCCACCTCCGACGGGCTCACCGTGCTGGCGGCCGCCTCGCTCACCGACGTCCTGTCGGACGTCGCCGACCTGGTCCGCGCCGAGCACCCCGGCCTGCAGGTCGACCTCGCCTTCGCCGCCAGCTCCACGGTGGTCCAGCAGGTGCAGCAGGGCGCCCCCGTGGACGTCGTGGTCCTGGCCGGGCCCGAGCCGCTGACGCTCCTCGACCCCGACCTCGTGCGCGGCGACCCGGTCGTCGTCGCCACGAACACCCTCGCCCTGGCTGTGCCGGTGGACCCCGCGGACCCGGGCAGCTCGGACCTCCCCGCCGACCAGGGAGCCCCGGTGGCCTCGGTGGAGGACCTCGAGCGCGACGGCATACGCCTCGTCGTGTGCCGTCCCGAGGCCCCCTGCGGGCGGGCCGCGCAGGCCCTGTTCGCCGACCTGGGCCTGGAGCCACGGATCGCCTCGTACGAGCCGGACGCCCGCGCCACGCTGACCAAGGTCGAGCTCGGCGAGGCGGACGCCGGGCTGGTCTGGCGCACCGACGTGCTCGCCGCGGAGGGACGGGTCCGCGAGGTCCCCCTGCCCGAGGGCGCGGAGGTGCGCAACGACTACCCGCTCGCCGTCGTCTCGGACGACCCCGCGGCTCGCTGGTTCGTCGAGGCCGTGACGTCCGCGCAGGGCCGGGAGGTCCTCGTCGACGCCGGGTTCGGGGCGCCGTGAGCACCAGGGTCCGGGGCGGACGCCTGCCCCTGATCGTGCCGGCCGGGCTGGCGGTCACCCTCGTGGTCCTGCCGATGCTCGCGCTCCTCCTGCGGGTGGAGTGGACGCAGCTGCCCACCCACCTGTCCCGTCCGGTCGTCGGCGAGTCCCTGCGGCTCTCGGCGGTGACCACCAGCGCCACCATGGTCGTCGTCTGGCTGGTCGGCACCCCGCTCGCGTGGCTCCTGGCCCGCTCGGACCACCGGTTGACCTCCTGGCTGCGCGCGCTGGTCACCGTCCCGCTGGTCCTGCCGCCCGTGGTCGGGGGCGTCGCGCTGCTGATGACGTACGGCCGGCGCGGCGTCGTCGGCGGCTGGCTCGAGCGGACGACGGGGCTGACGGTCCCGTTCACGACCGTGGCCGTCGTGCTCGCCGAGATCTTCGTGGCCCTGCCGTTCTACGTCATCACGGTCGAGGGGGCCATGCGCGGCCTGGACCGGCGCTACGACCAGCTCGCCACCACCCTCGGAGCGGGACCCGTGCGCACCTTCACCCGGGTCGCGCTGCCGATGGTGCTGCCCGGCATCGCGGCCGGTTCGGCGCTGGCGTGGGCCCGGGCGCTCGGGGAGTTCGGCGCGACGATCACCTTCGCCGGCAGCTTCCCGGGCCGCACCCAGACCGCGCCGCTCGGCGTGTACGCCGCCCTGGAGCAGGACCCGCAGGCCGCGATCGCGCTCTCGCTGGTCATGCTCCTCGTGGCCGTCGTCGTGCTCGGAGCCCTGCGCTCCCGGTGGCTGCCGTGAGTGCGGCACCCGCCCCGTCGCGGGAGGAGGTGGCCCTGGACGCGCGCCTCGTCGTGGACGCCGGCGAGTTCTCCCTCGACCTCACCCTCGCGTGCGCGGCCGGCGTGACGGCCCTGCTGGGACCGAACGGCTCCGGCAAGACGACCGCGCTCACGGCCCTCGCGGGGCTGCGCCGGCCGCGGGCCGGTCACGTCCGCGTCCCCGGTGCCCCCGAGCCGGACTGGCTCGACGTCGCCCGCGGCGTCGACCTGCCCGCCGACCGCCGCAGCGTCGGCCTGCTGCTGGCCGAGCCGCTCCTGTTCCCTCACCTCGACCTCGTCGAGAACGTGGCCTTCGGACCTCGCTCCCGGGGTGTACCGCGGCGTGCCGCGCGCGACCGGGCCCGCCTGGAGCTCGACCGCGTCGGCCTGTCGGACCTGGCCCGTCGCCGGCCGCGCGGGCTGTCCTCCGGGCAGGCCCAGCGGGCCGCCCTCGCCCGGGCCCTGGCCACCGACCCTGCGGTACTGCTGCTGGACGAGCCGCTGTCGGCGCTGGACCCGCAGACCCGGTCGAGCACCCGGGCGGACCTCACCCGCCGGCTGCAGGAGTTCGACGGGGTGACACTGCTGGTGACCCACGACCCGGTCGACGCCCTGACGATGGCCGGACGGCTCGTCTTCCTCGACGGGGGCCGGGTGTCCCAGGAGGGCACCCCGGCGCACGTCGTCGCCCATCCGCGCACGCCGTACGCGGCCCAGGTCGTGGGCCTGAACCTGCTCGCCGGGACGGTCCGCACCGGTCCTCCCGTCATCGTCGTCGTGGACGGGACCGGGGCCGAGGTGGTCACCGCCGAGGAGCCCGGCCGTCCTGCGGCCGGGTCCCGGGCACTGGTCACGGTCGACCCCGCCGCCGTGTCGGTCCACCGCGAGCGCCCGGCCGGCTCGCCCCGCAACGTGTGGCCGGTCGTGGTGACCGAGGTGACCATGGCCGGCCAGCGGGCCCGGATCGGCCTCGACGGGCCGGTCCCCCTCGTCGCCGAGATCACCGCCGGGGCGGTCGCCGAGCTCGGCGTCGTCGCGGGGACCCGGCTGTGGGCCTCGGTCAAGGCGACCGAGGTCCGGGTCCAGCCCGCCTGACGGACGAGAGGCACCGGTGGGGCGGTGGGTGCAGGGGTGAGGGGGGCGAGGGAGGCGGGGGCGAGACGGGTGAGGCGGGGGCGAGACGGGTGCTGCCAGCAGGCGACTGTGCAGGAACCGCGCCCTGACGCGGGACACGCCGCAGCGGCGACAGCACGGTGCACGACACGCCGCGGACAGCCGGCCCTGGTGCACGACACGCCGGGGACAACCGGCCCCCGGTGCACGACACGCCGGGGACAGCAGGCCCCGGTGCACGACACGCCGTTGTCCCACCCGCCGCGGACAACCGGCCGCCGGTGCACGACACGCCGTCGCCCCACCCGCCGGCCCCACCGTCCCACCCCGACTACCTCCTGACGCGGCGTCCGGCGCTAGCCTCGGCCCATGGTGCAACGAGTGCTCCCGACCGAGGAGGCGCGCGACCTGCTGGAGCTGGTGCGCGAGATCGCCGACGAGCAGCTGCTCCCCCAGGTGGACGAGGCCGAGGCGGCCTCCCGCTTCCCCCGCGAGGTGTTCACCCTGCTGGGCCGGGCCGGGCTGCTCTCGCTGCCCTACCCCGAGGAGCAGGGCGGCGGCGGCCAGCCGGCCGAGGTCTACCTGCAGGTCGTCGAGGAGATCGCCCGCGCCTGGATGTCGGTGGCGGTCGGCGTCTCGGTGCACGCCCTGACCTGCTTCCCGCTGGCGACCTTCGGCACGTCCGAGCAGCAGGAGCGCTGGCTGCCGGGGATGCTCTCCGGCGAGCAGCTGGGTGCCTACTGCCTCTCGGAGCCGCAGGCGGGCTCCGACGTCGCGGCGATCCGCACCCGGGCCGTCCGCGACGGGGACGGCTACGTCCTCACCGGCGGCAAGGCGTGGATCAGCCACGCCGGCCACGCCGACTTCTACACCACCTTCGCGCGCACCTCCGACGACGGCGGCCGCGGACTGTCCTGCTTCCTCGTGCCCGCCGACGCCGAGGGCCTGACCTTCGCCGAGCCCGAGCGCAAGATGGGGCTGCACAGCGACACCGTCGGCGAGGTCCTCCTCGAGGGGCTCCGCGTCGAGGAGGCCCGCCGCATCGGCGCCGAGGGGCAGGGTATGCAGCTCGCGCTCGCCGCGCTCGACTCCGGCCGCCTGGGCATCGCCGCGGCGGCCACCGGCCTGGCCCAGCGCGCGCTGGAGGTCTCGGCCGCCTACGCGACCGAGCGGGAGCAGTTCGGCCGCCCGATCGCCGAGAACCAGGGGCTGGCGTTCCTGCTCGCCGACATGGCCGCGGCCGTCGGTTCGGCCCGGGCGACCTACCTGCACGCCGCCCGGCTCAAGGACGCCGGTCAGCCGCACACCCAGGAGGCCTCGATCGCCAAGCTCGTCGCCACCGACGCCGCGATGCGCGTCACGACCGACGCGGTCCAGGTGCTCGGCGGCTACGGCTACACCACCGACTTCCCGGTCGAGCGCTTCATGCGCGAGGCCAAGGTGACCCAGATCTTCGAGGGCACCAACCAGATCCAGCGACTGGTGATCTCGCGCCAGGTCCTCGCGCAGCACCGCTGAGCCCGCCCCGCACACCCGGAGGAACGCATGCAGATCACCAAGTCCACGGTCGCGCTCGTCACGGGCGGGGCCTCCGGCCTGGGTGAGCAGACCGCCCGCCGCCTGCTCGCCGACGGAGCCCGGGTGGTGCTCGTCGACCTGCCCGGCGGACGCGGCGAGGAGCTCGCCGCCGAGCTGGGCGAGCGGGTCCGGTTCGCCGCTGCGGACGTGCGCGACGAGGAGCAGGTCGCGGCCGCCGTCGCCACCGCGGCGGATCTGGGCGAGCTGCGGATCGTCGTGGCGTGCGCCGGGGTCGCCACCCCGGGCCGCATCCTGTCCAGGCGGGGCGTGCTGCCGCTGGAGACCTTCCGCACGGTGGTGGAGATCAACCTCGTCGGCACGTTCAACGTGCTGCGGCTGGCCGCCGAGCAGATGGCCACCAACGAGCCGGTCGAGGACGACCGGGGGCTCGGCGACCGCGGGGTCGTGGTGACCACCGCCTCGGTCGCCGCCTTCGACGGGCAGGTCGGCCAGGCCGCCTACGCCTCGTCCAAGGCCGGCGTCGCCGGGCTGACCCTCACCGCCGCCCGCGACCTGGCCGACAAGGGCATCCGTGTCATGTGCATCGCCCCGGGGGTCTTCGAGACCCCGATGATGGCGGGGATGCCCGAGGGCGTGAAGGAGTCCCTGGAGGCGCTCGTGCCCCACCCCGCCCGGCTGGGCAAGCCCCAGGAGTATGCCGCGCTCGTGGCCCACATCGTCGAGAACCCGCTGCTCAACGGCGAGGTCATCCGCCTCGACGGGGCCCTGCGGATGCCGCCCCGCTGAGCGGGCACGACGAAGCCGCGCGACGTCATACCCCGGTGTGCCAGCGCCGGAGGCGCTCCAGCTCCGTGGGGGGCACGCCGAGGAGGGTGACCAGGCTGCCGTCGGCCAGCAGCGCCTGCACCCGCCAGGCCTGGTCCCCCGGTGCGTCCGGGCGCACGTCGAGGATGTCGGCGCGGGTCAGACGGCGCACCCGCCGGCCCTCGGTCAGCACGATCGCGTCGTCCTCCAACCGGGTGCCGCTGTGCTCGTGCCGGCTGGCCCAGACCAGGAAGAGGCCGTAGGCGGACCAGGCCGCCACGACGACGAGCCCGACCGGTCCGGGACGGGTCGCGACCAGCGCGACGAGGGCGACGAGCACCACGGCCACGCCGAGGGCGGCCCGGAGGGCGGGCAGCCACCGCGGCTGCATCAGCCACTCGCCGGTCGGGGGCCGCGCGGGGCGGGAGGGTCGCACCCGTCCAGCGTAGGACGCCTGCCGCCACCGGCATGCGGTCGACGTACCACCGAAGGTCGTGGGTCCTCGTCCAGGCCGGCCTCCTGGTGGTGGCCGGGAGCCTGGTGGGGTCGGCCGCCTCAGCGCCCCCGCAGCCGGCGGCGCACGTCGTGCACCGCCTCCGCGGGCACCCCGGGCAGGGCCAGCCGGCGACCGCCCTGCAGGACCGCGACGGCACCGTTGCGCGACGGTTCCTCGACGACCTTGCTCACCTGCGCGGTCGGGACCTCGACCCGGCGGATGCCGTCGTGCACCGAGAGGCCGTCCGACGAGGCGGTCGTGCTGCCACCGGTGCGCAGGTAGGCCGCGACCACCACCCCCAGCACGACGAGCCGCAGGACCAGGCCGAGGAGGTCCTCGCCCACCGCCACCCCGCCCGCGGTGTAGCGGTGGACGGTGACCCCCAGCACGGCGAGGAAGGCGAGCAGCAGCGCCCAGGACAGGGCGATGGGACGGTGTCGGACCCAGGTCATCCCGGCAGCGTAGCCGCGGGCGCGGTGCTGCCGAGGGCCGGTCCGGCGGGCCGCCGGCTCGTGGCCGGCGACGCCCTGGACGGCGACGGGGCGGGGTCGACCTGGGCGGCGACGACCTGGGCGGGGTCGACCTGGGGGGGCTCGACCGGTCGTCGTCGCCGGTGCCCCTCGGGGGTGCGTGGACGCCGGTGGAGGGGAAGACTGGGTCGGCGTGGACCTGCGTATCTTCACCGAACCCCACCTCGGCGCCACCTACGAGGACCAGTTCAGGCACGCCCGCCTCAGCGAGGACTGCGGGTTCGGCGCCTGGTTCCGGTCCGACCACTTCCTCTCCCGGGACGGCGCGCCGGGCCCCACGGACGCCTGGGTGACGCTGGGGGCGCTGGCCCGGGAGACCTCGCGGGTGCGGCTCGGCACCCTGGTCACCTCGGTGACCTTCCGCCACGCCGGGCTGACGGCGGTGCAGGTGGCCCAGGTCGACGCGATGAGCGCAGGGCGGGTCGAGCTGGGGCTGGGCGCCGGCTGGATGGAGGCCGAGCACGCGGCCCACGGGGTTCCCTTCCCGGAGGTCGGGACCCGGTTCGACCTGCTCGAGGACACCCTCGAGGTGGTCACCGGGATGTGGGCGACCCCGCCCGGGGAGCTCTTCGACCACGAGGGTCCGACGGTCACGGTGACCCGGTCGCCGGGCCTGCCCAAGCCGCTCCAGCAGCCCCGTCCGCCCATCATCCTCGGTGGGAAGGGGCACCGGCGCACACCTGCGCTGGCGGCCCGGTTCGCCGACGAGTTCAACCTGCCGTTCGTCACGGTCGAGGGGGGCAGGGAGCAGCTCGCGCGGGTGGACGAGGCCTGCCGGGTCGTCGGTCGGGACCCGGGGACCCTGCTGCGCTCCGCCGCGCTAACGGCGTGCGTCGGCCGGGACGGCGTCGAGGTGTCCCGACGGGCCGGTGCGACCCGCCAGGACCTCGACGGCCTGCGCGGGCACGGACTGGTCGGCACGCCCGACGAGGTGGTCGAGCAGATCGGCCGCTGGCGGGAACGCAGCGGGGTGGAGCGGCTCTACCTGCAGATGCTTGACCTGTCCGACCTCGACCACCTCGAGCTGGTGGCCTCCGCAGTGCTGCCCCAGCTCGGCTGAACCGCCGGCCGTCCCGACCGGCGTCCGGACGTCAACCCCCGTCGCAGCCGCCGTACGCCTGGCCTGCAGCTCCGAGGTCAGCCGCACCGGGGCACTCTGCGGCTCAGGACACCGCTGCGACCGTCTCGCTCCAGATGCCCAGGGCCTCCTCGACGAGCGGTTCGTCGACGACCAGCGCCGGGATGAACCGCACCACCTGACCCCAGGCGCCGCAGGTGAGCAGCAGGAGCCCTCGCCGGGCGGCTTCCTGCTGGGCCGCGGCCGCGGCGGCCCCGTCGGGCCGGCCGTCGACGTCCCGGAACTCGCAGCCCAGCATCAGGCCCAGGCCCCGCACGTCGGTGATCCGCTCCTGCCCCGCGGCCACCGTCTCCAGACCGGCGCGCAGCTGGTCGCCCCGCACGGCGGCGTTGTCCACCAGCCCCTCGTCCTTGATGACGTCGAGGGTGGCCAGGGCGGCGGCGCAGGCCACCGCGTTGGCTCCGTAGGTGCCGCCCTGGGAGCCCGGCCAGGCCTTGCCCATGAGCTCCTCGGAGGCGGCGATGCCCGAGAGCGGGAAGCCGGAGGCCAGCCCCTTGGCGGTCACGAGGACGTCGGGGCGCCCGTCGAAGTGGTCGTGCCCCCAGAACCTCCCGGTGCGCCCCCACCCGGTCTGCACCTCGTCGAGCACGAGCAGGATGCCGTGGCGGTCGGCCCGCTCCCGCAGGCCGGTGAGGAACTCGGTGCTGGCCGGGACGTAGCCGCCCTCACCGAGCACCGGCTCGACGACGAACGCGGCCGTGTCGGCCGGGGCGCTGATCGTCTGCAGGGTGTAGTCCAGCTGCTCCAGGGCGAACCGGGTCGCCTCCTCCCTGCTCCAGCCGTAGTGGGTGGGGTCGGGGAACGGCGCGACGACCACGCCGGGCATGAGCGGGGAGAAGCCGGAGCGGAACCGGGTGCCCGAGGTCGTCATCGAGGCTGCCGCCACCGTCCGGCCGTGGAAGCCGCCGTGGAAGACCACGACGTTGGGGCGGCCGGTCGCCTGGCGCACCAGGCGCAGCGCCGCCTCGACGGCCTCCGAGCCGGAGTTGGCGAAGAACATCCGGTCCAGGCCGGCCGGCAGCACCTCCCCCATCCGCTCGGTCAGGTCCAGCAGCGGCCGGTGCATCACGGTCGTGTACTGCGCGTGGATGATCCGGCCCACCTGCTCCTGCGCGGCGGCGACCACGCGCGGATGGCAGTGGCCGGTGCTGGTCACGCCGATCCCGGCCGTGAAGTCCAGGTGGCGCCGTCCTTCCTCGTCGAAGATGAGCGCACCCTCGCCACGGGCGGCGACGACGCCCGTGGCCTGCTTGAGCACCGGTGACAACGACGTCACGCCAGACCTCCTTGATAGATTGTCGACAATCAGCGTATCTCAGGGTCCCGACGTGAGAAAGGTGCACACCATGACGCAGTCCGTGACCGGACCGGCCCCCCGTCAGCTGTTCGTCGGAGGGCGCTGGGTCGACGCCGAGGGCGGCGCGACCTTCCCCGTGCTCAACCCGGCCACCGGCGAGGAGATCGCCCAGGTGGCCGACGCCTCCCCTGCGGACGCCATGGCGGCGCTGGACGCCGCGGTGGAGGCCCAGCCGGCCTTCGCCGCGACGACGGCGCTGGAACGGCACGAGATCCTCATGACCGCCTTCCGGCTGCTGCACGAGCGGATCGACGAGCTGGCGCTGCTGATGACGACCGAGATGGGCAAGCCCCTCAAGGACTCCCGGGGCGAGATCACCTACGCGGCGGAGTTCTTCCGGCACTTCGCCGCGGAGGCGCTGCGGATCGACGGCGGCTACCAGGTCGCGCCCCAGGGCGGGTCCCGCTTCCTCGTGGCCCGGCAGCCGGTCGGCCCGTCCCTGCTCATCACGCCGTGGAACTTCCCGATGGCGATGGGCACCCGCAAGCTCGGCCCGGCGATCGCCGCGGGGTGCACCAGCGTCGTCAAGCCGGCCCACCAGACGCCGCTGTCCATGCTGGCGCTCATGGACGTCCTGCGGGAGGCGGGCGTGCCGGACGGGGTGGTCAACTGCTTCACCGCCACGGACGCCGGCGGCACCATGGAGCCGCTGATCCGCTCCGGCAAGGCCCGCAAGCTGTCCTTCACCGGGTCCACCCGGGTGGGCCGGATCCTCCTGGAGCAGTGCTCGGAGAAGGTGCTGCGCACCTCGATGGAGCTCGGGGGCAACGCCCCGTTCGTCGTCTTCGAGGACGCCGACCTCGCGGAGGCGGTCGCCGGGGCGCTGCAGGCCAAGATGCGCAACATGGGCGAGGCCTGCACGGCGGCCAACCGGATCTACGTGCACGACTCCCTCATCGAGGAGTTCGGCACCAGGCTGGCCGAGCGGATGGGGGCGCTCACCGTCGGCGACGGCACCCACGACGGCGTCGACGTCGGGCCGCTGGTCGACGAGGCCGGCCTGGAGAAGGTCAGCTCGCTCGTGGCCGACGCGGTCGGGCGCGGCGCCACCGTGCTCACCGGCGGCGAACGGGTCGAGGGGCCGGGCTTCTTCTACCCGCCCACGGTGCTCACCGGCGTGCCGACCGACGCCCGGATGGCCCGGGAGGAGATCTTCGGACCCGTCGCACCCCTCACCCCGTTCTCCACCGAGGAGGAGGCGGTCCGGCTGGCGAACGACACCGAGTTCGGTCTGGTCTCCTACGTGTTCACCAACGACCTGCGGCGTGCGCTGCGGGTGGCCGAGGCCCTCGAGAGCGGCATGGTCGGGCTCAACCAGGCCGTCGTGTCCAACCCCTACGCCCCCTTCGGCGGCATCAAGCAGTCCGGCCTGGGCCGCGAGGGCGGCGCCGAGGGGATCGAGGAGTTCCTGGAGACCAAGTACGTCGGCATCGCCCTGTCCTGAGGGGCCGTCGGCTACCCCCGTCCCCCGGCCCCGGTCAGCCGGGCGCCGGGCCCGGTGCTCGTGAGCCGGTCGATCGCGTCGACCATGTGCGCGATGAGCAGGCGGTCGGCCTCCTCGGCCCGGCCGTCGCGCAGCGCCTCGGCGATCGCCCGGTGCTCCTCCACGCGGACCAGCGGGTCGGGGTAGGTCTCCTCCAGGGCGTGGATGCACATCCGGGTCTCGGTGAGCAGCGTCTGCTGCATGCGGGACAGCCGCGGGCTGCGGGCCAGGGCCACGAGCCGCTCGTGGAACTCCACGTCCGCCTCGCCGACCAGCGCGCCGTCCCCCGCCCGGGCCGCGGCCTCCATCCGGTCGACCACCAGCAGCAGAGAGCGGCCCGCCGCCCCGGGATCGGCCGCCAGCACGCACCGGGCCGCGGCGCGCTCGACCGCCTGCCGCGCGACATACATGTCCTCGATGTTGTCCGGCGTCATCTCGGTGACGAACAGCCCCCGGTTGCGCACCGAGACGAGCAGCCCCTCCTGGGTGAGGCGCTGCATACCCTCCCGCAGGGGCCCCCGGCTCACGCCGAGGCGGGCCGCGAGCCGGGCCTCGCTGAGCCGGCTGCCCGGCGCCAGCTCCCCCGCCGCGATCGCCTCCCGCAGCCGGGAGGCGATCATGCTCGGCGTGGACTCCTGCACGACCGGCGTCAGCAGGGAGCGCCCGTCGTCGCCCGGGCCGGCGCTTCCGCTGTGCGGCAGCGGATCCCCCTCCAGCCTGCCCGGCGTGCTCACCCCGGGCCGCCGCCCAGCCGGTCGACGGCCCCGCGCAGCCGCCGCACGCCCTCGACGATCCGCTCGGGCGGGGTGGAGGCGAAGCAGAGCCGCAGGGCGTCCGGGAAGCGACCCTCGGGGGAGAAGGCGTTGCCGGGGATGTAGGCCACCCCCTCCTCGAGCGCGACCGGGAACAGCGCCTGGGTGTCGACCGCCGGGTCGAAGGTCACCCACAGGAAGAACCCGCCCTCGGGGTCGGTCCAGCGGGCGAGCCCGTCGAAGTGCTCGGCGAGCGCGGCCTGCATCGTCTCCTTCCGGCGACGGTACTGCTGGCGCTGCTCGACGAGGTGGGCGTCCAGGTGACCGCCCCGCAGGAAGGCGGCCACGAGCCGCTGCATCGGCAGGTTGGTGCAGGTGTCCATGGCCTGCTTGGCGTTGATGAGCAGCGGCTGCAGGGACGGGTCGGTGTCCACCCAGCCCACCCGCAGCCCGGGGGCGACGATCTTGGAGAAGGTCCGCACCGAGAAGACCAGCGGGTCGCCCTCGGCGAGCTCGTGCAGGCTGGGCAGGGGCTCGCCCGCGAACCGCAGCATCCCGTAGGGGTCGTCGTCGATGACGAGGCTGCCCCACTCGCGGGCCAGCTCCAGCAGCTCGCGGCGGCGCTCCAGGGTCATCGTCGCTCCGGAGGGGTTCTGGAAGGTGGGGATCGTGTAGATCACCTTCGGCCGGCGGCCGAGCCGTTGCGCCTCCTCGCGCAGCGTCGCGACCTGCATGCCCTCCCGGTCGACGGGGATCTCCAGCAGCTCGGCCTGGTAGGACAGGGCCGTGCCGCTGCCGTTGGTGTAGGTGGGTGACTCGACGGCGACGAGGTCAGCGGGGTCGACGAAGAGCTTGCAGGCCAGGTCCAGCCCCTGCATGCCGCCGGAGGTGATGGTGAGCCGCTCGGGCGTGGTCGCGTCGGTGGTGCCCTCCAGCATCTCGAGCAGCGCCTCGCGCAGCGCCGGGTCGCCCTCGGTGGCGGCGTAGTCGAAGGCGTCGTGCGCCTGCGCGCCGATCGCCTCCCGGCCCACCTCGGCGAGGATCTCCGCGGGGATGGCCTCCCGGGCGGGGCTACCCATGGCGAAGCGGACGATGTCGTGGGTCTGGCCGGCCAGCAGCGAGGTGCTGGAGTCGATGACCGAGCCGACCAGCCCGGTCGTGCGGGCGGCCAGCGGCAGTGCGGTCGTGGGGGGGGTGGTCATGGTGGGCCCTCTCGTGTCAGGTCTCGTCGGTCTCGTGCGGGCGGGTGGGGGGTATGCCGTGGGGCCGGGTCAGATCTTCACGACCAGCTCCTGGGGCAGGGGGGCCAGGCGCTCGGGACCGTCGTCGCCGAGCAGGACCGACTCGGACAGCTCGTAGCCCCATCCGTCCATCCACATCCCGAGGATCACGTGCAGCGCCATGCCGGACTGCAGGACGGTCGTCTCCTCCGGTCGCAGGCTGATGGTGTGCTCGCCCCAGTCGGGCGGGTAGCCGATGCCGATGGAGTAGCCGATGCGCGAGGCCTTGGTGTACCCGTACTGCGCGATGACCCGCGTGAAGGCGGCGTGCACGTCCCGGGCCGGGACACCGGGCCGCATCCGTTCGAGGGCCGCCTGCAGGCCCTCGGTGACCGCCCCGGCGCACCGGTCCAGCTCGTGCGGGGGCCGGCCCAGGCTGACCGTGCGGGCCAGCGGCACGTGGTAGCGGTGGTGCACGCCGGCCAGCTCGATCGTGGTCGCCTCCCCCGCCCGCAGCGGCAGGTCGCTCCAGGTCAGGTGGGGGGTGCCGGCGGTCTCACCCGTGGGCAGCATCGGCACGATCGCCGGGTAGTCGCCACCGAGCTTGCGGGCGCCGAGCGCCTGGGAGTACTGGATCTGGGCGACGACGTCGCACTGGCGCCGCCCGGTCTCGATGCTGTCGACCGCGATCCGCATGGTCTGCTGGGCGATCTCGCCGGCGACGCGCAGCTTGTCCTGCTCCAGCGGCGACTTGACCACCCGCACCCAGTTGACCAGCTCGTGGCTGTCGAGCAGGTGCCCCTGCCCCAGCCGCGAGAGCAGCGCCAGGTAGCCGCGGGGCGAGAAGAAGTGCGCGTCGGTCTCCGCGGCCACCCGGGCGTCCGGGCCGCCGGGCAGCAGGCCCACCTCCAGGGCGCGGTCGGCGATCCACCCGAACGGGTGGACGTCGGGACGCTGGACCAGGTCCTCGGGATAGCCGTGGATCTGGGCGGGCGGGAGGTATGCGGTGTAGTGCGCCCCCTGCGCGTCCATCGCCCGGGTGAACAGGTGCGGCTCGCCGTGGGCCGGGACGATCAGGCACTGGGGCATGTAGAAGGACCAGGCGTTGTAGCCGGTGAGGTAGTAGAGGTTCGCCGGGTCGACGACGACCAGCGCCCCGAAGGAGTGGCGGGCCATGGCCTCCTGCACCCGCTGGAGCCGGTCCCGGTACTCGGCCCGCGGGAACGGCCGGGACTCGACGTCCGTCGGGTCGTCGGGGGTTCCGTCACCAGGCCAGGGCATGGGGCCATCGTGCACCCTCGCCTGGATTGTTGACAATCAGACAGGCCGGTTCCTACGGTGACCGGGTGAGCACCCTGCCGGTCCTGGTCGTCCTGTGCGCGAGCCCGGACGACGCCCCGCCGCACCTGGCGGCGCTGTCGGGCCGGGTGGACCTGCGGACCGCCACCGAGGCGGACCTCGGCGAGGCGGTGCGGGGCGCCCGGGCCCTGTTCCTGTGGGACTTCTTCTCCGGCGCCCTGCGGGACGTCTGGGAGCACTGCGGTGACCTGCAGTGGATCCACGTGGCCGCCGCGGGGGTCGACACCCTCCTCTTCGACGAGCTGCGCGGCTCGGACGTGGTGGTCACCAACGCCCGGGGCGTCTTCGACCGGCCGATCGCCGAGTACGTGCTCGCCGCCGTCCTGGCCCACGCCAAACGTCTCCACGAGAGCTCGGCGCTGCAGCGGCGGCGGGAGTGGCGGCACCGGGAGACCCGCTCGCTGAGGGGCGCCCGGGCGGTCGTCGTGGGCACCGGGGGGATCGGCCGGGAGACCGCGCGCCTGCTGGGCGCCGTCGGGATGGACGTCTCGGTGGCCGGGAGCCACGCCCGCACGGACCCGGAGCTCGGCAAGGTGCTCGACAGCGGACGGCTGCGCGAGCACCTGGGCGGGGTGGACTACCTGGTCAACGCCGCTCCCCTGACCGACCGCACCCGGGGCCTGCTCGACGCCGAGGTGCTGGCGGCGCTGCCGTCGACGGCCCACGTGATCAACGTCGGGCGGGGCCCGACCGTCGTCGAGGACGACCTGCTCGCCGCGCTGCGCGAGGGCCGCCTCGACGGTGCCACGCTCGACGTCTTCGCCACCGAGCCGCTGCCGGAGGACTCGCCGTTCTGGGACGCCCCGGGCGTGGTCGTCTCACCGCACATGTCCGGCGACGTCCTGGGGTGGCGGGACACGCTGGCCGAGCAGTTCGTCGCCAACGCCCGGCGCTGGCTGGACGCGGAGCCGCTGGAGAACGTGGTCGACAAGCGGCGCGGCTACGTGCCGGGCGGAGGGACGGGTCCGCAGCCGGGGTGACCGCGGACGTCGGGCAGCGGCGTTCCGGTAGGTTCGGCCGATGCACGTCGAGGTGGAGCACGTCCCGGGCCGGGTGACCTTCACCCTGCAGCCGGACGACGGCGACGGGACCGGCCGGGTCCACCTGGCGCGGCGCACGGCCCACGTCCACCTCGACGTCCCGCCGGGCGGCGTCCACCCCGACCTGCTCGTCGTCGCCGCCCTGCTCTGCGCCCGGCCGTGGGTCCCCCGCCGGAGGCGCTTCTCCTGCTCGGTCCCGGCGAGCCGGGAGCTGGCCGAGGCCCTGCGCGCCGGACCCCGCCTGCGGCTCGCGAACGTCGGGACGGGGACGCCGCGACACGCCCCCGCGGACGGACGACCGGGCCTGTGCTTCAGCGGGGGCACGGACAGCGTGGCCGCCCTGGCCCTCATGCCCGCGACCACCTGCAGCTACCACCTGGCCCGGCGGGCGCCCGCCGGCGAGCGCCGGTCCACGCTCATGGACGGCCGGGCCGCCCTGGAGTCCTGCGAGGTGCTGCGTCGGCAGGGACGGGCGGTGAGGGTCGTGCCCAGCGACGTGGAGTACCTCGCCGACCCCGTGGGCTTCCCGCACGACCTGACCACCGCCGTCCCGCTGCTGCTGCACGCCGACGCCGACCGGCTGGACGCCGTCGCGTGGGGCGCCCCGCTCGAGGCCACCTACCGCCTGCAGCGCGGCCGCTACCGCGACTACGCGCAGTCGCCCTTCGTGGCCGAGTGGGGCCCGGTGCTCGCCGCGCTGGGCCTGGCGGTGTGCGTCCCCGTCGCCGGGGTGTCCGAGCTGGTGACCAGCACGATCGTGGCCACCCACCCGGTGGGTCGGGCGGCCCAGTCCTGCGTGCGGGGCCCCCGGCTGGGACGCCCCTGCGGACGGTGCCCGAAGTGCGCGCGCAAGACCCTCCTCGCCTCCACCATCAGCGGCGCGTGGCCGTCCGACCGGGTGCTGGAGCGGCAGTGGCGGGGGACGGAGTCGCGGCAGCACCTGCTGGCGGAACCGATGAAGGTCGAACCGGTGCTGGCCCACTGCGCGCACCGCTACCTCGCCGACGGCGGGACCAGCGAGCTGATGCGGCTCGTCGCCGCGAAGGCCGGCCCCGACCCGCGGACCTGGCTCGCCCGCTCCTACGAGCCCGCCCTGGACCTGATTCCGGCGCGCTACCGGGCCCTCATCACCGAGCAGGTGCACCGGTACGCCATACCCATGAGCGCGGAGCAGGAGGCCGCGGTGCGCGGCTACGACGTCACCGGGCCCGACCCGGGGCGGGAGGCCGCGCAGGACGAGCTGCGCCGGTGGATGCAGCAGCACCCTCCGCGCGACCTGGCCCACCGCGCCTGGGACCGCGGCCGCCGCGAGCTGCGCGCAGCACGTCGTGCCTCGACCGGTCCGACCGGTCCGTCCCGCCCGCCGACCGCCCCGGACGTCGGCTGATCCGTCCGGGGCCGCGGGGCTGACCTAGGCTCGTCGGATGAGCACGTCCACCCGACCGGCCCTCGTTCTCGGCGGTCAGTTCGCCGCCGAGCTGTCCGAGCTCGCGATCCCCTGGCAGGCCGAGGCCGCCCCGGACCCGAGGATCCTGGTCCTGAACGAACCCCTGGCCACCGAGCTGGGCCTCGACCCGGAGTGGTTGCGCGGCGCCGAGGGCGTGGGCCTGCTGACCGGGCGCAGCGTCCCGGTCGACGCCACCCCCGTGGCGCAGGCCTACGCCGGGCACCAGTTCGGGGCCTACTCCCCGCGGCTGGGGGACGGGCGGGCGCTCCTGCTGGGTGAGGTGCTCGACCCTGCCGGCCGCCGTCGCGACCTGCACCTCAAGGGGTCCGGGCGCACCCCGTTCGCCCGCGCGGGTGACGGCCTGGCCGCGGTCGGTCCGATGCTGCGCGAGCACGTCGTCTCCGAGGCGATGCACGCCCTGGGCATCCCCACCACCCGGTCGCTGGCGGTGGTGGCCACCGGTCGCCGGGTGCAGCGGGAGAGGACGCTGCCCGGCGCGGTGCTCGCGCGGGTGGCCGGCAGCCACCTGCGCGTGGGGACCTTCCAGTTCGCCCGCGCCACCGGCGACGTCGCCCTGCTGCAGCGCCTGGCCGACCACGCGATCGACCGTCACCACCCCGAGGCGGCCGGGACGGACGACCGGTATGCCGCGCTCCTGCGGGCCGTGGTCGCCGACCAGGCCTCGCTCGTGGCGCGGTGGATGCTCGTGGGCTTCGTCCACGGCGTGATGAACACCGACAACACGACGATCTCCGGGGAGACCATCGACTACGGGCCGTGCGCCTTCCTGGACCGGTACGACCCGGCGACGGTCTACAGCTCGATCGACACGGCGGGACGCTACGCCTACGGCAACCAGCCCGCCGTCGCCCGGTGGAACCTGGCCCGGCTGGCGGAGGCGATGCTGCCGCTGCTGCACGAGGAGCAGGACCGCGCGGTCGAGCTCGCGGTGGAGGCGGTCGACGCGTTCGTCCCGGCCTACGGCGCCTCCTGGACGTCCGGGATGCGGGCCAGGCTGGGCCTGCCGGAGCAGGTCGCGTCGGGCGACGTCGGCTCCCTGGCAGAGGAGCTGCTGGGTCTGCTGCAGGAGCACCGGGTCGACCACACGGCGTTCTTCCGCAGCCTCGGCGCCGTGGCACGCGGTGACACCGGTGCCGCACGCCGTGCCGGAGCGGACGAGGCCGCGTTCGACGCCTGGTTCGGCCGCTGGCTGCCCCTGCGGCCGGACGCGGCGTCGATGGACCTGGTCAACCCCGTCCACATCCCCCGCAACCACCTGGTCGAGGAGGCGCTGGACGCCGCCGTGGAGGGCGACCTGACGCTGGTGCACCGACTGCTGGAGGCGGTGACCGACCCCTACGTCGAGCGTCCCCACCTGGAGCGCTACGCCGCCCCCGCCCCGTCGGACCTCGGTCCGTACCGCACGTTCTGCGGGACCTGAGGTCCGGGGACGGCGCACGCTGTTCACCCGGACGACTCACGCTCCGGCGCTTGTCCCGGACCCCGGACTCTCGTAGGTTGGATGCGTCCTGAGAAAGAGGTTGCGTGATGGGCAACAAGCGTCCGCCTTCGGCCCTGCAGTCGCTGCTGCTCGACGCCCGGCTGGAGGTCCTGCCGTCCGCCGGCATCGTCGACCGGGTGCTCGAGCACGTGGCCCCTGGGCGCGCCATCACCGTGACCGCGTCACCGACCAGAGGACTGGACGCCACGCTCGAGGTGACCGAGAGGCTCGCCCAGCACTACCACGTGGTGCCGCACCTGGCGGCCCGGATGGTGCCCCGGGCCGGGCTTCCCGACCTGGTGTCCCGGCTGCAGGAAGCGGGCGTGACCGAGGTCTTCGTGCCCGGTGGGGACGCGACCGGCACCGACGAGACCTTCGCCGGTGCGCTCGAGCTGCTGCTGGCCCTGGACGACCTGGGCAGGCCCTTCCCGCACGTGGGCATCACCGGTTACCCGGAGTCCCACCCCGGCATCGAGGACCACGTCCTGGTGCAGTCCATGTGGGCCAAGCACGAGCACGCCACCTCCATCGTCTCCAACATGACGTTCGACGACGCGATGGTGCGCCGGTGGCTCGAGGCGGTCCGCGACCGCGGCGTCACGCTGCCCGTCCGCATCGGCGTCCCCGGCCCGGTCGACCCCGGCAGGCTGCTGCGGATGGCCGCGACGATCGGGGTCGGTGACTCGATGCGCTTCCTGCGCAAGCAGAAGAACGTGTTCGCCCGCATCGCCCTGCCCGGTTTTTCCAGCACCGGCTTCGTGCACAGGATCGCCCGGCTGGCGGCCGACGAGCGGCTCGGGATCTGCGGGCTGCACGTCTACACGTTCAACCAGGTCGGCTTGACCGAGTCCTGGCGGCAGGAGCAGCTGGACCTGCTGTCGGTCGACCACCCCGGACGGGGCTCCCGCCCCGTCGGTCCCTAGGGTGGGGCGCGTGGCGGACGAGGAGAGCGACGGAGGCGACCGCTCCCCGGTACAGTCGGTCGACCGGGCCCTGACCATCCTCGAGATCCTGGCCCGCGCCGGCGAGGCGGGTCTGGGCGAGATCGCCGAGGAGCTGGGGGTCCACAAGAGCACCGTCAGCCGGACGGTCGCCGCCCTGTCCGCCCACGACCTGGTCGAGCAGCCCGAGCCTCGCGGTCCGGTGCGGCTGGGGGCGGGCATCCTCCGCCTGGCCGGGGCCACGACCGCCCGGCTCGACCTCGTCCAGGAGGGGCGGCCGGTGTGCCGTGCGCTGGCGCAGGAGACCGGCGAGACCGTCAACGTCGCGGTGATGGCCGGGCCCACGGCTCTGTACGTGGACCAGGCGCTCGGCCCCTCGACGATCACCTCCTACAACTGGGTGGGGCAGCACATCCCGCTGCACGCCACCTCGAACGGCCGGGTGCTGCTCGGTGGGCTGTCGGCGGCCGAACGCAGCGAGGTCTGGGGTGAGCTGACCGCCTTCACCGAGCACACCGTGACGCAGCCGGCGGAGCTGGAGCGGCTCGTCCAGGCGGCGAGGGAGCAGGGGTATGCCGTGGTGCGGGACGAGCTGGACATCGGCCTCACCGCGATGGCCGCCCCGGTCTACGACGTCCACGGCGAGCTGGTCGCCTCGATCAGCCTGTCCGGGCCGTCCTTCCGGATGGACGTCGAGCGGGAGCGGGAGCTGCTCGCCCCGCTGCGCCGCGCCGCGGACGACCTGTCCACCCGGCTCGGCTGGCACGGCTGAGGCTCAGAGGAACTGCCTGCCCTCGTCCTTGAGCACCTCGCGGGTGTTCGGGTTGACCGACGGGCGGAAGGGCACCTCCACCACCTCGGCGTCGACCGGCTCGCCGGGGGTCTCGGCATACTCCTCCGGCAGCCAGGCCCGCATCCGGGAGCCGATCCCGCTGTGCGCGACCGGGACGTACCCGAGGGCGATGTTCGTCCCCAGCTCGGGTGAGTACCAGGGCGAGGTCAGGTAGCCGACCGGGTCGTCGTGCTCGGCGGTGCTCACCAGCCAGAAGTCCGGCGCGTAGTCGGTGATCGGCTTCCCGCCCAGCCGCATCCCGACCAGCATCTGGGTGAAGGGCGCCTCGCCCGCCTCCAGCTGCGCCCGCTGCGCCTCCAGCGCCTTCTTGCCGACGTAGTCCTCCTCCTTCATCCGCGGCACCTGGTAGGCCAGGTTGGTCTGCAGCGGGGAGGTCTCGGCGTCCATGTCCTGACCCCAGGACAGGATGCCGGCCTGGACGCGGCGGGGGTGGGCCGGCGCGATCACCCGCAGGTTGTGCGCCCTGCCGGCCTCGAGCACCGCGTTCCACATCTCCTCGGCGTGCAGGGTGGCGTCGTAAAGGTAGATCTCGTACCCCTTCTCCCCGGTGAACCCGGTCTGGGACACGATGACCGGCAGCCCGGCGACCTCGGCCGCCGCGAGACCGTAGTTCGGGATGTCGTCGACCACCGGGCCGACGAGGTCGCGCATCAGGGCCGTGGACCTGGGGCCCTGGATCTGGACCGGGCAGACGTCGATCTCCTGGATGTGCACGTCGTACCCCTTGCCGACGTTCACCCCCTGCAGCCAGAGCATGAGGTCGGAGTCGGACACGCTGAACCAGAACTCGTCCTGCGACAGCCGCAGCAGGACCGGGTCGTTGAGGATGCCGCCGGCCTCGTTGCACAGGATGACGTAGCGCGCGTGCATCGGGGAGATCTTCCTGGCCTGCCGGGTGATCACGTAGTTGACGAAGTCCTCGGCGTCCGGACCCTTGACCTGGATCTGCCGCTCCACCGCGACGTTCCACAGGCTGACGTCGTCCACGACGGACCGGTGCTCGGCCAGCGGGCCCCCCTCCTCCATCGAGAGGTAGCCACGCGGGTGGTAGACGCGGTTGTAGACCTCCGCGCGCCAGGCGCCGGCGGCGACCGACAGGTGCCAGTAGGGCGACTTGCGGATGCGGGTGGAGATCAGCAGCTCCACCGGCGTCGGGCCGCTCTGCCGGAGGTTCACCGGGACGGTCCGGCCCTGGTCCACCGTCGGGTGGTTGGGGTGGATGGTCCGGGGTGCCGACGTGGGTGGGGCGGCGAGGTCAGCGGCGTCGTCAGAGCGGGTCGCGGTGCTCTCGGTCAGAGTCATCGGCGCCCTCCTTGTGGTGCGGGGCCGGGCCTGCACGGACCGACCGGAGCGGGGGCTGTGATCCAGCGTGCTTCGACGCTACCCCAGCGGTGCGGAGTGTGCAACGGTCTGCGTCATACGCAACGACGGGCACAGGCGCCCGGCTCGTCACCCTCTCCCGGGGACCCGCCAGGAGGACCCTTGACAGACGCTCGGCCCGCAGCCACGATGACTGCGTCCTGTGCGCACAGTTGCGCACTACGCACGTCGAAGGGTGCTCGATGAGCACGTCACCGCTCCCGGACCGCTGCGACGTGCTGGTCATCGGAGCCGGCATCGTCGGGAACGCGCTGGTCCACCACCTGGCTCGGCTGGGGTGGCAGGACATCGTGCAGATCGACAAGGGGCCGCTGCCGAACCCCGGCGGCTCCACCGGCCACGCCTCCAACTTCATCTTCCCGGTCGACCACAGCCGCGAGATCACCGACCTGACGGTGGACTCGGTCCGGCAGTACCGCGAGATGGGTGTCTTCACCGAGTCAGGCGGCATCGAGGTCGCCCGGACGCAGGAGCGGATGGAGGAGCTGCGGCGCCGGATGTCCTCGGCGAGGGCCTGGGGGATCGAGTCGCGGCTGGTCACCCCGGAGGAGATCGTGGAGCTGGTGCCCTTCGTCGACCCCTCCGTCGTCGTCGGGGGCTTCTACACGCCGTCCGTCGGCGTGGTCGACTCCTTGCGTGCCGGCACCATCATGCGGGAGCGGGCCCAGGAGTCCGGCGCCCTGACCACCGTCCCGAACGTCGAGGTGACCGGGATGAGCGTCGTCGACGGCCGGGTCCGTGCCGTGCAGACCGACAAGGGCACGATCGAGGCCCCCGTGGTCGTCATCGCCTGCGGCGTGTGGAGCCCGAAGCTCGCGCGGATGGCCGGCGCACACATCCCGCTGACCCCGGCGGTGCACCAGATGATCTCGGTAGGGCCCTGCGCCCCGCTGGCCGTGACGGACGGTGAGATCAGCGTCCCGATCGTCCGCGACATGGACACCTTCTGCTACGAGCGCCAGCACGGCTCGGACATGGAGGTCGGCTCCTACGCCCACCGGCCGATCCTGCACGAGCCCGAGGAGATCCCTTCGATCGCGCAGGCCAAGCTCTCGCCGACCGAGATGCCGTTCACCGAGGACGACTTCGACCCGCAGCTGGAGCAGGCGCTGGAGCTCATGCCCGAGCTGCTCGGCGACGAGCGGGCCGAGATCCGATACGCCATCAACGGTCTGCTCTCGCTGACCCCGGACGGCGCACCGGTGCTGGGAGAGACGCCCGAGGTCGCCGGGCTGTGGAGCTGCGCCGCGGTGTGGATCAAGGAGGGCCCCGGGGTCGGCCGGGCCGTGGCCGAGTGGATGACCCACGGCCACTCCGAGATCGACCTGGGGGCCAGCGACATCGCCCGCTTCTACCCCCACCAGCGCACGCGCGCCCACGTCCGCGCCCGCACCAGCGAGGCCTTCAACAAGACCTACGGCATCGTGCACCCCGCGGAGCAGTGGCAGAGCTCGCGCCCGGTGCGCCTCTCCCCCATGCACGCCTCCCAGCGCGAGCTCGGAGCGGTCTTCCACGAGGCCGTGGGCTGGGAGCGCCCCCAGTGGTACGAGAGCAACGCCGGCCTCCTGGAGGAGTTCGGTGAGGCGGTGATGCCCCGGGAGAACGAGTGGGACGCCCGCTGGTGGAGCCCGATCATCAACGCCGAGCACCTGGCGATGCGGGCCCGCGGCGGGATCGTGGACCTGACCTCCTTCGCGGTCCTCGACGTCGTCGGCCCCCAGGCCATGGCCGCGGTCCAGCGCATCGTCGTGGCGCAGGCTGACGTCCCGGTGGGCCGGGTCGTCTACACCCCGGTGCTCGACGAGGCCGGTGGTTTCCGCTCCGACCTGACCGTCATGCGCCTCGGGCACGACCGCTTCCGCGTCGTCACCGGCGGAGCGCACGGCATGGTCGACAAGAAATGGTTCGCCGACCACCTGCCCGAGGGGGCCCAGCTGGTCGACCTCACCTCCGCGATCAGCACGATCGGTCTGTGGGGGCCACGGGCCGGCGACGTGCTCGGCGCGCTGACCGACGACGACATCTCCCCGGAGACGTTCGCGTTCGGCACGTGGAGGACGATCGAGGTCGGGGAGCTGTCGGTGCTGGCCTCCAGGATCTCCTACGTGGGCGAGTTCGGGTGGGAGCTCTACGTGCCGATGGAGACCGGGGCGGCGCTGTGGGACCGGCTGGTCCGGACCGGTCGCGAGCACGGCGTGGTGCCGGTCGGGACGGGTGTCTACACCGCCACCGGACGGATCGAGAAGGGGTACCGCGCCTTCGGGGCGGAGCTGGACGCCGAGCGCAGCCTCGCCGAGACGGGGATGAGCAGGGCCAGGATCAAGGACGCCGACTTCATCGGCAGGCAGGCGGTCCTCGAGCAGGAGAGGATGGCCCCCAGGGCCGTCCTGTGCGCCCTGACCGTCGACGACCACACGAGCGCCGACGGGACGAAGCGCTACATGCTCGGCGGCGAGCCCGTCCTCACCCGGGAGGGCCACCCCCTGACCGACGGGCACGGGCACCATCCGTACGTCACCTCGGCCGCCTCGGCCCCGAGCCTGGGCCAGCACGTGCTGATGGCGTTCCTCCCGCCCGCGCAGGCGGTGCCCGGGACCGGGCTGGCGGTCTCCTACATGGAGCAGCTCTTCCCCGTCACCGTGGTCCGCGCCGACGCCAGCCCGCTGCTCGACCCGGACAACCTGCGGGTCAAAGGACGGTATGCCGAGCTGGGCGCCCGGGCGGGGGGCACCTGAGATGGCCGACGTGCTGGTCTGCGTGAAGAGGGTGCCCGACGACAGCGGTGAGGTGGTGCTGACCGAGGCCGGCGACGCGGTGGACGGACGCTACGCCGGCTACACCATGAGCGCGCACGAGGAGTGCGCCGTGGAGATCGCGGTGGACGTCGCCGGCGCGTCCGGTGGTGAGGTCACCGTGCTCAGCCTGGGGGACGAGGACTGCGAGGAGCAGCTGCGGGCCGCGGTCGCCGTGGGAGCCCACGCGGCCGTCCGCGTCGACGCCGAGGCGGACGCGTTCGGCCCGGGCGACGTCGCGGCCGCGATCGCCGCCGTCGTGCGCGAGAAGGAGTCGGCCGGCACCGGCTACGACCTGGTGCTGCTGGGCAACGACGCTGCCGACACCGGCGACCACCAGGTCGGCATCCGGCTGGCGCACCTCCTCGGGCGTCCTGTGGTGGCGGGGGCGCAGAACATCACCGTGGCGCAGGGACGGGCCGAGGTCCGGGCCGGGACCGCGACGGGCACCGAGGTCTACGAGCTCCCCCTGCCCGCCGTCGTGACCGTGCTGGAGGGCGGCGTGCAGCCGCGCTACCCCTCCATCACCGGACGGATGCGCGCCCGGAAGACGCCCGTCGAGGTGGTCGACCCGGGTGTCGAGCCGCGCGGCAGCGGCCGGCTCGGGCTGCGGGTGCTGCCTGCGCCGGAGAGCCGGGTGGAGGTGCTCGGGCAGGGTGCCGGCGGTGCTGTCCGGCTGGCCGAGGTGCTGCGGGAGCTGGGGGTCGTTCGGTGAGCGTGCTGGTGCTGGTGGAGCTGGAGGATCCCGGCCAGGGCGGGGCGGGGCTGTCCGTGGTGGCCGAGGAGAGTCTGACCTTCGCGCGTGACCTGCCCGGGGAGGCGGTGGACGCGGTGCTCGTCGGGCAGGTGGGCCAGCCCGGTGAGGAGGTGCTGGCGCAGTGCCGCGAGCAGGGGGTGCGCACCCTGCTCGTCACCACGGACGCACGGCTGGAGCGGTATGCCGCACGCGCCTGGGCGCGCGTCGTCGACGCCGCCCTCGAGGCGAGCGGCGCGGCATACCTCCTCGCCGGTGGCACCCCGCGCGGCACCGAGGTGCTGGCGCACGTGGCGGCCGTCCACGACGTGCCGATGGCCGCCAACGTGGTGCAGGTCGTGCAGTCCGACCCGCTCGAGGTCGAGCGGCAGGTCGTGGGCGGCGCGGTCCTGGAGCGGGTCGGGCTCGGCGGCCGGCCCGCCGTGGCGTCGGTGGCGGGGCACGCGGTGGCACCCGCCCCGGCGTCGGATCCGAGGCAGACGACGGTGGAGCAGGTCGAGGTCGAGCTGACCCCGGCCGACCTGGTCGCCCAGGTGCGGCGGACCGAGGCCCGCGAGGCCGGCGACACCTCGGCCCTGACCGGCGCCTCGGTGGTCGTGGGGGTCGGACGAGGGGTCGGCGGGGCGGACCGGTTCGCGGCTGCGGAGGCCGTGGCGGAGCGGCTCGGTGGCGCGGTCGGTGTCTCGCGGGTGGTGACCAGCCTCGGCTGGCGTCCGCACCACGAGCAGGTGGGTCAGACCGGCAGCCGCATCAGCCCGGACCTCTACCTGGCGTGCGGCATCAGCGGCGCGATCCAGCACTGGGCGGGGTGTTCGTCCTCGCGGACCATCATCGCGGTCAACACCGACGAGGAGGCGCCGATGGTGACCAAGGCGCGGTATGCCGTGATCGGTGACATGCACGAGGTCCTTCCCGCGCTGCTGGAGGAGCTGCGTTGACTCCCCGTGTCGACGCCGTCGTGTTCGACGTCCTGGAGACCCTGCTCGACCTGCATCCGATCGCGGAGAGGCTCGTGGAGGTGGGGCAGCGCCCCGAGGTGCTGGGTGCGTTCTTCATGCGGTTCCAGCGCGACGCGATGGCGTTGACGCTCGCCGGCGACGTCGCGGACTACGAGGTCGTGACCTGCGACACCGTCGGCGTGTGGAAGCCCGCACCCCAGGTCTACCGCCACGCCGCGCAGGCTCTCGGCTGCGAGGTGGACCGGACGGCGCTCGTCGCGGTGCACGCCTGGGACTGCCACGGTGCCAAGAAGGTCGGTGCCCTCGCCGGCTGGTGCTCCCGCCTGGAGGGTGAGCCCGGCGACGTCTTCCTTCCTGCTGACGTCCGCGGGGAGGACCTCGTCGAGGTCGCAGGTGGACTGCTGGCACTCTGACCCTTGGAACGACACGCTCGCCCACCCCAGGAGGTGCCCATGCCCGCGCCGGACGACACCCCCGCCCCGGACCTGAGGACGAGGCTGCTGACCGCAGCCGCCGGGGAGGGAGAGGGTCTGCGCCGCGGACTGTGGGTGAGCTTTCTCAACCCCTACGGGCTGGAGGTCGTCGTCGGCAGCGGCGTCGACTGGGTCGGTCTCGACCTGCAGCACGGCGACCTCGAGCCCACGGACGTCCCGGGGCTGCTGCGCGTGGTCGAGCACGCCCGGCTTCCCGTCCTGGCACGGACACCCTCCCACGACGCCGCGACGATCGGCCGCCTCCTCGACGCCGGGGTCGACGGCCTCATCGTCCCCATGGTGGAGACGGCCGACCAGGCCCGCGCCCTGGTGTCGGCGTGCCGGACCCCTCCGCACGGCACCCGCAGCACAGGCGGTTGCCGGCAGGCTCTCGGCGTCACCCGGGCCCCCGCGCAGCAGCTCCTGCTGCCGATGGTCGAGACCGCCACCGGTCTGAAGCGGGCCGCCGACATCCTCGCGGTGCCCGGGATCGACGGCGTCTTCGTGGGTCCCTACGACCTCTCGATCTCCGCCGGCTATCCCGAGCCAGACTCGGCCCAGACCGTCCAGGCCCTCCGGCACGTGGTCGGCCTGGCCCGCGGGGCAGGAAAGGTCGTGGGGTTCATGGCTGGCCGACCGGCCCTTCTCGAGGTGGCGCCCGAGGCCGACCTCGTCGCCGTCGACACCGACGTCACCGCCCTGCGGCTCGGGCTCTCCCGCCTCTTCGCCAGGCCGCGCTCCCGCGGGACCCCTTCGTAGGGGACTCACCCGGCTCCGGTCAGCTCTGCGGCGCCCGCCAGGCCAGTGGCACCACCGCGGCGGCGGCCACACCGACCACCCCGGCGAGGACCACGTCGACACCCAGGAGGACCGCCAGCACCGTCGCCGCGCTCGCACCGAAGAACTGCAGCGTCTTGCGCCAACCGGCCTGCTCGGGCAGCACCTGCCCCCGGCCGAGGGTGGACGGCACCAGGCCGGTGACGGCCACCACCACGACCGCCACGACCAGCGCCACCGGTCGGTCGTCGACCTCCACCAGCCCGCGCAGGCCGCGCAGCAGCGCGAACAGCGAGATCAGGGCGGCGACCCAGGCCACCTTTGAGTACGTCCATGCCATGGCGTCTCACGCTACGCGGCAGTCTTCACGGTCCGAGCCGCCGTCCGTGCGTCGGGCCGGTAGAGCGCCTCCCGGGTCGCCCCGTCAGGACCTGAGCGTGGCTGCGAGGGGGCCCCGGTGGTTCACCGCACCCGCTCGCCGTCGGCCGTCCGACGGGTCTCCCGCGTGAACCGGTCCGCCCACAGCTTCCACTGCCACAGCGTGAGCACCACGCAGCTCCCCGTGCCGACGACCGCGGCGGTCCTCCTGTGCTGGTAGCTGGCCACCATGGCGCCCACGAGCGAGGCCGTGACCACGCCTGTCAGGGCCAGGACCTTCGGCTCGGACGTGGGGTCCCGGGTCCAGGACTCCTCGCCCAGGATGGCCCTCGTCGCGAACGAGGACGTGTCGTGAGCCGGCGGGGTCATCACCGGGTTGACCGCGAACCAGGCACCGATGGGCACGTACAACCACCAGCGCCGGGTCCACGGTGGTACCAGCAGAAGGGGTGTGCTCAGCAGTCTCGACCAGGCACTGACGGGATGAGCGTGTCGACGGAACACGCGCGCGTAGGATCCAGCCTCGGAAGCCACGACCCCAGCCTGACACCTGGTCGGTGTGACGGTCACCCCAGAGGGCTGGCTCCACCGGCCTGTCAGCGGATGCGCGGCACCCACCCGGTGCGGGTTCGTTCTTGCCAAGGTCTGGTGCCGGTGCGACGTTGAGACATGGCCCCAGGGTCAGATGAGCCGTCTCGGGATCTGCGGGTCGTGGCCCGCCCGCCAGCGTGCCGCCGCTGTCCTCATGCTGGTCCAGGGGTGGGCGGCCGAGCACACCGCGCAGGTGCTGGGCGTGCCACCCCGGCGCATCCCCTCCCTGGTGCCGCAGACCGAGGGCCTGGCCGACGCCCTCCACGCGGTGGCGTACCACCACTACGGACCGGCGCAGGACCTCTTCACCGCGGCGCTGAGCGAACCTCTTGTCGACCCGGACGGCGGTGACCGCACGTCCTCGTACCCGGCCGACGAGGGCCGCTCGCCAGCCTCGGCCACGGCCGTGCCGGTCCCCACCCGAAGACCGCCAGACCTCAGGTCGCGTACCGCGCGCCGAGGCGCCGCCCTTCCCGGAAGGCCTCCGGCTCATCGACGTCGCAACCATCGACTACGCCGATGCCACCAGGCCGCTGATCCTGGACACCCTGCCCCGCCAGGGGTGGACGATGTACGCGGTGCTGTGGTGCGACATGCCACCCCGGGGCATCGACCTCCTCCCGCCGTCGGTGACGTTGACCCTGGCTGAGCACGCCGTGGCGATGCCGTGCGCCGGCAAGCACGACGACCCCGCGGTCCAACGGCTCGTCCCCCTCCCCCCACCCGAAGATCGCAGGCGGGTCCGCGCCGGCGTGGAGCGGGACGGTGACCTGCCGGGCCGCGGCCGCGCCGTGCTCGCCACGTACACCGAGTTCGGGCAGAACGAACCTGCACGAACCCCCTTGCTCGTCCCGCAGGCACCTCCCGCCGTTCCGCAGGACGCCGCAGTCCTCGACAGCCGACCGGGTCCCCGTCCGGATCGACGGCGGTGAGCACGCCGCACCGGTCCTGCCCCGCGCCCACCCGTTCCCGCAGACGACCCTGCACGTGCCGACGCACATCGGTGACCGGTGACCCGGTGAGGCTGAGCAGACCCCCGACGCCGCCGACGGTGGTGGGGATCGACAGGACGAGGTCCTCCTCGGCTCCCCGAGGCCCGACATGCACCCGGTACGCGGTACGCTGAAGATGCCATCGTGGCTGGATACGTCGTACGCGTCGATCTCATCGCAGATCCGCTGAACCAGCAGCTCCCCGGGACGTCTTCTGCCGGGGGCGGCTGGGACGTCCATCCCCCCGCAGGTGCGGTGAGGGCTGGGTCCCGCCGGGGATTGACCGATCGCTCCGAGGAGGAGTTCGTGGCTCGAGGAGCCCAGCGTCACAAGGACGCGCGCACGCGTCAGAACGGCGCGCACCCGCGTCAGAACGGCACGCGCCCGCGCGCCCAGCGCCCCCGCGACGACGACGGTGTCATCCAGGTGCTCGCCAAGGCCGTCCGTGAGGTCGAGTCCGCGGTCCAGCGGGGTCGGACGCAACCCTCGATCCGGACGAAGTTCCAGGTGGTGGCCCTCCTCATGCGCGAGGAGCGCGCCCGCGTCAAGGCGGAGGAGAGCACGTCCGCGGCCCGGCGCACCGAGGAGCTGAAGCGCCTCGACGGCATCGCCACCATCCTCGCGACGACGGCCGCCCGCGACACCTCCCTCCTCGGGCTGCTCGCCGACGACGCCGTCATCTCCGACCGCGCGCGGTCGCTCCGTCGCGAGCTGCTGGAGGCCGCCGGGGTCGAGGTGCCGCCGGACCCCGCGGAGAAACCCGCACCCACCGAGCCCACGGCAGCCGTCCAGCGCCGGGTGGTGCCCAGGTCCGTGGTGTCCCGCCAGCTCGCCAACCCCTTCCTCGCACCCGACTTCTCGGCCGTCGCCAGGCGCACCGCCAAGCCCCGCCGCCTCGTCGGCTGGGAGCTCATCGGACCGCTGCTCACGTCCTTCGAGGACGGCGGCGCGCTCTCGTGCATGACCCTGCCGGAACCTGGCGCCACCCGCGTGTCCGGTGGGCTAGAGCTCATGCCGCACCAGGGGAGACTGGTCGCCGCCGCGGCGGCGGGGCACCGGACGTTCCTGCTCGCCGACGAGCCCGGCCTGGGCAAGACGGCCCAGGCTCTGCTCGCGGCGGAGGCGGCGGACGCCTACCCGTTGCTCGTCGTCGTGCCCAACGTGGTGAAGATGAACTGGGCGCGCGAGGCCGCCCTGTGGACGCCCAACCACCCCGCGACCGTGGTCCACGGCGACGGTGACACGATCGACGGCTTCGCGGACATCATCGTCGTCAACTACGAGGTGCTCGACCGGCACGTGGGGTGGCTCGGGGAACTGGGCCTGCGGGGAATGGTGGTCGACGAGGCGCACTACATCAAGAACAGGAAGTCGCAGCGGTCGCAGAACGTGCTGAAGCTCTCCGAGCGCATCCGCACGCGGACCGGTCATCCGCTGCTCATGGCCCTCACCGGCACACCGCTGATCAACGACATCGAGGACTTCACGGCGATCTGGCAGTTCCTCGGCTGGATCGACGAGACCAGACCGGTCGGTGAGCTGATGGTGGCGCTGGAGGAGAGCGGTCTGACGCCGGCGGACCGCGGCTTCTCCACCGTCGCCCGCGCCGCCGTCATCGACCGAGGCATCGTCCGGCGACGCAAGAGGGACGTGGCTGCCGACCTGCCCGCCCGCCGCGTGGCCGACGTCCCCGTCGAGCTCGACGACGAGGCCGGGCGGTCCATCCGGGCGGCCGAGCAAGCCCTCGCCCGCCGACTCGTCGCACGCTACGAGCGGGCGCTGGAGGCGCGGCACGCCGGCGAGGTCGTCGAGGGCATCGACCACGACCTCGTGCGTCAGGTGGCCGCGTGGGAGCGGGCGAACAAGGCGACGAAGACGTCGGACGAGAACGTGTTCACGATGATGCGGCGCATCGGTCAGGCCAAGGCCGGCCTCGCGGCCGACTACGCCGCACAGCTCGCCCGCAGCGCGGGGAAGGTCGTCTTCTTCGCCAAGCACATCGATGTCATGGACACCGCCGAGGCGACCTTCGCCCGGCGGGGCATCCGGTACGCCTCCATCCGCGGCGACCAGACGGCGGCGGCCCGGCAGAAGCACATCGACGCCTTCACCGACGACCCGGACGTCGCGGTCGTCGTGTGCTCGCTGACGGCCGCCGGCGTGGGCATCAACCTGCAGGTCGCCTCGAACATGGTGCTCGCGGAACTGTCGTGGACCGACGCCGAGCAGACCCAGGCCATCGACCGCGTCCACCGCATCGGGCAGGAGGAGCCGGTCACGGCGTGGCGGATCATCGCAGCGCAGACCCTCGACACGAGGATCGCCGAGCTCATCGACAGCAAGGCGGGGCTGGCCGCCCGGGCGCTCGACGGGGCCGACCAGGAGATCGCCGAGTCCTCCGACGTCCAGCTCGAGGCCCTGGTCACGCTCCTGGAGGATGCGTTGGGAGAGCGGGTCGGCCGGCAGGCGTCCTAGGAACGGCACACACACCTCTCGGAAGGCGGCCAGGTGTGGCGCGTTGCGGGGCGTGCTGGGGTCAGGCCAGCTCGCTTGCGTGCGCGCGCGCCCTCGCGAGCAGCCCCGGGACCCCGCGCTCAAGACGAGGGGCGAAGGTGGTGTCGCCCGGGCGTTCGCCGCGGAGCCATCGTGTGTACATCGCCTCGCAGAAGACGGCAGACTTCCACATCGCCAGGGCCTGGTACCACGGAAGGGCGTCGAGGTCGGCGCCGGTCCTGGCAGCGTAGGCCTGCGCCAGATCTGTGCGGTGCCACCAGCCCTCGTCGCGGGTGACCGTGGCGTGATCCATCACCGTCGGCTCCCAGGAGGGATCGCTCCAGGTGGCGGTGACGTAACCGAGGTCGGCCAGCGGATCACCGAGGGTGGCCATCTCCCAGTCGAGGACGGCGAGCACGCGGTCCGGAGCGCCACGGTCGAGCATGAGGTTGCCGAGCCGGTAGTCGCCGTGGACGACGGCGTTCCCCGCCTGCCCGGGCAGGCGGTCGGCCAGCCACTGCGTCACGACCTCGAAGTCGTCCAGCTCACGGACGGAGACCTGCGGCCACAGCCCGGCGAACCGCCTCACCTGACGCTCCAGGTAGCCGGCCGGCCGGCCGAGGGCAGCCACCGCGGGATCGGCCACGTCGACCGCGTGCAGCGCGACGAGCGTGTCGACGACCGCAGCGCTCGTGCGGCCCCGGGCCTGCGCCGAGCCCAGCGCCGGCGGCTCGGTGTCGGTGACGACCACGCCGTCCAGGTGCTCCATGACGTAGAACGGGACACCCAGCACCGACTCGTCCTCGCAGACGCCGAGGATGCGGGGGACGCGCACCTCCCGCTCCCCCAGCACCCGCTGGATCCGCGACTCCCGGACCATGTCGTGGGCCGAGGGCGGCAGCGGTGGACGGGGGCCGCGACGCACCACGACGCGCGCCGCGTCCGCGCCGTCCCCACGTTGCACGAGGTAGGTGATGTTGGACTGTCCGTCCCCGATCCGCTCCCAGGACAACGGGCCACCCGACGGGCCGATCCCCTGCCCGTCCAACCACTCGCCCAGGGCGTCGAGCACCAGCAGCGGAGGCATCGTCATACCCTGCGCCTCGGCGCGGGTGGCGACGACGTCCACCCCGTCCGGGCGCGACTCAGCCATCGTGCTCCTCGGGGGCGACCCGGTCGAGCGGGCTCGCCCCGGCCTCGATCTCGCGGCGCCGGGCGCGGGAGGCCCGTCGGGAGATGGCCCACCGGTGGGTCTCGCTGGAGCCGTCGTAGACCCGGAAGGGCCGGACCTCCATGAGGAACTGCGCCAGCGGCAGCTCCTCGCTCATCCCGTCGCCGCCGCACAGCTGCATGCTGCGGTCCACGACCCGGTAGATCGCCTCGGCGCAGTGCACCTTCGCGACCGAGCTCATCGCCTGCCCGGCCCGTTCGTCGTTCTCCAGCAGCGCGGCCGTGCGGGCGATGATGGCGTCGGAGGTCTCGATGTCGATGACCGAGTCGGCGACCAGCCCCTGGGCCAGCCCGAGCTGGCTCATCGGCGAGCCGAAGAGCTCGCGCCGCTCGACCCGGTCCAGCGCCGTGTCCAGGGCCCGGCGCGCCAGTCCGAGCCAGCGCATGCAGTGCGTCAGCCGCGCCGGGCCGAGCCGGACCTGGGCGTAGCGGAAGCCCTCCCCGACCTGGCCCAGCACCGCCGAGCCGGGCACGCGCAGGCCCTCGAGATGCACGTAGGGGTGGCCGCCGGAGATGATCTGCTCGGAGGTGTGGATCTGGGCCCCGACGCGCCAGCCCGGCACGTCGGTGCGGGTGAGGAACATCGTGGCCCCCGCCGGCCGGGTCCGCCCGTCGGCGTCGACGGTCTCCTCGGTGCGGGCCATGACGATGGCGATCCCCGCCTCGTTGGCCCCGCTGATGAAGCGCTTGCGGCCCTCGATGACCCACTCGTCCCCCTCGCGCCGGGCGGTGGTCGTCAGGGCGGACGGGTCGGAGCCGGCGCCGGGGTGGGGCTCGGTCATCGCGAAGCTGGAGCGCTCCTGCCCGCGCACCAGCGGCGCGAGGAAGGTCTCCTTCTGCTCCTCCGTGGCGATGAGGGAGAGCATGTGCATGTTGCCCTCGTCGGGGGCCATGCAGTTGAGGACCGCAGGACCGATCGGGCTGTAGCCGGCCTCCTGCAGGACCGGCGACCAGTCGCGCAGCGGCAGGCCCAGCCCGCCGTAGGCCGCGCTGGAGACGGGGGCGAAGACGCCGGCCTCCTTGGCCCTCTCCGAGAGCTCGCGGCGGGCGTCCAGCTCAAGGGTCTCCCCCGGCCTGGGCTCGGCCGGGATCACGACCTCACGGACGAACGCACGGGTGCGGGCGACCAGGTCGGCCAGCTCGGGGGACATCGCGTCGGGACGGGTGCTCATGCGTGGCCCCCGCCCACCAGGAGGCCGCCGTCGACGTCGACGACCTGCCCGGTCACCCAGCGGGACTCCTCGCCGACGAGGAAGGCGACGACGTCGGCGACGTCCCGCGTCTCCCCCAGCCGCCCGAGGGGGTAGCCAGCCGCGACGTCCGCCTCCTTGCCCTCGTAGAGCGCCCTGGAGAAGTCGGTCTTGATCACCGCCGGGGACACCGCGTTGACGCGGATCTCCGGGCCCAGCTCGACCGCCCAGGTGCGGGTGAGGTGGTGCACGGCGGCCTTGGAGACGCCGTAGAACCCGATCCCCGGGCTGGGGACGCTGGCCGAGACGGAGGAGACGTTGACGATGCGGCCCCCGTGCTGCCGGAAGCCCAGCCCCTCGTGCGCGAGGACGCCCTGCGTCCACGCCAGGTTGCCCAGCACGTTGACCTCGAGGATCTTGCGGGCCACGCCGAGGTCGATCTCCTCCAGCGGGCCGTAGGCGGGGTTGATCCCGGCGTTGTTGACGAGGATGTCCAGCCGGCCGTGACGATCGGCGACGGTCTGCAGCACCTGGGCCCGGTGGTCGGGGTCGTCGGCTTTGCCGGCGACGCCGAGCGCCGCGTCGCCGAGGCTCGCCACGGCCTCGTCCAGGGTCTCCTGGCCGCGGGCGGTGATCACCACCTGGGCACCGAGCTCGACCAGGCGGGCGGCGATCGCCAGCCCGATCCCCCGGCTGGCCCCGGTGACCAGGGCCGCCTGTCCGGAAAGCGGTCGCTGCGTCATACCTGAGAATCCTCCTCGTCGAGGCCGTCGCGCAGGTCGCGTCGGCGGATCTTGCCCGTGGGTGTCTTGGGGAGCTCGTCGAGGAACCCGATGCGGCGGGGCACCTTGTATGCCGCCAGCTCGGCGCGGACGTGCGCGCGCAGCTCGTCCTCGGTCACGGCGGCGCCGGCCACGGAGGTGACGAACGCGGTCACGGCTTCGCCGCGGTAGTCGTCCGGAACCCCGACGACGGCGGCCTCGTGGACGGCCGGGTGCCGCAGGAGGGCCTCCTCGACCTCGCGCGGCCACACCTTGTAGCCGGAGGTGTTGATCTGGTCCTTGAGCCGGTCGACGATGTAGACCCAGCCCTGCTCGTCCAGGACGGCCCCGTCACCGGTCCGCAGCGCGCCGCCGGGGAAGGTGGCGGCGGTGGCCTGCTCGTCCTCCCAGTAGCCGGGCACGACGTGCGGGCCCCGCAGCTCCAGCTCGCCCGGCGCTCCCGCGGGCACGGGGTGGCCCTCGGGGTCGACGACGCGGACCTCGAGCCCGGGGAAGGGCAGCCCGACGGCCAGCGAGCCGGTCGGCTCGTGCACCGGGGCCTCGCCCCCGGGCGGCACGCCGATGCACGCGGACGTCGTCTCGGTCATGCCGTAGATGTTGTGGATGTAGACCCCCAGCTCGCGGCGGAAGCGCTCGACGGTGGAGGGCGGCACCGGCGCCCCGCCGGAGTAGAGGTGGCGGACCTTGGGGAAATCGTCCCGGCAGACCCCCTCAAGACGGGCCAGCCCGTTGAAGACGGTGATCGACCCGGTGGTCGTGGTGACGCCGTCCTCGCGGAAGGCGCGGAGGACGCCCTCAGGGCTCGCACGCCCGATCAGCACGACCGCGGCACCGGCCAGCAGCGGCGCCATGAGCGTGATGACCGCGCCGGTGATGTGGAAGACGGGAGCGACGCAGAGCACCCGGTCCTGCGTGGTGAGCCCCATCCAGTCGCGGACGCAGGCGGCGACGGTGAGCACGTTGCCGTGGGTGTTCATCGCCGCCTTCGGCACGCCCGTGGTGCCGGATGTGAAGGTCAGCAGCGCGACGTCGTCGGTGCTCTGCAGCGCCGGGTCGACGCGCTCGTCCCGACGGGAGCTGAGCTCGGGGTCGCCGTCTGCCCAGATCACCTCGACCGTCGTGCCCTCGGCGGCGCTGCGGACCGTCCCCAGCAGGTCGGGGTCGACGACGAGGGCGCTAGCGCCGCAGGTCTTGATCAGGGTCCGCAGCTCCGTGCCGTGGTACATCGGGTTCAGCAGCGGGACCACCGCGCCGAGGCGCCAGGCGCCCAGCAGCACGACGGCCGCGGTGGGGACGTTCTGCAGGACGATGCCGACCCGGTCCCCGGCACCGATGCCCCGGCTGGCCAGGAGAGCGGCGAACGCCTCCGCCTGGGCGTCCAGCTCGGCGGCCGTGACTGCCCGCCCGAGGTGCAGGAGGGCCAGCCCGTCGGGGTCACGCTCGACCCGCTCCCTCCACGCCGTCGTCAGGTCGGCCGGTGTGGGCGGGGCCTGCGCCGTGAGACCGGCGGGGTAGTGCGCCTCCCAGGGCCTCATCGACTCACGCTCTCTCGTGCTGGGACCTGACCGAGCGAGCGCTCGGTCGGTCCGGCTGGACTGACAGGACGGGCCGGGTGTCAAGCGGCCCCCTCACCCTGGCACGAAGGAGGCGACCGCGGTGGTCGATGCGGACGCTGACCACCACCACCGCTCCGAGCAGGCCCTGCTCGCCGCGGTCATGGAGCAGCGTCAGCAATCATCCAGTGCGGCGATGGCCTGCACGCGTCGCCAACTGACGGAACCGTGGACCACCTTTCGTGGACCGTTCCTGGGGCCTGCTACGCCTCACGCATCCCGACCGTGAGGAGGACCACGGAGTCGTCAACCGCCTCGAGCGCATGGCGAGAGTCGGGGATGGGGATGAGATCACCGGGGGAGCCGTTCCACCGGTCCTGTCCTGCCACCAGAGTGATACGCCCGTGCAGCACCTGAAGGGTGGCCTCGCCAGGGCTCTCATGCTCGTCGAGGCTGCTACCTGCCCGGAGGGCGATCAGGGTCTGTCGGAGCACGTTCTCGTGACCGCCGTAGATCGTATGGGCGCTACGCCCGCTGGACGCGGTCGAGGCTGTCTCGAGGTGCTGCTGTACGAGCTCTGTCAGTGACTCTGTGGGCATCGGTTCTCCTCATCGGTGAGCGAACACTCTGGATCACGCGCCTGCGGGTCTGGCTCGTGCTGTCCAGGCTAGCCAACAATCCTCGCCGACACGTCCGGGTCTGCGCCGCCACCGCCCACCGCATCTGGCTGACCAGCGGACGCACCCAACTGCGCATGGAGTGTGCACGCACGCCGGAGCCGCATGAGAACCAGAGGCGCGCCTCTGCCGCGGGTCGCCCACCTGTGCGGCCGCAGGGCTTCAGTCAACTGGGCGGCTGGCTCGCGCCCGGCCGCAAGGTGCCCGGCGAACCCGTGCCGGGCGGCATGCTGGCCGGTCTACGGTCGGCCAGGTCGATCCCCACGATCGCGCTCGTGGGCGGGACCGTCGCGCAGGCGGGCCAGCCGGGCGTTCCGGTTCCGGTCACCACGCGAGACACCACCAGGGGTGGACATGGGGACGTCCTCCTGAAGGCGATGGGACACCAAGCCCGACAAGCGCATCAGGAGGACGTTCCTCACGTCCAGACCCCAGCGCGACAACGCCTTCCTATGGCCGCACTGCGCACGCGGTAGCGTCCGCTCCTGCCGCACTGCGGCTCCTCGAGTGCCGCCGATCCGGTGAGCTGAAGACACCCACTCTGCCGGGGCCCCCTCCTGGTGAGGCGGTACGCCTGGCTGCTGGACACAGGGGCCTTGTAGGGTGCGGCTCGGCGAGGGTGCCACGGTCACACGCGCACGGCACCTCCCGGCGACCCACGAGGCAAGGAGGCCGCGTGCTGATCGGCATACCGACGGAGTCCAAGGCCGGAGAGACCCGTGTGGCGGCGACGCCCGAGACGGTTGGCAGGCTCATGCGGCTGGGCCACCAGGTCGTCGTGCAGGAGGGTGCTGGCCAGCGGGCCAGCTTTCCTGACGAGCAGTACGCCGGGGCCGGCGCCACCCTCGACCCCGGTCCAGCGGTGTGGGCCGCCGACGTGGTGGCCAAGGTGGACGCCCCCACCGCGGAGGAGGTCGGCCGCCTCCGGGCCGGTGCCATCCTGGCCACCCAGCTCAGCCCCGGTCAGAGCCCCGAGCTCCTCCAGGCGCTCGCCGACCGGGCCGTCACGGCGCTCGCGATGGACGCTGTCCCCCGGATCTCGAGGGCCCAGTCGCTCGACGTCCTCTCCTCGATGACCAACATCGGCGGCTACCGCGCGGTGATCGAGGCGGCCTACGAGTACGGCTCGGTCTTCACCGGCCAGGTCACCGCCGCGGGCAAGGTCCCTCCGGCCGGGGTCTTCGTCATCGGCGCCGGTGTCGCCGGGCTCGCCGCGATCGGGACGGCGAGCAGCCTGGGCGCGGTGGTGCGCGCCTTCGACATCCGGCGGGCCGCCGGTGAGCAGGTCGAGTCGATGGGCGGCCAGTTCGTGTGGATCGCGTCTGAGGGCGAGAGCGAGGGTGCGGACGGCTACGCCCGCGAGATGCGCGGAGACCTCCACCGGCGGGCGATGGAGGTCTACGCCCGCGAGTGTCCCGAGGCCGACATCGTCATCACCACCGCGCTGATCCCCGGTCGCCCCGCTCCCAGGCTCGTCACGGCCGAGACGGTCGCGCGCATGCGCTCCGGCAGCGTGGTGGTGGACATGGCTGCCCGCAACGGCGGCAACTGCGAGCTCACGCAGCCGGGTAAGGTCGTCATCAGCCACAACGGGGTGAAGATCGTGGGCTACACGGACCTGCCCGCGCGTCTGCCGACCCAGGCCTCCCAGCTCTACGGCACCAACATCGTCAACCTCCTCGCCCTGCTCACCCCTGCCAAGGACGGGCAGATCGTCCTGGACCTGGACGACGAGGTGGTGCGGGGGTTGACCGTCACGCACGAGCGGGAGGTCCTGTGGCCACCGCCGCCCGTGAGCGTGTCCGCCCTCCCGTCCGTTCCCGCCCCGACCGCCGATCCTCCGGTCGGGACGCCCCCGCCGGCGGCCGTCCGGCTCGACGCTCGGCGCGGCTACTTCGCCATGGCCATGGCTGCGGTCCTGTTCACGCTGGTCGCCACCGTCTCGCCCGCTGCGTTCTTGGGCCACTTCACCGTGTTCGTGCTGGCGGTGATCGTCGGGTTCTACGTGATCAGCAACGTGACGCACGCGCTCCATACCCCTCTGCTCGCGGAGACGAACGCGATCAGCGGCATCATCCTCGTCGGTGCACTGCTCCAGGTGGGCAGCGAGGACCCGCTGGTCCGCAGCCTGGCGCTCGGCGCCACCGTCGTCGCGAGCATCAACGTCTTCGGAGGCTTCGCGGTCACCGGGCGCATGCTGAAGATGTTCCGGCGGCAGGGCGACGCATGAGCGTCACCGTCGTGCAGGCCGCCTACGTCGTCGCGGCCGTCCTGTTCGTCCTGTCCCTCGCCGGACTCTCCAAGCACGAGACCGCCCGGCGGGGCAACGCCTTCGGCATCGTCGGTATGGCGATCGCGCTTGCCGCGACCATCTGGCTGGCCGCGGAGCGTGCGGCAGACCCGGAGCTGACCCTGGCCCTCATCGCGGCGGCCATGCTGGTCGGGGCCGGGATCGGTCTGTGGCGGGCGCGGGTGGTCGAGATGACCGGCGTACCGCAGCTCATCGCCATGCTGCACAGCTTCGTCGGCATCGCCGCGGTCCTGATCGGCTACAACGCCTACCTCGCGCCAGGCGCGCTGCCCTCCTCCGAGGAGACGTTCCACCTCGTCGAGGTGTTCTTCGGCGTCCTCATCGGAGCCGTGACCTTCACCGGCTCCGTCGTCGCCGCGCTCAAGCTCAGTGGCCGCATCTCGGCCAACCCGCTGGTGCTGCCGCACCGGCACCTGCTCAACCTGGTGGCTCTGCTCGCCTCGGCTGGGCTGATGGTCTGGTTCGTCCTCACCCACACCGCAATGCCGTTGGTCCTGATGACCGCCGTCGCGCTGGCGCTCGGCTGGCACATGGTGGCCGCCATCGGCGGGGGTGACATGCCGATCGTGGTGTCGATGCTCAACAGCTACTCCGGGTGGGCGGCGGCCGCGGCCGGCTTCCTCCTCGGCAACGACCTGCTCATCGTCACCGGTGCGCTGGTCGGCTCCTCCGGTGCCATCCTCAGCTACCTCATGTGCCAGGGCATGAACCGCTCGTTCGTATCGGTAATCGCCGGCGGCTTCGGCACGGAGGGGACGACCTTCGAGGGCGACGGCACCGACTACGGCGACTACCGGGAGAGCAACGCCGCCGAGGTCGCCGAGCTGCTGCGGCACGCGCAGTCGGTGGTGATCACGCCCGGTTACGGCATGGCCGTCGCGCGCGCGCAGTACCCGGTGGCGGAGCTCACCGCGTGCCTGCGCGCCAGAGGCGCACAGGTGCGCTTCGGCATACATCCGGTGGCCGGGAGGCTTCCCGGCCACATGAACGTGCTTCTCGCCGAGGCCAGGGTCCCCTACGACGTCGTGCTCAGCATGGAGGAAATCAACGACGACCTGCCGCAGACCGACGTGGTGCTGGTCATCGGCGCGAACGACACCGTCAACCCAGCGGCGATCGACCAGCCCGGGTCACCGATCGCCGGCATGCCGGTGCTGGAGGTGTGGAAGGCCCGCGACGTGGTGGTGCTGAAGCGGTCCATGGCTAGCGGCTACGCAGGCGTACCGAACCCGCTCTTCTACAAGGACAACAGCCGGATGCTCTTCGGGGACGCCAAGGAGACCGTCGAGGCACTCGTGAAGCTGGTGCGTCCCTAGTCCCATCCGTGGCCTTCTGAAGGCCCTCGGACACGCAGCGCACGCCCTCATCTGCCGCGGCTCAAGGTTCGGTCACGCCGCGCAGGGGCCGGCTCTTCCGTTCAACTCAGCCGCGCGCGAGCCGTGAGTGTGCAACTGCTGGACCAGGTGGGATCGAGGTGGGCGATGCCATGCTCAGCCGAGGAACGCCAGGCCCGCTCCGAAGGCAGAGGAGTGGCAGTGCCCCACCCACAAGTGCTCCATGCTCCGACAGCGGGAGTGTACGGACCCTGCGTCGGAAGCCGCGGCGGCTGCAACGCCGGCGCAGGGTCCGAGGAGCCTTATCTAGCTCTGGTCGCCGATGGTGATGGCGATCTTGCCGCGCACGTGTCCCTCGATGCTGCGACGGAAGGCGTCGGCCGCGCGCTCCAGCGGGAAGGTGTCGGCGACGACCGGCTTCACCCTCCCGACCTCCACGAGCTCGGTGAGCGCAAGCAGGTGAACAGGGTTGGGGCGGACGAAGATGTAACGGCCACCCTTCTCCTTCACCCCGTCGTCGACCACGGAGGCAACCCGCCCGGGCGTCCTCAGGTACGGCAGGGATGCCATCCAGTCCTCGCCTCCCACGAAGTCGACGACGGCATCGAGCCCATCGGGCGCCGCCTCGGCGACGCGCTCCCCGAGCCCGTCCCCGTAGGTCAGCGGTTCGGCGCCGAGCGAGCGCAGGAAGTCGTGGTTCTTCTCGGACGCGGTGGCCAGGACGCGGGCTCCCCACGCCGTGGCGATCTGGATGGCGTAGGTACCAACGCCGCCCGCGCCGTTGTGCACCAGGACGGTGTCACCCGCGGTCGCGTCGACCGCCTCGAGCGACTGGTACGCCGTCAGTCCCGCAAGGGGGATGGTGGCTGCTTCGGCCCAGGACACATTGCTCGGTTTCCGGGCAAGGGCCCGCACCGGAGCGGCGACGCGCTCGGCGAACGTGCCCAACCCCACCGTGTCCATGCGGGCGTAGCCGATCACCTCGTCACCGGCCTGGAACTCGGTCACCGAGACTCCCGGCTCCACGACGACGCCAGCCACGTCCCAACCCGGAATCACCGGAAAGTAGGTTGGCAGGGCAGCGTCGAGGTAGCCGGCGGTGATCTTCCAGTCGACCGGGTTGACCGACGATGCCCGCACGTCCAGGAGCACGCTGTCCGGCCCCACCTTCGGGTCAGGCTGGTCGCCGTACTGGAGAACGTCGGGATCACCGTACTCGTCGTAAAACACTGCCTTCATCGTGCTCCTTCTCACAAGAATGTGCCCCGCCGGGGCTCGTCATCTTCCGGCGGCAGCAACCGCCAGTTCCCAGCGCGCATTCCCGGCGGCGGCGCGATCGCCACCATCCACACGATGACGCCCTGGACCACCCGCCGCGTCCACCGGCTCCCGACCCGCCCCCGCCGGGCCATGCTCGGCAGGCGGGCGTCCCCGCCGCGATCTGGTCCGACCAGGCGGCCGCGACGATGTTCCATACCGGACTCTGGACCATGCTGCGCACCCACCTGGCGACGCCCTTCCCGTCGAGGAGAACCGCATGGGGAGGTCAACGTCGCAGTTGCTCGGCCAGAAACGCCAGGACCCGATCGAGGGCGACCCTCGTCGGATGCCCCGGGTCGTCGACCAGAGAGATCGTGAGGACCGAGTGCGCCGACGGCGCGATACCAGCAGCGTTGCCCGGCGACGAGTCGATCTCGATTCCCTCGAAGGATGCCCCGAGCGACGCCCGCAGGGTCTCGAACCTCTCCGGCGGGCAACCCCGGTCGTTGGTGAACCGGAGCCCGAGCACGCGCAGGTCGTCATTGGCTCGTGCCGTGATCGTGGCGAGGTCCTCGGGATCCAGACCAAGGGCGGCACGGCCACGCTGCCCGATCGGCCCCGGCATGGCCGGCTGACTCATCACGGAGGCGACGACCGAGGGCTCAAGCGCCGTCGCCAGCGCAAAGCCTCCGGTGAAGCACATCCCGACCACACCGACCCCCGGCCCGCCACACTCGCCGTAGGCCGACGCTGCCAGTGCCCGCAGCCACCCCACGACCGGGCTCGTGCGATCGGCCAGCTTGGTGAACTCACGTGCCACACAGACGCGCAGCATCGATCGCGCGACCTCGCGGCCCGTCGCCGGTACCGCGGGCCGACCGAACAGGGACGGCAGGAACACGGTGTACCCGGCGGAGATGAGCCGGCGGGCGAAGTCGATGACGCCCGGATGCAAGCCCGGGATCTCATGGAGCACCAGAACCGCCGGCCCAGAACCGCCCCGGAACACCTCGTAGGTGCGCGTGTCGTGCGTGAAGTCGAAGGCCTCGAACTCCGGGCCGATCTGCTGGCCAAGGCTCATTCCGGCTGCCCCCTTCCGTTCACGATCCGCCCAGCATGATCGCGGTTGCCCCCGCAATGCCCAGCCGCAAAGGGCCGGAGACGAAGCATCGTGAGTACACGGTACCGATGACCGGACCCAGGCCAGGCCAGGCTCACGGCGTTCCGCCGAACACCCATGCCGCGGGTGGCGACGGCGGCCGTTCACGGGTTATGCCCAGGTGGGAATGATCTGGGTCGCCTACCGACGCTCGGCCGACGAGGCCGCTGAACTGGTCGAGAGCACCGACAGCATCAAGTCGCTGCTGGAGTCCGACGACGAAGAGACCTCCGTGGATCTGGACAAGGCATGGCATGGCACGGCATCCACTGGCTGCTCACCGGTTCACAGGACTCGACCGACGACGTCACCTGCGAGGTGATCTTTGGCGGCGAGCCGGTAGGCGACGACCTTGGCCACGGCCCAGCCCGCCTCCTCGACCCCCAGCGCGGTAAGCGCATACCCGCATACGGAGATGCCGCGGGTACTGCGCGCACGGATGTCGACGTGCTCAGGTCAAGCGGGTGACGCGTATCGAGCAGGCGAGCATGGGTCACACCACCGGGGGCGGGCCCCCTTACGAGAGCGACTGCGCCGACCACCTGGACCGAGCCCGGCCGGGCACTGGTCCTGGGGGTCATGGCCAGCGAGGTGTTGCAGGGGTGGCGCGAACACGCCAGGGTGAGGTTCGTGCCAGTCGATCATTCCTACGCTGCGGTGGACTGGACCGCGGTCCGAGGGTACCGACAGGCCGCGGAAGCGGGCCCGGTCTCGTGACCTCCGCAACAACCGGCCATAGGGTGCTCGCCACCGCCGACAGCACGGCCTACGCTTCCATCCGCAAACGACCCACCTCGCGGGCGGAGCGTTATGCCATGGGCAAGGCGCTACATAAGGACGTACCGCGCAAGAGCCTTGGCGACTGGAGACTCTGGCCGGGGCGTCCGGACCCGGTGACGCTGATCCAGGAGTCGCACAAGGGGCGGCGCAGTGAGCTGATCCCGCTGCGCGTGGCCCGGATGATCATCAACCCCTACGGCTTCCTGCGGGGCACGGCCATGGTGATGGCCGACGATGTCGCGCGGCTGCCGTCGACCGGGATCATGCCGGTGATCGGCGGTGACGCGCACTTCGGGAACTTCGGCTTCTACGCCTCCCCCGAGGGCGAGCTGGTGATCGACCTCAACGACTTCGACGAGGCCCACCCCGGGTGCTGGGAGTGGGACCTGCGCCGCCTGGTCGCCAGCATCTACGTCGCCGGACGCGAGAACGGCCTGTCCGAGGAGCAGTGCGAGGCTGCCGTGCGGGCCTGCGTCACGGCATACCGCACCGAACTGAGATTCCTGGCCGAGCAGCCCCTGATGATGCGCTCCTACAACCGGCTCGACGTCGGCCGGATGCACGAGACCGCGACCGAGAAGACCTTGCGCAAGGAGATCCAACGTTCGGCCAAGCGGGCCCGCAGGCGCACCAGCGACCGGGCGCTACCGAAGTTCACGGCCGAGCAGGCCGGGCGGCGCGTGATCGTCGAGGACCCGCCGACGATCACCCGGGTCAGCGACACCGAGCGGGAGGCACTGGCCGAGGCGCTCGACGGCTACCTGATGACGCTCGCACCGCACTGGCGTCGGGTGGTCGGCGGCTACACCCTGGTCGACATCGTGCACAAGGTGGTCGGGGTCGGCAGCGTCGGCCTGCGCGCCTACGTCGCGCTGTTGGAGGGCAGTACGCCCGACGACGTGCTATTCCTGCAGCTCAAGCAGGCCCGTCGCTCGGTCATCGCCCGCCACGTGCACGGCGACTCCGCGCTGCACGAGCACCAGGGCCAACGGGTGGTCGAGTACCAGCAGGCACTGCAGACGGTCAGTGACCCGCTGCTGGGGTGGGCGACTGTCGGCGCCGACTACACCTACTACGTGCGGCAGTTCCGCAACAGCAAGGGCACCATCCCCCTGGACGCGATCGACGCCCCCGCACTGACCGACTACGCCGGCATCGTCGGCCACCTGCTCGCCAAGGGGCACGCCCGCACCAGCGGTGCATCCATGATCGCGGGGTATGTCGGGGGCTCGGACAAGGTGGACGTCGCCCTAACCCGGTTCGCCCGGTTGTACGCCGATCAGACCGAGGCCGACCACGACCAATTGCTGGCCGCGGTCAAGCGCGGCGAACTCCCCGTCGACAACGAGGCTCTGAAGAACCTGGGCACCACCTTCCGCCCCTGAGCGGCGCCTCATCGACTGGCACCTGACGCTTCGGATGTTCCTCCCCACACCTCGCCTCCCGCGGACTCGGCTAGCCATTCACGCACATGTGCCGACGACAGGTCAGGCACGGACAGGAAGCCGACCAGTCCCAGGCTCACGGCAGGCAGGGTTGCCGGCACGGCAACGAAATCACCGCAACCGGCACGAAGACGAAGAGCACCGCAACCGCACCCAGCGACAGCGCGCCATCGTCAGCCTGAGCGCCGGACCGCACCAGACCGTCGTCGTGCTCCACTACACCGGCCTCCTCTACGCGAGCGCCCACGGGGGCAGCAGATGTCGCCGCCTAGCATCGCCAGGCGGCGCCAGGTCGACGTCGCGCAGGGTCAGGTCTACCTTGAGGGTCGATCTTGGCGCTCTACGTGACGAGCTTCGCGAGATTGGTCAAGGCGCGACGCAGATCCACTTGCCGGCCGGCTGCCTGGAGCGGGCCCGGTTGTCCCGGGCCGTCCACCGCGGTTTACCGACAACCGCGGAAGGAAGTGCATGACGGTGATGAGCACGGTGGACGAGCATGTAGGGGGCAGCGGGGTGGAGACCGGACCCGCGCTCCTCCTGGCTCTGGCCTCGGTAGCTGTCCTCGTCGCCCTGCACCTGTTGGCGCCACGCATCCGGCAGCTCCCGCTGGTCCCTGAGGACGCCTCGGGCTCCTTCGCCGGTGGCGTGGCGGTCACCTACGTCTTCCTGCACCTTCTTCCCGAACTGGCGGAGGGCAACGAGTCGCTGCGGGAGGTGCTGGGTGAGCAGGGTGACCCCAGCCCGTTGCTGGGTCTGGAGGTCTTCTTCGTGGCCCTGGTGGGGTTCGCTGTGTTCTACGGCCTGGACAGGCTGGCCCACCGCTCACGCCGTGAGGACGCGTCGGCGGCACCGGCGGTGTTCTGGCTCCATCTGAGTTCTTTCATGCTGTACAACGCGATCATCGCCTACTCCCTGCCGTTGAACTACCGCACCAGTGTGCCCTTCGCAGCGCTGTTCACCGTGGCCATGGCGTTGCACTTCATCCTCGTCGACCGCGGCCTGGAAGAGCACTACGGCAAGCGCTTCGACCGGCGGGGCCCCCGCCTCCTGCTGGCAGTGGCCCTGCTGGCCGGATGGGGGCTCGCGGCAATCTTTGCGCCGTCGGGTTCCCTGGTCGTCACCCTCATGGTCGCCTTCCTGGCCGGCAGCGTGCTCCTCAACGTCTTCACCCAGGAGATCCCTACCGGCGGTCGGTCACACTACGGCTGGTTCGTCGTGGGCATGGTCCTCTACGCGGTTCTGCTGAGCCTGGTGACGCTGCTACACGAACACCTTGGGTAGCGAAGCAACCGCGCACCAAGCGCGTGGTCGGACGCTGCTGCCGCCGGGTGAGTCGCTGCGGTACTGCCCCTTCGCGTCGCGCCGGAAGTCCGGTGGACGGAGTCACCAGTAGCGCGGCACCTCGGCGGCGTAGGAGTCGTACTCGACGCCGAACCGTTCGTGCAGCACGTGTTCCTCGCGCAGGATCGACTGGTGCAACAGCGCCGCGCTCACTGGAGAGAACGCCAGCATCCAAGCGTTGCGGGTCACGCAGGCGAGCCCCACCTGGACCAGGCAGCAACCCACATACATCGGATTTCGAGACCGCGAGTGCAGTCCTCGGGTGACAAGGGTGACCGGCTCGGCCAATGACCCCGGCCCTCGCTCCCGCACCGCTGCAGTCACCAGGCCGAGGCCCATGCACGCCACAGCAGCACCGCACAGTTGCGGCCATGCCGGTAGGCGCAGCGGCCGCGCGTGCTGCGCTCCCACTGCTGCGGCCATACCTGCGAACGTCTCCCACGGAAGTGGTGTGCGTGCCCACAGCGCCCGTAGCCTTCCAGACATGCCCGCAAGGCTAGTTGTGCGGAATCCGCCGGCGCAGCGGCTCGCTCCAGCCGCGGATGCCAGTGACGCTTGAGGCTCGCACGTGCCTCGACATCCCGGATGGTTCGGTCCGACGCTGTCGTGTCGAAGAGGCTGACGACCCTGGCGCTGTCGTGGGATAAACCACTTGACCGACGCTCATCGGTTCGAGGCGGGAAGTGACTCCAGGGTGGCGCTGGTGACCTTGGAGCCGACCGTGCAGGTGAAGGTGTAGGTCTGGCTCGTCGAGACGAGGGTGGGTGGGTATCCCTCGGGCATGACCGTCACCGCGGGGGCGTTCTGCGGGATCTGCATGCCGCCCGCCTCCAGCACCTCCGTTCCCGCCTCGTCCGTGACGCTCAGCCGTCCCTCACCGATGATGGAGATCTCGTGAGAGCCCGCCTGGACGTCAGGGCGGTTCACGTGGCATCCGTCCAGCACAACCTCCAGCGGCGCGCTCCGAGGGTCGGGAGGGGCGTCGCCGAGACACCCCTGGAGGGTGACGAGCGCACCCGTACCGAGCAGCACCACGGTGACTGCCCGACGTGCTGTCGCCGCCCAGCGGGTGGTTGACGACGACGGACTCCAGGAGCGCGCCAGCCTTGGGGTCGATGTCGGGGCAAGCGTCACGTCCGAAGAGACTGGCGCTGGCGCGGTGGGCAGCGGAGTCCAGCAGGCCGATGTCCTGGATCGGCCCCACGCCCAGGTCCGCCGCCAGGGCGAGCAGGTCCTCGGTGGTCAGGTACTCCCGGGTCAGCGCCCGAGACGCTCAAGCAGGTCGGCGTACCGCTCTCGCCCACGTGCGGACAGCTCGCGGACACGCTCCTCGTGGCCGCGCCGCGCGGCCGCCTCTCGGATCGCCCGCACCGTCGCCTCCTGCTTGCTCACACCCTCGGCTTCGGCCACTGCCGCCAGGGCTCGCTCGTCCTCCGGGGACAGTCGCAGAGTGATCGCCATCCGACCATGGAACCACTCTGGTATCTACCGCTCCTGCCGTACGGAGAAGGGCCCTTTGTCGGAACCCACCGTCGGCACGGCCACTGCACAGCGACCGTGCCGACGGTTGAGCTGCGAGGGGACCTCAGACGCCGACCCCGGCGGCAAGGGCCTTGACATCGGCGGTGGAAAGCGGGTTGCCCGCGATGGCCCAGTCGCCGCTGTGCACCTCCTCGACGAGGCACCACGTGACGGGACGCATGTTCTCGCCCTCGATCTCGACCATCGTGTCGGTGAGCCTGCGGACGATCTCCTGCTTCTGCTCGTGGGTGAAGACGTTCTCGATCACCTTGACCTGGATGAGCGGCATAACACTTCCTTTCGGTTGTGGCGCCCGTACGTGGGCGCCTGGGTGATGCGGCTTGTGGGAGCCCCGGATTGTGGTCAGTCGTTGCAGCTGTTGGGGATCACGGCCCAGACCCGCCTGGCCGGTGTATCCGTGTCTGCCGCGAGGCCTGTCATGGCGTCTCCCCACGTCGTCGTTGATAAGGACGAGGCTAGGTTCGGCACCAGGGTGTGCACATCGGGGCGAGCACGCAGATGTGGCGCCCCGGCTTCGCCGCGGTGGCGGCCTCCCGCCACGGTTCGGGCTAGGCGTCCCGCTGCTGCTCGATCAACGAGGCGGCGCGAGCGGCGATCGCCGCACGGCTGGACGAGCCACGCAGCCCGAACTTCTCGTACATGTTGCCCATGTGGCGTTCGACCGTGCGGACACTGACGAAGAGTTGTTCTGCGATCGCCTGGTTGGTCATCCCCGCTGCTACACACTCGAGGATCTCGGCCTCGCGTGCGGTCAGCACCCCCTCCGTGCCGTGGTCCGGGCGCAGCGTCGGGAGGAAGGTGTTGAGCTCGTGCAGGAACACCGCCCCCGCGGGCTCGTCGGCGAGGAGGATGTGGTTCTGTCCCTCGAGAGGGACGAAGCGAGCGTCGGGGATGGATGACGCCACCTCCCGGCCCTGCTCGAACGGCACGGCGGCGTCGTCCTGGGCGTGCATGACCAGTGTCGGCGTGAGGACCTGCGGGAGAAGGTCGGTGATGTCGACCTCCTCGCGGGCCAGCCGCATGAGCGCTGCCGTTTCGGGGGCGGCAGAGATCCGCTGCATCTCGTCGAACCACAGCATCTGCTCGGGGGTCGCGTGCGGGACGAACAGCGTGGTGAAGATTCGTCGGAACGCCGGATTCGCCTGGCCCCAGCCGATCCGGATCAACGACAGCATCGCCTCGGCCTCCACGCGTGCCGTCGGCTCGCGACGCAGACGTCCCCGCGCGAAGGCACCGCAGAGGGCCAGGTGACTGACCCGCTCCGGGTGGCGCGCTGCATAGGCGATCGCGACCGCGCCGCCGTTCGAGAGTCCGAGCAGGGAGAAGCGCTCGAGCTCGGCCGCGTCGACCACTGCCTCCAGGTCCTCCACCCAGGCGTCCACGGAGAAGCGCGACACGTCGCGGTCTGAAACCCCCGAACCGCGCTCGTCGTACCGGATCAGGGTCCGCCCCTCAGCGAGGGCGTCCAGCCAGTGGCGCCACAAAGGACTGTCGCGGTCGTACTGCAGGTGCGTCATCCACGTCGCCACACGTACCAGCGGAGGGCCGGTCCCGCGGACCCCGAACGCCAGACGCACTCCATCGGCCGACGTGCAGAAGCGGATGGACTGGGCCACGACGTCAGGCTAGTGCCCCAGCGCCGGCCAGGCAGGGAGCCCGGAGGGAGTCCTTCGCGCGGTGGGAGGGCGCGGACAAGTGGCCGGTACGGCCGCCGTGCGCTCGAGCACTGCGAGGTCATCCTCATCCATCCGGTTCGTGTTCAGCGCCCAGGTCAGGCGGTCCAGCACGTCGATCCACACACGCGCCGAGCGCGGAGACTGCCGGACCGGCACGGTGACTCTGCGCTCGACGACCGTTCCACAGCGCCTGTGCATCAGCGGTGCTGCGACCGAGCTGCTGACACCTCTGGCGCCGCGTTCGTCGAGCACGACCGACGCAGGCAATAGTCAACCGACCTCGCGAGCGACCCGCCGCACAGCCGCCACACACCGATCCACGTCATCCTCCGTCGTCGACCAGTTGCTGACCGAGATGCGCAGGATCCTCTGCCCGTGCCAGGTCGAACCGGTCATCCACGTGGTGCCGTCGGCGAGGAGCCGCTGGACCACCTCGTCCGTGCGCTCGTCCGAGCCGAAGGTGGCACACACCTGCGTGAGCACCACGTCGTTGAGGACGGTGACGCCCGGGATGGTGCGCAGGGCGTCCGCGAACATGGCGGCGTGCCGGCAGAGTCGCTCGACCAGGTCGGCGACCCCGTCCCGGCCGAGGCAGCGCAGCACGGCCCAGACCGGGATCGCCCGGCCGCGACGGGAGAGCTCGGGCACCTTGTCCAGCGGTTGGCAGGTCTCGTCGCGCACCAGGTAGGCACCGTGCGCGCCCATCGCCGCCTGGAGCGCCGCGGCGTCACGCACGATGCACAACCCACTGTCGTAGGGCACGTTGAGGGTCTTGTGGGCGTCGGTCGCCCAGGAGTCAGCCGCCTCATACCCCTGGACGAGGTGCCGGTAGGCGGGTGAGGCGGCGGCCCAGAGCCCGAAGGCGCCGTCGACGTGCACCCAGGCGCCGTGCCGGTGCGCGGCCTGAACCGTCTCGGCGAAGGGATCGCAGGCGCCGGAGTGGATGTTGCCGGCCTGCAGCACGACCATGACCGGCCCGGCGTCGCCCCGGTTCAGGGCCAGCTCGAGGGCGTCCGCCCGGATCCGTCCCTGGTCGTCGACGTCGACGACCTCGGGAGCACCCAGGCCCAGGTAGCGCAGCGCCACGTCCACGGTGTCGTGCCGCTCGGCCCCGACCAGCACCCGGACCGGAGGTCCACCGGCGAGCCCCCGACGAGCGACATCCCAGCCCGCTTGGCGGATCACCGCGTCACGCCCGGCAGCCAGGCCGGTGAAGTTGGCCATCGTCGCGCCTGTCGTGAAACCGACGGCGCTCTCGATGGGCAGGCCGAGCAGATCCAGCAGCCACGCGCTGGCGACGTCCTCGACCGCACTGTGCGCCGGCGTAAGCGTGCGCAGACCGCTGTTCTGGTCCCAGGCGCTGACCAACCAGTCCGCGGCCAGTGCGGCCGGGTGCGTGCCACCGATGACGAACCCGAAGAAGCGGCCAGACGCCATGGCGGTCAACCCCGGGTCGCACGCCTGCGCCAGGAGCGCGACGGCCTCCTCCGGTGGACAACCGCGCTGGGGCAGGTCCGGGCCCAGCGCCATGATCACCTCCTCGACGGATGCCTGCGGTGGCACCGGCCGCTCCCCCAGCGAGTCCAGCCAGCCCATGGCGTGGTCGTGCGCGACGTCCAGTGCCCGGGAGAAAGAGTCCATGTCCGGAGTGTCCTCCTCATCCACGCCCGTGAACAGGCATCACACGGAGGACCCCGATCTCCCTGATCGCTCATCGTCCCCGCTGCGTCCCTGCAGCGCTCCCGGGAGCGTCCCCGCTGGGCGTGCGACGGGCGGCCGCGGCAGAGGGGGGTCGTGACTGACCATCCGTGGCAACGACTGACCACTGCGGTCTGCGACGCGCGGTTCGCGTATTCGCAGGTCAAAGGGCTAGATCGCGTGTTCAGGAGGAGAGCTGGCGAAGGGACTCGAACCCTCAACCACCTGTTTACAAGACAGGTGCGCTACCAATTGCGCCACGCCAGCAGGCCGGGGAGTCCCCCCGGCGACGGTCGATCGTACCGGTCCGCCGGTCAGCCGATGACGTTCGCGTTCAGCCACGCCTGCAGAGCCACCACGGTGCGGTGGTTCAGGTAGGTCGACCCGTCCCGCGACAGTCCGATGTGGTCCTGCAGCGCGACCTGCGACATCGGACCCCAGGCCCCGTCGACCCGGGTGCCGACCTCGGCCTGCACGGCACGGATGGTCGTGCCGTCCCACCGCCCCGTCCCGGGCAGCCCGACCCAGTGCTGCACGGCCTTGACCGTCAACGGGCCCATGCTTCCGTCGAGCGCGAGGGGCGCCAGGTCCGAGGCGGGCGCCACCGGCGCGTCGTCCGTCCCCGCGTCGGTCCCGCTGGCGGCTCCACCGGCGGGCTTGAGGATCGAGCCGCTGACCCAGCCACGCCCGTCGGTCAGGCGCACCCAGCCGTTGGTCGACAGCTCGCCGTGCACCTGTGCGCCGTGGGCCAGCCCCCCGACCACCGCGTAGGACGTCGACGGGCCCGAACGGACGTTCGCCCCGGCGGTCGCGGTGACGGTCCAGCTGATCGCGGCCGACGGCGGTGCGGGGTCGGGCTCCGGTGTGGAGGCCCCAGGGTCCCTGTCGGTCAGCGTCGACAGCGCGATCCACCCACGGCCATCGGCCAGCCGCACCCACCCGTTGCTCGCCACACCCGTGACCTTCGACCCCTTCGCCGCAGCCCCCACCACCGCATACGACGTCGAAGGACCCGAGCGCACGTTCGCCCCCGGCGTCGCACTCACCCACCACGACCCCTGCCCCCCCGGGTCCGGCGTCGGAGCCGGCGCCGAGGCCCCAGGGTCCTTGTCCGTCAACGTCGACAGCGCGATCCACCCACGGCCGTCGGCCAGCCGCACCCACCCGTTGCTCGCCACACCCGTGACCTTCGACCCCTTCGCCGCAGCCCCCACCACCGCATACGACGTCGAAGGACCCGAGCGCACGTTCGCCCCCGGCGTCGCACTCACCCACCACGACCCCTGCACCCCCGGGTCCGGCGTCGGAGCCGGCGCCGAGGCCCCAGGGTCCTTGTCCGTCAACGTCGACAGCGCGATCCACCCACGGCCGTCGGCCAGCCGCACCCACCCGTTGCTCGCCACACCCGTGACCTTCGACCCCTTCGCCGCAGCCCCCACCACCGCATACGACGTCGAGGGACCCGAGCGCACGTTCGCCCCCGGCGTCGCACTCACCCACCACGACCCCTGCACCCCCGGGTCCGGCGTCGGCGCGGGTGCCGGCGCCTCGTCCCCGTAGGGCGCCAGCCCGTTGGTCATCGTCAGCCCCGCGCGCACCGAGCACACCGGCCAGGCATTAGGCCCCTGGACCTTCAGGACCCGCTGGGCCACGGTGATCTGCTGCAGCTTGGTCGCCTGGTGGGCGTAAGGGGCGAACTCCGCTCCCCCGAAGCCCGTCCAGGTGGGGTGCCAGAACTGCAGCCCGCCGTAGAAGCCGTTGCCGGTGTTGATGCTCCAGTTGCCGCTGGACTCACAGTCGGCCACCCGGTCCCAGACGCTGTGGTCGTCGGCGGCGGCGGTCGGTGCCGCGAGCCCCACAGCCGTGACCGAGGTCGCACCGGCCAGGGTCAGACGACCTGCCCGGCGCCGGAGCGCCCCGGTGCGGGGCGCGCGGTGGGAGACGGTGGAGGCCATGGAGAAGTCCTTCCGGCAGGGGCCGCGAGCGCCGGGACGGACGCCGCGGTCGTCGCACCACAGTGACGGGTGTGACGGATGGGACAAGCCGGACCAGCGTAGGGCTTCTCGAGGCGCAGGGAAAGGGGATGTGACGCACCTCATACCCGTTCCTCCACGCCCTCGGCGACGCGGACTGCTAGGGCTCAGGGCAGCTGGATGGGCAGCACGTCACGCAGATCGAGGTCCGGCGGCAGCGGCCACCAGGACACCGCCGGTGCGTCGAGGAACCCCCAGACGGCGAGCGCCACACCTCCCACGAGGGTCACCGTGACCAGCCCCACCGTGGGCAGACCGGCCGGAACACCTCCGCGCAGGATGGTGCGGGAGCCGCGGCGCAGCGGGGTGGCGGACAGCCCCCACCAGGCCAGCAGTGCCCCGACGATCGACCCGGTCGCGACGGGCACCGGATGCTCGACGTCGACCCCGATCATCGTCTCCGTCGTCGTGACGACCCCCGAGACGACGAGGGCGACGAGGGCGGCCATCCCCAGCGGAAGCAGCAGCGAGAACGCCGTCGCCAGCACCCCCCGGGTCAGGTGCCAGGGCGAGGCGGCCACGAGCACGGGCACGTCGCTGCGTCGGCGCCCCGCCTCGTGGCGGCGCAGGACGAGGGTGGTCAGGCTCGCGTCCACCGTCCGGGCGGCCACCCCCCAGAGCGCGAAGAGCGACCAGGCCAGCAGCGGGACGGCGGAGGCCAGCCCCACGAAAGCGACGAGAAGGGCGGCCAACGTGCCCGTCCGCGGGCTGCGACCGATCCTGGGGTCGGGACCGCCCTGCTCCCCCGGCGGGACCGCGTAGGGATCCTGCCCCGGGTCGGGCGAGGAGGGTGCCACCGGTCCCCCACGACCCGGCTTCGGGTCGTGCGAGGGGTATGCCGTCGGCGCCGCTCCCCCGCGGCCCGCCGGGTCGGCGTGCGGGGCCTCCCACGGAGGCGGGGGCACCGCCTGGACCCGGGGGTGGTGCTGGGGCGTGCCGCGGGTGGGGTCGACGACCGGCTGCCTGCGGGTGACGTCGACGTCCGGCGCGTCGGCGGGCCCGTGGGTCCCGGCGACACCGACGACGGTCGCGCCGCGGGGCAGCGCCCCGGTCACGTCCTCCCCCCGGGCATAGCGCTCCAGGCCGTCCAGCACCTGCTGCTGGGTCGGGCGTCGCCCGGGGTCGGGGTCCAGCGCGGCGGCCAGCAGCGGCCGCAGCTCGGGGTCCACCCCGTCGATCCGCAGCCGCCCCCGGGTGACCCGGTCGAGCACGACGGTCATCGGGGCCCGACCGAACGGCGGCTCCCCGCTCGCGGCGAAGGCCAGCGTGGCGGCCCAGCCCCACCAGTCGGTGGCGCGCCCCACGTCACCCCCCTCGACCACCTCGGGCGAGAGGTATCCCGGCGTGCCCATGACCATCCCGGTCATCGTCAGCCGCACGTCGTCGGCGACCTGCGCGATCCCGAAGTCGATGACCACCGGGTCGAGCCGGTCCGCCCCGTGGCCCCGGCCGGAGCCGGGGACCATGAGGACGTTGCCCGGCTTGAGGTCGCGGTGGACGATCCCGGCGCGGTGGATCGCGTCCAGCGCCTCCCCCAGGCCCCGCCCCAGCCGGAGCAGCTCCTCCCTGTTCAGCGGACCCTCCTGCTGGACGACCTCGTCGAGCGGCCGGCCGGCGACGTGCTCGGTGACGATGTACGGCGCCGGTCCGTCCACGTCGGCGTCCACGACCGCGGCCACCCGCGGGTGGTGGACCCTGGCCAGGCTGTGCACCTCCCGCCGCAGCCGGGCGCGGGCCTGCTCGTCGTGGGCGATGTGCTCGCGCAGCACCTTGACCGCGACCTGGCGGCCCCGGTCGTCCACGGCCCGCCACACGACCCCCATGCCCCCCTCCCCGATCCGCTCGAGGAGCTCGTAGCGGCCCAGCCGACGCGGCACGACCACCGGCACCCGACGGGTCGGGTCGGCACCGGGGGTGCGGGGCAGCTCGGTCGTCACAGGGTCCACGGTATGCGGTCTCCTCCTCGGGCGACCCGGCGTGCGGGTCCGACGGGCGGGCTCCGGAGGCGCTCACTAGGGTTGGTCACCGGAGGGTCGACGAGGTCAACGAGCAAGGAGGTCAGATGGTTTCGTCCACGGGCGGCACGAACGGCACCTACGACTTCGTCGTGGCGGCCAACCGGTTGCCGGTGGACCGGCACGTCGAGCCCGACGGCACGACGACCTGGCAGACCAGCCCCGGTGGCCTCGTGACCGCCATGGAGTCGGTCATGCACGACCGGGAGGGCGCCTGGGTCGGCTGGGCCGGCTTCCCCGGCGAGGCCCCCGAGCCCTTCGACGACGGGCCGCTGCGTCTGGTCCCGGTGTCCCTGTCGGCCGAGGAGGTCGCCGACCACTACGAGGGGTTCTCCAACGACACCCTGTGGCCGCTCTACCACGACGTCATCGTCCCGCCGACCTTCCACCGCTCCTGGTGGCACTGCTACCGCCGGGTGAACGAGCGCTTCGCCGAGGCCGTCTGCGAGGTGGCCGCCGAGGGCGCGACCGTGTGGGTGCACGACTACCAGCTCCAGCTCGTCCCGGCGATGATCCGCGACCGGCGCCCCGACGTCAGGATCGGGTGGTTCGACCACATCCCCTTCCCCCCGGTCGAGCTGTTCGCCCAGCTGCCGTGGCGGGCCTCGATCCTGCGCGGCCTGCTCGGCGCCGACTTCCTCGGCTTCCAGCGCGCCGACGACGCCCGCAACTTCCGACGGGCCTGCCGGGCGGTGCTCGGCGCCCGGGCCGCCGGCGACCAGGTCCGCTGGGCCGGCACCGACGACGAGCGCACCGGTGCCGGTGCCCGGACCGTGCGCGCCGCGGCCGTGCCGATCTCCATCGACGCGACCGGGTTCCAGCGGCTGGCCGACTCCCCCGAGGTCCGCGAGCGTGCCCGGGAGATCCGCGCCTCGCTCGGGGACCCCGAGGTCGTCCTGCTCGGGGTCGACCGGCTCGACTACACCAAGGGGATCCGCCACCGCCTGCGCGCGATCGAGGAGCTCTACGCCGACGGCGACATCGCCCCGCCGGACGTCATCTTCGTCCAGGTGGCCACCCCCAGCCGCGAGCGGGTGGAGGCCTACCGGACGCTGCGCGAGCAGATCGAGGCGACCGTGGGCCGGATCAACGGCGACTTCTCCCACCTGGGCGACACCGCGGTGCACTACCTGCACCAGTCCTACCCGCGCGAGGAGATGGCTGCGCTCTTCCAGGTCGCCGACGTCATGCTCGTGACCCCTCTGCGGGACGGCATGAACCTCGTCGCCAAGGAGTACGTCACCGCCCGCCACGACGGCCACGGTGCCCTGGTCCTCTCCGAGTTCACCGGGGCGGCCGAGGAGCTGCGGGCGGCCTACCTGTGCAACCCGCACGACATCGAGGGCCTGAAGGAGACGATCCTGCGGGCGATCCGGGACGACCCCGGAGAGAAGACCCGGCGGATGGCGGCACTGCGCCGCCGGGTGCGCCGCCACGACGTGCAGACCTGGGCCGAGGAGTTCCTCGCCGCCCTCGCGGTCGCTCCCGACCGCCCCCGCCCGCGGCCCCGCCGCTGACCGTCCGACCAGGAGACCTCATGGCCCAGCCGCCCGAGCTGACCGCGGCGGTCCGCCGCTTCGCCGCGCTGCCCACCGTCCTCGTCGCCACCGACTTCGACGGGGCGCTGGCGCCGCTCGTCACCGATCCCCTGCGGTCCCGCCCCGTCGAGGGGGGTATGGAGACGCTCGCCGCGATCGCCGACCTCCCCGGCACGACGGTCGCCCTCGTCTCCGGGCGTGCGCTCGCCCCGCTGCGGGAGCTGTCCGGAGCCACCGAGCCGCTCCTGCTCGTGGGCAGCCACGGCGTGGAGGACTCGCGGCGGCCCGACGGGCTGGCGCTGGACGATGAGCAGCGGGACCTGCTCGCGACCCTCGACGCCGACCTGCGCGCCGTCGTCGAGCGTCATCCCGGCACCCGCGTCGAGGACAAGCCGGCCGGACGGGTGCTGCACACCCGGGGCCTCGATCCGGAGGTGGGCGCCGCCGCCCTGGAGTCCGCGCACGCCCTCGGCGAACGGCATACCTCGCTGGTGGTCACCCCCGGCAAGGAGGTGGTCGAGCTGGCCGTCGCCCACGTCGGCAAGGGCGTGGCGCTCGTCGACCTGGCGCAGGAGCTGGGCGTGGACGGGGTCTTCTACGCCGGTGACGACCTCACCGACGAGCAGGGATTCGCCGCGCTGGCCGACGACCCCGACCAGGACCGGGCCGCGCGACGGCTCACCGTGCGGGTGGGCGACGGGGAGACGGGCGCACAGTTCCGGGTCCCCGACGAGCCCTCCCTCGTCGAGGTGCTCCGGGCGCTGCTCGACGCCCGGCGGGAGCACCGGCCGGCGGGCTGACCACGACCGGCGGGTTGACCGTGACCGGCGGGTTGACCGCGACCGATGGGTTGACCGCGACCGACGGTCCTTCCACCCTGGCTGCCGTTCGTCGGCGTGTCGCGCACCGGTGCAGATCACGTGTTGCAGAAACCGGGCTATGACCCGCGACACGCCGCAGCGGAAGCGACACGGTGCACGACACGCCGGACGACGGGTGACGCCGGACGACTCGGGAGGCCGGACGCCCGGCCGGAGCGTCAGGTCGGGGTCGGGGCGCCGGCGGTCGAGCGGCGCAGGATGAGCTCGGGCTCGAAGAGGTACTCCCGGTGCTCCACCCTCTCCCCGGCGATCTCCTCCAGGACCGTGCTCACGGCGGCCTCGGCCATGCCGGGGACGTCCATGCGCACCGTGGTCAGCGGCGGGTCGACGAAGGACATGAACGGCACGTCGTCGCCGCCGACGACCGAGAGGTCCTCCGGGACGCGCAGGCCGAGCTGGCGGGCCGCCCGCAGCACGCCCAGCGCCATGACGTCGGAACCGGCCACGACCGCGGTCGCGCCCGCGTCCACGAGCTGACGGGTCGCGGCGGCGCCGCCCTCCACCGAGAAGAAGGTGGTGCGGACCATCTCCTCGGGCTGCACGCCCTCCACCCCGGCCATCGCCTCCAGGAACCCCTCGACCCGACGCTGGACCGGGACGTAGCGCGCCGGCCCGGTGGCGAAACCGATCCGCGAGTGGCCCAGCTCGCGCAGGTGCCGCACCGCCAGCTGCATCGTCACCCGGTCGTCGTGGCTGATGAAGGTCGCGTCGATCCCCTCGCGGTAGCCGTTGATGAGCGCGATCGGCAGGCCGCGCTCGCGCAGCCGGGTGTAGCGCTCTGTCCCCGCCCGGGAGTCGGCGTGGTAGCCGCTGACGAAGACGATGCCGGAGACGCCGCGGTCGAGCAGCATCTGGACGTACTCGTCCTCGTGGACCCCTCCCGGGGTCTGGGTGCACAGCACCGGGGTGTAGCCGGCGGCGGCGAGGAAGGTCTCGATGTTCTGGGCGAAGAGCGGGAAGACCGGGTTGGTCAGCTCGGGCACGACGAGGCCGATGAGGCCGGCGCTGTTGCGCCTCAGCTTGCTCGGGCGCTCGTAGCCGAGCACGTCCAGCGCCGTGAGCACGGCCTGCCGGGTGCCGGCGGCCACGCCGGGCTTGTCGTTGAGCACCCTGCTGACGGTGGCCTCGCTGACCCCGGCGTAGGAGGCGAGGTCGGCCAGGCGGCCGCGGGCACCGCCCGGCTCACCCTCCCCCCGGCGCGCAGGAGGTGTGGGCGTGCTCGTCACTTCACGGCGCCGGAGGTCAGCCCGCCGATGAGCTGCTTCTGCAAGGACAGGTAGACCAGCACCGGGGGATGGAGGCCAGGAGCGCACCGGCGCTGAACATGCCGAAGTAGCGGTTGCGGTCGGCCGCGTTGAGCGAGTACAGCCCGACGCCGAGGGTGCGCTGGTCCTGGTCGAGCAGGAAGATGCTGGCCAGGAGGAACTCGCCCCACAGCATGACGAAGGCCAGGATCCCGACCGTCGCCAGGATCGGGGCCACCAGGCGCAGGGTCATCGTGAAGAAGATCCGGGCGTGGCTGGCCCCGTCCATCTTGGCGGCCTCGTCCATCTCTTTGGGGATGGTGTCGAAGTAGCCCTTGAGCAGCCACACGTTGGCCCCCATCGCCCCTCCCAGGTAGACCAGCAGCAGTCCCCACAGGGTGTTCAGGCCGATGGCGGGCAGGACCTCGCCGATCCGCAGGAACATGATGTAGAGCGCCGGGAAGGCCAGCAGCGCCGGGAACATCTGGGCCAGGAGCAGACCCATCAGGCCCGGGCGGCGGCCGGACCAGCGCAGGCGGGAGAAGGCGTAGGCCGCGGCCGCGCCGATGAAGACCTGGAAGACCGTGCCCAGGCCCGCCACCAGAAGACTGTTGCGGAACCAGGTCCAGAACGGGAAGGTCGTCGAGGCGAACAGGTCGGAGAAGTTCTTGCCCGAGAAGTGCTGGGGCAGGGGCGAGGAGGCACTCAGCGTCCCCGCCGGGTTCAGTGCCGCCGACAGGATGAACATCACCGGGAACAGCGCCCAGACGAGGGCGACGAGGGCCAGCGCGTGCCGCCACCAGACCCCCGTCCGGGGCCTGGAGACGGTGCTCGCGGCGGCCCGCTTGCTCTCGGGCACCGGCGCGGGAGCGTTGGCGTCGGCGGCGGGGGTCTTGGCCGTGGGCTGAGTCATGTCAGTTCACCTCTTCCAGGGCCGCGGACTGGCGGAACCCGACGTAGCTGATGGCACCGACGAGCATGAAGATGACGATGCTCACCGCGGAGGCCAGACCGATGTTCGGCTGGCCGGACTCCAGCGCCAGCCGGTAGGCGAAGTTGATGAGCAGGTCGGTGTTGCCGACCAGGCTGTTGCCCGCGTCGAAGGGTCCGCCCCGCGTCACCAGGTAGATCAGCGTGAAGTTGTTGAAGTTGAAGGCGAAGCTGGCCACCAGCAGCGGTCCGACCGCCACGAGCAGCAGCGGCATCGTCACCGACACCAGCGTGCGCACGGGCCCGGCACCGTCCACCGCCGCCGCCTCCTTGACGTCGTTGGGGATCGACTGCAGCGCCCCGGTGCAGATGAGGAACATGTAGGGGAAGCCCAGCCACAGGTTGGTGATGAGCAGGGCCGCCCGGGCCGCCCACGGATCACCGAGCCAGTTGATGTTCAGCCCGGTCACCTCGTTGATGAGGCCGAACTGCTGGTTGAACATCGCCGCCCACACCAGGCCGGTCACGAAGATCGGCAGGGCGTAGGGCAGGATCAGCAGCGAGCGGTAGACGCCCTTGCCCTTCAGCCGCGGGTCGTTGAACAGCAGGGCCAGGAGCATCCCGAGGACGAACGTGCTGGCCACGCTGAGCAGCGGGAAGGCCAGGTTCCACAGGAAGATCTTCAGGAACCCGCCGCGGAAGGTCGGGTCGGTGAAGATCGTCGCGAAGTTGTCGAAGCCGACGTTCTCGGTCCACCCGGCCGGGAGCACCGGCCCCTGGCCGTCCTCGGGGACGAAGTTGCCGTCCTGCGCCACGTAGCGCTCCCCCTCGGCGGTGACCATCACGTCGTTCTCCTCGTCGTAGGAGATCGTGGGCTGGCCCACGAACGCCTGTGACGTGGTGGCCGGCTTGACCGCGGCCCCCTCCTCCCCGACCGGGACCGCGAAAGCCTGCACCTCCTGCGCGCGCTGGTTGGCCTCCAGGAGGTTGAGCACCCGGTAGCCCGGCGCCGCGCCGATCGTCCCGTTGCCCCGGACCTCGACCCCCTCGGCGGCCAGCGGCTCCAGCCCCTCCTCGGTGCCGACGAAGAGCTGGTAGCCCTCGGCGGTCACGTTCTCCCCGAGCTCGGCGCCCCCGGCACCCTCCTCGGCCCCCTCCTCCAGCTCGCCGGCGTCCTCGGCCGGCGGCACGGTGAGGAGCAGCGACAGCTCACCGGTCTCGATCGGCTCGTCCTCCGGCACGGCGACCGACATCCCGTAGCGCGGGGCGTCGGGGTCCTGGCGCACCGACTGCGCCTGGATCGCCGAGACCGCCTCCTCCTTGGAGAGGGTGTGGCCGTCGCCGTAGTTGGTGAACGCCGTGGCCGCGGTGTACATGATCGGCCACATCTGGAACAGCAGGAGCAGGACCAGACCCGGCAGCAGGTACTTCAGCGGGATGAACCGCCGGGTCGAGTAGACGACCAGCACGGACATGGCGATGAACGCCACGGCGATGACGATGAGCCAGGCACCGGCCTCGACGGCCTGCTGGGCCGCGTAGCCCAGGATGACCACGGTCAGCAGGATCAGGCCCCACCGGGCGGCGTGCACCCACACGGGGGTGTGCGCCACCTCGTCGGACAGGGGGCCCGAGGGCGGGCCGGACGACCGTGGAGGGTCGGCGACGGTCTGGGACATCGATGTCTCCTCGTGAAGGACCGGAGGGGGAGGTATGCCGTGCGGGCGCGCCCCGAGGGGTGCGCACGCACGGCATACCACGCCTCGCCGGTGCGGGTGGGTGCCTCCCGGAGGCACCCACCCGCCGTGGCGGGATCAGGCCTGCGTCAGAGCGCGGCCTCGACCTCGGACTGCGCGGTGCCCAGACGCTCGGCCGGGTCGTTGCCGCTGACGATGTCGGCGGTCGCCTTGCCCAGCGGGCCCCAGACGGCGTTCATCTGCGGGATGTTCGGCATCGGCGTGCCACCCTCGGCGGCGGCGCCCCAGGCCTCGATGTCGGTGTTGCCCTCGGAGACCTGGTCGTAGGCCTCGACCAGGGCCGGCGGGCGGTCGCCCGCCTCGTAGAGCGAGACCTGCACGTCGGCGCGGCTGACGTACTCCTGGACGAAGGTCTGCGCGATCTGCGGGTTCTGCGACTCGGCGGAGACGTAGAAGCCCTGGACGCCCAGGAACGGGGTGGTCTCGCCGCCGTCCTCGAAGTCGGGGATCGAGGTGATCTCGTACTCGATGCCGGCGTCGACGACCTGCTGGACCGCCCACGGGCCGGAGACGAGGAACGCGGTGTTCTCCTCGACGAACTGCGGGATGGCGTTGGAGGGGTCGATGTTGACGCTCAGCGCCTCCTCCTGCCCCAGCCAGGCGATCTTCTCGCCGCCCTGGACGGTTTCCGGGGAGTCGATGATGACCTGGGTGGAGTCGAAGCCACCCTCCTCCAGCAGCGGGAAGATGCCGCCGCCGTAGGCTGCCAGGTAGGGGTACATGCTGTAGGCGTTACCCTCCTGGCCCAGCTCCTGGGCCATGACGAGCTCGGCCTCGCCGTCGGCGACCAGCTGCTTGCCGGTCTCCACGAGCGCCTCCATCGATTCGGGCTCCTCGGGGGCCAGGGCGGTGTTGCGGATGAGGGCGAGCGACTCCACGGAGTAGGGCACGCCGTAGACCTGGCCCTCGTAGGTGAAGGCCTCGACCGACTCGGGGGTGAACTGGCCGGCCAGGTCGGAGGACAGCTGGACGGGGGCGACGACGTTGTTCTGGACGAGTTCGCCCAGCCAGTCGTGCGCGCCGACCGCGATGTCCGGACCGGCGCCGGCGCCGACGGAGTCCTTGAACTGCTCGCGCAGGTTCTCGTTGGCGACCACCTGGAGGGTCACCGGCACGCCGGTCTCCTCCTCGAAGGTGGCGGCGACGTCCTCGAGCGCGGCGGCGCGCAGGTCGTCGGCCCAGATGACCAGGCTCGTCCCGTCGCTGGCGGCCGGGGGTGCAGCCTCGGAGGTGGCGGCGGCGTCGTCACCGGCGGCGGCGTCCTCGGTCTCGGTGTCGTCCTCGGCGGCCGCGTCGTCCTCGGCGGTCTCCTCGGCGGCGGTGGTGGGCTCGTCGGCGGTGTCGGCGGTGTCGCCGCCGCAGGCGGACAGCAGCAGGGCCGCCGCGCTGGCGATGGCGACCGCTCCGGTGGTGCGCTTCATGGTTCTCCTTCGAACTGTGGTGTTCCCAGGCCCGTGGCGCTCAGGACGGCCACGACGCCGGTACACGACGACCCGGGGAGACCGAGCCGCGACGTACGACCTCAGTATGGGGTCGCTGCGAAAGTTCTGCAAAATCTTGCAGCGCGGCGTCCGGCCCCGTGCTAGCGTGAGGACCGTCACCGGCAACGGCGCCGGGCACGCCATACCTTGTCGTCCGTCGTTCCCGCGCCGTTCCCGAAGACACCGCACGACGCCCGCCCGCACCCGCGGACGGGTTCCTTTACGACGGATCGTCCGGCACGTACCTGCCGGTGAAGGAAAGGCATACAGATGGCAACAGTGACGTTCGACGAGGCCACCCGCATCTACCCGGGGGCCGACTCCCCCTCGGTGGACAAGCTCAACATCGAGATCGCCGACGGTGAGTTCCTCGTCCTCGTGGGCCCCTCGGGCTGCGGCAAGTCGACCTCCCTCCGCATGCTGGCCGGCCTGGAGGAGGTGAACGGCGGTCGCATCCTCATCGGCGACCGCGACGTCACCCACATGCCGCCCAAGGACCGCGACGTGGCGATGGTGTTCCAGAACTACGCGCTCTACCCGCACATGACGGTGGCCGACAACATGGGCTTCGCCCTGAAGATCGCCGGCAAGCCCAAGGCCGAGATCCGCGAGCGCGTCGAGGAGGCCGCCAAGATCCTCGACCTGACCGACTACCTCGAGCGCAAGCCCAAGGCCCTCTCCGGTGGCCAGCGTCAGCGCGTGGCCATGGGCCGGGCCATCGTGCGCCAGCCGCAGGTCTTCCTCATGGACGAGCCGCTGTCGAACCTGGACGCCAAGCTGCGCGTGCAGACCCGCACCCAGATCGCCTCGCTGCAGCGGCGCCTGGGCGTCACCACCGTCTACGTCACCCACGACCAGGTCGAGGCCATGACGATGGGCGACCGGGTGGCGGTGCTCAAGGACGGCATCCTCCAGCAGGTGGACGCCCCCCGGCACATGTACGACCACCCGAACAACGTCTTCGTGGCCGGCTTCATCGGCTCCCCCGCGATGAACCTCATGACCGTCCCGGTCGCCGACGGCGGCGTCAAGCTGGGCGACTACGTGCACCCGGTGGACCGCGACATCCTCTCGCGGGCCGGCAGCGACGTCGTGCTGGGCGTGCGCCCGGAGGACCTGACCATCTCCGACTCCGGCCGCGGCCTGCCGATCGAGGTGGACGTGGTCGAGGAGCTCGGCGCGGACGCCTACATCTACGGCGAGCTGCCCGGTGCCGGCATCAACGACAAGCCGTTCATCGCCCGGGTCGACGGCCGCACGCCGCCGAAGAAGGGTGAGATCGTCCACTTCCAGCCCAAGGGCGACCACCTGCACCTCTTCCACACGGAGACCGGGGAGCGCCTCACGCAGTGACCGCGCTCCCGGTGCAGCGACCGCACCGGAGGGTATGACGTGGGCCGGGCGGCGCGAGCCGCCCGGCCCTCGTGCGCGCCGAGGGGCATACCCTCGTCCCATGGCCCTCGACATCACCGCCATCGCGCCGGATCCGGCCCTGCTGGACCTGCCGTGGGAGGTGCCCCTGGAGGACTGGCCCGAGCAGCACCTGGCCGCGCTCCCCCGGGGCATCTCGCGCCACGTCGTGCGCTTCGTGCGGCTGTCGGGGAAGGTGATGGCGGTCAAGGAGATCAGCGAGCCGCTCGCCCGGCGCGAGTTCCAGACCCTGCGCAACCTGCGGCGGCTGGACCAGCCGGCCGTGGAGCCGCTGGGCGTGGTGTCCGGGCGGCTGGACGCCGAGGGCAACCCGCTGGACGCCTGCCTGATCACCCGCCACCTGAAGTTCTCGCTGCCCTACCGGGCCGTCTTCTCCCAGCGGCTGCGGCCCGACACCGCGCGGCGCACGCTGGACGCGCTGGCCGTGCTGCTGGTGCGGCTGCACCTGTCCGGGTGCTTCTGGGGGGACGTGTCGCTGTCCAACACCCTCTTCCGCCGCGACGCCGGGGAGTACGCCGCCTACCTCGTCGACGCCGAGACCGCCGAGCTGCACCCGACGCTGTCGCACGGCCAGCGCGAGCACGACCTGTTCATCGCCCACGGCAACATCGCCGGGGAGCTGATGGACCTGGAGGCCGGCGGCCAGCTGGACGAGGGCGAGGACCCGATCGAGATCGCCAACCTCATCATGCACCGCTACGACCTGCTGTGGAACGAGCTGACCGGGGAGGAGCGCTTCGAGCGCGGCGACCGTTGGAGGGTGGACGAGCGGATCCGGCGGCTCAACAACCTCGGCTTCGACGTCGACGAGCTGGAGATGAGCACCGACGTCGACGGCACCCACATCCGGCTGCAGCCCAAGGTGGTCGACGCCGGCCACCACTCCCGGCGGCTGATGCACCTGACCGGCCTGGACGTGGAGGAGAACCAGGCCCGGCGCCTGCTCAACGACCTCGACTCCTACCGTGCCGCGACCGACCGGCAGAGCGAGGAGGACGAGGACATGGTCGCCCACGAGTGGCTCTCACGGATCTACGAGCCGGTCATCCGCTCGGTGCCCCGCGAGCTGCGCTCGAAGCTGGAGCCGGCGGAGTTCTTCCACGAGATCCTCGAGCACCGCTGGTACCTCTCCGAGCAGGCCGGCCACGACACCCCGATCGAGGACGCCGTGCGCGACTACCTGGAGACGGTGCTGCCGTCGCGGCCGGACGAGGTGGCCGTCGTCGGCGTGGACACCCAGGAGATCCCCATCCGGGCCCAGCTGGAGGACTGAGGGACCGAGGCCCTCCGCCCTACCGCAGCCGGCGCGAGCGGGTGATCTCGTAGAGCGCGACGGCCGTGGCGATGCCGGCGTTGAGCGACTCGGTGACCGCGGCGATCGGGATGGAGACGATCTGGTCGCATGTCTCGCGCACGAGCCGCGAGAGGCCCTTGCCCTCGGAGCCGACGACCACGACCAGCGGCTGGTCGGCCAGCTCAAGACCGGGCAGCTCGACATCGCCCTCGCCGTCCAGGCCGACGACGAAGAACCCGGCCTTGCGGTAGTCCTCCAGCGCCCGCGTCAGGTTGGTCGCCTGGGCCACGCGGACCCGGGCGGCGGCCCCGGCCGAGGTCTTCCAGGCGGCCGCGGTCATCCCGGCGGAGCGCCGGGCCGGCACGACGACCCCGTGGCCGCCGAACGCCCCGACCGAGCGCACGACGGCGCCCAGGTTGCGGGGGTCGGTGATCCCGTCGAGGGCGACGATGAGCGGCGTCCCGGGCAGCTCGGCGTCCAGCAGGTCCTCCGGGTGGGCGTACTCGTACGGCGGCACCTGCAGCGCGAGCCCCTGGTGGACCGCCCCGTCGGTGAGCCGGTCCATCTCGGTGCGCGGCGCCTCGAGGACGGCGATCCCGCGCTCGGTCGCCAGCGTGATGCTCTCCTTGACCCGGTCGTCGCTCTCCATCCGCGACCCGACATACAGGGTGCTCGCGGGCACGTGCGTGCGCAGCGCCTCCAGCACGCTGTTGCGGCCCACGACGATCTCGGTCGCGCCTCCCCGGCCCGGTCCCGCCCGGCGGGGTCCGCCCCGGCCGGCGCTCCTGGTGCCCGACGTGGCCCCGGCGCGGCGCGAGGCCACGTGACCCACCCGCTCCTCGGCCTTGGGGGTCGGTCCGCGGCCCTGGAGCTGCTTGCGGCGCTGACCGCCGGAGCCGACGACCATGCCCTTCTTGTTGCTCGTGCGCGCGTTGCGGCGCTGCTGGTTGCCGGCCATGGTGTTCTCGTCCTTCGTTCAGCGCAGCGACCAGCGGGCGCCGGCCGGGGTGTCCTCGATGACCACGCCGAGCGCGGTCAGGTGGTCGCGGATGGCGTCCGCGGTCGCGAAGTCCTTCTCGGCCCGGGCCCGGGCGCGGGCGTCGAGCCGCTCCTGCACCAGCGCGGCCAGCACCTCGGCGCCGCGGTCGTCCCCCGCGGCCCCGCCTCCCCAGGAGGGGTCGAGCGGGTTGGTGCCGAGCACGTCGAGCATCGCCAGCAGCTGCAGGAGGGTATGCCGCACCGCATCCGCGTCGCCCCCGGCACCGGCGGCGTCGAGGCCGCGGTTGCCGTCGCGCACCAGGCCGAACACGACAGCCAGCGCCTCCGGCACGTTGAGGTCGTCGTCGAGGGCGGCCCGGAAGTCGGCCGGGAAGGCCTCCTTCGCCGGCAGCGCTCGGGAGGCCTCGAGCAGCTCCTCGGGGGGCGACCCCAGCACCTCCCGGGCGCGCACGACATACCCCTCGATCCGTTCGACCGCGGCGAGCGCCTCGTCGAGGCTGTCGTCTCCGTACTCGATCGTGGACCGGTAGTGCGCGGCGCCGAGGTAGTGGCGCAGCACGAGCGGGCGCACGGTCTTGGTCAGCTCGGTGACGGCGAGGGCGTTGCCGAGGGACTTGCCCATCTTGGCGCCCTTGACCGTGACCCAGGCGTTGTGCAGCCAGTAGCTCGCGAAGTCGAGGCCGGCGGCGCGGGACTGGGCCTGTTCGTTCTCGTGGTGCGGGAAGCGAAGGTCCACGCCGCCGCCGTGGATGTCGAAGGCGTCGCCGAGGTACTTGCGCGCCATCGCCGAGCACTCCAGGTGCCAGCCCGGGCGGCCGCGCCCGTGGGGCGCCGGCCACGAGGCCGTCAGCGGCTCGCCGGGCTTGTGCCCCTTCCACAGCGCGAAGTCGCGCGGGTCGCGCTTGCCGCGGGGGTCGGCGTCGCCGGCGGGCTCCATGTCCTCGAGCCGCTGCCGGGTCAGCGACCCGTAGTCGGGCCAGGAGCGCACGTCGAAGTAGACGTCACCGCTGCCGTCCTCGGCGACGTACGCGTGCCCCCTCTCGACCAGGGCCTGCACCAGCTCGAGCTGCTCGGTGATGTGCCCGGTGGCGCGCGGCTCGTAGGTCGGTGGCAGGACTCCTAGCAGCTCCAGCGCCCGGGTGGTCTCCCGCTCGTGCTTGTAGGACCAGGCCCACCAGGGGCGCCCGGCGTCGGCCGCCTTGGTGAGGATCTTGTCGTCGATGTCGGTGACGTTGCGCACGAGCGTGACCTCGTAGCCGTGCCCGCGCTCGAGCCACCGGCGGAGGACGTCGAAGGCCACCGCGAACCGCACGTGCCCGATGTGCGGGCTGCCCTGGGTCGTGAGCCCGCAGATGTAGAGACCGACCCGACCGGGCTCGAGCGGCTCGAACGGCCGCAGCTGCCGGGTGGCGGTGTCGAAGAGGTGCAGGCTCACCCGCTCAAGGGTACCGGCGCGCCTCCCACCCGCTGACCTCCTGGCCCAGGGCCGCCCTGCGCCGGCCGACGGCACCGCCCCTGTCACTCTCCAGCCGGGCCCTACCCAACCGGCCACCCTCCCCAGCGGGCCACCCGCGTCGACCACCCACCCCTCACGATGAAGACAAGGCTCTGCACCTGATGCGCCGTCGAGAACGTTGTCTGCGGTGCATACTCTTGTCTGTCGTGGGGCCAGCTCGCTGGCAGGGCCCATCGGCTCGTCGTCCTGGCTGGTCTGGCACGGCACGGTGGCCCGTCCGGCCACCCTGTGGACGAGCTCGGAGCCGGCGGCCGCAGGAACGGCAGACTCGGCCCATGGACGAGGAGATCACCCGCCTGCTGCAGATGCAGGGCGGGGCGGCCAGCGGTCGCGAGCTGCAACGGGGCGGCTTCTCCCGCCGTTCGGTGGAGATCATGGTGCGGCGGGGGGAGCTGGTGCGGGTGCGCCGCGACGCGCTCGTCCTCGCCAGCGCTCTCGCGGGTTCCACCCCGTGGGAGAGACAGGCACTGGTCGCCCGGGCCGTAGGACGGAGCCTCGCAGCGACTGCGAGCGACAGCACGACGCACGCGTTGAGCCACGAGAGCGCGCTGATGGTGCACGGGTTGCCCTGGTTCGGGGAGGACGGGCTCATCCACCTGGTCCGCACCGACGGCCGACGAGGCCGGCGGGACGGGACCGTCTGGGTGCACCGGCCCGTGGACGCCCGATGGACGGTGGAGCTCGACGGCCTCGTGCTGGTGGCACCGGCGATGGCAGCCCTGCAGGTGGCAGCGACCCACGGTGCTGAGGCCGGACTGGTGGCTCTCGACGGTGTGCTGCATGCGGCGCAGGAGCAGGACAAGGAGGGTGACGGTCGTCCGGAGAACCCCGCCGCCGCCCAGGTGGGACAGGAGGTCGCGGAGGCTCTCGAGGAAGGCTTCGGGTCTGCCACCCCGACCGTCCGACTCGTCGTCGACCTGGCCGACGGCCGCGGTGAGTCCGCCGGCGAGAGCCGCACCCGGTGGCTGGTCCACGTCCTCGGACTCGGCCCGTGCATCCCGCAGTTCGTGGTCCACGACGGCGACCAGCTGGTGGGGATCGTCGACCTCAAGCTGGCCCGGTGGGACGTTCTGGTCGAGTTCGACGGGACCGGGAAGTACACCGGCCATGGGGCCCTCCTTGCCGAGAAGGACCGGGAGGACCGCCTTCGTGCCCTCGGGTACGAGGTGGTCAGGCTCCGGTGGGCCGACCTGGCCCGCCCGCACCTGGTCCGCCGCCGCCTCCTCGAGGCGATCGCCCGCGCCGAGGCCCGGTCGTCCGCGATCGGCTGAGATCGGAGTGGAGCAGCGGCCCGGTCGCACGGGACCCCGTGGCACCGGTGGCGCCGGCATGGACGCCGTGGCACGCGGACCGGTCGGCTGTCATCCATGAGAAGACCACGCCCGGACAAGGCTCTGCACCGGATGCACGATTCTCGACGGCGCATCCGGTGCACATCCTTGTCTGCTCGGAGGAGGCCCGGCGGCGGGAGCGGTCGGCCCGGCGCGGTCTATGGCCGGCCGTCCGCGAGCGCGCAGGTCACGACGCCCGGGAGCAGACGGCTTCCTCGCCTCCCCCCGCCGGATGAGGCGCCCCGGCCGCGCCTCCGACGAGGGACCGATGCGCAGCCGGCCGGCCGGCCCCTAACGTCGGGGTCATGCTCATCGCCGAAGAACTTCTTCTCGTCGGGACCTCCCCCGAGGGCCGCAGCCTGCTGGGCAGCTCCCGGACCGTCGTCCTCGGCGGGGCCCTGCTCACCGAGCTGGCCCTGCGGGAGCGGCTCAACGTCGACGACCGCAAGCGGCTGCGGATCCTCGACGGCGGCGCGATCGGCGAGCCCGTGCTCGACGAGGCCCTGGTCCGCTTCGCCGAGCGGGAGGGCAAGAAGCCCAAGGACGTGCTCGACCGCGTGGGCAAGAAGCTTCAGCAGCCCCTGCTCGACAGCCTCGTCCGTCGTGAGCTGGTCCGCCCCGAGCCGGTGACGGCGCTCGGGCTGAAGCTGACGACCCGGTGGCCGGCGCTCGTCACCGGCCCGCGGGACGCCGTCCTGGCGGACCTCGTCCAGGTCATCACGGGAGCCCGCGAACCGGACTCCCGAACCGGTGCGCTGATCTCGCTCCTGCACGCCGTCGAGGCCCTGCCCAAGGCGGTGACCAAGGAGATGCGACCCGGGATGACCAACGGGGAGGTCAAGCGCCGCGGCAAGGAGATCACCAAGGGACGGTGGGCGCCGGAGGCCGTGGCCAAGGCCGTGGAGGAGGCCACGACGGCCGTGATGGTGGTTGCGGTCACGGCCGGCGGCGCGAGCAGCGGCTGACCGGCGTCGCGCCGGCCCCGTCCGAGGAGGTCAGTGGCCGCGGTCGAGCCACTCCTGGCGGTGCGGCTTCTCCGCCCCGATCGTCGTCGTGCCGCCGTGCCCGGTGTGCACGACCGTCTCCTCCGGCAGCGTCAACAGCTTCTGGGTGATCGAGTCCACGATCGTCGGGAAGTCGCTGAACGAGCGCCCGGTCGCCCCCGGCCCGCCCTCGAACAGGGTGTCGCCGGAGAAGACGACGTCCATCTCGGGCACGAGGAAGCAGCACGCGCCGGGGCTGTGTCCCGGCGTGTGCAGCACGTGCAGCGTCACCCCGGCGACCTCGAAGGCCATTCCCTCCGCCAGGTCGCCGCCCGGGGAGACGTCGTGGACCCGGTCCCACAGCATCCGGTCGTCGGGGTGCAGGTAGGTCGTCGCGCCGGTGCGGCGGGCCACCTCGGGGGCGGCGTCGACGTGGTCGTCGTGACCGTGGGTCAGCAGCAGGGCCCGCACGGTCCGGCCGGCGACGGCGGCCACGATCGTGTCCGCGTCGTGCGGGGCGTCGACGACGATGCACTCCTCGTCGTCGCCGATCACCCACACGTTGTTGTCGACCTCCCAGGTGCCCCCGTCCAGGCTGAAGGTCCCGGTGGTGACGGCGTGGTCGATGCGCGCGTTCATGCGCCGGCCTCCTCGGTGGTGGACGTGCTGGTCCCGTCGGCGTCCGTGGTCGGGGTGGCCGCGTCGTCGACGATCACGACGGAGCGCAGCACCTCACCCGCGTGCATCTTCTCGAAGGCGGCCTCGACGTCGCCCAGGCCGATCGTCTCGCTGACGAAGTCGTCCAGGTTGAACCGGCCCTGCCGGTAGAGGTCGATGAGCATCGGGAAGTCGCGGGAGGGCAGTGCGTCGCCGTACCAGCTGGACTTCAGCGCCCCGCCCCGGCCGAAGACGTCGAGCAGCGGCAGGGTGATCTCCATCTCGGGCGTGGGCACGCCGACGAGCACGACCGTGCCGGCGAGGTCCCGGGCGTAGAAGGCCTGCTTGTAGGTCTCCGGACGGCCCACCGCGTCGATGACGACGTCGGCACCGTTGCCGCCGGTGAGCTCCTGGATCGCGGTCACCGGGTCGGTGCCGGAGGAGTTGACGGTGTGGGTGGCGCCGAAGGACCGCGCCGCCTCCAGCTTCCGGTCGTCGATGTCGACGGCGATGATCGTCGTGGCCCCGGCCAGGCGGGCCCCGGCGACCGCCGCGTCACCGACCCCGCCGCAGCCGATGACGGCGACCGAGTCGCCGCGGGTGACGTTGCCGGTGTTGACCGCCGCGCCGAAGCCGGCCATCACGCCGCAGCCCAGGAGACCGGCCGCCACGGCCGAGGCCTCCCGGTCCACCTTCGTGCACTGCCCGGCGTGGACCAGGGTCTTCTCCACGAAGGCCCCGATGCCCAGGGCCGGCGTCAGCTCCGTGCCGTCCTCGGCCAGCGTCATCCTCTGCGTGGCGTTGTGGGTGTTGAAGCAGTACCACGGCTCCCCCTTGGCGCACGCGCGGCAGTGCCCGCACACCGCCCGCCAGTTGAGCACGACGAAGTCGCCCGGTGCGACGTCGGTGACGCCCTCGCCCACGGCCTCGACGGTGCCCGCGGCCTCGTGCCCGAGGAGGAAGGGGAACTCGTCGTTGATGCCGCCCTCGCGGTAGTGCAGGTCGGTGTGGCAGACGCCGCACGCCTCGACCTTGACCACCGCCTCACCGGGTCCCGGGTCGGGCACGACGACGTCGACGACCTCGACGTCGGCCCCCTTCCTGCGGGCGATGACACCCTTGACGGTGCTGGGCACGACAACCTCCTGGTCACGGGGAACGGTGCCCCCAGCCAACCCCGCCGCGGGGCGCGACGCAAGTGACGGCTGGACGAGCGCACGCGCCCGGGCCACAGTGGTCGCATGGCCCGGCAGCCCGACCCCTCCACCCGGGGCGAGCCGGCGACCCACGGACGGCGCGAGTCCCCCGACGACCGGCACGAGTCCCACGACGAGCGGATGGACCGCAACTTCGTGGAGCTGCTGCAGGAGCTGCGCGTGCTGCAGACCGGTACCCAGATCCTGGCGGGCTTCCTCATGACCCTGCCGTTCCAGGCGCGCTTCCCGGACCTGAGCCTGGAGCACCGCACGGTCTTCCTCGTGGCGATCGTGCTGGCGTTCCTGACCACGGTGCTGCTCGTCGGACCCGTGAGCCTGCACCGGGCCCTGTTCCGGCAGCACCGCAAGGACGACCTCGTCGAGGTCTCCCACCGGATGACCCGGGTCGGCCTCGTCACCCTCGGACTGACCATGACGGCGGTGCTCGTGCTCATCTTCGGGGTGGTGCTGGGTCGGACCGCGGGGTATGCCGCCGGCACCGCGGCGCTGCTGGTGTTCGGCTCCCTGTGGTGGGCCCTGCCGGCACGGATGCGGGCCCGACCCCGGTCGGCCGGTCCGCCGGGCTCACCACGCCGCTGACCCCGTCAGGGGAGCGGGGACTGTTGACCGCGAGGACCTCGCTCGGTCACGCTATGGTCAAGTTTCGGTAAACCCCTGGTAAAGCAGACGGGGCCGGGGGCGAAGTCCGTCAAGGGGACGCAGTGGTCACCACAGACATGTCAGGACATCGCAGGACCTCCGACGGGGGGCTCCGGGAGCATTCCGGACCGGAGCACCCGCCGCGCACGCGCCTGTCCACGAGGTTCTCACCCACGGAGCTTCCGCGGGCGTCCTCCTCGCCCACCCGGCACGTGCTCATGTCGGGTGTCCGACCTCCGTTGCGCACGCGGATGCACCACTACTTCGAGGCCAGCTGCGACCGGTGTCCCGACGCGGTGGCCCTGGAGTGGGAGGGCGGCCGTTCCACCTACGCCGAGCTGGACGCCGACGCCAACCGACTGGCGCACCACCTCGTCGCGCTCGGCGTGCGCCCCGGCGGGCGGGTGGGACTCATGGTCCCCCGCTCGCGGGACCTGTACGTCGCGCTGCTCGGCGTCCAGAAGGCCGGTGCGGCGTGGGTGCCCGTCGACACCGACTCACCGCCCGACCGGGTGCGCTTCGTGACCGAGGATGCCGCGGTCGTCCTGATGGTCACCGTGGAGGACCTGGCCGACCGGCTGGCCGGCTCGCCGGTGCCCGTCCTGTGCGTCGACGGGGTCGCCGAACGGCTCGCGGTGCTCGACCGGCCCGCCGGGCGGCCGGAAATCACCGTCGACGGCGACCCGACCGCCTACGTCATCTACACCTCGGGGTCCAGCGGTACCCCGAAGGGCGTGGACGTGGCCCAGTCCAGCATCTGCAACTTCATCCACGTCATCACCGAGGTGTACGACGTCCGCGCCTCCGACCGCGTCTACCAGGGCATGACGATCTCCTTCGACTTCGCGATCGAGGAGGTGTGGCCGACCTGGGCCGCGGGCGCGACCCTGGTGGCCGGACCCACCGACGGACGTCGGGTCGGTGCAGGCCTGACCGCGTTCCTCGAGGACCACCACATCACGTTGCTCTACTGCGTGCCGACGGTGCTGTCCACGGTCGAGCGGACCGTGCCCTCGATCCGTGGACTCCTCGTCGGGGGCGAGGCCTGTCCTGCAGAGCTGGTCGAGCGCTGGGCCCCGGGGCGGTGGATGCTGAACACCTACGGCCCGACCGAGGCGACCGTCACCTGCGTCTGGAGCGTCCTCCTGCCGGGCCGTCCGGTGACCATCGGGGTCCCGGTCCCCACGTACACCGCGGTGATCCTGGACGAGGACCTGCAGCCGGTGCCGGAGGGGGAGGTCGGCGAGCTGTGCGTGGGCGGGCCGGGGGTGGCCCGCGGGTACCTCAACCGGCCGGAGCTGACCGCCGAGCGGTTCATCAAGGACCCCACCGACCCCGGCGGCGGCCGCATCTACCGCACGGGCGACCTGGCCAGAGTCCAGGAGGACGGCGAGATCGTCTACCTCGGACGGGCCGACGCCGAGGTCAAGATCCGGGGGCACCGGGTGGACCTGGGTGAGATCGAGAGCGTCATCATGCGGGACGAGGACGTGCCCAGCGCCGCCGTCAGGCCGCTGCGCTCCGAGGTCGGGGACGACCTGGCCGGCTACCTCGTGCTGCCGGGCGCCACCGACGCGCGGGCGGCGCAGCAGGTGATTACCCGGGTCCACCAGGCCCTGCGCGCCTCGCTGCCGCCCTACATGGTCCCGTCCTACCTCGAGCAGGTCGACGAGCTGCCCATGCTGCCCAGCGGCAAGGTGGACCGCCCGGCCCTGCCCGAGCCCCGGACCGGGCGGCTGGTGGGTGGCGACGGGGACCTCGTCCCCCCGGCCACCCCCACCGAGCGGTGGGTGCAGGAGGTGTGGGCGGAGACCTTCCGGCTCGACCCCGAGCAGCTGTCCGTGACCGCCAACTTCTTCGGCGACCTGGCCGGGCACTCCCTCCTGGCCGCGACCGTCACCTCGCGGCTGCGCACCGACCCCCGTGGCGCGTCGATGTCCGTGATCGACCTCTACGCCTCCCCGACCGTCCGGGAGCTGGCGACCCGGCTCGACGCCGGGCTCCTGGTGCGGCAGGACGGGCAGGTCGAGGAGGCGGACCCGCAGCGCCGGTCGGCACGCCGCAGGCTGGCCTCGAGCCTGCAGGTGGCCACCTTCGGAGCCGTCCAGCTGGCGTGCATCTTCGCCCTGCTCACCCTGACCTTCCTCCCGGTCTCGCTGATCTACTGGTGGCACGGGGGCGTCCCCTCCTCCGCCATGGTCCGTCAGCTCGCTCTGCTCTTCGCCTTCGTCTACCTCGGCGAACGGTGGCTGCTCCCCCTGGTGGTAGCCCGGGTCGTCGGGCGGGGACTCGTCGAGGGCACCCACCCGCTGTACGGGTGGACACACCTGCGGGTCTGGATCGTGGCCAAGGCGATGTCCCTCTCGCCGCTCGGCAACCTGGCCGGCTCCGCCTTCGCCCCCGCCTACCTGCGGGCCGCCGGGGCCCGGATCGGGGCGGAGTGCCACCTCGGCAGCGCCCAGGTGGCGCTTCCGGGCCTGGTGGAGCTGCAGGACCGGGTGACCGTCGGCTACGCCACCCACCTGCAGGGCTACGACGTGCGCGGCGGGCGGCTCCACCTCGGGCGGGTGCGCCTGGGGACGGGGTCGACGGTCGCCGCCAACTGCGTGCTGGTCGGCCCCTGCGCCGTGGGTCCCCGGACGGTGCTGCGGGAGCAGTCCTCGCTACGGCCCGGTCAGTCGACCGGTGAGGCCGAGGCCTGGCAGGGCTCCCCGTCGGTCCGGCTGAGCTCGGTGGGCGACCCCGTCTTCGAGGTCATGGCCGGGTGCGAGCACGCCCCGCGCACGTGGGCGCCCCCCCTGCGGGCACGCTTCGCGCTGGGCCTGGTCGCCCTCGAGCTCACCCCCCTGGTCGCCCTGCTCCCGGTGGTGGCGCTGGTGTGGTGGACGCTGCTGTCCGGGCCGGAGATCTGGGCCCTCGTGGTCACGGCCGCGACCGGGCCGGTGTTCGTGGTCACCGCCTGCCTGCTCATCCTGGCCCTGCGGCGATTCGGCCTCCCCCAGGCGCCCGTGGGGATCCACCACCTGCGCTCCCGGCTCGGGGTGGAGAAGTGGTTCGCCGACAAGCTGCTCGAGGCCAGCCTGCTGCTGACCAACTCCCTCTACTCCACCCTGTACACCGCACCCTGGCTGCGTCAGCTGGGGGCCCACATCGGCCCACGGGCCGAGGTCTCCACCATCGCCAACATCGACCCCGACCTGCTGACCATCGGGGAGGAGTCCTTCGTCGCCGACATGGCCAGCGTCGGCAGCGCCACGTACTGCAACGGTCACGTGGCCTTCCGGACCACGACCGTGGGGCGCCGGTCGTTCGTCGGCAACGCCGCCTTCGTCCCCTCGGGCACCCACCTGGGCGACGACTCGCTGATCGGTGTCGGCTCGGTGCCCCCGGCCGCCGGGGTGCCCGCCGGCAGCTCGTGGCTGGGCAACCCGCCCATCTTCCTGCCCAGGCGCGAGCTCTACGAGAACTTCGGCGACGAGCAGACCTACCGCCCCCCGCGGCGCAAGGTGGTGGCCCGCTACCTGGTCGAGGCGGTCCGGATCACGCTGCCCGCATCCCTCCTGGCCGTCTCGCTCTTCGCCACCCTGCACCTGGCCTCGATCGCCGCCGGCGCGGGTGCCCCCTGGTGGCTGGTCGCCATCACGGTGCCGGGCGCCGCGCTCCTGTCCGGCCTGGGCGTCGTGATCCTCGTGGCGCTGTTGAAGTGGGCGCTGGTCGGACGCTACCGGCCCCGGGTGGAGCCGCTGTGGAGCTCCTTCGTCCGGCGCACCGAACTGGTGACCGGTGTCTACGAGACGGCCGCCGTCCCCGCCCTGCTCACGCTGCTGACCGGCACCCCCATGCTCGGCCCGCTGCTGCGGCTCTACGGGGTGCACGTCGGTCGGCGCACCCTGGTGGAGACCACCTACCTCACCGAGTTCGACCTGGTGCGGATCGGCGACGAGAGCGTGGTGGGCCCGGACGTGTCCCTGCAGACCCACCTCTTCGAGGACCGGGTGATGAAGATGGGCACCGTCGAGCTGGGCCGCCGGACCGACCTCGGCACCCGGGCGGTGGTGCTCTACGACGCCCACGTCGGCGAGGAGGCCCAGCTGGCGCCGCTGTCCCTGGTCATGAAGGGGGAGTCGCTGCCGGCCGCCACCCGCTGGGCAGGGATCCCGGCCCAGCCGTTCGGCCGGACGGGGTCGCCGCCGTGACCGTGACCCGGACGGCCGGGCCGAAGGCCGTGGGCGCGGACGGGCGTGCCCCCGGCGTGCACCCGGGCGAGCCGTCCCCGGGCGAGCACCTCGACGCGCTGCCCCACGACTGCGAACCGCAGACCCACGAGCCCGGGGCCGACCCGTCGCGGCTGGTGGGCCGCCTGGCGGGCGTGGACGTGGCGCGGGGCCTGGCCCTGCTCGGGATGTTCGCCGTGCACGTCTACCCCGCCGGCACCCCGGAGGGAGACGTCAGCCTCCCCTGGGCACTGGCCTCCGGACGGTCCTCGGCGCTCTTCGCGGTCCTGGCCGGCATCGGGCTGGCGTTCATGACGGGGCGACGCCGCCGCGTCACGCTCGGCACCCTCCCGCGCCGTGCCCGCGTGCCCGTGATCCGCGGCGTGCTCATCACCCTGGTGGGTCTGCTCCTCGGCGCCGCCGTCGGGACCGAGCATCTGCTGGTCATCCTTCCCTACCTCGGTGTCATGTTCGTGCTGGCGCTCCCGCTCCTCATGCTCAGACCGCCCGTGCTGATCGCGCTGTGGGCGGCCTGGTGCGTGGCCGGGCCGGTCGCCAGCCACTGGCTGCGCCGAGGTGCCGACCTGCCCGACGCCTCCAACCTGACGGTTCCGGAGGTGCTCGCCGGTCCGGAGGAGGCCCTGACGACCGTGCTGCTGTCCGGTTCCTTCCCCGCCCTCACCTGGATGGCCTACCTGTGCCTCGGCATCGGCGTCGGACGGCTGGAGCTGGGGTCCCGGCGCGTCGCCGTGCTGCTCACGGTCTCGGGCACCCTGGTGGCCGCGTCCGCCTCCGTCCTGTCCGCCCTGCTGCTCGGCCCGCTCGGGGTCAGGGACAGGTTGGCGGACGAGGCGGTGGGGAGGATGAGCCTGCAGGAGTTCACCGACCGGCTGATGTGGGGCGGCGACGGAACGGCTCCCACCGACACCTGGTGGTGGCTGGCCACGGCCGCCCCGCACTCGGGCACGCCGCTGGACCTCGTCAGCACCAGCGGCGTGGCGCTGGCCGTGCTGGGCGTCTGCCTGGTGCTCGCGCACGCCTTCCACGGTGCCCTGGACGTGGTGGCGACCCCCGGAAGCATGACGCTGACCCTCTACACCGCGCACGCCCTGCTCCTGCCCATCACGGACTCCCGGTGGGCGGCGTCGGTGGAGTTCACCGTCCACGTGGTCGCCCTGACGGTGTTCGCCCTCCTCTGGCACCGCCGCTTCCCCCGTGGGCCCCTGGAGGGTGCCGTGTGGTGGGCGGCCTCGGGAGTGTTCGCCCGCCGCGCCGCCCGGGGCCGGCACCGCCCCGGCCGGCCCCAGGGCACGGGAGGATGACTCCCGGTGCGCGCCGGCGCCGGGTCGTCCTCGTCTACCGGGGTCCTGCCAGCCTGCCGGGGTGCGCCGAGGCGGTGGCGCAGACCGTCGTGGCCGCGGGGCTGGTCCCCCGCTTCGTCGGACCGCACGAACGCCTGCCCCTGGACGTGAGGGCCCTCTCCGGCGCGGCGGCCTACGCCCAGCCCGGCGGGGACGAGCTGGACCGGGCGTGGCCCCTGCTCCGCGGGGTCGCCCCGACGATCAGGGACTACGTGTCGGGAGGGGGCGCCTACCTGGGCTACTGCCTGGGCGCCTACCTGGCCGACCACGACCCGGGGTTCGGACTGCTTCCTGGTGACACGGACCAGTACACCGCCGCACCCTCGGCCACGGTCCGCGACGGCCGCGACACCGTCGTGGCGGTGCGCTGGCGCGGCCGGACCCGCAGGGTGTACTTCCAGGACGGCGCCGCCGTGCACCTGCGGCCGGACGCAGACGCGCAGGTGCTGGCGCGCTACGACGACGGGCCGGTGGCGGCGGTCGTCTGCCGCTACGGCCGTGGCCGGGTGGGAGTGCTCGGCCCGCACCCCGAGGCCACCCGCGACTGGTTCACCGACGCCGGACTGGATCCGCCCTCGCCCCTCGCCACGGACCTGGCCGTCGACCTCCTCCTGGCCACCCTGGGCCGATGAGGGTTCCGGTCTTCCACGCCACCGTCCGGGACGGGGACGACGTGGTCCGGCTGCTGGCCGGGGACGACGTGGCCCGGCGACGGGGGTGCAGGATCACCGACCCCCGACATCGGGACGCACACCTCACCGGACAGGTGCTCCTGCAGGTCGTGGTGGCCCCGCTGGTCGGCCTCGCGCCGGGCCGGCTCGTCCTCGACCGGACGTGCCGGCGGTGCGGCGGGCCCCACGGGAAACCGCGGGTGCCCGGAGCGGACCTCGATCTCAGCCTCACGTACGCGGGAGGGACGGTGCTGCTCGCGGTCTCCCCCCGGCACCGCCCGCTCGTCGGTCTCGACGCCGAGCCGCGGCGGCCTCCACCCGGGCTCGCGGCGGACCCCGCGGGGGACGGGACGCTCGCCCGCGAGGTCCTGGGACCCACCGAGCACCGCGAGTGGCTGGCCCTGCCCGCGGGTGCGCGGAGCACCGCCCTGGTGCGCTGGTGGACGCGCAAGGAGGCGGTGCTCAAGGCGCTCGGCCACGGCCTGTCGGTGCCGCCACGAGCGCTGCGGGTCTCACCCCCGGGAGGGCCTCCCCGCCTCCTGGCGTGGGACGCGGACCTGGCCGGCGCCGACCTCGCCGACCCGGTCGCCCTGGCCGACGTCGACCTGCCCACCGTGGCCGGAACCCTGGCCGCCGTGGGTGTGACCACGGTGGAACCTGACCTCCAGGACGCCGACCCCCGCCTCTCAGCCGCTAGTCTCACCCGGTGGTGACACGCTCCTCCCACCTCCTCGGGACCGTGGTCCTCCTGGGCGCGGTCGCCACCGGGTGCGCGACGACGACGCCGACGACACCACCCACGACACCCACGACACTCGAGCCGTCCGGTCCGACCTGGCCGGACCCTCCGGCGGACCGACCCGTGGTCGAGCTCGCCCTCGAGGTCGCCGAGGACCTGGCCAGCGCCACCGGGACCGAACGGGTGTCCTTCACGCCCGGGGCGCGGGTCTGCGAGGTGGTGTTCCGCGCCTGGCCCAACAAGCCGTTCACCGCCGCGACGGGCAACGCCCTCACCGTCCTCGACGCCACCGTGGACGGTGCCGAGGTCACCGTGCGCACGGAGCCGGGGGGCGCCCCGCCGGACAGTCCGGGCACCCTGGTCACCCTCCCGCTGGCGGAGTGCACCGCTGCGGGCCAGACCCTGGACGTCGAGCTCTCGTTCAGCGTCGAGCTCGGCGAGGGCACCGACGAGCGGATCGGGTACTCGGCCCGGGAGGAGGTCGCGTGGCTCGGCACGGCATACCCGTTGCTCGCCTGGGACGGCGCCGGGTGGGCCCTGGACGACGCCGTCCCGGTCCCCGGGGAGACGACCACCAGCACCGCCTTCGAGCTCGCCTCGCTGGTCGTCAGGGCACCGTCCAGGTTCGAGGTGACGGGGGTGGGTGCACCGGCACCGGCCGTCCAGCGCGCCGACGGGACGACCGAGCACCGCTTCTCGGCCCCCGTCGTGCGGGACGTCACCGTCACCGTGGGCGAGCTCGACCTGGTCCGGGAGTCGGCGGACGGACTCACGGTCGTCGTGGCCGTCCCCGCCGGAGGAAGCCGGGCGCCGGCCACCGAGTGGGCCCAGGAGGTCCTCGACGCCGCCGCGGACCTTTCAGACCACTTCGGACCGGTGCCCTACGACGAGCTGTGGGTCAGCGTCCTGCCGGGGGTCACCGACGGCGTGGAGTACTCGGGCGCGATCCAGTTCGGTGACGTAGACCCCCGAGGGGAGCGCTGGCTGCTCGTCCACGAGGTGGCCCACCAGTGGTTCTACGGGCTCGTCGGCAACAACCAGGCGCGGGACCCGTGGATGGATGAGGCTTTCGCGAACTACGCCGAGCACCTCGTGTCCGGGGACGACGACCCGACCGAGGACGCGGTGGGGGTGCCCGGCGCCGTGGGGCGCCCGATGGAGTTCTTCGCCGACCGCCGGCAGCCCGGCCGCACCTACGTCGACACCGTCTACCTCGACGGAGGCCGGGCCCTCGTCCAGGCCCGTCGGGCCGTGGATCCGGACGCGTTCGACGAGGCGGTGCGCCGTTACCTCGCGGAGAACGCCCACGCCGTCGCGTCCCCGGACGACCTCGTCGACGCGCTGGCCGGCCTCCCGGTGGCGGTGCAGGTCCTCCGGGACCGGGGCGCGCTTCCCCCCGAGGGCCGCTAGGCCGGTCCGGCGTTCATCCCGAACCGGACCCGGCCGTCGTGGTCGCCTCGTCCACGAGCGGCAGCTCCTCGTCCGCCACCGTCAGGGTCACGTCACCCTCGTAGCTCTGGATCAGCCAGGCGTACCCCTCGGTGGTCGAGGTGTTCTGGACCACCTCGAAGCTGAGCACCCGGTCCAGCTCGACGTCCTGACGTCCGCCGCGGCCGCGCAGGGCGATGACCGCCCGGTGCCGGAACGCCACGGTCAGCGGCCGGTCCGCCCCCGCCGTGCCGCCGTCGACGTCGTCCGGAGGGGTGGTGGCACCACCCTCGTCCGCGGACCCTTGGGCGACGTCGGTCACGGCCTCCGTGACGACCTGGCTGCGGACCGGGTCCTCGGTGGCCAGGCCCACCCCCTCGGGCACCTGCAGGTCGTGCAGGCGCAGCACCTGGACGTCCGCCTGTGCCTCGGCGTCGCCTGCGAGGGCGGCACCCACGCGGATCTCCCAGCCCGGTCGGCTCTCGGGCGCGAACCGTTCCCGGATCCCCTCGTTCAGCTGCTCGGCGGTGATCTCCTCCCTCGGCACCTCCAGCAGGTCGACGACGAGCGACTCGTCCAGCACGAACGCGGCCAGCTCCTGGTAGGCCTGCTCGGCGGCCGGCCCGTACGACTCCCGGGCAGCGGCGGAGACCACCGGCTCCTCCACGAAGCGGGACGGCCGGGCGGCGGGCTCGGTCAGCGGCCCGGAGCACCCGGTGATCAGCCCCGCCACCACGACGACCCCGGCCGCACCCCGTACCCCTCCCACCCTGGCTCCCACCTGGCTCCCTTCGTGCCCCCTCCGCCGTGCACGGTCACGGTGCGTGGGCCGACGTGCGTGGCCGACGTGCGTGGCGACCCGTTCGCCCTCCGGGCCCCGACGGACTGGAGGCCGACCTGCCCCCTCGCCTCAATCTAGCCCCGGCGCCCGGCCGGCTCCACCAGAGCCGGACCCCCGGGCGTGCACCTGAACCTACGGGACCGTAGGTTGGGACCGTGTCATCGAACGCACTGATCCCGCTCACCGTCGACCCCGCGCCGACGACCACCACCCTGCTCGAACAGACCGCCCGACGGTGGCCCGAGCGGGTGGCGGTCGACTTCCTGGGTGCGACGACGACGTACGCCGAGCTCGCCGACCAGGTGGCCGCCGCTGCCCGGGTGCTGGCCGGCCTCGGCGTCGGCCCCGGTGACCGGGTGGCCCTCGTCCTGCCCAACTGCCCCCAGCACGTGGTCGCCTTCTACGCGGTCACCTCGTTGGGGGCCACCGTGGCCGAGCACAACCCGCTCGCCGCCCCCGAGGAGGTCCGTGCCCAGCTGAAGCTGCACGGCGCCCGCGTGGTCGTGGCGTGGGAGCACGCCGTGGGGACCGTGCTGCCGCAGGAGGGTCAGGACCGCACCGTCCTGGCCGTCGACCTCTCCGCGGCGATGCCGTGGCGGACCCGGCTCCTCCTCCGGCTCCCCGTCAAGGCGGCCCGGGCCCAGCGCGCCAAGCTCCGGGCCCCGGTGCCGGAGGGCGTCGGCTCCTGGGACCGCGAGGTCGCCGCAGCCCTGGGCTCGGGGCGAGCGCGCCGCGGCACGGGCACCTCACCCGGTGGCACGGACGAGAGAGGTGCGCAACGGCATACCCCGGGTCCGTCGCCGGAGGACGTCGCGGTCCTGCTGCCGACGGGCGGGACCACCGGTACCCCCAAGCTCGTGCCGCTGACGCACGCCAACCTCATGGCCAACGTCGCGCAGGGCCGCCAGTGGGTGCCCGGGCTGCAGGAGGGCGAGGAGACGTTCGGGGCGGTGCTGCCGTTCTTCCACGCCTTCGGGATGACGCTGTCGCTGACCTTCGCGGTGTCGATGGGTGCCACCCAGGTGGTGCTTCCCAACTTCGACGTCGACATGGTGCTGGCGGCGATGAGGCGGCGGCCGTGGACGTTCCTCGCCGGGGTTCCGCCGATGCTCGACCGGCTCGCCGCCGCCGGGGAGGAGAACCCTGAGCTGCTGCACCCGCTGCGCTACGCCATCTCCGGCGCGATGGCCCTGCAGCCCGAGGTGGCCGACCGCTGGGAGGCCGCGACCGGAGGACTGGTGATCGAGGGCTACGGCATGACCGAGTGCTCCCCGATCGCTCTCGGCAACCCGTTCGGGCCCGAGCGTCGCCCGGGGACGCTGGGGATCCCGTTCCCGGGCACCGAGATCCGCGTCGTGGATCCCGACCTGGTCGAGGAGGACGCCGACGCGCCGGACGTGCCCGACGGCGAGGTGGGCGAGCTGCTCGTCCGCGGCCCGCAGGTCTTCGGCGGCTACCTGGACGCCCCCGAGGAGACCGCCCAGGTCCTGCTGCCCGGCGGGTGGCTGCGCACGGGCGACCTGGTCCGCCGTGACCCCGCCGACGGGTTCGTCGCCCTGGCCGACCGCCGCAAGGAGCTCATCGTCTCCGGCGGGTTCAACATCTACCCTTCGCAGGTGGAGGAGGCCGTCCGCGGGATGCCCGGCGTCGTCGACGTGGCGGTGGTCGGCCTGCCGGACACCTCCCTGGGCGAGCACGTCGTCGCCGCGCTGGTGCTCGAGCCCGGCGCCTCGGTGGACCTCCCCTCGGTGCGGGAGTGGCTGCAGGACAAGGTCTCCCGATATGCGGTGCCGCGCGACCTGCACGTGCTCGACGACCTGCCGCGCAGCCAGCTGGGCAAGGTGCTACGACGGCACGTGCGCGAACGGATCCTGGCCCTGCGCGAGCGCGCCGGCGGCTGAGCCGACCCGGGGCTCGGGGTCAGCGCCGGGCGACCAGCGCGCTGGCGAGCCCGGCCAGCCCCTCCACCCGGCCGACGAAGCCGAGGCCGTCGGTGGTGGCGGCGCTCACCGAGACCGGTGCGCCCCCGAGGGCGGCCGACATCGCGGCCTCCATCTCGGCCCGGCGGGCGCCCACGCGGGGACGACGGGCGACGACCTGGACGGCGACGTTGCCGACGACGAAGCCGGCCCGGTCCAGCAGGTCCGCGACGTGACCGAGCATCTGCGCCCCCGACGCGCCGGCCATCTCGGGACGGTCGGTGCCGAAGACCGACCCAAGGTCGCCCAGGCCGGCGGCCGACAGCAGGGCGTTGCAGGCGGCGTGGGCCGCGACGTCCCCGTCGCTGTGCCCCGCGATGCCGCGCTCCCCCGGCCACTCCAGGCAGCCGAGCCACAGGACCCGGTCCTCGCCCTCGGGCGCCCAGGCGTGGACGTCCACGCCGATGCCGGTGCGGGGCAGCGCGGGCACCCCGCGTGCCCCGTCGGCTCCTCCGGCCGGACCGGTCTGCTCAGTCATGAGCTCCCCCGGCCGGCCGCAGCCACCCCGCCGCCACCTCGAGGTCGTGCGGCGTGGTGATCTTCAGGGCGCGCGGGGAGCCCTCGACGACGGTGACCCGACCGCCGTGCGCCTCGACCATGCCGCAGTCGTCGGTGGCCGGTGCCGGCGGCGGGGCCGCGTGCGCCCGCTCGAGCGTCTCGCGCAGGAACCCCTGGGGCGTCTGCACCGACCGCAGCGTGGACCGGTCGAGGGTGGCCACCACGGTCTCGACACCGGTCGGTCCGGTCCGGACCTGCTTGATCGTGTCGGCCACGGCGATCGCCGGGGTGACGGCGGGGTGGCCCGAGTGCACGGCGTGCATGACCCGGTCGAAGACCTCGACCGGCGTGAGGGCCCGGGCGGCGTCGTGCACGAGGACGACCCCCACGTGCTGCGGCAGCGCCGCCAACCCGCGGGCCACGGAGTCCGACCGCTCGGCCCCTCCGGCCACCACCTGGACCCCGACGCGGCCGGAGCCGTCGACGACGGAGCCGACCGCCTCGTCCACCTCGGCGAAGGCCTCCGGGTCGGGCGGGGCCACGACGACGACGTCGGTCACCGCCCGGCACCGCAGCGCGCCGCGGAGGGCGTGGACGAGAATCGGCTCGGCCGCCGTCCCCGTGCCCCTGCCCCCGTCACCGTTCCCGTCGCCACCGAGCAGCACGAGCGCCTTGGGACGACCGGCACCCAGGCGGGTGCCCTGCCCGGCGGCGACAAGGATGAGGCCAGCACCGACGGTGTCGTCGGGCTGGCCTGACCTCCTGCTCAGGAGGACATCCTGCTCAGGAGGCGAGGACCTCGTCGAGGGTGGCCTCGGCGGTGTCCTCGTTGGTCTTCTCCGCCAGCGCGAGCTCGGAGACGAGGATCTGCCGGGCCTTGCTCAGCAGCCTCTTCTCACCGGTGGACAGGCCCCGGTCCTTGTCGCGACGCCACAGGTCGCGGACGACCTCGGCCACCTTGATGACGTCGCCGGAGGCGAGCTTCTCCAGGTTGGCCTTGTAGCGGCGCGACCAGTTCGTGGGCTCCTCGGTGTGCTCGGCGCGCAGCACCGCGAACACCTTGTCGAGGCCGTCCTTGCCGACGACGTCGCGGACGCCGACCAGGTCGCAGTTCTCCGCAGGGACCTCGATGGTGAGGTCGCCCTGGGCCACCTTGAGCTTGAGGTACAGCTTCTCCTCACCCTTGATGGTGCGTGTCTTCATCTCTTCGATGAGAGCGGCTCCGTGATGCGGGTACACAACCGTCTCGCCGACCTTGAACGTCATTCAGATAGCCCCTTTCGCGGATCTCCAGGATATCACGGGAGAATCGGCCAGGGGAATCGGCGACCGACATCTGTGCAGGTCAGCGGCCTACCATACTTCCGGGGGTATGCCGTGCACGCTCCCCCGCACCCGGTCCGGCGCCGGCTCCGGGCCCCCGTCGACGCAGGTCAGCGCGGGTCGCGGGCACCCGGCGGGGGCGGCACCCACTAGGCTGTGCGGCGTGACGACTGCACCCACCCCCCGTACGCGCCGCGGCGCCGTGCTGCTCACCGCCGCCGCGGTGGGCGCGGTGGCCCTGAGCGGCTGCTCGGTCACCAACCCGACCACGACCACCCTGCGCTACGCGCCGGCCGACGGCGTCGAGCTCGACGGCGAGACGGTCGACGTGCGCGACCTGTTCGTCGTGAGCCAGGGCTCCGGCGCCCCGGGCGTCGTGTCCGGCTCGGTCGTCAACTCCGGCGCCGAACCCGCCACCGTGACCGTGGCCGTCGCCGGCCAGCAGGTCGGGTCCGAGGTGACCGTCGAGCCGGGCCAGGCGGTCCGCCTCGACGGAGTGCAGCCCGACGGCTCCGAGGGCGAGCGCCTCGTCGTGGAGGCGGTCGACGCCGTGGCGGGCCAGCTCGTCGAGGTCCGGATCCAGACCGCCGAGGAGACCCTCACGGCCGAGGCGCCGGTCCTGCTCCCGCGGGGCCCCTACGAGCAGTACGCCGACGACGCGGGCGGGACCGTCGAGCCGCCGCAGGGCGACGAGGGCGACGCCGACCACTGACGACCTGCGCCCACGCGGTCCGGACGGGCCGGGTGCGCCGCCCGTCCGCGACGGCTTGCGGGGCCGCTCGTCGGACGGACGAGCGTCAGATCCCCGCGCGGGGCACTCCCCCACCGCCGCGGTGGTCGCGGGCGGCCGGGTCCTGCTCGTCCATCCACACCCCCGTGACCAGGTAGACCACCCGGATCGCGACCGAGACGGCGTGGTCGGCGAAGCGCTCGTAGTAGCGCGAGAGCAGCGTGGCGTCGATGGCGGCCTGGGTGCCGCCGTCCCAGTCGGGCTCCAGCAGGATGCGGAACACCTCGCGGTGCAGCCGGTCCATGGTGTCGTCCTGCCGCTGCAGCTCCACGGCCCCGGAGGGGTCCTGCGCCGAGACGATCTCACCCGACCGCAGGCACATGGCGCGGGCGTGCTCGGACATCTGGGCGAAGACGTCCGTGAGCTCGCCGGAGACCGCGACCACCGGGTAGCGCAGCCGGGCCAGCTTGGCCACGTGCCGGGCCAGGTCGCCGCAGCGCTCCAGGTCGGCGCTCATCCGCAGGGTGGTGACCAGCTGGCGCAGGTCGGTGGCCACCGGCTGCTGGCGGGCGATCGCGTCGATGGCCCGGTTGTCCAGGTCCCGACGCAGCGCGTCGATCTGCTCGTCCTCGCTGATCACCCGCTCCGCCAGCTCCAGGTCGGCCTCCAGCAGCGCCTGGGTGGCGCGCTCGAGCGCCCGCGCCGAGAGCCTGCTCAGCTCGACGAGCTCGTCGGAGAGCGTCTCGAGCTCCTCGTGGAACAGACTGCGCATGGATCGACCGGTCCTTTCGTGGTGAACGACGTGTGGCGCGCCCTGGTCCGGGTGCGGCGGCCCCTGGGCCGGCCCGACCGGGGACCACGCCCGACGACCATGGCAGCGACGTGTGAACACCGTACGACACCCGGGTGAACTCTGGGCCGACAGCACCCGGCGAGGACCCTGGCCGGTGCCGTCGCGCTGCCGTCGCGCCCCCGTCGCACGGCGCGCACGGTCCGGGACCCCCGGGCGCCCGGCCTAGGCTGGACCCGTGAGTCCTGTCATCGCGGCCGTCGTCGGCATGGCCGTGGGTCTGCTCCTGGCGGCGATCGTCTGGTGGGTGGTCCTGCTCGCCGGCCGGCCGCAGGCGCGCCCCCCGGAGCCGGTCGACCAGCCCCCCGCCCTGCCCGAGGGGGTCCTGGACGTGCTCTCGGTCCTGCGCTCCGGCGGCATCGTCGTCGACCGCAGCGGCACCGTCCGTACCGCCAGCGCCTCAGCCGTCGCGTTCGGTCTGGTCCGCGGGCGGGACGTGGTCCACGACGACCTGCGCCAGCTGGTGGCCCAGGTCCAGCAGGACGGGGTCATCCGCGAGGCGGAGTACGACATCGCCCGCGGTCCCGTCGGTCCGGGGCGGGCCGTCGTCGGTGCCCGGGTCGCCCCCATCGGCGACGGGCTGGTCCTGGCCCTGGTCGAGGACCGCACCCAGGCCCGGCGGGTGGAGGAGGTCCGGCGCGACTTCGTCGTCAACGTCTCCCACGAGCTCAAGACGCCGGTCGGCGGCCTCGCGCTGCTGGCCGAGGCGGTCGAGGACGCCGCCGACGACCCGGTGGCCGTGGCCCGGTTCGCCGGGCGGATGAAGAAGGAGACCACCCGGTTGACCCGGCTGGTCAGCGAGATCGTCGACCTGTCCCGCCTGCAGACCAACGACGTGCTCGACCGGATGGTCGTGGTCGACGTCGCCGGCTGCGCCGAGGAGGCGGCCGAGCACACCCGCCTGCTCGCCGGTGAGCGGGAGGTCGTGGCGCTGACCACCCAGGCGCGCGACCGGCTGCGGGTCTACGGCGACCCCGAGCTGATCACCACGGCGGTGCGCAACCTCATCACCAACGCCATCGCCTACTCCGAGGACGGCACCCGCATCAGCGTGGTGACCCGGCGGGTGGACGACCTCGTGGAGGTCTCGGTCACCGACCAGGGCCGCGGCATCCCGGTCGCCGACCAGGAGCGCATCTTCGAGCGCTTCTACCGGGTGGACGCCGCCCGGTCCCGGAGCACGGGCGGCACGGGTCTGGGGCTGTCGATCGTCAAGCACATCTGCGCCAACCACGGCGGGGAGGTGACGGTGTGGAGCCAGGAGGGGCAGGGCTCGACCTTCACCCTCCGGCTGCCGGCGGTCGTCGGCGACGACCGACCCGTCGGGTCCGAGGCACCGCACGGACCGGGGCAGCACCCCGTCGGTCCCGCGCTCCAGGAGGTCGCCGGCCCGCGGGAGGTCGACGGCCCGCAGGAGACCCCCGGCACCCAGGAGACCCCCGGGGCTCCCGAGGCGCCTGCAGCCGGCGGGGGCGACGGACCGGCCCGCGGCGACGGCATACCCTGGGACCCGTCGACGCCCGCAGCACCCACGCCCCCACGGAAAGGTGACCACCGATGACGCGGATCCTCGTGGTCGAGGACGAGGAGTCCTTCTCCGACCCCCTGTCCTACCTGCTGGAGAAGGAGGGGTATGACGTGGCCGTCGCCGAGACCGGGCCCGAGGCGCTCGCGGAGTTCGACCGCAGCGGGGCCGACCTGGTGCTGCTGGACCTCATGCTGCCGGGGCTGTCCGGCACCGACGTCTGCCGCGCGCTGCGCCAGCGCTCCAGCGTGCCCGTCATCATGCTCACCGCCAAGGACTCCGAGGTCGACAAGGTCGTCGGGCTGGAGATCGGCGCCGACGACTACGTCACCAAGCCGTACTCGGGGCGTGAGCTGCTCGCGCGGATCAAGGCCGTGCTCCGCCGGGGCGTCGAGCCCGAGGAGCTGCTGCCCTCCACCGTGGAGTCCGGGCCGGTGCGGATGGACGTCGAGCGCCACACCGTCCAGGTCGACGGCACGTCGATATCGTTGCCGCTCAAGGAGTTCGAGCTGCTGGAGATGCTGCTTCGCAACGCCGGACGGGTGCTCACGCGCGGGCAGCTGATCGACCGGGTGTGGGGCAGCGACTACGTCGGCGACACCAAGACCCTGGACGTGCACATCAAGCGCCTGCGCGCCAAGGTCGAGCCGGACCCCTCCCGTCCCGTGCACATCGTCACGGTCCGGGGGCTGGGCTACAAGTTCGAGACGGCCGCCTGACCGCCCGGGCTCAGGCCTTGGCCTTGCCCTGGTTGGCGACCTGCTCGATCGCGGCCGCGGCGGCGTCGGGGTCCAGGTAGCGGCCGCCCGGGGTCACCGGCTCCAGGTCGGCGGTGAGCTCGTAGAGCAGCGGGATGCCGGTCGGGATGTTCAGGCCGACGATGTCGTCGTCGCTGATCCCGTCCAGGTGCTTGACCAGGGCCCGCAGGCTGTTGCCGTGGGCGGCGACGAGGACGACCCTGCCCGCCCGCAGGTCGGGCACGATCGAGGAGTCCCAGTAGGGCAGCATCCGGGCGATGACGTCCTTGAGGCACTCGGTCTCGGGGATCGGACCGTCGGCGTCGGCGTAGCGGGGGTCGCCGGCCTGGGAGAACTGCGAGTCGGCCTCGATGGGCGGCGGCGGCGTGTCGAAGCTGCGCCGCCAGAGCATGAACTGCTCCTCGCCGTACTTCTCCCGCGTCTCGGCCTTGTCCAGCCCCTGCAGCGCGCCGTAGTGCCGCTCGTTGAGCCGCCAGGACCGGCGCACCGGGATCCAGTGCCGGTCGGCCACGTCGAGGGCGGTGTTGGCGGTCGTGATCGCCCGGCGCAGGAGCGAGGTGTGCAGCACGTCGGGCAGCAGCTCCTCGCCCAGCAGCAGCTCGCCGGCGCGCGCGGCCTCGGCACGGCCCTTGTCGGTGAGGTCCACGTCCACCCATCCGGTGAACAGGTTCTTGGCGTTCCAGTCGCTCTCGCCGTGACGGAGCAGGATGAGGGTGTGTGCGACGTCGCTCATGGCCCCACCCTACTGGGGTGCGGCCCGCCCGGCCCCGGGGACCGGAGGCTGCCCGGCGGCACCGTCCAGCCGCTCCAGCTCGGCCCGGAAGGCCTCCAGGTTGGCGGTGGACTCCCCCCGCGAGCGGCGCCAGGCCCACTCCCGCCGGATCGAGGTCCAGAAGCCCAGCCGCAACAGGTCGTCGAAGGGGTCGTCGCACGCCGCGAGCACCGCCCCGAGGAGCTCGTCGACGGTCTCCTCCTCGATCGCGGCCAGCGGCAGCCGCCCGGTGACGTAGACGTCGCCGACCGCGTCCACGGCATACCCCAGCCCGGGCAGGCGCAGCGCCCGTCGGAGCAGGTGCCGGTAGAGCTCCTCGTGGTTCTCGTCGGGGTGACGGATGACGAAGGCGCGCAGGTCCAGCGCCCGCTCGCCGACGAGCAGGGAGACCACGGTGCGCAGCTTGCGCTCCCCGGGGAGGGTGACGACCGTCTCGCCGTCGCGCGTTCCCTCCTCCCAGTCCACGCCGATCCGATCGAGCAGGTGGCGAAGGTGCTCGACCACGTCGACCGGGGCCGCGCTCACCTGCTCCTCCGCCCCGGGGCGCGCCGGGCCGCCACGGCGCCGGCGTAGACCTCGACGAGCCGGTCGACGGTGACCTCCCAGGAGAACCTGGAGGCGTGCGCCACCGCTCGGCACGACCAGGCCTCCCGCTCCGCGGGGACCTCGAGGGTGTGCAGCACGCCGTCGAGCGCGTCTGCCCACCGTCCGGGGTCGTGCCCCTCGACGAGGACGCCGGCCTCGCCGACGGCCACGGGCAGACCGCCGACGTCCGCGGCGACCACGGGGGTCCCGCAGGCCAGCGCCTCCACGGCGACCAGGCCGAAGGACTCGTTGTAGGAGGGCACGGCCACGACGTCTGCGGCGCGGTACCAGTCGGCCAGCTCCTCGCGGGAGACCGGCGGGCCGAGCCGCACGACGTCGCTCAGCCCCTCCTGGTCGACGACGTCCTGGACCAGGTCGGGGCGGGTCAGGCCCGAGCCGGAGAGCCCGCCGAGGACGGCGACGACCAGCCGCTCGCGCAGCTCGGGACGTCGCCGGAGCAGCTCGGCGGCCGCCCGCAGGAGCACGTCGGGCGCCTTCAGCGGCTGGATGCGTCCGACGAAGAGGAGCACGACCGCCTCGGGCGCCAGCCCGACCCGGGCGCGCGCCTCCTCCTGCGGGCCGGGCCGGAAGGTCTCCAGCGCGACGCCGGGCGGCACGACGTGCACGGTGGCGGGATCGGCGTCGTAGAGCTCCACGAGCTGACGCGCCTCCTCCTGCGTGTTGGCCACGAGCGCGTCGGCCACGGCGACGACCTGCTCCTCGCCGATCTCCCGGCCGCGCGGCTCGGGGTCGTCGCCGTCGGCCAGGGCCTGGTTCTTCACCTTGGCCATCGTGTGCATCGTGTGCACCAGCGGGACGTCGAAGCGGTCCGAGGCCAGCCAGCCGACCTGCCCGGAGAGCCAGTAGTGGGCGTGGATGAGGTCGTGGTGGTGCTCGGGGTGCTGGGCCACGTGGTGGGAGGTGGACGCGGTGAAGGCGCACAGCTGGCCGGGCAGGTCCTCCTTGCCCAGGCCCTCCAGCGGTCCGGCGACGACGTGGTGGACGACGACGCCGGGGGCCAGCTCGACCGCCTCCCCCTGGGCGCCGCTCGTGGCCCGGGTGAAGATGTCGACCGCCACCCCGCGGGCGGCCAGCCGGGTCGCCGTCTCCACGACGTAGACGTTCAGCCCGCCGGCGTCCCCGGTGCCCGGCATCTCCAGCGGGGAGGTGTGCACCGTGAGCATCGCCACCCTGCTCAGTCCCCCGGTGGGCCGCCCCGTGGGGCCCCCGGACGTGTCCGCACTGGTCATCGGCCCAGTGTCCCACGGGTGGTCCCGGCATACCCTGTCCTGCGTGGCAGCACGTCCGGTCGGCACCGTCACCCGCGGGACGACCAACCCCAACCGGCTGCGCCGGGTCGACCGCTGGACCGCCCGCACGATGGCGCCGCTGCTGCGGGGGCCGGTCGAGGCCCCGGTGGTCGTCGACCTGGGGTACGGCGCCTCGCCGGTCACCGTGCTCGAGCTGGCGGCCCGTCTGCGCGCGGTGCGCCCGGACGTGCGCGTGCTGGGGGTGGAGATCGACCCGGTGCGGGTGGCCCGGGGACGGGCGGTCGCCGACCCGCCCGCGGTGGACTTCGTGCTCGGCGGGTTCGAGGTGCCGGTGCCCGGGGGCGGGCGTCCGGTGCTGGTGCGCGCGTTCAACGTGCTGCGGCAGTACGACGAGGAGCAGGTCCCGGACGCCTGGTCCCGGGTCGTGTCGAGGCTCGCCCTCGGCGGGGCGCTGGTGGAAGGCACCTGCGACGAGCCGGGCCGTCTGGCCGCGTGGGTGGACGTGCGCCGGGGGGAGGACGGAGCGCCCGCCCCCCGGTCCCTGACCCTGGCCTGGCGGCTGGCCGGGCTCGACCGCCCGTCGGTCGTGGCCGAACGCCTGCCCAAGGTGCTCATCCACCGCAACGTGCCCGGTGAGCCGGTGCACGCCCTGATGCAGGACCTCGACCGCGCCTGGGCCCGGCACGCCCCGCTGGGCGCCTACGGCGCCCGTCAGCGCTTCGTCGCGCTCGCCCGGGAGCTGACCGACCGCGGCTGGCCGCTGGCCGGCGGGCCCGCGCGGTGGCGCCAGGGCGAGCTCACCGTGGCCTGGGACGCGGTGGCCCCCACCGTCGGTCAGCGGCGGGTGTAGTCGTCCTCGAGGCGCTCGATGTCGGCCTCGTCGAAGTCGCCGAACGCCACCTCCAGCAGCCGGGCGGTCCGGTCCCCCGAGTTGCCGAGCCGGTGCACGGCCCCGCCGGGCACCCACACGTCCTCGCCCGCGGCCACCGACCAGCGGCGCTCCCCCACGGTCACGTCGACCGGGCCGTCGAGGACGTGCCACATCTCGGCCCGGTGGCCGTGTCGCTGCAGGGACAGCCGGTGACCCGGCTCGACCGTGATGATCTTGACGGTGACCGGCTCGTTCGTGGCGAACTGCTGGAAGCGCCCCCACGGCCGGCGCTCGACGAAGATGTCCTGCGTGCGGTCCCGGCGCACGTCGGAGCCGGTTCCGTCGCCGTCCTGGTCCGGCGCGCCGGGCGCCCCCGGCCCCCGGCCGTCGTCGTCGAACCCCTGCTGCTGTGCGCTCATCCTCGTTCCGGCCTCTCTGCGACGCACGTCGCCGGGCTCCCTTCCGGCCGTGCCACCCTGCTCCCCTCAGTGCGCCGAGAGGAACTCACCGACGAGGTCACGGGTGCGCTCGCGGTGCTCCCACATGATGCCACCCGGCCCCGCCACGTGCAGCACCGAGCGCGGCAGGAGCGAGGCGACCTCCCGGGCCACCGACGCGGGGTGGAGGGGGTCGTCCTCCTGACCCAGGACGAGCACGGGGCAGCGGACCTGCTGCAGCAGACGGGGGTCCGTCAGCGGCGTGCGGTCCACCAGCACCCGGAGCACGTCGGCGACCCCGCTCCCGGCCAGCTCCTCTGCCCGGTCGTGGGCCCAGCGCACCACGGCGGGGTCGTGGCGGACCGTCGCCGGCTGGTCGGCCAGCAGGTGCGCGGCGACGGCCTGCGCGTCACCGGCGTCGAGAAGGTCGGCGAACCGGCCGAGCCGCACCGTCGCCGCGTCCTCGCGCACCCGGTCGAGCACGGCCGGCAGCACGAGGACGACCCGCTGGAAGCGGTCGGGGTCCTGCGCCAGGCCGGCCAGCAGGGCCCCTGCCCCCATGCTGATCCCCAGGGCCCGGTCGGCCTCCACCACGTCGGCGACCGCCCACAGGTCCCCCGCGAGATCCCCATACCCCCAGGTCGTGCCGGCCGGCCGGTGGGACCGGCCGTGTCCGCGCTGGTGGACGAAGGTGCGCGTCCCGGCGACGCGGCCGGCGTAGGGCCGGGTGGTCGCGATCGACCCGCCCGCCCCGTGGGCCAGGACCGTGTGCGGTCGCCCGCGGCCGGTGGTCAGCACCTCGACGTCCCCGTCCAGACCGGGGACGAGGCGGGTGCGGGTGGAGCCGGCGGCGCGGGAGGAGGGACGGGCGGGACCGGTCCGGGTCCGGTCGGTGCGCTCCTGGTCGGTGCGCGTCCGGTCGGTGCGTGTCTGGTCGGTGCGCGTCTCGTCGCGCCGGGTGTCGTCGGGTCTGGCCTGGTCGGGTCTGGCGGTCACCACGGGCCGTAGGGGCCCATGTGGGAACCGGACCCGCCCCGCTGCTGCACCGCGCGCAGCGCCGGCCTGACGTCCGCGTGGTAGACGCCGGCGGCGACGATGGCCGCCAGGTTGAAGAGGTTGAACGGGCTGAACATGAAGATGAACCCGATCGCCGTGGCCCCCCCGGTCAGCAGCAGCCAGAACGTCTTGGTCCGCTTGCCCGCCGCCGGGAAGGCGTCGGGCCGCGTGCGCGCGGCGTCGATCAGCGCCCACACCATCATCGCGAAGACGCCCACCCCGATGACGGTCTCGAGCAGGCTCTGGGCCGAGAAGATCGCAGGCATGCTCCCAGGGTATGCCGCGCCGCTGGGGGCCGGCTGGATCCTCAGGTGTCGACGACGACCGTGAACGGCCCGTCGTTGACCAGCTCCACCTCCATCATCGCGCCGAAGACACCGGTCGCGACCTCGATCCCCCGCCCGCGCAGCTCCGCGACGACCGCGTCGACGAGCGGCTCGGCGACCTCGCCCGGAGCAGCGTCGACCCAGGAGGGACGGCGGCCCTTGCGGGTCTGCCCGTAGAGGGTGAACTGGCTCACGACCAGCACCGCGGCCCCGGCGTCGGACACCGACCGCTCCTGCGGCAGGATCCGCAGCTCGGCGATCTTTCGGGCCATCCGCTCCACCTCGGCCGGACCGTCGTCGTGGGTGGCGGCCACGAGCGCGACCAGGCCCGGCCCGATCGCCCCGACCACCTCCCCCTCGACGGTGACCTGCGCGCGGGTGACCCGCTGCAGGACCGCCCTCACGAGATCCCCGCCGCGCGGACCCCGCCCACCACCTCGCCGTGCCCGCGGACGGCCGCCCGGGCGTCGAGCTCGTCCAGCAGGGCGGCCACGCGGGCCTCGTCCCGGCCGACCCCGAGCCGCCGCAGCACCGCGGTGGTCACGACCACCCGTGCCCGCTCGGCTCCGTCGGTGATCTTGACGGCCACCCCGTGGCCGTCGGCCAGGCCGACGGCGTACACCGACTCGGCCCCGTCCTTGGCGATCAGCCCGGCGACCCCGTCCACGAGCAGCGTGACGTCGCGGCCGGTGCCGCCGAGGTGGCGCGGGTGCGCACGGATTGCGTCGGCGACCCGCCCCTCGGGCGTGCCCGGGACGGCGGAGGCGATCCGGCCGAACGCCCGCGCCAGGCCCCTGGTGCTGACCGCGAGCGCCGGTGCGCCGCAGCCGTCGACGGTGACCGCGCCCACCCGGTCGCCGGTCAGCTCCTCGACCGTCTCCACGACCAGCTGCTGCAGGGGGTGGTGCGGGTCGCGGTAGGTGCCGGTGTCCCACCCGGCGGCCACGCAGGCCGCCAGCATCCCGGCGTGCTTGCCCGAGCAGTTCTGCGCCAGCGACGTCGGCGGCCGCCCCTCGGCGTACCACCGGTCGCGCAGGTCGTCCTCCAGCGGACGGTCGGGGGTGTTCTGCAGGGCCTCCTCGCCGAGCCCGACCGAGCGCAGGATGGCCAGGGCCCCCTCCTGGTGCACGTCCTCCCCGGAGTGGCTCGCGCAGGCCAGCGCCAGCAGCTCGCCGGACAGGTCGGCACCGGCGCGCAGCATCGCCACCGCCTGGAGGGGCTTCAGCGAGGACCGCGGCAGGACGGGGGCGTCGACCGGGCCGATCGCCACCGGTGCGGAGCCGCCCGGGGCGGTCGCGACGACGATCCCGTGGTGGACCGACTCGACGAAGCCGTTGCGCACGACCTCGGCCACCACCGGCGCGCCGGCGAGCGGGCTGTCGCCCGGCCGGGCCGGGCGCGTGCCCTGGCCCCCGTTCACCGGGTCCTCCTCTCCTTGACGCCCAGCAGCTCGCGCGCCTGCTCAGGGGTCGTCGGCGGGCGCTGCATCGTCGTCGCCAGCCCGGCGACCCGCTCGACGAGCTCGGCGTTGTGCTGGACCTGCTGCCCCCGGGCGTACATGAGGTTGTCCTCCATCCCGACGCGCAGGTGCCCGCCCATCGCCAGCGCCGCGGCGGCGACCGGCAGGTGCGCCCGGCCGATGCCGGTGGCCGACCAGCTGGTGACCTCCTGGGGCAGCATCTGCACCCCGGCGACGAGCGCCTCGACGGTGCCGGGCATGCCGCCGGGGACACCGGTGACGAAGTCGACGTGGACCTTTCCGCCGTAGGGCAGGCCGTGCTGGTCGATCAGCCGGCGCAGCGCCGCCACGTGGCCCAGGTCGAACAGCTCGAACTCGGGCACGACCTCCTTCTCCTGGGCCTGCACGTAGAGCTCGCTCATGAACGGGAAGGGGTTGAGGAAGACGTCGTCGCCGAAGTTCACCGTGCCGCAGGTCAGGGAGCACGAGTCCGGCTCGGCGTCCAGCACCGTCAGCCGGCGCTCCAGCGGGTCGTGCACCGAGCCCCCGGTGGAGAGCTGGACGACCAGGTCGGTGGCCTCGCGCAGCGCCTGCACCGCGTCGCGCAGCCGCGCGGGGTCCAGGGTGGGCCGGTGCTCGTCCTCCGGGTCGCGCACGTGCACGTGCACCAGGCCGGCGCCGGCCTGCTGGCAGCGGAGCGCCGTGGCGACGAGCTCCTCGAGCGTCGTGGGCAGCTGGGGGACGTCGGCCTTGGCCGTCTCGGCGCCCGTGGGCGCCACCGTGATCAGGGTCGGAGCGGGCATGGGCCGATCCTGCCAGCCGGTCGGGGACCGGCACCGGTCGGGGGCCGGCGGGTATGGCGTGCGGCCGGCGGGTGCCGGGACGCGGCACCTCGTGCGGTCAGGGCAGGCGGGCCTGCTTCATCAGCGGCGAGGAGTAGACGTTGCCGATCCTCACGCCGTCCAGCCAGCGGGTGAGCCGCCCGGCCTCCTCGGCCAGCGCCGCGCGGGCGTCCGTTCCCAGGGCGACCCCCGGCGCGGGGACCACCCGCACGACCCCCTCCTCGTCCTGCACCCACGCGCCCACCACGCGGCCGTCCCACCAGGCCGTGGTGCCGGCGTTGCCGTTCGTGTCGAAGAGATGGGGGACGAGGGCGGGGTCCAGGTAGAAGTTCCGCCCCTTCCACCCCATCGTCGTCGGGTCCAGGGTCGGCAGCAGGGCCGCCCACGGTTCCACCGGGGCCGTCGGGGCGAGGTCGTCCGGGAGCAGCCAGCCGGCCGACCCGTCCTGCAGCGACACCTCGACCGCCCCGACCGCGGCCAGGGCCGCCCGCGCCGCCGTCCGCGTGGACCCCAGCCACCACTGCACGTCTTCCAGCGTGCCGGGCCCGAACGAGTGCAGCCAGCGGCGCACGAGCTCGGCATACCCCTCCCCGGAGGCGACCGGCTCGACCTGCTCGCCCAGCCATTCCTGCGCCAGCACCCACGTCGGCCGGTTGAGCCGCCAGTGGCCGACGTTGGGTCCGCGCACGACCCGGCCCTCGGCCCCCAGCAGGGTGAGCACGCGCGGCGCCAGCGGCGCCGCCCCGCCGTAGCGCTTGCCGGGGGAGTAGAGCACCTCCCCGCTCAGCTCCGGAACCTCCTCGCGCAGCCGACGGGCGCCCACCGGCTCCGACCCGGCCAGCCGCTCCAGGACCGCCCGCCGGGCCCGCTCGACCCAGGCGTCCCCGTCCGGGGCCACGCCGTGGCGCTCCACGTCGCGGGCGAGCGCGCGCCGCTGGGTCTGCGCGACCCGGGCGGACGCGCTGCCCAGCGCCGCCGGGAGCAGGTCCCGCGGCAGGACGAACAGGGTCCGGCGCATCGCCAGCTGCTTGACCAGGGACCGGTCCTGGTAGAGCACGCGGTCGACGTCCTGGGGGGACGGGGGTCCGGCCGGGTCGGTCCGGGCGCGCACCGCCAGGTGGACCGTGGCGGCCTCGGTCGCGTGCAGCACGGTCATCGCCCTGGTCGCCGCGACCGGGTCGGGCACGCGGTGGCGCGGGTGCAGCGCGTGCCGGACCGCGAGCCTGCTCCGGCGCTCGCGGTCGTCGACGAGGCGCACTACGGGGACGGGGTCGGCGGTCGTCGTCAGCGGCCGGCGCCGGAAGGCTCCCCCGGCGACCCCGGGGCGACCTCCCCGACCGGCTCGGTGGACGGCCCCGTGTCGGCCAGGGCGCGGCGCGCCGTCGCCAGGAAGACCCGGTAGGTGCCGCCGTCCTTCTCGATCGTCGTGCAGTCCTCCACCCGCACGTCCGTGAGCCCGACGGCCTCGAGGTCGGCGGCGAGCGCGACCCGGTCGAACCCGTGGTGCCCGTCGAAGTCGTGCTGGTGGAAGGAGCCGTCCTCGCTGTCCAGGTCGGCGATGCACAGGTGCCCGCCCGGGGTGAGCAGGTCGGCCAGGGCGGCCAGGGCCGCGTCGAGCTGCTGCACGTGGTGCAGCACCAGGGAGCCCACGATCAGGTCGAAGCGCTCCTGCGGCACCTGCTGCATCTCCACGTCGAGGGACACCACGCGGGCGTCCCGGGGAAGGACGCCGGCGGCGACCTTGCCCTCCATCACCGACCGCATTCCCGCGGAGGTGTCGGCCAGGGTGACCGGCCCGACCCGGTCCTGGAGCGCCTGGGAGACCAGGCCGGTGCCCGCGCCGTACTCCAGCATCCGCTCCCGACCGGTCAGCGGCACGGCGGTGGCGACGGCCTCGGCCACGTCACGGGCCCGCCGGACCTTGTCCGGGTCGTCGTCCCAGGTGGCGGCCTGCTGGTCGAAGTGCTCCGCGTGCATCGTCGTCTCCTCCGTGGGGGTGGGCGGTGGGCAGGCCGGGTCGGCGGCCGGGGCGTCGGTGCCGTCCGGCCTCAGCGCGGCCCGGGCGGACGGGGCGCGGAGGGGCGTTCCCGCCGCACCGGTCGCTCCGGCAGGACGATCGGCGTCTGCGCGGCGGACACGTCGCCGGCCAGGAGGACGAGGTCGACATCGGTGCCGTAGCGGACCACGCCCAGCCCGACCGGACCGTCCTCGGCGTGCCTGGCCACGCTGGTCAGCGTGCCGACCGCACGGCCCCCCTCGACCGGGACGAGCTCGGTCCCCGGGTCCGGCAGCAGGTGGCCCGACCCGTCCAGGTCGAGGAAGACGATCCGCCGGGGCGGCCGCCCCAGGTTCCTGACCCGGGCGACCGTCTCCTGCCCGCGGTAGCAGCCCTTCTGCAGGTGGACTGCCGTGCGCAGCCAGTCGAGCTCGTGCGGGATCGTGCGGTGGTCGGTGTCGACCCCGGCGCGGGGCCGCCACGCGGCGACCCGCAGCGCCTCGGCCGCCCAGGTCCCGGCCAGGGGGCGGTCCCCCACCGCCGCCTCGAGGTCGTCCCGGGGGACGACCAGCTCGCGCCAGGCCCGCCCCCGGGCGGGGTGCTGCGACTCCGGCGGCCCGTAGGCGAAGGTGTCCCCCACCTCCCGCGGCCAGGGGTCGACCCAGGCGACCGGCTCGCCCTCGACCGACTCCGCCGCGACCGGCTCGCCGAGCACGGCATACCCCTGGGTGACGTCGGCGACCTCCACCCGCAGCATGAAGCGCATCGAGTCCAGCCACGCCACGACCGCCGGGGCCGCGCCGGGCTCGGTGGTCAGCCAGGTCGTCTCCCCGTCGTCGACGAGGTGCAGCGCGTGCTCGACGTGGCCCTTGGGCGAGAGGACCAGCGTCTCCACGGACGTGCGCGGCGCCAGCCCGAGCAGGTGCTGGGTCGTCAGCGAGTGCAGCCACGAGAGCCGGTCCGGGCCGGTGACGGTCACCACCCCGCGGTGGGACAGGTCGACGACGGCCAGGCCCTCGGCGAGCAGGCGCTGCTCCTTCGACGGGTTCCCGTAGTGGGACGCGACGCCGGCGTCCGGTCCGGTCGCCTCGACGGCACCGGGACGGCTCAGCAGGACGCTCACGGCTCGTCTCCTCTCCAGGGGGTGTGCAGTGCTCCGCCCGCCACGGTACGTCACCGCGACCTCTCACCGGGCTCCTCGTCGGGCTCCTCGTCGGACTCCCCGGCGGGCCGGTCACCGGGCTGGTCACCGGGCCCTCCCGGTGGTTCCTCGTCGCGGCCCGTCGCGGCAGCGTCCGGACAGCCGGTTGTCAGGACGGGGTCCTACACTTCCCGCCATGGGGTTCACCGAGCGCTCCGCCCGTGACCGGGGCGACACCGCGTCCAGCCGTCGACGCCGTCGAAGGGGTCCCCTGCGCACGCTCACCGCCGGTGTCGGGCTCCTCGCCCTGCTGGGGGTCCTGGTGCTGGGCGGCTACGCCTTCTGGCTCCAGCGCACCGTCACCAACAACATCGTGCACGACGACCTGGTGGCCGAGGACCGGTCGACCATCACCCTGTCCCCCGACGTCTCCGGCGGTCAGCGCCCCGGTCAGGAGGGCACCGAGGACGAGGGCGACGGGAGCGAGCAGCCGAGCGAGGAGGGTGAGACCGACGGCGCCGGGAGGGTCGACGCCGAGGACGACACCGAGGTGGAGGAGGTCGACGACGAGGTCGCCCCCATCGTCGGCGAGGACGGTGAGGAGATCGACGTCACCGGCGTCGAGGTCGAGGCGAGCGTCCCGGCCCGGCCGGACGAGGCCGGCGACGCGATGAACTTCCTCATCATCGGCACCGACAGCCGCGACCTGTCCGTGGAGCGCGGCCGATCGGACGTCATCGTGCTGGCGCACGTGGACGACGAGCGCGAGCGGGTCGACCTGGTGCACTTCCCGCGTGACCTCTTCGTCCCGATCGCGGGCACCGGCGGCAGCTCGAAGATCAACGCCTCCTACGCCTACGGCGGCGCACCCCTGCTCGTCCAGACGCTCCAGCCGCTCATCGACGTGCCGATCGACCACGTCGTCATCGTCAACTTCGAGAGCTTCAAGGCGATGACGGACGCGATCGGCGGGGTCGAGGTGCAGGTGACCGAGGCCGGCGGCGGGTTCGACGTGGGCACGCAGTACATGGACGGCGAGCAGGGCCTGCGCTTCGTGCGCGAGCGCTACTCCCTGAGCCAGGGCGACATCTCCCGCGGCGAGCGGCAGATGCAGTTCGTCAAGGCCGTCATGCTCAAGGCCCTCTCGCGCGAGACCCTGACCAACCCCGGCCGGCTGGCGAACTTCGTCGACGCCGCGACGACGAACCTCACCGTGGACCAGGACCTGCGCGTCGGCGACATGCGCAACCTGGCGTTCGAGATGAGGGGCGTGCGCGGCGGCGACATCCACTTCTGGCAGGGCCCGTGGCGCGGCATCGACATGCACCCGGTCGCCGGGTCCATCGTGCTGATGGCCGACCAGCAGATGGCCACCCTCGGGGAGCACCTGCGCACCGACACGATGGAGTCCTACTCCGACCCGGTCTCCCCCCGGACCGGCTTCGGCGGCTGATCGTCCCCCGCGGCCGCTTCGAGCTCGCCGGGCACGTCAACCTGGACCGGGAGGTTCGTCGCATCGGGTCGAGAGGCCGACGCCCCGGGGGCCGACGGGCCTCAGACCCGCCGCAGCTCGGCGGAGACGTGCGACTGCAGGGCGTGGCCGGTGGCGGCCATGTCCATGACCCACATCATGTTGCCGTTGACGTAGCCGTACATCCGGTGGGCCGCGGTGTACTCCTTGGCGTGCGGGCTGCGGATCACGCCGTCGGTGCGCACCTCGACCCGGGCGGGCTGGGTGTGGCCGAAGTACATCTCGACGATCCCCGTCGGGTGGGCCAGCACGAGCTCCACCTCGCCGTCCGGCTGCGGACGCCAGAAGCCGGTCTCGACCGCGGCCTGCTTGACCTTCTGCCCCTCCTCGTCGAGCAGCCACGCCCGCGAGCTCCACCGCAGGAAGGGCCGGCCGTCGTGGGTGACCTCGATCTCCTGGCCGAAGTTGCGGGACTCGATCGACGGGTAGCCGACCACCCCCGCACCGGCCCAGGAGCCGATCATCCAGGCCAGCGGGGCGAGGTCGGGGTGCATGGTGGGGTCCAGCTCGATAGGCACGCGCCCATCGTAGGGGTGAGCGCGCCCGGGCCGTCGGGGGCGCGCGACCAGGTCGTCGGGGAGTGGGCCCGGCGGCTGCGCTCAGGCGACGGCGTCCGGCACCAGGGCGAGCGCGACGAGGTAGGGCACGGCCCCGACCACGAGGACCGAGGCGATCGCGGCGACGAGCCGCGGGCGCGGCAGGGCCAGGGTCGGCAGGGGGGCCAGCACCGCCCTCACCGCCTGGCTCAGCGCTCCGCTGGCCACGCCGACCAGCAGCCAGGTCGTCCAGTGCTCGTCCAGGACCAGGGCGACGACCACCGACGCCACCGCCCCGCCGGTCATGGCCAGCGGCACGAGCCAGGCCCGCAGCGCGGGCCACCGCCCCAGCAGGTCGGTGCCGGCCGAGGCCACCGCGGCGGCCAGGGCACCCAGGACCAGGCCGGTGCCCTGGAGGGTGTGCGTCGGCGGGACCATGAGCGTGCCGACGGCCACGAGGGTCAGCGCGAGCACGACCGAGCTGACCGAGACCACCAGCCGCGGGCGGCCGTCCCGGCGGAAGAGCTGGTGGGCGAACGCCGCGATCATCGAGATGCTCAGCGCGGCGGGCACCCACACCAGCCAGGGGCCCTCCTGACGCGTCCCCACCGCCAGCACGAGGGCCAGACCGCCGACGACGATGACCCCCAGCGAGCCGCGGGGTGTGGGCAGCGCCAGCGTCCCGGCCCAGCCCCAGGCCAGCGCGACCACGGCCGCCGCGATCGCGAAGGTCAGCAGCTCCGGGGAGACCGCCGCGGCCAGGGCCAGCACCCCGCCCACCGTGGAGACCGCCCCCGCCACGTGCGCCGACGGCGTGATCCGCGGGCGGGGCTCGGGCTCGGTGGACATGCGCCCATCCTGCCGTATGCCGTGCGCGCAGGCCGGGCGTGCTCGGCCGGGCGAGCCCGACCCTGCCGGGTGCCGTGCGCGCGGGCCGGACGTGCTCGGCCGGGCGTGCCCGACCACGCCACTAGGCTGGGTCCGTGGCCGACCTGGTCCTCCTCACGCCCCGCACCCCGGCCGACGCCGCGGTGGCCCAGGTGGCGCCCGGGCTGGTCCTGCTGCCGCACCGGGTCGCCGTCCTGGGGATGGACGTCGGCGGCCTGCTCACCCGGACGGCGCCGGACCCGGACCTGCTCGTGGTCGACGCGGTCACCGACCTCGTCGCCGCGCACGGTGCGCTGCGCACCCTCGCCGCCCTCGAGCTGCACCGACCGGTGCTGGCCGTCGTCTCGGACGCGGCCCTCGGCCTGCTCGACGACAGCTGGCCGCTGGACGACCTCGTCCTGCGCGAGGCCGGGCCCGCCGAGATCGCCGCCCGGGTCCGGCTCCTGCTGGCGCGGCCGCACCACCACCGAGCACAGGGGGCCGTCGGTGGCGCCGGTGAGGTCCACCCCGACGGGGGCGGACGGCCGGGGGCCTCCGAGGAGCCCGAGGCCATCCGCGTGGCCGACGTCGTCGTCGACGAGGCCAGCTGGACGGTCCGGGCGGGCGGCCAGGTGCTCGACCTGACGTACAAGGAGTTCGAGCTGCTGCGCTACCTCGTGAGGCGACCCGGGCGCGTGGTCACCCGGGACACCCTCCTGCAGGAGGTCTGGGGGATGGACTACTACGGGGGCACCCGCACCGTCGACGTCCACATCCGACGGCTCCGGGCCAAGCTCGGGCCGGAGCGGGAGTCCCTCATCGGCACCATCCGCGGCGTGGGCTACCGGTTCAGCGGCCCGCGGGGTGGCGAGGACCGGTGAGCGTGCCAGACTGACCCCATGCCTGGCCAGAGCCCCACCGTCGAGGAGCTGCCCACCCTTCCGCCCCGCCTGTCCGGCGACGTGCTCGCGCTCGCCGTCCGCGCGGCCCAGCACGACGGCGTCCGACCCCTGTCGGAACAGACCGTGCTCGAGGCGCGCCGCTTCTCCGGCGAGGTGGCCGTGCCCACGTCCACGCACCTCGTCATCACCGAGGAGGTGCCCGGCACCCCGAACCCGCGGGTGCTGGCATACGGCCACGTCGACCACGGAGACCCCGACCATCCCTCCGCCGAGCTCGTCGTCGACCCCGAGCAGCGCCGCCGCGGTCTGGGCGGGATGCTGCTGGACCACGTGCTGCGGCGCTGGCCCGGGGTGCGGCTGTGGAGCCACGGCGACCTGCAGGACGCCCGTCGCCTCTACACCTCCCGCCAGCTCGTCGTCGTCCGCGAGCTGTGGCAGATGAGCCGCCCGCTGCGCGGCGAGTGGAGCGACCTGCCCGACCACGTCGAGCTGCCCGACGGCTTCGCCGTCCGGCCCTTCGTCGTGGGCCAGGACGAGGAGCCCTGGCTGTCGGTCAACGCGCGCGCGTTCGCCGCGCACGCCGAGCAGGGCCGGATGACGGGGACCGACCTGCGCGAGCGCGAGGAGGAGCCGTGGTTCGACCCGCACGGCTTCCTCATCGTCGAGGACACCACCGACGTCGACCCCGACGGCAACGCCCGGATCGCCGCGTTCCACTGGACCAAGGTGGAGCCGCCCCAGGCCGGGAACCCGCCCACGGGCGAGGTCTACGTCGTCGGCGTGGACCCGGACTACCAGGGCCGTGGCCTGGGCCGGGCGGTGACCCTGCTCGGGCTGCAGCACCTGCGCAACGTCGGGTGCGAGGTGGCCACCCTCTACGTGGACGGCGACAACTCCTCCGCGATCGCCACCTACGGCCGGCTCGACTTCGAGCGCTCGGCCGTGGACGTCATGTATGCCGCCGGGCCCGACCGGTCGTGAGCGCGGGGGTCCCGCTCGTGCGGGCCGCGGGGGTCCTCCCCCACCGGGTCCACGAGGGGGTGCTCCAGGTGGCCCTGGTGCACCGGCCGCGGTACGACGACTGGTCCTGGCCCAAGGGCAAGCTCGACCCCGGTGAGGACTTCGCCGCGGCGGCGGCGCGCGAGACCTTCGAGGAGACCGGCCTGCGGGTCCGGCTCGGCCGGCCGCTGCCCGAGTCGCGCTACGCCCTGACCGGCGGCCAGGACAAGCTCGTGCGCTACTGGGCGGGCGAGGTCGTCGGTGGCGACGGGCAGCTGGAGCACGAGGTCGACGCGGTCCGGTGGTTGTCCCCGACGCTGGCCGCCCGCCGGCTGACGTACGGGCGCGACCGCGACCAGCTGGACGCCCTCGTCGCGCTCGACGGGCGGGACCGGCTGGGCAGCTGGCCCCTCCTCGTCGTGCGGCACGCCCACGCCCACCCGCGCAGCGGCTGGTCGGGGCCCGACGCCTCCCGCCCGCTGAGCGCGGTCGGGGTGCGCCGTGCCGCACGCCTGGTCGGCCTGCTGGAGGCCTACGCCCCGGCCCGCGTGCTGACCAGCCCGTCGGTGCGCTGTCTCCACACCGTCGAGCCCTTCTGCACGGCGCGCGGGGTGGAGCTGGTGACCCGGCGCGGGCTGTCGGAGGAGGGTTTCGAGGCACGTCCGGAGAAGGTGCGCAAGCACCTTCGCCGCATCATGGACGCCGCCGAGGCGGTCGCGGTGTGCACCCACGGTCCGGTGATGGGACCGGTGCTGACCGACCTGCTCGCCCGCGCCGGGGCCGACCTGCCCGGCACCGACCGGCGCATGCTGGCCCGGCTCGTGGACGTGGGCCTGGACAAGGGCGAGGTGCTGGCGCTGACGATGGTCGGGGCCGGCGACGAGGCCGAGGTCGTCGCGGTCGTGCGGCACCGGCCGCCGGGCTGAGCCGGCGTCGCCGGCGAGGAGCCCGCGCGCGGACGGTCCGACGGCGAGAAGTCCCGCGGCGGTGAGAGTCCGCCGGACAGAGGAGGCTGGTGCGTGCCGGACCGGGAGCGCCTCTCGGCGCGAGGCCGCTCGTAGCGGCGAATGTTGGAGCCCGGGGCTACCGCGGCCCGGCACGCGACAGGTGACAACGAGGCGGGCCGGAGGTTTGTTCCCCCGCGCGGACCGGGCTCCGGGTCGAACGTCCCGTCAGCCGGCCGCTCCGTAGGCCTCCCGCAGCCACGCCCGCACCTCGTCGTCCACCTCGTCCGGCGACCTCGCCTCGAGGTGGTGCATCCAGACCCGCGGCGAGGGGTGGGCCACCTCCTTCCACCGTCCGGACGGGTCGTGGGCGGGCAGGACGACGGACAGCACCGCAGGAACGTCGCTGCGCACGTAGCGTCCGGGCCGCCACAGGTAGGCGAACCCCCGGCGCCGCCGGAAGGCGACCTGGCTGCGGGTCACCCGTACGTCGACGGGCCCGAGGGCCTGCACCGCCCGGTGGACCTCATGGAAGACCGCCGTCCCCTCGGGAGAGCCGGCGAAGAAGTCCTCGGGCGTCCGGTGGTCCCCCGTCGCCGGACCCCCGGCGCCGGGGGCAGGCTCCTCCGGTCCTGGTCCCGCCGACGTCATGCCGTTCCTCCACCGACCCGGTCGCTGGTGCCGCTAGTGCAGCGAGTCCCGGCGCCACAGGCGGGCGCAGGCCATCAGGTCGTCGGCGGTGTCGCGCATCCGGGCCGCCCGACGCACCTGCTCGGTGGGGATGTCCTCCGCCCCCGGCTCGGACAGCCCCACGGCCACCACGTGGCAGAAGGCCGAGGCCCGCTCCAGCGCCAGCCCCAGGTCGCCGTCGAAGACGCCGGTGAGGATCTCCTCGGTCAGCCGCCGCAGCGCGTGGGGGTCCGGCGGCTCGGCGACCCCGGCCACCGCCGACCAGACCTCGGTGTGCGCGCGGCCGGAGGAGAACAACCGCCCGACCTCCTCCGGCTGGCGCAGCACCCACTCGTGCAGCAGGTACAGCCGCCACAGCGCCCCGGGGAGGGTCCGGGCGGGGCGGTCGGCCCACATCTGGGCGACGGTCGCCAGACCGACCTCGGACACGAGGTTGACCAGCCTGTCGGTGACCTCCGGGTCGCCGCTGTCCCGGCCACGCCCGACCACCATCTGCGCCGTCCGGTGGGCCGCCTCGGCGACGTCGAGCGGGTCGACCCCGCCGGCCGCGGCGTCCAGCGCCTCCGGCGGCCGCAGGGTGGGCCGGTGGAACGGGCGCCGCTCACGCCCGGGCCCGCTCACGTCCAGCCCCCGACGACGGCGACGGAGTCGGCACCCAGCACGAGCCGGTCCTCCTCCACCGTGACCCGGGCGAAGCTGGCCAGCACCTCGGCCCCGTCCGGCAGGGCGACCTCGGCGGACCCCTCCCTGAGCAGCGCGAGCACGCGCACGTCGCCCCGGGCGAGGGTGAGCAGCTCCCCGTCCCCGGCGGGCGCACGCCATACCTCGGCCTCACCCAGGGGGGTCTCGCGCAGGGCGGGCCTCTCCCGCCGCAGCCGCAGGAGGGTGCGGTACCACTCCAGCATCGTCGCGTGCTCCCCCCGGTGCACCTCCTCCCACCGCAGCGTGGAGGCGGTGACCGTGCCACGGTCCTGCGGGTCGGGCACGTCGCCGGCCCACCCGTGCTCGGCGAACTCGCGCTCGCGCCCCTCCCGGATCGCCTGGGCCAGCCAGTCCTCGGCGTGGTCGGTGAAGTACTGCCAGGGGGTGGAGGCGGCGTACTCCTCCCCCATGAACAGCATGGGGGTGTAGGGGGAGGTGAGCAGCAGGGCGGCGCCGATCGCGTGCCGACCCGCGGGTATGCCGTGGTGCACCCGGTCCCCCGCGGCCCGGTTGCCGATCTGGTCGTGAGTCTGCAGGGAGGCCACGAACCGCCAGCCCGGCGTCACGCGCGGGTCGACCGGTCTCCCGTGGACCCGGCCCCGGAAGGTGGAGAAGGTCCCGTCGTGCAGGAACGGGCTCCAGCCGAGCACCTTGACGGCCGCGTGCGGGTCGGTGAAGTCGTGGTAGTAGCCCTGCGTCTCCCCGGTGAGCAGCACGTGCAGCATGTGGTGCACGTCGTCGGCCCACTGGCCGTGCAGTCCCAGCCCGCCGGAGCCGCCCGGTCCGCGCACCGCGACGAAGGAGGGGTCGTTGCGGTCCGACTCGGCCACGAGCGTGCGCGGGACCCCGGTGGCGCGCCCGATCTCGTCGGCGAGCCTGGACTGGTCCTCGAGCAGGTGGACCGCCCGCTCGTCGTGCAGGGCGTGCACGGCGTCCAGGCGCAGGCCGTCGAGGTGGTAGTCCTCCAGCCAGAGCCGCACGTTGTCGAGCAGGAAGCCCCGCACCTCGTCGCTGCCGGGGCCGTCGAGGTTGACCGCGTCGCCCCAGGGCGTGTGGTGGCGGTCGGTGAAGTAGGGCCCGAACTCGGCGAGGTAGTTGCCGCTGGGGCCCAGGTGGTTGTGCACCACGTCCAGCCAGACCGCCAGCCCCCGCGCGTGGGCGGCGTCGACGAGGCGGGCCAGCCCCTCGGGGCCGCCGTAGGCCTCGTGCACGGCGTACAGGTCGACCCCGTCGTAGCCCCAGCCGTGGTCGCCCGGGAAGGCGGCCACGGGCATGAGCTCCACGACGGTGACGCCCAGGTCGACGAGGTGGTCGAGGTGCTCGACGGCCGCGTCCAGGGTGCCGTCGGGGGTGAAGGTGCCCACGTGCAGCTCGTAGACGACCGCGTCGCGCAGCTGGACGCCGCCCCACCCGTCGTCGGTCCAGCCGAACGCCGCGGTGTCCACGATCGCGCTCGGCGCGTGGACCCCGTCGGGCTGCCGGCGGGAGCGGGGGTCGGGCCGGGGGTCACCGCCGTCGAGGGCGAAGGCGTAGCGCCCGTCGCCCCGGTCGGTGGTCAGCTCCCACCAGCCGCCCCCGGCGGTCGCCATGGGCTCGACCCGCGGGTCGGCGACGCCGACGTGCAGGTCGACCCGGTCGGCGTCGGGCGCCCAGACGCGGTAGGTGTGCGACGAGGTCATCGGGGTCCTTCCTGGAGGTCACGGGCGCGGACGAGCAGGGCCACCGGGAGGCGGTTGAAGACCTCCCGGGCGAGCACGCCGTCGTCGCCCACGACGTGGTCGCGACCGGTGAGCGCGTCGGTCCACACGTCCGGCGGCAGCGGAACCCGGGTCTCCTGCAGACCGCCGGCGGCGCCGAGCGCCCGCGGCGCGCGGATGGTCAGGGTGGCGGCGGCACCGCCGCGGAGGAAGCCGAGCACGTGCTGGCCGGCCTCCACGGGCGCGTAGGAGGCGCCTGGACCGTAGGCCTGGGGAAGCCAGCCGCGCAGCCGCAGCGTGCGGGAGGTGACCCAGAGCACCTCGTCGGAGAGGTCGCGCAGGTCACCCCCGCCGTCGACGCGACGCAACCGCTCCATCCGCTCGTCGTAGTCGACCGGTCGGCGGTTGTCGGGGTCGACGAGCGAGAGGTCGACCAGGCCGGAGCCCTGGTAGGTGTCCGGCACCCCGGGCACGGTGAGCTGGACGAGCTTCTGGGCCAGGGTCAGCGTGCGCACGGTGGCCTCGTTGTCGCGCAGCGCGGCCCCGATCGCCTCGCTCACCTCGCCCTCGGAGACCATCTCGCTGGCCAGGGACATCACCCGGGCCTCGTAGTCCTCGTCCGGCTCCACCCAGGTGCTGTGCAGCTTGGCCTCGCGGACGGCCTTGGTGAGGTAGGCGTGCAGCCGTTCCTCCGAGACCCGGCCGGCGCCCACGAGGGTCTGCCAGACCAGGTGGGCGGTCGGGGCGTCGACACCGTGGCGCTGGGCGGCGGCAGCCCCGGCGGCGGACAGGGCCCGCCAGGCGTCCGCGTCACCGGCGACGGCCAGGATGCGGGCCCGCACGTCCTCGCTGCGCTTGGTGTCGTGGGTGGACAGGGTGGTCATGCCCCGGGGCCAGTGCTCGGCCTGGTGGGCGGCCCAGGCGTGCAGGACCGCCACGTCCGGCGCCTGCCCGCGGGAGGGGTCGGCGCCGACCTCGTTGAGGGCCACCAGCCGGTGCCACCGGTAGAAGGCGGTGTCCTCGATCCCCTTGGCCATCACCGGTCCGGTCGTCTGCTGGAAGCGCACGCACAGGTCGGCCGCGGCGGCGGGTGCCGCCCCGTTGCCCTCCGGGTGCAGCAGGACCTCGGCGAGGGCGTCCACCTCGGCCAGCAGGTCCGGCCTGGTCGCCCTGGCCCGGTCGACCGCGTCGAGCAGGGGCTGCCGCAGCTCCGGCGCGTCCTCCGGCCCGGGCCGGACGTAGGCGCGGTAGGCGTGCACGTCGACGAGGAGCTCGGCGAGCGCGGCGCGCAGACGGTGCTCGTCGTGGCCGGGCAGCGCCTCCACGGCCCGGCGGACCAGCCGGCCCATCTCGGGCTGCAGGAGGGCATCGACGGCCTGCCGCTTGCAGCGGTCGACCTCGACCTCCAGGTCGGGCTCCCCGCCGGTGGCGAACCACGCGGTGCTGACCGCGTCGGCGGTGGTGGGGTCCACGAGAGCGGCGGTGATCGCGGCGTTGGCGTCGTAGCCGGTGGTGCCCGCGCAGGCCCACCCCTGCGGCAGCCGCTCGTCGCCCTCGAGGATCTTCTCCACCCACACCGGCGTGCCCGGGCGGACCGAGGAGGCCAGGGTCTGCAGGTATGCCGTGGGGTCGGCGAGGCCGTCGGGGTGGTCGATCCGGAAGGCGTCGATCACGCCGTGGTGGTGCAGGTCGAGCAGCTCGGCGTGGGTGGCCTCGAAGACGTCGCGCTCCTCGACGCGGACGCCGATGAGCTGGTCGACCTCGAAGAAGCGCCGGTAGTTGAGGATCTCGGCGGCGTCCTTCCAGAAGCCCAGCTGCCAGTGCTGGGCCTGCAGGAGCGCGGGCAGGTCCTCGAGCAGGTGCTCGGTGCCCGGCGCGAGGGGCCAGACGTGGTCGAAGTAGCGCACCACCGGCTGACCGGCGATCCGCCCGTCCCCCTCGTCGGGGCGACCCCGGTCGACCGTCAGCTCGCCCGCCGCGAGCACGTCCTCCAGGGGAGCGCCCAGCACGGGCAGTCCGAAGCGCCCGCCGAGGTGGTCCCAGTCCACGTCGAACCAGTGCGCGCGCGCGGCATACCGGCCCTCCCGGAGGGTCTCCCAGACGGGGGCGTTGCGCCACAGCGGCTCCACGAGCGCCATGTGGTTGGGGACGATGTCCACGACCACGCCCATCCCCCGGGCGTGGGCGGCGTCGGCCAGCCGGCCCAGCCCCTCGCGGCCGCCCAGCTCGGGGCTGACCCGGGTGTGGTCGAGGACGTCGTAGCCGTGCTCGGAGCCCGGTACCGCCGTAAGCACCGGGGAGAGGTAGAGGTGGCTCACGCCCAGCGCCTCGACGTAGGGCAGCACGGCCTCGGCGTCGGCGAAGGTGAAACCGGCGTGCAGCTGCATCCGGTACGTGGCGGTGAGGGGTCGGCGGTCGGGACTCTGCGGGTTCGTCATGGCTGCACCAGTGTCCCAGCAAGGACCGACCGACCACCATTCCGCACGACGGCCGCCGGACCCGGCTGGGGTCCGACGGCCGTCGTGCGCGAGGAGCTGCTCAGGCGCTCGGCTCCTGCGGCTGCAGGGTGAAGCCGACGCCCTCGGCGGTCTGGGCCGCGTCGAGCGTCTGGTCGGCCAGGGCCGGGACGGTGTCCTCGGCCACGTAGACCGGCGCCTCGGTGCTCGGGACGGCCTGGTCGGTCGGCTCCGGCTGCGGCACGAGGGCCACCTGGAGCTGGGTCTGGTCGGGGGCCAGCGCCAGGCGCAGCCCCGCGGTCTCGGGCATGCCCTGCTCGGAGGTCAGGCCCTTGACGACGGCCTGGGCGTTCTCGGTGACGGTCAGCATGAGGTCTCCTCATCGTCGGTGCGACGACCGGCCGGGGCCGGTCTCGACGCCCACGGCCACCACCGGGGGGTGGTGGGTGCGCACGCGCCTCGGACTGCTCCACCCTGTCCCAGCGCCCCGGGGGTCTGGCAAACGCGGGGCGGTCGACACCCCCGGACGTCGCCCCGCCCGGTGGCCAGGCCCTCGACACCCGGGGGCGGAGGTGAGCACAATGAGCGATCATGGCGCTCCGCTCCCGCGCGGACGACGACCGGCTCGTGACGCAGGTCGCCGGGATCTGCGCGCGTGCCCAGGAGCCCCTGGTCCTGCTGGAGCGGGTCGCGGCGGCGGTCCGTCGGCACGTTCCCTACGACGTCGCAGGCTGGCTCCTCGTGGATCCCGACACCCTGCTCATCAACGGCGTCTACGAGGAGGACGTGCCCCGGCAGGCCCAGCTGGGACTCATCGAGCTGGAGCTGGGCAGCCACGGGGACGACCTCAACAAGTTCGTCGACCTGGGACGGGCGAAGGTGCCGGCGGCCGCGCTCAGCGCGACGACGGGGGGGCATCTGGAGCGATGTCTGCGGTGGACGCGGATCTACGACCCCGAGGGGTTCGGCGACGAGCTGCGCACCGTCTTCCGCACGGGCGCCGTCATGTGGGGCCACGCGTGCCTGACCCGCCTCGCCGAGGAGCCGTGGTTCAGCCGGCGCGAGGTGGACGTCGTCGCGCGGTTGTCCCCGCACGTGGCCCACGGGATCCGCACGGGGCTCCTGCTGCACGAGGAGTGGTCCGAGGAGGCACACCGCGACGACGGCCCCGGTCTGGTCGTCCTCGACGACGACGGCGGCGTCGAGTCCGCCACCCCAGACGCCCTGGAGCGTCTGGGACCGGTGGAGGACGGCCGGCTCGACGGATCTGTGGTCGTCCACGAGGTTGCGGCCCAGGCGCGGGCGCTGGCCGAGCGGTGCGTCTCCGGTCCGCCCGCCGTGGCCCGGGCCCGCGCCGTCACCGGGGAGTGGCTGCTCGTCCGGGGGACCAGGCTGGCGGGTCCCTCGGGCCGCACCGCCGTCCTCGTGGAGCCGGCCCGCCGGTCCGACGTGGCACCGCTGCTGCTGCACCTGCACGAGCTCACCGCCCGGGAGCGCGAGGTCACCCAGCTCCTGCTGACCGGCATGTCGACCGCCGACATCGCCCAGCAGCTGTGGATCACGTCCGAGACCCTGCGCGGCCACGTCAAGGCGATCTTCGCCAAGCTCGGCGTGGGCAGCCGCGTGGAGCTGGTCGCCCGGCTCTCCCACGAGCCCCGTGTACGGTCGGCCCGCGGGTCCTGACCTCGAGGACCCGTCCCGCCGGGGCTTGCTCGACGGCCCGCGCCACGGCTCCCCGTCCGGCGCCCTCAGACGGGCGCGGGGGCAGGGGCGCCACGCCGTTCCCGGGCCAGCTCACGGGCGGCCCGCCGCGCCAGCCGCCCCACGAACCCGGTGAGACCGGGCCGGTAGACGTACCCCACGAACCGCAGACCGGGGGCGGCCTCGCCCCCGTCGGCCACGCGGGGCAGTCCCAGCACACCGAGCACGTCCAGATGTCCCACCATCTCCTCCAGCGCGGTGCTGAACCCCGTGGCCAGCACCACGTCGTCGACGTCCGCCCGCCTGCCGTCGGTGAACCGCGCGCCCGTGGTGTCCAGGCCGCTTACGGCGGGGACCACCCGGATCGACCCGTCCCGGATCGACGCGACGGTGCCGCGATCCACGATCGCCGTCCCCGCACCGCGGGCCATGAGCGCCGCGATCGAGCCCTCTGGCGACGGGGGCAGTCCGTGGCCGGACAGGTCTCCCACGGTGAGGCGCTGCAGCCGGCGGAGCATGCCGTCCACCAGCGGGACAGGCAGGCGGAAGAAGACCGGCACCGGAAGGTCCGTCGGCAACCCGCCGCTGGAGCGCAGGAGCAGGTTCGGCGGGGTTCGCACGGACAGCAGCACCTCGGCAGCGCCGCCCACCGCGAGCTCGTGGGCGATCTCCATGCCCGAGGACCCGGCCCCCACCACGAGGACGCGCCGGTCGCGGTAGGGGCCTGCGTTCCGGTAGGCCGCCGAGTGCACGACAGTCCCCGTGAACGGCGACCCGTGGGCCCAGCCGGGCAGGACGGGCCGGTTGGCGATCCCGGTGGCCACGACCACGTGCCGGGCGTTCACCGCTCCTTCTCCCGTCGTCAGGGTCCACCCGTCCCGGTCGTCGGTCGGGTCGATGCGCCGGACCTCCACGCCGGTCCGGACCGGGACGTGGTGGCGGGCCGCGTAGGCGTCCAGGTAGTCCACGTACTGGTCCCGGGTCGGGAACCACCCGTAGGACCGGGGGAAGGGCGCTCCCGGCAGCGCCGACCACCAGCGGCTCGTGTTGAAGCGCAACCCGTCGTACCGGCCGGCCCAGGCGGCCGCGGGACGCTCGCCCCGCTCCAGCACCGTCGTGGGTATGCCGCGGCGCAGCAGCTCCGCCGCCGTCGCCAGCCCGGCCGGTCCGCTGCCGACCACCAGCACCTGGTCCGTCTCGACCCTTCCCCGATCCATCTCGTCCTCCTCGGTGCGGCCACGCGCGGATCCGGTGGCCTCCCCTGCAGCATCCCGCGGGCCGGGACGCCGACCCACCCCCCGGCTGGGGGGTTCCAGGGGGTCCGCGGATCTAGCATGGGCAGCCCAGGACCCAGGAGGCACCATGAGCGAGACCGGCGCACGGCCGACGGACGACAAGCTCGCCCAGGACCGGCAGGGCCAGGTCGACGCCACCGCGCCCCGGGCCGAGGAAGAGGTGGTCGACTCCTTCCACGACACGGTGGACGAGGGCGCCGAGCGGCTGCACCGCAGCTGGCGGGCGCTGCTCACGACCGGAATCTCCGGCGGGTTCGAGGTAGGACTGGGGATCCTGGCCTACCTCGCGGTGCTGCACGCGACGGGCGACCACCTGCTGGCCGGGCTCGCGTTCGGGATCGGCTTCATGGCGCTCTACCTCGCGCACAGCGAGCTGTTCACCGAGGGGTTCCTGCTGCCGGTCATGGCCCTCTTCGCCGGCCGTGGCACGTTCCTGCAGCTGATGCGGCTGTGGGGCGTCACCCTGGTGACCAACCTCGTGGGCGGGTGGGTGTTCATGTGGCTGGTCGCCCGCGCGTTCCCGGAGTACGGCGAGGTGCTCACCGAGACCGCCCGGCACTTCGTGGACGCGCCGCTCGACCTGCGCGCGGTCGCCCTCGCACTGCTCGGCGGTTTCGTCATCACGGTCCTGACGCGGATGCAGCAGGGCACGGACTCGGACGGGGTCAAGGTGGTGGCCGCGTTCGCCGCCGGCTTCCTCCTGGCGGGGCTGAGCCTGTTCCACTCCGTGCTCGACTCGATCATCATCTTCGGCGCCATCCACGCCGAGGGGTCGGTGACGTACGGCGAGTGGCTGGCCTGGTTCTGGTACGTCGTGCCGCTCAACATCCTGGGCGGCCTGATCTTCGTCACCGCCCTGCGGCTGGTCCGGGCCAGCGAGCTGCCGGACGCCCCCGGTCCGGACAACCGGGTGGACGAGGACGCCGCAGGAGACTGAGGGCGCCCCGGGAGATTCGGACCCTGACGTGGCGGCACCTACAGTGGGCGGGTGCCCTCGACCACGACCACCGCCGAAGCATCGACCCCTGAACACCCCCTGCGGACCGCTGCCCGCGGAAGAATCCTCGTCCTGGACGGCGGATACGGGTCGATGCTGCAGCAGGTCGAGCTCGGGGAGGCCGACTTCCACGGGAAGGGTCCCGGATGGTCGGCGCACGCCGGCACGGCGCTGCGGGGCAACTTCGACCTCCTGGGGCTGACCCGACCGGACGTCGTGGCCGAGGTGCACCGCGCCTACCTGCGCGCCGGTGCCGACATCCTCACGACCAACACCTTCAGCGCGACCTCGATCGCCCAGACCGACTACGGCACCCAGGAGCTGGTCCACGACATCAACGTGGCCGCGGCCCGCGTCGCCCGCCGGGCCGCCGACGAGGTGGCGGCCGAGGACGGCCGTCCGCGCTTCGTCGCCGGCTCGCTCGGACCGACGAACCGGACCGCGTCGCTGTCCCCCGACGTCGAGCGCCCCGAGGTCCGCGCGATCACCTACGACCAGCTGCGCGCGGCGTACGCGGAGCAGGCGGCCGCGCTCCTGGAGGGCGGCGTCGACCTGCTGATGGTCGAGACCGTCTTCGACACCCTCAACGCCAAGGCGGCCCTGCACGCGATCGCCGACGTCCAGGAGGGGCGCCTGGCCTCGGGGTCCGCCGACGGACCGGTCCCGGTGATGCTCTCCGGCACGATCACCGACGCCTCCGGCCGCACCCTGTCCGGCCAGACCCCCGAGGCCTTCGCGGTCTCCACCGAGCACGTCGACCTGTTCTCGCTCGGCCTCAACTGCGCGCTCGGCGCCGAGGCCATGCGTCCGCACCTGCGGGACGTCGCCGCCGCCACCACGGCCCTCACCTCGGTGCACCCCAACGCCGGCCTGCCCAACGCGTTCGGCGGCTACGACGACACCCCCGAGGAGATGGCCGAGGTCCTCGGCTCGATGGCCCAGGAGGGACTGCTCAACATCGTCGGCGGCTGCTGCGGCACCACCCCCGACCACATCCGCGCCATCGCGGAGGCCGTCGCCGACGCGGCCCCCCGCACCCCCGGGAGCGGCACGCCATACCTGCGCACCTCCGGCCTGGAGGCGTTCACCCTCACGCCCGACGTCAACTTCGTCAACGTCGGTGAACGGACCAACATCACCGGCAGCCCGAAGTTCGCCCGCCACGTCACCGAGGGCGACTGGGACGCCGCGGTGGCGGTCGCGCGGCAGCAGGTCGAGGCCGGCGCCCAGCTCATCGACGTCAACGTCGACGAGGGCATGCTCGACGGCCCGGCGACGATGACCCACTTCCTCAACCTGCTCGCCGGTGAGCCGGACGTCGCCCGGGTGCCGGTGATGATCGACTCCTCGCGCTGGGAGGTGCTCGAGGCGGGGCTGCGCTGCATCCAGGGCAAGGGGGTGGTCAACTCCCTCTCGCTCAAGGACGGCGAGGAGGAGTTCCTGCGGCGGGCGGCCGTCGTGCGCAGGTACGGCGCCGCCGTGGTCGTCATGGCCTTCGACGAGCAGGGCCAGGCGGACACCCTGGAGCGGCGGACCGCGGTGTGCGAGCGGGCCTACCGCCTCCTGACCACCCGGGGCGAGGCGCTGCCGGAGCCCTTCCCCGCCCACGACATCGTCTTCGACCCCAACGTGCTGACGGTGGCCACCGGCATGGAGGAGCACGACCGCTACGCCCTGGACTTCATCGAGGCGACCCGCTGGATCAAGGAGAACCTCCCCGGTGCCCTGGTCTCCGGCGGCATCTCCAACGTGTCCTTCTCCTTCCGTGGCAACAACACCGTGCGCGAGGCCATGCACTCGGTCTTCCTCTTCCACGCCATCCGCGCGGGCCTGGACATGGGCATCGTCAACGCCGGGATGCTCGGCGTCTACGAGGACCTCGACCCGGAGCTGCGCGAGCACGTCGAGGACGTGGTCCTCGCCCGTCGCGAGGACGCCACCGAGCGGCTCATCGAGCTCGCCGAGAGGATCAAGGCGGAGACCGAGGCGGCCGGCCCCGGCGGGGGCGGCCCGTCGGCCGCCGCCCTGGCCAAGCTGGCCTGGCGCGACGCCGACGTCACCGAGCGTCTGCGGCACGCCCTCGTGCACGGGATCGACACCTACGTCGTCGAGGACGCCGAGGAGGCCTACCAGCAGCTGGGCTCGGGCCTGCAGGTCATCGAGGGCCCGCTCATGGCCGGCATGGACGTGGTCGGCGACCTCTTCGGTGCCGGCAAGATGTTCCTGCCGCAGGTCGTGAAGTCCGCGCGGGTGATGAAGAAGGCCGTCGCCCACCTGACCCCCTACCTGGAGGCCGCCGCCGCGGAGACCGGCGGCCGCACCAAGGGACGGGTCGTCATGGCCACGGTCAAGGGGGACGTGCACGACATCGGCAAGAACATCGTCGGGGTCGTGCTGGGCTGCAACGGCTACGAGGTCACCGACCTGGGCGTCATGGTGCCGGCGGAGAAGATCCTGGCCGTCGCGGACGAGATCGGGGCCGACGTGGTCGGGGTCTCCGGCCTCATCACGCCGAGCCTGGACGAGATGGTCTCGCTGGCGACCGAGATGCAGCGCCGCGGGCTCGCCACGCCCCTGCTCATCGGGGGCGCGACCACGTCGGCGGCGCACACGGCGGTGAAGATCGACCCCGCCTACGAGGGCACCGTCGTGCACGTCGTCGACGCCTCCCGCGCCGTGGGGGTGGTCGCCGACGCGATCAACCACGAGGAGAAGCTGCGCGACCGCACGGCGCTCGCCTACGCCGAGCTGCGCGAGCGGCACGCGGGCAAGAAGGTCTCGCTGGTGCCCCTGGAGACCGCGCGCGCGAGCAGCCGGGCGGTCACCGAGCCGGTGCCGACCACGCCCGCGCTGCTGGGCACCCAGGTGCTCGAGCCCGCGCTGGCGGACCTGCTCGAGATCGTCGACTGGACGCCCTTCTTCACCGCCTGGGAGCTGCGCGGCTCCTACCCCCGCATCCTCCAGGACCCCAAGGTCGGCGAGCAGGCCCGCACCACCTGGGCCGACGGGCAGCGGTGGCTGGAACTCATCCTCGAGGAGGGTCTGCTGCGGGCCCGCGGCGTCGTCGGGCTGTGGCCGGCCCGGCGCGACGGCGACGACATCCTCCTGGACGTGGACGCAGACCTGGACGGCGGGCCGGTGCGACTGCACACGCTGCGGCAGCAGCGGGAACGCTCCCAGGGAGGGTATGCCGCGCTCGCCGACTTCGTCGCGCCGCAGGACGACCACGTGGGGGCGTTCGCCGTCTCGATCCACGGGGCCGAGGAGCTGGCCGCGCAGCTGCGCGAGGAGCACGACGACTACGGCGCGATCATGGTGCAGGTGCTGGCCGACCGGCTCGCGGAGGCGTTCGCGGAGTGGACGCACCGGGAGGTGCGGACCCGGTTGTGGGGCTACGCGGCGCAGGAGGACCTGCCGGTCGAGGACCTTATCAAGGAGCGCTACGACGGGATCAGGCCCGCTCCCGGCTACCCGGCCCAGCCGGACCACACCGAGAAGTTCACCCTGTGGACGCTGCTGGACGCCGAGCGGGCCGCCGGGATGGTGCTGACCGAGCACGGAGCGATGAGCCCCAACAGCGCGGTGTCCGGGCTGATCCTCGGACACCCCGAGGCGACCTACTTCGCCGTCGGTCGGATCGACCGCGACCAGCTCGAGGACTACGCCGACCGCAAGGGCTGGTCGGTGGAGGAGGCCGAGCGCTGGCTCGGCCCCCTCCTGCGCTGATCGGGTCGGGTCAGGGCCGGGCGCGCACCTGGACGCGGCCGTCCGTCTCCCGGACGTCGTAGGCGGGCTGGGGCACCGAGGCCGGGCCCCGCTCGACCGCACCGTCGCGCAGGTCGAAGCGGCTGCCGTGCCACGGGCACACGACGCACCCGTCCTCCACCGTGCCCTCGTCCAGCGGTCCGCCCAGGTGGGTGCAGGTGGCGGCGAGGGCGGCGAGCCCACCCCCGGCCCGGGTCAGCACGACCGGCTGGCCGGCCGCCTCCACCCGCAGGAGCCCCTCCCCCACGTCCTCCGCCGCCGCCACGTCGGTCCAGTCGGCTGGCGCCGGCTCGTGGTCCATCGTGCGGCTCACCGCGACGCCCTGGGCGTAGACGAGGTGCCCGCCGAGGTAGCCGGCAGCCCCCAGTCCCGCCAGGCCCACCATCGACAGCGCCGCGCCGGCGCGGTGGTGGCCCGCCAGGCGCGCGAACCAGCTCGCCGCGAACACCCCCGCGGCGGCGCCGTTCGCGACGGCGTGGACAAGGCCCACCCGCGCCGGTCGCTGCGCCGAGCCGAGCTCGGACCAGTCGGCCCACCCGGTGGCCACCGTCGGCACGGTGGAGACGAGCGCCGCCCCGACGAGCCGGCGGGCCGCCGCCTGGTCGCCCTCGTCGCCGAGCACGTCCAGCAGGCTGGCGCCCACGTTCAGGCCGATCGGCAGGGCGACGAGGAGGGGGTGCAGGGCGTGGCCCAGCGGCTTGCCGTGCAGGACGTCCTTGACCGGACCCTGCGGCAGGACGGTGTTGACCGTCGACCGGGCCGAGTCGACGGCGGCGTCGAGGCCCTCCGTCTCCTCGAGGCGCTTCATCAGCGGGGTGAGGAACATGCGTGACCTCCGTGGGTGACGGGCGGACCCGCGGCCGGTTCCGCCGGTGCCGGCGAGTCTAGCCAGCCGCGCCCTTCCGCGCCCGGTGGGAGGGCCTTTCCCACCGGGGACCTATTCCGTCCTCCCCGTCACGATCCGGCCACGGGCCGATCACGGTGTGATCACGAAACCGCAATTCACGACGGTTGCGGTGGCTGCCCGGCATTCGCGTCCTCTAACGTCGAAAGGCGGCTCGTCCTGCGCTGCCGGTGTCGGCGCCTCCTGGCGCCCCGGCCGGGCGAGACGGTCGTCGCCGTCGGCGACGATCCCCCCGCGCGGCGGACCGCGACCCTGCCGCGTGACGACCGCGCGAGCGAGCTGCTGTCCGACGACCGCCGACCGACGACCGAGGGACGACCCTGTGCCACTCCTAGCCGCCGAGCATCTGTACAAGATCTTCGGCCGACGACCCCAGCGGGGGGTCGACGCCCTGACGCGGGGCGCCACCCGGAGCGAGCTGCGCGCCGACGGGCTGACCCCCGCGGTCATCGACGCCTCCTTCGAGGTCGAGCCCGGCGAGATCTTCGTCGTCATGGGGCTCTCCGGCTCCGGCAAGTCCACGCTCATCCGGATGATCAACGGCCTGCACCCCGCGACCGCCGGCGAGGTGGTCATCGAGGGCGAGAACCTCTCCGGGCTGAAGGGGGAGGCCCTGCGGCGCGTGCGCCGCGAGAAGATCTCCATGGTCTTCCAGCACTTCGCGCTCCTGCCGCACCGCACGGTCGGCGAGAACGCCGCCTACGGGCTGCAGGTGCAGGGGATGTCCCGCGCCGACCGCGAGGAGCGCGCCGACCGTGCTCTGGAGATGGTCGGGCTCGAGGGCTGGGGCGAGTCCCTGCCCGGCGAGCTGTCCGGAGGGATGCAGCAGCGCGTGGGCCTGGCCAGGGCCCTGGCCGCCGAGACCGACATCCTGCTCATGGACGAGGCCTTCAGCGCGCTGGACCCGTTGATCCGTCGGGAGATGCAGGACCAGCTGGTGGACCTGCAGCAGCGGCTGGACAAGACCATCGTCTTCATCACCCACGACCTCAACGAGGCCATGCGCCTGGGCGACCGGATCGCCATGATGCGCGACGGACGGATCGAGCAGATCGGCACCGCCGAGCAGATCCTCAACGACCCGAGCAGCAACTACGTGGCCCAGTTCGTCCAGGACGTCGACCGGGCCAAGGTGCTCACGGCCGGCGCGGTGATGGAGAAGCCGGAGTACGTCATCGGTGCCGAGCAGGGCCCCCAGCAGGCGCACAAGCTCATCCGCGAGCACCAGCTCGAGGCGCTTCCGGTGGTCCGTCGGGACCGCACCCCGGTCGGGGTCGTGCTGCCCGGTGAGATCGCGGCCGCGGTCCGCGCCGGGCGCACCGACCTGCCCCTGACCGAGCGCAGCGCCAGCACCGTCACGCTGGGCACCCCGTTGGCCGACCTGCTCGCCGACGCCGCCCGCCGGACCAGCCCGCTGCTCGTCGTGGACGAGCAGGGTCGCCTCGCCGGGCTCATCCCCCAGGTGACGCTGCTGACCGCACTGTCCAACCACCCCGCCGAGGAGGTGTCCCGATGAGCACGGCCGAGGAGAGCATGCTGCCGCGCGTCCCCGTCGGCGACTGGATCGACACCGCGTTCGACTGGATCGACGACAACCTCAACGTCCTGCTGACCCTCTTCCGCGACGTCATGACCTTCGTCGTCGAGGGCCTGGTCGACCTGCTGATGTGGCCCCCGCCCCTGGTCATGGTGGCGCTCTTCGCCCTCGTCGCCTGGGTGGTCGCCTCCTGGCGGCTGGCGGTCGGCACCGCCCTGGGCTTCGCGCTCATCATCTCGATGGACATCTGGCTGCCCTCGATGCAGACGCTCGCGCTGGTCATCGTCGCCACCGTCGTGGCGGTGGCCGTCGCCATCCCGCTGGGCGTGCTCGCCGCGCGCAACGACGCGGTGAGCGCCGTGGTCCGGCCGGTGCTGGACTTCATGCAGACCATGCCCGGGTTCGTCTACCTCATCCCGGCCGTGACCTTCTTCTCCATCGGCCTGGTGCCCGGCATCTTCGCCACGATCATCTTCGCCCTGCCGCCGGGGGTCCGGCTCACCGAGCTGGGCATCCGTCAGGTCGACGCCGAGACCGTCGAGGCCGGGCAGGCGTTCGGCGCCTCCTCCTGGCAGATCCTGCGCGGCATCCAGATGCCGCTCGCGGTGCCGACGATCATGGCCGGCGTCAACCAGGTCATCATGCTCGCCCTGTCGATGGCGGTCATCGCCGGCTTCACCGGCGCCGACGGCCTGGGCAAGCTGGTCGTGGAGTCCATCGCCCGGCTCAACACCCCGCTCGGGGTCGAGGCCGGCATCGGCGTGGTGATCCTGGCGATCTTCCTCGACCGGGTCACCTCCGCCCTGGGCAACCCCGGCCGGCAGCCCGGCTCGCTGCTGGCCCGCCTGCGCGCGCGCCGCACCGCGGCGGGCGGACCGCAGCCGACGACCACCTCCGAGACCCCGTCGGGAGACTCCTCCGGGACGTCCCCGACCCCGACCGACACGTCCGTCCGCGCCGGCACCTGACCGGCGCGACGACATACTCCGTCCGCACGACCTCGACCGAAAGGAACGATCCGATCATGAGGAACACGACGATCACGCGCACCACCGGCCGGGCCCGCACCACCGGGCTCGTCGCCAGCCTCGCCACCGCCGGCCTCGTGCTGGCCGCCTGCGGCGACGGCGGCGAGGACCCTGCCGCCGAGGACACCGGCGGCGAGGACACCACCACCGAGGAGACCGAGGACGCCGCCGCCGCCGGCGGGGCCTCCGGCGAGATCACCCTGGGCTTCCTGCCCTCCTGGACCGACGGGCTGTCCACCGCCTACCTGCTGGAGAACCAGCTGGAGGAGATGGGCTACACCGTCGAGATGGAGACCCTCACCGAGCCGGCCCCGCTCTACGCCGGGCTGGCCAACGGGGACGTCGACATGTACCCCTCGGCGTGGTCGGAGGTCACGCACGCCGACTACATGGAGGAGTACGGCGACAGCATCGAGGACCTGGGCAGCTACTACGACAGCGCGGTGCTGACCATCGCGGTGCCGGAGTACGTCGACATCGACTCCCTGGAGGAGCTGGCCGACAACGCCGACCGCTTCGACGGCCAGGTCATCGGCATCGAGCCGGGTGCCGGTCTGACCCGCGTCACCAACGAGAGCGTCTTCCCGACCTACGGGCTGGATGAGGAGTTCGAGCTGGTCACCTCCTCCACGACCGCGATGCTCACCGAGCTGCAGAACGCGGTGGAGAACGAGGAGGACATCGTCGTCACCCTGTGGCGGCCGTTCTGGGCCAACGCCGAGTTCCCGGTCAAGGACCTCGAGGACCCCGAGGGCGCCCTGGGCGACCCGGAGGCCCTGCACTTCCTGGGCCGCGAGGGCTTCGCCGAGGAGTTCCCCGAGGCCGCCGAGTGGATCGGCCAGCTGAAGCTGGACGACGACCAGTACGGGTCCCTGGAGGACATGGTCGTCAACGAGTACGGCGAGGGCAACGAGGCCGAGGCCGTGAAGGCCTGGATCGAGGAGAACCCCGACGTGCTCCCGGAGCTGCCCACCTCGGAGTGAGGTATGCCGTGGTGCCGGGTTCTCCGGCACCACCCCGCACGACGACGCCCCCGCCGGTCCGCCGGCGGGGGCGTCGTCGTCCACAGGCGACCGTCCGCGGCCCGCTGACGTCCCGTCACGATGCGTACAGTGGCAGACATGACCTCCTCGAACCTCGAGCACCGGGTGGGCCGGCTCGAGAACGACGTCACCGCGATCTACGAGCTGCTGGGCACGATCCAGGTCACCCAGACGAGGCACACCACCAGGCTCGACGAGATCTCCACCACCGTCGGCGCCCACACCCAGCAGCTGGAGACGATCACCACCACCGTCAGCGCCCACACCCAGCAGCTGGAGACGATCACCACCACCGTCAGCGCCCACACCCAGCAGCTGGAGTCGGTGGAGACGAAGCTGGACGAGGTGCTGGAGATCCTCCGACCCTGACGCAGCGGAATCCTCGCCCGCAGGTCGCACGGTCTCGAGGCCCCCCCGACGCAGGACCGTCGGAGCGGACCGCGATTTCTCGACCCGCCCGGCGGGTTGGAAGACTGACCACGATGACCGCCACCCAGTCCCGCATCTCCGTCGAGCTCGTCCCGCGCACGGAGGAGTCGATCAGGACCGAGATGGCGCAGGTCGCCGAGCACCTTCCCTGGGCGGACACGGTCAACGTGCCCGACCTGGTGAAGTTCGACCTGCGCAGCTGGCAGGCGACCGCACTCGCCCGTGAGTCCGCGCGCCGCCCCGACGGCACGGCATACCGCGCGATCCCGCACCTGAGGGCGGCGGACGTCGACCCCGAGGCCCCGCTGGCCATGGCACGCTCCCTCGCCGACCAGGGTGCCGAGGAGGTGCTCGTGGTCTCCGGTGACGACGCCGACTACTTCACCCACCACACCTACCCGGTCGACGCGGTCGACGTGATCCGCCGGATCCGGGCCGAGCTGCCCCACCTGCGCATCTACGCGGGGCTGGATCCCTACCGGCAGGGGATCGCCCAGGAGATGCGCTACCTGGAGCGCAAGCTGTCGGCCGGGGCGACGGGCGTGTTCACCCAGCCCTTCTTCGACGTCGGGCTGATGGGGGCCTGGGCGCGCATCCTGCCCCGGGACCTGCCGGTGTGGTGGGGCGCCACGACCGTGACCAGCCAAGGGGCGGTCGGATACTGGCGGCGTCGCAACCTCGTGGCCTTCCCGACCGACTTCGAGCCGACCCTGCGGTGGCAGCGCCGTTTCGCCCGGCAGGCGATCGACTTCGCCCGCGAGCGCGACCACCACGTCTACCTGATGCCGGTACGCACCAGCGTCATGGACTACCTGGCCGGCGTCCTGTAGCGCTCAGAGCTCGGTGAGCCGGCCCTGGTCCAGGTGCCAGCGGCGGGTGGCCCGCACCTGCTCGAGCATCCGCCGGTCGTGCGTCACCAGCAGCAGGGTGCCGCCGAAGGAGTCCACCGCCTGCTCCAGCTGCTCGATCGCCGGCAGGTCCAGGTGGTTGGTCGGCTCGTCGAGCACCAGCAGGTTCACCCCGCGCGCCTGCAGGAGCGCCAGGGCCGCCCGGGTGCGCTCCCCCGGCGACAGCGAGGACGCCGGGCGGCGGGAGTGCTCGCCCCCGAGCCCGAACTTGGCCAGCAGCGTCCGCACGTCGGCCTCGGACCAGTCGGGCACGAGCCGGCCGAACGTGCGGGGCAGCAGGTCCGGCCCGTCGAAGAGCGACCGCGCCTGGTCGACCTCGCCGACCGCGACCGAGGCGCCCGGAGTGGCCCGCCCCGCGTCCGGCTCCACCCGACCCAGCAGCAGGGACAGCAGGGTGGTCTTGCCCGAGCCGTTCGCCCCGGTGACGACGATCCGGTCCCCCGCGTCGACCTGCGCCGTCACCGGACCGAGCGTGAACGGCCCGCGCCGCACCACGGCGGCGTCGAGGGTGGCCACCACGGCGCCGGAGCGCGCGGCGGGGGCGACCGACATCTGCAGCCGCCACTCCTTGCGCGGCTCCTCCACGACCTCCAGCCGCTCGATGGCCCGCTCGGACTGGCTCACCTTGGCGGCCTGCTTCTCCGAGCGCGACACCGCGCGGGCGACGAGGTTCTTGTCGTTGTCGCGGGCCTTCCGGCGGGCGTTGCGCACGCCCTTGTCGGTCCACTGCTTCTGCGTCTGCGCACGGTCCTTGAGCGCGCCGAGCGTGTCGGCGTACTCCTCGTAGTCATCCCGCGCCCGCCGCCGGGCCCGCTCCCGCTCGGCGAGGAAGGACTCGTAACCACCGTCGTAGACCGTCACCCGCTGCTGGGCCAGGTCCAGCTCGACGACGCCGGTGACGCAGCGCGCGAGGAACTCCCGGTCGTGGCTGACGACGACCATCGGTGCCCGCGACCCGCGCACCACCTGCTCGAGCCGCTCCAGCCCGGCCAGGTCCAGGTCGTTGGTCGGCTCGTCGAGCAGCACCACATCGTAGCGCTGCAGGAGCAGGGCGAGCAGCCCGACCCGGGCAGCCTCTCCCCCGGACAGGGTCGTCATCGGGGCGTCGAGGGGGACCCGCAGGCCCAGGTCGGCGGCCGCGGGCGGCACCCGGTCGTCCAGGTCACCACCCCCGAGCGCCAGCCACCGGTCGAGCGCCGCGGAGTAGGCGTCGGCCAGGCTCGGAGCGCCGCCGCGCGAGAGCGTGGGGTCCTGCACCGAGGCCATCGCCTCGGCGGCGGCCTCCATGGCGGCGGCCGCCCCGGCGACCCCGGTCCGACGGTGCAGGAAGGCCAGGACGTCCTCACCCGGCCGGCGCTCCGGCTCCTGGTCGAGATGGCCGACCGTGGCGTGCGGCGGGGACAGCACGGCCCGCCCGGTGGTCTCCGCGGTCCCCGGCCGGCCGGCCAGCGCCGCGAGCAGGGTCGACTTCCCGGCGCCGTTGGCCCCCACCAGTCCCCACACGTCGCCGGGGGCCACCGTCAGGGTCAGGTCGGCGAAGAGCTGCCGGGCGCCGTGGGCCGCCCCGAACCCCTGCACGTGCAGGGTGGCTGCCACGGCTCAGCCCCCGAGCCGGCGCATGGCGGTGGCCAGCAGGACGGGCTCGCCGACCAGGTCCGAGGCGTCCAGGTCGCACTCGGCCTCGACCACCCAGTCCTTGTCCCCGTCGGGGTCCAGCAGCGTCTGCACCACGCGCCACACCCGTCCTGGCCGACCGTCCGTGATCCCGGCGTGCTCCCCGGCCAGCGGCTCGACGAGCAGCATCTGCGGCCCGCGGGCGTCGGCGTCGAGGACGACGTGGTCGTGGTCGTCGTAGTACGCCTCCAGCGCGTCGTCCCAGGCGGCGCGGCTCAGAAGCGGCTCCACCGGCGGGTCCGGCAGCGCGGCCACCTGCGCCTCCAGGTCGCCGAGCGCCTCCCACGCATCGGCCGCGACGAGCTCGACCCGCCGCCACAGGGCGTTGCGCACCATCACCCGGAACGCCCGCTCGTTGCTCGTGATCGGCCGGCTCGGCGGTGTCGGGTCCCCGGAGGCCGCCCGGGCCGCCGCGGCGGCCACGGCCTCGGGGTCGGTGAGTGCCTCCCACTCCTCCAGGAGGGAGGAGTCGGTCTGGCGGATGGTCTCCCCCAGCCACTGCACGACGTCGTCGAGCTCGGGGGTGTATGCCGTCTCCGGCACCGTCTGGCGCAGCGTGCGGTAGGCGTCGGTGAGGTAGCGCAGGAGCACGCCCTCGCTGCGGGTGAGCTGGTAGAAGCCGACGAACTCGGTGAAGCTCATCGCCCGCTCCCACATGTCCCGCACGACCCCCTTGGGCGACAGGGCGTCCTCGCGCACCCACGGCTGGGTCTGCCGGTAGATCGCCAGGGTCCCCTCGAGCAGCTCGGCGAGCGGGCGCGGCCAGGTGACCTCCTCCAGCTCGGCCATCCGCTCGTCGTACTCCAGCCCGTCGGCCTTCATCCGGGCGACGGCCTCGCCGCGGGCCTTGTAGCGCTGGGCCACGAGGACCGGCATCGGGTCGTCGAGCACCGACTCCACGACCGAGAGCACGTCGAGGGCGTAGGTCGGGGACTCCCGGTCGAAGAGCTCGAGCGAGGCGAGGGCGAAGGGGGCGAGCGGCTGGTTGAGGGCGAAGTTCTCCTGCACCCCGGGGGCCAGGTCGACGGTCCGACCGTCGGCCCCCGGCGCCTCCCGGCGCACCAGCACGCCGCTGTCCAGCATGGAGCGGCCCAGGACGACGGCCTTGCGGGCCAGGCGGGCCTGGGCCCGCGGCTCCTCGTGGTTGTCCCGCAGCAGGGTCGCCAGGTTGCGCACCGGGTCCCCGGAGCGGGCGACGGTGTTGAGGATGACGGAGTGGTCGACCTTGAGCCGGGACCCCAGCGCCTCGGGCTGTCCGTCCACCAGCTTGGTGAAGGTCTCCTCGGTCCAGGACACCGAGCCCTCCGGGGGCTTCTTCTTCTGGATCTTGCGCTGCTTCTTGGGGTCGTCACCGGCCTTGGCCACCGCCCGGGCGTTCTCGACCACGTGCTCGGGCGCCTGCACCACGACATACCCGGCGGTGTCGAAGCCCGCGCGCCCGGCGCGCCCGGCGATCTGGTGGAACTCGCGGGTGCGCAGGATGCGCGACCGGGTGCCGTCGTACTTGGCCAGCCCGGTGAACAGCACCGTCCGGATCGGCACGTTGATCCCCACCCCCAGGGTGTCGGTGCCGCAGATGACCTTCAGCAGCCCGTCCTGGGCCAGCTGCTCCACGAGCCGGCGGTAGCGGGGCAGCATGCCCGCGTGGTGCACGCCGATGCCGTGCCGGACCAGCTTGGACAGGGTGCGCCCGAAGCCGGCGGTGAACCGGAACGCGCCGATGGCCTCGCGGACCGACTCCTTCTCCTCCTTGGTCAGCAGCTGGACCGACATCAGGGACTGGGCCCGCTCCAGCGCGTCCTTCTGGGTGAAGTGCACGACGTAGACGGGTGCCTTGCGCTCCTGGAGCAGGTCGGTGATCGTCTCCGGGACGTGCGTCATCGCCCAGCTGAAGTGCAGCGGCACCGGGCGGTCCACGCCGGTCACCAGGGCGGTCTCGCGGCCGGTGCGTCGCGTCAGGTCCTCGCTGATCCTGCTCATGTCGCCGAGCGTGCCCGACATGAGCAGGAACTGCGCGTGCGGCAGCGTCAGCAGGGGCACCTGCCAGGCCCAGCCCCGGTCCGGCTCGGCGTAGAAGTGGAACTCGTCCATGACGACCATGCCGACGTCGGCGCCCTCCCCCTCGCGCAGGGCGATGTTGGCCAGCACCTCGGCGGTGCAGACCACGACCGGGGCGTCCGCGTTGACCGAGGCGTCCCCGGTGAGCATGCCGACGTTCTCGGCGCCCAGGACGCGGCACAGGTCGAAGAACTTCTCGCTGACCAGCGCCTTGATCGGGGCCGTGTAGAAGGTGACCCGGTCGTCGGCCAGCGCCTGCAGCGCCGCGGCCGTGGCCACGAGCGACTTCCCGCTGCCGGTCGGCGTGGACAGGACGACGTTGGCCCCGCCGAGCAGGTGCAGGACGGCCTCCTCCTGGTGGGGGTAGAGCGGGGTGCCCCGCTCGGCGGCCCACGCCTCGAACACCTCGTAGGTGGCGTCCGGGTCGAACGGCCCGGAGGGCAGCCGGTCCACGAGGGTGGACGCGGCGGTGGTGGCCTCGGGGACGGAGGCCTCGGGGGCGGGGTCGGCAGTCATCCCTCCCATTGTCGGGCACGGGGCGTGCCCAAGGTCACACCAGATTACGACTAAATGTAGTAAAACAGGTCCCGGAAGGGCCTAGGCTGGTATTTCACTGAATGAAAGGCACCACACATGCGTACCAGCCGCACCATGGGGACCCTCCTCATGATCCTCGGACTCATCTTCATCATCGCCGGCGGAGCGACCTACGTCATGGTCAGCCAGGAGTTGAGCCGGGCCAACGTCACCGTGGCCGAGGACGCCGACTTCCTGGCCGGCGACCACGTCGACGGCCCCTTCTCGGCCTACTCCCAGGCGATGATCATCGACAAGCACGCCCTGGAGAGCACCGACGGCAAGACCTACGCCGAGCTCGAGCGCGAGGACCCCCTGCGCGACGTCGCGATGAACGCCTCGTTCCTGCGCGCCTCGCTGTTCACCTCGGTCGTCTCCTTCGGCGTCGCCCTGATGGCGATGGGTACCGGCCTGGCCATGATCCTCGGTGGTCTCGGCCTGCGTGCCGTCGGCTCCGAGGCCGCCCGCGCCGTCCGGCCCGCAGCCCGCAGCGAGGTCTGAGCAGACCCGCTCGCACCCGCACGCCCCGCAGGGACGTCGACCCCGTCGACGTCCCCGGCGGGGCGTCCTGCGTCCACGGGACGGACCGGCACCTGCGCACGACCCACCACCAGGGGGGACCTCCCAGCCTCGGTTGCCAGACTGGGCGGATGATCTCCGTGGACCTGGCCCGACGACTCCTCGACACCGGGATGGTCTGGTCCCCGCTGCCCGGGGACCGGTTCGCCGTGGACCGTCCCGGCGTGGCGCACGACGTCTTCCACCTGGCCGACATGACGGTCGAGGTCCACGAGTTCGTCGGCGGCAGCGTCATCGGGTTCAACGGCGTCGCCGAGTGGGCGCTGGACTCCGTCGCCCTCGAGGAGACGGTGTGGCTCCCGCGGGAGGACCAGCTGCGCGCCGTCCTCGGGCACGACTTCGTCGGCCTGGGCCTGACCAAGGAGGGGTATGCCGTGGTCGCGCTCCTCGACGGCGAGCCGCGGACCTTCGTCCACGAGGACGCCGAGGAGGCCTACGGCCTGGCGCTGCTGGAGGTGCTGCAGCGGCGCTGACCCGTGCCGGGGCGGTGCGCCGCGGCCGAGACCGCGGCGCCGGACGACCGGTGGCGGTCCCCCTCAGCGAACGGTGATCTGCGGGGCGTAGAGCGCCATCGCCGCCAGCGCCCGCTCGTGCGCCTCGTCGCTGGACCCCGCGCACGCCTGAGCGACGACCTCGACGGTGCACCCGGCGTCCGCGGCCGCCAGCGCGGTCGAGAGCACGCAGCAGTCGGTGGAGACCCCGCCCAGCACGAGGTGGGCCAGCTGCCCGGTGATCCCGGCCAGCGCCGGACCCCACTTGCCGAACGTGGGGGCGCTCACCAGGTGCTCGACCCCGAGCGCGGCCACCTCGGGCACGAGGTCGAAGATCGGGTCGTCGGCGGGCCGGTCGGCGAAGGCGAACTGCTCGAAGTAGGGCACCCACGAGCCCTGCTTGGTCACCGGCGGCACCCACCGGGTGACCACGGTCCGTCCGGCGTGCTCGGCGACCAGCCCGCGCAGCGGCTTCAGGGTCTCGGCGAAGCGGGGAGCCCCCCAGTCCGAGGCGGGGTCGGCGAAGATGCGCTGGGCGTCGACGACGACCAGCCACGGACCGTCCTGACCGGGGGCGGTGCTCACGGGGCGACCACCGGCTCCTCCACCCGGACCGGCCCGGCCTCCTGGCGGCGCACGGTGGCGCGGCGGGCGGCATACGTCACGAGGAAGCCCAGCGCCAGGGCGACGAGCACACCCACGTTGGCGAAGGCCCAGGTCCCCTCCTTGCCACCCAGGCCGAGCGGGCCGAGCAGGTAGCCCTGCCAGTTGTTCCACGAGGCGGCGTCGGCGAAGAGGTTGATCACCAGCCCCCAGCCGACGACCGAGGCGACGACCATCGTGCCGACCGAGGTCCAGTCCCAGGCGCCGTAGCGACCGGCCGCGTCGAACAGCGCGCGCTCGTCGTAGTCGCGGCGGCGCAGCGCGATGTCGGCCATGAGGATGCCGGCCCACGCGGCGAGCGGGACGCCGAGGGTGATGAGGAAGCTCTGGAACGGGGCCAGGAAGCTCTCCGCGAAGAAGACCACCCAGATCGTGCCGGCGGTGAGGATGAGCCCGTCGAGGCCCGCGGCGGCCGGGCGGGGGATGTTGACGCCCAGCGAGAGGAGCGTCAGCCCGGAGGAGTAGATGCCCAGGACCGCGCCGCTGACCAGCGCCAGGACCGCGGCGAGGAGGAAGGGCACGAGGAACCAGGTCGGCAGGATCGTCGCGAGCGTGCCGATGGGGTCGTTCGCGATCCCCTCCTCGAGGTCCGGCCTCGACCCGACGAGCAGCAGTCCGTAACCGACGAGCAGCACGACCGGAAGGGCACCGCCGAGGGTGTTCCAGAAGACGATCGAGGCGCCGGAGGCGGTCCGCTTCTGGTAGCGCGACCAGTCGGCGGCGATGTTGATCCACCCCAGGCCGAAGCCGGTCATCACCATCACGAGGGCACCGATGACGGACTCGGTCGACCCGCTCTCCCGCAGCGTCACGGTGGACATGTCGACGAGGTGGAAGGTCATCGCGATGTAGACGATCGTGATGGCCCCCGTGAGCCAGGTCAGGACCGACTGCAGCCGCATGATCGTGTGGTAGCCGGCGACGGAGGCGAGGACGATGAGAGCGGTGACGACCAGCGTCGCGATCACCTTGGTGGCGGTGCCGCTGGCCCAGCCGAGCTCGCGGAAGACCGTCGCGGTGGCCAGCACCGCCAGAATGGCCAGGAACGTCTCCCACCCGATCGAGACCAGCCAGGAGACCACGCCGGGCACCTTCTGTCCGTCGACGCCGAAGGCGGCCCGGGAGAGCACCATCGTCGGGGCGGAGCCACGCTTGCCGGCGATGGCGATGACCCCGCAGAAGAAGAACGACAGCACCACTCCCACGACGGCGACGACGACCGCCTGGGCGAAGGAGATCCCGAAACCGTAGACGAAGGCCGCGTAGCTCATGCCGAACACCGACACGTTGGCCGCGAACCACGGCCAGAACAGGTCCGACGGCTTGGCGGTGCGCTCGGCCTCGTCGATCACCTCGATGCCGTTGACCTCCACGAGCGAGCGCTCGGTGGTCGTGAGCGTGGAGGAGGGGTTCTCGGTCATGGGAGGACACTCTGGCACAGGGCCTGACACGGGTGGCCTGCAGGTCTAGGGTGCTCCTCGACCCACCGTCATCGCCCAGGGAGGCACCGATGACCAGGACCCGCCCCGTGTCCGCGCTGATCGCCGTCGTCGCCGCGGCCGCGATCGCGGTCGGTGCCACGCCGGACCCCGCCGCGCACGCGGCATACCCCACCTCGCCGGAGGCGGTCGTCCACCCGGCCGGACATGATCCGGAGCCCACGGCGGCGGAGCCCGGGGCGGACGCCGAGGTCGGTGCCGAGGGCCGGAGCATCGAGGAGGCCCTGGCGGGCGACCTGGGGCTGACGATGGAGCAGTTCGTCGAGGCGGGTGCGCTCGCCGAGCAGGCGGCCCCCCTCGTCGCCGACGCGGGCGGGCTGGCCGTGGGGGTGCTGCGCAGGGGCGAGGTCGTCGTCCGCGGCGGGAACGGGTCGATCGGGACGGACGGCTCGGGCACCGAGGAGGCCACCGCCTCCTTCGCCGACCTGGAGGAGCTGCGCGAGAGCTACCTGAGCCAGGTCGGGCCCGAGGGGCTGACCGGGCTGGCCTACACCGCCACCGGCTACGAGGTGCGCGTGATCGACCCCGACGAGGTGGTCGAGCGCGGCCGGACCGACGCGGTCGGCCCGCTCCTCTCCCCCACGCAGTGGGCCGCCCAGCACCCGGGCGTCGAGACCGTCGCCACGACCGGCCCCACCACCCCGGCTGCCACGGTGCGGGGCGGAGCCGGCGTGGAGTTCGGCTCGGTGATCTGCTCGTGGGGGTTCAACGGGTGGTACAACGGCGACGGACGCGGCATCTCCGCGGGGCACTGTCCCTACGCCGGGGGCGGCAGCGTCTCGATCGGCGGCAGCACGCTCGGCACCGTCGACTGGTGGCAGTTCGGGGCGCCGGGGTCGGCCTGGGAGAGCTGGGGAACGGACCTGGCCACCGTCGACGTGGTCGCCGGGCACAGCTATCCGGCCAGCGTGACCACCTACGCCTCGACGGTCACCGTGACCGGTCAGGCGGCACCGGTGGTGGGCATGCCGGTCTGCAAGAGCGGACGGCGCACCGGCTGGACCTGCACGCGGGTGCGCAGCGTCGGCTGGCAGTGGATCGGGGACGGCTCCGGCGACATCAACCGCCCCAAGCGCTGGGTGTGGTCCCTCTTCGCCGACACCCGGGTGGTCCCCGGCGACTCCGGCGGGCCGTGGGTCTCGGGCCACAAGGCGGTCGGCATCACCTCCTCCTACGACTCCTACGCCGACGGCTCCCCCTACGCGACCGCCTCCCTCGTCACCGACCTGGACGACTGGCGGCCCGGTGCCGAGGTGGCGTTCTGGCTGGGTCGGGCGAGCCTGCCCTCCGCCCGCTACGCGGACGCCCTCACCGGGCGGGCCCGGTGGAGCACGGGTCAGACGGTGTCGGGCCGGCTCACCCGGCAGTCCGGCGACTCGGTCGCGCCGGGGACGGTGATGGACGTGCGCGTCGACGGCTCCCTCGTCACCAGCCCTGCGGTCGCGGCCGACGGGGCCTTCTCCTTCACCTACCCCGGCAGCGACACCGCAGCGCACACGGTGACCCTGCGGGCGCGCAACGGCGACTCCCGCGGCAGCACCGTGACGATCACCGAGGACCCGGCCTCGGCCGGGCCGGCGGTCGTGCGGCACAGCGGTCCCAACCGCTACGCCACGGCGGCCGACGTCGCGCTCGACACCTTCGCCGCGGGCCGGCCCGTCGTCTACCTCGCCTCGGGCCAGGCCTTCCCCGACGCTCTCTCCGGCGGTGCGCTCGCCGGCAAGCAGGGCGTGCCGGTGCTCCTGACCCGGGCGGACGGGCTGCCCAGCGTGACCGCGTCCGCCCTGCGGACGCTGGCGCCCGCCCGGGTGGTCGTCCTGGGCGGCACGGTCGCCGTGTCCGAGACCGTCGCCGACCAGGTGCGCGCGCTCGGGCTGCCGGTCGAGCGGATGGACGGCAAGGACCGGTATGCCGTGGCGGCCAGGGTGGCCTCGACCTACCCGGCCGACGTGCACACGGTGTTCGTGGCCAGCGGCGTGGCCTTCCCGGACGCCCTGTCGGCGGCCTCGCGGGCCGGCGCGACCGACTCGCCGGTGCTGCTGACCCGCCCCGACGGCCTGCCGGCCGACACGGCGGCGGCCATCGAGCGCCTCTCCCCCAGCCGGATCGTCCTGGTGGGCGGCCCCGCGGCGGTCGGCGCGCCCGTCGAGACCCAGCTGCGCGCGCTGGCGACCACCGTGGTGCGCATCGACGGCGCCAACCGGTACGAGGTGGCCGCCCGCCTGGCCAGGCTCTACCCGGTGACCGGCCCGTCAGCGTGGCTGGCCAGCGGCACCGACTTCCCGGACGCCCTGGCCGCCGCTCCCGCCGCGGCCGCGAAGGGGGTCCCGCTGGTCCTGACCCGGCCGGACGCCCTGACCTCGGCGGCCGCCGGTGCGCTGCTGCGCCTGGAGGCCCCCACGGTCCGCGTGGCCGGCGGGCCGGTCGCGGTGTCCTCGGCGACGACCGAGGCGGTGCGCTGGCTGGACTACCGCTGAGGGTGGGTGCGACCGGGTGCGGTCGGCCGGGTCAGGGACGGCGGCGGGGGCCCGGCAGGGCCGAGCCGCACGCGCACGGCATACCTCCGCCCGGCCTCTAGGATCGGACGATGGATGCACCCCACCGCAGCCGGGACGGCAGCGTCCACGTCACCGACGAGCGGTTCAACACGCTCTCGCACCTGGTGGGTGCCTGCCTGGCCGCGCTCGGCACGGCGCTGCTCGTGGTCCAGGCCTCGGCCGAAGGCGACCCGTGGAAGATCGTCTCGTTCAGCGTCTACGGCGCCTCTCTCATCACGCTTTTTGTCAGCAGCACCCTGCACCACGGGCTCGACCGGGGCCCCCGGTTCAACGAGATCCTGCGGACGCTGGACTACACGTCGGTCTTCGGGCTCATCGCCGGTACCGTCACCCCGCTCGTGCTCGTGCTCTTCCGCTCCCCGTTCGGCTGGGCGGTCCTGGGGACGGTGTGGGGGATCGCGGCGCTCGGGATCGTCGTGCGCTCGGTCTGGCGCCAGCTGCCCAAGTCGGTCACCAACACGCTCTACATCGCCCTCGGCTGGATCCCCACCGTGCTGCTGGCCGAGGGGACGACCCTGCCGTTCGGGGCGCTGGCGCTGATGGCGGTGGGCGGGCTGGTCTACAGCGTCGGCTTCGTGGTCTTCGTCGTGGAGCGGCCCAACCCCTGGCCCGGGGTGTTCGGCTTCCACGAGCTGTGGCACCTGCTGGTGATGATCGCCGCGTTCCTGCACTTCCTGCTGATGTACGTCTACGTGCTCCCGGCCTGAGCGCCGTTGCACCAGCCGGAACCCGCCGGGACCGCCGGCCCGTCGGAACGGATCCGGCCGGGCGCATCCAGCGACGGGCGGCACGGGCTCTAGACTGCACAGGTCCCGACGCCTGCGCGGTGGGCGGCGGTGTCGGGCGCGAGGGCCTCTAGCTCAATGGTTAGAGCTGCGGACTTTTAATCCGTAGGTTGTGGGTTCGAGTCCCACGGGGCCCACTGTGTTTCTGCAGGTCAGGGCCCTGACGCGGCCGGGAGCTCGGTTACGGGCCCACTTTGGCATGGTGTCCTTGGCCACCGTCAGGCCACCGGACCCCAGTCCGATCCGTGCGTCGCCGGCTCACCGGGGCGGGCATCGTGACTGGTCACGCATGGAACGGTCCATGACGGACCTACGGATTGTGCGGCGACGCTTCGGCGGCTGGCTGGGCCGGGTCGGTGAACCAACAGGTATGCCTGTGCCCACGGGCCGGTGCGTCTGGGCGAACCCCGATCCTCGCGCTTCCCGACGGTCAGCCTGATCAAGACTTATAGTTGAGGGAATCTATAAGGGCGTATCTTCTGAGCGCGGAGGAGCGATCGTGCAGCCCAGTCCCTACACGCCAGGTGTGACCGCTCGCGAGATCCCCGGGCGGGAGACGCAGCTCACCGACATCACAGGCCTGCTGGGTCGGGTCGCCCTCGAGGGGCGCTTCGCCGGTCGGGTGCGCGTGGACGTCGGTCCGCGTGGTGTGGGAAAGACCAGCCTGCTGCGGCGTGCCCAACGTACGGCGCACGACCTCGGCCTGGCGTCGGTGTTCGTGACGGCCGGCAACGGCATCCTGACAGCGGTGATCGCCGATGAGGTTCACCAGCTCACCCGTGCCTGGGGACACGGCGACGTGCTGACCGAGCGGGTCAGCCAGGTCAAGGTCTCGGCCGGTGTCCCCGGGGTCGGTCACCTCGAACTCACGGGTGGGCAACGCCCAGCACCCGAAGCCACGCGCGCGTTCCGTGGGCTCATCGCCCACACCGCCCAGGCCGCGCGATCGGACGCCGACCACAAGGGAATCCTCGTGCTCATCGACGAGCTCCAGGCAGCCGACCCCGACTCCCTGCGCACGATCGCCTACGCCTGGCAGGAGCTGCAGGCCTCCGACAGCCCCGTTCCGGCTGCGCTCCTGGCCGCTGGTCTGTCCCACACCCCTGATGTCGTCACCCGCGCCGTCACTCACGCCGAGCGCTTCCAGTACCGTCCGATGCGCGATCTCGAACCGCACGAGACCCGCGAGGCTCTGACCGCGCCCAGCGCGGCCCTAGGAGTCTCCTGGGCCACCGACGCCCTGACAGCCGTCGTCGAACGCGCCCAGGGGTATCCCTACTTCGTCCAGGTCTACGGGGACGAGGCATGGCACGCCGCCGGCAACCCCGACGCCGGCGGCCAACTCACCCTCGACGACGTCAACGCCGCCCAGGAACGTGTCGAGGTCGACCTGACCGAGCTGTACCGCACCCGCTGGGCCAAAGCCACCGCCCGCGAACGCGACATCCTCACCGCCATGGCCAACCACCCCGAAGGCCCCGTCCCACGCGGCGCCATCGCCGAAGAGATTCGTGTACACACGACTGCCCTGTCCATGGCCCGACAGTCACTGCTCGACAAGGGCATCCTGGACGCACCCGCCCACGGAATGCTCCAGTTCACCGTCCCAGGCTTCGGCGCCTACGTCAGGTCCCTCACGACTAACTGAGGATCCACAACGCCGCCCAAGCGCACCGGATGCGGCATGTTCGGACACTACGCTCGCCATCGGTCTGCGGCAAAGTCGGATGACCTGACAGCGCCTGCGCTGGATGAAGGCCGAGTCGGTGCTCACTGCTAGACAAGGCGGCATGAAGTCGCGCGCGCGCCCAAGTCTGAACTTCGTTGAAGAGGGTCCTCGGGATGGTCTGTCCGTCTTGGCGATCCACGGGTGGAGTCCTGACCACCGCCTGATGGTGGGCTGTTGCGAGCCCGTCTTCGCGGCCCGTGAAGGGTCGTACCGCCGGCTATATCCCGACCTTCCCGGGATGGGGCAATCTGAAGCTGTGGGCGTTGACTCGTCGGACGACGTGCTCCAAAGCGTGGAAGCGTTCATCGACGAGCACATCGGTAGTGAGCCGTTCCTCCTCCTTGGCGAGTCCTACGGTGGCTATGTCGCTCGCGCTCTCGCGGCGCATCGGGCTTACCAGGTACGGGGAATGGTGCTGATCTGCCCCATGGGCTCCGCAGTTGAGAACGCAGACCGCAGGGTGCCCGAGCATCAGGTGCTGGTTTCGGAGATTGACCTCGCGCCCGACGCACCCTTCGCGGAGATTGCAGTGGTGCAGACCCAGGAGACTTTCGACCGCACGCAGCGTGAAGTCGTAGCGGGCCTCATGTGCGCAGACGCGACGGCGCTGGAGCGCATCCGCACTCGGTGGGCGTTGACCCGCGATCCGGAGAGTGGTCCGCCGTTCGATTGGCCCACGGTCATCGTCACTGGTCGCCAAGACTCGTCTACCGGCTACCTCGACGTGTGGGACCTCATCGAGCACTACCCTCGAGCCACCTTTGCCGTGCTCGACGCTGCGGGACACAACGCGCAGATCGAGCGACCGGAGGCCTTCAACACCCTCGTACACGACTGGCTCGATCGCGTGGAGCACGAGATAACGAGACGCAGCTGCCCCCGGACCGCACTCACCGGTACTCGGACGCCGGCATGCAACAGCGGCAAAGTAGTGCGTCGTCAGACCGACACCCAGCAGTAGACGGAGCCTCCCCGTGCCCGCGCGTCTCGTGCCAGAGCGGACAGGTCCAGCAGGAGTGACTCGAGCTGTTCGGGATCTCCGGCACCCATGAACTCCTCGGTCCCTGACCACGGAACCGCTATAGCACCGAGTCGCTCCCGTGTTGCCTTTGCTAGCGCATCTACCAATCCGTCCGTCAAGGTGAGAACCAGTCGTTCACCGTCATGGCGAACAGCGAGGGCATGGCCAGAGCGTGCGTCTTGCGCAATCTCCGCATACGGCCTCCCGGTTAACAACTCCTCGAGAGTTCCGCCCTTGACTACAGGGTCGATGCCGGTGTCCGCGACAGTTTGAAAAGTCGGCTGATGTCCGTGATCGTCGACGCGCTGCCGACGAGAGAAGATCCCTGTACGCTTTGCCGGCGCTGACTCCGCCGGCTGTCCAGGACCCCCCGGGCGGTGGACCGCCAGCGCGGCCTCGGCGTCACTTGACGCGGCGAAGTAGTCGAAGAGCACAGCCACCTGAGCACTCTAGCCAGCGACGTGGAGGCGCCGTGTTCAACTCAGCCCGGCCAGCGGCAAAGGAGTACGTCGGTACGCCTGCAACTCAAGTATGACTCGCAGGCGTATAGCCCTGTCACGTGTTTGAGGGCGAGTGGCGTTTGGACCCCCCTCCACTCGTGCACCGCTGCAGCCGTCCCGCCGATCGCAAAGGCCGCCAGCGGCAGCCCGGCGAAATATGCGTACAGACTCCAACTCATCCCCAGGCCCAGAAAGGCGGTAACCACTGCCGCGACCACAATGACGTCCCCGATGGGGCGACCCCCCGCGAGGGCGAGGATGATTCCGAGGAGGGCGAGCAGCGCGCACCCGACGGGCAACAGGACGAGACCAAGGGCCCGCCTCGCGGCCTCTTCCTCCGACCCGCCGTAGACGATCGGCAAGGCCGTCAACAGTCCGCGCCCCAGCAGGTAGACACCGGGTAGACACAGAACGATGGCCACCAGAGCCGTCGAACGCCATTTCGCCGGTTCTCGACGCCGCTCGGTGCAGTCCCGAGCGTCGTCCATGGCGTGAACCGTACCGAAGAACCGAAGAGTCGCGCCGTCATCCACCCAGCCACCCGCTCGTGAATCGACACGGAAGACGCAACGCCACGACCGCGGCATGAGCGTGCGCCGGCCGGTCGAGGTCAAGTCCGGTGGAGTGGTATACGACGGTGATCCCTCGGTGGGGTTGATCAGGCCGTCAGTGCGGGGACCGTAGCAGCGGTTTCCTCCTGTCCGGTGGTGGTGGGGGCCAGGGCGTGGCGGCAGCGGGTGAGGACGTCGATGCCGATGTAGCGGCGTTGCTCGGCCCAGGCGTCGTGCTGCTCGGCCAGGACGGCGCCGACGAGGCGGATGATGGCCTCACGGTGGGGGAAGATGCCCACGACGTCGGTCCGGCGGCGGATCTCGCGGTTGAGGCGCTCCTGGGGGTTGTTGGACCAGATCTGGCGCCACACCTCCTTGGGGAAGGCGGCGAAGGCCAGGATGTCGGCCCGGGCGTCCTCGAGGTGCTCGGCGACCGCGGGCAGCTTGCCGGCCAGCGTCTCCAGCACCCGGTCGAACTGGGCCTGCACCGCTGGCGCGTCGGGCTGGTCGTACACCGAGTGCAGCAGCGCCTTGACCCAGGGCCAGGACGACTTGGGCGTGGCGGCCATGAGGTTGGCCGCGTAGTGCGTGCGGCACCGCTGCCACGCGGTCCCGGGCAGGGTCGCGCCGATGGCCTCCACTAGGCCGGCGTGGGCGTCGGAGGTGACCAGGCCCACCGGACCGGCCGCGGTCAGCCCGCGGGCCACCAGGTCGCGGAAGAACGCCAGCCAGGAGGCCGTGGTCTCCCCGGTGGCGACCTGGATGCCCAGGATCTCCCGGTAGCCCTCGGCGTTCACGCCGGTGGCCACCAGCGCGGACACCTTGACCACGCGCCCGCCCTCGCGGACCTTGAGCACCAGGGCGTCGACGGCCACGAACGTGTACGGCCCCTCGTCCAGGGGCCGGGTGCGGAAGGACTCCACGTGCTCGTCCAGCTCGGCCGCCATCACCGACACCTGCGACTTGGACAGGCCGGTGATGCCCAGCGCCGTCACCAGCTTGTCCATGCGGCGCGTGGAGACCCCGAGCAGGTAGCAGGTCGCCACGACCGTGGTCAGGGCCGCCTCGGCACGCTTGCGCCGCTCGAGCAACCAGTCGGGGAAGAACGAACCTTCGCGCAGCTTGGGGATCGCCACGTCCAGCGTGCCGACCCGGGTGTCCAGGTCGCGGTGCCGGTACCCGTTACGCCGGTTGGTCCGCTCGGCGCTGCGGTCGCCGTAGTCGGCGCCGCAGACCGCGTCGGCCTGCCCCGAGAGCAGCGTGTTGATGAAGGACTGCAGCAGGTGCCGCATCAGGTCCGGGCTCGCCTGCGCGAGCTGCTCGTGCAGGAAGACCTCAGGGTCGATACTGGGAGAAGCGGTCATCGTGATGCTCCGTTCGAGAGTGCTGTGGAAGGTTCACTCGAAGGATCACGCGGTGACCGCGCCTACATCAGCAGGACACGCTCACCACCGTGGTCGTCGTACACCACTCTGATGGACTCCACTCCGGTCGACCGGTCAGACTGTGTCCATGGATCTTCTTGCGGCACCGGTGGTGGATGTTCGGCCCCTGTTGACCGCGGAACGGGAGCAGCTTCTCGAGTTTCTCGGCCGGATGCCCCTACCAGCAGGCCAGGAGCCTGCAGCTCGCAGGCGACCCCGCAGCCGGAATCGCCTACGCCGCCCTGGCATTCCTCGGTGAACCTGCCGATGCACACCGCGCCAGGACTCCCTTGGCCAGGGACGTGCGGAGAGCCACTTCTTACCTACGCTGACGGATGACCCCGCCGAGGGGCGCGCGGCAGACCGACGTCGAGACCGGCATGGTCGCTGTACTGGAGGCCGGAGCGGCCCACCACGACCACAGTCTGTGGCCGATCGGGACTGGGCCACCTGCACCGTGGTGATCACCGCACAGCCTCGGGCCCGGGGATGAGGAGGCTGCGGAACTCGAGGTACTCACCCAGGCCGGACGGCGAGTTTTCCCAGCCGATCCCGCTCTGCTTGATCCCACCGAACGGAACGTGCTTCTGACCGAGCGGGGAGAGGGCGGTGTGGTGGTTGACGAAGGCCAGCCCAGCCTCCATCCGCGAGGCGACAGACTCGGCGCGTTCGGGGTCGGAGCCCCACACGGACGATCCGAGGCCGTACTCGGTGGCGTTCGCCATCTCGATGGCCTGCTCCTCGGTGTCGTAACCGACGATGGGAAGGATCGGACCGAACTGCTCCTCCAGGACGAGCGGGTCCCTCGGGTCCGCGTCCACGACGACGGCGGGCCGCAGGTAGTAGCCCTCGTCCCAGCGGTCCGGGCTCAGGACCCGGCCGGTCGTGCGGACGTCTGCGCCGGCCTCGGCCAGGCGGAAGTGGATCGCTCGGATCCGGTCGAGCTGCGGGCGGTTGTTCACCGGCCCCATCGTGGCCTCCGGGTCCAGTCCGTGGCCGACCGCGATGCTACCCACCCGGTCCAGCATCGCCTCACTGAAGTCGGGTACGAGGGCACGCGGCAGATAGACCCGCTTGATGGCGTAGCAGACCTGACCGGCCCTCTGGAAGGCCTGGGCCGAGATCTGGTCCGCGGTGCGCTCGAGGTCGGCGTCATCGAGGACGATGGCCGGGTCGTTGCCGCCGAGCTCGAAGTGGATCCTGGTGAGCGTATCGGCCGCAGACTTCATGATCAGCTTTGCGGCGGGGCCGCCCCCGGTGAACGAGACCTTGTGGACCTCGCGGTTCGCGACAAGGGCGGCCCCGACGTCGGAGTCGCCGTGGACGACGTTGAGGACCCCGGGTGGGAGGAGGCTCGCGATCCGTGTCAGCGCCAGGGAGACGGCGAGCGGAGCGAATGGCGAGGGCTTGACGATGACCGCGTTGCCCGCGACCAGCGCCGGTCCGATCTTCTGCGCGGCCAGCACGACCGGTGCGTTCCACGGGACGATGCAGGCGACGACCCCCAGGGGGCGACGCTCGACACGGACCCACCCCCACGAGTCCTCGAAGACGGAGCCGGCTCCGAGCAGATCCTGCCCCCACCGGGACGCGGTACGCAGCACCCCCGACGCACCCAGCAGCTCTCGGCGCGTGTTCGTAGAACCGTGCCGTTCTCCCGGGTGAGCACGACCGCGAGCTCTTCGTGCGCGCCCTGGAGGTCATCGGCGGCACGGGTCAGGAGCGCGGCGCGTTCTTCCACCGGTCGTGCGCGCCAACCGGCTTGCGCCCGACGAGCGATATCTACGACGACATCGACGTCGTCCACGGTCGCCGTCGACACCACGCCCACCACTTCGTCCAGTCTGCCGGGGTCGCGAACCTCCAACGAGCCCGCCCCGGTCGTCCAGGCCTCCCCGCCTGCGTAGGTCCCGACCAGGCTCGTCCCAAGGGGCGCCACGGCACCCTGCCGAACCCTGATCGTCACGTCTGATGCCGATCCCATCGTCGTCTCCTCGGTTCGTCGGTGTCTCCTGAGCGTTGCAGCGGCGGGGGTTGGTCGTATCCGGGATGATCCCGGGTTCGTGCCATCTCACCGGTCCGGAGTGGGGTCCAGGGAGCCCGAGGGCGGTGGCAGGGGCCTAGCAGCGCTCGCGGTCGTCGTTGTGCCGGGGCCCCCGTCAGTTCCTCATGGGGTCTGAGAGGCAGCAGCAGACCGGGGGGGATGCACATCCCATAGGTCGAGGGGTCAAGCACCTGGACCGTGCGGCCCGCCCCCTACACTCTCCGGCGGTTGAAGCGCAGAATTGTCCCAGGAGGTGGCTCCCTCGTGGACGTCCGCGTGTTGCTGGTCGATGACCAGCCGAGGTACATGTCCGCCCTCGCGGCCGTGGTCGGAGAGACGGCCGGTTTCACGGTGGTGGGGCAGGCCGCCACGGGCGAGGAGTGCCTGCGACTGACCACGACGGTGGGCGTGGATCTGGTGCTCCTGGATGTGAACCTGCCTGATATCGACGGCGTGGAGGTGGCGCGCCGACTGTGTGGCGGGGACGTACCGCCCGCGGTGGTGCTGCTGTCGACGTATGACGAGGAAACAGGCGAGCGATTCCTGGTCGAGTCGGGGGCGAGCGCCTACGTGACCAAGTCGGCCTTCGCACCCGACGTCCTGGCCCGGACGTGGGCCCAGCTGTCAGGGTGACTCACCCACCAGGTGATCGACGCGCCAGGGGCAACCCGGCGGCCACCCTCTCGGTCGCAGGAAGGGAGACCTTGACCACTGCGCGGCTTTCCGACGCGGTCAGGGCGATGGAACCGCCGGCCGCATCGACCCGATCCCTCATATGACGGAGGTCGAGCTCAGGGAGGCGGTTCTCCCCCGACACCTCGACCGACAGCTCGCCGTGGCGCACCCCGAGACGGACGACGACCGGCTTGGCCAGTTCGCGGGCCAGCTCGGCCACGCAGAAGTATGCGGCTGCTTCCGCACGTGCGTCGACACGTCGACCGGCGTCCTCATCAGCCACGAGCAGCTGGCCCGAGGTGCCCTCGCGGGCCAGGAGAGAGCGGAGCGCCGCAGAAAGTCCTGACCGGGCCAGCTGAGCCGGGAACACGCCGCGCGTGATCTCACGCAGGGCCTCGAGAGCACTCGTCGAGGCGTTCAGCAGCGGCTCCAGCTGTGCCGGACCCAGCGGTGGGTCCTCCGTCCTGGCGGAACGGGCCAGCCGGCGTAACCGTTCTGGCATGGTGGCCAGGTGGGGGATGACCTGACCGGCGATCGCCCGCTCCAGCCGGCTTCTCTCGGCGTCACCGGCGTCGATGAGTCGCATGCGGGACAGCGCCAGTTCATCGGTGCGCTGGCGGAGCTGGTCCACCTGCCCGAAGAGTTCGGCCGTGAGCCGCGCGTTGCGAAAGGCCAGCCCGGCCTGCTCGGCCAGGTCGACCACCAGCCGATGCTCACGCGCCCGCAGCGGGTGTCCGGGTGCCATCGCGACCGTCACACTTCCCAGCGGCAACCCGCCGTGCACGATGGGCACCTCGGTGGTCGAGCCGCCCCAGTTGTCGGGACAGTGCTGAGGCCACCGCGCGGACTGGTCCTGCCCGTGCTCCACGTCCAGTCGCACGACAGCGTGGTGGGCGTTGACGGCCTCTGCGGTGGCCTGGGCCATGGCGGGGAGCAGCCCCGCCGGGTCAGGGCGCTCGCCGAGGCGGAGACTGAAGCTCGCCAGTGCCTCGTACGGGGCGGCAGCGGCCCCGAAGGCCAACCGGTCAGCGGCCCGAAGCACCCTGCTGCGCAGCGGCTGGAACGCCGTGGCCACCAGCGCGGTCGCCAGCAGAGAAAGCCAGAAGCTGTCGGTACCCCCGCTCACGACCGACCCCGTCAGCACCACGACGAGCACATATCCGACACCCACCACCGCGGCCGCCAGGGCCAGGACGATGGCCCTGTTGATGATGAGGTCGATCTCCAGCAGCCGGTGCCGCAGGACGGCGACGGCGACACAGACCGGGACCGCCACCTGAGCGAGCCGCAGCGGCAACCCCGCGAGCCAGGTCCCTTCCACACCCTGCACCTGTGGCACCACGAGGATGACCACGACGCCGACGGCCAGGAACGTGGCAGAAGAGGCTATCCACAGCAGCTGCCGTCGCGCGTCGTCCCGCGCGCCCCGCAGCCTGACCAGCAAGGACACGGCGGAGGCGATGAGACCGGCAGCGACCAGCAGGTAGCCGACGGTGAGCAGGACGGTCGCTGTGCTGCTCCCCTTGTACTGCTCCCCGTAGACGACGTCGGCTGGCGGGCTCATCAGTGACCCCAGGGTGTGCAGCACCAGCCCCGCGACCGTGGCTCCGACGGCCCAGCGCCACCGCGGCGACAACAGATGACCATCGGGAACGATCAGGAACACCATGATCAGCGCCACGAACGCGGGCCAGCCCAGCAGCGGCGCCGCCCACGCGATCCTGTGCGCCCAGTACGGGCTGCCGGGACCTTCCCCGTCGAGGACCCAGATGCTGTACGCCTCACCGGCCAGGGTCACCGAGAGCAGACTGGCGGCGCACAGCAGCCACCCGACCCGCTGTCCGGGGTGCCGCGACACGATGAGCGCCCCCATCAACGCGCACCCCAGGCTGGCCAACGGGGTCAACGGCCAGCCGTGGTCGGCCCAGGTGGCCTCGCTCAGCAGCGACCGGTGGGCCGCCGTGAACATCGTGTCGAGGATGATCGCCACAACGGCTATGCCGACGAACGCCCAGGCCAACCGGACCCTCACGTCGACACCGCCCGGTGCCGGACGGGCGCGGTGGGTGCCACGCCTGAGCACTCCTCACATGGCACTCGTGCCGTGACGCTGGTCCCGCCACCACCCGGACGGGAGAGGACTTCGACCGTTCCACCCACCGCGCCGAGCCGGTCCGCCATGTTGAGCAGGCCCCCCGACGCCGCGGTGGCGAGGAGCAGCTCGCTGTCGAATCCCACGCCGTCGTCGACGACGAGGAGCGACCATTGGTGCTCGTCGTCTCGACGTGCCGTCACCGTCACGTGCTCGGCGCCGGAGTGCTTGGTCGCGTTCTGGACCGCCTCCATCGCGCAGAAGTACAACGCGGCCTCCACCGGCGCCGGCAGGCGTCCCAGCTGGGGGCCGTGCACGGTGACGGGCGTGGCGCTGGCGGCCAGCGCGGACCGCAGCGCGGCCAGCAAGCCAGCCTCTGTCAGCAACCGTGGGTAGATGCCGCGGGACAACGAGGTGAGCGTCGCGATCGCCTCCAGAGCCGCGTCCGCCTGCGAGACCAGCAGCTGCGCCGCGCGCTGCGGGGAGCTCCCCGCGACGGCCTGGGCGAGGCGCAGGTGCACGGCCAGGGCAACCAGGTGTTGCTGCGCACCGTCGTGCATGTCCCGCTCCAGGCGCCGTCGTTCGGCGTCCTGCGTGCCGATCAACCGGTGCCTGGAGACGCGCAGCTCCTCGGCGTGAGCCACCAGCTCGGCGTGATGGGCCTCGAGCTGGGCCTGAAGCCCCACCAGGCGCAGGACGAGACCAGCCTGGCCGGCAAGTCCGTTGAACAGCCGTTGCTCTACAACGGTGAGGGTGAGTCCAGGGCGCTCCTGAAGCCTCAGCACTCCCAGGAGCTGCCCATCGTGCCTGACCGGCAGGGAACGCCGTCCCACCTCCTCGGCTGCCTCCCGGTCCGTGAACGGCACCGGTGGCTGACGCGGGTCGGTGTCTGCGTCGACCGGCCAACTGCCGGCCAGAGTCAGTCGGCCGGCGACGACCAGCCAGACCTGTGCCCACTGCGCACCGGTCCCCTCCGTCAGCAGCTTCGCCATGCGACCGGGCAACTGGTCTGTGGTGCCGCCCCCGGTGAGGTCTATGGAGAACCGGCTCAGCACGTCGTACGGTGTGGCAGCGCTGTGGTGTCCGACCCGGGCCACGCACCGTTGCAGCGTCGCCTGCACGGGCGCTATGAGCAGCGCGACCACGACGGTGGCCAGCACCGACAGCGGCACAGACGGCGACTCCGTGCTGCCGATGAGCACGCCGCCCACCACGACGACGATGATGACGTAGACCAGGACGACGAACCCGAGCAGCGCGACCATGACAGCCAATCGCCCGCTCCAGCGGCGATGCACTCGCGACAGCACACGGCGGGCACTCATAAGGCAGTGTGCTCCTCTGCGCCCCCGATGGGCAGGGGGCGGCCCGAACCCGCAAGTGCGGCTGTCCCCCACTCGCCGCGGGGGCTGACGCCAGTGGGCTCAACGGCGCGTGCCGCGCGCCTCGAGGTAGGCCAGTACCGCGCTGACCCTCCGGTTGACCGCGCGCTCCTCCACGAGCCCGAGCTTCTGGAAGACGGCCCCGATGTGCTTTTCCACGGCACGGTCGCTCATGAACAAGGTCTGGGCGATGGCCGCGTTGTTGCGACCGGTGGCCATCTGCTCGAGGACCTCTCGCTCCCGGTCGGTCAGACCCAGGAGCGGGGCGTCAGCGGCTCGACGCGCCAGGAGCGCCTCCACCACCAGCGGGTCCAGAACGGACCCTCCGCCGGCCACCTGATGAAGGGCGCGCGCCACCTCGTCCAGGTCCGACACCCGTTCTTTCAGCAGGTATCCCATACCGGCCACGCCCTCGGCAAGGAGCTCGAAGGCGTAGTCCTCCTCGACGTACTGCGACAGGACGACAACACCGGTGCCCGGGTGCCGGGCACGGATCTGCTTGGCCGCGTCGATGCCTTCCTTGGTGTTGGTGGGCGGCATCCGTATGTCGGTAAGCACCACATCAGGGGAATGCATCTCTACGGCCCGTAGCAGGCTGGGCGCGTCACCCACGGCAGCCACGACTTCCACGCCCTCAGCCTCTGCCAGCAGGCCGGACACCCCTTCCCGGACCAGGAAGTTGTCGTCGGCGAAGACGACGCGCAGCACCATGCCCACGACTGTAGCCACAGGTACGGCGTCATGGGGGTCACCCGCCTGCGCACGAGTGCTGACCCCCCAGGTCGTGCTGCCTGCCCCATCGTGGCGCGGAACGGCAGTTCGTAGCGTCGAACTCGACAGGCCCCCCGCGCACATCCTGGGGCACCAAGGCACGCATCGACCACGAAGGACCCGCCATGGCGCACACCGCAGGCACACCGTCGAACATTTCACAGCACGGTGACACGGCACCGGTGATGAACGCCGTCGTTCACACGAAGTTCGGGTATGTCCCCTCCCTGGTCCTCAGGCTCGCCACGGTAAGGCGACCGTCCCCCGCCGATGACGAACTTTCTTGATCACTCGGACAGCACACCCAGACAAAGGAGCACGTCATGGATTCCCAGAAGCGCCTCGCCCGCACCGCAGGAATGTACTACCTGATCGTCGCCGTCCTAGGCGCCTTCGCCCACATCGTCCGCGCACAGGTCTACGTGCCAGGAGACGCCGCGGCCTCGGCGGACAACGTTGTGGCCAAAGCCTCGCTGGTCAACCACAGCTTCGTCGCCGACCTCGTGCAGGCGACATTCCTCGTGTTCGTCGTGATGACGCTCTACCGACTGCTGCACCACGCGGGCAAGAACGTGGCCCGCGCGATGGTCATCTTCGTCGTCATCGCGGTCGCCATCATCTGCCTCAACATGATCCACCAGCTCGGGGCGCTCCTGGTCGCCACCGACCCCGCGTACGCCGCCGCGTTCGGCGTCCAGGGATCGGAGGCCCTCGTTCTGCTGCTGCTCGACCTGCAGCACTTTGGATACCTCGTCGCCCAGATCTTCTTCGGCCTGTGGCTGTTCCCGCTCGGGCTCCTCGCCATCCGCTCCGGGATGTTCCCGCGACTGCTGGCCCGGCTGCTGATGGTGGCCTCCGCCGGCTACCTGCTCGACGTGCTGCTGCAGTTCCTCACCCCCGAGCTCGCCGATGCCGTCAACCCCGTGCTGGTCACCCTTTTCTCGGTGGCCGAGGGCTCGATGCTCTTCTACCTCCTGATCCGAGGCGTGCGGACCCTCCGACCCGCCGAACAGGCAGTCCTCGCGGCATAAGCACTTGGGGCCCCGCTGGCAGGCCAGTGGGGCCTCAGCTCGCCGCCAGGAAGCACACACTGAGCCGGGCGGGATCCGCACTTCTACGGCGCACCCGACCCTGTCACCGTGCCTGTTTCCGACCCACTTCCCAGCGGCTGCGAGGCAACCACCATGCACACCAGGACGACGGCACAACGTACCAACGACCAAGCCGCACGGCGCCGAGTGGCTGTCGTGCTGGCGACCGGCCTACTGATCGTGACGGCATTCCAAGCCGCCCTCACGTTCGGTGCGCCGTTCGGCGCTGCTGCCCTGGGAGGCAAGAACCCCGGACAACTCCCCGACGCGCTCCGGCTCGTGACCGGCTTCTCCGCTTTCGTGTGGCTCTTCGCAACGCTGCTTGTTCTGGCCAGAGGAGGGCGTGCCCTCGCTCCCCTCCCGGAGGGTCTCGTCCGGGTGGGAACCTGGGTGCTGGTGGGCCTTCTAGGCCTGGGCGCGTTGATGAACTTCGCCTCGTCCAGCCCCTGGGAACGCTTTGGCTGGGGACCATTCACCCTCGTCATGTTCACCCTCTGCGTTGTCCTTGCCCGAAGTGGCAGGCCCGATCACCCGAGTCCGCAAGCCGGTCAAGTCGATCATCAACCCAACCCGCCACGATGATCTCGACATCACGGTCGTCTGTAGGGCGTTGGCGATGTGGCCACCAGAGAGTGGTGGCCACGCCTCCCCAGTCGCTGCACCTCCTAGCCCTCAGCAGCAGACACGCGGTGTCGCACGACCGCGCCCTTGTCGTCGTGCACAGGGTCGCGCAAGTGGCGGGGACGGGGCTGCGCAGAGGACGGTTCGTCTCAGCGCCCAGCATGGTTCGCCGTTCAAGAGCCGTCGGGCGTGCTCTTCCCCCAGGGAAGGACCGAGCCGTCGGTGGCCACCATCTGGCCACCACAGCATCGTCGCGAGGGGCGCTGATTGGGTCAGGGACGCTCGTTTCGGCCGATCAAGGCAAGAGCCAGCCCGTTGCAGGGCAGTGCAGCTGCCGCTTGATCCGTAGGTTGTGGGTTCGATTCCCACGGGGCCCTACGTGCTGGTCAGGGCCCTGACGCCGGGGTAGCTCGGTCATGCGCCCGTCTTGACGTGTTGTCCATGGCCACCATCAGGCCACTGGCCGCGGGCCGACCTCCGGGTTCCGGCGTTGGGCGTCGACCTTGCCAGTGGTAACCCCCCAGTGGTCGAAGCCGAGGTCCTTTGCGGACACGATGAAGGTGCCTAGTCTGAGGTGCACGTCTCCCGGAAGGAGTGTCATGAGCGCCACGAGCACCCGCATGCCGGCGGCATTCCTGGGCCACGGGAACCCGATGAACGCCCTGGAGCGCAACCGTTATACGCAGGCGTGGCAGCTGTTCGGTCGGTCGGTGCCGAAGCCGCGGGCGATCCTGGTCATCTCGGCGCACTGGTACACCAATGCCACCGCCGTCACCTCGATGCCCCGCCCGCGCACGATCCACGACTTCTACGGGTTCCCCCAGGAGCTCTTCGACGTGCAGTACCCCGCGCCGGGGGCCCCGGACGTCGCGGAGATGGTCGCCGACGTCGTCAAGCCGACCTGGGTCGGCCAGGACATCGACAGCTGGGGCATCGACCACGGCACCTGGTCGGTCCTGCTGCACGCCTTCCCCGACGCCTCCGTGCCGGTCGTCCAGCTCTCGCTCAACGCCTTCAAGGACTTCGACCACCACCTGGAGCTGGGCCGCAGACTCGGTGCCCTGCGCGATGAGGGGGTCCTGATCATCGGCAGCGGCAACATCGTGCACAACCTGCGGGCCGTCGACTTCTCGCTGCCCCACGACGGCTACGACTGGGCCCGCCGGTTCGACGACGTGGCTCGGGAGACGTTGACGCAGGACCCGACCGGTGTCGCCGCGCTGGACGGGCACGCCGACTTCGACGCGGCGGTCCCGACCCCCGACCACTACCTGCCGCTGCTGTATGTGGCCGGCCTGGCCGACGGTGAGCCGCTGGACCTTCTGGTCGAGGGTCATGCCGCGGGGTCCATCTCGATGGCTGCCTACACCCTGGGGATCGACCTGGACCAGGCACACCGGTCCAGCACGCAGGGGCAGAGCGTGTCCGAGTCGGACGCCTCGGACGCAGGAGCTGCGGACCTGCCCCCAGGCTTTCCCGCACTCGACAGCAACATCTGAGGAACTGACGATCGCCTCATGTGCGCACCACCCGTCCGGGCTGGGGCCCCGCCGTAGGGCCCCACCCCCGCCGGGATGGCGGCCACGACGTCCCTGTCATCAGCTGACAACCCGCACTCACGCCTGGCAGTGCGCAGTGTCCAGCGCATCATCGGTGCAGGACGTCCGCAGCACCTCGACTGAACTGACCTGGACGAGGCGCTCCAGCTGGCTGCAGAGCAGGGGGGTTCTGGCCGGGGCGCACTCGACGACCAGGTGGACCAGGGTCACGCCGGCGGCCGGGTCGCAGGTGGCGCAGAGCGAGCGGGTGGTCACCGCCCGGCTCGTCAGGAGGACCGTGATGCGGCTCAGGATCTCGCTGCCGGAACCGGCGACCACGACGCGCAGCGTGGTCGGGCACGTGTCCATCTCTCCGGATGAGACCGCAGCGGCGCGGGCCGGTCGATCGACGACCCGGATGGTGCCAGCCGCGTCATGGAGCGGGTTCATCGTGGTCGCAGGAGCTCGCGGGTCTGACCGCGGACAGCGGCAGCGTCTGCCGTCGAGGCATCGACCGCGGCGTCGACCCCGCGGCCGGTGGCGATCAGCGCGAGGGTCAGCGCCACGGTGAGCAGCATGTGCCCGAGGCCGGAGACGCCGGCGAGAGCAGAGTGGTCGGCGTACGAGGCACCGATCACCTGCAGCGTTCCCTTGTAGGCCAGCATGCCGACGGTCAGGACGAGGCCGGTGTTGAGCAGGTGGGTGCCCCAGCGCAGGCGCTTGTCCGCGCGGAGGCCGGGCAGGGCGGCCGCCAGAGCCAGCAGCAGGAGCATGAGCAGCGTGCCCAGGGTGAGCGCGTGGGTGTGGACGACGGCCAGCTGGGTACGGCCGGCGAAGTCGAAGGCTTTGGTCACCTCGCGGTAGGCCAGCCCTCCGAGAAGACCGAGGACCGTCCAGGTGACGGCGGAGCGGAACAGGTAACGAAGCATGGTCTCGACGGTACGGAGCACCAGGTGCCGTGCGCCCGACGCCGCCATCAATCCTTCGGTTGACTCGTTCGCCAGGACGCCAGGACGCCAGGACGCGGTCCGGTCCATTTCCCAGGACGCGTGGCAGGTGGACCAGGCGTCCTGGGCGCGCGGGTGAGCCGCTCACGGACGCCGCTCGCGTCTGGCTCAGTCGACCATGCCGGCCCCCCGCGCGGCTGCGACCGCGGCGGTGCGGTTGTCGACGCCCAGCTTGCCGAAGACGTGGTTGAGGTGCGTCTTGACCGTGGCCTCGCTGACGACGAGCTGACGGGCGATCTCGCGGTTGGACAGCCCCCGCGCGACCAGGCCGAGGACCTCGAGCTCACGGGCCGACAGCTCACTGCGACGTACCCGCATGGCTGCCACCACCCGGCTGGTCAGGTAGGGGCCCAGCACGGTCTCACCGCGGGCGGCGGACTGGATCGCGGCGACGATGTCGGCCGGGGCCGCGTCCTTGAGCAGGTAACCCGCCGCGCCGGCCTCCACGGCCCGCACGAGGTCGGCGTCGTGGTCGTAGGTCGTCAGGATCAGGACGGCCGTGTCCACCGACCGGGTCACCTGGACCCCGTCTGGCACGTCCCCCAGGCGCAGGTCGCACAGGACCACGTCAGGGGTCAGTTCCGCAGCCAGTCGCACCGCCTCCGTCCCGTCGGCGGCCTCGCCGACCACGAGCAGACCGGGTTGCACCGACAGCAGTGCGGTCAGTCCGGCGCGCACGACCGGGTGGTCGTCCACGACGAGCACCGACACCGGGGTATGCCGCTGCGCGCCGGGGTCCGGACCGCTCACCCCCACCCTCCCGCCGTCCCGCGCGGCAGGTGCGCGCTCAGCGCGGTGCCGCGGCCCGGTTCGGACTCGACGTCCAGCCCACCACCCAGCTCCTGGAGCCGTTCCCGGGAGGCCCGCAGCCCGTAGCCCCCACGCGCCGGACCACCCTGCGCCGCGCCCAGCGTCGCGACGTCGAACCCGCGGCCGTCGTCCACGACGTCCAGGCGCACCGAGTCCTCGGCCTCTGCCAGCGTGAGCACGACCGAGGTGGCCCGTGCGTGCTGCCGGACGTTGGCCAGGGCGGACTGGGCCGTGCGCAGCAGGGCCACCTCCGTCGACGGGGGGAGCGAGGTGACCTCACCCTCGACCCGGACCTCGGTCCGCACACCGGTCTCCTGCTCCAGGCGGGCGGTGATGCGACCGAGGGCGTCGACGAGACCGGACTCCAGCGGGGTCGGGGCGAGGGCGCCGACGACACGGCGGGCTTCCTGCAGGTGCTCGGCCGCACTGGACTCGATCTGTCCCAGGAGGCGGGTCCTGGCAGCCGGCTCCCCGGTGGCGGCACCGGCACGGGCGAGCAGGAGGATGGAGGAGAACCCCTGGGCGAGGGTGTCGTGGATGTCGCGCGAGAGCCGCGTCCGCTCGGACAGCACCCCTGCGGCGTGCTGGGTCTGGGCCAGCTCGGCGTGCAGCTCTTCGGCCTTCGCCTGAGCGGCGACGAGGGAGGTCACGAGCTGCTCGCGTTGCAGGCTGTCGCGGACGATCAGCTGCAGGCCACGGGAGAGCGCCACCGCGAACACTGCGCCGATGACGGGCCCGAGGACCGCAGCCGTCGACCAGCCCTCGGCATGACCGCCACGACCGACGACCACCACCAGGACCAGCACCGACACGACGACCGCAGGAACCAGCGGCAGCAGGTGGCCGATGAGCAACCACAGGGAGAAGGCGACCCACACCATCTCCGGGGACGCGGCGACGGTGAGCAGCCACGCGGCCACCAGCCCCAGGAGCCACCACCCGCCGGCGGGCAGTCCCCGCCCGGGGCGGCCCCGCCCGTCCGCGAGACCGGACGCGGCACGACGCGCCCCCACGGCATACCAGACGAGGAAGAGTGCGGCGCTTCCCAGGAGAAGACCGGCGTCGTCGCCGGCGCCCAGCCCGCGGCTGACACCGACGACGACCAGGAACGCGAGCAGCACGTGCTGCACACCCGCCAGGCGACGGATCATCACGGTGGGGTGGCTCACGCCCTCATCGTGTCAGGGCTGGCTGGGGGCTGACCTCCGACAGCGTGGACGCGGCGGAGGAAGGGTCGGGGACGGGTGCGGCGCCGGGCCCGCCCGGCCACCAGAACCGGTCGCCGAGCAGCACGATCACCGCCGGGACGAGCAGGGTGCGGACCAGCATCGTGTCCAGGACGACCCCGAGGCCGACGATCAGCCCGAGCTGGCCGAGCGTGATGAGGGGAAGCACGCCCAGCGCGGCGAAGACACCTGCCAGGACGATCCCCGCGCTCGTGATCACGGCACCGGTGGTGCTCACACCCCGGACCACGGCGCGGCGCGTCCCGACGTGCGGCACCTCGGTACGGATCCGGTGCACGAGGAAGATCGTGAAGTCGATGCCCAGCGCTACCAGGAAGAGGAAGGCCAGCAGCGGCACCGGTGTGTCCAGCGCCTCCCACCCGAACACGGTGCGACCCAGCCAGGCACCGGCACCGATGGTGGCCAGCGTGCTGAGGACGTTGACGGCGAGCAGCACGACCGGCGCGACGACGGAGCGCAGCAGGAACGCCAGGACGACCGCGACGACCGCCAGCACCAGCGGCACGATCAGCAGCAGGTCCCCGAGTGCCCCGTCACGGGCGTCGAGCTCGGCGGCGGGGGCACCACCCACGAGCGCGTCCGCTGCTGGGACGCCACGCGCGGCCTCGCGCACACCCTCCACCAGCACGCGCTCGGCCGGCGAGCCTGGCGTGGCGTCCCCGGTGACCACGAGGGTGGCGATCTCGCCGACGGACGTCGACCGGTGTCGGCGGGGGCGGACAGAGGCGACTCCGGGCACCGTCGCCACCGTCGCTGCGACCTCCTGGAGCTCTTCCGGCGTCGTCACGACGGTCATCGGGGCGCCGCTGCCGGCCGGGAAGTGCTCCGCGAGGGTCTCCAGCGAAGCACCGGACTCCGACGCGACCCGGAAGCGCTCGGTCTGGCTCAGCCCGACCTGGGTCCCGACCAGGCCGGTCGCCATCAACGCAAGGAGGGCGATCCCGCCTGCCAGCACCTGCCAGGGCCGGCGGACGACGAGGCCGGCCACGGCACCCCACGGGTCACGACCGGGCTCGCGGACGACCCCGTCGCCCTCCCGGACCGGGCGCGGCACGAACGGCCAGAAGACCCCCCGCCCTACGACGGCCAGGGCCGCCGGTAGCACCAGCACCGCAAAGGCGAGGGCGACGAGCAGCCCCACGGCAGCGGCGACGCCGATCCCCCGGGTGCCCGGGATCACCGCAAGCGTCAGGGTGGCCAGAGCCAGCACGACCGAGACGTTGCTCGCCAGGATCGCCGGGAACGTGGCGCGCCAGGCGACGACGAGCGCCTGGCGGTGGTCGTCATACCCCGCCAGCTCCTCGCGGTAACGGGAGATGAGCAGCAGCGCGTAGTTGGCGCCCGCCCCGAAGACCAGCACGCTGATGATGCCGGAGTCGAAGTTGAGCGCCAGCCGCTCACCGACCGTCCGGGTCAAGACGCCGGCGACCTGGTCGGCGACTCCGACCACGGTCAGCGGGACGAGCCACAAGATCGGCGAACGGTAGGTCAACAGCAGCAGCAGACCGACCACGCCGACCGTCACCAGCAGCAGACGCAGGTTCGCACCGTCGAAGGAGGCGGCGAGGTCCGCGCCGAAGGCGGGGCCCCCGGTGGTCTGGGCGGACAGGCCCTGCGGCAGCTCGGCGGCGACCGTGCCCCGGACGTCCTCGACCACCTCGCGCATCGCCTCGGTGTCGGTGCCGACGACGCTCACCGGCACCTGCAGGAGCGCTGCGCCACCATCCTCGGCCGGAACAGGGCCGGTGACCTCGTGTCCGGCAGCGGCGGGCAGCGCGGCGCCCAGGCCGGCGAGCTGGCCGAGGTTGCCGTCGGTGAGGGCAGTGCCGTCCTGGCGGGTGAGCACCACGACGAGCTGCTGGACGTCGTGACCGGGCAGCTCGGCGAGCAGGTCCTCGACCTGGGCCGACTCCGAACCCGGCGGCGGCGACCCGTGGTCGTTGAGCACCTCAGCACCCCGCAGCGCGCCCACGAGACCGACCGAGACGAGGACAGCGAGCAGGAGAGTGACCAGGGCGCCACGGCGCCCGGTGAGCAGGTGCGGCAGCGCAGAGAAAGATGTGCGGGTGACCATGATTCGACGCTAGGCCGGGCCTGGGGTCCGTCTCGCCCTGCCAGCATCCATCCTTCGGTTGATCCGACCGCGACCACCGGGGCCAGGCCCGAGCTGCTGCGGTCCTTGTTCAACAGCCTGCTCTCGGCGCAGGTCGACAGCGTGTGCGGCTGACGACGGCCCCCGCTCGACCGGGCGGACCGCTAGCGGCGGGCGCGTCCTTCCTCGACACTCATGCGCTGGACGAGAGGCCCCGCGAACTCATAGACGTGGACGACGTCGGACCGGGTCAGGACGGTGCCGGCGGGGTCCCGAACCACCATGTGCACCTGCGCCTCGACCGTTCCGTCCGGACGTTCCACGATCCCTCTGACCGTCGTCGTCGGGCGCACCTGGGCCCACTGTCGTTCCCAGTACTGCCGGACATTGTCACTTCCGAGAAGTCGACCGCCCTCCCAGCCGTTGGGCCAGTCGACGTCTGGCGCCATCGCGCTGATGACGACGTCAAGATCTCGGTCGTTGAACGCCTGGTACAGCGCCCGAACCCGCTCTGCGCGTCCACTGGTCAACGGCTGCCCACCTTCCCGGTCCAGGCGGTCTCTCAGGCGGGGGCGTGCCGGAAGTTCACCAGGACGACGCCATGGTCACCGGTCCCCCGCTCCTTGTGGTCCTCGACGTTGAGGTGGTCGTTGTAGATCGCCAGCCCGTCGAACATCCACAGCCTGCGGTAGGAGTGGTCGTAGAACTGCTCGGAGACCAGGACGTGGTCCAGAGACTCGCGCATGTCCTGGTGGACGTGCGTGTAGTAGACGTCGCGGGTGTCGCGGTACTTCTGCAGGGTCTCTGCGGAGTAGAGCGCGATGTCTCCCCCTCCGCGTGAACCTCCCACCAGGTAGCGCGGCTGCTCGGTCAGCACGTTGAGGGTGTTGGACCCGACCCCGTCGTTGAGGTCGCCGAGGACGATGACCGGAGTCACCGTGCCCTTCATCTCCTCGGTGAGCAGCACCCGCAGCGCCGTCGCCTCGGCGGTCCGACGGATCGTGGACAGGGCGGCCCCGAGGGCTGTGGTGTGGGCCTTGTACCGCTCACGATCGGCGTTGTACCAGGGCTCCCGCCAGATCTGGGTGGGCGCCTTGGACTTGAAGTGGCACACGTAGACCACCGTGGCCGGCTGGTCCTCCCGCAGCCGCAGCTCGAAGCGCAGCACGGGCCGGGAGAAGCCCGGGATCCGCACGTCCACCATCGGGGTCTGCGGATCCTCCCCCGCCGACTCGAGGCGCAGGGCCTCCGGGAAGGTGCTGACCCATCCGGCGGATCCCGCCACCAGCAGGCTCCTCCGGACCACGGCGGCGCACACGATCCTGCCGCCGGTCGCGACCTCGGCCAGCACCTCGTACTCCTCGGTCAGCCCCGCCCGCTCCACGACGGCGGCCAGCGCGTCGGCGTGCCACAGCTCCTGCACGCCCAGCACGTCGGGCTGCAGCTCCTGGAGCATGCGGGCCGACCAGGCGACCTTGCGCCCGTACTGGTCGGCGTCCCAGCCTTCGGCGTCCCGGTACATGGGGAGCCCGGGCAGGTTGAGGTTGTACAGGTTGAACGTGGCGACGGAGAAGCTGTTCCTGTTCATGCCGGTCTCCTCGAGGTGGTGACTCCATCCTGGCAGGACGGGAGGACCTGCGCCCGACCGCTCCGGAGGCTCGATCACGGCCGTCACCACCCGCTCTTGGGCCCCGATGCCGATGTATCGGTGGGAGCACCTGGTGCGTCCATGGGGTGTTCGTCTCGACCGATCTCCCGTGGAGGACATCATGAACCGCAACGTCGGAACCGTGGACCGGGCCGCCCGAGCCGTCGTGGGCGCAGCCGCCCTGGGGTGGGCGTTCGTCACCGGCGTCACGAGCGGAGCCGGCCTGGCGCTGCTCGTCGTCGCCGCCGTCCTGCTCGGGACAGCAGCCGTCGGCTTCTGCCCCCTCTACCGGCTGCTGGGCATCAGCACGAGCAACCGTCACCAGGTGAGCAGGTCCGCAGCGAGGTAGACCGGGATCGCTACCCTTTCCCGCATGGACGTCACCGAGCTCGGGGACCGGCTGGTCCCCGAGCTGCCGGGACTTCTGCGGTACGCCCGCTCCCTGACCCGCGACCCCGGCCGCGCCGAGGACCTCGTCCAGGAGACCGTGGCGCGAGCATTGCAGAGGGCGGGGCAGTTCCGCGGCGAGGCGTCCCTGGCGACCTGGCTGCACCGGATCCTGCACAACCTCGCCGTCGACGTGGCCCGGCGCGACCGCGAGGTCCCGGCCCAGGACACCGTCGCCGAGGAGGTCGAGCGGCGGTGGCAGCGGGACGACTACACGGTCGACGCGGCGGACGTGGTCGCGCGGGCCGAGGCGCGCGACAGCCTGCTGGAGGCCCTGACCCACCTGCCCGTCATCTACCGCAGCGCGGTGCTGCTGCACGATGCCGAAGGGATGACCATGCCGCAGGTCGCCGCCGTCCAGGGGATCAGCCTGCCGGCCGCCAAGCAACGACTGCGCCGAGGGCGGATGATGCTGGTCAGCGAGCTCGCCCGCGGCCGTGAGCGTCGGCAGGCCCTCAAGGGGGTGCCTCTGCGCTGCTGGGAGGCCCGCCAGCAGGTCAGCGACTACATCGACGGAGAGCTCGACCCGCTGGTCGCGCGTCGCGTGGCCACCCACCTGGAGCGCTGTCCGACCTGTCCACCCCCTGTACGCCGCCCTCGTCGGCACGACCGACGCCCTGCACGACCTGGCCGGACGGGACCCCGACACGGTCGTTCCACCGACGCTGGTCCGCCGCCTGGAGGAGACCGCCGACTGATCCGAGCCCGGCGCTGCTCTCCGGCCTCTGCCGTCGGCACCGGCAGGAACGGCGTCTAGCCTGGTCCCTCGACGAGAAGGAGACGCCCGGTGGACCTCCCCCAGCCTCGCGGCCCGATCTCGACCTCGGTGGTCGAGCACCTGCGCGACCCCTCCCCGAGCACCGAGGAGCGGCTGCAGTCCGCCCTTCGCGATCCCCGCCCCGGGATCACCGACGACGAGGACCGTCTGCTGGCCCTCTGGCTGCTGCAGGGCCTGAGCTACCACGGCTACACGGACGTGGACCCCGACCTGGAGTGGGACCTGCCGGCGGTGGGGGCCCGCGTCCGGCTCGAGGAGGAGCTGCAGCGGGAGCTGCTGGACGTGGCGCTGCCGGTGGTGGAGCAGCTGCTGCCCGAGGCCCGTGAGGACCTCACCACGACGCTCTTCTCCCTTCCGGACCGGGTCGCGGCCGACGCACCCTCGATCTCGGCCTGGGCACGGTCCTCCATGACGATCGACCAGTGGCGGGAGATGCTGGTGCTGCGATCGGCGTCCCAGCTCAAGGAGGCCGACCCGCACACCTTCGCCATACCCCGTGTCCCCGGTGCGGCGAAGGTGGCCCTGATGGAGATCCAGTTCGACGAGTACGGCAGCGGCGATCCCGGGGCGATGCACTCCGAGCTCTACGGGGAGGCGATGGCGGCGGTGGGTCTAAACCGTTCCTACGGAGGGTATGCCGACGCCTGGCCCGCTCCGGTCCTGCTGGCGAACGTGGCACTGGGGTGGCTGGCCGGGCGCAGGCGCTGGGCGCCGGCGGTGGTCGGCCACCTGACCATGGTGGAGATGACCAGCTCGCTGCCGTCGAAGTTCTACGTCGCCGGTGCCCGCCGCCTGGGTCTGCCCGAGGCCGCGTGGCGCTACTTCGACGAGCACGTGGAGGCCGACGCCGCCCACGAGCAGGTCGCCGTCCGCGACGTGTGCGGACCTCTCGTGGCGCAGGACCCGCGGTCCCTGCCCACCCTGCTGGTCGGCGCGGTGGTCGGGCTGTCCGTCGAGGCTGCCGTCGCCGAGCAGGCCATGGGTGCCTGGCACCAGGGTCGGTCCTGCCTGCGTGCGCCGCTCCGGCCCTGGGCGGCGGCGTGAGCCGCGACCGCCCGGCGACCCCACCGACAGCCACCCCGCTGCCGGCCGAGCAGGTGCGCACCACCGAGTGCGAGGGCGGTCCCCTGCTCGTGCGCGGCGCGCTCACCGTGGTCGACGCCCAGGGCGTCAGCCACCCGGTGACCCGTCCCGTGGTCGCCCTGTGCCGCTGCGGATCCAGCCAGCGGCTCCCCTGGTGCGACGGCGTGCACAAGCGCCTCACCCCCACCCTCCGCGACTGATCCTCCGGCGGTCTCGCCCTCGTCCCTCCCTCTCAGTCCGCGTCCTTGCGACCGGGCAGCCGCACCACCCTGCCCTCGTCCGCCGAGCGGCGCGCCGCCTCCAGGACCTGCAGGCCGGAGACCGCCTCGTCGAGGGCGACGGGGGGCGGCGCCCCGGTCAGGACGGTCTCGGCCACCCCCCGGTAGAAGGCTCCGTGGTCATCGGGCAGGGTGGCCACGACCTCGGACCGCTCGCCGGCCTGCAGCGTCCCCCACCCGGACTCCTCGACCCGTCCCCACGACGGCCCGGCGGGGATCCGTCCCTCGGCCAGCGCGACCCCCCACCGCGGGTCCATGGTGCTCGCCCCCACGTAGGTGGCGTCCCGGCCGACGACGTGGAACCGCGGCAGGGGTCCACCCACGGTCAGGCTCGTCGTCAGGTGCGCGACCGCACCGTCCGGGAACGTCAGGGCCAGGAACGCGTCGTCGACCGCACGGGCCTGCGGGCGCCGGGTCGCCAGCTCGGCGTAGACCGTCGACGGCCGACCCAGCAGCAGCATGGCCTGGTCGACGACGTGCGGGCCGAGGTCGTAGTGCACCCCGCCCGCGGCCCCCGGTGACGGGTCGTCCTTCCATTCCCGTCCCGGCGAGGAGGCCTGCGGCCGCCACCGCTCCCAGCGGATCTCCACGCGTAGCAGGGGTCCGACCCGCCCCCGGGTCACGAGGTCGCGCACGGTGAGGAAGTCACCGTCCCAGCGCCGGTTGTGGAAGGGGATGCACACCCTCCCGTGCTCCGCGGCCGCGGTCGCCAGCGCCCGCGCCTCCGCCGTGGTCGGCGCGACCGGCTTGTCCACGACGACGTGACGGCCCGACCGCAGCACCTGCAGGGCCAGCGGCACGTGGGTGGCGTTGGGTGTGGTGACCACCACCACGTCGAGATCGGCACGGGCCAGCAGCTCCTCGACCGACCCGACGACCCGTGCGTCCGGGTGCCGCTCCTGCACGAGGGACCTGCGCCCCGGGTCCGAGGTCACGACGGCCACGAGGTCCAGCGCCGGCGTGGTCTCGATGAAGGGCGCGTGGAAGGTCGAACCGCCCGGCCCGTAGCCCACGAGGCCCACGCGCACCCGGTCCGACCGTCCTTCCGTCTGCGTGACCGCCATACCTGATCGTGCCACGGCCTCGTCGTCGAGCCCCGGACCTCTGCCCCGTCCTGACCGGTGACCGTAGTCTCGCTCCATGAGCGACATCCACTTCTACTTCGACCCGGTCTGCCCGTTCGCGTGGATGACCAGCAAGTGGGTCCGGCTCGTCCAGGCCCAGCGCGACTACACGGTCGACTGGCGGTTCATCTCCCTGCGGCTGCTCAACGCGGACGTCGACTACGACGCCCACTTCCCGCCGGAGTACGAGGCCGGGCACACCGCGGGGCTGCGGCTGCTGAGGGTCGCGGCCCGGGCTCGCGCGGAGCTCGGGCCGGGGGCGGTGGACACCCTGTATGCCGCGCTCGGCGCCCGGATCTTCGACACCTGGTCCGGTCCGCCCGACGCGTCCAGCACCCGCGAGCGCCGGGGCACCCGCGCCTTCCTCGAGCCGGTCCTGGCCGGGGCCGGCCTGCCGCTCGGCCTGGCGGAGGCGCTGGAGGACGACACCCTGGACGCGGTGGTCCAGGCCGAGACCGACGAGGCGCTCGGCCTCACCGGCAAGGACGTCGGCACGCCGATCATCCACTTCCAGCCGCCCGGGGGCGTGGCGTTCTTCGGGCCGGTCATCAGCCGGCTGCCGGACGAGGAGGACGCCGGACGGCTCTGGGACCACGTCGTCGGTCTGGCCGGCTTCCCCGGCTTCGCCGAGCTCAAGCGCAGCCTGCGGGAGACTCCCCAGCTGGCCGGGCTGGGCGTGGACGTGGCAGAGCCCGGGACCCAGGAGGACTGGCACGCCGGCAGCCGCCGTCTGAAGGAGGGGGGCGGCGCGGTTCCCCAGGCCCCCGCCGGTCCCGAGGACCCGCCCGTCGACGCGGACGGTCCGGTCAACCCCGCGTAGACGGATGCCGACGCCGCTCGTCCTGCCCCGCGTCCGCCCCGGCTGGGGAGCGGTCCACCTGCGGCCGTTCACCGCCGACGACGTGCCCATGCTGATGGACCTGTCGACCGACCCCTACGTCCCCCTGACCGGCACCCTCCCGGGGGACGCCGACAGGGAGTCCGCCCTCGACTACGTCCGACGGCAGCACGAGCGGCTGGTGACCGGGGCCGGCTTCTCCTTCTGCGTCGCCCTCCGGGAGACGGACGAGGCCGTCGGACAGGCGGGCCTGGGGCTGCGGAGCGTCGCCTCGGGCAGGGCCACCGCCGGGTATGCGGTCGCCCCGGTCCACCGGGGCCGGGGACTGGCCGCCCATGCACTGGCGGCCCTGACCGCCTTCGCCTGGACGCTGCCGGAGGTGCACCGGATCGAGCTCTACATCGAGCCGTGGAACGTCGCCTCGGTCAGGACCGCCACCACAGCGGGCTACGCGCACGAGGGGCGGCTCCGGAGCCACCAGGAGGTCGGCGGTCGGCGGGTGGACATGCTCCTCTACGCGGCGCTGCGGCCCCGACAGGGGTGAGGCCGGCGCCGACCGAACCTGCCGTGGAGGCCCGAGCGGCCCTCCCGCTCACCTCGTCGCGGCCGCCAGCACCTCCAGCACGTGCTCGTAGGCCCGACCCGTCGCCCGGCTCATCCCGATCTCGCAGGTCCGGTTGTCCGACACGTACGCCGCGTAGCTGCGGCCCGCGACCTCGGCGGCCTCCGGCGCGGTCGCCGAGGCGGTCAGCTCGGGGTGCAGCATCCCGCGGTCGCCGGCGAAGCCGCAGCACCCCCAGGCCAGCGGGACCGTCACGTCGTCGCTGACGTGCCGGGCCACGGCCACCAGCGCCTCGGTCGAACCGAGGTGCACGCCCGAGCAGGTCGGGTGCACGACGACAGGACCCACGGGGCTGGTCACCGGCAGCCGGTCGAGCAGGTGCTCGGCGACCCAGCGGGTGGCGTCGACCACCTGCATGGGTCGGTCCGGGTCCTTGGCGATCATCTGCACGAGGCCCTCGGCGCACGACGAGGCCTCGCAGACCACCGGCAGCCGGCCGTGGTCGCTCGCCTCCCACAGCGACGGGAGCACCCGACGCATCATCGCGGCATACCCGGAGGTGCGTCCCTTGGACTTCCACGGCGTCCCGCAGCACAGACCGCCCAGCCCCGGGGGGTCGACCAGGGCCACGCCCGCGCGGTCGGCCAGCACGCGCAGCGCCCGCTCGGCCCCCGCCCCCCGGAGCCCGTCCTCGCCGGCACCGTCCGAGCCGAACATCGTCCCGACGCACGGCGCGAAGTGCACCGCCGTCGGCACCGCCCCGTCCTGCCGCACCCCGGCCCCCGCCTCCGGACCGCTCCCGCGCCGCGGACCACCGCCGGGCAGCCGCCCGTCGTAGCGCGGCACCAGCTCGTGCGGCAGCACCCGACGGGCGACGCCGGTCGTCATCTCCGCCAGCCGGGGGACCCGCCCGGCCACCGACATCGCGGCGGACGCCGCGACGGTGCCCGCACCCCATACCTGCGCCGCTCCCCGCCACGCCACCTCGCCCACGGGACCGGAGGACTCCGCCCGAAGCCGCCGGGTGAGGTCGCCGGTGTTGATCTGCACCGGGCACACGGTCAGGCACATCCCGTCGACCGCGCAGGTCTGCGTGCCGTCGTACTCGTACTGCTCCGCCAGCTCCGCCGCGAGCCCGGTGTCCCCGCGCAGCTCCGCCGCCCGCATCTCCCGCCGCGCCACGATGCGCTGCCGCGGGGTGGTCGTCAGGTCCCGCGAGGGGCACACCGGCTCGCAGAAGCCGCACTCCACGCACCGGTCGACCTCCACCTCCACCTCGGGCGCGGTCTTGAGGTGCAGCAGGTATGACGTGGGGTCGTCGGAGAGGACCGACCCCGGGTTGAGCAGGCCGCGGGGGTCGATCAGCCGCTTGGTCTCCCACATCACCGCGTAGAGCTCGTCGCCGTACTGCCGCCGCACGAACGGCGCCATGATCCGCCCGGTGCCGTGCTCGGCCTTCAGCGACCCGCCCTCGGACAGGACCAGGTCGACCATGTCCTCGGTGAATGCCTCGTAGCGCTCCAGCGCCACCGGGTCCTCGAACCGCTCGTTGAGCAGGAAGTGCACGTTGCCGTCCCGGGCGTGGCCGAAGATGACCGACTCGGGGTAGTCGTGCCGCTCGAACAGCTCGGTCAGCGCCATGATCGTGCCACCGAGCCGGTCCACGGTCACCACGACGTCCTCGAGCAGGGCGTTGGTGCCGCTGGGCCGGGCCCCCGCGACCGCGCTGTAGAGACCCTTGCGCACCCGCCACAGCCCGGCCCGCTCGTCCGCCTCGCGGGTCAGCCGGTAGGGGCTGCTGACCGGCAGGTCCGCCAGCAGGCGGCCCGCCCGCTCGACCGCGTCGGCGAGCTCCTCGGCGTCGTCGGCCTGCCACTCCACCAGCAGTGCGGCGTGGTCGACGACGTGCAGGTCGCGGATGACCTGCGGGCAGGCCGGATCCTGGGCGGAGACGCGCAGGGACGCGGCGTCCAGCAGCTCGGCGGTGGCGGTGCCGGCCTCGACGAGCCGCGGCACGGTGCCGGTCGCGGTGACGACGTCGTCGAAGACGAGCAGCCCGGTCGCGACCTGGGAGCGCACCGGCACGGTGCGGAAGGTGGCGGAGGCGACGAACCCCAGGGTGCCCTCGCTGCCGATCATCAGCCGGGCCAGGATCTGGGCCGGCTCGTCGGCGTCGAGGTAGGCGTTGACGCCGTAGCCCATCGTGTTCTTCATCGCGAACAGCCGCCGGATCGTGGCGACGGACTCCGCGTCGCCACGCACCCGGTCGCGCAGGGACAGGAGCCCGGTGTGCAGCTCGGGCTCGGCCGCGCGCAGGTGCGCGTCGGCGTCGGGGGCACCGGTGTCGACGACGGTGCCCGAGGGCAGGACCAGCACCATCGACTCCAGCGTCGCGTAGGTGTTGGCCTCGGTGCCGCACTGCATGCCCGAGGAGTTGTTCGCCACCACCCCGCCCACGGTGCAGGCGGCCTCGCTCGCCGGATCGGGCCCGAGGCGTCGGCGGTGCCTGGCCAGGTGGGCGTTGACCATGCCGACCGTCGTGCCGGGCTGGACCCGTACCCGCATGCCGTCGTCCAGCACCTCCACCCCCCGGAAGTGGCGGCGCACGTCGACCAGGACCGTGTCCGTGACCGCCTGCCCGGACAGGCTCGTCCCGGCGGCCCGGAAGGTCAGCGGCGTCCCCGCCCGGTCGCAGGCAGCCAGCACGGCGGCCACCTGGGCCTGGTCCCTCGGGCGGACGACGAGGTCGGGGACGAGCAGGTAGTGGGACGCGTCGTGGGCCAGGGCGTGCCGGTCGATCGCGCGGTCGGACACCTGCCCCGGTCCCAGGACCCGGGACAGCTCGTTGCGCAGGGACTCCATGACGCCTCCTCGACCGGGCCGGCGGCCCTGGGTCGATCATGGCAGGCGGGCAGGACAGCGGGAAGAGGGTGGCGTGCGGCCGCGGAGCTGGCCGGGGCTACGCCCGGAGCTGCTCCTCCTGCAGGTGCTCCTGACCGGGTTCGTCCTGGTCCGGCTGCTCCTGGGCGCGGGCCAGGACCTTGCCGAGCAGCACGGAGAGGGTCTCGACGTCCTGGTCGTCCATCCCGTCGAGGAAGAGGGCGCGCACGGTCCGCACGTGGCCCGGCGCGGCGGCCTCGAGGGCCGCCCGGCCGGCCGGCGTGAGCAGGACGAAGGAGCCGCGACCGTCCTCCGGACAGTCCTCCTTGACCACCAGCCCGCGCGCGGACATCCTGCGCAGGTGGTGCGACAACCGGCTGCGCTCCCAGTGCATCTGCTCGGCGAGGGCGGAGATGCGCAGCCGCTCCCCCGGAGCCTCGGACAGCCACACCAGCGTCTCGAAGTCCTGCATCGACAGGCCGCTGTCGCGCGACAGGGCGCGGCCGAGGGCCGCGGGCAGCTCGGTCTGCACGCGCAGCCACCGGCGCCACAGCTGCTGCTCGCGGTCATCCAACCAGGGAGTCTCGGCCTTCGTCATGACCCCATCCTACCAGTTGCTTGACGCGTCATCGATGCTCCTGTAATGTTGGTGACACATCAACCACAACCCCTCCGGAAGGACCTCCCATGTCGGTCAACGAGCTCAACGGCACCTACACCATCGACCCGTCCCACTCCCGCCTCGGCTTCTCCGCCCGCCACGCGATGGTCACCAAGGTCCGCGGCGCCTTCAACGAGGTCGGCGGCCAGGCCACCACCGCCCCCGGGCTGGAGAACGCCTCGGTCGAGGTCACCATTCAGACCGCCTCCGTCGACACCCGCAGCGCCGACCGCGACGCGCACCTCACGTCGGCCGACTTCTTCGACGTGGAGCAGTACCCCACCATGACCTTCCGCTCCACCGACGTCGCGGCCGCCGACGACGACACCCTCCGCGTCACCGGCGACCTGACCATCAAGGACGTCACCCGCCCGGTGACCGTCGACTTCGAGTACGCCGGCGCCGCCCAGGACCCCTTCGGCAACACCCGGATCGGCTTCGAGGGCTCGACCGTCGTCAACCGCAAGGACTTCGGCCTCACCTGGAACGCCGCGCTGGAGACCGGTGGCGTGCTCGTCTCCGACAAGGCCACCCTCGAGTTCGAGATCTCGCTCATCAAGGCGGCCTGAGCCCCTCCTCTCCCCGGGGACGTCCCCCTGCCCCTGGTGAGCCGCACCCCCGCACCGGTCGAACGGTGCGGGGGTGTCGCGCGTCCGGCACACCCGTCAGGAACAGGTCCGGCATACCCCTCAGGAACGGAACTGGGTGAACTCCGCCGTCCGCGGGTCGGCGAACATCCGCTCGTCCGTGTCGAGGGCGTCCATCGCCTCGAGCTGGGGTCCGGTCAGCTCGAAGCCGAACACGTCGATGTTCGCGGCGATCCGCTCCGGGGTGCTCGACTTGGGGATGACGACCCGGCCACGCTGCAGGTGCCAGCGCAGGACGACCTGCGCCGGGCTGACCCCCAGCTCCTCCGCCAGGTCCACGACCGGCCCGAGCTCGAGGTCCTCACCACGCCCGATCGGGGCGTAGGCCTCCACCACCAGGCCGGCCTCCCTGCTGGCCGCCTGCGCCTCGGGCTGCTGGAACGAGGGGTGGATCTCGATCTGGTTGACGGCCGGGACCACCCGGGCGGTGCGCAGCAGGTCCTCGAGGTGCTCCGGGAGGAAGTTGGAGACGCCGATCGCGCGGACCGCCCCCTCGTCGTAGAGCTTCTCGAAGGCGCGCCACGTCTCGGGCGCCAGTCCCTTGGACGGCACCGGCCAGTGCACGAGGTAGAGGTCGACGACGTCCACGCCGAGGGCGGCCCGGCTGTCATCGAAGGCGCGCAGGGCGTTGTCGTACCCCTGGTCGCCGTTGCGCAGCTTGGTCGTGACGAACAGCTCCTCGCGGGCCAGGCCGCTGGCCCGCAGCGCCGCACCGACCCCGGCCTCGTTGTAGTAGCCGGCGGCCGTGTCCACGTGTCGGTAGCCCACCTCCAGGGCGGCCTCCACCACGCGCTGGGTGTCGTCCTCGTCGACCTTGAAGGTGCCCAGGCCGACCTGCGGGATCCGGACGCCGTTGTTGAGCTCGATCATCGGTTGGGTAGTCATGAACCCGAGCCTAGGGACAGACTCTGACCATGCCGTCCGACTGGGACGACCCGTCCGCGACGCCCGGCCCGGGGGATCCGACCGATCCGTCCCGCGCCGGGTCGACCGGGGGCGCCCGGTCCGGGCGCCCGCACGACCCGGTGGCGCACGTGCGTGTCCTGCTCCCCGGCCTCGTGGAACGCCGGGTGCCTGTGCGCCTGGTCGAGCACGGGCCCGTCGGGGGCGTGGGCAGGCTGCGGATGGGCGACGGCACGACCTTCCTCGTCGCGTCGGTCGATCCGATGGCGCTCGGACGGGTCGTGCGCGCCATGACGTCCGGCCGGTCGGTCGTCATCAGCGGGTGGGCCGAGACGGACGACGGCCCTGTGCTGGACCTGGCGGAGGCGGGTGGGCGTCCTCCGGGTCGGGGCAGGGGGACGGCCCGGCGCGCCGGGACGGTACGGGTCCGCGTGGTGGGTCCCGACCAGCCCGACTGACGGCCGCGGTCCGGACCCTCGTGGGCATCGTGGCTGCTCAGGGGGTGGCCGGACGTGTGTTCGAGGGTCTGTCGGTGGTGGGTCCTAGGGTGTTCTTCAAAGGTGGAGCCGGGGGAGGTTTCGCCGTTGGACCACCGGAGGGGGTGGGGGACGTGGACGCAGGACCGGAGGGGATCGGCACCGGGCCGGCCGCGGAGTCGGCCGGGCAGGGGCGGGGTATGGCGTCACCCGCCTGCTCGTGCGGGTGCCGCTGCGCCTCGGCCGGGCCCGGGGAGCCGGGTCTGGTCGAGGTGGTGCAGGGCTGGACCCGGGCGTTGGCCGGCGCGGAGGTGTCGGAGATCGACGATGCGGGGCTGCTGGCCCTGGTGGAGGGGCTGGAGGTGCTGGGCCGGGTCGCGGGGGCGGCCTCGGCGCGGGTGCAGGTCGCCTTCGGTGCTTCCCAGGTGGCCGCCCAGGCCCGGGACGGGGTCCCCGCCTCCAGGCGCGGGAGGGCGGTGGCTGATGATCTGGCGGCCGCGCGGCGTACCTCGCCGTACTGGGCCGGGCGGGAGCTGACCGCGGCGCGGGCGCTGGTGGGCGAGATGCCGGCCACGTTCGCCGCACTGGCCGTGGGCACGATCAGCCCGGCCCAGGCCCGTCTGGTCACCGAGGCCACCTCCTGCCTGGACCCCGCAGACCGGGCGCAGGTGGACCGGCGGCTGGCCGGGTCGTTGGAAGGGGCCTCCACCCGGCAGATCGTGGCGGCGGCCCGTGCGTTGGCCTACGAGCTCGACCCGGCCGGGTTCGTGGGACGGGCCCGCCGAGCGGCGGCCGACCGGGGGGTGTCGGTGCGCCCGGCCCCGGACGTGATGGGCCTGCTGTGCGCCCGGTTGCCGGCTGCGCAGGCGATCGCGACCCACCAGGTGCTGCGCACCCACGCCGAAGGCGCCCGCGCCGCCGGCGACCCGCGCACCCTGAACCAGCTGATGGCCGACGAGCTGGTCGCGCGGGTCACCGGCCGCACCGTCGTGGACGGCATCGACGTCGAGGTCGGCCTGGTCCTGACCGACGCGACCCTGCTGGCCGGGGACAGCGCCGCGGCCGACCTGACCGGGTACGGGCCCCTGCCCGCCGACCTGGCCCGCGACCTGCTGACCCCCTCCACCGACACCCAGGACACGCACGACACCGACACCCGGGAAGCCCCGGACGACCACGACGACACCGACCACCCGCAGGTCGACGACGACGAGTGGGAGCGCAGCACCGGCGGCGGGCAGCAGAACACCGGCGCCGGGCAGCACGGCACCGGCGACAAGGATCGGCCGGCCCGCGGGCGGCAGCAGGCTCCTGGGCCGTGCCCGGCCGGTGGCCGGTGCACCGACGCCCGGTGCACCGCCGTCCACGGCGGTACACCCCCAGGGCCGCCCCCACCGACCCTGCCCACCCGCACCTCCCAGCAGCAACCCCAGACACCCGGCGGCCCCACCGCAGGGACCCCTCGGTCTCCCGGGTCAACCGGGTCTGCCGGGTCAACCGGGTCAACCGGGCCACCCGCGTCTACGGGGTCACCCGGGTCACCCGGGCTGCCCGGGCCGGACCCCGGCACGATCAGGGCCGGCACGGTGTGGCTGCGCCGGCTGTGGACCGACCCGCTCACCGGGGTGCTGACCGTGCGCGACCCCCGGCGCCGCGTCTTCACCGGGGCCCTGCGCGCCACGCTGATCGCCCGCGGCCGCTACTGCGCCCACGCCTGGTGCGGCGCGCCCATCCGCCACCTGGACCACATCACCCGCTACCGCGACGGCGGCACCACCACCGTCGACAACGCCCGAGGCCTGTGCGCCCGCTGCAACCTGGCCCGCGAGCACCCCCGCCACGCCGACCCACCACCCAGCACCTACCAGGACCCACCACCGGTCCTGGACACCTTCCACGGCCGTCCACCGGCCAAAGCACCATCACCGCGCACCGGTAGCGCCCTCGACGACGAGGACGACCCCCTCCGACGGAGCGCCTGAGCGTGCAGGTCCCCCGGAGGCCGGCACGCAGGCGATCTGGCCGGCCCAGCCGTCAGGAGGACGAGGGGCGCGACGCGGGGAGCGAGGCTGCGCCGTCTCGCGCCAACGCCAGCGCCACCAGGACCGACCGGGCCTTGGTCGTCGTCTCCTGCAGCTCCTCCTGCGGGTCGGACAGTGCCGTGATGGCCCCGCCGACACCGAAGGTCACATCGCCGTCGTGCCACGTGGCCGTCCGGATGACGATCGAGGTGTCCATCGACCCGTCGAGGCCGATCCACCCGATCGCGCCGGAGTACACCCCCCGGGCCGCTCCTTCCAGTCGGTCGAGGATCTCCATCGTCCGCACCTTGGGCGCACCGGTCATGGACCCGCCGGGGAAGCAGGCCCGCAGCACGTCCGTCGCACCCATCCCCTCGACGAGCTGCCCTCTGACCGTGGAGACTAGCTGGTGCACCGTCGCGTACGTCTCCACGGCGAAGAGCTCCGGCACGTGGACGGTTCCCGCCCGGCACACGCGGTGCAGGTCGTTGCGCAGCAGGTCGACGATCATGAGGTTCTCCGCGCGATCCTTCTCCGCCGAGACCAGGTCGGCCACGAGGTCCGCGTCCTCGACCGGGTCGGCCCCTCGCGGGCGGGTCCCCTTGATGGGCCGCGCCTCGACGCGCCCGTCCGCCGCGACAGACACGAACCGCTCCGGCGAGCAGCCCAGCACGCTCAGGTGCGGCGAGCGCAGCCACACCCCGTGGGGGACCGGGCTGACCGCCCGCATCGCGCGGTAGAGATCGTCCTCCGCCACCCCGGTGCCCGGCGCCGACCAGGTGGTCGTCAGACAGATCTCGTAGGACTCACCGCGGGCGATCTCCTCCTGGCACCGCCGGACCAGGTCCAGGTATGCGGTCGCGTCCTCCCGCGGGGAGGCGCCCGCCGTCCCGGAGGCAGCCGGCATCGAGGTCGTGCCCGTGGCCTCCGCCCGCCCCGACGCCGTGGCCCCCGCCCGCCCCGACGCCGTGCTCCGGCCCGACGCCTCGCTCCGGCCCGACTCTTCTCCCGGCCCCGACTCCTCGCTCCGGCCCGACGCCGCCACCCCGGGACGAGACCGTCCCACCGCCTCGCGGACCCGGGCGGCCCACGACCGCTGCCGGTCCCCGACGGGCCCGTCCCCCGCCTCCTCCTCCAGCCAGACCGCCCACACGTCCCCGGACCCGTGGTCGACCACCACGCCCCGGTCGGCGAAGACCAGCCAGGCGTCCGGCCACGGCGAGCGGTGCGCGACGCTGCCGCCGGTCTCGGCCTTCAGCTCGTAGCCCAGGTAGCCGACGTACCCCGGGCGCCATCCGAACGGCACCTGGGGCACGGGCCCCACCAGCTCCCACCGGCCGAGCTCGTCGTCGATCCGGTCCAGCAGCGGGCGCCCCTCCCCGACGCGGTGGGTGAGCTCGTGCGCGAGCGGCCCCTCGCCGTCGACCACCACCGACCATCCGGTCCCGTCCGACGCGTCGAGCCAGACGGACGTCGGCGACCCGCCCACGAGCTGCTCCCGCAGGGTCCACGGGTCGACCGGGCCGGCCGTGCGGCATACCTCGACCCGCACCCGCCGTCCCCCACCACGGGTGGGGTGGGGCGCCAGCGCGTCGCCGACAGCCACCGTCCCGGCGTCCGGGCCGGGGTCAGAAAGGTCGACGCCCGCCAGCCGCAGGAAGTTGGCCACGATGCGGTCCCCGTGCTGCGACAACACCGACTCGGGGTGGAACTGCACCCCCCACCTCGGCGCGTCCGGGTCGGCGAGCGCCATCACCGAGCCGTCGTCCCTCGCCCGGGCGGTGACCCTCAGCCCGGAGGCGATCGGGTCGGCCACCTGCAAGGAGTGGTAGCGCACCACCTGCAGCCCCTCGGGAACGCCCTCGAAGATCCCCGTCCCGTCGTGGGCGAGCTCGCTGACGATCCCGTGCCGCGGCACGGCCATCTCGACGACCTGGTCACCCGCGAGGTGCGCCATCCCCTGGTGTCCCAGACAGACCCCGAGCACGGGCACGTCGCGCTGCCGCAGCGCGAGGTCGGACAGGCCCATGTCGGCCGCCACCTGCGGACGCCCCGGCCCGGGACCCACGACGATCGCCGCGAACCGCTGCAGGTCCGCGGTCGTGGCGGGGTGGTCGTGCCCCCAGACCACGGGCGGTCGCCCCAGGACCCGGTGGAGCAGGTCGGCGACGTTGTAGGTGAAGCTGTCGACGTTGTCGACGAGCAGGACGGGACGGTCCACGCGCAGGGCTCAGCGACGCGGCCGCAGCCGGACCTGCGGCAGCGCGGGGGCGGGCAGCGACTCCCCCGGATGGTCGACCGCACCGAAACGACCGTCGGCGACGTGCCCCAGCTCGGCCTGCCACTGCTCACGGGCCCGCACGACCTCGTCGTGGCTGCGCCCCACGAAGTTCCACCACATGACGATCTCCTCCCCGAACGGCGTCCCCCCTAGCAGCACCACCCGCGCCCCCTCGGCGCCGGCCGCCAGCTCGACCGTGTCCCGTCCCACCGGCAGGTGGAGCAGGTGCGCCCCGGGGACGTCCTGCTCCGCCGCCCTCAGCTCCCCCCGGTCGAGCAGGATCCCGTGCTCGAACGCCGGGTCCACGTGCAGCACCAGCGAGGCGTGCGGGTGCAGCACGATCTCGGCCCCCAGCAGCGGTGAGTATGTCGTGACGGGGCTGCCCAGGGACCTCACCGGGGCCGGGTCCCCGGCGCCGGCTGGCTCCCCGCCGGCGACACCCGCTGCCGTGACGCCCAGCTCGCCCAGGAAGACGCTGACCACGGCGTCGCCCACCTCCACCGGCTCGGGTACGTGATGGACGAAGGAGGCGTCCACCTCCGCGTGCTCCGCCGGCAGCGCGGTCCAGAGCTGGACCCCGTGGAGCACCTCGGTCGCGGGCGTGGAGACCTCGCTGTGGCACACGCCGTGACCGGCGGTCATCAGGTTCAGCTCGCCGGGTACGACCATCGCGTGGGCACCGGTGCTGTCCCGGTGCTCGATCTCACCCTGGAAGAGCCAGGACACGGTCTGCAGGGCGGTGTGCGGATGCGGCGGGACCACCATGCCGCCGGTCTCGGCGACCTCGTCGGGCCCGTAGTGGTCCACGAAGCACCACGCCCCCACCATGGACCGGCCGCGGGCGGGCAGCGTGCGGCGCACCCGCATGGCCCGCGGACCGCCCAGGGGCACCTCGCGGGGCGGCACCAGCTCCGGACGGTCGTGCTCCTCGTCGCCGCAGACCCGCTCCGGCGGGTCCTTCTCCAGGGTGCTCATCCCCCCAGTGTGGCAGCGCTCCACGCCCCGCGGGCGGCCCGTCGTCCCCTCGCATCCAGGTGGGCCGGGGAAGAATCGGGCGGCGCACGACGCTGTTCAGGACATGACTGCGCCCGCACCCGCCTCGCCCCACCGTGTCGTCGTCGTCGGCTCCGGCTTCGGCGGCCTGTTCGCCACCAAGGCCCTCGACGAGCCCGACGTGGCCGTGACCATGGTGGCCAGGACCAGTCACCACCTCTTCCAGCCGCTGCTCTACCAGGTGGCCACCGGCATCCTGTCCGAGGGCGTCATCGCGCCGACCACGCGCGACGTCCTGGCCGGCCAGGACAACGTCCAGGTCATGCTCGGCGACGTGATCGACATCGACCTCGACGCCCGGACGGTCATGGCCGGGACCGTGAGCCAGGAGACGGTCTACCCCTACGACAGCCTCATCGTGGCGGCGGGCGCCAACCAGTCGTGGTTCGGCAACGACGGCTTCGCCGAGTTCGCCCCCGGCATGAAGACGATCGACGACGCCCTCGAGCTGCGCGGTCGCATCTACGGCGCCTTCGAGATGGCCGAGGTGGCCGCCGCCTCCGGCCGCCACGAGGCGGTCCGCCGGCTGCTGACGTTCGTCGTGGTCGGTGCCGGTCCCACCGGGGTGGAGATGGCCGGTCAGCTCGCCGAGCTCTCCCGCCGCACCCTGACCAAGGAGTTCCGTCACATCGAGCCGAGCGCGGCCCGGATCATCCTCATCGACGCCGCCGACGCCGTCCTGGGCAGCTTCGGCCTGAACCTGGCGGAGCGCACCCGCCGCGACCTGGAGAAGGTCGGCATCGAGGTCCGTCTCAACACGATGGTCGTCGACGTGGACGCCGGCGGCCTGGAGGTCAGGACCCAGGACGGGACCACCGAGCGGATCGAGGCGACCACCAAGGTGTGGGCCGCCGGCGTCCAGGCCAACCCGCTGACGAAGACCCTTGCGGAGCAGTCCGGCGCCGAGCTGGACCGCGCCGGGCGCATCCGCGTCAACCCCGACCTCACCCTGCCCGGCCACCCCGAGGTGTACGCCGTCGGCGACATGGTGGCGATGGAGGGCGTCCCCGGGGTCGCCCAGGGCGCGATCCAGATGGGCCGGCACGCCGCCGACCAGCTCCTGCGCCGGATCCGCGGGCAGGAGACCGGCCAGGCGTTCTCCTACTTCGACAAGGGGTCGATGGCCACGATCTCCCGCTTCCGGGCGGTGATGAAGCGCGGCCGCATCGAGCTGACCGGCGTGCCCGCCTGGGTGGCCTGGCTCGCGGTCCACCTCTTCTACATCATCGGGTTCAAGTCCCAGGTCACCACGCTCATGCACTGGGCGGTGAGCTTCGTGGGCCGGGACCGCTCCGAGCGCACGGTCACCGAGCAGCAGGTGCTCGCCCGGCTGGCGATGGAGTACCTCGGCGAGGACTTCCTGCGCACCTCGCTGCGCAAGGATCCGGTGGAGCGTCGCTCCCTGGGTCAGCAGCCCACCGGGGACGACGCCGTCCAGGGGCGGTCGACCCAGGACGGGGCCGTGCAGGAGCACCCCACCCAGGACGGGGCCACCGACGATCCCGCCGCCGAGCAGCCCACCGACCGGACCTCCTAGGTCAGGTGCTGGCTGCCCCGCCGCCCGCCCGACCCATCGGCAGGTGCGGGATCCCGTCCTCGACGAAGTCCGGCCCCGTGCGGACGAACCCGAACCGGGCGTACCACCCCTCCAGGTAGGTCTGCGCGTCGAGGACCACCTCGGCCCCGCCCGACCGGCGCAGCGCCTCGCGGACCAGCGCGTCGGCATACCCCTGGCCACGGTGACCCCGCGCGGTGGCGACGCGCCCGATCCGGCGGGCCCCGTCCCCGTCGGTGAGCAGGCGCAGCGTGGCCACGGGCGTGCCGTCCGCCTCCACCCACAGGTGCTCGGTCGTCCCGTCCGCGTCCCGCCCGTCCAGCTCGGGGTAGGCGCACTCCTGCTCGACGACGAAGACGTCCACCCGCAGCCGCAGCAGGTCGTGCAGCGTGACCGGGTCGAGGTCGACCAGCCGCGCGGCGCGCACCCGCGGTGCACCGGGGCCGGGGTCGTCGGGACGCATGCAGGGAGGGTATGCCGTCGCGCGGGCGGGCGTCGACGTCCCGTGCCGTGGTGGGGGAGGCGGGTGCGGCATACCGTGCTCCCATGCCGATCGAGCCTGTCGACGCCCTGCGCCGGATCGCCTTCCTGCTGGAGCGGCACCGCGAGTCGACCTACCGGGTGGAGGCCTACCGCAGGGCCGCGGCCGCGATCCTGCCGCTCGGCGAGGCCGAGGTGCGCCGGCGCGTGCAGGAGGGGCGGCTGCGCGAGATCGCGGGGGTGGGGTCCTCCACCTCGGCCGTCGTGGAGCAGGCCGTGGCCGGCCGGGTCCCGGACAGGCTCGCGGAGCTGGAGCGCACGCACGGCGGACCGCTCGTCGACGGGGGCGAGGAGCTGCGGAAGCGGTTGCGCGGCGACCTGCACACGCACTCGTCGTGGTCCGACGGCGGGTCGCCGGTGGAGGAGATGGTCGCCTCGGCGATGGAGGTGGGGCACGAGTACGTCGCGCTGACCGACCACTCCCCCCGCCTGAAGGTCGCCAACGGCCTCACCGCGGCCCGGCTGCGCCGCCAGCTCGAGGTCGTCGACGCCGTGAACGCGCACACGGGAGGGTCGTTCACCCTGCTCAAGGGGATCGAGGTGGACATCCTCGACGACGGGTCGCTCGACCAGGACCGCGACCTGCTGGCGCAGCTGGACGTGCGGGTCGCCTCGGTCCACTCCTCGCTGCGGATGGAGAGCGCGGCGATGACCCGTCGGATGGTCGCCGCGGTGCGCGACCCGCTGACCACGGTGCTGGGCCACTGCACCGGTCGCCGGGTGATGCCGCGCAAGGGCGACAAGGGCGGGGAGGGGCGCAGCGGCGCCCGCGTGCGACCGCCGAGCGAGTTCGACGCCGAGGAGGTCTTCACCGCGTGCGTGGAGTCCGGGACGGCCGTGGAGATCAACTCCCGGCCCGAACGCCAGGACCCGCCCGACGACCTCATGACGCTCGCGCTGGAGCTGGGGTGCCTGTTCACGATCAGCACCGACGCGCACGCCCCGGGCCAGCTGGACTTCCTGGCCTACGGGTGCGAGCGCGCCCAGCGGCTGGGCGTGCCGCCGGAGCGGGTGGTCAACACCTGGCCGCGGGAGCAGCTGCTGGAGTGGGCCCGGCCCTGAGGAATGCCGGGCCGGGGGCTGCCTGTTGGCCCTGACATGCGTATCGCACTCATCGGAGCCCACGGCAACATCGCCCTCCTCGCCGGTCCCCTGCTGCAGCAGGCCGGTCACGACGTCAGCGGCGTCGTCCGCAACCCCGACCACGAGGCCGACGTCCGCGAGGCCGGCATGGAGCCGGTCGTCGCCGACGTCGAGACGCTCGACGTGTCCGGCCTCACCCAGCTCCTCGACGGTCACGACCTGGTGATCTGGTCCGCGGGCGCCGGTGGTGGGAGCCCCGAGCGCACCCTCTCCGTCGACCGGGACGCGGCCATCCGATCCATGGACGCCGCCCAGGCCGCCGGGGTGGACCGCTACGTCATGGTGTCCTACGCCGGCTCGCGCCCCGACCACGGTGTGCCGCAGGACAACCCGTTCGCCACCTACGCCGACGCCAAGAGCGCGGCCGACATGCACCTGCGCGGGAGCGACCTGGGCTGGACGATCCTGGGGCCCAGCGGCCTGACCGACGACCCGGGCACCGGCGCGGTCGAGCTGGTGACGGCCGACGGCTCCGGCCGTCCCGCGGACGGCTTCGAGGGCGCCCAGGTGCCCCGGGCGGACGTGGCCGCGGTCCTCGCGGCGGCCGTGGAGCGTCCTGCGCTCGCCGGGACGACCCTGGTGTTCAACGGGGGCGACGTGCCCGTCGACCAGGCTCTCGACGCCGTCGCCGGCGGGACCACGCCGGCCTGACGACGGGCATTTTGGCGTCCGGCCCGGCATCCCGTATGCTCTCTCACTGTCCTCAACGGAACCGAGCAGGGCTTCTGAGCGAGGGACCGAGCAGGACGGGTCCCCATCGTCTAGTGGCCTAGGACCCCGCCCTTTCACGGCGGTAACACGGGTTCGAATCCCGTTGGGGATGCACAGGTCTCGTCCTGTTACGAGGCCCCGTAGCGCAGTTGGTTAGCGCGCCGCCCTGTCACGGCGGAGGTCGCGGGTTCGAGTCCCGTCGGGGTCGCAGAGAGTGCGGCGTGGTTCCGGTCGACAGACCGGGGCCACGCCTCTGCACTACTCCGGGCCAGGTAGCTCAGTTGGTACGAGCGTCCGACTGAAAATCGGAAGGTCGGCGGTTCGACCCCGCCCCTGGCCACGGCGACAAGCCGCGGGGCGCCCCTGAGACCCCCGCGGCTTTCGCGTCTCCGCGGGTCGAGGGCGCGCACCGCACGTCTCCACGGGTCGAGGGGGCGCGCGCCGCACGTCTCCGCGGGTCGAGGGGCGCTCGCCGCGAAGCCCCGTGAGCGCCGTGGCGTCCCTGCCCCTTTCGCGCCGCCTCCCCTCACCCGATGTGATTTACGGCACGTCCTGGTGCGCCAATTGCTTCTCCGCCGATCCTGTGCTGAAGTAAGGGTTGCCTTGCCTCAGCGATGAAGCGCAAGCACTCCCTGTCGCATCACATCCCAGGAGACCCCCCGATGACGATCCGCGCCACGCGCACCGTTGCCGCCCTCGCCGTGCTCGGCCTCGGCCTGACCGCGTGCGGGACGGACGCCGAGGAGCCGACGTCCGGCGCCGACGGCACCGCCGACGGCACGACCGACGACGGCACGACCGACGACGGCACGACCACCGAGGACGCCGCCGCCGGCGACTCGAGCGACGGCACCGTGACGCTCTACAGCGGCCGCAACGAGGACCTCGTCCAGCCCGTCCTCGACGCCTTCAGCGAGGAGACCGGGATCGAGGTCGAGGTCCGCTACGCCGACACCGCCGCGATGGCCGCGCAGATCCTCGAGGAGGGGGACAACTCCCCCGCCGAGGTCTTCCTCGCCCAGGACGCCGGCGCGCTCGGCGCCGTCGCCAAGGAGGGCCGCCTGCTCGAGCTGCCCGAGGAGACCCTCGAGCTGGTCCCGGAGACCTACCGGTCCCAGGACGGCGACTGGGTCGGTCTGACCGGACGCGCCCGGGTGCTCGTCTACAACGAGGACGCCGTCTCCGAGGAGGACCTGCCGACCTCGGTGCAGGAGCTCACCGAGGACGAGTGGGCCGGTCGCGTCGGCATCGCCCCCACCAACGCCAGCTTCCAGTCCTTCGTCACCGCCATGAGGGTGCTCGAGGGCGACGACGCCGCCCGGCAGTGGCTGACCGACATGGCCGCCAACGACCCGCAGATCCGGGAGAAGAACGGCATCATCGTCGCCGACGTCGACTCCGGGGCGATCGACGCCGGCCTGGTCAACCACTACTACCTCTACGAGCTGGCCGAGGAGCAGGGCGTCCCGGCCGAGGACCTCTCCGCGGCGCTGCACTTCTTCCCCGACGGCGACACCGGTGCCCTCGTCAACATCTCCGGCATCGGTCTGGTCGGCGAGCAGGCCGACGGCGACGCCCAGGCCCTGGTCGACTACCTGCTCTCCGAGGCGGGCCAGACCTACTTCGTGGAGAACACCCACGAGTACCCGATGGTCGAGGGCGTCGAGCCCGACCCGTCGCTGCCCTCGCTGGACAGCCTGGACGTGCCCGACGTCGACCTCAACGACCTCGACGACCTGCAGACGACCATCGAGATGATCACCGAGGCAGGGTTGCTCTGAGCCGACGACCGCACCCAGCGCTCACCGCCGGGGCCCTCGTGGCCACGGCGGTGGCGCTCATCCCCCTGGGCTATCTGCTGCTGCGGACGGCCCAGGGGGGTCTGTCGTCCTGGTGGGACACGGTCGTCACCGCCCGCACCGCCACCCTGGCGAGCACCTCCCTGCTGCTCGCGGCCGTCGTCACCCTCGCCTGCCTGGTCATCGGCGTCGCCGGCGCCTGGCTCGTCACCCGCTCCGACGTGCCCGGCCGGCGGCTCTTCGCGGTCCTGCTGGCCCTTCCGTTGGCGGTGCCCAGCTACGTCGCGGCGTTCACCTGGGTCTCGGTGGCCGACCTGTGGTCGGCCGACCCGGGCACCCGGTTCGAGGGCTTCACCGCCGCCGCGGTCGTCCTCACCCTCTACACCTACCCCTACGTCTACCTGCCCGTGGCCGCGGCGCTCGTCCGCGTGGACCCCAGCCAGGAGGAGGTCGCCCGCTCCCTGGGCCGTGGCCCCTGGAGCACGCTGACCACCGTCACGCTGCCGCAGGTCCGTCCCGCCATCGCGGGAGGGGCGCTGCTCGCGTCCCTCTACGTGCTCGCCGACTTCGGCGCCGTGTCCATCCTGCGCGTGGACACCTTCACCCGGGCGATCTTCACGGCGTTCAACGCCGGCTTCAACCGCACGATGGCGCTGACCCTGGCCACGCTGCTCGTCCTCATCACCCTGGCGATCCTCTGGGGCGAGGGGCGGACCCGGCGGGCAGGGGCCCGGTTCTCCTCCCCCCGCGTCGTGCGCCCGGCCCGGGCACTGGACCTCGGGGTATGGCGCTGGCCCGCCCTGGCAGGTCTGGTCGCCGTGGTCGTCGCCGCCCTGGGCGTGCCCGCCCTGTCCCTGGTCCGGTGGATCGGCGACGGGACCTCGGGGTCGCAGGCGTGGGAGCGGCTCGGGGAGGCCGCGGCCGGCTCCCTGACGGCGGCCGGGGCCGGTGCGCTGCTGACGATGGCGCTGGCCCTGCCGGTCGGCATCCTCGCCGCCCGCCACCCGGGGCGCCTGTCCGCGGCCCTGGAGCGCGCGGCATACCTCGCCCACTCCCTGCCGGGCGTCGTCGTGGGCCTGTCGCTGGTGTTCTTCGGCGTCACCGTGGCGCTGCCGTTCTACCAGACCACCTGGCTGCTCGCGCTGGCCTACGCCACCCTCTTCCTGCCCCTGGGCGTCAGCGCGGTGGCCTCGGCCGCCGGGCAGGCGCCGCCGTCGCTGGAGGAGGCCGCGCAGGCGCTGGGCACCACCCCTGCGGTGGTGTTCCGCCGGGTCACCCTGCCGCTGACGCTGCCCGGGATCGGGGCCGGCGCCGCGCTCGTCTTCCTCACCGCGATGAAGGAGCTGCCCGCCACGCTGCTGCTGCGCCCGACCGGGACCGAGACGCTGGCGACCCGGCTGTGGAGCGCGACCGCCATCGGCCGCTACGCCGAGGCCGCCCCCTACGCGCTGGTGCTGGTCGCGCTCGCGGCCGTCCCGACCTGGCTCATCACCCGCCGCAGCGGGATCCTGCCCGCGGTCGGCCCGGGGGCTCCGGTGGCCGAGGTGGAGGAGCTGGAGGAGCCGGAGGTCGATCTCGTGAGAGGCATGCAACCATGAACCTGACCATGACGACGTCCACCACCCGCACCCCGCAGGCCGCCCGGGCGGCGGCGCACGCCGTCGAGATCGTCGGCGTGAGCAAGCGGTTCGGCGACGTCACCGCGCTCGAGGAGGTCTCCCTCCAGCTGGACTCCGGGGAGTTCCTCGCCGTGCTGGGCCCCTCCGGCTGCGGCAAGACCACGCTGCTGCGCTGCATGGCCGGCTTCGAGCGGATCGACAGCGGACGGATCGCCCTGGACGGCCGGGCCGTCGCCCTGCCCGGCATCCACCTGCCCCCGCACCGCCGTCAGGTCGCCGTCGTCCCGCAGGAGGGGGCGCTCTTCCCGCACCTGTCCGTGGCCGAGAACGTCGGCTTCGGACTGCCCCGTCGCGACCGCCGCCGCTCGGCCAGGATCGCCGAGTGCCTCGAGCTGGTCGGCCTCGCCGGGCTCGGGGCCCGGATGCCGCACGAGCTCTCCGGTGGCCAGCAGCAGCGGGTGGCGCTGGCCCGTGCGCTGTCGCCGCGCCCACCCCTGGTGCTGCTGGACGAGCCGTTCAGCGCGCTGGACGCCTCGCTGCGCGTGGAGCTGCGCCGCGACGTGCGCCGCGCGCTGCACGAGGACGGCGCCACGGCCATCCTCGTCACCCACGACCAGGCCGAGGCCCTCTCGATGGCCGACCGGGTCGCCGTCATGCGCGACGGGCGGGTGCGCCAGGTCGGCACGCCCGAGGAGGTCTACGGCACGCCGGTGGACGCCTGGGTGGCCTCCTTCGTCGGCGAGGCGGACCTGGTCGACCTCGTCGACGAGACCGCCACCGAGGTGAGCACTCCCCTGGGTCGGGTCGAGGTGGTGCCGGGCGTCCCCGGTGCCACCCGGGTCGTCGTGCGCCCCGAGCAGGTCCAGCTGGCCCCGGCCGACGACCCGAGGCGACCGGCGCCGGCAGGGTCGGTCCGGGCCCGGGTGATGACGGTCGACTTCCACGGGCACGACGCCCTGGTGACCCTCGAGCTGGCCGGCGGCCTCACCGCCCAGGCCCGCACGGGAGCCTTCCCGCCCGCGGTCGGGGACACCGTGGCCGCCTGGGTCGACGGCCCCTGCCGGGCCGTCCCCGGGGCCGAGACGTGAGCGGCCCGTCCGTCCTGCCGGCGGGTGGGCGGGCCCGGCAGCAGGTCGGCCGGCGGGCCCGGCAGCAGGTCGACCAGCGGGTCGGACCGTTCAAGGCCATGGCCCGCGACGCCCGGGTGCTGCGCGTCGGGATGAACGTCTGGCCGCCCTTCCTGTTCTCCGGGATCCATGTCCAGCACATCGCCGGCGACTTCCGCGAGGTTGCGGTCCGCCTGCGGCACACGCCGCTGACGAGCAACTACGTGGGCACCCAGTTCGGCGGGTCGATCTTCGCGATGTGCGACCCCTTCTGGATGCTCATGGTCCTGCGCAACCTCGGACCGGGCTACGTGGTCTGGGACCGGGCTGCCGAGGTCGAGTTCCTCGCACCCGGCCGGGGGCCGGTCTGCACCACCTTCCACCTCTCCCAGGAGGTGCTCGACGACCTGCAGGTGCGCGCCGACGACGGCGACCGGGTGCTCCACTGGTTCGAGAACGACGTGACCGCCGACGACGGCACCCTGGTCGCCCGCATCCGCAAGCAGGTCTACGTCCGGCGTGCCCGGAGCTGACGTCCCGGCGCACCCGACCGCCCTCGGTGCACCTGCTGCCCTCAGCCGACCGCCCCGCAGACCGATCGCGTCAGGTGCCCTCGACCGTCCGCCGGGCCACGTCGGCGACCACGTCGGCCAGCCTCCCGGTCCGGCGCAGCACATCGCGCTGCCGGGACGCCTCACCCCCGGCATCGAGGAGCCGCCCCACCTCGCGCTCGACGAGCTCCAGGTCACCGGCCCGCGCCAGCGCCGGCCGGACGTGGTCGACCAGGCCACGGACGACCGCTGCCGCCGGGGCGAGCCGACCCGTCGTCGGGTCGACCAGCCGGCCCGTGAGACCGGCCCGGGACGCCTGCCAGGTGGCCGCCCGCAGCAGCGCCGTGTCCGTCGCCGCACCCGCCGCCGCAGCCCCGGCACCCTCCTCCGCCGCCGTCTCCACCATCGCCCGCACGAGCACGGCCAGCAGCACCGTCACCCGCACGTCGGGGCACACGTCGGCCACCCGGACCTCCACGGTCGGCTGGTGGGCCGAGAGGCGGGCGTCGAGGTAGAGCATCCCCGGGTCCAGGATCACCCCCGTCTCCAGCAGGGCGTCCACCACGCGCCGGTACCCCTCCGCCGAGCCGACCGGCGGAGGTGGCCCGGAGGTGGGCCAGCGGGCCATCAGCTGCCAGCGGTAGCTGGCGAAGCCGGTCTCCTCCCCCGCCGCGAACGGCGACCCGGCCGACAGGGCCAGCAGCACCGGCAGCCAGTCGCGTAGCCCGTCGAGGACGGCTGCACCCTCGTCCTCGTCGGCGACCTCGACGTGCACGTGGCAGGCGCAGGTGAGGTGCTGGCGCGCCAGCACGCCGTACTCCTGCACGATCCGCCCGTAGCGCTCCACCGGCATGACCACGGGCCGGAACGGGAGCGGCGAGGTGCTCAGGGCCGCGGGGACGGCCCCCAGCTCGGCCGCGCGGACGGCCACCTCGCTCCGGAGGCCCAGCAGGTCCGCGCGCAGGTCGTCGGCGTCCGCGTGGGGACGGGTGCGCGTCTCGATCATCTGCGCGAGGAACTCGGAGGTGATCCGCTCGTCGGCGTCCCGCAGGACCACCTCCGCCGCCGGGACGAGCTCGCCGGTGCGCACGTCGACCAGGAGCAGCTCCTCCTCCACGCCGACGGTGCGCATCCGTCCAGTCTCCCCCTAGGGTGCTCCCACGGCGTGCCGAAGCAGCTCGTGCAGGGTGACCAGGCCGTCCCGGGAGAGGACCGACTCGGCGTGACCCTGGATCGTGGCCACCCCCCGGCCGCGGAGCGCGACGACCCCCTGGCCGTCCTCGTGCAGCGCCACCTCCAGGTCCCGCCCGGCCAGCACCGGCGCCACCCCGGACGGCCTGGCGACGAAGGTGTTGTAGAAGCCGATCAGCCGCCGGCGGCCCCACAGGTCGACCGGCAGCTGGACGCCCTGGTTCGGCCTCTGCAGCACCGAGATCTCCAGGCCCGCCAGGTCGCAGAGCACCTGGTGGGACAGGCACACGGCCAGCAGGGGCCGGTCGGCCTCCAGCCGCGCCAGCGCCAGCTCGCGCAACCGGGCGATCCGCGGGTCCTCCCGCCGGGTCGGGTCGCCGGGCCCCGGGCCCAGGAGGAGCAGGTCCAGCCCCTCGTCCAGGACGTCCTCGACCCGGACGTCCTCCCACCGGCGGACGGTGGCGGTCATCCCCACGTGCCGGACCATGTGCGCCAGCATCTGGGTCCAGGTGTCCTCGGCGTCGACCACCAGCACCCGCCGGCCGGCCAGATCGGGGTCCGGACGCACCTCCTGCGGCGACAGCCAGAACGGCGAGAGGGTCTCGTTGCGCGCGGCCAGGGCCTCGGCGACGCCGGGCAGGGAGGCGAGCTGCACCGCATACCCTCCTCCCCGGCGCTCGCGCAGGCCGAGCGCGGCGAGCATGCCCCGCGCCTTGGCGCTGGTCTCCTCCACCTCCGAGCGCGGGTCGGAGTGGCGCACGAGCGTGGCCCCCGCGCTGACGGTGATCGTGCCGGCGTCGTCGACGTGGGCGGTACGGATGAGGATCGGCGCGTCCAGCCGCTCCCCTCCCTCCTCGTCGAGGTCGACGAGGGCGAGCACCCCGGAGTAGTAGCCGCGGCCGCCGGGCTCGTGCCGGCGGATCACGCTGCAGGCGTTCTCCATCGGCGAGCCGGTGACCGTCGGGGCGAACATGGTGGCGCGCAGCACGTCCCGTACGTCGGCCTCGCTGGCGCCGTCCAGGAGGTACTCCGTGTGCGTCAGGTGGGCCATCTGCTTCAGCAGCGGGCCGGTGATCCGCCCGCCGTCGGAGCAGATCTGGGCCATCATCTTCATCTCCTCGTCGACCACCATGAAGAGCTCCTCGGTCTCCTTGGTGTCCTGGACGAAGTCGGTGAACGCCGCCGTCACCACGCTGCCGTCGGGGTCGGCGCCGCGCGGGTGGCGGAAGGTGCCCGAGATCGGGTTCATCCACACCCGCCCGTCCTTGACGCTGACGTGCCGCTCGGGGGTGGCGCCGACGAGGGTGTGCCCGGGTGTGTGCACCGCGAAGCTCCAGTAGGCGCCCTGCTCGTCGGTGAGCAGCGTCCGCAGCCACGTCAGGGCGGCCAGCGCAGGGTCGGTCGCGGTGCGGCACAGCACGTCCCGGCGGATGACGAAGTTCGCCCCCTCGCCGGTGCCGATCTCGTCGGTGATGACCCGCTCGACGATCCGGGCGTAGTCGTCGTCGGAGACGCTGAACCGCTCGTCGGTCACCTCGACGGGCACCGTGGGCAGCGCGGCGACGAGCTCGTCCACGGGCAGGTGCTGGTATGCCGTGGGGCCGGCCGGGCGCAGCACGCGCAGCGGGGTGCCGTCGTCGTGGGCGGCGAAGCCGCGCTCGGTGATCTGCCGGTAGGGCACCAGCGCCAGGACCGGCTCGCCCTCGCGCGGACGGGGCAGGTCGGCCAGCCGGTGCAGGTCGACGACGTCGCCCACGACCACCTCGGCCTGCTGCTGACCCTCGCGCCACAGGACCGCCCAGGACTGGCCCGAGGGGTCGGCGAGGATCTGGTCGAGGGGGCGGGACGGCATGCCGGCCATCCTCCCATCCCGGGCCTGGGCGGCCGCAGTCGATCGTGGCCCCGGCCGGGGCCACGACCGACTGCACGTTCAGTGGGTGACCGCACCCTCCGAGGCGGACCCGACGAGCTGGACGTACTTGGCCAGCACGCCGCGACGCGCCCGCGCGGGCGGCTCCGGGGGCGACCAGCCCGCCCGGCGCCGCTCCAGCTCGGCCTCGTCGACCTCCAGGTCGAGCCGGCCGCCCGCCACGTCCAGGACGATCGGGTCGCCGTCCTGCACGAGCGCGACCGGGCCGCCGTCGGTGGCCTCGGGGGCGATGTGGCCCACGCACAGGCCGGTCGTCCCGCCGGAGAAGCGCCCGTCGGTGATGAGCAGGACGTCCTTGCCCAGGCCGGCGCCCTTGATCGCCCCGGTGATCGCGAGCATCTCGCGCATGCCCGGGCCACCCTTGGGTCCCTCGTAGCGGATGACCACGACGTCGCCGGCCGAGACGGCGCCGGCCTCGAGCGCGTCCATCGCGGCTCGCTCCCCGTCGAAGACCCGGGCGGTGCCGCGGAAGACGTCGGAGTCGAAACCGGCCGACTTCACGACCGCTCCCCCGGGGGCCAGCGACCCCTGCAGGATCGTCAGCCCACCGGTGGCGTGGATCGGGTTGTCCATCGTCCGCAGGACCGTCCCGTCCAGCGGCGGGGCGCCGAGCTCGCGCAGGTTCTCGGCCACCGTCCTCCCGGTCACCGTCATCGCGTCGCCGTGCAGCAGGTCGGCGTCGAGCAGCGCCTGCATGACGACGGGGATGCCGCCGATCCGGTCGATGTCGACCATGACGTGCCGCCCGAACGGCTTGACGTCCGCCAGGTGCGGCACCTTGGCCCCGATCCGCCGGAAGTCGTCCAGCGTGAGCGGCACCTCGGCCTCGCTGGCGATCGCCAGCAGGTGCAGCACCGCGTTGGTCGACCCGCCGAAGGCCATCGTCACCGCGATCGCGTTCTCGAACGCCTCCCGGGTGAGGATCTGCCGGGCCGTCAGCCCGGTGCGCAGCATGTTCACCACAGCCTCGCCGGACCGGCGGGCGAACCCGTCCCGGCGGCGGTCCGTGGCCGGCGGTGCCGCCGAGCCGGGCAGCGACATGCCGAGGGCCTCTGCCGCCGCGGCCATCGTGTTGGCCGTGTAGAAGCCGCCGCAGGCGCCCTCGCCCGGGCAGATCGCCCGCTCGATGGCGTCGACGTCCTCGCGCGACATCAGCCCGGCGGCGCACGCCCCGACGGCCTCGAAGGCGTCGATGATCGTGACCTCGCGCTCCGAGCCGTCGGACATGCGGGCCCGGCCGGGCAGGATCGACCCGGCGTAGACGAACACCGAGGCCAGGTCCAGCCGGGCCGCGGCCATGAGCATCCCGGGCAGCGACTTGTCGCAGCCGGCGAGCAGCACCGACCCGTCGAGCCGCTCGGCCGACATCACCGTCTCCACGGAGTCGGCGATGATCTCCCGCGACACCAGGGAGTAGTGCATCCCCTCGTGGCCCATCGAGATGCCGTCGGAGACCGAGATCGTGCCGAACTCCAGCGGGTAGCCGCCGGCGGAGTGCACCCCGTCCTTGACGGCCTTGGCGAGCCGGTCCAGCGACAGGTTGCAGGGCGTGATCTCGTTCCAGCTGCTGGCGACGCCGACCTGGGGCTTGACCCAGTCGTCGTCCCCCATGCCGACCGCCCGGAGCATGCCGCGCGCGGCGGTCTTCTCCAGCCCGTCGGTGACGTCCCGCGAGCGGGGCTTGGGGTCGACCCCGGTCGGGACGGTGGGCTCAGTCACGTGCGGCCGACCCCTCGACGTAGTCGCTGTCGTGCGACTTGACCCAGGCCATCATCCCGCGCAGCTCCTTGCCGGTGGCCTCGATCGGGTGCTGGGCGCCCTTCTCGCGCAGGGCCTTGAACTCCGGCGCGCCCGCGTCCTGGTCCTGGATGAAGCGGTCGGCGAAGGACCCGTTGCGGATGTCCTCCAGCACCGCCTGCATGTTCTCCTTCACGCTGGGGTCGATGACCCGCGGACCGGAGACGTAGTCGCCGTACTCCGCGGTGTCGGAGATCGACCAGCGCTGCTTGGCGATGCCACCCTCGTACATGAGGTCGACGATGAGCTTGAGCTCGTGCAGGCACTCGAAGTAGGCCACCTCCGGCTGGTAGCCGGCCTCGGTGAGCGTCTCGAAGCCGTACATCACCAGCTGGCTCATGCCCCCGCAGAGCACCGACTGCTCGCCGAAGAGGTCGGTCTCGGTCTCCTCCGTGAAGGTGGTCTCGATGCCGCCGGCGCGCAGGCCGCCGATCGCCGAGGCGTAGGACAGCGCCAGCGCCTTGGCGTCGCCGGTCGCGTCCTGCTCCACGGCCACGAGCACCGGCACGCCGCGCCCGTCGACGTACTCCCGGCGCACGAGGTGGCCCGGGCCCTTCGGCGCGACCATGCACACGTCCACGCCGGCCGGGGGCTTGATGTAGCCGAACCGGATGTTGAAGCCGTGGCTGAAGAACAGCGCCTTGCCGTCGGAGAGGTGCGGCTCGATCGCCTCGGCGTAGAGGTGGCGCTGCACGTGGTCGGGGACGAGCACCATGATGACGTCGGCCTCCGCGCAGGCCTCCGCCGGCGTCATGACGGCCAGCCCCTCGGCCCGCGCCTTGTCCCGGCTCGAGCTGCCCTCGGCGAGCCCGACCCGGACGTCGACGCCGGAGTCCCGCAGCGACAGCGCGTGCGCGTGCCCCTGGCTGCCGTAGCCGAGCACGGCGACCTTCCGGCCCTGGATGATGGACAGGTCGGCGTCGTCGTCGTAGTACATGGTGGCCATCGGCGTGTTCTCTCCTGTGGTGGTGGGGTGCAGGTGGGGGGACCGCGGCGCGGGGGTGGCGCCGTGGTCCAGGTGGTGCAGAGGGTATGCGGTGCGGCGCGCCGCCGGGTCAGAAGGCGGCGGCCGCCATGGCGCCGACCGGGCGGGGACCGTTGTCGTTGATCTCCCACAGCTGGGTGCGGATGGCGTCCGCGTCGTCGAGCTCCTGGATGTGGATGACCTCGACGAGCTTGTCCAGCTGGCTGGTGACCTTGTGCAGCTGCTCCGCGTCGACGTTGACGACGATGGTCATCCGGGAGACCTTGTTGTCCTCGGTCGGACCGACGACCAGGTGGTCGATGTTGAAGTTGCGCCGGGCGAAGAGGACCGAGACCCGGGCGAGGACGCCGGGGTTGTTCTCGACCAGGACGGACAGGGCGTGGCGGTGGTGGTCGGGTCGCATGGGAGTGCCTTTCGTGGTGGTGCCGGTGGGGCGGGGAGGGGTGGAGGAGGGAGGAACGGGTCGGTGGGCCTGCGGGGCCGTGGGGACCTCGCGGTCGGGCAGCGGGTAGTCGTGGAGCAGCGTCATCACTCGTCCTCGCCGAACTCGGGGGTGAGGTCGCGCGCGTGCTGGATGGCGTCGTTGCTGGTGCCGGCGGGGACCATCGGCCAGACCATCGAGTCCTTGCTGACCCGGAAGTCCACGACGACCGGCTGGTCGTCGACGGCCATGGCCTCCTCGATCGTGCGGTCCACGTCCTCGCGGGTGTCGCAGCGCAGCCCCACGCAGCCGTAGGCCCGGGCCAGCGCGGCGAAGTCCGGGATCTGGGCCGAGGGCAGCTGGGAGGCGCTGAAGCGCTCGGAGTAGAACAGCGCCTGCCACTGCTTGACCATCCCCAGGGCCGCGTTGTTGATGATCGCGACCTTGATCGGGATGCCCTCGATCGCGCAGGTGGCCAGCTCCTGGTTGGTCATCTGGAAGCAGCCGTCGCCGTCGATGGCCCAGACGGTGCTGCCCGGCATGGCCACCTTCGCGCCCATGGCGGCGGGCACGGCATACCCCATGGTCCCCAGCCCGCCGGAGTTGAGCCAGCGGCGCGGCTCCTCGTAGCCGATGAACTGGCTGGCCCACATCTGGTGCTGCCCGACGCCGGAGGCGAAGATCGCGTCCGGACCGGCGAGGGCGCCGAGGCGCTCGATGACGTACTGCGGGGCGAGGGCACCGTCGCTGGGCTCCTCGTAGCCCAGCGGGTAGCGCGACTTCCAGCCGCGGCAGCGGGCGTTCCACGCCTCGAAGTCGTAGGTCGCGCCCTCGGCGGTGCGGCGGGTCCACTCGGTGGCGAGCAGCTCGATCGTCGCGCGGGCGTCACCCAGGAGGCCGACCGCGGTGGGGAAGTTCTTGCCGATCTCGGCCGGGTCGATGTCGGCGTGCACGATCGTGGCGCCGGGGGCGAAGGAGTCCTTGGCCCCGGTGACCCGGTCGTCGAAGCGGGCGCCCAGGCTGATGATGAGGTCGGACTTCTGCAGGGCGGCGACCGCCGAGACGGTGCCGTGCATCCCCGGCATCCCCATGTGCTGGGGGTGGCTGTCCGGGAAGGCTCCGCGGGCCATGAGGGTGGTGACCACCGGCATCCCGGTGAGCTCGGCCAGGGCCCGCACCTGCTCGGAGGCGTTCGCGCGGATGCAGCCTCCGCCGACGTAGAGGACGGGACGACGGGCGGTGAGCATCAGCTCGACGGCGTCGCGGACCTCCTGCGGCGCCGGGGCCGTCGCGGGCCGGTAGCCGGGCATCGGCAGCTGGCGCAGCTCGTCGCTCGCGTGGGCGATCAGGGCGTCCTTGGTGATGTCGACCAGGACCGGGCCCGGACGGCCGGTGGAGGCCAGGTGGAAGGCCGAGGCGATGGTGGCGGCGATCTCGTCGGGACGGGTGACGAAGAAGGAGTGCTTGGTCACCGGCATCGAGATCGAGCGGATGTCCGCCTCCTGGAAGGCGTCCGAGCCGATCGCGGTGCTGGCCACGTTCCCGGTGATCGCCACCATCGGGACCGAGTCCATGTTGGCGTCGGCCAGCGGGGTCACCAGGTTCGTCGCCCCCGGCCCGCTCGTGGCCAGGCACACGCCGACCTTCCCGGTCGCGGCTGCATACCCTTGCGCGGCGTGGCCGGCGCCCTGCTCGTGCCGGACGAGGATGTGGCGGATCCCCTCGGCCTCGTAGAGCGCGTCGTAGAGGGGCAGCACCGCGCCGCCGGGCAGGCCGAAGATGTGCTCCACCCCGACCCGCCGGAGGGTGTCGACGAGCTGCTCGGCCCCGGTGCGGGGGCCTCCGTCCACGGACCGCCCGCCGGTGGTGCCGGGGGCGGTCACGGTCGCGCCGTCGGTGATCGTGTCGCTGCTCACGGGGGTGGCGGTCATCGTCCTGGTCCTGACTACGAGGGGTGCTGGAGGGTGTCGGAGTGGTGGTCGGGCAACAAAAAACCCCTCGGCCCGGAGGGCTGACGAGGGGAGGACGCGGCGCGGTCTGAGATCAGGCCGTGGCGCGTCCCTGGCTAATAAGTACGAGAACGAAGAGGTGCATGGGCGCAACTCTGGCCCATCGCTGCCGCGACGTCAACCCCCTGGATGGATATGTGACCGACCGCACAGGTATGCAGTGCACCCCGGGGCAGCCGGGTGCGCCGCTATCGATATGACGTTGACATGTCGACACCGCAGGCGGACGATGGAGCCATGACACAGCGACGAGGCGGGTTCGACCCGGAGCAGTTCTTCGGTCCCGAGGGACCGTTCGGTCCGCGCGGCCCCATGGGCCCGGGCGGCATCTTCGGTCCGCAGGGGCCGTTCGGCACCGGCTCCTGGCCGGGGGTGGACCTGGGCGGCACGGGCCTCGGCGGCGACCGGCACCAGCACCGCCGGGGCGGTCCGCAGGGACGGGCCCGACGGGCCCGCCGCGGGGACGTGCGCAACGCCGTCCTGCACCTGCTCGCGGGCGGGCCGATGAACGGCTACCAGCTCATGCAGGAGATCTCCGAGCGCACGTTCGGGGAGTGGCAGCCCAGCTCGGGCGCGATCTACCCGGCCCTGGCCCAGCTGGAGGACGAGGGCCTCATCGAGCAGGTCGAGCACGACGGGCGCAAGGCCTACACGCTGACCGACGCCGGCCGGCAGGCTGCCGCGGACGGCCCCGACCCGGGGTTCGCCACCGGCCACGAGCCGGCCGACCCGTGGGCGGGCACCGGTCGCGGCACGGGCAGCGCGGGCGGCGGGCGGCGTGGCCGCCGGGAGTCCGGCCGCGGCAGCGGCACGCGGCTGTGGAAGGCCGTGGGCGGGCTGGCGGTCGCCGCGCAGGCGGTGGGCCAGTCCGGCGACGAGGACCTCACGGAGCGGGCGGCCGGGCTGCTGGACCGCACCCGGCGCGAGCTCTACCGGATGCTCGCCGAGACCGAGGTCGCCCGCGAGGACGACCCGGGGGCGGGAGGCGCGGGCCCCGACGGCGAGGACGAGGTCGCCGAGGGAGAGATCATCGAGGAGTGAGCGTGCCGACGTCGCGTCGACGACCCCTCCTGCCCCTGGTGCCCGTCCGCGCCCTGACGCCATGGCCGCGTCGGTGGCCCTCGACCTGACCGGCATCGACTCCACGGTGCGCCGGGTGGCCGAGGAGACGGCGAAGATGGTCGGGGCGGCGGCGCTGGCTCTGTTCCCGGCGACGGTGCTGGTGGGGCGGCTGCGGCCCTCCGGGGGTGCCCGGGGCGCGGCGCCGGAGGCCTGACGGCATACTGACCCCATGGCCGATCACTTTGACGTTGTTGTCCTGGGCGCCGGTCCCGGTGGGTATGTCGCGGCGATCCGCGCGAGCCAGCTGGGCAAGAAGGTGGCCGTCGTCGAGAAGCAGTACTGGGGCGGTGTCTGTCTCAACGTCGGGTGCATCCCGTCCAAGGCGCTGCTGAAGAACGCCGAGCTGGCCCACACGCTGCAGCACGACAAGAAGAAGTTCGGCATCGAGGGTGACGCCACGATGTCCTACGGCCCGACGTTCAAGCGCAGCCGGCAGGTCTCGGCCGGCATCGTCAAGGGCGTCCACTTCCTCATGAAGAAGAACAAGATCACCGAGATCGACGGCTGGGGCACCCTCACCGGCCCGAAGAGCATGGACGTCGCGCTCAACGACGGCCAGACCCAGCAGCTGGAGTTCGACAACCTCATCCTCGCCACCGGCTCGGTGACCCGGATGCTCCCGGGCGTGGAGGTCAGCAAGAACGTCGTCACCTACGAGGAGCAGATCCTCGACGAGGAGCTGCCCGGCTCGATCATCATCGCCGGCTCCGGCGCGATCGGTGTGGAGTTCGCCTACGTGATGAAGAACTTCGGGGTCGACGTGACGATCGTGGAGTTCATGGACCGCATGGTCCCCGCCGAGGACGCGGACATCTCCAAGGAGCTGGCCAAGCACTACAAGAAGCTCGGCGTGAAGGTCCTCACCGGCACCAAGGTCGAGGCGGTCGAGGACACCGGATCGGGCGTGAAGGTCAAGGTGAGCAAGGACGGCAAGGAGGAGACGCTCGAGGCGGACCGGCTGTTGTCGGCCATCGGCTTCGCCCCCCGCACCGAGGGGTTCGGCCTGGAGAGCACCGGAGTCGAGCTGACCGAGCGCGGCGCCATCGCGATCGACGACTACATGCGCACCAACGTCGACGGCGTCTACGCCATCGGCGACGTCACGGCCAAGCTGATGCTGGCCCACGTGGCCGAGTCGATGGGCATCGTCGCGGCCGAGGTCATCGCCGGCGCCGAGACGATGCCGCTGGACTACCGGATGATCCCCCGGGCCACCTACTGCCAGCCGCAGGTCGCCTCGATGGGCCTGACCGAGCAGCAGGCCAAGGACGCCGGGCACGAGATCAAGGTCGCCAGCTTCCCGTTCACCGCCAACGGCAAGGCCATGGGCCTGGGCGAGCCCGTCGGGTTCGTCAAGATCGTCGCTGACGCCGAGCACCACGAGATCCTCGGGGCCCACCTGATCGGACCGGACGTGACCGAGCTGCTGCCGGCGATCAACGTGGCCCAGACCTGGGACCTCACCGCCGACGAGGTCTCCCGCGTCGTCTTCGCGCACCCGACCCTGGGTGAGGCCGTCAAGGAGGCCATGCACGGCATCGCCGGCCACATGATCAACTTCTGACGCGGGCACCGGGGCCCGCGTGATGGCCGCACGCTCCGGCGTGGGCAGGGCGGCCCTGCTCGTCGCGGCGCTGACCGCGGTGTCCACCGTCCTGGGCCTGGTCCGGGACGCGGTCGTCGCCGCGGTCTACGGCGCCGGCGCCGAGCTGGACGCGTGGTTCGTCGCGCTGGGGCTCTCCAGCATCCTGCTCGGGGTCCTCGGCACCTCGCTGACGCGGGCGGTCACCCCGGTCGTCGCCCGCGAGGCGGAGGCCGAGAAGGTGGCCGGCGCAACCGGTGCCGCTGGCCCACCCGACGGGGCGGACGCCGCCGGACGCTGCACCGGCCACCCCGGCTGGTGGACCGCCAGCGTCGTGGGCACCGTCGCCCTGGGGGTGGTCGGTGTCGTCCTGGGCCTGGCGGCGGCGCCGATCTCCGTGGTCCTGGCCCCCGGTCTGGCCGGGAGCGACGACGGCACCCTGGTCCTGCTGGTGCGGGTGGTGCTGCTGGCCACGGTTCTCATCGCCGCGACCGACCTGCTCGCCGGCCTGGCGCACGGCCACGGCGTGTTCCGCTGGGTCGCCCTGCAGGGGATCCCCTTCAACCTCGTGATGATCGCCGCGGCCGCGCTGCTGGGCCCCCGGTACGGCATCTCCGCCCTGGCCTGGGGCTTCGTCGTCGGGTCGCTGCTGCGGATGCTGCTGCAGCTGTGGCCGGCCCACCGGCACCGCTGGCGGCTGGCGACGCGCCTGGACCTCGAGGGTCCCGGCTGGCGCGAGATCACCGCCATGGTGCCGGCGCTGATGGTCGGTCAGGCCGTCGTCAACGTCAACACGCTCGTCGACCGGGCGGTGGCCTCCACGGTGGAGGAGGGCGCGGTCTCGGCGATCTTCCTCGGGTGGCGGCTGACCAGCCTTCCGGAGACGCTGATCGTCGCCGCCCTCATGGCGCCGCTCTACCCCGCGATGGGGGCCGCCGCCGGTCGTCCGCGGGAGCTGCGGGCGCTGCTGCACCGCGGCACGGGGGTGACGCTGACGATCCTCGTGCCGGTGGTGGCGGCCCTGGCGGTGGTGCCCGACCGGGTGGTCGCGCTGGCGTTCGGCCGGGGCTCCTTCGACGAGGACGCGGTCGCGCTCACCGCGACCGCCGTCGTGTGGTTCCTGCCGGCGCTGCTCGCCGTCGGCTGGCGGCACGTCGTCGTGAGCGCCTCCTACGCCGTCGGCGACACCCGGGGCCCGGTGGCGATCAGCATCGTGGCGATGGTCGTCAACGTCGTGGGTGACCTGGTCCTGGCACCGGTCCTGGGCGTTCCCGGCATCGTGCTGGCCACCTCGGTGTCGCTGGTGCTCGCGGCCGTGCTCACCAGCTGGTACGTCGCCGACCGCCACTCCCTGCTCGACGTCGCCCAGGCCCGCGGGCAGGTCGTGCGTGCCCTGGTCAGCGGTCTGGCCGCCGGCCTCGTCGCCGCCGGGACGGCCCTGGCCCTCGGCTCCGCGCCGGACCTGCTCGTCGTGCCCGTGGTCGGGCTCGCCGCCCTGGCCGGGCAGCAGGCCGTCCTGCACCTGCTCCGGGCGCCCGAGCGACGGGTGGTCGCCGAGGTGGTCGGTCTGCTCCGACGCCGGGCCTGACCTGCTGCCCCCGTCCCCTCAGGACGCCAGCGGCGGGGTGCTGCGGGGCGTGCCGCGCGACGCGTCCTCGTCGTGGTCCGGGTCGGGGTCGTCGGGCCGGAAGCGTGCGGTGAGCAGGTGCGCCACCGGCCCCGGGTCGTCGAGCCGGGTCAGGCTGTGCCGCGCGCCGACGGCCCACCGCAGGCTGTTCCCCACGTCCCGGGCCAGTCCCCCGCGCCGCTCGATCCGCGCCCGGCGCAGGTCGCCGGCCAGCCACTGGTAGCGGACCCCGACCCGCCCGTCGGCCAGGTCCGGCACCGGCAGGTCCAGCGCCCCGCGCACCCAGGCGTCGAGCAGCCCCGGCCGGGCGCTCTCGGCGAGCGCCACCGACCCGAACGGCCGCCCGTTGAAGTCGATGAGCCAGGGGGTCCCGTCCTTGCCGGTGAGGAACTGCAGCTCGACGAGCCCCACCCAGCCGATGCGCCGCAGAAGGTCCTCGCTGCGCCGGGCCAGCTCCGCGTCGACGGGCACCGTGACAGCCCGGGCGGAAGCGCCGTGCGGGGTCGGCCACAGCCGAGGGGCGACCTGCTGGACGCGGCCGATGAGCCGTCCCTCGTGCACCACCCCGACGAGGGCGCCCAGCCGCCCGTGCACCGGCTGCTGGAGGACGGGCTCGTCCCCGTGCGCCCGGATCCGGGCGAGCTGCCCGGCGAGCGCGTCGGCGTCGTGGCACAGCTCCACCTCCACCCGGTGGCGGCGGGTCACCCCCGGCCGCCAGTGGGTGCGCGACTTGACCACGACGGGCAGCGGCACCGACCCGGGGTCCACATCGTCGGAGGGGATCCAGGTATGCGGTGCCGCCAGTCCCGCCGCGCCCGCGGCCTCCACGAGGCCCAGCTTGTCGAGGGCCTGCTCGACCACGGCGCGGGAGGGGGCGGCGACCGGGACGGGCAGCCGGTCGGCGACGTGGGAGAGCGCGGCCATCCAGTCGTCGCCGGCGCCCACCACCAGGTCGTAGCCCTCGGCCTCCACGGCCGCGGTGACCGCGCGGACGAACTCGCCCAGCGTCCCGCGGGCCCGGGGCACGACGTGCGTGGCGGACACCGCGCGGGAGGCACCGACGAACCCGGCCGAGGCCCGGGGCGTCCCGGCACCGACGCGCCACCCCTGGCGGCGCAGGGCGCGGGCCACGGTCACCGCCGCCCGGTCCCGCACGTGCGCCAGGACGAGGACGGCTCCTGGCGAGGGGGGCATACGGTCCAACCTAACAACGGGCGGGATGCCATTCCCGCCCATCCGCCGCGGTGTCGCCGGGCCCGTCGCACGGACGGCCGGAGGAACGGCGCCGCACGGGCGGGCGCATCGGCACCGCACGGGCCGGCGGAACGGCAGCGCACGGGCGGGCGGAACGCCGCGGAGGCGGGGCACGTCATACCCCTGTCATCGTCGACCACGCACCCCAGGAGGCTGCCGTGCCCGCGCCAACCGCACTCCGCCGGGTGGGCCTGCCGCTCACCGCCGTCCTCGCGTTTACGGCCTGCGCCCCGGCCCCCCAGGACCCCGAGCCGGCGCCGCCGGGGTCGGCACCGACGACGGGGGCCCCGACGAGCGGGACGCCCGCCCCCTGGGACGAGGCGACCGTCCGGGCCGCGACCACGGCCCTGCCGGCGGGCTACCTCGCGCCCTTCGACGACTGCCAGCAGCTGCTCACCTACTACCAGGCCAACGCGCTGGAGCTGGTCACCCCCTACGGGCTCGGGGGCGGCGGGTGGGGGATGGCCGTCGACGACTCCGGCGGGGCGATGGAGGACTCCGCCGCCGGCGGCGACGCCGCGTCCGCCGCCTCCGACGGGGGCGGCGCGGCGCCCGAGCACTCGAGCACCAACGTCCAGGAGGAGGGCGTCGACGAGGCCGACACGGTCAAGACCGACGGCCGGATCCTCGTCACCACCACCGGCGGGCAGGTCCGCGTGGTCGACCTGGCCTCCGAGGAGGTGCTCGCCCGGATCCCGATGCCGGGCCGCGCCGACCAGGCCTCCCCCTCCGAGCTGCTGCTCGACGGCAGCACCCTCGTCGTGCTCGGCCAGGAGTGGTCCTCGCCGCAGCCGGTGGACGGCCTGCGGGTGGCCTACCCCGCCAGCCGCACCCTGGTGATGACCGTCGACCTGTCCGACCCGAGCCGGCCGCAGGTGCTGGGGACGGTCCGCGTGGAGGGGTCCTACCGCTCGGCCCGGATGATCGACGGCACCGTCCGGATGGTGATGGTCACCGAGCCCCCCGGCGTCCCGCAGACCCAGCCCGGCTCGGGCAGCCTCCGGGCCGAGGACGAGGCCGAGGAGCGCAACCGGGAGCTCATCCGCTCCACCACCATCGAGGACTGGGTGCCCCACCGCCAGGAGCTGGACGCCGACGGGCGGGTCGTGGGCACCGAGCCGCTGCTGGAGTGCTCGGAGATCTCCCGTCCGCGCGACCCCGCCGGCCTGTCGACGATGTCCGTGCTGACGTTCGACCTGGCCTCGGGCCAGGTCACCCCCACCTCCGGCGCGGGGCTGGTGGCCAGCGGCAGCACCGTCTACGCCTCCCCCGACCGGCTCGTCGTCGGCACCAGCGCCTGGGACGCCTGGCAGTGGGCGGCCATGAGCATGCCGTGGCCGCAGGACCGGCCGATGCGCACCGACCTGCACACCTTCGACATCTCCGACCCGGCCGCCACCCGCTACGTCGCCTCCGGCAGCGTCGAGGGCCACCTGCTGAACCAGTGGGCCCTGGACGAGCAGGACGGCGTGCTGCGGGTGGCCACGACGATCGACCCGCCGGGGCGCTCGCAGACCTCGAGCTCCTCGCTCGTCGTCCTCGCCGAGGAGGGCGAGGAGCTGGTGGAGACCGGGCGGGTGGACGGCCTGGGCGAGACCGAGCAGATCTACGCCGTGCGCTACCTGGACGCCGACCTGGCCGCGATCGTCACCTTCCGGCAGACCGACCCGCTCTACCTGGTCGACACCTCCGACCCCTCCGCGCCGACCCTGGCCGGCGAGCTGAAGATCCCCGGCTACTCGGCCTACCTGCACCCCGTCGGCGACGGGTGGCTGCTGGGCGTCGGCCAGGACGCCGACGAGCGGACCGGGCAGACGAAGGGCCTGCAGGCCTCGCTCTTCGACGTGCGCGACGTGAACGCGCCGGTCCGGACCGAGGTGCTCACCTGGCCCGAGACCTACTCCCCCGTCGAGTGGGACCACCGGGCGTTCACCGCCTGGCCCTCGACCGGTCAGGCCTTCCTGCCCGCGATGACGTGGGGCACGGTGGCCTCCGAGGGGGACGGGGACGTCCAGGACAAGCCGGGCTTCGCAGGCGTCCTCGCCCTGGACGTGGGCCCCGGCGTCCTCGCCGAGAGCGGCCGGGCCCGCACGAACGCGGACGACCGGTGGGTGGACGCACCCTCCCGCACGATCGTCGTGGGTCAGGACCTGTGGGCCCTCGACCACCAGGGCCTGGCCCGGTTCGACCTGGGCACGCTCGAGGGCGGCTGGGCGGTGGACCTTCCCTGAGGGGCACGAGGACGCTGCGGCACAGGGCCGGTGGATCGGGAGAAACCCGTGTCCGCCGGCCCTGCGGCCGTCCGTCCTGCCGTGAGGACGGGCATGACCGAAGACGTTGCCCGCCAACCGGATTTGCATCCGAGGATTCTGTGTCAGTTCGGGTCGACACGGCCCGTCTGACGAATTGACTTCGGTCGTCGCGCGCTGCTAGACATCTCTTCCATGACGACCTCGCGACGCCGAATGCGCAGCTGCTGAGCCTCCCCCTCGCAGCCTGCGCCCCGTGCGCGACCGGCGGCACCCCCGGTGCCCCACGGCATACCCCTCCGCTGTCGAGGCGGGCTCAGCAGCGTGACACCACCTCCTCACCTGCCCCCACCCTGCACCGGAAGGCCTCCCCATGAGCACCTCGTCCACCTCCGCCCAGCTCTCCTTCGACACCCGTCAGATCCACGCCGGCCAGACCCCCGACGCCGCCACCGGCGCCCGCGCGCTGCCGATCTACCAGACCACCTCCTACGTCTTCGAGGACGCCGACCAGGCGGCGAACCGGTTCGCCCTGGCCGAGCTGGGCCCGATCTACACCCGGATCACCAACCCGACCCAGGAGGTCGTCGAGAACCGGATCGCCGACCTGGAGGGCGGCGTCGGTGCCCTGCTCGTGGCGTCCGGCTCCTCGGCCATCACCCTCGCCGTGCTCAACCTCGCCGGCTCCGGCGACCACCTCGTCGCCAGCCCGCAGCTCTACGGCGGGACGCAGAACCTCTTCGCCCACACCCTGCCCAAGCTGGGCATCGAGGTCACCTTCGTCGAGGACCCGACCGACCCCGAGTCGTGGCGGGCCGCCGCCCGGCCGGAGACGAAGCTGTTCTTCGGCGAGACGATCGCCAACCCCAGCAGCGAGGTGCTCGACATCCGCGCCGTCGCCGACGTGGCTCACGAGGTCGGCGTGCCGCTGGTCGTGGACAACACCATCGCCACCCCCTACCTGTGCCGCCCGATCGAGCACGGCGCGGACGTCGTGGTCCACTCGGCCACCAAGTACCTCGGCGGCCACGGCACCTCGATCGCCGGTGTGATCGTCGACGGGGGAGCCTTCGACTACGGCCAGGGCGACCGCTTCCCCGGCTTCACCGAGCCCGACCCCTCCTACAACGGGCTCGTCTACGCCGAGACGCTGGGCAAGGACGGCATCTTCGGGGTCAACCTGTCCTACATCCTCAAGGCCCGCGTGCAGCTGCTGCGCGACCTCGGCCCGGCCGTCGCGCCGTTCAACGCCTTCCTCATCGCGCAGGGTGTGGAGACGCTGTCCCTGCGGGTCGAGCGGCACGTCGCCAACGCCGGCCGGGTCGCCGAGTGGCTCGCCGGGCACGACCAGGTCGAGCAGGTCCACTACGCCGGCCTGCCCGACCACCCCTCGCACGAGCTCGCGCAGCGCTACCTCCCCGGGGGCGCCGGAGCCGTGCTGGCCTTCGAGATCGCCGGCGGGGTCGAGGCCGGGAAGGCGTTCGTCTCGGCGCTGCAGCTGCACAGCCACGTGGCCAACATCGGGGACGTGCGCTCCCTGGTCATCCACCCCGCCTCGACGACCCACAGCCAGCTGTCCGAGGACGCCCGGCGCGCCGCCGGCGTCACCCCCGGCCTGGTCCGGCTGGCCGTCGGCATCGAGGGGATCGAGGACATCCTGGCCGACCTGGGGACCGGCTTCGAGGCCGCGGCCCGGGTCGCCGGCTCCGCCGAGACCGCGGCGGCCTGAGCCGTGTCCGCCGGCCGGCGCCGCGTCCAGCCCGTGGGCGACCTGACCCTGGAGTCGGGGAAGGTCATCGAGGGTGTGCGCGTGTCCTACCAGACGTGGGGCCGCCTCAACGAGGCCCGCGACAACGCGGTGCTGGTCCTGCACGCGCTGACCGGTGACAGCCACGTCGTCGGCCCGCGCGGGCCGGGCCAGCCGACCGCGGGATGGTGGCCCGGGCTCGTCGGGCCCGGCTGCCCGGTGGACACGGACGAGTGGTTCGTCGTCGCCCCGGCCGTCCTCGGCGGCTGCGGCGGCACGACCGGCCCCTCCTCGGCCGCCCCGGACGGGCGCCCCTACGGCTCCTGCTTCCCGGCCGTGACCGTCCGCGACCAGGTCCGCGCTGAGGCGCTGCTGGCCGACGCCCTGGGCATCCACAGCTTCGCCCTCGTGGTCGGCGGCTCCGTGGGAGGTATGCGCTCGCTCGAGTGGGCGGTGACGCTGCCCGGGCGGGTGAAGCGGTGCGTCGTGCTCGCCGCGGGCGCGGCGGCCACCGCCGACCAGATCGCCTGGTCGGTGCCGCAGCAGCACGCGGTCCGCCTCGACCCGGCCTTCCAGGGCGGGGACTACTACCCCGGCCCCGGGCCGCGACAGGGCCTGGCGATCGCCCGCCAGATCGCGCACGCGACCTACCGCTCCGCGCAGGAGCTGGCCCTGCGGTTCGGGCGGGACGGGCAGTGCGGGGAGGACCCGCTGCGCGGAGGTCGGTATGCCGTGCAGTCCTACCTCGAGCACCACGGCGCCAAGCTGGTGCGCCGGTTCGACGCCAACGCCTACCTCGCGCTCACCGAGGCGATGAACTCCCACGACGTCGGGCGCGGACGCGGCGGGGTCGAGGCCGCGCTGCGCCGCATCACCGCCGAGCTGACGGTGGGCGTGGTCTCCAGCGACCGGCTGTTCACCCCGGCCGACGGAGCGGTCGTCGCCGCGTCGCCCGCGTGCCGGGAGCTGGCCACCATCGAGTCCCCCTACGGGCACGACGCCTTCCTCGTGGAGACCGAGCAGGTCTTCGCGATCGTCGCCCGGGCGCTGCGCAGCGACCCGGTGCCGCAGGCGAACCGTCCTCCCCGCCCTCGGACCGCCGACCGTCCATCGGCGCGGGCAGGGGGCGAGGCCGTGGTCGGGCAGGAGGCGGCGGGCGCGGAGAACGGGGGACCGGCCGTCGCGTCGGCCGCCTCGACCCCGGTGCCGCTCGTCGCCGGTCCCAGCCTCTGGTGAGGACGGCGGCTGGCAGACTGCAGCAGTGACCAGCCGCGCCGACCGTCTCCTCGTGGCGCTGGCGCTCTCCTCCGGCCCGCTGGTCTCCCTCGGCCTGGCCCGCTTCGCCTACGCCCTGCTCCTGCCCGAGATGCGGGCGGACCTGGGCTGGACGTGGTCCCAGGCCGGGGCGCTCAACACCGCGAACGCCGCCGGCTACCTCCTCGGCGCGCTCGTCGCGGCACCGGTCGCGCGGCGTCTGGGGACCGGCCGGGCCTTCCTGCTCGGGTCGGCGGTCTGCACGGCCGCGCTGCTCCTCACGGCCGTCACGGTCGCCTACCCCCTGCTGCTCGTGGCCCGCGCGGCCGCCGGGGTGGGCGGTGCGTGGGCGTTCGTGCTGGGCGCCGCGCTCGTCGTCGCCGCGGGTGCCGAGGGGACCCCGCGCCGGGCGGCGCTCATGCTCGGCCTGTACTACGGCGGGGCCGGCGGCGGGATGACCTTGGCCGGGCTGCTCGTGCCGTGGGTCCTTGACCGCTCGGACGCCGGTGGAGGGACCGGCGGCGGGGCGGATGGAGCGTCCGGCGTCGGGGCGGACGGATCGTCCGGCGTCGGGGCGGACGGATCGTCCGGCGTCGGGGCGGATGGATCGTCCGGCCTCGGGGCGGGCGGCGGGCCCGGCGTCGGACCGGACGGCCTCCTGGCCGGGCTCGCGGGCTGGCAGCTGGGCTGGGTGGCCCTGGCCGTGCTGGCCGGGGTCGCCACCGCGGTGGCGGCGCTGGCGCTGCGGTCGACCAGCGACCCCGCGCCGCCGGCCGCCGAGCACCGACGCTGGGACCGCCGCCAGGTCGGCTGGCTGTCGGCGGGCTACACCTTCTTCGGGCTGGGTTACATCGCCTACCTCACCTTCGTCATCGCCTTCCTGCAGGAGCAGGGCGTGGGCCTGCGGACCGTGGCCGTGTTCTGGGTGGTCGTGGGCCTGGCGGCGTCAGCAGGCTGGTTCGTGTGGGGCCCGCTCATCGGCCGCCTGGGCGGGGCACGGGCGATGACCGTCCTGATGACGGTGCTCGCCCTGGGCACGGTGCTGCCGGTCGTCGTCGCGCAGACCTGGGCGTTCCTGCTCTCCGGTGTCGTCGTCGGCGGCACGTTCCTGTCGGTGGTCACCGCGATGACGGTCGGTGTGCGCCGGGCGCTGCCCGCGGGGCTGTGGACCTCCGGGCTGGCCTTCACGACGGCCGCGTTCGGGGCGGGCCAGACGGTCGGCCCGTGGCTCACCGGATGGTTCTCGGACCGGCTGGACAGCCTCGGGGCGGGTCTGGTCCTCTCCGCGGCGCTGCTCCTCGTCGGTGCGCTGCTCGTGCTCCCGCAGCGCGAACCGGCCGCACCCTGGGGAACCACCCGGGCCCGGCCCGCGTCGGACCCCTAGACTGGGACCCCGGGAGGGAAAGGAGACCACATGGACTGGCTGCGCGACACGCAGTGGCTGTGGTGGCTCGGTGCGGCGCTGGCGTTCGGTGTCGTGGAGATGACCACGCTCGACCTGCTCTTCCTCATGCTGGCGCTCGGGGCCCTCGTGGCCGCCGTCGTCGCCGGCGCGGGGTTGCCCATCCTCGTCCAGGTCCTCGTCTTCATCGGCGCGGCCGGCCTCTTCGTGCTGGCCCTGCGTCCGATGGCGCTGAAGTACTGGAACCTGGAGGGCAAGGGCGCCCGGATCGGCGTCGAGGGCAACATCGGCCACCCGGCCACCGTCGAGCAGACCGTGACCGACCACGCGGGGCTGGTCAAGCTGCGCGGGGAGACCTGGACCGCCCGGGCCGAGCTGGCCGGGCAGAGCTTCGCCCCCGGGGACGTGGTCACCGTCGTCCGCATCGACGGCGCCACCGCGGTCGTGGCGGCCGCCACCCCGGAGGACAAGCCGCTCGAGCCCCCCGCACGGGACTGAGGCCGGCGCACCCTTCGCCCTCGCACCGCATACCCCCACCTCCGAAGCACCCCAGACCCGACCTGACCGTCCGGCGGACCGCAGCGTCCTCCGGGTCCGACACACCGAAGGAGCCGTGTCATGCCAGACCCCGTCAGCATCATCGTGTGGGCCGTCGTCGCCCTGCTCGTGCTGTTCACGATCGTGGCGATCGCCCGCGCGATCCGGATCGTCCCCCAGGCCACCGCCGTCATCGTGGAGCGGCTGGGCAAGTACGACCGCACCCTCGACGCCGGCCTGCACTTCCTCATCCCCTTCATCGACCGGCCGCGTTCGGTCGTGGACCTGCGCGAGCAGGTCGTCAGCTTCCCGCCGCAGCCGGTGATCACCAGCGACAACCTCGTCGTCTCGATCGACACCGTCATCTACTTCCAGCCCACGGACCCCAAGGCGGCGACCTACGAGATCGCCAACTACATCCAGGGCATCGAGCAGCTGACCGTCACCACGCTGCGCAACGTCATCGGGTCCCTCGACCTGGAGCAGACGCTGACCAGCCGCGACATGATCAACGGCCAGCTGCGCGGCGTCCTCGACGAGGCCACCGGCCGCTGGGGCATCCGGGTCAACCGGGTCGAGCTCAAGGCGATCGACCCGCCCGCCTCCGTGCAGGACTCGATGGAGAAGCAGATGCGCGCCGAGCGCGACCGCCGCGCCACGATCCTCAACGCCGAGGGTGTCAAGCAGTCGCAGATCCTCACGGCCGAGGGTGAGAAGCAGGCCCAGATCCTGCGGGCCGAGGGCACCGCGCAGTCGGCGATCCTGGAGTCCCAGGGTGAGGCCCGGGCGATCCTGCAGGTCTTCGACGCCATCCACAAGGGCAACCCGGACAGCAAGCTGCTGGCCTACCAGTACCTGCAGATGCTGCCCGAGATCGCCAAGGGCGACTCCAACCAGATGTGGGTCGTGCCCACCGAGCTCACCGCGGCCCTCTCGGGCATCGGCAAGGCGCTCGGCGGGGGCAGCGGCGGCGGTGCCGACGCGGGGCTGGACGGCCCGAGCGCCGGCCTGCGCGACGACGCCGGCTACACCGGGCTGGACGACCTCGACACCCCGACCCTGGAGGACCCGCGCGAGGCGCTGCGTCGTGCCCGGGCCGAGGCCGAGGACGCCTCCCGCGACGCCGAGGGCGCGACCAAGCAGCGCTCCGGCAAGGAGGCCGAGGCCGCGGTGGCCGAGGCCGCCCGCAAGGCCAAGGCCGCCCAGCAGCAGCGTGCGGCCGAGGGGTCGCCCGAGCTGGGCACCCTGCCGCAGCAGGAGCAGGTCGTCCCCGACCTGCCCGAGCACCAGGACCCGGCGGTGGCCGACCGGCCCGCGCAGGGTGCGCACCGCGACCAGCCGGGTGCCCACTCCTGGGAGCGGCCCGCCGGCGAGCGCAAGCCCTGGGACCAGAGCCCGGAGGGCTGAGCGCCCACCGCAGCACCGTAGGACGGGGCCGTGACCGCAAGGTCGCGGCCCCGTTCCGCGTCCGGCCGGCATCTCGTGCAGTCGATCCGGGCCCCGCCAGGGGCCACGGGCGACTGCACGGCCGGCGGGCACGGCTGGGCCGCTCACCGGCAGGACCACCCGGAACTCGTGCAGTCGATCCAGGCCCCGCCAGGGGCCACGGGCGACTGCACGGCCGACGACTGTCCTACCCCCACCGGTTGAGCCGGAGGGCGCGACAGGACAGGGTGGGGGCATGCGGATCACCGACACCAGCGACCTGTGGTGGAAGAACGCCATCCTCTACTCCATGGACGTCGAGACGTTCTACGACGCCGACGGCGACGGGGTGGGTGACATCCAGGGCCTCGCGCAGCGCATCGACTACCTGGCGGACCTGGGGATCACCTGCCTGTGGCTGATGCCGTTCTACCCCAGCCCCGACCGGGACGACGGCTACGACGTCATGGACTACTACGGCGTCGACGGGCGGCTGGGCAACCATGGCCAGTTCGTCGAGCTGGTCCGGCTGGCCCACGACCGCGGCATCCGGGTCATCACCGACCTGGTCATCAACCACACGAGCGACCAGCATCCGTGGTTCAAGGCCTCCCGCAAGGAGAAGGACCCGGAGAAGAACTACTACCGCGACTTCTACGTGTGGCGCCCGGACGACCCCGGTGACACCTCCGACCAGGTCGTCTTCCCCGACGAGGAGGACTCCATCTGGGAGCTGGACGAGAAGACCGGCGAGTACTACCTGCACCACTTCTACAAGCACCAGCCCGACCTCAACCTCGACCACCCCGCGGTCGTCGACGAGATCATGCGCACGGTCGGGTTCTGGCTGCAGCTGGGCGTGGACGGCTTCCGGGTGGACGGGGTGCCGTTCTTCGAGCAGTCCGCCGAGGCCACCGGCTCCCCGGAGTACGTCGTGGACCCGCACCGTTTCATGGCGCAGCTGCGCGACTTCCTCTCCCGGCGCAACGGCTCGGCCATGATGCTCGGCGAGGTCAACCTGAGCCGTCAGGAGCAGCTGCGCTTCTTCGGCGGGGACGCCGCCGACGAGATGCACATGCAGTTCGACTTCATCCTCATGCAGCGGACCTACCTCGCGATGGCCCGCCAGGACGCCCGGCCGATCGTCGAGGCCCTGCACAGCCGCCCGGAGATCCACCGGACCTGCCAGTGGGCGACCTTCCTGCGCAACCACGACGAGCTCACCCTCGACAAGCTCACCAAGGGCGAGCGCGAGGAGGTCTTCGCCGCCTTCGGGCCGGAGGAGGAGATGCAGGTCTACGACCGAGGTCTGAAGCGCCGCCTCCCGCCGATGCTCGGGGGCGACCCGCGCCGGATCGCGATGGCCTACTCCCTGATGTTCTCCCTGCCCGGCACCCCGACCCTCTACTTCGGCGAGGAGATCGGGATGGGCGAGGACCTGCAGGCCGAGGGCCGGATGGCGGTGCGCTCCCCGATGCAGTGGAGCCCGGGCAAGAACGGCGGCTTCTCCACCGCCCGACCCTCCCAGCTCGTCCAGCGCGTCGTGCCCGGGCCCTACGGCCCCGAGCACGTCAACGTGCTCAGCCAGCAGCACGACCCGGACTCGCTGCTGTCCTGGATGCGCCGCCTCATCGACATCCGCCGTTCCTGCCCCGAGGTGGGCTGGGGCGAGCTGACGGTGCTCGAGCACGACGCCGGCCCCCAGGTGCTGGCGCACCGCCTGGACGTCGACGGGTCCGCCGTCCTCACGGTGCACAACCTGGGGCCGGAGCCGGTCACCGTCCAGGTGTCCGTCGACGGGCCGATCCCCGACCCGCACCTGACCGACCTGCTCTCCCACGAGACGCTGGAGGTGGAGAAGGGCCGGGTCCTGCCCGTGCAGCTCGACGGCTACGGCGTGCGCTGGGTCCGCCTGCGCCGTCAGGGCGAGCTGTCCATCCCGTGACCGGGCAGACTCAACACGACCACGACCACGACCACGCCGCCCGCGTGCACGACATACCCCGCGGTCGCCGCACCCCGGCCCGCACCCACGGCACACCCCGCGCGCATCCCCTCCCGGAAGGACCGGCATGAGCAGGATCGGTTTCCACGCCTCGCACGAGCAGATCAGTCCCCGCCAGCTGCTGACCGACGTCCAGCACGCCGAGCGGGCGGGCTTCGACATGGCCATGTGCTCGGACCACCTCTACCCGTGGAGCGCCCGCCAGGGCCACTCGGGGTATGCCTGGTCCTGGCTGGGTGCGGCCCTCGCCACGACCGACCTCACCCTCGGGTGCGTGTCGGCCCCGGGGCAGCGCTACCACCCGGTGGTGCACGCCCAGAGGATCGCCACGCTGGGACAGATGTTCCCCGGCCGGTTCTGGGTGGCGCTGGGCAGCGGCGAGAACATCAACGAGCACGTCACCGGTGAGGTCTGGCCGCGCAAGGAGATACGCACCCGGCGTCTGGAGGAGAGCGTCGAGGTCATCCGGCGGCTGCTCGCCGGCGAGGAGGTCTCCCACGACGGGCTGGTGGGCGTGGACCGTGCCCGGATCTGGGAGACCGCCGACCCCGCTCCCCTGCTCGTCGGTCCCGCCGTGTCGGTGGGGTCGGCCGCCCGGGTCGCCGCGTGGGCCGACGGGCTGGTCACGATCAACCAGCCCGTCGAGACGCTCCGCGAGCTGCTCGCGGCCTACCGGGACGCCGGCGGCCGCGGCCGCACCTCGCTGCAGATCCACCTCTCCTGGGCGCCGACCCAGGAGGAAGCCGAGCGGATCGCCGTCGACCAGTGGCGCTCCAACGTCTTCTCCGAGCCGGTCAACTGGGACACCGCGACCACCGAGGGCTTCGACGTCGCGTCCGAGCACGTCGGTCTGGACGTCGTGCGCGAGAGCGTGCGCATCTCCCACGACCTGGGCCGGCACCGCGAGTGGCTGGCCGAGTACGCCGACCTCGGGTTCGACGACCTCTACCTGCACCACGTGGGCCAGGAGCAGGAGGCGTTCATCGACGCCTTCGCCGAGGAGGTCCTGCCGGCGCTGCGGTGAGGTCGGCCGCCGCTGCGGCGGCGTGGCCGCAGGTCAGCGCACCCGTCGCAGGACGAGCGACTCCCACCCGGGCAGCGTGCCGTCGGCCAGGACCGACCGCGCGGCCTCGGACGACGTCGGCACCAGCACCTCGGCGCCGGCCCAACCCTCGAGCAGCCCCGGAGGCACGGTCAGGGTCTCCCGGGTGAAGCTGGCCAGGACGAGCAGCTCGGTCCCCTCGTGCCGGCGGGCGTATGCCCACAGGTCCGGGTGGTCCGCGGCGAGCGGCTCGACGTCACCGTGGGCGACGGCGGTCTCGTCGTGCCGCAACGCGATCAGGTCACGGTAGTGCTCGAACACCGACCCCTGGACCCCGACCTGAGACTCGGCGTTGATCTCGGTGTGGTTGTCCGCCACCGCGATCCACGGCTCCCCCGTGGTGAAGCCCGCGTGCCGCCCCGCCGTCCACTGCACGGGGGTCCGGGCGTTGTCCCGGCTCTTGAAGGACAGCCCCGGCAGGACCTCCTCGACCGTGCGCCCGGTGGCGGTCTGCTCGGCGAGGTAGTTCACCGACTCGATGTCCCGGAACTGCTCCGGCGCGGTGAAGCCGACGTTCGTCATCCCGATCTCGTCGCCCTGGTAGACGTAGGGCGTGCCGCGCATCAGGTGTAGCACCGTCGCCAGCGTCCGCGCCGAGCGGGAGCGCCATACCTCGTCGTCGTCGCCGAAGCGGGACACCGCGCGCGGCTGGTCGTGGTTGTCCCAGTAGAGGCTGTTCCAGCCCAGGTCGGCGAGCCCGGTCTGCCAGGCCATGAGGTTCTCCCGCAGGCGCGGCATCGACAGCGGCGCCACGTCGAACTTCCCGCCCGGGCCGGAGTCCAGGTCGACGTGCTCGAACTGGAAGACCATGTCGACCTCGCGCCGGGCCGGGTCGGTGAACAGCCGTGCCTGCTCGATCGTGACGCCGGGCATCTCCCCGACGGTGAGGAAGGCGCGCGGATGGTCGGCGAAGACCTCGCGGTACATCTCCTGCAGGTGCTCGTGGACCTTCGGCCGGGTGGCCACCATGGAGAAGGCGTCGCCCCACAGGCCGTCCGGCGGCACCTGCCCGTCCGGGTAGCCCTCGGGCTTGTCGAGCAGGTTGATGACGTCCATCCGGAAGCCGTCGACACCCCGCTCCAGCCACCAGCGCATCATCGCGTAGACCGCCTCGCGGACCTGCGGGTTCTCCCAGTTCAGGTCGGGCTGCTTGCGGCTGAACAGGTGCAGGTAGTACTCCCCCGTGGCCTCGTCCCACTCCCAGGCGGACCCGGAGAAGAAGGAGCCCCAGTTGCTCGGCTCGGCCCCCGGCTGCCCGCCGACGTGACCGGGCCGCGGCGGCGCCCAGTGGTACCAGTCGCGCTTCGGCGAGTCCGTGGCCGCACGGCTCTTCAGGAACCACGCGTGCTCGTCGCTGGTGTGGTTGACGACCAGGTCCATGACGACCCGCAGGCCACGGTCGTGCGCGGCGGCGACGAGCTCGTCGAGGTCCTCGAGCGTGCCGAACAGGGGGTCGACGTCCTGGTAGTCGCTGATGTCGTAGCCGTTGTCGTCCTGCGGCGAGCGGTAGACCGGCGACAGCCACACGACGTCCACCCCCAGGGCGGCCAGGTGGTCCAGCCGGCCGATGATCCCGCGCAGGTCGCCGACGCCGTCCCCGTCGCTGTCGGCGAAGCTGCGGGGGTAGATCTGGTAGACGACGGCGCTCTTCCACCAGTCGCGGGGCAGGTCCTGGGTCAGCACGCACCCCAGGGTATGGGGTTCCCCGGCCCGGCGGGGCGCGCGCCCCCGGGAGGGACCCGGCTCAGCGCGGCGTGCGGCCCCGGGAGGGACCCGGCTCAGCGCGGCGTGCGGCCCAGCAGGGCGACCAGCCGGTCCAGCGGCGCCGTCGAGGAGGTCTGCACGGGCGGGTCGAAGAGTCCCTCGAGACCGCCCGCCTCCACCCGGGGCTCCTCGTAGGCGAGCGCCTCCGCCACCGCCTCGGCGGTCGGCGTGTAGGGCTGCCCGGTGGCCACGGCCAGGTCCCAGCCGTGCACGACGAGGTCGACGAGCATCTGGGAGGCGTACTCGGTCACCGGGACCGGCCCGACCGAGACCTCGACCGACCGGTCGGGGTCCCGGACGTCCGCCCAGGCCAGCAGGGAGGAGGCGATCGCCGAGCGCCAGGCCTCGACCGGGTGCTCACCCAGGACGTCGCCGTCGTAGGCGTCGCCGACGTCGGCCAGACCCTCCCCGGCCAGCAGCCGAGGGGCCCAGAGGTGCTCGGCGACCAGGTGGTTGACCAGGGTGCGCACGTCCCATCCCTGGCACGGCGTCGGGGCGGTCCAGCGCTGCGGGGGCACACCCTCGACGAGCGGCGTCACGGCGGCGGCGGCCGAGGGGAGCACCTGGAGCACGCGGGGGCTGGGAGGTCCGTCCATGCCCCCAGGGTGGCACGGCCACGACATACCCTGACGACCATGTGGATCCGCCGCTGCCGCCCGTGGGGCGCCGCCCTGTCCGACGTCCGCCTCGAGCGGGAGCTGGTCGCCGAGGTGGTGCCGGTCGGGGTGGATGCGGCGGACGGCGGCTCCGCCGCGGGCGTCGGGACGGACGCTGCGCGGGCCCGGGCCGACGTCGGGCCCGACGACGTCGACGGGCGCGGACGGCTGCTGCTGCCCGCCTTCGCCGACGTGCACGTCCACCTGGACTCGACCCGGCTGGGGCTGCCCTTCCGGCCGCACACCGGGGCGCCCGGCGTGTGGGCGATGATGCTCAACGACCGGGAGCACTGGCGCCAGGCCGAGGAGGGCATCACCGAGCGGGTGGCGCGGACCCTGGGGATGATGGTCGCCCGCGGCACGACACGGGTGCGCTCCTTCGCCCAGGTCGACGTGGACGCCGGGCTGGAGCGGCTCGAGGCCGTCCTCGCCGCCCGCGAGGCCTTCCGCGACCGGGCCGAGGTGCAGGTCATCGCCTTCCCCCAGGCGGGGCTCCTGCGCGAGGAGGGGTCGGCCCGGGTGCTCGAGGACGCGCTGCGTGCCGGGGCCGACGTCGTGGGCGGCATCGACCCGTGCAGCCTGGACCGCGACCCGGTCCGCCACCTGGACGTCGTCTTCGGCCTGGCCGAGCGGTACGGCCTGCCCGTGGACGTCCACCTGCACGAGCCGGGCGAGCTGGGCCGCTTCTCCGCCGACCTCATCCTGGAGCGGACCCACGCCCTGGGGATGCAGGGCCGCGTGCTGATCTCCCACGGCTACGGGCTGTGGGACGGGACGGAGTCGCAGACGCGGGCGCTGGTGGAGCGGCTCGCCGAGGCCGACGTCGCGACCGCGACGGTGGCGCCGGGAGGCCGGCAGAACCTGCCGCTGCAGCTGCTCGTCGAGCACGGCGTCCGGGTGGGGCTGGGCGAGGACGGGCAGCGCGACTACTGGTCTCCCTACGGCAACGCCGACATGCTCGACCGCACCTGGCAGCTGGCGTTCACGCACGGCTTCCGCCGGGACGACCTCGTCGAGCACTGCCTGGCGGTGGCCACCCGCGGCGGGGCCTCGATCATGGACGCCGACCTGCCCCGGCTCGCCGGGGTGGAGGACCGCCCCGGGCTGGCCGTCGGCGACCGCGCCGACCTGCTGCTCCTCGACGGGGAGACACCCACCGCCGCGGTCATGGACCGGCTGCCCGACCGGACCGTCCTGCACCGCGGTCGGGTGGTGGCCGAGGGGCTCGAGCTGGTCTGAGACCTACTCCAGGTGGGCCAGCACGACGCGGACGGCCCGCTCCACCGGGTGGGCGATGTCGACGACGACCCCGCGCTCGTCCGGCTCGAGCATCTCCAGCGTGTCCAGCTGGGACTCCAGCAGCGTCGGGGGCATGAAGTGCTCTCGCGTCTCCATCCGCTCCAGCAGCAGGCCCTTGTCCCCGTGCATGTGGACGAAGTAGGTCCCGGGGGCACCCTCGCGCAGCAGGTCGCGGTAGCTGCGCTTCAACGAGGAGCAGGACAGGATCGTGCTCTCCCCCCGTTCGTCCCGCTCCTGCGTCCACCGGGCGAGCGTGCGCAGCCACGGCCAGCGGTCCTGGTCCATCAGCGGCCGTCCGGCGGCCATCTTCTCCACGTTGGACGCCGGGTGGTACTCGTCGCCCTCGGCGAACTCCCACCCGAGCCGCTCGTGCAGGGCCCGTGCGATCGTGCTCTTGCCGCACCCCGACACACCCATGACGACGACGTGGACGGGGACGCCGGGGGCCGGTGCGAGCAGGGGGGTCATGCCGGCCACCGTATCGGGGACCCGGCGTGGACGTCGGCTGTTGCCGCCCGTTGCCCGCTCGTCGGGACCCGGCGTGGACGTCGGCTGTTGCCGCCCGTTGCCCGCTCGTCGGGACCCGCCGTCCGGTCACCCCGCCCCGTCGCCCGGCCGACCCAGCTCCTCGACCACCCGGGCGACGAGCGCGGCCTGCGCGTCCACGGCATACCCCGGCAGGGCGTCACCGGCCTGCTCGGCCAGGACGGACAGCTCGGTGCAGCCCAGCACCACCGCGTCGGCGTCGCCGCGCAGGCGCCGCAGGAGGGCGAGGAGGTCGCCGGTGGGGACCTCGACGCCGGCCTTGACCCCGTCGTAGATCATCGTCATGACCGCCCGCTGGCCCTCCTCGTCCGGGACCAGCGGCTCGGCGCCCAGGTCGGTCAGCGCGTCCTGGTAAACCCGGCTCAGGACCGTGCCGTCGGTGGCCAGCACGAGGACGCGCGGCCTGGCGGCGCCCTGCGCGCGGGCCCGGTCGACGGCGGCCTCCGCGCCGACGCGCACCAGCGACAGGAGGGGCAGCGGCAGCTCCTCCGGCAGGAACGCGTGCGCGGTGTTGCACGCGATGACCGCCCGGCTGACGCCCAGCCGGGCGAGCAGCTCCAGGTCCCCCACGAGGTATGGCGTGGGGTCGGGCTGCTCGGGGTCGAGCAGCCGGGCGGTGCGGTCGGGGGTGGAGGAGTGGCCCAGCACGACGGTGTCGAGGTGGTCCTGGTCGCGCGTCACCGGCCACGCCCGCACGAGCGCGTCGAGGAAGGCCACGGTCGCGGCCGGCCCCATCCCGCCCAGCACGCCCAGGACCGGACGGTCCCAGGTGTCCGGCAGCAGGCGTCCGGGGGTGCTCACGAGGTCACCGGGCGGCGGTAGTGGCGGGCGAAGCTGCGCGCGTAGAGCACGTCGTTCTTCAGCTGGGCCAGCCGCCGGTCGCGGCCGCGGTCCGGCCCGTAGACGAAGGGCCGCACGACCCGGCCCGTGCGCCGGATCCGGGCCAGGCGCTCCTTGGTCCGCGGGTCGGTGACGTAGCGCCGCAGCAGCGGCACGGGCACGATCGAGTAGAGCCAGTCGTCGGTCTCCGCGCCGACGTCGAGGCCCTCGTAGGGGTCCAGCCCCTCGACGTGCTCGCGCACCCAGGGCGTGGCGACCGGATGGCCCGCCGCGGTGAGGTACCCGTGCGACCGGCCCAGCCGCGGGTTGAGCTCGAAGAAGTGCTCCCGGCCGTCGCGCGGGTCGACCTTGATGTCGAAGTTGGCCCAGCCGGTCCAGCCCACGTGCTCGAGCAGCCGGGTGGCGTCGGCCATCGCGGAGCTGCTGGCGCCGTGGACGATCGCCAGCGGGTTGCCGATCATCCCCGGGTCGTGGTCCTCCAGCAGGACGTGGCCCATCCGCCCCCACCGGACCCTGCCGGAGCCGTCGGAGTAGGTGGTCAGCACGCGCATCTGCTCGTCCCCGCCGGGGACCCGCTCCTGGACGACGAGCGCACCGGCGTAGCCCGCGCCCGTCATGACCCGGCGCAGGGCGAGCAGCTCGGCCACGTCGGCGGCATACCCCACCTTCTGCTTGCCGGCGTAGAGGAGCCCGTGGAAGGCGGGCGAGTCGGCCGGCTTGACGACCAGCGGGGGGCGCAGGTCGGCCAGCATCCCCGCGACGTCCTGCTCCGCGACGGCGTGGTCGACGACCACCGTGCGCGGGTGGGCGACGCCGACCTCGGCGCACACCTGGGCGAAGCGCTCCTTGTCGCTGAGCCGCTCGATGAGAGGCAGCTCGGGGTAGGGCACGACGACCCGCTCGTCGAACCGGTGGCGCAGGGCCCCGAGCCGTTCCACCCACCAGTCCATCGTGCCCATGAGCATCACCCGGTGGCCGGGCCGGGCGTCGGCCACCCGGTGCACCGCGGCCACCACCTCGTCGAGGTCGTCCAGCCCGGGCACGACCTCGTTGTCGATGATCGCCGACCCGCGGACCGGGGCGGGGACGCCACGGGTCATCACCGTCGTGCGCACCCCGAGCTCGGCGTGGAAGGCCCGCGCCAGGGTGTACGTCGCCAGCTCCCCGCCCATGACCACGGGCACGAAGGGGACGGTGGAGGTGTGCGGGGGCATGCGGGAAAAGTACCAGCCGGCCGGCACGCGCCCGGGCGGACCGACCCCCAGGGTTCACGTGATCCCCCAGGTCGGTCGGGTCGGGCGCGTCGCCGTCACGGCCGTCTCCAGGGCCGGGCCGACCGGCGCCTCAGGTCCCCTCGTCGGCCCAGCCCTGCACCCGGCTGGACTCGTCGAGGACGGCCACCCCGCCCGTGAGCCCGGCGAGCAGCCCGGGCAGCTCCCCGGCCCGGTCGACCGGCACCCGCACGCGCAGCCGGACGCGGTCGGCATACCCCACGGAGGGCACCACGACCCCCCGGGAGCGCAGGTCGTGCTCGAGGCGTCCGGCCAGGTCGTGCCCGACGACGACGTCCACCTCCTCGACCCGCACGCGGGCGAGCACCCGGGCGCCGGCGAGCGCCTCGCGGACGGCCCCGGAGTAGGCGCGGACCAGTCCCCCGCTCCCCAGCAGCGTCCCGCCGAACCACCGGCTGACGACGGCGACGACGTCGGTGAGCCCCGACCCGGTGAGCACCTCGAGCATCGGCGCCCCCGCGGTCCCGCCCGGTTCCCCGTCGTCGTTGCTGCGCACGGTGGCCCCGTCCGGCCCGAGCACGAAGGCCGAGCAGTGGTGCCGCGCGTCCCAGAACGTGCTGCGGGCCTCCTCGACGACCGCCCTGGCCTGCGCCTCGTCCTCGACCCGGCGCAGCCAGCAGGTGAAGACCGAGCGGCGGTCCTCCAGGGTGGCCTCGGCCCCGGCGGCCAGCGTGCGGTAGGAGGAGGGGCCCATCCGGGCAGGGTATGCCGTGGGGCCGGACAGGCCCGCGCCACGGGGTGGGGCTGTCCGGCCGGTGGGGTCGACCTGGCCCGGCCGGTGGGGTCGGGCCGGTCCGACGCTGCGTCGGAGCCGACCTACAGTAGAGACGTGACCCGGTTCCTGCGTCCGCTGATCCTCCTGCTCGCCACGCTGCTGCTGCTCGTGCCCGGGGCGGCGCAGGCCCACGACCAGCTGACCGGGACCGATCCGGTTGACGGCGCGGTGCTGACGGAGGCCCCCGAGGCACTGACCTTCACCTTCTCCGGCGAGGTCGCCCCCGTCGGTGCCCAGGTGGCGGTGACGACCGGCCCCGGGCAGGACCACCTCGTCGGCGAGCCCGTCGTGGACGGCCGGGCGGTCGTGCAGGAGGTCACCGGGATGGTCGACGGGACCTACGAGGTCGCCTGGCGGATCACCAGCTCCGACGGCCACCCGATCTCCGGGACGCTGGGTTTCACGGTCACCACGGGCGACGGCGCCGACGCCGCCGGTGGCGCCGGTGGCGCCGCGGCGCAGGACTACTCCCCCGACGGCACCGACGGCTCGACGCCCGCCGGGGGGACGACCGACGACGGCACGGCCGCTGCCGACGCCGGCGAGGACGAGGAGGACGTCGATCCGCCGGTCGCGCAGGGGGTGGACACCGGCCTGCCCGGGTGGGTCTGGCTCGTCGTGGGGCTCGCCGTCCTGGGGCTGGCGGCGCTGCTGGTGCACACCTGGACCCGCAACCGTCGCGGCTGAGCCCCGGCCGGGGCGATGCGGGCTGTGAGCGTCGTCTCATGTAGCCTTGGGCGCACGAACATTCGCACTCCCGGGCCGGCTGCGCGACCTGATGTGATCAGCAAGCGGTGCCGTTCCGGACGACACGACACGAGGGGGTCACGCCATGGGGCGCGGCCGAGCCAAGGCAAAGCAGATCAAGGTCGCCCGGAAGCTGAAGTACAACTCGGCTCCCAGCACCGACCTCACCGCCCTGGAGCGCGAGCTCCGCAGCGGACGAGGTGAGTTCACCTACGAGAGCGACCACGCGGACGCCGACGAGGAGGACGACGACCAGGACCCGTACGCGGCCTACGTCGACGACTCCGACGACGACGACGAGAGCGACGACGGAGCCTGGGCACCCGGAGGCACCCGTTGAGGTGAGCGCACCCGCCCCGGGCCCCGTGGTGGTGAGGTGACCCACCCGCTCGCCCAGCTCTGGACCAGGTACCGCCAGTACCGCGCACGCGTGGTGCTGGCGTTCCTGCTGTCCACGGTCCGCAAGGTCATGGACGTCGTGCCCGAGCTGCTCATCGGCGCGGCCATCGACGTCGTCGTCCGCGGCAGCGACTCCTTCGTCGCCGACGTGCTGGGTGTGGCCGACCGGCGCGACCAGCTCCTCTGGCTCGCGGTCATCAACGCAGTCGTGTGGGTCCTGGAGTCGATCTTCGACTACCTCTCCGCGCTGACCTGGCGCAACCTGGCCCAGCAGGTCGAGCACGACCTGCGCCTGGAGGTCTACGGGCACGTCCAGGGCCTGGACATGGCCTGGCACGAGTCCCGGCCGACCGGCGGCACGCTCGCGGTCGTCAACGACGACGTCAACCAGCTCGAGCGCTTCCTCGACGCGGGTGTCGACAAGCTGTGGACGCTGGCCCTCAACATCCTCCTGGTCGGTGCCGTCTTCGCGGTCAGCAGCTGGACGCTGACGCTGCTGGCCTTCCTGCCCATCCCGGTGATCGTGGCGGGCTCGCTGTGGTTCCAGCGCCACCTCGTCCCCCGGTACGCCGTGGTCCGCGCCGCCGTCTCCAGGATCAGCGGCCTGGTCTCGGCCAACCTCGGCGGGATGGCCACCATCAAGTCGTTCACCGCCGAGGACCGCGAGCTGGCGCGCGTGCGGGAGGTCTCCGAGGCGTACCGGCTCGCCAACGCCGACGCGATCCGGGCCTCGGCGGCCTTCGTGCCGCTCATCCGGATGGCCATCCTCGCCGGGTTCACCACCACCCTGCTCATGGGCGGGTGGATGGCGCTGGACGGCACCCTGGAGGTCGGTCTGTACTCCGTCCTCGTCTTCATGACCCAGCGCCTCCTGTGGCCGCTGACCTCCGTCGGCGAGGTGCTCGACCTCTACCAGCGCGCGATGGCCTCGGTCCGGCGGATCCTGGCCCTGCTCGACGAGGAGCCGGTCACCGTCCAGGGCGGACGCACGCTCCCCCAGGTGCGCGGCCACCTGGAGCTGGTCGAGGTCCGGGCCGGCTACGCCGACGGCCCCGACGTGCTCCACGGGGTGTCGATGGACGTCCCGGCCGGGCAGGTCCACGCGGTCGTGGGGGCCACGGGAGCGGGCAAGTCCACGCTCCTGCGGCTGCTGCTGCGCTTCGCCGACCCCCGGGCCGGTCAGGTGCTGCTCGACGGCACCGACCTGCGGGAGCTGACCTGGGACTCGCTGCGCGGCCGCATCGGCTACGTGGCCCAGGACGTCTTCCTCTTCGAGGGCACGATCGCTGAGAACATCGCCTACGGCCGCCCCGACGCCACCCGTGAGGAGGTGCGGCGGGCCGCCGAGCAGGCCGCGGCGCACGAGTTCGTCAGCCGGACCGCCCATGGCTACGACACCCTCGTCGGCGAGCGCGGGGTCACCCTCTCCGGCGGCCAGCGCCAGCGCCTGGCGCTGGCCCGGGCCATCCTGCGCGACCCCGCCGTGCTGGTCCTCGACGAGGCCACCTCGGCCGTCGACAACGAGACCGAGGCGGCGATCCAGCGCTCGCTGGCCGAGGTGAGCCAGGGCCGGACCACGATCATGGTGGCCCACCGGCTCTCGACCGTGCGGCACGCCGACCGCATCTGGGTCCTGGAGGCCGGCCGGGTCGTGGAGGCGGGCACCCACGACGAGCTGGTCGCGCGGCCCGGCCCCTACGCCGACCTGTGGGCCGTGCAGACCGGTGTGCTCACGGACGGGGTCGCCTGACCGACCCCGCCCCGGCCACCAGATCGCCCCGACCACCCGGTCGCCCCAAGCACGCGGCCACCCGGTCGCCCCGACCACCCAGCCACCCGGTCCGGAGACGGCTCGTCGGCACCTCGCGGCACGGCATACCCTGGGTCGGCGACGTACGACGGGGAGGACCGCACGCATGGCGACGAGGGCACGGCACGAGGCACGGTGGACGGCCGAGGACGCGGTCGTCAAGGGGCGGGTGGCCCGCAACCGGTTCTGGGTGATCCTCGTGCTGTTCGGCCTCATCGCCGTGATCTCGACGTGGGCCTTCACCCGGCAGCTGAACTTCCAGGACCTGCAGGTGCAGCTGCAGATCTGTCAGGAGCCGCTGGCCGAGGACGCCACGAGCGCCGACGTCGAGGCGGCCGGGTGCACCCCGACCGACGTCACCGAGGAGCGGGTGCGCCTGTGGCACCAGTCCAGTCCGCGCGACCCGGTCTCCGCCGAGGGGCCGACCTGGCAGTTCGAGGACGTGCCGATCGACACGGTGGCCAACGCCGTGCAGGTGGACCTGCCCGAGCCCGCCCGCAGCGTGGTGCTCTTCGACCACGACGAGGGCACCGTGCGCACCGCCCTGACCTCCGACGCCGCCGACACCCGGTGGACCGGGACGGTCGGCACCCGGGGACCGACGAGCTACTGGCTGCTGGTGACCCCCTCTCAGGCGGGGTAGTCCCCCAGCATCATCACCGCGCCCCCGTCGACGCCCTTGGCACCCTGCACGACCGGCGCCCCGTAGGTCGACACGGTGCTGGGATCGCCGACCGCCCCCACCACCCAGGGCTCCGTGCCGTGCGCCCGCAGGATCTCCTGGGCGCGCGCGACACCCTCCGGCGCGACGACGGCGACGAAGCCGACGCCCATGTTGAGCGTCTGCTCCAGGTCCGCCAGCGGGACCCGGCCCAGCTCCTGCACCAGCCCGAAGATCGGTGGCGGGCTCCAGCACCGCTCGACGGTGGCCAGGGTGTCCCTGGGCAGCACCCGGGCCAGGTTGGCCGCCAGCCCGCCGCCGGTGACGTGCGAGAGGGCGTGCAGCCCCACGTCGGCGCGGACCACCTCGAGCAGCGCCCGGGTGTAGATCCGCGTGGGCTCCAGGGCCTCCTCGCCGATGGTGCGACCGAGCTCGTCGACGTGCCGGTCCCAGTCCCACCCGGCGGCCGCGACGACGCGGCGGACGAGGGAGTAGCCGTTGGAGTGCAGCCCCGAGGACGGCAGCGCCAGGACGACGTCGCCGCGCTGCACCCGGTGCGGCCCCAGGACGTCGTCGTGCTCCACCACCCCGGTGGCGGCGCCGGCCACGTCGTACTCGTCCGGGTCGAGCAGCCCGGGGTGCTCGGCGGTCTCCCCGCCGACGAGGGCCACCCCGGCCAGCTCGCAGCCGCGGGCGATGCCCGAAACGATCGCGGCGATCCGCTTGGGCACGACCTTCCCGCAGGCGATGTAGTCGGTCATGAACAGCGGCTCGGCCCCGGAGACGACGATGTCGTCGACGACCATGCCCACGAGGTCCTGGCCGATCGTGTCGTGCACGTCCATCGCCTGGGCGACCGCGACCTTGGTGCCGACCCCGTCGGTGGAGGTGGCCAGCACCGGGCGTCGCATCCCCTTCAGCGCCGAGGCGTCGAACATCCCGGCGAAGCCGCCGAGCCCGCCGAGCACCTCGGGCCGCTGGGCCCGGCGCACGGAGTCCTTCATCAGCTCCACCGCCCGGTCCCCGGCGTGCACGTCGACGCCCGCGCTGGCGTAGGTGATCGGCTGGTCGGTCATCGCGGTCCTCCGGACGGGTCGGTATGGCGCAGCTCGGGTCGGCGGGCGGGTGGACGGGTGGGTGGACGGGTGGGTCGACGGGCGGTGGGCTGGTGCGGGTGGGCCGGTGGGGGCGGTTGGGCGTGCGTGGGCAGCCGGTCAGGGACGTCGCACCGCGTCCGAGCCGCCCAGTGCCGCGCCCAGGCTGACGCCCTCGACGTCGAGGGTGCCCACGTCGGTGGGGTCGACCCCCTCGTGGACGGGGAACTGCAGCTCCAGGACGTCCTTGCCCAGCTGGTCCTCGTGCGGCAGCTCGATCGGGTAGGTGCCGCTGAAGCAGGCGGTGCACAGGGTCGAGGGCTGCTGCTGGGTCGCCTCCACCATGCTGTCCTCGCTGATGTAGCCGAGCGAGTCGGCCCCGATCGTGGCCCGGATCGACTCGGTGTCCAGGCCGGTGGCGATGAGCTCGGCGCGGGTGGCGAAGTCGATCCCGTAGAAGCAGGGCCAGCGCACCGGCGGGGAGGAGATGCGCACGTGCACCTCGGCGGCGCCGGCCTCGCGCAGCATCCGCACCAGGGCCCGCTGGGTGTTGCCGCGCACGATCGAGTCGTCGACGACCACGAGCCGCTTGCCCTTGATCACGTCGCGCAGGGGGTTGAGCTTGAGCCGGATGCCCAGCTGGCGGATCGTCTGGCTGGGGGCGATGAAGGTGCGCCCGACGTAGGCGTTCTTGACCAGGCCGTGGCCGAACGGGATGCCCGAGGCCTCGGCGTAGCCGATCGCGGCGGGGGTGCCGGACTCCGGCGTCGGCATGACCAGGTCGGCCTCGACGGGGTGCTCCCCCGCGAGCCGGCGACCCATCTCCACCCGCGCGTCGTAGACCTCCCGGCCCGCGATCGTGGTGTCCGGCCGGGCCAGGTAGACCCACTCGAAGACGCACCGCTTGGGCGCGGCCTCGGCGAACCGCTGCGAGCGCAGGCCGTGCTCGTCCACGGCGATCAGCTCGCCGGGCTCGACCTCCCGCACGACCGAGGCGCCGACGATGTCCAGCGCCGCGGTCTCGGAGGCCACCACCCAGCCGCGCTCGAGGCGACCCAGGACCAGCGGGCGGACCCCCTGGGGGTCGCGCGCGGCATACAGGGTGCCCTCGTCGCAGAAGACAAGGCTGAACGCGCCCCGCAGCAGCGGGAGCACCCGCATCGCCGCCTCCTCCAGGGGAAGGTCCTCGTCGGCGGTGAGCAGGCCGGTGACGATGGCCGTGTCGGTGGTGTTGCCCCGGCCGACCTCGCCCCGGGAGCTGGACAGGTCCCCGCCGTGGGACTCGGCGAGCAGGTCGCGCAGCTCGGCGGTGTTGATGAGGTTGCCGTTGTGGGTCAGCGCCACGGTGCGGTCGGCGGTGCCGCCGAGGGTGGGCTGGGCGTTCTCCCAGGAGTTGCGCCCGGTGGTGGAGTAGCGGCAGTGGCCGACCGCCAGGTGGCCCTGCAGCGAGGCGAGCGCGGACTCGTCGAAGACCTGGCTGACCAGCCCGACGTCCTTGTAGACCACCAGCCGCTGACCGTCGCTCGTCGCGATGCCGGCCGCCTCCTGGCCGCGGTGCTGCAGCGCGTAGAGGCCGAAGTAGGTCAGCTTGGCGACCTCCTCGCCGGGGGCCCACACCCCGAACACCCCGCAGGCGTCCTGGGGCAGGCGCTCCCCGGGCAGCAGGTCGTGCGAGAGCCGTCCGTCAGCGCGTGCCACGGCCCGATCATCCCACAGGGGCCGGGCAGGGGTATGCCGTGCGCCGAGGGCCCCGACGCCTACCCTGGGCGGGTGCGCATCGACATCTGGTCCGACATCGTCTGCCCGTGGTGCTCCATCGGCCGGCGCCGCCTCGAGCGGGCCCTGGAGCTCGTGCGTGACGAGGGGACGGCGGGCGCCGAGGACGTGGAGGTGGTCTGGCGCTCCTTCCAGCTCGACCCCGACGCCCCGGTGCCGCCCGCCGAGACGACGGTGGAGGCGCTCGGGCGGCGCTACGCCGCCGGCCCCGCGCAGGTGGCGGCGATGGTCGGGCAGGTGCGGGACCTGGCCGCCCAGGAGGGGCTGACCCACCGACCCGAGGCCGCCCCGCACGTCAACACCCACGACGCGCACCGGCTCCTGCACCTGGCCCGCGAGGAGGGCGGGGCGCCGCTGCAGGCGGAGGCGGTCGCGGCGCTGATGACGGCCTACCACGCCGGGGCGCGCGACGTCAGCGACCACAGGGTGCTGCGGGAGGTGGCGGGCGAGGTCGGGCTCCCGGCCGACCGGGTGGACGAGGTGCTCGCCGGGCAGGAGTTCGCCGGGGCGGTGGCCGCCGACGTGGAGCAGGCCAGGGCCTACGGCGCGACCGGCGTGCCGTTCGTCGTCGTGGCGGACCGCTACGGCGTCGCGGGGGCCCAGCCGGTGGACGCCTTCGCCGACGCAATCAGGCGCGGCCTGGCCGAGGGGTGAGCAGCCGGGCGGCGACCGCGGGCGGTCAGTCCTGCCCGCGCAGGCTGGAGCGGTCGGCCACCAGGTAGGCCACCGCCGCGACCAGGCCCAGGAGGAGCGCACCCACCACGGCGAGCAGGACCACCTCCTGCCCCTGCGTCCGGCCGTAGGCGTCCGGGCCCAGCCAGCCGATCAGCCCGCCGAGGACCGCCCCGAGGACGGTGCCGGTGACGAGGAACCTGACCAGGTCCGGACGGCGCCGCACGGGCACGTGCTGGGGGCCGGGCTGGTCCACGGTCTCGATGTCGTCTCGCTGTCGTGCCACGCCTCCCAGTATCACCCCGGCGGCTGAGAGATCCCTCCGAGCGCCGGTCAGGAGTACGCTACGAGGTCTCGGGGTCCCGGCCGTCGCCCGCGGCCGGTGATCGCACCGTGCGAGGAGCTCCGTGTGGTCGCTGCACCCACCCCGGCCGACCTGGCGGTCCAGATCCTGGACGCGCCGGACGCGCCCGCGGCCGTCGAGGTGATGGCCGACTGGCTCGTGCAGGTCAGCGGCGCCGGCCTGGCCGCGCGGCTGCGGTTCGGTGTCGACGTGACGGACTGGGAGATCATGGCCCCGTCGTGGGCCCCGCTACCCCCTGCCGCGGAGTGGCCGGGGCCGGAGCGTTTCCGCCAGCACCCGTTCACCCGGTTCCACCGGGACACCGGCACCCTGCGCCCCACGCTCCTGCAGGACGCCGTGGCGGCGGGCTGGACCGGGGACGCCCGGACGCACGAGGAGTACGAGCGGCTGCACCTCTCCCCCCACCAGCTGACGATCCCCACCGTGCGCGACCCCCGGCCGCTGCGCCAGGGCGCCTGGCTGGGGTGGGTGCTCGTCTCCGAGGAGCCGCTGCCCTCCTGCGCGGTCGACCGGATCGTCGAGGCGGCCCCGACGATCGTCGGGGCGGACCACCACCTGGGGCTGCTGGCCCGGCTCGGCCCTGCGCCGGGCCCTGCACCGGGCCCGGCGGCTGCCCCGGCGGGCCCGGACCGCCCCGCGAGTCCGCCCGGCCCCGTCGCGGCAGCCGACGCGCCCCGGCTGACCGCCCGGGAGCGGATGGTCCTGGTGATGCTGGCCCAGGGGCGCACGGCCGCGGGGATCGCCGCCCGGCTGGCGATCTCCCCGCGGACCGTGCACAAGCACCAGGAGCACCTCTACCGCAAGCTCGGTGCGGTCGACCGGCTCTCGGCCGTCCTCACCGGCCAGCAGCTCGGGCTGCTGCCGGCACCGCCCCTCCTGGACCCGGTGCCGGACGCCTCCACCCGGGAGCGGGCGCTCAGTCCATCGGGGGCAGCGTGCAGCCTGCCGGTCCCAGGGCTCCCACCACCCCTCCGATGAGGCTGCCGAACTGGTCGTCGGTCAGGTAGCCGATCGGCGGTGGGTTCTTGCCCTTGGCTTTGGCCCCTCCGCCGATCGTCGCCCGGCTGTGGATCAGCGGCTCCCGCGGAAAGTCCCACGTCTGGACCCACTCCGCCACGGCCGCGTCCGCGAGCGGCCCGCACGTCTCCTGCTCGTCCGGGGCGACGAGGAACATCCGCACCATCCCGCTGACCGGCATCCAGGCCGAGCCGTTGGCGGCGAGGTTGTCGTAGGCCTGCTGCTGCCAGTCGTGCTTGTAGCACTCGTGGGCCGACGCGGCACCAGCCCCGAGCAGGGACAGTGCGGCTCCTGCCGCCAGGGCCCGGACGGCCCGCTGACGCATCCGCATGGTCTTCTCCTTCGGTGTCGTGCCCCCCGGCGGGGCACTTCCGGACCAGCGTGGCGGCCCGGGTGCGGCCCACGCCATACGCAGAGGTGCGTATGCCGTGCCGCAGCCCGTGCGCACGTCCCCCGGCGGGAAAGGGCCCGGCTCAGGCCAGCGGCAGGTGCTCCGCCAGGTCGGCCCGTCGGCCCGAGGCCCGGACGGCCCCCTCTGCGAGGGCGTCGTCCCAGGTCAGCCGGCCGGTGGCGAGCGCCAGCCAGGTGGCCGCGTCGGTCTCGACGACGTTCGTCGGCGTGCCGCGGGTGTGCCGCGGCCCCTCGATGCACTGCACGGCGGCGTAGGGCGGCACCCGCACCTCGACCGAGCGGCCGGGGGCACGCAGGGCCAGCTCCTCGGTGGTCCACCGCACCGCCGGGCCCAGCACGGCCCGCCCGAGGGCGGCGGAGGCGGCACGCCATACCTGCGGGTCGTCCTCGCCCTGGGTGGCCGCGCGCCAGGCCGCCAGGGCCTGCTCCCCCTCGGCGGGGTCGGTGCGCCGTCGTGCCGGCACCCCTCAGCCCAGGGGGTCGCGCTCGATCGGGCAGGACATGCAGCGGGGCCCGCCGCGGCCCCGGCCCAGCTCGGAGCCGGAGATGGTCAGCACCTCCACCCCCTGGGCGCGCAGGTGGTCGTTGGTCACCGTGTTGCGCTCGTACCCCACGACCACACCGGGCTCGAGGGCGAGCACGTTGCAGCCGTCGTCCCACTGCTCGCGGGCGGCGGCGCGGGGGTCCTGGTCGGCGGCGAGCACCCGCAGGGAGTCGATCCCCAGGGCCTCGGCGATGACGTCCATCATCCGCTCGGGCGCGTTGCGACGGATGACCACGTCCACCTCGCCGTCGCCGGACGGGTCGCCGGCGGTCATCGTCCACGACGGCAGGTCCGGCAGCCCGCTGTAGCGGGTGAAGGTGCCCTCGTCGATCATCGTCATGACGGTGTCGAGGTGCATGACCGCCCGGGCCTTGGGCATGTCGAGGGCGACGACGGTGGTGAAGTCGCCGGCCGCGAGCATCCGGCGGGCGAGGCGCTCGACCCCCATCGCGGTGGTGCGCTCGGAGAGCCCGACGAGGACCACGCCGTTGCCGAGCACCAGGACGTCGCCGCCCTCGGCGGTGGCCGGCCCGTCGTGCACGCCGTGGGCCCACCAGCGCATGCCGGCCCCGGCGAACATCGGGTGGTAGGTGTAGATCGCGTCGTAGTGCACCGTCTCGCGGCGACGGGCCTTCTTGTGCATCGAGTTCACGGCCACGCCGTCGTGCACCCAGGCGGAGGTGTCCCGGGTGAACAGGTGGTTGGGCAGCGGCGCGAGCACCGCGTCGTAGAGGTCGAGCTGCTCGATCATCAGCGACTGCGGCGCGGGCAGGACCTCGAGGATCTCGGCCTTGGTGATCCCCCCGATGAGGTGGCGGGTCAGCAGCGCGTCGTCCATCTGCTCGAACGCGGTACGCAGCTCCTCGGCGGCCATCGGCCCGACGTGCCGCTGGTCGAGCGAGGCGTCCAGGATGTAGCGCCGGGCCTCCGGCACCGCGACGGTCTCGCGCAGCAGCTGGTCGAAGTGGTGCACCGTGATGCCGCGCTCGGTCATCACGCGGGAGAAGTCGTCGTGCTCCTCCTGGGCCTTCTCGACCCACAGGATCTCGTCGAAGAGGTAGCGCTCCTTGTTCGCCGGGGTGAGCCGGTGCATCTCCAGGCCCGGGCGGTGGACGATGACCTGGCGCAGGCGCCCGACCTCGGAGCCGACGTGGAACGGCATGCCGTCGCTTCCTCTCTTCTGGGGAGGCTCCCGACGCGGGACGCCGAGGGCGCCCCATCCTCCCACGGACCGGGTATGCGGTGCAGGGGGCTGCGGGTGCGCGTCGGGGTGCGGGTGGAGGACGGCGCGGGGACGGTGGAGGGCCTCCTCGTGCAGACGGCGGGGCGGGTACGACGCGGGGACGGTGGGGGGCCTTCTCGGGCAGACGGCGGGGCGGCTCCCTCACGGCGGCGGTGGCAGGATGGGGGCCATGCGAGCCACGATCCTCCACGCGCCCGGCGACGTCCGTCTCGAGGAGGTGCCCGACCCGCAGCTGGTCCGCCCGACGGATGCGATCGTGCGGGTGAGCGCCAGCTGCGTGTGCGGCTCGGACCTGTGGCCCTACCGGGGGATCAACAAGGTGTCCAAGCCCCAGCGCATCGGCCACGAGTTCGTGGGCGTCGTCGAGGAGGTGGGGGCCGAGGTGAAGACCGTGCGGCCCGGGCAGTTCGTCATCGCGCCGTTCCGGTTCAGCTGCGGGGAGTGCGCGCACTGCCGGAACGGGGTGCAGACCTCGTGCGTGCTGGGCGGCGACGGCTGGGGCGGCCGGGACGGGGACGGCGAGTGGACCCCCGGGTGCCAGGGGGAGGTCATGCGGGTGCCCTACGCCGACGCGACCCTCGTCGCCACGCCCGAGGTGCCGGACGAGGCGATGCTGCCCTCGATGCTGGCGCTGTCCGACGTCATGGCCACCGGATGGCACTGCGCGGTCTCGGCCGGGGTGCAGGAGGGCGAGACCGTCGTGGTGGTCGGCGACGGGGCCGTCGGTCTGTCGGCCGTGCTGTCGGCGGCCCGGATGGGCGCGGGGCGGGTCGTGGCGATGTCGCGGCACGTGCCGCGCCAGGAGATCGCCCGGCGGTTCGGCGCCACCGACGTGGTCGCCGAGCGCGGCGCCGAGGGTGCGGAGAAGATCCTGGAGCTGACCGACGGCGTGGGGGCCGACCGGGTGCTGGAGTGCGTCGGGACCGGGGAGTCGATGACGCAGGCCTTCGACTCGGCGCGGCCGGGCGGGACCGTCGGCTTCGTCGGCGTCCCGCACGGAGTGGAGGTGCCGGTCGGGCGGATGTTCCGGCACAACGTCGCGCTGGCCGGCGGGGTGGCGCCGGTGCGGCACTACCTGGAGCAGCTGCGCGACGACGTGCTGGCCGGGGAGATCGACCCGGGTCTGGTGTTCGACCTGACGCTGCCGCTGGCCGAGGTCGCCGAGGCCTACCGCGCGATGGACGAGCGCCGGGCGATCAAGGTGATGCTCACGCCCTGACGGTGGGCGGCCACCGGCGGGGTGCCGTCCCGGTCCGGCGAGGAGCTCCGTCGGACGCCCTGCACCTGGCCGCCACCGGGCAGGCCGGCCGGTGTCGACAGCGGTCTCGCCCGGTCTGCGAAGGGCTCTCGACCGGTCTGCACAGGGGTCTCATCCGGTCTGCACAGGGGTCTCGTCCGGTTTGCACGGGCACCTGGATCGCGACCTGCGCAAACGCAGGCGGAGGTCGGGCAAAGCGGACGACACCCCGGAACGAGAAGAACCCCTCGCGCACCTGGAAGAGCTCACCTGCCCTTGCTGCATTCCTGCCCTGGGGGAGTTCAGTGAGGTACCACCGCACGAGGGGTCCGGGGACCAGTGTAGGCGACGGCCGCGGGCCGGCCAAAGAGCGGGCGACCCACAGCGGGAACCGGTTCTTGGAGCAGGGAGGAACCCGCTCCAGGAGCCGGATGCCGCTGTGGGTCGGTCGCAGCGCCTCAGGCCAGCCCCGGTTGCAGGGCCTCAGCCGAGCCACCACGCGAGGGCCACGCCGGCCCCGGCGACGAGAAAGGCGATGGCCCAGAGCTTGTCGAGGTTGATCCAGTGCGAGCGCAGCACCCGCAGGCCGAGCACCTGGTGGACGACCAGTGCGGTGGCGCCGGCGGCCAGGGCCATCCCGAGCGCGTGCACGACGGCGACGAGCACCGCCGCCCACAGGTCCCCGGCCAGCGCGCCGGCCACGGCGTCCTCGTGCCCGCTCGTCGTCGTGCTGAGCAGCACGGGCGCGAGCATGAGGCCAGCCCCGGTCGCGGTGGACATCAGGAACGACCACCAGGCCAGCTGCCAAGGCCGCAGCCGCATCCCCACCCAGCGGAAGTGGCGCGGCCGCAGCAGCTGCACCGCCCCGAACACGAGCAGCACGACGGCCACGACCCCCAGCGCCAGCCCGCGGGAGACCTGGCTGGCGAAGAGGGTCACGACCAGGGCGGTCGGGAGCACCGAGAGCTCGTGGCCCAGGACGATCCACGCGAGGGAGCGCAGCAGCGCCCGGCGGCTCTTCTCCTGCAGGCCGTAGGAGAGGGCGAACAACCAGCCCATCGCGGGATTGACGCCGTGGAACAGACCCAGGCCCAGCGCGGCGAGGAGCGCGGCCACGTCGACCGCCCCGCCCCCGCCGTGACCGGCGTGCGTCAGCAGCACCGAGGCGTCGGCGGGCGGCCCGGGCGAGGACGGCACCGGGCAGGTCAGCTGAAGCAGTAGGAGTCGCTCGACGCGTCGCCGCCCTCGAGGTGGGTCTGGTGCACGCGGTTGCCCCGGAAGTCGTCCCCGTGGGGGAAGAACCGCTCGTCCAGCGTCATCCGGCCGGTCTCGGGGTCGATGTCGGCCTTGGCCATCCAGGCCCCCACCCCGTCGGGGTAGAACTGGTCGTCCCAGGCGCCGTAGAGCGAGTTGGTCCAGTAGACCCGCCGGCCGTCCCGGCTGATCTCCACCATCTGCGGGGCGCCGGCCAGGGGCAGGTCCGGTGCGGCCGGGTGGCTGGCCCTCGTCATGATGCCGCCGAGGCGGATCTCGCCCACCTGCTTCGGGTGCAGCGGGTCGGTCACGTCGAGCTGGATCGTCTGTCCCGTCCCGAAGCAGGAGACGTAGAGGAAGCGGTCGTCGACGGAGAGGTCGATGTCGGTGATGAGCGGAGGCACCGCCTTGAACGGACGCAGCAGCTCCGGCAGACGGTCCACGTCCTCGTCGGCCACGGGCTCGGCCGGGATGTCGAACACCTTGGTGATGCTGAAGTCGCCGTCCCGGCCGTCGCGCTGCCAGCACCAGATGGAGCCGGAGAGGTCCTCCAGGCTCAGGACCACGCCGACGAAGCCGTACTGCTGGTCGGGGTCGTGGGCCGGCCGCAGCTCCAGGGCCATCTGGTACTGCGGGCCGAGCTCCAGGGTCTGCAGGTGGGTGCGGCGCACGAGGTCGAAGACGTGGACCTTGTTGCCGTACCGGCCGGCCAGCAGGTCCTCGGGCAGCACACCGTTCTCCACCTGGCGGGGGGTCCCCCACTCGCTGGTGATCATCCGGTCGTGGTTGAGGTGCCACCAGAAGTCGTAGGCGAGGTACTGCTCGCCCCGGTCCTTCTCCCAGGCCCCCTTGACCTCGAAGGTGTCGTGGTCCAGGAGCGCGATCCCGCCAGGCCCCTCATCCCCCTCCGCGGTGCCGAGGTTGGTGATGTAGATGCCCTCGGGCCCGCAGTGGGCCGTGTGCGGGCGGGAGTACCCGCTCCTGGCCTTGTACTCCTCGGGCTCGATGACCTTGGCGATCGTGGGGTTGCGCGGGTCGTCCTTGACGTCGACGAAGTGGATCCGCGAGGAGCGCAGCCCCATGAGCAGCAGGTACCGGCGCTCCACGTGCGGGTGCGCGCTGCCGGGGCACAGGGCCGAGGAGCAGGCGTTCCAACCGTGGTGGTGCAGCTCGTCCCCGACGTTCGGCATCTCGCACCAGCCGACGACCCGGCCGTAGTCCGGGGCCGCCGGGTCCACGCTGACCACCGCCAGGGCGTCCTTGCCCGGCTCCCCCTCCCCCCGCCAGAAGGTGGCCACGAAGGCGTGCTGCTCCGGGGGCGCCTCCCCCGCCAGCTCCGGGGAGGGGTAGAAGGTGGGGTCCGGTCGCCAGGTGGTGGTGCCCATCACGGTCCTATCAGTCGTTGCTATGAACGTGGGAAGCAACACTTATCGTGACACACCGCGCCCCGACACGCATCAGACCCCCGGGCCGGGGCGCCGGGGGTCTGATGGTGTCCTGCTGGACGGTGGCGGAGGATGCGGGATTTGAACCCGCGAGGGGTTTCATCCCCAACACGATTTCCAATCGTGCGCACTAGGCCACTATGCGAATCCTCCGCCGACGAGGATACCCGACAGCCGCCCGGGGGCCGAAATCGCAGGTCAGCGGCGCCGTCGACCGGTTCCGAAGATGGACCGGGTGATCTCCCGACCGATGACCGTGCCGGCCGAGCGCAGCATCGAGCGGAACGCCGTCGACTCGACCACCTGACCGATCATGCCCTTGTCCTCCTCGGCGGCCCGGCCCCGCCCGGAGCCGGTGCGACCGCTCCGCCCCGAGGTCCCGGCCCCGCTCTCCTCCTCCGCAGCCTCGTCGGCGGCGGCCTCGAGCCGGGCGGCGAGCAGCTCGTAGGCCGACTCCCGGTCGACCTGCTCGGCGTAGCGGGACATGATCGCCGACCCGGCCTCGACCTGCTGGACCACGGCCTGGTCCGACGGCCCGATCCGTCCCTGCGGGGCGCGCATCATCGTGTGCGCGACCGGGGTGGGTGCGCCCTTCTCCGACAGGACGGTCACCACCGCCTCGCCGGTCCCGAGCGCGGTCAGCAGCTCCTCCAGGTCGTACCCGCTCCTCGGGAACGTCGAGACCGTGGCCCTCAGCGCCTTGGCGTCGTTCGGCGTGTGCGCGCGCAGGGCGTGCTGCACCCGGTTGCCCAGCTGGGCCAGCACGCTGTCGGGCACGTCCTTGGGGGTCTGGGTGACGAAGAAGACGCCGACACCCTTGGAGCGGATGAGCCGCACCGCCTGCTCGACGGAGTCGAGGAAGGCGTCGGAGGCGTCGTCGAAGAGCAGGTGCGCCTCGTCGAAGAAGAAGACGAGCTTGGGCTTGTCCGGGTTGCCCACCTCGGGCAGGTCCTGGAAGAGGTCGGCCAGCAGCCACATGAGGAAGGTGGAGAAGAGCACCGGCTTGTCCTGCACGCCCGGCAGCTCCAGGCAGCTGATGATGCCCTTGTCGTCGTCGGTGGTGCGCATGAGGTCGGCGGTGTCGAACTCCGGCTCTCCGAAGAAGACGTCGCCGCCGGCCGCGGACAGCCCGACGAGCTCACGCAGGATGACGCCCGCGGTGGAGGTCGCCAGCCCGCCGAGCGACTTCAGGTCGCCCTTGCCCTCGTCGGAGAGCAGGTGCTGGATGACGGCGGTGAGGTCCTTGAGGTCCAGCAGCGCCAGCCCCTGCTGGTCGGCCCAGTGGAAGACCAGGCCGAGGCTGGACTCCTGCGTCTTGTTCAGCCGCAGCACCTTGGACAGCAGGGTGGGACCGAAGGAGGTCACCGTGGCGCGCACGGGGGTGCCGACCCCCTCCCCTCCGAGGTTCATCAGCTCCACGGGGTATGCCGTCCCGCTCCATTCCTGCGCGAGCGCGCCCATGCGCTCGTCGATGCGCCCACCGCCCTCGGCGGGCGACGCCATACCCGTCAGGTCTCCCTTGATGTCGGCCAGGAAGACCGGGACGCCGGCGTCCGAGAGCTGCTCCGCCAGCACCTGGAGGGTCACCGTCTTGCCCGTGCCGGTGGCGCCGGCCACCAGACCGTGGCGGTTCATCGAGCCCAGCGGCAGGCGGACGACCGCGTCAGGGACGACCTGCCCGTCGTCCACGGCCCCACCCAGGACGATGCTGGGCTCGCTGAAGGCGTAGCCCTCGCGGATGAGTTCGACCTGGCTGCTCTGCTCGTTGCTCTCCTCGCTCACGCCGCCGACTCTAGTGCGACGGGCGGACGGACCTGCCGCCGCCTACACTCGCGCCCATGATCTTCAAGGGTGTGGGCGACGGACGTCCCTACCCGCCGCACGGGCTGGACGAGGCCCGCGACTGGGCCCACCTGCCGCCGCGGATGCTGCGCCTCGACGACCTCGTCACCACCCGGGCCGAGCTGGACCTGCACGTGCTGCTGTCGCCAGACTCGACCTTCTACGGCGACATCTTCTGCCACGTGGTGAAGTGGCAGGACACGCTCTACCTCGAGGACGGGCTGCACCGGGCGCTGAGGGCCGCGCTCCAGGGGCGTCCGGTGGTGCACGGGCGTGTCCTGGACCTGGACGCCCGCGGCGGTCGCTAACCTCGCACAGCGGGTCCTGCGACCCGACCCCGACCACCGACCCGACCCCGACCACCGACCCGACCCCGACGACGGAAGGACCAGCCCCGTGGGCTACGTGCGCACCGCCGGCATGTCGACGGCCGCCCGCCGGGCACGCCGCCGGGCCGTCCTGGTGATCGTCGCCCTCCTGCTGGGCCTGCTGCTGGTGTTCGGCTTCGCGCTGGCCTACGTGCAGGGGTGGTTCGGTCTCAACGAGGGGGGCACGGACGACGCGGCGGTGACGACGGCGGTGCCCGCGCCTGCACCGAGCCTGGCCCCGGAGGACGTGCCCGTCAACGTGTACAACGCCAACGCCGGGTCCGGGGCGGCCGGACGGGCGGGCGAGGCCCTGCGCGCCCGCTCGTTCGACGTGCTGACCGTCGCCAACGACCCGGAGGGGGCCACGATCGACGGGGTGGCCGTCGTCCGGCACGGCCCCGAGGGCCTGGAGGAGGCGCAGGTCCTGCTGGACGCGCTGCCGGAGGGCGTCGAGCTCGTCGAGGACGGGCGGGAGGCGCTGTCGGTCGACCTCGTGCTGGGCTCCCAGTGGGAGGACCTGGCCGCGCCGGACGCCGACGAGGGCGCCGAGACCGACGCCGAGAGCACCGAGGAAGGCTGAGCATGGACCACCAGGTCACCCTCTCCCGACGGGTCTCGGCACCGCCCGCGGCCGTCTGGGAGGTCGTCACCGACCTCGACCGGGCGGCGGAGCGGCTCTCGCAGGTCACCGAGCTGCACGTCGTCTCCGACGGCCCGTACGCCGTCGGCACCCGCTGGCGCGAGACGCGGCGGATGATGGGCGCCTCCGAGACCCAGGAGATGGTCGTCGTGGACAACGACCCGCTCCGCCGGACGGTGACCGAGGCGGTCGACGGCAGCACGCGCTACCGCACGACGCTCCTGCTGGAGTCGCTGGACGAGTCGGCCGGCACGCTCCTGACCGTCGTCTTCGAGGCCCACGTGACCGACCCGAGCCGGCTGCAGCGGCTGGCGCTGAAGGTCGTCGGTCCGCTGGGGACCAAGCTCACCGAGAAGTCCCTGAGGACCGAGCTGGACGACATCGCCCGCGCGGCCGAGGAGCTCGCGCGCGGCTGAGGGTCGCCGCCGGCCCGTCCGCCCGGCGTCGGTCGCCGCATCTCGCGGTGGCCGCTGCCCCGTCGGTGCTCCGTCCACAGGTTCGTCGTCGGCCCTCCCGAGGAGGTGCTGCCAGGAGTACCGTCGCCTGCATGCGCGAGTTCAGGCCGACCCCGCCGACCGGGGGCAGCGAGCCGGAGGATCCCTGGGCCTACCGGCCCCAGCTGTCCCACGGGTCCGCGGCTCCCTCCTCCCCGACCGGCGGCCTGCCGGACGACCGGTCCGGCATGGAGACCGGCCCGGCCGCCGGGCCGGCGCCCTGGGGCGCACCCGCCGCCTACAACCACCCCCGCGGGACGACCGTCCTGGTGCTGGGCATCCTCAGCGTCGTCATGCTGCCCCTCCTCGGGCCGTTCGCCTGGGCCATGGGCCACAGCGCGCTCAAGGAGGTCGACCGCTCGGGCGTCCCGGCCGCCAACCGTTCGATGCTCGTCGGGGGCATGGTCACCGGCATCGTGGGCACCGTCTTCCTGGTGCTCGGGACCCTGGTCTTCCTGGCGTTCATGGGCCTGTTCATCACGTCGGTCTCCACCACCACGGGCTGAGCACTCCGCTCACAGCAGCAGGTCAACCACCCACGAGAGCATCAGCACGACGAGGGTGGCCGCCGGCAGGACGAGGGCCAGGCGCAGGCGGACGCGGCTGTCTCCGGTCGGTCGCTCCCCGGGGGCCAGGACCAGGTCGCCCTGGTCGTGGTCGAACCACCCGAGCACGCTGGCCACGGCCACGAGGAGCAGCCCGAGAGCCAGCACCGGCAGTGCGGGGACCTGGAACGCGGTGGCAGGGAGGAGCACCATCGCGACGCCCATCGCCATGACGGGGACCGCCATCAGGACCGCACCGACCCAGAGCCGGGAGACGAGGGCCCGCAGGACGACGCCCGGGGCCAGCAGGAGGACCCCCAGGGAGGTCAGCACGAACGCGCCACCGACGAGCGCGCCCACCGAGATGTCGGCCGGAACCTCCTCGAGCCACGCCGAGAACCCCCACCCGGACAGGACCATCCCGACCAGGCCGAGCACCGCCCACGTCGCCGTGGTCACCCCGACCGGACCGGGTGCGGCCCCCTCGCTGTCGGCCAGCTCCCGGGCGTAGGCCCGGGCGTCGCCGAACGCCTCCTGCGCCGTCTCACCGGACTCGGCCACGTGCGACTCGACGGTGACGAGGGCGTCGCCGATCCGGGCCCCGGGCACGTCCAGCAGACGCTGCTCGAGCGCGAACTCGTCCGCCCAGGCCCGGTCGACGCTGGGCGCGAGGTCCGCCGGGTCCCGGTCCGCCGGGTGCTGCGCCGACCGGTCGCGTCCTGCCCGGCCGTTCCTCTGCTTGCTCGTCCTGCTCATCGGTGCTCCCCCTGGGGGTCGAGCGCGCCGTCGGTCAGCGCGCGGGTGGTGGTGGTGAAGGCGGCCCAGTCGGCCGCCTGCCGGTGGGCGTGGGCGCGACCTGTGCCGGTGAGGGCGAAGTACTTGCGTCCCGGCCCGCCGTCGCCGGGTCGCCACTCGACCTCGACGTGGCCGGCCTGCTCGAGCCGGCCCAGGAGGGGATAGAGCGTCCCGCCCTTGACCTCGCCGAGACCGACCTCGGCCAGCCGCTGGGTGATGGCGTAGCCGTAGCTGGGGCCGTCGAGCAGGATCCGCAGCACGCAGACCCCCAGGACACCCCGCAGCCACTCGCTCGGCCACTGCTCTCGTTGCATGACTAGATCGTATATCTGACTAGTCAGACAGCGCAACTAGTGAGGTCCATTCTGGGCAACGCCCCGTCGCCTTCCCCGTCCAGCGGGGTCTGCACGGGCACCCCTGGGAGCCCCGCAGCGACCAGGACGCAGAAGACCCCCGAGCCGTTCAGCTCGGGGGTCTTCGGGTCCTGCTCGGACCAGCGCGGTGGCGGTGGGATTTGAACCCACGGAGGACTTGCGCCCTCACACGCTTTCGAGGCGTGCTCCTTAGGCCGCTCGGACACGCCACCGCCGGACAGGTTACCCGAACGGCCCCGGGGCCTGAAAATCAGTGCGCATCGGGATCGGGCGTCAGCGGACGCCCTCCCTCGGTCCCGCCATCCCCGCCGTCCCCGCCGTCCCCACTGGCCCCGTCGGCCCCGTCGGCCCGCGTCATCCCGCGACGCCCCGCGAAGAAGTCCAGCAGCAACCGGGCGCTCTCCTCGGCCATCACCCCACCGACGACCTCCGGCCGGTGCAGCGCCGCCCGGTCCCGCGGCAGGTCCCACACCGACCCGCACGCCCCGGCCTTCTCGTCCCACGCGCCGAACACGATCCGGTCGACCCTGGCCAGCACCGCCGCCCCTGCACACATCGCGCACGGCTCCAGGGTCACGACGAGCGTGCAGCCCTCCAGCCGCCACCGTCCCTGCGCCCTCCCCGCCTCCCGGAGGGCGACCACCTCGGCGTGCCCCGTGGGGTCGTGCTCGGCCTCGCGCACGTTGTGCCCCCGCCCGACCACCCGGCCGTCCTCGTCCACGACGACCGCGCCGATCGGCACGTCGCCCGACCCGGCCGCCGCCCCGGCCTCGTCGAGCGCGAGCCGCAGCCACTCCGCATACCTCGGGGGGAAGGCCGGGCCGGCGCCCGGTCCGACGCGCACGCCGGAGGCCCCGTCCGCCCTCCCGGGCCCTCCGCCCCCGACCGGGGTGCCGCCGCGATCCGCCACGACCTAGAGTCTTGCCTATGCGCGTGCACGTTGCCGACCACCCCCTCATCGCCCACAAGCTCACGTACCTGCGTGACCGGCGGACCGACACCCCGACCTTCCGCCGGCTGACCGACGAGCTGGTGACGCTGCTCGCCTACGAGGCCACCCGGGACGTGCGGGTCGCCCCGTTCGACATCGAGACGCCGGTGGCGCCCACCAAGGGCATCCACCTGGCCTCGCCCAAGCCCCTCGTCGTGCCCATCCTGCGCGCCGGCCTGGGCATGCTCGACGGCATGATGCGGATGCTGCCGACCGCCGAGGTCGGGTTCCTGGGCATGGTGCGCAACGAGGAGACGCTGGAGGCGCACACCTACGCCAACCGGTTGCCCGAGGACCTGGACCGGCGGCAGTGCTACCTGCTCGACCCCATGCTGGCCACGGGCGGGACCCTCGCCGCCGCCGTCCGCTTCCTCGTCGACCGCGGCGCCGACGACATCACCGCGATCACCCTGCTCAGCGCCCCGGAGGGCATCGAGCGCCTGCAGTCCGAGCTGTCCGACGTCGAGTGCCCGATCACCATCGTCACCGGCGCCATCGACGAGCGGCTCAACGAGCACGGCTACATCGTCCCCGGCCTGGGGGACGCGGGCGACCGGCTCTACGGCGTGGTCTGAGGAGCACCGGGTATGGCGTCGCGCCCCGCGCGGGTCTCGCGGCGGTCCGCGGTCGAGCCCTTCCACGTCATGGAGGTGCTCAAGGCCGCGGCCGAGCGGCAGCGCACCCACGGTGACGTCCTCATGCTCTGCGCCGGCCAGCCCTCGACGCCCGCGCCGGCGCCCGCCGTCGAGGCGGCGGTCCGGGCGGCCACCTCCCAGGTGCTGGGGTACACCGAGTCGACCGGCATCCTCCCCCTGCGGCAGGCGGTCGCCGAGCACCACCGGGAGCTCAGCGGCATCGACGTCGACCCGGACGAGGTGCTCGTCTTCCCCGGGTCCTCGGGAGCGTTCACCGCCCTCTTCCTCGCCGCGTTCGACGTCGGCGACACGGTCGTGATGGCCCGGCCGGGATATCCCGCCTACCGCAACACCCTGCAGGCGCTCGGCGTGCGGGTGCACGAGCTGGACTGCGGGCCGCACACGCGCTACCAGCCGACGGTGGCGATGATGGAGGAGCTGGCCGCGGCGTCCGGGCCGCCCGCCGGGCTGATCGTCGCGTCCCCGGCGAACCCGACCGGGACCGTGATCGACGCCGACGAGCTGGCCGGCCTGGCCCGCTGGTGCGAGGAGCACGGGACGCTGCTGGTCAGCGACGAGATCTACCACGGGCTGAGCTACGGCCGGGCGACCGCGAGCGCGTGGGAGACCTCCCGCGAGGCGGTCGTGGTGGGTTCGGTGAGCAAGTACTTCTCGATGACCGGCTGGCGGGTGGGCTGGCTGCTCGCCCCGGCCTCGTTGCGCCGCCCGCTCGAGGTCCTCACCGGCAACCTCAACATCTGCCCGCCCGGCATCAGCCAGTACGCCGCCCTCGGCGCGTTCACGCCGCAGGCGCGGGCCGAGCTGGAGGGCCACCGGGAGCGGTATGCCGTCACCCGCGAGGTGCTCGTCCGCCGCCTTCCCGAGGTCGGGCTGCGCACGGACGCCCCGCCGGACGGCGCGTTCTACGCCTGGTGCGACGTCGGCCACCTCACCGACGACTCGGTGGCCTGGTGCCAGGCCCTGCTCGCCGACTGCGGCGTGGCGATCACCCCCGGCGTGGACTTCGACACCGTCGAGGGCCACCGGATGGTGCGGCTGAGTTTCGCCGGGTCGACGGCCGAGGTCGAGGAGGCCCTGGACCGGATGGTGGCCTCGCCGCTGCTGCGGGGCTGAACCAGGCCGGCTGAGCGGCACGCAGGCTCCACCGACGGGGGCGCGGCCAGGTGGGACCGGGCCGGCGGGCGGTGGCGGCCGGCTGCGACGGAGGTGCGACACACCCCGACCGGACGGAGCACGGCATACTCCGTCACTTCTGCCACACTGGCACCAGACCTGTGGGCAGGCGCCGACCGGTGCCCGGCCCGCGACCCAGACCGACCCCGACCCCGACCCCCTGGAGGACGCCCGATGCCAGCCACGGTGAAGAAGGTCCTGCACTGGCTGCTGTGGGGGTTCATCATCTACGCGGTCGTCACCAACCCCGACCGCGCCGCCGACATCGTCCGCGCCATCTGGGACATCATCAGCCAGGGCGTGCTCAACATCGGGCGCTTCTTCGGCAACATCGTCGACGGGTAGCACAGGCGCCATGGCCGTGGCCGCGACCACCGACGACGGGATCCGCCTCAGCCGGCGCATCCTGCAGCGCTACCTGCTCGACGACGAGCGGCCGGTCGTGGCCACCCGCCAGCACTGGGCCTACCTCTTCGAGCCGGTCGCCACCGCGCTCGTCTCCCTGGTGGCCGTCGCCGCGGTGTCGCCCGCGGTCGAGGAGACGGTCGGCGAGCTCGTCGCGGTGCTGTGGTGGGTCTGGTTCGCGGTGCTGGGGCGGGCGGTGTGGCGGTTCGCCGAGTGGCGCAACGAGTGGTTCGTGGCGACCGACAAGCGGCTGATCATGACCTACGGGCTGCTGACGCACAAGGTCGCGATGATGCCGCTGCGCAAGGTCACCGACATGAACTACGGCCGCAGCCTGCTCGGTCGGATGCTCGGCTACGGCACCTTCGTGCTGGAGTCCGCCGGGCAGGAGCAGGCGATGCGGGAGATCAACTGGCTGCCGGACCCGGACGACAAGTACCGCCGCATCTGCTCCACGATCTTCGGCACCGCCGGGTGGGACCCCGACGAGGACGCGGGCCCCGGGCCCGACGAGGACCGGGAGGACCAGGGGTATGACGTCGCCCGCGCCGGGGCGTGGGACGAGCCGGCCGTGCAGGACCCGTTCGAGACGGACCTGTCGGACGACCCGGGAATGGCGGACCGGTTCGACGCGGACGTGATCGTCGCCCGGCGGGGGACGCCCGCCGGGCGGGTGCGGCGGCAGGACCGGCGCGAGGAGGCAGCTGACGCGCGGGACCGGGAGGGTGGGAGCCGGTGGGAGGCGGTGGACCGCGGCGAGCTGCCGGCCGACTGGGACTGGGTGGACGAGCCGCGCACGCGACGCCGGGTGGCGGTCGACCCCGACCCGACGCCCAGCCGGTCCCCCGAGGGCCAGGAGCCCCGGGACCGGCGTGGCCAACGGGCTGGACGCGACCGACGGGACCGGCGTCCGTAGGCACGTGGCACGCGGCGCCCGCGCGGCGGCATACCCCGGGTCGGTGGCGCGTGGACCGGGCCGCTTGACGGCGGCATACCGCGGGTCCGTGGCGCGTGGACCGGGCCGCTTGACGGCGGCATACCCCGGGTCCGTGGCAGGCTCAGCCGGCCGCGTCCTCGCGGACGTCGAGCACCCAGCGTTCCCCCTCGGGCCGGAACCCGATGCGCCCGTAGTAGGGGTTGGCCATGCCGGCCGGGGACAGCACCCGCTCGAAGCCTCGCCGGGCGAACAGCCCGGACTCGCGGTACACGAACTCACCGGGGGTGAAGTCCCGGTAGCCGGGGCTGACCCAGTCGAGCACCACCTGGGCGACCCCGTCGCCGGCGTCCCGGACGAGGACGACCCCGACGGTCTCGTCCCCCTTGAGCACGAGGTAGGCGCTGTGGTCCCCGTGCGGATCGTGCGTGAAGCCGGGGTTGTAGCGGGCGATGTCCTCACGGTGGACGTGCAGGACGTGGGCCAGGTAGCGGTCGTCCGGCTCCACCTCCAGCACCGTGTAGGCCTGCGCGTCGTGCCGCGAGCGCAGCATCCGCCACAGGTAGACGACGTTGATGAGCGACAGCACGACGTTGAGGCCGACCATCGGCCACACCTCGATGATCGCGTTGTAGCCCAGCAGGATCAGCGAACCGGCCAGGTTGATGATCCGCAGCCGCAGCAGCCGGGTCTGCAGCAGGGAGATCACCAGGACCGCCGAGCCCGTCCAGCCCACCACCTCAATCCAGTTCATGGGCGAAGCGTAGGCGCTGGGGCGGCCCAGCGGCCCAGCGGCGTCGACGCGTGCGGTTGGCGCGGGCGCTGCGCGGGCCTGCCGGCCCAGCGGCGTCGACGCGTGCGGCTGCATCCTCCGGACGATCCTAGAATCGTCCCCATGGCAGTCCGTCCCATCACCGTCATCGGGCACAAGGCCCTCCACGCTCCGACCAAGAAGGTCAAGGAGGTCACCGACGAGATCCGTACCCTCGTCGCCGACATGTTCGAGACGATGGAGGCCGCCGACGGCGTCGGTTTGGCGGCCAACCAGGTGGGCTCGCGGCTGCGCATCTTCGTCTACGACTGCCCCGTGCCCGACGGTCCGAACGCGCGCGGGGTCGTGGTCAACCCGGTCCTGGAGAAGATGGGCACCCCGCCGCCGCTGCACTCCGAGGAGGACGGCGAGGGCTGCCTGTCCGTCCCGGGCGAGTGGTTCCCGCTGGCCCGCCACCCCCGCGCGCGGGTCACCGGCACGGACCTGGAGGGCGGCGAGGTCGTCGTCGAGGGCGAGGGGCTGCTCGCGCGGTGCCTGCAGCACGAGACCGACCACCTGGACGGCTACCTCTACGTGGACCGGCTGACCGGCCCCGTCAAGACCGAGGCCCGCGAGGCGATCAAGGACCGGGGCTGGGCCGCCGACGGCGTGCTCAAGTGGGACCCGTCCACGCAGTCCTCCGACGAGGTCTGAGGGTCAGGCCGCCGGCGGCCGGAGCTTGGCCTGCCAGGCCCAGGCGTGAGGTAGGCCTGGGCGTGCGGCCAGACCGAGGTGTGCGGCCAGACCGAGGCGGCTGCTGGACCGAGGCGTGCGGTGCTCGGCCCTGTCGACGGTGCCTGGGCCGGGCGAGCGAACGAGTGCACGGGTTGTTCAGCCGAAATCCGTGATCCGGCAGCACAACCCGTGCCCTCGTTCGGTCGGACCGGCCCTCGTTCGGCCTGACCGGCCCGCGTCCCGTCTGACCCGACCGCGTCTGGCCCGACCGGCCCCCGTCGTGCGCACGACGCGGGCCCGCGGCGGTCAGTCCATGTCCTCCAGCTCCTTGCCCTTGGTCTCCGGCACCCACTTCAGGACGAAGAAGAAGGACAGGACGGCGCAAAGGGTGTAGAAGCCGTAGGCGAAGCCCAGACCCAGGTCGGCCATGACCGGGAAGCTGGTCGAGATGGCGAAGTTGGCCAGCCACTGGGCGGCGGCGGCGATGCCCAGGGCGGTGGCGCGGATGCGGTTGTTGAACATCTCGCCCAGGAGCACCCACACGCCCGGGCCCCAGGACATCCCGAAGAAGACGACGAAGGCGTTGGCGGCGATGAGGGCGATGAGGCCCTGGGTGTCGCCCAGGACCGGCTCCAGCTCGCCGGCCTCGTTGGCGACCTGGTTGGCGGTGGCGAAGATCCAGGCCATCAGCCCGAGCGAGACGAACATGCCCGCCGAGCCGATGAGCAGCAGCACCCGCCGGCCGATCTTGTCGATCAGCGAGATCGCCACGAGGGTGACGACGATGTTGGTCACCGAGGTGATGACCGTCTGGGTGAGGGCGTCCTCCTCGGTGAAGCCGACCGCCTGCCACAGGGTCGAGGAGTAGTAGAAGATCACGTTGATGCCGACGAACTGCTGGAAGACCGACAGCGCGATCCCGATCCAGACGATCGGCAGCACCTTGCCCGCGTCGGTCGTCAGGTCCGACAGGGAGGCCCGCGCCTCCTGGCGCACGGTCCGCTTGATCTCGGCGATCCGCTCGGGGATGCCCTTGAGCATCACCCGGCCGAGCACCTCCTTGGCCTCGTCCATCCGGCCCCGGGCCACGAGGTAGCGCGGCGACTCCGGGATGGTCAGCGCGAGCACGCCGTAGGAGACGGCCGGGATGACCTCGGCCAGGAACATCCAGCGCCAGGCGGTGCTGCCCCACAGCGGCTCGCCGGACCCGCCGGCCACCGTCGCGAGGAAGTAGTCGGACAGCAGGGCCAGGAAGATGCCGGTGACGATCGCCAGCTGCTGCAGGGAGCCGAGACGCCCGCGGATCGAGGCCGGGGAGATCTCGGCGATGTAGGCCGGTGCGATCACCGAGGCCGCACCCACGCCGACGCCGCCCAGGACTCGCCAGAAGATCATGTCCCAGGCGCCGAACGCCAGGCCCGACCCGATCGCCGAGGCGGTGAACAGCGCGGACGCCATCACCATCACCCGGATACGGCCGATCCGCTCCGCCAGGCGGCCGGCCAGGTAGGCACCGAGCACGCAGCCCAGCAGCGCCGAGCTGACCACGAAGCCGGTGGTCGCCGACCCCATCTCGAAGTCCTCGCGCATCGCGTTCACCGCGCCGTTGATGACGGCGGTGTCGAAGCCGAAGAGGAAGCCGCCCAGCGCGGCGACCGAGGCGAGGTGGATCGCCTTGCTGAGCACGTAGTCCCGCTCGCCCTCACCCGTGGTGGTGGCCATGGCCCGTCCTTCCCGAGGAGTTCGTCGTCGCTCCTCCGGCGACGAGGTGCCCGCAAGTCTGCACCTGAAGGTGTGACCTGCGCCACCTGGCGCGCCGCCCCCGCCGGCGGACGGGGCCGGCAGACGGGGCCGGCGGCGGACGGTGCCTGCGGACGGGGCCGGCGGACTGCCGGCGACGAGGACGAGGACGAGGACGAGGACGGACGCCATACCCTGGGGCGATGGCGACGGTCGTGGTGACGGGCAGGCTCCCCGACGAGACGCTCGGAGCGCTGCGGGACGCGGGGCACGAGGTGCGCGCGTGGGAGCACGACGGACCGGTCCCCCGCGATCAGCTGCTCGCGCTGGTCGAGGGGGCCGACGCGCTCGTCACGCTCGTGACCGAGAGGGTCGACGCCGAGCTGCTGGACGCCGCAGGGCCGGGGGTACGGGTGGTGGCCAACGTCGCGGTGGGCTACGACAACGTGGACGTCCCGGTCTGCGCCGACCGGGGGGTCGTGGTGACGAACACCCCGGGCGTGCTGGAGGAGGCCACCGCAGACCTGGCGATGGCGCTGGTCCTCATGTCCACGCGCCGGCTGGGCGAGGCCGAGCGGCTCGTGCGGTCGGGGCAGGAGTGGCAGTGGGGTATGCAGCTTCTGCTCGGCCGGGGGCTGCAGGGCCGCACCCTCGGCATCGTCGGCCTGGGCGGCATCGGCCGGGCCACGGCACGCCGGGCCCGGGCGTTCGGGATGCACATCCTCTACACCGGGCGGCGGGACGCACCGTCGGACGTCGTCGAGGAGCTGGGTGCACGGCGGGTCGAGCTGGCCGAGCTGCTGGAGGCCGGTGACGTGGTCTCGATGCACCTGCCCTACAGCGCCGCCACCCACCACCTGGTCGGGGCGGACGAGCTCGCCCGGCTGGGCCCCACGTCATACCTCGTCAACACCGCCAGGGGGCCGGTCGTCGACGAGGAGGCGCTGGTGCACGCGTTGCAGGAGGGCACGATCGCCGGGGCGGGGCTGGACGTCTACGAGCACGAGCCGCGGGTCCACCCCGGGCTGCTGGAGCTGGAGAACGTCGTGCTGCTGCCGCACGTGGGGTCGGCCACCGTCGAGACGCGCACCGGGATGGCGCTGCTGGCCGCGCGCAACGTCGTGGCCGTGCTCGCCGGCGAGGACCCGGTCACGCCGGTCGGCTGACCCTTCGGTCGGCAGAACCCCGGTCCACCGACCCCCACGACCACGAAGGCCCCCTCCTGACGGAGAGGGCCTTCGCTCGACTGTCTCAACACAGCGCGCGCCCGAAGGGATTCGAACCCCTAACCTTCTGATCCGTAGTCAGATGCTCTATCCGTTGAGCTACGGGCGCCGGCGACGACCCACTTTAGCCCACGGGTGCGGAGGGGGCGAAATCGCCGCCGCGGCCCCGGTGGGGGCGCGCGTCGAGCCAGCGCATGACGGGGGTGGCGAGCAGTCCGTGCACCACGACGGACAGCGTGATGGTGAACGCCACCACCGACCACAGCTCCAGACCCTCGGCGACGTACTCGCTGCTGAGCGCGTAGGCCAGGTAGTAGATCGAGCCGATGCCGCGCACGCCGAACCAGGAGATGGCCGCCCGCTCGGGCAGGTCGACGCGGCGGCAGCCAAGGAGGGAGATCCAGCCGACGAGCGGGCGCACGACGAGGACCAGGAGCAGGCCCACGGCCGCACCGCCCCAGGTCAGCCCCGCCAGCAGCCCGGCCGACATGGCGGCCCCGACCATGAGCAGGAGCACGAGGGTGAGGATGGTCTCGGTCCGCTCGACGAACTCGTGCAGGGCGGTGTGCACGCCGTGGTCGCGCTCGGCGCCCCGCAGGACGAGGGCGGCGACGAAGACGGCCAGGAAGCCGTACCCCTGCACGATCTCGGTCAACCCGTAGACCGCGAAGGTGGCCGCGAGCGCGAAGAGCGGGGTGCCGACCTCGGCGACCCGCCGGCCGCGCAGCCGGCCCCGGAAGAGCAGCGCCCCGAGCAACCGGCCGGCCAGCCATCCCACCAGGCACCCGACGACGATCTTGCCGAGCAGGGTCCACAGGAGCCACTCCATACCCCACTCCTGCCAGGCTCCCCGCCCCATGAGGAAGAGTCCGAGGTAGACGAAGGGGAAGGCGAAGGCGTCGTTGAGACCGGCCTCGGAGGTGAGCGTGAAGCGCACCTCGTCCTCCTCGGTCAGCACGTCCGCGACGTCCCCCTCGGTGCGCCCGGTCCCCGGGGTCTGCGGTCCAGGCACCTGCACGTCGCTGGCCAGCACCGGGTCGGTCGGCGCGAGCACGGCACCGAGCAGGACCGCCGCCGGCACCGTCAGGCCCATCGACCACCAGCCCAGCAGGGCCACGGCGGCGATGCTCAGGGGCATCGCCAGGGCGATCATCCGCCACGTGGGCATCCACGTGCGCCAGTGCAGCGGCCGCTCGAGCGCCAGCCCGACGCCCATGAGCGAGATGATGACGGTCGCCTCGGCCAGGTGGGCGGTGGCCCGGGCGTCGAGGATCGGGCTGATCGGGTCCTCCCCCGGCACGACCAGCCCGGCGACCACGCCGAAGGTCAGGACGACCATCGGGGCCGAGAACGCGCGTCCCTCCACGATCGTGGGCAGCACGCTGGCGAGCAGGAGCCCCAGGCCCAGCAGCAGGTAGACGATCTCGGCGGACACCAGCGAAGCGTAGTGCCGGCGCGCACCCCTCCGGGGCGCTCGCGGCCCGGCACCGGTGTGACCGATCTCGCGGCCCCGGGGCGCGACCCCGGGCTGCGGGCCGGCGGGGTCACGATACGGTAAAGGTCAAGGCACTGACGCCTTGCAGGGACCAATGGCGCCGAGGCCAGGGAAGGGACTCATTTCATGCATCAGACGCAGACCGTCGGAGGCACCAGCCACGCCGAGCTCGACGCGTGGGTGAAGGAGGTGGCCGCCCACACCAGGCCCACCGAGGTCGTGTGGATCGACGGGTCCGACGAGGAGATCGAGCGGATCAACGCCGAGCTCGTGGAGGCGGGGACCTTCACGAAGCTGTCCGACGACACGCTGCCGAACAGCTACCACGCGTTGTCCGACCCGCAGGACGTGGCCCGGGTGGAGGACCAGACCTACATCTGCTCGGCGGAGGAGAAGGACGCGGGGCACACGAACAACTGGATGGACCCCCAGGAGATGAAGGACCTCCTGTGGCCGCTCTTCGAGGGGTCGATGCAGGGCCGCACGATGTACGTCATCCCCTTCGTCATGGGCCACCTCGACGCCGAGGACCCCAAGTACGGCGTGGAGGTCACCGACTCCGCCTACGTGGTCGCCTCGATGCGGATCATGGCGCGCATCGGCGCGAAGATCCTGGCGCAGATGGAGCAGACCCAGGCTCCCTTCGTCAAGGGTCTGCACTCCGTCGGCGCCCCCCTGGCCGAAGGCCAGGACGATGTTCCCTGGCCCTGCAACGAGACCAAGTACATCGTCCACTTCCCCGAGGAGCTGGCGATCTGGTCCTACGGCTCCGGCTACGGCGGCAACGCCCTGCTCGGCAAGAAGTGCTACGCCCTGCGCATCGCCTCGGTCATGGCCCGCGACGAGGGCTGGATGGCCGAGCACATGCTCATCCTCAAGCTGACCAACCCCGAGGGGAAGACCCACTACATCGCCGGCGCGTTCCCCTCGCAGTGCGGCAAGACCAACCTGGCGATGATCCAGCCCACGATGCCCGGCTGGAAGGCCGAGCTGGTCGGCGACGACATCTCCTGGATGCGCTTCGGCCCAGACGGACGCCTGTATGCCGTCAACCCAGAGTTCGGTCTGTTCGGGGTCGCCCCCGGCACCGGCGCCGACACCAACCCGGTGGCCATGGCCACGATCGAGAAGGGCAACTCGATATTCACCAACGTCGCCCGCACCCTGGACGGCGGCGTCTGGTGGGAGGGGATGACCGACGAGCCGCCGGCGGAGCTGATCGACTGGCACGGCGAACGCTGGACCCCGGACATGGACAAGGTGTCCTCGCACCCCAACAGCCGCTTCTGCACGCCGATCACCCAGTGCCCGACCATCGCCCCGGAGTACGACGAGCCCGACGGCGTGCCGATCTCGGCGATCATGTTCGGCGGACGGCGCAAGACCACCGTGCCCCTCGTCTCGGAGTCCCGGGACTGGCAGCACGGCACCTTCGTCGGCGCGACGCTGTCCTCGGAGACCACCGCCGCGGCGACCGGCGCGGTCGGCGTCGTGCGCCGCGACCCGATGGCGATGCTGCCGTTCATCGGCTACAACGCCGGTGACTACGTGGACCACTGGCTGGAGCTCGGCAAGCAGGCCGACGCCGAGAAGCTGCCGAAGATCTTCATGGTCAACTGGTTCCGCCGCGACGAGGACGGGTCCTTCCTGTGGCCCGGCTTCGGTGAGAACTCCCGCGTGCTGAAGTGGATGTTCGAGCGGCTCGAGGGGAACGTCGAGGCCCAGGAGAGCCCGATCGGCTACCTGCCCCACCCCGGCGACGTGGACACCGACGGCCTGGACGTGGACGAGGAGCAGGTCGCCAGGGCGCTGAACTTCGACGCCCAGGAGTGGCGTGAGGAGCTGCCGCTCATCCAGGAGTGGTTCGAGAAGTTCGGCGACGACCTCCCCTCGGCCATGGCGGACGAGCTCGCCACGCTCCAGGAGCGTCTCGCCGGAGCAGGTGCCTGATGGGCATCGTCCCGGGCACCGAGCCCGGCCCCTACGAGACGGAGCCGCTCCTGGCCGAGGAGCCCCTGCCCCCGGGCAAGGAGGAGCGCGTCGAGGCGGTCGACGACATCGAGCGGAGCGTGCGCGAGGGCGGCTCGAAGGAGGCCAAGCAGGCCGACGAGGCGGCCGACGCGGTCGAGGGCGAGGGCCAGCACGAGGACGGTGACGAGACGGTCGAGAAGGGCGAAGCCGCCGACGGCCCCGGCGACGGGGACGAGCCGGGCGACGCCGCCTCCGACGCGGACGCCGAGGCCGACCCCACCGACGACGGCGAGGGCGCGGACGAACCCGACTGAGCGTCATACCTGGGCGGTCCCGCCGGAGCGGACCGGAGCGGGTATGCCGAAGCCCCCGGACCCGAGGTCCGGGGGCTTCGGCGTCTGCGCGGTGCGCAGCGGACCGGCGGAGGCGGAGGGATTTGAACCCTCGATGGGGCTCTAAACCCCAAACCCGCTTAGCAGGCGGGCGCCATAGACCAGACTAGGCGACGCCTCCAGATCGCAGGTCAGCCTACTGCACCCCCCGTCCGGCCCCCAAACCACCGCGGGCGCTCCCAGCGGTTCACCAGCGGCGCCTGGTAGGACATGATGGTCCTCCACCTGGAACGAAAGGTTGCCCCGGCCCGATGAACGAGTCGCGCGACGCCGACCGCGTCAGCCGCGCGCGGTCCGGCGGAGAGCACGCTGCGCACGTGACCCGCGCGGAGCACCGACGACGTCGACCCCGGCAGGGACTGGGCCGGGCCCTGGGGCTGACCGCGCTGAGCGCCGTCGTGCCGGGCGCCGGCCTGCTGCCCACCCGCCGCCGGGGCATGGGCCTGGTGCTCGTCGCCCTCGCCGTCGCCGCACTCGTGGCGGTCGGCTGGTGGGTCTCCCGCGAGGGGCTGACCAGCACCGCCCTGCAGACCGCCGCCGACGGAGGACGTCTGCGGACGATCATCGGGATCCTCGTGGCCGGCACCCTGGTGTGGATCGGCTCGATCTCCCTCACCGCGCTGATGACCCAGCCGCGCCGCTCCTCGACCGGGCAGCGGGTGGCCCTGGCCTCCTTCACCGGGCTGCTGTGCCTGGTCGTCAGCGCGCCGGCGGTCATGGGGGTGCGCTACATCGACAGCCACCTGGACGCGATGGACAAGGTCTTCACCGACGGCACCGTCGGCGGCGGGGACGCGGACGACGGCGCCGTGGCGACCTCCTCGCTGCGCCCGGGCGAGGACCCGTGGGTCGACCTGCCCCGCGTCAACATGCTGCTGCTCGGCTCCGACGCCGCCGAGGCCCGCGAGGGCACCCGCACCGACACGATGATCGTGGCCAGCATCGACACCCGCACCGGGGACGCGGTGCTCTTCTCCGTCCCCCGCAACCTGCAGCAGGTTCCCTTCCCCCGCGACCACCCGCTGCACGAGGTCTACCCCGACGGCTACGACTGCGGCGACCAGTGCCTGATGAACGCCGTCTGGATGGAGGCGGAGAGGCACGCCGAGGAGGAGCCGGGGCTCTACGCCGGGGACCCGAACGTCGGCCTCACCGCTACGCGGCGCACGCTCGAGACGGTGCTGGGCGTGCCGATCCACCACACGGTGATCGTCAACCTCGAGGGCTTCGAGGACCTCATCGACGCGATGGGCGGGGTGACCATCACGGTCAAGGAGGAGATCCCGATCAACGGGCGGACCTTCACCGACGCCAACGGCAAGCTGCAGCTGGATCCCAACTCCCCGCAGCTGGAGTGGCTGCAGCCGGGCACCCAGCGGCTGAACGGGTTCCAGGCGCTGGGCTACTCCCGCTCGCGCGTCCTCTCCGACGACTTCGACCGGATGCGCCGGCAGCGGTGCATGGTGGCCGCGGTCATCGACCAGGCCAACCCGATGACGCTGCTGCAGCGCTACCCGGCCATCATCACCGCGGTCGGGGACAACGTCGTGACCGACATCCCCCGCCAGGACCTGGGCGCGTGGGCCGAGCTGACGCTGCTCGTGCAGGACGGGACGCTCAAGAGCCTGCCCTTCACGGCGCAGAACACCGACACCGCGGACCCGAACTACTCGAACATCCGCTACCGCGTCTGGGGCGCGCTGCACCCCGCTCCCGAGCCGGAGCCGACCGAGGAGCCGGCGCCGGCGGTGCCCACCGAGGACGTGGACGGTGCGACGCCGACCGGGGCCACCGAGGACGCGCCGACCACCTCGCCGGTGGACGACGGGTCGGCGACCACGACGGAGCCGGCCGACGAGCTGGAGGAGATCGGCACGGTCTGCGACTGAGTCGCGGGGTGAGTCGCGGTGCCGGGACGGGCGAAGGCCCCCGTCACCGCTGGTGACGAGGGCCTTCGGAAGCTCGGTGAGCTGGGATCAGATCGCGCGGACGGCGTCCGCCTGCGGACCCTTCGGGCTCTGGGTGACCTCGAACTCGACGCGCTGCGCCTCTTCGAGGGACTTGTACCCGTTGCTCTCAATGGCCGAGTAGTGGACGAACACGTCGGGGCCACCGCCATCCTGAGCGATGAAGCCGAAGCCCTTTTCGGAGTTGAACCACTTCACGGTTCCCTGTGCCATGGGATGTCTCTTTCTGCAGTACTGCCAGGTGCGACCCCCACCAGGTCGGCGGGGGACGGTGAGCGATGAACCCCCCAGCGACCCGGGCGACCCGGGGTCGTGCGCTCGCCGTCCTCCCACTGCCGCAGCGATGGGTGGGCCGGTGTCCTTCACAGCCAGAGAAATGCAACGTCAACCAGGGTCAACGGTAGCAGCACGGCGACCCCCGACGCGCATCCTCCACAGGGCTGCGGACGCGCGTGGAATGATGGTCACCTGCCGCCGGCCGAGCCGTCGGTGCAGGAGGGTTCGCATAGTGGCCGAGTGCAGGCGCCTTGAAAGCGCCCGAGGGAGACCTCCGTGGGTTCGAATCCCACACCCTCCGCCACCCTCGCCCGCCGACGCCGTGCGCGCCGGGCGACGTCCCACCACGGCCCTCGCCACGCGGGGGACGCGGTTCGGTGTGCCATCGCCGGGTACGCCTTGTAGGGTCGGGGTGAAAGACGTTGACCCATGGAAGGAGTCATCATGAACAAGCTGCTGCTGCTCGTCGGTGCCGGAGTCGGTTACGTGCTGGGGGCCCGCGCCGGTCGCGACCGCTACGACCAGATCGCCGACCAGGCCAACAAGCTGTGGACCGACCCCCGCGTCCAGACCAAGGTCGAGGAGGTCAAGGAGAAGGCCCCCGAGGTCGCCAACAAGTTCTCCGAGCAGGCCAAGTCCAAGGCCGGCGAGGTCAAGTCCAAGGTCGGTGGGCACGAGAGCACGACGTCCGACGGCACCTACTCCAACGCCACCGGGTCCTACGACCCGAACGCCGGCGTCGACGTGGACTCCACGTCGTTCGGCCCCGGCGGGGAGAAGCTGCCCTGACCGGCTGCTGACACCGACGAAGCGGCCCGCCCCGGATCACTCCGGGGCGGGCCGCTTCGTGCGTGGGTGGTGTGGCTCGAGGGTGACGGCCCGGCCGTCTCTCGTGCTCAGACCCTCTCGCGCCTCAGATCCAGAGGGCGGGCTCGTCGTACAGCGCGTGCTGGGGGTCGACGCTGCCGTCGGTGCGGCGGATCTTCGCCGGGATGCCGGTCGCGACCGCCATCGAGGGCACGTCCTTGGTGACCACGGCGTTGGCACCCACCTGGGCGCCGTGCCCCAGGACGATGTTCCCGAGGATCTTCGCTCCCGCGCCGACGGTCACCCCGTCGCCGACGGTGGGGTGGCGCTTGACCGACTCCATCGAGCGGCCGCCGAGGGTGACGCCGTGGTAGAGCATGACGTCGTCACCCACCTCGGCGGTCTCGCCCACGACGACGCCCATGCCGTGGTCGATGAAGAACCGGCGGCCGATCTGGGCCCCGGGGTGGATCTCCACCCCGGTCGCGGCGCGGGCCGCCTGGGACAGCAGCCGGGCCGGGAGCCTGGACCCCGAGGTCCACAGCGCGTGCGAGACCCGGTGGGTCCAGACCGCGTGCAGCCCGGGCGAGGCCAGCGCCATCTCCAGCCGGGAGTCGGTGGCCGGGTCGCGGGCGACCGCGGCGTCCAGGTCCTCCCGCACGTGCGTGGCCAGGTCGCCGGCCGCTCGGGCCAGCGCCCCGACGGTCGAGCGCAGGCTCATCAGTCGCGCAACCCGTCGAACAGCACGGTGGACAGGTAGCGCTCGCCGAAGGAGGGGATGATGACGACGATCGTCTTGCCGGCGCTCTCGGGACGCCGGGCGACCTCGAGGGCGCCCCACACGTTGGCGCCGGAGGAGATGCCGGCCAGGATGCCCTCCTGGGTCGCCAGGGCACGGGCGGTGGTCAGGGCGTCGTCGAGCTCGACGTCGACGACCTCGTCGTAAAGCTCGGTGTCGAGGATCTCGGGCACGAAGTTGGCGCCCAGGCCCTGGATCTTGTGCGGACCGGGCTGGCCGCCGGACAGGATCGGGCTCGCCGCCGGCTCCACGACGACCAGCTGCACGTCGGGCTTCTGCTCGCGCAGGTAGCGCCCCGCGCCGGTGATCGTCCCCCCGGTGCCCACGCCGGCGACGAACACGTCGACACCGCCGTCGGTGTCCTCCCAGATCTCCGGGCCGGTCGTCTCCTGGTGGACCTTGACGTTGGCCGGGTTGGCGAACTGGCGGGCCCGGACGGCTCCGCGCTCGGAGGCGATCTCCTCGGCCTTGGCCACGGCGCCCTTCATCCCCTCGGCGCCGGGGGTCAGCACCAGCTCGGCGCCGTAGGCGCGCAGCAGGGCGCGACGCTCCATCGACATGGTGTCCGGCATCGCCAGGACGACCTTGTAGCCGCGGGCGGCGCCGACCATGGCCAGGGCGATCCCGGTGTTGCCGGAGGTGCCCTCGACGATGGTGCCGCCGGGCTGCAGCTCGCCGCTCTCCACCGCGGCGTCGACGATGGAGGCGCCGATGCGGTCCTTGACCGAGGCGGCCGGGTTCTGCGACTCGAGCTTGGCGAGCACCTGGGCGCCGTCCGCGATGCCCTCGGTCAGCCGGTTGAGGCGGACGAGGGGGGTGCGGCCGATGACCTGGGTGACGTCGTCGTAGACGGGCACGGGAGGTGACCTTTCGTCGGGGGCAGGAAGACGTTCCAGCAGTTATACATCACGGAATGCCCCGTTATTCCATGGGTGGGCCCACGAGCCCCCGCCGGTCCGTCGGGGGTGACGGCTACCCTGCACCCATGGACGTCAGCACGCTGCAGGTCTTCGCCATCGTCGTCGCGGGCCTGGTCACGCTGGCCGCGGTCGCCCTCTTCGTCCGGACGGTCGCGGGCTTCGTGGCGAAGTTCCGGGTCGGCCAGCCCGAGCACCGCACGGACGAGCCCGGCACCCGCACGCTGACCCTCCTGCGCGAGGTGGTCGGGCACGGACGGATGGCCCGCAAACCGGGGGTCGCGGTGGCCCACTGGTTCGTCATGGTGAGCTTCGGTCTGCTGTTCCTCACCCTGCTGACCGCCTACGGGCAGCTCGTCGACCCCCACTTCGTCCTTCCCCTGATCGGACACTTCGCCCCCTACGAGTGGATCACCGAGCTCTTCGGCTGGGCCGCCGTCCTCGGCATCCTCGCGCTGATCGTCGTCCGTCAGGTCCGCCACCCCCGCCGCGAGGGCCGCCGCTCCCGGTTCTGGGGGTCCAGCTTCTGGCAGGCCTACGTGGTCGAGGCCGTCATCCTCGGCGTGGGCCTGTGCATCGTGGCCCTGCGGGGTATGGAGTACGCGCTCGGTCGCGCGACCGGTGAGTCCTGGGCGACGCTGGGGCACTTCCCGTTCACCGCCTGGGTCGGCGGGCTCTTCTCCGGCCTGTCGGTCGGCGCGCTGGAGACCGGCATCGTCCTGGTCGCCCTGCTGAAGATCCTCATCTCGATGGCCTGGATGATCATCATCGCGCTGACCCCGACGATGGGCGTGGCCTGGCACCGGTTCCTGGCCTTCTTCAACATCTGGTTCAAGCGGCACGCGGACGGCGCCACCAGCCTCGGCGCCCTGCAGCCGGTCGCGGTCGACGGCAAGCCGGTCGACTTCGAGGACATCGAGGAGCTCGACGAGGACGCCTCCCTGGGCGCCGGCAAGGTCGAGGACTTCACCTGGAAGGGTCTGCTCGACTTCTCCACCTGCACCGAGTGCGGCCGCTGCCAGGAGCAGTGCCCGGCCTGGCACACCGACAAGCCGCTCTCGCCCAAGATGCTCGTCGTCAACCTGCGCAACCACCACCACGCCAAGGCGCCGTGGCTCCTGGCCGACAGCGAGCACCGCGACGCGGCGATGGAGGCCTTCCAGGCGCTCGGCGACGGGGACCGCCCCGAGCAGCTGCACGGCATACCCACCACCGCGGTCGCCGAGGCCGCCCGGCCCCTCGTCGGGGAGACCGTCGGCGACCCGACCGTCCCCGACGGCGGCGCCGTGATCGACCCCGAGGTCCTGTGGTCGTGCACGACCTGCGGCGCCTGCGTGGAGCAGTGCCCGGTGGACATCGAGCACGTCGACGCGATCGTCGACATGCGGCGCTACCAGAACCTCATCGAGTCGGCCTTCCCCAACGAGCTCGGCGGCCTGTTCAAGAACCTGGAGAACAAGGGCAACCCGTGGGGGATGAACGCCCGGCTCCGGATGGACTGGGCCAAGGACCTGCCGTTCGACATCCCGATGGCCGGTGCCGACGTCGAGGACCTCTCCCAGGTCGACTACCTCTTCTGGGTCGGCTGCGCCGGCGCGTTCGAGGACCGTGCCAAGAAGACGACGCGGGCGGTGGCCGAGCTGCTGCACACGGCCGGCGTCTCCTTCGCCGTGCTGGGTGACGGGGAGACCTGCACCGGTGACCCCGCCCGGCGCGCCGGCAACGAGTTCCTCTTCCAGATGCTGGCGATGCAGAACGTCGAGGTGCTCAAGGAGGTCAACGCGACGAAGATCGTGGTGACCTGCGCCCACTGCTTCAACACCATCAAGAACGAGTACCCCCAGGTCGGCGGCCAGTTCGAGGTCGTCCACCACACCCAGCTGCTCAACAAGCTGGTGCGGGACCAGCGGCTGACCCCCGTCTCCCGGCCCGACCGGGCCGACACCAGCGGGGTGGCCTCCACCGCCGCGTCGGTGACCTACCACGACCCGTGCTACCTGGGCCGGCACAACCAGGTCTACGCCCCGCCGCGCGAGCTGCTCGGCGCGCTGCCCGGCGTGGAGCTGCGGGAGATGCCGCGGCACGCGGAGAAGTCCTTCTGCTGCGGCGCCGGCGGTGCGCGGATGTGGATGGAGGAGAAGCTCGGGACCCGGATCAACCTCAACCGCACCGAGGAGGCGCTGGCCACCGGCGCCGACCGGATCGCGATCGGCTGCCCGTTCTGCCGGGTCATGCTCTCCGACGGACTGACCCAGAAGCAGTCGGAGGGCGCCCGCGAGGAGGTCGAGGTCGTCGACGTGGCTCAGATGCTGCTCGCCGCCGTGCGCCGCGGGGAGGAGCCGGAGGTCGACGAGGCGCCGGAGGCCATCGCCGTCCAGGACGCCGACGTGTCGCCGGCCGGAACGACGCGGACGCGGGAGGCCGCGCCCGCCACTGCGGCACGGTCTGCGACGACGTCCGCGCCCGTCCCGGGCGCCGACGACCCGTCGGCCCCGGTGGCCGATCAGGCCCAGGCGGAGGGCGACGCCGTCCAGGAGGGCGTCGCCCCGCGCGAGGACGAGGCGGTCGACCGGACCGAGGGTCCGGAGTCGGCCGTCGACCAGCCCTCGGACGCTGCGCCCACCGCCGACACCGACGAGCCTCAGGGCCGGTAGCCGAACCCGGTCACCCGCACCGACTGGGGCCTCGTCGGCGCCCGCCCCCGGAACATCCACAGGTTGATCCGGGGCGCCACCCCTCCCCCTGCCGGAGGGACGGCGGCACCGGTCACGCTCCAGGAGTGCGTCTGGCCGCCGCCCGTCGAGGTCAGCCGCACCCGTCCCGGTGCCCAGTCGATCGTGTGCCGCCCCCGGCCGGAGCGGCCCGTCTCGAACCGGTGCTCATGTCCCGGGCCGCCCGGTTGAACGACGTGCAGCCCGTCGAGCTCTGCCCCCGGGTCGCCCCAGCGGCCCAGCTCGACGTCGATCTCCCGGTGGTGGTGCTCGGGCCGGTGGGACCAGGTGAACATCCCCAGCACGGAGGACGGGTCGAGCCCGGGCACGTCCACCTCGACGTCCCACGTGTAGGTGCCGTATCCGAAGGTGCCCAGCGCGACGATCTCGGCGCAGACCCAGCCCCGCCCGTCCGGGAGGACCTGCAGCCGGACCGCCCCACCCTCCGCGCGCACGGACCCCGCGGCGAACCGGTTGGGGCCCGGCCCGACCGGCTCGGCGGCCACCTTGACGGCCCAGGTCAGCCCGGCGAAGCGCACGGTAGGCACCACCGCCCCGTCGGAGGTGGTGCCGGCCACGGCCCTACGAGACGATCTGGGTGCGGTGGAAGTTGGCCCACGAGCGGCTGGCGGTCGGGCCGCGCTGCCCCTGGTAGTGGCTGCCGCGCACGTCCGAGCCGTAGGGGTGCTCCGCCGGCGAGCTGAGCTGGAAGAAGCAGAGCTGGCCGATCTTCATCCCCGGGTGCAGCACGATCGGCAGGGTCGCCACGTTGGACAGCTCCAGGGTCACGTGCCCGGTGAAGCCGGGGTCCACGAAGCCGGCCGTCGCGTGGGTGAGCAGCCCCAGCCGTCCCAGCGAGCTCTTGCCCTCGACCCGGGCGGCGACGTCGTCGGGGAGGCTGACCTCCTCGTAGGTCGACCCGAGCACGAACTCCCCGGGGTGCAGCACGAACGACTCGTCCGGCTCCACCTCGACCAGCCGGGTGAGGTCGGGCTGGTCCTGGGCGGGGTCGATGACCGGGTACTTGTGGTTGTCGAAGAGCCGGAAGAAGCGGTCCAGCCGCACGTCCACGCTGGAGGGCTGGACCATCACCGGGTCCCACGGGTCGAGCACGACCCTGCCGGCGTCGATCTGGGCGCGGATGTCGCGGTCGGAGAGCAGCACGGCAGCCACTGTAGTGGGCGCGTCCCCGGCCTGGTTTCGGGGCGACTGCGCAGGTGGGGTATGCTCTCTACCCGACCCGGGAGACCTCGGGTCGGATGCGCGCGGGCGTAGTTCAATGGTAGAACATCAGCTTCCCAAGCTGAATACGCGAGTTCGATTCTCGTCGCCCGCTCCACCCAGGAAGGCCCCGCCGGTCACCACCGTCGGGGCCTTTCTCGTCCCGGTCACCGGGGTGCCGAAGCCTTCGCGCCTGGGCGGGCATCCTGGGTTCCGCCCCTCGTCCGGGCACGGGGGGTTTCCGCCCCTCGTCCGGGCACGGGGGGTTCCGCCGGACCGGGTGCTGCGGCACAGTGGGTGTGCCGTGCCGGTGCGGCACGGCATACCCGGTCCAGGAAGGCGAGGCGCGATGAGCCGTCAGATCCAGGTCACCTTCGACGCGCACGACCCCCGGGCGCTGTCCGTCTTCTGGCGGGACGTGCTCGGCTACGTCCATCCGCCGCCGCCGGGCGTCGACCTGCCGGAGGGGGCCGACCCGCTGGCGGCCTGGGACGATTTCCTCGAGCAGGCCGGGGTGCCCCAGGAGCAGCGCAACAGCGCCTCCGCGCTGGAGGACCCGGACGGGTCGGGGCCGCGGCTGTACTTCCAGCAGGTGCCCGAGGACAAGGTCGCCAAGAACCGGCTCCACCTGGACGTACGCACCGCCTCCGACCTGCGGGGCGAGGAGAGGATGGCGGCGCTGGAGACCGAGTGCGAGCGCCTGCTGGCCCTCGGCGCCACCCGCCTGCAGCGGTTCGAACCCGACCCGCCGATGAGCGTCGGCTTCATCGTCATGGCCGATCCCGAGGGCAACGAGTTCTGCCTGGACTGACCGGACGAGGACCCTCCCCCACGGCCGGGATCGGTGCCACGATGAGGGTGAGCCGCCCCCGCCGCAGGAGGGGCGGCCCGTTCCAGAGGAGACACCATGGCTCACGGAGACATCACCCACATCGACATCCCGGTCTCGGACATGGACCGCGCCCAGGCCTTCTACAGCACCCTCTTCGGCTGGCATATCGCGGAGCTGCCCGGGTTCGAGGGCTACCCGATGTGGCAGGCGCCGAACGAGATCAGCGGCGGTGGCCTGACGCCCCGCAGCGAGGGCTTCACCCAGCCGCGGTCCTACGTCGAGGTGGACTCGATCGAGGAGACGCTGCGGGCGGTGCAGGACCAGGGCGGCCGCGTCGTGATGGACCGCAGTCCGATCAGCGAGACCAGCTGGTGGGCGATCTTCGAGGACCCGGACGGCAACACCGTCGGCCTGTACGAGGGGACGACGGACACCTGAGGCCTGGCCGCCCGGGCCGGCTGGCGGAACCGCGGATCTGCTCGGGGCTGGTCGCCGGAGTCGCCGACCCCTCAGGGCTGGCCGCCGTCGTGCCCCGTCAGCTCGGCGTCGTCGATGCCGTCGGAGTGCTGCCGGACCCAGGAGGCGTACTCGCCCAGCGCCTGGGTGATGGGCACCGCGACGACCTCGGGCACGTCGTAGCTGTGCAGGGTGCGCACCGCCCGGGCCACGTCGGGGAAGGCCTCCTCGGTCGTCTTGGCGACCAGCAGCCACTCCTGGTTGCGGTGCACCTCGCCGTCCCACGTGTAGACCGAGGTCATCGGCCCGAGCACCTGCACGCAGGCCGCCAGCTGCCGGGCGACGAGGTCGCTGGCGATGCGCTGGGCCATGTCGGTGTCGGGCACGCTGACGTGCGCCTCCACGAGGGCGGGGTGCTGCCCCGCGCTGTCGGCACCCGCGTCGTCCGTCTCCTCCGTCACGCCGCGGGCGGCCGCCAGCGAGAGCGCCCGTCCCTCCCCCGCGAGGTGCCGGACCCCGCGCCCGGGACCCTCGGTGCTCACCCGACCACCTCGGTCAGCGCCGCGCCGAGCGTCTCGACGGCGGAGGCGGCCTCCTCGTGCGTGATGACCAGCGGCGGCGCCACGTGGATCCGGTTGGCCACGACGAGCGGCCACACCCCTCGCTCCTGGCAGGCGGCGGCGACCTTCTTCATCGTGCCGGCGTCCAGCGGCTCGCGGGTGTCCGGGTCGGCGACGAGCTCCAGGGCCCAGAAGGCCCCCAGCCCGCGCGCCTCGCCGACGACGCCGTGCTGCTCCGCCAGCGCCTGCAGCCCGGGTCCGAGCGTGCGCTCCCCCAGCTCCCGGGCGTGCTCGACGATGCCGTCCTCGTGCAGGATCCGCAGGGACGCGACCGCCGACGCCGTGGCCAGCGCGTGCCCGGAGTAGGTCAGTCCGCCCGGGTAGGGCACGTCGTCGAAGGTCCGGGCGATCTCGTCGGACATGAGAACGCCGCCGAGCGGGACGTAGCCGGAGTTGACGCCCTTGGCGAAGCTGATGAGGTCCGGCGCGATCCCCGCGTGGTCGAACCCGAACCATGCGCCCGTCCGCCCGAAGCCGACCATCACCTCGTCGGCGATGAGCATGATGCCGTGCTCGTCGCACAGCTCGCGCACCCCCTGCAGGTAGCCCGGCGTCGGCGGCAGCACCCCGGCGCTGCCGACCACGCTCTCCAGCACGATCGCCGCCACGTGCTGCGGCCCCTCGGCCTCGACGGTGTGCCGCAGGTGGGTCAGCGCCCGCTCGGTCTCCTCCTCCGGCGTGCTCGACCAGAACTCGCTGCGGTAGAGGTAGGGCCCCCAGAAGTGGAAGACCCCGGGCACCGCCGGCTCCGATCCCCAGCGGCGGGGCTCCCCGGTCAGGGATGCCGAGCCCGCGGTGGAGCCGTGGTAGCTGCGGTAGGCGGCCAGGATCTTCTGCCGCCCGGTGTGGTGGCGGGCCATCCGGGTGGCGTGCTCGTTGGCCTCGGTGCCGCCGTTGGTGAAGAAGACCTTGTTCATCCCCTCCGGGGCCACGGCCGCGACGGCCGCGGCCGCCTCGGCGCGCGACTCCTCGTAGAACGACGGCGCCACGGTGGTGATCCGCATCGCCGCGTCCGCGATCGCCCGGCTCAGCGCGGGGTGCTGGTAGCCCAGGTTGGCGTTGACCAGCTGGCTGGTCAGGTCGAGGAACCGGCGACCCCGGAAGTCCCAGAACCACGCCCCCTCACCCCCCGCGAGCGGCAGCGGGTCGACCGCCTTCTGCGCCGACCACGAGGTGAACACGTGCGCCTTGGAGAGCTCCCGGATCCGCGCCTCGCGGGCGGGGTCGGCGGCGGGGACGGAGGGGTCGGCGGCGGGAGTGTCGGTCATGCCTCCCGAGTATGCCGTGCGCGCGCCCCCGGGTGGTGCCCCGCGCCCGGCCGGGGGCAGGATGGCTCCATGGCCGACAGCGAAGTCCGCACCCCCTCCCCGGAGCTCTCGCACACCCGGGGGCGCGACGACATACCCCTCCTGGAGGGGACCATCGGGCAGGCGCTGGACGCGACCGCCCGTCGGCAGGGGGACCGGCAGGCGCTCGTCGAGTCGGCCAGCGGCCGGCGGTGGTCCTGGTCCGAGCTGCTCCAGGACGTGGACCTGCTGGCACGGGCGTTCATCGCCTCGGGGGTGCGCACCGGCGACCGGGTGGGGATCTGGGCGCCGAACTGCGCGGAGTGGACGCTCGTGCAGCTGGCCACCGCCAAGATGGGCGCGATCCTGGTCAACATCAACCCCTCCTACCGCACCCACGAGCTGGCCTACGTGATCAATCAGTCGGGGATCAGCACGATCGTGGTGGCGGAAGCCTTCCGCAGCAGCGACTACCCGGCGATGGTCGAGGAGGTGCGGCGCGGGTGCCCGTCGTTGGCGCAGGTGCTCGTCATCGGCAGCTCCGGGTGGGATGAGTTCCGCGGTGGATCGCACCAGGTCACCCGCGACCGGCTCGCGGAGGCGCAGAGCCGGCTCTCGCCGACCGACCCGATCAACATCCAGTACACCTCCGGGACCACCGGCTTCCCCAAGGGCGCGACCCTCTCGCACCGCAACATCCTCAACAACGGCTGGTTCGTGGGCGTGGGCTGCGGCTACACCGAGGAGGACGTGGTCTGCATCCCGGTGCCCTTCTACCACTGCTTCGGGATGGTCATGGGCAACCTGGCCTGTGTCACTCACGGGGCGTGCATGGTCATCCCCGGGCCGGGGTTCGACCCGGCGGCGACCCTGACGGCGGTGCGCGAGGAGTCCTGCACCTCGCTGTACGGGGTGCCGACGATGTTCATCGCGATGTTCGAGCTCATCGACGCCGACCAGGGGTTCTCGGTCGAGGACCTGGCCACGGTGCGGACCGGGATCATGGCCGGGTCGCTGTGCCCCGCGTCGGTGATGCAGCGGCTCATCGACGCCGGGGTGCGCGACATGACGATCGCCTACGGGATGACCGAGACCTCGCCGGTGTCGACCCAGACCTCGCCCCGGGACCCGTTCGAGAAGAAGGTCGGGACCGTCGGGCGGGTCGGCCCGCACCTGGAGATCCAGATCGTGGACCCGGTGACCCGGGAGGTCGTGCCGCGGGGGCAGCCCGGGGAGTTCTGCACGAAGGGCTACTCGGTGATGCTGGGCTACTGGGAGGAGCCGGAGAAGACGGCCGAGGTGGTGCGCGACGGGTGGATGGCCACCGGCGACATCGGGGTGATGGACGAGCAGGGTTACGTGGAGATCACCGGCCGGATCAAGGACATGGTCATCCGCGGCGGGGAGAACATCTATCCGCGCGAGATCGAGGAGTTCCTCATGTCCCACCCGGACGTGGTCGACGCCCAGGTCGTGGGGGTGCCGGACGAGAAGTACGGCGAGGAGCTGATGGCCTGGCTGCGGCTGCGCGCGGGGGCGCCGCGGCTGGACGTCGAGGCCGTGCGGGAGTTCTGCTCCGGGAAGCTGGCGCACTACAAGATCCCGCGCTACGTGCAGGTGACCGAGGAGTTCCCGATGACGGTCACCGGCAAGATCCGCAAGGTGGAGCTGCGAGAGAAGGGCGAGCAGCTGATCCAGGAGTGAGGCGGGGCGAGCGGGGGGGAGAGGCGCCGGCCGGGGCGAGCGCGAGGAACGCCGGCCGGGGCGAGCGCGAGGGACGCCGGCCGGGGCGAGCGCGGGGAGTGACGCCGGCCGGGGCCGCAGCGCACTCTCGTCCGGTTCCTGGCAGATGGCCTCTGCGCGACCTGCGGAAACGTCCGGGCCCGCGTCAAGAACCGGCTGACGGTCGCGGCGGAAGCCTCAGGTCGGGGGCGTGAACCGCCCGTCGATCGCCGTCCACCCCCCGTCGACCATCACCTGGCTGCCGGTGACGAAGCTCGCGGCGTCCGAGGCCAGCCAGCAGACGGCCCCCACCATCTCCTCGGGCCGGGCCCACCGGCCGAGCGCCGACTTCTCCGCGTAGGCCCTCCCCCAGTCGGCGTCGTCGCGGATCTGCTGCGTCAGCGGCGTCTCGACGACACCGGGCGCCACCGCGTTGACGCGCACCCCGGCCGGCCCGAGCTCGGCCGACAGGGTCCGCACCAGCTGCATCGCCCCGGCCTTCGTCGCCGCGTACGCCCCCTGCCCCGGCTCGACGGTCACCGCCCGGATGGAGGTCATCACCACGACCGACCCAGTCCCCCGGTCGACCATCCGCGGCGCGAACGCCCGGGCGGCGGTGAAGGTCGCGCGCAGGTTGAGCGCGACGACACGGTCGAACTCCTCGACCGTGTAGTCCAGCAGCCGCTTGCGCACGTTGGTGGCCGCGGTCAGCACGAGCACGTCGACGTCGCCCAGCGCGGCGGCGAGCGCGTCCAGCGAGCGCTCGTCCAGGACGTCGACGAGGTATGCCGCGTGCCCTGCCCCGCCGGTCCCGTCACCCCCGTCGGTGGGCAGGTCCCCCTCGCCTCCGTTGTCGGACAGACGGTCCCGCACGGCGGCGGCCACCGCCTCGTCCTTGTCGAGGCAGCTCACCCGGGCCCCCTGGGCGGCCAGCCCGGCGGCGATCTCGGCCCCGATCCCGCCGCACCCCACCACCACCGCGTGCCGACCGTCGAGGCGGAACATGCGGGCGTAGTCGAGCGGCGTCATACCCCGATCCTGGCAGCGTGCGCCCCGGTGCTGCCAGGGGGAGGTCAGTTGAAGACGACCGTGCGCCCGCCGCGCAGCACGACCCGGTGCTCGGCGTGCCAGCGCACGGCCCGGGAGAACGCGGCGGCCTCGACCTCCTGGCCGGCCTGCGCCAGCTGCTCGGGCGTGAGCCGGTGGTCGACCCGGCGGAAGTCCTGCTCGATGATCGGCCCCTCGTCGAGGTCGGCGGTGACGTAGTGGGCGGTCGCGCCGATGACCTTCACGCCGCGGTCGTGCGCCTGGGTGTAGGGCTTGGCGCCCTTGAAGCTGGGCAGCAGCGAGTGGTGGATGTTGATGATGCGCCCCGACATGTCGGCGCACAGCTGCGGCGAGAGCACCTGCATGTAGCGCGCGAGCGCGATCGTGTCGACGTCGTGCTCGGCGAGCAGGTCCCGCAGGCGCTGCTCGGCCTGCGGCTTGGTGTCCCTGGTGACGGGGACGTGGTGGAACGGGATGCCGTGCCAGGCGGCGAGGTCGGCGAAGTCCTCGTGGTTGGACACGACGGCGGGGACCGTGATCGGGATCTGGCCGTTGCGCGCCCGGAAGAGCAGGTCGTTGAGGCAGTGGCCCATCCGGCTGACCATGACGAGCACCCGGTGCGGCCTGGCCCGGTCGTGGACGTCCCACTGGGCGCCGAACCGGTCCCCCACAGGTGCGAACGCCGCACGCAGCTCCTTGAGGGGCGCAGGCCCACCCTCGCGCCGCAGCTCCATCCGCAGGTGGAACTCTCCGCTGGAGGGATCGGCGAACTGCTGGCTGTCGGTGATCGTCAGGCCCTGCTCCAGGGCCACCCCGGAGACGGCGTGGACGATCCCGGGGCGGTCGGGGCAGGACAGGGTGAGGACGACGTCGCGTCCGGGCTCGGCGGTCACGGGGAGCGAGTCTAGGCCGGGTGGCTGCACTCCCGTGAGGCGCTCCCTCCCGGGGTGAGGTCGGGTCGTCGCGACCTCCATCGGCCTGTACGGCGATGGAGGTCGGTGGAAGCCGACCTCACGGGAGACGGGTCACCACACGGTAGGACGGGTCACCACACGGGAGGACGGGTCACCACACGGCGCTGGGGAAGGCGTCGACGTAACCCCGCCAGGTACCCGCCGACGTCGTCACGGTCGGGGCGGCCAGCGTGGCGCGCACCATCGCCCGGGCCACCACGTCGGCCGCCCCCTGGAGCAGCTGGTGCATCGCCCACGCGTCGGGAGCGTCCCGCTCTCCGGTCGCCAGCGTGAACAGCGTGTCCCCGTCGAACATCGTGTGCGCCGGCACGACCGCCCGCGCCATGCCGTCGTGCCCGCTCATCGCCAGCCGCGACGCCTGCGCCTTGGTCAGGGCGGCGTCGGTGCCGATCACCCCGATCGTCGTGGCCAGCGTGCGGGGCAGGGCCTCGGACCCCAGCTCGGCGGCGCGCGTACGGGCGGCCTCGACGTCCACCGGCTCGGGGGTGTGCAGCCGCGCACCCTCGGGGAAGCCCGGGAGGTCCTCCAGGTCGCGGGCCAGGAGCCGGTCGGCGGCGTAGAGCTCGCCGGTGGCCGGGTCGACCGTGGACCCGACGGCGTTGAGGACGATGAGCGCCGCCACGGTCGTCCCGTCGTCGAGCACCAGGCTGGCGGTGCCGACGCCGCCCTTGAGGCCACCGGCGACCTGGGCGCCGGTGCCCGCGCCGACGGCTCCGACCGGAGGCGCGGCGGCATACCCCTCGGAGCCGGTGGCGAGCGCGTCCTGGGCGCGCTCGCAGGCCTGCCGGCCGAACGACGCGTCCGGCGTGCTCGTCCAGCGTCCGCCGCGGCCCAGGTCGAAGATGACGGCGCCGGGCACGATCGGGACCACCTGGCCGGGGGCGCCCATCGGGAAGCCGCGGCCCTCGTCGAGCAGCCAGCGCATCACCCCGTCGGCGGCCGCGAGCCCGAACGCCGAGCCGCCGGACAGCGACACGGCGTGCACCCGGTCGACGAGGTTGTGCGGGTCCAGCAGGTCGGTCTCGCGGGTGCCGGGACCGCCGCCGCGGACGTCGACCCCGCCCACGGCGCCCTGCGGCGGGGCGAGGACGACGGTGGAGCCGGTGAGCCACCCGTCGCCGGATGCGGTGTGATGGCCGACCGCGAGGCCGGCGACGTCGACGAGCGAGTTGGTGGGGCCGGCGGTGGGCTCGGTCGTCATGGTGCTCCTCCTGGGTCGTGCTGGGGCGGGCTGGGCAACGAGTCGTCGGCGACGAGGGAGACCATCCTCCAGAGCCGCTTCGGCTGGTCGGTGGGCGTTCGGCTGCGGTCGATCGCGCGGTCCATGAGCTGCTCGAGCTCACCGCTCAGCCAGCGCACGTCCTCCTCGGTCAGCTCGACCAGGCCGGTGTGGATGGCGGCACGGGTGCTCTCCGCCCGCCCGCTGCCCCACGCCGCCGCCCACGCGGTGATGCGGTCGACGAGGTCGTGCAGGTCGAGGGCCTCCTGGTCCATGAAAGAGCGCAGCACGAGCTCGTCGTCGGCGCTGACCGGGCCCTCCGGCGGCCGGACGGTGAAGCCGCTGCCGGCGGCCACCCAGACCCGGTCGCGTCGGTCCCGGGCGTGCTCGGGCGCCTCCACGATCAGGCCGGCCCTGGCGAGCTGGCGCAGGTGGAAGCTGACCGAGTTGGCCGGGGCCCCGACGAGCTCGGCCAGGTCGGTCGCGCGACGGGGCACGTCCTCGTGCATCAGCTCCAGGAGACGGCGGCGCATCGGATGGGCCATCGCCTTGAGCATGGGCGAGGTGAGCCGGACGGCTCCGGACGCCGGGTCGGCGACGGGCTCGGAGGGTGGGTCGTCGGTCATGACGGCACCCTACCGATCATTCCGCAGAGAAAGTTGCGCACTTTCTATTGCGCAATTATTCGTGCGGGTCTACCGTCTGTGCCATGACCACCACCGCACCGGCCACCTCCTCGGCCGCCAGCACCGACGCTGCCTCCTCAGCCGGCCACGGGGCCGCTGCCGCCACCGGCGGAGCCCCTGCCACGTCCGCCCCTGCGCTCCACCGCCAGCGGGCCTACTGGGCCTGGCTGCTCAGCGACACCGGGCAGGCCCTGGGCTCCTCGCTGCAGTTCTTCCTCGTCCCCCTGCTCGTCGTCCTCGTCAGCGGCAGCGCCGCCGCGGCCGGGACGGTCGCCGCGCTCGGCGTCGGGGGGCGCATCGCCACGACCCTCCTCGGCGGGGTGCTCGCCGACCGCCACGACCTGCGCCACCTGATGATGCTCAGCGGGGCGGGAGCTGCGGCGGTCGTCACCGGCATGGTCGTGGTCCTGCGGCTGGACCTCGGCCTGCTGGCGCTCGGCGCGCTCAACCTGCTGGCGGGCGTCCGCGCCGGCCTGCTGGCCGGCGCCTCCGACGCGGCGCTCAAGCAGGTCGTGCCCGCCCCCCTGCTGCCCACCGCCTCCAGCGCCAACCAGGCCCGGGACGCCGCCGTGGCGATGGGCGGCCCGCCGCTCGGCGGGGTCCTGCTGGGGATCGGCGCGGTGCCCGCGCTCGCCGCGGCGGGTGCGGCATACCTCGTGGCCGCGGCGGGCGCCCTGGTGCTCCGGGGCGACTTCCGGCCCGAGCGGACGACCACTGCCGCGTCCGTGCGCGCCGAGGCCGTCGAAGGCCTGCGGTGGCTGTGGGCGCGCGCCGAGCTGCGGCGGGTCATGACCGTGGCCCTGCTCCTCAACCTCGGGCTCAACGCGGCCGTGACGACGCTGCTCTACCACCTGGCCACGACCGGTGAGGACCCGGCGCGCATCGGCCTGGTCTCGACCGCGCTCGGCGTCGGGATGCTCGTGGGCGCGGTGGCCGCCGGCCCGGTCGTGCAGCGCTTCCCGTCGGGCCTGGTGGCGATGGCGGGGATGTCGCTGGCGGGGCTGTCCATGCTCGTGCTGCCGTTCGTCCCCGGGTTCTGGGGCACCCTGGCGGTGCTGACCGTCGGCATCCTCGGCGGGCCGGCGACCAACGCGGCGATGATGAGCTACCTCATGCACCAGACGCCGCGTCGGGTGCTGGGCCGGGTGATGAGCGCGGCCGAGCTGGTGGGCGCCGGTGCCCTGCCGCTCGCACCGGTGCTGGCGGGGTGGGGCCTGAGCCTGCTCGGGCTGCGGCCCACCCTGCTGGTGTGCGCCGGCGTCTGCCTGCTCGCCGTCGGGGCGGTGCTGTCCAGCCGGGCGCTGCGCACCCTGCCGCGTCCGGCCGACTGGGCCTCCTCCGAGGCGTGAGTCCGCCGCCGGGCCCGGCACCCGGGCCCTCGGCGCGTGCTCGGGTGCCCGGGACCTCAGCCCGCCTCGCCCGTCGCCCCCACCTCACCCGTCGCCCCGGGGTCCTGCCCCCGCCGCGCCACGTCGGCGGCCAGCTCCCTCGCCGTCCGGCCGGCGAGGGCACTCGTGAGGTCGGGCACGGCGGCGAGCAGCTGCTGGGTGTACGGGTGTTGCGGGTCGGTCCACAGCTGTTCCGTCGGCGCCACCTCGACGAACTCCCCCCGCCGCATCACCGCCACCCGGTCGCACACGTGGCGCACGACGGACAGGTCGTGGGAGACGAAGACCAGCGTCAGGTCGAACTCCTCGACGACCTCGTCGATGAGGTTGAGCACCTGCGCGCGGACGGACACGTCGAGGGCGCTGACCGGTTCGTCGGCGACCAGGATGTCCGGCCCCGGGGCGAGCGCGCGGGCGACCGAGATGCGCTGGCGCTGGCCGCCGGAGAACTGATGCGGGTAGCGGTCCGCCGCCTCGGCCGACATCCCGACCGCCACGAGCAGCTCGTCCACCCGCGCCCGGTTGTCGTGCCGGCCCTGGGCGACCAGCGGCTCGGCGATGATGTCGCGCACGCGCATCCGCGGGTCGAGGCTGCTCATCGGGTCCTGGAAGACCAGCTGCAGCGTCTCGCGCAGCCAGCCCAGCCGGCGCGCGGGCTGGTCGTGCACCGGCCGGCCCTCGACGAGGATCTCCCCCGCCGTCGGCTGGTCGAGCCCGCTGATGAGCCGCAGGAGGGTCGACTTGCCCGACCCGGACTCGCCCACGATGCCGAACCGTTCGCCCCGGGCGATCGTGGCGGACACGTCGCGGACGGCGTCGACGACCGGCGCAGGGGTCAGCAGCGACGTGCGCCGGCGCCGGAACTGCCGGCCCACCCCGCGCAGCTCGACGGCGGGGACGGTCGGGTCGGCCGCACCGACCCCGTCGGTTACGTCGGCCCCGTCGGCGGACGCGGCCCGGGCGGGGCGGGCGGCGGGCTCCTCAGCCATCCCCCTCACCTCCTGCGGGGTGGAAGCAGGCATAGCCGTATGCGGTCGCGCCCGCCGCGTGCTCCCCGCGCGCCGTCCACGGCGGCAGGGTCGCGCAGACGTCGGTGGCGTGCTCGCAGCGGGTCCGGAAGACGCAGCCGTCGGGGAAGCGGCCCGCCGGCGGGACCGTCCCCGGGATCGTCGGCAGCTGGGCCCGTCCGCGCCGACCGTCGGCCCCGGAGAGGTCGCTCGCGGCGACCAGCCCCTGCGTGTAGCGGTGCCGCGGGTCGGAGAACACCTCGTGGACGGGACCGGCCTCGACGATGCGGCCGCCGTACATGACCAGCACCCGCTCGCACACCGTCGCCACCACGCCCAGGTCGTGGGTGATGAAGAGCATCCCGGCGTGGCGGGCCTCCACGCCGCGCACGACGAGGTCGAGCACGGTCGCCTGCACGGTCACGTCCAGGGCGGTCGTCGGCTCGTCGCAGATGAGCAGCGCCGGGTCGTTGGCCAGGGCGATCGCCAGGACGACGCGCTGGCGCTGGCCGCCGGAGAGCTCGTGCGGATAGGCCCGGGCCACGTGCGCGGGGTCGGGCAGGCCGACCTGGTCGAGCAGCTCGACGGCCCGTCGACGGGCGTCCGCCGTCGAGCGGGTGCGGTGCAGGACCATCACCTCGGCGACCTGGGACCCCACCCGCATGGTCGGGTTGAGGGCGGTCATCGGCTCCTGGAAGACCATCGACATGCCGTCCCCGCGCAGCCGGGCCAGCTGCCGCTCGCCCAGCTGGAGCAGGTTGTGCTCCGCGGGGCTGCGCGCCGCGAGCCGCACGTCGCCCCCGGCAGACAGTCCCTCGGGCAGCAGGCCCATGACGGCCAGGGCGGTCAACGACTTCCCCGACCCGGACTCGCCGATCAGCCCCACCCGCTCGCCCCGGTCGATCGAGAACGAGACGTCCTGCAGCAGCGGCGTGGACCCGGCGTGCACGTCCAGGCCGGTGACCTGCAGGACGGTGCGGTCGGGCACCTCGGGCACGTCCCGGCCGCCGCCCTCCTCCGGCCGGACCGCCGTCGCCCCGCCCGGTGCCTCCTCGCCCACGCCGCTCACCGCCTCTCCAGCTTGGGGTCGAGCCAGTCGCGCAGGCCGTCCCCGAAGAGGTTGAAGCCCAGCACCGACAGCGCGATCGCCCCGCCGGGGATGAGCGCCAGGTGGGGGGCCGAGCGCAGCGTCGTCTGCGCCTCGTAGAGCATCCGCCCCCACGAGGCCTGACCGGTGGGCGTGCCCAGGCCGAGGTAGGCCAGCGCCGCCTCGGCCAGGATCGCGATCGCGAACGAGACCGACGCCTGGACGATGACCAGCCCGGCCACGTTCGGCAGCACGTGGCGCCAGGCGATCGCCAGCGGGGAGCGCCCCGCGGCGCGCGCGGCGACGACATACTCGCTCTTCATCACCCCGAGCGCCCCCGAGCGGGTGATCCGCGCGAAGGCGGGGATGGTGGCGATCCCGATGGCGATCATCGCCACCCGGGTGGACCCGCCGTAGAGCGCGGCGAACATGATCGCCAGCAGCAGGGCGGGGAAGGCCAGCAGCACGTCGTTGGTGCGCATGACGACCTGGCCGAGCCAGCCCGGCGACATCGCGGCGAGGATGCCGAGCGGCACCCCGACGACGGCGGCCACGCCGACGGCGACCAGCCCGACGTACAGGGTCGTGCGCGCGCCCACGAGGATCTGGGTGAACACGTCGCGCCGCAGCCGGTCGGTGCCCAGCCAGTGCTCGGCGTTGGGGGTCTGGTAGGCCTCGACGGGCAGCACCCGCATCGGCGGCCAGGGCGTCCAGACGTAGGAGACGAGGGCCAGCACGACGATCGCGGCCACCAGCAGGCCGCCGACCACGAGGCTCGGGTTGAGCCGCCGCCCCCAGGCACGGCCGGTCGACGGCGCGGTCTCGAGGACTGGTCCGGCACCGGGGGTCCCCGACCCCCCGCCGGTCCCCGGCCCGCCACCGGCCCCCGGCTCCTCGACGCGGCCGCCGGTGACGGGCCCCTCCGGCGTGCCCGGACCGGTCAGGGGTCCGCCCTGCCCGCTCATCGCGCCGCCCTACGCAGCCGCGGGTCGATGAGCAGGTAGAGCAGGTCGACGACGAAGTTGATGACCAGCACCGCCACGACGAGCACCATGACCACCGTCTGCACGGTCAGCAGCTCGCGCTTGGCGACCGAGTCCAGCAGCAGCGAGCCCAGCCCAGGGATGACGAAGACCCGCTCGACGACGACCGCCCCGATGAGCAGGGTCGCCAGCTGCAGGCCCAGGACCGTGACGACCGGTACCGCGGCGTTGCGCAGGCCGTGCCGCACCAGCGCCTGCACCGGCCGCAGCCCCTTGGCCCGGGCGGTCCGCAGGTAGTCCTCGCGGAGCACGTCGAGCACGGCCGACCGCACGTAGCGCGCCAGCACCGCCCCCTGCACCAGCGCGAGCGACAGCGTCGGCATCGCCAGCCGCTGCAGGAAGCCCACGGGGTCCCGGGCCGGGACGACCCACCCGCCGGAGGGCAGCCAGCCCAGCCGGACGGCGAACACCGAGATCATGAGGATCCCCGCCAGGAAGGCGGGCACGGCCACGCCCACCTGCGAGAAGCCCGAGAGGACGATCCCGTCCCAGTGGCGGTGCCGCAGCGCCATCCACAGGCCGACGGGGACCGCGACGACCAGCGCGAGGACCATCGAGGCGACGACGAGCCACGTGGTCACCAGCAGCCGGTCGGCGATCTGCGGACCGATCGGCGCGCGGGAGAGGAACTCGATGCCCGGGTCCAGGGTCAGCAGCCCGCCGACCCAGTCGACGTACTGCACGACCACCGGCCGGTCCAGCCCGAACTGCGTGCGCAGCGCCCGCACCGCCTCCTCCGAGGCGTTCACCCCGAGCGCCACCCGCGCCGGGTCGCCGGGCAGCACGCGCATAAACGCGAACACCACCACCGAGGCCAGCGCCAGGCTCACCAGCAGCACCATCAACCGGTGCGCGACTCGCAGGAGCATGGGGGAGGTGGTCTCCGTCTCGCCCCGGGAGGGGCCGCTGGGGATCTTCGGGTATGCCGCTCAGCCGCGCCCGAGCGGGGCCAGGCGGAAGGACTCGGTGATCGCGTTCTCCGGCAGCCCGGTGATGTCGGGGTCGGCGACCATGAGGTTGGGCAGGAGGAAGAGGAAGTCGGCGGCCGCGTCGGTGCTGATCAGCTCGGCCGCCTCCTTCATCGTCTCGACCTGCTCCTCCTGGGTGCCGGCGTCGGCCTCGGCCAGCAGGGCCTGCAGCTCCTCGGTGCCGTAGGAGGTGTAGTAGTCGGGGTTGCCGAAGACGGTGCCCAGGTCCCGCGGCTCGACGTGCGCGATGACCGACATGTCGTAGTCCTTGTTGGTGTAGACCGTCTCCAGCCAGGCCGAGGGGAACTCCAGCTCGTCGACGGTGACCTCGAAGCCCGCGTCCTCGAGCATGGACTCGACCACGGTGCCGCACGCGACGGCATACGGGAGGGTGGGCAGGCGCAGGCGCACCTCCTCGCCCTCGGCGCCGGCCTCCTGCAGGAGGGTGCGGGCCTGCTCGGGGTCGAAGGCGTAGTCGCCGGTGCGGTCCTCGTACCAGGGGTCGGTCGGGGGCACCATGCTGCCGATGAGCTCGCCGCGGCCGGCCCAGCAGGTGTCCAGCAGGCTCTGGTGGTCGATGGCGTGGCGGGCGGCCTGGCGCACGCGCAGGTCGGAGAACGGCCCGTCGGCGTTGTTGAAGGACAGGACGACCTCGCCGTTGGTGGTGCCCTCGACGATCTGGTAGTCCTCGTTCTCGAACTCGGCGAGCGACTCCGGCGCCTGGACGGTCGAGACGATGTCGATGGCGTCGGTGAGCATGGCGTTGTTCAGCGCGTTGGGGTCGCGGAAGTAGTGCATCTCCACGGTGGCGAAGTACGGCGTCTCCCCGTGGTAGTCCTCGTTGCGCTGAAGGGTGATCTGGGAGCCGCGCTGCCACTCGTCGAAGACGTAGGGGCCGGTGCCGACCGGGTCGTTGGCCAGGTCGTCGACGCCCTCGGTGTCGTACATCGCGCCGACGCGGGTGGTCAGGGCGTAGAGGAACTGGTTGCTCGGCTGGGCCAGGGTGACCTCGAGGGTCTGCTCGTCGACCGCCTCGACGCTCTCGACCACGTCGAGCTGGGCCTTCAGGCTGGTGGTCCAGGCGTCGGAGGAGACCCGCTCGAGGGAGAACGCCGCGTCCTCGGCGGTGAAGTCCGCGCCGTCGCTGAAGGTGACGCCCTCCTTGAGGGTGAAGGTGTAGGTCAACCGGTCGTCACTGACCTCCCAGTCCTCGGCGAGCGCGCCGACGACCTCACCGGTCTCCACGTCGACCCGCACGAGCGTCTCGTAGACGTTGTCGAGCAGCAGCTGCGGGATCGCAGCACCGTCGGTGGTGGAGAAGTCGAGGCTGGCGGGCTCGGCGACGAGGCCGACGCGCACCGTCTCATCGCTGCCGGCGGCGCCCCCGGGAGCGGCCGTGCCACCGGTGGCGTCGGCGGTGTCGCTGCCCCCGTCGGGCGGGTCCCCCTCCGCCGTCCCTCCGTCGTCCGGATCGGTGGTGGGGTCGCTGCTGCCGGCGCCCGCGTTGCACCCGGTCAGCAGGGCCACCGCGGCGACGCCGGCGACGGCGCGGCCACGGGTTCTCGTCCTCATCGACGTCCTCATGGTCCCGCATCATCCTGCATGGCACCCCCGTGCCGCCACCCACCCCCGGCCCGGGGGACGGCCACGGGCCGCCGGGGACGGCCACCGGCTGCCGCGGGACGGCCATCCGCTGCGGGGGGACGGCGGCCACCGGCTGCCGCGGGACCACCACCCGCTCCCGCCCCGCCCAGCGTCCTGGGTCACAATCGGAGGGTGGCGACCCCGACCGCAACCTCCGCGCGCACCGCCCTGCACACCTCCGTGTCCCTGTGGGACCGCAACCCGGTGGCAGCGAACGCCTTCCGGACCATGCTGGCCGTGGGCCTCGCCTGGATCGTCGGGTACAACCTGCCCGGCGAGGCGTCCCAGTACGCCTACTACGCCCCCCTGGGGGCGGTCATCGCCACCACGAACAACCCGGGCGGTTCGCTGCGCACGGCGCTGCAGGCGGCCGCGGCGATCGTGCTCGGCGGCACCGCGGCGGCGGTGGCCGACATCTTCGGCGACGTCGACAACTTCCTCCCGATGGCGATCACCGTCGGCCTCGCCGTGCTGCTGGGCGCCTTCCGCTGGCTGGGCCCGATGGGGTCGTGGGTGCCGACCGCGGCGCTGTTCACGCTGATCTTCGGCAACGGGGAGCTGGAGTTCGTCGGCTACTACACCGGCCTCATCCTCATCGGGGCCGCCGTCGCGGTGCTCATCGCGGTGGTCCTGCCCGGTCAGCCGGTGGCGCTGGCGGAGCGTGACCTGGACCGGCTGCGCTACGCGCTGTCGACCCGGATCGAGGAGTGCATCGAGGGCGTCGACGAGAACGAGCGTGACGAGGAGGGGGACGGTCACGAGAGGACGGGTGATCAGGGCTCGCACGAGGGCGAGAGGAACGCCGACGGCGACGCCGACGCCGACGAGGACGCGCCCCGCGACTCCGCCGACGCCGAGGGTCGCGACGACCAGCGCGAGACCCGGGGAGCGGCGACGACCGGAGGTACCGAGACCGAGAGCACCCGCCAGGAGGACGCCCGCAGCCTGGAGAAGATGCGGGAGGACGCCGAGGACCCCCGCAAGGGACGCCGACCCGACCTCGACCAGGAGCTCTCCCGGGCCCGCCAGTCGGTCGCCGAGCTGCGCGACGCACGGCGCAAGAACCAGCGCGCGCACCAGCACGCCGCGACCATCGCGCGCGCCGAGGACCAGCTGCGCACCTGGGAGTTCGCGGCCGCCGCGATGGAGCTGGTCTCGGCAGGACGGGACCTGAAGGGTCCCCGGATGCCGGACCTGGTGCGTGAGGCCACGACGGAGGCGCTGGCCGCACTGCAGGAGCTCCTCGACGAGTGGCGCCTCACCAAGGACCAGCTGGACTTGCGCCGGATGCACGCCGCCACCGCGCGTCTCGACGAGGCCGTCAACGACCCCTCGACCCCCGCCTCCCCCACGGCCACCGCGGTACTCATCACGATGTCCAAGACCCTGGACATGCTGTCCGAGCGCGAGCTCTCCCACGAGGAGGAGGAGCGGGAGGAGAAGGAGCGGGAGGAGCAGGAGGAGGAGCAGGAGGCGCAGAAGCAGGAGCGGGAGGAGCGAAAGGAGAGGAAGCAGGAGGCGAAGGAGCAGGAGAAGCGCGAGAAGGGGCGCGATAAGGAGCAGCCCCCGCGGGGCCGCGACCAGCCGGAGCAGGACGACGGCCAGGGACGGTCGACGCCAGACCGCTCATCGCGCTGACCCGCACTCTCCGCGCCGACCCGCACTCTCCGGGCGACCCGCCCTGACCCGCACTCTCCGCGCCGACCCCCGCTGACCCGCACTCGTCGCCGACCCCCCATGTCGGGACACGCCCGGGCTGCTCGACCTGGGGGGTGCACGTGAACCCTCAGGGTCGTCGCGGCCGTGCGCGTCTCGGCCCAGACCGCTCCGCCAGACCACCCAGCTGGCCGTCTCCGTCCGAACCGCCCGGCCAGACCCTGCTGGGCCGCCCGGCCAGACCACCCGGCCTGGCCGTCAGCCGCCCGGGGCCACCAGCTCGAAGAAGGCGACCTGCGGAGGCGCGTTGAAGCGCACCGGCAGCAGACTGAAGCCCACGCCGCAGGTGACGAACAGGTCGTTGCCTTCGGCGCCGTGGTCGTCCGGCGCCCAGCCGTCGGCCACCACCTCCTCCTCCTCGGTCAGCCCCAGGTAGGAGGAGTGGGGCGCGAACGGCAGCGCGATCTGGCCGCAGTGCGTGTGGCCGGCCACGGCGAGCGGCCCGGTCTGTGCCGGCAGGTCAACGAAGGCGGCCGGGTTGTGCATCATCACCATGCGTGGCGCGTCCGGCGGGACGTCGGCCACGGCCTTCTCGGGGTCCGCCAGCCCGGGACGGGAGGGGCCCACGCCCACCACGTGCAGGCCACCGGTCTCTCCCCCGCCCTCCTGGGAGCCCCCCGTCCCGGCCACCGGGACCACGACCGACTCGTTGAGCAGCACGTCGATGCCGGCGTCCTCCAGCGCCGCCTCGATCTCCTGGGCACCTCCCGCCTCGTGGTCGTGGTTGCCGAGGACCGCCAGGGTCGGGATGCCGCTGTCCACCAGCGGCGCGAGCAGCGCGAGCACCGTGTCCACCTGGGTCTGCACGTCCGGCTCGGTGCTGTAGAGGAAGTCGCCCGGCAGGAGCACCAGGTCGGGGTCCTCGGCCAGCACCTCGTCGACCGCCCGGCGGACCATGCCGGTGTTGGCCCACCACATCCCCACCTGCAGGTCGGAGAGCACGGCCACCTCGACACCGGACTGGTCCGCGTCCAGCCCGGGGATCTCGACGGTGTGGCGCGCCGTCTCGAGGACGAGCCGCGGCTCCGCGAGCGCCCACAGGCCGAGGGCCACGACCACCACGCCCAGGACGGTGGCGGCACGGCCGAGCAGCTGCTTCACCTGCCACCCCCTGTCCGGTCGACCGCTAGCATCGCTTGATGGACAGGGGCGAGGCAAGCGGAGCGGCGCGGGGCAGCAGCGCCGGCGACCGCCGCCGCGTCCTGGTCGTGGCCCCGGACAAGTTCCGCGGCTCGTTGACCGCCCCCGAGGTCGTCGCCGCGGTCACCCCCGCCGCCGAGGAGCTGGGCTGGCAGGTGAAAGGTATGCCGTTCTGCGACGGCGGGGAGGGCATGCTCGACGCGTTCGGCGGGGCCACGCGGACGAGCCTGGTGACCGGGCCGCACGGGCGGCCGGTCGAGGCGCCGTGGCGGCTGGGCGAGGACGGCACGGCCGTCATCGAGAGCGCCCGCGCCTCGGGCCTGCTCCTGGCCGGCGGGGGCGCCGGCAACGACCCGGTGCGGGCGACGAGCCGCGGCACCGGGGAGCTCGTGGCCGAGGCGGTGCGCGCCGGTGCCCGGACCGTCGTCGTGGGTCTCGGCGGATCGGCCATGACCGACGGCGGTCGCGACGCCGTCGCCGCGGTCCTGGAGGGCCTGGACGGACGCACCCCGCTGGGGCTGGGCGTCGACCTGGTCGTCGCCTGCGACGTGACGACCGTGCTCACCGACGCCGCCAGGGTCTTCGGACCGCAGAAGGGCGCCAGTCCCGAGCAGGTGGAGGAGCTGACCGAGCGGCTCGAACGCGTCCAGGAGGAGTACCTCGACGTCTTCGGCGCGCGCATGAGCGCCGCCGGTGTCGACCTGCCGACCCTGCCGGGCGGCGGTGCCGCCGGTGGCCTGGGCGCCGGGCTGGTGGCGCTGGGGGGCCGGCTCGCCCCGGGCTTCGACGTCGTCGCGCAGCACGTCGGTCTGGAGGCCGCGCTGGACGGGGCCGACGCGGTCCTGACCGGTGAGGGCGCCCTCGACGAGCAGTCCTTCCGCGGCAAGGTGGTCGGGGGCGTGGCTGCGGCAGCGGCCCGGCACGGCATCCCGGTCGTGGTCCTCGTCGGGACCGTGCGGCCGGGCACCCCGGTCGCGCAGGTGGGGAAGGTCAGCGCGGTCGACCTTTCGGCCCGGTTCGGTGCGCACGCCTCCTGGCACCGCACGGCCGAGTGCCTGGCCCGGGCGACCCGCGAGCAGCTGCTCAGGCTCTGACGAGCGCACCCCGGGCACACGCAGGAGCCGCGCACCCCGGCTACGCAACACCGTTGCCCCCAGGCACGCCCACCATCCGCACACAGACAGGCGCGACATCCGCGCACCCCAGCACACGCGGCCTTCGAGCGCCCCCGCACCCGGGGCGCGACCGCATACCCCCGCTGTTGCTTTCCCGGGACCCGTGGTCCACACTTGTTACCAAGAAGTAGGTACTCCCGGTACCGGGTACTGGGACTCAGCGTGGAGGCGACCGTGGGGCACTACCGGAGCAACGTCCGTGACATCGAGTTCATGCTGTTCGACGTGCTCGAACGGGGTGAGGTGCTGGGCACCGCGCCGTTCGAGGACATCGACGCGGAGACCGCGCGGGACGTGCTGCGCCAGGTCGCCGAGCTGGCCGAGGGACCCATCGGGGACTCGCTGATGGAGTCCGACCGCACGCCTCCCGTGCTGGACACCAGCGACGGGTCGGTGACGATGCCCGAGTCGTTCCAGAGGTCGTACCAGACCTGGGTCGACAACGAGTGGTGGCGCCTGGAGGTCCCGACCGAGCTGGGTGGCACCGCCTCCCCGCCGAGCCTGGCGTGGGCCGTCGCCGAGATGGTGCTCGGGGCCAACCCCGCAGTGAAGATGTATGCCGCCGGGTTCTCCTTCGCGACCGTGCTCTACCGCCTGGGCACCCCCGAGCAGCAGCGCTTCGCCCAGCTGATGGTGGACAAGAAGTGGGGCGCCACCATGGTGCTCACCGAGCCGGACGCCGGCTCCGACGTCGGCGCCGGGCGCGCGAAGGCGGTGCAGCAGGAGGACGGCACCTGGCACGTGACGGGGGTCAAGCGCTTCATCACCAGCGGGACGGCTCCGTTCTACGACAACGTGATCCACTTCGTGCTGGCGCGGCCCGAGGGCGCCGGCCCGGGCACCAAGGGGCTGTCGCTGTTCATCGTCCCCGGCACGCACGTCGACCGGGAGACCGGTGAGCTCGGCGAGGTCAACGGCGTCGAGGTGGCCAACATCGAGCACAAGATGGGCCTGAAGGTCTCCACCACCTGCGAGCTGCGCTTCGGCGAGGACGCGTCGCGGCCGGCCGTCGGCTGGCTGGTCGGCGAGGTGCACGACGGGATCGCGCAGATGTTCCGCGTCATCGAGTACGCCCGGATGCTCGTGGGCACCAAGGCGATCGCGACGCTGTCGACCGGCTACCTCAACGCGCTCGACTACGCCAAGGAGCGGGTCCAGGGCGCGGACCTGACGCAGATGACGGACAAGACGGCCCCGCGGGTGACGATCACCCACCACCCCGACGTGCGGCGCTCGCTCATGCTGCAGAAGTCGTATGCCGAGGGGCTGCGGGCGCTGATGCTCTACACCGCCTCCTTCCAGGACACCGTGCAGGCCGCCCAGCTGGCCTCCGGCGGGGAGCAGGTCGAGGCGGACTCCCCCGCCGCGATGGCCGTGCGGGTCAACGACCTGCTGCTGCCGCTGGTCAAGGGGTGCGGGTCGGAGCGGGCCTGGGTGCTGCTCGGGACCGAGTCGCTGCAGACCTTCGGCGGGTCCGGCTTCCTGCAGGACTACCCGCTGGAGCAGTACGTCCGCGACGCCAAGATCGACTCGCTCTACGAGGGCACGACCGCCATCCAGGGCCTGGACTTCTTCTTCCGCAAGATCCTCCGGGACAAGGGCGCGGCGCTGGGCTACGTCGCGCAGCAGATCATGGGCACCGCCACCGCGCAGACCGAGGACGGGCTCGGCGACGTACGGCAGGCCGTGCTGCGGGCGCTGGGTGAGCTGCAGGCCATGATCGAGCACCTGACCGGCAGGGCGATGGCCTCCCAGCAGGAGGCCGAGCAGATCTACGCCGTCGGGTTGCACACCACCCGGCTGCTGCTCGCCGCGGGCGACCTGCTCATCGCCTGGCTGCTGCTGCGCCAGGCCGAGGTGGCCCAGCGGCTGCTCGACGCGGGCGAGCGCCCGGCCGACGAGGCGTTCCTGCGCGGCAAGGTGGCCGCCGCCCGGTTCTTCGCGGCGGAGGTGCTGCCCCGCCTGGGCTCGGACCGCCGGGTGGTCACCGCCGGCGACGCGTCCGACCTGATGGAGCTGCCGGAGGAGTCCTTCTGAGCGCCTGACCCCTACGGTCGGAGAGGCCTCGCCCGGACCGGGCGGGGCCTCGGCGCCGTCAGGCGTAGCGCTTCTGCCGGAAGACGACGATGCGCATCATCAGGTACATGAAGACCGCCTCGCAGGCGCCGGCGACGAGCCGGGCGGCGAGGAAGTGCACGCCCACGGCCTCGAGCGTGGTCGACAGCAGCAGGATGAACAGCAGGTAGTTGGCCGCCACCGTGAGGACGTAGCGCCCGGTCTGCCCGGCGACGTGGCCGTGCGACTGGAAGTTCAGCCACCGGTTGAGCACGAAGGCCAGGGTGAAGGCGACGAGGTAGCCCAGGGTGACGGCCAGCGGGTACGGCAGGCCGACGAGGCCGTAGCCCACGGCCAGGATGCCGAGGTCGACGGCGTAGGTGAAGGAGCTGATCGCCGCGAAGCCGATCGCCGTGGCCGGCACGATCCGCCCGAGCGCTCCGGGGAGGGTCCGGTGGACCCGGTCCCGGAGCAGGGCGAACCGCTCGGCGGCGGTGAGCGCCGGCACGCCGGTCAGGTCCCGCCCGGGAGGCGTCGGCGCGCGCCCGGAGGCCGGCGGGGACAGCACGGCGGCCTCGCGGTGGGCGGTCTCGCTCATGCGTCAGGGAGCCTCACGGTGGGACACGGGGGGACGCTTCCAGGGTAGGGACCCCACCTGGGTGCGTGCTGTGCGACCTGGGCGCGCCCCCGACGCCCGCCCTGGCCCGACCCCCCGACGTCCGTCCGGTCCTGGATCGCGACGGGCCTCAGACGTCGCGGTGACGCACGTCGGTGTCGTCGCGGCGGTCGACGACCTCACGGTGCGTGGTGTTGGCCCGCTGGGTGTTCATCACCAGACCCAGCAGCAGCGACAGCACCCCGGCCGCCATGAGGATGAATCCGATCGTGTTCACCTCGATGCCGCTGACGGCGTAGTCGACCGCGAACGCGAGGATCGCGCCGACGGCGAGGAGGAAGATGCCGAGGCCCAGGCCCATGGTGGTTCCTTTCCGAGGAGATCGCCCACCACGGTAGCCCGTTCCGCACCACGAGGCAGGCCGGACGCGCTGGCCGCTCCCGGCCCCGGTCCGCCCCGGCCCGGTTCACAGCCTCCGGTCGCCGAGCACGGGGAAGTCGGTCCGGGCCCGCCGGACCTCGCCCGGGTCGATCTCGACGGACAGGACCTCCTGCTCGGTCCCCGCCTCGGCCAGGACCTTGCCCCACGGGTCGACGACCGCGCTGAAGCCGCCCATCCGGATGCCGGCGTGCTCGCCGACGGTGTTGCAGGCCACGACGAAGCACTGGTTCTCGATCGCCCTGGCCCGCAGCAGGAGCCGCCACGCCTCCACGCGCGGCGCCGGCCAGGCCGCCGGGACGAGGAACAGCTCGGCCCCGAGGTCCACCTGGGCGCGGTACAGCTCGGGGAAGCGCAGGTCGTAGCAGGTCGACAGGCCCACCCGCAGCGCGTCGGCCGGGGCGGGCAGGTCCATGACGACCAGGTCGCCCCCGGCCTCCATCAGCCGCGGCTCGCCGCCGCCGAACCCGAAGCGGTGGATCTTGGGGTAGGTCGCCAGGACGCGGCCCTCCGGGTCGAGCACCACGGAGGTGTTGCGCAGGTGGCGGCCCTCCACCCCGGGCTCGGTGGTCCGCTCCACCACCGACCCGGTGTGCAGCACCGCACCCGTGCCTCGGACCGCCTCCCGGAGGGGGGCCAGGGCCTCGGGCAGCTCGGGGCCCTCCAGCGACTGGGCACGCTCCTCCCACTCCGAGACCGCGAAGCCGCCCGCGCTCCACAGCTCGGGCAGGACGACGAGGTCGTGCCCCGGCGCGTGCTCGCTGACCAGGTCGGCGACGCGGGCGGCCCGGGCGACGACGCTCTCGTCGGCCCCCTCGCCGTAGCCCAGCTGGATGATGGCGATCTTCATGGTGTGCTCCTCCGGTCGGAACGGGCGGACATGGCGGCGAGCCGTTCGTTGTAGGCCCGCAGCTCGGCGTCGTCGTCCCGGTCGGCCTGCCGGTCCGAGCGCACGGCCTCCCGGGTGTCCCGGCGCAGCCAGTCGAGACCGACCATGAGCATGAGGACGACGGTCGGCAGCTCGCCGATGCCCCAGGCGATGGTGCCCCCGAGCTGCTGGTCGGCGAGCAGGTCGGGCACCCACGGCACCGCGATCGTCTTGAAGAACTCCGGTGCGAGCAACCACGCCCCCTGCATGAGCGCCAGCCCGAAGAACGCGTGCGCGGCGAGGGTGATGAGCAGGACCATCATCCGGAACGGCGCGGGCCACTTGGGCGGGCCTGGGTCGGTGCCGACGAGGGACCAGACGAAGGCGTAGCCGGTCAGGGTGAAGTGGATGACCATGAACAGGTGGCCGACGTGGGTCGTCAGCGCCCACCCGAGCATGCCGCTCCAGTAGAAGACGACGAGGCTGCCGAAGAACATCGCACCGGCGACGGCCGGGTTGACCACGAACGAGGCCCACCGGGAGTGCACGAGCGCCAGCAGCACCTCGCGCGGACCCAGGGTCCGGTCCCGCCGGGCCCGCAGGGCACGCAGGGCGAGCGTGATGGCGCTGGCCGGGACCAGCAGGATCGGCACGGCCATCATGAGAGCCATGTGCTCGACCATGTGGACCGAGAACATCACCCGCCCGTAGACACCGGGCGCGCCGTTGGTCACGTAGACGAAGACGGCCCACCCCAGCACCCACAGGAGCAGCTTCCACGCGGGCCAGCGGTCGCCGCGCCGCCGCAGCCTGACCACGCCCCACGCGTAGAGCCCCACGGCGGTCAGGGCCATGAGCAGGAACAACCAGTCCACCCGCCAGGTCGTCAGCAACCGGTCGGCGCCCCACGGCTCGGGCATCGGGTAGCCGGTGAGGTCGATGACGGAGTTGACGTCGACCTGCTCGGGCACCGCCGGCTCGGTCCGGGCGAGCACGACCCCGAGGGCGACGGCCACCCCCATCACCGCCAGCTCGACGGAGGCCAGCCGGGCGAACCGGCCCGGGGAGTCCACGCCACGCGCCACGACGGTGCGCCGCTGCTGCCAGCCGAGGACGCCCAGCGCGACCAGCAGTCCCGCCTTGGCCACGACGACCAGGCCGTAGGGGGTGGTGAGGTTCTCGAGGCCGCCCAGCGTCACGGTGGAGAAGATGACGCCCGACAGGCCGACCGCGACGTAGCTCCACAGCGCGAGCACCGAGTAGCGGCGCACGGTGTCGGGCAGCGCCTGTCCCAGCACGGGCAGCAGCATGGCGATGGCCATCAGCCCGCCGACCCAGACGCTGAGCCCGACCAGGTGCAGGCCCAGACCCGTCACCGTCGTCTCGTGGCCGATCGCCGAGGCGGAGTGCCCGGTGAACGCCAGCGGCGTGAGCGCGAGCACGGCGAGCGCGGTCGACCAGGCGAGCGCCCCACGGGTCCGTGCCCACGTCACCAGGAGCAGGAGCAGGGTGACCAGCAGGATCTCGGTGAGGAGCAGGCGCGTGAGCTCCAGCCGCCAGACGTTGTCCACCAGGTCGCCGACGAACCCCGGGGCGGAGACCGGGATGCCGGCCAGCTCGGCGAAGGTCAGCACCAGGCCCACGACCGCGCTCGCCAGCCACACGAGGGTCGAGCGCACCGCCAGCCGGGCGGCGCTCCCCCGACGGTCGGTCGTGCGGCCCTCGCGGACGAGGAACGCGGCGACGACGAGCAGCCCGACCGTGAGCGCGGCCGCGAGGTCGTGCACCACCCCCACGAGCGGCATACCCCAGCGCACGAGCGGACCGGCGTCCCCCAGCACCAGCGGGGCGGCGGCTCCCGTCAGCGCGGCCGCCGGCACCGCCGTCACGAGGGCGACCAGCAGGACCGTGACGGGCGTGGCCCACCGCGGCGACCCGGTCGCGGAGGCGCTGACGGTGGACATGGGGCCATGCTAGGTCGGCCCCCTGACCGTCCCGGCCCACCCTGGCTCGTCCCGGTGTTACCGAGGAGTCATAATGGGAGGTCGCAGGCGACACGGGTGCCGGACTGCGCACGGGTGCCCCTGTACCGCGACCCCCGTGCGCTCCGTCCCCAGGAGGCGTCGGCCGCCCGGAGCGTGACCTCCGGCATGGCACGGGTGCACCGACGACGTCCGTCCCTGCGGCACGTGGACACGACGAGACGAAGGATGACATGACGATGCGACGCATCACCGTGACCGCCACCCTGGGTCTGAGCCTGGTGCTGGCGGGCTGCTCCGACGACGGCGCGGACGAGACCGTGACCCCCGCCGCCAGCGAGAGCAGCACCACCGAGGACGGCACGACCGGGAGCACCGGCGACGCCGGGGCCGAGGGGACCGACACCGCCGGCGGCACCGCCGACGCCGCCCCCATGGACGACCAGGTCTGCGCCGACTTCTTCCAGAGCGGGGCCGTGCAGCTGGCCGACCGTGCCGAGAAGAACCGGACGATGCTCGACGACGCGCAGGTCAGCGACCCCGCCTCCTACGGCGAGGTCAGCCTGCTCAGCCAGCGCATCACCGACCTCGTCGAGGACGCCTCCGCCGACCAGGCCGGCCTGCTCGAGCGGGTCAACGCCCCGTTCGTCCAGGTCCGCGACGCCGTCCTCGACGACCCGGACCAGACCGTGTCCGACGCGGAGATCACCGTGCCCGAGGTGGACACGACCGACTCCGCCGCCGCGCAGGAGGAGCTCCTCGCCTCCTGCACCTCCTGACCCGACGACGTCACGGCCCCGGGTCCTCGCGTCCCGGGGCGCCGGGGAGGACCGGGCCGCGCGACGGCATACCTGCGTGTTCCGACCTGCACGACTGGGGCGTTGTCGGGGCTGGCGCGTAGCCTGAGGGACATGCCCGTCCATCCTGCTCCGCCCGTCGACGTCTCCGGCCTCGTCGAGGCCTACCGGCAGACGCTCAGCTCGTTCTGCGACGTCGCCGACTCCCTCCGCGAGCAGGAGTGGGACCTGCCCACCGCCTGCCCCGGGTGGACCGCCCGCGACCACCTGGCCCACGTCGTGCACGTCGAGGACTACCTGTCCGGCTCCGAGCACCCGGGGGCCGGCTGGTCCGGCGTCGGCGACGATCCCGTCCGCGTGGGCGAGCCCGAGCACGTGCGCAACTCCCTGGGCGCCTGGGTCGAGGAGGGCGTGCGCGCCCGCCGCGACCAGGACCCGCGGGCGCTGGTCGCCGAGCTGCGCGGGCTCCTCGACGTGCGGGCCGCGAGCATGTACGACCCCGACCTGGAGCTGGACACCCCCGTCCGGTCGGTGCGCGGACGCCAGGCCACCTTCGAGGACCTGACCCGCCGGCGCATCTTCGACGTCTGGGTCCACGAGCAGGACCTGCGCGACGCCCTGGACCGGCCCGGTTCGCTGGACTCCCCGGGGGCCAGCGAGGTCGTCTCGCAGGTCCTGGACGCCCTGCCCACCATCGTGCTGGAGAAGGTGCGGCCCGAGCCCGGCACGGTCGTGATCCTCGAGTGCACCGGACCGGTCACGGCCCGCGGCGGCGTGCGCATCGGCACCGACGCCGACGGCGACCCCGTGGCGCACGAGCTGTTCACCGGCCAGACCAGCGACGAGGACGACGTCCCCAGCGTCGACGACGAGTCGGCCGACCGGACCACCTCGATCGCCCTGTCCACCCACGCCCTCGGGCGCCGCGCGGCCGGCCGCTGCCCCTCGGAGGGGACGGCCTACCAGGTCGTGGGTGACGAGGAGCTGGCCCGCGCCGTCCTCGACGTCCTCAACCTCACCCCCTGAGCCGTGCCGCTGCCGCCGGGTCGCAGGGAGCGTGGCCGTCGGGGCGCGCCCGCGCCCCACGACCACCAGGCCGAGCTGCGCCGGCTGGAGTCGCCGCTGGGCCTGGCGCTGGGTGGCGGAGGCGCACGGGGGCTGTGCCACATCGGTGTCATGCGGGTGCTCGAGGAGCTGGACATCCGCCCCGACCTCGTCGCCGGGACGAGCATGGGCGGGCTGGTGGGGGCGTTCATCGCGGCCGGGTACACCGCCGAGGAGATGACCAGGGTCGCGGGAGAGGTCCGGTGGACCTCCATGATCGACTGGCGCATCAGCGGGCGGCTCCTCAGCGGCAAGAGGATCGCCGCCTGGCTCTCGGACCACCTGCCTGCCACCTTCGAGGAGCTCGAGCTGCCGCTCGTGCTGGCGACCACCGACATCGTGGAGGGGCGCCTGCACTACCTCTCCCAGGGCGACCTCATCACCGCGCTGCGGGCGACGACCGCCTACCCGGGCGTCATCCCGCCCGTCCCGGCCGGTGACGCGCTGCTCGTCGACGGCGGCATCCTCAACCAGATCCCGGTCGACGGGGCGCTGGCCCTGGGCGCCCGCCGGGTCGTCGCCGTCGACGCCACGACGCTGACGCCGATGTCCGCCCCCGACATCGAGGCGGACCGCTACCAGCGTCGGCACGCGCTGGGCACCCTGCGCGAGGCGTTCCGGGCGATCGACGTCATGCAGGCGCAGCTGACGGCGGCCAGGCTGGGCTTCTACCGGCCGGACGTGCTCATCGACCCGCCCATCGCAGGTGTGGACATCGGCGACTTCCACCGGTCCACGATCGCGATCGACTCCGGCGAGCAGGCGGCCCGTGACAAGACCGACCAGCTGCAGGCCCTCGCGGCGACGCGACGGCGCGGGGTCGGCCCGAGCGTGGGAGCCGGGAGCGGGGCGGTCGACGAGGGGACCACGACGGAGGAGGTCACTCAGGTGGCCGACGACGCTCGCGACCCTGACGGGCGCAGCACCTGACGGGCGCGGCGTCGACCGCTGAGGTGGCGGGTCGTTCCGGGGTCCGGCGCGGCGGTGTAGCGGCCGTGCCGGTGCCGGTGTCGGTGCCGGTGCAGCGGCCGGTGCCGGTGCCGGTGCCGGTGCCGGTGGAGAGTCAGCGCCTCGCCGACCGGCCGTAGAACCACAGCGCACCCACGAAGACCGCCACCACCAGCATCGCCGTACCGGCCACCCACAGGGCCTGCGGCCACTGCATCGTCAGCTCGAGCACCAGCGCGACGGCCGCCACGCCCAGCGCCACCTGCCCGGTGAGCCTCGTCGCGCGGAACTGCGCCATCCGCTCGGCCTGGTCGGCCTCCGACCCGTCGAGCAGCCGGGCGGCCGGCATCAGCCGGCGGCTGACCGAGTGCAGCACCCCGTAGCCCAGGAAGAACAGCATCCCCAGGACCGCGAAGCGCACGTTGCCGCGGCTGAGCCCCACCACGAGCACGACCAGCGCCGCGACGGTCGTGAGCAGCGAGAACAACCGGTCCTGGAGCCGGGCGCGGGAAGCCATGTGCGCGATCGTATGCGGCCGCGGGCCCGCGGCGGACAGGTCACCTCACAGACGGGTAGGTGACGGGAGCTCGCCGGGCCCCGACGTCCCCCAGATCGGCCCGACCCGGAGGCGTCGGGAGTGCGCCGGGCCTCGCCGTCCCCCAGATCGGTCCGACCGGGCCGCGACACGCCAGTCCGGCTCGACCCACGGGGTTCACGTGAACCCTCAGGGTCGTCCGGGCGGGGCGTGTCCCGACCTGGCCAGCCGACCTCAGCCCCAGACGAGCGCCCGGGCGGGGTCCTCCATCAGCGCGGCCAGGTCCGCGAGGAACTTCGACCCGAGCTCGCCGTCGATGAGGCGGTGGTCGAACGACACGGCCAGCTGGGTGACCCAGCGCGGCTCGATACGCTCGTCCGCGCCCTCACCCACGACCCACGGCATCCGCCGGACCGCGCCGAACGCCACGATCGCCGACTCGCCGGGGTTGATGATCGGCGTCCCGGTGTCGACGCCGAAGACGCCCACGTTGGTGATCGTGATCGTCCCGCCCGACATGTCGGCCGGCTGGGTGCGCCCGGCCTTGGCCGTCGCGACGAGGTCGCCCAGCGCCACGGCCAGCTGGCGCAGGTCCATCAGGTCGGCGTCCTTGATGTTCGGCACGACCAGCCCGCGCGGGGTGGCCGCCGCGATCCCGAGGTTGACGTAGTTGCGCTGCACGACCTGCTGCGCGTCCTCGTCCCAGACCGCGTTCATGCCCGGGTTGCGCTGGACCGCCAGGCACATGGCCTTGGCCAGCACCAGCAGCGGGCTGACCTTGAGGTCGGTCATGCCGTAGGAACGGTCCTTCTTCAGGCGCTCGACCAGGTCCATCATCCTCGTCACGTCCACCGTGACGAACTCGGTGACGTGCGGTGCGGTGAAAGCCGAGCTGACCATGGCCTGCGCCATCATCTTGCGCACGCCCTTGACCTCGGTGCGCTCCTCGCGCTCGCCGGAGCGGGAGAACGAGGGACGCTGGTATGCCGCCCGGGGGGCGCCGCCCCCGGTGTCCCCCCCAGCCGTCGCCGGCGAGGCGACCTCGCCCAGCTCCGTCGCCGCACCCTGGGCCGGGGGCACGGCGTGCTGGGCGGCCGCGTGCTGGGCCGACTCGCTGGCGGCGTCGCCGGCGAGGAAGCTGTCCACGTCGGCGCGGGTGACCACGCCGTCCTCGCGGCTGGAGGTGACCCGGGTCAGGTCGACGCCCCTGTCCTTGGCGTACTTGCGGACCGGCGGCGCGGCCTTGGCCCGGCGCGGGGCACCGGCCTGCTGCGCGGCCTCCTCGGTGACCGCGGCACCCCGACGGCGGCGGCGGGTGGTTGACGTCTCGATCGCGCCGTACCCGACGAGCATCGCCTCCCGACCACCCGAGCCGCCCGACCCCGAACCACCCTCGTCCCCGCCACCGGCCGGCGGCGTGGGCACCAGGTCGTCACTGGCGGCGGTCGCCGCGTCGGTCACGTCCTCGGCCGAGGTGTCTCCCGCACCGCCGTCGTCGACCCCCGCCGACCCGGCTCCCGCACCGTCCCCCGCCGACCCGGCTCCCGCACCGTCCCCGGTGTCGATCGTGATGATCGGGGCACCGACCTCGACCTCCTCGCCCTCCGGGGCCAGGATCGCGGTCACGGTGCCGTCCCAGGGGATGGGCAGCTCGACGAGCGACTTGGCGGTCTCGACCTCCACGACGATGTCGTTGGTCTTCACCGTGTCGCCGACGGCGACCTTCCACTGGACGATCGTGGCCTCGACCAGACCCTCACCGGGGTCCGGCAGCTTGAACTCGGGCACGAGGAGCTCCTTGCGTGATCAGCGTCGGCGGCGCGACGGGCGGAGGGACGAGGACGGGCGCGCGAACGGCATACGTCCTAGTAGGACAGCACGGTCTCGACGGCGTGCAGGACGCGGTCGAGGTCGGGGAGGAAGACCTCCTCGTGGCGGCTGGGCGGGTAGGGGATGTTGTAGCCGCCGACCCGCAGGACCGGCGCCTCGAGGGAGTAGAAGCAGTGCTCCTGCACCCACGCGGCCATCTCGGCGTGGACGCTGGTGAACGTCTGCGCCTCCGAGAGGGTGATGCACCGCCCGGTCTTCGTCACCGACGCCTCGATCGCGTCGGTGTCCATCGGCGACAGCGAGCGCAGGTCGAGCACCTCGATCGAGGGCCCGTCCTCCAGCTCGGCGGCCTGCGCCGCGGCCATCGCGACCTTGACCATCGGGCCGTAGGTCAGCACGGTGACGTCGGTCCCCTCGGCGCGCACGACCGCCTCGCCCAGGGAGTATGGCGCCTCCGCCAGGTCGGGCGCGCTGCCGTCGCCGAGATCCAGCATCCCGCGCTCGTGGTAGCGGCGCTTGGGCTCGTAGAAGACGACGGGGTCGTCGCTGGCGATCGCCTGCTGGATCATCCAGTAGGCGTCCTCGGTCGTGGACGCGGTGACGACCCGCAGGCCGGCGGTGTGCGAGAAGTAGGACTCGTTGGACTCGCTGTGGTGCTCGACCGCGCCGATGCCGCCGCCGTAGGGGATGCGGATGACCATCGGCAGCTTCAGCCGCCCGAGGGAGCGGTAGTGCATCTTGGCGACCTGGGAGACGATCTGGTCGAAGGCGGGGTAGACGAACCCGTCGAACTGGATCTCCACCACCGGCCGGTAGCCGCGCAGCGCCAGGCCCACGGCCGTGCCCATGATCCCCGACTCGGCCAGCGGGGTGTCGAGCACCCGGTGCTCGCCGAAGTCCTTCTGCAGGCCCTCGGTGATCCGGAAGACGCCGCCGAGCTTGCCGATGTCCTCGCCCATGAGCAGGACCTTGTCGTCGCGCTCCATCGCGGCACGCATGCCGGCGTTGAGCGCCTTGGCGATCGTCGTGCGCCGCGCCGTGCTCCCCGTCCCGGCGGCGGTTCCACCCGGGCGTGCGGCGGGCGCGGAGGCCGCCCCGCCCGCGGAGGCGCTGGTCGTCGTCGTCATCCCGTTCTCCTCCTCAGTCCTCGAAGCCGGCCTGGTAGGCCGCGAACTCGGCGGCCTCGCGCTCGACCAGCTGGTGCGCGTCGGCGTACACGTGCTGGAACATCAGCTCGTGCGGCGGGTCCGGCATCGTCTGGCAGGCGGTGCGGATGCGGCGGGCCAGCTCGTCGGCCTCCTCCTGGACACCGGTGAGCCAGTCATCGTCGACGATCCCCTCTGTGAGCAGGTACTTCCTCATCCGCTCGACCGGGTCCTTGGCCTTCCAGATGTCGACCTCCGCGGAGATGCGGTACTTCGTGGGGTCGTCGGAGGTGGTGTGCGCCCCCATCCGGTAGGTGAACGCCTCGATCAGCGTCGGTCCCTCCCCCGACCGGGCGCGGTCCAGCGCGGCGCGCGTGACGGCGTAGGAGGCCAGCACGTCGTTGCCGTCCACCCGCACGCCGGGGAAGCCGAACCCGTCGGCCCGGCGGTAGGGCGGCACCCGGAACTGGCGCTCGTTGGGTTCGGAGATCGCCCAGTGGTTGTTCTGCACGTAGAAGACGACCGGGGCGTTGGAGACGGAGGCGAAGACGAGCGCCTCGTTGAAGTCGCCCTGCGCGGTGCCGCCGTCGCCGGTGAAGGCCATCACGGCGGTGTCGCGGTCGGGGTCGCCGGTCGCGACGTCACCGTCGAGCTGGACGCCCATCGCGTAGCCGACGCCGTGCAGCATCTGGTTGCCGATGACGATCGTGTAGAGGTGGAAGTTGTTCTCGTTGCTGTCCCAGCCGCCGTGGTTGACCCCGCGGAAGAGGCCGAGCAGGTTCTCCGGCGGGACGCCCTTGCACCAGGCCACGCCGTGCTCGCGGTAGCCGGGGAAGGCGTAGTCCTGCGGGCGCATCGCGCGGCCGGCACCGACCTGGGCGGCCTCCTGGCCGAGCAGGCTGGGCCACAGGCCGAGCTCGCCCTGGCGCTGCAGCGCGAAGCCCTCGGCGTCCACGCGGCGCACGAGGATCAGGTCGCGCAACATCCCGCGCATCGCCTCGTCGTCGACGTCCTCGAGGAAGGACAGGTAGGGCGCGCTCGCCGCGCTGGGCTCGACCCGCGTGCCGTCGGCCGCGAGGAACTGGACCATGTCCGGACCACCGTCGGTGATGTCCCGCTCGGGCGGCTCGTGCGTGCTGGGCGCGGTGGACCGCGCGACTTCCTCGTCGCTCAACGCTGACTCCTCCATCGGTGCGGCGTGCCTGCCGCGGCGTGACGGTGACGGCTTCGTTCGGAGGGTCACGCTACCGCACCGGCGGGAGCCTGCCGGACGTGAACGTCAAGCAGTGAGGGAGGGGTATGCCGCCCGTGCCGCAGGCGCCTGCCGCCGCCCGTGCCGGACGGGTGCCGCTCGTGCCGGACGGGTGCGCCGCCCCTCCCGCTGGCGCCACCGCCCGCCTAACGCCCCGTCGGGAGGTGCTCGGCGAGGAACTCCTCGGCCTGCGCCCACGCCGCCCGGCTCGCCTCCTCGTGGTGGAACATCGGGTTGGGGTTGTCGAACGCGTGCCCGGCGCCCTCGTGCAGCTCGAGGCGCACCTGCTCCCGGGTGCCGCCGGCGGTGACGGCCTCGCGGATCTGCTCGACCTGCTCGCTGGGGATGTAGCTGTCGGCCGTGCCGAAGACGTGCAGGCTGGGGCAGGTGACGTGCTCGGCCTGTGCCAGCAGCCCGGGCAGCGCCGATCCGTAGAAGCTGACGAGCGCCGCGACCGGCGCGCCGGCCTGGGCTGCCCGGGCGGCCACGTCGAAGGCCAGGCCGCCGCCGAAGCAGAAGCCGACCAGACCCACCGACAGGTCCTCGACCTCGGGCATCGCGACGAGCGCGTCCCGGGCTCCCAGGACGTCCCGGACCGCCAGCTCCCAGTCGACCTGCCCGACGAGGCCCATCGCCGTGCCGAGCACGTCCGGGTCGTCGTCCTCCACCGCCTCGACGGGCGGGGCGAGGCGGGCGAAGACCTGGGGCGCGAGCACGGCATACCCCTGGTCGGCGAGGTCCGCGCCGCGGGAGCGGATGTAGTCGCTGAGCCCGAAGATCTCCTGCACCAGGACCAGCCCGGGGACCGGGGCGTCCGCCGAGGCACCCTCGGGCAGCCAGAGGAGTGCGGGCAGCGGCCCGTCGGCCGTGCTGATCTCGTGCCGGACCGGCTCGCGCCGGGACCCGCCGGCGGACGCGGTCGACCCGCCGGCCATCTCAGTCCTTCCCGTCGGGCAGGAGCATGTCGACGACCGTGGCCACGGCACCGACGATGATGCCGCCGAGCACGGCGTCCCAGAAGAAGGACTGGACGCTGAAGTCGAGCCCGATGACGCCGGAGAGCCAGGAGGTCAGCAGCAGCATCAGGGCGTTGATGACGATGAGGAACAGGCCGAGCGTCAGGATGACCAGGGGCAGCGAGATGAGCTTCAGCAACGGCTTGACCAGGGCGTTGACGAGCCCGAAGACGACGGCCACGCCGATGATGGTGATCAGCTTCTGGGTGCCGCTGCCGCCGAACTCGATCCCGTCCAGCAGGAGGGAGGCCACCCAGAGGGCGACGCCGTTGGCGACGATCTGCATGAGGATGCTCATGGGTCCATCGTGGCACGCGGGTCCGACAGCCCGTCGGTCGTCCCCCGTCCCGTCCGTCCAGCGGCGGGGCCTCGGCCCCAGTCGTCCGTCCGGGGTCCCGCCCTCCGTCGGTCGGGGTTCCGTTCCCTCCGTCGTCCGGGTCCCGTCCCCTCCGTCGGTCCGGCTCACTAGGCTGCGGCCATGACGTCCGAGCAGTCCGCCGACCGGCCCGTCCCCGTCCGCCTGCGCGAGGCCCTGGCGAAGGTGCCCGCCTACTCCCCCGGCCGCCCGCCGGCGCCGGTGGAGGGGATGACGGCCTACAAGATCTCCTCCAACGAGAACCCGTTCCCGCCGCTGCCCTCGGTGGTGCAGGCCGTGGCCGACGCGGCGCGGAGCATCAACCGCTACCCCGACATGGGCGTCGTGGAGCTCACGCGGGCGCTCTCGGAGCACCTGGGGGTGCCGGCGGAGCACCTGGCGACCGGCACCGGCAGCGTGGCGGTGCTGGCCCAGCTGGTCCAGATCACCTGCGAGCCCGGCGACGAGGTCGTCTACGCGTGGCGCTCGTTCGAGGCCTACCCGATCGTCGTGGCCCTCTCCGGCGCCAGCTCGGTGCAGGTGCCGTTGACGGCCGAGGCCCGGCACGACCTCGACGCCATGGCCGCGGCGGTCACCGAGCGGACCCGGCTGGTCCTGGTCTGCACGCCCAACAACCCGACCGGTCCGGCCGTCACCGAGGAGGAGCTGCGGGCGTTCGTGGCGAAGGTGCCCCGGGACGTCGTGGTCGTGATCGACGAGGCCTACCTGGAGTTCACCACCGACGAGACGGTCCCGGACGCGCTGGCGTTCTACCGCGAGCACCCCAACGTGGTCGTGCTGCGCACCTTCTCCAAGGCCTACGGGCTCGCGGGTCTGCGGGTGGGGTATGCCGTGGCGCAGGAGGACGTGGCCACCGCCCTGCGCAAGGCGGCCACGCCGTTCGGGGTCACCGACCTGGCCCAGCAGGCCGCGATCGCCTCGCTGCGGGCGCGCGACGAGCTGATGGTGCGGGTCGAGGAGCTCGTCGCCGAGCGGGAGCGGGTGCACGCCGCGCTGACCGAGCAGGGCTGGGACGTGCCTGCGGCGCAGGGCAACTTCGTCTGGCTGCCGCTGGGCGAGGACGCGGTGCCCTTCGCCCAGGCATGCCAGGCCCGGGCGCTGACGGTGCGCCCGTTCGCCGGCGAGGGCGTGCGCTGCTCGGTCGGGGAGAGGGAGGCCAACGACCGGTTGATCGGCATCGCCGGGGAGTGGTTGCGCAGCCGGGGGTGAGGAACAGAGCGACCGGCGGCCAGGGTGCCCGGCGGGGTCCCCGGGCCGGGTCTGGACCGGGTCCGGATCGGGTCCGGGCCGTGGCCGGGCCGGGTCCGGGGCGATCGGGAGGCCCCGGTGCGGACCTGACCTACAGGTCCTCGAACCGGAACATCGCGACCCGGGTCAGCGTGGCCACCACGTAGGTGACGGTGAACCCGACGACGAGCACGAACAGGGTCGGCAGCCACACGCCGTCGCCGCCCAGCTCGATGGCCAGGTCGAAGAACCACGGCACGGTGATCCCCACCGCCCCCACGACCGCCATCCAGACCGGCCGCGCCGCCCGGCCGGCGATGAGCTGGGCCGGGGCGGCGATGACCGCGAGCGTGCCGAACGCCATGAGCAGGGAGAAGAACTCCCCGAAACCCCGCTCCACGCTCCAGGACTGACCGGAGATCCAGCCGAGGACCCCGCCGACCAGCATGATCGACCACGCGCGACCGGGGTGCCCGGTCACGACGGCGTTCGCACCGCTCGGCGAGAGGGTCACCTCAGGCGCCCTGCCAGACCACGTCGAAGGGCGCCGCGCTCGTCAGCCGCGCCTCGATCCCCCGGGTGACGAACTCCTTGGCGGCCCTCGCGGCGCCGAAGGGCTCGTCGCCGAGCGCGAGGCGGGCGGCCACGGCGGCGGCGAGCGTGCAGCCCGCCCCGGCGACCTGCGCGCCGTCGCCCAGCTTGGGCGCGGACAGGACCTCGACCCGCTCGGCGTCGACGTAGACGTCGACCGCGTCGTCGCCCGGCAGGTGCACCCCGCCCTTGGCCAGCACCACCGCGCCGGAGCCCTCGTGGATCCGGCGCGCCGCCTCGGTGAGCTCCTCCACGGTCTCGATCGACTCCATGCCGGACAGGGACAGGGTCTCGAAGTGGTTGGGGGTGACGAACGTGGCCAGCGGCAGGACCTGGGCCTTGAGCGCCTCGTCCGTGTCGAGCGCGGCGCCCGGCTCCTGCCCCTTGCAGATGAGCACCGGGTCGAGGACGACGTGGTCGAACCGCCGCTGCTGCAGGGCCTCGGCGACCGTGCCGATGGTGGCGGGCGTGCCGAGCATGCCGATCTTGGCCACGCGCAGCTGCTCCGGGGGGTAGGCGGTCGTGATGACCTCCAGCTGGTCGGCGATGACCTGAGGCTCGACCGGGACGAACCGGTGGTTCCAGTCGTCCTGCGGGTCGAAGGAGACGATGCAGGTCAGGGCCATGCAGCCGAAGACGCCGTGCTGCTGGAAGGTCTTGAGGTCGACCTGGGCGCCGGCGCCGCCGGTGGCCTCCGACCCTGCGATGGTCAGTGCGACAGGAGGGGTGTGCATCACCCGATGATCGCAGGTGCCTCCGGAGGGTGCGAACGCGCGGAGGGGGTGCCGCGGGTATGCCGCCGGACCCGCCGCCCGCTCACCCGTGGGTGGGGGTGATCGCCTGGCCGGCGTACTCGACGACCTGGCCCGGGCGGATCTGGGTCCCGCGACGCATCACGGTCTCACCGTCCACGGTGACCTCGCCGTTCTCCACGACCATCCGCGCCATCGCCCCGTCCTGGACAAGGTTGCCCAGCTTGAGCAGCTGTCCGAGACGGATCGACCCGTCCCGGATCGGCACCTGCTGGACCGGCCCGTCGCTCACGGCGCCGGGTCGGACGGGGAGCGCCCGCCGGACGCGCCCTCGCCCGCCTTACGCTGGTCCCCGGACGAGTCCTCGTCGGCCGCCACGTCCTGGTCCTCGGGCAGCAGGCTCGGCTCGAGCAGGTCCTGGTGCTCGGGGTGCTGGTCCATCCAGGCCCGCACGTAGGAGCAGGTCGGCCGCACGCTCATCTTCTCGGCCCGGATCTCCCGCACGGCCTCCTCGACGAGCGCGGCGGCGACACCCTTGTTGCGGTGGGCCGGGTCCACGACCGTGTGGTGCAGGTCGACGGTGTTGCCGATCGTGTCGTAGGACAGGTGGCCCACCACGTCCTCCCCGCTCATGGCCTCCCAGCGGGACTCGGCGGGTCGGTGCACGACTGCGACGTTGGTCATACGCCCACCCTAGCGGCGAGGCCCGTCACAGCCACCCGACGCGGTCGGCGAGCACGGCATACCCCACGAAGGCCACGACGTCGAGGAGGGTGTGCGCCACGACGAGGGGCATGACCCGGCGGGTGCGCGTGTACACCCAGCCGAGCAGCAGCCCCATCGCCACGTTGCCCACGAACCCGCCGAAGCCCTGGTAGGCGTGGTAGGCCCCGCGGACCAGCGCCGAGGTCACGATGATCGCCGCCGTCGACCAGCCGGCCTGCGACCACCGGCGGAAGAGGTAGCCGACCATGACGACCTCCTCCAGCAGCGCGTTCTGCACCGACGCCAGGATCAGCACCGGCACCGCCCACCACACGGACGGGAGGTTGGCGGGCGCGATCGTCGTGCTGAGGTCGAGCGCCCGCGCCCCGAGATACAGACCAAGACCGGGTATGCCGATCGCGGCGGCCAGGGCGGTCCCGTGCAGCAGGTCCCGGGCCGGCCGGGCCAGGTCCAGGCCCATGAGGCGGGAGGGGGAGACGGGGGTGCCGCCCGGGCCGCGGTCGCGCGCGTCGCCCGGGCCGTGGCCCACCGCGTCGCCCGGGCCGTGGCCCACCGCGTCGCCCGGGCCGTGGCCCACCGCGACGTCCGGGCCGCGGTCGCGCGCCAGCAGGTGCAGCGCCAGGAGCACGGGGACCAGGGCCAGGGTGATCTCGGCCAGCTGGTAGGCCAGGTCCAGCCAGGGCCGGTCGGGGGCGCGGCTGGTGTTCATCGACGTGGTCTGCGCCGACAGCGGAACCTCGGCGGTGAGCTTGCGCACCAGCGACAGCAGCGACCAGACCGCCGAGGCGCCCAGGCTGACACCGAGGACGAGCACGGTCTCCGTCAGGAGCGTGCGGCGGTCGGGGGTGGTCACCGGGTCACGGTAACCGGGCGAGCAGGGGATCAGCCGTGGAGGAGGGGGCGGGCGTCAGTCGTCGTCGTCATCGTCGTCGTCGTCGTCATCATCGTCGTCGTCGTCGTCGTCGTCCCAGTCGTCCTCGTCCGCGCCGGGAGCCACGGGCGCGGGCTGGACGGGGATGGGCGCTGGCTGCTCGGCGGCGCGACGCTCCTCCTCGGCGGCACGCTCCTCGGCCTCCCGCCGTTCCTCGGCGGCGCGCTCCTCGGCCTCCCGCTCGGCCTCCTCCCGCTCCTGCGCTGCGTCGGCCTCCTCCTGGGCCGCCCGCTCGGCGGCCTCGACCGTCTCCTGCCACCGCTCGCGCAGCTCGGCGGAGGCGTCCGTGAGCACGTCGACCGCGCGGTCGGCCCGGGCCGGGTCACGCCGGACGGCGCCGTCAGCCCCGCCCGCGGTGCTCGCACCGTCGACCTCCGGGGCGACGGGCGGGCCGTCCAGCCCGGCCGCCTCCGCCAGCTCGCGGGCGGTGGCCGGGTCGACGGCACCGGTGATGACCACGCCGGCCCGGTCCTGACCCGCCTCGGCCGTGGCGTCGTACCACAGCCACACCCCCGTCAGACCGACGAGCAGCAGCGCGAGCGCCGACGCGAGGACCTTCATGACACCCAGGATGCACGGTCCGCAGGAGAGGGGGGTGAGACGTCGATGAGAAAGGTCTCATCGAGCGCCCGGGCCCACCGCTCCTCGGCCCACCGGTCGACGGTGCCGCGCCACCGCGGCCGGAACGCGTACACGCACACCAGCCGCACCACGGTCGCCAGCTCGGCCCTCCGGCTGGCTGCGACCCCGTCGTGGCCGAGCTCTCCCAGGACCTCACCGACGGCTCCGACGACGACCTCCGACGACGCCGGCGCCCAGAGCCCCTGCGCCCGGCGCAGGTCGGCGTGCACGGCCAGGTTGACCGGGTCCAGGACCGGGTCGGCCAGGCAGACGGTGTCCAGGTCGAGCACACCCAGCCGTGGACCGCCGCGCGCCGGTCCGTCCCACAGCAGCTGCTTGTCGTGCAGGTCCCGGTGGGTGGGCACGAGCCTGGCGGGGGGTCCTGCCGATCGCAGCCGGTCGGCGACCCACCGGCCCCGCTCGACCCACCGGCCGCCCAGCAGACCCGCCTCCTGCGCGCGGTCGACCCAGGTCAGCACGACCTCGGCCTCGTCCGCCGCCGTGTGCCGAGGGAGGTCGGCGACCAGCCCGTCCAGCTCCTGCAGACGCGTCCACGCCCGCGCCCAGTCGCGCCATACCTGCGTCCACTGCGGGGAGCCGGACAGCTCGTGCACCGACCGGCCCGGCAACCGCGCGAAGGTCACCGTGTCGTCGTCGGCTGCCAGGACGGCCGGCGCGGCCAGCCCGGCGGCCCGCGCGAACCCGGCACCGACCCGCCCGGCCTCGGCGACCGCGGGGGCGCGACCGGGGCGGAGCACCTTGACGTACCCCTCCCCCGTGCGCACCACCGCGCGCCGCCCGGCCCGGTGCACGACGACCTCGCCGTCGGCGACGCGGGCGAGCGCGGGCAGGCGGGGGTCCTCCGCGGGCGGCAGGAACCGAGGTATGCCGTCGCGCCCCACGGTCCCGGCCCGCACCCGGCCGAGGTGGTCCCGGCCCTCCACGGTGGTCTCGCGGAACCCGTTCCGGACCCGGCCCGGCCAGGCGCGGTCGACGCCGATCCGGTGCCGTGCGTCGGCACCCCGGCCCGCAGCTGCGGGCTCGACGGGCGTCGAGGGTGCGGCGTCGACGGGCGTCGAGGTGGTGAGAACCGTGGCGGGGCTGGCGACAGGACTCCCCGCGTCGGAAGGGGCCGGGGCCCGCGTCGCGCGCGGCCAGGCGTCCTGCTCGGGGACGAGCCGTGCGGCCAGGAGGCTGCGGCGGGCGGTCTCGGCGTGCCAGCCGGGGCGCTGGGCGCGCCAGGGCTCGGCCACGCGGGCGAGCAGGGCCGCCGCGACCCAGGGTCCGGGGACGACGAGGGGGGCCCCGGTCGTCGTGGCGTACCCGTCGGCGAGCGCCGCCAGCGCCTCCGGAACGGCCAGCACCGGGTCGTCATCTGCGAGCGCGGTGGCCAGGAGCACGGCGTGGTCGAGGACGGGGACCGACAGCGCCGCCCGGTCCAGGTCGGTGAGCCGGACAGCTGGCCGGTGGGTGGGGCGGTGACCGATGGGCGGCTCGTCGGTGGCGTGCCGACCCACCAGGACGAGGCACTGGTCGAGCGAGAAGTCGCCGTGGACCAGGACGAGGGGGACGTGCGGACCCGGGTTCTCCTCGGGCAGCAGCGCCAGGGCACGGGCCGCGGCGGAGGCTGCCCCAGGGGCGACCTGCTCCAGCAGCGCGACCGAGTCGGCGGCGGCGGCGCGCAGCTCGGACCAACCCCGCCGCGGCAGGTCGGGCCGGTCCGACGTGCCGGCCGGGTCCGCCCGGTGCAGCCGGCCGAGGGCCTCACCCACCGCCCGCAGGACGTCGGGGTCGGTGCTCCCGGAGGCATCCTTTCCGGGGACCCAGGGCCACACGGAGGTGCGGGAGGAGGCGGCCGGGTGGGAGCGGTTGCGGGACGAGGAGGCCGTGTGCGGAGGGCCGTCGCTCACCGGGTCGGCCGGGGAGCGCCAGGGGCCGACCAAAGGGATCCCCTCCGCGACGAGCGGGCGGGTCGTGCGTTCCAGGCGACGACGGTGCCGGTCCGCCGTCACCCTCAGCACGAGGTCGTCGTGGCGCAGGACGAGACGGCGCAGCGGGTTGTAGCGAAGGATCGTGGACCGCCCGACCAGGTCCTCGGCGCTCCCGTGGACCCCGGGCACCGGCAGGACCACGGGCGGCCTGCTGCCGCGGGACCCCGGCGGCTCGCTCGGTCCCACCCCGCCCCGGACCTCTCCCATCGCGGCCGCCACGCCCACCAGCTCCCGGGCCAGCCGCAGGTCGGTCGCGACCGGACCCCACTGGACCACGGTGTCGCGACCGGTGAGCTCGGCCTCACCCAGGCGGTCGGCCAGCCCGACCTCCTCGGCCACCGCCCGGGCCTTGTCCGCCTTGGCCCGGGCGTCGCCGGTCAGCGTGCGGATCCAGCCCCAGGGCCGTCCCTCCCCGTCGACCAGGGCCGCCGTCGTGCTGACGCCTGGCTTGGGCCGCAGGTGGGTGGCACGGACCGGCCGGCCCACGAGGGCGGTCAGGCGGTCCGGGTCCAGCAGCAGGGACAGCCCCGCGTCCGCCAGGCTCACGAGACGCTCCGCAGGGCGTGCTGATCGTGCGGACCGGCAGCGGTCGTCTCCTCCTCGAGCACCCGCTCCAGCGGCGCGTCCTGCGGCGACCCGTCCCAGGTCACCCGGCCGCCCTCGACCACGACGACCCGGTCGGCCCGGCGGGCGGTCTGGGCGTCGTGCGTGACGACCAGGCAGGTCCGGCCGCGGGACAGCTCCTCGATGGCCCGGCTGACCAGCTCGACGTTCTCGGGGTCCAGCCCGGTCGTCGGCTCGTCCAGCAGCAGCACCGGCGCGTCCCGCAGGAACGCGCGGGCCAGCGAGATCCGCTGCCGCTGACCGCCCGAGAGGCTGCCGCCGCGCTCGGTGACGAGCGACTGCATACCCTCCGGGAGGGCGTCGGTGAACTCGTCCACCCCCGCCAGCCGCGCGGCGCGCGCGACCTCGACGTCGCTCGCCCCGGGGCGGCCGTGGCGGATGTTGTCCTCGACCGTTCCGGTGAACAGCACCGCGTCCTGCTGCACGAGCGCGGTCTGCGCCCGCAGCCCGGTGACGTCGAGGCGCCGCAGGTCGATGCCGTCGAGCCGCACGCTGCCCCGGTCGGGGTCGACGAGGCGGAGCGCGAGGGCGACGAGCGTCGACTTGCCGGAGCCGGACGGACCGACGAGCGCGACCTGCTGACCTGCGGGGACGTGGAGGGAGAAGCCCCGCAGCACGGGAACCTCGGGCACGAAGGACAGGTCGACGTCGCGCCACTCCAGCTCACCGCGGACGGTGCGCGGCAGCGGGGTCGGCTCGGCCGGGGAGGTGATGTCCGGGACGACGTCGAGCAGGTCGGCGACCCGCTCGCCGGAGGCGGTCGCGCGGGCGATGCGGCCGGTGTACTTGGCCATGTCCCGCAGCGGCTTCATCGCCGTCTTGAGGTAGGTCAGCACGATGACCAGGTCGCCGGGGGTCATCGCGCCCTGGACGACGCGCAGCCCGCCGATGAACAGCACGGCCGCCGTCGCGACGCCCACCAGGACGTCGGTGCGCCGCTCGAGCCCGGCCGCCAGCCGCTTGGCCTGCACGCCGTCCTTGAGCGCGCGCGAGTTGGACCCCCGGAAGTGCTGCGCGCGGTCGTCCTCCATCCCGTACGCGTGCACGTGCGTCATCCCGGAGAGCGTCTCCTGGGCGATGTTGGCCAGGTCCCCCTCGCTGCGGCGGGTCTTGCGCGAGGCCTGCGTGATCCGGCTGCTGCTGCGCGGCGAGGACAGCGCGAACAGCAGCACGGCCACGAGCACGACGAGGGCGATGACCGGGTCGAGCCAGGTGATGACGCCCAGCATCGCGACGAGCGTGATGACGTTGACGAGCAGCGGCATTCCCGCCGAGACGGCGACCTCCTGCAGCCGGCCGACGTCGGCCACGAGCCGCTGGACGGTGTCGCCGGACCGCGCAGTCCCGTGGAAGCTGCGGCTGAGCGACTGCACGTGGTCGAACGCCTGAGCGCGCAGCGCCGTCGCGATCCGCGACCCGCCCAGCGCGAACGCCACGGTCGCGCCGAAGTTGCACACCGCTCGCAGGCCGATGATCGAGACCGTCGCGAGCGCACAGGCGAGCAGGAGCTGCACGCCCGCGGTCGGGCCGGCCTCGCCCAGGTCGGCGCCCAGGCTGCGGGTCACCGCGTCGACGACCAGCTTGGTGGGCCACGGCTCGAGGATGCGGAAGCCGACCTCGAGCAGCAGCAGCCCGCCGCCCCCGGCGAGCAGCAGCCGCTGCCCGGGCAGGTGCGGGCGCAGCAGGCCCAGGGTGCGCCGCAGCGCGGACGGGTCGACGGTGTCACGCGAGGCCACGGGCACCTCCGGCGAGGACGGGGTATGCGGTCGCGCCACCGGGCGCGCCCGTGGACGGGACGGGAACCGGGCGAGGGTCGGTGGGCGACCCGGCGAGCGGGGCGAGCGTCGCCTCGAGGACCGCGTGCCAGGAGTGGGAGGCCACCATGGCCTCGCGGCCGGCCCGGCCCATCTGCTGCGCCCGGGCGGGGTCCGCGACGAGGGCGTCGATCGCGGCCGCCAGGGCCGCGGGGTCGGACGGCGAGACGAGGACGCCGGTGCGCCCGTCCTGCACCACCGCAGGGATCTGGCCGATGCGGGAGGCGACGACGGGCAGTGCGGCCGCGGCGTACTCGTAGACCTTGAGCGGCGAGAAGTAGTGGTCTCCCGACTCCGGGTAGGGCGCGACCGCCACGAGAGCCCCCTCCAGGGTGGCCGGGACCTGCTCCGGCGCCACGGCTCCCATGAGCTCGACCGGCCGGCCGCAGGTGGCGGCGAGCTCCTCGACGACCTGGCGCTGCGGCCCGTCGCCGACGATCCGCAGCCGCCAGGGCCGGTGGGCCAGGGCCGCTGCGCGGAGCAGGTCCTCGACCCCGTGCCACGGCTTGAGGGTGCCGACGAACACGACGACAGGATCGTCCGACAGGTCGGGGGTGGTCGGGCGGATCCGGTCGGTGTTGACGCCGTTGGGCGTGACCACGACCACCGGACCCTCCTGCGTCCAATCCCACCCTGGACAGGCGTCCACGGGTGCGGGGACAGAGGCGTCCGCCGGTTCAGCACCACCGCCGTGCATCGCTGTCGTGTCACCGTGGTCGTCCTGGCGACCGATGTGACACGACTGCTGTGCACGGTGGTCGTCACGGACCGCTAGACGCTCGACCATCTGGCCCCGCACCCAGTCGGCGACGGGTTCGGAGACGCAGGCCACGACGTCGGCGGCGGCCAGCTGGTCGGCCAGCGCACGGCGGGAACCCGTCTCGTCGACCAGGACCCGGTGGGTGCGCTGCTCGTCGATCAGCGGGGCGTTGACCTCCAGGACCGTGGCCACCTCGGCACCGCGCGCCGCCAGACCGGCCCGCACGTCGACCAGGACGGTCGAGAACAAGGAGTACCGCTCGTGCACGACGTCGGGCCCCCGCTCGAGGACCATCCGGGCGATCTGCGCGGCGGCCTTCTGCTGGGCCGACTCGCGTTCGACGACCTGGTCGCGCGACGAACCCTCCCGGGGGACCTTGGCGACCGGCACGACGTGCACCGGCAGGTCGGCCAGGTCGGCGGGGACGTCGTCACCGCGGCGTACGGCGTACACCTCGACGGAGGCGCCCCGTGCCCGCCACGCCCGGACGAGCTCCTGGATGTGCACGCTCGCCCCCTTGGTCCCGAAGACCGGGATGCCGGGGTCGGCGCAGACGTAGGCGACGGTGAGGCTCATCGCGCACCGGCCATCGTCGGGACGGCACCCGTCGGCTCCTCGTCGGTGCCGTCCCCGGCGGACGCTTCGGAGGTGGCGGCCCGTGCGGGGTCCTCTGCGGCGACGCCGAAGGCTTCACCGTCACCGGAGCCGGCGCGCGGCATACCCTCTAGCGCAGCCAGGCGACGGCTCTGGCGGGCGGTGTCGAACTCCGCCTCCACCAGCGCCCGGGCGGCCCGGGCCACCTCCACCCGGGGCCACGTCGGGTCCGCGACCTCGGCGAGCCCACCGGCGAGCCGCTCCGCGAGGTCGGACGGGTCGGCGCCCAGGAGGATGCCGGTCGCCGGGCCGTGCTCGCCGCCGGGATGGACCGCCTCCGAGATGCCGGTCACGTCGGTCGCGATGCACGGGACGCCGCTGGCCATCGCCTCGAGGAGCACGGTGGGCAGGCCGTCCGCGTTGCCGTCCGCGCCGACGATGCAGGGCGCCACGAGGACGTCGGCCGCGGCGAGCTCCTCGACGAGCTCGGCCTGGCTGCGCGGCCCGAGGAGGGTGACGGTCCCGCCCAGCCCGGCGGCCTCGACCTGGGCGGCGAGGTCCGGCCCGAGCTCGCCGTCGCCGACGATCCGGACCTCGAGCGACAGTCGCCCGGGGGTGCGGTCGGGGGTCCGGTCAGAGCCGGGCGTTGCCGCCGCCGACCCGTCCCCGGCTGGCCCGTCCCCGGCTGGCCCGTCCCCGGCTGGCCTGTCCCCGGCTGGCCCGTCCCCGGCGTGGCCACCCCCCGCCAGCAGCCGCGCGGCCTCGACGAGGTGGGTGAACCCCTTCTTCTCCACCAGCCGCCCCACGGCCAGCACCCGAAGCCGGTTCCGCGGCATCTGCGGGTCCCGGTAGCCGAACCTCGACAGCTCCAGCCCGTTGCGCACCAGCACGACCGTGTCGGCCAGCGTCGGGTCGAGCGCGAGGAGGAAGCGCCGGTTGTAGTCGCTGATCGCCACCACCCGGCTCGCCCGTCGCAGCACCTCGCGCAGCACGACCCGGTCGACGCTGTCGTGGAAGAGGTCCTTGGCGTGCGTGGTCACGGTGTAGGGGATGCTGGTCAGCGCCGCGGCGATCGCGGTCGCCCACGAGGCCATCGACGCGAAGTGCACGTGCACGTGCGTGATCCCGTCGGCCCGCAGCCGCAGCGCGAGGTCGACGCCCTGGGTGACGACCGAGGGGTCGAGCCGCACGAGCAGCGGCATGAGGGCCCCGAACCGCTCGCCGAACCCGGGCAGCTCGGCCTGCGCCCGCGCGAGGACCTCCCACTCGGTGGCCAGCTTGTGCGGCCGCGGCAGGTGGGTCACCGGCGCGCGGACCTGCGCCAGCTGTGGGTGGAAGCGCGCGTCGCTCGTGGGCCGCAGCGCGTAGATCGCCAGCTCCTCCCCCGCCGCCTCGCGGGCCAGGATCTCGGTGACGACGAAGGTCTCGGAGAACCGGGGGTAGACCTTGAGCACGTAGGCCGTGCGCCGCGGGGGTGCCGCGGGGGCGGTCACGGGTGCGAGGGTGGTCGGTTCAGCCTGCATGGCGCAGCTCCTCGGATCGGGCGGCAGGGATCGGGTATGCGGTCGCGTCGGCCAGGTGGTCGACCCGGGCGGAGGTGGCGGTGGAGGTCGCCGCCCCGTCGCAGGTCAGCCGGACCGTGGACCGCACCACGGCGGACAGGCCGGCGAGGTCGAGGTGGCTTCGGTCGACCCGACGGTCGACGGCACCGGCCCACCAGTCGCCGATGCGGGCGGGGGACAGGTCGCGCTGGCGCAGCACGTCGGCGGCACCCGCCTCGGCCAGCCCCTCGGCGCGGATCAGCTGCTCCCGGCGGGGCCACTCGCGGGGCACGAGCAGCGCGGGGACGTCGGTGGCCATCGACTCGGCGACGGTGTTGTACCCGGCCATCGAGACGGCGGCGACGGCTTGACGGATCAGGCCGCCGGCGTCGGGCACCGAGCGGACGACCCTGGTGCGGGGCCCGGCCGCCAGCTCTACGCTGCGGTGGTCGGCGTCGGCCATCTGCGGCCCGGTGACCACGACGTGGCGGTGGCCGGCGGGGACCGGTGCGGCCGCGGCGGCCAGGCACAGCGCCACCCCGTCGCTCCCGCCGCCGGCCGTGGTGATGAGGTAGGGCCGTTCGGGGTGCAGGTCGTCGGGGTCCTCGGCGCGGCCGTGGGACAGGTAGCCCTGGTAGCGGGCCAGGTCGTGGAGCGCCTCGGGGAGCTCCCCGGTGGTGCGGAGGTCGTGGACGCGAGGATCGCCATACACCCAGATCTCGTCGAAGAGCTCCCGCACGACGGACGCGGGGGTGCGCGACCACTCGGCCGCGACGGCCGACGGGTCGTCGAGGACCTCGCGCAGACCCAGGACGGTGCGGGCGCCGGCTCGGGTGGCGCGCAGCTCGGCGAGGGCGGGGGCCAGCTCGCCGTCGACGCCCAGCGCGTGCCGGTCGACGACGACGAGGTCCGGCGCGAAGGCGTTGAGGGTGGCGCGGACGATCTCGCTGCGCAGCCCGGTGACGGCGGCCATCCCGATGCCGAGGTTGCGCGGTCCGTAGCCGGTGCCGCTCTTGCCGACCGCTGGGAGCGTGACGACGTCGAAACCGTCGGGGACCGAGGCGCCCGATGTGCCGGCCACGCCGTTGACGAGCAGGCCGGTGACCTGCCGACCGGTGAGTCCGGGCAGTCCGCCCGCGAGCGCATGGGCCAGCGCCCGGTTGCGCCGGAAGTGGCCCAGGCCCTGGGAGTCGTGGGAGTAGAAGACCACCCGGACCGGCTCGGCCACGGCGTGCCGGACGGGACCGGACGCGGGATGGGCGACCGGGGCCGGTGCGGCATCCTGGGCGGGACCGGACGTGGGATGGGCGACCGGCGGTGGCACGGTGTCCCTGCTCATGGTCGTCCTCCTCGTCCCAGCCGTCGGGATGACGGCTGTGGAACGAGTCAACTACCGGGGGATGAGCACAGGATGACGTCCCGGTGAGAGTGCTCTCATGCGTCCGCCAGCAGGTCCTGGCCGAGCGCCGCGAAAGGGTTGCGGCCGCGACCGCGCGACCACGCTGCCTGGTCGCTGCAGGTGGGGGTCGAGCGCCCGATCACGCTGGCGGGTGGATGCAGGTGGGGCAAGCGGCCGATCACGCTGGCTGGTCGCTGGAGGTGAGAGTCGACCGTGCGATCACGGTGGCTGGTCGCTGGACGTGGGAGGCGAGCGGTGCCGAGGTGCGGCCTCGTCAGGATTCGAAGCGGTAGCCGATCCCGCGCACGGTGGTGATCCGGTCGGCACCCAGCTTGGTGCGCAGGTAGCGGATGTAGACGTCGACGACGTTGGAGCTGCCCGTCACCTCGTACCCCCAGACCCGGTCGAGGAGCTGGTCGCGGCTGAGGGCCTGGCCGGCGTGCTCCATCAGCTCGCGCGCCAGGGTGAACTCCCGGGCGGACAGGTCGACCGGCGTCCCGTCGACCTCGGCCGTGTGGGCGACGAGGTCCAGGACCACGCCTCCGGCTATGACCTGCTGGGCGTCGGTGCTGACGTGAGTCTTCTGCCGAAGCCGGACCTTGACCCGGGCCAGCAGCTCCTCCACGCGGAAAGGTTTGGCCAGGTAGTCGTCCGCGCCGTTCTCCAGTCCGGAGACCGTGTCCTCGACCGAGTCGCGGGCCGTGCACATGATGATCGGGACCGGGTCCTCCATCGTGCGCAGCATCCTGAGCACGGTGAACCCGTCCATCCGCGGCAGCCCGACGTCGAGGACGACGAGGTCGACGTTGCCCTCGGCGACAACCTCGAGCGTGGCCAACCCGTCGCTCACGACGGTCGTCCGGTAGCCGGCCCCCCGCAGACCGCGATCGATGACGCGGGCGATGCCCTCCTCGTCCTCCGCGATCAGGATGTGATGCATCCGGTCAGGGTAGTCGGGGGCGGGAAGGGCCACGACGGCGAGCGGGGGGTCGGCCGATAACGAAGGTGTCATCCACTTTGCCCGCAGGCCGGACGAGATGACCTGGGCAAACGCGGGTGGGATTCGTCCAAAGTGGATGAGACCCCTGGCCCGACGGCTGACAGGCCCGACGGCTGACACTTGAGCAGATCGGGCGATCATTGTGCGGCGGTCGTGTCGTCCACAGGCTGGCGCGGTGCGGCAGCGGCGGGAGGCCCCGATGCGTCATCGTGCTGCGGCATGGATGGGGACCTGGAGAGCTACCTGGCCGAGCACGACCAGATCGTCACCGCGCGGGAGGCCAGGTCGGTGGGGATCAGGACCGAGAAGATCCGCGCGGCGGTGCACACCGGAGAGCTGGTCCGGGTGGTCCGCGGGGGTTACGTCACGAGGTCGGCGATGCTGGCTGTGCGATTCGAGGCGCGGCACGTCCTCAGGACCACCGTCCTGCTGCGCACCCGCCCCGAGGACCTCGCGGCCAGCCACACCAGTGCGGCGGTGATGTGGGGTCTGCCGGTGACGACCTCGGCGATGGAACGCATGCATGTCTGCCACCGGACGCGGAAGGGAACGACCCGTCTGCACCGCGAGTTCACGGTGCACTGCTGCCCGGGCGAGGGCGCCGTCGTCGCGGCACAGGTCGTCCGGTCCTCGAACGCCTTCGGGATCGTCCTGCCTGACCCCACGTCTGACCGGGCCCATGCCGTCGCCGGACCCTCCCGGTGCGAGGCACCGACCGTGCCGGTGGTCCATCCGGCCGTCGCCGCCATCCAGAGCGCACTCCTCACCCGCCCGAGCATCGCGGTCAGCATCATGGACGCCGTCCGTCACCGTGGCCTGGCGACCGTCCCCCAGCTGCAGGACTGGCTCGGCCGGATGCGCTTCGTCCCCGGCATCCCGCACGCCCGTGAGGCGCTGGAGAGGTCGGACGGGTTGGCCGAGTCGTCGCCCGAGTCCTGGCTGCGGCTCATCCTCCTCGAGCTCGGGTACACGGTCGTGGCGCAGCACGCCATCTGCGAGGACGGCCGGGTCTTCGCGCGGGTCGACTTCTACCTGCCCGAGCTGGGGGTAGTCGTGGAGTTCGACGGGCGGGTGAAGTACGTCCGGGCCGACGGAACGGGTGACGCTGACGCCGTCGTCGCCGAGAAGCACCGGGAGGACCGCATCCGGCGTCTGGGGTATGGCGTGGTCCGCGTGGGGAACGAGGATCTGACGAAGCCTGAGCTCATCGACCGCTACATCAAGGACGCCGCGAGGACCGTCCCACGGGTCAGGCCCGCCTCCTGAGCGTCGGCATCACTGCATCTCATAGCCGTCGCATCGTTCACCGGCGAGCACCCTGGGCAGGGTCTCGTCCACTTTGCACAGATTGCTAAAAGCGCGACCTGCGAAAACGCGATCGGCAGATGTGCAAACCGGACGACACCCCCAGGCGGACACCGGACGAGACCACGGGCCCAGTGCTGGAGGACACCCCAGGGCCGGCGCTGGAGGACGACCGGCCAATCCCGACAGCACCACGCCAGCACGCTGCGACGCCCCCCGACAGCACCACGCCAGCACGCTGCGACGCCCCCCGACAACACCACGCCAGCACGCTGCGACGCCCCCCGACAGCACCACGCCAGCGCGCTGCGACAGCCGTCGACGATCCCCAGACAGCCCCCTGAACAGCGACGATGCGGGTCCGCCACATCCCTGTGGACAACAGACTTGGGAAAGCCTGGGAGCGGGGTTATGGTCCTCCGATGCGTTCACTCAACCTCGTGCGCGTTGGCGTCGTCTGCCTGATGGTCGGCCTCGTCCTCCTGGCCGCCGGATCTGCCCTCGTCGACCGGACCGCAGCCTCCGAGCTCCTTCAGCCCCTGCTCACCGCCTGCACCTACGCACTGGTGACCAGCGGGGTGGGTCTGCTGGCCATGGGGGCGGCCTTCCCGGACATCCCCGACAGCGAGCCGGGCCACGATCCGGCCGCCGCGCACCCCACGACCCCCTTCGCCCACCGCTGACCCGGGTCGGCGTGCCATCCCGGCTAACCCGGTCCACGCGCACCTCGACGACCCGCCCACGCTCATCCGTCGCTGACCCGGTCCGCACCCACGAACCAGAGCCGTCCAGCCCCGTCAGTCGCTGACCACACCCTGAGGCACCCCGTCCCGGTGCTCCGCCTGGCGGCCATCCCCCTCAAGGCCACCCTCCTCCGGCCTCCCCAAGTCGGGCAGGAAGATCCGGAACGTCGACCCGACGCCCTCCTCGGACTCCACCCCGACCGCGCCGCCGTGCGCCTCCGCGATCACCCGCACGATCGGCAGGCCGAGACCGGACCCCTCGGTCTGGGCGGCGTTCTCGGCGCGGGTGAACCGGTCGAACACCCGCTCCCGGCTCTCCCGCGGTATGCCGATCCCCCGGTCGCTCACCCCCAGCACCAGGTAGCGCGGGGCCGGGCGGGCACCGAGCTCCTCGGCCAGACGGCCCAGGCCCGACCCCGCCGGCGCCCACGCCGTGGACAGCTCGACGGTCGACCCCTCCCCGCTGAACTTCACCGCGTTCGCCGCCAGCTGGACCAGCGCCTGGAGCACACGCTGGCGGTCCAGCTCCACGACCCCCTCGGCCCCGACGTCCAGCCGCCAGGCCCGGGGCCCGAGCGCCGTGATCCGGTCCATGGCCTCCACCGCCAGCTGGGTCACGTCGGTCCCTGCCGGCCGCAGGAAGTCCGGCCGCTGCGAGCGCGCGAGCATGAGCAGGTCGTCCACGAGCCGCTGCATCCGGTCGACCTCCTCGAGGATCAACCGCCGCGAGGCCGCCACGTCCTCGGCGTCCCGCGTGTCGAGCAGCTCGGCGTTGCCCCGGACGATCGTCAGCGGGGTCCGCAGCTCGTGGGCCGCGTCGTCCAGGAACTGCCGCTGCTCCCGCACGCCGGCCTCGATCCGGTCGAGCATGTCGTTGTAGCGCACCGCCAGCTCGGCCACCTCCGTGTCGGCCGACTCCACCTCCACCCTCCGGCTCAGGTCCTCGGTGGTGGTCTCGGCGGTCGCCTGCTGCAGGTCGCGCAGCGGCCGCAGCAGCCGTCCCAGCGACAGGTGCGCCAGCAGCGCCGCGACCGAGAGCACGGCCAGCGACAGCCCGGCGTACGTCAGCGCCTGCCGGGTGACCTGCGTGCTCTGCCGCCCCAGGTCGATGACGACGACGAACGTGGCCTCACGCGTCTCCCCCGGCAGCTGGACGTCGCTGACGAGCATCCGCAGCGAGGTGTCCTGCGAGCTCAGCGTCGTCATCCGGGCCCGCCCCTCCTCCACGGCCAGCTCCTCGACCGCCTCCCGGATGTCCGGGTGCCGCACGTCGAACGGCCGCTCGCCGCCGGAGTAGAGGACGACCTGCCCGTCGACCACCGCCAGCAGCGCCTCGTCCTCCCCTGCCACCGCGGTCTGCAGGAAGGTCAGGAAAAGCTGGTCGGCGTCCCGGTAGGGCTGCCCGTCACCGTCCGGCCCCGATTGCGCGAGCAGCAGCAGCTCGGACTGCTCCTGCAGCAGCTCGGCGTCCACCCGCTCCACGAGGGAGCGGTAGCCCAGCGCGTAGTTCACCAGCCCGGTCACCAGCAGGCCCACCGTCATCACCGCGACGATGAGGGCCAGCAGGCGTTGTCGCACGGACCACGCGCGCCCCCTCACGGCGAACCCCCGTCCTGCCGGCGCGAGGACGCGCCACGGCCGCCCTGCCGGCGCGGCGTGACACGGCCGTCCTGCCGGCGCGGCGCGACGCGGCCGTCCTGTCGGGGCGAGGGCGGGACGCCACGAGACCCGGCCCCGGCCCACCGCTCCTCCAGCACCCCGCGGGCCAGCAGCGCGAACGACACGAGCCAGTGGGTCGCCATGAAGTCCCCGTCGGTGATCTGCCGCAGCACCGCCGCCTCCTGCGCGTCGGCCGCCGCCCGCAACCGCCCGGCCACTCCGTCAACCTCGACCCGCCCCGCCAGCACCCTCAGCTGCCAGGCCCGGCTGAGCGCGAGCCCGAGCAGGTGGGCGTACTGCCCGTTCGTCGGGTCGCCCACCTCCGGCACCTCCAGCAGGTGCTCGTGCCGCCCCTCGCCGAGCCCGGGCAGGAACCCGTCCAGCCACGCCGCGAGCGCTCCCGGCTCGAGCACCCGCGTCATGAGCCCGGCCTCGGTCAGCGCGGGGCTGAGGAAGTCGGTGCCCCCGGGCTCCCACGCGGTCGGCGCACCCGCGTCCTCCCCGAACCACGTGAGCGCCTTCTCCCGGCACGCGGCCACGACGTCGTCCCGCCCCAGCCGCTCGAAGGCGTCGACGAGCAGCCACAGCGCGAAGGCGTCGTTCTGGTGCTTCCCGTGCCGCACCGGGTACGTCTGCCGCGGCAACCACCCCAGCACGTGCTCGGCCAGGACCTCCCCCAGCGGCGCCAGTGCGTCGGCCCAGGACGACCAGGGGGTATGCCGCGCGCCGGCGGAGCCCTCCCCCGCCCCGCCCGCGGTCCCCGGCTGGGAGTTGTCCCCGTGCTCCTCCGCCCGCTCCATGGCGTCCGAGCCCAACCCCGCCACCCCCTCCGTCACCGACGCGACCAGCTGGGCGGCCCAGGCCCAGCCGTAGGGCCGCTCGAAAGCCGGGCGCTCCCGCAGGTAGGCCACCTCGACCGTGAGGTTCTGCGCGGTCAGCCGCTCCCCCAGCAGACCGACCACGGCGGCGCTCTCCTCCTCGCCGAGCGCGTCGGCATACCGGAGCAGGAGGGTGACCAGGGACCACTGGACGTGCACGCAGGAGTGCCAGTCCAGGGACCCGTGGAAGGCGGGGTGCAGACGCTCGGGGACGAGGGTGGTGTCGTCGGGGCCGGTGACGACGTGGCCCGGCGCCCACGGGTAGGGCGTCGTGACGACCGCGCGCGCGATGCGGCTCCAGGCGGCGGCGTCGGGCGGCGGGAGGGGGGCCATGGTCCATTACTACACTCGCCGGGTGAGCGCGGATGAGAACCAGGACTTCTACTACGTCGCGCAGGGGAAGGGTCGGTACGCGCCGACCCTCCGTGCCCAGGGCGCCTGGCAGGAGACCGAGCAGCACATGGCGCCGGTCGCCGGGCTGCTCGTGCACTGCCTGGAGCGGCACGACCCGCGGCCCGAGCTCCAGTGGGCGCGGATCACCTTCGACATCCTGGGGATGATCCACCTGGAGGAGACGACCGTGGTCACGCGCACGCTGCGGCCGGGGCGGACGATCGAGCTGGTGGAGGCGACCGCCAGCGCCGGTGGGCGTGACGTCGTGCGGGCGACCGCGTGGCGGCTGGCCAGGGCCGACACCGCGCAGGTCGCGGGCGTGGAGGCGCCGTCGCTGCCGGGGCCGGACGGGGTGCCGCCGTGGACGGGGATGGAGCACTGGGGCGGCGGGTTCATCCACTCCCTGGAGTTCCTGTCCGCGGAGTCGAGGCCGGGGCGGGGGCAGGCCTGGGTGCGGACGCCGGTCGGGCTGGTGGACGGGGAGGAGAGCAGCCGGTTCGCGCGGTGGTGCGGGCTGCTGGACGTGGCCAACGGGGTCGCGAACCGGCGGCCGCCGACGGAGTGGCTCTATCCGAACGTCGACCTCACGCTGCACCTGCACCGCCAGCCCGAGGGTGAGTGGGTCGGGCTGGACACCTCGGTCAGCTGGGGGCCGGGCGGAACCGGCCAGACGTCGTCGGTGGTGCACGACAGGTCGGGACCGGTCGGGACGGTGGAGCAGTCGCTGACGATCCGGGCGAGGGGGTAGAAACGGCGGTCCGGGGGGCGATTCATCCAGCGCCGCGGAAAGTGTGATGCAGATCACACGAAACGGGGGCAACGTCTAGCAGTTCCCCGACGTCTTTACTGATGTCGGGACGGGACACCCGATGCAGTCACGAGGGGCGTCGCAATGGCGCGTGGCTCACTGGGGGGAGCAGGGGTGGGGCGCTGGTTCAGGGGACCGGCGCTCCACCTCCTGCGCACCGGCTGACGATCCGCGGTGTTCAACCCTCCACGACCGTCAGCTGGATGTCGAGGGCGCCGAACATGCCGGTCAGCATCTCCCGCGTGTTCTCCTCGGCCTGCTGCACCAGCCCCGACTCCTCGGCTGCGGCCAGCATCCTCTGCTCGGCCTCCTGGTAGAGCTCCTGCTGATCCTGCGCCGAGAGGGCGTCGCCGAGGCGGTTGATCACGCCCCGCTCCTGGGAGACCAGGTAGGTCCGGTCGTGGTCGAGGTTGGGCGCGTCCAGCTGCGGCGCCGGCAGCCGGATCCGTGCCGACGTCCCGTCCGCCGACAGGGTGAGGTCGCCGTCGGCCAGGCCGGAGAGGTCGACGTAGGCGTTGACCGTGCCGGCCGCGACGAACAGCGAGCGCTCGCCGGCGATGAAGCCCGGCACCCACCTCACGTCGTCCTCCTGGTCGAGGACGATCTCGAAGCTGCCGACCGCGGCGTGGAACTGGCTGATGTCCTGGACCGACCGCAGCAGCGCCGGGTGGTTCCGGTCGACCCGTTCTGTCTGGAACGGGAACGTGACCCCCGCCAGACCGGCCGCCCCGATCACCCCGACCATGGCCAGCGCCCCGACCACCAGGAGCGACACGACCTTGAGCACCCTGCCCATGAGGAGTCCCTTCGACGACCACGGTGTCGCGCCATCCCCGGGCACGACCGGATGGCGGAAGCGTAGCCGCGTCCCCGCCACCGGCCCTACCTTCCGCCCTACCCTCCCGCCATGGACGACGTCCATCGTCCGGTCCTCGTCACCGGTGCGGCTGGGTCTGGCGCGGCACGGAACGGGACCGGTCGCGCAGGCGTCGCACCCCCAGGAGTGAGATGCTCCGCTCGTCGGCCGTCGGGCCGGCGGGAGCAGACCGGTCGAGGAGGACCCATGCGCAGAGCCGCCACCGGACGGGCTGGCCGTCCGCGCCCCGGCGCGCGGGCGGTGCTGGCCCTCACCGCCGCCGGCGCGCTGCTCCTCGGGGCGTGCGGGGACGCCGACGAGCCGGCCGAGACCGACGGGACGGCGGCGACGGCGCCGGGCCAGGCACCCGCCGACGACGACGCGAGCGCCGAGCCCACCCGGACCGACGAGCCCGCCCCCACGACCGACGACCCCGGCGACGACGCCACCACCACGGAGGACGACATGGACCCAGGCCTGACCCCGATCCCGGTCCCCGGACCCGCGCTGCCGACCGGCCCCGTGCCGGACTCGATCGTCCAGAGCGACGCCGTGCAGGAGGCGATCGCCGCCGAGGCCGCCCGTCGCGGCGTGGAGCCCGAGGACGTCGAGGTCGTGGGGTACGCCGCGGTGACCTGGCCGGACGGCAGCCTGGGGTGCCCCAAGCCGGGGATGATGTACACCCAGGCGCTCGTGCCCGGACGGCAGCTGATCCTGGCGGTCGACGGGCAGACGGCCAGCTACCACGCGTCCAGGGACGGCTCGTTCAGCTACTGCGCCGACCCGTCAGCACCGACCGGCGGGGGCGCGAACCCGACCGACATGTGACCTGAGCCACGTCTCCCCTTGCCGGGAGCGCCGCCGGGTGCCAGCATTCCCCCATGTCAACGACGACACGTGCACTGACGGCCCTCTGCGCGACCGCACTGACCGCCACCCTCGCCGCGAGCCCGACCCAGGCCGCCGGCGAGCACTACGTCGCCCTCGGCGACAGCTTCTCCGCCGGCACCGGGACCCGGGCATCGACGGACGGGTGCTACCGCTCGCCCTACGGCTACCCCGCGCTGCTCGCCTCCAGCCAGCAGCTCACCCTCGACTACCAGGCCTGCTCCGGCGCGACGACCGCCGACGTGCACGCCAACCAGCTGGGCACGCTCACGGACGCGACGGCATACGTGACCATGACGATCGGTGGCAACGACGTCGGGTTCGCCGACGTCATCACCGAGTGCGCCCTGCCGGGGTGGCTGAGCAACTGCTACGGCGAGATCGACCGGTCCCGGAGCATCCTGACCGGGGTGATGCCGGGCCGGTTGGACGCGCTCTACGGCGAGATCCGCGCGGGCGCACCGAGCGCGACGGTCGCGGTGGCCGGCTACCCGTACCTGTTCAACGGCGAGGACTGCAACCTGGCCACCTTCTTCTCCTCCGGCGAGATGCGCGAGCTCAACGCGGGCACCGCCGAGCTCGACACGCTGATCCAGGCCAGGGCGACCGGAGCAGGCTTCACCTACGTCGAGGTGCGCGACGACTTCCTCGGCCACGCCGTCTGCGACGACCCGGAGTGGATCAACGGGCTGAGCAACCCGATCGTGGAGTCCTACCACCCCAACAGGCTGGGCAACGAGGGGTATGCCGTCGCGATCGCCCCCGCGCTCGTCCCCTCGTCCGGTGGCGGGGGCGGGGACGACGGCTCGACCGGTGGTGGCGGGAAGGGCGGCGGCAAGGGTGGTGGCGGCAAGGGCAAGAAGGTGACCAGCGCCGACGCGGACCTGGGCCCGACGGGCAGCACCGAGCGGTCGACGTCGACCGAGCTTCCCGCCCGCGGGACCGACCTGAGCGTGCGTCAGCAGGCCGAGGCCGTCCTGGCGATGGAGATCGACAGCCCCGCCAACCTGCGCCGGGCCGAGGTCCAGGGCGTGGACACCGGCCGCGTCACCCGCGCGGTGGCCAAGCTGCGCAGCCCGAACACCGCGGTCCAGGAGGCCGGCCTGGTGGAGCTGCAGGGGCTGGACGAGGAGTTCGAGGACCGGTCCCACCCCGAAGGGTGACTTGCTGGTAACAATTCGGCAAAGACCGTGTACTTCCGGCGTCGCGGGGCGCAGGATCAGGGCGGATCTGGGAATCAGGCCACACCGTGGTGGCCGCCCAGATCCGTCCCGTCCCTGTGAGAGAGGAACCCCGTGGGTATGACGTCCCCGCGCCGGGGTGCACGCATCGCCGCGTTCGCCACCGCCGCCACCGTCGTCGTCTCGCCGCTCGCCATGTCGGCCACTGCAGCACCAGAACTGCAGCTGGACCAGAGCCGCAAGACGTACATCGTCCAGCTCGATGACGCGCCGATTGCCAGCTACACCGGAGGCGTCGCCGGCATCCCGGCCACCAAGCCCGCCAAGGGCGAGAAGGTGGACACGGAGTCTCGCAATGCACGCGCATACGAGGTCCATCTACGCAACGAGCACGCCAAGGCGTTGCGCCGTGCAGGTCTTCCCACCGAGGCCAAGGTTCACGAATTCACGGTGGCGCTGAACGGCTTCACTGCGGACCTGACTGCAGTCGAGGCGGCAAAGCTCTCCAAGTCCCCCGACGTGGTCCAGGTCTGGGAAGATGAGATCCGGTATGCGGACACCGCCACCACCCCCGACTACCTCGGGATGACCGGCGAGGACGGTGTCTGGGCCGAGCAGTTCGGCGGCACGGCAGACGCCGGCAAGGGAGTCGTGGTCGGTGTCATCGACACCGGGATCGACCCGGAGAACCCAAGCTTCGCCCAGACCGACAAGGTGAAGAAGCCCAAGGGGAAGTACAAGTGCGCCACGCCCAGGGACCCCAAGTTCAAGTGCTCTACCAAGATCGTCGGGGCTCGCTACTACGGCACTGACTACGGGAACAACATCGCGTACGACTACGAAAGTCCGCGCGACATGAACGGTCACGGTTCTCACACCGCGGGGACCGCCGCCGGAAACCACGGCGTCCCCATGACGGTGCAGGGCCAGGACATGGGCACCGGCTCCGGGATGGCTCCTGCTGCGCATATCGCGGTCTACAAGGCGCTCTGGCAGACGGAGGACGGCGGTGGATCCGGCACCACGTCCGGCCTGGTCGAAGCCATCGACGACGCCGTCGCTGACGGCGTCGACGTCATCAACTACTCGGTCTCCGGGTCCAGCACCTCGGTCGTCGGCCCGGATGAGATCGCCTTCCTCTTTGCAGCCGACGCCGGAGTATTCGTCTCGACGTCCGCCGGCAACAGCGGTGACAGCGTCGGTGTCTCGTCCGTGGCGCACAACGCCCCATGGACCATGACCGTCGCAGCCAGCACGCACGACCGGGGTGCGTTGAACACTCTCACACTGGGCGACGGTCGTACGTTCGAGGGCGTCGGCTACGGCGGTCCCCTCGACGCCACCGACCTTGTGCTCGCTGCTGATGTGGCGGCCGCTGGTGCGGAAGACCCTGAGCTGTGTCCCACGGGGAGCCTCGACGACGAACTGACGGCTGGCAAGCTGGTCGTGTGCGACCGCGGTGCGTACGCACTCGTCGACAAGGCTGCGGAGGTCAAGAACTCTGGTGGAGCCGGAATGGTGCTCGTCAACCTGCCCGGGGGTGCTGCCAACCAGAACGCCATCATCTATGGCCTGCCCGCCACCCACCTGACGGCGCCGGACGGCGCCGAGGTCAAGGAGTACGCGGCTGGGCAGGCTGGGACCGGGGCGATCTCGGAGACCACCACGGTCCAGGTCGACGCCCCCTCGATGGCGGGCTTCTCCTCCTACGGCCCTGCACTGGCCGGTGGCGGTGACCTGCTCAAGCCGGACATTACAGCCCCTGGTGCCGATGTCCTGGCAGCCGTCGGCGAGAACCCGGAGACGGGAGAGTCGCAGTACGACCTCTTGTCGGGAACGTCGATGTCTGCCCCGCACGTGGCCGGACTCGGTGCGCTGCTCAAGCAGAAGAACCCCATGTGGAGCCCGGCAGCGGTCAAGTCCGCCATGATGACGACTGCTCGTCAGACCACCGACGCCGGCGAGCCCATCATGCGCGGACCGTCCGTCGCGACCCCGTTGAACTACGGTGCCGGTGAGGTGCAGCCGATCGAGTCCTACAACCCGGGCCTGGTCTACGACGCCGGGTGGAACGACTGGCTCGCCTACGCGTGCGGCATCGGTCAGCTCGCAGCCCCGTGTCCGGAGACCCCGGTCGACCCGAGCGACCTGAACTACCCGAGCATCTCGGTCGGAGACCTCGCGGGTTCCCAGACGATCACCCGCACCGTCACCAACGTGGGACAGGGGCCGATGACCTACACCGCACAGGTGGAGGCGCCGGCAGGCACGACGGTCACGGTCGAGCCGAGCACCATCGAGGTGCCGGCCAAGGGTGAGGCCACCTTCGAGGTGACCATCACCCGGACGGATGCCGCGCTCAACACCTACGCATTCGGCGCTCTTACCTGGCAGCCGTCCAGCACCAAGGTCCAGCCGGTCCGAAGCACCATCGCGGTCCGTCCGGTCGCCGTGGCCGCTCCGGGTGAGGTTTACGCGTCCGGCGCCTCCGGTTCTCTCGAGCTGGACATCACCACCGGCTTCAGCGGTGTGATGAACACCGACGTGGACGGCCTCCTGCCGTCAACGGTCCTGCCGCTAGACGTCATCAAGGACGGCACAACAGTCGTCGATGGTGGTGACTTCTTCGAGGTGCCCGCGGGCACGAAGGTCACCCGTCTCTCCACCTTTGCGGACGAGGTGCAAGCCGAAGACATCGACCTCTATCTCGCTCGCCTGACCTCTCGCGGCCTCGTGCTGGTGGATTCCAGTGGCAACTTCGATTCGGGCGAGGAAATCACCGTGGAGAGCCTTGAGCCCGGTACGTACGCGGCCATCGTCGACCTCTACAGTGACGAAGCGTCGGTCACCGCACCGGTGCACATCTGGAATCTGGGTGACGAGGATGAAGCCAACCTCACAGCCTCGCCTGCATCACTGACGGTGACCCAAGGCACCACGGTGACGGTGACCGCCTCGTGGGACGGATTGCTTGGTGGTGAGCGCTACCTCGGTCAGGTCAACTTCCTCGAGGGCACGACGCTCGCGGGCAGCACGCTCGTGACTGTCAACCCCTGAGGATGACCACCGACGATTAGACCGTCGACCCAACGAGGAGGCCCCTCCCGGATCCGTCCGGGAGGGGCCTCCTCCGTGTGGGTCCGGTTGCCCCCGGGTCGAAACGGACATGTCACCGCTGACGCCATCGACGAAGACACACCCTGGCAGAGATGTCCTCATCGGCTGCAGACGTATGCGCCACTGAGGAGACGCCTGGACAGCCCGGCCAACCTGCGCCGTGCCGAGGTTCAGGGCGTGGACACCGGTCGCGTCACCCGCGCGGTGGCCAAGCTGCGCAGCCCGAACGCCGGGGTGTCCAGGAGGCCGGCCTGGTGGAGCTGCAGGGGCTGGACGACGGGTTCGAGGCCGCGCGGACCAGGGGCTGAGATCAGCGTGACCGGTCGTGGTCGTCAGGACGACCACAGCCGGTCGCGCTCCGAGGCCTGCGGCTAATTCACCCGTACGACCGTGATGGTCGTGCCGTTGGAGTCGCCGTCCGGATCGGTGTTGGCGGCCGGCGCATAGTCGAGGCCTGTCGCCATCACGGATTCGACGACGAAGGTGAGGGCGTTGTCCTTCTTACCGGTCGTCGCGGCGACCGTGCACGTCCCGCCGGCGTCCGTGGTGCACGAGTCGGACCCACCGGTCGTGGTCCAGGTGCCCACCACCTCAGCACCGTCGACCGGCCCACCGTTGCCGTCCACGACCGTGACGGTGACATCGGCGCGCCACTGGTTCTTGTCGTCAACGGTCGTCGCGTCGAGGTCCCCGACGTGCACGGTTGTCGCGGGTTCCGGGTCGGTCGGTCCCGGATCGGTCGGATCCGTGGGCTCGGTCGGATCTGTGGGCTCCGTCGGCTCGGTCGGGTCCGTCGGCTCGGTCGGGTCCGTCGGGTCGCCCGGGTCCGTGGGGTCGGTGGGCGCCGGGTCTTCCGGGCCTCCGGCCATCCGCTCCGCCACCGCCGTCCGGATCGCCGGCAGCTGCGCGTAGAGCCGCTCTCCCGGGCAGGCGGTCGCGTTGTAGTCCCGGTGGCCACCGATGGTCTGAACCACCTTCTCCTCGAAGCTGACCGGGTTCAGGTACGTGATCTCCGCCCCAGGACTCAGGTCGTGCCGCACGGACAGGTCGGCCAGCAGGCCCTCGAGGGCGTCGACAGCCGCAGGGGCCGGATCCGCCGCAGAGACAGTCGGCGTCTCCTCGAACGTCCCCAGGAGGGCGACCCCGACGTTTCCGGAATTCCACCCACCCGTGTGAGCACCGGTCACGACGCGGTCCGTGCCCTGCTCGTGGGCGAAGTCATCGCAGGTCGAACTGTCGCCTCCCGACCAGCGGCCCTCGTAGACGGCGCCGCTTTCGCCGATCAGGTACTGGTAGCCGATGTCGCCCCACCCGTTGTCCACGGCGTGCCAGCGGTAGATCGCGCGGACTGTCCCCGCCGGGTCCGGGTCGTCGTTGGCGGTCACGGTGTGGTGCACGGTCAGCGCCTGGACGTCCTGGTACTCCGGCGTGTAGCGCTTGTTCCTCCCCGTCGTCCGCCAGCTTTCGTCCGCACCCCACTCGGCCCGCGTCACGCAGTCCGCGGTCGACAGAGCGTCCGCCGCGCCGCCCGGCCGCTCCCCCACCTTCTCCAGCGGGCCGTCCGTGGTGTTGATGGCAACTGCCTTCGCGTCCAGGGCCGCCGCGGGCACACCCCGGACCTGGTATGCCGTCGCGCCGGCTGCGGAGACGAGCGCGCTGGTCCACCGGTCCTCGGCCTGGGCGCCGTCCTCCTGCAGGGGCATCCAGGTACCCCATACCCCGTCGTGGCGGAGGCGGACGGCGGCCTGCGAGGCGGCGTGGCCGTGCTCGTTGTCGTGGCCGTGCGCCCCAGGGGCGTCGTAGAGCACGCCGACGTAGTCGATCGGGAAGTCGGTCTCCACGGGTCCTGCCTGCACGGGCTTCTGGTCGGCCAGCGTGCTGGGGGCCATGACGGCCACCGACGGCTGGATCCAGACCAGCATCGAGGCCAGGACGGCTACCAGGGCGACGTGGACGACGGACCGACGGCTGAACAGTACTGCCATGAAAGCTCCAGGGGGGTGTCGCGAGAGGCTCGGACACCCACCGGTGTCGAGGGCACGACCCTAACCGCAGGCTGTGACGGACGTCTATGGCCCGGCCCGGTGCTGTTGCTCACACCGTAAGCACGGAGCCACCCGGTGTCGCTGCCCAGCTCCTCATGTCCGACACTGGGAGGGCGCCGCTGTCTCGCTCCGACGGCAGCGTGCGCCCAGAGCAGGAGGGACACCATGAGCTGGCCACCCCAGGAGCCGAACGCCCCGCGGCACCCGCAGGACGACGGCCGCGACAAGGAACGCCCCGTCGGACCGTTGGACGACGCGCCGTGGTCGGCCGGCCCCCCGCCGATCCCCACCTGGTCGCCCCCGGGGGCCGGGGTCCCGGAGACGCACCCGGGATGGACCACCCAGCCGCACGTCGGCCACCCGGTGCAGCCGCATCAGGGGAACGGCCCCGCCCCCTCACCGGCAGGGTCGCGCTACGCCGACTGGGCGGAGCGGCTGGGCGCCGGCCTGGTCGACTCCGGGATCCTCCTGGGCACCCTGGTCGTGCTGGGGACCCTGACGGACTTCTCCGACACGCTCGGCGGTCTCGCGGCCATGCTCTGGATCGGGTTCGCCGGCTACCTCGCCTGGCTCAACGGCAGCAAGGGTCAGTCGCCCGGCAAGGCCGTCATGGGGCTCCGGGTCGTCCGGGACGTCGACGGGACCACGCTCGGCGGCCCGGTAGGACTGGTGCGCTCGGCGATCCTGTGGGTGCTCGGCGGGGTCACCGGTGGGATCTTCTTCGTGCTGGCGGTGCTCTGGCCCCTGCGGGACCGCAAGAACCGCGGGCTGCACGACCTGATGACCAGCTCCTCGGTCGTCGCCGGCTACCCGCGTGCCCGGTTCGGCAAGGACATCTTCCGCCCCTGACGCCCACCGGGCAGGTCGGTGACGCCTGCCTCCGGTCTGCAAGCCCCGCGTCAGCCCCGCATCAGGCCCGTGACGCCCCGCTCAGACCCGCGACCCCTCTCCGGTCCAGCCGCAGCCGTACCGTCTCCCCCGGCTGGTGGTCCGGCTCGTCGGCGAGCGCCGCGACGGTCCCCACGCCGTCGACCTCGACGTCCAGGTGCACCGCGTCCGACACCGTGACCGCCCGCCGCACGACCCCGACGAGCTCGCCGGCGTCCTCGACCCGCAGCGCGCTCGGGCGGAGGGCCACGATTTCATCTCCGGCCCGACCCACGACACGCTCCGCTGCCTCCCCCTCCAGGAACGTCTCGTACCCGATGAACTCCGCGACCTCCCGCGACACCGGCGAGCGCCACACCTCACCGGTCGGCCCCTCCTGGGCGATCTCCCCCTCGAGCATCACCGCCATCCGGTCGGCCACCGTGAACGCCTCGTCGTGGTCGTGCGTGACCATCACCGCCGTCGTCCCGGTCTGCCGCAGGATCTCCCGCAGGTCCCCCGCCAACCGGTCCCGCAGCGACCGGTCCAGCGCCGACAACGGCTCGTCCAGCAGCAGCAGGGCCGGGTCTGCGGCCAACGACCTGGCCAGCGCCACCCGCTGCTGCTGACCCCCGGACAGGGTCGAGGGGCGGCGGTCGGCATACCCCTGCATCCCCACCAGCTCGAGGAGCTCCTCCACGCGCGCCCGGCGCGCCCCGCGCCCGAGCCCCCGCAGGCGCAGCGCGTAGGCGATGTTCTCCCCCACCGACGCGTGGTTGAACAGCTGCCCGTCCTGGAACATCAGCGCGAACCCGCGCTCGTGCGTGGGCACCCCCGCCAGGTCCCGCCCGTCCCAGACGACCGACCCGGCGGTCAGCGGCTCCAGCCCGGCGACGGCCCGCAGCAGCGTCGACTTCCCGCACCCGGACGGGCCGAGCACGGCGAGCACGTCCCCCTCCGCCACGTCGAGCGAGACCGACCGCACCGCCGCCAGTGCCCCGAACCGCACGGTCACGTCCCTCAGCTCCAGCATCGCCTCTCCCATGTCAGAACGTCCCGACCGACCCGACGCGCAGCCGCTCCACGACCGCCATCACCACGACCGTCAACCCCGCCAGCACGACCGACGCGGCGAGCGCCATACCCAGGTTCTCCGCACCCGGTCGCGAGATGAGCTGGTAGATCACCACCGGCACCGTCGGCCGGTCCGGCCGCGCCAGGAACGCCGTCGCCCCGAACTCCCCCAGCGACACCGCGAACGCGAACCCGGTCGCCGCCGCCAGCGGCCTCGCCAGCACCGGCGCCTCGGCCGTCCACGCCGCCCGCCACGGCCCGGCCCCCAGCGCCGCGGCCGCCTCCCGCTGCCGCGGGTCGACCGAGCGCAGCACCGGCGTCAGGGTCCGCACCACCAGCGGCAGCGCCACCATCGCCTGCGCGATCGGCACGAGCACCGGCGAGGAGCGCAGGTCCAGCGGCGGCCGGTCGAGGGTGATGAGGAAGCCGAAGCCCACGGTCACCGCCGAGATCCCCAGCGGCAGCATGAAGGCCCCGTCCAGCACCGACACCGTCCGCGCCCACCGCGGCGAGCGCGGCCGGCGCGAGACCACGAGCGCGACGACCAGCCCGAGCGTCATGGCGATGACGGTCGCGTCGACGGCGGTGCGCAGCGAGTTCTCCACCGCGTCGACCACGCTGACCCGCAGCACCGGCGTCGAGGCCGGGTCGGTCAGCATCCGGTAGTTCTCCAGCGTCCACCCCCCGCCCCGCCGCAGCGAGCGCACCACGAGCGTGCCGACGGGCACGAGCACGAGCGCCACCGCCAGTCCGGTCACCACCAGCGCGGGTATGTCGTCCGCGCGCGGCCCGCGCGCCGCCGCCTTGGCACCCACCCGCTTCAGCGCCCCCTCGGTGCGCCGCCGGGTCCGTGCCGCCAGCGTCAGCATCGCCACGACGGCCACCAGCTGCAGCACCGACAGCACCGCCGCCCCCTGCAGGTCGAGGAACTGCGTGGTCAGCAGGTAGATCTCGGTCTCGATCGTCCCGTAGCGCAGCCCGCCCAGCGTCAGCACCACCCCGAACGCGGTCGAGCAGAAGAGGAAGACGAGCGTGGCCGCCGAGACGACGGCGGGCGCGAGCGCGGGGAGGGTGACGGTGCGCCATACCTGCCAGGGGGTGGCCCCGAGGGTGGCGGCGGACTCCTCCGCCCGCCGGTCCAGCCCCTCCCACATCCCCCCGACGGTACGCACGACGACGGCCAGGTTGAAGAAGACGAACGCCAGCAGGATCGGCACCCACGTGCCGTCGACGCCGAGGAACCCCAGCGGCCCGCCGCTGGAGAGCAGCGAGCGGAACATCACGCCGACGACCACCGTCGGCAGCACGAACGGCATGATGACGACCGCCCGCAGCAGGCCGCGGCCGGGGAAGCGCAGGCGGTAGAGCACGTACGCCGTCGGCAGCCCCAGCAGCAGCGTCCCCACAGTGCCGGCCGCCGAGCTCCACAGCGTGAACCACAGCACCCGCAGGGTGCGCGCCCGCCCGAGCACGTCGGGCACCCCGGAGAGGTCCAGCCGCCCCTCGGGCAGGAACCCGCGCGCCAGCATCCCGCCGACGGGCAGCAGGAAGAAGACGGCGAGGAAGGCCAGCGGGAGCAGCGCCGCCAGTCCGAGCACCAGGCCCGGCCCGGAGGGGTATGCCGTCCGCCCCCGCCGCGCGGTCCTGCCCCCGGGCGCGGGGCCGGGCGGGGTCGGGAACGGCGACCGGCGCGCCGGTGCGGTGGTGGGCGGAGTCATGGTCGACTTCCTTCGCCGGTGCTGACCGGATCAGGTTCGGAGGGTCTGCGGCTGCGGGCCGCACTCTCAGCGCCGGGGCGCTCCCCTGTCGTGTACGGGTTCGAGCGTACGCGACGGGGTGGAGAGGGGCGCGCGTGGACCTCGCGCTCCTAAAGCGCAGGTCAAAGGGAGGTAAAGACAGAGGAGACCAATCTCACAAAATCTCTATCCAGAGCGGACTCAAAGCGATACGCTCAACCGTCATCGATCGTCCCGTGACGATGAAGGAGTGGGGACAGATGAGGCTGTGCGTGTCGGGGAGTCCACGCCGAGCAGGAGACGGGTTACGCGCCTGGGCCGATCCACCGGATCCTCCATGGCCTGACCGACCAGGGGCCTCACGGCCGGCCTGACAGACAGTCTCGGGGGCTGCAGATCATGGCGACGCCGACGATACGTTCGGCCGTTCAACAGTTCGGACATGCAGGCACGACGCTGCGCGTCCCGTCACGGGTGAGGTTCGTTCCGGCGACCGTCGACACCCGACACCCGCTGGTGGCCTCCCGGACCAAGCGGCTCCTGGACGTCTCGGGGGGTCTGGTCCTGCTCGTGGTCCTCGCGCTGACGCTGCCCCTGATGGCCCTGCTGCTCAAGCTGGACAGCCGTGGTCCCGTCTTCCACACCCAGGTCCGGGTCGGCCTGGACGGTCGACCCTTCTCCATCTACAAGCTGCGCTCGATGGTTCCGTGCGCGGAGGAGGACGGTCTGCCCCGCTGGACCTACTGCGGGGACCCGCGGGTCACCCGCCTCGGCCGGCTCCTGCGGGCCAGCCACCTCGACGAGATGCCCCAGGCGATCAACATCCTGCGCGGGGACATGTCGCTGGTCGGTCCCCGTCCGGAACGTCCCGAGCTGGTCGGGCTCCTTACCGCGGAGTTCTCCTCCTTCCCCCAGCGGCACAGCGTCCGGCCCGGGCTGACCGGCCTGGCCCAGGTCCGGCACTGCTACACCACCTCGGTGGCAGACTGGCACCAGAAGCTCGACTACGACCTCGACTACGTCCGCCGGGCCACCTGCCTGACGGACGTGCGGATCCTGCTGGCCACCGTCGTCGAGGTGGTCCGATTCAAGGGGATGTGACGCCGGTGCCCGACCAGATCCCGCGCACGGCCGTCCTCTGGTTGGAGAGCACCGCCCCGGAGCAGCCTGACTGGCCCCCGGAGGTCGACCTGCTGGCCCGGGCGGTCCGCAGCCTGCTGGAGCCGGGCGTCCGCGAGCCGCTGGCCGAGCAGGCGCGCGCAGCCGGTGCCGGGGGCGGGTGGGAGCAGCACGGGCGCGTGCTCGCGGACGCGGACGGACTGCACCGGCTGCGGGAGCCCGCACCGTGACGACCGTCGCGATGACCCTGTTCGTCGCCTACCTCACCCTCGGGGAGCGGGTGCACCCGGGTCGGGTCCCCGGGTTCCCGGGGGTGCCGGTGCTGGAGATCGCGTTCGTCGCCGCCGCCTTCCTCGCCTGGATCCAGGCCGGCTCGCCCCGGCCCACCATCCGCGGCGGCTGGGTCGTCAGCGTCGGACCGCTCTTCGTGCTGCTGCTGGTCCTGCCCCTGCTCGGGGTCCTTCTCGGCACCTACGGGATGACCTCGCTCTACTTCTGGATAGTGGTGCTCGTCCCGCTCGCCGTCCTCGCCCTGACGGCCGCGGCCGGAGCCCGGCTGCTGCCGTTCGTGCACGCGGCGATCCTGGTCCAGGGGGGCTACGGGCTGGGGCAGACCCTCTTCCGGGTGGGCATCGTGCCGGACGCGCTGTGGACGCCCCTGCAGGAGTGGGACGCCGCCACGCAGCGCTCGCTGTCGGAGGCCTACGTCATCTACGGGCGCTCCACGGGGCTCTTCATCAACGCCAACGCGTTCGCGCTGTGGTCGGCCGTGGCCCTGGTCCTGTCCTACTTCTACCTGAGCGGCTGGCGGCGGTGGAGCGGTGTCGCCGTAGCGGTCCTGGGCATCGTCGGCAGCCAGTCGCGCACGGGACTGGCCTGTCTGACGGTCCTGCTCCTGCTCTGGGGCGCCCAGGCCCTGCGCGACTCGACCCAGGCCAGCAGGCACGTCCTGCGAGCCGCCGTGCTCGGGCTCCCGCTCCTCGTCGTCGCCTGGGCCATGGGGCTGTTCCAGATGGTGCTCGCGAGCACGCTCGTCGCCCGGCTGACCACGGCGCTCTCCGTCGTCACCGAGGGCGTCGACGCGGACGAGAACCTCCTGGGCCGGGTCGAGGCGTGGCAGCTGGCGCTGAGCTACTCCCCCCTGGACCCCCGGTTCAGCCTGGGCACCCTCGGACCTCCACAGGTCCAGTTCATCAGCTTCATCGACAACCAGTTCGTGGCGTACTACCTGCAGGGAGGGGTGCTGCTGGTCGGGACCTACGTGCTGGCCCTGCTCTCACCGCTCCTCCTGCACCGCCGGGGCGCGCGCAACGTCGTTCCGCTGATCGTGATCAGTGCGGTCGTGACTCTGGCCTCGTTGACCCTGACCCCGATGTACACGCCGCAGGCGATGAGCCTGGTGTGGGTCGTCGCCATGCTGAGCCTGCTCGGTCTCGACCGCGGCGACCAGGCCCTCGTAGGCGGTCCGGAAGCGGTCGACGCCGTAGCGCCGCGCCCGGGCCCACAGAGCCTCGATACCGGGCGGTGACTCGAGGACAGCGTGGACGGCGTCGGCCCAGCGGCCGGCAGCGCCGGTCTCCAGCAGGACCCCGACCCCGCCGGCGAGCAGCTCGGCCGACCCCCGGTTGCGCCGGGAGACGACGGGCGTGCCCGCGGCCAGCGCCTCGAGGACCACCCGCGGCAGCCCCTCGCGGTGGCTGGGGGCCAGCAGCACCGCGGCGTGGGCCATCCACCGGGGGACGTCGTCGGAGCGGTCGACGAGGTGCAGCCACGGACGGGTCCGGGCCAGGTCGGCCACCCCGGCGGTCAGCGGGCCCTCGCCGATGACGACCAGGTCCAGGGCCAGGCCTTGTCGTCGGCACTCGGCGACGGCGTCCACGGCGCACAGCGGGTCCTTGTTGGCGTTCAGGTCCCCGACGAAGAGCGCGTAGGGCCCCTCGGGCAGGCCCGGGGGACGCCCGCCGCCCAGGGCGGCGTCGCGGTACTCCTCGACCGGGACACCGGCGCCCGGCAGGTCCGCCAGGACCCGGGGCCTCAGGGGACGCGGCAGGCGGCGCACGAACGCCTGGTCCGCCGCGCTCACCGTCGCGAGCGCCAGCGTGCGGTGCGCCAGCGCACCCTCGAGGAACCGCACGGCCAGCGCCTTCGCACCCCGCTCACCGGGCTGGAAGTGGAACCCGTGGACGACGTAGACCGTGCGCCGGCGGGCACGAGGCGTCGCCACCACTCGCCACAGGACGGAGATGATCGGCGACTGCACCTGCACCAGGTCCCAGTCCCGCCGGCTCAGCGCCCGCAGGTGCCCGGCCAGCCCGAGCAGGGTGCGGGGGCGCAGGCTCCGCTCGGCCCGGATCTCGTGGAAGGCGCTCCCGGGGTGACCTGCGAGCAGGCGGTCGGTCCACGTGTCGCGGGCGGCCGCGAACGTGATCGTGTACCCCCGGTCGCGGAGCACCCGCCAGGCCTCCGGGCTCTGCAGCGCCAGGCTCCTGGAGACGGTGGCGACGGTCAGTGCCTGCCGCGGTGTCTGCCCCATGGGTCATCCTGACACCCCGGCCGCGCCGGTGTCAGGACCCGCAGCCGCGGTAGATCGCCAGCTCCCGAGCCCCCACGCTGCGCCAGGAGAACGGCCGGGCAACGTCCACCAGGCGGTCCCGGGAATCCTCCTCCGACCGCAGCACCCGCACCACCGCGCGGGCCAGCGCACCTTCGACGTCGGGCCCGTTCGGGACCACGCACCAGGGGTCCACGACGGTCTCGGGGATGCCGCCGACCGCCGTCCCCACGACCGGCGTGCCGGCCGCGTAGGCCTCCATCATCACCGTGGGCCCGCCCTCGGCCCGGCTCGGCAGGACCAGCACGTGCGCCTCCCCCATCTGCCGGGCCACCTCTGTCTGGTCCAGCCGTCCCAGGAACCGGACCGTCGGACCCGTCAGCTCGCGGTGCAGCGCGCCCTCCAGGGTCCCCGCACCGACCACGGTCAGGCGGGCCTCCGGCAGGGCGTCCTGCACCCCACGCCAGATGGCCGGCAGGCGGTCGGCCCCCTTGACGTGCTCGAGGTTGCCGACGTAGAGCACCGTGGGGGCGGCCGCCCGCGGGGACGGGCGGAAGAGGGACAGGTCGACACCGTTGGGGACCACGTGGGCCCGCGGGTGCGGGGGGACGAGGGAGTGGGCCCGGTCCTTCAGGGCGGTGCTGACGTAGACGGTGGCGCAGGCTCCGGCGAGCACGCGGCCGTAGAGACCGGTCCGTCGCGGCATGAGCAGGTTGACGTCGGTGCCGTGCATGGTGACCACGTAGGGGACGCCCAGCCGGCCGGCCACCGCCTGGGCGACGAGACCGGCGGGCAGGTCGTACATGCCGTGCGCATGCACCACGTCCACGGGTCCGGTCACGGACGCCAGCACCGACCCGGTCACGGCGTCCAGCCACCGTCCCCCCGACCGCGTCTCCAGCCGTCGCCGGCGGGCGTGCGCGGGTCCCAGGGGTGCCGTCGCCTCCCGGAAGGGCTCGCTCGGAGGATCCTCCACCTGACGACCCGCCAGCCTCCGCAGCACCTGCGCCGTGGGGGTCCACGTCGGCCGGAGGGCGACCGGCACGACCTCCACCCCGTGGGCCACGAGCGCGTCGAGGCGGGAGCGGATGAACGTCGCCGCGTTCGGCACGCCCGACGTCGGGTAGATGTTGGTCAGCAGCAGGACCCTCACGACCGGCCCCCCCGCCCCGTCACCCGGCGAGCCGCGGAGCGTGCCGCCACCCACGACCGGCGCACCGCCGGGTAGCGGTGCCGCGCCGCGAGCAGGAGCGCGGCCCGGGCGGCCGTGGCGGGGTCGTGCCGGGCCAGGCCGACGGCGTCCCTCCACCGGGCACCCTCGAGGGCCTGGCGCAGCCATTCCTGCCTCTCGGTCGCGTCGAGGGGCGCACGCGCCGCGGTGCCCGCGACCGCCAGGTGCCACTCGCGGTAGCGGAACACCCGCAGCGCGGCGTCCACCGCGGAGTCCGCTGCTGGACCGGCGGGGTGGGTCCTGGCCAGGACGGCGACCCGCTCGGCGATGCGTAGGGACTCCCGCAGGGTCGACAGCTCGGGATGGCGTCCGGTCGTCAGCGAGCCCGGCCGCCGGACGTGGTGGAAGAGCACCTCGGGAAGCAGGCATGCCGTGGGTTGCGCGGCCATGCGCTCGACGGACCCGGCGAAGTCGGACCGCGTCCGCCGCTCGGGGAAGGGCGCCTCCCCCAGGACGGCCCGGGCGAATAGCTTGTTCCACAGGTAGCCGCGCAGGCGGCCGTCGAGGATCGCCACGCCGATCTCCCCGCCCCTCAGCAGGGTGGGGCGCGGCACCGTGCCCAGCAGCTCGCGACGGCGACCGTCCTGGTCGACGAGGTCGGCCCCGCACCCCACGACGGGCGCGCCCGAGGCGAGGTGCGCGGCATACAGCGCCTCGACGATCCGCGGGTCCCAGCGGTCGTCCCAGTCGACGAACCAGACCAGCTCCCCCGCGGCCCGCCACAGGCCCAGGTTGCGCGCGGCGGCCACCCCCACGTGCCCGGGCGTCGTCAGCACCGTCGTGCGCAGGCCCCCGAGGTCGGTGCGGCGCAGCAGCTCGGGGGTGCCGTCGGTGGACCCGTCGTCGACCACGACGAGCTCGTCGGCGTCGGAGAGCGTGGCCCTGACCGCGGCGAGGCTGGAGGCCAGGCCCGGACCCGGGTCGCGCACGGGAAGGACCGCGCTCACCCGCACGCGACCTGCTGGGCGAGTGGTCTCAGACACCGAGCACCCCCTCCCAGGCGGCCAGCGTGGCCGCCGCGTCGAACTCCCGCCGGCGGCGGTCGTCCGCGGCGAGGAGTTCCGACGCTACCTGCGGGGTGGAGAACCGCCGCAGCGCCGTGCCGATCGCGGCCGCGAGCGCGGCAGGGGTGGGGGCCGTGAGGACGCCGGGCACGAGGTCCGGGACGAGCGCGTCCATGACCGGGGCGTCGGTCGCGACCACCGGGAGCCACTGCTCGGCCGCCTCCAGCAGGACGTAGCCGAAGGTCTCGGAGGCCGAGGGGTGCACGAGCAGGTCGCTGTCGGCCATGAACCCGGCGGGATCGGCGACGTGCCCGTGCCAGGTGACGCGGTCGCCGACGCCGAGCCCCTTCGCCAGCTCCTGCAGCCCGGCCACCTGCCCGCCGCCCACCATCGCCAGCCGCCAGTCCACGTCCAGGAGCGGCAGCGCGCGGACCAGCACGTCGTAGTTCTTCACCGCCCGCGCCTCACCGAGCGCGAGGAGTCGGGCGGGGCCGTCCGCTCGGGCGGGCGGCGGGGCACCACCCTGCGGGGTATGCCGCCGCGCCCCGGGCGAGCGCGCCGGCAGGTCGAGCAGGTTGGGCACGACGAGGGACTCCACGCCCCAGCGCTCGCGCAGCGTCGAGGCGACGGGGGCGCTGACGCTGACGACCCCGGCGCAGCGCCGGTATGCGCGGGCCACCGCCTCGGCGCGCAGGCGGAACAGCCGCCCCGTGACCAGGCGCCGGGGCGTGACCGAGTGCTCCCACGCCACCGCGGAGCGGAACCGCCAGGGCGCCGCCAGGAGCAGCTGCGCCCCGGCCCACACCCCGGTCACGACCAGCACCTCCCTCCCGGCCGCGGACCGCAACCGCCGGCGCAGGGACCTGCGGGTCCGGCGCTCGCTCCCCGCGTCGAGGCAGGTGATCCTGACCCCGGGCACGCGCAGGGGGCCGGGGTCGTGCAGGACGAGGACCTCGACGTCGTGCCGTTCCGCGAGCGCCGCGGCCAGCCGCAGCAGGGCGTTCTCCATCCCCAGGCGGGGCGTGAGCACCGTCGCCAGGAAGGTCACCCGCCTCGGAGACAGGGACGACGCCGGCGCGGCCCGGCGTCTCATCCGGTCTCCTGCACCATCGGCGCCCGTCCGCCGTGCGGCCGGCGCAGCCAGACCACCAGGGCGACCCACAGCGCGACGGCGAGGGCGGCCTCGGAGGCGAGCGTCGCCCAGGCCGCCCCCCAGACGCCGTACCGGGGGATGAGCCACAGGTTGAGCAGCACGTTGCCCGCCAGGACCACCACCTGGATGGTCGTGCGCACCCCCTGCCACCCGATCCCGGTGAGCACGTCCGCCGGCAGGTAGTGCAGGCAGCGCAGCAGCACGACGACGGCCAGGACACGCAGGAGCGGCACAGATTCGGCGTAGGACTCCCCCAGGAGCGGGACCAGGAGGGCCGCGCCGCCGACCATGGCCGCCACGACCACCGTGCTGTAGAGCAGCGCCGGCCCGGCGACGGCCCTGACGAAGGGCAGCATCTCGACCGGTCCGCCCCTCGCGTGCCGGAAGATGCGGGGCCAGGCCGCCCCCAGCGTCGCCCGCACCGGCAGCCAGGCCGTGTCCACGACGCGGTAGGCCGCGCCGTAGAGGCCCGCCCCGACCGGACCGTCGATACGGCCAAGCATCACCTTGTCGACGTCGTTGTGCGCCGCCTGGATGCCGATCCCCACGCTGAAGAGCGCCGCCTCCCGCCAACGTCCCCGGAACGGCGCCAGCCCCAGGACCGGCCGGCCGACCGCCCGCACCGCGAGGACCAGGCAGACCACGCCGGAGACCGCCGAGCTGACCACGAGCGCGAGGACCCACGTCCCCAGGCCGACCGGAGTGGGCGAGAGGACCAGGGCCACGGCGGTGAGGAGCCGCAGGGCGGGCACGAGGACCTGGCAGAAGGCGGTGACGTGCATCTCCTCCCGCGCCACGAATACCGAGGAGGACAGGTCCGCGGCCCGGGCGAAGACGAACTCGGCGAGGAGCAGCCCGGCCACGACGGCCAGGCCCGTCCCGACCGGGACCAGGAACGGGGACAGCAGGAGGAGCAGCGCACCGACCAGCACCGAGCCCAGCAGGCTCATCGTCAGACCGGCGCCCAGCCAGTGCCGGGTGGTGCCCGGGTCGGTCGCGCCGTACTTGACGATGAGCGCGCCCGAGCCCAGGGCGGAGAACGGCGCCGCGATCATGATGAGGGCGGCGACCGCCGTGAGCCGGCCGAAGGACTCCACCCCCAGCGCCCGCGTCGCCACCACGAAGTAGACGGCCGTGATCGGCACCCGCAGGACCTGGCCGATCAGCAGGGCCCCGACGTTGCGGGCGAACCCGCGGTCGAGCCGGTGGGGGGGCACGTGCGTCATCATGCCGGATCACGACCCCCTGGACTACGCTCCGGATACGACGAGCAGGACTCGGGAGGTCGGTCATGGAGCTGCACGACTATCTGCGCGTGCTGCGCCGGCGGTGGCGCTGGATGGCCCTGGTCTTCGTGCTGTGCGTGGGCGGGGCCGTGACCGCGACCAACCTGACCACCCCGGTCTACCGGGCGACGGCCCAGCTGTTCATCTCCACCAGCCCCGCCCAGAGCAGCGTGGCCGACCTTGCGCAGGGGAGCTCGTTCACCTTCCGGCAGGTGACCACCTACGCCGACATGGTCACGGCCCCGGTGGTGCTCGAGCCGGTGGTGAGGCAGCTGGATCTGGACGTGTCACCGGAGGCCCTGGCAGGCCGGATCAGCACGTCGGTTCCCAATGACACGGTGCTCATCAACATCAGCGTCACCGGGGAGGACGGAGAGCGCGAGGCCGAGATCGCCAACGCCGTCGCCGAGCAGTTCACCCGCACGGTGGCCGACCTGGAGCAGTCCGACGGCGAAGGTGTCAGCCCGGTGAAAGCCTCGCTCATCCGGCCGGCCAGGGCCGCCACCGTCCCGGTCTCGCCCAACCCCTCCCGCAACCTCGCCCTCGGTCTGAGCCTCGGCCTCATGCTCGGGGTGGCCGCGGCCGTCCTGCGGGAGATGCTGGACACCCGGATCACCGGGGCGAGCGACGTCCAGCGGGTCAGCGACCGGCCCGTCATCGGCGGGATCACCTTCGACCGCAACGCGCCGCGCAACCCGCTCATGGTGCAGGACGGCGACTACAGCCCCCGGGCCGAGGCGTTCCGCGCCGTCCGCACCAATCTGCAGTTCATCGACGCGGCCGAGCAGCCCCGGGCGCTGCTGTTCACCTCGTCCCTGCCCGGTGAGGGCAAGTCGACCACCGCGGCCAACCTCGCGCTGACGCTTGCGGCGTCGGGCGCGTCCGTGTGCGTGGTCGAGGCCGACCTGCGCCGTCCCAAGCTGCTGGAGTACATGAGCCTGGACGGCACCGCCGGCCTGACGTCGGTCCTGATCGGGCAGGCCTCGCTCGACGACGTCCTGCAGCCCTACGGCGACCACCTGACGGCGCTGGGCGCGGGCGCGATCCCGCCGAACCCCAGCGAGCTGCTCGGCGGGCCGGCGATGCGTGCTCTCATGGACGACCTGCGGTCCCGCTTCGAGTACGTCGTCGTCGACGCTCCTCCGCTCCTGCCCGTGACCGACGCCGCGGTGCTGTCCAAGGTCGTCGACGGCACGATCGTGGTGGTGGGGTCGGGCATCGTGCGCCGGCACCAGCTGGCCCAGAGCCTGGCCACCCTCAACAGCGTGGACGCCAAGGTGCTGGGCGTGCTGCTCAACCGCCTCCCGTCCAGCGGGGCCAGCACCTACGGCTACTACCACGAGTACGGACCCTCAGCAGCGACCGATCCGCCCCGGCACGGTCGGCGCGAGCGCGCCGCCCCAGGACGCGAGGCACGGTGGTGGAACCGCCCCCGGCGCACCGTCGAGACGGTGGGCGACCAGGCGCCCTGACCCGGGTGTCTCGGACCGCCGTCGCCCCCCTACGCGCAGCGCCCGTCCTCGCCGTCCCGCCCCTCACCCCTCGCGCCGCGCGACCGCCGGTCGTCGTCGCCGGGGTCCTCGATCTCGCTCCGGGGGTCCAGCCACGTCCCGGCCCCGCGGATCACGTCGCGTGCGTGCCGGGCGGAGAGGGCCAGGACGGCGACGACCAGCAGGACGAGGACGATGACGACGGCGACGACAGTGATGGTGGGCACGCGACCCTGAGCCTCCCCGAGAAGACCGTGAGCTTGACCCGCGCAGACTATCTCCCGGCGGGCCACCGTCACCACGGGCACCAGGAGGAACCCGCAAGGTCCGGCGCTCCCCACCCCCGTCGCCGCCCGACCTCCCTGCGACACAAGTGTGAAAAAATATGCCCTCAGTCCACGCTCTGGGGAGACGACCGTGACACGTCTAGTGGTGAAGATGAACGACCGAGGCAGCTGGGAGGTGCTCGACGACACCGGCCAACGCCTCTTCCACGGCGACAAGCTGCGCGCCCAGGGGTACGCGCGCCGTCGCTGCGCCGACGGAGGCGGGACCGTCACCGTGGTCAGCCGCACCGAGGAACAGCTGACGGAGTATGCCGTCGCACCCGCGGTCGAGCAGCAGCGCGGGCGGGGGAACCCCTTCTCGAAGCCCAGCCGCGACCGCAGGCGCTAGCCGCGACGGCCCGACAGCCCACGACCCACGGGGCCGCACCACCTCACCCCGTCGCGATGTCCGCCCACTCCCGCAACCAGGTCTGGCTACAACACTTACATGGCTTTGCCGCAAACCGTGGTTGGGTTCCGGTGGACGACAGCGATCAGCAGAGAGGACGTCTCGTGAAGGACGTTGTGTTGGTCTGGTTTGAGTCGGCCGAGCCTGGAACGGCCGCAGGGCAACATCTGGAGGGAACTCTTCAACGGCTCGATGAGGCGGCAGTGCCCGTTGCACACGTCGTCGCGCAGACCGGAGCTTCCAGGCCCGGATGGATCGCGAGAGTCAAACGCCTAGCGCTTATGCAGGTGAGGGCCGTCCGGGCGGGCGGCCGAGAGCGGCTCCTACTGGGTCGTATGCACCCTGCCAGCCTTCTGCCGGTCGCGCTCCAAAAGCTGCGCGGAGGTTCTGTCGTACTGATGGTCCAGGGGAACACTGCCGATATGCACGCGGCTTACCCGTTCACGGCTAGACTGCCAATAGAAACGTTATTCATCAAGCCGACGATCGCCATGTCTACGTCCCTTGTCGCACCGAGCGCTGGGATCTTGGATTGGATCAATCATGATCTGGGACTGACGACCCCGCGTGGGTTCGTTCTCGAAAATGGGTTCAACGGCGATAGCGTCGCTGCAGTGTCACCCATCTCCACGGAGGAGTTGGCACAGATGGGCCTTCGGCATAATGGTTTCGTCGTGTTTGTGGGGAAGTTCGCCACTTGGCAGGGAATCGACACGATTCTAGCGGCTCTCGATTCCGAGCATTGGCCTGACGACCTGCCAATCGTCTTCGTGGGCGATGGGGCGGACGAGCCACTGGTCGTGGCTGCCGCGGCTAGAGACTCTCGCGTTCACTACGTAGGACGGGTGAGCGCTGAACGAGCATTAGCTTGGACTGGAGGTGCGGCCATGTCTTTGGCTGTGCGAAAAGCCGGCCCAGCTTCTGAACGCGGGGTGTCCCCCTACAAGGTTCTCGAGGCTGCAGCGCTGGGAACGCCGGTCGTGGCAACACGGGTGAGGGGCCAGTCAAGCCTGGTTGAGGCCCTCGAGAGCGGCGTGCTGATCGATCCCGACGACCCTCCCGCTCTTGCAGAAGCCATTCAACACTTGTGGCATGATCGCGATCTGCGCGAACGACTAAGTGTTTCGAGTAGGCAACGTTCTGGGGCCTACACGTGGCGAGCGGGCGCTCGGGGGCTCGTGGCGGCCCTTCAATCGGCGGGATGGCATCGGAATGAGTAAAGCCCTTTCCGTGACCTTGGTCGCCCGACTCCGGACGGGGTATGCCGTCGCACCCGCGGTCGAGACGTAGCGCAGGAGGGGGGAGCCCCTTCTCGAAGCCCCGCCGCGACCGGCGGCGCTAGCCACCTCGGCCCGCCAAATCACGGAGCCGCGACACTCACCCAGTCGCGATGTCCGCCCACTCCCGCAGCCAGGTCTCCCGCTCCTCCTCGATCTGGTCGGGGTGCACCACGATCGGGTCCTCGGCCACGGCCGCCCACTGCGCCCACAGCTCGGGCAGCGCCACCTCCTCGTCCACCGGGAACATGAACATGTTGTCCGGGATCGAAGCCTGCACCTGCGGACTCACCAGCCAGTCCACGACCGCCTGCGCACCCTCAGGGTTCTGCGCCCCCTCCAGCACCCCGGCGTACTCCACCTGCCGGAAGCAGGTCTCCATAAGCGCCCGCGTCGTCGGCTGGAACCCACCCTCGGGGATGGTGAACGGCGGCGAGCTGGCGTAGGACAGCACGATCGGCCGGTCACCACCACCCCCGCCGGCGGTGAAGTCCACCGTGTAGGCGTCGGTCCACCCGCTGGTGACCTTGGCCCCGTTGGCCATCAGGTCCTCCCAGTAGCCCTGCCACTGCCCCGGCCCGAACTCCCCGACCGTGGCCAACAGGAACGCCAGCCCCGGCGAGGACGTGCTCGCCCCCGGCGTGACGAACAGGTCCTCATACTCCGGCTCCGTCAGGTCGGTCAGCGTCTCCGGCGGGGCGATGCCGTTGTTTGCGAACCACACGTCGTCCACGTTCACGCACACGTCACCGAAGTCGACCGGGGTCAGGTATGCCGCGCCCCCCTCCAGCGCGTGCTCCTCCGCCGACTCGGGCAGGTCCGAGGGGGTGTATGCCGCGAGCACCCCCTCGTCGACCGCGCGGCTGGCATACGTGTTGTCGATCCCGAAGACGACGTCCCCGATGGGGCTGCCCGAGGTGAGGACCAACCTGTTCGTCAGCTCGCCGGCGTCGCCGGAGGACTGGATGGTCAGGTCCCAACCGGTCTCGGTTTCGAACGCGGCGACCAGCTCCTCGGGGACGGTAAAGGAGGAGTGGGTGACGAGCACGACCTCGTCGGTGGTGGGGGCCGCCGCGGTCCCGGTGCTGCGGTCCGCGTCGTTGCCGGAGGACGCGGTCGCATTGTCACCGTCGAGCCCCGAGCCGCCCGTGGCCGTCCCCTCGTCTGCCGGGTCCTGGGTCGGCGCGGGCGCCGGTGCTGGGCTCGGCTCCTCGTCACCCCCCAGCAGGGTGCACGAGCTCAGGACCAGGCCGGCGGTGGCGCTCAGAGCCAGGGCGCGGAGGGTGGACCGGTGGATGGGCATCATCGAGTCTCCTTGTCGACTTCCTTCGCCGGTGCTAACCGGTGCAGGTTCGAGGGTCTGCGGCGGGTGCCGCACTCTCAGCGCTCAGGGCGCTCCCCTGTCGTTTCCGTTATCCACGCTAGCACCGCTGTGGCAGGATCGCTCTCATGGGTAACCTCGTCGCAAAGCTCGCCACCACCGCCGCCGCGATCGGCGCCAGCGTCGTCGCCCGCAAGATGACGGACGGCACGTGGAAGTTCGTCACCGGCAAGGACTCCCCCAGCAACCCGGAGGACCCGGACATCGACATCAAGGAGGCCATCGCCTTCGCGGTGCTGTCCGGTGCGGTCGTCGGGATGGTCCGGATGCTGGCCAACCGCGAGACCACCAGGGTGGTCGCCAAGGGCCAGCGCAAGAGCCCCAAGCAGCTGGCGGACGAGACCAACAAGTAGCGGATAGACCGCCTAGGAGAGGTCCCGGCGGTGACCCAAAGCCCCGCCCAAGCGTTCAGTAAGCGCTGTTCTCGTCGGGCTTGAGCACGACCTGGACGGTGCGCCACAGGATCATCAGGTCCAGCACCGGGGTCCAGTTCTCGACGTAGTAGAGGTCGAGGCGGACCGACTCCTGCCAGGAGAGGTTGCTGCGCCCGCTGATCTGCCACAGGCCGGTCATGCCCGGCTTGACCAGGAGTCGACGATGGGTGGCCGCCTCGTAGGCGGCGACCTCCCGCGGCAGCGGCGGGCGCGGCCCGACCAGGCTCATGTCGCCGCGCAGCACGTTGATCAGCTGGGGCAGCTCGTCCAGGGAGTGGCGCCGGATGAAGGCTCCCACCCGCGTCACCCGCGGGTCCTCGGGCACCTTGAACATCGGCCCGGCCCCCTGGTCCACCGCCCGCAGCGTGGGCAGCATCTCCTCGGCCTGCACCACCATGCTGCGGAACTTCAGCATCGCGAACGTGCGTCCGTCACGGCCCACCCGCTCCTGCCGGAAGAGCACCGGACCGCCGTCCTCGCCCCGCACCGCCAGCGCCACCAGCCCCATCACCGGAGCCATGACCACCAGCACCGCCACCGCCGCCATCCGGTCCACCACGTTCTTGGCCACCAGCTGCGGACCGGCGAACCGCGGCGACTCCACGTGGATCAGCGGCAGACCCTGCACCGGACGGGTCAGCACCCGCGGCCCGGCCACGTCCATGATCCCCGGCGCGACGACCAGGTCGATGTCGGTCCCCTCCAACGCCCACCCCAGCCGGCGCAACCCCTCCTGGCCCAGCCCCGCGGAGGAGGACACCGCCACCACGTCCACGTCCATCTCCAGCGCCTTGACCAGCACGTCGGACTCCGGCCCCAGGACCGGGACCCCGGCGACCCGGCCCTCGCTGGCACCGTCCACACAGGCCCCCAGCACCTGGTAGCCCGCGTCCGGCGCCCGCCCCAGCGCCACCACCAGGCTGGCCACGTGGTCCCGGTCCCCCACAAGAAGCACCCGGTCCGAGAGCGCACCCTCCCGGCGCCGGCGCACCAACCATCGGCGCGCACTCCAGCGGGCCACCAGCAGCAGCACCGTCCCCAGCGGGAAGGCCAGCACGACATACCCCCGGGCGAAGTCCGCCTTCAGCGCCAGCGCGACGATCGCCACGATCGCGAACAGCCAGGTCGAGGCCTGGAACACCTGCTTGTACTCCTGCACGCCGTGCCCCACCAGGCGCCCGTCGTAGGAGTTCTGCAGGTGCAACGAGGCCATCCACCCGGCCATCAGCGCCAGCGAGACGGTCGTGTAGCTCACCGCCCCGAGCGCGCTCTGCAGCTCGCGCCCGTCGGTCCCGAACCTGAACAGCTGCGCCGCCACGACGGCCACCGCCACCACGAGCAGGTCGGCCACCCGCACCACCGACAGGTAACCCGTCAGGTACCTGCGGGCCTGGGGCAGCCCCCTCCGTCGCCCACCCTGCAGTCCGTCGGGGACGACGAAGAGCGGCGTCGGGGCGGACCCGACGCCGAGACCGTCGCGAGCCCCCTGCGGCTCACGCGGGATCTCCACCGAAGAAATCAAGAAAAGTTCCCATCTACCCGACCAGGCCGCCCCACGGCGGTCTCACCGGACCGCCAGCCCTTTACCCGTGCAATACCTGGGATAGTTAACCAGCCGGTAGCCATTGGGTCCAACTGCGGCATCCTCATCACTAGGCCTCAGGGTGATGCCGCCCCCATGTGGGCTGTGGCTGGCGGTGGGGGCGGCTTGGGGCCATCGCGTTGTCGGTGTCCCGGCCCCATCGGTCCCTACACCGCCCGTACATCCCCTCCGCCCTGAGACGCTTCACCCCTCCCGCGGGCCGAGGCCAGTCTGATCGGTCACCCACATCCCCGTCAGCCCGCGAAAGTGCGCGACGAACTGCTCGTGCTCGTGCTCCGGGTAGGTTGCTTTGACCGTCTCGACCAGCAGCCGGTCGAAGTCGTCCGAGCTGACCCACTCCAGCACCCGCGCCGGTAGGTAAGGCAGGTTCCGCTCGCACCACTCCCAGTAGCGGTCGGTCTCGAACTCATCGTCCGCCAACTCGCGGTAGGCCTGCATCTTCTCCGCGTAGCTGCGGTCCGGGTCGTCAGCGATGTCGAAGTAGGCCCGAGGCGAACGCACCCCGATGAAGGACCGGCGGCCGGTCACCATGCAGTAGGTCGACCAGCGGACGAGCGCGGTGATCGCCCATGGGAAGTAGTAGTGCAGCGAGGTCAGGGCGACGTCGGGGCAGGCGTTGGCGTAGTCGATCGGGTGGACCTCGTCGCCCTTGACGAGCATCTCGCAGCTGTTGAACTCCCAGCCGAAGAAGGCGTTGACCACCTTGCTCACCGTCTCGGTCTCCCACCCGGCCTGCGGGGAGAGGAAGTCGTGGGTGACGGCATACCTGCTGTGCATGGGTTCGCCGGGGCGGAAGTCCATCACCATGGTCTCCGGCCCGATGGACAGCGCCCGGGCGAAGTGGTCGTAGTCGACGGTGGCCTGCAGGTGCATGAGCATCTTGTCGGACTCGTCGTAGGACCGGTGCAGGTCGTCCACGTTGTCGACCCGCGACACGCCACGCCAGCCACCCCCGTCGAAGGGCTTCATGTAGAGCGGGTATCCGACCTCCTCGGCGATCTTCTCCAGGTCGAACGGGTCGTTGTAGCGCGAGGAGGTGTAGGCCCAACGCACGTTGTCGACGGGGTTCTTGTAGGGCACCAGGACGGTCTGGGGGATCTTCATGCCCAGCCGCAGCATCGCGACGTAGGCGCTGTGCTTCTCCATGGCCTGGAAGGTGAACGGGCTGTTGAGCAGATAGGTGTCGTTCATCAGCGACGCCTTCTTGAGCCACTCTCGGGGGTGGTAGTACCAGTACGCGAGGCGGTCGATGACCAGGCCATGGCGCACCGGGTCGGTGAGGTCAAAGGGGTGGATGCGCACCCGTTCGCTCGAGATCGTGTGCGTCTGGCCGCCCGCCTTGAGCGGGCCGACCATGCCGAGGATGGTCTCGAAGGCGCGGGGCCAGTCCTCCTCCGCGCCGAGCAGCAGACCGATGAGGTGGGTGCGCACGTCGTTCGCCATGGGGGAACGCTACCCGGTCCGGTAGGTTGGGCGTCGTTTGGCCGATCGTCCCACCGAGCCCAGGATCGTGAATGGAACTGTCTGACTATCTGCGCATCGTCCGGCGCAGCTGGCGGCTCGTCGTCGCCGTGCTGCTCGCGACGATCGCGGTCGCCGCGCTGCTCACGGCGCTGGCGCCGCGGGAGTATCGTGCGGAGGCCGAGCTCTTTATCTCGACGGCCGCTGGAGACAATGTTTCAGACCTCGTGCAGGGCAGTTCGTTCACCCAGCGGCAGGTCGCGACGTATGCCGACATTGTCACCACGCCCGCTGTGCTGGGACCGGTGATCGACGACTTGGGTCTTGACTTATCGGCCAGTTCGCTGGCGGAGCAGGTGACAGCGACGGTGCCACTGAATACGGTGCTCATCGACCTCGCCGTGATTGATCGCGACCCGGAGCAGGCCGCGCAGATCGCCAATAGTGTCGCCGGCCATCTCACTGAGACGGTGCAGGAGCTGGAACGGGTTTCGGACGACGCCCAGAGCCCGGTCAAGGCAACGGTCGTGCGGCCCGCCATCGCGCCGGAGTCCCCCGCCAAGCCCGATCCGCTACTTAACCTCGCCCTCGCCACGGTGCTGGGAACCCTGCTTGGGCTAGTACTCGCCGTGCTGCGCGATCTGCTGGATCGCCGCGTCCGTGGGGAATCCGACATCGCCCGGGTCACTGAGGAGCCGACGATCGGCGCGATCTCCTTCGACAAGGACGCCCCTGCGCACCCCTTGGTCATCGAGATAGACCCCCACAGCCCCCGGGCCGAAGCATTCCGGGCGCTGCGGACCAACCTGCTCTACCTCGACCCGGACGACCAGCCGACAACCTTCCTCATCACTTCGTCGGTCCCTGGGGAGGGCAAGAGCACGACCACTGCGAACTTGGCGCTCACGATCGCCGAGACCGGATCGACGGTCTGTCTCATCGAGGGCGACCTGCGCCGTCCCCGGCTACTTGACTACATGGGCCTGGAGAACGCAGCCGGCGTCACCGACGTCGTCGTGGGACGGGTCGAGCTCGCCGACGTGCTGCAGCCCTACGTCGAGGGCCTCTACGTCCTCGGCTGCGGCCCGATCCCGCCAAACCCGAGCGAGCTGCTCGGGTCAGACGCGATGCACCGTATGCTGGAGCGGCTCAGCACGGAATTTGACTATGTGCTGATCGACGGCCCGCCGCTCCTCGCCGTTACGGACGGCGCCATCCTTTCCACGCTGACCGACGGTGTCCTGGTGGTGGTCGGAGCCAACGTCGTCCGACGGGACGAGCTGGAGCGGGCCCTCGGCACGCTTGAGCGAGTGGGCGGCAAGCTGCTGGGCCTGGTCGCCAACCGTCTGTCGACCAAGGGCCCGGACGCCTACAGCTACTCCTACGGCAACTACCGCCCCGACACCGAGCTTGAAGGCCGCGGACGTCGGCCCCGGTCACGGAAGGCGCGGCGCGAGACGCAGACGCCGGTCGCCCAGGGCTGATCGATGGAACTGTCGACCCGCAGCCAGAACGCGCTCATCGCCGGTCTCGCCGCCCTGGCGGTCGCGAGCTCGGCCTATGCGGTGTGGAGCGTCAACCGTCCGCACCCCTCGCTCGACGGGCCGGCCGGGCAGGTCGCCGGATGGGCCTCGACCGCGGAGCCGGACGGCGCCGCAGTGACCACCGGTGTGGGTGAGCAGGGCGCCGACGGTGCGGCTGTCACGTCGTCCGACGGTGCGACTCGGACGGAGGGCTCGGTCGAGATGGCCGCGCCTACCACCGACGCTACGGATCCCGCTGACCGTGCGACGGTGGAGGCCTGGGTTCACGCCTGGTCGGACGAGAGCGACCTCCTGGTGATCGGCGACGGCTACAGCAACATGCCCACGCAGTGGGTGCAGCTCTGGGGCGATGAAGTCGGGAGCGACCGCCCCGTCACCATCCACCACTGGGGTGAGGCGGCGGACGTCACCTTCAACGACCCGATCGTCCTGTCCGAGGAGGACGGTCCTCAGCTGACGATCTGGAGCGCGAGCCGGGACGGCACGTCCATCGCCGACGCCGCCGAACGGGTCGACCGGTTCGCCGACGAGGCGGGCGACGTGGACGCGGTCCTGGTCTCGCTCGGCATGGACAGCGAGGACGAGGACGTCGCCGCCTCGCTCGACACGCTGCTGGCCGAGGTGGACGCGATCGACGAGGACCTGCCCGTGCTCGTCGCCGTCGCCCCTCCGGAGCTGTACGGGCCGGGCGTCGCCGACGAGATCCTCGCCTGGGCGCAGGACAACGCCGACCGGGTGGCGGTCGTCGACCTGTCCACCATCGCCTCCGACGACCCGACGGCCGAGGAGTGGGCGCTGGCCTTCGCCGAGATCCTCATCGAGGGCTGAGGACGGCCCCGCTGGTCGACGCACGGGTGGCCGGCCCACCGCATACCCGTCAGCCCACCGCCTCCGTCAGGAACGCGTCCATCAGCGGTCCGACGGTCGTCGAGCCGAACTCCCCCTCCTCCACGAAGATCGCCACCGCCAGGTCGCCCTGGACGGCGACCATCCACACGTGTGTCTGCGGCGGGTCCTGCGTGCCGAACTCCGCCGTGCCGGTCTTGGCCAGCACCGGCTCGCCGGGGTTGTCGGCGAGCATTGAGGCGCTCCCCTCGGTCACCACGGCCCGCATCATCGTGCGCAGCCCATCGGCCTCCTCGGTCGAGAGGCCGCCCTCCGGCTCCGGCACCTCCTGGTCGAGGACCACGCGCGGCACCAACGGCCCGCCCTCCGCGACGCTCGCCGCCACCGCCGCCATCGCGGCGGGCGAGGCCAGCACCGAGCCCTGCCCGATGAGGCTGGCGGCGTGCTCCGTCTGCGAGGCCGCCTCTTCGGGGACGCTGCCGCTGAACGCCGTGACCGGCATCTCCCACACGGCCCCGATCCCCAGGTCCCGCGCGGCCTGCGCCAGCTCCTCCATCGGTATGCGGTCGCGCTCACCGATGAGCGCGGTGTTGCAGGAGTTGGCCATCGCCGTCACGAGCGGGATGTCGCCCAGCGCGGCCTCGGGGTAGCCGGTGACGTTCGTGAACTCGTAGCCGTCCACCACCAGCGACGGCTCGCACCGCACCGTGGACTCGGGCGTCAGGCCCTCCCGCAGGAGCGCGAGCGCGGACGCGATCTTGAACGTCGAGCCGGGCGGGTACTGGCCGGCGAGCGCAGTCGACGTCCCCTCGGACCCTGGGCCGTTCGCCAGGGCCAGCACGTCGCCGGTGCTGGGCTGGAGCGCCACGAGGGCGCTCGCCGGCCCGACATCGGCGAGCACCTCCTCGGCCAGCTCCTGCAGGTCGGTGTCCAGCGTGACCTGCAGGGGCTCGGGCTCCACCCCCTCGCGATCCAGCAGCTCGGAGCCCTCGCCGGTGTCGGGGTCGACGGCCGAGACGCGCAGCCCCGGCTCGCCGCGGAGCTGGTCGTCGAAGGCCGACTGCAACCCCGACAGCCCGACCACGTCGCCCAGCGCGTAGCGCTCCGGGTCGGAGTCCACGAGCTCGGCGGTGACCTCTCCCACCGTGCCGAGCAGGGGCTGGGCGAAGGTCCGCGTCGGTCCCAGCACCTGGGTGGCGTCCAGGGCGACCGCACCGGGGATCTCCTCGGTGGCGGCGACGAGACTGTCCCCCTCCTCGTCGCTCTGCCGGTAGGTGATGAGCCGGACGAAGGCCTCGGGTCCTGCGGCGGCGACGGAGGCGGCATACCCCGCCGGGTCGGTCCCGGCCGCCTCGGCGAGCCGGCGGGCGGACTCCTCGACCTCATCGGCCCCGACCTGGGTCTTGTCGATGCCGACGTGCCAGACCGGCCGGGAGGTGGCCAGCCCCTCGCCGTCGCGGTCGAGGATGTCGGCACGCGGCTGCTCGGTCTCCTCCAGGTCGAGCACCTGACCGTCGGGCACGCCCAGCAGCGCGTGCTCCCAGGTGGCGGTCCACTCCTCCTCGACGACCTGCATCCGCACCGGCACCTCGCGCACGAGGTCGTCGCCCTCGCCGGGCAGGTCCAAGGTCAGCTGCAGCCGTCCCTCGGCGGTGTCGTCCTCCTCGGTGACGTCGAGCACCTGCACGTCGAGGGGCACCTCACCGAGCCCGGCGTACGCCTCCTCACGCTGGGCCTGGACGTCGGCGGGGACGGCGTCCGCCATCGGCACCGCGTCGAAGGTCCCCGTCTCCAACGCCGCGGCCACGGCGGCGGCGACCTCCTGGGGCGAGCCCTCGACCGCCGGCTCGCAGGCCGTGAGGACGAGGGCACCGACGAGGCTCACGGCGAGGGCAGGACGGCCTAAGGCCGGGCGGCTGAGGTGCATCTGCACACCGAAGCAGGTCGACCGGTCGCGGGACAAGGTTGTGGCGCAGATGCACCGTCGACGACCTGGTATCCGGTGCACACCCTTGTCCGTGCAGGGCTGGTGCAGCAGGCCGGCGGCACCCTTCCCAGGCCCGCGGAACCTCGCTACGGTGGCGGTGGCCGACGTCGACGGGGGCTCGGCCCGCGGCGTCTCCTCCTGAGCACCGGGGCGAGCCGTGGCAACCAGGACGAAGGAGTGCATGCACGATGACGGATCCGATGTCGCCACAGCCCAGGCCCGAGGACGAGCCCACCGAGGGTGCCAGCGCCGCGCCGCCGCCTCCTCCCGGGGGCTACCAGCAGGCGCCACCACCCCAGAGTGGTCACCAGCAGCCCCCGCCGCCGCAGGGCGGCTACCAGCAGTCCCCACCGCCGCCCTACCAGCAGCCATCGCCGCAGGGTGGCTACCAGCAGCCCCCACCACTGTCACAGGGCGGCTACCGGCAGGGCACGCCGCCGCAGGACGGGTACTACCAGCAGCCGGGACACCCCGGCACCCAGGCGGGGGGCATGGTGGGGCGCCCCGCCGAGCTGCTCGACCGCTTCCTCGCGCGGCTCATCGACCACGTCATCCTGCTTGTCGTCAACTTCGTCCTCGTCTCCTTCGTCGTCGTCGGGTCGCTCATGGGCGGGTCCGGCGGAATGTTCGGCGGCGGAGGCAACTTCCTCACCGGGGCCGTCGGCTCGGTGCTCGCCACGGCGATCTACCTGGGCTACTTCGCCTACCTGGAGTCCAGCCGCGGGCAGACCATCGGCAAGATGGTCGTCAAGCTCGAGACCCGGGGCGCGGGCGGCGGTCGCCCGACGATCGAGGAGGCCGTCAGGCGCAACATCTGGGTCGCCCTGACGCTCCTGGGCATCCTCCCGTTCGTGGGCGGCTTCCTGGCCGGCCTGGCCCAGCTCGCCGCCATGATCGCCATCGCGGTCGGCATCAGCAGCGACACCGCCGGGCGGCGGGGCTGGCACGACAGGTTCGCCGGGGGCACCCAGGTGGTCAAGGTCGGCTGACGGCCCTCGTCCAGGCGCGGGAAAGGGACGCGGGCGCGGCCCCCTCCACCGGCGGTCAGCTCCAGTCCCGCACGTCCACGACCGGCCCGTCGCCCGGCGACAGCGCCTCGACCACCTGGACGCGGGTGCTGAAGCGCAACCCCTCGCGCACCCGGTCGGCCACCCGGCGGGCCAGAGCCTCGCCTTCGGGCCCGGTGGTCGTCGCGCCGGCGCCGGGCTCCCCGCCGCTGGCGGCGGCGGGCACCACCTCGCACCGCAGCTGGTCGACGTGGTCGACCCGCTCGATGACGAAGCGGTAGTCGGCGACCCCCTCCACCCCCTCCATGACCGAGGCGACCTGGCGCGGGTGCAGGAACATCCCCCGCACCTTCACCGCCGCCCCGGTCCGGCCCAGCACCCCGCGCAGCCGCAGCGAGCCGTCCGGCCCCAGCGTCCACCCAGACAGATCACCCGTGCCGAAGCGCACGAGCGGGTAGTCGCTGCGCAGCAGCGTCACCACGACCTCCCCCTCAGTCCCGTCGTCGACCGGCCGCCCGGTGCCGATCTCGCACACCTGCACGTCCACCCCGTCGGCCAGCACCATCCCGTGCCCGGCCAACGGGTCCTCCCCCGCCGGCTCCCACGCCAGCAGCCCCGTCTCCCCCGTCCCGTAGGCCATCCGCGCCGCCGGCACCCGCTCGGCGATCACGGCCCGCAGCGACTCCGGCAGCGGCTCGGCCGTCATCAGCGCCCGCTCCAGCCGCCAGCGGTCGGCCGCCACACCCTCGAGCCCGTCGAACCGCTCGATCAGCGCCTTGAGGTAGGACGGCAGCCCGACGTACCCGGTCACGCCCAGGTCGGCGAGCGCCCGCGCCTGCAGGTCCTGGTTGCCGATCCCGCCGGGCACCACGGCCGCCCCGACCGAGCGCACGCCCTGCTCGAGCATCGCCCCGGCCGGCGAGAGGTGGTAGCCGAAGCAGTTGATCACCACGTCCTCGGCGCCCACGCCCAGGTCGGCCAGCGCCTGCCCCCACCGCCAGTCGGCGCCCTCCAGCTGCGGCTCGTAGAGCGGCCCCGGCGACTGGAACCACCGCGCCACGTCCGCGTCCGCCGCCAGCATCCCCCCGTGCGGGGGGTCGGCCTGCTGCCGCTCCACCAGCTCGTCCTTGGACAGCACCGGCAGCTGCCCCAACACTTCGGAGACGGCATGCCCTGCTTGGAAACTGTCCGGCGTCAGACCCGCCTCGGCGAGCCGGGCGGCGAAACCCGGCACCCGCTCGGCGGCCCGCCGCAGGCTCTGCTCCAGCGCGGGCGCGAGGGCCTCCTCACGAGCCTTGAGGGCAGCCTGGATCGACATGGGTCACTCCTTGTGGAAGGTGGGGGGTCTACAGCCAGCGCTTGCGGCGCTTGTAGTGCTTGACGTCGCGGTAGCTCTTGCGGCTGCCCTCGTCGCCGAGGCCGAGGTAGAACTCCTTGACGTCGGGGTTCTCCCGCAGCTCGGCCGCGGGGCCCTCGAGCACGATCCGGCCCTGCTCCATGATGTAGCCGTGGTCGGCCACCTCCAGGGCCCGCCGGGCGTTCTGCTCGATGACGAGCACGGTCAGCCCGGTCTCGGTGTGGAGCCGCTTGATGTAGCCGAAGATCTCCTGCACCAGCAGCGGCGCCAGCCCCAGGCTCGGCTCGTCGAGCATGAGCAGCGTGGGCCGGGCCATCAGCGCCCGCCCGATGGCGAGCATCTGCTGCTCGCCGCCGGAGAGGTAGCCGGCGACCCGGGCCCGCATGTCGGCCAGCTTGGGGAAGAACTCGTAGACGACGTCCAGGTCCTGCGCCGACTCCTTGCCCGAGCGGGTGTAGGCGCCGGCCACGAGGTTCTCGGAGACCGAGAGGTGCTCGAAGACGTGCCGTCCCTCCATGCACAGGCTCATCCCGCGGGTGACCCGGTCGGAGGCCTCGATCCGCGTGATGTCCTCGCCGCCGAAGTGGATCGACCCGTCGGTGACCTCGCCGCGCTCGCTGGGCAGCAGCCCGGAGACCGCCTTGAGCGTCGTCGACTTTCCGGCCCCGTTGGAGCCGAGGAGCGCCACGATCTTGCCCTCCGGCACGCCGAGCGAGAGGCCGCGCAGCACGAGGATGACGTCGTCGTAGATGACCTCGACGTTGTTGAGGACGAGCAGGTCGCCCGTGCCGGGGCCGCCCCCCGGCGCAGCCGAGGCTGCGCCGGGGGTGGCTCCTGCGGTGGTGCTCATGGCGTGGCGCCCGCCTCGACCTCGACCATCTGGCCGCCCTCGGCCATGTAGATGCCGGCGCTGGTGGAGCCGCGGTGGGAGTCGGCGGAGAACTCGATGTTGCCCTCACCGATGACGCCGCCGGTGTCGATGGCGCCCATGGTCTCCAGGGCCTCCTTGATGGCGGGGCCGGTGATGTCCCCGTCTTCGGCGGCCTTCTCCATGCCCTCGGCCATGACGTGCATGACCATCCAGCCCTGCACCCAGGAGGTGCCCTTGCTGGCCGGGTCCTCGCCCTGCTCCTCCAGGTAGGCGGTCATCTCCTCGTGGCCGTCCTTCTCGGAGGTGATCGGCGCGAACGGCTGGATGAGCATGTGCCCCTCGGCGGCCTCCTCGCCGGCGGTGGTGATGAACAGCTCGTTGCCGCACCAGTTGAGGCAGACGATCTTCATGTCCAGGTTCTGGGCCGCGATGTCCTTGGCCACCTGCGCCGCCGGGGAGGCGACGTTCTGGATGACGATGTACTCCGCGCCCTGGCTCTGCGCCTGGGAGAGCAGACCGACGTAGTTCTGCTGGCCGCCGGGCATCGCGTAGGCCTGGTAGCCCAGGTCGAGCCCCTCCTCCTCGACCCACGCCTCGCCGTCGCCGACGGGGGCCTGGCCGAACGGGCTGTCGTGGTGGAAGACCGCGACCTCGGCGCCGCCGCCGGAGTCCTCGTTGATCCAGTTGAGCGCGATCCGCATCTGGTCGGAGTAGGTCGGCGCGACGACGAAGTTGTAGGGCGCCTCCTCCGGGTCGGTGAGGCTCTCGGCGAAGGAGCCGGACATGAACGGCAGCTCGTCGGCGGCGACCTTGGTGTGCAGCGCTTCGGTGTCGCCGGTGCCCCAGCCCTGGATGGCCACGACGCCGTCGTTGACGTACTGCTTGTAGAGCTGCTCGGCCTGCGGGACCTCGTAGGCGTAGTCGTTGGAGATCGGCTCGAGCTCGCGGTCGGCGACGCCGCCGTTGGCGTTGCGCCACTCGACGTAGGCCAGCATGCCCTCGTTGTAGGGGGCGCCCACGTCGCCGGTCGCGCCGGTGAGGTCGGCGATCATGCCGACGCTGATCGGCTCGCCGGAGTCTCCGCCGGCGTCACCGCCGCCGCCACCGTCTCCGCCGTCGTCGCTGCCGCAGGCGGACAGGCCCAGCGCCAGCGCGGCGAGGGAGGCGACGAACGCGCCACGTCCAGTGCTCTTCATGGTGTTCTCCTTGTGGGGGGTGGTGTGAGGTGACTAGTAGCGGAAGGGCCAGAAGCGGATGTACTCCTTGGCGCGTTCCCACAGCCGGTTGAGGCCGCGGGGCTCGATGATGAGGAACAGGATGATGACCAGGCCGAAGATCGCGTTCTGGATCGCCGGGAGCTGGCTGGACAGCCACGGGGCGGCGGGGCCGACGACGTCGGCGAGCTCGCGGATGAGCACCGGCAGCAGGGACATGAAGACCGCGCCGTAGACGGCGCCGGCGATGCTGCCCAGGCCGCCGACGATGATCATCGCCAGGTACATGATCGAGACGTTGAGGGTGAACGCCTCCCAGGTGACCGTCTCGGTGTAGTGCGCGGTCAGCGCGCCGGCCAGGCCGACGAACCCGCTGGAGACCGCGAACGCGGTGAGCTTGGCCCGGGTGATGTTGACCCCGATCGCCTCGGCGGCGATGTCCTGGTCGCGCACGGCCATGAACGAGCGGCCCAGGCCGGTGCGGAAGAGGTTGCGGGCGGCCATCACGGCGATCCCGGCCAGGACCACCAGGATCCAGTACCAGCTCTGCTCGAAGGACTCCCGCGGCAGCGTCCACCCGAAGACGTCGAGCCGGGAGAGGCTGATGAAGCCGCGGTCCTCGGTCAGCCAGCCCCAGCGGCGGATGATGAACTCGATGATCTGCTGGGAGGCCAGGGTGGCGATCGCCAGGTAGAGGCCCTTGAGCCGCAGGCCGGGCAGGCCGAAGAAGGTCCCGATCACCGCGGTGAAGACCACCGCGGACGCGATCGCGAGCGGGACCGGCATACCCATCCGTTCGGAGAGGATCGCCGAGCTGTAGGCGCCGACCGCGAGGAAGCCGCCCTGGCCCAGGCTGATCTGGCCGGTGTAGCCGACGAGGATGTTCAGGCCCACGGCGCCGATGACGGCGATGAGGATCGTGTTGACGATCGAGAGCCAGTAGTTGTCCAGCACGAACGGCAGGACGACGAGGAGGGCCAGCATGAGCCCCAGGCGGAAGAGCTCCGCGCGGGTGCTGCGCAGGCGCAGCTCCGAGGAGTACGTGCGGTGGTAGATGCCGGTTGCGGTCGCCATCGCTTCAGACCCTCTCGATCCGCTGCTCGCCGAAGATGCCGTAGGGCCTCACCAGCAGGATGAGCACCAGCACCACGTAGGGGATGACCGTGGCCAGCCCCGGGTCGAGGTAGCCGGAGACGAACTGCTTGAGCAGGCCGATCGTCAGCCCGCCGACGATGGTGCCGGGGACGGAGTCGAGCCCGCCGAGGATGACGACGGGGAAGACCATGAGGCCGAAGGCGGCCAGGTTCTGGTCGACCGCCGAGATGTCGGCCAGCAGGACGCCGGCGATGAGGGCCGAGACGGCGGCCAGCACCCAGGCGAGGGCGAAGATCCGCCGCACCGAGATGCCCATCGTCATCGCCGCCTGCTGGTCGTCGGCGACGGCGCGCATCGCGATGCCATGCCGGGAGCGGCGGAAGAAGATCGTGAAGGCGGTCAGCACGATGGCGGCGATGAGGATGACGAGCAGCCGGTTGAGCGGCACCGTCGCGCCGAAGAACTCCACGGAGCCGCGCGGCAGGATCGCCGGCTGGCTCTTGGGGCTGGTGCCGTAGAACATCTGCACCAGCGCCGAGAGCAGCATCGACAGGCCGATCGTCACCATGATGATGCTGATCGGGTCCTCCCCGACCATCGGCCGCAGGATGAACCGCTCGACGACCACACCGACGATCGTGGCGACGACGACGCCGACCGCGACGGCCGCGATGAGCGGGAGCCCCAGGACGACGAAGGCCGTGTAGAACATGTAGGCCCCGACGAGCAGGAACTCGCCCTGGGCGAAGTTGATGACGCTCGTGGCCTTGTAGATCAGCACGAAGCCGAGCGCGGCCAGCGCCAGGATCGCCCCGTCGGCCAGTCCGTAGACCAGCAGGTTCAGAAAGGCGCTCACAACGTCTCCTCCGACCAGCTCCGCGGGTGCCTGCGGGCCTCGCAGGCTCGTGTCCTCGTCACCCTGTCGCTCATCGGCGGCCGCTCCAGACGGGTCGACGACCCCGGCCTTCCGGGATCGAGTAGGTGGTCAGGTCGAAGATCGTCAGCGACAGCTCGCGCAGGACCGAGCTGCCGTCCTGGTAGGTCACCCGGCTGGAGATGCCCACCGAGTCGTCCCCCCGGCGCAGCGAGGCGATGAGGTCCGCATAGCGCTCGTCGATGACGTTGCGCCGCACCTTGCGGGTGCGGGTGATCTCGTCGTCGTCGGGGTCGAGCTGCTTGTGCAGGAGCAGGAAGCGGGCCACCCGGATCGACTCGGGCAGGTCCTCGTTGGCCCGGGTGATCTCCTCGGCGAGGAGCTCGTAGACCTCGGGCTTGCCGGCCAGGTCGGTGTAGGTCGTGTAGCTGAGCCGCTCGTGCTCGGCCCACGACCCGACGGTGCCGGGGTCGATGGTGATCATCGCGGTCATCCGCTCGCCCTCGCGGGTGGGGCCGAAGACGACCGCCTCCTCGACGTAGGGGCTGAACTTCAGCTTGTTCTCGATGAACGCGCTGGAGTAGCGGCTGCCGTCGGGCGCGGTGAGCACGTCCTTGGCCCGGTCGATGACGACCAGGTGGCCGTCCTCGTCGAGGTAGCCGGCGTCGCCGGTGTGCAGCCAGCCCTCGGCGTCGACCGTCTTGGCGGTCTCCTCCGGCTGGCGGTGGTAGCCGCGGAAGATCGAGGCGGACCGCAGCAGGATCTCGCCGTCGTCGCTGATCCGCAGGTCGGTGCCTGGGATCGGCTGGCCGACCGTGTTGAAGGCGATGTCGTCGTCGCGGTGGACCACGGCGATGCCGCAGATCTCGGTCTGGCCGTAGATCTGCTTGAGGTTGACGCCGATGGCGTGGAAGAAGCGGAAGACGTCCGGCCCCAGCGGCGCACCGCCGGTGTAGGCGCGGCGCACCCGGGACAGGCCGAGCTGGTCGCGGACCGGGCGGGTGCTGACCTGGTCGGCGACCCAGCCGAGCGGGCCACCCCCGCCCCTGCCCTGGACGCGCGCCTGCGCGGCCCGGTCCCCCACGTCATACCCCCATCCGAAAATCTTGCGCTTGAGCCAGCCGGCCTCGTCGATGCGCACCTGGACCTCCGAGAGCATCGACTCCCAGATGCGCGGCGGGGAGAACATGACGTCCGGCCCGATCTCGCGCAGGTCGTTGCGCTGGGTGGAGGCGTCCTCGGGGAAGGAGATCGTCAGGCCGCGGGAGAGGCCGATCGCCACCGCAAGCATCTGCTCGCCGATCCAGGCGAAGGGCAGGAAGGAGACGTAGCGGAAGGTGTGGTCGGCCGGGTCGATCTCGGTGAGGTGGTCGGCCATCGTCAGCAGGTTGCGGTGGGACAGCTCGCCGAGCTTGGGCTTGGAGGTCGTGCCCGAGGTGGTGCAGATGACCGCGATGTCCTCGGGGGTGCTGCGGGCGATCTCGTCCTCGAACCAGGTCGGGTGCGTCTCCGCGCGCCGGCGGCCCTGCGCCTCGACCTGGGTGAAGTCCACCAGCCACGGGTCGTCGTAGGCCTCCAGCCCGTGCGGGTTGTAGGAGACGACGCGCTCCACGAGCAGGCTGTCGCTGGTCTCGCGCAGGCGGAGCAGCTTGTCGACCTGCTCCTGGTCCTCGGCGACGACGACGCGGGCGCGCGACGTCGTGAGGATGTGCTCGAGCTCCTCCCCGATGGAGGTGGGGTAGATGCCCACGACCGCGGCGCCCATGCTCTGGGCGGCCAGCTCGGCGATGAGCCACTCGGGGCGGTTGTCGCCCAGGACGGCGACGATCTCGCCGCGCTGCACGCCGTACCCCGCCAGCCCGTGGGCGAAGTCCTCGACCCGCTGGCGGTAGTCGGCCCAGGTCAGCGGCTGCCAGATGCCGTAGAGCTTCTCCTGCATGGCGATGCCGTCGGGACGGGTGGCGGCCAGGTCCAGGAGCAGGCGGGGGAAGGTGGCGGTGTCCAGGTCGACCGGGGTCTGGTCGGTCTTCTTCATCCTGGTGCTCGCGGTCGCCATGTCAGCCCTCCGTCCTGGTCGCGCCGGCGGCGGGTGCGGGGGCCTGGGCGTCCTCGTCCTCGTCGGCGCCGAGGTAGGCCTCGACGACCGCGGGGTCCTTCTTGACCTCGTCGGGCGTGCCGTCGGCGATGAGCTTGCCGAAGTCCAGGACGCTGACCTTGTCGGAGACGTCCATGACGACGTTCATGTCGTGCTCGATGAGCATGACGGTGACGCCGGCGAGCTCGTGGACGTCGAGGACGTAGCGGGCCATGTCCTCCTTCTCCTCGGCGTTCATGCCGGCCATCGGCTCGTCGAGGAGCAGGAGCGCGGGCTGGATGCACAGGGCCCGGCCGAGCTCGACCCGCTTCTGGATGCCGTAGGCCAGGGCGCCGACCGGCTTGTTGCGGAACTCCTGCAGCTGGAGCAGGTCGATGACCTCCTCGACCAGGTGGCGGTGCTCGATCTCCTGCTTGCGGGCCGGGCCGAACCAGAGCATGGAGGCCAGGACGCTGTGCTTCATGTGGATGTGCCGGCCGAGCATGAGGTTCTCCAGCACCGTGAGGTGGGAGAAGAGCTCGATGTTCTGGAAGGAGCGGGCCACGCCGAGGCGGGCGACCTTGTAGGGCGGCAGCTGGGTCAGCAGGTGGTGGCCCTCGGCGACGTCCTTGCCGGAGACGTCCTGCCCGCCGCCGGTGTGCAGGCGGATCTGGCCCTCCTGCGGGTGGTAGATGCCGCTGATGCAGTTGAGCAGGGAGGACTTGCCGGCGCCGTTGGGGCCGATGATCGCGTGCACGTCGCCCTGGGTGACGGTGAAGGAGACGTTGGTCAGCGCCTTGACGCCGCCGAATCGCAGCGAGATGTCGTCGACCTCGAGCAGCGGCAGGCCGGCCGGGCGGCTGCTGCCGTTGAGCGAGTGCTGGTAGGCCCTGGTCAGCACGGGCGGGTCCTCGTCACGGGGGCTCCTCGGTCGTCGTCGATCCGTTCGGAGACTGACGCTACATTTTCACTATCTGGAAATCAAGCGTTGTCTACAGAAAGTTTCTGCCGGATGGTGGTACGAAGTCGACACGTGGTGGAAGATGGCCCTCATGCCCAACCATGACGCAGGGGGCGAGGCCGCGGCCCGGGGCGGCCTGGGGACCGTCCGCAACGCCGTGCAGCTGCTCGAGCTGCTCAGCGACGGCCCCGCCTACCAGCACCTCACCGACCTGGCCGAGCGCAGCCAGTTCTCGGTGCCGACGGTCCACCGCCTGCTGCGCTCGCTCGTGCTGGCCGACCTCGTCGTGCAGGACCCGCGGTCCTCGCGCTACGGCCTGGGGCCGGAGCTGACCCGGCTGTCCAACCACTACCTCTCGCGACTGCCGCTGCTCGGCGCGCTGGCCCCCTACCTGACCCAGGTGCGCGACCAGGTCGGCGCGACGGTCCGCGTCCAGACGCTCGTGCGCTGCGAGGTCGTCGACATCGACCGGGTGGACGGCCAGGACCGGGGTCCCTACCGCGACACCCACCGCGTGCACCACGCGCTCGACAGCGCCGGCGGCCGGATCCTCGGGGCCCGCGGCGACACCGACCAGTGGGAACGGCTGCTGCAGACGGCCTCCGAGGATCTGATCGAGATCGCCCGCGGCCAGCAGCAGGCGTGGGCCTCGGCCGACCACCTGGCCGTGACCCCCGAGGACCCGATGCTGCCCGCCGAGGTCGCCGTCCCGGTCGTCGACGGCCAGGGCACGACCGTCGCCGCGCTGGCCGCCACCGTCGACGACACGACCGACGAGGCGCACGTGGCCACCGTCGCCGCCCACCTCGGCCGGGCCGCCCGCGCCGCCGGACGGACGCTCGGCCATGCGTGAGGACGAGGTGACCGTGGCGGGTCGGCCGCCGGCGGACCACGCCGAGGTGAGCTCCTCGGCATACCCCTCCTCCACCGCCCCGAGCGAGGAAGAGGTGAGCTCCGCCGCATACCCTCGGTCCATGACGGGGCCGGACGAGCTCGCGTGGGCGGGCGTGGTGGAGCGGTTGGGGCTGCTGTCCGACCACGGGACGCTGTGGGAGCCCGGCGCGCGGTCCGGGACGTGGATGTCGGGGGCCACGATCAACCTGTCGGTCTCGTGCGTCGAGCGGCACCTGCCCGAGCGCGGCGATCAGGTCGCGCTGCACTGGGAGGGTGAGCCCGGGGACCGGCGGAGCCTGACGTACGCCGAGCTGCACGAGCAGGTCGTGGCGCTCGCGCGGTCGCTGCGGCAGATGGGCGTGGGCGTCGGCGACCGGGTGGGGCTGCACCTGGGCTGGCTGCCCGAGACCGTCGTGGCGATGCTGGCGTGCGCGCGGATCGGAGCCGTGCACACGGTGCTGCCTGCGCCGCTGCCGGTGGAGCCGCTGGCCGACCGGCTCTCGCTGCTGGACCTCAAGGTGCTCTTCACCCAGGACGGTGCGTGGCGGCACGGGACGGTGCTGCCGCTCAAGGCGCGCGCGGACGAGGCGATGCTGGCCGCGGGCGGGATCGAGCACACGGTCGTGGTGCGGCGCACGGGGATGGACGTGCAGTGGTACGAGGGCGACCGCTGGCTCCACGACCTGCTCGCGGGGTCGCGGCCGGGGCTGGACGGGGCGCGGCCGGAGGTGAACGGTGACGCGGTCGCGCTGCCGGTCGACCACCCGGTGGCGAGCATCCCGCTGGCGAACCGGGGCGGCCAGGCCCTCTCGATCGTGCACGGGACCGGGACGATGCTGGCCGGCGCGGTGGCGGTGCACGAGCACCTGTCGACAGGTGGGCCGTTCTGGTGCGTGGGGGACATCGCGTGGGCGGTGACGCAGTTCCACGGGATCTACGGGCCGCTGGCGTGCGGGGGGACGACGGTGATGTACGAGGGCACCCTCGACGTGCCCAACCACCAGCGGGCCTGGGACATCATCCGCCGGTATGACGTGGAGTCCCTCCTCACGAGCCCGTCCGTCATGCGCACGGTGCGGGGGTGGGCCAGGGAGATGCCCGAGGTGTCGGGGATCCCCACGCTGCGCCGGGTGGCGACGGCCGGTGAGCCGGTCGAGGAGGAGCTGGCGTCGTGGCTGCGGGGGGCGTTCGGGGTCGAGGGCACCGAGGTGGCCGACGCGTGGGGGCAGCTGGAGCTGGGCGGGATCGTGCGGATCACCGGGCTGTCCGACGCACCACCGCTGCCGGACTGCGGGCTGACGATCGTGGACGTGGACGGCGTGCCGGTGCCGGTCGGCGAGACCGGTGAGGTGGTGCTGACCCGCCCGTGGGCGGCGACGATGGTCGGCGTCGAGGGCGACTCGTCCGGGGTGGCCGAGGCGCACTGGACGCGGCACCCCGGCGTGTATGCGACCGGTGACCTGGGGCGGTTCGACGAGGACGGGTGCGTGCAGTTCCTCGGCCGGACCGACGACGTGGTGTCGATCTCGGGGCAGCTGGTGTCGTTGCGGGAGGTCCGGGAGGTGCTCACCGAGCATCCCTACGTCGACCGGGCGGAGGTGACCTGGCGGAAGGACCCTGAGCTGGGACGGTCGCTCGTGGCGGCGGTGACGTTGTCGGGAGCGGCGGGGGTGTCGGGCGGGTCTGGTGGGTCGGCCGGTGGCGCCGGCTCGGCCGGTGGCGCGGGTTCGGCCGACCTCGACGCCATCGCCGTGGATCTCATGGACACGGTGCGCGAGCTGCTCGGCGGTCTTGCCCGACCCCGTGCGCTGCTCGTGGTGGACCGGTTCGGCGAGGAGCTGGGCCGCCGGGAGCGGGCGCAGGCCATCGCGACACTGGCCACGCCCGACCGGCTGGGCGCTCCGCGGTCGGTGACCTGGGAACAGGTGCTGGTGGCGGCCGGGCATCCGGTGGGCTGAGGTCCCGGGTCGGGTGTCGGCCGGTCTGCGGGAGGTGCCGCGGCCGTTTCGCGCACTGCCGGCCGGTCGGCCGAAGGTGTCGTCCGGTTTGCACAGACGCCGACCGCGTTTCCGCAGGTCGCGATCCGACGCGGGTGTGCAAAGTGGACGACACCTCCCCGCCACCAGGGTCTGTCAGCCGGCCTCACCCTGACTATCAGCCGGTTGTTGACGTGGCTCACGACAAAACCGCAGGTCACGATGAGGCCCTTCGACAAGAACCGGCCGACAGTGCCCGGAATGAAGCCGAGGACGCCCGCTGAGGGTCGGCACCGCGCCCGATCCGGTCCCATCGACCCCTCCCCATCGGCGGCTCTGGCTACTAGCATCGAGTCCTCGGTGGGAGGAGACGTCATGGGACATCCTGTGCGGTCGGTGGAGCCGGAGACGTACGTGCCGGACGAGGAGGAACAGGCCCAGCTCATCGAGCTGTGCACCGCCCTGGAGGCCAGGAACCGCTCGAGGGTGGAGGCCCAGGCGGGCGTCATCACCGACGACGGCATCCTGCACGAGATCTCGCCGCGGCTGACGGACCTGCTGGCCCGGGTCTGCCGGACGCTGGCCGAGGGGCAGGGCGTCAGCGTGGTCCCGCGTCACCGGTGGCTGACCACGCAGGAGGCCGCCGACCTGCTGGGGGTGCCGCGGCCCACGCTGCTCGGGCTGCTCGGTGACGGCACGATCCCCCACGAGATGCGCGGCCGGCACCGGCGGGTCCGGCTCGACGACGTGCTCAGGCACCAGGACGCGCTGCACGGCGAGCGGGCGGATTCGCTGGCGTCCATGCAGGTGGACGCCCAGGTCGAGGGTCTCTACGAGCTGCTCGACGGCCGGCCCGCGCCACCCGGCGGCAGCACCACACCCCCCGGCGGGACGTCACCAACACCCGGCCGCACCACCGCGACCCCCGGCGGGACGTCACCGCCAGCCGGCCGCACCACCACACCCCCCGGCGGGACGTCACCACCAGTCGGCCGCACCACCGCGCCGACCCTCAGCAGGGCAGGGCGGTAGCGCCGTGTTCCCGGTCCTGCTCGACGCCGGCGTCCTCGTCCCGCCCACGCTGGCAGACACCGTCCTGCGGGTCGCCGAGGCCGGGGTGGTCGGCCCCCGCTGGTCCCGGCGGATCCTCGACGAGGTCGCCGAACGGATGGTCTCGGCCGGCGCGTCGGCGAGCGCAGCCTCCCGGCGGGTGGGAGCCATGACCTCTGCCTTCCCCTACGCCGAGGTCGCCGGCCAGGAGGAGATCGAGCCGATCCTCACCAACACCCCCGGTCGCCGTCACGTCCTGGCCGCCGCGATCCGGTCCGAGGCGCACACCGTCGTCACCTTCGACCTGGACGACTTCCCCGCCGAGAGCCTCGAACCCTGGGGCATCGAGACGGTCCACCCGGACCAGTTCATGTCCAGCCAGCTGGACCTCACGCCGGGCCTGGTCCTGGAGGCCCTGGGCCGGCAGTCCGAGGGCTACACCCGACCGCCGCGCCCCATCAGCGAGATCCTGGGCACCCTCGGTCGCAGCGGACTGCCCGACTTCGCCGACGAGTGCCGGCGCTACCTCCCCGAAGGTTGAGCACCGACACGCGAGGGCTGAGCGGTGCTGCGTGCCTGAAGCTGAGCACGACACACGAGGGCTGAGCGGTGCTGCGTGCCCGAGGGCTGAGCACGACACACGAGAGCTGAGCCGCGCTACCTGCCCGGGATCTGAGAGCCCCAGAGCTGAGCACCGACGACCCGCACCAACCTCAGCAGAACCGCGGCAGGTGGTGGGCCAGCTGCTGGCGCCACCACGGCCAGTCGTGCGCCGAGTCGTAGCCCCACACGTCCAGCTCGTGCGGGATCTGCTTCTGGGCGAGCAGGTCGGCGAGCTGGTGGGCGCCGGGCAGCGACTTGGTCGGGTGCACCTCAAAGGCCCCCTGCCCCACGACCAGCACGATGCTGGCGTTCGCCCGCACCCAGTCCAGGTGGCCGTCGTCCATCCCCGGGACGTATGCGCACGGGTTGGCGAAGTAGGTCGCCTCGCCCAGGTCGCCCCAGCAGTGCCAGGACGTCGGGTCGTAGTTGCCCGACAGGCCGATCGCCACCGGGAAGACGTCGGGCCGCTTCAGCCCGAAGTTCACCGCGTGGAAGGCGCCCATGCTGCACCCGGTCGTCACGATGCCCGAGTGGCCGGGCGAGTCGTCGCTGATCCGCGGCACGACCGTCTCCAGGATCCACCGCTCGTAGACCCCGTGCCGCCGCGCCCGCTCCTCGGTCGGCAGGCTGTTGTCCGACCAGCTCACGTGGTCGAAGGCGTCCACGCAGTAGAGCTTGACCCGTCCCCCGTCGATCAGGTCGCGGATCGCGTCGATCATCCCGTTGTTCTCGAAGTCCCACGCGCGCCCGGCCTCGGAGGGGAACACGAGCACCGGCCGCCCCCAGTGGCCGTACCGGATGACGGTCCCGCGGCCCACACCCTCGGTGTCCAGCTCGACCTGCACGCGCTCCATGGGTCCTCCTGGTGCCTGGTCCGCGCCGCGACCGGGACGCTGGACGTGTGCGCCCAGCCTGCCACAACCACACCCCCCGCCGACGGGGCGCAACGTCTCAGGTGACGCCCAGAAATCACTCTCCAGGATGACGCCGTACGCAGATCCGGCGCCCAGACTGGCAGGCGTTGCATCTCGCAGAGACCTCCTACGGGAATCCTCTCCGCCTCGAGGGTGCGGCCGCGCGGTGTTGTCAGGGGTGTCGCGCGCCCGTGGATGCATCGCGCGCTCGTCCCTGCCGCTGCAGGGGGCGGCAGGGACGAGCGCCGACCCCACGGCATACCCCGGCTCTGCTAGGAATGGTCGGCAGAGCCCGCCGCGCCGAGAGGGGGAGGTATGACGTCGCGCACCGACCCTGCCCCGCGGGCCCGGTCCTCGGGCGGGACGCCGACGGGTGCTTCGCGGACGGGTGCCTCACCCGCGGGCGCGTCGCCGGCGCGGGCGGGCTCGCGCCGGGCGTCGTGGTTCCCGCCCGAGCGGCTGCGGCAGGTGGGGTTCGTGCTCGGCACGGTGACGGCATACCTGCTGGACCTGTTCCTCACGATGGCGCCGGCGAGCGAGCGGGTGGGGCACCACTGGCTGGCGTTCGGCCGGTGGGACGTGGACGTGAGCACGTACGTGATCCTGCTCGCGGGTGCCTACTCGGCGCTGTTCCTGCGCCGGCGCTGGCCGTTCGCGGTGCTCGTCGTGATGACCGTCCTGGCGCTGGTGCTCAGCTACGTCTCCGAGCTCGCACAACCGATCGTCGGCGTGCTGGTGGCCCTCTACGCCACGGCCGCGGTCGTGGAACGGGCCTGGATCGCCCGGACGTCGCTGGTGCTGGGGGTGGTCGCGGTGGCCGGGCAGATCCCGCTGCACCAGGACCGGGGGTACGACGTGCTGATCGCCTCCGCGATCGGGGCGGCCGTGGCCGGCGGGGTGTGGCTGGCCGGGCGGCGGGAGCAGCGGGCGGTGCGCAGCACGGCCGCGCTGAGGGTGGAGCTGGCGCACCTGCAGGAGCACGCGGCCGCGGCCGAGCGGCAGCGGATCGCGCGGGAGCTGCACGACATCCTGGCCCACTCGGTCAGCGCGATGATGATGCAGGCGGCCGGGGGGCGGGCGGTGGCCAGGGCGATCGGGCGGGACGCGGAGGAGGGCGGGGTCGGCGAGGGTGATCCGCGCTGGGCCAGCGTCGAGCAGGCGCTCGCGACCGTCGAGGCGACCGGGTCCCAGAGCATGCGGGAGCTGCAGCGGCTGCTCGGGGCGCTGCGGGAGGACGAGCCGGCGGTCGGCGTGACCACCAGCCCGCCGGGGCTGGAGGCGCTGGAGGACCTCGTCCGGATCACCCGCAGCAGCGGGCTCGTCGTCGAGCGGCACCGTTCCGGGCAGGAGCGGCCGGTGGACTGGTCGGTGGGGCTGGCGGGGTACCGCGTCGTGCAGGAGTCGCTGGCCAACGCCATGAAGCACGGCGGGCAGGGTGCGGTGGTCGAGGTGTTCGAGTCCTGGCTGCCTGGTGAGGTGAGGCTCCAGGTCCGGTGCCGGTCCGGGCACCAGGGGTTCCGGCCCGACGCCCGCGGTGGCGGCAAGGGGCTCGTCGGGCTGCGGCAGCGGGTGGAGCTCGTCGGCGGTCGGTTCGAGGCCGGGTGGGTCGGGGACGAGTTCGTCACGACGGCCGACCTGCCGCTGACCGGAGCGGCCCCGTGATCCGGATCGTCGTCGCGGACGACCAGGCGGCGGTGCGCGGAGGGCTGTCGATGATGCTCTCCGCCGAGCCGGACGTGCAGGTGGTGGGGACGGCCGAGGACGGGGTCCAGGCGGTGGCGATGGCCGAGCGGGAGCACCCCGACGTGGTGGTCATGGACATCCGGATGCCCGGGATCGACGGGGTGGAGGCGACCCGGCGGATCACCGAGGGGCACGCCGCGCACGAGCCGGGCCGGCGGGGCGGACGGTGCAGCGAGACGGTCGCGGTCCTCGTGCTGACCACGTTCGACCACGACGACGTGCTCTACGGGGCGCTGAAGGCGGGGGCCTCGGGCTACCTGCTCAAGCAGTCCGCGCCGTCGACCCTCGTCGACGCGGTCCGGGTCGTGGCCGACGGGGGGTCGTGGATCGACCCGAGCGTGGCCGGGAAGGTCATCGCCACCCTGCGGGCGAGCTCACCGGTCGACGGCCGAGGGCGCCCCACGCTGGAGAACCTCTCGCCGCGGGAGGTCGAGGTGCTGCGGCTGATGGCGGACGCCCCCACCAACGCCGAGCTGGCCGAGATGCTGTTCGTGTCCGAGGCCACGGTGAAGACGCACATCTCGCGGCTGCTCATGAAGACGGGGTCGCACGACCGGGCCCAGCTGGTCGCGCTGGCGTACCGCTCGGGGCTCGTGCGTCCCTGAGGCGCGGGGCCTGCCGCCAAGGGGGGCGCGCCGAGGGGTTGGGAGGGTTGCACGGCGGGAGGGGTTGCACCGCGGGACGGGTCGCACCGCGGGACCGGTTGCCCGGTGGACGGGTTGCACACCGAGGGCGGCGGACGCGTGAGTCCGCCGCCCTTGGGGGATGGTTTCCGATTCGATGGCCCTGCAGCGAGGGTCCGGGGTCAGCCGGCCAGCTTGGGGCAGTGCCGGAAGGCGGGGAAGTCGGGGTCGGGCTCGATGAGCTCGAGGTAGAGGGGCACCGTGCCCTCTGGCGTGGGGACGGTGCCGATCTCGACGAAGACGCCCGTGCCCATGACCTTGGAGTTGGGCTGGTCGTAGTTGAAGACGATCCTCATCCCGTCATTGTGCGGGGCAAGCCCACCGATGAACCCGCTGGCCTGCAGCGGCTTCGCGAAGTTGTCGGCCTTGCTGCCGCCGCTGATACCCGGCGGGCTCAGCTCGCCCTGGCCGGAGCACCACTGTCCGACGATCTCGTGGACGGTGGCCGAGGCAGGGGCTGCGGTCATGATCATCGCTGCAGGGGCCACCGCGAGGGCGGCCGAAGCGGCGAGGTACTTCCTGAGCGATCTGTTCATGATGTCTCCCGAGGCGACGTCCGGTCGACCTGGCTGGCCGAAGGTGACGCAACGTCAAGCGTGGCACCGTGGACAGGTCCGTGGCAACGCCCGTACCAACTTCTTCTCCATCCACGGGACGTCCACGACCGGATCGCCACCCAGCGACAGGAGATCGTCCCGTCACTCCCCGCGATCGCCGTACACACCCTTTCTGACCTGCGGAAACGTGGTCCGACAGGGCGCCTGGACGGCGGCATACTCAATGCATGCCCCTCTCCGTCGGACTCCTCGGCACCGGCCGCCTCGGCGCGGCGGTCCGCGCTGCTGCCGCGCCCCGCGACGACGTCGAGATCGTCTGGGCGGTCGGCCGAGGCGCCGAGCTCGAGAGTCTGCCGCCCGTCGACGTCGCGATCGACGTCAGCAACGCCGCCGCGGTCCCCCAGCACCTCGGCTGGGCGCGGCGCACCGGCACGCCGATCGCCGTCGGCACCACCGGCTGGGACCGGGCCCTGGTGCCCGACGACGTCGACGTCCCCGTCCTGCTCGCCTCCAACTTCTCCCTCGGCGTCGCCCTGGTCGAGCAGCTGGCGCGGGTGCTCGGACGGTATGCCGCGCACGCCCCCTCCCCCGTCGACCTGGCCGTCACCGACACGCACCACCGGCACAAGGTGGACGCACCGAGCGGCACGGCGATCGTCCTGCGGGACGCACTCGTCGACGGCGCCGGCAGTGACGTCCAGGTCCAGACCACCAGCCTGCGGGTCGGTGAGGTCGTCGGGCGGCACGAGGTCGTCGCGGCCTCAGCGCTGGAGACGATCGCGCTCACCCACGAGGCCCACGACCGGGCCGTCTTCGCGACCGGCGCCCTGACCGCCGCCCGCTGGCTGGTCGGCCGCCCGGCCGGTCGCTGGTCGATGGCCGACCTGGCGGCCGAGCAGCTCGGCGACCTCGCCGGCCGCTCGGGCAGCCCCGCACCGGAACCGGGCGGGAGCGACCCCGACCCGGGCCGCGCGCACGGCATACCCCCCACCCCTTCGACCCCCGGCGCACCCGCGCCGCACGCGGCCGCCTGACCGGGCGCGCCGCATACCCCCGAGGAAGGTCCACCATGTCCGTCCACCTGGCTGCTGCCCCGTTCACCGGTCTCGGCGTCGCCCTGGCGACCCCGTTCACCACCGGCACCGACGCGGTCGGGGCGGGGCGAAAGCCGGAGGTGGACCACCCGGCGTACGCGCGGCTGCTCGACCACGTGCTCGCCGACGGCCGGGGCGTCGACTTCCTCGTCGTGCTCGGCTCGACCGGTGAGGCCGCGACGGTGACCGACGCCGAGCGGCACGCCCTCGTGCGGCAGGCGGTCCAGCACGTCGGCTCCGCGCGACGTCAGGGTCGGCTGGGGCGGCGCGTCCCGGTCGTCGTGGGCGTCGGGCACAACGACACCGAGCGCACCTGCGAGCTGGCCGCCGAGGCCGTGGCCGCAGGGGCGGACGGGCTGCTGGTCGTCACGCCGTACTACAACAAGCCGCAGGTCAGCGGTCTGGTCGCGCACTTCCGGGCCGTCGCACAGGCGGCGCCGGGCGTGCCGATCGTCGCGTACAACGTGCCCGGCCGCACCGGCACGAACCTCACCCCCGAGGCGATGCGGCGGATCTGGGAGGTCGACGAGGTGGTCGCCGTCAAGGAGTCCTCCGGCGACCTGCGGCAGATCGCGCGGATCTGCCAGGAAGCGCCCGCGGGGCGGGTCGTGCTCGCGGGCGACGACGACCTCGCGCTGGCCTCGATCGCCGTCGGTGCGCAGGGGCTGGTGTCGGTGTGCGGCAACGTCGCCCCGGTCGAGACCGCGCAGCTCGTGCGGGCGGCGCGGTGCGGGGATCTGGAGGGTGCGCGGGCGGCGTTCGCGTCGTTGGCGCCGCTGATGGAGGCGATGTTCGTCGAGACCAACCCGGTGCCGGTCAAGGCCGCGCTCGCATGCCTCGGGCTGGGGACGGCGATGGTGCGGCTGCCGCTGTCACCGGCCGAGCCGGGGACCTGGTCGCAGGTGCAGACCGCGCTCGCCGGGGTCGTCGCCGCCCGCCGGGCCGCCCGGACGGATCCGCCGGCGCGGGAGAGCCTGGGCGGACGGGTGGCGTCGTGACGGTGGAGACGCAGGAGCAGACGGAGAGGAACGACGTGGACGAGGTGGAGGTGCCGGGCCAGGCGCAGGCGGGTGAGCGGCAGGTGCCGGGCCAGGCGCAGGCGCCGGGTGCGTCGCAGGTGCCCGGCCAGGCGCAGGCGCCGGGTGGCGAGCGCCCGGTCGAGACGCCCGAGCAGGTCGAGCAGCTCCTCGCCGACCTCGAGGCCGGGACGGTCCGGGCGGCGACCCGCGACGCGGACGGTCGGTGGTCGGCGCACGCCTGGGTCAAGGAGGGCATCCTCACGGCCTTCCGGCTCAGCGACACCGTCGAGATGGAGTGGCCCGGCGGTGCGGTCGACAGGTCGCTCGTGCCCGCGCGCACCTTCGGGGCGGTCGACGGCATCCGCGTCGTGCCGGGCGGGACCTCGGTGCGCCGTGGTGCTCACGTGGCGCGTGGGGTCGTCGTCATGCCCCCGAGCTATGTCAACGTCGGCGCGTACGTCGGTGCCGGGACGATGGTCGACAGCCACGTGCTCGTCGGCTCCTGCGCGCAGGTCGGCGAGCGCGTCCACCTCTCGGCGGCCGTCCAGCTGGGCGGCGTGCTCGAGCCGGTCGGCGCCCGCCCGGTGGTCGTGGAGGACGACGTCTTCGTGGGGGCCCAGTGCGGTCTCTACGAGGGGGTGGTCGTCCGCTCGCGCGCCGTCCTCGCGCCGGGGGTCGTGCTGACGGCCGGGACGACGGTGTACGACCTGGTCGAGGAGCGCGAGTGGCAGGGTGAGGTGCCCGAAGGCGCGGTCGTGGTGCCCGGGTCCCGCCCGGCCCGCGGCGACTACGCCGACGTGCTGGGGCTCTCGCTCTACGCTCCGGTGATCGTCAAGTACCGCGACGCCGGGACCGACGCCGCCACGGTGCTCGAAGGGACGCTGCGGTGAGCGTCGCCCAGGCCCTCCTCCGGGGGGTCGCTCCGGTGAGCGTCGTCCAGCCTCTCCTCCGGGGGACGCTCCGGTGAGCGTCGCCGCACGGGTGGGCGGGCTGGCCGTCTCGCCCATCCGACGCATGGCCGTGGGCGCTCCCGAGGGCACCGTCAGCCTGGCCCTCGGCGAGCCCGGCTGGCCGATGCCGGCCCCCGCCCGCCGGTCCCTCGCGCACCAGGGCCGGGCAGACGGGCCGCTCCCCTACGGCCCCAACTCCGCCTCCCCCGAACTGGTCGCGGCGGTGGCGGGGCAGCACGGCATACCCCTCGCGTCGGAGCAGGTCATGGTGACTTCCGGCAGCCAGGCGGCGCTGTTCGCGCTGTTCCACGCGCACGTCGAGGCGGGCAGCGCGGTGCTGGTGCCGGACCCGGGCTTCGTCGCGTACCGCTCGCTCGCGCAGCTCTGCCAGGCGCACCCCGTGGGGTATGCCGTGGGGCCCGGGGGCGCGCTCGACGCCGACCTTCTCGAGGAGGCGCTGGTCGGGGCGCTGCGGGGCGCGGCTGGACGAGGTGCGCCTGGACGGGGCAGGGCTGCACGAGGTGGGGCTGCACGCGTCGGGGCTGGACGGGGGGACGCGACCGACGGGCCCCGGCCCGTGTCGATGGTCGTCCTCAACCACCCGGCGAACCCGACCGGCGGGCTGGCCGACGCCGATGCCCTGCGACGGGTCGCCGAGGTGTGCGCGCGGCACGGAGTGCTGCTGGTGAGCGACGAGGTGTACCGCGAGCTCTGGCTGGGCGAGCGACCCGCCGGGCTGCACGAGGCCGCCGGGCTGGAGGCGGGGGTGGTGCTGGGGTCGGTGAGCAAGGCGTACGGAGCGCCCGGCCTGCGCGTCGGGTGGGCGGTCGGTCCGGCCGAGGCGCTGGCCCCCGCGCGGATCGTGCACAACGCGATGACGACCGCGCCGGCCAGGCCGTCGCAGGACGCGGCGACCGCGCTGCTGACGTCGGCGGGCGAGGTGCTCCCGGCCGCGCGGCGGGAGGTCACCCGGCGGTGGGAGGTGCTCGCCGAGGTCGCGCCCGAGCTGCTGGCGCTGGCGGACGAGGCGGCGGGCAGGGCGACGACGCCCGTCACGCCGCGCGCCGGCTTCTACCTCTGGCTCCCCCTCCCCGCCGGGACCGACCCGGTGGACACGACCGCCTTCGCGCTGCGGGTCCGCGACGAGGCCCTGGTGACGACGGTGCCGGGCGACGCGTTCGGGCCGGCCGGTGCCGGCTACCTGCGGGTCAGCCTCGGCGGCCCGGTCGAGGAGCTCGTGGAGGGCCTGGTGCGCCTGGCGCCCTGGTGGGAAGGATGATCTTGGCACCCTCGACGACCGACCTGTTCACCTTCGGGGCCGAGCGGCTGCTCGACCTAACGGCCGACCGCGCCGGCCCGTTCTTCGCCTACGACCTGGGCGTCGCGCGCGAGCGGTTCGCGCGGCTGCGGGCCGCGCTCCCGGAGCGGGTACGCCTCGCCTACGCCGTGAAGTCCAACCCGGGCCTGCCGCTGCTGGAGACGTTCTCGGCCGCCGGCGCGTGGTTCGACTGCGCGAGCGCCGGCGAGGTCTCGGCCGTGCTCGCGGCCGGGGGCACGGGCCGGCGGATGGTCTTCGCCGGGCCGGCCAAGTCCGAGCGTGACCTCCACGCGGCGCTCTTCGCCGGCGCCCGCGTCCAGGTGGACGGGATCGAGGACGTGGCGCGGCTGCATACCCTCCACACCGGCGACGACCCCCTCGAGGTGAGCGTGCGGGTGAACCCGGCCTCGGGTGTGTCGGAGGTCGCGACCATCATCGGTGGCGGCGGGCCGAGCGCGTTCGGTGTCGACGAGGAGGAGGTGGCGGAGTTCGTCGCGGCGGCGCGGGCGTACGACCGGGTGCGCATCACCGGCCTGCAGGTGTTCGCGGCGAGCAACGAGCTCGACGCCGGGCGGCTGCTGGCCAACCACCGGACCGCGCTGCGCATCGGTCGGGATCTGGCCGGGCTGCTCGGGCGCGGGCTGGACCTGATCGACCTCGGTGGCGGCCTGGGGGTCAGGTATGCCGCCGGCGAGGCGAGCCTGGACGTGCGCGCCCTGGGTGCGGGGCTGGGGCGGGTGCTCGCGGAGCACCCGTGGTTCACCGGTGAGCTGCTGCTCGAGCCGGGCCGGTGGCTGTCGGCGCCGACGGGGGTCTACTGCGCCCGCGTGGTGCGGACGAAGGTCTCGCGCGGGCAGCGCTTCGTCATGCTCGAGGGCGGGATCAACCACCTGCTGCGACCGCTGCTGACCGGGCAGTCGTTCCCGACCCTGGCGCTGCGGCCGGGGGTGGGGGTGCTGTCGCAGGACCTCGTCCCGACCACGCTCGCCGGACCGCTGTGCACCTCGCTCGACCGGGTCGGCACGGGTGACCTGCCCGAGGACCTGTGTCCGGGCGACGTCGTGGTGTTCGGCCAGGCCGGCGCCTACGCCTTCACGCAGGCGATGAGCCACTTCCTGTCGCACCCGGAACCGGAGCAGGTCTGGCTGGGCTGAGCGGCCGCTCAGCGCCGCCGCGCGACCAGGACTGCCGCGCCATCAGCGCCGGCGCAGGACTGCCGCGCCATCAGCACCGGCGCAGGAGCAGCACCGCCTGGTCCTCCGCCTCCCTCCCCTCCGGGGCACGCACCATCCGGACCACCTCCTGGCACCCTGCCCGATCCAGGAGGTGGGCCATCGCGTCCGCCGTGCGCCGGTAGCGCTCCAGCACCACGGCGTGTCCGTGCCGGCCGTAGGACCCGGCCAGGTCCACGACGCCCTCCCCGGACTGGAACGCGACGAGCAGGTGGCCGCCCGGCCGCAGCACCCGGACGAGCTCGACCAGGACGCCGGGCAGCTCGTCGTCGGGGGTGTGGATCGTCGAGTACCACGCCATCACCCCCGCGAACCGGTCGTCCTCGAAGGGAAGCTCGGCGAGTGAGGCCACCGACAGATCGAGGTCGGGGTGGGTGCGCCGCCCAGCGGCCACCAGCCGGGGTGAGAGGTCCACACCCCTGACCCGGCATCCCCGGTCTGTCAGGTGCCGCGCGATCCGCCCGGCCCCGCAGCCGGCGTCGAGGAGCTCCCCCACGTCCCGCACCCGTTCGACGAAGACGTCGAGAACGGCCAGGTCCAGGGTCGTCTCCGCCCGGGTGTCCGGCAGCAGGCGCGCGTAGTCGTCCGCCACCAGGTCGTAGGCGGTCTGCACCGTGACCTCGGACTGCGCCATCACCCCACCTTCCCGCAGACCCTTCCTTCCGCGCAGACCTCGCCTACACGGCGCCCCGACGATCGAGCGTGAGGACCAGCCCGAGGGCCCGGTCCACGGACTCCTGGTCCGCGAGCCCGAGGTGACCGACCAGCGGACCGAGCCGCCCCACGTCCAGCGTCCTCAGCTGCTCCACGAGCACGCACGTCCGCTCCCGGCCAGGATGTGGAAGAAGGATTCGACCACCACCGGGCGCCGGCCCCCTCCCCGTGGCACCGTGGAGGGGTGGCGCGCGAGCGGCATACCCCAGACGAGGACGCGTCCCCAGAGGCGGGACCGACGCCCGAGGAGGCTCTGCGCACCTATCGGAGGATGCGGGACTTCGGGAGGACGCCGGAGCCGAGCGGGGGGACCCCCGACGACCGCTCGGATCACGGCGACCGGACCGGTGACGACGAGCGACCAGGCACCGGCGACCGACCGCAGCCCGACAGACCGAGCCCCGACCCCGTCTTCGTCGTCCAGCGGCACCGGGCGACCCGCAGGCACTACGACGTCCGGCTCGAGGTCGACGGGGTGCTCGCGAGCTGGGCTGTGCCGAAGGGACCCTCGCTGGACCCCGAGGTGCGGCGGCTGGCGATCCACGTGGAGGACCACCCGATGGAGTACCTCCACTTCGAGGGCGTCATCCCGGCCGGGGAGTACGGCGGGGGCGACGTCATCGTCTGGGACACCGGCACCTGGGACTCGCACGACGAGGACCCGGCCGCGGCGATCCGCGCGGGGACGCTGCACGTGCGGCTGCACGGGGAAAGGCTGCGGGGCGAGTTCATGCTCGTGCGGACCGGCCGGCAGGAGGGGGACAAGGAGCAGTGGCTGCTTTTCCACAAGCACGACGAGCACGTCGAGGAGGGGTGGGACGCCGAGGACTTCCCCCGCTCGGTGCTCAGCGGGCGCACCAACGAGGAGGTGCGGGCGGACCCGGAGCGGGTATGGCGCAGCGACCTGCCCGCGGAGCGTGCCTCGCTGCAGGTCGGTGGGAGGGAGATCGACGGGGTGGGGGACGACGAGCTGGCGGCGCTGGACGAGCTCGGCGGGTCGGGGAGCTGGGTTGTATTCGGCCGGACGCTGCGGGTGACGAACCTCGACAAGAACCTCTTCCCCGCACGAGAGGGTGAGGAGCCCGTCACGAAGCGCGACCTGATCAGGTATGCCGCGCAGGTCGCCCCGGTCTCCTTGCCCTACCTCGCGGGACGGGCGCTCAACCTGCACCGCTTCCCGGACGGCGCGGACAGCAAGGGCTTCTGGCACAAGGAGCTGCCCGGCCACGCCCCCGACTGGCTGCCGCGGTGGGACAACCCGGAGGCCGGCCCTGGGGAGACGAGGACGTACCTGGTCGTGGATGAGGCCGCGGCGCTCGTCTGGGCGGCGAACTTCGGTGCGCTGGAGTGGCATCCGTGGACCTCGCCGACGGAGGCGCCGGACCGTCCGAGCTACGTGATGTTCGACATCGACCCGGGTGAGCAGACGACCTGGGAGCAGACGCTGGAGATCGCCCGGCTGCACCGGACCGCCCTGGACCACATGGGGATCCGGGGGTATCCGAAGGTGACCGGTCGGAGGGGGTTCCAGGTGTGGGTGCCTATCCGACGGGGCCCGAGCTTCGCGGACACACGGGCGTGGGCGGAGAAGGTGTCCAGGAGCATCGGGGCCGTCGTGCCGGAGCTGGTCAGCTGGAGCTGGTCGGTCAAGGAGCGGGGCGGGCTGGCACGGTTGGACTACACGCAGAACGCGGTGAACAAGACGCTGGTGGCGCCGTACAGCCCGAGGCCGGCGGCGGGCGCGCCGGTGTCGGCGCCGATCTCCTGGGACGAGCTGGAGGATCCTGAGCTGCGGCCGGACAGGTGGACGGTGCGGACGATCGTGGAGCGGCTGGCCGAGCGTGGGGATCTGTTCCGGAGCGTGTTGCAGGCGGGCCAGAGGCTGCCACGGGTGAGGTAGGGCGTCGCGCGCGGCAGGCGCGGTCACAGGGGCTAGACGCGGCGACACAGGGCAAGCGCAGCGGCGGGGTAGGCGCGGCGCGGGGTAGGCGCAGCGGCGGGGTCGGCGCAGCGAGGCTGAGGCACGGCGAGGCTGCTGCTGTCCACATCCGCAGGTGGAGCCTCCCCTTCATCCACAGCCCGCTTCGCTCAGTCAGGTATGTCGTACAGGTGTCCTAATATGGTCACATCGTCGGAAGGAGCGGCGGTAAGGCGCATGAGGGGGGACCGTCCTGGCGGTCCTGGTTCGGACAGAGGGGAGGGACGATGAGGCCACCGCTGGAGCTGCCGCGGCAGGAGGGGCCCGGTGAGTCCCCGCTGGAGCGGGAGCTGGAACACCTTCTCTCCTTCGCCCCAGGACCCAGGCTGGCCGGGCAGGTCGTGCGCGTGGAGGTGGGCGCACCGCACAGCGGACCGGGCTACGCAGGCCTTCTCTCCCCGGGGGACAGCGACGGTCCTTCCGGCACCGCCACCGACTCCCCCACCACCTCCACGGTCCCCACCAGCCCGTCCTCGGACACCCCGACCATCGAGGAGCCCACCGCTTCAGGGTCTGGTGATCCGGTGGAGGTGCGGTTGCGGGAGGTGTTGTCCGAGATGGGTCTGGATGCGGGGTCGGTGGCGTTGTTGTCCTCGGCGGCCACGACCCTGGCCGCGGTCCGCACCGGCCGGTCGCTGGCGCAGATCGCCCCCTCGACCACGACCCGAGCCAACCGCCCCGCCGTCGGCGCCGGCGACCCCGAGGGGAGGGGTGAGAGGGTCGATGAGGAGGAGCGCTGCACGAATGCCGACGCCGATGCCGACGCCGGCGTCCGCGGGCACGGGGCCGGCCCCGGTGCCCCCGGTGAGGGGGGTGAGACCGGGGTGGGTGTCCCCGACGCCGGGGCGGCCCGCCGCGCCGGGCAGGGCGTGCTGGACCGGATCGAGGACCTTCTGGACCTGGGCGCCCGCCTGGACGGGGCGCTGCTGGCCGCGACCGGGCAGCTGGCCACGGCCAACGCCGCCCTGCTGCTGGCGGCCAAGGGCGCCACCGACCCGGCCGAGCTGTCTCCCACCGCCCGGGAGCGGTGGGCCGCCCGGTCCCGCTCGGCCACCGCGCACGAACTGTCCGCAGCGTCCGGGTGGGGCATCGGCGAGGCCCGCGACCTGGTCGCCGTGGCCACCGCCCCGGCAGCCATCACCGGCCCCGTCCTGGACGCGCTGGGCACCGGGAGCGTCCCGTGGCGCCTGGTGCGCCGCGCCTGGCGCACCGCCCACGCCGCGGGGCTGGACGTGGCCGCCACCGCCCACCTGGCCCAGGTGATGTTCGGCACCGACCCCGACCGGGTCGCCGTCGAGCGCCTCACCCCCACCGGGACCGTGTCCACCCTGCCCTGGGGCCACCGGGCCTACCACCACGCCCTGGACCGTGAGACCGCCAAGCTCACCCGCGGCGAGGCCCCCGCCGCCCGGGCCGCCCGGGCCGGTGCCCGCGCCGCCCGTGACGCCACCGCCCGCATCGACGACGACGGCACCGCCACGGTGAGCATCACCGCGACCCCCACCCAGGCCAGCGCCCTGATCGACCGGCTGCACGCCGCCGCCCGCGCCGCCCGCCGCCACGGCGACACCCGCACCCTGGCCCAGCTGCGCGCCGACACCGCCACCGCCCTGCTGCTGCACGGCACCCTGCCCCTGCCCGACACCCCCACCGACCCCGACCAGATCACCGTCGAGCACATCAGCGCCCTGGCCGCGATCCTGGAAGGCCTGCCCGCCGCCACCCTCAACGTCATCACCCCCTGGCACCTCCTGCCCGGCACCAAAGACACCGGCACCGGCAGCACCCCCGGCACCGGCACCGGCACCGGCACCGGCACCGGCAGCGGGCACGAGCACCCCCACCGGTGCACGACCACCCCCTGCCCCGCCGCGTCACCACCGCCCCGCCCCGCCGCACCACCTGGAAGGAGCGCAACGACCATTCCGGCCGCGCCGTCCGGGACGATCCCGCCGCAGAAGCCTGGGGCGTCCGCAGCACCCGGAACGACGGACCGGACCCCGGACCCGTCAGAACTTTCCACCCCTTCAGCCGGCCCGCCCGGGACGGACCCACCCGGCGATGGGCAGGAGATGCTGCTGGCGGTGGCGCAGGCGAGCGGCACCACTCCCGCGTTCCTGAACGCCACCGACATCGCCGGCCTGGTCCTGACCCCGGGCACCACCCTGCACCGGCTCGTGATCGACCCCCTGGACGGGCGGTGCGTGGAACGCTCCACCACCGCCTACCAGCCCGACGCGCACATGCGCGCCCAGGCCACCGCCGCCGACGGGACCTGCCGCGCCCCCGGCTGCACCCGACCGGCGATCTACACCCAGCTGGACCACGTCCACGAGCACGCCACCGGCGGGGCGACCACCCTGTGCAACCTGCAATGCCTGTGCACCACCCACCACGACCTCAAGACCGCCCGCCACTGGCACGCCACCATAGACGCCCACCGCAACCTCACCTGGCAGACCCTGCTAGGACGCATCTACGCCACCCGGGTCCGCGACCACCGCGCCTACACCACCCTCCTGAACACCGCCATCGCCACCGTCCACCACGCCGCAGCCACCGCAGCCACCGCGACCGGCCAGGACCCCCGCACCGCCCGGGCCGAAGCCATCGACCACGCCATCTACACCGCCCTGTGCCACCGCGCACCCACCGACCCCCTCCCCACCGCCGAGGAAGACCTCACCCCCTACGACAACCCCTACCACCGACCCCACCACGACGGCGGCCGCGCCGGCCATCGTCGCGACGAGCACGGCGAGCCCAGCGGCGACACCGACCAGGTCTTCACCGCCGACGCCGCCACCACCCTCACCCACACCGACCCCGACGGTCGACGCCGCTGGGGACCCCCGCCGACCGAGCCGGACCAGACCACCACCCCCTGCGACGCCCCGACCGTCGGCAGCGGTGGAGGTACGCCGATCAACCCGCTCGCCCCGACCGGACCGACCCAGCCCCCCGCGCCGTGCACCTCGACCCGACCGGGTCACGCCGCCGACGACGGCGATGACGCTCACGGCGACCGCGACGACACCCACGGCGACCACGGCGACGCCAACGGCAACACCCCCTGGGGCAAGCGCACCTACGGCACCCCACCCTTCTGACCGTCCTCGTCCCCTATGGGAACGCGCGCCCCGCAAGCAGCCTTCTCGGACCGATCGTTGCAAGCTGGGCGGGTAGCCTCCCCCCGGTGAGCATCTCCCTCCGTCGCCTCGACCCCACCGGCGCCGACCACGAGGACCTGGTGGCCTTCATGACCGACAACGAGTTCCCCTTCCACGTCGTCCCTCGCCCCACTCGGGCGCAGGTGGAGTCCTGGGTCGGAGAAGGCGCCTACCGGGACGAGGACAACGACTCCTTCTGGGTCGAGCACGACGAACTGGGGCGGGTCGGCTTCTTCCGCCTGGAGGATCTGTCGGACGACGCGCCACTCTTCGACCTCCGGCTCGCGCTGGACTTTCGTGGGCGTGGGTTGTCCCGGGAGATATTGAGGGCAGCCACGGACCATGTCTTCCGGACGATGCCCCAGGTCAATCGATTCGAGGGACAGACCCGCGAGGACAACCTCCCGATGCGGCGGACGTTCCTTCGCTGCGGTTTCCTCAAGGAGGCCCACTACCGGGAAGGCTGGCCCGTCGATGGCGCCGACCCGGTCGCCTCCGTCGCTTACGGCATCCTGCGTCGCGACTGGGAGACGGGCACCGTGTCGACCTTCGTATGGGAGGACCTCGCGTAGGAGCGCCGGCTCTTTACCCATCGACGGTACCGTGCCACCGTGGAGCGATGGCCCCCGACGAGACCGCTCCCGAGCCGGTCCAGGGCGACGAGGCCGAGGTGCTCCTCGACATCCTCGACCGTCACCGGGCTGCCCTCCGTCACAAGTGCGCCGACCTCGACTACCCCCAGCTCAACCAGCGGCTGCCCCCGTCGACGATGACCCTGGCCGGGCTGCTCAAGCACCTGGCCTACGTGGAGTCCAGCTTCTTCTCCGAAGACCTGCTCGGCGGGCCCCTGCTCGAGCCCTTCGACACCGTCGACTGGTCCGCTGACCCCGACTGGGAGTGGCACTCCGCCGCCCAGGACTCCCCGCGCCAGTTGCTCACGCTGTATGACGCAGCCGTCACCCAGTCCCGGAGGATCACCGAGGACCTGCTGGACACGCCCGAGGGCCTGGACACCCTCGCGGTGCGACCCACCTACCTGGGTGTGCCGGCGAAGATGCGCTGGATCCTGGTGCACATGATCGAGGAGTACGCCCAGCACAACGGCCACGCGGACCTCCTCCGCGAGTCCATCGACGGCCGCACGGGATGAGCTGACAGCCGAGCAGTCCTGTCAACCCACCCGGTCGTCGACCGCGACGTCTCCCTCGGAGTCCTTCGCGCAGTGGGCGCAGCAGTAGAACCGCCCGTCCACCTCGGTGCCGTGCCCGATGACCTTGCAGCCGCAGTGCTCACACACCGGCGCCATCCGGTGCACCGCACACTCGAAGCTGTCGAACACATGCCGCTGGCCGGCAGCGATCACCTCGAAGCTCTTGTCGTAGTCGTTGCCGCAGACCTCGCAGACCGCCATGGTCCTCCGTCCTCTCCCGGGCCGGTCGGGTCGGCCCGACACCCTCGACCGTAGGGGTCGGGGCCGGACCGTGCCACTCCTGCCCGGGGAGCGGCTCCGGGCCACCGCAGAGACGTCGCTCCATGGCCACGGACAGGTGAGACCCGGCAGGGTGCAGGTGCCCCCTCACGTGCTCCACTCGTCGAACACCAACCACGTCCGCGTCGCCCGCACCCCCGGCACCGCCTGGATCTGCTCGAGCACCACGTCCCGCAGCTCGTGGTTGTCGTGCGCCCGCACCTCGACCAACATGTCGAACTCCGCCCCGACCAGCGCCACCTTCTCCACCCCCGGCAGCTGCTCGAGCACCCCCAGCACCTCGCGCCAGGACCCCTGCTCGATCGAGACGGACACGTAGGCCGACGTCATCAGCCCCAGCCGCACCGGGTCCACCCGCACCGTGAACCCGGTGATCACACCGTCCCGCTGCAGCCGCTCCAGCCGGGCGTAGGCGTTGGCCCGCGAGATGTGCACCTGCTCGGCCAGAGCTCGCACCGACATCCGCCCGTCCGACCGCAGCGCTGTCACGATCGCCCGGTCCGTGTCGTCCACCCCCACCGCCCCCGCGGCCACCCGTCTCCCCGACCCGGACGTGTCCGGGGTCACACTGGACGATCTGTCATCGCTCATCTACACACTATGCCAGACGTCTCGACTCATCCCCAGGATGCCGGGGCCACGACCCCCGTGCGAGACGATGGACGTCACGATCGTCTTGCCGACCACCACCCGTGAGGACTCAACGATGAGCGAGATCGACGACCTGCTCCCCTGCCGCGAGCCGGTCCGCTTCCTGTCCCCCGACGGGACCGAGGCCGCACCCACGCAGGAGATGACCGACCGCGGCTACGCCATACCTCCGCTGGAGGACCTGGTGAAGGTCTGGCGCGCGATGGTGGTCGGCCGCCGCTTCGACGCCCAGGCCACGGCGCTGACCAAGCAGGGGCGCCTGGCGGTCTACCCCTCCTCCCGCGGCCAGGACGCCTGCCAGGTCGCGCCGGTGCTGGCGCTGCAGGAGGACGACTGGTTCTTCCCCACCTACCGCGACTCGATGGCCCTGGTCACCCGCGGCATCGACCCGGTCGAGGTGCTTACCCTCCTGCGCGGCGACTGGCACTGCGGCTACGACCCCCAGGCCACCCGCACGGCCCCCCAGTGCACCCCCCTGGCGACCCAGGCCGTCCACGCGGCCGGCACCGCGGACGGCCTGCGCCGCAGGGGATCCGACGCCGTCGCCCTGTGCTTCATCGGCGACGGGGCCACCTCCGAGGGCGACTTCCACGAAGGCCTCAACTTCGCCGGCGTCTTCAAGGCCCCGGTCGTCTACCTCGTGCAGAACAACAAGTACGCCATCTCCGTGCCCCTCGCCAAGCAGACCAAGGCACCTGCGCTGTCCTACAAGGGGATCGGGTATGGCGTGCGCGCCGAGCAGGTGGACGGGAACGACCCGGCCGCCGTCCTCGCGGTGACCCGCAAGGCCTACGAGCACGCCCGCTCGGGGCAGGGCCCCTTCCTCATCGAGGCGCACACCTACCGGATGGAGGCGCACACCAACGCCGACGACGCCACCCGCTACCGCACGCCCGACGAGGTGGACGGGTGGACCGGGCAGGACCCGCTCGTGCGTCTGCAGGCCTACCTCGTCGCGCAGGGCGCCGTCGACGACGCCCGCGTCGAGGAGGTGCGCCAGGAGGCCGAGGAGCTCGCCGCCGACCTGCGCGAGCGGATGAACGCCGACCCTCAGGTCGACCCGGCCGACCTGTTCGCCCACGTCTACGCCGAGCCCACCCCCCAGCTGCGCGAGCAGGCGGAGATGGTCGCGGCCGAGCGCGAGGCCAGCCGGCCCGAGACCGAGGAGGTGGCCCGATGAGCCGACCCACCACATACGCCCAGGCCCTCAACACCGCCCTGCGGGACGCGCTGACCGAGGACGAGAACGTCCTGGTCTTCGGCGAGGACGTCGGGGCGCTCGGGGGCGTGTTCCGCATCACCGACGGCCTGACCAGGGACTTCGGCGAGGACCGGTGCTTCGACACCCCCCTGGCCGAGGCCGGCATCGCGGGGTTCGCGGTCGGACTGGCGATGCAGGGCTTCCGGCCGGTGATCGAGATGCAGTTCGACGCCTTCGGCTACCCGGCGTTCGAGCAGGTCGTCTCGCACATCGCCAAGATGCGCAACCGCACCCGCGGGCGGCTCACGATGCCGATCGTCATCCGGGTGCCCTACGCCGGCGGCATCGGCGGGGTAGAGCACCACTGCGACTCCTCCGAGGGCTACTACGTCCACACCCCAGGCCTCCACGTCGTCACCCCGTCGACCCCCGCCGACGCCTACAGCCTGCTGCGCGAGTCGATCGCCTCCGACGACCCGGTCGTCTTCATGGAGCCCAAGTCGCTCTACTGGTCCAAGGCCGAGGTCGAGCTGCCCACCACCACCGAGCCGATCGGCCGGGCCGCCGTGCGCCGCGAGGGGTCGGACGTCACCGTCATCACCTACGGCCCGCAGGTGCCCAACGCCCTGCGCGCCGCCGAGGTCGCCGCCGCCGAGGAGGACTGGGACCTCGAGGTCGTCGACCTGCGCACCCTCGTCCCGTTCGACGACGCGACGGTGATGGCGTCCGTGCGCAAGACCGGTCGCGCCGTCGTCCTCGCCGAGGCGCAGGGCTTCGCCGGCATGGGTGCGGAGATCGCCGCGCGGGTCCAGGAACGCTGCTTCCACTCCCTCGCCGCGCCGGTGCTGCGGGTCAGCGGCCTCGACATCCCCTACCCGCCGCCGATCCTGGAGCACTCGCACCTGCCGGGGGTCGACCGGATCCTCGACACGGTCGCGCGGCTGCAGTGGGACGACGAACCCGACCTCAGGTATGCCGTGCCGCCCGCCTCGGGCGGGGCGTCACCCAGCGCGGGCACGGTGCCGTCCGGCCCGGGCGCGGACCGGGAGGTGTCTGCGTGAGCGGGGGTTTCGTCTTCCGGCTGCCCGACCTGGGTGAGGGCCTGACCGAGGCCGAGGTCGTCGAGTGGCACGTCGCCGTCGGTGACGAGGTCTCCATCGACCAGGATGTCGTCACGGTCGAGACCGCCAAGGCGTCCGTCGACGTGCCGTGCCCGTACGCCGGCACGGTGGCCGAGCTGCACGTCCAGGCCGGCACGGTGCTGGCCGTCGGTCAGCCGCTCATCACCGTGGGCGAGGTCTCGGCAGCGGCCGAGCCGGTGCCGGCGGCCGAGGAGGGCTCTGGAGCGCAGGGGGGCGGGGCGTCGAACGGCGGGGCGTCGAAGGGCGGGGTGTCGAACGGCAGGGCGTCGAACGGCGGGGCGTCGAACGGCAGGGCGTCGAACGGCAGGGCGTCGAACGGCGCAGCTTCGAACAGCAGGGCGTCGAAGGGCGGGGCGTCGACCAACGGCGCCGGCGGTTCCGAGGCGGACCACGCCGTGGAGCAGTACCGCACCGAGGAGCGTGCCGGGGCGAGCGTGTCGGTCGGGAGCGGCTCCGCTCAGTCCGAGGACGGGGGGCCTGAGCGGCCGCTCATCGGCTACGGCGCGGGCGAGGCCCCCGAGCGGCGACGGCGGGGCGGTCGTCGACGCGGCGGTCGGAGCTCCTCCGTCCCGGAGATGGGCACGTCCGACGGGAGCGGCCCCGCTCAGGAGCAGCGGGCGCGGACGACGTCGGCCCCCTCGGAGGGCAGTCAGAGGGAGACGACGGCAGCCTCCTCCGACAGCCGGCAGGCCGTCCGTGTCATCTCGCCGCTGGTCCGCCGGTTGGCCGCCGAGTGGGGCATCGACGTGCGGACCGTGAAGCCTGGCCCGACCGGCGTGGTCCGACGCGCCGACCTCGAGGCGGCGCGGGACGCCCGAGGTCCTCAGGACGTGCGCACCGGTGGCCGCTCCGGCGGCGGCGCGGCTGCGGATGTGGCCGCCACGGACGGGACCGGCGGCGGCACCACGGCATACCCCTCCTCCCCCCGGACCCGCGAGGACGTGCGCGTGCCGATCCAGGGCGTGCACCGGCTCATGGTCGACCGCCTGACCACCTCCCGGCGCGAGATCCCCGACGCCACCACCTGGGTCGACGTGGACGCCACCCGGCTGATGCGGCTCAAGGACACCCTGCGCGAGGCGCGGCCCGACGCCCGGATCGGCGTGCTGCCGCTGCTGGCGCGGATCGTCGTCGCCGGGCTGGCGCGGCACCCTGAGCTGAACGCCTCGGTCGACGTCGAGGCCGGAGAGATCCTCCGGCACGGACGGGTGAACCTCGGCTTCGCCGCCCAGTCCCCCCGCGGCCTCGTCGTCCCCGTCGTGCACGGCGCGGACGCGATGAGCACCACCGAGCTGGCCTCCGCGCTGAGGGAGCTGACCGCCTCGGCCCGCGAGGGGACGCTGTCGCCGGCGCAGATGAGCGGCGGGACGTTCACGCTCAACAACTACGGCGTGTACGGCGTGGACGGCTCGACCCCGATCATCAACCACCCCGAGGCCGGCATGCTCGGCGTCGGCCGGATCGTGGAGAAACCGTGGGCGCACAGGGGGAAGGTGAGGCTGCGGCAGGTGACCCAGCTGTCGTTCACGTTCGACCACCGGGTGTGCGACGGGGGGACGGCCGGGGGCTTCCTGCGGTACGTCGCCGACGGCGTCGAACGGCCGGGCACCCTGCTGGCCGACCTGTGAGCGAGGGTGAGGTCGGGGGACACGTCGGGACGGAGGCGGACGCCAGGGACCACGGCCGGACGGAGGCCGACGCCGACGCCGGGGATCACGGTCGGACGGACGCCGTCGCCGAGGGTCTCCGCCGCACGGAGGACCACGACGCCGAGCACCGCCGCCACCTCCTGCGCGCCGTCGAGCTGGCCCGCGAAGGGTCCGACCGCGGTGACGGCGGCCCCTTCGGCGCGGTCGTCGTCGTGGACGGCCGGGTCGTCGCCGAGGCCTGGAACGAGGTCGTGGCGACCGACGACCCGACGGCCCACGCGGAGATGGTCGCCGTCCGGCGGGCGTGCGCGGCGCTCGGAAGCTTCCAGCTGACCGGCGCCCACGTGTACGCCTCCTGCGAGCCGTGCCCCATGTGCCTGGGGGCCCTCTACTGGGCCCGCCCGGCGCAGGTCCACTTCGCCGCCACCCACGAGGACGCGGCGGCCGTGGGCTTCGACGACTCGCTCATCTACGAGGAGCTCGGCAGGCCGGCCGAGGAGCGCCGGCTCCCCCTGCACCGGCTCGACGTCCCGGAGGCCGCCGAGGTCATGCGGCGGTGGTCGGAAGGACCAGGGCGCACGACCTACTAAGCCGGGCGGACTACTGAGCCGGGCGGACCTCGGGACCGCGAGCGACGGCATACCCCTGGGTCCCTCCGGTGGGCACTGCGCCCGGTGCGCGCATAGTCTGCCTCCACCCTCCCGGAAGGCCTGCGCCCATGCTCGACACCGTCATCGCCAGGGTCAACGAGCTCCTCTGGAGCACCCCGATGGTCGTCCTGGTCCTCGCGGCCGGGGTCTGGTTCACCGTCAGGATGGTCGTGCCGCAGGTGCGGCGGCTGCCCGACATGGTCCGCTACCTCGTCGGCGGCGACGACTCCACGCAGGGCCTGTCGTCCTTCCAGTCGTTCGCGATGGCGCTCGGCGGGCGCGTCGGTGTCGGCAACATCGCCGGCGTCGCGACCGCGATCCACTTCGGCGGCCCTGGGGCGCTCTTCTGGATGTGGGTCACCGCGTTCGTCGGCGCGGCCGTCGCCATCGCGGAGAGCTCGCTGGCGCAGGTCTACAAGGAGGAGGTCGGCGGGGAGTACCGCGGCGGGCCGGCCTTCTACATCGAGAAGGGTCTGGGGTGGAAGTGGCTGGCGGTGCTGTATGCCGCGGCCGCGGTCTTCGCGCTGACGATCACCGGGCCCTCGATCCAGTCCTACAACATCGCGGTGTCGGCCGAGTCGGCCTTCTCGGTCCCGCCGTGGATCACCGGGGTCGTGGTCACCGCGCTCTTCTGCCTCGTCGTCTTCGGCGGCATGCACCGGATCGGGCGGGTCGTCGGGCTCGTGGTGCCGATCATGGCGGCGGCCTACATCCTCCTCGGGATCGTCCTGCTGGTGATCAACGCCGACGCCGTCCCAGAGATGTTCGGGTTGATCTTCAGCAGCGCGTTCGGGACGGACGCGGCCTTCGGCGGCATCGTCGGCGCGGCGATCATGTGGGGCGTCAAGCGGGCGATCTACTCCTCTGAGGTCGGCACCGGCTCGGGCGCGCAGGCCGCGGCCGCCGCCGAGGTGTCGCACCCGGTCAAGCAGGGGCTGGCCCAGGGGTTCTCGGCGTACGTGGATACCCTGCTCATCTGCACCGTCACCGGTCTGATGATCCTGGTCACCGGGTCCTACAACGTCGAGGGACCGGACGGGGAGATGGTCACCGAGAACGTTCCCGGGCTCGTCCAGGGGCCGGAGTACACCCAGGCCGCCATCGACGCCTCCTTCCCGGGCCTGGGATCGGCGTTCATCGCGGTGGCGATGTTCTTCTTCGCCTTCACCACCCTGCTGTCGTTCGCCTTCTACGCCGACACCAACATCGCCTACCTGCTGCGCAACAGCCGCCGGGAGCGGCTCGTCGTCAACATCGCGTGGGTGGTCCTGGCGGGGTCGATCTTCCTCGGTTCGCTGCGCTCCGCGACCTTCGCCTGGAACCTCGCCGACGTGGGCCTGGGGATCTACACGTGGATCAACCTGGTCGCGCTCGTGCTGCTGAGCAAGCAGGCCACCGCGGTGGTGCGGGACTACGACCGGCAGCGCTCCGCCGGCCTCGACCCGGTCTTCGACCCCGAGGACATCGGGATCACCAACGCGCCGGTGTGGAAGGAGATTGCCGCACGCAAGCTCGCCCGGGACCGCGAGGTCACTCGACGAGACGGATGAGCCCCCGCTCGACTATTCGCAGAACGCGAGTCACTCGACGAGACGGATGAGCCCGCGCTCGACCTCTCGCAGACCGCGAGTCACTCGACGAGACGGATGAGCCCGCGCTCGACCTCGTCGGAGACCGCGCCTCTCCCGCCGGCCAGGACGATCCTGGTGGGTGCGAGTCCGCGCACGCCGGCCGCCGTCGCGGAGGGTATGCGGTCACCCGGCACGAGCAGGACGGCACCCCCGGCGGCGGCGGCCGCGGGCGCGGCCGTGAGCGCGTCGGCGTAGGACGTGCCCGAGGCCACGTGCAGGAGCCGCTCCCCCGTCGCCTGCCCGAACGCTCCCTGCGCGAGCGCGACGGCCGTCTCGTACCGGTTGGCGCCCGCCTGCCGGACGACCTCACCGGGCACCAGCTCCGCCAGCCGGTCGACGACGTCCTGCGAGACCGAGACGGTGCCGCCGGCCACCACCACGCGGCGGGGGGCCAGCTCGCGGAGCACGGACTCGGTGACCTGGGGCACCGAGTCCTGCTTGACGAGCAGGACCGGGGCGTCCCGCTGCCCGGCCTGGGCCGCCGCGGCGAGCGCGTCCGGGAAGTCGGTCCCGGTCGCCACGTAGACCGTCCCGCCCGAGGACGGCCCGTCCAACCGGGCCAGCGCGGCCGCGGTCTCGTAGCGGTCCGTCCCGGCGACCCGGCGCACCACCGGGCTGTAGTTCCGCAGCGCGAGAAGCACCTCGTCGTGGATCCGAAGATCGCCGCCGACGAGCACGATCTCCCGAGGACGGAGCCTGGTCAGGGCCGCCCGGGTGGCCGAGGGGAGGTCGATGTCCTTGGCAAGGAGCACGGCGCCACCGTCCTGACCCGCCTGGGCCGCGGCGGTGAGCGCGTCGGCGTACTCCTGGCCGCTGGCGACGAAGACCCGGGCACCCGGCTCGACGTCGCCGGCCATCAGCGCCCCGGTCTCGTACCGGTTGGCGCCCCCGACCCGGTCGACGCTGGGTCGGTAGCGGGCGACCCCGAGCTCGTGGAGCCGCTCGTGGATCGGGTCGGTGAGGCTCGCGCCGTAGGCCGGGGCCATGTGCGAGCCTTCCGCGTACACCTGGGCGCTACCGACCACCGCCGGACACCGAGGGCTCAACCAGGTGGAAGGGCAGACCCAGTCACGCAGGTCGACGAAATCAGCGCCCTCGACCTGGGCGGCCGCGGTCCGCATCGACGGGTTCCCGCTGACGCTGTCCGGGAGCAGTGTGGCGCACGCCGTGAGATCGGTCCCGCCCGAGAGAGCGGCCGCGACGCATTCGGCCGGTTGCACATCCGGGACAGGGGTGTCCCAGAACGACACGATGCGCTCGACACCGAGCTCGCGCAGCCACGTCCACGTCTGGACGTAGCCGTCGGTCACGCTGCGACGCATGCCACCGGTCAGGACGAGATCAGGGGGGTCGGCCGCCAGGTGAGCGCGCAGCGCCTCGTTGTAGACGTTGCACTCGGCGTAGGACGAGTGCGGGGTGTGCACGAACGCGCAGGCGCTCTTGGTGTACGCCCGCAACCGCCAGCCCTCCCGCCGGGCGATCTCGTCGAGGGCCCCGAAGAGCTGTCCCACCTTGGAGCTTCCCACCATGGCGACCTCGACCGTGCCGGCAGGATCGCCATAGGTGCAGCCGGGAAGAACCTTCGTGCCGCTGGCGTCCACGTGACAGCCGTCGTCGTAGTAGCTCGGGTTCTCGTTGTAGAGCGTCTCCAGCGGCGGTGTCATGGGGACGACGGGCCCGCTGCGGGTGATGTCGTCCGGCTCGGCCACGGGGGTGCTCCAGGTCGCACCCCTCAGGGCCCTGGCTCCCAGGTCGTCCGCGTCGTCGGTGAGCGCCTGGGCCGGCAGCCCGATCCCTGCGACCACGAGGAGCAACGACACCATCGTCGCGAGGACCGACCTGCTCACGACCGACCCGCCCAGGACCGACCTGCTCACGACCGTCCCGCTCACGACCGACCCGCCCACGCCTGCACCGCCCACGTCCGCACTTCCCCTCCGTCGCTCGATCTGGCGCGACAGCCCCGACGTCACGCCACCTCCCCGAGCGTGCTCAGTGTAGAGGCGGGCACCGACACGGCATACTCCCCGCATGCGCCCCCGCAACCAGGTCGTCCAGGACGCCTTTCGCGTCGCCGGCGTCGAGGCCGAGATCCGCCTTCTCGACGAGCACGCCCGCACGGCCCCGCTCGCGGCCGAGCAGCTCGGCTGCCCGGTCGGTGCGATCGCCAACAGCCTGGTGTTCATGGCCGACGACGCACCCCTCCTCGTCATGGCCAGCGGTGCCGCCCGCGTCGACACCCAGGTCATCGCCGCGGCCGTCGGCGCCGGGGCGGTGACCAAGGCCTCCGCGGACCAGGTGCGCGCGGCCACCGGTCAGGTCATCGGCGGCGTCGCACCGGCCGGCCACCCCACCCCGCTGCGGACGCTGGTCGACGAGGACCTGCGCGCCTACGGGACCGTGTGGGCCGCCGGCGGGACACCCGACTCGATCGTGCCGCTGACGTTCGAGGAGCTCGTCCGGGTGACGGGTGGCGAGGTCGTCCGCGTGCGCTGAGGCCCGGCCCGGGTCTGTCGGGGCCGGTGGGTAGGGTCACCGCGTGACGTTGATCGTGCACCGGGCGGCCGGGACGGGGGTGCTGGCCGACGGTCTGGCCGAGCTCCTGGGGAGTCCGCTCGAGGACCCGTTCGCCGAGGAGGTCGTCGCCGTGCCCGCCCGCGGGGTGGAGCGGTGGCTGGCCCAGCGCCTGTCCCACCGGCTCGGGGCCGGCCCGTCGGGGCACGACGGGGTGTGCGCGGGGGTGCGCTTCCTCAGCCCGCACTCGCTCGTGACGATGGTCCTCGGCGTCGAGCGCGACGACCCCTGGCGGCCCGGGCAGCTCGCGTGGGCCGTGCTGCGGGCGGTCGACGAGAGCCTGGGTGAGCCGTGGGCGACGACGCTCGCCGACCACCTCGGGTATGCCGAGACCGGCACCGAGCGCGAGCTGAGGCAGGGCCGCCGGTATGCCGTCGCCCGCCGACTGGCGGGTCTGTTCGCCGACTACGCCGCCCAGCGGCCCGCGGTGCTGACCGACTGGCGGGCCGGCGGCGACGGCGACGGGCTCGGCGGGCGGGTGGCCGACGACCTGGCCTGGCAGCCCCCGCTGTGGCGCAGGGTGCTCGAGGTGGTGGGTTCGGAGGCGCCCGACGAGCGGCACGCCCGGGCGGTGGAGGCGCTGCGCGCCGGACGCCTGACCGGGCTGGAGCTGCCCGGGCGGTTGTCGCTGTTCGGGCACACCCGCATCTCCCGCAGCGAGGTCGAGGTGCTCGGCGCGCTCGCCGAGCACCGGGACGTCCACCTGTGGCTGCCGCAGGCCTCGCCGGCGGCGTGGGAGGAGCTCGCGCCCACCGTCGCGGTCGGACCGGTGCCCCGGGATGAGGACCGGTCCGGCGAGCTCGTGCAGCACCCGCTCCTGGCCAGCCTGGGCCGCGACGCCCGCGAGCTGCAGCGCACCCTGGCCCTCACGGGCGGGCGCGAGGAGCTGGTGGGTCCGCCTCCTCCCGGCGGTGCGACGGGCGCGTCGGGCGCGTCGGGCCTGGCTGCGTCGGCAGGCGGCGCGGGGGCCGGCGCGGAGGGCGGCACGGGGGGCGACGGCACAGAGGCCGGGTCTGACGACGAGGTCAGCCTGCTCGCGATGCTCCAGCACGACGTCCGGGCCGACAGGGCGCCGGACCGGGCGACCCGGGCGGGGCGACAGGTGCCGGCGGACGACCGGAGCGTGCAGGTCCACGCCTGCCACGGGCAGTCGCGCCAGGTCGAGGTGCTGCGCGACGTGCTCGCCGACCTGCTGGAGCGCGACCCCACGCTCGAGCCCCGGGACATCCTCGTGATGTGCCCCGACATCGACGCCTACGCCCCGCTCGTCCACGCGGGTTTCGGTCTGGGGGAGGTCGTGCGGGACGGCGCGACCCGCACGCACCCGGCCCACGGCCTGCGGGTCCGGCTCGCGGACCGGGCCCCGGTGCACCTCAACCCCCTCCTGCGGCTGGCGCTGCACCTCACCGAGCTCGCCGGAGGACGGGTGACCGCCGGGGAGGTGCTCGACCTGGCCCGCAGCGCGCCGGTGCGGCACCGGTTCGGGTTCGACGACGACGCGCTGGAACGCATCGGCGACTGGGTCGGGGCCACGACCGTGCGGTGGGGCCTGGACGGGGAGCACCGCGCCGACTACCAGCTGAGGAACGTCGTCCAGAACACCTGGCGGGCCGGGCTGGACCGCATCCTCGTCGGCGCCTCGGTCGACGGGCAGGACGTCGACCACGTCGGTCGCACCCTGGGGCTGGACGACCTCGACAGCGGCGACCTCGACCTGGCCGGCCGTCTCGCCGAGCTGGTCGAGCGGCTGGGTCGCACGCTGCGCGGCCTGCGCACCGCCGACACCGCCGGCCAGTGGCTGCGGGTCGTCGAGGAAGGGGTGCTCGACCTGGCCGACGTGCCGTTCAAGGACGCCTGGCAGGTCGCCCAGCTGGAGCGCGAGCTGCGGCGCACCGCCGAGGCGGCCGGGCGGGTCGCCGGCGGGGGCGGGGTCTCGCTGTCGCTGGCCGACGTGCACGCACTCCTGACGGAGCAGACGGCCGGGCGGGCCACCCGCTCCAACTTCCGGACCGGCACGCTCACCGTCTGCACGATGGTGCCGATGCGCTCGGTGCCGCACCGGGTGGTCGCCCTCGTGGGCATGGACGACGGGGACTTCCCCCGGTCGACCACCCCCGACGGCGACGACGTCCTGGCGCGGCGCCCGGTCACGGGCGAACGGGACCCCCGCAGCGAGGACCGCCAGCTGCTGCTCGACGCACTGATGTCCGCGGGCGAGACGTTCGTCGTGACCTACACCGGCTTCGACGAGCACACCGGGCAGACGCGCCCGCCGGCCGTCCCCCTGGGCGAGCTGGTCGACGCCCTGCGCGTCACGGCGACCGGGGAGGGGGTCGAGCGGGTCCTGACCGAGCACCCGCTGCAGCCCTACGACCTGCGAAACCTGGGCCGCACCCCGGACGGCACCGTCCCGCTGCTGCCCGACGACGCACCGTTCAGCTACGACCCGTCCGCGCTGGCCGGCGCCCGGGCCCTGCGGGAGCGGCCCACCGAACCGGTCCCGCTGGCCCGGCGCACCTTCGCGCCCTGGCCCCGCGAGGACGTGCTCCTGGACGACCTCGTCCGCTTCTTCGACAACCCGGCCAAGGCCTTCCTCCGCTCCCGGATCGGTCTCTACGTGCCCGAGGTCCCCGAGCTCCGGGGCGAGGGCATCCCCGTGGAGCTCGACGGCCTGCAGCGGTGGGTCATCGGCGAGCGGATGCTCACCGCCGTCCTGGCAGGGCGGGACGCCTCCGCGACCTGCGAGGCCGAGCTCTGGCGCGGCGAGCTCCCGCCGGACGCCCTGGGCCACCGCACCATGGAGCAGCTCACCGGCCAGGTGCAGGAGCTGTGCCAGGCCACCTGGCGGGCCGTCGGTCAGGGCGGCTGGGGGCAGGCGCTGGACCGCGAGAGCCTCGACGTCGACATCGCCCTCCCGCTGCCCGACCACCGCCGTCTCGTCGGGACGCTGGCCGGGCTCGTCGGGGAGTCGGCCCTGACGGTCAGCTTCTCCTCCGTCAAGGCCAAGCACCGGCTGCACTCCTGGATCTACGCCCTCGTCCTGGCCGCGGCCGGGCAGGAGCACGCCCGCAGCCACCACCTTGGCCGCTACAGCTTCGGCAGGGTCAAGGGTGTCGGGCACGTCAGCCACGGACCGCTGCCGCAGGAGCTGGCCCTGCAGACCCTGGGACAGCTCGTCGACCTGCGCGACCGCGGTCTGGACGCGGTGCTGCCGCTGCCGGTGGAGACCAGCCGTGCCTGGGCGGAGCAGTACCTGAAGAACCGCAGCGTCCGGGCGGCCGACGAACGGGCCGCTCAACGGGGCTGGCAGACCCAGCAGGGCGGGTGGGGCATCCGTCAGGAGCAGCACGACACCTCCTGGCAGCACGTCCTCGGCGACGTCCTGCCGCTCCAGGACGTCGTCGGGACCCCGCTGGACGACGAACGGTGGGTCCCCGACGTGCCGCACCGCCTGGGCCAGCTGTCGCTGCGGCTGTGGGAACCCCTCCTGACCGGTCACGAGACGCTGGAGAGGGGCTGAGGACCGTGGACCACTTCGACATCACCGACCCGCTGCCGAGCGGCACCGTCCTGCTCGAGGCGAGCGCCGGCACGGGCAAGACGTGGACGATCGCGGCCCTGGTGGCCCGGTTCGTCGCCGAGGGCGAGGCCGACCTGCGCGACATGCTCGTCGTCACCTTCAGCCGCGCGGCGAGCCAGGAGCTGCGTGCCCGGGTGCGCGAGCAGCTCGTGCTCGTCGAGCGCTGCCTGCGCGAGCGGACCTGCCCCGCGGGCGACGCCCTCGTGGCGCACCTGCTCGCGGCCGACGAGGGGCGGCTCACCCAGATGCACCGACGGGTCCGCGCCGCCCTGACCGACTTCGACGCCGCCACCATCGCCACCGTCCACCAGTTCTGCCACGAGGTGCTGCGCAGCCTGGGCGTGGCCGGCACGACCGACGCCTCGGCCACCCTCGCGGAGGACCTCGACGACCTGCTCGTCGAGGTGGTCGACGACATCTACCTGCGCGGGTTCCGCAACGACCGGCAGGCGGTCTTCACGCGTGCCGAGGCGCTGGACATCGCCCGGACGGCCGTCGACGACATCCACGCCGACCTGCGACCCCAGGCCGCCGAGCCGGGCACCGTGCCGGCCCGGCGCGTACGCTTCGCCAGAGCGGTCCGGACGGAGTTCGACCTGCGCAAGCGCCGGCTCCAGGTGATGCACTACAACGACCTGCTCACCCAGCTCGCCGACGCCCTGGAGGATCCGGACTCCCTGGCCCGGGACCGCATGCGGCAGCGCTGGCAGGTCGTCCTCGTCGACGAGTTCCAGGACACCGACCCGGTCCAGTGGCAGGTCCTCGACCGGGCCTTCACCGGCCACTGCCGGGCGATGGTCCTCATCGGCGACCCCAAGCAGGCGATCTACGGCTTCCGCGGCGGGGACATCGCCACCTACCTCACCGCCGCCGAGGCGGCGGGCGTGCGCAGGACCCTGCCGCGCAACTACCGCTCCGACCCCGGCGTGGTCCGCGCCCTGGACACGCTGCTGCAGGGCGCCCAGCTGGGCGACCCGCAGATCGTGGTCCGGCCCGTCGAGGCGGCCAGGGACGACCGGCGGCTGAAGGGGGCCCCCAGCGACGCTCCCGTCCGGTTGCGGCAGGTCCTCCTCGAGGAACACCTGCGGGGCAGCGACCGGATCGGGGCCACCCGCGAGCACATCTACCCCGACCTCGCCCGCGACGTGGCCGGTCTGCTCGGGTCCGACGCCACCTTCGACGGCCGCCCCCTGCAGGCCAGCGACGTGGCGGTGCTCGCGCACAAGGGCAGCGACCTGGTCCGGGCCCAGGAGGCGCTGCGCGACCTGGGCGTCCACGCCGTCAGCGCCGGCGGCATGTCGGTGCTGCAGACCCGCGCGGCCCACGAGTGGCTCACCCTGCTGGAGGCGATGGTCGCCCCGCACCGCTCGGTGCTCACCCGCGCCGCCGCGCTCACCGACCTGCTCGGGCACGACCCGGTCGCCGTCGACGAGGGGGGCGAGGACCTCGACGACGTCCTGGCGCAGACCGTCCGGGACCTCGCCGCCGTCTACGCCCGTCAGGGCATGGCCGCGGTCCTGGAGCGGCTCGTCGCCGAGGGGCTGACCGCGCGGGTGCTCGGCCAGGTGGGCGGCGAGCGCACCCTCACCGACGTCGAGCACGTGGCCGAGCTGCTCCACGAGACCGGGCGCGAGGGGCAGCTCGGACTGGTCGCGCTGCTGGAGTGGCTGCGCGCCCAGATGGCCGAGGACGCCCCGCCCTCCACGAACGCCCGCACCCGCCGGCTCGACAGCGACGCCGCCGCGGTCCAGCTGCTCACCGTGCACGGGAGCAAGGGGCTGCAGTTCCCCGTCGTCTACCTGCCCGCCCTCACCGACCGCAACGTGCCCGACGTGCCGGACATCCCCCTGTGCCACGACGACCCCCCGGAGCGGACGCGCTCGATCGACGTCGGGGGCAGCACCGGCCCGCAGTGGAAGGACTCGGTCGCCCGGCACAAGGCCGAGGAGGCCGGCGAGTCGCTGCGCCTGCTCTACGTCGCGCTCACCCGGGCCCAGTCACAGGTTGTCACCTGGTGGTCGCCCACCGGCCGCAACACCTCGCCCTCGCCGCTGCACCGGATCCTCTTCGGCCGCGGTCCCGGCGACGGACCCGTGCCCGACACCACCCCGGTGCCCGCCGAGGACTTCGCCACGACCCGCCTGCAGGAGTGGGCCGCCCGTGGTGCGCTCGCGCTGGAACGGGCGGACCATGCCGAGCACGTGCCTCCGATGACGACCGAGGTGCCCCCACCGCCCCGCCCGGCGACCTGGTCCCGGCGGATCGACACCGACTGGCGGCGCACGTCATACACCGCCCTGTCCACGCCGCGCGACGCCCAGGGGCACGAGCTGACCGGTGGCGTCGGCAGCGAGCCCGAGCTCTCCCCGCGCGAGGACGAGCCCGACACGGTCGACCCCGTGGTGGAGCAGACCCCGTCCCTGCCGGGCCTGGAGGTCGTGCTGCCGGGGCAGGACGTCGCCTCGCCCATGGCCGACCTGCCCGTCGGCGCGACCTTCGGCTCCCTGGTCCACGGGGTGCTCGAGCACGCCGACCCGCAGGCGGCCGACCTGCGGGCCGAGCTGCTCGAGCACGTCCGGGAGCAGCTGGTGCAGTGGCCGGTCGAGCTGGACCCGGAAGCGCTGGCCGACGCGCTCGTGGACGTCTGCGACTCTCCCCTCGGCCCGCTCGCCCAGGGCTTGACCCTGCGGCAGATCGGCCGGGCCGACCGGCTGTGCGAGCTGGACTTTGAGCTGCCGCTCGGCGGGGGCGACCTGCGGCGCGACGCGGTCGTGGGTGCCGGCGGCGGGACCACGTACGGTGCCCGGCTCGGCGACCTCGTCCCCCTCCTGCGCGGTCACCTGCCGGCCGGCGATCCCGTCCGCGCCTGGGCCGACGTGCTGGACACATCCCCCGAGCTGGCCGAGCAGGCCCTGCGCGGCTACCTCACCGGGTCGGTCGACGTCGTCCTGCGCACCGGCGGCCGCTACCTGGTCGTCGACTACAAGACGAACTGGCTGGGCCGGCCCGAGGAGCCGCTGACCGCGGCCGACTACCGGCCGGAGAAGCTCGCCGAGGCGATGGGGCACTCCTCCTACCCCCTGCAGGCCCTGCTCTACGCCGTCGTGGCGCACCGCTTCCTGCGCTGGCGGCTGCCGGGGTACCGGCCCGACCGTCACCTGGGCGGGGTCCTCTACCTCTACGTCCGGGGCATGTGCGGACCCGGCACCCCGGTGGTCGACGGCCACCCCTGCGGCGTGTTCTCGTGGCGACCACCGGTGGCCCTGGTCACCGCGGTGTCGGACCTGCTGGACGGACGCACCACGGAGGGGGCGGCATGACGATCCTCGAGCTGTTCGAGCCGGTCGAGCACGACCGCCGGCTGGCCGTCGACACCCCCGGCACCCTCGGCGAGCTCAACCGTGCGGGCGTCCTCACCGCCGCCGACGTCCACGTCGCCCGCACCCTCGCCCGCGTCTGCGGCGAGCAGGACGAGACGGCCGTGCTCGCCGCGGCCGTGGCGACCCGGGCCGTCCGGTCCGGGTCCGTCGCCGTCGACCTCGCCGACCTGGCCACGACGGGTGCCGACACCCTGCCCGACCTGCCCTGGCCGCCGCCCGGGGGGTGGACCGACGCCGTGTCCGCCAGCGCGCTGGTCCGATCCGGGGCGCTGGTGGTCGACCAGGGGCTGGTCTACCTGCAGCGCTACCACCACCAGGAGGTCCAGGTCGTCGACGACCTGCGGGCCCGGGCGGCGCTCCCGGCCCCCGCGGTCGACGAACAGGTGCTGACCGAGGGGCTCGCCCGGATCTTCCCCGGGGAGGGGTATGCCGAGCAGCGCGCCGCCGCGAAGGTCGTCGCCCGTTCCCGGACGAGCGTGATCACCGGAGGTCCGGGCACCGGCAAGACCACGACCGTCGCGGGGGTCCTGGCGCTGCTGGCCGAGCAGGCCGCCGCGGCCGGCGAGCGCCCGCTGCGGATCGGGCTGGCCGCCCCCACCGGCAAGGCCGCCGCCCGGGTGCGGGTCGCGGTGAACGGGGCGCTGGAGGAGATCCTGGAACGGACCCCCGACCCCGCCACCCGGACGGTCGTCGAGCCGCTCCGCCACGTGGAGCCGAGCACGCTGCACCGCCTGCTCGGCTGGCGGCCGGACAGCCGCTCCCGCTTCCGCCACCACCGCGGCAACCGGCTCCCCCACGACGTGGTCCTCGTCGACGAGGCCTCGATGGTCTCGCTGACCCACATGGCCCGGCTGCTCGAGGCGCTGCGGCCGCAGGCGCGGCTCATCCTCGTCGGGGACGCCGACCAGCTGGTCTCCGTCGACGCGGGCGCCGTCCTGGCCGACCTGGTCGCCGGTGCCGAGGCTGCCGCCGACCCGCCGGTCGCCCTCGCCCGGCTGCGCACGGTGCACCGTTTCGGGGAGACGATCGGCGCGCTGGCCGAGGCCCTGCGGGTGGGGGACGCCGACGCCGTCGTCGCGGCCCTCTCGGCGGGCAGCGAGGAGGTTCGGTGGGTCACCGACGAGGACCCGGTGCCGGCCCTGCGGCAGATGCTCACCGCCCAGGCCTACCGCGTGCTCACCGCCGCCCGCGACGGGAACGCCGAGGGCGCTCTCACCGCCCTGGGCAGCCACAGGCTGCTGTGCGCGCACCGCACCGGCCCCCGGGGCGTGCGCACCTGGAACCAGCTCACCGAGACCTGGCTGGGCGAGGAGACCGGCCTGACGTTCTACGACCAGATGTACGTCGGCCGCCCCCTCCTCGTCACCGCCAACGACTACGCCAACGGGGTGCTCAACGGCGACACCGGGGTCGTCGTCGCCTCGCGCACGCCCGACGGGACGCCCGTGCGGATGGCCGTCGTCGAGGGAGCCACGGGGTCGCACCGGTTCGCTCCGAGCCGCCTGGGCGAGGTGGACACGATGCACGCGATGACGATCCACAAGGCCCAGGGCAGCCAGGCCAGGGAGATCACCGTCCTGCTGCCCCAGGCCGACTCGCCGCTGCTGACCCGGGAGCTCTTCTACACGGCGGTGACCCGGGCGGAGAAGACCGTCCGGGTCGTCGCTCCCGAGGAGGTCGTCCGGGCGGCGGTGGAGCGCCGGGTCGTCCGGGCCAGCGGCCTGCGTCAGCGGCTGGCGGCGTCGACGACCTGATGCATCGCACACCCCCGGCCTGAGCCCCCCGCAGCACCTGACCGCCCGGCCACCTCGACGAGGTGACCGGGCGGCGGGGCGTTCCCGCGTGTCCCGCGCGGGTCGCCGGGCCGGCGGGGTGTCCCCTCCCCGCCACGCCCCGACCGGGACCGGCCGCATCCCTGAGGGTCGCGACCGGGCCGGTGGTCTACCCCGTCGCCAGCCCCTCCGCCGGGGACACCCGCACGGCCCGCCGGGCCGGGAGCACGCTGGCCAGGACCCCGGCCAGCAGCGCCACCCCGACGATGAGCCCGACCCGTCCCCACGGCACGGCCAGCTGCAGCGGGACGTCCTCCGGCAGGAGCGTCTGGACGCCGAGCGCGGCATACCCCAGACCCAGGCCCAGGCCGATCAGCGCGCTGACCAGTGCCAGCAGCACACCCTCGACCAGCAGCATCGACCGCATCTGGCCGCGGGTCAGGCCCAGGCCGCGCAGCAGCGCGTGCTCGCGGTGCCGTTCGAGCACCGACAGCGACAGGGTGTTCGCGATGCCCACGACGGCGATGAGGACGGCCACGCCGAGCAGGGCGGTCGTGACGAGCACGAGCACGTCGAGCACCTGGGTGATGACGGCCCGCTCGGCCGCCGAGCCCGCGACCTGCAACCCCTGCTCGTCCGCGACGTCCGACACCGCACCCATGACGTCGGCGACGTCCGCACCGTCGGCCAGCCGTACCAGGACGGTACCGGGGGCGACCGCGTCGCCACCGAGCGCGGCGAGGTCCTCGACGTTGACGGCCAGGTCGTACCCCAGCGCGAACGGCACCACCTCCAGCTCGGCGCGCCCGCCCGGCCCGGACACCTCGACCCGGTCACCGGGCTCGAGCGCGTAGATGGACAGCATCCCGTCGGCCATCCCGACCGTGCCGGGCACCAGCGCGGCGAGCTGCTCGTCCCCGCGCACGACGTCCCCGTCACGGGCCGGGTCGATCCCGACCGCGGCGGTGCCGCCCCCGTCCTCCTCACCCAGGGTCAGGTATGCCGTGTCCGTCACCCGGGCGGTCGCCACCCCGTCGACGGCGGCGACCCGATCGGGCACGTCGGCGGGGACCGGCAGCGCGTGGAGGCCCTCGGTCCCGCCGCTGCCGGCACCGATCCCGTCGCCCCCGCCGTCGCCCCCGCCCGCACCGTCGCCCGAGCCGTTCCCACCAGCCGCGCCGTTCCCACCCGCGGGGTCGGAACCGGCAGCGGTTCCAGCCTCGGCGTACTCCGCACCGGCCGACAGCATCAGGTCGACCGAGTAGGACTCGTCGATCTCCCCCATCGCGGTGCGCTGCCCGGAGGCGGCACCGACCGAGGTCATTGTGATGAGCGTGACCCCGACGACGAGCGCGGCACTGGTCGCGGCCGCCCGGCCCGGGTTGCGGACCGCGTTGTCGACGGCCAGCCGTCCCGGCACCCCGGCCGCCCGGGCTCCCAGGCCCAGGGCACGGACCGCCGCCGGCACGACGACGACCGCCGCGACGAGGACCCCGACGAAGGAGACCACACCGCCGACCACGCCGCTGAGCATGTCGCGGGAGGTGGCGGCGTACACCATCGCGGCCACGCCGGCACCGAGGAGGACCACGGCGAGGACGATGCGCACGACCCCGACCTGCTGCTTCTCCCCGGAGGGGCCACTGGGGCGCAGCGCCGCCAGCGGCGAGACGCGGGTGGCCCGGACGGCCGGCCACAGGCTGGCGAGCACCGTGACGACGAGGCCCACGAGGAGCGGTACGCCCAGCACCACCGGCGTCAGCTCCAGGCCCTCGGGCAGGGGCAGGCCCAGGTCGAGACGGTCGCCCACGGCCAGCAGGCCGAGCGCCGCGACCAGGCCCAGCCCCACGCCCACCGCGGAGGAGACCAGTCCGAGCAGGCCCGCCTCCAGGACCACGAGCGAGCGGACCTGGCGCTTGGTGGCGCCCACGGCGCGCAGCAGCGCGAGCTCCCCCGTGCGCTGGGCCAGCGTGATGGTGAACGTGTTGGCGATGACGATCGCGGCGGTCAGCAGCGCGACCGCGCCGAAGCCCAGCAGGATCGCCCCGATCACGTCGGTCCCGCCGGTGAGCACGGCGACCCGCTCAGCGGCGGCCTCGGCCCCGGTCTGCACCGTGGCCCCGGGCACCGCGCCGGCCAGCGACTCCCGCGCCGCCGCCTCGTCGGCCCCGTCGACCAGCTCGACCATCACCGACCCGTAGGTCAGCCCGGGATTGACGAGCCGCAGCGTCGCGTCGTCGGTGGCGAAGGCGGGTCCGTACGACAGCATCGGGGCGGTGTCGCCGAAGTCGGCCACGCCGACGACGTCCAGGGCGGCCCGGTCGGTCGTGGCGGCCGGGCCGGTGGATGTCTCGCGCGTGGATGTCTCGCGCGTGGATGTCTCAGGGTCCGTGGAGGTGGACGGGGCGCCCGCACCGACGCTCCCATCGCCGCCGGCACCCTCGCCCTCCGACCGGCTCACCGCCTCCTCCAGCGGCACGACGGTCACCTCGAGCCTCTCCCCGACCGCGACGTCCTCGGCCAGCTCGGAGTTCACCACGACCTCGCCGGCGCCCCCGGGCATCCGGCCCTCCAGCAGGGTCACCCCCGTCGTCGGCACAGGAGCACCGGCCACCCACTCCTGGGGCGTCACCTCGGCCATGACGACCGTCTCCCCCCGGACCGAGGCGACCTCCTCGAGGGCGGCCGCGACGTCATACCCCGCGGTGGAGATCCCCTCCCCCTCCACGGTGAGGACGAGGTCCGCGTCCCGCACCCCGGCGGCGACCGCGTCCTCCATGCCGCGCTGGGCGGTGGTGAGCAGGGCCAGGCTGGCGGCGAGAAAGGTGACGCCGATGACGATGGCCACCGCCGCGGAGAGCAGGCGTCGGCCGCGCGAGGCCAGGCCCGCGGTGCGCCAGGTGCCCATCAGAGCCTCCCGAGGTCGCGCACGGCGGCCAGCACGGCGTCGACGGCCGGGTCGAGGATCTCGCCGGCCACCTGGCCGTCGGCCAGGAGGACGACGCGGTCGGCGACCGCCGCGGCGTCGGCGTCGTGGGTGACCATGACCACGGTCTGGCCCCACTCGTCGACGGAGCGCCGCAGCAGGGCGAGCACCTCGGCGCCGGTCGTGGAGTCCAGCGCCCCGGTCGGCTCGTCGGCGAAGATCACCTCCGGCCGCGTGACCAGCGCACGCGCGAGGGCGACCCGCTGCTGCTGCCCCCCGGACAGCTCGCCCGGGCGGTGGTCCAGCCGGTCGGCCAGGCCCAGCCCGTCGACGATGCGCCGCTCCCAGTCCGCGTCCGCGCGCCGGCCGGCGAGGTCGAGCGGGAGGCGGACGTTCTGCCGGGCGGTGAGCGTGGGCAGGAGGTTGAACGCCTGGAAGACGAAACCGACCGACCGCCGCCGCAGGGTGGTGAGCTGCTTGTCCGACAGGGCGGTCAGCTCGGTACCCCCGAGGAAGACCCGGCCCGAGGTGGGCGTGTCCAGGCCGGCGAGCAGGTGCATCAGCGTGGACTTGCCCGACCCGCTCGGGCCCATGATGGCGGTGAAGCGCTGCGCCTCGATCCCGACGGACACCCCGTCCAGGGCGTGCACCGCCGTCTCGCCGCTGCCGTAGGTCTTGGTCAGGTCCAGTGTGCTCGCGGCCAGCCCCGCGCCGGGGGCCTCTCGGGTGCTCTGCTCCGGGCCGGTCCCGGTCGTGGTGGTCGTCATGGTGCTGACGCTATGGACCGCGGGGCGTGCCGCGCGTCGGTCCACGGGTCCGACCCGGGGAGCCGGCTGTCAGACCGGGGTATGACGTGGGCCCGGGTCGGGCGCGCCGCGTCAGTCCCTGGGTGGAGGGGTGCGGCGGATGCGGCGGTTAACCTGCCGGGATGGAGGACCTGGTGGGCCGCTGGTCCGGGACGGCGTTCCAGCACCAGGCCGCCACCTGGGCCGACGAGGTCCTCGCAGCGCGGGGGCTCGTGCGGTCGGGCCCCCTGGTGCCGGAGAAGATCCGGTTCTGGTCGGCGGTGTTCGTGGTGCCCCTGCGCGAGGTCACCGGTCCCGGCGCGGCCTGGTCGCACGGGCGTGGTCCTGCTCGTGCCTGGCTCAAGGTCGGCAACCCCGGTCAGGCCTTCGAGGGCCGGCTGCTGGAGGCGCTGGGGGAGGTCGTCCCCGACCGGGTCGTCACCCCCTGGGCCGTCGACGACGACCCCGGCTGGTGGCTCCTTCCCGACGGCGGTCCCACCCTGGACCGGACCCGCCCGCAGGACTGGGTCGACCTGATCGGTGACGTCGCGGACCTCCAGCGGGCCTGCGCTCGCTCCTGCCGTCGGCCGGGGGCGTCGCCCTCAGCCTCACCGTCGACGTCGCCGTCAGCCTCGCCCTCGCCCTCGCCCTCGCCCTCAGCCTCTCCTTCGTCGACGGCCTCACCGTCGCCCTCGCCCGGCGGGCTGCTCGACATGGTCCCGGAGCTGTCCGCGGACGGCGCGGCCGGCTGGATCGCCCGGACGGTGGACCGGCTCGCCGGGCTCCCCGCAGCGGACCCCCAGCACCTGGACCCGGGACGGGCGAGGTGGATGAGCAGGCGGCTCGCCCGGTTCGAGGAGCAGATGGCCCTCCTGGCCGCGACCGGGCTGCCGGAGACCCTGCAGCCCAACGACGCCCACCCGCGCAACGCCGTCGGCCCGTCGTCACCCGGCGGTCCCGTCAGGCTGTTCGACCTCGGCGACTCCGTCCGCTCGCACCCGTGGGCCGTCCTGCACACCACCGTGCGGCTGGCGGCGGGCGTACGCCTCTCCGGCCCCCGGCCCGACACCCCGCTCACCCGACGGATCGTGGACGCCTACGTCGAGCGGTGGCCGGAGGTCCCCCGGCCCGACCGGCCGGAGGTCCTGGACGCCGCCGACCGTCTGGGTGCCGTCCACCGTGCGGCGTCCTGGCTGCGCCTCCTGGACCCGGTCGACCCGGACCGGCTCGGCGTGCCCACGCCGAGGATCACGGCCTGGATACAGCTCGCCCTCACCTGACAGGACGGACCGCAGTCGATAGGTGCCCCGGACAGGGCCACGACCGACTGCACGAGTGGTCAGACCTGCAGCCAAGTGGACAACCGGGCCGACCGCCACAGAGGTCGACCGCGAGGCCGCCGCTGGCGCTCATCTGGCGCTGGGGCAGGACGTCTTCTCCCTGGCGGTGTTCGCCCCCTACCTCGTCGGTCTGCTGCTGGCCCCGGCCGTCCAGGCCGTGGCGCTGCGGAGGACAGAGTCGTCCCGCTGCCGGCGGCCCGCGCGCCCTCGTGGAGCAGCCCGCCGGTGGCGTCGTCGAAGGGTCGCCCGTCTACTCCGGGCGGCCCGCCAGCCCCGTCTCGTAGGCGGTGATGACCATCTGCACCCGGTCGCGCAGGTCCAGCTTGTGCAGGACCCGCCCGATGTGGGTCTTGACGGTGGCCTCGGCCAGGTACAGCTCGGCGGCGATCTCGCCGTTCGTCAGCCCGTGACCGACGGCCCTGAGCACCTCGCGCTCGCGGTCGGTCAGCGGCGCCAGCCGGGCCTGGGCGGCGCGACGCTCAGCGGCCCGCGCCAGCTCGAGGTCGCCGTCGGGCAGCTGGGGCACGAACCGCTCCAGCATCCGCCGGGTCGTCGACGGTGCCATGGCGGCGTCCCCCTCGTGCACCGCGTGGATCGCCGCCAGCAGCTCGGCCGGTCCGGCGTCCTTGAGGAGGAACCCGGCGGCACCTGCCCGCAGAGCCGCGAAGACGTACTCGTCGAGGTCGAACGTGGTCAGCACCAGCACCTTGGGCGCGTCGACGGACTCCCTGATCCTGCGGGTGGCCTCGACCCCGTCCATCCGGGGCATCCGGATGTCCATGAGCACCACGTCCGGTCGGGTCGCGGCCACGCCCTCGACCCCCGCGAGTCCGTCCGCCGCCTCGCCGACCACGGTCATGTCGGGCTGGGCGTCGAGCACCATCCGGAAGCCGGCGCGCACGAGCTCCTGGTCGTCGACGAGGAACAGGCGGACGGGCCCTCCGATCGGACCTCCCCCGGTGGGGCCACCGTCACCCGGGCGTTCGTCACGGGGTCCTGCGCCCGGACCGCCGTGCCCCGCCCCGACCTCCTGGTCGTTCATGCGGTCCCTCGTCCTGCTCCGTGGCCCCGGCCCCCACCGGCGGCGGAGGGCATCCCGGAAGGAACCGCCGCCGTCGCTCCTCCAGGTCTCCCGGACGGCGCACCCACCGGAGTCCCTGTCGGGATGGTCGCCACGACCTCCCAGCCGCCGCGCTGGCGCGGCCCGGCGTGGACCGTGCCACCCAGCACCTCCACCCGCTCGGCCATCCCCCGCAGCCCGTTGCCGTCCGTCGCGTCCCCCTCGGGGTGCACCGCACGGCCCCGGGCGGGCGGGCCGTCCGCGTCGGTGCGCGGTGGGGCGCCTCCGTCGTCGGTGACCCGCACGAGCAGCACGGCGGGCGTGCGCAGGAGGTCTACGTCGGCCGCGGCGCCCGGCCCGGCGTGCTTCATCACGTTCGTCAGCCCCTCCTGCACCACCCGGTATGCCGCCAGGTCGGCTTCGCGCGGCAGTCCACCGACGTCCCCCCGCACCGCGAGGTCGACCCGGACCCCCGAGTCGCGCACGCGCTGGACGAGGTCGTCGAGCGAGGCCAGCCCCTGCGTCGGCTCGAGCTCGGCCGTCGACCCCTCGTCCCGCAGGACCCCGACGAGACGACGGGTGTCGGCCAGCGACTCCCGCGCGGTCCCGGCGAGCGTCTCCAGCGTCTGGGCGGCCCGTTCCAGCGCCGCCCGGTCCGGACCGATGGCCGGCGGCGCGGCGAGCGCCCGCTGCGCGGCGTACAGCGCCCCGTCCGCCTGGACGACGACGACGGCCAGCGAGTGCGCCACGACGTCGTGCATCTCCCGCGCGATCGAGGCCCGCTCGGACTGCGCGGCCAGCCGGGCCCGCTGGGCCTGGTCACGGGCGAGGGCGGCGCGCTGCTGCTCCAGACGGGCGATGACCGCCTGCCGCCGTCTGACGACGTCGCCCAGCACCCAGGCGACCGCGACGAACAGGCCGGTGAACGTCCCCTGGAACGCGACGACCACGAGGGACCGGGTGGCGTCCGGGGACGGGACCGACCAGTCGAGCGCCGCCACGAACGCCCCCACCAGCCCCAGCCCGAGCACGACCATCGAGTCCCGGCGGGTGCCGTACGCCGCCGCGCTGTAGACCGCCGCGAGCACCGCCACGTTGGCCGGGTGCGGTCCGTCGGTGGTGACCACCTGCAGCAGGCAGGCCGCGGCCACGCCCAGCGCCGCCTGCAGCGGATGGCTGCGCCGCCACAGCAGGGGCACCACCTGCAGGATCCCCAGCACGAGCATCCCGAACCCGGCGACGGCGCTGGAGACGAACACCCAGGCCAGCAGCCCGCCCACGACGAGCAGCTCGGGCCACCAGGGCCGGTCGCGCAGGCGCCCCCCGCCCCACAGCGCCTGCCACGACTCCCGCGCGGCCTCCGTCGTCACCCTCACCCCAGCAGCGTAGGTCGGCAGGGGCGCGCGGGCGTCATACCTGGGGCCCTCCCTGCCCGTGCCGGGTGGGACCGCGGTATGACGTGGGTCCCGGTCGACCGGTGGGTGGCCGAGGAGCTCCGGGCCGCGGTCACCCTGCGGGGTCCGGCGGCAGGTCCTCGGGGTGGGCGGCGCCGGGGACCAGGCTGACCACCTCTCCGTAGCGGGGCACGACGGCCGTCCAGTCCAGCTCCTCGGCGATCCGACCGGCGAAGTGCCGGGCGACGTCCTGCTCGCCGTGGGTGACGAAGACGGTCTCCGGCTCCCGCCCCAGGTCGCGCAACCAGTCGAGCAGGTCGGAGGCGTCGCCGTGCACCGAGAACTCCTCGTCACGCACCACCTCGGCCCGCACCCGGATGTAGTGGCCGTTGATCTTCACCGACCGGGCGCCCTCCTCGATGCTGCGCCCCCGCGTGCCCGCGGCCTGGTACCCGGTGAGGATCACCGTGTTGCGCACGTCGGGCAGCAGCCGGGCCAGGTGGTGCAGCACGCGCCCGCCCTCGACCATCCCGGAGGAGGCGACGATGATCATCGGGTCGAACCTGCGGTTGAGGGCCCGGGACTCCCGGGAGGTGGACGCCTCGATCAGCTCCGGCATGCCGGTGAAGTCGTCGGTGTCGACGTCGTCGCGCAGCTCCCCGAGAGACTCGTCGCGGTAGACGTCGAGGGCCTTGAGCGCCATCGGCGAGTCGACGACCACGGGGACCTCGGGGATCCGGCCCGAGCGCATGAGGTCGACCAGCACCTTGAGCACCAGCTGGGTCCGGTCGACGGCGAACGCCGGGATGACGACGAGGCCGCCGCGGGCCAGCGTCCGGCTGACGGCGTCGGCCATCGGCCCGTGCTCGACCTCGGGCTCGGGATGCTCGCGGTCGCCGTAGGTGGACTCGCAGACCACGAAGTCGGACGCCGGCGGTGTGCCCCGGGCCTTGAGCAGCGGATGGTCGTGCCGGCCGAGGTCGCCGGAGAAGAGCACGCTCGTGCCGCCGACCGCGAGCCGGACGCTGGCCGATCCGAGGATGTGCCCCGCCCGCGTCCACCGCGCGACCAGGCCGTCGCCGAGGTCGACGTCCTCGTCGAACTGCACCGTCTCGAAGAGCGGCAGCGTCTCCTCCACGTCGTGCACGTCGTAGAGGGGCTGGGGGTCCTCGTGCTTGGACCAGCCGCCGCGCCGGGCCTCCTCGGCGGCCTCCTCCTGCAGCTTGCCGGCGTCGCGCAGGACGATCTCGGCCAGCCGTCGCGTCCCCTCGGTCGCCCGGACCGGTCCGCCGAACCCCTGCCGGACGAGCGCCGGCAGGTAGCCCACGTGGTCGTTGTGCGCGTGGGTGAGGACGACGTCGCTGATGGTGGCCGGGTCGACCGGGAACTCCTCCCAGTTGCGCAGGCGCCACTGCTTCTCCCCCTGGAAGACCCCCGCGTCGACGAGGATCCGGCGCTCGCCCTGCCCACCGCCGTCCTCCGGCCCGACCGTCAGCAGGTACTTCGACCCGGTCACCGTCCCGGCCGCCCCCAGGAAGGTCAGGGTCACACGTCGCTGTGCCATGTCCCGACCATCCCACAGCCTCCCGACGCACCGCAGGCCGCCACCGACCTGCAGTCGATCGTGGCCCCCGGGGGGGCACCGATCGACTGCACCGATCAGGGGGACGTCCGGCCGACGCCGCAGGGATCCCCGATCAGACGAACTGACCCTCGATCCGGTCGAGCTCTTCCGCCGTCAGGTCCAGCTCGGCCGCCCGGGCCGAGTCGCTGATCGACTCCGGCCGGCTCGCCCCGGGGATGGGGACCACGTGGTCGCCGAGGGCCAGCTCCCAGGCGAGGACCACCTGCTGGGGGCTGACCCCTCGCGCCTCGGCGATCTCGTGGAAGACCGGGTAGGTCCGGCCGACCTCCTTGCTGGCCGCCCCGGTGCCACCGAGCGGGCTCCACGGCAGGAAGGTCACCCCGTGCTCGCCGCAGTGCTCGAGCGTGTCGCGCGAGCAGCGGAACCGGGGGGAGAACTCGTTCTGCACGCTGGCCAGCCCGCCCTCGCCCAGCACCCCCAGCGCCACGTCGATCTCCTCGACGTTGGCGTTGGAGATGCCCACGGCCCGGATCTTGCCCTCGTCCTGCAGGTCCTTGAACGTCTGCACGACCTCCCCGTAGACCCGCCAGCGGTCCGGCCGGTGCCACTGGTAGAGGTCGATGACGTCCCGGTCCAGCGCGCGCAGGGAGGCCTCCACCGCCCGGCGCAGGTAGGCCGGCGAGCCGTCCCGGCCCCACGTCTCCCCCTCTCCGCGGGTGATGCCGCCCTTGGTGGCGACCACGACGTGGCTGGTGTCCCCGTAGGAGCGCAGGGCCTCGGCGACGATCTCCTCGTTGTGCCCCATCGTGTCCCAGGACGGGGCGTAGATGTCGGCCGTGTCGACGAGGGTGACCCCCGCGTCGAGGGCGGCGTGGACGGTGGCGACGGCGCGGTCGCGGTCCGGCCGCTCGTTGGCGCCCATCGACAGCGGCATGGCGCCGAGACCGACCGCCGAGACGGTGAACGGGCCGAGAGCTCGGGTGCGCACCGGTCAGCCCCTCGGTCCGCCGGCGTCGTCCCCGCCCTCGCCCGAGGGTCGCAACCCGCCGGGCAGCCGCAGGTCGGCACCCTGCTCCATCTGCTTGGCGAGCGAGAGCATCATCACTCCGCCGAGGAGGTCGATCACGCCGATGCCCAGGATGAACCAGGTCAGCAGCCCGCCGTCGCCCGACGTCATCCGGAAGACGCCGAGGACGGTGAGGAGCGCGCCGATCCCCAGGTAGAGGTAGGCCCGTCGCCGCAGCGTCTTCGGGTTCTGCCGGGGGTCGGGGCGGGCAGGCGTCCCGTCCGGGTCCTGGGCACCGGCGTCGTCGGCGGCGTTGATGTCGGCGTCGGCGTCCATATGGTCAGCCAGGTCCCGGCCGGCGGTGCCCCCACCCCCATCCGCGCCCGCACCAACACCCGCACCCGCACCCGCACCCGCACCCGCACCCGCGACGGTCGCGCCCGCGGAGGCGGCGCCATACCCCTCGTCGTCCTCGGGGCCTGTCCCGGCGGGGTCGCTCCCACCCTCCGCCGCGAGCCGGTCCGCCTCGGCGTGCCCGGCCTCGTCGTCGAAGAGGCCGTCGAAGGTGCGTCCGCGCTGGGGGTCGTAGGCCTCGTACCCCGTCTCCTCGGCCACGATGCGCACCGCGTGGCGGGCCGACTCGTGCAGCTCGCCGCGCTCGGTGTCGCCGCCGTAGGGGAAGGCCACCGAGGCGGAGCGGTCGTACAGCTCGACCTGCAGGCCGCTGTCCAGGCCGGTCAGCTCGCCGTAGACGTCGCCCCCCAGCTCCTCGGCCACCCACGTGTCGACCGGCTCGGTCAGCTGCTCGCGCAACCGCGCCTCGATCCGCCGGAAGACCGCGAGGCCGGCGTCCAGGTCGGCCTGGGTGCCCTCGGGCCCGTCCTGCTCGTCGGCCTCGACCACCTGCTCCCAGGTCTGGCCGGGCTGCCGGGGGTAGAGGAGGATGTCGTAGCTCATGCCCCCATCCTCTCAAGGAGGACGCCGTGACCCTCTATCCCGCCCCGCTGCGCCCCGGGGACGTCGTCGGGGTGACCGCGCCGAGCAGCGGCGTTGGCCCCGCGCTGCGACCGCGCCTGGAGGTGGCGTTCGACGCCCTGCGGGGCGAGGGGTATGCCGTGCGGCCGGGCCGGTGCCTCGACGGCGGTGGGGTGGTCTCGGCCCCGGCGACGGAGCGGGCCGCCGAGCTGGAAGAGATGCTCTGCGACCCCGAGGTCCGGGCGGTGGTGCCGCCGTGGGGCGGCGAGCTGGCCATCGACCTGCTGCACCTCGTGGACTGGGACCGGGTCGCGGGGGCCGAGCCGACCTGGACGGTCGGCTACTCCGACATCTCGACGGTGCTCACGCCGCTGACGCTGCTCACGGGCTGGGCCAGCGTGCACGGGGCCAACCTCATGGACACGCCCTTCCGGCAGCCCGCGGGCCTGCTCCCCTGGTGGGACCTGTGCGTGGCGGCGCCGGGCGAGGACGTGCGGCAGTCCTCGCCGGGGCGGTACCAGGACGGGGTCTTCGTCGACTACGCCCTGCACCCGGGGGCCACCGAGCTGGAGCTCGACGGGACGGGGTCGTGGCAGCGGCTGGACTCCACCGAGCCGGTCACGCTGACGGGCCGGCTGCTGGGCGGCTGCGTGGAGACCCTGACCAACCTCACCGGGACGCCCTACCTGGACGTGGGCGCCTGGGCCGACGTGCACGCTCCCGAGGGTGTGCTCGTCCACCTCGAGGCGGCCGAGGCGGACGCGCTGACGGTCGCCCGGCACCTGCACGGCCTGCGGCTGGCGGGCTTCTTCGACCGCGCGGTGGGGGTGCTCGTGGGGCGGACGTCGGCGCCCGACGCGGACGGCTACACCCAGCAGGACGCGGTCCTGGACGCGCTGGGACCGCTGGGCGTGCCGCTGGTCGCCGGTGTCGAGTGCGGGCACGTGGCGCCGCGGATGCCGATGATGAGCGGGGCACTGGCGACCGCGGAGTGGACGCCGGGCCGCGGGGTGCTCACGCAGCGGCTTGTCTGAGGCGGCCGGAATGCCAGCCCGCCCCCGACGTTGACCACGGGTATGAAGCGCATCGGCTTTCTCTCCTTCGGCCACTGGACCCCGCACCCGCAGTCGGCGACGCGGTCCGCGTCCGACGTGCTGCTCCAGTCGATCGACCTGGCGGTCGCGGCGGAGGAGGTGGGGGCCGACGGGGCGTACTTCCGGGTGCACCACTTCGCCCGCCAGCTGGCCTCGCCGTTCCCGCTGCTGGCCGCGGTCGGAGCCCGGACGGAGCGGATCGAGATCGGCACCGGGGTGATCGACATGCGCTACGAAAACCCTCTCTACATGGCCGAGGACGCGGGCGCCGCCGACCTCGTCTCCGGCGGCCGGCTGCAGCTGGGGATCAGCCGCGGGTCGCCCGAGCAGGTCGTCGAGGGCTACCGCCAGTTCGACCACCACCCGCGTGAGGGCGAGACCGACGCGGACATGGCGCGGCGGCATACCGCACGGTTTCTGGAGGTGCTCTCGGGCGAGGGCTTCGCCGAGCCCAGCCCGCGCCCGATGTTCCCCAACCCGCCGGGTCTGCTGCGGATCGAGCCGCACTCCGAGGGGCTGCGGGAGCGGATCTGGTGGGGCGCCGGCACCCGGGCGACCGCCGAATGGGCTGCGGCGCAGGGGATGCACCTGATGAGCTCGACCCTGCTGACCGAGGACGGCGGCGTGCCCTTCCACGAGCTGCAGGCCGACCAGATCCGACGGTTCCGCGACGCGTGGCAGGCGGCCGGGCACGACCGGACGCCGCGGGTGTCGGTGTCCCGCAGCATCTTCCCGCTGGTGTCGGCGGAGGACCACGCCTACTTCGGCCTGGAGCGGCGCAGCACCGACCAGGTCGGGATGCTCGAGGGCGGCCGGGCCACGTTCGGGCGGACCTACGCCGCCGAGCCCGACGAGCTGGTGCGTCAGCTGGAGCAGGACACCGCGGTCGCCGAGGCGGACACGCTGCTGCTCACCCTGCCCAACCAGCTGGGCGTGGACTACTGCGCCCACGTGCTGCGGACGGTCGTCGAGGAGGTCGCGCCCTCGCTGGGCTGGCGGTGAAGGGGTCCTCGCTCAGCACCCTGTCGCCGTGGCGAGCGCCTGACACACCTCGCGCATCCGGAGGTCACCGAGCCGCCCCAGTCGGCGGGTGAGGACGCGGACGTCGACGTCGACGACGGCGTCGAGCTGCACCACGCTCGGTCTGACGACCGGGTCACCCTCTGCCGGATCGAGAACCACCTCGCTGGGCAGGCCTCGGCGCACCGTGCTGCAGGCGGCGATCATGGCCCGACGACGGCCCCGCACAGCCGCATCCCGACTGAGCACAACAACCGGCCGGCTCCCCTGGTCCTCCAGATCGGCCCACCACAGCTCTCCCCGTCCAGGCAGGTTGGTGATCATCACGTGCGGGACGCCGCGTCCAGGAACGTCTCCAGGTCGCCCCACTCGTCCGTCGTCGGCAGGGGCGTCCTGACATAGGCCGCCTCGTAAGCGGCGTCCACCTCCGCCTCCCGGTGAGACCGGAGAAGCGACTCGAGCGCAGCCTCGACGACGGAGGCGTCCGTGGTCCCGGGTGCCAGCGCCCGGGCCCGTGCAAGCAGGTCCTGGTCGACGGTCGTGCTGATCCTCACCCTGACCATGCCACCATCATGCCACAGAAGTGGCACTACACCTCCAGCGCCCGCACCACCGGCACCCCCACGCGGTAGGGGATGTGCAGCCAGCTGGGTGCGTCGACGAGCGCCAGGTCGGCCCGCTGGCCCACGGCGACCCGGCCGATGTCGGTGCGGCGCAACGCGGTCGCGGCGGTGATCGTCGCCGCACGCAGCGCCTCGGCGGGCGTCATCCCCATCTCGCGGACGGCGAGGGCGATCATCAGCGGCATCGAGGAGGAGTAGCAGGTCCCCGGGTTGCAGTCGGTGGCGATGGCGACCTGCACCCCGGCGTCGAGCAGCCGGCGGGCGTCCGGGTAGGGCTGCCGGGTCGAGAACTCCACCCCCGGCAGCAGCGTCGCGACGGTGTCGCTGCCCGCGAGCGCCTCGACGTCCTCGTCGGACAGGTAGGTGCAGTGGTCCACGCTCGCCGCGCCCAGCTCGACGGCCAGCTGCACGCCGGGGCCGTGGCCGAGCTGGTTGCCGTGGACGCGCAGCTCCAGGCCGGCGGCCCGCCCGGCCTCCAGCACCCGCCGCGACTCCTGGCCGTCGAAGGCGTGCGGGCTGGCGGGCTCGCAGAAGACGTCGATCCAGCGGGCGTGGGGCGCGCAGGCTGTGAGCATCTCGCCGACCACCAGGTCCAGGTATGCCGCCCGCTCGGCCGCCGACCCCCTCGCCTCGGGCGGGACGACGTGGGCGCCGAGGAAGGTGACCTCCGCCGTCACCTCGCGGGCCAGCCGGAGGGCCTCGACCTCGTCCTTCACGGTCAGGCCGTAGCCACTCTTGACCTCCACGGTCGTGGTGCCCTGGGAGCGCATCTCCGAGACCCGCCGCTGCAGCAGCTCGCGCAGCCGTGGCCGGTCGGCGGCCCGGGTAGCGTCCACCGTCACCGCGATCCCGCCGCCGTCGTAGGGGGTGCCGGACATCCGCGCGGCGAACTCGGCCGAGCGGTCGCCGTCGAAGACCAGGTGGCTGTGGCTGTCGACGAAGCCGGGCACGACGGCGCGGCCCTCGAGGCTGATCGACCAGTCGGCCGCCGGCGCCCGGTCGGCCGGCCCGACCCACTCGACGGTCGGCGCGCTGTCCTCACCACCTCCGCTGATGACGACGGCGGCGTCCCGGACGACCCCCAGGCCTGCGTGCAACGGGTCGTCGACGGCAGCGTCGACCGTCTCGTCGTTGGTGACGAGCTCGCCGATGCCGGTGATGAGCATGCTCACGTCAGGAGTCCTTCCAGAGGGGGTCGATGGCCTCGCGCAGCAGTCGCCCGACGTCGCCGAGCCGGTGGCGGCCGTCCTGGACGGCGACCCGGCCGTCGACGACGAGGGTGTCCACGTCGGCCGCGGCGGCGGACAGCAGGATCTGGGCGGGGTCGGAGCCGGCGGTGCGCACGGTGTCGTCGCGGACCGCCACCAGGTCGGCCCGGGCGCCGGCCTCGAGCCGACCGGCGTCGGCCCAGCCGATGCTCTCCTGGGCGGTGGCCGCCGCGACCAGCTGCTCGGGCGTGAGCCGGCCGCGCTCGAGGCTGTCGAGCCGCTCGTGCATCTCCAGCGCCCGCGCCTCCTCGAGCAGGTCGATCACGGCGTGCTGGTCGGAGCCGAGGCACAGCCTGGCCCCGGAGCGGCGCAGCGCCGACGCCGGTCCGATGCCGTCGGCGAGGTCCCGTTCGGTGGTGGGGCAGAAGCAGGCCCACGCGCGATGCTCCCCGAGCAGGCCGATGTCCTCGCCGGTCAGGTGGGTGGCGTGCACGGCGGTCAGGTCGGGGCCGAGCACGCCCTCGGCGGCCAGCAGCCCGGTGGGCGTCAGGCCGTGCGCGTCGAGGCACGCCTGGTTCTCGGCCGGCTGCTCGGACAGGTGGACGTGCAGGGGCCTACCGGTCACGCCGTCGGCGGCGGGGCGGGCCCCTCCCCCGTCGCCGCCGACCGCCCGGTACGCGAACGGCCGCCCGCCGAAGTTCGTCCGCACCGCGGCCGCGACGACGGACAGCTGCTCCCGCGGCACCGCGCGCACCGAGTGGATCGCCCCGCCGACCCGCACGTGGGCCGGGCCGCCGTCGGTGGCGTCCCGCAGGTCCGCCACCCGCAGCGCCCACGCGTCGGCGTCGCCGTCCCCGAACCGCAGCTGGGTCCCTTCCAGCGGCGCGTGCCCCTCCCCCGAGAGTCCGCCGGCCAGGTAGCAGGTGTCCAGCAGCGTCAGCCGGATCCCGGCCTGCGCGGCCGCCTCGACGAGGGCCTGCCCCATGGCGTTGGGCTCCAGGTAACGACGCCCGCCCGGCCCGTGGTGCAGGTAGTGGAACTCCCCCACCGCCGAGACCCCGGCGAGCGCCATCTCGGCGTAGACCGCCCGCGCCAGGGCCAGGTAGCTGTCGGGGTCGAGGCGGGCGGCGACGGCATACATCCGCTCCCGCCACGTCCAGAAGGTGCCGCCGCGGTCGTGGGTGCGTCCCCGCAGCGCCCGGTGGAAGGCGTGGCTGTGCGCGTTCGCCAGTCCCGGCAGGACCACCCCGGGCAGGCGGTGGTCGCCGGGCTCGGCGGCGGTGCCGCTCGTGACGGCGAGGAACCGGCCGTCCTCGACCGTGAGGCGCACGTCCCGGGCGAGCCCGTCGGGCAGGGAGGCGTATGCCGCCGCGTAGGTCGTGCTCATGCGTCGGAGTCCGGGTGGGACGGGGTGTCGGGTGCGTCCTGCCCGGCGGGCCGGGCGGCGGGTGCGTCCTGCCCGGCGGGCCGGGCGGCGCGAGGGTCGGTGGCGCGGACGGTCAGCTCGCGGACGCACGCGGCCAGCGCCTGGACCCCGGCGTGGCAGTCGTCGCGCTCCGCGTGCTCGGCCGGGCTGTGCGAGACGCCGGTCGGGTTGCGGACGAAGAGCATGGCGGAGGGGACACCGGCGGTCGCCAGGATGCCGGCGTCGTGACCGGCGCCGGTGCCCAGGACGGGGACCGACAGCGGTGCGTCGATCCCCCCTGCTCCGCGGACCATTCCCCCGTCCCCCGCTCCGCGGGGGACCGCCGTGCCCGCCGCTCCTCTGAGCACCCCCCTGAGCCGCTCGGAGAGGTCGGTGTCGAACCGGGTCGTGGGCGTCCAGCTCTCCCGGACGACCTCGGCCCCCAGCTCGGCGGCGCGGCCGCTCAGCTCGTCGACGAGCGCCTCGACCTGGTCCTCCTGCGGGCCGCGGGCGTCGAGCCAGCCGGTGACGTGCGAGGGAATGGCGTTGACCCCGCCGGGCGTGACGGCCACCTTGCCGACCGTCGCCACGCACCCCCGCTGCGCGGCGACGTGGCGCGCGCCCAGGACGAGGTCGGCATACCCGAGCATGGCGTCGCGGCGGTCCTCCAGCCGGGTGGTGCCGGCGTGGTTGGCCTCGCCGGGGAAGTCGAAGCGCCAGCGACCGTGCGGCCAGATGTCGCTGGCGACAGCGACCGGGGCGCCGAGGTCGACGAGCGCCCGGCCCTGCTCGACGTGCAGCTCGACGAAGGTGCCGACGCGGCGCAGCGTCTCCTCGTCCGGACCGAGGTCGGCCGGGTCGCGGCCGGCGGCGCGCAGGGCCTCGGCGTACGTGGTGCCGTCGGCATCGGTCAGCGCCAGGGCCCGCTCGGGGGACAGCTGACCGGTGAGGACCCTGGAGCCGGCGCACGCGATGCCGAACCGGGCACCCTCCTCGTCGACGAAGTTCACGACCGCCAGGGGCACGTCGGGGGTCAGGCCGGCCTCGCGCAGCCGGTCGACCGCGGCGAGGGCCGACACGACCCCCAGCGGACCGTCGAACGCGCCACCGTCGGGCACCGAGTCCAGGTGGGAGCCGATCGCCACGCCGGGACGGCCGGCCGTGACCGCGTCGTCCACGGTCCCCGGCCCGTCCCACCACCAGCCCCACTGGTTGCCCACCCTGTCGGTCGTCAGGTCCAGACCCCGGCGACGGCACTCGCCGGCGAACCACTCGCGCAGGGTGTGGTCCTCGGCGGTCCAGGCGAAGCGCCGGTAGCCGCCGCTGCGGGCACGTCCGACCGGTTCCAGGTCGGACCACAGGCTGTCGAAGGTGGAGCTGGGCACACCCCGACTCTAGGGCGGGGCGGCCCGGGCGATCAGGAGGTCGGCGCGGGGTGCGTCCCGGATGCGAGACCCGAGGCCCGGAGCCGGCCGGTGATGTCGGAGCACTCCACGCAGACGTCCTCCGGCACCAGCCCCGTCCGCATGAGGACCGCGAACAGGCGGCAGCCCACGCACAGGCCGAGGACGGCCTCCAGCGCGGGGAAGACGACCATGACCGCGGTGATCCCGGCGACGACCGCGAGGGCGACGGCCGAGCCGGTGAGCAGGTGGGTCGCCCAGAGCAGCACGGCGACGGACGTCAGCACGGCTCCGATGGCCGCGGCGAACCTCTTGGGGGTGCCGGCCGTGGGGTGCGGGACCGCGGCGACCCGGGGGCGCACCCACCGGCCCACGGACCGGGACACGGGGCTGGCCTGCGGACCCAGCGTCGCGCGCAGGACGAAGTCGAGCGCGAGGGGCACGAGCAACCACCACTGCTGCAGAACCAGCGTGCTGAGCGTGACGAGGAGGACCACGCCGGCGACCAGGCGCACGGTGACGTCGTCGACCACGGAGGGGAAGCGATTGTTCGGCATGCATCGATTATGCGGATACCAACCCTGGATTATGAAATCGCCGGCGGGCCGGGCAGCCATGTCCAGTCACCGTGCCGGTCGCGCCAGGGTGTCGCGCCGGTCGCGCCAGACGTCGTGCCGGTCGCGCAACGCCACCGGGTCTGTCACTCCGGAGTACCGTCCTGGTCATGAGCGAGCAGCGCGCCCTGGACGCCGTCGCAGCCAGCGGCCTGGAGCACACCGTCACCCGGCACGGGCGGGTGGGCAGCCTGCAGGAGGCCGCCGAGGCGCGGGGCGTGCGACCGCGGGACGTCGTCAAGACGATGGTCGTGCGTCGCGGCGAGGGCGACCACCTCTTCGTCCTCGTCCCCGGCGACCGGCAGATCTCCTGGCCCAAGCTGCGGGCCCTGCTCGGGGTGAGCCGGCTCTCGATGCCGGACGCCGAGGGCGCCCGGGAGGCCACCGGCTACGCCCGGGGGACGATCACCCCGTTCGGCTCGACCACCGCCTGGCCGGTGGTCGCCGACGACACCCTCACCGGGGACCGGGACCGGACCATCTCGCTGGGCGCCGGCGCGCACGGGGTCGCCGTGACGGTCAACGCCGAGGCCGTCCTGGCCAGCCTGGACGCCCGGGTCGCCGACGTCACCGAGCCGGAGGGCCCCGAGGCCCGCTGACGCCGGGCACGCCGAGCGCTTGGCAAAGTCCAGGTAAGGAAAAGGTCAAGAAAACGTCTTCCCAACACCGTCCTCGCGGGTCTACGGTGTGACGAACGTCATGCGGCGATGCCGCGTGTCGCTCGGGGAAGGGCTTTGACGATGGACGTATCCGTCGTCCGGGGACGGGTTCGTCCTCGGACCAGCGAACGCTTCCGGGCGCGCAGGACCGGGGGGCCGCCGGAGCGCGCGAACCACCACCTGCTCACGCATCGCCACCTGCTCACGTACGTCGGTGGCGCCCTCGCGGTCACGCTCGGGGTGGCCGTCCTGCAGGTCGGGGCGGACCCCGCGACCGTCCTCGCCCCCGGCGCGGTGGCCGCCGCCGGCGCCGCGCTCCTGCCGGCTGTGCTGGCCGGGACCGCCGCCCGGGCCGCTGCCCGAAGAGCTCTCGGGCGTCGTCTGCCCACGGCTCCGGCCGTCCGGGCCGCCCTCGGACTCACCCTGCTGGCCGTCACCGTCGTGGCGGCCGGCGTCGTGCTGTCGCTCCTCGGGGGCCTGCTGGCCGACGGCGGACACGCGCACGCCACCCCGGGCGCACACCCGGCGATGGCCGGGATGGGGGTGCTGGAGCACGCGCTGCACGTCGGGGCCGACCTCGCCCCGCTCGTCGTGCTCGCGGCCGTGACGGTCCAGGTGGCGGGAGCCGCCGGGCGAGCGTCGACGGACACCCTCCGGCGTGCGCTCCGCGCCGGTCCCGCCCGGTTCGGCCGGCTCTCGGTCGGGTGGGCCTCCACCTTCTCGCTGCTGGCCGGAGGCATGCTGGTCGCCCTCCCGGCCACCTCCGGGTCCGCCGCCATCGTGCCCGCGGTCCCCGCGTGCACGGCCGAGACGGCCGTCCGCTCCTACGACGTCGCGGCCGTGCGGGCCTTCATCCCCTTCAGCCGCTGGGCCAACGACAGCGGCGAGGCCGCCGTCGACCCGGTCACCGGGACGCAGCAGCTCACCGACGGGGACGCCGACGGGATGCTCTTCGCGCTGGAGCAGGACGTCGCCGCCGTCCAGCACTGGCACGTCCCGCTCGCCGCGGACCCGGCCGACGACCCGGCCGGCAACCGGCGGCTGCGCCCGCGGCCCCTCGTCCTGCGCGCCAATGTCGGCGACTGCCTGGAGATCACCCTGCGCAACGGCCTGCTGGACACCCCCGGGGCAGGCATGGGCCCGTGGCTGCCCCAGGTCGACCCGCACGTCTCCCTGCAGGCCTTCGGCGTCTCCTACAACCCCCAGACCAGCGAGGGCAGCAGCCTCGGGCACAACGCCGACAGCACCGTCGCCCCCGGTCAGACGCACACCTACTACTGGGTCGCCCCGCAGAGCTCGGGCCTCTACCTCTTCCGCGACCAGGGCATGCCCGCGGGGGCGGACGCCGACGGCGGTGGCGCCGAGCACGGCCTGTACGGCGGGCTGGCGGTCCAACCCGCCGGGGCCCGCTGGTTCGACCCGGTGAGCGGGGCCGAGCTGTCCTCCACCACCCCCGACCAGCAGTACGCCTCCGTGGCCCGGCAGAACGGCGACCTCTACGTCGACGCCGTGATCACCGTCCCCACCGAGGGCAGCTTCCTGCGCTACCGGGAGAGCGTGCTGGTCAGCCAGGACCTGCTGCCCATGCGACGGCCAGGTCCGGAGGCCGAGCCGCTGTTCGAACGGTTCAGCATCAACTACGGCTCGGAGCCGGAGATCAAGCGCGCCACGTGGAACAAGGAGGGGGACGTGTGGTGCGAGGAGTGCGTCTCGGAGGAGACCGTCCTGTCCTCCTGGGTCTACGGGGACCCGGGCCTGGTCAAGCTGGCCTCGGGCACCGGCCCCTGGCTGCCCACCGAGCCGGAGTGGGAGGACGTCGACCCCGCGACCGTCGCCGGCGGGCTGCCCGCGGAGAACATCGAGGACTGCGGCCTGACCCTGGCCACCGACGACGACACCCCGACGTCCTGCTACGTGGCCAACGTCACCCGCGCCTACCAGGGCGACCCGATCAAGCTGCGCTTCGGGCAGGCCGGGGTCTACGAGACCCACGTCTTCCACCTGCACGCGCATACCTGGCCCGCCGAACCGGACGAGCTGGGCCCGGCGCAGAGCAACCCCCCGCGCCCGACCTCCGCGGCCCAGCCGCGCGCCACCACGATCGACTCCCAGACCTACTCCCCCTGGACCGCGTTCACCGCGGACCTCAACTACGGCGCCGGGGCCAGGGCCGGCACCGTCGGCGACTCGATCTACCACTGCCACCTCTACACCCACTTCTCGTGGGGCTTCTGGGCCCTCATGCGCGTCCACGACACCTACGAGGACGGCACCGGGGCCCTGCCGGACGGCACCCGCGTCACCCGGTGGCTGGCCCTGGCCGAGATCTCCCCGGACCAGCCGGCCCACCCCCGCGTGCCCCCGGCCAAGAACGCCCCCACGCCCGAGAACCCGGGCTACCCGCGCTTCATCCCGGGCGAGTACGGCTCCCGCGCGCCCCAGCCCCCGCTCGGCGTCTGGCAGCGCGAGTTCACCGAGGACGGCAGCGTCGTGCTCGACGAGGCCGGTGACCCGGTGGACGCCCCGGTCGTGCGCAGCGTGGGCACCACCCCGCTCGACCCCGCCCTGCTGGAGGCGACCCAGGAGGTCGCCGTCGTCGACCCCGGTGCGGACCTGACCCTCGGCTTCGCCGGGTCGGAGTCGCCGCCGCTCGCGCCGGACGCGAGCGCCGAGGAGGTACGGGCCGCGCTGGAGGCGCTCGAGACCGTGCAGGCCGTCGCCGTCACCGGCGAGGCCGGCGGTCCGTGGACGGTCCAGCTCGGGCTGTGGACCGCCACCCCCGACCTGACCCTGGGCGGTACCAACGTCGCCGTCACGGCCAGCGAGGGCTTCGACCCGGCCGACCCGGTCGTGGCCCGCACGGCCCACCGGCTGGCGCTGGAGCAGCAGGTCACCCGGGCCTACCACGACCCGGACTACGTCTTCGGCGCCGAGCTGGACCCGGACGCCCAGCCGCTGCCCGGGGCCCCCGTCGTCGACCCCTGCGTCCCCGGAGCCCGGGAGGTCACCTACCGGGCCTCGGTCATCCAGCTGCCGCTGACCTACGTCGACGGCGACCAGGCCAACCCGCAGGGCTGGCGCGACGTCCAGGGCCGCATCATCGTGGCCGACGCCGACGTCGACGCGGTGCTCGCAGGGGAGATCGAACCGGAGCCCTTCTTCTTCCGGGTCAACGCCGGCGACTGCATCAACTTCGAGCTGACCAACCGCACGCCCAACTGGATCGGCGACGACGCCTACCAGGAGCTGGTCGCGACCAACATGGTCGGCGCCCACATCCACCTGGTGAACTTCGACGTCCTGGCCTCCGACGGCTCCTCCAACGGCTGGAACTACCAGCAGGCCGCCTTCACCGAGGAGCAGGCCGCGTTCACCCAGGGCGTCCTCGACGGGGAGATCCCCTGCCCCGAGGGCGCGTCCTGCGTGCCCGTGGCACCGACCGACCGCGACCCGGTCCAGCAGGCAGAGGACGCCCGGGCCAGCTGGCTGTCGGAGGGACAGACCATCAAGGAGCGCTGGTACGCCGACTACGAGCTGCGGACCGCGTTCATGCACGACCACCACTTCGCCGGCACCCTGCAGAACCGCGGGCTGTTCTCCGCCCTCGTCGTCGAGGGTCAGGGCTACGACAGCCGCGATCCCCTCACCGGGGAGTTCCTCCAGCCGGTGAACACCGAGGGTCGGGGCGTGCCCGTCTGCGGGACGTCCTGCGTCGGCACCGCCCACGGCTCGGCCATGGACCTCATCGGCCCCGCGGGACAGGACGACTTCCGCGAGTTCGGCGTCGCCATCGCCGACTTCATCCCGGTCTTCCAGCGCTCGGCCACGCACGCCGACATCCTCGACCGCGCCAACGCCGTCGAGCCGCCCCTGGTGCCGCTGGAGGCCGCGCGCAACGACCAGGGCGGGATGGGCATCAACTACCGCAGCGCACCCATGCTGCTGCGCCAGTTCGCCGGTCCCGGTCCCGGTCCGGTCACCGACCCGCAGGCTCCGCCGCCGACGCGGGCCGAGCTGCGGGCGGCCGGCTGGGTCGACCCCGCCTACACCTTCAGCTCGCGGATCTGGGGCGACCCGGAGACTCCCGTCCTCATGGCCAACCGTGGCGACAACGTGCGCTTCCGCCTGATCCAGGGCTCGCACGAGGAGATGCACAACTTCACCGTGCACGGGGTGCGCTGGCGCCGCGACGCGCTCGACCCCGCCTCCCCCTACATCAACGCCCGCCACATCGGGGTCTCCGAGGCGTTCAACATCAGCGATGTCGGCGTGGACTGCGGCCTGGGCGGCGACGTGGTCTGCCCGACGCCGCCGCTGGGCAACCAGCCCCGCGTCTCCGACTTCCTCTACGGCGGGACCGGGCTGGAGGACCTCTGGCTGGGCGCCTGGGGCGTCATGCGGGTCTTCGACCAGACCACCGCCAACCCCCTGACCCCGCTGCCCGACAACCCGGTCGGCCTGGTCACCGGCTACCCCCTGCCCGCGCCGGACCCGGCGGCGCACATCCCCCGCGCCCAGCAGCCCCTGCCGCCGGCGTGCCCGACGGGAGCCCCGCAGAAGTACTTCCAGGTCTCGGCCATCGACAGCGAGATCGTCTACAACCGCTACGGCGACCACGACCCCTACGGGCTGGCCTACGTGCTGTCCGCCGACGTCGCGGCCGTCCGGTCCGGGGAGAAGGAGCTCGAACCGCTGGTGCTGCGCGCCAACGAGGGCGACTGCGTCATCGTCAGCCTGACCAACGAGGTCGACTGGGAGCGCTTCGACGAGCACGGGCTCAGGGGCACGCTCGACGGGGACGCGCCGATCACCCTCGAGCCCGCCTTCCCGGTCCCGCCCGACGACGAGGGGGACGGGGAGTTCACACCCGGCAGGCCCTGGTATGCCGGCACCCGGGTCTCCCTGCACCCCTCGCTCGTGCGCTACGACGTGCGCACCAGCGACGGCACGACCGTGGGCTACAACTTCGACCAGACCGCCGGCCCGGGAGACACCGTGCAGTACGTCTGGTACGCCGACCAGGTCACCTACCAGGACCCTGCCCGTGAGCCCGCGCTCACCGACGGGGAGCTGGGCGCCGTGCCCCTGACGGCCTTCGGCGACGTCCGCGGGCACCGACACCACGGGCTCCTGGCCGGGCTCGTCGTGGGACCGCCGAACGCGGTCTACCGCGACCCGATGACGGGCGAGCGGGTGACCTCCGGGGCCCAGGTCGACGTCCTGCCCGGACGGGAGGGCGCGGACTACCGCGACGCCGTCCTGATCCACCACAACGGGCTCAACCTGCGCTCGGCCGACGGGACCGTCCTGCACGACCCCATCCCGGACGACTGGCCGGACGCCGGTGAGCGGGCGGTCAGCTACCGCAACGCCCCCCTCCACCACCGGCTGGGGCTGCCCGGCCCGGTGACGGACGAGGTCGCCGACCCGCCGCGCGACCCGCAGGGCGCGCCGTTCACCGACCCCGACTTCGGGGCGCGGCTCGCGAACGTCTTCAGCACCACCTACCCGGTCGACGGGGAACCGATCGGCGATCCGGACACCCCGATCATCCGGGCCCACCAGGGGGACCCCCTGCGGATCCACGTCCTGCACGCGGCCGACCGCGCCCGGACCGTGGCCTACTCCCTGGGCGGCCACAGCTGGCTCGAGCACGCCTTCGACGCGGACTCGGTCCGGCAGGGCGTGGCCGGGTCGCTGGCGACGGGCGGGTCGGCGACCCTGCACGTGGAGGCCGCCGGCGGGCTCCTGCAGTCGGTCGGCGACTTCCGCTACGGCGTCGCGAACGGGACGATGGGCCTGTCCTCCGGCAGCTGGGGCGTGCTGCGGGTGCACCAGCAGCCGGCCCCGGGGACCGAGCGCTTCCCGGTCCCGCTCGAACGGTGCCCCAGCCCGTACATGAGCTGCTCGCCGCTACGGGTCATCAACGAGGCCCTCACACCGGTGCCCGGCGCCCCCGTGATGGAGCTGACGCCGGACCCGCTCGTGGTGGAGTCCCTGCCCGACGAGGTGACCGTCACGGCGGCGTTGTCCGTCGACGGCCGACCCCTGGGGTCGGGGCACCAGGTCAGCCTGACCGCCCCCGAGCCCAACGCCTTCAGCACGACCGTGACCACGGGCGGCGACGGCACCGTGGAGGTCACGGTGCCGGTGACGGCATACCCGGGCCGGGGCGTGCTGGAGATCTCGGCGACGTCCACGGTCACGATGTCCGACCCCGACGGAGGCACGGTGACCCACCCGCTCGCGGACATGGCCCAGGTGCTCGTCCTGGACGCCGACGACGTGACCGGGCCCACCGTGACCGCGGTCGAGCCGGCCGACGGGGCCGAGGACGTGCCCCGCAACGGTGCGGTGATCCTGACCTTCTCCGAGCGGGTCGAGCTCGGCGGCCTCGCCGACCAGGTGCGCCTGGTCGACGTGGACTCCGGCGACCCCGTGCCCGCGACGGTGGTCGAGGACCACAGCCTCGACGTCGCCGTCTCCACGGTGGTGCTCGACCCGGAGGACAGGCTGGCCCGGACGAGCGGCTACCGGGTCGAGGTGGACGCGTCGGTGACCGACCTGCGCGGGAACGCCGCCGGGACCCCGTTCAGCAGCGTGTTCACGACCGCGGGCGTGGTGGTCGACCGGCTCGAGGGCCCGAACCGCTACGGCACCGCCGCGGCGGTCAGCGCCTCGCGGTTCGAGCCGGGCGTGGAGACCGTGTTCGTGGCCAGCGGCACCACCTTCCCGGACGCCCTGGCCGGTGGTCCGGCCGCGGCCCGGGCCCAGGCCCCGCTGCTGCTGACGACCCCGTCCACGGTGCCGGCGGCCACCACGGCCGAGCTCAGCCGTCTCGCGCCGCAGCACATCGTCGTCCTGGGCGGCACGGCCGCGGTCGACGGGGCGGTGCTCGAGGAGCTGCGGGCGTTCGTCCCCGAGGGGACGGGCACGGTGACCCGGCTGGCCGGGGCCAACCGGTACGCGACGGCGGCGGCCATCAGCGCTGCCACCTTCGCCCCCGGCGTCGACACGGTGGTCCTCGCCAGCGGGGCGGGCTTCCCGGACGCCCTGGCGGGCAGCGCCCCGGCCGCGCGGGACGGATCACCCATGCTGCTGACCCAGGTCGACGGTCTGCCCTCCGACACGGCCGCCGAGCTCGCCCGGCTGCAGCCGGCACGCGTCGTCGTGCTCGGCGGGTCGGCCGCGGTCGGGGACGCCGTCCTGGATCAGATCGCGACCGCGGCCGGCGTGCAGCCGGAACGCGTGGCCGGTGCGAACCGGTACGCCACCGCGGCGGCCGTCGCCGAGGCGTTCTACCCGCGCGCCGACCGGGCCTTCCTGGCCACGGGCCTGGACTTCCCGGACGCCCTGGCGGCCGGTCCGGTGGCCGGGCTCGACGGGGCGCCCGTCCTGCTGACCACCCCGACCGCGCTGCCCCAGGTGGTCCAGGACGAGCTGGTCCGGCTCGACCCGCTGCGGGTGACCGTGCTCGGTGGTCCGGCCGCGGTGGGCGGGGCCGTGCCCACCGCGGTGGAGGCGCTGCTCCAATGACCACCGCGCCCGCCGAGGTCGACGAGGCACCGGCTCCCCGACCCCTTCGCCGCAGCCAGGCCTGGGGGCTGGTGGCCCTCGGCGCGGTGCTGCTCCTGGCCCTCACGGTCTGGGGGCGGCTCGCCGAGGACGGCCGCGCCCTGGTGGGCAGCGAGGTCGAGCACGACGGCGGGCAGGTGGTGGTCACCGGCGCCTGGACGATCCAGGACCCGATGATGCTCATGCACCCCGAGGACGCCGACCGGTTCGCCGCCCTGGGGATGCAGATGAGCTCGTCGATGATCTCCGACGCGGTGCCTGAGGGGTCCAAGCGGGTCGCCGTGGAGATGGTCCTCTCCGGCGGGGAGGAGGGGACGCAGTTCCCTGCCAGGGACGTCACGCTGACGGTGGACGGCCAGGAACACCCCCCCTACCTGGCCCTGCTCGGCGACGAGTCGCTGACGCCGGGGGCCCGGATCAACGGGGTGGTCGTCTTCCAGGTGCCCAGCGGCGCCGCGGCCGCGCAGTTCCGCCTGGGGCCGGACACGCAGCCGGTGCACGTGGACGTGTCCGGCGGACCCGGTGGCGGAGGTGGTGGGGGCGGCCACGGTACGGAGCACTGAGGAGCGGACCGGCAGGCCCGGGGGCCGGTCGGGGTCCCGGGCGCCCCGTCCGCGCCTGCTCCACGCCCTGCTGGGCCTCCTGGGGCTGCTGCTGCCCCTGCTGCTGGTCGCGGCCCCGGCCGCCGCGCACACCACGCTGCTCTCCACCGACCCGGTCGCCGACTCCGTCCGCACGCTGCCCCCCGAGAGCGTGACGCTGCAGTTCAGCGCGCCGGTGGACGTCGAGCTCGGCGGCCTGCGCGTGGTCGGTCCCGACGGGGACCGGGTCGACGACGACACGACGACCGGGGACGGCGGGACGACGGTCACCGCCGAGGTCGACGCGGACGAGGCGGGCAGCTACGCGGTGTCCTGGTCGGTCGTCTCGACCGACTCCCACGTCATCTCGGGCAGCTTCGTCTTCCACGTCCAGGAGGAGCCGGACGACGGCGGGTCCGACGCCCGGGACGACGCCGCGGACGACCTCGAGGACGCCCGCGACGACCTCGAGGACGCGCGCGACGACCTCGAGGACGCCAGGGAGGACGCCCAGGACGAGCTCGAGGACGCGCGGGACGACGGGGGTGACGACCCCGAAGACGCCCCGGGCGCACCCACCGCCGGGGCGGGCGACGGGACGGGCGCCGGCGGTCCCCCCACCGGCACCGGATCGCCGGCCGACGACCCTGCCGGCACCGGCGGCAGCACCACCGGGGACGGCGCGACCGCCGACGGCGCCGCCTCGACGGGGACCGACCCGGCCGCCACCACGACCTCCCCGGCCCCGACGCCTCCCCCGACCTCCGTCCCCGCCCCCCCGGTCGACCCCGGCCCCGGCAGCGCCGGCCCCGGCGACCCGTCGTCCGCGGTGTCCGGCGCGACCTTCACGACCTCCACCACCGTGGCCGCCGTCCGGTGGGTCTCCCGGTGGGTCCTGCTCGCCGGGACCACCGTCCTGGGCGGGCTGGTGCTTTTCCGGAGCGTCGTCGCCCCGACGGCCACGCTCCGCAGCCGCCGGGCGGCGCAGGTCGCGACGGGGGCGGCGGCGGCGGTCCTGCTCGGGTCCGTGGGCCGGCTGCTGTCCCACGTGGCCGAAGCCTCCGGCAGCTCTCTGCTGGAGGCCCTCCCCCTGCTGGACGACGCCGTGCGGGGCACCGAGGCCGGACTCCACGACGCCCTCCGGATCCTGGCGGGGGCCCTGGCCCTCGTCGCCGCCCTGCTCTGGCGCAGGGCGGGACCGGTGGTCCCGCTGGTGGCGGGCGGAGCGGTCCTGCTCGTCATGGTCTCGCTCGCCCTCAGCGGGCACCCCGCCTCCGCCGGGGCCCCCGCGCTGGCCGTCGCCTCCGACGTCGTCCACCACGCGGCGGCGGCCACCTGGATCGGCGGCCTGGCGGCCCTCGGCATCGTCCTGGCACCCGCCGGCACCGGTGCCGACGAGGCGACCGCCGGGGCGGTCCGCCGCTTCTCCACCGTGGCGCTCTCAGCCGTGGTGGTCGTCGCGATCACCGGTGTCGCCTCGGCCGCGCAGCAGAGCGGAGGGGACCCCGGCACCCTGCTGACGACCCGCTACGGCGCCACGCTCATGGTCAAGCTCGTCCTCGTGGCCGTGCTCCTGGGACTGGGGTTCTGGCAGCGGACCCGGCTGGTGGCCGCGGTCACCACCTCAAAGGCCGTCTTCCGCACGGCCCGCGTGGAGCTGGTCGTCCTCGCGCTCGTCCTGGGCGTGACCGCCATGCTCGTCAACACCCCGCCTGCCCGCGAGGCGCTGCAGGCCCGCTCGTTCGCCAGCACCGTCGACGACGGGAACGGGGCGGTCGACGTCATCCTCACCCCCGCCCGGGCGGGCGGCAACGCCCTCCACCTCACCTTCTACGACCAGGTCGGCTCCCCCAGGACCGTCGACGCCGCCACGGCGACGGTGGCCGCTCCCGGCCAGCCCCCGCGCGAGCTGGCCCTGCAGCCCCTGACCGGCAGCTACTGGGTCGCTCCCGAGGTGACGCTGCCGGCCCCCGGCACCTGGACGGTCGAGGTGACGACGCTCGGCCGCTCCCTGGAGGGTGGCTTCACCGTGGACGTCACGGTGGCCGAGGCGCCCGGCTGAGCGGTCCCTCAGCGCGCAGGCGTCCCGCAGGACCCGGCGGTGAGCACCCGCTGGGCCAGGCCGACGACGACGAGCGCGACGGCATACCCCTGGGCGGTGCCGGCGGCCCCCTGGGCCAGCTGGGAGACCCCGAGGAGCGGCAGGCAGAGGCCGGCGATCCCGCACGTGCCCCCGAACGCCTGGCCCAGGGACTGGCCGGCGGCGGGCAGGTAGGTCGCCAGCGCCAGCCCCGTGCCGGCCCCCACGAGGAGCACCACCCCCCACGAGGCACCCGGAGCCAGGAGCACCAGGCCCACGACCAGGACGGCGGCGATCACGGCGGCGGCGGCCAGCCGATGGCCGGCCCACGTGTCGCGCAGCGTCCCCAGCACCGAGGTGGGGGTCTGCACGACCGGTGTCACGGGGGCCTGCGTCAGCGCCCGGACGCGCGCCAGGGCGGCCTCGTCCTGCGGGCTCGGCCGGGTGGGGGTGGTCATGCCGGGGTCCTTCCGTCGGTACGCACGATCATACCCCAGGGGGTATGCGGTCGCTCGGCGTCGCGCCCCCGTGCCCGCCTCCGGCAGGAGGTGGTGCTGCTCGGGCGGGACGGGCTGACGTCTCGGCGGCAGGGGCTGACGTCTCGGCGGCACGGCCGGACGTCTCCGCGGCACGGGCGACGCCCCGTCCTCCGCGCGACGCGAGCAGCACGCCACCGACGACGAGGACGCCGCCGAGCAGCTGGACGGCCGTCGGTGGCCGGCCCAGGATCGCCGCGATGGCCACGGTGAAGACGGTGATGAGGTTCATCGAGGTGCCCGCCACACCGGCGGGGACCCGGCCGATCGCCAGGTTCCAGCACAGGTAGGAGCCCACGGAGGGGAAGACGACGATGAACAGGACCGCGGCCCACGAGCCGCGGTCCGGTGGCGCGGACAGGCCGGTGAGCAGCACCACGGGGGTCAGCACCACCGTCGTCAGCACGACCTGGACCGCGGTGGCGGCCAGCACGGGCAGGCCGAGCCGACGGCCGATGAGCGTGTACGCCGTCCAGACCGCGACCGCCCCGAGCATGATGAGGTCGCCGGAGTTGAAGGTCAGCGTCAGCACGCGGCCGAGGTCTCCGCGGGTGAGCACCAGGAGCACCCCGAGCAGCCCTGCCCCCACCCCGACCCAGGTGCGCCACCCGGCCGTCGCCTGGCCCAGCAGGACGGCCGCCACGACGATCGCCGCCGGGTTGAGCGCGTTGACGATCGAGGCGTTGACCGCGCTCGTCCGCTCGAGGGCGGCGTAGAGGAGGAGGCCGTAGCCGCCCACCCCGAGCACGCCCGCGAGCAGCAGGATGCGCCACCGCGCCATCAGCCGGCGCCAGTCCGGCCGCTCGACCACCTGGGCCACGACCAGCAGGGGCACCGCGGCCAGGACCCACCGCCACCAGGTCAGCGACAGCGGGTCCAGGGTCTCGACCGCACGCTCGGCGACGAGGTAGTTGCCCGCCCAGAACAGCGTCGCGAGGACGAGGAGCAGGACGGCGGGCACGCGGTCAGGGTATGCCGCCGGGTCAGAAGAGCAGCAGCGCCAACGGGATCGTCAGGACGAGGCTGATCGCCACCCGGAGGAACCACACGACGAGCAGCCGCGGGATCGAGACCGGGATCTGCGTCCCGACGAGGCTGGGCACCATCGCCGAGAAGAAGATGATCTGGCTGACGCTGACCACCGCCACGACGAACTTCACCGACATCGCCGACTCCGTCACCAGCGCCGCCGGCAGGAACATCTCCGAGACCCCGAGCGCGGCGGCCTTGGCCACGAGCATCGGCTCGGGGATCTGCAGCGCCCAGGTGATCGGGTAGAAGAGGTAGCCCAGCCAGTCGAAGACGGGGGTGAACTCCGCGAGCACCAGCCCAAGCAGCCCGATCGAGAGGATCGAGGGCAGGATCGCCATCGCCATGACGAAGCCGTCCTTGAGGTTGGTCAGGACCGTCCGGCCCACCCCGGGGTCGGCGGCGACGGTGGCGCGCGCCTCGCGCCAGGCGGCTGCGAACCGGTTGCCGGCGTGGTCCTGCTCGGGGCGCGGGACCGCCCCGGGGGCGTAGTCCTCCGGCTCCCGGGACAGCGGCGGGATCCGCACGGTGACGGCCGTGACGAGGAAGGTGATGAGCAGGGTCGACCAAAAGTACAGCGTCCAGTGCTCCATGAGGTCCAGCGCGGTGGCCACGACGATCATGAAGGTCGCCGACACCGTGGAGAACCCGGTCGCGATGATCATCGCCTCGCGCCGGTGGTACTTGCCCTCCAGGTAGACCCGGTTGGTGATGAGCAGCGCCAGGCTGTAGGAGCCGACGAAGCTGGCGACCGCGTCGATGGCCGACCGGCCCGGCGTGCGGAACACCGGCCGCATGAACGGGCGCACGAGCACCCCGATGAATTCCATCAGGCCGTAGCCCACGAGCAACGCCAGGAAGACCGCGCCGATCGGCACGAGCAGCCCGACCGGGATGACCAGGGCGTTGAGGAGGAAGGGACCCATGCCCTCGGCGAACAGCCACGCCGGGCCGATGCCGAAGACCAGCATGATCCCCACGACCAGACCCACCACGCGGGCTAGGGAGAACACGAGCGTGGTCGTGTCCCGCCGCCACGTGCGGGTGAGGAAGGGGTATGCCGCGCCCGCGGCGATGAGCGCGAGCGCGTAGTAGGGCAGCACGGCGGGGACGCTGGCCCGCAGCCAGGACACGATGTGGTCCAGGGGGATGGTGCTGCGCTCCCCGATCGTGACCGGCACGAAGAACATGAGGATGCCGATCGCCGAGAGGACGAAGAACTTCCACATGGGTGCCCGGTCGGGATCGACCGCGCCCGGCTCCGCGGACCCCGGGGCGGTTGCCCGGGCGGGGTCCGGACCCGGTCCGGCACCAGGGGTCGCCGCGGTGCTCACCGGCCGCCCTCCGTGTCCTGGACGGTCCCGGCGCCGTCGGCGTCGGCGTCGGCGTCGGCGTCGTTCACGCCCTCCCGCATCGGCACCCGCACGCCACGCTCCTGCGCGACCTGCTCGGCCTCGGCATACCCCGCGTCCACGTGCCGGACGACGCCCATGCCGGGGTCGTTGGTGAGGACCCGCTCCAGCTTCTGCCGGGCCAGGTCGGTGCCGTCGGCGAGCGAGACCTGCCCGGCGTGCATCGAACGGCCGATGCCGACGCCGCCGCCGTGGTGCAGGGAGACCCAGCTCGCGCCGGAGGCGGTGTTGACCAGGGCGTTGAGCAGCGGCCAGTCGGCGATCGCGTCGGATCCGTCAGCCATCGCCTCGGTCTCGCGGTAGGGGCTGGCGACCGACCCGGCGTCCAGGTGGTCGCGGCCGATGACGATCGGGGCGGACACCTCCCCGGAGGCGACCATCTCGTTGAACCGGACGCCGGCCTTGTCCCGCTCGCCGTAGCCGAGCCAGCAGATCCGGGCCGGCAGGCCCTCGAAGGCGACCCGCTCGCGCGCCCCGCGGATCCAGCGCTGCAGGTGGTCGTTGTCGGGGAAGAGGTCCATCACGGCCTTGTCGGTGGCGTAGATGTCCTTCTCGTCGCCGGACAGCGCGGCCCAGCGGAAGGGGCCCTTGCCCTCGCAGAAGAGCGGCCGGATGTAGGCCGGGACGAAGCCCGGGAAGTCGAAGGCCCGGTCGAAACCGCCCTGGCGGGCCTCGTCGCGGATGCTGTTGCCGTAGTCGAAAACCTCGGCACCGGCGTCCAGGAAGCCGACCATCGCCTCGACGTGGTGGGCCATCGAGGCCTGCGCCCGGTCGGTGAACTCCTCGGGCTTCTTCTCGGCGTAGTCGTGCCAGTCGCCCAGGTCGATGCCCTCGGGCAGGTAGGACAGCGGGTCGTGCGCCGACGTCTGGTCGGTGACGATGTCGATCTCGACCCCGCGGCGCAGCAGCTCGGGGAAGACCTCGGCGGCGTTGCCGACGACACCCACGGACACGGCCTCCTGGGTGGCCTTGGCCGCGAGCACGCGCTCGACGGCCGCGTCGAGGCTGTCGGCCACCTCGTCGAGGTAGCGGCTCCTGACCCGGCGTCGCAGCCGGGCCTCGTCGACGTCGACGATGAGGCAGGTGCCGCCGTTGAGCGTGACGGCCAGCGGCTGGGCCCCGCCCATGCCGCCGCAGCCACCGGTCAGGGTCAGCGTGCCGGCCAGGGTGCCGCCGAAGCGCTTGGCCGCGACCGCGGCGAAGGTCTCGTAGGTGCCCTGCAGGATGCCCTGGGTGCCGATGTAGATCCAGGAGCCGGCGGTCATCTGGCCGTACATCGTCAGGCCGAGGTGCTCCAGGCGCCGGAACTCCGGCCAGTTGGCCCAGTCGGGCACGAGGTTGGAGTTGGCGATGAGCACCCGCGGCGCCCACTCGTGGGTCTGGAAGACGCCGACCGGGCGACCGGACTGGACCAGCATCGTCTCGTCCTCGCGCAGGTCGGTCAGCGTCCGGACCATCGCGTCGAAGCTCTTCCAGTCCCGGGCGGCGCGGCCGGTGCCCCCGTAGACCACCAGGTCGTCGGGCCGCTCGGCCACGTCGGGGTCGAGGTTGTTCATGAGCATCCGCAGGGGGGCCTCGGTGGCCCAGCTGCGGGCGGTCAGCTGCGTGCCGCGGGCGGCACGGACGGGGCGGGCGCCTTCCATGGTGGTCTCCTTCGACTCGGTACGGCGTGCGGTGCGGTGGGAAGCGTGCGTGCTGTGGTGCGGGTGGGGCGTGGTGCGGGTGGGCGTGGTGAGGGTGGCCGGTTCGTGCCAGGCGGCCCTCGTCCCGTGCAGACGATCCTGGCCCTTTCCGGGGCTCCCATCGACTGCACGAGACCTGGCCTCAGGTCAGCGGGCCGGCATGCTCCTCGGCGGCCGAGCGCACCCGGCCGTCCAGGACGAGGTCGACGACGGTCTCGATCTCCGGCGAGAGGTGGCGGTCGGGGCCCGGCCCCTGCACTCCGGCTCCGCGGAGGAGCGCGACGACGGCGGCGGTCGCCGGGGCGGGGGTCAGCGGGGCGCGCAGGTCCAGCGCCCGGGCGGCGGTGAGGACCTCGACGGCCAGCACCCGGGCCAGTCCGTCGACGGCCCGGCGCAGCTTGCGGGCCGCGCCCCACCCCATGCTCACGTGGTCCTCCTGCATGGCCGAGGAGGGGATGGAGTCCACGCTCGCCGGGGCCGCCAGACGCTTGAGCTCGGAGACGACCGCCGCCTGGGTGTACTGCGCGATCATGAGCCCGCTGTCGGTGCCGGGGTCGTCGGCCAGGAAGGGCGGCAGGCCGTGGCTGCGCGCCACGTCGAGGAAGCGGTCGGTGCGGCGCTCGCTGATGCCGGCGACGTCGGCGACGACGACCGCGAGGAAGTCGAGGACGTGGGCGACCGGTGCGCCGTGGAAGTTGCCGTTGGACTCCACCCGCCCGTCGAGGGTGACGACCGGGTTGTCGACGGCGGCGGCCAGCTCGCGGGAGGCGACCAGCGCGGCGTGGTCGCAGGTGTCCCGGGCGGAGCCGTGCACCTGGGGCGAGCAGCGCAGGGAGTAGGCGTCCTGCACCCGCGTGCACGCCTCGGTGCGGTGGCTCTCCCGGATGGCGCTTCCGGCCATGAGGGCCCGCAGGTTGGCGGCGGAGGAGCCCTGGCCGGGGTGCGGCCGCAGCGCCTGCAGGTCGGCTGCGAAGACGTCGTCGGTGCCGAGCTGCCCCTCCACGCTCATCGCGGCGGCCACGTCGGCGGTCGTCAGCAGGGTGTCCAGGTCGTGCAGCGCCAGGAGCAGCATGCCCAGCATGCCGTCGGTGCCGTTGATGAGCGCCAGGCCCTCCTTCTCGGCGAGCTGGACGGGCGCGAGACCGGCGTCGGCCAGGGCCTCGGCAGCGGGGACGGGCTCCTCCGGACGCGGCGCCGGTCGGTGACCGCGCGCCGCGCTGCCGTCGGCAGCCCGGGCGTCGCGGCCGCGGGCCCCCGGGTGCGGCCTGCGGACCCGCACCATGCCCTCGCCCGTCACCGCGAGCGCGCAGGAGGCCAGCGGGGCGAGGTCACCGGAGCAGCCCAGCGAGCCGTGCTCGTGCACCACCGGGGTGATCCCGGCGTTGAGCAGGTCGGCGTAGGCCTGGGCGGTGGCCACCCGCACACCCGTGCGGCCGGTGGCCAGGGTCGAGAGGCGCAGCAGCATGAGCGCGCGGACGACCTCGTGCTCGACCTCCGGCCCGGACCCGGCCGCGTGGCTGCGGACGAGGCTGCGCTGCAGCTGGGCCCGCTTCTGCGGCGGGATGCTCGTGGTCGCCAGCGCGCCGAAGCCCGTCGAGATGCCGTAGTGCGGCTGGTCGTCGCCGGCGAGGTCGTCGATGATCCGGCGGGTCGCCGCGATCCCCTCCAGCGCGGCCTCGGAGAGCCGGACGCGCGCCCCGTGACGGGCGACGGCCACGACCTCGGCCGGAGCGAGGGGACCGACGTCGACGACGACCTCGGCAGGGCTGTCGGAGGCGGGGAGGCGGCTCATGGCTCCATTCCACCGTCGTCACCGGCTGAGGGACAGGCCACGCGGAGGGCCAGCGTCTCGCATGCCAGACGTCCAGCACCGGGCGGCACACTCAGGCGACCGACACCGGGCGGCACACTCAGGCGACCGACACCGGGCGGCACCCCCAGGCGACCGACACCCGGCGGGGACTCGCGCGATCGGCGGAGACGGCGCCCGACGGCGGGGGGACCGGCGCCGCTACAGCAGCCCGGCCCTGCGGGCAGAGCGTCGGGCCTGCGCCGGCACCACGACGACGAACCGTTCCAGCACGACCCTGGTGTCCTCGTCGACCCACTGCCCGGCCGGCGCGTGCTCGTCGAAGAACCGTCGGTGCTCGGCCCGCCACCGCTCCAGGGACCCCTCCCCCTCTCGGCGGGCGTGGTCCTCGTCGACGTCGCCAAACCGGACGACCTCCACATGGGTCGTCCGGATGAGGGCGCGGGGATGGTCGGCCCCGTCGAGCACGATGGACAGCGACCCCGGCGCGGGCAGCTCGACGTCGACCCGCGTGCGGACCAGGGTGTCGCCACGGCCAGGACCACCGCCACCGTCCCGGCCGTCGGGGTGCTGATCGTCCTGGGCACCGACCTCGTACTCCCACCGCGCCGAGGCGGACGCCGTCTTGCGACCCTCGAGCACCAGGGCCAGGAGCCGGTCGGCCTCCTCCGGCGTCGAGCCGAACGACCAGGCCGGCGGCGGCAGCAGGTCGGCGGCGGTCACGCCGATGTAGGACTCCGCGGGGTTCAGGCCGCCGCGCACCCGCGCGTCGGCCCAGAAGGCCTTGATCTCGGCGTCGTCCATGGCGCCACCGTACGGCCCCTCCCTCGTTGCCCACGACACCCGAGGACGCCCGGGAGGCGCCCGCACCAGCCCACGCCCCCGCCCACGCCCACGCCCACGCCATGCTGGCGCGGTGGCCGACGCACCCGGCCACGCCCACGCCATACTGGCGCGGTGGCCAACGCACCCGCCGCCGGGCACGCGCTCGACGTGCTGACGTTCCTGGCCCGGCACGCGACCCCCCAGCCGGCGGCTGCGGTCGCCCGCGAGCTGGGCCTGCCGCGGTCCTCGACCTACCACCTGCTCGCCGCCCTCGTCGAGCGCGGCTTCGTCGTGCACCTGCCGGAGGAGCGCCGCTACGGCCTGGGGGTGGCCGCCTTCGAGCTGGGCTCCGCGTACACCCGGCACGCGCCGCTCCAGCGTCTGGCCCGCCCGGTCCTCACCCGGCTCGCTGACACCACCGGGCACAACGCCCACCTCGGGGTGCTGCACGGGCGCGACGTGGTCTACGTCGTGGAGGAGCGCGTGGCCGGCCGACCCTCGCTCGTCTCCGACGTCGGCGTGCGCCTGCCCGCGTCGCTGACGGCGACCGGCCTGGCCGTCCTCGCCGCCCTCCCCGCCGCCCAGGTGCGCGCGCTCTTCCCCGGCCGGGACGCCTTCGTGCGCCGCACCGACGCCGGCCCCACCTCGCCGTCCACGCTGCGCCCCCTGCTCAGCCAGACCCGCACCCGGGGGTATGCCGTGGAGCAGGGTTACGTCACGCGCGGGCTGGACTCGGTCGCGGCTCCGGTGACCGACCACGCCGGCCACCCGGTGGCGGCGGTCGCGCTCACCGTGCCCACCGAGGAGCTGACCGAGGACCTGCGGGAGTCGCTCGCCGGGGCGGTCCGACGGGCCGCGCAGGAGATTTCCCGGCGGATGGGCCACCGTTCCCGGTAACGTCCCCGCATGGACGTCCTCTGGGGTATCGGCGGGATGACCGCCCTCGTCGCGATCGGGCTGCTGCTCTCCTCCAACCGCAAGGCGGTGCGCTGGCGCACGGTCCTGGCCGCCCTCGGCCTGCAGGTGCTCTTCGGTGTGCTCGTCCTCTACTGGTCCACGGGGCGGGCCGTGCTGCAGGCGGTGACGGAGGGCGTGCAGGCGGTCATCAACTCCGCCAACGCCGGGATCGCCTTCCTCTTCGGGCCGGTGCTGCCCCAGGGCGAGGACGCCGGCGTGGTGTTCGCCTTCCAGGTGCTGCCGGTCATCATCTTCTTCGCCTCGCTGACCGCGGTGCTCTACCACTACAAGATCCTACAGTTCGTCGTGGAGAAGCTCGGCGCGGCGCTGGGCAAGGCGCTGGGCACCCGCAAGGCCGAGTCGGTCAACGCGGCCGCCAACATCTTCGTCGGCCAGACCGAGGCGCCGCTGGTCATCCGGCCCTACCTGCGCGGGCTGACCTCCTCGGGGTTGTTCGCGGTCATGGTGGGTGGCCTCTCGACGGTCGCCGGGTCGGTGCTCGTGGGCTACTCCCTGCTGGGCGCGCCGCTGGAGTACCTCATCGCCGCCTCGTTCATGGCGGCGCCCGGGGCGCTGATGATGGCCAAGCTGCTCGAACCCGAAGACCCCGACGCCCCGCCGGAGAAGCAGCTGGCCCGTGAGGAGGCGGCCGAGGACGCGCAGCGGGACGAGGTCGAGGACGGCGACGGGACCAGGGCAGGCGACGGGACCAGGGCAGGCGACGGGGCACGTGACGGGGACGGGGACGAGCGCGCCGCGGCCCACGACGACGACGACGAGGACGAGGACGATCTCGACGAGATGAAGTACCGCAACGTCATCGACGCCGCGGCCTCCGGGGCCGGGGACGGCCTGAAGCTCGCCCTCAACATCGGCGCGATGCTGCTGGCCTTCATCTCCCTCATCGCCCTGGTCAACCTGCTGCTGGGCGTGGTCGGCGGCTGGTTCGGCAACCCGGAGCTGACGTTCGAGCAGATCCTGGGCTACCTCTTCGCACCGATCATGCTGGTCATCGGCGTCCCGTGGGCGGAGGCGACCAACGCCGGCAGCTTCGTCGGGCAGAAGGTGATCGTCAACGAGTTCGTCGCCTTCGCCAACTTCGCGCCCACCATCGAGGACTACAGCCCCAAGACCGCGGCGATCATCACGTTCGCCCTCACCGGGTTCGCCAACCTGGGCTCGCTGGGCATCCTGCTCGGCGGTCTCGGGAGCCTGGTCAAGGACCGTCGCCGCGAGATCGCCACGCTCGGACTGCGGGCCATCGCGGCGGCCACCCTGGCCAACCTCATGAGCGCCGCGATCGCCGGGATCCTCATCGGGTAGCCGCCACGCGCGGTGCCCACCGGGGCGCGGCCGGCCGGGTCGCCGGCCCCGGTGCACGCCGACGCACCGCCGGGTGACGGCATACCAGGGTCCGGTCGGTAGATTGCCGCCCATGCCGCAGATGAACGCCGTCACGATCACCGGCCCCGGCGAGGCCGACGTCCTGGTCCCCGCCCAGGTGGACGTCCCCGTGCCCGGGCGGTACGAGGTTCTCGTGGAGGTCGTCGCCGCCGGGGTCAACCGCGCCGACGTCATGCAGCGCAAGGGCCTCTACCCACCGCCGCCCGGCGCCTCGGAGCTGCCCGGGCTGGAGGTCAGCGGCCGGATCGCCGAGCTCGGCCCCGGCTGTGAGGACGCGGGCTGGAGCGTGGGCGACGAGGTGTGTGCGCTGCTGTCCGGAGGAGGGTATGCCGAGCACGTCGCCGTCCCCGTCGGACAGCTCCTGCCCGTCCCCGCGGTGGTGCCGGTGGCCGACGCCGCGGCGCTGCCCGAGGTGGCCTGCACGGTGTGGAGCAACCTGGTGCTGGAGGCCGCGCTCGGCGAGGGCGAGACCGTGCTGCTGCACGGCGGGTCCAGCGGGATCGGCACGATGGGGATCCAGGTGGCCCGGGCGCTGGGGGCCACGGTGGCGGTGACCGCCTCCACCCAGGAGAAGCTCGACGCGTGCCGGGAGCTGGGGGCGGACGTGCTGGTCAACTACCGGACCCAGGACTTCGTGGAGGAGGTGCGGGCGGCGACCGACGGCCGGGGTGCGGACGTCATCCTCGACGTGGTCGGGGCCAAGTACCTCGAGCGCAACGTGGAGCTGCTGGCCACCGACGGCCGGCTGGTGGTCATCGGGCTGCAGGGCGGACGCCGCGGCGAGCTGGACCTGGGGGCGCTGCTGTCCAAGCGCGCCCGGGTCATCGCGACCTCGCTGCGATCCCGGCCGGTCGAGGGCAAGGCCGAGATCGTCGCCGCGGTGCGCGAGCACGTCTGGCCGATGGTGGCGGACGGTCGGATCCGCACGGTGATCCAGTCGCGCCACCCGCTCGCCGAGGCCGCCAGGGCCCACGAGGAGATGGAGCGTTCCGACCACGTCGGCAAGATCCTGCTGGAGGTCCGGCCCGGTTGACGGTCAGGTCCGGTCGGGGGGACTCGGGCGAACGCAGGTCGCGACACGCCCGGCGCCGTCGACCCCGAGGGTTCACGTGACCTGATGAGGTCGACAGGGCCGGGCGTGGCCCGACCTCGCGGTCACAGCTGCCCGCCCGGGGCGGACCGCGCGCCCGTCATCAGTCGTGCAGCAGGCGGCCCTCGCGCGGCGCCCGGCCGTGGCCGGCCAGCAGCTCCAGGATGCCCCGGGTGTCGCGGTCGGCGTCGTCCAGCTCCTCGGGGGTCAACCACTGCGCCTTGCGGGCCTCGGTCGCCAGCGTCAGCTCGGGGCGGTGGTCCAGCCGCACCCGGAAGACGACGTCGATCCCCTGGTCCACCGCGTCGACGCGGATGAACACCGGGTCGCCGGGGTCGATGTCCACCCCGACCTCCTCGGCCACCTCTCGCCGCACCGCGGCCTCCGGCTCCTCGCCCTTGCCGAGGAGGCCCCCCGGCAGGCTCCACCCCTTCCGGTGCGGCTGCCACAGGAACAACACGTGGCCGTCGTGCTCCAGCACGCAGACCGCCCCGACGGTGTAGCTGGGCGCCCCGACCCGCACCGCCGCCCGCTTCAGGGGTCCGGGCAGGACCCGGAACCCGACCAGCGCCGCGGTCCCGGCCTTGCGGCGGAGCGTCCCCATGTCCATGGATGCAGCCAACCACACGCCCGACCACCCGGCCTGCCGGTCCCGACCAGCCCGACCCCGTCACAGGTCGCGCCCGGCCTCCCGGCCGCCCGGTCCCGACCGGCCGGACCCCCCCGTCACAGGTCGCGCGCGAGCGCCCTCCCGGCGGCCCGGCCGCTGAACAGGCAGCCACCCAGGAACGTGCCCTCCAGCGACCGGTAGCCGTGCACGCCGCCTCCGCCGAAGCCGGCCACCTCGCCCGCGGCGTAGAGACCGGGCACCGGGGTCCCGTCGGCGTCCAGCGCCCGGGAGTCCAGGTCGGTCTGCACGCCGCCGAGGGTCTTGCGGGTGAGCACCCGCAGCCGCAGGGCGACCAGAGGCCCGTGGTCGGGGTCCAGGAAGCGGTGCGGCGCGGCCGTCCGCACCAGCCGGTCCCCGCGCGAGCGGCGGGCCGCCCGCACGAGCGCCGTCTGCAGGTCCTTGCCGTAGTCGTTGTCGAGCTCGCGGTCGTGCGCCTCGAGCAGCGCCCGCAGCCGCCCGCCGTCGACCAGCCCGTCCAGCCCGTCCGCACCGGGACCCGCCGGGTCGCCCTGCCCACCACCTCCGGGACCGCCACCCCCCGCGACCAGCGCGTTCATCGCCGCGGCCAGCTTCTCCGGCGTGTCGGCCTCCACCACGTCGGCACCGTGGTCGACGAACGCCTTCAGCGGCGCCGGCACGTCGGTCGTCACCCGCCCGAGCACCCCGCGCACGGAGCGGCCCGTGAGGTCGGGGTTCTGCTCCGAGCCGGACAGGGCGTACTCCTTGCCCAGGATCGTGCGGGTGGCGACGAACCAGGAGTGGTCGTGCTCCCGCGCACCCTCGGCCGTCCGCAGGTGGGTCAGCGTCCCGAGCGTGTCGAAGCCGGGGAAGAACGGCGCCGGCAGCCGCCGGCCGGACCCGTCCAGCCACAGCGAGCTCGGGCCGGGCAGGATGCGGATGCCGTGGCCCGGCCACACGGGCGCGTGGTTGGCCAGCCCCTCGGTGTAGTGCCACATCCGGTCCCGGTTGACCAGCCGCGCCCCGGCCGCGGCGACCGGGTCGAGCATCGACCCGTCGACGTAGGCCGGCACCCCGGTGACCAGCTCCGTCGGCGGCGTCCCCAGCCGGTCCGGCCAGAACCGGCGCACCAGGTCGGTGTTCGCCCCGATGCCGCCGCTGGTGACCACCACCGCCTGGGCGGTCAGCTCGGCCTGACCCACCACCTCGCGCGTGGACGGCATACCCCGCTCGACCCCGTCCTCGCGCAGCACGTCGCAGCGCACCCCGGTGACCGCCCCGCCGGTGACCACGATATCGGTCACCCGGTGCCGCCCGTGCAGCGTGACCAGCCCGGCGTCGACCGCGGCGCGCACCCGCTGCTCGAACGGCGCGACGATCGCCGGGCCGGTGCCCCAGACGATGTGGAAGCGCGGCACCGAGTTGCCGTGGCCGGTCGCGGTCCCGTCGCCCCGCTCGGCCCAGCCGACGACCGGGAAGAAGCGGATCCCCCGCTCGCGCAGCCAGGACCGCTTCTCCCCGGAGGCCCAGTCGACGTACGCCCGCGCCCACCGCCGGCCCCAGTCGTCCTCACCCGGGGATCCGGAGGTATGCGGTGCCCCGCCGCCTCCTCCAGCGGTGCCCGTGCCCGGGCGGCCCGCGCCGAACCGGTCGAAGCCCGCGGTCCCCGTCCAGTCCTGCCAGGCCAGGTCCCGGGTGTCGGCGATCCCCATCCGCCGCTGCTCGGGGGTGTCGACGAGGAACAGCCCGCCGAAGCTCCACCAGGCCTGCCCGCCGAGATGCCGGGTGGACTCCTGGTCGACCAGGGCGACCCTCCTCCCCGCGGCGACCAGCTCCGCGGTCGCGACCAGGCCGGCCAGCCCGGCCCCGACCACCACGACGTCAGCGTCCATGCGTCCTCCTCGACCCTCCGGCGGGCCCGACGGGCGCGCGGCCCCACGGTATCCAACGCCCCACGACTACGCTGACCCTGCGATGAGCACCCGTGAGCGCATCACCCGTGGGATGGCCGCCGGCCTGTGGCGAGCCCTGGTCGTCATGCTGCTCACGCTCGTGGCCGTGGTCGGCGGGGTGGCCACCACCCAGCTGTGGCCGGTGCACATGGAGACGGGGTACTTCACCGCGGACGTGGCCGTGGAGCCCCGGCTGGACTCCACCATCCAGGTGCCGACGGTGATCGGCGACGTCGTGATGACCTTCGAGGGCCCGTTGCCGGCCCCCGGGCTGACGGCCCAGGTCCAGGTGCGCGACGAGGTGACCGACCTCATCCGTTCCGGCCGGCTGGACGCCACCAGCCTGCAGCCCAGCCAGGAGGAGCTGCGCGAGGCCATCGACACCGGCGTGCGCGAGGTGGCCTGGAAGTTCGCCGCGGGTGCGCTCGTCACCTCCCTGCTCGTCCTGCTGGCCTACGGTGTGTCCCGCCCGCGCCACGCCGGCCACGTCGTCGCGGCGGCGGCGGGCGCGACGGTCCTGGCGCTGGCGCTGCCGGGGGCCTCCGCCTACCTGACCTACCGCACCGGCAAGGTCGCCGAGTTCCGGGCCACGTCCATGCTGTCGCTGGTGCAGACCAACGCCGGGATCCTGGACTCGCTGGCCAGCAAGGCCGACCAGGGTGCCGTCTACGTGACCAACCTGCTGGCCCTGTCCGACGCCCTGCGCGAGGAGTTCACGCCGGAGGGGGTCGAGGCGCCGGTGGCGGCGCGGTTCCTGCTCGTCAGCGACATCCACGGGATGGACCAGTACCCGCTCATGCGGCAGATCGTGGCCACCGAGCGCATCGACGCGGTCGTCGACAGCGGCGACCTGGTCAACTTCGGTCGGGTCCGCGAGGGCGAGCTGACCGGCATCTTCGCCGGGATCGAGTCGCTGGGCGTGCCCTACGTGTTCGTCCGGGGCAACCACGACGCCGTCTCGGCCACCGACGAGGCCCTGCTGCAGCGGCTGGCCCAGATCCCGAACGTCGTCCTGCTGGAGCCGACGGACGGCGAGTACCTGCGCGTCGACGTGCACGGGGTCTCGGTGTCGGGGTTCAACGACGTGCGCTTCTTCAACCAGCGCTCGGACGACTTCGGCGGCGAGCAGCTGGAGGCGGCCGCGCAGTTCCGGGAGGCGACCGACGGCCTGGAGCCCACGGACCTCGTCGTGACCCACCAGCCCTTCGCCGCGCACCGGGTGCGGGCCGGGACGCTGACGGTCAACGGCCACATGCACGCCCCGGCACTGGACGGCCAGCACCTGCAGGTGGGGTCGTTCACCGGGGGCGGGCTGGTCAACCAGTTCCGGCTGCCGCCGCTGACCGAGGAGGCCAGGGAGGCTGCGGAGGAGGACCCGGAGACCGCCGGCGAGCTCGTCAGCCAGCCCTACAGCTTCGACATCCTCACCGTCGGGCAGGACTGCTCGGTCGTGAGCCTGACGCGGTACAGCTACCGCAACCTGGTGTCCGGCAGGCCGCAGTTCGACGACGTCCGCCTGGTCAACGGCCGGACCCTGCAGCCGGACCCGCCACCGGGTCGCACCTGCGGTCCCGAGCTGGGGGTGGTGACCGGGCCGGTGGGTGAGTTCGTCCCGGCGGAGGGGCGCCCCGCGGACGAGGGGGACGGCGAGGTGGACGACGGCGAGGTGGACGATGGGGCGGTCGTCACCGGGGCGGTGGACGACGGGGCGGGTGACGGGCCGGGCGACGGGCCGGGCGACGCGGCCGTCACCGGGGCGATGGACGACGCGGTGGGCGACGCGGCCGTCACCGGGGCGGTGGACGACGCGGTGACCACGGCGCCGTAGCCGTCACCCGTCGGTGCCCTCCCTTCCCAGGGGCCAGCGATGACGCACCTCGTGCCGCGGGGTCCCGTTCGGCCCCTCCCCCAGCCACGAGGCGACCAGGACCAGCTCGGGCACCGTCCAGACCGGGGTGAGGAGGGTGTCCAGAGACTGCAGCAGGTGCCCGGCGGGGTGCCGGCCGCCGACCGAGCGGGCGAGCGTGACGTGGGGCGTGAACCGGGTGCCCTCCAGCCGGGCGCCGGCGTGCGAGAGGACCCGGCGGATGCCGGCCGCCCACCCCGCCAGGGTGTCCGGGTGCTCCTCCTCGACCCCTGCCCACAGCACCCGCGCGGCCCCCGGGTCGGGGAAGGCGCCGGCCCGACGGAGCCGGAGGTTGAGGGGACGCTGGCGGGCGGCATACTCCGCCCCGGCGCCGATCAGCTTCTCCTCGCGCCAGGCGTCGAGGTCGGGCACGAACGCCAGCGTGAGGTGGAGGTGCTCGGCCCGGGTCCAGCGCCACCTGCCCTGCGTCGCGAGCGCGTCCCGGCGGGGCTGCAGGAACTCCTCGACGGCCTCGACGACCGGGGCGGGCGGGACGACGGCGACGAAGACACGCACGGCCCCCATGATGGCTGACGGGGGCGTGTCCGGGAAGTGCCCGCAGGAGTGTGACCGATCGCTGTCCCCATGACGACACCGATCGGTCACGAGTCTTTCTGGTGCCCGACGCTGGGCGGGTGACGAGCAACGTGGGGGCGGTGACCGATGCCCGACGCTGGGCGGGTGACGACCAACGTGGGGGGCGATGACCGATGCCCAGCGGTGGGCGTACGACGACCGACGTGGGAGACGATGACCATCCCGGGGGTGGGCGGCCACGGGGCTCAGCCTTCGGTGGCGGCCTTCTCCAGCTGCTCGGAGACGACGCCGCGGAAGTGCTCGGCCGTCTCGGCACCCTGGACGACGGCGGTGTTGACCAGGAAGGTCGGGGTCGAGCTGAGCCCCAGCGACCGGGCCTCGGCCGTGTCGGCGTCCACGGCGGCGGCGAGCTGGGGGTCGTCGAGGGATTCCGTGAAGGCGTCGACGTCGGGGACGCCGACCTCCTCGGCGATGGCGACCAGGTCGTCCTCGGTGAGCGTGGCCTGGCCGGCGGTCGAGCGCGCGAAGGCCGCCTCCTGGTAGGCCAGCCCGTGCTCGGGCCCCTGCTCCGCGGCGGCCCGGGCGGCGACGGCGACCGCGTGGGACTCATCGCCGAAGATGACGAAGTCACGGAACTCGATGCGCAGCGTCCCGTCGTCCACCAGGTCCTGCAGCTCGGGCAGCGTCTCGAGGGCGAACCGGGCGCAGAAGGGGCAGCGGTAGTCGGCGTACTCGATCATGACGACCGGCGCGTCCACGTCACCGACGGCGAGCGGGTCGTCGGCGTCCCGCCGCTGCAGGCTCATCATCAGCTCGGCGACCTCCGGCGAGGGGCCGGTGGCCGCAGCGTCGTCACCAGCGTCGCCGGTCGCGTCGGCCGACCCGTCCCCGGAGCCGTCCGTCGACCCCTCGGCGGCCCCTCCGGTGTCGGCGGCGTCGGTGCCCTCGCCGTCGTCAGCCTCGGCGTCGTTCCCGGCGGCGTCCTCGGTGGCGTCTTCGCTCGTCGCCGGCGCGCTCACCGAGGGGGCGCTGCCGGCGGCATCACCGTCCCGGCCCCCGTCGCTCAGCGCCAGCCAGGCGATGAAGGCGCTGACCAGGGCGACGACGATGACCGCGACCGCCCAGGCGATGGACGCGGTCCGGCGGTCGTCGGCCGGAGGAGGAGAAGAGGCGGCGCTGCTCACCGGCCCAGCGTCGCACAGCCCGCGCGGGGGGACGGCACCCGGCCGCACCCCTCGCACCCCTCGCACCCCGACCGTGCGCCGCACCACGGCCGCACCCCCGCGCCGGCCGAAACCCCGCGCCTCCCGCACCCCCGCGCCGGCACGGCATACTCCCCCCATGAGGATCGTCGTCGCCCTCGGGGGGAACGCCCTGCTGCGGCGGGGCCAGGTGCCGGACGCCGACGCGCAGGTGGAGAACATCCGGCGGGCGATGAAGGAGCTGGCACCCCTGACCGACGACCACGAGGTCGTCATCACCCACGGCAACGGTCCGCAGGTGGGCGTCCTGGCGATCGAGTCGGCCAACGACGCGCGGCTGACGCAGCCGTACCCCTTCGACGCGCTGGGGGCAATGACGCAGGGGCTGATCGGCTACTGGATCCTGCAGGCGATCGGCAACGAGCGGCCCTACCGCCAGCTCGCTGCCGTGCTGAACCAGACGCTCGTCGACGCGGACGACCCCGCGTTCGAAGACCCGACGAAGTTCGTGGGCGAGGTCTACGACGAGGAGACGGCACGCGTGCTGGCGGAGCGGAACGGCTGGCAGGTGCGCCGCGACGGCGAGCACTGGCGGCGCGTCGTCCCCTCGCCCCGTCCGCGGGAGATCATCGAGACCCAGCTCATCGACCACCTGCTCGACGAGTCGATCATCGTCGTCTGCGCCGGCGGCGGGGGCGTGCCGGTCGTGCGCACCGCGACCGGGGACCTGCGCGGCGTGGAGGCGGTCATCGACAAGGACCTGTCCGCGGCGGTCCTCGCGCACCGGCTCAAGGCGGACCGGCTCCTGGTGCTCACCGACGTGCCGGCCGTCATGGAGGGCTTCGGAACCGCCGAGGCGCGGGAGATCCGGCGGACCACGCCGGAGCGGCTGCGGGCGCTGGACCTCCCCGCGGGGTCGATGGGTCCCAAGGTCGAGGCGGTATGCCGTTTCGTCGAGGTCGGGGGGCAGCAGCATCGGGTCGCCGCGGCGATCGGCAACCTCGAGGAGGCCCGCGAGCTGCTGGACGGTCGGGCGGGGACGTTCGTCACCGCCGAGGGGTAGCGTCCCTCACCGCAGGTCGTCGGCCAGCGGGCCCTCGAACCAGGCGCCGAGCACCGGGGTCCACTCGCGCACGGCCACCTGCTCGACGAGGCCCTGCTGCTGGAACGGGTCCTCGCGCATCAGCTCGACCAGCTCGGCGGCACTGTCGCCGCGGAGCAGGATGAGCGCGGCGTCGGGGGCCTCGTCGACCTCGGCGTAGGGGCCCGAGATCAGCACGACACCCTCCGAGGCGAGGGCGCCGAGGAACTCCCGGTGCGCCGAGCGGTGCTCGTCGCGCGCCTCGGTGTCGTCGGAGTAGGTGTAGTGGACGGCGAAGATGGCCATGGGCCGATCGTAGGCCCGCTGGGCGCTCGCCGCCGCGCCGAGCCCCGTCACGCGGCTCATGGGCAGACCTGCTCAGCCCGCGGCCGCCTCCAGGGCCTGCTCGAGGTCGGCCCACAGGTCCTCGGGGTCCTCGACGCCGACCGACAACCGCAGGAGGGAGTCGGGCACGCTGGTCACCTCGAGCGGGTGGCGTCGTCGGCGCTCGATCTGGGACTCGACCCCGCCGAGGCTCGTGGAGTGGGTCCACAGCCGGGTCGCCGCGGACACCCGCTCCGCCGCCTCGGGGCCGCCGGCGACCTCGATCGAGACCATCGCCCCGAACCCCGGGTAGCGCACCGCCTCCACCGTCGGGTGGTCCAGGAGCCGGCTGACGAGCAGCTCGGCCGTCGCGCTCGCCCGCTCCAGGCGCACGTGCAGCGTCCGGACCCCTCGCAGCACGAGCCAGGCCTCCATCGGGCCGGGGACCGCGCCGTGCAGGGAACGGTGGGTGTGCAGCCGCTCGGCCAGGTCCTCCCGTCGCGGCGAGGTGACCAGGGCCCCGAGGAGGGTGTCGGAGTGCCCGGCGAGGTACTTCGTCGCCGAGTGCACGACCACGTCCGCCCCCCAGCCCAGCGGCTGCTGGGCGACCGGCGTGGCGAAGGTGTTGTCGCAGGCGACGACCGGGCGGGCGTCGCCGTACCGCTGGCCGAGCCCCCGCAGCACCCCGCGCACGTCGGTGAGCTCCATCATCGGGTTGGTCGGGGACTCCAGCATGAGCAGGTCGGCACCCTCGCAGGCGTCGACGATCCCGGCGGTGTCCTCGGCCTGGACCGTCCGGACGGTGAGCGCCCCGGCGCCCGCGCGCTCGGCCAGCTGCGCAGTGGTGCCGCTGTAGGCGTGCCGCGGGGCGACGACGACACCGCCCACCGGGACCAGGGAGACGACGGCCGAGATCGCGGCCAGCCCGGAGGCGAAGGTCAGCGCCCGACCGCCCTCGAGGGAGCCGAGCACCTCCTCCAGCGCCTGCCAGGTCGGGTTGGACACCCTGGCGTAGTCGACGGCGCCGTCGGCGATGAACGTGGAGGTGAAGGTGACCGGCACGTTGACCGGAGCACCGGGGTCGCGCGGCGGGCGACCCAGGGCGACGGCGCGGGTCGCGGAGGCGAGCCGGGCGTGGTCGCCGGACCGGTGGGCGTGGTCGTTGCCGTTGTCGTAGCCGCTGTCGTTGCCGTTGCCGCTGTCGTTGTCGTTGTCGAACGCGTTCATGCGGGATCCTCCTGGGTGGCCTGGCGCTCACGATAGGCCGCCGCGGCCATCCGGTTGCCGCACGCCGTGCTGCAGAAGCGTCGCGAGCGGTTGCGCGAGAGGTCGACGTGCACCGCCTCGCAGCCGTCGGCCTCGCAGGTGCGCAGCCGGCCGAGCTCACCGGCGCGGACCACGTCGACCATCGCCATCGCCGCCTCGACCGCCATCCGGGTCGAGATCGGGGCGTCGTCGGAGACCGCGTGCAGGTGCCACCCCCAGTCGTCGTGGTCGACCAGCTGCGGGAGGGCGCGAGCGTCCGCGAGGAGCGTGTTGACCAGCGGCACGACCGCGTCCTCGTCCAGCTCCCACAGCCGGGCCAGGCGGGGCCGCAGCGCCCGGACGGCCTCCAGCTCCGCGGGCTCACCGGTCAGCGCCCCGGACCAGCCCTGGTCGCGCACGAAGCCCTCGAGCTCGTCCCCGGTCGTCAGGGTGTCGGGCGGACCCATCGTGTTCACCAGCGCGGCCGCGCTCTGCAGGGCGATCTCGGTGTCATGGGTGAAACGCATCTTGACTCCTGACGCAGCCAGTCGTATCGTCATGGTCATCACTTCTTGACACCCATGATGACAGATGAGAGGGGGTCCTCCCCGTGACGATCCACGACCGGCACGCCGCACCCACCGGCCCGGCCACCCCGGCCACCCCGCTGACGGCCGACGCCCCGACGGTGACGCCGACCAGCGCTCCCGCCCCGGGGCGGGCCGCCTCGCCCACCCCTCTTCGCCTGCTCGTCCTCGGCCTGCTCGTCGCCGTCTTCTCGGCCCTGACCTTCGGCAGCTCGGGGGCGGTCGCCAAGAGCCTGCTCGTCCAGGGCTGGTCGCCCGGCGCCGCCGTGACGGCCCGCATCGTCCTGGGCGCGGTGATCCTCGCGGTCCCGGCGGCGCTGTCCATGCGGGGCCACTGGCACCTGCTGCGCCGTCCGGTGACCTGGGCGCACGTGACGACGTTCGGCATCCTGGCGGTCGCCGGTGCCCAGCTCTTCTACTTCCTGGCCGTCGAGCGGCTCTCCGTGGGCGTCGCGCTCATGCTGGAGTACCTCGGCCCCATCCTCGTCGTCGGTTGGCTGTGGCTCGTCCGCGGGCAGCGGCCCCGTCCGCTGACCGTCGTGGGGATCGGCGTGGCGATGCTCGGCCTGCTCCTCGTCCTCGACGTCCTGGGGGACGCCCGGCTCAGCGGGATCGGCGTCATGTGGGGCCTGTTCGCCGCCGTCGGCCTGGCCGCCTTCTTCGTCGTCGGTGCCGACGACGCCACCGGCCTGCCGCCCCTGGCGTTCGCCTGCCTGGGTCTGCTCGTCGGAGCCGCCACGCTTCTGCTCGCCGGGGCGGTCGGGCTGGTCCCGATGCACTGGGACACGGTGGACGTCACCGTCTCCGGGTATGCCGTCACCTGGTGGGTGCCGGTGCTCTGGCTGGGCCTCGTGGCCGCCGCGATCGCCTACCTAACCGGCGTCGTCGCGGCCCGCGCCCTGGGCGCCAAGGTCGCTTCCTTCGTCGGCCTCACCGAAGTGATGTTCGCCGTGCTGTGGGCCTGGGTGCTGCTCGGCGAGCTGCCCGCCGTCGTCCAGCTCCTCGGCGGCCTGTTCATCCTCGCCGGTGTCGTCCTGGTCAAGCTGGACGAGCAGCCCAGTGACCGCGACGGGGAGCACGAGCCCCTCGAGGTGGAGCCGATCCCGGACGTGGACGCTGACCGTTCCGCGGCCGTGGCAGGAGACCGTCCGACCCGGTAGCCGACCCGGTGGCCGACCCGGTAGCCGACCCTGCCCGACGACCTCGTCGCCGGCTCAGACCAGCTCGGTCAGCTGCGGCCGGGCCGCCTCCCGCACCGCGGTGAGGGCGTCCGTCGCCGTCCGCGCGGAGGTGGCGATGCTGGCGAGGTGCTGGCACTCCGGCAGCGAGTGCAGCGACAGCGCCAGCCGGACCAGGGGCACCTTGCTCGGCGCCATCGAGAGGCTGGAGACCCCCATGCCGACGAGCACCAGGGCCAGGAGCGGGTCGCCACCGGCCTCGCCGCACACCCCCATCGGCCTGCCGACGCGTGCGGCTCCCCGGCATGCCGTCCCGATGAGGGAGAGAACCGCCGGCTGCCATGGGTCGAGCAGGTCCGACAGCTCACCCTGCATGCGGTCGGCGGCCATCGTGTACTGCGCGAGGTCGTTGGTACCCAGGCTGCCGAAGTCGCAGTCGGCGAGCACGTGGTCGGCCCGGAGGGCGGCCCCGGGGACCTCGATCATCACGCCTGCCTTGGGCAGACCGTTCTCCCGGACGCGCCGGGCGAACCAGTCGGCCTCCTCGGCGGTGGCGACCATCGGGGCCATGACGCGCACGTCGGCGCCGGTCTCCCGTGCGGCCACCGCGAGCGCCTCCAGCTGGGTGTCGAGCAGGTCGGGCCGCTCGGCCGACAGGCGGAGTCCGCGACGGCCGAGGGCCGGGTTCTCCTCCGGGCCCAAATCCGCGAACGCCAGCGGCTTGTCGGCACCGGCGTCGAGCGTGCGCACCACCACCCGCCGCCCCTCGAAGGGGGCGAACACCTGGCGGTAGATCTCCGTCTGCTCGGCCAGGGTCGGAGCGGTGTCGGCGGAGAGGAAGACGAACTCGGTGCGGAACAGGCCCACGCCCTCAAGATCCTGGGCTCCGGCCTCCACCGCGTCCGCGACCCCGCCGATGTTGGCGAGGAGCGCGACGTGGTGACCGTCGCGGGTGACCCCTGGCCCGGCGCTGCCGGCCAGGGCTGCGGTCAGCCGCTGGCGCCGACGGTGCAGGGCGGCGACGACCTCCTCGCTCGGGTCGACGACGACCTCGCCCGCGTCGCCGTCCACGGCCACCAGCGTGCCGGCCGGGAGCTCGGTGGCCCCGGGCACCTGCACGACCGCGGGGATGCCCATCTGCGCGGCGAGGATCGCGGTGTGGCTGGTGCGACCACCCGCCTCGGTGACGATGGCCACCACCATGGCCCGGTCGAGCGTCGCGGTCTCGGCGGGCGCCAGGTCGTGCGCCACCACGACGGAAGGACCGGTGAGCTCGGGCACGCCCGGGGCGGGCACGCCCAGCACCTGGGCCAGGGCCCGCGACCCGACGTCGCGCAGGTCGGTCACCCGTTCGGCGAAGTATCCCCCGAGCGCCTCGAACTGCGCCGCGAACTCCTCGATGCCCGCGTGGACCGCGGCGGCCTGGCCGACCCCCTTGGCCAGGTGCTTGCCGACCGCCTTGTGCAACGAGCGGTCGCGCGCGATGAGGACGGTGGCCTTGAGGATCTGCTGGGCGGTGTCGTCGGCCCGGGCGGCCCGCTCCTCCAGGTCGGCGGCCACCGCCTCGAAGGCCTGCTTGACCTCCACGAGTGCGGCGTCGGCGTCGGTCGTCGGCGGCTCGTCGGCCGGCGGCCGGACGGGCGGGGCGACCTGCACCACCGGCCCGGACGCCGTGCCCGGGCTGACGCCGATGCCGCGCCGGACGGTTCCCGCGCCTGGTCCGGAGGCCGGCGCGGCGGCGGGTCCGTCGGCGACGTTCGGGTCAGCCATCGTGGATCACTCCGCGTCGAGGTCGGTGGCGAGCAGCTCGACGAGGCCGTCGAGGGCGGCGTCGGCCCCCTCGCCCTCGGCGGTGAGCACGACCTCCTCGCCGTGCTTGGCGCCCAGCGCCATGACGCCGAGGATGCTCGTGGCGTCCACCGGGTCCTCGCCCGGACGGGCGATCTCGACGTCCAGCCCGGTGGCCGACGCCTTCTCGACGAAGAGGGCCGCGGGGCGGGCGTGCAGCCCGACGGAGCTGGCGATGGTGACGGTGCGCTGAGCCATGAGGGTCTCCTTGGTGGGTTCGGTCGATCCTAGGTGCGGGTCGTGCGGGTCGTGCGGTCGTGCGGGTCGTGCGGTCGTGCGGGTGCGGTCGTGCAGGTCGTGCGGTCGTGCCGCGGCCGGCGCTCCGGTCGTGGAGGGGGCGAGCGGTACGGGTCTTAAGGGTGTGCCGTGCCCGCCCGGGCCGCGGAGGCCCGGGCGGGCACGGCCGTGTCTCAGGCGGTGGCGGTCACGCTCTGCACCGCCTCGCGGCTGCGGTCGCGGCTCTTGAGCAGGACGATGAGCGTGGCGGTCACCGCGACGCCGGCGGCGAGGGCGACCAGGAAGCCCAGGAAGTTGCCGATCAGGGGCAGCACCCAGATGCCACCGTGCGGGGCCCGCAGGGTGGACCCGAAGGCCATCGCCAGACCACCGGTGACGGCCGAGCCGACGAGGGAGGACGCCATGATGCGCACGGGGTCGGCCGCGGCGAACGGGATGGCACCCTCGGAGATGAACGAGGCGCCCAGCAGCCAGGCAGCCTTGCCGTTCTCCCGCTCGGGCTCGGTGAACAGGCCCGGACGGACCGCGGTGGCCAGTGCGCAGGCCAGCGGGGCGACCATGCCGGCCGCCATGACCGCGGCCATGATGGTCAGCTGGGGGGCGTCGGTGGCGGCCCCCACCCCGGCCAGGCCCGCCGTGGCGAAGAAGTAGGCCACCTTGTTGACCGGCCCGCCGAGGTCGAAGCCCATCATCGCGCCGAGGATGAGGCCCAGGACGATGGCGCTGCCGCCGGCCAGACCCTCGAGCCAGCTGTCGAGGCCGTTCATCATGGCCGCGATCGGGCGGCCGAGGATGGTGATGAAGATGCCGGCGGTGAGGAGGGTCGACAGGAGCGGGGTGACGACGACCGGCATGACGCCCCGGACGCCCTTGTGCACCTTCCAGCTGGAGATCCAGCGGGCGATGAAGCCGGCGAGGAAGCCGGTGGCGATCCCGCCGAGGAAGCCTGCGTCCATCTGGACCGCGACGGCGCCGGCGACGATGCCCGGCACCAGGCCGGGTCGGTCGGCGATGCCGAACGCGATGAAACCGGACAGGATCGGGACGAGGAAGCCGAACGCCGCCCCGCCGATGACGAAGAGCAGGGCCGCCCAGGACATGAGGCTGAACGGGCTGAAGCTGGTGCCGATGTTGGTGTCGTCGTCGGCGGTGAGGTTGTACTGGGTCACCTCGATCGCGCCCTGCTCGCCGACGGCGAGCTGGGCGAGCATGAAGCCCAGGGCGATGAGGATGCCACCGGCCGCGACGAACGGGATCATGTAGGAGACACCGGTCATCAGCCACTGGCGGATCTTGGTGCCGGTCCCGACCTTGCGCTCCTCGTCGGCGCCGGAGGGCCGGGCGGCGACGGCGGCGGCCGCCTGCTCGGCGCGCGCCGGGTCGCTGCTCCACTCCTGCGACAGGCGCTCGGCCCGGGACACCAGACCCGGACCGTCGGAGATGGCGGCCTTGACGCCGACGTCGACGGTGGGCTTGCCGGCGAACCGGCCCTTGTCCTTGACCTCGAGGTCGTGGGCGAAGATCACGGCGTCGGCCTGGTCGATCTGCGCCTGCGGGATGGGGGTCGAGCCGGCCGACCCCTGGGTCTCCACGGTGATCTCGTGACCGGCGTCCCGCGCCGCACGCTCCAGGGCCTCGGCGGCCATGTAGGTGTGCGCGATCCCGGTGGGGCAGGAGGTGACGGCGACCAGGCGCAGCGGACGGGTGGCCTGCTCGGGCGCGGACGACGGCTCGGTCATCGACGAGGAGGTGGTCGACGAGGTGCTCGACGCGCCAGCCGGAATGGAGGTGGACGCCGCTGCGGCCGCAGGGGTCGTCGCACCGGTGGTGGTGCCGCCCTCGGCGGGCCGGTCGACCGTGGTGGTGCCGCTGTCGGCGGGCTCCGCGGCGGGTGCCGGGTCGAGGGCGACCTCGTCGCCGACGATGCGCACGACCTCCTCGCGGGTGGTGGCCGCCTTGAGGGCGGCCCGGAACTCCTTCTTCATCAGCGCACGGGCCAGCTTGGGCAGCACCTGCATGTGCGCCTCGCCACCGCCCTCGGGCGCGGCGATGAGGAACACGAGGTCGGCGGGGCCGTCCTTGGCACCCCAGTCGATGCCCTCGTCCGCACGGCCGAAGACCAGCGACGGCTCGGTGATCGCGGCGCTGCGCGCGTGCGGGATGCCGATGCCGCCGGGCAGACCGGTGGCCATCGTCTCCTCGCGGCTGCGCACGTCGGCCAGGAACTGCTCCAGGTCGGTGCACCGGCCCGAGCGGACGAGCGTCTCGCCCAGGGTCCGGGTCGCCGCATGGCGATCGGGGGCGACGAGGTCGAGGACGACCTGGTCGGTGGTGATGAGTGACATCGGGAGGTTCTCCTTCGGGTGTTGCGGCAGGGGGGTATGCCGTCAGCTGAGGGTGCGGGTGAGGTCCGGGTCGGGGGTGAGGACGGCCTGGACGCCTGCCAGGTCGGCGGGGGTGGGGACGGCGCTGCCGGGAAGTGCGACGGCCGCGCTGCCCCAGCGCACGCCGGCGCCGACGACGTCGGCGGCGGACAGGCCCCGGCTGAGCGCGTCGAGACAGCCGGCCAGCAGGCAGTCGCCGGCGCCGACCGTGGACAGCGGCGCGAGGACCGGGGCCGCGGCGTGCACGACGGTGGTGGCGTCGACGAGCAGGGCGCCGTCGCCTCCGAGGGAGACGACGACCGTGCCGACGCCCCCGTCCACGAGGCCGCGCGCGGCGTCGCGCACGTCCCCGAGGGTGGGCAGCGCGTGGCCGACCAGCTCCTCGAGCTCCTCGAGGTTGGGCTTGATGAGGTCCGGGCCCGCGGCCACGGCCGGGTGCAGCGGGGCACCGGAGGTGTCGACGGCCACGAGCGCGCCCGCCTCGTGACCGCGCCGGACCAGCTGGGCGAAGAAGTCCTCCGGGGCGCCCGGGGGCAGGCTGCCGCAGCCGACGAGCCATCCGCGAGGGCCCTCGATGAGGGGGAGGGCGGTGGCCAGGAGCGCCTCGACGTCGTCCGGCCCGAGGACCGGGCCGGGCTCGTTGACCTTGGTCGTGGTGCCGCCCGGCTCCAGGAGCGCGACGTTCATGCGCAGGGTGCCGGCGACCGGAACCGGGGCGTGCGGCACGTCCGCGGCGGTGAGCAGCTCCTCCATGAGGTGGCCCTCCGGGCCGCCGGAGGGGAGGACCGCCACGGTGGGTGACCCCTGCGCCCTGAGGGCACGGGAGACGTTGATGCCCTTGCCGCCGGGGTCGATCCGGCTGTCGGTGGCGCGGTTGACCTCCCCGCGCTGCAGGTCCGGCACGCTGATCGAGCGGTCGATGCTCGGGTTGGGGGTGAGGGTGACGATCATGCGCGGGCGACCTCCGGGGCGTCGTCGGCGGCGCGCAGCTCCTGGGCGTGCTCGTCGTCGAGGGTGGTGTCGGTGACGAGCAGGTCCACCTGTCCGAGCTCGGCGAACCGGTGCAGGTGGACCTCGCCGACCTTGCTGGCGTCGGCCAGCACGACGACCCGGCGGGCCGCCGCGACCATGGCGGCCTTCACCTCGGCCTCCGCCTGGTCGGGCGTGGTGAACCCCCGCTCGGGGGTGACCCCGTTGGCCCCGAGGAAGGCGACGTCGACGCAGACGTCCTGCAGCGCGGCCCGGGCCCAGGGTCCGACGGCGGCGCCGGTGAGCCGACGGACCCGGCCGCCGAGCAGGAGCACGTCGACCTGGGGCAGCTGGCCCAGGACACCCGCGTGGGCGAAGGAGTTGGTGAGCACGGTCAGGCGGGTGGAGGTCGGAAGCAGCTCGGCCAGCGCCCCCGTGGTCGTCCCGGTGTCGAGCAGGACCGTCCCGTCGGAGGGCAGCTCGTCCAGCGCCCTCGCCGCGATCCGGCGCTTCTCCGCAGCCAGGTGCGACTGCCTGGCCTGCACCGTCGGCTCCAGCTCCAACCGGTCGGAGGGCAGGGCCCCTCCGTGCACCCGGCGCACCGACCCACGACGCTCCAGCGCCGTCAGGTCGCGCCGCACCGTCTCGGTGGTGACCCCCAGCTCCTGGGCCAGCGCCAGGACCTCGACCCGACCCTGGGCGCGGGCCAGCTGGGCGATGTGCTGCTGCCTCTCCTGCGCGTACATGGGACCTGCGACCTCCTCGTCGGCCCGCCCCGGATCGTCCGGGACGGTGGGTCCGGCGACGGGGAGTCACCGGCTACCTCCGAGTGTGCCCCACACAAATCCACACGGTCAAGAGCAAAACCACATTTATTTTTGTGGTTCTTCGCCCACCCCGCTGGCCCGCCGGACGAAGTCGGTGATCCCCTCGGCCTCCTTCACCCGGGTGGCCGCGCCGACGTAGGGCATGTGTCCGGTCTCGAACCAGGCGTGCTCGATGCGGTCCAGCGCCTGGTCCGGCAGCCGGAGGTGGGCGACCGTGTCCTGGGCCGCACCGAAGGGCGTGGCCAGGTCGTAGTAGCCGTACTCGATCCGCACGCGCAGGTGCGGGTTGGCCCTCATCACCCGCTCCAGCTTGTCGGTGACGGTGATCGGGCGGCCCTCGAACTCCTTGTAGGACCAGTGCTCGATGGCGTCGGAGAAGACCGCGTAGGGCAGGTCGAGCTCGGACTCCAGCTCGCCCCGCAGGTAGTGGTGGATCGCGGCGGCGTAGGGGCCCATGATGGCGTCGATCGAGGGGTCGGCGTCCATGTTCTCGGCGATGCCCGAGTGCAGCACCCCGGTGATGCGCCCGTCGATCCGGCCGACCGTGCGGCCTTCCTCCCGCAGCAGCTCGGTGCAGAAGCGCCAGTGCTCCGGACGCAGGTCGCACCGGAGCAGGTAGTCCTGCGACAGGCCGGTCAGCCGGGCGAGGTCGGCGGCCACCGAGGACCGCTCCTCCTCGGTGAGCCGGTTGCCGCGCGCCAGAGCCCAGCGGTAGTGGCCGGCGGAGAGCTCCTGCGCCTCGGCGACCACCTCGCCCAGCGACCGGCCGGGGTGCCGGCCGTGGAAGTGCGCGACCGCCGCGTACGTCGGCAGGTAGGAGAGGCAGGCCTCGTCGTGGCGCAGGTAGCGGAAGTCCTGCGCGGCGAAGTCGAGCACGCTGGAGATCAGCACCAGCCCGTTGAGCTGCATCCCGAACCGGCTGAACAGGTGCTCGGCGACCGCGACGGCCCGGGTGGTGCCGTAGGACTCGCCGCAGAGGAGCTTGGGGCTCATCCACCGGTCCTCGCGGGTGCACCACAGCCGGATCAGCTCGGCGACCTGCTCCACGTCCTTGCCGAAGCCGTGGTAGTCCTTGGCCTTGCCGCCCTTGACAGCGCGCGACTGGCCGGTCGACATCGGGTCGATGAAGACCAGGTCCGTGGCGCGCAGCGGGGTCTGCGGGTTGTCCACCAGCGCGTACGGCGGCGGGGTCGGGGCGTCCACCTCACCGGCGTCGACGATCCTCGGCCCGAGCACGCCCAGGTGCAGCCAGACCGAGCTGGACCCGGGGCCGCCGTTGAAGACGAAGGTCACCGGCCGGTCGTTGCGGTCGGCGCCCTCGGGCAGGTCGAGGGTGTATGCCGTGACCGCCAGCTCGGCGCGCGGCGTCCACCCCTGGAAGACGTCGTCCTTGACCTCCTCCTCGCGCAGCACGATCCGCCCGGTCCGGGCGGTGTAGGCCAGCTCGCCGTCGTCGGTGACCAGGGTGTGGTGGGTCTCGACCAGCAGGTCGCGCGGCTCCGGGTCCTTGCCGGCGTCCTTGCCGGCGTCCTTGGTGGTGTCCTCGGTCGTCCCGTCGACGGTCGGGGTCGTGGCGTCATCGCTCATGGGCACCGACTGTACGAGGCGTGACGTGGGCGCGCGGCAGGCATACCGTCGAGGGATGGAGTGGTTCGTCGCCGACGACGGATGGCTGGGGCGCGCGGTGCTCCTGCACGGGCTGGCCGCGCTCTACCTGGTCGCGTTCGTCGCGGCGGCCCGGCAGGGGCCGGCCCTGCTGGGGACGCGCGGGCTGACGCCGGTGCCGACCTTCCTGCGGCGGGTGGGCTTCCGGCAGGCCCCGAGCATCTTCCACCGGTGGTGGTCGGACCGCTTCTTCCTCGCGGTCTGCTGGGCGGGCGCGGCACTGGCCCTGCTCACCATCGTCGGGGGAACGGCACGGCTGCCGCTGCCCGCCTCCATGGCGGTGTGGGCGCTGCTGTGGGCGCTCTACCTCTCGATCGTCAACGTCGGCCAGCTCTGGTACTCCTTCGGGTGGGAGACCCTGCTGTGCGAGGTCGGCTTCCTGGCCATCTTCCTGGGCAACGCGGCCGTCGCGCCGCCGCTGCTCGTGCTGCTCCTGCTGCGCTGGCTGCTCTTCCGGCTCGAGCTCGGCGCCGGGCTGATCAAGCTGCGCGGCGACCCCTGCTGGCGCGACCTGACCTGCCTGCACCACCACCACGAGACCCAGCCGATGCCCGGGCCGCTGTCCTGGTTCTTCCACCACCTGCCCGGCCCGCTGCACAAGGTCGAGGTCGCCGCCAACCACGTCACCCAGCTCGTCGTGCCGTTCGGGCTGTTCCTGCCGCAGCCGGTCGCGGGGTGGGCCGCCGGGATCATGCTGGTCACCCAGCTGTGGCTGGTGGCCAGCGGCAACTTCGCCTGGCTGAACTGGCTGGCGGTCGTGCTGGCGGCGTCCGTCCTGCCGGACGCCTTCTGGACTTGGCTCCTCCCCGGCCCCGTGCAGGACTGGCTCGTGCCCACGCAGGGCGGCGCGACGTTATACCCCTGGGTGGTCGCGGTGGTCCTGCTCACCGTCCTGGTGGCGGTGCTCAGCTGGCGGCCGGTGGTCAACCTGCTCTCGCCGGGGCAGGCGATGAACGCCTCGTTCGAGCCGCTGCGGCTGGTCAACACCTACGGCGCGTTCGGCAGCGTGACGAAGGTGCGCCACGAGATCGTGCTCGAAGGCCTGTCAGAGGACGGGGTATGGCGCGAGTACGGGTTCCGGGGCAAGCCCGGCCTCCCGGGGCGCTGGCCGCGGCAGTACGCGCCCTACCACCTGCGGTTGGACTGGCTGATGTGGTTCGCCGCCCTGTCCCGCCGCTACGCCCACCCGTGGCTGCCCCGGCTGCAGCGGCGGCTGCTCGAGGCCGACCCGCCGACGCTGCGGCTGCTCGCGCACGACCCGTTCGGCGGTCGACCCCCAGGGGCGGTCAGGGCGGTGCTCTACCGTTATCGGTACACCACGTGGACGGAGCTCCGCGCGACCGGGAACTGCTGGCACCGAGAGCTCGTCGGCGAGTTCCTTCCACCGGTGGCGCGAGGCTGAGGAGCAGATCGTGGCGCACCGGCTGGTCGAGCACGTCGGCCGGGTCCGGCACGCCCTCGTCGCCGTCCTGCTGCTGGCCCTGGTCGCGGTGCCGGCCGCCTCCTCTGCCGGAACCACGCCGTTCCCGGCCTGGGCCTCGCCCGCGGAGCTGGACGCCTTCCTGCAGGAGCAGCACCGGGAGCTGCACCTGCCCGGCCTCGCGGTCACGGTCCTGCTCGACGGCGAGGTGTACCTCGAGGCGACCTACGGTGAGGCCGCGCCGGGCGGACCGCCGGTCACTCCGGACACACCCTTCGTGCTGGGGTCGACCTCCAAGCAGTTCACCGGACTTGCGGTGCAGCAGCTGGTCGCCGACGGCCGCCTGGCCCTCGACACCCCGGTGCGGACCGTGCTGCCCGAGCTGGGCGGCGGTGCCTGGTCGGGGGTCACCGTCCGGCACCTGCTCGCCCACCGCTCCGGGCTGACGGAGGAGGACGGGCTGGGGCAGTGGGGCCTGGGCGAGGTGCCCGGCTCGATCCAGGAGGAGGTGGGACGCCTGGCGGAGGTGACCCCGGCCGCGGGACCGGGCGAGCGCTTCGAGTACTCCAACGCCAACTACGACCTGCTCGGGGCCGTCGTCGAACGCGTGACCGGCCAGAGCTTCGAGAGCGCGCTGCAGGAGCTCGTGGCCGCCCCGCTGGGGCTGGAGGCCACCACGACCGACCTCGACCTGGCGCGGGAGCGTGGCCTGGCCGCCGGCCACTACACGGTGCTGCGGCGCTGGAACGTCGAGGTGCCTGGCCCGCTGCCGCCGGGTGCGGCCCCCTCGGGCTTCGTCACCTCCACGGCACGCGACCTGACGCGGCTGCTGCAGGCCCACCTCGACGGCGGGAGCGGCCTGGACGAGGCGGTCCTGGCCGCCGCCCGGGAACCGCTGGGGGAGGTGGTCGACCAGGTCGACTACGGCAGCGGCTGGTTCATGCTCCCGTTCTGGGAGCTCGCGGAGGACCCCGAGGCCCGGGACGAGGCGCAGCTGCCGACGGTGCTGGAGCACCACGGCGACACCACCCGGTCGATGAGCACGATCGCGATGGTGCCGGACCACGGTCTCGGGGTCGTGGTGCTGGCGAACACCGGCCGGGGCACGCACCAGACCCTGCAGCCGCGCCTGTGGGAGGAGCTGCTGCACACCCTGGTCGGCACTCCGGCTCCGGAGCGGGACCAGGACCTGCTCCTGGCGGCCACGCCCGTCCTCATGGTCCTGCTCCCGCTCGCACAGACCGGGAGCCTGGTGTGGCTCGTCCGCACGCGCTCCGTCCGTCCGGGTCGCTCCTCCGGGAGGACCGGTCGGGCGACCGTGGTGGTCGCAGGCCTGCTGACCGCGGTCGCGTCGCTGCTGGCCCTGGAGGTGGTTCCCGCCCGGCTCGAGGCGGGGCTGCTGGACACGCAGTGGTGGCTGCACGCCCCCGACCTGGCGGTCTCGATCGCCCTCGTGCTGCTGCTGGCCCTGGCGACCCTGGCCGTGCTGGTCGGCGTCGCGGCAGGTCGCCTCCGTCGGCGCGGCACCGACGACGCGCACCCCGTGCCCTCGGCGGGGCGCTGAGGAACCCCTGTGCTGGGATGGGCACCATGACCAACCCGCTCCTCGCTCCCTCGACCCTGCCCTTCCAGCTGCCCGACTACGCCACGATGACCGAGGACCACGTGCGCGAGGCGCTCGAGGTCGGGATGACCGAGCAGCTGGCCGCCCTTCGGGCGGTCGCCGAGGACACCGAGCCGCCCACCCTGGAGAACGTCGTGCACGCCTGGGAGCGCAGCGGCGCCACCCTGGACCGCACGCTCTCGGCGTTCTGGGTCGCCCGGTCGGCCGACACCACCCCCGAGCGGGACGCGATCATGGCCGAGTTCTCCCCGCGGCTGGCCGCCCACCAGGACGCCATCCTCATGGACGCCGCCCTCTACGCCCGGCTCACCGGCCTGCGCGACCGCATCGACGCCGGCGAGGTCGAGGCCGACGAGCAGGACCGGTTCTGGCTCACCGAGTCCCTGCGCGCCTACGAGCGCGGCGGCATCACCCTCGGGTCGGACGACCAGGCCCGCCTGCGCGAGCTCAACGCCGACCTGGCCGGGCTGACCACGCGGTTCGACCAGATCCTCGTCGAGGGCCGCAACGCCGCCGCCGTCCACGTGACCGACGAGGCCCGGCTGGCCGGCCTGGGCGAGGACGAGCGGGCCGGGCTGCGCGAGGCCGCCCAGGACCGTGGCCTGGAGGGCTGGGTGGTGCCGATCGTCAACACGACCGGGCAGCCGCTGCTCGACGCGATGGAGGACCGCGGGCTGCGCGAGGAGGTCTTCCGCGCCTCGGTGGAGCGGGGGCTCGGCCGGGGCGCGCAGGCCGACCACGACACCCGCGACGTGCTCGTGCGGATCGCCCGGCTGCGCGCCGAGCGGGCCACCCTGCTCGGCTACCCCCACCACGCGGCCTACGTCCACGAGACCAGCTGCGCGGGGGGCACCGACGCGGTCAACGAGATCCTCGCCCGCCTCGCCACCGGGGTCGTCCCGCTGGCGGAGCGGGAGGCCGACGCCCTGCGCGAGCGACTGCACACCCTCGAGCCGGAGGCGCAGCTGGAGCCCTGGGACTGGCAGTTCCTCGCCGCCCGGGAGGCCGCCGAGTCCGCCCTCGACCCGGAGAAGCTGCGCCCCTACCTGGAGTTCGAGCGGGTCCTGCACGAAGGCGTCTTCGCCGCCGCGACCGCGCTCTACGGCATCACCTTCGCCGAGCGGCCCGAGCTCGTCGGCTACACCGACCAGGCGCGCGTCTTCGAGGTGCGTCAGGAGGACGGCAGCACGCTGGGCGCCGTCGTGATCGACCCCTACACGCGGCCGACCAAGAAGGGCGGCGCCTGGATGACCTCGATCGTGGACCAGAGCCACCTGCTCGGCGACCAGCCGCTGGTCACCAACACCTGCAACGTCCCGCCGCCCGCTCCGGGTTCGCCGAGCCTGATGACCTGGGACAACGTCATCACGCTCTTCCACGAGTTCGGCCACGACCTGCACGGCCTGCTCTCCGACGTGCGCTACCCCTCGCGCTCGGGCACCTCGGTCCCGCGCGACTTCGTCGAGTTCCCCTCCCAGGTCAACGAGATCTGGGCCTTTCAGCCCTCGCTGATCCGGCGCTACGCCGTGCACCACGCCACCGGCGAGACCCTCCCCGAGGAGTGGGTGGACGCACTCGTCGCCCAGCGTCAGGAGACGGCGTACCGCACCCTGGAGCTGCTCAAGGCGATGCTGCTGGACCAGGCGTGGCACCAGACCCCGCTGGCGGAGCTGCCCGCCGACGGGTCGGGTGTGGAGGAGTTCGAGGCCGCCGCGCTGGAGCGGGCCGGGGTCGCCTTCCCGTTGGTGCCCCCGCGCTACCGGTCGGCCTACTTCCACCACGTCTTCGGCGGGGGCTACGCAGCCGGCTACTACTCCTACCTGTGGTCCGAGGTCATGGACGCCGACACCGTGGCCTGGTTCACCCAGCAGGGAACGGAGCAGGAGCCCGGAGGTATGACGCGCGCCGCCGGCGAGCGTTTCCGCCGCGAGCTCCTCGGGCGGGGCGGGTCGATCGAGGCGATGGAGACCTACCGGCGCTTCCGGGGGGCCGAGCCGGACCTGCGCCACCTGCTGGCGCGGCTCGGGCTGGACGAGGAGCCCGCCGCGTGACCCTCCGGTCGCTGGTCACCGTCTACGCCGCGCTCGCAGCGCTGGGCCTGGTGTGGTGGGTGAGCGACGACGGGCTGTGGTCCGTGATCTTCTTCGGTGCGGTCGTGACTACCGGCACGCTGCACGTCCTCGTCCGCACGCGGGGTCTGGGCCACCGGCGCCGGGGGGCCGGGCCGGGTGACCGAGGGGTGGCGGGGCAGGACCCCCACCGCTAGGGTCGGCAGCACCTGAGCAGGGAGGACCGGCATGGAGGCGTCACCGAGGAAGCTGCTCGCGGCCGGGGGGGCCGTCTCGCTCGTCGCCCTCGTGGTCTGGTGGGCCACCACCGGGTCGCTGCTCCCCGTGGCGCTCGGTCTGGTGCTGGTCATGGCGGTGGCCGTGGGCTACGTCTTCTGGAGCAGCCGGGCCGGCTCGGTCGCCTACGGCCAGGAGCGGGTCGAGGCGGGCGTGCGCCGGTCGTTCCCCCGGGACCCCACGCTGCCGCGGATGTGACGGCCGCCGGTTCACCCCCGGGCGGGTCGCTCTTCACTGAGGTCGGGTCGCAGCGACCACCATCGGCTTGCAGGGCGATGGTGGTCGCTGCGACCCGACCTCGCTGCCTCCGCCTCACCCGGCGCTCCCGGCACTCCCGGCGCTCCCGGCGCTCCCGGCGACCGAGGGTCGGCACTCGCATGCCGCGCGCAGAACGTCCGGCGCCCGTCGTGGTGAGGACGCACCGGCGTCCACCCGCCGGTGGGAAAGAGGCACCGACGTCCGTCGGTCAGCCGGTGATGTCCCGGGCCAGCGACGCGGGCATGTAGTCGTAGCGGACGAACTCCCGGGTGAAGCTGCCGGAGCCGTGCGAGACCGAGCGCAGGTCGATCGGGTAGCGGGCCAGCTCGTGCTGGGGCACCTCGGCCCGCACCACGATGTGCCCCTCGACCGCGGCCGGCTCGGTGCCCTGGACCTGGGCCCGTCGGCCCCGAAGGTCGGCCATCACCGGACCGACGAACTCGTCGGCGACGGTGATCTCGACCAGGTCGACCGGTTCGAGGAGGGAGACCGTGGAGCTGTTGGCCGCCTCCCGCAGCGCCGTGCCGGCGGCGTTCTGGAAGGCCATGTCGGAGGAGTCGACGGAGTGGGCCTTGCCGTCGACGAGGCGCACCCGGACGTCGACGCAGGGGTAGCCGGCGAGCACGCCCTCGGCGAGCTGGGTGCGCAGGCCCTTCTCGACCGAGGGGATGAACTGGCGCGGGACCGCCCCGCCGACGACCTTGTCGACGAACTCGAAGCCCGCGCCCCGCTCCAGGGGCTCGATCTCCAGCTGGACGACGGCATACTGCCCGTGCCCGCCGGACTGCTTGACCAGGCGACCCTGGACCTGCACCGGGCGGACGAAGGTCTCCCGCAGGGAGGTCCGCACCGGCTCGGTCTCCACCTCGACGTGGTGCCGTTCGGCGAGGAGCTGCAGCACCTCCTCCTGCTGGGCCGGCCCCAGGGTCCACAGGACCACCTGGTGCGTCTCCGGGTTGTGCTCCAGGCGCAGGGTGAGGTCCTCGCTGACCAGCCGCTGCAGGGCGCCGGCGAGCTTGTCCTCGTCCTTGCTCTTGACCGCCTTGATGGCCACGGGCAGGAGCGGGTCGGGCAGCAGCCACGGCTCGACGAGCGCCGGACGGTCCCCCGAGGAGAGGGTGTCGGAGGTCTCGGCCGAGGCCAGCTTGCTCACCAGGACCAGCTCGCCCGCGATCGCGGCGTCCCGCGGCTCGGCGCCGCCGGGGACCGGGCTGCTGATCTGTCCGACGCGCTCGTCGTCCTCGTCGTGGCCCGGGTGGCCGGGGACCTCGTGGCCCACCACCCACTCCAGGTGGCCGCTGACGTGCAACCGGTCGCCGGAGCGCAGGGTGCCGGCGAAGATGCGGACCAGCGAGAGGCGGCCGACGTAGGGGTCGGTCATGGTGCGGACCACCTGCGCCACCAGCGGTGCGTCGGGGTCGGCCGGAACGTCGAGGATCGTCTGCGCGTCGGGGGTGGTCACCGTCGGCACCCAGGACTGGTCGGGCGAGGGGAAGGCGGCCACGACGAGGTCGAGGAGCCAGGGCACACCGGTGCCGGTCGGCGGGTTGACCGGCACGATCGGGAAGAAGCGGGCGGTGGACACGGCCGCGCGCAGGTCGGTCCGCAGGCCCTCCAGGTCCAGCTCCTCCCCGGAGAGGTAGCGGTCCAGCAGCGTCTCGTCCTCGGAGGTCTCGATGACCGACTCGATGAGGGTGGCCCGGCGCTCCGCCACCTCGGCGGCCTCGTCCTCGGTGAGCTCGCGGCTGGCTCCCCCGGCGTCCACCCGGACCTGGTCCAGCAGGTCGACGATCCCGGACAGCTCCTGCCCCTCGAGCACCGGCAGGGCCAGCGGGACAGCGTCCCCCAGCAGGCGGCGGCACTCCGCGACCACCTGGTCGTAGTCGGCCCGGGCCAGCTCGAGCTGGGTAACGGCGACGAGCCGGGGGATGCGCGCACCCTCGCACTCCCGCCACAGCATCCGGGTGGCCTCGTCGATCCCGCTGCCGGCGGCCACGACGAAGACGACGGCGTCCGCCGCGCGCAGGCCCGCCCGCACGTCACCCACGAAGTCGGGACGACCGGGCGTGTCGACGACGGTGATCACGGTGCCGGTGGCCTCGTGCACGGTGCTCGCGACACCGAGCACGGTCGAGGCCTCCTCGGCCTCCTTGACGTGGCCCAGCTGACCGGTCGTCAGCTGCTCCAGCAGGGCGCTCTTCCCGGTCCCCTGCGGTCCGACCAGGACCACGTTGCGCAAGTGAGCCGGAGAGGCGGGAGGCGTGAAGGAACGGGCGCCGGTGCGGTTCATGGGGCCAACCTACGCCGGGGCCCGGGAGGGTGGCACGAGGGGTGCGGCGCCCTCCCGGGACCCCTGCCGCAGGGTCGTCGACGACGCCGCTCAGCGACCTCCGGTGGCGCGCGGACCCTTGGCGGGCTTGGAGCTCTTCACCCGGGACTCCAGCACGAACAGGCCTTCTTCGGTGCCGGTCACGACCACCTTGCCGTCGTCGAACCAGGGGTAGTTGCTCCAGGTTCCGGCGAAGGAGGTGTCGTCGTCGGCCGGGTAGACGTCGAACCAGCCGGCCTCCTTCATCCGGCCCTGGTCCAGCTTGTAGGTGTCGAAGATGCGCAGGCCGGAGGTGTAGTTGGACTCGAAGGCCAGGTCGTCCTTGATGAAGATGTTGTGGTCGATCGACGACAGCCCGCTCGAAGCTGTCCCGGTCAGCTGGGGGTCGTCGAGGTCGTGCATGTCGAAGATGTAGGTGGTCGTCTCAGCCACCGTGCCGAAGGCCTCGTCCAGCTCGTCCCCCAGCAGGAAGTAGCGCTGGTCCTCGGTGAACCAGCCCTGGTGGGTGTAGGCGGACGTCTCGTAGGGGATGCGGGCGATCAGCTCGATGCCCGCGGGGTCGGTGGCGTCGAGCACGGTCACGGTGTCCTCGTTGGAGGCCACGCACACCTCCCGGCCGACATGCTCCGCGTCGGGCCCCTGGTAGTCGACGCACTGGATGTCGTGCGTGTAGCCGTCGTCCCCGAAGCATCCGGCGACCTCCGGGGCTGCCGGGTCGGACAGGTCGATCGCGATCGGCCCACCGTTCACATCCTTACAACCCGCCACGGTGACCCCGCGGGTCGCCCCCACCACGTACGCCGTCGCCGAGTCCTCGTTGATCGCCAGGTTGTGCGCCTGCCCGAACCCGCCGAGCCAGCCGTCGTCGTCCCACGTCCGGGCCTCATCGACGCCGCGCAGCCGGGTCAGGTCGAAGACCTGCATGCCGTGGCCGCTGTTCTCGGACACGACGTAGGCGTGGTCGGCGTGGACCTTGACGTCCCGCCAGACCCCGCCGCTGCCGACCGAGGTGTGCGACGGCAGCAGGCCCAGCCACACCGGATCGTTCGCCACGGTGACGTCGACGAAGCCGGTGCCCTCGAAGAGGCCGACGAGCGCGTAGTCGCGCCCGGTCTCGGGGTCGGTCCACCCCCAGACGTCGTTGGCCCAGACGGACCCCATCTCGGTGAGCGGCAGGAAGGAGGACAGGTCGACCTTGTGGCAGGGGAAGATGCCGGCCATCTGGTCCTCGCAGCGCACGTCGGTCATCCGCTCCATGGGGACCCCGCCCGGGCTGACGTCCTCGACCACCCGGTCGAAGCCGGACTCCTTGCCGGAGCCGTCGTGGTCGGGGTGGGCGGTCGCCGTGCCCGCCGCCAGGCCGAGGGTGAGGGTGCCGACCGCCGCCAGGGCGAGGGCCGCGCGTCCGTTCCGGTGCATCGTCATCGTCGTTCCTTCCGGGAGGGGGTGAGGAGGACGACGGTATGGCGCGGGTCACGCCCGCAGGAGCAGCTTGACCAGATCCGAACGCAACCTTGACCGCGGCCTTACCGCCCGGGCGCACCCGTCTTGCCCGCGGCACCTGTGCGACGCCGGGGCCCCACGCCCGAGCGGCCCTCGTCAGGCGCTCGCCGTGTCACCGGACCGCTCGACCTCGACCTCCCGCGCGGCGTCACGCATGCGGTCGGTGAGGCGGGCGAGGTCGCGAAGGTCGCTCTCGTCCAACCGGTCGAGGATGAGCGACCTCATCCGGTGGACGGGCACCTCCAGCTCGGCCAGCACCGCCTCGGCCGACGTGGTGAGGCGCAGCAGCACCCGGCGGCGGTCCTGGGGGTCGTGCTCGCGCTCGAGCCAGCCCTTGGAGGCGATCCGGTCGACGATGCCGCTCATCGTGGGGGTGGACACGCCCACCGACTCGGCCAGCTGCTGCCCGGTGGCACCGGGCAGGGCGCGCAGCAGGGCGAGGACCTGCAGCTGGCGCAGGGTGAGGTCGGCGGAGGTGGCCACCGGGTCGACCCACCGCATGGCGACGGCGTGCAGCTCGACCTCGGCGGCGGCGATCCGCTCGCACAGGAGTCGTCGCTCCTCCGAGGTCGCCACCGGGGACGCCGGGCTCTGGGCCCTGGCTGTTGTCATGCCGGAGCACCTCCTGCGGGGCGGGGCCTGGCGGGTCGCCGGGCGCTGGACGGGCGGTGGACGGGGGGACTGAGACCTCTGTCCAACGTTTAGGGGGAGGCTAACCGTTGGCCGTAGGCTTGGCATCCTATGTCACGCCTCACGCTGTTCAGCGTCCGCAACCGGGCCCTCATCGCGCTGACCACCCTCTTCGCCGTGCTGGCCGGCCTGTGGTCGACGGCGACGCTCCCCCGCGAGCTCTTCCCCTCCCTGCAGTTCCCGGTGCTGGCGATCACGACCGCCGTGCCCGGTTCGGGCAGCTCGGTCGTCGAGGAGCAGGTCACCGAACCGCTCGAGGTCGTGGCGCAGGGCCTGCAGAACGTCGTGGAGGTCACCTCGACGAGCACCGACGGCTTCTCCTCCGTGGTCGTCGAGCTGGACTACGGCACCGACCTGGGTGCCGCCCAGACCTCCCTCCAGCGGACGGTGCTGGCCGCCTCGACCGGACTGCCGGAGGGCGCCGAGCCGCAGATCTTCGCGGGGAACCTCGACGACTTCCCCATCATCCAGCTGGCCGCCGTCGGCGGGCAGGACAGCGACCCCCAGGACCTCGTCGACCGCCTCGAGCGCCTGGTCCTCCCGGAGATCGAGGACATCGACGGCGTCCGCGCGGTCACCCTCTCCGGCGTCGCCGACCGGGTCGTCACGATCGACCTCGACGAGGAGGAGGCGGTCGAGGTCGGTGCCGACGTGGCCGCGGTGGCCCAGCTGCTCCAGGCCAACGGCGTGGTGCTCCCCGGGGGCACGGTCCTGGACGGTGAGCGCGAGCTGCCCGTCCAGGTCGGCTCCCGGCTGACCTCGGTCGAGCACATCGCGGCCCTGCCGCTGCTGACCCAGCAGACCGCCGGCGCCCGGCAGGCCGCCGCCCAGCAGGAGGCTGCCGCCGCCGAGGCCGAGAGCGCGGCCGAGGAGGCGGGCACCGCGGCCGAGGAGGCCGCGGCCGCCGCGCAGGCAGACCCCACCGACCCGGCCCTGGCCCAGCAGGCCGCCGCCGCGGCGGCCGCCGCGGAGCAGGCCGGCGCAGGCGCCGAGCAGGCCCGGGCCGCCGCCGACGACGCCGAGGAGGTGGAGGTCCCCACCCTCGGGGACGTCGCTGAGGTGACGCTGGAGTCGCGGGAGGCGACGGCATACACGCGCACGAACGGGGAGCCGAGCGTGGGTCTGGCGATCACCAAGACCCCGGACGGCAACGCCGTGGACGTCTCGCGCGCCCTGGCCGACCTCGAGGAGGAGGTGGGCACGGCGCTCGACGGCGGGGAGCTGATCACCGTCTTCGACGGTGCGCCCTTCATCGAGAAGTCGATCGAGGACCTGGCGACCGAGGGCCTGCTGGGCCTGGGCTTCGCCGTCCTCGTCGTGCTCGTCTTCCTGCTCTCGGTCCGCCTGACGCTGGTCACCGCGGTGTCGATCCCGCTGTCGCTGCTGCTGGCGCTCATCGGGCTCCAGGCGCTGGGCTACAGCCTCAACATCCTGACGCTGGGGGCGCTGACCATCTCCGTGGGCCGGGTGGTGGACGACTCGATCGTGGTCGTCGAGAACATCAAGCGCCACATCTCCCGGGGCGACGAGCGGCGCACCGCCGTCGTGGAGGCCACCCGCGAGGTCGCCGGCGCGATCACCTCCGCCACGGTGGCCACCGTGGCGGTGTTCCTGCCGCTGGGCTTCGTCACCGGACAGGTCGGCGAGCTCTTCCGGCCCTTCGCGGTGACCGTGGCACTGGCCATGCTCGCCTCGCTCCTGGTGGCCCTGACGATCGTCCCGGTCCTGGGCTTCTGGTTCCTGGGCGGCCGGGGCCGGCACGGCGGGCGCGAGCGGGTCGGCGACGCCGACGACACCGACGCCGACGACTCCCCCGACGTGCTGCAGCGGGCCTACCTGCCGGTGCTGCGCACCGCCCTGGCACGGCCGTGGCTGACCCTCGGCCTGGCCGGGCTGCTGCTGGCCGGCACCGCCTACACCGCCACCCAGCTCAAGACCGACTTCATCGGCAGCTCCGGGGAGAACACCCTGCAGGCCACGCTCACGCTGCCGACCGGCACCCAGCTGGACCAGACCGACGAGGAGGCCGCGCGCGTGGAGCAGTGGCTGGCCGAGCAGGAGGAGGTGGAGTCATACCAGGTCGTCGCGGGCAGCCCGGGCGGGATCGAGGCGGTCTTCCTGGGCAGCGGGGCCAACACCGCCACCTTCGCGCTGACCCTGGCCGAGGGGGTCGAGGGTGAGGCCTTCGGGGCGACGATGGCCGCCCGGTTCGAGGAGGACCTGCCCGAGGGAGCCTCGCTCGTCGCCGCCGCCGGCCAGCAGATGGGCACCTCCAACCTGGAGGTCGTCGTCCAGGCCCAGGACGAGGACGACCTGCGGGCCGCCGCCGGCCAGGTCACCGAGGTCATGGGTGACGTGGGCGCCACCGACGTGACGAACAACCTCACCGACACCGTGCCCGCCCTGCGGGTGGAGGTGGACCGGGCGGCCGCGGCCGAGGTCGGGGTGGTCGAGTCCCAGCTGGGGCAGGTCGTCCAGGCGGCCACCGACGGGGCGCGGGTGGGCCGGGTCGAGCTGGACGCCCAGCAGATCGACGTGCTCCTGCGACAGGGTCAGGCTCCGGACGTCGAGGCGCTCGCCGCGCTCGAGGTCGCGACCGACACCGACGGCGAGGCGGTGGTGCTCGGGGACGTCGCCGCGCTGGAGACCGTCGAGGAGGCGGTGTCCATCACCCGGATCGACGGGCTGCGGGCGGCGACGGTCGAGGGCCGGCCGACCGGTGACGACCTGGGCGCCACGAGCGCCCGGCTGACCACCGCGCTGGAGGGGCTGGACCTGCCGGAGGGCGTCCAGGTCGAGGTCGGCGGCGTGAGCGCCGAGCAGGCCTCGGCGTTCCGGTCGCTGGGCCTGGCGCTGCTCGCCGCGATCGCGATCGTCTACCTGGTCATGGTGGCCACGTTCAACTCGCTGGTGCAGCCGCTGATCCTGCTCGTGTCGGTACCGTTCGCGGCGACCGGGTCGATCGCCCTGCTGCTCGTCACCGGGTTCCCGCTGGACGTGGCCTCGCTGATCGGGCTGCTCATGCTCATCGGGATCGTGGTCACCAACGCCATCGTGCTCATCGACCTGGTCAACCAGTACCGCGACCGGGGGATGGACCGCCACCAGGCCGTCGTGGAGGGGGCCCGGCACCGCCTGCGGCCGATCGTCATGACCGCCGCCGCGACGATCCTGGCGCTCACCCCGCTGGCGCTGGCGGTCACCGGGGGCGGGGCCTTCCTGTCCCAGCCGCTGGCGCTGGTGGTGATCGGCGGCCTGATCAGCTCCACGCTGCTGACGCTGATCCTCGTGCCCGTGCTCTACGAGCTGGTCGAGCGGGGCGCCGCCCGGATCGGCGGAGCCCGGCAGTCGCGGGACCCGCGGCAGGCCTGAGGGGGCCGGTCACGGCATACCCGGGGTATGCCGTCAGGGCGCGGGTGGGCTCCCGGCACGCCGGTCGTCGGGGCCGCCCGGGTCCTCCGTCACCACGGTCGCGCCCTCGCCCTCGCGCACGTCCTGGGTGGACGCCGTCGAGTTGTCGGCCGGGCCCTGCGCGGGCGGGGGCGTGGTCGTGCCCGCACCCACCGTGGGCGCGGTCGCGCCGTCGCCGGCGTCCTCCTTCGGCATGATCGCGCTCTCGCTCGCCGGCACGACGCCCTTGCGGACGACGAACGGTTCCTCCCGGAAGGCCATGACCAGCATCGGGACCATGGCGAAGACCAGGACGAAGACCGGCAGACCCATGACGGTGATGACCTGCTGCAGCGAGGCGAGCGCCTCGTCGCCGCCGAGGACGATGAGGCTCGCCGCCACCGCCCCCTCCGAGACGCCCCAGAACACCCGCTGCCGGGTCGGGCCACCCTCGGCCTCGCCGGAGCAGAGCATGTCCACGACGAGCGAGGCGGAGTCGGAGGAGGTGGCGAAGAACAGCGCGACCACGACGATCGCGATGCCTGAGGTCAGGGTGGCGAGCGGGAAGTTGTCGAAGAAGGCGAACATCGCCAGCGGCACGCTCTCGGCCACCGCCGCCGAGAGGTCGCCGCCGCTGCCGCCGATGCCGTCGAGCTCCATCGCCGACCAGCCGAAGATCACGAACCACACCAGGGTGAAGAGGGACGGGGCCACCATGACGCCGCCGATGAACTCACGGATGGTGCGGCCCCGGGAGATGCGGGCCAGGAAGATGCCCATGAACGGCGACCACGTGACGGTCCACGCCCAGTAGAAGACGGTCCAGCCGCCCTGCCAGCCCCAGCCGCCCTCCTTGGAGAAGTCGGCCGTGGCGTCGTTCCAGAAGCTCAGCCGGACCACGTCCTGCAGGTAGTAGCCCAGGCTCTCGATGATCTGCCGCAGCAGGAAGACCGTCTCCCCGGCGAAGAGCACGAACAGCATGAGGCCGACCGCGGTGAGGATGTTGAGGTTCGACAGGCGCTTCACACCCTTGTCCAGCCCGGCGACGATGGAGGCGGTGGCCACCAGGGTCAGGACCGAGATGATGACGACCCGCAGCCAGACGGCGTCCTCCAGGCCGGTGAGGGAGCTCAGGCCGGCGCTGATCTGAGAGGTTCCCAGACCCAGCGACACCGCCAGGCCGAAGATCGTGCCGAGAACCGCGAAGACGTCGATGGTCTTGCCGGCCGGCCCGTGGATGCGCTCCTTGAGCAGGGGGTAGAACGCGGAGGAGAAGCGCAGGGGCAGACCCTTGCGGTAGACGAAGTACCCGAACGCCAGCCCCGGGAGGGTGAAGATGGCCCAGGTGTGGATGCTCAGGTGGTAGAGCGAGATGCTCATCGCGCTGCGCGCGGCCTCGACCGAGTAGGGCTCGACACCGGTGAACGGCGGGCTGGCGAAGTGCGACATCGGCTCGGCCACGCCCCAGAACATCAGGACGGTGCCGATGCCGCCGGCGAAGAGCATCGCGAACCAGGACAGGTTCGTGTAGGCCGGCCGGTCGTCGTCGTCGCCGAGCCGCAACGACCCGTAGCGGCTGAAGGCGACCCAGATGAGGAAGACGACCCAGCTGGTCACCCCGAGGATGAAGAACCAGCCGAGGTGGGTCACGACCCAGTCGCGACCCTGGCCGAAGATCTCCCCCAGCGGGCCGGGGAAGGCCAGCAGCAGGATGAGGATGACGATCATCAGTCCGGCGGACCAGAAGAAGATCTGCGGGTTGGTCCGGAGGCCGAGCCTGCGCGCGAGTTCGTCCATGCCAAACCACCTTTGCGTACGCGCCGCCCCTTGTCCACCGTCCGATCGGAGCGGCCGACCCGTCGACCTCGACGAGCGTCACCGCTGCCTTCAGTCTCGGCACGGGCGCGCCACGGACCGAGCCGGTGGTCCGGCTCAGTCCGTGGCGGGGATCTCGTACCAGCCGTCCGGCCCCGCCGTCCCGGCCGCGTACTCCTCCATCGGCACCTCGTCCGCGCGCCAGGCGTCCAGGACCGGCTCGACGATCCGCCACATCTGCTCGGCCGTGTCTCCGCGGATCGACAGCAGCGGGTTGCTGTCGAGGATCCCGCCGAGGACCTCGCCGTAGGGCTTCATGCGAGGCTGGCCGAGCGGCGTGCCCAGCTCCTTCTGCTCCAGGTCGAACGGGTCGCCCTCGGCGTTGACCGAGATGTCGAGGGCCACCGCGCCCGGGCGCAGCTCGAGCTTGAGCCGGTCGGGAGCACCGCTCTCGGTCAGGCCGTCCGGGATGTGCGCCGGGGCACGGAAGGTCACGGTGATCTGCTTGTTGTCGTCCCCGAGGGCCTTGCCGCTGCGGAGCACGAACGGCACGCCCGCCCAACGCTGGTTGCGCACGTGGACGATGAGCTGGGACAGGGTCTCTGTCCCCCGCTCCGGGTCGACACCCTCCTCCGCGGTGTAGTCGGGCACCTCACGGCCCTCGATGGTGCCGGCGGTGTAGCGGGCCCGGCGCGAGGCCGTCACGGGGTCGCCGCCCCACAGTGCGGTCGCCCGCAGCACCTGGGCCTTGAGCGAGCGGATCTCGTCGGGGTCCATGCTGGCCGGCGACTCCATCGCGAACATCGCCAGCACCTGCAGGAGGTGGGACTGGGTCATGTCGGTGAGGGCGCCGGCCTTGTCGTAGTAGCCGGCCCGGCCCTCGAGCGCGAGCGACTCGTCGTAGCAGATGTCGACCCGCTCGATGTGCTCGGCGGTCCACAACGGCTGGAAGATCCGGTTGGCGAAGCGCAGCCCGAGCAGGTTGAGCACGGTGTTGACGCCGAGGAAGTGGTCGATCCGGAAGATCTGGTCCTCGGGCACGACCTTCCTCGCCTGCTCGTTGAGCTGGATGGCGGTCTCCAGGTCGTGGCCGAACGGCTTCTCCATGGCCAGCCGGGTACCCTCGGGCAGGTCCATCTCGGCCAGCAGCGCGCACACCCCGACGGTGACCTGGGGCGGGAGGGCGAAGTAGATGACCAGGCCCCCGGGCACGTCCGCGACCAGCTCCGTCAGCTGCTGCGGGTCCAGGGCGTCGGTCTGCTGGTAGCGCGCAGCACCCACCACGCGCTCGGCCACCTCCTCCTGAACGTCGGCCTCCTGCAGGGAGTCGGACACGCGCTGCTTCCACTCCTCCTGGCTCATCTCGGCGCGGTCGGCGCCCAGGACGACGACGTGGCGGTCGGGCTCGATCCGCAGCAACGAACCCAGGCCGGGCAGGAGGAGCCGGCGGGTCAGGTCTCCGGAGGCGCCGAGGATGACGAGGGTCGTGGGTGCGTCTGCCATGGCGCACAGTGTGGCACCGAGGAACGGGGGACGGCGCGTCGGCCGATATCCTGGGAGGTGCGATGGGCACCGTGACGGCTAGCCAGGGCCAGTTCTTCTGGGAGGGGCACGGCTTCCTCGTCGCCTACCTCTTCCTTTTCGCGGTCGCCATGCTGCGCGGGCAGGCCACCTACTGGCTGGCGCGCGTCGTCACCGAGCAGACCCTGCGGCGCACCCGCCCCACGGAGGGCTGGAAGGCCGGGGTGCACCGCTGGCTCCGGGGCGACGGCGTGGCGCGGGGACGCAGCTCCATCCAGCGGTGGGGGCTGGTCACGATCCCGCTGGCGTACCTGACCGTGGGGTTCCAGACGATGGTCCTGGCCGCCGCCGGCATGCTGCGGATCGCCTGGCCCGTGTTCACCCTCGTCCAGGTCCCGGGGGCGCTGGCCTGGGCGGGGATCTACAGCACCATCGGGTTCGCGCTGTGGGGTGCCACGATCGCCGCCATGGCCGGTCAGCCCCTCGCCCTGGCGGCCCTGCTCGCCCTGGTGGTGGTCGTCGGAACGACCCTGGCCGTGCGGCGACGGCGCCGGGACGCCACCCCTGCGGTCGCCGAGGACCGGCGGACACCGCTGTCGTGACACGCCGGTCGTCCGGACGACCGGTGTGTCACGGGACTGCCGCGTCAAGACAGCGGAGGTCCCTGCGTTCGGAGGATCTTTCCACCGACCGCCACGAGTTTCGTCGCATCGAGACGAGACGTCGCACCGCGACGAGGTCTCGTCGCATCGGGACGAGCTTCGTCGCATCGACGGAGGGCGGTCCTCCCAGCCCCCGCTAGCCCACCCAGGTGGGCGCCGACCAGGCCAGCGAGTGGCCGGTCTTCTCCAAGAGGCCCTCGTCGGTGGACCAGACGTCCACCGACCCCTCGCGCTCGGCGGCGACGAGGAGCAGGTCGCCCTCGTGGCCGGGAACCCAGCCGATGAACCGTGGCCAGTGGCCCGTCACGACCTGCTGGCGCAGCTCCAGCAGCCCATCGTCGTCCACGGCGTAGACCGAGACGGTGTCGGTGCCCCGGGTCGAGACGTAGAGGTGCCGCCCGTCCGGTGACACGACGATGCCGCCCGTCGTCGTCTCCCCCGGACCCGGACCCTCGGGCGCGGTGGTCATCGTCTGCACGACCTCCCAGCTCCGGCGAGCGCCGTCCCCGTCCGCGCCACCCCGCTCAGCGCCGTCCCCGTCAGCGCCGTCCCCGCCGCCACCCTTCCGCCGGACCACGTGCACCGTCTGGTCCAGCTCGCCGACCACCCACAGCAGGTCGTCCCGGTCCGGGGCGAGCGCGAGGTGCCGCGGCCCGCTCCCGGTCGGCAGCACGATCTCCCCCACGTGCCGCAGCGCCCCGTCGACGACCTCCAGCTCGGGCACCCGGTCGGCGCCCAGGTCGCAGACGAGCAGCCGGTCCTCCCCCACGAAGACGGCCTGGTGGGCGTGCGACGAATCCTGCCGATCGTGCGGCCCATCCCCCTCCAGCTGCAGCTCGTCGACCAGCTCCAGCTCCTCCCCCGCCGCGACCAGCCCCAGGCTGCCGCTGACGTAGTTGCTCGCGACGAGCCACCGGCCGTCGGGCGAGAGCGCCAGGTGGGCCGGTCCCATCCCTCCGCTGTCCACCGACGAGACCACGCCCTCCTCGGGGTGCACCCGGACCACGGACCCCCCGTCGGCCTCGCTGACGGCATACCCCTCCTCGGTCCCCGCGATGCGCACGAGCCAGGAGGGCGCGGCCGGGCCCGGGAGGGCGACCGCGTCCCCGAAGCCGGTGGTGGGGTCGTAGTCGACCCTGCCCCAGCCGGACCGGTCCGTGGGCTGGTCCTGCGTGTATCCACCCAGGTGGAGGGTCATCGCGGCTCCTTCTCGCTCGGGTCTGGTGGTCGCGCTACCCCATCGTGGCAGCGCGACCGCGCCGGTGCACGAGCAGGGAGACGCCCAGCACGGCCAGCCCGCCGACCGAGAGCGCGGCGCCGACGAGCGAGGGCGCGCGGTAGCCGTACCCGCCCGCGATGACGAGGCCACCCACCCACGCGCCGAGGGCGTTGGCCAGGTTGAGCGAGGAGTGGTTCATCGCGGCGCCGAGGGTGCGCGCGGAGCCGGCGACGGCCATCAGGCGCAGCTGGAGCGCGACCACCCACGCGGAGCCGGAGACGCCGATGACGGCGAGCGTGAGCAGCGCCGGCACCAGCCAGCGGGAGGTCTGCCAGAAGGCCAGCAGCGAGACCGCCGAGCCCAGCCCCATGATGACCAGCGTGCGCAGCACCGACCAGTCGCTGAGGCGCCCGCCGAGCCAGGTGCCGAGCAGCGAGACCGCGCCGTGCACGAGGAGGAACACCGGCACCCAGCGCTGGTCCAAGCCGGCGACCTCGGTGACGGTGGGCGCGATGTAGGAGTACATCGCGAACATGCCGCCGAAGCCGATCGCCCCGACGAGCAGCGACAGCCAGAACTGCAGGTTGCCGAACGCGGCGAGCTCGGTGCGGTAGGACTGCTCCGGCCGCCCCGGGGTCCAGGGCACCCAGACCCGCACGAGGTATGCCGTGAGCGCGCCGAGGGCGGCGACGGCCCAGTAGGTGGCGCGCCAGCCGAGCTCCTGGCCGGCGAGGGTGCCGAGCGGGACGCCCAGCACCATGGCGATCGGGATGCCGAGCATCACGGTACCCACGGCGCGCCCTCCCTGCCCGGGCGGCGCGAGCGCGACCGCGACGAGGGCGGCCAGGCCGAAGAAGCCGCCGTGCGGCAGGCCGGCGAGGAAGCGGGCGACGATGAGCAGCTCGTAGGTCGGGGCCAGCGCGGTGAGGGCGTTGCCGACGGTGAACACGACCATGAGGACGATGAGCACCGCGCGCCGCGGCATCCGGGCGGTCCCGAGGGCGATGAGCGGCGAGCCGACGACCACCCCCAGCGCGTACGCGGAGATGGTGTGCCCGGCCATGGGGATGCTGACCCCGGCCCCCTCGGCGATCTGCGGGAGCAGGCCCATCGTGACGAACTCGGTGATGCCGATGCCGACGCCGCCGGTGACGAGGGCCAGGAAGGCCAGCGTCCGGGCGCGGGCGTCGATCGCGGGCATGGTCAAGGGACCCCTCCAGGGGGAGCACGACGGTGGGGGAGTCCCGGCTGGGACCCCTCCAGGGTACGCGTCCTGCCGCCGGCGGTCGCCCCGCGCTCAGGGGCGCGGGTGGGGGCGGCCCTGAGCGCGGGTGGGGGTGCCCTCGGCCGCAGGTGGGGGGGTCGGCCCTCGGCCGCAGGTGGGTCGGCCCTCGGCCGCAGGTGGGGGCCGCCCGAGCCCCGGGGCGGTCAGTCCTCGACAGCCTCGGCGATGGCCACGAAGTTGGCCTTGCGGTGCCCGTCGTAGCGCTCACCCAGCGAGTCGTCGCAGGTGATCAGCGCGATGCGGGCCACGTCGTCCTGGTCGCCCCAGACGTCCGCGTTGGTCTGGAGGCCCTCCTTGGACACCTGTGTGGTGTGCGTGACGACGAACTCACGGACGTCGCCGTCGGCGTAGCCCACCTCCACGACGTCACCCTCCTCGACCTCCCCCAGGTCGTAGAAGACGTCCGGCTCGTCGTGGTAGATCATGTGCGCCGCGATGACGGCGGTGCCGACCTGGCCGGGGACGACGCGGCCGGTGCCGGTGTACCAGATCATGTCCCCCTGGTCGGGGTTGATCGTGCCCTGCGCGGTGAGCCCCTCGGGCTTGATCGGCTCCTCGTCGAGGTTCGCGTCGGCCAGGCTCACCCACGCCGGCGCGTCCGCCCCCTCGGCCGTGACACGGCCAGAGGTCCCCGCCAGCGCCCCCACCGCCTGCACCGTCAGCGTGCTCAGACCGAGCGTGCTGACGAGCAGGGCGGTGGGGACCAGGAACGAGGGACCTCGGGTCACGTCACTGCTTTCCGGGTATGCGGTGCACCTGGCGGTTCAGGGTCGGTTCAGTGCTCGCCGGCCCGGCGACGCATCGCCCAGCCCGCGGCGCCGGCGCCACCCAGGAGGAGAGCGGCTCCACCCATCAGGCCCATGTTCGGGCCGGCGGGGGTGGCAGGACCGTCGGTCTCGACGGGGGGACCGGTCGGCTTGTCGTCGTCCTTGTCCTTGTCGTCGTCCTTGCCCGGGTCGGTGGGCTCCTCGGGGTCGGTCGTCGGGTCGTCGGTCTCGGTGGGCTCGTCGGTCTCGTCGCCGTCGCCCGGGGTCACGCCGTTGTCGTCGTCGGCGACAGCCTGGCAGACGATGGCGTGGGTCACGTTGCCGGGCGAGGATCCGGGCAGCTCGTCGTCGTAGGAATAGGCCCCGTAGCCGTTCCAGTTGAGCACCTGGTAGTCCTCAGCGACCTTGAGCACGACGGCGATCCACTCGTTGTCGTCCTCCAGGAGTGGCCCCCAGCCGCCCTCTCCCTCTTCGAAGATCTCGATGTCGCTGGAGTCGAAGCCGCCGGGTTGGGTGGATACGTGGCAGCTGACGCTCGAGAAGTTCTGGTTCTCGAAGTACTCCTCCCAGAAGTCGGCCTGCGGCTGGCCCGGGATGGCGGAGGCGCCGGCAGCGCCGGCGAAGAGGACGGCGGCGGCCCCAGCACCGGCGGCCAGCCCTCGAAGGGTCCTGGTGCTCATGACGTTCCTTTCCACGGCGACGCGTGGGCGGGCCCCACTCGTCCTGCTGCTGATCTCGGTAGTCACATGAGTCACAAACAACACACATGTAACTTCAGGCGCACAGGCACCATAGCCGGAGATCGCCCCACCGTGCACGCCCCGGGTCCGGCGTGTCGTCGGAGGGCCCCGCGGGGACCGTCATGCAACGACAGGCCTGCACCCGGATCCGCCTGACGGAGGCCCTGCTCCGCCCTGATGGCCCGGCCACCTCCCCGCCCCCGGCCCCGGTCGGCCCGTCCCCGGGTCCAGCTCGCGGCCGGCCCGCCCCTGGCCCCGGCCCCGGTGCGCTCAGCGGTCGGCGTCCGGCGCCTCGCTCCCACCTTCGCTCTCGGCCACCTCCGGCTCCGGCTCCGGCTCCGGGTCGTCGTCGCCCGGACGTTCGGTCAGCTCCCTGACCTGGTGCGTCGCGGCGCCGCGGGCCTTGACGAGCGCGACCAGCGCGACACCGGTCTGCGGCACCGTCGTGTCCGCGGTGACCACGCGGGCCACCCCGTCCTCGACGACGAACATCAGCACGGCGTCCGGCTCCCGCTCCAGGAAGGCGTCCAGAGGGTGCTGCTCGGTGAGCTTGGTCTGGCGCACCTGCATGCCCTCGCGGATGCGGTCCTCCAGCTCGGGCGAGGACAGCGGCGGCCAGAAGGCCACGTTGGTGCTCAGCTTCGTGGCCGTGCGGCGTTTCGCCTGCGCCGACCCCTTCTGGACGGGGGCCTTGTCCATGGACCGGCGCCGTCCGTTCCCGGCCCCGTCGCGCTCGCTCCCGCTCCCGCTCCCCCGGTTCGCGCTGCCCCGCTGGCCGTGCCGACGGTCCCCGTGCTTCTTCGCCGCCTGCTTCTCCGCCTGCGCCCGCTGCTTCTCCTGCGGGCTGCTCCCCTCGGGGAGCGGGTCGGCCTGGCGCCGCACGGTGAAGGTGCGCTGGGACCCCAGCGTGTGGGCGAACTCCCGGGCGGCGGTCGAGTTGGTCTCGTCGTCGAACGTGCCCGCCACCAGGGACCCGATACCGGCCAGCTCCATGTCCTCCACGGCGTACTCCGACAGGATGTGCGTCCGCTCGACACGCAGGCCGGACAGCCGGGCCTGCATCACCTCGGCCGGGGAGAGCGAGACCAGCAGCGTCGGGACCTTCAGCTTCTCCAGCACGGCCGCCGACTGCCGCGCCCAGGTCGGGGCACCGGCGAAGAGCACCCCGTGCGGGGTGGTGGTCGCCAGGCCGAGACGCTCCGCCAGCCGGCCCACCCCCAGGCCGTAGACCGCCACGGTGATGACGATCGTCATGAAGACGAGCGGGACGAGGTCCGCCGAGGCGAGGACGAGGGCTTCCAGCCGCTCGGCCTGGGCCTCCAGGCGCAGCAGGTCGGTCGGGTCCAGACCGCCCTCCCGGCTGGCGAGCAGCGCCTCCTCCGAGGCGTGCTCCAGCTCGAGGGCGAAGATGCTCGTGACCGCCGCCGCGACGATGCCCCGCGGCGCCATGAAGGACAGCAGGGTGCGCTCCTCGCGGGTGGCCGACGTGCCCATCAGCCCCAGCCAGATCGAGGCCGGCCGCACCACGAGGATGAGGATCGTCACGAAGACGAGGGCCGTGGGCAGCACGCCCAGGACCTCGGCGGGCGAGAGCCGGCCCGCGAGCAGGACGAAGAGCGTGCCGACGATGAGCACCTGCAGGTGCTCCTTGAACTCCCGGACGTGGTCCAGGCGCAGCCCGGGCCGGTTGGCCAGGAAGATGCCCAGCATCGTGACGGTGAGCAGCCCGCTCTCGGTCTGCATCTCGTTGGAGATCACCAGCGCCGCGACGGAGACCGCCAGGAAGACCGTCCCCTCCAGGAAGTCGGGGATCCAGTGGCGGCGCAGGGCCACCTCCAGCGCGACGCCCAGGACGAGGGTGATCACCGTCGCGACGAGGATCGTGCGACCGAGGGTCCACAGCGCCGTCCCCAGCGCCGGCTCCGGCCCGCTGATGATGACCGCCTGGAAGACCAGCACCGCCAGGATCGCCCCGATCGGGTCGACGATGATCCCCTCCCAGCGCAGCATCGAGGAGACCCGGCGGGTGGGCCGCAGCTGCCGCACGATGGGCGCGATGACGGTGGGGCCGGTGACCACGAGCAGGGCCCCGATGAGCAGCGCCAGCTGCCACCCCACGCCGACCACGATCCCGGCCGCCGTGATGAGCAGCCAGGCGAGCAGGACCGTGACGGTGCACAGCCGCAGCACGGTCTGCCCCAGGCCCCGCAGCTCCCGGAAGCGCAGCGACAGCGACCCCTCGAAGAGGATGATGCCGACGGCGATGTTGACCCCGGCGAAGAGCAGGTCGCGTCCCAGCACCGCCTCGGGCGAGACCAGCTGGCCCAGCAGGAAGCCCCCGACCAGCAGCAGCAGGATGGAGGGGACCTTCAGCTTGTAGGCGATCAGCTGGAACGCCGAGGCCAGGCCGAGCACCAGGGCCAGGTAGGGGGCGACAGACACGGGTGCCAGTGTGCTGCATGACCCTCCTGCGGCGCACAGGTCTGTGCGTCGGTCGGTCTCAGGCGCCGGTCGTGCCCTCCTCGTGGACCGGCTCCAGCAGCCCCACGCCGAGCAGCGTGGCCACCACCTCCAGGGTCGTGACCAGGGTCTCGCCCTCCGGCGGAGGTCCGAACACCTCCTCCAGCACCTCGGCCAGCTCGGCCACGGTCAGGGCCACCCGGGCGCTCTCCCGGACGACCGTCCCCAGCGCCGAGACCCGCTGCACCTGTCCGTCGAGCAGCACGAGCGACTCCCCCTCGCGGTGCAGCTCGTCGTGGGCGACGACGGTGCGCACCCGGGTGAAGGGGGACGGCACACCCCGCGGTGTCCCCCGGGCCGGCGTCACCACGGCGACCTCCGGGCGCAGATCTCGGCGGCGAGGGGCTCCAGCCCGCTCACCTCGGCGTACGTCGCGCGCCGCGCGCCGCCGGTGCGCTCGAGCACGTCCGCCAGCCAGCGCAGCGGCCCGTCGGTGCGCATGAAGCCGGAGGACTCGGGGGTCAACGCGACGACCGCGTCGAGGGTGTCGAGGGGCTCGAGCTCGACCGGGCCCGCGTGCTCGGCGTCGCGGCGCAGCACGACGATCCCGGCCACCCAGGGCTCGGCGACCGGCGCTCGCAGCCCCACCTGCCCGGGCGCCTGCTCGTCCTTGACGCCCGCCCAGTCGGGGCGCCGGGTGGACAACGGCTTCAGGTATGGCGTCACGCCCCCGTCGCGGCGGATGCCCACCGTCTCGTCGCTGACGTAGGTGCGGGTCGGCCCGAGCGTGCGGCACAGCGTGGTCTTGCCGGTGTTCCCGGGGGCCACGAAGACGGCGGTCGCGCCGGTGACCGGGTCGGCCAGGGCGGCGGCGTGCAGCATCAGCAGGTCCCCGGTCCGGGCGGTGATGACCGCATGGGTCACGGCCTGGGTCAGGTGCTGCAGCAGCCGGCGGGGGTCGCTGTCGGCGACGGTGCGCGCGCCGCGGGTCCACGGCGGCGGGGTCTCCTCCGGGGCGAGCCGGTGGGCGCGGACGACCACGGTCTCCGGCGCAGGGCCGGACGCGGCGTCGGGTGTGACATCTGGGGCGGCGTCGGTTGCATCGGCAGCGGCGTCGGGCGCGGCGTCGGCAGCGGCCGGGCGCAGGGCGAGGTGCCACCGGTCGCGCAGCTGGGCCGCGAGCTCCGGGGCGGCGTGGCCGGTGACGTGCAGGTCGACGTCGGTCCCCAGCGCGTGCAGGGGCACGACAAAGGATGGCTGTTCGGACGGGCCGGCCGGCGGCTCGACGTCCGACGGGCTGGCCTCCACGGGGCCAGCGTAGGCGAGAGGCCGGGGCTACTCTCGCGGTGTGGACGTGCCCGCCGACCCCCAGCAGGCCCTGGCGCACGCCGTCCAGGAGCTGTATGCCGCCCCCGCGGCCGAGTTCGTCACGACCCGGACCGCCCTGGCCAAGGAGCTGCGCGCGGCCAAGCACCGGGAGGTCGCCAAGGAGCTCGGCGCCATGCGCAAGCCGAGCGTCTCCGCCGCAGCGGTCAACACTCTCGTCCGCGCCGAGGACGCGGTGGTCGACCGGCTGGTCGACCTGGGCGGGGCGATGCGGCACGCCACCTCCGCCTTCGACGGGAGGGCGCTGGCCGCGCTGCGCTCCGACCGCGACGAGCTGCTGCGCGACTGGGTGCGGGCCGCGGCCGAGCACGCCGAGGGACCGCTCACGGCCGCGGTCGAGGCGGAGGTCCGGGACACGGCCGTGGCCGCGCTGGCCGACGCCGCCGCCACCGAGGTCGTCACGAGCGGGCACCTGACCCGGGCCCTGTCCTACAGCGGGTTCGGCGAGGTCGACCTGGCCGACGCCGTCGCCCGTACGAGCACGGGCGTGGTGCTGACCCGGATCGAGGGTGGCCGGGTCGACGAGGAGGACGGCGTCGGGGACGCGGAGGGGCAGGACGGGGCGGCCGAGGCCGAGGCCGACGACGGCGACGGCGACGGCGAGGATCTCGACGGCGCCGAGGACGGGGCCGAGGACGGCGACGGTGACGAGGACGGGGCCGAGGACGGCGACGAGGACGGCGAGGACGGCGAGGACGAGGTCGAGGAGGATCAGGAGGACGACGAGCAGCAGGACGACGAGGCCGATGAGCCGCCGGACCCCGACGTCGACGCCCTCGAGATGGAGCTGGACGAGGCCGAGAAGGTCGTGGCCGCCGCCAGGGCCGAACGCCGCCGGGCCGCTGCGGCCGAGACGGAGGCCGAGGACGAGGTGCGGACGGCGGCCGAGGTGGTCGCGCAGGCCGAGGAGGCCCTGCGGGAGGCGCGCGCGGAGCTCACCGCCGCCGAGGAGTCCCACGCCCGCGCCCAGGACGGGCTGACGCAGGCGCAGCAGGGACGCGTCGAGGCGGAGGAGGCCCTGCAGGCGGCCCGTCGGCGGAGGGACGAGGCGCGGGTCGCGCTCGAGGAGGCCGAGGACGCCTGACGAACCTGCGCGCGGTCAACCGCCGCGGCGCACGAAAGGTGGCACCGGCGGGTCGTCAGTGACGTGCGGCGAGCTTCAGCGGCCGGTGCGGCTGTCGAGCAGCTGCACCAGCTTCCAGGCCAGCGGGAGGGCCGCTGCGGCCATGCCCGCCTTGATCAGCCCGGGGACGATGAAGGGCGTGATGCCGTAGGCGGCGACCGTCGCCAGGTCGGTCAGCCCCAGCACGCCGGCCAGGTAGGGCACTCCCACGAGGAAGGGCATGACCGTCGCGGCGCAGAAGCCGGCCATCGCCAGCAGGGGGCGACGGTCCCAGGCCCGCTCGGCGCACCAGCCCGCGACCGCGGCCGCGAGGATGAACCCGACGATGTAGCCGAACGACGGGGCCAGCACCATCGCCGGTCCGCCACGACCCTCCGCGAACCACGGCACCCCCGCCAGTCCGACGACCAGGTAGGTGGTGAGGGCGGCCGCCCCGCGGCGCATGCCCAGCGCGGCGCCGACGAGCATCACGGCCAGCGTCTGCCCGGTGATCGGCACCGGCCACATGGGCACCGTCAGCTGGGCCAGCACACCGACGACGGCCGCGCCGGTGGCGACCAGCGCGACGTCCGTCATGGTGGAGCTGCGGGGCAGGATGCGGTCGGCGAGAACTCCGGCACCCGGGCGGGTGCTCACGGCGGCGGTCGTCACGAGGATTCCTCCGGAAGGTGCGGCGGGCGGCGTCGGCCCGTGCGGGACGGTGCCGTTCCGGCCCGTGCGGGCGCGGTCTGGCGGACAGCCTGCCACACCCCCCGCACGACCCGCCGGTAACCCCCGCAGACGGCCGCGGAGCGGTCGCTGGCCGGCCGCGGAGCGGTCGCGGAGCGGTCGCGGAGCGGTCGCGGGGCGGTCGCGGGGCGGTCGCGGAGGCGACCGTGCACGGCATACCCTGGGAGGTGCACCGACGCCGGTCACCCTCCAGGGTGGTCGGCGTCTCCCGTCCCAGCCCCCGACCCCGCGCCCGCCCGGCGCCGAGGATGGACCCCCATGAAGATCGCCCTGCTCACCGCCGGTGGAGACTGCCCCGGCCTCAACGCCGTCATCCGGGGCGTCGTGCTCAAGGGTGACCGGATCTACGACCACGAGTTCGTCGGCGTGAAGGACGGCTTCCGCGGGCTGGTCGAGGACGACATCGTCCCGCTCCCCCGCCAGCGCGTGCGCGGCCTGTCCAAGGTCGGCGGCACCATCCTGGGCACCTCGCGGGTCAGCCCGATCACCAACGGCGGCACGGCGCGGGTCAAGGAGGTCATGGACAAGCACGAGATCGAGGCCCTGATCGCCATCGGCGGCGAGGGCACGCTGACCGTGGCCCGGATGTTCCACGACGACGGCATCAACGTCGTCGGCGTGCCGAAGACCATCGACAACGACCTGTCCGCCACCGACCGCACCTTCGGCTTCGACACGGCGGTGTCGGTGGCGACGGAGTCGATCGACCGGCTCCGGACCACCGGCGAGGCGCACAGCCGCTGCATGGTCGTGGAGGTCATGGGCCGGCACGTCGGCTGGATCGCCCTGCACGCCGGCATGGCCTCAGGCGCCCACGTCATCCTCATCCCCGAGGTGCCCGTCACCCCCGAGCAGGTGTGCGAGTGGGTGCAGCACGCGCACGACCGTGGCCGCGCGCCCACCGTGGTCGTCGCCGAGGGGTTCACCTTCGCCGGCCAGGCCCGGGTCGAGAGCGACCAGAGGGACAGCTTCGGCCGGCCGCTGCTCGGCGGCGTCGGCGACCAGGTCACCCGGCTGATCGAGGAGCGCACCGGCATCGAGACGCGCAACACCACGCTCGGCCACCTGCAGCGCGGAGGCGTGCCCAGCTCGTACGACCGGGTCCTGGCGACGCGCTTCGGCACCGCCGCGGTCGACGCGGTCAGCAACAAGCTGTGGGGCACGATGGTGGCGCTCTCCGGGATCGACATCTCCCACGTCAACCTCAGCGACGCCACCAGCCACCTCAAGACGGTCCCGCGCGACCAGTGGGACGAGGCCGCGATCCTCTTCGGGTGAGGGGTGTGGCGCTCGCGGCGGGGGATGCCGTGTCCGCCCCGGGTGGAGTCGGGTCCGCGACGGGGTATGCCGTGGCCGTCCCGGTCGTAGGCTGGTCGGCATGAGCCTGATCGACGAGGGACGCGCGCTGCTGGACGACCTGGTGGCGCTGCGCCGCGAGCTGCACCGCGACCCCGAGGTCGGCCTGGACCTGCCCCGCACCCAGCAGCGGGTGCTCGAGGCGCTGGAGGGGCTCCCCCTGGAGATCACCACCGGCGAGGGAACGACCTCCGTGGTCGCGGTGCTGCGCGGCGCGCGGCCGGGCCCGACCGTCCTGCTCCGGGGCGACATGGACGGCCTCCCGGTCACCGAGAACACCGGCCTCGACTTCGCCGCCACCACCGGCACCATGCACGCCTGCGGCCACGACCTGCACACCACCGGCCTCGTCGGCGCCGCGCGGCTGCTCAGCGCCCACCGCGAGGAGCTCGCCGGGTCGGTGCTGTTCATGTTCCAGCCGGGCGAGGAGGGCTACGGCGGGGCCAAGGTCATGCTCGACGAGGGGCTGCTGCAGGCCAGCGACCAGCAGCCGGTCGCCGCCTACGCCATCCACGTCTCCCCCGGCCCGCGCGGCGTCTTCTGGCAGCGCTCCGGCCCCGTCATGGCGGGGTCGAACGTCCTGGAGATCACCGTCCACGGACGCGGCGGCCACGGATCCCAGCCGCACAAGGCGGCCGACCCGGTCGCCGCCCTGATGGCGGTCGGCACCGCCCTGCAGACGATGGTCACCCGCCGCTTCGACGCCAGCGACCCGGTCGTGCTCTCGGTGACCCGCCTGCGGGCGGGCGAGGCGGTCAACGTGATCCCCGGTTCGGCGACCCTGGGCGCGACCGTGCGGACGCTCTCCGACGCCAAGGTCGACGCCGTGCGCGCGGAGGTCACCCGCGTGGCCGAGGGGATCGCGGCCGCGCACGCCTGCACCGCGGAGGTGTCCCTGCAGGTCCAGTACCCCGTCACGGTCAACGACCACGACGAGACCGCCTGGGTGGCCGAGCGGCTGGTCGAGGCCTTCGGGCAGGACCGCGTGGAGGAGCGGCCCTCCCCCCACATGGGCTCGGAGGACTTCTCCTTCGTGCTGGCGCAGGTGCCCGGCACGTTCTTCTTCCTCCAGTGCAGCCCGCCGGAGGTCGACCCGGCCACCGCGCCGTACAACCACTCCGCCGAGGTGCTCTTCGACGACTCGCTCCTGGGCGACCAGGCGGCCGCCCTGGCGATGCTGGCGATGGGCCGGCTCGCCCGGGAGGAGGTATGACGCAGCCCGGCACCCACCCGCACGCGGCGGGCGCGCACGACATACCCCTGCCCGCGGCGGACGAGGTCGACGCCGCGGCCGACCGGATCCTCGGCAAGGTGGCCCGCACCCCCCTGCAGCGCAGCGAGCGCCTCTCGGCGGCGACCGGCGCGACGGTCTGGCTCAAGCGGGAGGACCTGCAGCCGGTCCGCTCCTACAAGGGGCGCGGCGCGGCCAACCTCATCGCCCAGCTGGACAGCGAGCAGATCTGGGCGGGCGTCGTCTGCGCGAGCGCGGGCAACCACGCCCAGGGCGTCGCGCACGCCTGCGCCACGCTGGGCGTCAGTGCCCGGATCTACCTGCCGGCCAACACCCCGCGGCAGAAGCGGGAGCGGGTCGCCGCGCTCGGCGGCGACTGGGTCGAGGTCGTCGTCGGCGGTCAGACCTACGACGAGGCCGCCGCGGCCGCGCTGGCCGACGTGGAGCGCACCGGGGCCACGCTGATCCCGGCCTTCGACCATCCGCACACCATCGCCGGGCAGGGCACGATCGCCCGGGAGGTCGTGGAGGACCTGCCCGGGGCACCGGACGTCCTCGTGGTGCCGGTCGGTGGCGGCGGGCTGCTCGCCGGCTGCCTCACCTGGCTCTCCGAGCGCCACCCCGGCGTCCGGGTCGTCGGCGTCGAGCCGGCCGGGGCGGCCAGCATGATCGCCGCCACCTGGGCGGGCGGCCCCACCACGCTGCCGGAGATCGACCGGTTCGTGGACGGCGCCGCCGTCGCCCGCGCCGGCGACCGGACCTATCAGGTCGTGGCACGGCACACCCCCGAGCTGGTGTCCGTCCCGGAGGGGGCGATCTGCACCGAGATGATCGCGCTCTACCAGACCGAGGGGATCATCGCCGAGCCCGCCGGGGCGCTGGCGGCGTCCGCGCTCGACCAGCTGGACCTGGCGCCCGGGCAGCAGGTCGTGGTCGTGGTCTCCGGGGGCAACAACGACCTGCTGCGCTACGGCGAGGTGATGGAGCGCTCGCTCATCCACGAGGGGCTCAAGCACTACTTCCTCGTCGACTTCCCGCAGGAGCCGGGGATGCTGCGGCAGTTCCTCGACGAGGTGCTGGGGCCGGACGACGACATCGCGCTGTTCGAGTACGTCAAGCGCAACAACCGCGAGACCGGCCCCGCGCTCGTGGGCATCGAGCTCGGGCGCCGGGAGGACCTCGCCTCGCTGCTGGAGCGGATGGAGGCCAGCTCGATGGACGTCGAGCCGATCCCGGCCGACAGCCCGCTGTTCCGCTTCATCCTGTGAGCCGCGTCGCCGGCGGGGTCCGCGCCCGCCGCGTCGGCCACCCCCCGTCGCTGCGTCCGGGACGCCGGTGAGCGCCGGCCGGGCCCTCGTCGACCTCAGCCCGCTGCGGGTCGGGACCTACCGGCGGGTGTGGGCCAACGGGCTGCTGGCCGGGCTGGGCATCCAGGTCGCCACCGTCGCGGTCCTCTTCCAGGTGTGGGACCTGACCCGCAACCCCTTCTGGGTCGGCGCGATCGGTCTGGTGCAGGCGGTGCCGCTGATCGTCTTCGGGCTGGTCGGGGGTCCCCTGGCGGACGTGCTCGACCGCAGGCGGGTGGCGCTGTGGTCCACCGGTGGGCAGTCGCTGGCGGGGCTGGCCCTGGCCGGTCAGCTGGTGCTGGGGGCCTATCCCCTGCCGGTGCTGCTGGGGCTGGCCGGGGTGCAGTCGGCGTTCAGCGCCGTGGGGGCGCCGTCGCGACGGACCTTCGTCGTCCGGCTGCTGCCGAGGACGCTGGTGCCGGCCGGCATCGCGCTGCTCATGCTGACCTTCCAGGCCTCGATGCTCGTGGGGCCGGCGCTGGGCGGGCTGATCCTCGGTGCGACGTCGGCGGGCGTGTGCTTCCTGTTCAACGGGGTGGCGCTGGCGGTCGCGTGGTGGGCGATCCGGGGGCTGCCGCCGCTGCCGCCCCGCCCGGCGCGGGGCCGGACGGAGTCCGTGGCGGACGAGGCCGGAGACGCTGCGGCTGCGGCCCCGCCGTCGGCCGTGGCACCGGAGGGGGCGGCATCGGAGGGGACGGCGGCGGAGGGGACGGCCGCGGAGGGGACGGCCGCCCGGGTATGGCGTCGCACCCGCCGCGGGGTGGTGATGCTCGCGGACGGCATCGGGACGGTGCGCGGCGACCCGGTCCTGCGCGGGTCGTTCCTGCTCGACCTGGCTGCGACGCTGCTCGCCTTCCCGGTCGCCCTCTTCCCGATGGTCAACCAGGAGCTCTTCGACGGCGATCCGCGCACGCTGGGGCTCTTCCTGTCCGCGGTCGCCGTCGGTGGCATGTCCGCCGGCGCGACGTCGGGCCTGATCACCAGGGCCGACCGGCTGGGGCGCATCCAGGTGGGTGCCGTCGCCGCCTGGGGGCTGGCGCTGCTGGGCTTCGGTGCCGCTGCCTGGGCCGGTCAGGCCTGGCTCGTCCTGGGCTTCCTGGCCGTGGCGGGGGCGGCGGACACCGTCTCGGTGACCTCCCGCGCGGCGATGGTCCAGCTCGCCACCCCGGACGAGCAGCTCGGCCGGGTCTCCGCGGTCGAGCACGTCATCGGGCTCGCCGGTCCGGACGTCGGCAACGCCCGCGCGGGAGCGGTCGCCGGTCTCACGACCCCGGCGGCCACCGCGGTCCTGGGGTCCCTCACCTGCCTGGCGCTCGCCGCCTGGGTGGCGGCGACCCACCGGGAGGTGGCGGCCTTCCGGGTCAGCGGCCGGTGAGCGCGGGCGCCGGCAGCGACTGGGGGGTCCGCAGCGGCGTGTGGTGCACAGTGCCACGGCGTTGCGGCGTGTCCCGGCCTGGAGCACGGATCCTGCAGCACGCGACACGCAGCAACGGGGACGCCACCAGGTCGAGCGCACACTCAGCCGGTCGGCCCCATCAGCCGGTCGTCCGGCCAGCCCCGGCAACCCGACCAGTCCATCAACCCGTCAGCCGTCAGCTTCCGACGGTGACCGGCTCCCGGGCCTCGCCGGACCGCTCGACCGGCTCGACCGGCTCGACCTTGCGCGGCCACCAGAACGTGGGGCCCAGCACCCGCACGATCGCGGGCACGAGCACGGTCCGCACCACCAGGGTGTCCATCAGCACACCGATGCAGATGACCACGCCGATCTGGGCGAGCACCACGAGGGGCAGGACGCCCAGCACCGCGAAGACGGCGGCGAGCAGGATGCCGGCGCTCGTGATGACGCCACCGGTGGCCCCCAGCGCCCGCAGGACTCCCTCGCGGGTCCCGTGGACCCTGGCCTCCTCCAGCGTCCGGGTGATGAGGAAGATGTTGTAGTCCACCCCCAGCGCGACGAGGAAGAGGAACGCCAGCAGCGGCATGCTCGCGTCGATCGCGCTGAAGCCGAAGATGCCGGTGAACAACCACCACGAGACACCCAGGGCGGCGGTGAACGTGGCGACCACGCTGGCCACGAGGATGATCGGTGCCAGCACCGACCGGAGCAGCCCCATGAGCGCGACGAGCACCAGCACGAGGATCAGCGGCATCACCACCCACCGGTCGCGCACGTTGCCCGCGCTCTCGTCGGCCGACGACGCCGCACCGCCGGTCACGTAGGTCTGGTCCTCACCCTCCAGTTCGGCCCGCACCTCGGACACCGTCCGCGTGGAGGCCTCGCTGCCCGGGTCGGCCTCGAGGACGACCTGGACCTGACCGATGCCCTCGACCGGGTCGACGGCCGTGGCAGAGGTGACCCCGTCGACGTCCCCGACCCGCTCGGCCAGCTCCTCGACCACGGCCGCGTCGTCGGTCCTCGTGACGACCAGCACCGGGTCCGAGGTGCCGGCCGGGAAGGACTCACCGAGCCGTTCGGAGGCGGTGATGGCCTCGGGCGTCTCGAGGAACTGGTCCTCCGGCGCCAGCCCGCTGACCGTCTGGGTCAGCCCGAAGGCCATCGCCGCCAGCACCCCCAGCGTCACCAGGATCGAGACGCCGGGCGCCCGCGCCACCGTGTCACCGATCCGCCGCCACAGGGACCGGGACTCGCTGAGCAGCTGCTGGCCCTCGCGGGGCACCTGCGGCCAGAAGATCCACCGGCCGAAGACCACCAGGGCGCCCGGCAGCAGCAGGAGCACGCCCAGGACGGCGACGACGACACCGACGGCGGAGGCCAGCCCCAGCCCGCGGGTGCTCGGGAAGACCGACAGCAGCAGGCTCAGCACGCCCACGACCACGGTGCTGGCGCTGGCGATGACGGCCTCGGACGCCCGGCGCAGCGCGACCGCCATGGCTTCGTGCCGGTCGGCGTAGCGGCGCAGCTCGTCGCGGTAGCGCGAGATGAGCAGCAGCGCGTAGTTCGTCCCGGCACCGAAGACCAGGACCGAGAGGATGCCGATCGTCGACTCGTCCCACGGCACGTCGACCCACGCCAGCACCCGGGTCGCCACGGTCGCGGCGACCTGGTCGGCGATCCCGACGACCACGAGGGGGACGATCCACAGGATCGGGCTGCGGTAGGTGACGATCAGCAGCAGCGCGACCACCGACGCGGTCACGGCGAGCAGGGTGATGTTGGCTCCGTCGAAGACCGAGGCGAGGTCGGCCTGGATCGCGGCGGGCCCGGTGACCTGGGCGGTGACCCCCTCCGGCACGGCCTCGTCCAGGTCGGCCCGCAGCGAGGTCACGACCTCCTGCGCCTCGCTCGCCGACGGGGCCTCCAGGGTGAGCACGCTCAGGGCCGCGGTGCCGTCCTCGGACGGGATCACGGGTATGCCGCCCTCCGTCACCCCGGGCGGGGGGCCACCCGCGCCCTCGGTCCCGGTGTCGGCGCCCGGAGGCGCTCCCGCGGCATCCTCGGCCCCGGTGTCGACGCCCGGAGGCGGACCTGCGCCGTCCTCACCCTCGGTCTCGACGCCCGGGGGAGGTCCGGCCTCGCCTCCGCCCTCGGCCCCGCCCTCCGGCGCCCCCGCGACGGGGGCGCCCTCACCGGTGTCGTAGGTCTCGGCGATGCCGGCCATCACCCCGCCCAGGCCGGGGAGGTCCTCGGCGATCTGTCCGTCCTCGCGGGTGAACAGCACGATGGCGGTGCTGCTCCCCTCGTCCGGCAGCTCCCCCAGCAGGGCCTGGCCCTCCGTGCTCTCGAAGCCGGCCGGCAGCGTGGAGAGCGGGTCGGGGGTGCGCTCGGCCTGACCGAGCCCGGCGATCATCCAGCCTCCGAGGATCAGTCCGACGAGCGCGATGATCCAGCTGCGTCGGCCGGTGAGCAGACGCACGAGGGCGTTCGCGTTCATGGCAGGTCCTTCCGGGATAACGTAGGCTTGGCATTCAAGCAACTGTCTAACTAAGTGAGCAAGTTCATGAGCGAGCGTAGCACTGAGGGACGTGTTCGTCACACCCTTGTCCAACCTCGCGACGGAGACCACGCACCGACCCGCCCGGGGCAGGTCGATGGCAGCGACCACGGCCGCAGCGGGGAGCACGGCAACGCTCATGCGAGCCCGGGCGGGGAGCACGGCAACGCTCAAGCCGGCCCGGGCGGAGAGCACAGCCGGTGGGTGGGGTCGTGGGAGCGCAGCGAGACCCTGGACGCCCTGCGCAGCCTCCTGGACACCAGCCGCCGGGCCACCCCCGCGCTCGCCCGGCGGGCCGAGCTCTCGCACAACGAGGCCGCCGTGCTCGAGCACATCATGGACGAGCCCACCGGCCCCACCGAGCTCGCGCAACGGCTCGGCGTCACGTCGGCCGCGGCCAGCGGCATCGTCGACCGGCTCGTGGCCCGGGGTCACGTCGAGCGGCAACCGCATCCAAGCGACCGCCGTCGCACGGTCGTCGTGGCCACCGGTTCCGGACGGGAGGAGATGCTGGGCCACCTGATGCCGATGTTCGTCGACCTGGCCCGGCTCGACCAGGACCTCTCGGCGGACGAGCGCGAGGTGGTGCTGCGCTTCCTGCGGGCGGCCGACCGAGCCGTCTCCCGTCTCCTCTGAACGTCGGGCCCGCCTTCGGCCCCGTCGGTCCCCGGTACGGCGATCGGAGAGCCTGCCCGGGCCTCGGGATGAGGCCGCCCGCAGGCCCACGACGTAGGGTGGAGCGATGAGCTCCACCCCGTCCCGCCCCCGCACCGCCGCCGCGATCACGGTCTCCAACCGCAGCTCCGACGGGCGGCGCGAGGACACCTCCGGTCGTCTGCTGGCCGAGGCGCTGCGCGAGGCGGGTTTCGAGGTGGACGGACCGACCGTCGTCCCGGACGGCGTCGAGTCGGTCGCCACCGTGCTGCGCGAGAAGGTCGCGGCCGGCCACCGGCTCGTCGTCACCACCGGAGGCACCGGGATGGGTCCCCAGGACCTCACCCCCGAGGGCACCCGGCAGGTGATCACCCGCGAGAACCCCGGACTGGCCGAGCTGATCCGCAGGGAGGGGACGCGTCATACCCCCTTCGCAGCCGTCTCCCGCGGCCTCGTGGGCGTCGTGGACTGGCCGGCCGAGCAGGGCTCCGGCGGCACGCTCGTGGTGAACCTGCCCGGACGCCCGTCCGCGGTGACCGAGGGGATGGAGGTCGTCGCCCCGCTGCTGGGGCACGTCCTCGACCAGATCTGCGGAGGGGACCACTGATGACGGCCGGACCGCTCGTCGACCGCTACGGCCGGGTGCACCGCGACCTGCGCATCTCGGTGACCGACCGCTGCTCGCTGCGCTGCACCTACTGCATGCCCGAGCAGGGGGTGCCGTGGCTGCCACGCGACACCATGCTCTCCACCGAGGAGGTCGTCCGCCTCGCCGACGTGGCCGTGGGCCTGGGCATCGAGGAGATCCGCCTCACCGGCGGGGAGCCGCTGCTGCGCCGCGACCTCGTCGACGTCGTCGCCGGCCTGGCGGCCCTGGACCCGGCCCCCGAGATCTCGATGACCACCAACGGCGTCGGCCTGGCGCGGATCGCCGAGGACCTGCGGGCCGCCGGTCTGACCCGCGTCAACGTCAGCATCGACACGCTGGACCGGGAGACGTTCATCGCCCTGGCCAAGCGTGACCGGCTGGGCGACACCCTCGCCGGGATCGAGGCCTCCGCCGCGGCCGGTCTGGTGCCGGTCAAGCTCAACACCGTGCTCATGCGCGGTGTCAACGACTCCGAGGCGCCCGACCTGCTGGGCTTCGCTCTGGAGCACGGCTACCAGCTGCGGTTCATCGAGCAGATGCCGCTGGACGCCCAGCACCAGTGGGACCGCACCCAGATGATCACCGGTGAGGAGATCCTGGAGAAGCTGCGGACGCGCTACGAGCTGACGGCCATGCCGGACGACACCCGCGGCAGCGCCCCGGCCGAGCTCTTCCTCGTCGACGGCGGCCCGGCGACGGTCGGCGTCATCGCCTCGGTGACGATGCCGTTCTGCGGCACCTGCGACCGGGTCCGGTTGACCGCCGACGGGATGATCCGCAACTGCCTGTTCGCCACCGGCGAGACCGACCTGCGAGGACCGCTGCGCGCAGGGGCCTCGGACGAGGAGCTCGCAGACCTGTTCCGCGAGTCGATCGGCGCCAAGCTGCCCGGCCACGGGATCAACGAGCCGGGCTTCCTGCAGCCGCCGCGGCCGATGAGCCGGATCGGCGGCTGACGAGGTCGCCTGCCGACGAGCGGCAGCAGGGCCCGGCTCAGCCGCCGGCGAACGGCGGCAGCACGTCCAGGACGGCGTCGTGCGCCACCGGCAGGGACCGGTCGTTGACGTACTGACCCTCGTGCAGCACCGAGCTCAGCCGCAGCACGCGCTCCAGCTCGGCCCCGTGCAGCTCGACGAGCCGGTCGAGCAGCGCGCCCAGGTCGTCGGCCGCCACCTGTTCGGACTCGGTACCGGCCGCCTCTGCAGCGGCTGCGAAATATCTCACCGTGGCCATGCGTCCAGTCTCCCAGACACCGTGGGAAAAGGCCCGCCCCGCACCTCGCCATCACGGAACCGTGGGCACCTCGACCGGCAGGGCGCGCAGCTGGTCCAGCACCGGCTCGGGGATGCTGGCCTCCCCGCCGAGAGCCGTGATCCACGCGAGGTCCAGGTCCGTGACCGTCTGCGCCGTGCTCGCCGGGACACCGGTCGGGGTCAGGAGCAGGAGCTTGTCACCGAGGACACCGGCGTAGGCCGCGCCGACCAGGGCGTCCGGCCAGCCGAGCCCGCTGGCCACGGTCGCGCCGTAGTTGGTCGGTGACGCCTGGGCGAGCGCAGCAGCGGTCTCGTAGCGGCTGCGTCCCGCGACCCGGGTGACCGGGGCGACGGTCTCCAGCTGGCGCAGGACTGCGTCATCGACGCTGGCCGGACCCCCGAGCAGGACGATGTGACGGGGGCGGACCTCGTCCCGCAACGACTGCATCACGGAGGAGGGCACGCCGGTCGGTTTGGTCACGAGGAGCGGAGCGCCCTCCCAGGCGGCCGCAGCCCCGCCGGCCAGCCCGTCGGGCCAGTTCACTCCGGAGGCGACGAACGCGAGCTCGCTGGGGCCCAACGAGTTCGCCAGGCTCGCCGACACGACGTACCGGTCGGGCCCACCGAAGCGACGCACCCAGTCGCGACCCGGCGCGTAGTCGGCGAGTGCGGCCTGCACCTCGTCGCTCACCGCTCCGGGGCCGCCGAGCAGGATGATCGTGTGGGGCGCGAGCCGCTCGAGCGCGGCCCGGGTCGCACCCGGCAGGGAGTCCTTCCTCGTCAGGAGGACGGGCGAGGTGAGGGCGCCGGCGAACGCCCCGCCCGAGAGCGCGTCAGCGTAGTTCTCGCCGCTGGCCACCACGACCAGCCGTCGCGCCAGCGGATCGTCGACATAGACCACCTCGTTCCAGAACCTGGAGAGCTCGGCGGCCGTCTCGTACCGGTTCGCCCCGGAGACCCGCTCGACCAGAGGATGGCCGGCCGTCGCTGACTCGCGAGCCTCCTCGAGAAGGACCCGCGTCCTTGCGATCTGATCGGCATCCGGGAGCGGGACGGTCTCCCCGTCGGCGAGAACGGCGGCGGGAGTGGCGGCGGCCGTGGCGGCGGGAGTGGCGGCAGGTGCCACAGGGCTGGCGGCGACCAGCCCAGCCAGCACCAGCGCGGACAGGCGACGGACAGGCGACACGAGGGGGCCCTTCTCACGGGATCGACCATGGTGTGCCACGACCATCCCGACCCAGCCGGCGGCCCTGCACGGCGGGACTCTAGCGGATCGACGCAGCATGTCGGTACACCCGACGGAGGGGGCTCACGCGCCGGCAGCCGGTCGCTGCTGGGCGTGCCCTCCCGTGGATCGCGTGCCGGAGTCAGTCGCCGTCGGCCCCGTCGCCCAGTCGACCCTCCCAACGGGCGGCGTCCTCCCAGGTGTCGACGTCGCCCAGGTGCTCAGCACCGCGGTCGACGACATGCCAGCGCAGGTCCGCGACCAGCCTGCGGACGGACGTGTTCCGCACCTCGCCCAGAGCAGCCAGGGATGCCTCGAGGGCGGAACGCCGATAGATGGCCAGCAGCCACTGGCGGTGACCTTCCGCGTCCTGGTGGCTGACGGCATCCACCGCTTCCGGGACGCTGGGAAGCACCGCCTGCAGGGCGGCGAGCGCACGAGCGGCACCGGGCTGGTCGACGGCCACGACGGCGACCCAGGGGGCAACGCCCGCCCGGTCCCCGGGGGCCGACCCCACGGAGAGGTCTCCGAGAAGGTCCGGGACGGAGGGACGCAGCGCCTGGAGCCCCGCCGCGATACCGGCGACCGGGCCGCCGCCCGGCGGGTCCTCCGTCGTGCGCGCGACGCCGTCCGGGACGGAGGTGACCCCCACGACGACGACCGAGCCGCCGAGCCGGGCCGCCCCCTCGAGGACGCGGTGAAGCAGGCTCCGCCCGCCGACCATCAGGGCGGCCTTGTCCCGCCCGCCGAGGCGTTCGCCCCGCCCGCCGGCGAGCACGAGCAGGTCGACGATCGGCACGGGGCTCCTTCGGGGTGGGTGCGGGTTCCGGGACGGACCTGCGGGCGGCGGCGCGGTGGTCGGGCGACCCGCGCTGCTAGTAGCTCGGCAGGCCCGGGTCGACCCGTTCGATCCACGCGAGCATCCCGCCGGTCATCACCGACACGTCGGGATGGCCGAGACGGACCAGGTGGGCGGCGGCCCGGCGGGCCCGCGGACCGGTCTTGCAGTAGACGACCACGGGGCCGTCGGGCAGCGTCTCCAGGTGCTCCCACGTCAGCACCTCGCCGACCGGGACGGTCAGAGCGCCCGGCACGGTCCCGAGCGCGTGCTCGGCCGGCTCGCGGACGTCGAGCAGCAGCGGGGCGTCGGTGCCGCGCAGGACCGAGCGCACCTCCTCGGCCGACAGCTCGGGCAGCGGCACCAGCTCACGCACCGGCTCGTGCGTGGGAGGCGGCAGGAGGTCGCCGACGGGTCGCAGCGGCACCTCGCGCGTGCGCTGGGTGAGCGCGTCCACGAGCAGCACCCGGTCGACGAGGGGCTCACCGAACCCGCAGACCAGCTTGACGACCTCGGCGGCCATGATCGAACCCACCTGGCCGACGAGGGCCCCGAGCACACCGGCCTCCGCGCACGAGGGCACGTCCTCGGGCCGCGGTGGCCGGGGGAAGAGGTCGCGCAGGCTCACCGCGCCGGGCCGTCCGGGGACGAACGTGGACAGCTGGGCGTCGAAGCGCAGCACCGCCGCCCAGACGACGGGGGTCCCGAGCGCGGTCGCGGCGTCGGACACGGCATACCGCGTGGGGAAGTTGTCCGCGCCGTCGAGGACGACGTCGTGCCCCTCGAGCAGCTCGCGGGCGTTCTCCGGCGTGATCCGCTCGTGCCGCACCTGTACCGAGACGTCCGGGTTGAGCCCGGCGACGAAGCCGGCGGCCGACTCCACCTTGGACCGCCCCACGGCGTCCAGCCGGTGGATGACCTGGCGCTGCAGGTTGGTGGGGTCGACGTCGTCGTCGTCGATGATCGTCAGGTGCCCCACCCCCGCGGCGGCGAGGTAGGAGATCGTCGGACTGCCGAGCCCCCCGGCGCCGACGACCGCGACCCGGGCGGCCAGCAGACGGCGCTGCGCCTCGATCCCCATCCCCGGCACCAGCAGGTGGCGCGAGTAGCGGGACACCTGCGCGGGCGTCAGCTCCGGACCGGGCGCGACGAGGGGAGGCAGGGGCGGCATGCTGGGCAGGCTACGTCAGCCGACCGACACGGTCAGCACGCAGACGCTGTCCTCCTCGGCGACGACGTCGTGCCGGGCGGGGGGTATGGCGTGCGCGCTCCCCGCGGGCAGGGTCCACGACCGGCCCTCCGACCCCAGGACGACGCGGCCCGAGAGGCACAGCAGCGAGGCCGGGCCGGGGGCGTCGTGGTCGGGCAGGCCGCCGCCGGCGGGCAGGCCGAGGACGATGAGGTTCTGCCCCGGCTGGCGCACGACCGAGCGGACGGCCCGCCCCCGGCCGGACTCCCGGGCCTTGGCCAGCAGCCGCTGCCCCTCGGCGAGCAGGTCGACGACGCGGTAGGGGTCGACCTCCTCGGCCGGGGCCAGCGTAAGGTCGCCCAGGACCGGGTGGGACGGGTCCTGGACGGACCCGGGGACCGGCCGCGCGGCTGATCCGTCCCCGGCACCGGCGACGGCCCCGCCCGCGACGGCCCCGCCCGCGGCCGAGCCCGGCGGCATACCTGCGGGGTCGCTCACTGCACCCGCTCCCACCCGCGCTTCTGCGCGCGGGACCCGGTCGCGGTGCCGGGGCGCTGGTCGCGGCTGCGGTAGACGATGTAGGGCCGGGTGAAGTACCCGATGGGCGCGGAGAAGACGTGCACCAGACGGGTGAACGGCCAGATCGCGAACAGCAGGAACGCCACGAGCGCGTGCAGCTGGAAGCCGATCGGCGCGCCCTCCATGAGCGAGGCGTCGGGCTGGAACCAGAAGATCTGCCGGAACCAGGGGGAGACGCCGTCGCGGTAGTTGTAGTGGTCGCCGGCGATGCCGAGGTTGAGCAGGCTGCCCGCCACGGTGTTCCACATGCCGAGCACGATGACGACGGCCATGAGGGCGTACATGACCTTGTCGTTGACGGTCGTCGCCCGGAAGACCGGCCCGGTCGTGCGCCGGCGGTAGACCAGGATGGCCAGGCCGACGAGGGTGGCGATGCCCGCCGGCAGCCCACCCGCGAGCGCGACGATGTGGTAGAGCTCCTGGCTGATCCCCGCCCGCTCGGTCCAGCTCTGCGGCACGATCAGGCCCATGAAGTGCCCGACGGCGACGAAGAGCATGCCGAAGTGGAACAGCGGGCTGCCGATCCGCAGCAGCCTGTCCTCGTAGAGCTGGCTGGAGCGGGTGGTCCACCCGAACTTGTCGTAGCGGTAGCGCCAGACGTGCCCGACGACGAAGACCGCCAGGCAGATGTACGGGAAGATCACCCAGAGGAAGGTGCTCATCGGGGGGCTCCTACGGGGATGGTCGGGCCGAGGGTATGGGGTGTGCCGGCGGGAACTCCGCCGTCGCCGCAGGCGCTGCCCGAGGAGGGCGGGGTGCGCAGGTGGTCCAGGGCGGGGTCGATGGAGTAGGGCGCGTCATCGATACCGACGGACTCCTGGGGCGGACCCTCGGCGATGAGCCGCGCCAGCGCGGCCTCGTCGTTCTCCTCCAGCTGGGGCAGGGTGGCGCGCAGCGCGTCGACGACGTCGAGCCAGGGCGAGCCGCGCCGCTGGAGCGCCCGGTGGAGCAGCTCGATGCCGACCCGGTGGTCGTTGAGCATCTTCCAGGCGGCGTCCGGGTCCACGGTGGCCCCGAACTCCAGCACGACCGAGAGGTGGTCGGGCAGCTCCCCGGTCGCGCCCTCGCCCTCGGCCAGCTCCACGCCGTGCCGGCGGTAGGCCTGCTTGAACTGCACGAGGGCCACCCCGCGGTTGCGGGTGTCGCCGTGCAGGAAGTAGGTCAGGTGCAGGCAGCACTTGCGGGTGACGTCGAAGGTGTCGACGTAGTCGATCTGCACCGACGCCAGGTCGCTCCCGTCGACGTGGTCGAGGAACCGGTCCAGGGGCGTCCGGACCCGGTCCGGCAGCCCCGCGACGATCTCGCGCATCGCCGGCAGGCGCTGCACGAGCGCGTCGTCGGGGTAGTCGAGCAGCAGGGAGACCAGCTGCCAGGTGTCGGCCTGGGCCTGCGCCTCCAGCCGCGGGTCGCTGCGCCGGTGGCGCCGCCAGGGCAGCATCAGCGGGTCCCGCCGGTGCCGTCGCCGGACCCGTCGGCCGCCTGGCCGACGCCCTCGGCGGGCCGGTCGGGGAACATGCCCGCGGGCACGCCCTTGCCGTCCCAGTTGAGCAGGTTGACCCGGCCCCGCTTGGAGCCCCCGGAGACCAGGGACTCCTGGGTCTGGCGCTGCTGGAGCATCTTGAAGTTCTCGACGGCCACCGGGGTGGTGGCTCCCCGGCCCGAGCCCTCGCCGAAGGGGCCGGACTCGTCCATCAGCTCGTCGTCGTACCCGGTCACCGGGCAGTCGGTGGCCAGCTCCTCGAGGGCGTGGGCGTCCTCGCCGTGCGCGGACGGGATGACGTAGCGCTCGTTGTACTTGGCGATCGCCAGGAGGCGGAACATCTCGTACATCTCCTCCTCGGTCATGCCGACCGCCTCGGGGATCTCCGCCCGGGGGTCGCGCCCCAGGTTGATGTCGCGCATGTAGGAGCGCATCGCCGCGAGCTTGCGCAGGACCTCGTTGACCGGCCGGACGTCACCGGCGGTGAAGAGGTTGGCCAGGTACTCCACCGGGATGCGCAGGGCCTCGATCGCGGCGAAGAGGTTGTCCTTGTCCTCCGCGTCGTACCCGGTCTCCTTGATGACGTCCACGACCGGCGACAGCGGCGGGATGTACCAGACCATCGGCATCGTGCGGTACTCCGGGTGCAGCGGCAGCGCGACCTTGTACCTGTTGATGAGGGCGTAGACCGGGGACTTCTTGGCCGCCTCGATCCAGTCGCCGGGGATGCCGGCCCGCTCCGCCTCCCGCTGCACCTGCGGGTCGAAGGGGTCCAGGAAGACCGAGCGCTGGGCCTCGTACAGCTCGTGCTCGTCCTGCACCGAGGCCGCCTCGAGCACCTTGTCCGCGTCGTAGAGCATGAGGCCGATGTAGCGCAGCCGGCCCACGCAGGTCTCGGCGCACACCGTGGGGATGCCGACCTCGACGCGGGGGTAGCAGAAGGTGCACTTCTCGGCCTTGCCGGTCTTGTGGTTGAAGTAGACCTTCTTGTAGGGGCAGCCGGTGACGCACATGCGCCAGCCGCGGCACTTGTCCTGGTCGACCAGGACGATGCCGTCCTCCTCGCGCTTGTAGATGGCGCCGGAGGGGCAGGAGGCCGCGCAGCTGGGGTTGAGGCAGTGCTCGCAGATGCGCGGCAGGTAGAACATGAAGGTCTGGTCGAACTCGAACTTCACCTTGTCCTCGATGCCCTTGAGCATCGGGTCCTTGGCGGCGTGCTCGGCCGAGCCGCCCAGGTCGTCGTCCCAGTTGGCGCTCCACTCGATGTTGATCTGCTTGCCCGAGATGAGCGAGTAGGGCTTGGCGACCGGGAAGGTGTCCTGGGCCGGGGCGTTGAGCAGCGTCTCGTAGTCGTAGGTCCACGGCTCGTAGTAGTCGGAGATCTTGGGCATCTTGGGGTTGGAGAAGATGCTCAGGAGCTTGGTGAGCCGTCCACCCGCACGCAGCTTCAGGCGCCCGTTGTCGGCGCGGACCCAGCCGCCCTTCCACTCCTCCTGGTCCTCGTAGCTGCGGGGGTAGCCCAGACCCGGCCGGGTCTCCACGTTGTTGAACCAGACGTACTCCATACCCTGGCGGTTGGTCCACGCCTGCTTGCAGGTGACCGAGCAGGTGTGGCACCCGATGCACTTGTCCAGGTTCATGACCATGGCCATCTGTGCCATGACTCTCATCGTCAAACTCCTCCAACGTCGGGGTCTGGGGCGGAGCCCCAGCGGGGGTGCACGGGGGCGGAGCCCCCGGGTGTCAGTACTCCACCTTCGTCGTCCGCTTGCGGATGGTCGTCACTTCGTCGCGGTTGTTGCCGGTCGGGCCGATGTAGTTGAAGAAGTACGCGTGCTGGGCGTAGCCGCCGATCAGGTGGCTGGGCTTGAGCAGGATCCGGGTCAGGCTGTTGTGGATCCCGCCGCGCTTCCTGTCCGTCTGGGTGAGCGGCACGTCGATGAGCCGGTCCTGGGCGTGGTGCATGTAGACCGTGCCCTCGGGCATCCGGTGGCTGACGATCGCGCGGCAGGCGACGACTCCGTTGCGGTTGACCGCCTCGATCCAGTCGTTGTCCCGCACCCCGATCTTGGCCGCGTCCTGGTCGGACATCCAGATCGTCTGCCCGCCCCGGGAGAGGGAGAGCATGAACAGGTTGTCCTGGTACTCGGAGTGGATCGACCACTTGTTGTGCGGCGTCAGGTAGCGCACGCTCACCGCGACCGCGCCGCCGGCGTCCTCGGTCTCCTGGCCGATCGGCGCCTCCCCGAAGAGGGTGGTCATGTTGAGCGGGGGCCGGTAGGTCGGCAGCCCCTCGCCCATGCCGAGCATCCAGTCGTGGTCCAGGTAGAACTGCTGGCGACCGGTGAGGGTGTGGAAGGGCTTGGACCGCTCGATGTTGATGGTGAACGGGCTGTAGCGCCGCCCGCCGCTCTCCGATCCGGACCACTCCGGGGAGGTGATGACCGGTACCGGCGCGGCCTGGGTGTCGGCGAAGGTGATCTGCTTGCCCTCGTGCTCGGCGGACAGGTCGGCCAGCTGCGTTCCGGTGCGCTTCTCCAGGAAGCGGAAGCCCTGGGTGGCCAGGTGCCCGTTGCTCACCCCGGACAGGTGCATGATCGCGTCGGCGAACTGGATGTCGGTCTCCAGCTTGGGCCGGCCGTCGGTCGGGCCGCCGTGGACCTCGCCGTTGCGCTGGCGCAGGATGCCGACCTCCCGCCCGACGTCGTACTTGACGCCCTTGGTCAGCATGCCGACCTTCTCCAGGAGCGGGCCGATCGAGGTCATCCGGTCGTAGACCGCGGTGTAGTCCCGCTCGACCTCGGCGATGACCGGGAGGGTCTTGCCGGGCACCGGCTCGACCTCGCCGGTCCGCCAGTCCTGCACGCGGCCGTGGACGGTGGCCATCGCCTCCGGGGTGTCGTGCCACAGCGGCTTGGTGACCACGTCCTTGCGCACACCCAGGTGGTCCACCGCGAGCTCGGAGAACCGCTTGGCCACGGCCTTCCACGCGTCCCAGTCCGTCTTGGCCTGCCAGGGCGGGGCGATGGCCGGGTTGAAGGAGTGGATGAACGGGTGCATGTCGGTGGTGTTGAGGTCGTGCTTCTCGTACCAGGTCGCGGCCGGCAGCACGACGTCGGAGAACAGCGTGGAGCTGGTCATCCGGAAGTCGAGCGTCAGCAGCAGGTCGAGCTTGCCCTCGCCGGCCTCCTCGCGCCAGACGACGCTGTCGGGGCGCTGGCCTTCGGCGGCCTGGTGGGCCTTGACCGCGTTGTCGGTCCCGAGCAGGTGCTTGAGGAAGTACTCGTTGCCCTTGGCCGAGGACCCCAGCAGGTTGGCCCGCCACAGCGACAGGATGCGGGGGTAATTGTCCGGGGCCTCCGGGTCCTCCACCGCGAACTTCAGCGTGCCCTCCTTGAGCTGCTGCACGACATACTCCGCCGCCGGCAGGCCCGCCGCGGCGGCGTCGTCGGCCACCTGCAGGGAGCTGCGGTCGAACTGCGGGTAGGAGGGGGTCCAGCCCAGCCGGACCGACTGGGAGAGCAGGTCCATGGTGGACCGGCCCTCGAACGCCCCGGTCGCGCCGTTGATGCCGTCGGCGCCGAAGGTGTCGTAGCGGTACTGCGAGGTGTGCACGTACCAGTAGGCGGTCTGGTTCATGTGCCGCGGCGGGCGGACCCAGTCCAGGGCGAACGCCAGGTGCTGGAAGCCCATGATCGGCCGGATCTTCTCCTGGCCGACGTAGTGTGCCCAGCCGCCGCCGTTGCGGCCCTGGGTGCCGCAGATCGTCGTCAGCAGCAGCATCGCCCGGTAGATCTGGTCGGAGTGGTACCAGTGGTTGGTGCCGGCCCCCATGAGGATCATGCCGCGGCCCTGGGTGTCGATCGCGTTCTGCGCCCACTCGCGGGCGATCCGCACGATCTGCTCCAGGGGGGCGCCGCTGATCTCCGCGGCCCAGGCCGGGGTGGCCGGGACCGAGGGGTCCTCGTAGCCCTGGGGCCAGGTGCCCGGCAGCCCCGCCCGACCGACGCCGTAGTGGGCCAGCAGCAGGTCGAGCACGGTCGTGACCAGCCGGTCGCCGACCCGGCGCACGGGCACGCCGCGACGCTCGGTCACCTGGTGCCCCTCGACGTTGTCGAAGCGCGGCAGCTCCACCTCCACGGACTCGCCGGTGTCGCCGTAGAGCGAGAGGACCGGGCGGATGTCGCCCAGCTCCAGGTTCCAGCGGCCCACGCCCTCGTCGCCGTAGCGATGGCCGATCGAGCCGTTGGGGATCGCGACCTCGCCGGTCACGCCGTCGAGGAGCGCCGGCTTCCACATGGCGTTCTCGCTGGACTGCTCGGGGTGGCCCTCGAGGTCGCCGGCCACGAGGAACTTGCCCGGACGGAACACCCGGGAGGCTCCGTCGTCGCCGTCCGCCGGTTCCAGCGTCACCAGGTAGGGCAGGTCGGTGAACTGCTGGTTGTACTCGGTGAAGAAGTCGACCTGGCGGTCGACGAAGAACTCCTTGAGCACCACGTGGCCCATGCCCATCGCCAGCGCACCGTCGGTGCCGGGGGCCGAGGCCACCCACTCGTCGGCGAACTTGACGTTCTCGGCGTAGTCCGGCGCCACGGCGATGACCTTCTGGCCGCGGTAGCGCGCCTCGGTCATCCAGTGCGCGTCGGGGGTGCGGGTCAGCGGGACGTTGGAGCCCCACATGATGAGGTAGCCCGCGTCCCACCAGTCGCCGGACTCCGGCACGTCGGTCTGGTCGCCGAACATCTGGGGGGAGGCGTTGGGCAGGTCGGCGTACCAGTCGTAGAAGGAGAGCATCGGGGCACCGATGAGCTCGTGGAAGCGGGCGCCGGAGGCGTAGCTCACCGGGGACATCGCGGGGATCGGGGAGAAGCCGGCGATCCGGTCCGGGCCCCAGCGCTTGACCGTGTAGACGTGCGCGGCGGCGATCATCTCCACCGCCTCCTCCCAGGTGGAGCGCACCAGGCCGCCCTTGCCGCGGGCCTTCTTGTAGACGGCCGTCTTCTCCTCGTCCTGCACGATCGAGGCCCAGGCGACGACGGGGTCGCCGTAGGTCTGCTTCGCCTCGCGGTACATCTGCAGGAGCGTCCCGCGCACGTAGGGGTAGCGGACCCGGGTGGGGCTGTAGGTGTACCAGGAGAAGGCGGCCCCTCGCGGGCAGCCGCGCGGCTCGTACTCCGGCTTGTCCGCCCCGGTCGAGGGGTAGTCGGTCTGCTGCGCCTCCCAGGTGATGATCCCGTCCTTGACGTAGACCTTCCAGGAGCAGGACCCGGTGCAGTTGACCCCGTGGGTGGAGCGGACGACCTTGTCGTGGGCCCACCGGTCGCGGTAGAAGGAGTCGCCGGTCCGTCCGCCCTCGAGGGTCAGCGTGCGCTTGTCCTCCGACACCTCCCCGCGGGTGAAGAAGCGGCGGGTGCCGACCAGCGCGTCGCTCAACGGACCGTCGAGCCGGGACGTGGTGCGCTCACTCATGCAGGATCTCCTGGTGCGGTTCGGTCTGGGCGGTCGGGCGAGGTGGAGGGGGGTATGGCGTCCGCGGACGTCGCGACGCCGGTGGAGGTGGGGGCAGGGGCACCGGTGGGGGTGGCGCCAGCAGCGGGGAGCGGGGCGGGCGCAGGGGTGGGGGCGGAGCCGGAGCCCGGGGTCGACCACCGGGCGGGGCCGGGGTCGATCGGCTCCCCCGGTGGCGTGCGGTGCCGCAGCAGCACGGCGTGGCAGGTGGTCGGACCGACGAACGGACGGAGGCTGACGCCGGCGTCCTGCTCGCCCGCCGCTTCGAGGGCGCCCCTGAGCAGCCCCCGGTGGACGCCGCAGACGACCTCGGGGTGGATCCGGGCCAGGTCGAGGAAGGGGCAGTCCCGGAGCGTGAGGGTGACGTCCCCCTCCCGTCCGCTCACCGACAGGTCGGGCGTGTAGCCCCACTCCTGGAGCAGGTCGACCACCCCGCCGACCTTGGCCACCCACTCTCCGGCCGTCGACGCCGCGTGGGGGACGTCGTCCTCGCGCAGCCCGTGGTCGTCCCCCTCCTCGAGCCGGTGGCGCACCCACTCGGCCCCGGCCTCCTCGGGCGTGAGGCGACCCTCGTCGGCGGGGTCCAGGGCACCGGCGAGCAGGGTGGCGAGCACCTGGTAGGGCCCCTCCACCCCGGGGCGGGCGACCGGACCCAGCTCTCCCTCGACGACGAAGTACCGCTTGGCGGGGCGCCCCGCGCCCCCGCTGCGCACGAACCTGCTGCCCACCAGACCGGCCGAGACGAGCTGGTCGAGGTGGAAGCGGACGGTCGTGCTGTGCAGGCCGAGGACCGTCCCCAGCTCGGCGGCCGTCATCCCGTCGTCCCGGGTGGGCCGCCCCTCGACGGCGAGGCGCGGCAGGCCCACGAGGTGGTCGACGATCGACCGCCGGACGGCAGAGGTGAGCAGGAACGCACCACCGCGTTCGACGTGCTCGGCTGCACCCATGTCGGCGCCCCCTTTTATCGGAGTTGGCTCGCCTAATCTAAGCCTACGTCGCGGACCTCGCGCAACCGACCCCCCGACCCCCGGGACGCACCCTGGTCGCGGAGGGTCTTTGTGCAGGCCAGGCACGGTTTAGCGCACAGTTCTATGCGCTAATTCTGGGAGTGTCGCGAACGCCACATCGGAACGCTACCGCCGCCGTCGGGGGCGGGTGTAGGGTCGGCGTCGACACCTTTGCGATGACTCTTTCCTCTAATCAGGAGACCAGATGACGACCACCGCGTCGCCGACCGGGACCCCCTCGGCCCAGCGGTCCGGAGCCAGCCGGGTCATGTGGACGTCCACCGTGGCGTTCACCCTCATGTTCGCCGTCTGGCTGATGTTCGGCATCCTCGGCAAGCCGATCAAGGACGAGTTCGGGCTCACCGACACCCAGCTGTCCTGGGTCTCCGCGGTCGCGGTGCTCAACGGGTCGATGTGGCGGCTGCCGGCCGGCATGCTGGCCGACCGCATCGGCGGTCGCAAGGTGATGACCGCGATGCTCGCGGCCACCGCCGTCCCCGCCTTCCTCGTCAGCCGGGCCGACAGCTACGCCATGCTGCTCGTGCTGGCCTTCCTCGTCGGCTTCGCCGGCAACTCCTTCAGCGTCGGCATCGCCTGGAACGCCGCCTGGGCCCCCCGCGAGCGCCAGGGCTTCGCCCTCGGCCTCTTCGGGGCCGGCAACGTCGGCGCCTCGGTGACCAAGTTCATCGGCCCCCCGATCATCCTGGCCACGGCCGGCACCACCTTCGCCCTCGGGGTGCAGGGGGGCTGGCGGCTGATCCCCGTCGTCTACGGCGTCCTGCTCCTGCTCATGGCCGTGGCGGTCTGGGTCCTGACCCCCTCGGTGGACCGGATGCCGGGAGCCAGCAAGACGCTCGGCGAGATGCTCGTCCCGCTCAAGCAGCTGCGGGTGTGGCGCTTCAGCCTCTACTACGTCGCCGTCTTCGGCGCCTACGTGGCCCTCTCGGCCTGGCTCCCGCTGTACTACATGGACAACTTCGAGGTGTCCCTGACCACGGCGGGCCTGCTCACCGCCCTGTTCATCTTCCCCGCCTCGCTCCTGCGCCCGGTGGGCGGCTGGTTCTCCGACCGCTGGGGCGCCCGCAAGGCGATGTACGGAACCTTCCTCGTCATGCTGCTCACGACGGGCATCCTCATGATGCCGAACGGCTACATCGTCATCAACCACGCGGACGGCCGGGAGACCGAGCACCTGGCCTACGCCATGCACATCGTGCCGTTCACCGCGCTGCTCTTCCTGCTCGGCTGCGCCATGGGCGTGGGCAAGGCCGCGGTCTACAAGCACATCCCGGAGTACTTCCCCGGCAACGTCGGGCCGGTCGGCGGTCTCGTCGGGATGCTCGGCGGCCTGGGCGGCTTCGTCCTGCCTCCGCTCTTCGCCTACACCAAGCTGTGGACCGGGTTCCCCACGTCCACCTTCTTCGTGCTCTTCCTCCTCGTGGCCGTCTGCCTGCTGTGGATGCACCTGACGGTCGTGCGGATGCTGCACGAGCGCTCCCCCGAGGTCGCCGACAAGCTCGACGAACCTGCCCCCGCCCCCGCCACGCCCCTCCAGGAGGCCCGCGCATGACCACCGCCGACTCCCGCCGCACCGGCAGCCGCTGGCTGCAGGACTGGGACCCCGAGAACGAGGAGACCTGGGACAGCAGGATCGCCTGGCAGACGCTGTGGATCACCACGTTCACGCTCACGCTGGCCTTCGTCACCTGGTTCCTGCCCAGCGCGATCGTCCCCAAGCTCAACGACATCGGCTACTCCTTCACCCAGACCCAGCTCTACTGGATGGCGGCCATGCCCGGCCTGGCCGCCGGCCTGCTGCGCATCGTCTGGATGGTGCTGCCGCCGCTCATGGGGACCCGCACCATGGTCGCGCTGACCACGGCGCTGCTCTTCTTCCCGCTCCTGGGCTGGGGCGTGCGCGTGCAGGAACCCACCGCTCCCTACTGGGAGCTGATGGTGCTGGCCTTCCTCGCCGGCATCGGCGGCGGCGCGTTCTCCGGCTTCATGCCGAGCACGTCCTACTTCTTCCCCAAACGCCTCCAGGGCACGGCCCTGGGTCTGCAGGCGGGGCTGGGCAACTTCGGCGTGTCCCTGGTCCAGTTGCTGACCCCGTGGCTCATCGGCTTCTCGATGCTCGGCTTCCTGGGCAACAGCCAGATGATGGAGCTGGCCGGTCAGGCCAACCAGGAGGTCTGGTACCAGAACGCCGCCTTCTTCTGGATCCCCTTCGTGCTGGTCGGGGCCGCTTGGGCGTGGCTGGCCCTGAAGTCGGTGCCGGTCAAGGCCAACGTCCGCCAGCAGTTCGACATCTTCTCCAACCCCGACACCTGGTACATGACGCTGCTCTACATCATGACATTCGGCACCTTCTCGGGGCTGGCGGCGCAGTTCGGCCTGCTCATGAAGAACCTCTACGGCGCGGGCAACCCGGAGATCGTGCAGGGCGCCGGCGAGAGCGCCCAGCTGCTCATCGAGAACTACGAGGTCCCCGAGGCCGTCAAGTTCGTCTTCCTCGGCCCGCTCGTCGGGGCTGGCGCCCGGGTGCTCTTCTCCCCGCTCACCGACAAGATGGGCGGCGCGATCTGGACGCTCATCTCCGGTCTGGGCATCATCGTCTCGATCTCCTTCACGCTGAGCGCCCTCACGCCGGACACCACCTCGGCGGCCACCCTGGACGCCGGCTTCGACCGGTTCCTGTGGGGCATGCTGGCGATCTTCCTGTTCGCGGGCATCGGCAACGCCTCCACGTTCAAGCAGATGCCGATGATCTTCGAGCGGCGCCAGGCCGGTGGTGTGATCGGCTGGACGGCGGCCATCGCCGCCTTCGGACCGTTCTTCTTCGGCATCGGCCTGACGCTGATGACGCCGACCATCTTCTACGTCATCGGCCTGGTCTTCGCCGTGATGTGCGTGGGCATCACCTGGTGGCGCTACGCCCGTCCGGGCGCGCCGAAGCCGAGCTGACCCGGCTCCGTCGACGAGCCGACGAGCCGACGAGCCGACGAGCCGTCGAGCCGTCCAGCCCGGCAGCGCGAGGTGCGCCGCCGGGCTCCGACGTCCTATAGTGGTGATTGCGACCCCTTGAATCATCTAAATGGGGCCGCGCACGCACGACCCGAACCGTCCGACGACCCGAGGAGCTCCCCATGACCGAGACCCAGCCCCGCACCGAGCTGAACGTCACCCAGGTCCGCGACGGCGGCTGCGCGTGCGGCTGCGCCGACGAGGGCATCCCGGCCCTCGACGTGCGCGTGATCCCGCACGCCATCCGGCACGCCACCATCTTCGGCGCCCTCGGCGGCCTGCGCCCCGGGCAGCAGATGGACCTCGTGGCCGACCACGAGCCGCGGCCCCTGCTGGCCCAGCTGGCCGAGCGCGAGGGCGAGACCTTCACGCACGAGTACCTCGAGCGCGGCCCGGAGGCGTGGGCGCTGCGCTTCACCCGTCACGCCTGATGTGCACCTACTGCGGCTGCGAGTCGATCGAGGTGATCGGCCGGTTCATGGCCGAGCACACCGAGATCGTCAACGCCGCAGGCCGGCTGCGCCGGGCCGTGGACGGCGGCGACCACGCGGAGGTGGAGCGCGCGTGCGACGAGGTCGCCGCGCTGCTCACCCCGCACACGCAGGCCGAGGAGGTCGGCCTCTTCTCGGTGATGCGCCGCCAGGAGGAGTTCACCGAGCACGTCGACAGCCTCTGCGCCGAGCACACCACCCTCGACGAGCAGCTGGCCGCCGTCCGCGCCGGCGACCACGGCCGGTTCCCGCAGTTCCTGGACGACCTGCGCCACCACATCGACCGCGAGGACAACGGGCTCTTCCCCGCCTCGGCGATCGCCCTGGACGGCCCGGACTGGGACGAGGTCGACGCGGCCACTCCCGCCCCGTGAGGTTCGCACCGCTGCTCCTGCTACCCGGCGGCCTGGCGCTGCTGGCCGGGCTGGACGCCGCCCTCACCCTGGCCGGGCTGCCCGCCCCCGCCGGCAGCGCCCGGCTGGCCTCGATCCACGGGTCCCTCATGGTGCTCGGCTTCCTCGGGACGGTGATCGCACTCGAGCGGGCCGTGGCCCTGCGCCGCCCGTGGGGTCTGCTCGCCCCCGGCCTGCTCGGCGCGGGTGCGCTCGCCCTCGTCGTCCTGCCCGACCCGCTGCTCGGCCGCCTGCTGCTGACCCAGGGGATGCTGGTCCTCGTGCTCGTGTATGCCGTGCTCTGGCGCCGCAACGAGGACCCCACCGTCGCCGTGCAGGCCCTGGGAGCGGTCCTCGCCACCGGCGCGGCCCTGCTCCTCACCCGGGTCCCGGTGGCCGACGTGCTCGCCCTCCTCGTCGGGTTCGTGGTCCTGACGATCGCCGCCGAGCGGGTCGAGCTGGCCCGCCTCGCCATGCCCCCGGGGGCGGGCGGCCGGCTGGTGGCCCTGACGGTCCCGCTCTCGCTCGCCGCCCTGGCCACCCTGCTGTGGCCGACGGCCGCCGGTCGGATCACGGCCGTCCTGCTGCTGGCCCTGACCCTGTGGCTGCTGCGTCACGACGTGGCCCGCCGCACGATCAACGCCACCGGACTGCCGCGCTTCGCCGCCGCCGCGCTGCTGGCCGGGTACGCCTGGCTGATGGTCGCCGGCCTCCTGCTCCTGGCCACCGGCCGACCGCAGGGGGTGGTCTACGACGTGGTCGTCCACTCGGTCTTCCTCGGGTACGCCATGTCCATGGTGCTGGCCCACGCCCCGGTCATCCTGCCGGCGGTGCTGCGGGTCCGGCTGCCCTACACCCCCTGGATGTGGGCCCCCCTCGCCCTGCTGCACGCCACCCTGCTCGTGCGGGTGGTGGCCGCCCTCCTGTCCGGCGTCGCGTCCGCCCCCGACGGCACCGTCGCGACCTGGACCGGCGCCGCCGGTGGCAACGTGGCCGCACTGCTCCTCTTCGTCCTCACCGCGGTGGCCACGGCGCTGGCGGCCGCCCGCCGCCCCGTCCGTCCCGCCCGCCGCCCCGTCCGTCCGCCCGCCCGGACCCTGTCCCGAACCGTCGAAGGACCATGACCACCACGCAGAGCTCCGACCCCGCCCGCCCCGGCCCGGTGCCGGGCGCACCCGCCGGCGCGGCGGCATACCCCTCCCCGCCCTCTCCCGGCCGACCCGGCGGGGCGCGCGGGCGGTGGCCGCTGCGGGACTACCCGGGGCTGCTGTGGATGACGCTGGCGGTGCTGCTCACGCTCGTGCACCCCTTCCTGCCCGGGTCGCGCTGGCTGATGGTGCACCTGGTGCTGCTCGGCGCTCTGACCCACTCGATCATGGTGTGGAGCACCCACTTCACCCAGGCGCTGCTGAAGACGCGGCCCGGCCTGGACGACCGGCGCGACCAGAGCCGACGGCTGACCCTGCTGCTCGTCGGGACCACCGTCACGCTCGTCGGCGTCCCGACGTCGACCTGGGAGGTGACCGTGGTCGGCGCGTCGCTGGTGAGCGTCGCGGTCGGCTGGCACGGCGTCCAGCTGTGGCGCCGGCTGCGCGCCGCGCTGCCGGGGCGGTTCCGGGTGACGGTGCGCTACTACCTCGCGGCGGCCGTCTGCCTGCCCGTCGGAGCCGCCCTGGGCGCCACCCTCGCGCTCGGTCTGGGTGACGCGCTGCACGGACGGTTCCTGCTGGCCCACATCACCGTCAACGTGCTCGGCTGGGTCGGGCTGACCGTCACCGGCACCCTGCTCACCCTCTGGCCCACGATGCTGCGCACCCCGATCGGGCCCCGCGCCGAGCAGCGGGCCCGCCAGGCCCTGCCCGGCCTGGCCGGCGCGCTCGGGGTGCTGGTCCTCGCCTCGCTGGCCGACCTGCGCTGGGTGACCCTCGCCGCCCTGGCGGGGTACGCGCTCGCCCTGCTGTGGTGGGCCTCGGCGACCCTCGCCCCGGTGCGCACGGCCCCGCCCCGGGAGTTCGCCCCCGCCTCGGTCGGGCTGGCGCTGCTGTGGTGGCTGCTGGGCATCGGGCTGGTGCTGTGGCGGCTCGCGACGACGTCGACCTGGGCGGAGTTCGCCCAGGGCATCGGCACCGTCAGCGCCGTGGTCGTGGTCGGCTTCGCCGCGCAGCTGCTGACGGGAGCGCTGTCCTACCTCATCCCCTCGGTCATGGGCGGCGGCAAGACGGTCGTCCGCGCGGGACAGGCGTGGTTCGACCGGTGGGGCACGGCCCGCCTCGTGCTCATCAACGTCGGGCTGGCGCTCTGCCTGCTGCCGGTGCCCAGCTGGGTGCGGGTCGTGGTCTCGGTGCTCGTGCTCGCAGCGCTGGCCGTCTTCGTGCCGCTCATGGTCGGCGCCATCCGGGCCACCGTCCGGGCGAAGCGGGAGGTCGAGGGAGCCCGGGCGCGGGGGGAACGGCCCGCCGGTGCCACCCCGACGCCGGGCCTGGCCGCCGGTGCCGCCGACCGTCTGCCCTCGGTCTGGTCCGGGGGCCAGCTGGTCGCCGCCGTGTCGGCCCTGCTGCTCGCGGTCTCCGTCGGCGTGGCGGTGGACCCGGCGGCGGCCGGGCTGGGCCCGACCGCGTCCGGGACGGCGGCGGGCACGGGCGGGACCGCAGGGTCGGGCGGAGCCGCCGGGCAGGTCGCCCCCACCGGGCGCACGACGACCGTGCAGGTGGAGGCGGTCGGCATGCGGTTCGAGCCCGCGACCGTCGAGGTGCCCCTCGGCGACCGCCTCGTCGTCGAGCTGACCAACACCGACCCCACCAACGTCCACGACCTGCAGCTCTTCGACGAGCGCACCCCCCGGCTCGCCACCGGCGAGTCGGCGACCCTCGACGTCGGCGTCGTCACCGGGCCGACCCAGGGGTGGTGCACGATCGTGGGCCACCGTCAGATGGGGATGGTCCTCGACGTCGTGGTCACCGGAGGGGACGCGGCCGGCGGGAACGTCGCGAGCGGGGCGGACGGCGCGGCCGACGGCGCCCAGGCCGGCGAGGGCCCCGCCGCGCACGGCAGCGACGCGGCGGGGGGCGCGCCCGGAGCGGGCACGGCATACCCCGCTCCGGCCACGCCGGCGATCGACCCGGACGCCCGCGTGCAGGACGTGGTCGACCCGGTGCTGCCGCCCCTGCCCGAGGAGCGCGTCCACCGGCTCACCCTCACCGCCGAGGAGGTCGAGCTGGAGGTCGCGCCCGGGATCACCCAGACCCGGTGGACGTTCAACGGTCGGGCGCCGGGGCCGACATTGCGCGGGCGGGTCGGCGACGTCTTCGAGATCACGCTGGTCAACGACGGCACGATGGGCCACTCGATCGACTTCCACGCCGGGGCGCTCGCGCCCGACCGGCCGATGCGCACGATCGCACCGGGCGAGTCGCTGGAGTACCGGTTCACCGCCGAGCGGGCCGGGATCTGGATGTACCACTGCTCCACGATGCCGATGAGCGCGCACATCGCGGCCGGCATGCACGGAGCCGTCGTCATCGAGCCGGAGGAGGGGCTGCCGGAGGTCGACCGGGAGTACCTGCTGGTCCAGTCCGAGGTCTACCTGGAGCCGGGCACGGGCGGCAGCGGCAGCGCTGACGCCTCCGGGCCGGCCGAGGTGGACATGGACGCCATCGCCGCCGAGCGGCCGGCCTTCGTCACCTTCAACGGCATCGCCAACCAGTACGGCACCGCCGGCCGGATGCTCGACGCCCGCGTCGGTGAGCGCGTGCGGATCTGGGTCCTGGACGCCGGACCCAGCCGACCGAGCAGCTTCCACGTGGTCGGGGGCCAGTTCGACCGGACCTACCTCGAGGGGGCCTGGACCCTGGGCGACGCCGACGGTCCGGCGCAGGACGCGGGCGCCCAGACGCTCGGCCTGCAGGCGGCCCAGGGTGGGTTCGTGGAGCTGACCTTCCCCGAGGCGGGGCACTACCCGCTCGTGTCGCACATCATGGTCGACGCCGAGCGGGGCGCGCACGGCTACGTCCGGGTCACCGACTGAGGACGGCAGCACACAGGCTGGAACGGCGGGCGGTCTGGCGACCGGCCGAGGGGCGGCGGGCGGCCGAGGGACGGCGGGCGGCCAGGTCGGCGGCCGGCCGGGGCGTCGTGCGAACGACGCCCCGACCGTCCCCCGCCCCCTGATCCCTCGGTGCCGTCCCCGCCATGGTCACGGCACCCAGGGAAGCTGCGCTGCGGCTACGCCGCGGTGAACCGACCGGAGGGGTCCCGCCGCACGTGGCCCTGGCCCTGCAGCCGCTGCAGCCACGGGACGTCGGGCTCGGCGCCCCAGCGCTCGCGCCAGACGGCCGCGTGCCGCAGGGCGACGCGCACCTCGTCGGCGAGGGGGACGTCCGGCACCAGCTGCTGGTAGGCCGTCGCCCCGCCCACCCAGACCCTGGCACCGCCCGCCTCGTGCACCGCGCGGGCGAAGTCCACGTCCTCCAGGCCGTGACCGACGTAGTCCGTGCTGTAGCCGCCGACCGTCTCCCAGTCCTGCGCGCTCATCGCGAACGAGCACCCGGAGCACAGCTCCCAGCGCCGGTCCACCTCGAACTGCCCCGGCGTGAGGGCCGGGACGCCGGGCGTGGGCACGGCGACGTCGCGCAGCTGGCCAAAGGGGTAGCCGACCACGGGGTTCTCCGGCGGCGGGAGCTCGAGCACCGGGCCGCACCACATCGCAGGGCCGTCCACGTCGGGCCTCTCGCCCGCGCCTGCGCCGCTCCCGGTGACGGCATCGGCATACCTCTGCAGGGTCCGTCCTCCCGGGATCGCCGAGGCGCTGAGGAACACGAGGACCTCGGCACCCTCCTCGATCGCGGTCCGGGCGGCGAGGTTGCGGGCCGCGGCGTAGGGCAGCGCGCGGCGGTCGGTCTGCACGGGGCGCACGATGGTGCGCCAGCGGTCGGTGCCCAGCGGCAGCCGGTTGCGGGTGAGGTCGCGGTCGCCCATCGAGACCACCACGTGCAGGTCGGTGGGCCTGGATCCGACGGAGATACCGTCGACCTGGCCCAGCAGCTGCTCGTGGTTGCCGCGGGTCATCGTCAGCACGGCCAGGGTCGGGGTCACACCTGTGACCCTAGTGACGGCACTGACCTGCGACTACACCCTGAGGGGTGATTCACGGCGACGGGTGCAGGTCGGGGGCGTACACTCCGTGCGTGACTGTGCCCGCGCCCGTGACGGTGGCCATCCTCAACGACTACGAGGTGGTCGTGCGGGGTGTCCACGCCATGCTCGAGCCCTTCGCCGACCGGGTCCAGGTGGTCGAGGTGGCGGCCGGACTCCCGGTCCGCAGCCCCGTCGACGTCGTCCTGTACGACACCTTCTCGGCCCCGCAGGTCGACTCCGCCGACTTCGACCTGGCCGTCGCCGCGGAGGAGTTCGCCGCGGTCTGCGTCTACTCCTGGGACACCGACCCCAGGCTCGTCGAGATCGCCCTCAGCAAGGGCTGCCGGGGATATCTCGACAAGGGGCTGGAGGCCGAGGAGCTCGTCACGGCCGTGGAGCGGGTCGCCGCGGGCGAGCTAGTGGTCTCCCCCTCCCGCTCCCACGTGGTGCCGATCGGGCCGCAGGCCGGTCTCGCGGCCGACCAGGACCCGCAGGACCGTCGGGTCGAGCTGGTGCCGGGCGACTGGCCCGGCCGCTCCCACGGGCTGTCTCCGCGGGAGGCCGAGGTCGTCGCGCTCATCACCCAGGGGATGACCAACGTCGACATCGCCGCCAGGGCGTTCCTGTCGATCAACTCGGTCAAGACCTACATCCGCAGCGCCTACCGCAAGATCGGGGTGTCCCGGCGTTCGCAGGCGGTGCGGTGGGGGATGCAGAACGGCCTGGCGCCGGACACCCTGCGCGACACCCAGCCGGACGTGCCGCAGCGGGCCGGCGCGTAGGTCAGTCCTCCGGCAGGTAGATCACGCAGGAGTAGGGGCCCAGGTCGAGCACCCCGGTCCCGTGGGAGACCTCCAGGTCGGGGGTGGCGTGGTCGCCGAAGAGCTGGCTGTAGCGGCGTGCGTCGCTGTTGAAGCGCACCCGCCAGCGGCCACCGGGCAGCTTGACCTCGCGCTGCACGGCGTGCGCGGTGAGGTTGAGGGCGACCAGGACGTGCCGGCCGTCGTCGGAGGAGCGGACGTAGGCGATGACGTTGGCGTCGTCGTCGAGGGTGACCAGCGTCGTGTTGGGCCCCCTCAACCCGGCCGTCTCGCCGTCGAGGTTGCGGCGCATCCGCACCAGGTCGCGGAAGAGCTGGGTGATGTCCCGGAAGGACCAGGCCCGCTCCCAGTCCAGCGGCACGGTGTCGCGGAACCACTCGTCCTCGAGGAACTCCTGCCCCTGGAAGAGCATCGGCATCCCCGGCGCCGTGAGGACCAGGGCAGCCCCCAGGGTGGCCATCTTCTGCGCGTCCCAGCCGGAGGGGTTCTCACCCTGGACCTCGGAGGTGATCCGGGCCTTGCCGTTGGCGACCTCATCGTGGGACTCGGTGTAGATCACCCGGTCGAAGGCGTGGTGGTAGCGGTGCATGACCGCCTTGGCCACCGCCGGGATCGACCGGTGCTCGTCGCCGGGGGCGGTGAGCACCTCACGCACCGGGTGCACGAACTGGTTGTCCCACTGGGCGTGCATCGCCGCCCCGCCCTCCTGGGTGGAGGTGACCGCGGGATCGTTGTGCAGGTCCTCGGCGATGACGATCCGCCCGGGGAAGTCCGTGCGCACGAGCTCGCCCACCCGCCGCATCATCTCCCAGCCTTCCGGGATGTCCCCGGAGAACCCGTCCACGTGGCGCATGTAGGGCGTCATGTCCAGCCGCAGGCCGTCGACGTGGTAGTCGTGCAGCCACATCCGGGCGTTGTCCAGGATGAAGTCACGCACCTCCTGCCGCCCGTAGTCGGGGCGGGTGTCGCCCCACGGGGTGTTCGAGCGCCAGTCGTTGTAGAAGTAGATCCCGCCCTTGCCGTTCTCGCTCCAGCCGTCGAACTGCCAGGTGGGCAGGTCGCTGGGACCGAAGTGGTTGTAGACCACGTCGACGAGGACCGCGATCCCGCGGCGGTGGGCCTCCTTGACGAACGTCTTGAGGGCGTCCGGCCCGCCGTAGGTGTGCTCCACGGCGAAGATGTGCGCCGGGTTGTAGCCCCAGGAGTAGTCGCCCGCGAACTCCATGAGCGGCATCAGCTCGATCGCGTTGACGCCCAGGCCCACGAGGTAGTCCAGCTTGCCGGTGAGGTCGTGCAGGTCGGCCGGTCCGTCGGCCGCGTCCACGAAGGACCCGATGTGCGTCTCGTAGAGCACCAGCTCGTGCTGGCCGGGGGTCTGGAACTGCTCGTCCCCCTCCCACTCGAAGCGGCCCTGGTCGTAGAGGATGCCGTTGCCGACCGAGTTGGTCACCGCGTAGGCGCGGGGGTCGATCCGGTGGAAGGTGTGCTCGCCGTTGGTCAGCAGCAGCTTGTACTCCTGGCCGTGCTCGGCGCCGGGCACCTCGACGTACCAGTTGCCGTTGCCCTCGGACTCCATCGGGTGCGCCTGCTCGTCCCAGCCGTTGAAGTCGCCGACGACCGCCACGGCCGTCGCGTGCGGGGCCCAGACCCGGAAGGCGAAGCCCCCGTCGACGGCGATGGCACCCATACCGGGGTGGGACGAGCTCACGGAAGACCTCCAGGGCGAGGGGCAGGGACCAGCGACATCGTAGGGGGTGAGGGTCCCGCGGAACGCCCCGCGCCCCGCTCGGGCGGAGTCCTGCGCCCCCTCCGCCGAAGTCCCGCGCCCGCTCCACGGCGGGTCCTGCGCCCGCTCCGGGGCCGACCCGGGGCGGCGCGTGGGGCACACTGCGGGGGTGCGCGACCTTCCCCGCTCCCCCCGTGGACCCGCCCGTCCCCGGCGCGAGCTGGCCGACATCGGACCGATCGAGCAGCTGCGGGCGGGCCGGCTGGCCCCCCGCCTGACCCTGCTGCTGGTGGGGCTGTTCCTCTACGGCGCCTCGATGGCGCTGGTCGTGCGCAGCGTCCTGGGCCTCATCCCCTGGGACGTGCTGCACGTGGGGATCCAGCAGCACGTGCCGCTCTCCTTCGGCACCATCGTCGTGGGCACCTCGGTGCTCGTGCTGCTGGCGTGGATCCCGCTGCGGCAGAAGCCCGGTCTGGGCACGCTGGCCAACGCCTTCCTCATCGGGCCCTCGGCCGACCTCGTGCTCGCCGTCGTCCCGCAGACCGACCACCTCGGCTGGCGGACCGTCCTGCTGCTGGGCGGCATCCTGCTCAACGGCGTGGCCACCGGGATGTACATCGGCTCCCAGTTCGGCCCCGGTCCCCGCGACGGCCTGATGACCGGGCTGGCCCGGGTGAGCGGGCGGTCCATCCGACTGGTCCGCACCGTGCTCGAGGTCTCCGTCGTCGCGGTCGGCTGGCTGCTCGGCGGGATCGTCGGGGTGGGCACCGTGCTCTACGCCGTCCTCATCGGGCCCCTCGCCCAACTGTTCCTGCCGCTCTTCACCGTCGAGCTGCCCGCCCGGGAACCGGCCCGGTGAGGGCCACCGCGGGACCGGGACGGTGAGGCCCGCCGGCCGCGACGACGCGCGCCCCGGACGGACCGGTGGGCCCGACGGGACCGGTGCGGCGCGGCATACCCCCTCGGTGCGGGTCCTGACCCTGACCCTGGCGACGCTGTCGATGATCGGTCCCTTCACGATCGACACGATCTTCCCCGGGTTCGCGCAGATGGGGGCGGACTTCGAGGCCGGCCCGGCGGCGTTGCAGCAGGTGACGAGCGTCTACCTGCTGGCGTTCGCGCTGATGAGCGTCGTGCACGGACCGCTCTCCGACGCGCTCGGCCGGCGTCCGGTCATGCTCGTGGGTCTGGGTGGGTATGTCGTGGCCTCCGCCGCCTGCGCGCTCGCCCCGACCCTGGGCTGGCTGCTCGTGGGCCGCGTGGTCCAGGGCCTGTTCGCCGGTGCTGCGACGATCGTCAGCCGGGCGGTGATCAGGGACCTCTTCGAAGGTGCCGAGGCGCAGCGCCTGATGAGCCAGGTGATGATGATCTTCGCGGCCGCGCCGGCCCTGGCCCCGGTCGTGGGCGGGTGGATCCTGCAGTGGGGCCCGTGGCCGTGGATCTTCTGGTTCGTGGGGGCCTACGGGGTGGGGGCCGCGCTCCTCGTCGTGCTCGTGCTGCCCGAGAGCCTGCCGCCGCAGGACCGGCAGCCGCTGCGGCTGGGGTCGGTCGTCGGGGGGCTGCTGCACGTCGCGCGGTCGTGGGCCTTCCAGCGGCTGGCGCTGGCGGCGGCGTTCGCGATGTCCGGCTACTTCGTCTACGTCGTGGGCGCGCCGATCGTCGTGCTCGACCTGCTGGGTCTGGGCGAGCAGGACTTCTGGGTGCTGTTCGTGCCCCAGATCGGCGGGTTCGTCCTCGGGTCCTGGCTGACCGGCCGACTGGCCGGGCGGGTGCACGAGCGACGGCTGGTGGACGTGGCGATGGGCGGACTGGTGCTGGCGGTCGCCGTGAACGTCCTGATCGCGGCCGTCGCGCCCTCCCTGCCCTGGGCGGTCGTGGGCCCCACGCTCATGGGGGTCGTCATCGGCGTCGTCTTCCCCCTGCTGCAGCTGGAGATGCTGGACCTGTTCCCCCGGCACCGGGGCTCGGCGGCGTCGGTGGCCTCGTTCGCGACGCTGGTGTTCAACGCGCTCCTGGCCGGGGCGATCATCCCGCTGGTGACGGCCTCGCTGCTGACGACGGCCCTGGCCAGCGGGGCGCTGGGGCTGGCGGGGGCCGGGATGTGGCTGTGGCACCGGTCGGTGGAGCGCGCGTGAGGGCCGGGCCCCCGAGGGTCCGCTTCCGTCGGCCAGCCACTCCCCACGTCACCCGCCGGCACTCCCCCCGCGGGCCCTGCCCACGTCATCCGCCGGAGGGCTTGCGCACCTCGGCGGGGTCGATCTCACCCTCGCGCAGCAGCACGACCCCTGCCCGGAGCAGGTCGTCCATCGGCTCGCCGCGGTCGACGCGGGCCAGGATCGTGGCCCGCATGCTGGGGTCCCAGAACTTGCGCAGGTGGGTGGCGATCTCCTCCGCGGCCCGCTCGGGCGGGTGGTGGGCCATCGCCCGGGCGATGTCGTGCCCCATCCGCACGTCGGCCGGCTGGTGCTGACGCTCCTCGGCGTCGACGTCCTCACCGGTCGGTGGCCCCTGGTCGGGCACCGGGTCGGCGTCGGTCGGGGCGTCCAGGTCCGGACCGCCCGTCGGCAGCCCGCTCATCGCGACGCCCCGGCCGGCTGGCGGCCGGCAGCGTCCGCACCCAGCTCGTCCTCGGACCGCGCGGCGTTGGCGACGGCGACCTGGACGGCGGTGACCTTGTACTCCGGGCAGTTGGTCGCCCAGTCCGAGTTCTCCGTCGTCACCACGTTGGCACCGGTCACGGGGTGGTGGAAGGTCGTGTAGACCACGCCCGGCTGCATCCGCTCGGACACCTGCGCGGTCAGGGAGGTGGTGCCGACGCGGCTGGACAGCTCCACCCGGTCGCCGGTGCGGATGCCGCGCAGCTCGGCGTCGGAGGGATGGATCTCCAGCACGTCCTCGGGGTGCCACGTGCTGTTGGCCGTGCGCCGCGTCTGGGCACCCACGTTGTACTGCGTGAGGATCCGCCCCGTCGTCAGGATCAGCGGGAAGCGTCGGTTCGTCGTCTCCGTCGTCGGCACGAACACCGTGGGCACCAACCGCCCACGCCCGCGGACGAAGGTCTCCACGTGCATCGTCGGCGTCCCGGTCGGCGACGCGTCGTCCACCGGCCACTGCATGCTGCCCTCGGCGTCGAGCCGGGCGAAGCTCACCCCGGCGAACGTGGGGGTCGTCGCGGCGATCTCGTCCATGATCTGGGCCGGGTCGTCGTAGTGCATCGGGTAGCCCATCGCGGTCGCGATCTCGCAGACGACCTGCCACTCGTCCTTGCCCACCGTCGAGGGCATGATCGGGCGGACCCGGCCCAGGCGTCGTTCGGCGTTGGTGAAGGTGCCGTCCTTCTCCAGGAAGCTGCTGCCCGGGAGGAAGACGTGGGCGTAGCGGGCCGTCTCGTTGAGGAAGAGGTCCTGGACGACGACCAGCTCCATCGAGGTCAGCGCCGCCCGCACGTGCGTCAGGTTGGGGTCGGACTGGGCGATGTCCTCGCCCTGGACGTAGAGGCCCTTGAAGGTCCCGCCGACGGCGGCGTCGAACATGTTGGGGATCCGCAGCCCCGGCTCGGGGTCGAGGTGGACGCCCCACAGGTCCTCGTAGATCGCCCGCACCTCGGGCCGGGAGATGTGCCGATAGCCGGGCAGCTCGTGCGGGAAGGAGCCCATGTCGCAGGAGCCCTGCACGTTGTTCTGCCCGCGCAGCGGGTTGACGCCGACGCCCTTGCGGCCGATGTTGCCGGTGAGCATGGCCAGGTTGGCCAGGCCCATGACCATCGTCGAGCCCTGGCTGTGCTCGGTGACCCCCAGCCCGTAGTAGATCGACCCGTTCGGCGCCGTCGCGTAGAGCCGGGCGGCCGCGCGCAGCTGGTCGGGGTCCAGCCCGGTCGCCTCCGCGGTGGCCTCCGGGGAGTTCTCCGGCCGGCGCGCGAACTCAAGGTAGGGCTCGACGTCCTCGCAGCGCTCGCGCAGGAACTCCTCGTCCGCGAGCCCCTCGGTGACCACGACGTGCGCCATCGCGTTGATGAAGGCCACGTTGGACCCCGGCAGCAGGGGCAGGTGGAAGGCCGCCTCCACGTGCGGGGAGCGCACGAGGTCGATCCGGCGCGGGTCGGCGACGATGATCTGCGCCCCCTGCCGCAGACGCTGCTTGAGGCGCGAGGCGAACACCGGGTGGGCGTCGGTGGGGTTGGCCCCGATGAGCAGGACGACGTCGGTGTGGTCGACCGACTCGAAGTCCTGGGTGCCGGCGGAGGTGCCGAAGGTCTGGTTCAGCCCGTAGCCGGTCGGGCTGTGGCACACCCGGGCGCAGGTGTCGACGTTGTTGTTGCCGAACGCCGCCCGCACCATCTTCTGGACGACGTAGACCTCCTCGTTGGTGCACCTGGAGGAGGAGATCCCCCCGACGGCACCCACGCCATACCGGTCCTGGATGCCCCGGAAGCCCTCGGCGACGCGTCCGACCGCCTCCTCCCAGGAGACCACCCGCCACTCGTCCTCGATCGTGTCGCGCACCATCGGGTGCAGCTGACGGTCCGCGTGGTTGGTGTAGCCGTAGGCGAAGCGCCCCTTGACGCAGGAGTGCCCCTCGTTGGCCCCGCCGGAGCGGGCCGGGACCATCCGCACGACCTCGGGGACGGTCGCGGACCCGTCGGCGTCGCCGCCCGCGCCACCCTCCACCGGCCGGTCCTGGATCTCGGCCCGGAAGGTGCAGCCGACGCCGCAGTAGGCGCAGGTCGTCTCCACCACCCGGGTCGGCATCCCCAGCTTCACCAGCGAGCGCTCGACCAGCGCCTCGGTCGGGCAGGCCTGGACGCACGCGCCGCAGCTGACGCACTCGCTGCCGAGCATGTCCGTCGGCCCGGGGGCGATCCGCGAGCCGAACCCCCGCCCCTCCACCGTGAGGGCGAAGGTGCCCTGGATGTCGGCGCAGGCCCGCACGCAGCGCGAGCACACGATGCAGGCCTGGGGGTCGTAGTCGAAGTAGGGGTTGGACGCGTCGCGGCCCTCGCCCCCGTCGACGTGGTGCGCCAGCCCGGCCCGGGCCATCGCCAGTACGTCAGCCCGCCCGGTCGCGGGGCTGTCGACGAACGCCTCCGTGGTGCCCTCCTGGTCGGCCGGCCCGGGGGTGGTCGGCAGGCCGTAGCGCACCTCGGCGACCCCGGTGCGCCGGGCCAGGTCCTGCAGCTGGCAGGTGCCGCGGGCGCACCCGGGGCAGTCGGTGGGGTGGTCCGACAGGTACAGCTCCATGACGCCCCGGCGCAGCCGCTGCACCTGCTCGGTGCCGGTCCGCACGACCATCCCGTCGGTGCACGGGGTGGTGCACGAGGCGGGCGTGCCCTTCGCCCCGTCCACCTCGACGAGGCACAGCCGGCAGGACCCGAACGCCGACAACGAGTCGGTGGCGCACAGGCTGGGCACGTCGACCCCGGCCTCGCGCGCCGCCCTCAGCACCGAAGTGCCGGCAGGCACCTCGACGTCGCGGTCGTCGACCGTCACCCGGACGGTCACGTCGGTCTCCACGGCCGGGGTGCCCAGGTCGGGCTCGGGGGCGTAGGCCGTGCCGGCCGGACGGTGCGGGGCGAGGGTCATGGCGCGCTCCTGGTGGTGCTGGCGGCTGCTGCCCCGGCGCGGGCGTCGGGGTCGGTGGCGTCCCCACCACCTCCGGCGGGGGCGAAGTCCTCGGGGAAGTGCTTCAGGGCGCTGCGCACGGGCATGGGCGTCAGGCCGCCCATCGCGCAGAGCGACCCGCTGGTCATCGTGGTGCACAGGTCCTCGAGCAGGACGAGGGCGGCCTCGCGCTCGGCCGGCGGGCCGACCCGGATCCGGTCGATCGTCTCGACGCCACGGGTGGAGCCGATCCGGCAGGGGGTGCACTTGCCGCAGGACTCGGCGGCGCAGAATTCCATCGCGAACCGGGCCATCCGGGCCGCGTCGAAGGTGTCGTCGAAGACCACGATCCCCCCGTGGCCGAGCATCCCGCCGGCCTCGGCCAGCGTCTCGTAGCCGGCGGCCACGTCGAGCCCGTCCGCGGGCAGGTAGGCCCCGAGCGGACCACCGATCTGGACGGCCCGCACGGGACGGCCGGAACGGGTGCCGCCGCCGAAGCCCTCGACCAGCTCGCGCAGGTCGGTGCCCAGGTCGGCCTCGACGAGACCGCCGCGGGCGACGTTGCCCGCCAGCTGGAACACCTGGGTGCCGCGGGACCGGCCGTCGCCCGCAGCGGCATACGCCTCCCCGCCGCCGGTGAGGATGGCCGGCACGGCGGCCAGGGTGAGCACGTTGTTGACGACCGTGGGGCACCCCCACAGGCCGGACAGCGCGGGGATCGGGGGCTTGGCGCGGACCTCGCCGCGGCGGCCCTCGATCGACTCCAGCATCGAGGTCTCCTCGCCGCAGATGTAGGCACCGGCACCACGGCGCACGTGGACGGTGAAGGAGCGGCCGCTGCCGAGGACGTCCTCGCCGAGGTAGCCCTCGGCAGTCGCCACCGAGATCGCCTCGCCGAGGATGGCGATGGCGTCGGGGTACTCGCTGCGGACGTAGAGGTAGCCCTCCGTGGCCCCGACGGCGACCGCGGCGATGGCCATCCCCTCGAGCAGGGTGAACGGGTCGGCCTCGGCCACGATCCGGTCGGCGAAGGTCCCCGAGTCCCCCTCGTCGAGGTTGCAGGCCACGAACTTCTGGTCGGCCTGCGCCTCGAGCACGGTCCGCCACTTGATCCCGGTCGGGAACCCGGCGCCGCCCCGGCCGCGCAGCCCGGAGGTGACGACCTCCTCGACGACGTCGGCGGGGTCCATGTCCAGGGCCCGGCGCAGGCCGGCCCAGCCGCCGGCGTCACCGTATGCCGCGATGTCGGTGGGCTCGGCCAGACCCAGCCGGGCGCAGCTCACCCGGTGCTGGGCGGTCAGCCAGGGGTCCTCCGCCACCGGGCCGAGGTGGTCCCCGACGGGGACGCCCTCGAGCATGCCGCCGGAGACCAGCCGGGGGACGTCGGTCGGGGCGACGTTGGCGTAGCCGACCCGGCCGGCGGGTGTCTCCACCTCGACGAGCGGCTCGCGCCACAGCATCCCGCGGGTGCCGTTGCGGCGCACCGTGACCCCTGGCTGCTGGGCGAGCGCGGCGGCGACCTCGTCGGCCCCGACGGCGCGGGCGGAGCTGTCCTTAGGCACCCAGACGATGGTCATGGACGGACCTCCTGGTCGGCGGTCGGCACGGTGACGCCCATCGAGGGCGGCTGGTCGGCGAGCTCCGCGACCAGCTGCTGCACCCCGGACTCGTCGACCCGCCCGTGCAGCACCCCGTCGGCCTCGACGGTGGGACCGAGAGCGCAGTTGCCGAAGCAGAACACCTGGTGCAGCTCGACGTCGGGGCCGACCGCCTGCACCGCCTGCTGCGCGGCGGCATACACCTGCTCCGCCCCGACGGACTGGCAGGCCTCCGCCCTGCAGACGCGGACCGTGTGCGCCGGCGGCGAGGTGCGCCGGAAGTCGTGGTAGAAGCTGACCACCCCATGCACCTCGGCGACCGAGAGGTTGAGCTCGTCGGCCAGCACCCGGACGTCGGCCTCGTCGATCCAGCCGAGGGCGTCCTGCACGTCGTGCAGCACCTCGAGGAGCGGGCCGCGCTCACCCGCCCGTCGCCGGGCCAGATCCCTCGCCGCGTCGGCCCGCGCGCCCTCGGGCACCCGGGCGGGAACGCCGTCCCGGGGCACGTCGCGCCGCCGCCTGCGTCGGCCGTCGGCCTCGTCCACGTCCGCAACCTCCTCGTCGCCGTGTCCTGCCCACTCTAGGTCGCGGGACCGACGTTCTGCGAGGGGTCGACGTCCGCGAGGACACATCCGTGTGTGAGGTGAGCCACTTCGCGGCGTCCGCCCTTGACGGCTCGTCCGGATGCAGGAGTACGTTCGAGAACGAGCACAACCTGTCCTGGCAAGGGAGCCTCATGGAAGGTCGGATCGTTCGTCGGCTCGCGGCGGAGCTCATGGGCACCGCGCTGCTGGTCCTGTTCGGGCCGGGCGCGGTGATCGCCGCCCTGACCATGGGGGACGGCGCACTCACGTTCGCCGACCTGGGCTTCGTCGCGCTGGCCTTCGCCGTGGTGGTCGCGCTGGTCATCTACGCCTTCGGCCCGGTCTCGGGCGCCCACATCAACCCGGCGGTCACGATCGCGCTGGCCGTGGCCAAGCGGTTCCCCTGGGTCGAGGTCGCGCCCTACGTCGCGGCCCAGCTGGTCGGGGCGTTCGTCGGCGGGCTGCTGGTGGTGGCGACCTTCGGGATGAGCGCGGTCGACCTGGGCATGGGAGCCACCGTCCTGGCCGAGGGGGTCCCGGCCTGGCAGGGGATCGTCGCCGAGGCCTTCGGCACCTTCATCCTGCTCCTGGCCATCATGGCTCTGGCCGTGGACCCCCGGGCACCGGCGGGCTGGGCCGGGCTGATGATCGGCCTCGCGGTCGCCCTCGAAATCCTCCTCATCGGCCCGCTCACCGGAGGGTCGGTCAACCCGGCCCGCACCTTCGGCCCCTACCTGACGCTGACGGTGCTCGGCGGGGAGGTGCCATGGGGCCAGTTCTTCGTCTACGTCGTGGGCCCGGTCGCCGGTGCGGTCCTGGCCGTCCTCACCTACGCGTTCGTCTCCCAGGAGCCGGAAGACCGCGTGAGCCGGAGGGGCACGCCCGGTGCCGACGACCTCCCGCAGACCTGACCCCGCCGCACGACGGGCCAGCCCGGCGCCGCCGTGGGGTCGCCCCAGGTTCCACCTAGGAAGGAACACGAAATGACAGGCAACCGAGTCGTGGTCTACAAGAGCCCAGGAGAGGTCGCGGTCGAACCCGTGGACTACCCCCGGCTGGAGCTCCCGGACGACGTCGTCCAGGGACTGGACCTGAAGAAGGAGGCGCCCCACGCGGCGATCCTCAAGCTGGTCACGACCAACATCTGCGGCAGCGACCAGCACATGGTGCGCGGACGCACGACCGCTCCTCCCGGCCAGACGCTCGGCCACGAGATCACGGGCGAGGTCGTCGAGGTCGGCGACGACGTGCTCTTCGTCAAGCCGGGCGACATCTGCTCGGTGCCGTTCAACATCGCCTGCGGGCGCTGCCGGATGTGCAACGAGGGCAAGACGGGCATCTGCCTCAACGTCAACCCCGCCCGCGCCGGCGCCGCCTACGGCTACGTCGACATGGGCGGGTGGATCGGTGGCCAGGCGGAGTACGTCATGGTGCCGTTCGCCGACTTCAACCTGCTGAAGTTCCCGGACCGGGACCAGGCGCTGGAGAAGATCATGGACCTGACCATGCTCTCCGACATCTTCCCGACCGGCTACCACGGCGCCTACACCGCCGGGGTGACGACCGGATCGACGGTGTACGTGGCCGGGGCCGGCCCCGTCGGGCTGGCCGCGGCCTACTCGGCCCAGCTGCTCGGTGCCTCGGTCGTCATCGTCGGGGACATGATCGGCGACCGGCTGCGGCAGGCGGAGAGCTTCGGCTGCGAGACGGTGGACCTCAGCTCCGGCGGCGACCTCGCTGAGATGATCGAGCAGATCACCGGCGAGCCGGAGGTCGACGCCGCGGTCGACGCGGTCGGTTTCGAGGCCCGCGGTCACGGTGAGGGCGCGGAGGAGGCCCCCGCCACGGTGCTCAACGACATGATGACCGTCGCGCGTGCCGGTGCCGGCCTGGGCATCCCGGGCCTCTACGTCACCGGCGACCCCGGCGGCGTCGACGAGAACGCCAAGGTCGGCCAGATCGGGGTCCGCCTCGGGCTGGGCTGGGCCAAGTCGCACTCGTTCACGACGGGCCAGTGCCCGGTCAAGAAGTACAACCGCCAGCTGATGAACCTCATCCTGGCCGACCGGGCGCACATCGCCAAGGCCGTCAACGCGACCCGCATCAGCCTCGACGAGGCGCCCCAGGCGTACCGGGAGTTCGACCAGGGCGCGGCCAAGAAGTACGTCATCGACCCGCACGGCATGGTCCCTGCGTAGTCCACGACACCGGTGCGGCCCGGCCTCCGGGCCGGGCCGCACCCGTGTCCTCGGACCGGCCCTCCTGGCACCCGTCGGGAGGGCCGGTCCACGACGGCACCCCGCCCCCCGCGAGGATCGTCACCTCACTAGAGTGGGAGGACGAACACACAGGAGGATGAGATGTCCGAGCAGAGGTCGACGCCGATCCTGTCCGAGGACGAGTGCTGGGAGCGGCTGCGCCGCACGGAGTTCGGCCGGATGGCCTTCCACCTGGCGGACGAGGTCCACATCACCCCCCTCAACTACGCCGTCGACGGCGACCGGATCGTCTTCCGCACCGCCGAGGGCTCCAAGCTGCTCGGCGTCGCGATGAACGAGGACGTCGCCTTCGAGGTCGACGAGATCCTCGAGGACGAGGAGCGGGCCTGGAGCGTCATCGCCCGCGGCAAGGCCCGCATCCTGGAGGGGGACGACGCCAGGGACGCCGACAACCTGCGGCTGCGTCCCTGGGTCAGTTCGGCCAAGTTCAACGTCGTGGGCATCAGCGTCGAGGAGGTCAGCGGTCGCGACTTCCACCTCGCGCGGCCGTGGCGGCACATGCTGCCGGAGGACTGATCACCGGCACCGGGCCCTGGAGCGAGCGGGTGCTCCCCCGGGTCGTCGACCTCGTCCTGTCCGAGCGGGTCAGCCGGCGGTGGCGCGAGCGCGTGTGCGCCGAGGCCACCGGCACGGTCCTGGAGATCGGCTTCGGCAGCGGGCTGAACCTGCCGCACTACCGCGCCGGCGTCGAGCGCGTCCTGGCGGCGGAGCCCTCCGACCGGGCCTGGGAGATCGCCGGTCCGCGCATCGAGGACTTCGCACGTCCCGTCGAGCGGGTGAGCACCGACGCGGCCAGCATCCCCCTGCCCGACGGCAGCGTCGACACGGTGGTGTCGACCTGGTCGCTGTGCACCGTCCCCGACGTGCGGGCTGCGCTGGCCGAGGCGCGTCGGGTGCTTCGCCCCGGCGGGACGCTGCGGTTCGTCGAGCACTCCCGGGCGCCGGAGAAGGGCGTGCGGCGGGTGCAGGACGCCATCCAGCCGGTCTGGGGGCCTGTGGCCGGGGGCTGCCACGTCACCCGGGACGTGCCGGGCCTGGTGCGCGCCGCGGGCTTCGAGCTGGTCACGGACGAGGCATACCTGACGCGGTTCCCGCCCGCGCGCCCCTGGGCCTGGTTCGTCGTGGGGACCGGCCGCCCGACCGGCTGACGAAGCCGGCCGGGCGAGCTGGCGGGTCAGTCGCCCTTGTTGAGCCCCGCCGAGATGGCGTTCATCACCGAGGAGTCGGCCAGCGTGGTCACGTCGCCGACCTCCCGGTGCTCCGCGACGTCCTTGAGGAGACGGCGCATGATCTTGCCCGAGCGGGTCTTGGGCAGCTCGGGGACGATCATGATCTGTCGCGGCTTGGCGATCGGGCCGATCTCCTTGGCCACGTGGTTGCGCAGCTCGGCCACCAGGTCCGAGCCCTCGCCCTGCTCGTCGGCCTCCTGGACCGCCTCCTCACGGAGGATGACGAAGGCGCAGATCGCCTGGCCGGTCGTCTCGTCGGCCGCACCGACCACGGCCGCCTCGGCGACCTTGGGGTGGGACACCAGCGCCGACTCGATCTCGGCGGTCGACATCCGGTGGCCGGAGACGTTCATCACGTCGTCGACCCGGCCGAGCACCCAGATGTTGCCGTCCTCGTCCAGCTTGGCGCCGTCACCGGCGAAGTAGACGTTCTCGAACCGGCTCCAGTAGGTCTCCTTGTAGCGCTCCGGGTCGCCCCAGATGCCGCGCAGCATCGCGGGCCAGGGCTCGGTGAGGACGAGGTAGCCGCCGCCGCCCTTCTCGACCTCCTGCCCCATGTCGTCGACCACCTTGGCGACGATGCCCGGGATGGCGTGCTGGGCCGAGCCGGGACGGGTGGGGGTGACGCCCGGCAGCGGGCTGATCATGATCGCGCCGGTCTCGGTCTGCCACCAGGTGTCCACGATCGGGCACCGGTCGCCGCCGATGACTTCGCGGTACCACATCCACGCCTCGGGGTTGATCGGCTCACCGACCGACCCCAGCAGCCGCAGCGAGGACAGGTCGAACTTCGCCGGGATCTCCTTGCCCCACTTCATGAAGGTCCGGATCGCGGTGGGCGCGGTGTAGAGGACGCTGACCTTCTTGTCCTGGACGATCTCCCAGAACCGGCCCTGGTGCGGGGTGTCGGGCGTGCCCTCGTACATCACCTGGGTCGCGCCCAGGGTCATCGGCCCGTAGACGATGTAGGAGTGCCCGGTGACCCAGCCGATGTCGGCGGTGCACCAGTAGACGTCGGACTCGGGGTGGATGTCGTGCACCACCGAGCTCGTGTAGGCCGTCTGCACGACATACCCGCCGGTGGCGTGGAAGATCCCCTTGGGCTTCCCGGTGGTCCCCGAGGTGTAGAGGATGAACAGCGGGTGCTCGGCGTCGAAGGCCTGCGCCTCGTGGGTGTCGGCCGCCTGCTCCAGCTGCTCGTGCCACCACAGGTCACGGTCGTCGTTCCACTCCACCTCCTGCTCGGTGCGCCGCACGACGAGGACCTTCTCGACCGGGGACTCCCCGACCGCCAGCGCCGCGTCCACGGCCGGCTTGAGCGCGCCGGGCTTGCCGCGGCGCCACCCGCCGTCGGCGGTGATGACGACCTTGGCGCCGGCGTCGTCGATCCGGCTGTGCAGGGCCTCGGCGGAGAAGCCGCCGAAGACGACCGAGTGCGGCGCCCCCAGGCGCGCGCAGGCCAGCATCGCCACGACCGCCTCGGGGATCATCGGCAGGTAGATCGCGACCGTGTCGCCCTTGCCGATCCCCAGGTCGGCGAGCGCGTTGGCGGCCTTCTGCACCTGCTGGTGCAGGTCGGCGTAGGTGATGTCGCGGGTGTCCCCCGGCTCCCCGACGAAGTGGATGGCCACGCGGTCCCCGTTGCCGGCCTCGACGTGCCGGTCCACCGCGTTGACGCAGGCGTTGAGCGTGCCCCCGACGAACCACTTGGCGAACGGTGCCTGCGACCAGTCGAGCACCTGGTCGAAGTCCTGCTCCCAGGTGACGTACTTCCGCGCCTGCTCGGCCCAGAAGCCCTCCCGGTCGGCGGACGCCTGCTCGTAGAGCTCGCTCCTGCCGTTGGCGGCGGCCGCGAACTCCTCGCTCGGCGGGAAGGTGCGCTCCTCGTGCAACAGGTTGGACAGTCCTTCTTCGGACATAGGTGCCTCCTTGCTCTGGGCTGCGTGCTCCCGAGTATGCCGTTCCTGCGCCGGTGGCGCGGGCCGGGGCCGTCCCGGGGCGACGAGCGGGCGGTGCCGTGCGACGAGCGGCGTCCGGTCGGCGCCGCCGCGTCCCGCGCCGGGGCGTCCCACCAGCCGGGTGGCACCCTGCCCGTCAGCGGCGGCCCGGGCCGCCCGGCATCCCGGTGGGGATCGACTCCGGGGTGTGCAGCCGCACGAGGGTGCGCCGCGCGCCCCGCGGGATCCGGTGCGGGGTGGCCAGGGAGACGCCGACCGCGGTGAGCAGGGCGACCGGCACCGTCCAGGCCGCCGGCTGGGCGAGCAGCGCCCCGCTCCAGCCCGGCCGGTCGCCGACGAGCACGGTGACCCCGATCGCCCCGGTCGCCAGCACCGCCCCCACGACGAGCCCGGCCGCCGCGCCCGGCACCGACAGCCGGGGCCACCACACGCCCAGCGCCAGGAGCGGGAAGAAGGTCGACGCGGCCACGACGAACGCCAGGGTGACGAAGGCCGCCAGCCCCACCTCGGGGAAGAACCGGCTCAGCCCGTAGGGCACGAGGACCGCCACCACCGCCGAGAGCCGGAACCCGGTGACCTCCGAGTGGTCCCCGCCCGTCACCCGGGCCAGCAGCGGTCGCACCAGGTCCTGGTTGAGCACCCCGGTGACCGCCACCGCCAGCCCCGAGCTCGTCGACAGGAAGGCCGCGAACGCCCCGCCCGCCAGGGCCGCCACCAGCACCTCTGCCCCCACGCCCCCGAGCACCTGCGCGGGCAGGCGCAGCACGACGGTGTCCGCGCGCCCCTCCCCCGGCGTGGCCAGGTAGGCCCGGCCCAGCACCCCGTAGACGACCGTCACCACGTAGAACATGCCGAGCAGCCACAGCACCCGCACGGTCGTGCGTCGCGCCTGGGCGCCGTCGGGGTTGGTGTAGTAGCGCACGACCACGTGCGGCAGCCCGGTGGTGCCCAGGGCCAGCGCCACGAGCAGCGAGAAGGTGCGGTAGAGGTGGTGCCGGTCGGGGTCCCCGCCCGTCAGCGGCAGCAGCCAGGAGTCGTCCACCTGCGGCACCGGGCCGCGGGTGGCCCACCAGACCGCGACGATGACCCCGGCGGGGACGGCGAGCGCGGTGAGCTTGACCCAGTACTGCACCGCCTGGACCAGCGTGATCGAGCGCATCCCGCCGGCAGCCACCGACAGCACGACGACGACGAGGACCACCGTCGCCCCCAGCCGCTCGGGAGCCCCCGTGACCAGCCGCAGCGTGAACCCGGCCCCCTGGAACTGCGGCACCAGGTAGAGCCAGCCGATGAAGACGACGAGCAGCGTGCACAGGTGGCGCACCGCCCGCGACTCCAGCCGGGCCTCGGCGAAGTCCGGCAGGGTGTAGGCGCCCGAGCGCCGCAGCGGCGCCGCGACGAGGACCAGCAGCACGACATACCCCGCGGTGTAGCCGATCGGGTACCACAGCGCGTCGACCCCGGTGTCGTAGACCAGCCCCGCGACGCCCAGGAAGCTGGCGGCCGAGAGGTACTCCCCGCCGATGGCGGCCGCGTTGCGCCCGGGCGTGACCGTGCGGCCGGCGACGTAGAAGTCGCTGGTGCGCCGGGACAGCCGCAGCCCGAAGACGCCGAGCACGAGCGTGAGCACGCAGACGGCCAGGACCGCCAGGCCGGGCAGCACCCCGGACACTAGTGGTCCCGTCCGACGACGTCGCTGAACCGGGTCTCCAGCCGCCCCGCCTGCCGGGCGTACCAGGCGGCCAGGGCGACCATCACCGGGTAGACGAGGACCCCGAGCAGCACCCACACGAGCGGCACGCCGCCCAGGCTCACCGCGCCGCTGGCGGGGACGACGGTCACGAGCAGCGGCACGCCCAGCAGCGCGACCGCGAAGACGCCCAGGACGGTCAGCGCCAGCCGCAGCTGGGCCCGCAGCAGGCCCTCGAGGTAGAGCTCGCCCACCCCCGTCTGCTCGACGAGGTCCGCGGCGGGGGTGCGCTGCCGGACAGGCGGGGCGCCGCGGCGGGACGAGGTCACCCGGACCCGCGAGGTATGCCGTCGCGCCGCCGCGACGTCATGCCTCCCGCCCGCCGCGTCCGGGGTAGGGGGCGGCGGCGTGGACATGGTGGGCAGGCTACGCCCCGGCTGCCGGCCGGGCGTTCGCCCCGGCCACCGCGGCGGGACTCTCGCCCGGTCGCCTGGGCCCCCCGAGCGGGACTCGTCGCGCGGTCGTCGCGGTCCGGTCAGCGTGGCCGCGAGCCCCGGGCCAGGATGTGCTCGCGGACCTCACGGGTGTGCCGCCGCGCCACCTGCAGCTCGGTCCCGTCCGGGACGAGCACGAGGGAGACCCTTCCCTGGCTCTGCCGGACCTCCGACACGTGCGCGAGGGAGACCAGCGTCGAGCGGTGGATCCGCACGAACCCCGCGCCGGCCCAGCGCTCCTCCAGCGTGCTCAGCGGGACCCGGAGCAGGTGCGAGCCGGTCGCGGTGAACAGCCGGGCGTAGTCGCCCTGGGCCTGCACGTAGCGGATGCTCGAACGCAGCAGGAAGCGGGTCACGCCGCCCAGCTCGACCGCGATGCGCTCGTCGGCCGGGACGCCGGCCGACGGAGAGCCGCCCTCCTGTCGGGCGGCCGGCCCGACGGCCGGGTCGGTCGGCTCGCCCGCCGTGACACCCTCGGCGGACGCGGAAGCACCTGCGGCGGGCGCGGACGCCATACCCTCCAGGACCCGGTCCACCGCGCGGGCGAGGCGGGACGGGGAGACCGGCTTCATGACGTAGTCCGTGGCCTGCACGGCGAAGGCGTCGACGGCGTGCTCCTCGTGGGCGGTGACGAAGACGACCTGGGGACGACGGGCGAAGCGGGCGACGATGCGGGCCAGCTCCATGCCGTCGAGCCCGGGCATGGAGATGTCGGAGAAGACGACGTCGACGTCGCCGGCGTCCAGGGCCCGGAGCGCGTCGGTGCCCGAGGACGCGGGCACCACGTCGTCGAACCGTCCGTCCTGCTCCAGGAGGTAGGTCAGCTCGGAGAGGGCGGGCGGTTCGTCGTCGACGACGAGGGCGCGCATGACCTCATCGTAGGAGGGGGCGGCGAGGGGGTGGCGACGGGGCGCGGGCGGGGCGCGGGCGGGGCGAGGCCGGGGCGCGGCCGGGGCGCGGCCGGGGCGCGGCCGGGACGGCGGCGGGCCGCGACGCCGGCTCAGCAACCGCGCAGGACCTGCGTCTTGACCCAGGCGGCCGACTGGTAGAGCCCGGCGCGGACCCGGCCCCGCAGGCTGCGGTCGGTCGCGGCGTCGGTCGTCCAGAGAAGCACCTCGGCGTCGGTGCAGCGCTCCATGAGCAGACGGGTGCGCCCGGCGTGCGGCGTGCTGGTCATCACCGCGACCCGCGACCAGCCGTGCCCGGCCGCGCGGTCGCCGAGGATCCGGGCCTCACCGCGCGTGGAGTACGGGTCGGGCAGGACGCACTCGACCCGGTAGGTCGCGGTGCGCAGGCCGCAGTGGTCGGTCGCGTAGGGCTCCCCGGTGCCGGCGTGGACCGAGGTGGTGGCCAGCAGCACGGGGGCGACGCCCCTGTCCATCACCGCCAGCGCCTCCTCGATGCGGGTCTCGACCGGACCGATGACGTAGACCGCGTCGACCGGTCCGACCTCGTCCACGGCCGGGGAGCCCACGACATCGACGGCCACCGAGACCCCGGTGACGAGCGCCGCGACCAGGGTCGCGGCGGAGGCGGTGAGCCAGGGCCTCATCCGGCCGCGTGGACACCGGGGGCGTACTTGGGCACCCGGAAGACGACCTTCGTGCCCAGCCCCGGCGCGGTCTCGACGACGAGGCCGTGGTCGTCGCCGTAGACCTGCCGCAGCCGGGCGTCGACGTTGCCCAGCCCGACGCTGTCGGTGTCCTTGCCGTCCGCGGCGGTGTCCCCGTCGAGCGCTCGCTGCACCAGGTCGGGGTCGGAGCCGACCCCGTCGTCCTCGATGGTGATCTCCGCCAGGTCGCCCAGGTCGGTGGCCGTGATCGTCACCGTCCCCACCCCCTCCTTGTGCGCCAGCCCGTGGCGGACCGCGTTCTCCACGAGCGGCTGGACGGCCAGGAAGGGGACGGCCACGGTCAGCACCTCGGGCGCCACGAGCAGGTGGACCTGCAGCCGCTCGCCGAAGCGCGCCTGCTCCAGCACGAGGTAGCGCTCGATGTTGCGTAGCTCGTCGGCCAGGGTCGTGAACGCGCCGCCGCGCCGCAGCGCGTAGCGGGTGAAGTCGGCGAACTCCAGCAGCAGCTCGCGGGCCCGGTCGGGGTCGGTGCGCACGAAGGAGGCGATGGCGCCGAGGGAGTTGTAGATGAAGTGCGGGCTGATCTGGGCCCGCAGGCTGCGCAGCTCGGCCTCCATGGCCCGGGTGCGCTCGCGGTCGAGCTCGCCGAGCTCGAGCTGTCCGCTGACCCAGGTCGCCAGCTGCTCGGTCGCCCGGGCCAGCCCGGCCGAGGGACGCGCGGCGTAGGCGGCGATGGTGCCGATGACCCGGTCCTCCACGACGAGGGGGGCCACCACCCCCGCCCGGACGTCGCACTCGGGGTCGCGGCAGGGCAGGTCGTCCCGGTCGAGCACGACGACGTCCCCGCTGGTCAGCACCCGACGCGAGTGGTCGGGCGCCTGCGGGGAGTGGTGCTCACCGTGGCCGGACCAGGTGAGCAGCTGCTGCCCGTCGCTGATCGCCAGCGCCGACGCCCCGAGCATGAGCCGCAGGTGGCGGGCCGCGCGTCCCGCGTGCTCGGTCGTCAGGCCCGAGCGCAGGTGCCGACCCGCCTGGGACCCGGTGCGCAGCGTCTCGTAGGTGATCCGGTCCGCCTCGGAGAGGAACCCCCGTGCCTCCCGCCGGCGCCGCAGCCACAGCGCGGCCTGCAGGACCAGGAAGGCTCCGGCCACCACGATCGCGGTGGGGAGGTGGAAGTCCTGCATGCAGCGAGGGTATGCCGTGCCGCCCGTCCGTCCGCCCCCGGCCCGCCCCCCGCCCGGGCGTGCCAGGCTGGGGAGCGCGGCCGTCGATCTTGGCGTCCACCGGCTCCCCGAGATACCCTCGGGGGTATCAGTTCCACCCGTTCAGTCAGGAGTCCCATGTCCCACGGTGCCCACGTCCTCGACAGCCTCAAGGCCCCCTCCCGCGAGCTGCGCTCCCGCATCCCGGACGTCTACGCCGGCTTCGCCGCCACCCACAAGGCCGCCCTCGCCGACGGCGAGCTGAGCACCGCCACCAAGGAGCTGATCGCCCTCGGCATCTCCGTGGCCACCCAGTGCGACGGCTGCATCGCCAGCCACGCCCGTGGCGCCGCCCGCGCCGGCGCCACCGCCGAGCAGGTCGCCGAGACCATCGGCGTCGCGATCCTCATGGCGGGCGGCCCGGCCACCGTCTACGGCCCGCGCGCGATGGACGCCTTCTTGGAGTTCTCCGGCGCCAAGGAGGCCTGAGCCTCCCGGTCGGGCCCAGCAGACAAGGATGTGCACCGCAGGCAAGGTCGACGACCTTGTCCCTGGTGCACAACCTTGTCCGTCCCGGACCAGATCCCGGCCGGGCCGTCCGAGCAGAACCCGGCCGAGGCCTACCCCCGCCCGGACGTGCCAGCCGGCTCCACCGGCCGGCCCAGGTCGACGAGCAGTGCGGTCGACAGCTCGGCGGCCGCCTGCCGCACCTTGTCCAGGTCGACGGCCGCGTGCCGCTCCTCCACGCTCGGCTCGATGCTCGAGAGCACCTCGTCCCGGTTCCGCGCGGCCGCCGCGGCCTGCACGGCCAGCTCCTGGCGCAGCTCCGGGCTGAGCAGCCCGCCCTCCCGGTCCGCCCGACGGGCCAGCTCCACGGCGAAGCGCTCGCCGGCCGCCACCTCCTCGCGGTCGTCGCTGGTGAGCATCCTCGCCGCCCGTTCGAGCAGGCACCGGCCACGCTCCACGTCGCCCTCGCCGACCTCGGCCACGGCCCGGGTCAGCAGCGGCCGGTCCTCCAGGAGCACCTGCCGCGCGAGCATGGCCAGCTGCAGCCCCAGCACCCGTTCACGGGTCCGGGCGCCGACGTCGCCCTCCCGCAGGCTGGGGACGTACCCCCGGGACGGCGCACTCTGGGCCATCGTGTCGAGGTACTCCCGCTGCGCCTCCTCCGGCGTGTCGACGGTCTCGCGCAAGGGGATCGGCCGGATGGCCAGCGTCGCGAAGAAGACGACGACCACGATGGGCAGCCCCAGCACGAAGACGTCGTGCAGCTGGTCGGCCAGGCCGGCGCGCACCGCCGCGAGGACCTCGGGCGGCAGCCCCTGGGTCGCGGCCGGGTCGAGCGCGACGCCCGCGTCGATCTGTCCGAGCTCGGCCGCCCGCGCAGCGACCTCCGCGGGCAGGTAGCCGGCGATCGCGGACGTCATCCCCGCCGTCATCACCGAGCCGAAGACCGCGATCCCCACGGTGTTGCCGACGTTGCGGAAGAACTGCAGCGTCGCGGTCCCCACGCCCAGGTCGGCCCGGGACACCGCGTTCTGGACGACGAGGGTGTACTGCTGCATCGCCATCCCCAGCCCGGTGCCCATGACCGCGATCGCCGCGGTCATCGCCCACTCCGAGGAGTCCACGGTGAGCCGGGTGAGCATCCACAGCCCCACCCCGGTGACGACCGTGCCCAGCAGCATCAGCTCCTTGTAGCGCCCGGTCCTGGTGATGAGCAGACCGGCCAGGATCCCGACGACGATCATCCCCAGCATCATCGGCATCAGGATCAGGCCCGACTCGGTCGCCCCGGCCCCGAGCACCCCCTGGGCGTAGACCGGGACGTAGATGAGCGCCCCGAACATCACCATCGCCAGCCCGAAGGCGGCGATGTTGGCCCAGGTGAAGATGCTGTTGCGGAACAGTCCCAGCGGCAGCAGCGGGTTGTCGGCCCGCAGCTCGACCAGGACGAAGGCCGCCAGCAGCACCGTGCCCGCGGCGAAGAGGCCCAGCACCGGCGCCGAGCCCCACGGGTAGGTGGTGCCGCCCCACGAGGTCGCCAGCAGGATCGCCACCAGCGCCGGGGTCAGCGTGACGATGCCCAGCACGTCGATGCTGCCCCGGGTCGGCTCGTGGTCCAGGTGCAGGAAGCGGGCGATGATGAAGACAGCGACGATCCCCACGGGGAGGATCGCGAAGAACAACCAGCGCCAGCCCAGCGCGTCGGTGATCACTCCGCCGGCGAGCGGCCCGGCCACCGAGGTCACCCCGAAGACGGCGCCCATGAGGCCCTGGTACTTGCCCCGCTGCCGCGCCGGGATGATGTCGCCGATGATCGTCTGCGACAACGGCATCAGCGTGCCCATGCCCAGGCCCTGCACCGCTCGGCCGAGGACGAGCGTCCAGAAGTTGGGCGCCAGCCCCGAGATCACCGAGCCGAGCATGAACACGACCAGCCCGCCGAGGTAGAAGCCGCGCCGGCCGAAGATGTCGGAGAGCTTGCCGACGATCGGCACGACGATGGCCGAGACCAGCATGGCCGCGGTCGCCACCCAGCTGTAGTGCTCCATACCCCCGAGCTCGGCGACGATCCGCGGGATGGCGGGGCCGACGATCGTCTGACTGATCGAGGCGACGAACATGCCGAGCATCAGCCCGACGAAGACCCGCCGGTGGGCCGGGGTCATCCGGTAGGCGACGGGCTCGGGCGTGGGGTCGGGGGCGTCGGCGGGCGCGGCTGCGGGCGTGGTCACGCGGACCGCCCGGGTATGCGGTGGTGCCGGCGGGTGCGCTCGTCGCGGCGGGTCTCGAGGCTGTCGGTGAGCTGGGACAGCAGGCGGGCGAGGTCGGCCCGGTCCGCGTCGTCCCATCCCTCGAGGGCGTCCGTGACGAGCGCGACCCGCCGGGCCCGCTCCTGACGGACGGCCTCCCGGCCGTACTCCGTCAGCCGCAGCAGGTGGGCCCTGCCGTCCGCCGGGTCGGGCTCGCGCGCCACCAGCCCCCGCTCGGCCAGCGAGGCCAGCCGGCGGCTCATGGTGGAGGGGTCGAGCCCCTCGGAACGGGCGAGGTCGCGGGAGCGGACCGCCTCCCCGACGTCGTCCTGGTGGGTGAGGTGGACGAGGACGGAGAAGTCGGGACGCGACAGCTCCCCCTGGAACTCGATGAGGAGGCGACCCATCGAGGCGAAGGCACGCGCCAGCTGCTCAGATACATGCATGATGCAACCATCATACGCCGTGCGGAGTGCCGATGCGTCCGTCGTACGCGCCGGACCCCGACCCGCCGAGCGGCCACCGGTGGACGAGATGGCAGCGGCCAGACTCCCACCAGGCCAGGTCGAGGGTCTCCGCCCGGGCTTCGAGGGGCAGCAGGCCCTCGAGCCGTGCGCGCGTGGACTCCTCGGTGACATCGCCGTGGACGAGGTCGAGGGTCAGGTGCGGGTCGGGCGCGAACTGCCCGCCGTAGGGCCGATGGTCGGGGAACTCCCCGACGAGCAGGGCCGTGAGCCGGGCGAACGGCTCGGCGGGTTCGGGCACGAGATGCACGATCCCGTTGGGGAAGGTGGCCACCCGGGCGAGACGGTAGCTGAACGGCTCCACCTGGGCCGCGACGTCGGCGACCCGGCCGGCCACCGCCTCGTCCAGGACGTCGACGAACGGACCCAGCGCCGTGACGTGGGCGTGCCCGAAGCGCGGGTCGTTCGAGACAAAGGCGGGATCGTGCTCCGCGGTCCGGGCGCGCACCCACCCCTCCAGGGCCGGCACCGACACCTGGAGCACGCTGTGGCCTATCCACCGCTCGTCCTGCGTCTCGGCCGGGTCCACCGGGGCACCGTAGCCCGGGCGGCCCGACCAGCTCGTGGAGCGGGAAGAACACCCCACCGATGAGTTCGGTCACCGGGACTGGTCGGACCCAGCAGCGGCACCGGACGGCGCCGCCGCGGCGACCGTCGCAGACCAGGGACGACCGTCGCCGACCAGGACGACCCAGGAGGAACGACATGCCACAGCACCAGGCGATCTTCGTCAACCTGCCCGTGGAGGACCTCGACCGGAGCCGGGCCTTCTTCTCCGGGCTCGGCTACACCTTCGACGAGAACTTCTGCGACGACAACGCGCTCTGCCTCGAGCTCGGCCCCGCCCTCTACGCGATGCTGCTGCGGCGGGACTTCTTCGACGGCTTCCACGACCGCCGGACCGCCGACACCGGCACCGTGGAGACGCTCCTGGCACTGTCGGTGGAGTCCCGCGCGGAGGTGGACGGTCTCGCCGACCGGGCCGCGGAGCTGGGTGGCACCGCGGTCCGCAGCGAGGACATGGGCCTGATGTACGGCCGCTCCTGGAGCGACCCGGACGGCCACGTGTGGGAGGTCATGTGGATGGACCCGGCCTTCACCGGGGATGGACCGGAGGTGCCCGACGGTGGGACGGTGGAGATCGACGGCGCGCCGGTCGCTGCCGGCCGTCGCGCATGACCGGGCCGGTCCAGGAGGGGTTGGTCCGTGAGGGGCCGGTCCGCGAGGGGCTGGTCCGCGACGGGCTGGTCCGCGACGGGCTGGTCCGCGACGGGCCGGCTCAGGACAGGCGGGTCCAGGACGGGTGGGCGAGGAGCGAGGCATGACGACGACCACGGGGACGCAGACGTTCGAGGAGCTGACCGCTCCGCTGCGCGGCGAGCTGCTCGCGCACTGCTACCGCATGCTCGGTTCGGCCGGTGAGGCCGAGGACCTGGTGCAGGAGACCTACCTGCGCGCGTGGCGGGCGTTCCACTCCTTCGAGGGACGTTCCTCGGTCCGGACCTGGATGTACCGGATCGCCACCAACACCTGCCTGACGGCCCTGAAGCAGCAGGGCCGCCGGCCCCTGCCCAGCGGCCTCGGGCAACCTCCCGGCGACCCGCACGTGCCGGTGGTCGAGGACCGCTCCCGCGACTGGCTGGAGCCTCTTCCGGACCGGATGGTCTGGGGCGAGGCCCGGCCGGACCCGGCCGACGCCGCGGTGGCGCACGAGGGTGTCCAGCTGGCGGTGGTCGCCGCCCTCCAGGACCTGCCGCCGCGGCAGCGTGCCGCTCTCGTGCTGCGCGACGTGCTGCAGATGTCGGCCGCCGAGACGGCCGAGGCGCTGGGGTGCTCGGTGGCCGCCGCCAACTCCGCCCTCCAGCGCGCCCGGGCCACCGTCGGGGACGGCATGCGGCAGGCCGGGCGCCGGGTGCACGAGCTCACCGCCGAGGAGCGCGAGATCTTCACCCGCTTCTGCGAGGCGTTCGAACGCTACGACGTGCCCGCCGTGGTGGAGGTCATGACCGAGCAGGCCACCTGGCAGATGCCTCCGTTCGACCGCTACTACGTCGGCCAGGAGGCCATCGCCGCCCTCATCGGGACTCAGTGCCCCGCCTCCGGGCCGCTCGACCTGCGCATGGTGCCGACGGTCTCCAACGGCCAGCCCGCCGCCGGGATGTACCTGCGCGGCGAGGACGGCGTCCACCGTCCCTTCCAGCTCGTGGTCGTCGACGTCGTCGACGGGGCGGTCACCGCCGTCGTGGGTTTCTTCGACGAGGCCGCCTTCGCGCGGGCCGGTCTTCCGGCCAAGCTGGCCGACTGACCGACTGGGCTGTCCCCGGCCGCCCGGTGACCCCGCCGGACGCCTCACCGGTCACCCCGCCGGACGCCTCCCCGGTCGCCCCGCCCGGTCGACCGGTCGCCCCGCGGATCGGCCGCCCGGTGGCCCCGCCGGAAGGCTGACCCGCCGCTCTGGGGGCCGTCGTACGCAGGACGGTGCGCCACTCATGGACGAACCACGCGCCTCCGAGAACCAGGATGATCAGCCCGTGCCACCAGGCGATGACGCCGGCGACGGCGGGCGCGACACCGGCGGCGATGACGACGGCCGGCGCCGCCAGGGCCCACCAGGCCGAGCGTCGGCTCATGGCCCGATCATCCACACGCCCGACTGTTCCGCAGGGCACCGGTCGCCCGCAAGACGAAGCTCCCCGTGCCGACGGCGGGCGATCCGGCCCCGGCCGAGACGGTCCGCGACAAGCAGGGCAGCCAACCGACCACCCCGCTGCGGCGTGTCGCGTGCTGCACCATCCGTGTTCTGGCACATGACACGCAACAACGGCCGGGCACAGTGCGCGACACGCCGGGGGGCCGGCCCCTGACTCACCGCCTGCCGTGCCGCGGCTCAGACGTCGCGCTCCCAGCGGCGCATCGCCCCGCAGGCGGTGAAGAAGTCCTCCGGCGTCGTCGTCGACAGGTCCAGGCAGGCCTGGTCCAGGCGCTCGGCGATCGCGCCGGCCTCCAGCAGCGGGCGGGCGCCGGGCACGTAGCCGATGAACTTGTAGTGCGAGAACGCGTCGGCCACGAAGTCCCGGGTGGCCGGGTGGCCGGCCAGCTCCTCCGCACCGGCGCCCTCACCGAGGAGGGCGACCGCGTCGAAGAGGACCGAGGGGCCACCGTCGATCTTGTGGTCGACCGGGCGGCGCTCGCCGCCGGCCAGGGTGACTCCTCCGATCTTGAGGGCGATCGTCTCCACCATCGCGCCGCCGTCCTCGAAGGCCTTCGTCAGCGCGTCCAGCACGGCTGCGTCGGTCCCGTCGGTGACGACGATGCCCAGCTTGCGCCCGGCGAAGCTCTCCGGCGCCCTCGCCTCCATGCTCAGCGCCGGCGACTCAGGCAGGTCGTGGTTCGGCTGCACGTGCGGGGTCGTGGCCTCGGGCAGGTCCATCCCGAGCCCGTCGGCCACCCCGGCCGCCAGCTCCTCGTCGACGTTGCGCAGGTTGGCCACGATCCGCTCCCGGACCACCGGGATCTCGCACTTGGACAGCTCGAAGACGAACGCCATCCGGATGTGGTCCTGCTCGACCGGGCTCTGGCTGCGCCAGAACTGTCCGGCCTGGGAGTAGTGGTCGGCGAAGCTCTCGGCGCGCACGCGCCGCGTGTCGCCGCTCTCCGGGCGCTCCACCGTGCGGAAGCCCGCCTCCCGGTCGGCCCGTGGGCCGGCGGCGGCCCCGGTGAAGGAGTTGGGCTCGTAGGTGGCCCGACCGGCCTGGCGGCCCATCTGCATGTGGCCGTCCCGCTGGAAGTGCATGACGGGGCAGCGTGGGGCGTTGACCGGCAGCTGGCTGAAGTTGGTCGAACCGAGGCGCTTGAGCTGGGTGTCCAGATACGAGAAGTTGCGACCCTGCAGCAGCGGGTCGTTGGTGAAGTCGATGCCGGGCACGACGTTCTGGGTCATGAACGCCACCTGCTCGGTCTCGCTGAACACGTTGTCGACCACCCGGTCCAGCCGCATCGTGCCGATCACCCGCAGCGGCACCTGCTCCTCGGGGATGATCTTGGAGGAGTCGAGCACGTCGAACTCGAAGGAGTCGGCGAACTCGTCGTCGAAGGCCTGGACGCACAGGTCCCACTCGGGGAAGTCGCCGTTGTTGATCGCCATCCACAGGTCACGACGGTGGAAGTCGGGGTCGGCGCCGTTGATCTTGACGGCCTCGTTCCACACCACCGACTGCAGCCCCTGCTTCGGCACCCAGTGGAACTTCACGAACGTGCTCTTCCCCTCGGCGTCGACGAACCGGAAGGTGTGCACACCGAAGCCCTGCATGAAGCGGAACGACCTCGGGATCGTGCGGTCCGACATCTGCCACAGCAGGGTGTGGGTCGACTCGGGCATCAGGCCGACGAAGTCCCAGAAGGTGTCGTGCGCCGACTGCGCCTGCGGCCAGCCCCGGTCCTGCTCCTCCTTGACCGAGTGCACGAGGTCGGGGAACTTGATCGCGTCCTGGATGAAGAACACCGGGACGTTGTTGCCGACCAGGTCCCAGTTCCCCTCGTCGGTGTAGAACTTCGTCGCGAACCCACGGATGTCGCGGGCCAGGTCGAAGGACCCCATGTTGCCCGCGACCGTGGAGAACCGGACGAACACCGGCGTCTCCTTGCCGGCCTGCGCGAACAGCGAGGCCCGGGTCAGGTCGGACAGGTCCTCGGCGGCGGTGAAGGTGCCGTGCGCGCCATACCCCCGCGCGTGCACCACCCGCTCAGGGATCCGCTCGTGGTCGAAGTGGAAGATCTTGTCGCGGAGGGCGAAGTCCTCCAGCAGGGTGGGCCCGCGGTCACCGACCTTCAGGGAGTTCTGGTCGTCCGAGAGGACCTGCCCCTGCGAGGTCGTCATCGCAGGTATGCCGTCGCCCGGCAGCTGGTGCAGCTCGCCACCGGTCCCGGGCTCGGTCGCGTCGGTGTAGAGCGGGTTGTCCGCAGCGGCACCCGCGTGGCGGGGCGTCGGCGGCTGCGGAGGGACCGGGTCCTGGGGGTAGTCCGGGAGCCGGGGGCCGCCGTCCTCCACCGCCGGCACGGACGGGTCGCTCGGCCGACCGCCCTTGCGGCCGTCCCCTCCCCGGGACGTCGGAGCGGTCTTGGCTGACTTCTTCGTGGCCATCTGGGGTCCTCCCGCGTCGTTCGCTCGCCGTCGGTGGCGACGCCTCCCACGCTAGGACGGTCGTGCCGCCCCGTCCTGCCGAAGCCGGACGGGGCCGGTCAGGGAGCTCGAGGGGCGGCCGGCCGGTCGCGGGCCTAGCGTGGGCACGGTGATCTCCTCCGCGCTCCGCCGCTACCGCGCCACCGGTGCCGACCTGCCGGGGGGCGACCCGCGCCGGGCCCACCCGGGCGTGGCGATGGAGGGCTACTTCTGGCGTCTGACGGACGTGGCCACCGGCCGGGTGCTCATCGCGCTCGTGGGAGTCAACCAGGGACCCGACGGCCCGTGGGCGACCGTCGGGCTGGCCTCCTCGGACGGCTTCCTGCGCACGGCCGCGGTGGCCGGCGCCACGGCCGACCCCTCCGGGCTGGGGGCCACGGCGGGCGCAGCGGCGGCGGGCCGGGACGGGTCACCGAGCTTCAGCGGGAGCGCGACCCACCTGCACGTGCAGCTGGACGACGCGATGGTCGACGTCTGCCTCGAGCCGCTGGCCCCCTGGCCCCGGCGGGCCCTGGGCGGGTCCAGCATCTTCCAGGCGGTGCCCCGGCTGAACCAGTACTGGCACCCCTGGCTGCTCGGCGGACGCGCCACGGGCACGGTCCGCCTCGGCGACGCCCGCTGGGAGCTGGACGGTGCGCAGGTCTACGGGGAGAAGAACTGGGGCGCCGAGGGGTTCCCCGACTCCTGGTGGTGGGGTCAGGCCCACGGCTTCGCCGAGCCGGGGGCAGCCGTCGCCTTCGCCGGGGGCCAGGTCCATGCCCGACCCCTGGGGCTGCCGCTGCGCACCGAGGTGACCGGGCTGGTCGTCCGCCTCCCGCAGGGGCGGGTGCTGCGGCTGGGCGACCCCGGGCTCAGCCCCGTCCGCGCCACCGTCCACGACGACCGGTGGCTCCTGGCGGGGACCCACCGGGCCGGAGGCTGGCGGGTCGAGGTGGAGGCCTCGGCCCCGGTGGGCGACGCCCACGTCCTCCCCGTCCCGCTGCCGTCCCAGGGTCGCAACACCCCGGGGGCGCTGGAGCACCTCACCGGCACCATGGAGGTGCGGGTGACCCGCGGCGGGCGGCCCGTGTGGAGCGGCGTCTCCTCCCTCGCCGGCCTCGAGCACGGCGGTCTGCGGCGGGCGGAGGCCGAGCTCGCCCGCCGGGGCGGTGACCCGACGCCGACGACGGCTCGCTGAGGCCCGGCGTCAGGACCCCGGCGAGAGGCGCTCGGCCGCGTCAGGACCGCTTCGGCTGGGCCCAGCGCCACCCGCGGGGCAGCTTCTCGCCGGCCGCGACCGACCGGACGCGCACGTCGCCGAAGACCGACCAGCCGGTGACCACGAGCCGGCCGCCGGAGGGCGGGGTCGTCCCGGTCGCCGCCGCACCCACCTCGGCCCGGGCGTCACCCAGCAGCGTCATCCCCTGGATCTGCACGTCCGTGCCCTCGGGCACGAGGATCTTCGCGCTGCCGAACAGGCTGTAGAGCTCGACCTCCAACGTCTCGCCGGGGCGCAGCACCTGGCGCAGGTCCAGCTTGCTGTCGCCGAACACCTGGTAGGCCACCGTCTTCCTCGCGGCGTCCCACGACCCGGTCCGCACGAGGTCGCCAAACGCCGACACCATCGGCTGGTCACGGTCCCGGCGGGCGGGCAGGTTCCCCGGACCGGAGGGGTATGCCGCACCGCCTCCCTGCCAGGAGCCCGGCGCCCCGGGGACGACCTCGGGCATCCCGGCGCCCGGCGTCTGCGGGCCGGGCAGCGGCGGGGGCCGCAGCGCGGGGTCGATCCCCGGCCCCGGCAGGGCAGGGTCTGCACCGGGCGGCGCCGCCAGCTCCTCGCCCTCCCGAGGACCCTGCCCACGCTGCTCGTCCTGCCACCCCGACCCGTACGTCATACCCCCACCGTAGCCGCGGCCACCGACGGTGGAGGACGCCCGCCGCAGACGTCGACCCCGCGGGGACGTCGACACCCGCCGGGTCCACCTCGACCCCTCGGGGGGTGGACACCCACGGCGCGGAGCACGCCTCTCCGTCCGTAGGCTGGGGGGATGGAATTCAGGTACCTCGGCAACAGCGGGCTCAAGATCAGCGAGATCACCTACGGCAACTGGTTGACCCACGGGTCCCAGGTGGAGAACGAGGTGGCCCACCAGTGCGTGCGCGCCGCGCTCGACGAGGGCATCACCACCTTCGACACCGCCGACGTCTACGCCAACACCAAGGCGGAGAGCGTCCTCGGCGAGGCCCTCAAGGGCGAGCGCCGGGAGAGCCTGGAGATCTTCACCAAGGTCTACTGGCCCACCGGCCCGGGCGGCCCGAACGACACCGGCCTGTCCCGCAAGCACGTGATGGAGTCGATCGACGGCTCGCTGAAGCGCCTGCAGACCGACTACGTCGACCTCTACCAGGCGCACCGGTTCGACACCGAGACGCCGCTGGAGGAGACGATGCAGGCCTTCGCCGACATCGTCCGCCAGGGCAAGGCGCTCTACATCGGCGTCAGCGAGTGGACCGCCGACCAGATCCGCGAGGGCCACCGGCTGAGCAAGGAGCTGGGCTTCTCGCTCATCTCCTCCCAGCCGCAGTACTCCATGCTCTGGCGGGTCATCGAGCCCGAGGTCGTCCCGGCCTGCGAGGAGCTGGGCATCTCCCAGATCGTCTGGAGCCCGATGGCCCAGGGCGTGCTGAGCGGCAAGTACCTCCCCGGCGAGCAGCCCACCGAGGGTCGGGCGGCCGACGAGAAGATGGGCAAGGGGATGAAGGGCTTCATGTCGGACGAGACCCTCACGGCGGTGCAGAACCTGAAGCCGTTGGCGCAGGAGGCCGGCCTGACGATGCCGCAGCTCGCGGTCGCCTGGGTGCTGCAGAACCCGAACGTGGCCGCCGCCCTCGTCGGCGCCTCCCGCCCCGAGCAGGTCAAGGACAACGTCAAAGCGGCCGGCGTGAGGCTCGAGGCCGACCTCATGGGCAGGATCGACGACGTGCTCGACGGGGTCGTCGAGCGCGACCCGGGCAAGACGGCCGAGAACGCGCCGCAGACCCGGGTGGCCTGAGGGGACTGCGCGACGCCGGCCGCCGGCCGGAGGGGTGGCAGCCTTTCCGGCCGGTGCGCTGGTGCGCCGTTCACTCCCGGATCGTGGTCACGACCTCGGTCAGCGTCGGCCGTCGCGGTGTCGAGGAGAACCCGAACCGGGCCGGCGGGTCGACCGCGGTCAGCGTGCCCAGGTCGACGCCGTCGAGCCGGGCGGTCACGGCGGTGACGGCCCGCAGGTCGGTCGCGCCGTAGTACTCGCGTCGCCCCTGTCCCGCGCTGCCGCGGGTGCGCACCCCCCGCAGGACGACCCGGGCCACCGGGTCGGTCACCGTCGACAGGAGCGGGCTGGCCGCGACCCTGCGGGGTATGCCGCGCAGCAGCCACCCGAGCGCCGTGCGCCGGCCGAGGTGGGCGGCGAGGGCCAGGGAGGGCATGCTGACGCGGACCGTTGCGCCCGGTCCGCCTCCCCCCTCCACCGGTGCGGCACGGGAGACGTCGACGAGGTCGACCTCGACCGGTTCGATCCGGGTCTCGTCAAAGGTGTAGGTGCCGGTCACGAAGTCGGCCACCTCCTGGGTCGGGGCCAGCAGGAGCCGGTGGCCGTCGGCCCGCTCGACCATGACGTCGGCGAAGGAACCCAGCGGCGAGTCGTCCCAGACCCCGACGACGAGCCGCACCCCGCTGGTGGTGCCGACCCCGAGGATCCGGCCGGTGAAGGTCCAGGTGCGCGACGCCATACCCCCATCCTGTCGCTCCTGGTTGGGCCTGGCAGGCTGGGGTGATGGGAGCACCGTTCGACCTGACCCTGGAGGAGATGCGGGAGCACCGCAGCGCGAAGTGGAGCCGGGTGGCCCCAGACGTGTTGCCTGCCTGGACCGCGGAGATGGACGTGCGCACGGCACCGGCGGTCGCGCAGGCGCTGCACGCCGCGGTCGACCTGTCCGACTTCGGCTACGCCGGGCACCCGCGACCCGTGGTGGAGGCCTTCGCCGGGTTCGCGCGGGACGCCTGGGGGTGGGACCCGGTGGCCGACGGCGGGAGCGTGCGGGTGATGGCCGACGTCGGGGTGGGGGTCCAGGAGGTCCTGCGCGCGGTCACCTCGCCGGGCGACCGGGTCGTGCTGAACCCGCCGGTCTACCTCAGCTTCTACCCGTGGCTGGCGGGGCTGGGCCTGGTCGCCGAGGACGTGCCGATGCTCGACCAGGACCGCGGGGGACGGCTGGACCTGGAGGGGATCGAGCGGTCGTTGGCCGGGGGGACGAGAGTCGTCCTGCTGTGCTCGCCGCACAACCCGCTCGGCATGGTGACCCCCCGGGAGGACCTGGCCGCGCTGGCCGGGCTGGCGAAGGCCCACGGGGCGCTGGTGGTCTCCGACGAGATCCACGCCCCGCTCGTGCATCCGGGCAGCGAGCGACCGTTCGTGCCCTTCCTCACCGTCTCCGACGCCGCGCGCGAGGTCGGCGTCGCGCTCCACTCCCCCTCGAAGGCGTGGAACCTCGCCGGGCTCAAGCTCGCCGTGGGGGTGGTGGCCGACCGCGCGCGCTGGCCGGAGTCGATGCCCGGCGGGCTGGACTGGGGCGCGGGGATCCTCGGGCAGTACGCCGCGGTGGCGGCCTGGACGGACGGGCGCGACTGGCTGGAGGTCGTGCGTCGGGAGATCGAGGAGCGCGTGGGCGAGCTGGAGCCGTTGCTGGCCGAGCACCTGCCCGGGGTGCGCTACCACCGGCCGTCGGCGAGCTACCTCGCGTGGCTGGACTGCCGCGGGCTCGGCCTCGGTGACGACCCGGCGGCGGCGTTCCTGGAGCGGGGACGGGTGCTGCTGTCCTCGGGACCGGCGTTCGGGCCCGGCGGGGCGGGCTTCGCCCGGCTCAACATCGGGACCTCGCCGGAGCTGATGGCCGAGGCGGTCCGACGGATGGCGCTGGCGGTCTGAACCTGGGCGCGTCGCCGTGAGGTCGACCGTCGTGGCGTCGGCCGCCCGGCCGCGTGGCGCATGGCGGCAGGCCGTCCGGTGGGTCAGCCCTCCACCAGGCGCTTGAGCCGGTCCAGGTCGTCCTCGACCATGCGGACGTCCCGCTCGAACTCCTCGTCGCTCAGGTCGAGCTGCCGCAGGGTGAAGAGCACCTCGGCCCCCTCCGGGTGCGGCAGGACCCTCATCGGGTTGTGGACGGTGGCCCCGGACGGGAGCGTCACGTCGTGGTCGAGCACCCCGAGCTCGTTGCGGGCGGCGAACCGGACCCTGACCCGACCCATCGGGGAGTGCACCACCAGGGCGTCCCCCTCGCGCTCGGCCTGCCCCCCGGCCAGACCGGCGGCCCACCGGGGCAGGGTGTCAGGGTCAGCGGCGACGTCGTAGACGTCCTGCGGGGCCCGGTGCACGATCCGGCTCAGGTGACGGCTGCGCATGGGGCCAGCATGGCCGGGTCCCCTCGCTCCCGGCAAGAGGGGGCCGGATCAGGGGCAGGGGATGGCGCCCAGGCGGGCCAGCCCGGCCAGGTCCCCCGGGCCGAGGTCGGTCTGGCCGGTGTTGACCGCGTTCATCAGCTCCCCGGGGGCCTCGACGTGGCCCAGGCCGAGCACGTGGGCCAGCTCGTGGTCGAGCACCGCCGCGTGGGCCTCCGGTGTGGGGAGGTCGTCGGCGTCGAGGACCACCTGTCCGGAGGCGTTCCACGACAGGCCGTCCGGGAAGGTGACGACGGTGGGGCCGCCGAAGCCGGCGCTGGTGCCCGCGAGCGCCGGGACCTCGTCGGACGTGGCCCAGGCGACCAGGACCGGCTCCCCACGGCCGCGGACGTCGTCGGACCAGGTGCGGTCGGTCTCCCCGACCAGCTCCAGCTGCAGGCCGCTCGCGTCCGTGAGCCGCTCCAGGGAGGCGCGGACCAACGCGTCGTAGCCCTCCGGCGCACCCGAGGGGTTGACCGCCACCTCGACCGGCCCGCACGGGGAGAACCCGACCGGGTCGTCGGTCCCGGGCTGGGTCGTGAGGAACGCGTGGTCCCCGCCGGGTCCCGGCTGCACCGCCGGCAGCAGACGCTCGCCTCGCGGTGGTTCCCAGCCTCCGGCGAAGCGACCAGCACGCCACACGACGTCGGGCGGGAGGTCGTCCCGCCCGCCCGGAGCAGGGACCGGCGGAGCGTCCCCCTGCCCGTCGGGGTCCGGCATGCCGAGGACCTCACGCCCCGTCCCCTCCGCCCAGGTCCACACCGTCGAGGCCCGGTCCGGGTAGGCGTAGGCGAGAGCCACGCCGCCCAGACCGAGGACCAGCAGAAGCTTCGGCCAGGACCGTCGTCGGCGGCGCACCGGGCGGCGCGTCGGCACCGGGTCGAGCACCGAGACCGGAGGGGCGCCGTCGGGTGAGTGGTAGCGCCACGCGGTGGTGTCACGGGCGAGGGAGTGGCCCGGCGGGGTCCCGCCCAGGCCGAACCTCCGGTCCCACTCGTCGAGCTCGGCGAGCCGCCGCCGCAGCTCCGCCGCCCTCCGACGACGGGCGGCGGCCTCGAACATCCCCATGGCAGGACATGGTGCCCCATGCTCCTGAACCCCCGCCGGTCGGCGGCCCCGCCGACCCCGGCCGACCGACACCGGAGCGCAAGTTGGGGACCGCCGGTCCCACTCCATACCCTTGCCTCCATGACCCGTCCCCACCTGTGGATCCGCGCCGAGTCCCGCCCGACCGAGCAGCGCGTCCCCATCGTCCCCGCCGACGCCGCCCGGCTCATCGCCGACGGCTTCACCGTCACGGTCGAGGAGTCGCCGACCCGGATCGTGCCGATCGAGGAGTACGTCGAGGTGGGCTGCTCCGTCGCGCCCTTCGGGTCCTGGGTGGACGCCCCGGAGGGGGCCGTGGTGGTGGGGATCAAGGAACTGCCGGAGGACCCCTCCGACCTGCAGCACACGCACGTGTTCTTCGCGCACGCCTACAAGGGGCAGGAGGGTGCCGAGGAGGTGCTCGACCGCTTCCGCCGCGGCGGCGGTGAGCTGCTCGACGTCGAGTACCTCACCGTCGACGGCAAGCGGGTCGTGGCATTCGGCTTCTGGGCCGGCTACGTCGGGGCCGCGCTGGCCGTGCTGCGCCACCGCGGGCTGCTCCAGGGTGGCGTCGGCCCGATGACCCGCGCGGACCTGGACGAGCGGCTTCGCAGCAGCACCCCCGAGGAGCCGGAGCGCGCGATGGTCATTGGCTCCCGCGGACGGTCCGGCACCGGGGCCGTCGAGGCGCTGGCCGTGGCCGGCTGCGCCTTGACCCGGTGGGACCGGGCCGACACCCTGGTCCTGAACAAGCCGGCGCTGCTCGACCAGGACATTCTCGTCAACTGCGTGGTCAGCGTCGGCAAGGGGGACGCCTTCGTCACCGCCGAGGACGTGACCACCCCGGAGCGTCGCCTGCGGGTCGTCGGGGACGTGACCTGCGACGTCACGTCCGAGGCGAACAAGCTCCCGGTCAACACCGAGATCACCACCTGGGACGAGCCGGTGCGCCGGTTCGGCGGCGACGACCACCCGCTCGACGTCATCGCGATCGACAACCTGCCCTCGCTGCTGCCCCGGGAGTCCTCGGAGACCTTCAGCGCCGAGCTGACCCCGCTGCTGCCGGACCTGGCCGACCGGTCCGGCCCGTGGGCGGCCAGCCTGGACTGGTTCCGCAGGCACGTGCACGACGCGTCCTGAGCTCCCCCCGCCTACCCGGTCAGGGCGGCGTGACGGTCTGAGGACGGTCCCAGTCGGGCCTTCCGTCAGAGCAGTCGGACGCGGACGCCCACGGCCTCGTACGCGGGCAGGGCACGACGGTCGAGCGTGAGGAGCGTGCGGTCGTGCTCCCTGGCGGTCATGCCCACGAGACCGTCGTAGACCGCACCCCCCGTGATCCCCGCTGCGGCCAGGGCGACCACGGTCTCGAGGTGCCCGTCGCCGGGGAGCGTCAACGTCGATCCCGTGACCCGCTGCAGGGCTGCCAGCACCGCGGCCGGCGCCATCCGGTGCGGAGCCGGCAGGCGGGTGAGGACGCTGTAGGTCTCCAGCAGCACGTGGGCGGGGAGGTCGAGCTCGGCACCGCCCAGACCTCGCAGAGCCTGCCGATGCCGCTCGTGGAACGGCAGGAACGCGGGCACCAGGACGCTGGTGTCGCACGACGGCCTCACCGGCGGGTGGCCTCGAGCACGTCGCGCACCGTCTCGGTGGTCAGCGGGGGGAGCTCGTGGTCGGGCACCAGCACCGGAAACCCGTCCTCCTCCTGCAGCGTGACGGGGGTGGAGGCCACCTCGATCTCGAGCCGTCCGTCCGTGAGGACAATGTCCACGTGCTGACCGGGCCTCAGGTGCATGGCGTCCCGCAGCGCCTTCGGCACCACGATGCGGCCAGCGGCGTCGATGGTCGTCCTCATGGCAGAAAAATACCATCAGGCCTGCCACGGCAGGTCTACGTGAAGGCGCTCAGCCCCGTCACCGCCCGGCCGACCAGCAACGACTGCACCGTCCGGCTGCCCTCGTAGGTGTAGACGGCCTCCAGGTCGGCGAAGTGCCGTCCGACGTGGTGGTCGAGCAGGATCCCGTTGCCGCCCAGCAGGTCCCGGGCGGTGGCGACGACCTCCCGGGCCGCCGTGGTGGTGTGCAGCTTGGCCATCGCCGCCTGTTCGAGGGTGCACCGGCCCTGCTCCTCCAGCTGCAACATCCGGGTGCACATCAGCTGCATCGAGGTGATGAGCGTGACCATCCGCGCCAGGGCATCCTGGACCAGCTGGTTGGCAGCCAGCGGGCGACCGAACTGCTCGCGGCGCAGCGCATAGGTCAGGGCTCCCTCGTACGCCCCCACCGCGTGGCCCAGCGCCTCCCAGGCCACCGTCTGCCGCGACCGCGCCAGCACCCGGTTGGTGTCCTCGAACGTCCGCGCCTGCGCCAACCGGTTCTCCACCGGCACGCGCACGCCGTCGAGGCGGATGTGCGCCTGCCAGACCCCCCGGTTGCTGATCTTGCCCTCGATGACCCGGGCGTCCCAGCCGTCGGCCTGCTGGGGCGCCTCGACGACGAACCCTCCGACGTTCCCGTCGTCATCCCTCGCCCACACCACCGCGAGGTCGCACACCGACCCGTTGCCGATCCACCGCTTGGCCCCGTCGAGCACCCAGTCGTTCCCGTCCCGCCGGGCGGTCGTCTCCAGGCTGACCACGTCCGACCCGTGGGTGGGCTCCGTGAGGGCGACGGCACCGAGCAGCTCGACCCGGGCCATCGCCGGCAGCCAGCGCTCCCTCTGCTCCTGCGACCCCAGCAGGTGCACCGACGTCATCGCCAGGCCGGAGTGCACCGCGTTGAGCGTGGCGACCGACCCGTCCCCGCGGGCCAGCTCTGCGCACATCATCCCCTCGGCCAGCGGGGAGACCCCCGCGCACCCGTACCCCTCGATCGAGGACCCCGCCACGTGCGTGGCGGCATACCCCGGGAGCAGCTCGCGCGGGAAGCGCGCCGCCTCCCAGAACTCCGCGGCCCGCGGAACGACCTCCTCGTCGCACCAGCGGCGCACCCCGTCGCGCAGCTCCCGCTCCCGGTGGGTCAGCAGCTCGTCCAGGCCGTAGAAGTCGGTACCCAGGGCCCGGCCGAGGTCGCTCCCGTCGGGCAGCTCGCGCGCGGACTCCGGCATCGGGGCGGGGGGCTCGTCCATCCTGCGAGGGTATGCAGCCGCGCCGGCCCCCGCGACCGGGCGTCGGGGGGCGGGGTGGGGGGGCGGCGACGAGGCGGTGGGCTCGAACCGCGGCTCAGCCGTCGAGCAGCGGGTGCCCGTCGACGACGCCGGCGGGGCGGCCCTCCTCGATGTACCACTCGTCGCCGAAGACCATCGCGAACTGCTCCTCCGGCATGCCCAGCATCCAGCCGACGTCCTCCTGGGAGGCGTGCGCGGCGAGGGCGGTGCGCTTGGCCGCCATCACCGGCCGCACGTCGACGTGCCAGTGCAGGTCCGACTCCGGCGAACCGATGGGGTTGCCGTCGTCGGCCGGCAGGTCCGGGTCCCAGTCCTGCCCCTCCTCCCCGGCCAGCCCCGCCTCCTTCGCCGCGAGGTAGAGACGCCGCATCGCGTCGCGGTTCATGGTGGCCTGCAGGAGGCGGGGGCGACGGGCGGCGAGGTCGGCCGCCCGGTGCACCACGTGGTGGACCTTGACGTGGTCCGGATGGCCGTAGCCACCGTGCCAGTCGTAGCCGACGACCACGTCGGCGTCCTCCTCGTCGAGGATGGCGGCCAGCCGACCGGCGGCCTCGTCGGTGTCCGCCGCGTGGAAGGCGCGCTCCCCGACGTTCTGCTCCCAGCCGGTCATGCCCGAGTCGGCGTAGCCCAGCCAGGCGACCCGGGCGGTGCCCAGCACCTCGGCGGACGCGGCGGCCTCGGCCCGGCGCCGGTCGACGACGGTCTCGCCCTCGACCAGGTCGGCGGGCACCGTCCCGTGGTCTCCGTCGGTGGCGTAGACGCACACGACCCGGTGGCCGGCGTCGGCCGCCAGCCGCATCGTGCCCGCGGTCTGCGAGGCCTCGTCGTCGGGATGGGCGTGGAGGAGGACGATGGTGGTCACGAGCGACCATTGTGCCCGGCGCCGGGCCGGCGGGCCGCCCGGTGACGGACAGACGGCTCGCCGGTGACGGGCAGAGGGCCGGCCCGGCGCCGGGCAGGCGCCTCGCCCGGGCGCGCGCCGGGGCCGGCGCGCGCCGGCGGGCGGCCTCTGCGGTTCAGCCCCTCAGCTCGGGGAAGTCGCTGTCGCGGAACTCGTGCTCGAGGCCCACGTGGCCGGTCGGCCCGACCGCCGAGGCGCCGGCGGCCAGCTCGTTCTCCCGCGCCCGCAGCTCGACCCGCCGGATCTTGCCGGAGATCGTCTTGGGCAGCTCGTAGAACTCGATCCGTCGCACCCGCTGCCACGGGGCCAGGTGCTCGCGGGCGTGCCGCAGGATCGACAGGGCGGTCTCCCGCGTCGGCTCGTGGCCGTCGACGAGCGCGACGTAGGCCTTGGGCACCGCCAGGCGCACCTCGTCCGGCGCCGGCACGACCGCCGCCTCGGCCACCGCCGGGTGCTCGATGAGGACCGACTCCAGCTCGAAGGGGCTGATCTTGTAGTCGCTGGCCTTGAACACGTCGTCGGTGCGGCCGACGTAGGTGACCATGCCGTTCGCGTCCCGCTCGGCGACGTCGCCGGTGTGGTAGAAACCGCCGGCCATCGCCTCGGCGTTGCGGGCGTCGTCGCCCTGGTAGCCGGTCATCAGCGCGACCGGCGCGGCCGCCAGGTCGAGGCAGATCTCCCCCTCGCCCGGCCCCTGCACCACCTCGCCCGTGTCCGGGGAGACGAGCACGGAGGGGACGCCCGGGAGCGGCATACCCATCGATCCGGGCTTGACCCGCTCCCCGGGGCAGTTGCCGATCTGGGCGGTGGTCTCGGTCTGCCCGTAGCCGTCGCGCAGGGTCAGCCCCCACTGCCGCTGCACCTGGGCGATGACCTCGGGGTTGAGCGGCTCCCCCGCGCCGATGACCTCCCGCAGCGCACCCGGACCGCCGGAGAGGTCGGCGTTGATGAGCATCCGCCACACGGTCGGCGGCGCGCAGAACGTCGTGACCCGGTGCGCCCGGAGGACCTTCAGCAGCGCCGCGGCGTCGAACCGCGCGTAGTTGAAGACCAGGATGGTCGCCTCGGCGATCCACGGGGCGAAGAAGCAGCTCCAGGCGTGCTTGGCCCAGCCGGGGCTGGAGATGTTCAGGTGCACGTCGCCGGGGCGCACGCCGAGCCAGTACATCGTCGACAGGTGGCCCACGGGGTAGCTGACCTGCGTGTGCTCCACGAGCTTGGGCCGGTTGGTCGTGCCGGAGGTGAAGTAGAGCAGCAGGCGGTCGTCCGCCCGGGTGCCCGGGTGCTCGGCCGGCGGGACCGAGGTCCGGTATGCCGTGCGCAGGTCGGTCCACCCGTCCACCTCCCCGATGCTGAGGCGCACGTAGTCGCCCGGGACCTCCTCGAACTTGGGGGTGTCGGCGGGGTTGGCGACGACCGCCCGTGCCTGGCCGCGCTCGACCCGGTCGCGCAGGTCGGCCGGTCCGACCGCGGTGGTGGTCGGCATGACGACGGCGCCGAGCTTCATCACCCCGAGCATCGTGTCCCACAGCTCGACCTGGTTGCCGAGCATGACCATGACGCTGTCTCCCCTCGAGACGCCCTGCGCCGCAAGAAGGGCGGCGACCTGGTCGGAGCGGGTGGCGACCTCGTCGAAGGTCAGCGTCAGCTCGGACAGGTCCTCCTCGACGATCGTCAGGGCCGGCCGGTCGTTGCCGCGGGCGACCGCGTCGAACCAGTCGACCGCCCAGCTGAAGGTCTGTCCCACGTCCGGGTAGCGGAACTGCGCCCGGGCCCGCTCCGGCTGGCCGTGCAGGGAGAGCAGGAGGTCGCGGGCCTCGCGGTAGCGGTCGGTGCTGGTGGGGGACGTCGTCGTCATGCCTCCATGCCTACCACCCGGGACCGCCCCGGCGCGGAGGTCAGGCCCAGCGGGAGAAGACGCGCTGCAGCTCGCCGGCGTGGCGGGCCGGCACGTAGGCCACCGTCATCGAGCGTCCGTGGCGCACGTAGGCGGGGCGATGGCCGGCCCCGGCCACGGCCGCGAACAGCTCGGGCATCACGACCGGGTCGGCCCGGTCGTGGTCCCGCCGCGGGTGGATCTCCCGCGTGACCTCGTCGAAGGTGAAGCGGACCACCCAACGGCCCCGCTCCTCGTCGACACCGCCCTCCACCTCGTCGAGCAGGTGGGTCGTGCCGGCCGCGTCCGCGAGCTTGCGCACGAGGTCGGGGTAGGACTCCGGGCCCACGAGGTGGTCCAGGTCGATCGTCGTCACGTGCGGGTGCCTGGTCAGCGACCCGTCCTGGTCGCGGGCCATCACCTGCAGGACGGCCACGTAGGGGTGCAGCTTGATCCACCCCACCGCGTCCGGGTCGTCGGCGATGTCCTGGGTGCTGACGCCGTCCTGCGCCTCCAGCCCCAGCCGGGCCAGCGTCCCGAGCTGCTCACCTACCGAGGGCCGGACCGGCGGCGGCACGGGCGTGGGGGGCTCCTCGCTGCTGTCGTTGCCACGGGTGAACATCTCGAAGGCGCCCATACCCTCAGCCTGCCACGGGTCGGGGTCGGCGGCAACGGATCCGCGCGGCCTGTGACGTGCACGACAGCGCAGGTCACCGCACGTCCAGGGGTTCGCCGTGCCCCATGGACCGGGGTATGCCGTGTCCCCGTCACGGAGCGGCGCCGTGCAGTCGTCCGTGGCCCTGATGGGGGCCACGGACGACTGCACGAGACGGCAGGTCAGGAGCAGGCGGCCTCGCGCAGGGCCGCCAGCCCGGCGAGATCGCCCTCCCCCAGCTCGACCTGCCCCTCGTTGCGTGCGGCCATCAGCTGGGTCGGGTCCTCGCTGTGCCCCAGCCCCAGCACGTGCACCAGCTCGTGGACCAGGACCGCCTCGGGCTCGGTGCGGGAGAACCACCCACCGTTCTCCTCGGTGTCGACGACCACCATCCCGCCGACGGCCCGGCCGCCACCGCCCGGCCCGGCGAGGTAGCTGGACCCGCCGATCCCCGCCACCGGGCCGGCGAGCGCCGACACCTCCTCCTCGTCGGCCCAGCCCACGAGCACCGGGCCGTAGCCACGGTCCTCGAAGTTTCTGTCGTCGGTCTCGCCGACCACCTCGAGCGTGAACCCGCTGGCGGTCGAGAGCCGGTCGACCGCGGAGGCGACGAGGTCGGCATACCCCTCCGGGGCCCCCTCGGGGTTGACGACGATCTCGACGGGCTCGTCGCAGGGCCACGTCAGGGGGGCTCCGCTGCCGGTCGTCTGCAGGAAGGTGTACCCCTCCCCGCCGGAGCCCGGCTCGCCGTGGAGCGGGTCGACGGCGGCGTCGCGCAGGTCGCTCAGCTGCAGGGCGGGGGAAGCCACGACGGTCCCGACGATCACCGCGCCCACGACGACGAGGGTGCCCAGCACCCCGCCGCAGGAGCTCCCGCGGCCCCGTTCCGTCCTCGAGGTCACGGACCCAGTGTGCGGGACGGGTCTGTCAGCGACCTGGGACACGAGCCCGTGGGGACCGCGACCCGTCGTCGCGGGCGGTCAGATGCTGGCGTCGCGTTCGAGGCAGCGAAAACCTGTGCGATCGGGGGTTATTTCCCTCGATCGCACGGCTTTGCGCTGCATCGTCGGGTGCCGGGGGCCGGGCCGTAGACCGGGCCGTCCAACGGACCGGACCGTGCCAGTGGCCGAGCCGCGCGTGAGGGCCGGGCCGTCCCAGGGGCCCGGGCCGGCCGGGTCGCCGCCGCGCCCTCTCCCCTCGCCTACTGCCCCAGGCCGCCGAGGATCGTCTCGAAGTCGGTCACGTCCTGGTCGACGGTGGTGCCGGAGCGTCGGCGGCGGGGCGCGGCCAGGTCGTCCTCCCGGGGGACGAAGCCGGCCACCGACCCGCTCTCGGCGACGACCAGCGCGGCCAGCTCCGAGGCCGCACGGGCGATCCGCCGGCCCAGCTCGTCGCCCTCGCCACCGCCGAAGTCCTCGGTGGCGGCGAACACACCGGTGGGGACGACGACCGCCCGCAGGTAGGTGAACAGCGGCCGCAGCGCGTGGTCCAGGACGAGCTGGTGGCGCGAGGTGCCCGCGGTGGCGGCGACGATCACGGGGACGCCGTTGAGGGCGTCGGTGCCGAGGACGTCGACGAACATCTTGAACAGCCCGGAGTAGCTGGCGGTGAACACCGGCGTCACGGCGACGACCCCGTCCGCGGCGGCCACGAGGTCACGGGCCTGGGAGACCCGGCCCACCGGCATGCCCCCGGTGGTCATGGTGGTGGCCAGGTCCTGGGCGAGCTCGCGCAGCTCGACGACGTCCACGTGCGCGCTCTCACCCCGGGCGGTGATCTGCGTGGTGACCGCGTCGGCGATGCGGTCGGCGAGCAGCCGGGTGGAGGAGGGGGTGGACAGTCCGGCGGTGACGACGACGATGCGACGGGTCATGGCACTCCTCGGGGGTATGGCGTGGGGCAGGTCCCGGGACCGCCGGCGGTCGGCGGTCCCGGCGGGTCAGCTGGCCCGGGCGGCGGCGCGGTCCGCGGCGGACCGGGCCGGGGCGACCAGGTGGTGCGGCGCCTGCGGCCCGTCGGCGACGAGCGAGGCGTGCGTGGGCGGGTCGCTGGGGACGTGCGCCGGGCGACGGGCCTCGAACTCGCGCCGCAGGACCGGGACGACCTCACGGCCCAGGATCTCGACCTGCTCGAGGACGACCTCGAGCGGCAGGCCGGCGTGGTCCATGAGGAAGAGCTGGCGCTGGTAGTCCCCGACGGCGTCGGCGAAGCCGAGGGTGCGCTCGACCACCATCTCCGGCGTGCCGACCGTCAGCGGCGTGGCCCGGGTGAACTCCTCCAGGCTCGGGCCGTGGCCGTAGACGGGCGCGTTGTCGAAGTAGGGCCGGAAGGCGCGCTTGGCCTCCGCCTCGGTCCCGGCCATGAACGCCTGGCCGCCGAGACCCACGACCGCCTGGTCGGCCGAGCCGTGGCCGTAGTGCTCGAACCGACGACGGTAGAGGCCCACCATCTGGGCGGTGTGCTCGATGTTCCAGAAGATGTTGTTGTGGAAGAACCCGTCGCCGTAGTAGGCGGCCTGCTCGGCGATCTCGGTCGAGCGGATCGACCCGTGCCACACGAACGGCGGGGTGCCGTCGAGCGGGCGCGGGGTGGAGGTGAAGCCCTGCAGCGGCGTGCGGAACTTGCCCTGCCAGTCCACGACCTCCTCGCGCCACAGCCGACGCAGCAGGTGGTAGTTCTCCACGGCCAGCGCCAGGCCCTGGCGGATTTCCTTGCCGAACCACGGGTAGACCGGGCCGGTGTTGCCGCGGCCCATCATCAGGTCGACCCGGCCGCCCGAGAGGTGCTGCAGGAAGGCGTAGTCCTCGGCGATGCGCACCGGGTCGGTGGTGGTGATCAGGGTGGTCGCGGTGGAGAGCAGGAGCCGATCGGTCTGCGCGGCGATGTAGGCCAGGTGCGTGGTGGGCGCGGACGGCACGAACGGCGGGTTGTGGTGCTGCCCGGTCGCGAAGACGTCGAGACCGACCTCCTCGGCCTTGAGCGCGATCGCGGTCATCGCCTGGATGCGCTCGTGCTCGCTCGGCGTGCGGCCGGTGGTGGGGTCGGGCGTGACGTCCCCGACGCTGAACAGACCGAACTGCATGGCTCACCTCTCGTTGCTTGATGTGTCAATCATTCTAACGCGAGGCGCGCCGCGCTCATTCCCCCTGGCCGCGCTCACCTCATACCCCTGGCCGGCGCGACGGCATACCCCCGCCTCCTGCCCTGGCACGATGGGGAGGTGACCTCCCGCGCCCCCGCCCGACCCGGCTCGCCCACCTGGGGACGGCGGCTGCTGCCCGTGCTCCTCCTCGTGGCGCTCATGTGGACCGTCGAGGTCGTGGACCTGGTGCTCCCGCTGCCGCTGGACCAGTTCGGGATCCGTCCGCGCGACACCGGGCACGTGGCGGGGATCGTGCTCAGCCCGTTCCTGCACCTGGGCTTCGGGCACCTGATGACCAACACGGTCTCGCTGCTCCTGCTCGGCGGCCTGCTTGCCCTGACCACCCGGCACCTGTGGCTGGTGACCGCCGGCGTCGTGCTGGTCGGCGGCCTGGGGGTGTGGCTGCTGGGCGGTCCGGGCACGGTGCACATCGGGGCGAGCGGGGTGGTCTACGGGTATGCCGCGTTCCTGGCGGTCTACGGGTTCGTCTCCCGCCACCTGTGGCGGGGGCTCGTCGGCGTGCTCGTGGTCGTGCTCTACGGGTCGATGCTGTGGGGCGTGCTGCCGCTGCGCGAGGGGGTCTCCTGGCAGGCGCACCTCTTCGGCGCGCTGGCGGGGGTGGCGCTGGCGGTGTGGCTGGGCCGGCAGGACCGGGCGGCCCTCCGGCGGCGCTGAGCGGACGGGGCTGCGCGACCGGCGGCTCGCAGGACCGGAGCACGCGCGTGCGGACGAGGTCCTCGCCCTACGCCTCCGGCCAGGAGTCGGGCGTGTGCTCGCCCCCGGGCACGACGCGCTCCTCCTCGCCGGCCACCGCGTGCCAGCTGTCCTGCGGGCGGTAGCCCAGCTCCAGCATCGCGTCGGTGAGGTCCCACCGACGGTTGTGGTTGTCGGAGACGGCGTAGTAGATCCCGAACCGGGTCGGCGCCTCGACCGCACGCTGCAGCGCCTGGGCCGCGTCCCCGGGGCTGAGCCACATGGCCCGCACGATGTCCTGGTCGGCCGCCCCGTAGTCGCCGCTGACCCAGCCGATCCGCAGCGCGATCACGTCCAGCCCGTGCTCCTCGTGGTAGAACCGCCCGAGCACCTCGCCGACGACCTTGGACACGCCGTAGAGCGAGTCCGGCCGTGGCGGCTGAGAGTTGTAGACGGGCCACTGCTCGTCCCGGTCGTACATCCCCATCGCGTGGTTGGACGAGGCGAGCACGACCCGGCGCACCCCGGCCAGGCGGGCCGCCTCCAGGACCGTCCTCGTGCCGACGACGTTGAGGTCCAGGACGATCTCCCACGGTGAGTCCGGGGCGGCCGCACCGGCCAGGTGGACGACCGTATCCACCCCGTCGAAGGCCCGCCCGCACGCCTCGAGGTCGCGGACGTCCAGCTCCTGCACGGGCGGGGCGGCGTCGGGGTCCGCGTCGGCGTCGGTGAGCACGAGCTCCCACTCGCCGCGGGTGCGCTCGAGCAGGATCGGCAGGGAGTCGCCGGCGAGGGTGCCGCCGGCGCCGGTGACGAGGACACGGCGAGGGCTCGGAGTCATGGGACCACGGTAGGGGGGTGGCATGCGCTCGTCCGGGACGGGCGGGCGCGGCCCGCCGTGGGACGCCGCTGTCGTGTCACATCGGTCACCGGGACGACCGATGTGACACGACAGCCGGGTACATCTGTGCGGAGCGGCCTCTCCTACCTCAGGTGGCTGGCCCCGTTGAAGTCCAGCACCGCCCCGGAGGCCCAGCGGGACCACGGGTCGGCGAGCGCGACGACCGCGTCGGCGACCTCCTCGGGGGTGGCGACCCGGTCGAACGGGCTCTGGGCCCTGATCGCCGCGCCCTGCTCCCCGGCAAGGGCGTACCCGGCCATCTCGGTCGCGATGAACCCGGGCGCGATCCCGAGCACGGCGATCCCGTGCGGTGCCAGCCGGACCGCCATCGACTGCCCCAGGCTGTGCAGCCCGGCCTTGCTGGCGCCGTAGGCGGGGATGTCCGGCTCGCCCCGGTACGCGCCCCGGCTGCCCACGTCCACGATCCGCCCGGTCGGCAGCCCCTCGCCCGGCGGCACGTCGATCATGTGCCGCGCCACCTGCCAGATCAGGTGGGCCGGCCCGAGCAGGTTCGTCGCCAGGGTGCGCTCCCAGACCGCGACCCAGTCGGGGTATGACGTCTCCTCGAGCGGGTGCGTCCCGCGCCGTCCGCGTCCCTCCTCGGGAGCGACGATCATCGCCGCGTTGTTGACGAGGACGTCGATCCGTCCGAGCAGGCCGACGGCCTCGGTGGCCAGCCGCTCGACGGCGGCCGGGTCGCCCAGGTCGGCCCGCACCAGGCCGTGACCCTCGCCGGGCAGCGAGGCCAGCACCTCCCGGGCCAGGTCCTCGCTGCCGTGGTAGTGGACGACGACCCGGTCGCCGCGGGCGGCGAAGGCCCGGGCGGTGGCCGCGCCCACGCCGCGGGAGGACCCGGTGACCAGCACGCCCCGCGGCGGCGGCCTGTCTCTCTCCACGGAACGGTCCCGGGGAGGCGCGCTCACGGCATACCTCCGCGGTCCAGGAGGTCGGAGCGGCCGAACAGCTTCGCGGTCTCGCTGGCGGTCGGCGTCCCCGTGTCCGGGTCGGCCCCCGCGGCCAGGAGCACGCCGACGACCTCGTCCTCCCCCTTGAACACCGCTCCGGCCAGGGGAGACTGCCCGCGGTCGTTGAGCCGGCCGACGTCGGCCCCCCGCTCGGCCAGCTGCCGCACGAGGTCCGGGTGGCCGTGGTAGGCGGCGAGCATGAGCAGCGTGTTGCCGTCCGGGTCGGTGAGGTCGACCGGGGCGCCGGCGTCGACGTACGCGGTCAGCTGCTCGGTGCGCCCGTTCCGGGCCAGGTCGAACAGGGCGTGCGCGAGGTCGACGGCCTCCGGGGAGGGACCCGAGGACGCGCCTTCCCCCGCCGCTTCCTCCCCCGGCGGACCGTCCCCCGGCGGACCGTCCGGGCCTGGGGGCTGCGCGCTGGGGTCCGTGGGCATGGCTCGCTCCTCGTCGCGGGTCGCCGCAGCCCGTCGGGCAGCGGCCGGCACACCCCAGCGTATCCACCGCCGGGTAGCCTGCCGCGGGTGGACGACCGGACCCAGGACCTGCGGGAGGCGCTGCGCGCGGCGCTGCACGAGGACCCGAGCGTGCGGCAGGAGGCCGCGATCCGGCTGGGCACCCTCGCCGGTCCCGCGACCGCCGGGGAGCTCGTCGCCCTGCTGGTCTCCGAGCCGGACTTCTTCGTGCGGGAGAGCCTGACCTGGGCGGTGGTGCGCCAGTCCGAGGCCGCCCTGCCGCACCTGCTCCGCGCCCTGGAGGGCGGGGCACCCTCCCGGGTCCAGGTGCTGCACGCGCTCAGCAAGATCCAGGACCCCTCGGCGGTCGAGCGGATCCTGCCTCTGGCCGACGACCCGGACCCGGCCGTGGCCGCCAAGGCCTGGTGGGCCCTGGGCCGCACGGGGACGTCCGAGGCCGTGCCCGCTCTCATGGCCCACCTCGGTGACCCGGACGAGGCCCGCCGGCACGAGCTGACCCGGGCCCTGGAGCAGCTGGGCGCGCCGGCCGTGCCCGAGCTGGCGGCCCGCCTGCGCGCCGGCGACCCCGTCCAACGGCGGCACGCGGCCGAGGTGCTCATGGTGGTCGGCGACCCCGACGCCCGGCCCGCGGTGGACGCCCTCGTCCACGCCGTCGAGCACGACGACAAGGAGGTCGCCCTGGTGGCCGTGGAGGCGCTGGCCCGGCTCGAGGTGCCCGAGGTCGACGAGGCCCTCCGGCGGCTGCGCGGCTCCGCGGACCGCTGGCTGGCGATCATCGCCGACTGGTTGCTCTCCGACCGGGCCGAGAGGCGGCAGGGCGGGCCGGGCTGAGGAACGCCGGCCCGACCCACTCACCACCTGATCGACCCGTACCGTTCATCCCGACGTCACCCCGGGGCCGCCCACCCTTCCTAGCGTCCTCGACATGACCACTTCCACCCGCACCCGCGCCCTGCCCGCCACCGTCCGCTCGGCGGTCGTCCTCTCCCTCGCCGGCGGCCTCGCTGCCGCCCCGGCCGTCGCCGGGGTGGTGCCCGAGCCCGTCCGCCACTCGGCACCGGACTCCGCCTTCACCCTCGATCCGGTCGGCAGCTTCGAGACCGGCGTCTTCGACGGGTCCGCCGCCGAGATCGTCGCCTGGTACGCCGCCGGCCAGCGCACCCTGGTCGTCAACGCACAGACCGGCACCGTCGACGTCCTCGACGCCGCCGACCCCACCAGCCCCGTCAAGGTCGCCGAGATCTCCGCCGTCGGTGTCGTCGCCGCCGACGAATCGAGCATCCCGGGGGGCACCGTCGCCAACTCCGTCGCGGTGCGCCCCGACGGGCTCGCGGTCGTGGCCCTGGAGGCACCGCAGAAGACCGACGACGGCTGGCTGCTCGTCGTGGACGTGCGGCGGGAGGAGCCGGTGGTCCTCGGTGCCTACCGCGTGGGTGCGCTGCCCGACATGGTCGCGCTGACCCCCCGCGGGGACCGGGCGCTCGTCGCGAACGAGGGCGAGCCGACGGGCGACTACAGCCTCGACCCCGAGGGCTCGGTGTCGGTGGTCAGGCTGCCGAAGCAGCTGACCGACCGCGGCCGCTCCGCCCAGCACGGGACGGCCGCGATCACGCAGGGTGACGTGGCCACCGCCGACTTCCACGCCTTCGAGGGCGACGCGCTTCCCGCAGGTGTCCGTGTCTTCGGTGGCCGGGAGGACGCCGGCACCGGCACCCCGGCGTCCCCCGTCTCGGAGAACCTGGAGCCGGAGTACGTCACCGTCTCCGACGACGGCCGCACCGCGTGGGTGTCCCTGCAGGAGGCCAACGCCCTGGCCGTCCTCGACGTCCGCGCCGCCACGGTCACCGACCTGCTGCCGCTGGGGACGGTGGACCGGCGGGAGGTCGCCTTCGACCCTTCCGACCGCGACGGCGGGACCAACCTCGACACCTGGCCGGTGCAGGGCCTCCGCCTGCCGGATGCGATCGACTCCTACCGGGTGCGCGGCACCGACTACGTCGTCACCGCGAACGAGGGGGACGCCCGCGACTACGACGCCTACTCCGAGGAGGCGCGCGTCAAGGACCTGGGCCGGGACGGCATACCCCCCGTCTGCGACGCCGTCGCCGAGGAGGCGGGCATGACGGTGGCGGAGCTGCAGGCCGACGAGAACCTCGGTCGCCTCAACATCACCCTCGCCCAGGGCCTCGACGTCGAGGCCGGTTGCTACGCCGAGCTGTTCACCTACGGCACGCGCAGCTTCTCGATCTTCGACGGCGCCGGAACCCTGGTCTTCGACTCCGGCTCCCAGCTCGAGGAGATCGTCGCCGAGGCGGTCCCGGACTTCTTCAACTCCAACCACTCCGAGACCAACCTCGAGGGCCGCTCCGACGACAAGGGACCCGAGCCCGAGGGCGTCGTCCTCGGCGAGGTCGCCGGACGGACCTACGCGTTCATCGGCCTGGAGAGGACCGGCGGCGTCATGGTCTACGACGTCACCGAACCCGCAGAGGCGTCCTTCGTCACCTACGTGAACAACCGGGACTTCTCGGTGTCCGTCGAGGACGCCGACAACGTCGACGTGGCACTGGCCGCCGCCGGTGACCTCGGGGCCGAGGGCCTGGCCTTCGTCCCGGCCTCGGAGTCCCCCACCGGCGCACCTCTGGTCGTCGTGGGCAACGAGGTGTCCGGCACGACCACCTTCTTCGAGGTCACCGACCTGCGCTGAGGTCGGGACCGGGTCGAGCCCGGCGAACGACTGCACGGGTCGTTCGACCCGAGCGCCCGGTCCGGCCGCATGACCCGTCCACTCGTTCGTCCGCCTGTCGGACCCGGCTCGTAGCGTGGGGTCCGTGTACAGCACCGTGGCGATCGGCGGCTACCGCTCCCTGCGCGACGTCCGCCTGCCGTTGGGCCGGCTGACCGTCGTCACGGGGGCCAACGGCTCGGGCAAGTCCAGCGTCTACCGGGCGCTGCGCCTGCTGGCCGACTGCGGCGGCGGGCAGGTCGTCGGGTCGCTGGCCCGCGAGGGCGGGCTCGGCTCGGCCCTGTGGGCCGGTCCGGAGACCCTCGGCGGCGCCCGACGGGGGTATGCCGTGGAGGGCACCGTGCGCAAGGGCCGGATCTCCCTCCTGCTGGGGGTCGGTGGCGACGAGCTGTCCTACCTCGTGGACCTCGGCATCCCGGTGCAGGGCGGGTCGGCCTTCGACCGCGATCCGGAGGTCAAGCGGGAGGCGGTGTGGACCGGGCCGGTGATGCGACCCTCCACCCTGCTGGCCCGCCGCAGGCACCACCGGGTCGAGGTCCGCGACGACGCTGGCAGCTGGGTCCAGGCCCCGGTGAGCGTGCAGGCCTGGTCGAGCATGCTCACCGAGGTCGTCGACCCGGTGGCCGCACCCGAGCTGTGGGCGGTGCGCGAGCAGCTGCGCTCCTGGCGCTTCTACGACGGGTTCCGGGTCGACCTGGGCAGCCCCGCCCGCCAGCCCCAGGTCGGCACCCGCACCTGGGCCCTGGCCGACGACGGCGCCGACCTGGCCGCGGCGCTGCAGACGATCGCCGAGGACGGAAGGTCGGGCCTGGACGAGGCGGTCGCGGACGCCTTCGACGGAGCCCGGCTCGAGGTCGCCGTCCAGGACGGGCTGTTCGACGTCCGGCTGCACCAGCCGGGGATGCTGCGCCCGTTGCGCACGGCCGAGCTGTCGGACGGAACCCTGCGCTACCTGCTGTGGCTCGCGGCCCTGCTCACCCCGGTCCCGCCCCGCCTGATGGCGCTCAACGAGCCGGAGACCAGCCTGCACCCCTCCCTGCTGCCCGCCCTGGCCCGGCTCGTCGCCACCGCGTCCGGGCGCACCCAGGTGGTCGTGGTCACCCACTCCGAGGTCCTCGTCGAGGAGCTGGCCCGGGCCCTGACCGTGGACGGGCAGGACCCGCGCGACCTGGAGCCGGAGCCCGGCGAGGTGCCGCCCCTGCGGCTCGTCGAGCTGGCCAAGGACCTCGGCGAGACGCGGGTGGAGGGACAGGGGGTGCTCACCACGCCACCCTGGGAGTGGGGCAGCCGGTAGGGGAGCCGAGGCTGCCAGGGGAGCCCGGTCTCACCAGGGGCCCCCTCCGCGACCAGGCCCCGGTCGCTACCGGGCAGGCCCGTCGGCCAGGTCCACCGGCCGCAGCTCCGGACGTTTGCCCGTGCGGCCGTCGCCGGAGCTGCGACCGCGCAGCCGACGCCCGACCCAGGGGCCCAGGTGCCCGGAGGCCCACTCCCGGTGCTCCCGGATGGTCTCGACCCGTCCGCGCGGCGGGAGCGGGACGGGCGGGTCGGTCCACCCCTCCTCCTCGACGGGCAGCCCCAGCGTCCAGAGCACCTGGGCCGCGACCCGCTCGTGACCCTGCGAGCTGAGGTGGATGCGGTCCTGCGCGTACATCGCAGGGTCTCGCAGCGCCCGAAGCGTGTAGATGTCCACGACGAACGCCCCGGTCCGCTGACCGATGGCCCACAGCTCGGCGTTGTGCTCGACCAGCCGGGGCGTGATCCGGCTGACGACCGGTATCCAGGACACGTTGGCCGAGGTGAAGAGCAGCACGTCGGCCCCGGTGGACCGCAGCTCCTGCACCGCCCCCTCGAGCCTGGCCATGACCGACGGGATCGAGACCCGCGGGCGCAGCACGTCGTTGCCGCCCGCCGACAGGCTCACCAGGTCCGGCCGCAGCTCCAGCGCCGCCGGCAGCTGCTCGGCCAGCACGGCGTCGATGCGTCGCCCCCGGACCGCCAGGTTGGCGTACCGCAGGTCGACCCCCTCGCGCGCGTTGCGGGCCGCCAGCGTCACGGCCACCCGGTCGGCCCAGCCCACGTGCTCCCCCGGCCGGGTCGGGTCCTCGTCGGCCAGCCCCTCGGTGAAGGAGTCGCCCACGGCGACGAACCTGCGCCAGAAGCGCGGCTGGGGCGGATCGGGACGGACGGGCACGGCGCCAGGGTATGCCGCGCCTCCCCCGCGGAGCGCGACAGCACCCCACCGCGCGCCGCCCGGCCCCCGGTCCCCGGTGACCGCGCGTCTCGGCATACCCCTCGGCGCGCGACCGCACACCCCCTGGGCGCGCGACGGCACACCTCCTCGGCGCGCGACGGCACACCGCTTCGGCTGGGGCCCCGGATCCGCCGATCCTGCGCGGAAGCGCCCCGGGATGCCAGAGTGGGCGGATGAGGATCGCCGTGCCGACAGAGGTCAAGAACAACGAGTACCGCGTGGCCATCACCCCGGTGGGGGTGCACGAGCTGGTGCGCCGGGGTCACGAGGTGCTGGTGCAACGGGGGGCCGGGGAGGGGTCCTCGATCCCCGACGAGGACTACGTCGCCCAGGGGGCCAAGCTGGTCGACGGCGCCGAGGACACCTGGGCCGCCGGGGAGATGGTGCTCAAGGTCAAGGAGCCGGTCGAGCAGGAGTACGACTTCCTGCGCGAGGACCTGACCCTGTTCACCTACCTGCACCTGGCGGCCGACGAGCCGCTGACCCGGCGTCTCCTGGAGGCCCGGACGACCGCGGTCGCCTACGAGACCGTCCAGCTGCCGGACCGCTCGCTGCCGCTGCTCTACCCGATGTCCGAGGTCGCCGGATGCCTGGCACCCCAGGTCGGCGCGCACACCATGATGAAGGTCAACGGCGGGCGCGGGGTGCTCATGGGGGGCATCGGCGGCGTGGCCAACGCCAAGGTCCTGGTGCTCGGCGGTGGCGTCGCCGGGCAGAACGCGGCCAACATCGCGCTCGGCATGGGCGCCGACGTCACCATCCTCGACACCGACCTGGCCAAGCTGCGCACCCTGTTCTGGCGGTTCGACAACCAGGTGCGCCAGCTGGCGTCCAACACGCTGACCATCTCCGAGCTGGTGCCGGACGCCGACATGATCATCGGCACCGTCCTCGTGCCCGGTGCCCGCGCCCCCAAGCTGGTCACCGACGAGATGGTCGCCTCGATGAAGCCCGGCTCGGTCCTGGTCGACGTCGCGATCGACCAGGGCGGCTGCTTCGAGGGGTCCCGGGCCACGACGCACGCGGACCCGACCTTCCCAGTGCACGAGTCGATCTACTACTGCGTGGCCAACATGCCCGGTTCGGTGCCGCACACCTCGACGTGGGCGCTGACGAACGCCACCCTCCCGTATGCCGTGCAGCTGGCCGAGAAGGGGTGGGAGCAGGCGATGCGGGACGACGACGCGCTCGCGCACGGTCTGAACACCCACGCCGGGCAGCTCACGTACCCGGCCGTCGGGGAGGCTTTCGGGATCGACGCGGCGACCACGGCGGAGGTGCTGGCCGGCTGAGCAGGTGGTGGGCCGGCCTGGCAGGCCGTCGGCGGGGCGGGCTCAGCGGTCGGGAGCGTGCCGGCTGCGCGAGCGATCGCCGGTCGAGCCGTCGGCGTCCGGTCCAGCCGTCGGTGTGGCCGGTCGAGCCGGTGGGGCGGGCCGGCTGGGCGAGCGATCGCGGGTCGAGCCGGTGGAGGCGGCCGGTCGAGCGGTCTGGCGGGCCCGCCCGTCGAACTGTCGGCCGGTTCTTGTCGGCGGGCGTTCCCGCGACCTGCGGTTTTACCCATGTCGCGGTTGAGAACCGGCTGATAGTCGGCCCGGGCACGGTTGGCCGCCGTGCGGCGGCAGAGGTCTCGTCCAGTTTGCACGGACCCACGCGACCGCGACCTGCGGAAACGTGGATGCGGTCTGGGCAAACCCGATGACACCCTTGTCGCCCGATGCCGCCGGCGGGCGGACGCACCACCACACCTGCCTGCGATCACGCGGTGGCCTCGAGGTAGCGGCGTGCCACGAGTGCGGCCAGGGCGTCGTGGGTGCCCAGCGGTGCGGTGGCCACGGTGCCGGCGGTGGCCGCCACCCGGTGGGCCCGGTCCAGGAAGTGGCCGGGTGAGAGCAGGTGGGCGGCGACGACGACGTGTCCCGGCTCCGAGCCGTCGTCGGCCAGCCGGGACAGCTCTTCGTCCGGCCGGGGTCCGGGGCCGCTGAGGAAGGCCGTGCCCGTGGCGACGCCGAGCCGTGCGCCCAGAAGACCTGAGACCTGGGCGACCTCCGCCCGGGCCGCGTCGACGCTGGAGCCGGCGCCGACGACGAGGACGGCCCGCAGCCTCGTGGCCGCCGCCCCGGCGCTCTCCCCCGCCCGGGGACTGGCCTCCAGCACGCGGTCCGCCAGGGCCTGGAGCACCTCCTCGGCAGCGCCGAGCGCCGGAGTGACCGACGCCCCGGGCATCGTCACGACGGCCGCGGGGACGTCGTGGCGCACGTGGTAGCCGGACGCCAGGAAGAACGGCACGACGACCGGGTCGGTCAACCCGGTGAGGACCTCCTGCAGGGTCGGCCCGCAGACGTCGACGAACCCGACGGGGGGCGGGGAGGGGAGCCCCAGGAGCGCGCCGGCCCGGGCGGCGCAGTCGCGGACCACGCGTTGGCCCTCCTCGCTGGCCGTGCCGTGCGCCGCCACCACCAGGGGGCGGCGGCCCTCCCCACCGGTGGCGTGCGCGGTTCCCACCAGGGTGCGGCGGCCCTCCCCGCCCGTGGCGTGGCGGGCCGGGACCACGGGTTGCCGGCCCGTCATGGTGCCGCTCCGACGCTGACGCGCTCCTCGCCCGTCGGCGCAGGCCGGGGCGTGCGGGCACGACGGACACCCAGGGTGGCGCGCACGAGCAGCGACACCCACACCGCGGCGACGACGGCCACGACCGCGGGGACGCTGAGCCCCGCCCGCGCCACCCCCAGCCCGGACAGCACCGGGGCGAGGTTGAGCAGCACGATGAGCCCTCCGACCGCCACGCCGAGGACGGCCTGCGGCAGCCTCCCGGCGAGCAGGGCCGCGAAGGGCGCGGCGACCACGCCCCCGACCATAAGGGCGCCCACCGTCCACCAGTCCAGGTCCCGCAGACCCAGACCGACCAGGAACCCCGCGCTGGCCGCGACCGTGACGACGAACTCCGAGGTCGCCACCGACCCGATGACCCGGCGCGGCTCGACGTCCGCGGTGGCCAGCAGGGTGGAGGTGACCACGGGCCCCCAGCCACCGCCCCCGGTCGCGTTGACGAAACCTCCCCCGGCGCCGAGCGGCCCGAGGAACCGGCGCCGCGCCGTCCACCGGGAGAACCGTCCCCGCCGTGGCGACGGCCGCAGCACGAAACGCACGGTGACGACGACCCCGAGCAAGAGCAGCAGCCAGGCCATCACGGGTCTCGCCACGGCGGTGTCCAGACCGGAGAGCACGGTCGCCCCGGCGAACCCGCCGACGGCGCCGGGACCGGCCAGCCGGCGCACGATCCGCCAGTCGACGTTGCCGACCCGCCAGTGGCTGATCCCCGACGAGAGCGTCGTCCCCAGCTGGGCGACGTTCACCGACGCGCTGGCCAGGGCCGGCGCGATGCCGGTCGAGAGCAGCAGCGACGCGGACGTCACGCCGTATCCCATGCCGAGCGACCCGTCCACGAGCTGGGCCGCGACCCCGACGAGCAGGACCAGGACCAGGGTGGTCACGCCACCGCACCGACGGGCAGGGGGCGAGGCACGCCGAGGGCCACCTCGCCCCCCACGTCGACCACGCCGGCCGGCGTGGTCCCGGCAGCCGCCCACGCGTGGGCCAGACGGACCACGTCCCCGACGACCACGACGGCCGGCGACGCGACGCCCACCGCCTCGGCCCGGTCCGCGACGTCGGCGAGGGTGCCCAGGGTCACCCGCTGCTGCGGGGTGCAGCCGCTCTCGACGACCGCGACCGGCATGGCCGGAGAACGGCCGTGCTCCACGAGCAGGGCCGCCGTGCGCCGCAGCGTGGCCACGCCCATGAGGACGACGAGGGTGTGGTCGCCACCGGTGGGCAGCGCAGGCAGCTCGTCGTGGCCGGTGACCACCGTGTAGCCGCGGGCCAGGCCCCGGTGGGTGACCGGGATGCCCGCGGCGGCAGGCACGGCGACCGCCGAGCTGATCCCGGGGACGACCTCGACCTCGACGCCGGCCGCCTCGCAGGCCAGCCGCTCCTCCCCGCCCCGGCCCAGCACGTAGGGGTCCCCACCCTTGAGCCGGACGACCGCTCGACCGGCCCGGGCCTCCCGCACGAGGATCCGGTTGATCTCCTGCTGCGGGACGGGGTGGCTGCCGCTGGTCTTGCCCACGTCGACCACGCGCACGCCCCCGGGGAGGCGCTCGAGCAGACGGCGCGGGACCAGCCGGTCGGTGACCACGACGTCCGCCTGGGCCAGCAGGGCCGCGGCGCGGGTCGTGACGAGCTGCTCGTCACCGGGACCGGCCCCGACGAGGGCCACCCAGCCGGTGCGGCGCGGCCGGCGGGCGCGCAGGTCGACCGACCCGGAGCCCAGGTGCGCCAGGACCGCGTCCCGGGCGGTGACCGAGCGGCGCGGGTCGCCGCCGGCGTGCACGGCGACCTGCAGCGGTCCGTCCTTCGTCGCGACCGTGCCGCGTGCGGGCACCCGGGCGGTGCCCCGCTCCGGGGCCCCGGCGCGGATGCAGAAGATGCGTGCGCCCTCCGCGTCGTGCGCCACCCGGTCGTCGACCCGATCCTGGCCGGTGGCCGTGTGCACCAACCAGGCCCCGGCCAGGTCGCCGGGACCGGCGTAGGGACGGGGCACCCAGCCGACCTGCCGCCGGGCCACCGCCGCGGCCAGGTCGGGGCAGAGCTCGGGCGCGACGACCGTGACCTGGGCCCCGTCCTCGGCCAGGTCGAGCGCCCGGCGCGCCGAGACCGGCCCGCCCCCGACGGCGACGACCCGTCGACCCCTCAGGTCCAGCCCGAGCAGGGTCAGACCGGCGCTCACGGGAGCGACCCCGTGCCGACGATCCCGGCGGCGAGGGTGGTCCCGTCGTGCTCGTCGACGACGAGGAAGGATCCACCCTCGCGGGACACGTCGTAGGGCTCCAGCGGCAGGGCCTCGGCGAGCCGCAGCTCGACCCGCACGAGGTCGTTGAGGCCGGCCCGTTCCACGGGGCCGTGGTCCAGGGTGGCCACGTCGAGGCGGGAGACCAGCCGGGCGACCCGGGCCCGCACGGTGCGGGTGCCGTGCTTGACCAGCACCCGCGCACCGGGCACGAGGGGCGTCTCCGCGAGCCAGCACAGCACGGCGTCCGCGTCCTGCGTCGTTCCCGGGGCCGCGTCGGCGGCGCTGAGGAGGTCGCCGCGCGCGACGTCCAGGGCGTCGGCGAGCCGGAGCGTCACCGACAGGGGTGCTGCCGCCTCGGGCACGCCGCGTCCGCCGACGTCGATCCCCACGACCGTGGTCCGCCGGCCGGACGCGGACACCACGACCTCGTCCCCGACCCGCACCGTGCCCGAGCCCACGTGCCCGGCATACCCCCGGTAGTCCACGAGGGCGGGGTCCACCGCGCCGTGCTGGGGTCGCAGGACCAGCTGCACGGGCATCCGGAACGGCTCCTGCGCCAGGTCCAGAGGCGGCAGGGTCTCCAGGAGCTCGAGGAGGGTGGGGCCGGTGTACCAGCCCGTGCGGGGGGAGCGTTCGACGACGTTGTCCCCCAGCAGCGCCGAGACCGGCACGACGAGCGCGTCGGCGAGGCCGAGCCGGGCGGACAGCTCGGCCACCTCGGCGCAGACCCTGCGGTGCACCGCCTCAGCGTCGTCGACGAGGTCGATCTTGTTCAGCGCCACGACGACGTGCGGGACGCGCAGCAGCCCGACGACCGCCAGGTGGCGGCGGGTCTGCTCGACCACGCCGTGCCGGGCGTCGACGAGCACGACCACCACGTCGGCGGTGCTGGCGCCGGTGACCGTGTTGCGGGTGTACTGCACGTGCCCGGGGCAGTCGGCCAGGATGAACGACCGGGTCGCCGTGGCGAAGTAGCGGTAGGCCACGTCGATGGTGATCCCCTGCTCACGCTCCGCGCGCAGGCCGTCGGTGAGCAGCGCCAGGTCGGCCAGCTCGCCCGTCCACCCGCGGCGCCGGCTGACGGCCTCGACCGCGGCGAGCTGGTCGGCGAGGACGGACCGGGTGTCGTGCAGCAGGCGCCCTACGAGCGTGGACTTGCCGTCGTCCACCGAGCCGGCGGTGGCCAGCCGCAGCAGGGTCGGGGTGGCCGACCGCGCGGCACCGTCCTGGTTCCACGCCGGGTCCGGGACGGGGCCGGAGCCCCGGGTGGAGCCTAGGTTCCGGGTGAGGGTCGACGGCGCGGGCGCGGTCGAGGTCGAGGTCGAGATCCAGGTGCTCATCAGAAGTACCCCTCCTTCTTGCGGTCCTCCATGGCGGCCTCGGAGAGCCGGTCGTCGGCCCGGGTGGCGCCGCGCTCGGTGACGGTGCTGGCGGCCACCTCGGCGAGCACCTCCTGCACGTCCACGGCCTCGGAGAGGACCGCTCCGGTGCACGACATGTCGCCGACGGTGCGGTAGCGCACCCGGCGGCCGGTCGTGACCTCCCCCGGCCGGGGCCGGCTCCACGGCCCGGGCGTGAGCAGCATCCCGTCCCGCTCGAAGACCTCGCGCTCGTGGGCGTAGTAGAGGCTGGGCAGCTCGATCCCCTCCCGCGCCACGTAGCGCCAGACGTCCAGCTCGGTCCAGTTGCTGAGGGGGAAGACGCGCACGTGCTCACCGGGGCGGTGCCGGGTGTTGTAGAGCCGCCACAGCTCGGGGCGCTGGTTGCGCGGGTCCCACTGGCCGAAGTCGTCGCGCAGGCTGACGATCCGCTCCTTGGCGCGGGCCTTGTCCTCGTCGCGACGGCCGCCCCCGAAGACGCCGTCGAAGCGGTGGGCCGCGATCGCCTCCAGCAGCGGGACCGTCTGCAGGGGGTTGCGGGTGCCGTCGGCCCGCTCCCGCAGCCGGCCGTCGTCGAGGTAGTCCTGGACCCGGGCGACCACCAGCTCGACGCCGTACCGCTCCACCGCCCGGTCCCGGAACGCCAGCACCTCGGGGAAGTTGTGTCCGGTGTCCACGTGCAGCACCGGGAAGGGCACCCGGGCCGGCCACAGGGCCTTGGCCGCCAGGTGGAGCATCACCACGGAGTCCTTGCCGCCCGAGAAGAGCAGCACGGGCCGCTCCAGCTCGGCGACCGTCTCCCGGATGATGTGGACCGCCTCGCTCTCCAGGGCGTCCAGCAGGGCGTGCTCGCCCCCGCGCGCCGGCAGCTGGGCCACCGGCGGCAGGGACGCGGGTCGCAGGTCGGGGGTCAGGGTGGTCATGGCGCCTCCCGGGGGGTCGGGGTGGTCGGAGCAGGGGGTATGGCGTGCGCGCCGGCGGGCGCGGTGCCGCGGTCACCGGCGGGAGCGCCGGGATGAAGGCCGCACTCGGTCTTGGCGAAGCCGGCCCAGCGACCGGCCCGAGGATCCTCGCCGGGAGCGACCGGGCGGGTGCACGGCGCGCAGCCGATCGAGGGGTAGCCCTGGGCGAGCAGGGGGTTGGCCGGCAGCAGCTCCCGCTCGGCGTGGTCGAGCACCTGCTCGAGGGTCCACGTCGCCAGGGGGTTGATCTTGACCAGGCCGAAGGCCTCGTCCCAGGTGACGAGGGGGGTGTCCGCCCGCGTGGGGCCCTCCTCCCGGCGCACGCCGGTGATCCAGGCGTCGTAACCCGCCAGGGTGCGCCGCAGCGGACCCACCTTGCGCAGGGCGCAGCACCGGGCGGGGTCGCGGTCGTGCAGGCGCGGACCGAGGTCGGCGTCCTGCTCGGCCACGGTCCGCCCGGGGAGCACGTCGACGACGGTGACGTCGAGCTGGGCGGCGACCCGGTCGCGGGTGGCCAGGGTCTGGGGGAAGTGGTAGCCGGTGTCGAGGAAGAGGACGTCGACCCCGGGCCGGTGCTCGGCGACCAGGTGCGGGAGCACGGCGTCGGCCATCGAGCACGCCACGGCGAGCCGGTCGAACTCCTCGGCCGCCCACTCCAGGACCAGGTCGGCCAGGGCTCGCGGACCCAGGTCGGCCTCCACGGCGGCGAACCGCCGGCCGGCCTCCTCGGCGGTCGCACGCAGGTGCTCGGCCCTGGCGGGGTCGGACTGCGTCGGGTCCGGCGCACCCGGCCGCGCCGCTCCCGTGACCGCTCGCGGCGCGGGCGCGAGGCCCAGGTCGGTGCGGTTCACCGCAGCTCCTCGTCGTCCACGCGGTGCGCCCAGCGGGCGAAGGTCTCCCCCGGGGTGCGCGTCGCGGCATACCTGCGCACGACCCGTTCCACGTAGTCCGGCAGCTCCTCGGCCGAGACCTTCAGCCCGCGGACGGTCCGGCCCAGGCCCGGCTCCTCGAGGTCGACGGAGGCCAGTCCCCCGCCGAGGTGGACCTGGAAGCCCGGCGTCTGCACCCCGGCGCCGGTGGTGATGATCTGGCCCTTCAGCCCGATGTCGGCCGTCTGGATGCGGGCGCAGGAGTTGGGGCAGCCGTTGACGTGCAGGCTGATCGGGCTGTCCAGGAGCGGTTCGACGTCGGCCAGGCGCCGTTCGAGCTCGGCGACGGCGGTGGCGGCCGTCGCCTTGGTCTCCACGATGGCCAGCTTGCAGAACTCGATGCCGGTGCAGGCGATCGTGGAGCGGCGGAACACCGAGGGGGTGGCGGTCAGACCGAGGCGGGCCGCGCCCTCGAGGAGCTCGTCGACCCGGTCGGGGGGGACGTCCAGCACGATGAGCTTCTGGTGCGGGGTCAGCCGGACGCGCCCGGACCCCACGGCCTCGACCAGGTCGGCCAGCCGCTGCAGGGCGCTGCCCGGGAGGCGGCCGACGGTGGGGGCGAGCCCGACGTAGCGCAGCCCGTCCTTCTGGGGGTGCACCCCGACGTGGTCGCCGGGTCCGCTCGGCGCGGCGGGCGCCGGACCGTCGGGCAGCGGGTGGCCGAGGTAGTCCGTCTCCAGGACCTGCCGGAACTTCTCCGGACCCCACTCGGCGAGCAGGAACTTCAGGCGCGCCTTGGTGCGCAGGCGCCGGTAGCCGTGGTCGCGGAAGATCCGGACCACGCCGTGCCAGACCTCGGCGGCCTGGTCGGCCGGGACGAAGGCCCCGAGCCGCTCGGCCAGCCGCGGCGCCGTGGACAGCGCGCCACCGACCCACAGGTCGTAGCCGGGACCGAGCTCGGGGTGGACGACGCCGACGAGGGAGATGTCGTTGATCTCGTGGACGACGTCAAGGCTCGGGTGACCGGTGATGGCGGACTTGAACTTGCGGGGGAGGTTGGCCAGCTCGGGGTCTCCGACGAAACGGGTGACGATCTCGTCGATGACCGGGGTGGGGTCGATGATCTCGTCGGCGGCCACCCCGGCGACCGGGGAGCCGAGGATCACCCGGGGGGTGTCGCCGCACGCCTCGGTCGTGGACAGCCCGACCGCCTCCAGCCGCGCCCAGATCTGCGGCACGTCCTCGACCCGCACCCAGTGCAGCTGGATGTTCTGCCGGTCGGTGATGTCGGCGGTGTCCCGGGCCAGCTCGGTGGACAGCTCGCCGATCACCCGCAGCTGGGCGGTGCTCAGCGCTCCGCCGTCGATGCGGACGCGGAGCATGAAGTAGCGGTCCTCCAGCTCGTGCGGCTCCAGCTGGGCGGTGCGCCCGCCGTCGATGCCGGGGCGCCGCTGGGTGTACAGCCCCCACCAGCGGAACCGGCCGTGCAGGTCGTCGGTCGGGATCGAGTCGAAGCCCTCGTGGGCGTAGATCGTCTCGATGCGCTCGTGGACGTTGAGCCCGTTGTCGGCGGCCTTGAAGACCTCGTTGGCGTTCAGCGGCTCGCGCCCGTCCACCGCCCACTGACCCTGAGGCTGACCCGGGCGCGAGGGACGGACCCGGGCGCCGGTCGGAGGTGAGCCGGCACGGGCGGCGGCGGAAGGAGGTACGACGGGAGGGACGGTGGGGGTGGAGGTGGTCATGGGGCAGCCTTTGCGGTGCGGTCGGGCAGGGGGCGGTCTCGGCCGGAGGAACGGAGGGATCTGGGTCGGAACGGGCCGGAGCGGCGCGGGTCCGACGAGGGCGGAGGACGGGAGCGTCGGGGGGCAGCAGCCAGCAGCCAGCAGCCGGTACCCGGGCGACCCGGGTGAGGTGCAGGCGGCGTCGGTGCGTGCGGCGTCGGTGCGTGCGGCGCGGGACGGCCTTGCCTGACCGAGGAGGTCGGGCGGCCGGCGGGTCAGACGCGCGTCGGCGGGGCGGGGGTCAGCGACACGTGCACATCAGCATGCTGCTGACGCGCAGAAGGTCCAGCTCGGCGCACCGGGTCAGGTGCCAGCCCGTCGACGTCATGCGGACCATCATGCATGGTTATCGATCTGGTGACAAGTGGTTAGGGCAGGCGTGTCACGATGCGGGCATGGACCACGACGCGACAGGCGGTCGCCCCCGGCCGGTACCTCCCGACACCAAGGACTGGACCGTCGTTCTCACCGACGGGTGCGCGGAGTGCGGCTTCGACCCCGACGTCGACGTCCGCACGGTCGGGGAACGCCTGCGTGCGAGCGTGCCGACCTGGCGGTCGCGGCTCGCCGAGGACGACGTGCGCGAGCGCCCCGCCCCCACGGTGTGGTCCCCGCTGGAGTATGCCGCGCACGTGCGCGACGTCCTCGTCGTCATGCGGGAGCGACTGGCCCTGATGCTGGCCGAGGACGGGGCGCAGTTCGCGGGCTGGGACCAGGACCTGGCGGCGGTCGAGGGTCGCTACGCCGAGGAGGATCCGGACGAGGTCGCCCGGCAGCTGGCGGCCGAGGCCGGCTCCACCGCCGAGGCCTTCGACGCCGTTCCGGACGACGCCTGGGGGCGGCGGGGCTACCGGGCGGGGACGGCGTTCACGGTGGCGACGCTGGCGGTGTACCTCCTGCACGACGTGGAGCACCACGTCCACGACGTGGAGAGCTCCGGGCGCGGCGTCACCGGGTGAGGCACGGCCGCTGCGAGGCGGAGCTGCTGAGGGGGCGGCGGGGCCACTGCGGCTGCGAGGCGGAGCTGCTGAGGGCGGCGCGGCTGCTCCGGCGGGAAACGCGCGACGCCCGGCCCCTCGTGGGGACCGGGCGTCGCGACGCGTCTGGGACGGATCAGTCGTTGACGCGGTCCTTCAGCTTCGAGCCCTGCTTGAAGCCGACGGACTTGCTCGCGGCGATCTGGATCTCCGCGCCCGTCTGGGGGTTGCGGCCGGTGCGGGCCGCGCGCTCGCGGACCTCGAAGGTGCCGAAGCCGGGGAACGCGACCTTCTCGCCCTTGGCGAGCTCGGCCGAGACGGCCTCGAGGACGGAGCTGACGACCTTGTCGGCAGCGGCCTGGGTCATGCCCGCCTCACGGGCGACGGCCTCGACGATGACCTTCTTGCTCATGGGTACAGCCTTTCATCGCATGGATGGGTCGCCTCACGGTAGGCAGATCGCGGCCCGGATTGCCAAGCAACACGCCCAGATCCGCGTCGTGGAACGGAAAACGGCCTCTCCGGGACCCTTTCCGGGCCGTCCGGGGCGCCGGCCGGCGCTCGTCGGCCGGGTTCCCGGCGCGGCCCCTGCGCACCCGGGGGTACAGTGACGACGTCGTGCAGACGAAGTCCGGTGAGAACCCGGCACTGTCCCGCAACGGTGGAGCCCCCGACCAGCAGTCGGAGGCCGAGTCCGGTCGAACTGCACGGTGATCCGCACCACACGCCCTCGAGGACCCAGGGCCGGTTCGGACGACGGCCCCGGAACCGCAGGGCCCTGTCGCTCGAGCGAAACCCCACCTCGACCGACAGGAGGACCCCCATGACCGACGCACGCACACCGCATACCCCCGTCCCTCCCCGCTCCGCACGCGCCCATCGCGCACCCCGGACCCTGGCCGCCGCCGCAGCCCTGGGGCTGCTGCTGGCCGGGTGCGCCACCGACGACCCGGACGAGGGTGCGGGTGCACCGGCGACCTCCGCCGGGGACGACACCGAGGACGACGCCACTGGTGAGGCCGCGGGGGCGACCGCGGCGCAGGACGGGAACACCGCCACGGCCGGCGCCGGGGCCGCCGAGGGCGGTGGCGACTTCCCCGTCACCGTCGACACCCCCACGGGTGAGCTGACCCTGGATGAGCGGCCCGAACGGATCGTGTCGCTGTCCCCGGCGGCCACCGAGATCCTCTTCGCGATCGGCGCCGGCGACCAGGTGGTCGCGGCCGACGAGTTCTCGACCTACCCGGCGCAGGCCCCGACGACCGACCTGTCCGGCTTCGAGCCCAACGTGGAGGCGGTCGCGGCCTACGAGCCGGACCTCGTCGTCGTCGCCTACGACCCGGGCGACCTCGTCGCCTCGCTCGACGCCCTGGACATCCCGGTCTTCGTCAACGCCCCGCCGGCCGACGTGGAGAGCGGCTACGACGACATCGCCGCCCTCGGCCTGCTCACCGGGCACGTGGACGAGACCGCCGACGTGGTCGCGCAGATGCGCGCGGAGATGGACGATGCGTATGCCGCCGCGCCGGAGGGTGCGCAGGTGCGGGTGTACCACGAGGTGGACGACACCTTCTTCGCCGCCAGCAGCTCCAGCTTCATCGGCTCGGTCTACGCCGAGCTGGGTGCGGAGAACATCGCCGACGAGGCCGACACGGACGCCAGCGGCTACCCCCAGCTCACCGAGGAGGCGGTCGTCGCGGCGGACCCGGAGCTGATCGTCATCACCGACGAGATCGGCTACGGGCCCGAGGAGGTCGCCGCCCGTCCCGGGTGGTCGGAGGTGACCGCGGTGCAGCAGGACGCGGTGGTCGTGGTGGACGCCGACATCGCCTCGCGCTGGGGACCCCGTCTGCCGCAGCTCGTGCAGACCCTCGCCGAGGCGCTCTCCGAGGCCGCCGCCGTGCCGGCCGGTCGCTGACCGGGCGAGACTCGACCACCTCGACGATCACGACCATCACGACGATCACGACCAACCCCACGCGACCACGACGAGCTCCCCGATGACCTCCACCACCACCGCTCCCCGACCGGGCGACCCGCTGGACCAGGCAGCCGCCCGGGCCTTCCGGCTGACCTGGCCGGCCGTCCTGGGCGCGACCGCACTGCTGGCCCTGGCGGCGCTGGTGTCGGTCACCCAGGGGGCCGCGGGGCTGTCGGTGGAGGGCGTCGTGCGCTCGCTGGTCGGCGCGCTGCCGGGCGTCACGGTGGAACAGACCCTCACCGCCCAGCAGGAGGCCGTGCTGTGGCAGATCCGGCTGCCGCGCACGGCGCTGGCCGCGCTGGTCGGCGCGTCCCTGGCGGTGGCCGGCGCCGGCTACCAGGGGGTCTTCCGCAACCCGCTGGCCGACCCCTACCTGCTGGGCGTCTCGGCCGGGGCCGGGCTCGGCGCCGTGCTGGCGCTCGGCTTCGGGCTCGACCTGTCCTGGGGCCCGGTGGGCGCCCTGCCGGCGGCGGCGTTCCTCGGGGCGCTGCTGGCGGTGACCGGGTCGGTGATGGTGGCCCGCGGCTCGTTCCGCGACCCCGCCACGCTGCTCCTGGCGGGGGTGGCCATGGCCGCCCTGTTCTCCGCCTCGCAGACCTTCGCCCTGCAGCGCCTCGACCAGACCGCGGCCCGGGAGGTCCTCTCGTGGCTGTTCGGCCGGCTGGCCACCCACGGCTGGGCACCGGTCCTGCTGCTGCTGCCCTACGTCCTGCTCGCCGGGCTGGTGCTGGTCCTGCACGCCCGCCACCTGGACGTGCTGCGGCTCGGCGACGACGAGGCGCGGGCGCTGGGCCTGCGGCCGGCCCGCTCCCGCCTCGTCGTCGTGGGGGCCGCCACCCTCATCACCGCCGCCGCGGTGTCGGTCAGCGGCCTCATCGGCTTCGTCGGGCTGGTGACCCCGCACGTGGTGCGACTGCTCGTAGGCCACTCCTACCGGGTCCTCGTGCCGCTGTCGGCCCTCGTGGGCGCCGCGTTCCTCACGGTCGCCGACGTGGGGGCCCGCACCCTGGCCGCCCCCGCGGAGCTGCCCGTCGGCGTCATCACCGCCTTCGTGGGCGCCCCGTTCTTCTCCTTCGTCCTGTGGCGCGGAAGGCAGGATCCATGACCCCCCGTCCCCCTCCACCTCCGACCGCCCGGTCCCTGCCGCTGTCCTCCCGGCTGTCGGGACGGCGGGCGCCCGGGTCGACCTCCGGGGCCACCTCCGGGTCGACCTCCGGGTCGGCCTCCGGGGCCTCGGCCCGGTCGGCCGCGGCACCCCTGCGCCCGCTCGACGCGCTGCGGGTCCGGGACCTGCGGGTCGTCCACGACGGCACCGAGGTGCTGCGGGGCACCGACCTGGACCTGCGCACCGGCGAGTGGCTGGGGCTCATCGGTCCGAACGGCTCGGGCAAGTCGACACTGCTGCGGGCTCTCGTGGGCCTCGTCCCGAGCACCGGCACGGTCGAGCTGGGCACCGGGTCGCTGCCCGGCCCCACCGACCTGTCCCTCATGCCGCAGAGCCCCGAGCTGCCTCCGGGCATGAGCGTCGTGGAGTACGTCCTGCTCGGGCGTACCGCGCACGTGGGCTGGCTGCGCTCCGAGTCGGCCGTCGACCGGCGGGTCGCCACCGACGTCCTGCGCCGTCTGGGCCTCACCTCCTTCGCGGAGCGCTCCGTGCGCCGGCTGTCCGGCGGGGAGGCCCAGCGGGTGGTCATCGCCCGGGCGCTCGCGCAGCAGTCACCGGTGCTCCTGCTGGACGAACCGACCAGCGCCCTTGACCTGGGTCACCAGGTCGAGGTGCTGGAGCTGGTCGACGAGCTGCGCCGTCAGGACGGCCTCACCGTCGTCGCCGCCATGCACCACCTCGACTCCGCGGCCCGGTACGCCGACCGCCTCGCTCTGCTGGACCGCGGCCAGCTCGCGGCGCTCGGCACGCCTGTGGAGGTGCTCGAGCCGGAGCTGCTCTCGCGCGTCTACGGGCACCCGGTCCACGTCCACGAGGTCGCCGGCGACCTCGTCGTCGTGCCCGCCCCCCGGGCGCGTCCGACCCGTCGCAGCGCCGACCCACCGGTGGTGCTGGACGAGCGCCGGGGAGGGCGGACCCGGACCGTCTCCTGAGAGGACCCGCATGCGCTGTCTTCCAGCGCGACGGTAGGCGCTCTCCCCAGCACGGCGGGCGGCCTCTCCCAGCTCGACGGCGGGCGGCCTCTGCAGGTCAGGACCGCCGGCGCTGTCACCAGGCTGTGCGGACCGCCTCCAGCGCCGTGAGCGCCGGGTCTGCCGTCACCAGCACCGCGGAGCGGGTCACCGCCTGGGCGGCCAGCATCCGGTCGAAGGGGTCGCGGTGGCTCCACCCGAAGCTGCCAGCGAGGATCGCGTCCTCCGTCGTGATGTCGACGAGCTCCGCCCCCAGATCCTGTGCCTGCTGAGCGAAGGTGGCCACGAGCAGGGCTCCGCCCGGGAGCTTGCCCACCCGGTGCTTCGTGGCCAGCTCCCAGCCGGAGACGGCCGAGACGAGCAGCTGGCGACCGGGGTCGGAGACGAGCGCCCGGGCGTCGTCGGACAACCGGCCCGGCTCGTGGACCGCCCAGACCAGGACGTGCGTGTCCAGCAGGAGAGGCACGCCCGAGGTCACCGTCCCTCCCAGGCGTCCAGCTCCTCGGCAGGCAGGTCGTCGAAGAAGCTGTCAGGGAGGCGGTAGGACCCGGAGCCGAGCCGTCGGGGACGCGGGTCGACGGGAACGAGCCGGGCCACCACGCGGTCACCCCGGGCGAGCAGGATCTCCTCCCCGACCTCCACGCGGGCGAGCAGGGCCGACAGGTGGGTCTTGGCCTGCTGCACCTTCACGACCTCCACCCTCAGGAGACTAGGCTGGTCGACCGGGTTGGTCAACGTGGCTGTTCAGTCATCGCCCCCATGCGGTTGTCGCGACAGCGCGGCCATCGCGAGGGTGTCGTCGACGTGACAACGTCGTTCGACGTCTCGTCGAACCTCACGCCCGCCATCCGGTCGCCGGGGCGGATGTTCTCCGTCATCGTCCGACGCTCCCCTTCCAGGAACGCCGCCGTGTCGGGCGTGCTCTCCAAGGTCCCTCCCCTCCCGCGCACCGCACGCACCGCGCCTCGCGCCGCGTGCCCCGGCACCTCCGGCCGGTGCACGCGAGGCACGGTACGCCGACCCGCCGCGCGGACGGTCGGTCCGTCCACAGGTCCGCGATAGGTTGCCCAGCGTGCCGATGACCTTCCTCACCGGCGGCGCCCGCAGCGGCAAGTCGTCCCTCGCCGTCCGCCGCGCCCGCAGCACCGGGGCCCCCGTGGTCCTCGTCGCGACCGGACGGGCCGACGAGGGTGACACCGAGATGGCCGACCGCATCGCCCGGCACCGGGCCGAGCGGCCCGGTGACTGGCGCACGGTCGAGGAGCCCACCGAGCTGGTCGCCGCGCTGACAGACCTCGACCTCGACCTCGGCGCCGGACCAGGTCCCCGCCCCACGGTCGTCGTCGACTGCCTCTCGCTGTGGGTCTCCCACCTCATGGCGCGCGGCGACGACGAGGCCGGCACCCTCGAGCAGGCGCACGCCCTGGGCCGGTGGGGCGCGGCATACCCCGGGACCGTGCTGGTCGTGACCAACGAGGTCGGCTCGGGCATCGTCCCCATGCACCCGGTCGCGCGTGAGTACCGCGACCGGCTCGGCCGGGTCAACGCGACCGTGGCCGGGTACGCCGACCTGGCCCAGCTCGTGGTGGCCGGGCGCACCCTGACCCTCGACCCCGTGGAGGAGACATGACCCGCCCCGAGCACGACCGGGAGGCGCTGGCCGTCGTCGAGCAGGCCGTGGCCGCGATCCGTCCGCTGGACGCCGACGCCGCAGCCGCTGCGGCGGGAGCCATGGACGGGAAGGTCAAGCCGCTGCGCAGCCTCGGCGAGCTGGAGCGGCTGGCCGCCCGCCTCGCCGGCATCCAGGGCACCGCGCAGCCCCACGTGGACGCTCCGGCGATCGTCGTCTGCGCGGCCGACCACGGCATCGCCAGGAGCGGGGTGAGCGCCTACCCCCAGGAGGTCACCGGGCTGATGCTGCAGGGGTTCGCGGCCGGCACGGCGGCCGTGGGGGTGCTCGCCCGCCAGTCCGGCGTCCGGCTCGTGGTGGCCGACCTCGGTGTCGTCGACCCGCCGCGGATCGAGCCCGGCCAGAACCAGGTGCTCGACCGCCGGGTGCGCGCGGGCACCGCCAACAGCCTGGAGGGGCCGGCGATGAGCGTCGCCGAGGCCCAGCGCGCCGTGGCCCACGGCGTCACGCTCGCCGCCGACCTGGTGGACGAGGGGGCCGACCTGGTCGGCCTGGGGGAGATGGGGATCGGCAACACCACCACCGCGAGCGCGCTGACCGCTGCGCTGCTGGGCCGCGACCCGGCCCGCGTCACCGGACCGGGCACGGGGGTGACGGGCGAGGTGCTCGCCGCCAAGGTCCGTGCGGTCGACGCGGTCCTGCGTCGGCACGAGGGGGCCGGCGGGACCTGGGAGGTGCTGGCCCGGATGGGCGGGCTGGAGATCGCGGCGCTGGCCGGGGTGGCGCTCGGCGCGGCGGCCCGGCGGGTGCCGGTGCTCCTCGACGGGTTCATCAGCACCGCGGGGGCGGTGGTCGCGACCCGGCTGGCCCCGCGGGCCGTCGACGCGATGGTCGCCGCCCACCTCTCCCCCGAGCCCGGGCACGCCGTCCAGCTGGAGGAGCTCGGTCTGGAGCCGGTCCTGCGGCTGGGGATGCGGCTGGGCGAGGGCACGGGGGCGGCGCTGGCCGTGCCGGTGCTCCGGTCGGCGGTCGCGGTGCTGCGCGAGATGGGCAGCTTCGCCGACCTGGGCCTGGCCCAGGACCGGCCGACGGTCTGACCCGGCGGTGGGCACCGGGTTCCTCGACGCCGTCGCGTTCCTGACCCGCGTCCCGGTCCGGCGACGGGCGGGAGGCGGTGGCACGGCGGGTGGGGGCGGGAGCGGTACCGCGGGTGCGACCAGGGGCGGCAGCTCGGGCGAGGGCACGGACCGCGCGGCTCCCGTCGACCTCGCCCGGGCGGCGGTGTGGTTCCCGGTCGTCGGGGCCCTGCTCGGTGCGACGGCCCTGCTCCTGGGCCTCCTGCTGGCGACGTGGACCGGGGTCCTCGTCGCGGTGGTCCTCGTGCTCGTCGTCGAGCATCTGCTCACCGGCGCGCTGCACCTCGACGGCCTGGCAGACCTCGCGGACGCCTCGGGCGGCCGGGACCGCGCGGCGCGCCTGCGGATCATGAAGGACCACGCCACCGGCGTCTACGGGACGACCGCCGTGGTGCTCGCGCTGCTGCTCGAGGGGGCTCTGCTGGTCGAGGTCCTGACGGCCGGTGCGGTCACGGGCCCGGCGTCCGGGATCCTGGGCACCGGCCGGGGTGCGGACGGCCCCGCCGGGTGGCTCGCGGCCGCCCTGCTCGGCGCGACGGCCTGGTCCCTGTCCAGGGCGGCGATGCTGCCGGTCGCCCTGCTGCTGCCCTACGCCCGAGAGGACGGGACCGGCCGGGCGGTGGTGCAGGGACTGGCGCTGCGCCATACCCTCCTCGCCTGGGTCGTGCCGGTCCTGCTCTGCGCGCTGCTGGGGTGGACCGGGGCGGCGATGCTCCTGGCGGCGCTGGGAGCGGCGCTCGTGGTGGGCGCCCACGCCCGGCGGACCCTCGGCGGTGCCACCGGCGACGTGCTCGGCGCCACCGCCCAGCTGGCGCTGCCGGCCGCTCTGCTGGCCGCCGTGCTGACCCTCTGAGGCGCCTCCGCCCCCGACCGTTCGTCCCGCCAGGACGACCGTTCGTCGTCCGGTGGGCGCCGTCGGACGACCCGCGGTCCGGCGGTACTCACCAGGGGGGTGACCCTGGCCCTACCGTGGCGCGGGTCACACCGCCGGGACGTCGGCGGGCCGTCCCCGTCGAGGAGGAGATCACCGTGAGTCCCACCTTCCCACCAACGCCCGAGGTCACCTGATGGACATGGCACAACGCAAGGCCTACTGGCGCCGCAACCTGCGCCTGATGGCGGTCCTGCTCACGATCTGGGCCCTCGTCTCCTTCGGGGCGGGGATCCTGTTCGTCGAGCCGCTGAACGCCGTCAACTTCCTGGGCATGCCGCTCGGCTTCTGGTTCGCCCAGCAGGGTTCGATCCTCACCTTCCTGATCCTCATCGCCGTCTACGTGTGGCGGATGGACAAGCTGGACAAGGCGTTCGGGATCACCGAGTACGAGATGGAGGTGCACCACTGATGGGCGCCGTGCAAGCCTGGACCCTCGTCTTCGTCGTCATCACGTTCAGCCTCTACATCTACATCGCGTACGCCAGCCGGGTGTCCGACACCGCTGGCTTCTACGTCGCCGGCGGCGGCATCCCCGCACCGGCCAACGGGGCGGCGATCGCCGCCGACTGGATGAGCGCCGCGTCGTTCATCTCGATGGCCGGGATCATCGCCTTCAGCAGCAACGGGTATGCCGGTTCGGTCTACCTCATGGGGTGGACGGGTGGCTACGTGCTGCTGGCCCTGCTGCTGGCGCCCTACCTGCGCAAGTTCGGCAAGTTCACCGTTCCCGAGTTCGTCGGCGACCGGTTCTCCGAGACCGCCCGGATCATCGCCGTCATCTCGGCGATCGTCGTCTCCTTCGTCTACGTCGCCGGCCAGATGGCCGGTGTCGGCCTGGTCTTCCAGCGGTTCCTGGGCGTCAACCAGACGCTGGGCGTCATCATCGGCATGGCGATCGTCTTCGCCTACGCCGTCTTCGGCGGCATGAAGGGGATCACCTGGACCCAGGTGACCCAGTACTCCGTGCTGATCGTGGCCTACCTCATCCCCGCGGTGGCCATCTCGCAGAGGCTCACCGGGATCCCGATCCCGCAGATCGGCTTCGGCCAGATCATGGGCGAGCTCAACGCGCTGCAGACCGAGTTCGGGCTCAACGCCTACACCGGGGCGTTCACCCAGATGAACATGCTCAACATGCTGCTCATGACGGCCACGCTGATGTTCGGCACCGCCGGTCTGCCCCACGTCATCGTGCGGTTCTACACCGCCCGCAGCGTGCGCGCCGCCCGGTTCTCGGCCCTGTGGGCGCTGTTCTTCATCTCGCTGCTCTACCTGACGGCTCCGGCCATCGGCGCGTTCAGCAAGTACAACGTGCTCAACCAGATCCCCGGCACGGGCGTCGACGACGTCCCGGCCTGGTTCGCCTCCTGGCGCGACGTCGGCCTCATCACGGTCAACGACCTGAACGGCAACGGCACGATCGACGTCGCCGGCGGCCTGGGCGAGGGCTTCGAGCTCGCCATCAACAACGACATCGTGGTGCTGGCCGCGCCGGAGATCGCGGGCCTGCCGGCCCCGATCATCGGCCTGGTCGCCGCCGGCGGTCTGGCGGCGGCGCTGTCCACCGCCTCGGGCCTGCTGCTGGTCATCAGCTCGGCGGTCGCCAACGACGTCTACTACAAGCGGATCAACCCGCAGGCGACCGAGGCCCGTCAGCTGATGGTCGGGCGGTTCGCCATGGGTGGAGCCATCATCATCGCCGGTTACCTGGGCATCAACCCGCCCGGGTTCGTGGCGCAGGTGGTCGCCCTGGCCTTCGGGCTCGGGGCCGCCAGCTTCTTCCCGATCCTGTTCCTGGGGATCTTCTGGAAGAAGTGCACCGCCAAGGGTGCCGCGGCCGGCATGGCCGCCGGTCTGATCATCACGTTCGCCTACATGATCTGGACGATCCCGATCTACGGCGGCAGCGAGGGCATCTTCGGCATCGCGGCCACCAGCTTCGGATTCGTCGGCATGCTCATCAACTTCGCCGTCACGATCGTGGTGTCGCAGTTCACCGAGAAGCCGACCGAGGTCATGCAGCAGCTGGTCGAGGAGGTCCGCTACCCCGGGCGCAGCGAGCTCGTCGCCGCGCACGCCACGGGCGCCCTGGACGACGAGCTCCTCCACGGGGAGCACCACGACCACGACCCCGACACCCGTCACCCCTGACGGACGTCACCGCCGGTCACCGTGGACCGGCACCATCCGCAGGCCGGCACGGTCGGGGCACCCGCCCCGGCCGTGCCGGGCCGGACCGGCAGGGCGGCGGAGGACCCCCGTCCCCGCCCACCCGCCGGACGGGCCCTCCGGCCCACAGCACACTCCATACCCCTGCAGCACCCTTCGCGTTAGGCTGACTCCCGATGGCGACCCAGACCGCCCCCGTTCGCACCCGCCGCGGCAAGATGCCCGGCCAGATGCGCCTGCTCGCCGCCAGCCTGATGATCCTCCTCGGCGCGTTCGTCCCCTGGCTCTACACCCCGCTCGGCACCATCACCGGCATGCGCGGCCCGGGTCTGTGGACCGCGACCGTCGCCATGCTCGCCCTCGCCGGGGCCCTCGTGCCCGCCCGGTTGCGCCTCCTGGCGATCGTCCAGGCCCTGGCCGCCGCGGCCATCTGCGTCGTGCTGCCGGTCTGGCAGTTCTTCCACATGTTCAGCCTGGTCGGCATGGCCGGCTGGATGCCCGGCCCGGGCCTGCTCCTCACCTTCGCCGGCGGCATCCTCTGCGGCGTGGCCGCCTGGCAGCTCTGGACCATCCGCCCCGTTCAGGCCTGAGCCGGACTGTCGGCCCGGGCGGCCGGCCGCCGCACGGTCACCCGTCGGCAACGGACGCCCCGTGGGCACTGTGCGGCCGAGTGTCGTCCGGTTCGTCCACGAACCTCGGACACCGACCTGCGGAAACGCGCGCCGGGCCCGCACGAACCGGACGACGGTGGGCTCCCGGCGCCCGGCTCGGCCGTCGACGCCATCCGGCGGAGCGCCCCAGGCCACCCGACCCTCGGTCCGGCACCGTTCGGTCCCGCTCAGGCGCGGTAGCGGTGCTGGCCGGGCTCACCCTCGCCGGCGGTGCCGGTCGCGTGCTCGGCGTGCGAGAGGGCCTCGGTGAGGAGCCGCCGCACGTGGTCGTCCTCGGCCCGGTAGAAGACGTAGGTGCCCTCGCGGCGGGTGTGCACGAGGCCGGCGAGGCGCAGCTTGGACAGGTGCTGGCTGACGGCCGTCGGACCGGCCTCGACCAGCTCGGCGAGCGCTCCCACGCTGTGCTCCCCGTGCAGCAGGGCCCAGAGGAGCTTGACCCGGGTCGGGTCCGCGAGCAGCCGGAAGGTGTCCGTCACGGCCCGTGCGTGCAGGTCGTCGGGGACCTGGACCGTCTGGATCGGTTGCTCGTGCACAGGTCCACCTTAGCGAATTCACTATCTTCGCAGATATGCAGATATGCTGGCCTCGTGCGCGAGGACCAGGAGCAGCCCGGTGCGGGATCCGTCCGTGCCCAGGACCCGACCCAGGAGCAGGCGCAGAACCAGCCCCGGCGCGAGGGCCAGGGGCGGCCCCGGCGAGAGGGCGTGATGGGAACCACCACCCGTGGACGCGACGACCACGACCACGACCACGACCACGACCACGACCACGACCACGACCACGACCACGACCAGAGTCTGCTCGGCCGGCTGAGGCACGCGCTCACCCCGCACAGCCACGACCACGCGGAGGCGATCCAGTCGGCGGAGGAGTCCAGCGCCGAGGGCATCCGGGCCGCCTGGATCAGCCTGATCGGGATGGGCGCCACCGCGGTGGTCCAGGTGTTCATCGTCTGGATCTCCGGGTCGATCTCCCTCCTGGCCGACACGGTGCACAACCTCGGGCACCTGGCGACGACGATCCCGCTGATCATCGCCTTCCGGCTGGGGCTGCGCGCCCCCACCCGCCGCTACCCCTACGGCTTCCGACGCGCCGAGGACCTCGTCGGGCTCTTCATCGGTCTCATCATCGCCCTGTCGGCCGCCCTCATCGTCTGGGAGTCGGTGCGGGCGATCGGGGAGCCCCGTGAGCTGACCAACCTGGGCTGGGTGGCGGCCGCGGCGCTGGTGGGGGCGGCCGGGAACGAGGTCGTGGCGCGCTACCGGATCCGGGTGGGGCGCCGGATCAGCTCGGCGGCCCTCGTGGCCGAGGGTCAGCACGCGCGCACCGACGCGCTCACCTCGCTCGCCGTGCTGCTCGGCGTCGGCGGGGCGATGCTCGGATACCCCCAGGTGGACGCTGTCGTCGGACTGCTCATCGCGGCCGTCATCCTTCTGGTGCTGTGGGCCTCGATGCGCACGACCGTGCACCGGCTGATGGACGGGATCGAACCCCAGGTGCTGACCACGCTGGAGGAGGTCACCGCGGCGGTCCCCGGCGTGCGGGCCGTCCGGCAGGCCCGCGCCCGCTGGTCGGGTCACCGGATGGAGGCCGACCTGGAGGTCGACGTGGACCCGGGCCTGACCGTCGGTGAGGCCGACGCGGTCGCTCACGAGGTCAGGAAGGTCCTCACGGCCACGGTGCCGAACCTCGACGGGGTCGCGGTCCACACCTGCGCCGCCCGGGCCGTCCAGTCCTGAGACCCGCCGGGGCAGCGCAGTCGATCGTGGCCCCACCCGGGGCACTGGTCGACTGCACTCCGGCGGGGCCGCGCGAGCGGGCCGCTCAGACGATGACCGGCACCTCGGCCCCGTCGGGTTCGTCGTCGGGGTCGCTGGAGGCGATGTGGACGAGCGCGTCCCCGCTGTTGACCAGCGGGGCCTCCGTCCGGCCGATGACGATGCCGTCCCGGTCTGCCTTGACGATCGCCAGCCGTCGGCCGAACGAGTCGTGCAGCTCCCCCAGCCGCTCGCCGGCGACCACCCGCTGGCCCAACGACACCTCGAGGCCGAGGATCCCCGTGCGCCGGGCGCGGACCCAGCCGCTGCGCCAGCACACCACGCTGGGCCCACCTGGAGGGACCACCTGCTCGTCCTCGGGCAGCATGCCGAGCGCGTGCAGGACCCGCAGCACCCCGTCGACGCCCGCGGTGATCGCCCACTCGTCGAACCGCCAGGCCTCCCCCGCCTCGTAGAGCAGCACCCGGGCGCCTCGCTCGCGGGCCGCCGAGCGCAGGGAGCCGTCGCGCAGCCGGGCGTGGTAGAGCACCGGGGCGCCGAACGCCTCCGCCAGCTCGCGGGTGCGCGGATCCTCCAGGTCGCACCGGATCTGCGGCAGGTTCGACCGCCGGTCGGAGGCGGTGTGCAGGTCGATGCCGACGTCGCACTTGGCCACGATCTCGGTCATCATCAGGTGCGCGATCCGGGCGGCCAACGATCCACGGGCGGCGCCCGGGAAGCTGCGGTTGAGGTCGCGCCGGTCGGGGAGGTACCGGTCGCGGGACATCACCCCGAGGACGTTGACGATCGGCACCGCGATGAGCGTCCCCCGGATCCGACGGGCGGACACCTTGGCCAGCACCCGCCGGATCACCTCGATCCCGACGACCTCGTCACCGTGGATCGCCGCGTCCAGCCACACGGTCGGCCCGTCCTCGCGGCCGTGCAGCACGTGAACCGGCAGGCTGACCTCGGCCCCGGTGACGAGCCTGCTGATCGGCAGGGACACCTCCTGCCGGGACCCCGCACGCACCCGGACGGTGCCGATGGCGAAGGAGGGTCGGGGGCGCCGGCGGGCGGGGGCCACTAGCGGCCCCAGTTCCGCCGGCGCACGGCCCGCTCGGGTCGACCCCCCGCGTAGGAGAGCGCCGGATCGACGAGGAACCCCTGCACGAGCGCCTCCCGGCCGACGAGCATGCGGAAGCCCATCTCGTCCCGGTCGGTCAGGGTCACCTCCGCGTCGACCGAGCGACCGCACAGGAGGAGCTGCAGGAGCACGACATACCTCGTCTCGGTGTGGCCCGAGCTGCTGCGCACGGTGCGCTCGTCGTGCACCGGCAGCTCCACGGTCACCGCGTCCTCGGGGCCGGCCTGCCAGGGGTGGACGTCGAAGCGGACCCACGGCCGTCCGTCCACCGAGACGGGCTGCAGGTCGAACGCGTGCAGCGAGGAGGTGCGCGCCCCGGTGTCCACCTTGGCCTTGACCCAGGGCACGCCGACCGCGTCGAGGCGTACCCACTCACGCCAGCCGACGACGACCTTCGACGGGGTGGTTTCATGGGTCTGCCCAGGCACGTCCCCATCTTGTCAGGAACACCCGATGAAGCTCGCCATCCTCTCGCGGTCGCTGCGCGCCTACTCCACGCAGCGGCTGCGCACGGCCGCCCTCGACCGCGGCCACCAGGTCAAGGTCCTGGACACGCTGCGCTTCGGCATCGACCTGTCCGGACCCGAGCCGGACCTGCACTTCCGCGGCCGGCCGCTGTCGACCTACGACGCCGTGCTGCCGCGGGTGGGGGCGTCGGTGACCTACTTCGGCACCGCGGTCGTGCGGCAGTTCGAGCAGATGGACGTCTACACGCCGAACACCGCCAACGGCATCATGAACAGCCGGGACAAGCTGCGTGCCAGCCAGATCCTGTCGCGCCACGGCATCCCGATGCCGGCGACCGTGCTGGTGCGCAACCGCTCGGAGATCCCGCACGCGATCGAGATGGTCGGCGGCGCGCCCGTCGTGCTCAAGCTGCTGGAGGGCACCCAGGGCATCGGCGTCATCCTCGCCCCCGAGGCCAAGGTCGCCGAGGCCATCGTGGAGACGTTGCACGGCACCAACCACCAGGTCCTCATGCAGAGCTTCGTCAAGGAGAGCAAGGGCACCGACGTGCGCGCCCTCGTCGTCGGCGACCGGGTCGTGGCCGCGATGCGCCGCCGGGCCCAGGGCGAGGAGTTCCGCTCCAACGTGCACCGCGGCGGGACGGTCGAGGCCGTCGACCTCGACCCGGAGTACGCCGAGATCGCCGTCCGCAGCGCCCACATCATGGGGCTGCGGGTGGCCGGCGTGGACATGCTCGAGGGGCGGGACGGACCGCTCGTCATGGAGGTCAACTCCTCCCCCGGGCTGCAGGGCATCGAGGCGGCGACCAAGCTCGACGTCGCGGGCGCGATCGTGGACTACGTCGCCGACCAGGCCGACTTCCCCGACATCGACGTGCGGCAGCGGCTCGCGGTCTCCACCGGCTACGGCGTGGCCGAGATCGCGGTGCTCGCCGGGTCCGAGATGGTCGGTCGCACGATCGGCGACTCGGGCCTGCGCGAGCGGGACGTCCAGGTGCTCACCCTGCACCGCGGCACCCGCGTGATACCCAACCCGGGGGCGAGCAAGGTGCTGGAGGAGGGTGACCGGCTGCTCTGCTTCGGGCGCCACGAGAGCATGCGCTCCCTCATCCCTGCCCGGCGTCGGCGGCCCAAGCGGGTGCGGCGGCTCCCGAAGGAGCCGATCCACGACGTCGTGGAGGCGTGACCGGGACACGGGGAAACCGCGGGCGGGCCCCTGGTGGCGCGCCTCAGGAGGCGCACCGCTACCTGGCCCGTCCGAGCCCGTGGGTGCTGCTCGGACGTGCGACCTCAGTCGGCGGCCCCTCCGCACACCGCCGGGATCGAGACCTCCAGAGGGGAGCCGAGCATGCCGTCCTTGTCGAGGTCGATCCCGTGCACGACGACCTGGAAGCGCTCGGCCATCTGGACGTTGGCCGCGGTGGTCCGGAACGTCCGCTCGTAACGGATCCGGCCGCGCGAGTCCGCCACCGCGTAGTCACCCGAGCCGTCGGTGGCACCCGTGGTGTTCAGGTGCACCTGCACGGGGCCGTAGTACGGAGCCCCCTCGCCGACGCTGATCAGACCGTCGCCGTTCGCATCGGCCATGGGCGTGGTCTTCATGGAGGGGCACCCCATGTCGGGCGCGCCCGGGAACCCGTGGAGGTGCTGCATGTGGAGCACGCTGCCCGGGGTCAGGCCCTCGACACGCACCCGGACGTGCATCATGTCGTTGGGCAGGGTCCGGATGCGAGCCTCGCCGGAGGCCTGGCTGACGGAGGCCTTCTGCACCGCTATGAGCTCGTGGTCGACCCGCACGCTCTCGAACCCCCTGTCGTGGGCGAGAGCCGGGGCGGCGGCCGCGAGCACCAGCGCGGTCGAGGCGAGGGCCAGGGTCCTGGTGACGTTCCTCATGGATGTCCTCCTCGTGCGTGGGCCGGCCGGGGTGGCGGGTCCACAAGGTTGTTCGTCCACGGAGCCCTCAGGGATTGCTCAGGGCAGGGCCGGGTGTGACGGTCAGCCCGCGTCAGGGTCGGTCTCGGTGTCCAGGCGCCGGTATGCCGCGCCGGGCGCGGGGCGGGGGTCGGGCGCCCCCTTGCTCGGCCACATCGACATCGCCCGCTCGGCCTGCGCGGTGATCGTCAGCGACGGGTTGACGCCGAGGTTCGCCGAGATCGTCGACCCGTCGACGACGTGCAGCCCCGGGTGGCCGTGGACCCGGTGGTAGGGGTCGACCACGCCCGTGGCCGGCGAGTCGCCGATGACGCAGCCGCCGAGGAAGTGGGCCGTCATCGGCACGTTGACGACGTCGCCGACGGCGCTGCCGGGTCGTCCGGACAGGTGCCGGGCCATCCGCCGGACGGCCTGGTGGGCGACCGGGATCCAGGTCGGGTTGGGCGCCCCGTGGCCGGGGCCCGAGGTGAGCCGGTAGCGGCCGAGCAGCCCGCGCGCCGCCCGGACGGTGATCGAGTTGTCGAGGGTCTGCATGACCAGCGCGATCGTCGTGCGCTCCGACCAGCGGGACAGCCCGAGCACGTGGTCGACGAGCCCACGGGGGTCGGCGGCGGCGGCCCGCAGCCACCGGCCCGCCCGGCGGACCCGCGCGGGAAGGCCGGCCGCACCGGGGTCGGCGTCCCCGTCGGCGAGGTAGGGGGTGCTGAGCAGGCCCATCGCGTTCTGTCCGCGGCCGTAGCGGCACGGCTCGACGTGGGTGTGCTCGTCGGGGTGGAAGCTGGAGGTGATGGCCACGCCGCGGGTGAGGTCCGGCCCGGCGGCGCCCCGGGGGCGGGTGGCGCCCAGGAGGGCCTCGGAGTTGGTCCGGGTCAGCTCGCCCAACCGGTCGGACAGGTGGGGCAGGTCCCCGTCCCGCCGCAGGCGGTGGAGCAGGTGCTGGGTCCCCCAGGCGCCGGCGGCCAGGACCACGTGGTCGGCGGTGCGGGTATGCCGTGCTCCCGGGCGCAGGCGGGCCAACCGGGTGCCGGTGGGGACGGTGGTGACGGCGTAGCCGCCCTCCGGGCGGGGCCGGACCCGGGTGACCGTCGTGTCCGGCACGATCCGGGCACCCGCCCGCTCGGCGAACCACAGGTAGTTCTTGACCAGCGTGTTCTTGGCACCCACCCGGCATCCGACCATGCACCCGCCGCACTCGGTGCACCCGGTGCGTCGCGGCCCGTCGCCGCCGAAGTAGGGGTCGGCCACCTCGACGCCGGGCTCGAGGGCCCCGTCGCGCCCGAAGAAGACGCCGACGGGGGCGCGGCGGAAGGTGTGGCCGACCCCCATCTCCTCGGCGACCCGGCGGTAGAGCGCGTCCACGGGGGTGAGGGTCGGGTTGGTCACGACGCCGAGCATCCGCTCCGCCGTGCCGAAGTGGGGGTCGAGCTCGGCCCGCCAGTCGGTGATGTGCGCCCACTGGGGGTCGCGGAAGAAGGCGTCCGAGCGGGGCCGGTAGAGCGTGTTCGCGTAGTTCAGCGAGCCGCCACCAACCCCGGCGCCGGCCAGGACGAGCACGTCGCGCAGCAGGTGGATGCGCTGAATCCCCCGCAGTCCCAGCGCGGGCGCCCAGAGGAAGCGGCGCAGGTCCCAGGACGTCGCGGCGAAGTCCTCGTCGGCGAACCGGCGCCCCGCCTCCAGGACCGTGACGGCATACCCCTTCTCCCGCAGCCGTAGCGCGGCGACCGAGCCCCCGAAGCCGCTGCCGACCACGAGGACGTCGCTGTGCTCGGGCTGGCGGCCCTCGGCGACCACGTGTTCAGCGCCCGTCGGCCACGACGGTCTCGAGGCGCTCCAGCGTCTTCTCCATGGACCGGCGCGTGTAGCCCGCGAGCCGACGCACGGCCGGACGGCCCAGGGGCGCCTCGGTGCTCACGTCCCACGTCTCGGTGACCCGGGTGCCGTCCTCGACGGGGACGAGGTCGTAGCGCCAGGTCCGTCCGGTGAACAGCAGCCGGAGGGGGAAGGGGGCCAGCGTGCGCCAGGCGATCGTCCGGTCGGGGTCGAGCGCGACGACCTCGTTGCGGGTGGCGTAGCGCACGCCCCACCGCATGTCCATGCCGAAGCTGTCCCCCTGGCGGAGGGTGCGCGAGCCCCCGCGCGCCGTGGTCACGGTGCCCGATCCGTCGATCTCGGCGTGGCGCGACGGGTCGGCCAGGACCGCGAAGATCTTCTCGGCAGGAGCGGGGATGGTGCGGGTGACGCTGACGCGGTCGGTGCTCATGGGTCAAGGGTCGCACCGCCCTCCCGGGTGGAGGGCAGGGGGCCGTTGCGCGACAGTGGATCCATGGCTGAGAAGCAGAAGGACCAGGACCCCGGACCCAGCGTCAAGGACCCGGAGATGTACGAGGCCCTGCGTGACGACGGGGCCAGCAAGGCCAAGGCTGCCGCGATCTCCAACGCGGCGGCCAACAGCTCCCGGGAGGAGGTGGGGCGCCGGGGCGGGGAGAGCGAGGCGTACGAGGAGTGGACCGTCGAGGAGCTGCAGGAGCGGGCGCGTGAGCTCGACGTCGAGGGCCGGTCCTCGATGACCAAGGACGAGCTGATCGAGGCGCTGCGGTCCTAGCAGCGGGCACGACCGGTCGACCTGCGACCGCCGGCACGCGACAGGACGGAAGACCGGACCGCGGCCACCCCGGCCCCAGGACGACCGGACCGCGGCCACCCCGGCCCCAGGACGACGAGACCGGCGCCGCCCTCGTGAACGAGGACGGCGCCGGTCGGGTCGTGCAGGGCCGGTTCGCAGAACCGGGGGCTGGGATCAGCCGCGCAGGTGCTCCACCGGGCGCCAGGAGGAGCCGGTCTGGGTCAGCACGCGGGTCCCGCGGGCGACACCACGCCCGAGACCGGCCGGCGAGAGCTCACGCGCACCGGCGGCACGGCCGATCACGAGCAGGGTGATGAGGGCCAGGGCGACCAGCAGGGTCAGTTCGAGCATGGGGTCAACCTCCTTGGAGATGATCGGGGGTACGGGGCGACCACCTCCGGCAAGGGATCCGGCTGGTGATCTGTCCCCTACCTTGACAGGGACGTTTCATAAGGACAAGTCACGTTTTCTGGTCGATACCTGTCAGTATTGCTACATGTTCAATCCCGAGCACCTGGTCACCCTCCGCGCCGTGGTCGAGGAGGGGACGGTGCTCGCGGCCGCCGACCGCCTGCGCCTGACCCCCTCGGCGGTGAGCCAGCAGCTCACCCGGCTGCAGCGGCAGGTCGGCCAGCCCGTCATGGTGCGGCAGGGCAGGGGCCTGGTCCCCACCGACGCGGCCGACGTCCTCGTCCGGCTCGCCGAGCGCGTCGTCGACCTGGACGAACGGGCGCGGGCTGAGCTCGAGAGCCTCCGGGAGGAGGTCTCCGGCCCCCTGGTCGTCGCGGCGTTCGCGACGGCGCTGCGCGGACTGGTCAGCCCGGCCGTGACGCTCCTGACGGACCGCCATCCCCACCTGCAGATCACCCTGCGCGAGCACTCGCCCGAGGAGTCGATGCCCGCCCTGCTGCGCGGCGAGGTCGACCTCGTCGTCGTCCACGACTGGACCGACCGGCAGGCCTCGCCGCGCACCGGTCTGCAGGCCCACCTGCTGGGCCTGGACCCCGTCGACCTGGTCACCCTGCGCGACGAGGACCTCACGACCGGTCCCGACGGTGTCGACCTGGACGACCTCGGCGGCCGGGTGTGGATCGACGACACCCCCGGGGTCTACAGCGACTGGCTCCTCGCCGCCCTGGCCCAGCGGGCGCTGCCCCACCGCATCGGGGCGACCGTCGACAGCACCGGGGCCCGGGTGACCCTGGTGGCCCAGGGCTTCGGCATCTGCCTCCTGCCCCGGCTGGGCCGTGACGTCCTGCCCGAGGAGGTGGTGGCCACCCCGCTCGTCGAGGCACCCACCCGGCGCATCCACGCCGTCCACCGCGACGCCAGCACCCGCCGACCCGCGGTGGAGGCCGCCGTGGAGGCCCTGAGCGAGGTCTGGCGGGCGCGGGAGGAGCTGCCCAACTCCCCGGCGGTCGCGCAGGCCTGACCCGCCGGACGGTGGGCCAGCACGGCCACGACGGCTCAGGTCCTGGCCACCGACCCACCGCCGACCGCGGCCCGCAGGTGCTGCGCGGTCAGGGTGTCGGAGCCGTCGACCATCGCCTGCGGGGTGCCCTCGAAGACGATCCGGCCACCCTCGTGACCGGCCCCCGGCCCCAGGTCGACGACCCGGTCCGCCTGGGAGACCACAGCCAGGTTGTGCTCCAGGACGATGACCGAGGTGCCGCCGTCGACGAGCCCGTGCAGCATCTGCACCAGCCGGTGGGTGTCCGCCAGGTGCAGGCCGCTGCTCGGCTCGTCGAGCACGACCACCTCGGCCTCGCGCAGCTGGGCGGCCAGCTTCAGCCGCTGGCGTTCGCCGCCGGACAGCGTGGTCAACGGCTGTCCGAGCCGCACGTAGCCCAGGCCCACGTCGAGCAGGCGGCGCAGCACGGTCGCCGCCTTGCCGGTCGTGAACACCGCCGAGGCGTCCTCGACCGACAGGTCCAGCACCTCGTCGATGGTCAGCCCGTGCAGGCGGTGCTCCAGCACCTCGGGCCGGAAGCGCCGGCCCCCGCACTCCTCGCAGGGCGTGCTCACCCCGTGCACCATGACCAGGTCCGTCCAGATGACCCCCTGGCCCCGGCACACCGGGCAGGCACCCTCGGAGTTGGGGCTGAACATCGAGGCGGGCACCCCGTTGGCCTTGGCGAACGCCGTCCGGATCGGGTCGAGCAGTCCGGAGAAGGTCGCCGGGTTGGACCGTCGTGACCCGCGGATGGAGGACTGGTCGACGATGAGGATGCCGTCGCGTCCGGCCAGCGAGCCGTGCACGAGCGAGGACTTGCCCGACCCGGCCACCCCCGTGACCGCCACCAGCACCCCCAGGGGGACGTCCACGTCGACGTCGCGCAGGTTGTTGGTGCTGGCCCCCCGGATCTGCAGGTATGCCGTGGGCTCGCGCACCTGGGTGCGCAGGCTCGGGCGGTGGTCGAGCCACTCCCCCGTCACCGAACCGGAGGCGGACAGGCCCCCGGGCGCACCGGCATACACCACCTGTCCTCCGTCGCCGCCGGCTCCGGGGCCGATGTCCACGACGTGGTCGGCGAGGGCGATGACCTCGGGCTTGTGCTCGACGACGAGCACGGTGCTGCCGCTGTCCCGCAGCTGGAGGAGGAGCTGGTTCATCCGGGCGATGTCGTGCGGGTGCAGGCCGACCGTGGGCTCGTCGAAGACGTAGGTGACGTCCGTGAGGGCCGAGCCGAGGTGGCGCACCATCTTCACGCGCTGACCCTCGCCGCCGGAGAGGGTGCCGGTGGCCCGGTCCAGCGAGAGGTAGCCCAGGCCGACGTCGATCATCGAGCGCAGCACCCCGGCGAGCCCCCTGGTGACCGGTGCGACCGACGGCTCCTCGAGCTCCTCCACCCAGGCCAGGAGGTCGCCGAGCTCGTCCGAGGAGCACTGGGGCAGGGTGCGGCCGTGCACGGTGGCGGTGCGCGCGGCCTCGTTGAGGCGGGTGCCGTCGCACTCGGGGCAGGGGCCGGTGGTGGCGATCCGCTCCTTGAACCGCAGCACGTGCGCCTGCTTGGGCTCCACGTCGCCGAACCAGCTGCGGCGGAAGCGGGTGACAAGGCCCTCGTAGGTCATGTTGATGCCGGCGACCTTGACCTTGGTGGCCGGCTGGTGGAGGAGCCAGTCCCACTCCTCCTGGGTGTAGTCCCGCAGCCGCTTGTCCGGGTCGATCCGCCCGCTCTCGGCGTAGCTGCGCCACATCCAGCTGCCCACCCCGAGGTTGGGCGCCTCGATCGCCCCCTCGTTGAGCGAGCGGTCCCGGTCGAGGAAGGTGTCCGGGTCGATCCGGGCGACCGTCCCCAGACCTTCGCAGGCCGGGCACATCCCCCCGACCACCGAGAACTCGCGCACCTCGGCCTGGGCGCCGCCCTTCTCCACGGTCATCGTGCCGCGGCCGGAGGCGGAGGCGAGGTTGAACGAGAAGGCCGAGGTGGGGCCGACGTGCGGGACGGACAGCCGGCTGAAGATCACCCGCAGGTAGGTGAGGGCGTCGGTGGCCGTGCCGACGGTGGACCGGGCGTTGGCGCCGATCCTCTCCTGGTCGACCACGATCGCGGCGGTGAGGTTCTCCAGGTGGTCCACCTCCGGCCTGGCCTGCGGAGGCATGAAGGACTGCACGAAGGTGGAGTAGGTCTCGTTGATGAGCCGCTGGGACTCGGCCGCGATCGTGCCGAAGACCAGGGACGACTTGCCCGACCCGGACACGCCCGTGACGACGGTCATCCGTCGCTTGGGCAGGTCGACGTCGATGCCGCGCAGGTTGTTGACACGGGCGTTGCGGACGCGGATGGTGTCGTGGGAGTCGGCCGGGGTGGTCATCCCCCGATCATGGCAGCCGGCACTGACGGGCGAGGAGCCACGACATGACTGCGGACAGCGACCGGACCGGAGGCTTCAGCGAGGCCGAGCGGGGGGCGATGAAGGCCCGGGCCGAGGAACTGCGGGCCGAGAAGGGCGGCCGGAAGAAGGCCACGGACCTGGAGAAGCTGTTCGAGGTGATCGAGGCGATGCCGGAGCAGGACCGCGCGATCGCGGCAGGACTGCACACCCTCGTCTCCGAGACCGCCCCGGGGCTGGACGGTCGCACGTGGTACGGCATGCCGTCGTGGGCGAGGGACGGGGAGATCCTGATGTTCATGCAGCCGGCGGGCAAGTTCGAGACGCGGTACGCCACGGTGGGCTTCAACGACGGGGCCGCGCTGGACGACGGGGACATGTGGCCGACCTCGTTCGCCGTCACCCGGCTCACGCCCGAGGTGAGGAAGCGGGTCGTCCAGCTCCTGGAGCGGGCGGTGGGCCAGGACTCCTGACCCCTGCCGCTCGCTCAAGGGGGGACGAGCTCCGACGCCGGGGTCGTAGCCCCCGAGAGCGCAGACACCTCGGCCATCGTCCGGCGCTGCGCCCTCCGACCGCACGAGTGCACGACTTGCTCGGCAGATTCCCTCGATCGGGCCGAACGGTGCGTGCAGTCGTTCCCTACCCCCTCGTCAGCCAGCGACCGCGAGGGTCAGCTCGTGGGGCGTGTCCTCGCTGGAGGTGCCGACCAGCACCCGGTGGTCACCGGTTGCGACCCGGAAGGAACCTGTCGCGTAGTCCCAGACCGACAACGGCTTGGCCGTGGCCCGCGGGTCGATGGTGACGGCCACCTCGGCAGACTCCCCGGGCTCGAGCCACACCTTCTGGAAACCGACGAGCCGCTTGGGCGGCTGGCCCGTGGCGGGGATCGCGACGTACACCTGAACCACCTCGGCTCCCCGCCGGTCACCGGTGTTGGTCACCCGGGCCCGGACGTGGACCGGCTCCGTCCCGTCCGTCGTCGCTGCCGACAACGACACGTCCCCGACCTCGAAGGTCGTATAGGAGAGCCCGTAGCCGAAGGGGAACACCACGAAGCCCTCCGCGCCCTGGGCAACCGCTGGATCGGAATCCTGCACGGCTGCCTCAAGCACCGCACCCCCTACGACGAACACACCGCCTGGGCCCACCGCCACGCCACGGCAGCTTGACACGTTAGACCCCTGGGATATCTAGGGGAGCGCGGCAGGAACCTTCAGGTCGCGGCACCGCCGTCCCGGGCTGATCGCAACCTAGGAGCAGTCAGAAGTTGCTGGCCATGTTGGTGAAGCGGGAGTAGTGACCCTGGAACGCCACGACCACGGTATCCGTGGGGCCGTTCCTGTGCTTGGCCACGATGACGTCGGCCTCCCCCTCCCGGGGTGATTCGCGCTCGTACATCGACTCGCGGTGGAGCAGGATGACGACGTCGGCATCCTGCTCGATCGAGTTGTGGACGGCGATGCCGTTGGCCACGAAGTTGTGGTTGCCCAGGACCGTCGCGTCGAAGACCTCCTCGACGCCGTCCAGCTCGACGGACACGACGTCGTCGAAGAGGACGTCGTTGACGGCGGCGAGATCCAGGTCCTCGGTGTCCAGCACGTCCACCACGGTCGCGAGAGCACCGCCCGTCGTCTCCCGCTGCAGGACCCGGGCCATCTCCTGCCACAGTGGCGCAGGCTGATCGAGGACGGCACGCGGCTCCGTGCGGACGTCGCCCGCTTCGACCAGGGCCAGCGCACGAGCGACCTCCGGGCCCAGGTCCACCTGCGGCGCGATCTCGCGGAGGAACCGCCGCTGGTCGTCCTTCTCCACCACGGCCAGAGTCACCGTCGCGGCCATGCCCCACTGGCGCGTACTGATGCCGAACCGGAGCAGCTGCCGGGACATCTGGTCGGCAAGGGCAGAAGGCCCTGTCCAGTCGATCACGACACCGCCGTCAGTGACACGCACGGCACCTCCGAGCTTCCAGAGCGAACCGACGAACAGGCCGATCTGGCGCTTCGACATGTGAGCGGCGCTGTCGGGCGGCGAGTCGAGCTTCCCGCTGTCGAGGTCTCGGGCCATGGCCCGCACCTGGTTGTCGTCGCTCCACGGCTCGTGCTTCTCCGGGGCGGGCACGTGCCTGGGCACCGCGATCCTGTCACCGGCGCGGAGGTCGCCCAGCTGCTTCCACCCGTCGTAGGTCAGGAACGGGTGGTTCTCGGTGGCCCGGACGGTCTTGCCGGAGGTCAGCGTGAGACGGAAGACCGGCCGGGTGCCTGTCGGGAAGACATGGGTCAGGTGCCGCCGCACGTAGCGCAGCGACTCGTCCAGCGACCACACGGGCACGTCCCGCTCACCGGTCTCATGGAGATCGCCCATGGTCACCTCGGCCCCGGTGTCGGCCCGCAGGACCCTGGTGTCGGCCGTCAGGCAGCCCGACTCGCGAAGGTCGCTCATCTGCGGCTTCTTGTCCGTCCGCTGCTCCGGCCCACGGTTGAGCTGGGACAGGGCGATGAGCGGGACCTCGAGCTCTTTGGCGAGCAGCTTCAGGGCCCGGCTGAACTCGGCGACCTCCTGCTGACGGGACTCCACGCGCTTGCCCGAGCTCATCAGCTGCAGGTAGTCCACGACGACCAGCTTGAGGTCGCTGCGCTGCTTGAGACGGCGACACTTGGCACGGATCTCCATCAACGACATGTTCGGCGAGTCGTCGATGAACAGGGGCGCGTCGTGGATGCGTCCCTGCGTCTCCGCCAGTCGGGTCCAGTCGCGGTCGCGCATGTTGCCCTTGCGCATGTTCTGCAGCGGGATCTCCGACTCCGCCGAGAGCAGTCGCATCGTGATCTCGGTGCGGCTCATCTCCAGGGAGAAGACGACGGTCGGCAGCCGGTGCTTGATCGCTGCCGCCCTGGCCACGTCCAGGGCGAAGGTCGAGTTGTGGGTCGGAATCATCGAACGACCCGCGAGGTAGAGGTGCTTCTCGTCGTCGACCTGCACGCACCGCACGGGGACGGTGTCCACCGTCTCGACCCTCGTCACCGTCCAGGCCGCCGCCTCCTGCGCACCCCCGGGCCGCGCAACGGTGACAGTGGCTCCCGACGCGACGGCCCGATCCACCTCGGTCGTCGTCACGGTGGAGGCAGCAGCTCCCTCGGTCAGGCTCAGGTGCCAGAGGTGTTCGGCGTCGGCCGTGATGACCGACCCGTCGGAGAACTCCACCTCGTAGCAGGGACGGTCGAGCATGACCTCCGTCGCCGCCACCACGGTGGTGGGTCGGCCGTCGGCACCCAGCAGCTGGTCGCCGACCCGGACCTCGCCCATGGTCGTCCAGCCCCTCGGCGTCGGCAGCGGCGTGTCCAGCGCCAGGGCCTTCCCCACAGCCGGCCTGGCCGCCACGATCACCATCTGCCCGGGGTGCAGCCCGTTCGTCAGCTCGTCGAGCTCGGTGAACCCCGTCGGCACCCCCACCATCTCCCCGGTGGAGGAGGCGTTGTGCTCGATCTCGTCCGTCGTGGGCTGGATGAGGTCGGCGAGCGCGTGGTAGTCCTCCCCGCCCCGCTTGTCGGCGACCGCGTAGATCTCCGCCTGGGCGGTGTTGACGCTCTCCTCGACGTCCCCGCCGCCGTAGCCGATCTGCACGATCCGCGTCCCCGCCTCCACCAGGCGGCGCAGCACCGCCCGTTCGGCGACGATCTCGGCGTAGAAGGAGGCGTTGGCCGCGGTCGGGACGCCCGCGATGAGCTGGTGCAGGTATGCCGTGCCGCCCACCCGGGCGAGCTCGCCCCGCTTGGTCAGCTCGTCGGCGACGGTGATGGCGTCCACCGGCTCGCCGCGGGAGAAGAGGTCGACGACGGCCTCGTAGATCCGCTCGTGCGCGGGCCGGTAGAAGTCGACGGGCCGGATGAGCTCGGAGCACTCGCCGATGGCGTCCTTGGACAGGAGCATGGCCCCCAGGGCGCTCTGCTCGGCCGCCACGTCCTGCGGCGGCAGCCGTTCCTCGGGCGAGCCCTCCCCCGGAGGCCCGTACGTCCGTTCCAGCTCGCTCAGCGACATACGCCCTCCTGCTCTCTCGCCCCGACAGGTCCCAAGGTCACCACGGCCCACCGACAGACCATCGACGCGTCACGGTACGCCGCCCGGGGACCTCCCCCAAGACGCCCCTGTGGACAGACTGTGGAGCACGTGTGGACCCGCGGTGGACGACACGCGACGGCGAGGGCGGCTCCTGTGGACGGACCTTGTGGACAACGGTGCGACACAACGGTCGCAGCCCCCCTGACCTGCAACTCCTTCAGCCACATCCTGTGGAGGAAAGATCGTTCCGACAATCTTCTGCGACCCCTCCCGGACCACCCCCGGGCGTGTCGCCGGTCTCGCGCGAGGTGTCGGGAAGAGATGCGGACCCCGCCGACGTTTGGCACTCTAGAAGCAAGAGTGCTAATCCTGGAACGAACCAGCAGGTGAGGCACTCGCCCACCAGGACCGAGGGCGGATCCGGTGCCGCCGGACCACCTCCCTCGACCGCACAGAAGGAGGAAGCATGAGCCGTTTCGACCCGTTCCGTGACCTGGACCGCCTCATGTCGGAGACGATGCGCACCCCCGCGGCCTCGGCGATGCCGATGGACCTCTTCCGCGCCGGAGAGACCTTCGTCGCCAGGGTGGACCTGCCCGGTGTGGACCCCGGTTCCATCGACGTCGACGTCGAGGACCGGACCCTGACCATCCGCGCCGAACGGCGCGAGGAGTCCGACGCCGAGCAGTGGCTCTCCCACGAGCGCCCCGCCGGGACGTTCGCCCGCCAGCTGACGCTCGGCTACGGCGTTGCCCTGGACCGCATCGAGGCCGACTACACCGACGGGGTGCTCACCCTGACCATCCCGGTGGCCGAGGAGGCAAGGCCGCGCAAGATCCAGGTGGCGCACCGCTCCGGCCTGGGCGGCGGCGACAGCGTCCGCGGCGAGGTCACCCAGCACGGGGACCGCTCCGAGGACGAGTCCGGCGAGCAGTCCGACCGCTCGGGCGAGGAGCAGGCCCGGAGCGCCTGATCCCACGCCCGGCGCGACCCCGGGCCCGGCACCGCACGGTGCCGGGCCCGTCGTCGTGCTGGCACACTTGCCGCTCGTGAGCAGCGCCCCCGATCCCGCCGCCCTGCGCCGGGAGGTGCTGCGTCTGGCGGTCCCGGCGTTCCTGGCCCTGGTCGCCGAGCCGCTCTTCCTGCTGGCCGACTCGGCGATCGTGGGCCACCTGGGGACCGCCGCCCTGGCCGGCCTGGGGGTCGCCAGCGCGGTCCTGCTCACCGCCGTCAACATCTTCGTCTTCCTGGCCTACGGCACCACGGCGGTCGTGGCCCGCCGCCTCGGTGCCGGTGACCAGCGGGGTGCCCTCAGCGCCGGCATCGACGGCATGTGGCTGGCGGTGCTCCTCGGGGTGCTCGCCGCCGCCGCGACGGCCCTGTGGGCCCAGCCGGTCGTCGAGATCTTCGGGGCGACCCCGACGGCCACCGCGGAGGCGGTGACCTACCTGCGGGTCTCCACGATCGGCATACCCCCGATGTTGCTGGTGCTCGCTGCGACCGGGGTGCTGCGGGGGCTGCAGGACACCCGGACCCCCCTCGTCGTCTCCGTCGTCGGCTTCACCGCCAACGCGCTCCTGTCGCTGCTCCTGGTCCACGGCGTCGGCTGGGGCATCGCGGGCGCGGCGTGGGGCACGGTGATGGCCCAGACCGGGATGGCCGTGGCCATGCTCGCCGTCGTCGTGCGCGCCGCGAGGCGGCTGGACGCCCCGCTCGGTTTCGCCGCCTCGGGCGTGCTGCGCGCCGCCGCGGGAGGGGTGCCCCTCCTCGTGCGCACCCTGTCCCTGCGGGCGGTCCTGCTCGTCACCACCTGGGTGGCCGCGGGGCTGGGGGAGCCGGAGCTGGCGGCCCACCAGGTGGCGATGACGGTATGGAGCTCGCTCGCCTTCGCGCTCGACGCGCTGGCGATCGCGGCGCAGGCCCTGGTCGGCAAGGCGCTCGGCGCCGGCGACGTGGCGGGGACCCGGGCGGCGACCGCAATGATGGTCCGCTGGGGGGTGTGGTTCGGGGTGCTCCTCGCCGCCGTCATCGTGGCCACGCACCGCGTCGTCCCGCTCGCCTTCTCCACCGACCCGCAGGTGCACGCCGCCCTGGGCGCCGCGCTGCTCGTGGTCGCCCTCGGCCAACCGGTCGCCGGGATCGCCTTCGTGCTCGACGGGGTGCTCATCGGGGCCGGGGACGCCCGCTGGCTCGCGTGGGCCCAGACCGTCTTCCTGCTGGCCTACCTGCCGCTGGCGCTCGCCGTCCGGGCCCTCGACCAGGTCGGGGTGACCGGGCTGGTGTGGCTGTGGCTGGCCTACACCGCCTGGATGGCCGTCCGCGCCGCCGGGCTGACGTGGCGCTCCCGGCAGGACGCCTGGATGGTCACCGGCGCCTGACCGACGCGGGGGGTGGTGCGGGGTGCCGGCGCCCGTGCCAGCCTCGCCGCCGGCGCCGCGCGGCTCACCCCTCGTCCAGCTCCCGTCGCGGCTGCGGCGGGCCCGGCTCGGCACCCTGCACGCCGGGCACCGGTCCGGCCGACCGCCGGGCCAGGTGGATGTCCGCCGGCTCGACCTGGCCGGTGCGGAAACCGGCCCGACCGGCCATGTGGGCCCCGGCGGGGATCGTCAGCAGCTGGAAGACGCCGATGAGCAGCAGCATGCCCACGTCGAGGCCGGAACGGGTGCGCAGGCCCACCCCCAGCAGCACGAGCAGCACGCCGAGCACCTGCGGCTTGGTCCCCGCGTGCATCCGGGTCAGCAGGTCGGGGAAGCGCAGCAGGCCGATCCCGGCGGCCAGGCACAACAGCGCGCCGGCCAGGAGCGCGACCAGGCCGAGCAGGTCGGCGACGTCGGTCCAGCTCATGGCTCCAGCCGCCCTTCCTGGGACGTGGGATCGCGGTCCCGGGCGACGAACCGCGCCACGGCGACCGAGGCCAGGAAGCCGACGAGGGACAACGAGATGAGCAGGGGCAGCGTCGTCGACCCGCTCGTCAGCGCGGCGTGCGCACCGAGCGCGCAGACGACCACCGAGACGAGCACGTCGGTGGCCACGACCCGGTCGAGCACGCTGGGGCCGATGGTGATCCGCACGAGCGTCAGCGCCGCCGCCACCGCCAGGACGCCCCCGACCGCCCAGGCGAGCACGCTCTCCACCACGTCCAGGGTCATCGGGGCTCCTTGCGGGTCCGGGGGTTCAGCAGCTGCTCGGCACGGGGGTCGAAGGCCCGCAGCACCCGGGCCTCCTGGGCCAGCACCCGCCGGCGCACCGCCTTGGCCTGCCGGGGCGTGGACACGTCCAGGGCGTGCAGCGTCAGCAGCCGCTCCGACGGCTCCAGGTCGATGACCACCGTCCCGGGCACCAGCGCCGTCATCTCCGCGGTGATCGTCTGCAGCAGCTCGTCGTCGCCGGCGAGCTCGAGGTCCATCACCACGCCGCGCACCGGTGGTCCGGGCCGCACCGTCAGCCAGGCCACCTGGAAGGAGGCCGCCACCACGTCGGCGAGGAACCGGCTGACGAGCACGGTGAAGGCCCAGGGCTTCAGGCGCAGCCGTACACGCACGCGGGGCAGGGGGAAGACCACGAGCACGAGCACGGCCGTCAGCACCCCGCCCGCGAGGACGACCGGGGAGGGGTTGCCCCACAGCAGCACCCAGACCACCGTCAGCCAGGTCACCGACCACCACGACAGGCGCCGAGGGGTATGCCGTCGCGTCACCGGGGGACTCACGGGCTCACCCCCGATCCCAGCACCGCGTCGAGGTAGGGCGTGCGCAGCATGAGGTCGACGGCCGCCCGGGTGGTGACGTCGTAGAGCGGACCCGCGACGACCACGAGCGCCACCCCGAGGGCCACGAGCGCTCCCGTGGGCAGGAGCACGCCGAGCCCCAGCGCGCCGTGGTGCCCGCCGCGCAGGGGTCCGCTGCCGGTGATCCCCTCGGGGTTCTCCGACCAGAACGCGCGCCCCCAGACCCGCGCGACGGCATACAGGGTGAGCAGGGAGGTGACCACGGAGGCGACGACGAGCGCCCAGGCCAGCCAGCGCCCGTCGTCCACGCCCGCCTGGATGAGGCCGACCTTGCCCAGGAAGCCGGTGAACGGCGGGATGCCGGCGAGGTTCATCGCCGGGATGAAGAACAGCACGCCCACGATCGGGCTGATCCGCGCCAGGTCGCCCAGGCGGGCGGTGTCCGTGGAGCCTCCGACGCGCTCGACCAGGCCGGTCACGAGGAACAGGGTGGTCTGGACGAGGATGTGGTGGGCGACGTAGAAGATGGCCGCGGCCAGGCCGATCGTGCTGCCGAGCGCGATGCCGAAGAGCATGAAGCCGATGTGGCTGACGAGGGTGTAGGACAGCATCCGCTTGATGTCGTCCTGCACGATCGCGCCCAGGATGCCCACGACCATCGTCAGCAGCGCCGCCCACAGCAGCAGGTCGTCGAAGCGGGTGTCGGGGAACAGCAGCGTCTGCGTGCGGATCATGGCGTAGATGCCGACCTTGGTCAGCAGGCCCGCGAAGACCGCAGTCACCGGCGCGGGCGCCGTGGGGTAGGAGTCCGGCAGCCAGCCGGACATCGGGAACACGGCGGCCTTGACCGCGAAGCCGATGAGCAGCATGACGTGCAGCAGGGCGGCGGTGCCCGGCTGGATCTCCCCGAGCCGCTGGGCGAGCAGGGCCAGGTTCACCGTCCCCGCGGCGGCGTAGACCAGGGCGATGGAGGTCAGGAAGATCATCGAGGAGAGCAGGCTCACCAGGACGTAGGTGGTGCCCGCCCGCACGCGCTCGGCCGTCCCGCCGAGGGTGAGGAGGACGAAGCTCGCGGCCAGCAGCATCTCGAAGCCGACGTAGAGGTGGAACAGGTCCCCGGAGACGAAGGTCGTGGTCACCCCGGCCGCCAGCACGAGGATCGAGGGGTGGAAGACCGGCAGCGGGGAGTGGCCGTCGGACTCGTCGTCGAAGGAGCTCGCACCCTGCCCCACGGAGTAGGCGAGCACGCCCATGGTCACCGTCGTGGAGACGATGATCATCAGGGCCGCCAGGCGGTCGACGATCAGGACGATGCCCTCCCACGGCAGCCAGCCGCCCACCATCATGACCTGGGGGCCCTGGGTGTCGGCGGCCCAGAGCAGCCAGCCGGCCAGGACGAGCATCGCGGTCAGCACGCTCATGCTCACCACGCGCTGGACGGCGGTGCGCCCGGTCGCGGCCAGCGTGATGCCCGCGCCGATGAGCGGCAGCACGACGAGCAGGGGCACCATCCAGGCCCAGGGGGTCGTCATCGGCGCTCCCCCCGCTCCTGGTCGGCGTCGCGAGGGTGGTCGTCGTCGTCGTCCTCGTCGAACTCGTCGTGCGCGTGGGCGGGCGGCACCTCGGAGTGGTGGGAGCTCTCGGTCCGGTACCCCTCGGCCTCGATCTCCTCGCTGGTCTCCCGCGCCGACGGTCCCGAGCCCACGTCGTCGGCCTCGGCCCGGGCGTGGATGCGGGCGGACTCGGTGTCGTCGTCCACGAGGTCGACGCCGGAGAGCTGGCGGCCCCGGTGGGCCAGGGCGAGCACGAACGCCGTCATCGCCAGCGTGATGACGATGGCCGTGAGCACCAGGGCCTGGGGCACCGGGTCCGACATCTGCTCGCCCGGCTCCGCCGCGCCGACGATCGGGGGCGCCCCGGGAGGACCGGAGGCGACGATGAACAGCAGGTTGATCCCGTTGCCCATGAGCAGGAAGCCCATGAGCGCGCGCACCAGCGACCGCGACAGGAACAGGTAGGTCCCGGTCCCGACGAGCGCCGCCGAGGTGAGCACGAGGGTGAGGTTGGGGATCATCGGCCGGCCACCCGCTTCTTCTCGTCGAGGGCGATCTCGTCGATCCCCGAACCGAAGCTGCGCAGGATGTCGAGCATGAGGCCCAGCACGACCAGGTAGACGCCGACGTCGAACAGGAGCGAGGTCACCACGTGGACCTCCCCCAGGAGGGGCACGTGGACGTCGGTGATCCAGGTGCGCAGGGCGGGGGAGCCGAAGAGCATCGGCAGCACGGCGGAGCCGCCGGCGATGAACAACCCGGTGCCCAGCAGCGACGCCGGGCGGACCGGCAGCGCGGCGCTGAGCTCGGCGCCGTAGCCGGCGAGGTAGCGCAGGCACAGGGCCAGCCCCGCCACGATGCCGGCGGCGAACCCGCCTCCGGGCTGGTTGTGTCCGGAGAGCAGCAGGTAGATCGACCAGACCATGATCGTGTGGAAGACCAGGTGGGTGACGATCTCCAGGATGGTCGAGCGCCGGTCCGGGTCGAGCAGGTCCACCCGTGCGATCCACGGGGTGACCGGCGCCGGCTCGTCCTTCCCGACCTCCAGGGGCTCCCCGCCCGGACGGGCCCACTGGTCCCGGGCGCGCAGGATGCCCTCGGCCGCGCGGCGCAGGTTCTCGTCGCGCAGGAAGATCAGGCTGGCCACGCCGGTCGCGGCGGCCAGGATGACCGACAGCTCACCCATCGTGTCCCAGGCGCGCACGTCGACGAGGATGACGTTGACGATGTTGTAGCCCCCGCCGTAGTCGACCGCCCGTTCCGCCAGACCCGCGCCGGCCGGCTCCTGCACGCGCGACCCGGCGGCGATCACCGCCGCGGTCCCGACGACACCGGCCGCCGCCGTGCCGATGAGCGCGCGCACCCGGCGGTTGGTCCGGGTGGGGTCGTCGGGGAAGCGTCCGGACAGGCGGCGCAGGACCAGGACGAGCACGACCAGCGTGACGGTCTCCACGAGCAGCTGGGTCAGCGCGAGGTCCGGGGCGCCGTGCAGGAGGTAGAGGTAGGCCGTGCCGTAGCCGGTCACCCCCACGAGGAAGACCGCCCGCAGCCGGCGCCGGGCGCGGGTGGCCAGGTACGCGGCGGAGACGACGAGCACGGCCGTCGCGACCTGGGCGGCGGAGTCCGCGAACCGCACCGAGGGCCAGGAGACCTGCCGGGTGAACATCGTCACCGTGGGGACCACGACGATCACGGCCACGATGGTGCCGAGCAGGACGGGCAGCGAGCCCCGCTGCAGGAAGCCGGTCACCTCCAGGGCGACCCGGTCGGTGCCGCGCATCAGGTGGTGGTAGCCGCGCCCGGCGTCGAAGGGCGACAGCGGCACCGGCACCTCGACGGGGCGGCGCGACTGCACGCCCCACCAGAGGGCGCCCAGCACCCACACGAGCACCGAGACCCCCAGCGCCGGGGTCAGCCCGTGCCACAGCCCCAGGTGCACCTCGGGGCCGGGAACGTGCGCGACCAGCGCCGTGTGCGGGGCCAGCACCTCCTCGAGCGCGGTCGAGGTCACCCCGAGCACCAGACCGCCGACCCCCAGGACGACCGGCACGGCGACGAGCACCCACGACGGCCGGTGCCAGTGCGGCGGGGACGGGTCCCCCAGGGGCGGGCGCGAGCGGTCGGTGAACGCCCCCCACAGGAAGCGGAAGGAGTATGCCGCGGTGAGGACCGAGCCGAGCACGACCGCCACTGCGGCGCCCCCCTGCAGCGAGACCCAGCCGTCGGCCGGGTCGAGCACCGCGGTGAGCGCGGCCTCCTTGCCGACGAAGCCGAGGAGCACGGGCAGCCCGGCCATCGACAGCGCCGACAGGGTCGCGCCCGCCGCGAGCCACGGCATACGTCCGCGGACCCCCGTCAGACGGCGGATGTCGCGGGTGCCGGTGGCGTGGTCGATGGTCCCCACCGCCAGGAAGAGCGAGGACTTGAACAGCGCGTGGGCCACGAGCAGGGTCAGCCCGGCGAGGGTGGCCCCCGTGCTGCCGTAGCCGAGCAGGATGACGAGGAAGCCCAGCTGGCTGACGGTGCCGTAGGCGAGGAGCAGCTTGAGGTCGTTCTGCCGGGTGGCGCGGAAGGCTCCCAGCAGCATGGTGGCGCTGCCCAGGACCAGCACGGTGACCTGCCAGGCCGGCAGGTCGGCGTAGGCGGGGGCGAACCGCGCGACCAGGTAGACGCCGGCCTTGACCATCGCGGCGGCGTGCAGGTAGGCGCTGATCGGGGTCGGCGCGACCATGGCGCCGGGCAGCCAGAAGTGGAAGGGCACGAGGGCCGACTTGGTCACCGCGCCCACGAGCAGCAGGACCACGCCGACGCTGGTGGCCGTCCCCGCGGTGGGGAAGGCGACCAGCTCGCTGATCCGGTAGGTCCCCGCGGCGTTCCCGAGCAGGACGATGCCCACGAGCATGGTCAGGCCGCCCGCGGTGGTGACGATGAGCGCCTGCTTGGCCGCGCGCGTGCTCGCGGGACTGCGCGAGAGGTAGCCGATGAGCAGGTAGCTGAGGATCGTCGTCAGCTCCCAGAACACGTAGAGCACGAGCAGGTCGTCGGCGGTGACCAGCCCGAGCATGGCCCCGGCGAAGGCCGTGAGCGAGGCCGCGAGCAGACCGACGTTGCCGCGGGTGTCGTCGCGCAGGTAGGAGGCGCAGTAGACGAGGACGAGCGTGCCGACGACGGAGACGACGAGGGTGAGCACCCAGGCGAGGGTGTCCATCCGGAAGGACAGGTCCATCCCGAGGTCGTCGACCCAGCGGATCCGTTCGGTGTGGGGCTGCGCACCGCCGGCGGTGCCGATCTGGGTGGCCGCCCAGACCGCGGTGAAGGAGGGAGCCAGGGCCAGGCCCCAGAAGACCCGGGTGCCCAGCCGCCGGACCAGGCTGGGCGCCACCAGCGCCGCCGCCAGGTGCAGCACCAGCAGGGCAGCGATCATGCGACGGCCCTCCCGGGGTCTGACGTGTGCGGTCCGGCGAGTCTACCGGCGGGCGCGGACGGCCCCGACCCTCCTGGGGGTCCGGGGGAGGCGGCCGCACCACGCTGACGGCCCCGGACCGCTGCTGCGGGGCCGGGGCCGTCCGGTGGTGCGGTGGTGCGTGGTGGTGGCGTCCCGCCTCAGGAGGCGACGACGGTCACCGTGACGTCGGCGGAGACGTCGTCGTGCAGGCGCACGTGCACCGGGTGGTCACCGACGGTGCGGATCGGGGTGGGGACCTCGATCTTGCGCTTGTCGACCTGCGGGCCGCCGGCCGCGACGATCGCCTCGGCGATCTCCGCGGGCGTCACGGCGCCGAAGAGCCGCCCGCCCTGGCCCGCCCTGGCCGAGACGGTGATCTCGGCGGACTGCAGCCTGTCCTTGGCGGTCGAGGCCTCCTCGGCGGTCTTGACGGCGCGCTTCTCGCGGCCGCGGTTGATCGCGTCGACCTGCTTCTGGCCGCCCTTGGTCCAGGCCATGGCGACCTTGCGGGGCAGCAGGAAGTTGCGGGCGTAGCCGTCCTTGACCTCGACGACGTCGCCGGCGGTCCCGAGTCCGGAGACCGGCTGGGTGAGAATGAGCTTCATCAGTTCTCCTCGTCGTCTCAGCGGGCGGAGCTGGAGTAGGGCAGCAGCGCCATCTCACGCGCGTTCTTCACGGCGTTGGCGATACGGCGCTGCTCCTGCACGGTCACGCCGGTGACGCGCCGGGCACGGATCTTGCCGCGGTCGGAGATGAACTTGCGCAGCAGCGCGGTGTCCTTGTAGTCGATCGCCTCGATCTTGGCGGCCTTGAGAGGGTTCGCCTTCTTCTTGGGCTTGCGCACAACGGGCTTGGCCATCGTGGTGCTCTCCCCTTTCGTGAGAGCCCGAGCAGAGCTCGGGATGGTGTGGTTCTTCAGGTATGCAGCGGGCGGGCGGCGGACCGTCCGTCCGGTGCGGAGCGGGCCGGGTCAGGTGCTCCCGGCCCAGGTGCGGGCGGTCAGAACGGCGGCTCGTCGTAGGACGGCGCGCCGCCCCACCCTCCGCCGCCGGACTGCTGACCACCGCTGGTAGCGCCACCGGTGGCCCACGGGTCGGAGTCGGGCTGGCCGCCGGCCTGCTGGCCGCCACCGGGCTGGGCCGGCTGTGCAGCCGGCTGTCCGCCCTGCTGGCCCCAGCCGGGCTGCCCACCCTGCGGGGCACCGCCGGGCGCTCCGCCCTGCTGGCCCCAGCCGCCGCCTCCGCCGCCCTGGCCGGAGCCGCCGCGCTGGGTCTTGGTGACCTTGGCGGTGGCGTAGCGCAGGGAGGGGCCGACCTCGTCGACCTGCATCTCCATGACGGTGCGGTTCTCGCCCTCGTTGGTCTGCCAGGAGCGCGAGACGAGCCGACCGGTGACGACGACGCGGGCGCCCTTGGTCAGCGACTCGGACGCGTTCTCCGCCGCCTCGCGCCAGACCGAGCAGCGCATGAACAGCGTCTCGCCGTCCTTGAACTCGTTGGCCTGGCGGTCGAACTGTCGCGGGGTGGACGCCACCGTGAAGTTGGCGACGGCCGCACCGCTGGGGGTGAAGCGCAGCTCGGGGTCGGCGGTGAGGTTGCCGACGATGGTGATGGGGGTCTCTCCGGCCATTCAGATCATCCTTGGTCCGTGGTCCTCGATGGGGGTGTGCGCGCGCGACTCAGGCGTCGCGACGCAGCAGCTTGGTCCGCAGGACGGACTCGTTCAGGCCCAGCTGGCGGTCCAGCTCCTGGGCGGTCGCGGGCTCGGCGGTCATCTGGACCACCGCGTAGATCCCCTCGGCCTGCTTCTTGATCTCGTACGCCATCCGGCGACGACCCATGACGTCGATGCTGTCGACGGTGCCACCGTCCTTCGGCACCACGGCGAGCATCTTCTCCAGCGTGGGCTGGAGGTTCCGCTCGTCGGTCTCGGGGTCGAGGATGATCATCAGTTCGTACTGACGCATGCGTGAACCCACCTCCTTCGGTCTCGTGCGGTCACGGTCTCTCCGTGACAGGAGGGCTTCATACGTCCCACCTCCCCGAGCCTGCCACGGTCGCAGCGACCGGGACCGGCGTCGTCCACAGGCGGGGCCTGCGACGGGGCGGTGAACCCGTCCACGGTACCGGGCACCGCGGACGGTGGCCTAATCCGCCCGCGCCGGGGCGCACGTCATACTGGGGCGGTTCGTCCGAGCTAGGGAGACCGTATGAAGATCGCCATCGCCGGGACCGGGTACGTGGGCCTGTCCAACGCCGCCGTGCTGGCCCAGCACCACCAGGTCGTGGCCCTGGACATCGACCAGGCCAAGGTCGACCTCATCAACGAGCGGCGCTCCCCGATCGTGGACCCCGAGCTGTCGCAGCACCTCGCGACCAACCATCTGGACCTGCGCGCGACCACGGACCCCGCCGACGCCTACGACGGCGCCCAGGTCGTGGTCATCGCCACCCCCACCGACTACGACACCGAGACCAACTTTTTCGACACCTCCACCGTGGAGAAGGTGGCCACCGACGTCCTGGGCCACGCCCCGGGCGCCACCATCGTCATCAAGTCGACCATCCCGGTCGGGTTCACCGAACGGCTGCGCTCCGAGCACCCCGGGGCGACCATCCTCTTCTCCCCCGAGTTCCTGCGCGAGGGCCGCGCCCTGCACGACAACCTGCACCCCTCCCGGATCATCGTCGGCGACACCGGCGAGGCCGGCCGCCTGGTCGCCGACCTGCTCCTGGAAGGCGCCCTGGACAAGGACGTGCCCGTCCTCCTCACCGGCTCCACCGAGGCCGAGGCCATCAAGCTGTTCGCCAACACCTACCTGGCCATGCGGGTGGCCTACTTCAACGAGCTGGACACCTACGCCGCCACCCGCGGCCTGGACACCCGCCAGATCATCGAGGGCGTGGGCCTGGACCCCCGCATCGGCGCCCACTACAACAACCCCTCCTTCGGCTACGGCGGCTACTGCCTGCCCAAGGACACCCGCCAGCTGCTGGCCAACTACGGCGACGTCCCCCAGACCCTCATCACCGCCATCGTGGACGCCAACACCACCCGCATGGACTTCATCACCGCCGACATCCTCGACCGCCACCCCCAGACGGTCGGCATCTACCGGCTCATCATGAAGGCCGGCTCGGACAACTTCCGGGCCTCCTCCATCCAGGGCGTCATGTCCCGCCTGCAGGCCCGCGGCGTCGACATCGTCATCCACGAACCCGCCCTGGCCGAGGACACCTTCCAGGGTGCCCGTGTCCTCGGCGACATCGACGAGTTCACCACCACCGCCGACGTCATCATCGCCAACCGCCTCGACGAGCACGCCCGCTCCTTCGGCGACAAGCTCTACACCCGTGACCTCTACGGCCGGGACTGACCGACGACGACCGGTCCCGGGACCCTGCACGGGGGGGCCGGTCCGGCATCTCCCGGGACCACGTTGCTGACGGGCCCGGGGCCCTCGGAGGCATAGGCTCCTGCTCCATGCGTCCTGACCACCGCCCCACCCCGCTGCTGGTCCTGCTGGCGGCTCTGGTCCTGGGGGCGGGGCTGCTGGTCATGTTCTGGCCCGTGCTCACGAACCCGATCGTGGCCGACGACCGCTACTGGTACCCGGACGCCGCCGGCCTGACCGACGGGTCCTACGTGGGGGTGGTGGCCTACCACCTCGCGGACCTCGACCGCACGGCGACGACCTTCGGCCGGGTCACGGTCCTGGCCTTCATCGCACGGTCCCTGACGATGCTGCTCGTCATGGACCTGGCGGTGTGGTCGGGCACCCCCCTGGTCGTCGGCCAGGCTCTGCTGAAGATCGTCCTCCTGGCCCTGATCGTGGCGACCATCGTGGCGTTCCTCCGGGTGCTGCGGCACCGTGGCCCCGACGGGTCCCTGCGCAGACTGTCGTGGCGGACCGTGGCGACCGTGACCCTCCTCGCGACGGTGCTGACGGGCGCCGGGGCGCAGGCGCACGGCCAGTTCCGCAACGGGTGGACCTCCTACGCCGTGCTCACCTGGGGCGCCGTGCTCGTGCTGATCGGGACCGTGGGCCTGATGCTGTGGCTGACCGGACTGGTCGCACGACGGGGGAACGCCGCGAAGGTCCTGGCGGTCACGACGGCGGTCCTGGTCGGCCTGTTCCTCAACACCAGCTACGAGCTCTACTACGTGGCGGTCCCGCTGGTCCTCGTGGCGCTGCTCCAGCAACCGGTGCTCGCCACGGACGCCGACCCGCGGGGGAGGCGGAGCCGGCATGCCAGGCTCTGGGTCGGCGGCGCGTTCCTCGCCAGCTTCGCGGTGGTCTTCGTGGGGATCCGCGCATGGATCGCCAACCTGTGCGCGGACCGGAGCTGCTACGAGGGCTCCCAGCTGGACCTGGGACCGCAGACCCTCGTCACGGCCACCCGCAACCTTCTCACCGCCGTGCCGGGCGGTGCCCGCACCGAGGTGAGGGCCGACCTGCGGGAACAGGGCCTGGCGGACCAGTTCCCCGGGTGGGTGACCCCGGGATCGGTGCTGCTCGCCGTCCTCATCGCCGTCGCCCTGGTCGTGCTGGTCCGGGTCACCGAGTCCCGGGACCACGAACCGCAGCAGCGCCGGGCGGAGGCCCGCCTCCTCCTCGTGACGGCCGTGGTCCCGGGCGCGGCGGCGGTCGGCACGGCACTGGTCATGGGACTGTCGAGCCTCTCCCACGAGATCGTCGTCTCGGTCGGCAGTCCTTACCGCAGCACGATGGTCACCTGGACGATGATCGCGCTCACCCTCGCCATGGTCGCCACGGCCCTGCAGACGGCACGCCCCCGGCGCCCAGCACCGACGCTGGTGGCCGCCGCGCTCGTCGTCGTGCTGTGTTCTCAGACGCTCGCCCTCAACTACCCGGCGCTGCGCGCCTCCCACATCGACCCGGACAACCAGGCGGTGGGCGCGGTGCACCGGGAGATCGTCCTAGGAGATCCTTCGCAGCAGGCCGACGAGCGGCGCTGCCGGACGGTGAAACAGCTGCGCAGCACGATCGGTTCGCAGTTCAGCCGGGACCGCATCCTGGCGGCGGCCGAGTCAGCCTTCCGGCACTACCACGGTGGGCCCTACTGCAGCGAGGCACCACCGTAGAACGACCCAAGACCGTCTCGGGGCACGTTCAGTCCCCCGGGAGGGTCTCGGCATTCGGGTAGCGGCGCCGCAGGGCGGTGGCCACGGCGTCCGGTGGTTGCGACCCCGCCGGGTCCAGCCGTCCGCCGCGGCGCGGGTCGTCCGCCCGTCCCGGCTCCCCGTCCACGCGGACGAGGAAGGTCGGCTTGTGCATGCTGCGGAAGTGCAGGCGCCCCACGTACTCCCCCAGGATCCCCACGGAGAGCATCTGCGCCCCCGAGAAGAGGGCGATCATCGACGCCAGGGTGGTGAAGCCGCTGACCGTCGTCCGCCCCACGACGAAGCCGTACAGGGTGAACGCGAGCAGCCCCATCCCGAGGACGAAGCAGGCGATCCCGAGCCAGCTGACCATGCGCAGGGGGACGGTGCCGTAGCCGGTGACCATGTTGAGGGTGTGCCGCACCAGACGCCGCAGGCCGTACCCGGACCGTCCCACGGTCCGCTCGTCCATCACCACGTCCACCCGGCGGACCCCCAGCGTCGTCCAGGAGAGCACGACGTCGAGGGAGACGAAGGCGTCCGCCGCGTGCGCGAACCCGTCGCGCAGCTGGGTGCGGAAGGCGCGGAAGGCACTGACGTCGTTGGCGTTGGGGACCTCGGCCAGAGCCAGGCCCGCCTTGACGCTGCGGCTGGCGAGCGAGCGCCAGAACCCGTGCTCCTCCTCCACCGCCACGCCGTAGACGAGGTCGACCATCGGGTCCTCCAGGGGCACCAGAAGCTTGTGGACCTCGCTCGGCCGGTGCTGCAGGTCGTCGTCCATCGTCACCACGACCTCGTACCGGGCGCGCAGGATGCCGGCGAGCAGGGCGTTGTGCTGTCCGTAGTTGCGCCGCAGCAGCAGCGCCCGGACCCTCGGCGACTCGCGCTCCAGACGCCGGGCGACGGCATACGTGGCGTCCGGGCTCCCGTCCACGACCAGGATCACCTCGTAGTCCTCCACCTGCGGGTGCGAGGGGTCCCCCAGCTCCTGGTGCAGACCCTCGACCAGGTCGGGAAGGGTCTGCTCGGAGCCGTAGCACGGGATGACGACGGAGACGTTCACCCGGACATCATCCCCCTGCCGTCCGGTCCCGGTGCCGGAAGGAGACGTACCGGTGGCCCAGGTAGCTGCCCACGGCCACCACCGCGATGGCGACGACCTGCGCGGGCAGCGGAGCTATCCCGGCCAGCTCCACGAGAGCGGGCGTGGCCACGAACCCGGCCACCATGCCCGAGGACCAGACCGAGAGGAAGCGGGCCAGGTCGCCCCGCCAGTCGCCACGTGAGGCGAAGACGAGGGTGCGGTAGGCCGGGAAGGCGCCGGTGATGGTGATGACCTGAGCCGCGGCGATCGCGACCATGTAGTGCAGGCCGAGGGCGAGACCGGCGGCGACCAGCGAGAGGTAGAACAACGAGGTGGTGCCAGCCACGAGCAGGTAGCGGACCTGCTCGACGTGGACGAGGCGGTCCAGCGGTGGGGGCAGGGCGGCCGCCAGGCGCGACCAGGCGTCCGGGCGGCGAGGCGCCTCGTCGTGGTCGGGCACCGCCCCAGGATACGTGCGCCGCTGTGCCATGCTTCCCGGATGACCGAACCCGTCCTCGTGTTCAGCCGACCCCACCGCGCTCCAGGGGAGGACACCTACGTCTCGGAGGTCCTCGCCTCCGGCCACGTCCACGGTGACGGACCCTTCACGTCTGCGGCGTCCACGCTGCTCAGGGAGATCACCGGAGCCCCGCAGGCCCTGCTCACCACCTCCTGCACCCACGCCCTGGAGCTGGCCGGCGTGCTGCTGGAGATCGGCCCCGGCGACGAGGTGGTCGTGCCCAGCTTCACCTTCTCCTCGACGGCGGCGGCCGTCGCCATGCGCGGAGCCACACCCGTCTTCGTGGACGTCGATCCGACCACCCTCTGCCTGGACGTGGACCTCCTCGAGGCGGCGATCACCGAGCGCACGCGCGCGGTCTACACCGTGCACTACGGCGGGGTGGGCCACCGGCTCGACGAGCTCACCGCCCTCTGCGCCCGCCGCGGGATCGACCTCGTGGAGGACAACGCCCACGGCCTGGGCGCGCGGTGGCGGGGCAGGCCGCTCGGGACCTTCGGCGCGATGGCGACACAGAGCTTCCACGACACCAAGAACGTCCACTGCGGCGAGGGCGGCGCCCTGCTCGTCAACGACGTCGACCGGTTCGCCCAACGAGCGGAGATCGTGCGTGAGAAGGGCACCAACCGTGCCATGTTCCTGCGCGGTCAGGTCGACAAGTACACCTGGGTGGACACCGGGTCCAGCTACCTTCCGAGCGACCTGCTGGCGGCCGTGCTGCGCGCCCAGCTGGAGGACTTCGAGCGCATCCAGGCCGGCCGGACGGCCGTGTGGGACCGCTACGCCCACGACCTGCCCTCGTGGGCGGAGGACGTCGGAGCCACCCTCATGCACGTCCCCGAGGAGGCCGAGCACCCTGCGCACCTGTTCTACCTGTTGATGCCGGACCACGAGGGTCAGACGGGACTGCTGGGTCACCTGCGCGAGCAGGGCATCGTCGGCACGTTCCACTACCAGCCGTTGGACTCCAGCCCCGCAGGGCAGCGCCTCGGCAGGACCCCGGTCCCCTGCACCGTCACCGCCGACGTGGCGGCCCGGCTGGTGCGTCTGCCGCTGTGGCCCGACCTCACCGACGCCGACCTGGACCGGGTCGTGGCCGGCGTCACCTCCTATCCGGGCGGTCCCCGGTCGTGAGCTGGGACGGTCTCCAGGGCGGCGGGGTGACCTGGGCCGCGAGCCCGGCCGAGAGCGCCCGGTTCGGTCTGGAGATGACCCGGCTCACCGTGGGCTGGGACGTCCGGCCGGACGGACCCGTCGCGGTGGGTCCGGTGGCGGAGGAGGTGACCGGGCGTCTGCGGGGGGACGACGCCGAGGTGGTGGTGGTGCGCTACCCCGCCGCGTCGCTCGAGCTGGCCTCGGCGGTGGCGCGCTCGGGGCGTCAGGTGCTCCCGGCCGGCTCGCTCACCTACTGGTCCGCGCCCTGGGCCGAGGTGGCCCGGCCCGAGCCGGTCCCCGGGCAGGAGGTCCTCGCCCTCGCGGACCTGCCCGGCGGGCAGGCCGAGCGGTCCACGGTGGTCGACGCCGTGGTGGCCGACTCCTTCTCCGGCTACGGCAACCACTACGCGGCCAACCCGCTGCTCGACCCCGCGGCTGCCCTGGCGGGTTACCAGGAGTGGGCTCGTCGGTCGGCTCTGGCCGATCCTCACGACGCGCTCGTCCTGGTTCTGGACGGCGCGGTCGTGGGCCTCGCGACGCTGGTGGACAGTCTCTCCCCCGAGGGGCACCTGGAGGTCCTCCTGGCCGGGCTCACCACGGCGGCTCAGGGCCGGGGCCGCTACGCCAGCCTCCTCGCCGCCGTGGCCCGAGCCGCTCGCGCCAGAGGACGACGGAGCGTGGTCATCTCGACCCAGTCGCACAACGTCCGCGTCCAACGGGCCTGGGCACGGGCCGGGCTGCGGCCCTTCGCCGCCGTCGAGACCGTCCACGCGGTCCTACCGGGCCTGATCCCCTAGCGACGCAGACGTGGCGCCGCCCCGGTCCGCCGGGCGCGTGAGATCATCGACCGTCCATCCAGTCCCGTCGGAGAGCAAACCTTCCCCCGTGACCTCCCCCTCCCCCGTCCGTGCCGCCACGAACCACCGCCCGCTGCGCGGTGACATCGAAGGACTGCGTGCCGTCGCCGTGGGCACGGTGCTGCTGTACCACCTCCACGTCCCGTGGGTGCCCGGGGGCTTCGCCGGCGTCGACGTCTTCTTCGTCATCTCCGGCTTCCTCATCACCTCGCTGCTCCTGCGCGAGGTGATGAGGACCGGAACGGTCTCGCTCAGCGACTTCTACGCCCGTCGGGCCCGGCGTCTGCTCCCGGCCGCCTCGGTCGTCATCGTGGCCACCCTGGTCGCGGGCTGGCTGGTTCTGCCTGCCCGGACCCGACCGGACCTGCTGGCCGACGTGCTGGGCTCCACCCTGTACGTCGTCAACTGGGTGCTCGCGGCGCGCTCGGTGGACTACCTCGCCGAGGACGTCGACCCCTCACCCCTCCAGCACTACTGGTCGCTGTCGGTCGAGGAGCAGTTCTACGTCGTGTGGCCGCTGCTGATCCTGCTGGCGGTCCTCGTGGCCGGGAGGTACCGGCTGCGGCGGGGCCGCGTCGCGTTCGTCCTGCTGGCCGCACTGGGGGTCACGTCGTTGGTGTGGTCGGTGCTGCGCACCGGCTCCGAACCCGCCACCGCCTACTTCGTCACCACGACCCGGCTCTGGGAGCTCGCGGCCGGGGCGCTGCTCGCGTTCGCCGTCCCCCGCCTGCGCTCGCTGCCCCGAGGGCTCAGCGAGATCGGCGTGCTGGTCGGTCTCGGCCTCATCCTGCTGGGCATGGTGGTGTTCAGCACGGCCACCCCGTGGCCGGGGTCGGCAGCCCTGCTTCCGGTGGTCGGTTCGGTGCTGGTCATCGCCGCCGGCGTCCCCGGTCACCCGACCCTGGGCAACCGGCTGCTCAGCCTTCCTCCCATGGTGTGGATCGGTGGACTGTCGTACGCCATCTACCTGTGGCACTGGCCCGTCGTCGTGCTGGCCGAGGCCCGGTGGGGCGAGCTGTCCCCGACGACCCTCGCAGGCCTGGGACTGCTCTCGGTCCTGCTGGCCTGGGCGACCAAGCACCTGGTCGAGGATCCGATCCGCTTCCAGCGGTCGCTGGCCGCAGCGCCCTGGCGCTCCCTGGTCGCCGGAGGGGCGACGATGGCCCTGATCTGCACCGCCGCCCTCGTGGGTCTCCTCACCCGCCCGTCCCTGGAGGGCGGGACGTCGGCACCGGGGCCGGCCGCCCTGGTGGCGGACCCTGACGCTCCTGCGTGGGAGCTCCGTGACGACCCCTCCTCGGCCTTCTCCTCGACCGGTCCCCTCTCGCCCGACCCCATCCTGGCGACCAAGGACGTGCCGGGGTACTACGCCGACGACTGCCAGATCCAGGAGGGCGACCCGGAACCGCGGGAGGACTGCGTCTACGGGCAGGTCGGCTCCACCGCCGAGGTCGTGCTCTGGGGGGACTCCAAGCTCGGGCAGTACTTCACCGCGCTGGAGGCCATCGCCCAGGACGAGGGGTGGCGCCTGACCACCTACCTCAAGAGCGCCTGCGCACCCACGGTGGCCGGCGCCCAGGAGGAGGAGTGCAACGAGTTCGGCCGCACGGTGGTCGACCGGATCCTCGCCCGGGACGTCCCGCCCGAGGCCGTGATCGTCTCGACCGGCAACACAGCGACCGAAGAGCTCGAGGCGGGCATGCTGGAGGGGGTCACCGCCCTGCGCGACGCCGGCGTGCCAGTGGTCGTGCTGCAGGACAACGCTGCGCCCACGGTCCCCGAGGACGCGGACTACGACACGGCCTACGACTGCGCGGTGGAGCACGCGGACGACCTGCGGACCTGCGACTTCCCGCCCAGCGAGCCGCGGGGGTCCGAGCTTCTCGGTCGTGTCGCGGACGAGGCGCAGCTGCCGGTCGTGGACCTCAACCGGTGGCTGTGCCCTCCGGGGAACCCCTGCCCGGTGGCCATCGGCGGCATCCTGGCCTACCGCCAGGGGAGTCACGTCACCGAGACCTACGCGCGGGCACTGACCCCGTTCCTGCACCGCGCGCTCGTGGACGTGGGGGTGGCCGCGGCGGAGCCGTCGAGCATCGCCCTGGAGGACGTGCCGCCGGGACCGGGCTCGTGAGCGGCGACACGCCCTCCCCCGGTCGCCCCACCGTGACCGTTATGCTCGATGACCGCGACGCGCCGGTTGTGCGGTCCTGCCACCGTCCCCCCACCAGAAGGACCACGCCATGCCCCCGGTGACCGAGAGCGGCAGCCGTGCCGACGTGCTCAGGGCGCTCACGCAGCGGTCGTCCACCGCCCGTCGACCGATCAGCCGCGCCACGGTGGCCTTCGGGGGGTCCGACCGCCTGCGGGAGGGGTTGGCCTGGGAGTGGGAGCAGACCACGCTCGACCCGGGAAGCTGGCGCGGCCAGCTGTCGGCCGAGCACTCCCTCCTCGTCCTCGAGCTGGACGGTGGGGCCGTCAGCGGATGGCCACCAGGAGCGGTCCCGCGTGACCTCGCCGCGGCGGCGGGCGACCTGGAGGTGCCGACGGTCGCCTGGCTCACGGGCGCGGCGCCGTCGGCGGACGATCGGGCGCTGGAGGCCTTCGACGCCGTCCTCGTCTCCGATCCGGAGGTTCTCGCGGAGGTCCTGCGCAGCCACCCGTCGGTCGAGGCCAGGCTGCTGCTGCCCGCGGTCGCCGTGCGGAGGCACAGCCCCGTCCGGTCCCCAGGACAGCAACGCCCCGCCGACGTCCTGGTCCGGTCGGAGAGCGGCCCGGCGGGGGCACCGGACGACGAGTCGGCGGCGGCCGACACCGTGGCCAGGAGCAGCCTGACCCTGCACCGTTGGGACCACTCCCGGAGCAGCACGCCCGGCCCCGCGGAGGCCCTCTCGTCCGCCTACCAGGTGTTCCTGGACGTGGGCCGCCGTGCGCCTGGGGCGACCTGGCCGGTGCTGGAGGCCCTGGCCTCCCGGACGGCCGTGGTCACCGTCCCGGAGCGTGCTGCCCGCCTGCCGGGCGACCTCAAGGAGGTCGTGGCCGTGGCGGAGCCGCACGACCTGAGGCGGCACGCCTCGGTCCTGGCGCACCAGCCGGAGTACCGGGACCGGGTGACCCACCTCGCCCACCGTGCCGTGCTCGCCGGGCACAGCTTCACGGACCGGGCCAGGACCATCCTGTCCGCCGGGGGGAGGCACGTCTCTCCCGCGGCCCGGACCGTGTCGATCGTCGTGCCGACCAACCGGCCCCACGAGCTCCGCAACGTCGTGGAGAACGTCGGTCGGCAGCGTGGGGTGGACACCGAGCTGGTCCTCGTGGCCCACGGCATCGACGTGGACGAGGCGGACCTTCGGTCGCGAGGGCTGGACCTGGGGATCCGGGAGGTGACCGTGGTCCGGGCGGGTGCCGAGCTGACCCTCGGCGCAGTCCTCAACCGTGGTCTGGAGGTGGCCTCCGGTGCGTACGTGGCCAAGATGGACGACGACAACTACTACGGCGCCCACTTCCTCGACGACCTGGTGGACACCTTCGCCTACACCTCGGCCGGCATCGCCGGCAAGTGGGCCCACTACGTCTGGTTGCGCACGTCCAACGCCGTCGTGCTGCGCTTCGAGAACTACGAGCACGCCTACCACCGGCTCGTGCAGGGCGGCTCCATCGTCGCCCAGCGGGACGTCGCCCACGACATCCGGTTCAGCAACATCCCCCGCGCGGTCGACTCCGACTTCCTCAACCGGGCCATGGCCGCCGGGGTGCAGACCTACTCCGGCGACCGCTACAACTACGTCAGCATCCGCGGCGACGACCGGCTCAGCCACACGTGGAAGATCGACGACCTCGCCTTCATGGCCGGGTCGGGACGCGTCGTGACCTACGGCGACCCCCGCGACCTCGTGTCCCTCTGACCCAGGAGAGAACCATGACCTCCCTGATGCGCCGCAGCCGCCAGCAGGTCCGCCGCCTCTCCGCCGGCCTGGCGGCCCGTCTTCCCGCCGACGCCGGCCCCGAACGGTGGACCAGCTTCGTCGTCCGCACACGGGTGCGGCGCGCCACCCGGCTTCTGGCCACCGATCCTCGGGCGGCCCTGGACCTGCTGGGCCCGGTGCTCGAGACGGACGCCGACCCGGCCGCCTGGTTGGTCGCAGCGAGAGCCCACGAGCGCCTGGGCGACGCCGCCCTGGCCAACAAGATGGCCGACCGTGCCGTCGCAGGTGGCCGGGGCACCTTGTCCGCGCTGCAGGAGCGACGCCGCCTCGCGGTCCGGACCGGTTTCGCCGAGCACTCGTCGACGACGCTGGAGGCCATCGCCGCGACCCGTCCGACCTCCGCCGCCGAGCTCGCGACCGCCGTGAAGGAGCTGCGTCAGGCTCCCCGTGAGCTGCTGGAGCGGTTCGCCGCCACGGTGGGTCAGGTCGGGCCTGGCGGGGAGGGGACCGAGGCCCACGAGGCGGCCCAGGAGCTCCTCGACGAGGACGCCCTGGTGACGGCCCACGAACAGGACCACGCCACCTTCGAGAGTCTCACCGAGCAGGTGCTGAGCTCCCGCACCCATCCGGTGGCCGTCGTGACCAGGGCTCTGGTCCGGTGCCGCGCATGGCAGGAGGCCGCCGACTTCGTCTGCGTCACGCCCGGTAGCCAACGGGTGGGACCGCAGGCGAGCGGCGCCTTTCCCACCCGCGACGTCGTGGACGCCGCCACGCGGGCTCTCCGGGCGGGACACCCCACGCCCGCGGCCATGCTCGCGGCACGGGCCCTCGCCGCCTCACCCCGGTCCAGAACCGCGCAGGAGACGTTCACCGCGGCCCACGACCAGATCCGTATCGTGCGCAACGGCTGGACGTTCCCGCCGCGCGCCGCGGCCCCGGCCTACCCCGTGGACCAGACGTCCGCGCTCGCCGTCCTCTCGCAGTCCCTGCCGCACACCTCCGGCGGGTACGCGACCCGCACCCACGGCATCCTCACCGGCCTCGCCGCGAGGGGCCGGCACCTGGAGGCCGTCACCCGGCTGGGTTTCCCGTACGACCGGTGGAGCGGCAGCGACCGCACCGTCGCGCCGTACGACGACGTCGACGGGATCCGCTACCACCGGCTCCTGGACGACCGACGCCGCTACCCCCAGCACCCGCTCACCGACTACGTCGAGGAGACCGCCGCCGGGATCGAGCGGCTGGCCAGGAACCAGCGCGCCGGACTGATCCATGCCTCCAGCTTCTACGTGGCGGGCATGGCGGGACTGACCGCGGCCCGCCGGCTGGGCGTCCCGTTCATCTATGAGATGCGCGGCCTGGAGGAGCTGATGAAGGTCTCCCGCGACCCCGACTTCGCCGGGTCAGGACGCGAGGCGTTCCTGCAGCTGCTCGAGACCCAGGTGGCCGCCGAGGCTGACGCGGCCCTCATCATCACGCAGGCCCTCCGCGACGAGATGGTGAGACGAGGGGTGCGCGAGGACCGGGCCTTCGTGGTGCCCAACGGCGTGCACACCAGCATGTTCCGACCGATGGAGCGGGACGTCGAGCTGGAGCGGCGGCTCGGCGTCACCGGGAGGACGGTCATCGGGTACGTCGGTGGCCTGGTCGACTACGAGGGGGTCGACCTGCTCATGGACGCCGTCTCCCGGTTGCGCGGCCGTCGCCCGGACGACTTCCGCGTGCTCATCGTGGGCGACGGACCGTTCGAGAGGTCGGTGCGCGAGGCTGCCGTCCGTGGCGGGGTCCTGGACATCGTCACGTTCACGGGACGGGTGCCGCACGCCGAGGTCAACCGCTACCTCTCGCTCGTCGACATCGCCCCGTTCCCCCGGCTGCCCCTGCCGGTGTGCGAGCTCATCTCCCCGATCAAGCCGTTCGAGTCCATGGCCATGGGCAAGGCGGTCGTGGCCTCGGACGTGGCGGCGCTCGCCGAGATCGTGGACGACGGTCGGACGGGGCACTTGTTCCGCAAGGGGGACGCCGACCACCTGGCCACCGTCCTGGAGACCCTGATCGACCATCCTGACCACCGGAGGGTCGTTGGCGAGGCGGCGCGGCAGTGGGTGGTCGCGGAACGGGACTGGGACCGCATCACGGGCGTCGTCGACGAGGTCTACGCGGAGGTTCTGCAGCGGCGCGGAGGAAGCTGACCGGGACGGTCGAGTCCGTCAGGCACCCTCCGTCGGCGCTCCCGGGCCGACCACGGGCAGGCTCCCCGTCCGGGCGACGTGCTGCAGGAGGTCGACGAAGAGCGCGGCCTGACGCCTCCAGTCCAGGTGGTCGGCCGCATACCGATGGCCCGCCGCACCCAGCTCGACGGCCCGCGCCGGCCGGTCCGCCCAGCCCAGCAGCACCCGGAGCACCGCCTCGGTGTCACCGAACGGGACGACGACCCCTCCTCCGCTGCGACGGACGAGGTCGGCGGCCACTGGCAGCGGAGTCGTCACGACGGGCACCCCGTGCGCCAGGTACTCCACCACCTTCGTGGGCATGCTCGGCCTGAAGTTGGCCTCGTCGTGCAGGAGCGAGAGACCGGCGAGCGCCCCGTCGATCCGCGCGAGGGCGGCGGGGTTGGCCACGAATCCCCGCCAGTCCAGGACGTCGCGACGGTCGGCGTCCGCCATCAGCTCCCGAGCGGGACCGTGCGCGGGGCCGAGCACCTCCAGCCGGACCGACCCACCGGTCTTCTCGCGGAGGCCCCGGCCCACGTCCACCAGCTCCCGTGCGCCCCGCTCCAGGGTCACGCTGCCGAGGTAGACGACCCGCCGGACACCCTCGACCTCGCGTCCGGCGGGGGGGACGTCCTGGGGCACGGTCGTGGCGTTGGGCACCACGGGGTGGGACCGTCGGAACCGGTCCGCGTAGCGGTCGTCGGCCAGCAGGAGCAGCATCCGCCTCTCGGCCAGCCGTTCGACCCCCCGCACGGCCCACGAGAGCGCTGGGCGGACCCGGTCCGGCACCCAGGGACGGACCGAGATCGCGGCCGGGGTGTCCTCGTGCACGTCCCACACCACCGGCGGCAGCCGCAGGCCGGTCGTCGTCGGCACCAGCTCGGGGTCGTGCAGCAGGACCACGTCGTGCGCCGGACCCAGGTGCCGGAGCAGCGAGCGGGCCGCCCGCTGCGCCCGCCAGCGGGAACGGCCGACCGCACGCTCGACGTCCACGCAACGCAGACCGGGCACCCCCCGCTCCGGCTCGACGTCGTGACCGGCCCAGGGGGCGACGTAGGTGACCTCCCACCCGGCCTCGAGCAGGGCCCGCACCTGTCGGTGCCGGATCCGCGCGTCCTGGGGGTGGTGCACGACGGTGAGGACGAGGGCCCGCAGGGGCCGTTCCCGAGCACCGGCAGGAGGTCGCGGTTGCGCGCCTGCGCTCATGGCGAGGCGTCCTTGTCCCACCGGCGCAGGTAGCGGGCCGCAGCCTCGGGACCCTCGGTCTCTTCGATCCGCTGCGCCTCCTCGAACCGCTGCCGCCAGACCTCACGGTGCTTGCCGTACTTGCGCGCATACAGTCCGATGACCGCCCCCGGGGGTCCGTCGGCCAGCAGCCGGCCCCTGTCGAGCCAGAGCGCCCGGGTGCACATCTTGCGGATCGTCGAGTCGCTGTGGCTCACGACGAAGACGGTGCCGGCCTCCTCGCGGATGCGTCGGACCCGGTCCTTGGCCCTGGATCGGAAGTGGGCGTCCCCGGTCGAGAGGGCCTCGTCCACGATGAGGATGTCCGGCGTCGTCGCGGTCGAGATCGCGAACCTCAGCCGGGCCCCCATGCCGGAGGAGTACGTGGACATGGGCAGGTCCAGCGCGTCGCCGATCTCGGCGAATTCGACGATCTCGTCGAAGCGGGCGCGGACCTGGGCCGGCGTCATCCCCATGGCCTGGGCCCCGATCCAGATGTTCTCCCGGCCGCTGAGGCGCGGCATCAGTACCGCGTTCACGCCTAGGAGCGAGGCCTTCCCGCCCAGCCACAGCCGACCGCTGGTCGGCGGTACCAGGCCCGCGATGGTCCGCAGCAGGGTCGACTTCCCGGAACCGTTGCGCCCGACGATGCCGATCGACTCCCCCCGGTGAGCCACGAACGACACGTCGTCGATGGCCGTGACCTCACGCACCCCGACACCCTGCGTCCCTCGGCGGAGCAGCCGTCTGGCGACCGTCGCGCCGTCCTCCTCCCTGGCGTCCCTCCCGGAGCCGAAGATGCGGTAGCTGATCGTCACGTGGGACGCCACGACCGACGGCGTCCGTCCCGGGTCAGGCTCGACCATAGGTACCCTCACCGCGCCAGAAGAGGAGGAAGCCCACGGAGGTCAGACCCACCGCCCAGCCGCCGGCCACCGCCCAGGTCTCCCAGCGGACCGCGTACTCCCCCATGAGCGTCTCGCGGACGAGGGTCAGGCAGACCGCCACCGGCTGATACTCCAGCACCCAGGCCAGCCACCCCGGAGCTGCGGCGAGCCGCTCCGTGAGCGCGTACTCCAGGCTGAAGAAGACGCCCGAGACGTAGCGCAGCAACCGGGTCAGCACCGGCATCAGGTTGGCGGCGTCGCGGACCGCGTGGATGAGGGGAGCACCGATCATCGCGGTCCCGAGACCGACGAGACCGACGACCATCAGCGCCACCGGGAAGAGCAACCACTCCACCGACGGACGTTCCCGGGAGACGAGGGCGATGAGGACCAGGACGATGAACGCCGGCACGGTCGCGAGCAGCTCGGCCAGCACCACCGTGATGGGCAGCATGACGCGTGGGAAGGTGAGCGAGCGCATCATGCTCACCTTGCTCAGCAGGGACCTCGTGCCCGAGGTGAGGGACACCGCCAGGGGGGTGAACGTGAAGAGACCGATGGTGAGGAAGGCGACGAAGTTCTCGATGCCGGCCCGGGTGGGTACCAGGACGCCGAAGATGAGGTAGTAGGCGGCCGCGAGCATGATGGGGTTCAGCACCGCCCACAGCAGGCCGAGATAGTTGTCCCGGTGGGCGGAGACGAACTCCCCCCTCGCCATCGACCACATCAGGTGGCGGTGGCGCCACAGGTCGCGGACGTAGGCACCCAACGAGGGGCGGCGCCCGACGAGCTGCATCCCGTGCCGCCGAGCCAGCGCGGCGGCCTCCTCGACGGGCAGGACCGGCGGCAGCCGCCGCGGGTCCGGCCCCACGTCGGTCACAGCCGGGTGACCTTCTCCCCCTCGGTGGCCTTGCCGCGGGTGTCGAAGAAGGCCTGGGCCGCGGAGGCGAGGGCGTCGATGTCGTACTCACGGTGGTTCTGCACCAGGATCGTCAGGTCCGCCTCGGCGACCGAGCTCGCGGCGTCCTGGGCCTTGACCGCCTCCGGCACGGAGGTCCACTCGCCCACGTGCGGGTCGTGGTAGGCCACCACCGCACCCTTGGCCATCAGCTGCCGCGCCAGCGGCACCGCCGGAGACTCCCGCTGGTCGGCGATGTTCGGCTTGTACGTCACCCCCAGCAGCAGCACCGTGGACCCGTTCAACGGCTTGCCCTCGGTGTTCAGCACGTCCTGGGCCCGCGAGACCACGTACGCCGGCATCTGGGAGTTGATCTCCTGCGCCAGCTCCACGAACCGGAACGGATACCCCAACCGCGCCCGCACGTTGTGCGAGAGGTAGTTCGGGTCGATCGGGATGCAGTGCCCACCCACCCCCGGCCCCGGGTAGAACGCCTGGAACCCGAACGGCTTGGACTTCGCCGCCTCGATCACGTCCCACAGGTCGATCCCCAGCTCGTGGCAGAACCGGGCCATCTCGTTCACCAGCGCGATGTTGATGTGCCGGTAGGTGTTCTCCAGCAGCTTGGCCGTCTCCGCCTCCCGCGTCCCCTTCGCCCGCACCACCGAGTCCACGAACGCCCCGTAGAACGCCGCCGCCGCCTCACCGCACGCCGGCGTGTGCCCACCCACCACCTTCGGGGTGTTCTTCGCCCCGAACTGCTCGTTCCCCGGGTCGATCCGCTCCGGGGAGAACGCCAGGTGGAAGTCGCTCCCCGCGACCAGCCCGCCGGCCTCCAGCGCCGGGCGCACCACCTCGTCCGTCGTCCCCGGATAGGTCGTGGACTCCAGCACCACCAGCATCCCCGGCCGCAGGTTGCGCGCGACCGCCGCGACCGCCGCCTCCACCGCCCGCAGGTCCGGCCCACCGTCCTCCGACAACGGCGTCGGCACGCAGATCACCGCCGTAGCAGCCTCCCCGATCCGCGACTCGTCCGTCGTCGCCTCGAAACCCCCCTCCAGCATCTCCGCGACATCCCCGTCGGACAGGTCGTCCACGTGCGAACGACCACCGTTCAACGCATCCACCACACCCTGGTTGATGTCGAAACCCAGGACCTTCCGCCCAGCCCGCGTCGCCTCCTGCGCCAGGGGCAGACCGACGTAGCCCAGTCCGATGATGACAGCGTCCACAGCCACGATGGGGAACTCCTTGGGGTTGGGGGAGGGGCAGGACAAGCGCGCCGGCAATGCTATCGCGCTGTGACATCATCCCCCGTATGGCGTCGGTCCTGCTCGTCTCCAGCAACGGCGCCGGGATGGGGCACCTGACCCGGCTGCTGGCCTACGCCCGGCGGATGCCCGTGGCGACCCGCCGACACGTCCTCTCGTTGTCGCAGGCCGTCCCCGTGGTCGAGCACGAGGGCATCCCCTGGGAGTACCTGCCCAGCCAGGGAGCATCCGGCCTGCTCCCGGCCACGTGGCGCCAGCTCTTCGCCGAACGGCTGACCGAGGTCCTGCACCGCCTCGATCCCGACGTCCTCGTGTTCGACGGCACCCACCCCTACCGAGGGCTCGACACTGCGCTGGCCGCTCATCCCCGCACCAGGGCGGTGTGGTCCCGGCGGGGGATGTGGAAGCCCGGCCGCAACGTCGACCAGCTGGCCAAGGCCTCGTGGTTCGACGCGGTCGTCGAGCCCGGCGACCTGGCGGGAGCGGCCGACCGCGGTGCCACCGCGCAGGTCGACGACGTGCTCCGGGTCCCTCCGGTCACCCTCGTGGACCGGGACGACCTGAGCCCGCGCGCCGCTGCCAGGTCCGCCCTCGGGCTCCCGCCGGACGGCCCCCTGGCCCTGGTGTCGCTGGGCGCGGGCAACATCAACGACACGGACGACGAGGTCGGTGCCGCCGCCACGGCCCTTCGCGACCGGGGGATCGGCGTGTGCGTGACCGCCCCCTCGATCGCGGAGAGGGCCTACGCGGGCGGGGGTGTCCACCTGGTGCGCCACTTCCCCCTCTCGGAGCACTTCGCCGCCTTCGACTACGCCGTGGCGGCCGCGGGGTACAACTCCTTCCACGAGACCCTGCGTCTGGGCGTGCCGAGCGTGTTCGTGCCCAACGCCGACACCTCGCTGGACGACCAGGTCGGCCGCGCCGAGGAGGCGGCGCGGCGGGGGTGGGCGCTGACCACGCCGACCCTGACCGGTGGACGCGCCGCGGCCGTGGTCGACGAGCTGCTGGCCCGGGGGGAGGAGCTGGCCCGGCGGGCCCGCGCCGACGACCCGGACAACGGTGCCGGGGCAGCGGCCGGCGCCATCCTCCAGCTGGCGCAGGACGGCGCCCGAGGACGGGGGCGACGGTCGTGACCAGGGGTGACGGCAGGGGATCATCTGCGGCCCGGCGTCGCCAGCAGCAGCTGGCCCGGTGGGTGCGGCGCACCCCCGGGTGGCACCACGTCACCGACACCGTCCTCCCGCGGGTCCGTAGCAGCCCGCTGCTCACCGACCTGGCGACCAGGGTGTTCACCCCCGGGGTGGGCGCCGGGCAGGTGCCCGTCGTGCTGGCTCCCGACCGGCACCTCGAGGGGCCCGGCGTGCCGCGGCTGCCCGTCGTGGGCGTCCTCGGGGTGGGACTCAGCACCGAGCAGGCTGCTCTGCTCGTCGACCGGGTCGCCGAGCTCCAGGACCAGACGCGGTCCTTCCGACCCGTCCTGGTCCTCGACCGTCCCGTCTTCGCCGCCGCGCGGACGCACGGCTACGTGCTCGAGCACGTCGTGCCCAGGAGCACCTGGGCGGCCGGCGGCTGGACGTCCGAGGAGGTCCCCGCCGACGGGTCCTGGGAGGACTACCTGGCCAGACGGCTGGGGTCGGTGGTCGACCGCTACCGCCTCTGGTTCCTCGCCAGGGCCGTCGTGCCGCCGTTCGACGGGTCGGCGGTCGGCCTGGACCCGGTCGACGCCGCGGTCCTGCGGCACCTCGCCGAACGCTTCCCGGACGACCTGCGGGTCGGGCGTCGGACGTGAGGGGACCCACCTGCCACCGGGCCGGACCGACGACGGGCCTGTGCCAGCATGGACGACGTCCACCCACCCCGCAGCAAGGAGATCCTCCACCGTGAGCGACCGCCCCCTCGTCGTGCACATCACCGGTGCCCGTCCCAACTTCCCCAAGGCCGCCCCGGTGATCGCCGCGCTGGACGAGCACCCCGTCGAGCAGCTCCTGGTGCACACCGGCCAGCACTACGACGAGCGGATGAGCGAGGTGTTCTTCCGTCAGCTCGGACTGCCCGAACCCGACGTCAACCTCGGGGTGGGCTCAGGCGCCCACGGCGCCCAGACGGCGGCCACCATGGTGGGGTTGGAGACGCTGTTCACCGAGCGCCGGCCCGACCTCGTGGTGGTCTACGGCGACGTCAACTCCACGGTCGCCGCGGCGCTGGTCGCGAGCAAGATGGGCATCTCCGTCGCGCACGTCGAGGCCGGGCTGCGCTCCTTCGACCGCACGATGCCCGAGGAGATCAACCGTCTCCTCACCGACCGGATCTCCGACCTGCTGCTGGTGACGAGCGTCGACGCGGTCGCCCACCTCGGCAACGAGGGCGCGGACCCCGACAGCATCCACTTCGTCGGGAACCCGATGATCGACACGCTGCTGCGGCACCTCGACGCGCTGGACACCGCCGGGGCCGCCGCCCAGGTGGGGGTCGACCCGGCCCAGCCCTACGTCGTGGCGACCCTGCACCGGCCCGGCAACGTGGACGACCCGGCCGACGTCGCCGCCCTGGTCGGCGCCGTGCACGCCGTCGCGGACCAGGTCCGCCTCGTCGTGCCCCTCCATCCCCGAGGCCGCCAGCGGCTGGCCGACGCCGGCTTCATGGACCACGAGAACGTGCTGGTCGTGGACCCCCTCGGCTACGTGGAGTTCCTCTCGCTCGTCAAGGGCGCGGCCGCCGTGGTGACCGACTCCGGGGGCGTGCAGGAGGAGACCACCGTCATGGGGGTGCCCTGCCTGACCCTGCGGCCGAACACCGAGCGTCCCGTGACCATCACCCACGGCACCAACCAGCTGGTCACCCGTGAGAGCCTGCCCGGGGCCCTCGCCGACGTCCTCGCGGCCGGCCGGGGGGACACCTGGCCGGTCCCCCCGCTGTGGGACGGGCAGGCCGGGCCCCGGATCGCGGCCGTGCTGGCGCGCCACCTGGGCCTCTGACCCTGCCGTGACCGGTGGCTGGGCGGTGCGCGGCTCGCCCGGGACGGTCGATCCCGACCTGGTCCTGGACGGGGCGCACCCCCACGGGTGGCTCCTGCGGGCCGGCGTGCCCCACCCGGAGGTCCCGGAGGACGTGGCCGGCTGGCGCACCGACACGACCTCCGTCCCGGGGGCGGTCCTGCACCTGCAGCCCCGCACGGTCGCCTCCCTCGGCCGCTCCGGCGTCGGGACGGTCCTGCTGCTCGGCCACCCGGTCGACGTGGAGGCCGGCACGGCCGACGGCACGGTCGTCGCCTCCGCGCTGGCACGGGCGTGGGCCGCGGGTGAGGACGCACTGGTCCGTCACGCCGCCGAGCTGGGCGGACGGTGGACGCTGCTGGCCGTCCGCGACCGGCCGCGCCCCGACGTCGGTGACGCACCTGCCCCGTTCCTCGTCGTCCCCGACACGCACGCCACCCAGCCGGTCTTCTCCGCCACCGAGGGGGGACGCCTTGCGCTGGCGAGCTCCGCCTCCCTCGTCGCCGCCGCCCTCCGCCTCCCCGAGGACGAGGACGCGCTCGCGCTGCTGGGAGAGCTGCGCTCCCGCCGGAAGGGCGCGGTGACCTACCTGCCCGGACGGCGCACGGCATACCAGGGCCTCGACCAGCTCCTGCCCAACTCCCTGCTCAGGGTCCAGCCGGGCCGACCGGGCGGCTCCGCCCCCAGGGTCGAGCACGAACGGTTCTGGCCGTGGCGCGAGCGGGTCGGGACCACCGACGTCGACGCGGTCCACGAGACCTTCCGCACGCGGTTCGCGCGCCACGTGGAGCTGCTGGCCGGCCTGGGCCGGCCGGCGGTCAGCCTCACCGCCGGCGGTGACAGCCGGGCCACCGCGGCCGTCGCCCGGCACGTCCTGCGCGAGCGCGACGGGTTCGCCTTCACCTACGTCAACCCGCGCGACGCGCGCACCGGGCCGGCGGCGATGACCGACGTCACGGGCGCCGGCGCCGTGGCCGCCCAGCTGGGGCTTCCCCACCGTGTGCTGCGCTGGCGCCAGCCTCCTGCCGGAGGCACGTTCGACGTGCTCCACCGCCGCACCTACGCACCGCTGCTGCCCTCGCGCGGTGCGGCGCACGCGATGTGGGCCGACCTGCCGAAGGACCTCGTCCAGCTGCAGTCCAACTGCGCCGAGACCGGGACCACGTTCGTCCGCCGGCGCACCGACGAGCCGCTCTCGCCCCTGCGGCTGGCGAGGATGATGATGAACGCCACGGACGGGCTGGAGGACCTGGCCGAGCGGATGTACGGCGGTTACGTGGAGCACGCGCAGATGGCTCCCGGGCGTCTCCTCGGCTACGACCACCACGACCTCTTCTACTGGGAGCAGCGCATCGGCCGGTGGGGGTGGCAGAAGTTCGTCGACGGCGACCTGGGCCACCGCATCCTGCTGCCGTTCAACGACCGCGTTCTCCTGGAGACCATGCTGTCCCTGCCGTACCCCGAGCGGGAGAGCAAGGTGCTGCTCCGACGCCTCGTCGAGGAGGTGCCCGCGGCCCGCGTCCCGGGGCGGCGGGAGCCCCCCGGCCGGCGGCGGGTGCGGTCGCTGTCCGGCCGGCTGCCGGGACCGCTGGGGCGGCGCGTCACGGGTGCGGTCGGCCGCCGGCAGCGCGCGGCCGACCTGGAGCGGCTCACCTGGTCCAGGGGGTATGCCGTGCTCCCGCGCCGTGAGGGAACGGGGCCGTCGGTCCCGGTCCTGACCCCCCGCCGCTGGGCCCGGCTCGTCCTGCCCGGGGGCCTCCACGAGCTGCGGCACCACCCCGGTCTGGCCCGGGCCGTGGCCGGCTCCGGCGACCACTGGGTGCTGGTGCTCGGCGACCCCGTGGACGTGGACCGCCGTGCCGTGGGTGGCCGGCCGGTCGCGGCCCACCTGCACCGCCTCCTGGTCGGGGCGCCCTACCAGGCCGCGGCCGCCGTCGCCGCGCTGGCCGGCAGCTGGCTGGTCCTGCTCAGGTCTCCGGGACGCACCGTGGTGCTGGCCGACCCCCTGGTCAGCCTGGGGCTGCAGCCGCTGGCCGACGGAACGGGACTGGTGTCCCACGCCACCCTCGCACCCGGGATCTGCTCCGACCCGCTGCCCGGGACGCACGCGCTGTCCACCACCGGGTCGGCCACCACCGCACCACTCGCCCCGGTCCGGGTCGGCGAGCTGACCGGCCCCGTCGGCCCCCCCTCCCCCGGGGACACCCGGAAGGCCCGGTTGGCACGGCACGCCGGCCTCCTGCTCGGCCGCGGCCCGGCCTGGCCGGCGCTGGACGGCGGCGCCGCCGACCTGGAGCTGCTGGGTCTGATCACCGGGTCGGCGGACGGAGGAGCCGTCACCTGGTGGGACCGGCTGGCCGACGACAGCGCCGCCGAGCGGGTCTTCGACGCCAACCGTGCGGCCACCGACCTCGGCCTGCCCCACCGGGTCGTCGGCCTGCGCGAGGACGTGGACGGGTCGGCGGGAGGCCCCGGCCGGCGGGCCCGCGAGCTGTCCCAGGAGGCGCTGCGCCGCACCTGGGGTGACGTCGACCTCCCCCTCCCGGTCGGGGACGCGCTCGACCAGGCGCTCCCGCCCGACGCGGTCCTGTGGTTCGGGTCCACCCCCGACGCACCGCCCGGCCGGCCACACAGCTGGGACCTGGTCCAGGGGGTCCGGCCGGTGGCCCTGCCCTTCAGCGACCGGCTGCTGGCCCGTCTGCCCCGCTCCTGATGCTCCTGGTCAGCCGGACCGTCCTCGACCCGCCGGCCAGGCGCACGGGCCCGTCCTCGTCGACCCGTGTCCCCCCGGTGGGAACCACGCAGATCTCTCCGTCGCGGCTCAGGACGAACCCGGCCACGTCCGGACGCCCGGCCACGGCCGCCCGCACCGCCGTGTCGACGTCGGCCTCCGCCGGCACGTCCAGTGCGGCCCCGAGCCGCTGCAGCGTGGTGGTGGACCAGGGCGGGCGGTGCAGGACCACCAGCTGGTCCGCCCGGGACCCGTCGGCCTCGCTGCGCAACCGCGCCGTGTGGGCGCTCAGCGGGTCCCCGGCCACCGTCTGCAGGGTCACGGCCAGGGGCAGGGTGGGGTCGCCGGAGGAGTGCAGCTCCAGCCTCACCTCGCCGGTCCACGGGGTGGTGCTGGCGGCGTCGTCGGCCCGCGTCCCCGCCCAGGTCGTGCCGACGCCCTCGAGCGAGGACAGCCTGTCCACGAAGGACCTGTGGGAGTACCTCTCCCGCACGAGGGCCTGCTGCTCGCAGGACCTGTCCCGGTACCTCTCCGGCGAGGCGAGGTAGGCCGCGACCAGCTTCCGCGTCTCCGCACCGGGTTCGGCGTAGTCGAGCACGTCCCCGAACACCGCCCGGTGCTTGGGGTCGGCGATCGTCACCACGCCGGAGGCCGCCGCCTCGAGCAGCACGCGCCCGAACGCCTCGTGCCGGTCGGGGTTGTCGTGGTAGACGACCAGGTCCAGGTCGCGGACGAACTCCCGGGGGTCGACCGACCCCGCCCGCAGCACGTCCCACCCCGCAGGAAGGGGGGTGTCCTCCGGGAGACCCGCCTCCGCCGCGAGCCGTCTCCAGGTGGCCCGTCCGCCCAGCATCCGCACCCGCACCCCCGGGCCCAGGTCGTAGGCCGCGAGCAGCTCGGCGTGCGTACGGGGGAACTTCAGCGGGTGGTCGCGCGACCAGCGGCCGACGAGGGGACGGCGCCCCTCCCCCCCGGTGCCACGGCGGGCCACGTGCGGCACGGACCACTGGTCGACGTCGATGAGCCCGGGGTTGTCCCACTCCGACAGCCGGATCCGGGGATCCTGCTCGCGGAGCACCTCCCGGACGACCGGCCCCTGAGGCACCCAGACCGGGTCCGCGCCGAAGAGCTCGCGCGCCCGCGCGGTGACGTCATCGACGACGTACCGCTGGTCGCTCCCGTCCGGTTCCAGCGGCGCCTGGTTGGCCACGACGAGCAGGTGCCGGGGTCTCAGGGCCCTGCCCGAGGGCACGTAGGGCGGATGCTGGAGGACGGGCGGGTAGCGGACCATCAGCACGTCGACCTCGACGTCGTCGTCCAGCTGGACCCACTCCACCTCCCGCCGCCGGAGCAGCTCGACGAGGGGGGTGCACAGGGGCAGGTCCCGCGTGGTGGCGAAGCGCAGCGCCTCCAGGTGCAGGACGCCCACCCGCAGGCCCTCCTCCCGCGCCGCCCTGATCTCCTCGAGCATCGAGCGCTGCGGCCCCCCGTAGCGGCGCCAGTCCCCCCCGAGCACCAGGTCCAGGTGACGGGGCGCGGGCAGCCCGGGGTCTCGCGGGGTCGTCCACCGCCGCGGCTCCGGCACCGGTCGGTCCGACCACGGATCGAGGTATGCCGTCGCGCCCGCGGCGATCTCCTCGTGCCAGGGGGCGTAGAGGGTCTTGTAGGCGTGCCGGGCACCGTGCCGCCAGCCCCGTCCGAACTCGGACGCGGAGAGGGTCTCGCCGGAGCGCAGCAGCAGGAGGCAGTCGTCCACCGTGTGCACGGCCGACGGGCCGAACGCCGCGTGGAGCCGGCGCGCGTACTCGGTGTCGGCCGCCTTGCGCGTCGGGTCGAAGAACCCTACCCGGGGCAGGACCCTGTCCAGACGCACCATGAGCGTGGGAGCCGCCAGGACCCGGTGCCGGTAGCCCGGCCGCACCAGCGCCAGGTTCTCGTCCACCCGTGCGCCCCTGGCCCTGACCGCGACCCTGCGGGGGTCCTGCTCCAAGGACCGCACGAGATTCTCGACCGCCTGGGGGTGCAACCAGTCGTCGGAGTCCAGCGTCGTGAAGAGGGCTCCGCGCGCCTGTCGCAGCGCGGTGTTCCGGGCGCGGTAGGTCCCTCCGTTGACCGCCTTGCGGATCACCCGGACCCTCGGGTCGAGGCGCTCGGCACGGTGCAGCCAGGGTTCGGCCTCCGGTCCCGAGGCGTCGTCCACCACAAGGACCTCCAGCCGGTGCCACGTCTGGGCCAGCAGGGAGCGCACCGCGGTGAGCAGGGCAGCCCCGGGGCGGTAGCAGCTGACCGCCACCGTCACCGAGGGGGCGCCGGGCCGGTCCGCGCGCGGGAGGGGGTCGGTGGCGAGCCGGTCGAAGGGCGTGCCGGGGACCCGGGGATCCAGCCGCACGGGTGCTGTCCCGGGTCCGTGCAGGGCGGTCCTGAACAGCGTGAGCCAACGGTCGTGCGCCGGCTCGACTCCCCGACCGCGTCCCCCCTCGACCCCCCGGTCGCCCGCCGCCTCGGCTCCCGGGTCTCCCGGTCCGTGTCCGGCCGGGGCTGTCACGAACGGGTTGGCCAGATCGGCCCGGACCGCGGCGGCCACGTCGTCGGGGACGTGTTCGTGGTCGAGGAGGCGCGCGCAGCCGTCCGCGTCCCGGTCCTGGCAGCGCAGATGCAGCAGGAGCTGCACGGCCTGAGGGTGCAGTGACGTCAGCGCGTCGTCGCCCCCGGCTGCCAGTGCCTCCAGGAGGGTCCGCCCGCGTGTCCGGTCGGCCGGGTCGCCCGTCTGCAGGACGAGGACGCGGGCGTACTGCCCCAGGTGGAACGGTTCCATCCCCGGCACGAGAGGTGCGGCGTCCACGTCACGCCGGCGGGCCGCCCAGGCGTCGATCTCCTCCGCCCCGTGTCCCGGCCAGGCGCTCTCCACGAGCACCTCGCGCGCGTGCACCGACCTGGTGCGCAGGGCGGTCACCGCGAGCGCGTCCGGGTGGTCGAGCAGGATCGAGTTGCCCGCGGTGTCCCGGGTGACCCCCGCCCGGGTGGCCCGCACGTGGCCCCGCGTCACCGACGGGGCCGTGGACCCAGGAGCTGTCCGCCCGGTCCCGTCAGTCCCGGTCATCGCGGCGCAGCACCTCGTCGACGGCGTCCTGCAGCCGGTCGAGTCGCCCCGTGTACTGCGCCTGGAGCGCGCGCACCGTCCCGACGACGTCCTCGGTCGTGGGAGCCGCCCGGCCCTGCGAGGCCCCGGCGACCTCCAGCCGACCCAGCTCACGGTGCAGGAAGCGACGCGTCTCGCGGATCCGCCGGTCCGCGTCCAGGGCCACCACGAGCGTCGCAGCCACCAGCAGCGTCACCACCAGCACGACCACCCACCAGAGGCCGGCGACCGCGGCCAGGGTCGCGCCCAGGCTGAGAAGGCCGGCTACGCCGGCTCCGACGACGGGGATCAGCAGCGCGGGCACACCGACACGCTACCGGGCACGCTCGGCCAGCCGGCGGTAGATCTCCGCGTACCGCGCGGCGTTGTGGCCCCAGGTCCGCTCGGCCACGACCCACCGGCGGGCGCGGGCGGCGACGTCGTGCCGCAGGTCCGGGTCGTCCATGAGCCGGGCCACGACGGCGGCCAGCCCGCCCGGATCACCCGCGGGATAGGACCACCCGCGTTCCCCGTCGCCGATGACCTCCAGCAGGGCCGGCTGGGCCGAGACCAGCACGGGCACCCCCATGGCCATGGCCTCGTAGGGCTTGAGGGGGGTGACGAGGCGGGCGGCGCGCTCTGAGCTCCGGGGGACGACGAGCAGGTCCAGGAGGCCGTAGTACCGCCCCACGTCCGCGTGCGGCACCGCTCCCGTGAAGATGACCACGTCGTCGGCACCCAGGTCGGTCGCCAACCGGCGCAGCTGCTCCTCGCGCCGGCCGGTCCCCACGACGAGCGCACCGACCTCCCGGCCCTGGTCCCGGAGCAGCACCGCGGCACGGACCAGGTCCTCCACCTGCTCCCGCGCGTGGTCCAGGTTGCTGATGTACCCGATGACCAGACGCCCCTCGACGCCCAGCCGCCGGGCCAGGTCCTCGTCGCGGGGGTGCGGACGGAGGGCGGTGGGGTCGACCGCGTTGGGGACGACGTGGACGTCGCCCTCCGGGACCCCCCGCACGGCCAGGTCGGCCCTCATCGTCTCCGACAGGGTCACCACCGCGTCCGCCTCGGCCGCCAGGACCGCCTCCCGGGCCCCCCGACGGGTGAAGAGCTCTCCTCGCTCGGCCCGGACCTCGTCCTGGCTCCACGTGGACTCGAACAGTCCCCTCATCTCGTAGACCCACGGCAGACCGGCCGCGCGGGCGACCGCTGCGCCGACCACGCCAAGGTCGTACCCGCGGTGCCCCGAGTGGACGTGGAGCACCGAGGGCCGTTCGGCCACGACCACGTCCAGCAGGGTCCGGGCGGCCTCGGCCAGCTGGGCGGGTCCGCCGGTCGAGGCGGTGGGCGGCGGGACGAGGTAGCGGACACCGTCGAGCCGGTGCTCCTGCAGCAGCCCCGGACCGTCGTCGCCGCCCCCCGCCACCGGGAGGGACGCGGCGACCACGTCCACGCCCGCCTGCCTGAGGGCCACGAGCGTGTGGTGCCCCCGCACGCTGTACCCGGCCTGGCGCTGGGGCAGCGTGGTCTTCAGAAGGTGCAGCACGCGCCCGGGGACGGGGTCGAGGTCCACCGGTGGAAGGTCGGGGACCCAGGCGGGGTCGGTCTCGAGGAGCCGGTCCTCGACGCGTCGCAGCGCGGCCGACAGCCTGGGCCCGTGGACCCCGGTGGCGGCGGTGGTCCGCAGGACCCGGCGCTCCAGCGTCAGGGAGCCCGTCACGCGCGTGAGGTAGGTCATCTCCCGCCGCAGGAGCGGGTCCTCGACGGCCCCACCGTCCAGCAGCTCCCGGACGAGCCGCAGGGCCTCCTCGTCCTGGTGCTCCCGGCCGAGCTGCACGAGCCGGTCGGTGTCGGGGCCGAGCAGCAGGGGCCGCAGCCCCGCGGCGGCCGGGAGCCCCCCTCCCTCGGCCAGGGGAGCCACCACGAGCGGTCGGCGGGGGACGGTCGCGCGACCTCCGAGGAGGATCCTCCAGGGCCCGACCTCGTCACCCGGGCGCGGGAGGTGGACCACCCGCACCTCCTCGCCGAGGCGGTCCAGCCGGGCGACGACGGGGCCCAGGCCGTCCAGGACCAGGACGTCGGTGTCCGTCGGCACCTCCTCGCCGGGTCCGAGCACCGTCAGCCTGCTGCGGAGCGTCGGGACGATCGAGACGACCTCGTCCCGGGGCGACGCTCCGTCCGGGGTCGCGACCACCACCCGGTGCATGGCACCGGGGTCGGGCTCGGAACGTGCTCGGCGCACCGATGGCCGGGCCGGCTCCGGCTGGTCGGCCAGCTGCCCCGCCAGCTCCACCGCCGCCGTGGCCCAGTCCGTCCTCGGCAGCGGCGTCGGACGCCCCCGGCGCGCGAGGGCGTCCAACGCCCGCCCTGCGGCCCCGTCGAGAGCCACGACCCGGGCCGTCGGCTCCCGGTCCAGCTGGTCCTGCAGCCACGGGTCGGCGCGCAGGGCCGCGACCAGGTCGCCCTCGAGGATGTCTGCACCGCGGGACCGGTCGAGAACCCGCGTCGGCCAGGCCCTCCTCGTCCGAGGGACCTGCAGGCCGTGCCAGCCGGGGGGGACGCCGCCGGAGGCCCCGTCCTCCTGGTGGACCGGCGGTCGGACGGCGGCGCGGGGGACGTCGAGGCCGAGCCTGGCGGCCAGCTCCAGGAGGGCGACGACGCCGGGGTCGACCACCTGCGAACCGACCACGACGAGGGGCCCGGACACCATGGACGTCATCCTCCCAGACGGGTCCTGGACGCGGCGGGACGCCAGCCGCGGGAGGCACCTGGGTCGGCCGTAGAGTTTGCATGATGTCGACGACCCAGGAGACCGACGTGCCGGTGGCGCACGCCCCCGCGCGGGACCTGGTCGTGTCCTACTGCTTCCCCCCCTACGCCGACACCTCCTCGATCGTGGCCGCCAAACGGGTCCGTGAGCGGGGACGGCCGGTCGACGTGCTGTCGAACGCGATGGCCGGGTTCCGTCCCACAGACCCGACGCTGGAGCAGATCGCCGGCGACCTGGTCCGGCGCCGGTCCGAGGTGGCCTCCCCCACCCACTTCGCGTCCTGGTCGTCCATGTCCAGGTTCTCCGCGCTGGGCATCCAGCAGGCCCTGGCCTGGGACCGGGAGGGGGACGGCTACGAGCGTCTCTACAGCCGCGCACAGTTCGCCGCGAGCCACGTCCTGGCCGCCCGGTTCGTGATCGTCCGGCCGGAGGTTCGCTGGACCGCGGAGTTCTCCGATCCCCTGTCCCACGCCGTGGACGGCTCGGTGCGGCGGTCGACGGCAGGTGACGGCGCCCTCCTGCGGCGTTTCGGCGAGCGGATCCGGGCCGCCGGTTTCGAGCCGCCTGCGACGGGGAACTCCTTCGACTGGGCCGAGCACGTGGCCTACGCGCTCGCCGACGAGATCCTGTTCACCAACGAACGGCAGCTGGAGCTCATGGCGGCCGCCATCCCGGACCGCGCCCTGGCGGCGCGGGTGCTCCGCACGGCGGTCGTCTCACCACACCCGACCCTGCCCCCGTCCTTCTACTCCATCGCGACACCGGGTTACGAGCTGGAGCCCGGGGTGCGGCACCTGGCCTACTTCGGCAACTTCTACGCCAGCCGCGACCTGGACACGGTCCTGGACGGGCTGGGGGCCCTGCCGCTGCACCTGCGCGACCGGCTCCGGCTGCACACCTTCGCCGGCGACAGGGCCGCGCTGCACGCCCGCATCGAGGCGGGCGGGCTGGGCCCGTGGGTGCGGACCCATCCGTTCGTGGGCTACCTGGAGTTCCTCGCCCTGTCCCGGGCGATGGACGTGCTGGTGGTCAACGACGCCGTCACCAGCGGTCAGCTCGCGGTCAACCCCTACCTACCCTCGAAGTGGAGCGACTACCGCGGGAGCGGGACACCGGTGTGGGGCCTGGTGGAGGCCGGGTCCCCGTTGTCCGGGCAGCCGCTCGACCACCGCTCCCCCGTCGGGCACACGACGGCTGCGGCCCAGGTGCTGGCCAGGATCGCCTGCGCCTGACGCGACGCCGTCATCGGCTCCTCCGGGCCGGTCTGCGCACTACCCACCTTCCAGCACCACCCGGCGCAGGGTCTCCATCGTGTCCCCGGGGTCGAAGCGGTACAGCACGTCGGCGCGCGCTTCCTGCGAGGCGGTCGTCCAGGCCGGGTCGTCGGCGTGCTCCCGGATCCGGTCCACCGCCTCCTCGACGGTGTCCACCACCCACTCCGGCGGGAACAACCGTCGGGCGCCGTCCAGGGTGGCGAACATCGGCCAGTTGCGCACGACCGGAACCGCTCCCGAGGCCGCCCCCTCGGCCAGGCCCACGCCGAAGGACTCCCGCCGGCTGGTGCTCAGGACGAAACCGGCCGCGGCCAGGTGGGGGCGAAGGTCGTCGGTCCAGCCCACGAAGTCCACCGCGTCCCGGACGTCCTCGTGGAGCAGCCGGGCGACGAACTCGTCGGCGTACCGCTGGGTGGTGGTCACGTCGTTGCGGAGGAAGTCGGCCCCCACCAGCGTGAGACGCCACTCCGGGTCGTCCGCGCGCAGCGAAGCCAGGACCTGCAGGGCCCACAGGGGGTCCTTCACCCGCTGGGCCCAGCCGATCATGAGCAACCGCCGGCGGTGACCCTCCACCTTGCCGTCCGGCACCCGGGTCAGATCCAGGACGTTGGGCACCACGTGCACGCGCGTCCGCCGCAGGCGTCCACCCAGGATCCCGACGACGACGTCCCGCAGGTGGTCGCTGACCAGCACCAGGTCCCGCACCCGGGTCCAGTCGATGAGGTGGATCCAGGCTGACAGGGCGTCCATGCTGTGGATCCGCAGCACGACCGGCAGGCCCTCCGGGGCCGTCATCACCAGCTCCAGCGCTCCCCGGTCGGCCCAGTCGACGAAGGCGACGTCGCACCGCTCCAGCTCTGCCCGCAGCTCCAGGTCGGTGGTGTGTCGACGACCCAGCGCCTGCCGCAGACGCTTCTCCACCAACGTCTTGCTCACCCCCAGCCACCTGAGGTCGGGTCTGGCGGCCAGCTCCACCAGCCGCACGTCCGCCCCCTCGCCCAGCGCGTCCGCGACACCCGTGGCGAACTGGCCGAACGTGCCGGGGGAGAGCAGGACGAGCGGCCTGGTCCCGTCGCCGGCCGGGGGCGTGACCCGGTCACCCGGTCGGAGAGGCGGTTCCTGCGGGACGGCCTCCCCCAGCAGCGCCCCCACCCTCGAGGCGCGCAGGTCGGCGAGGAAACCGTCGGGGTCCTCCACGAGCGGGGAGGACAGCTCGTCCGCGTGCAGCTCACGGTGGAACAGCAGCTGCAGGGCGAGCGTGGCCAGCTCGACGGCCTGCCCCAGCCTTCCCCGCTCCAGCGAGTCGTCGGCCCTGCGCAGCAGCTCGGCGGACGCCTCGCGCAGGTCCTCGTCGGCCGCCCCGTCGGCCGACGTCCGGACCAGCGCCTGCAGCCCGCGGCGCATCGCCGCCTCCCCCTCGTCCGGGGCCGCGCCGGGCAGGAGGTGTTCCACCAGCCGTCGCGCCACCGCATACCGTCCGGACCGGTGCAGCTCACGGACCAGGGGAAGCAGGTGGCCCTGCTGCTCCGGGGGCACCCGACCCCCGAGCAGGTCGATGCGGGCGAGCAGGTCCTCGGCGACCTCCGCGTCCAGGGTGCCGCCCTCCTGGAGCTCCTTGTCGAGGAGCTTCCAGGTGTTGGCCACGCCCCGCCACCACGCGAGCTCCTCGGGTCCGACCCGGGGACGGCCAGCCGCGACCTGGTCCTCGGCCGCCGAGGCCTCGCTGCCGACGACGACCACGGCCGTGGCCCCGGCGACCACGGAGACGGCCTCGGTGTCGGCCTGCAGGACCGCGGGGAACCCGGGCTCCTCGACGCGCCCGGCGAGCCGGCGCACGGCGCGGACGGGGGAGGGCGCTCCTGCCGGGGGCACCACCTGGCGACGGGTCGGGAAGGACCGCAACCGCTCACCCGGCTCGCCGCGCCACCACACGAGGACGACCTCGTGCCCGGCCCGGGAGATGCCCCTCAGGGGTCGCGCGACCTCGTCGAGCTCCGCCGCGTCGGCGGCGACGGCCACCACCCGGCAGGTGGAGGTCGTGGGGACCACACCACCGTCGAACGGTGCGAGGTTCTCGGTGATGGTCACGGCACGACGATAGGCGAACCGGCCCGCGTCGGTGCGGCCACCGCGGTCCCGTCCGCGCCTCCGGATCAGCCCCGGATGAACGCCTCGACCTCGGCGCGCCCCAGGTCGTCGTGCATCTGCACGGGCGGGGACTTCATCAGGTAGGCCGAGGCACCGATGACCGGGCCGCCCTGGCCGCGGTCCTTGGCGATCTTGGCGGCGCGGATGGCGTCGATGATGATGCCGGCCGAGTTGGGCGAGTCCCACACCTCGAGCTTGTACTCCAGGCTCAGCGGCACGTCGCCGAAGGCGCGGCCCTCCAGGCGGACGTAGGCCCACTTGCGGTCGTCCAGCCACTGCACGTAGTCCGAGGGGCCGATGTGCACGTCGCGGTCGGCGAACTGGTGGGCGACGTTGGAGGTCACCGCCTGCGTCTTGGAGGTCTTCTTGGACTCCAGCCGCTCGCGCTCGAGCATGTTCTTGAAGTCCATGTTGCCGCCGACGTTGAGCTGGTAGGTGCGGTCAAGCGCCACGCCCCGGTCCTCGAACAGCTTGGCCATGACCCGGTGGGTGATGGTGGCGCCCACCTGGCTCTTGATGTCGTCCCCGACGATCGGCACGCCGGCGTCCTCGAACTTCTTGGCCCACACCGGGTCGGAGGCGATGAAGACCGGGAGGGCGTTGACAAAGGCCACCCCGGCGTCGATCGCGCACTGGGCGTAGAACTTGTCCGCCTCCTCGCTGCCGACCGGTAGGTAGGACACGAGCACGTCGACCTCGGCGTCCTTGAGGACCTCGACGACGTCGACGGGTTCGGCGTCGGACTCCTCGATGGTCAGGCTGTAGTACTTGCCCAGACCGTCGAGGGTCGGCCCGCGCTGGACCGTGATGCCGGTCTGCGGGACGTCGGCGATCTTGATGGTGTTGTTCTCGCTGGCACCGATCGCGTCCGCCAGGTCGGTCCCGACCTTCTTGGCGTCGACGTCGAAGGCGGCCACGAACTCGACGTCGCGGACGTGGTACTCGCCGAACTGCACGTGCATCAGCCCCGGGACGGGGGCCGACGGGTCGGCGTCCTTGTAGTACTCCACACCCTGGACCAGGGAGCTGGCACAGTTGCCCACCCCCACGATCGCCACGCGCACCGACGTCATACATCTCTCCTTGAGGCTCACTGCTGGGTCAGCCCGACGGGGCTGACCGGAAAACGACTCTCCAGGGCGCCCGCAGGGCCCCGGCACGACAGAGGCGGTCCCGCACAGGGCCGCCCTCCGCGACGGTCAACGGCCCAGCCTACCCGGGCATTCCGGCAGGGCCGTCAGGGGACGCAGGCACAATGGGGCGGTGAGCACCTCCCGCACCCAGCCCGCCCGACGCTCGGCGAAGGGCCGACGCCGTCGCCGTCCCGGCCGTCTGCGTCGCGTCCTGCTGTGGCTTCTCGGCCTCGGCCTGCTGGCCGTCCTGCTCGTCGTGGCCGCCGTGGCGTACGCCTACGCGCGCACCGACGTACCCGAGCCCAACGACTTCGCCGAGGCCCAGAGCACCATCCTCTACTACGCCGACGGCGAGACCGAGATGGCCCGCTTCACCGGCGGTTTCGACCGGGAGTCCGTGCCTCTGGAGGAGGTGCCGGAGCACGTGCAGCAGGCCGTGCTGGCCGCCGAGGACCGCTCGTTCTACGAGAACGAGGGCATCTCGGTCACCGGTCTGGCGCGGGGCGCCTGGCGCACGCTGCGCGGCGACGGCGTGCAGAGCGGGTCGACGATCACCCAGCAGTACGTCAAGAACTACTACCTCACCCAGGAGCAGACGCTGGAGCGCAAGTTCCGCGAGCTGGTCATCTCGGTGAAGATCGACAACGAGCAGTCCAAGGACCAGATCCTGGAGAACTACCTCAACACGGTCTACTTCGGCCGGGGCGCCTACGGGATCCAGACCGCCAGCCAGGCCTACTTCGACAAGGACGTCTCCGAGCTGAGCGTCGGCGAGGGGGCCTTCCTGGCCGCCGTGACCAACGCGCCGTCGCTCTTCGACCCCGACTTCGCCGAGGGCAACGAGGAGCGCGCCCGCGACCGGGTCGACTACGTGCTGGGCGGGATGGTCGAGGAGGGCTGGCTCGGCGAGGGCGAGCGGGACTCCACCTCCTTCCCGGAGGTCGGTCCCACCCCGCCGTCCACCGCGGTCCAGGGGGTCCAGGGGTATGTCGCGCAGCAGGTCCGCGAGGACCTGCGCGACCTCCTGGGGCTGGAGGACGCGGCCATCGACTCCGGCGGTCTGCGGGTGACCACGACGATCGTCGAGCAGCACCAGGACGCCGCGATCGAGGCCGTCGACGCGTTCGCCCCGACCGGGGAGAACGCCGAGGACATCACCACGGCGCTGACGGCGGTGCGTCCCGGGGACGGGGCGATCACCGCGATGTACGGCGGGGAGGACTACCAGCAGACCCAGCTCAACGCCGCGACCGACGCCCAGGTCCAGGCGGGGTCGCTGTTCAAGCCGATCACGCTGGCCGCGGCCGTGGGCGAGGGGATCTCGACGAACACCGAGCTGCCCGGTCCCAGCCCGATGACCTTCGGCACCGGCGGCGGTGAGGTGGAGGTCCGCAACTTCCGCGACATCTCCTTCGGACTGCTCGACCTGCGCGTGGCGCTCGCCGAGTCGGTGAACACCTCCTACGTGCAGCTCAACGAGCAGGTCGGCCCGGAGAAGACGGTCGAGACCGCGGTGGACCTGGGCCTGCCCGAGGACACCCCCGGTCTGGGGGAGGACCTGACCAACGTCCTGGGCACGGCCTCCCCCACGCTGGTGGAGATGACCAACGCCTACGCCACCATCGCCGCCGAGGGCGAGCGCGCGCAGCCCTACCTCGTCGAGCGCGTCGAGACCGCCGCCGGCGAGACCACCTACGAGGCCGAGCCGGAGACCGAGGAGGGCATCGAGGCGGACGTGGCCGCCGACGTCATCGACGCCATGACCTACGTCATGACCCAGGGGTCGGGCACCACGGCCGGGGACCTGGGACGCCCCAGCGCCGGCAAGTCCGGCACGAGCGAGAACAACGTCTCCGCGTGGTTCGACGGCTTCGTTCCCCAGCTGGCCGCCGGCGTGGTGATGTACAAGGGCGACGGCACCGTGCCGATGCAGGACGTCGCCGGCCTCGACCAGGTCACGGGCGGGACGTTCCCGGCCCAGGTCTGGGGCGAGTTCATGCGCCTGGCCCTGGACGGGGAGGAGGTGCTGCCGTTCCCGGAGCGCGCCGGCGTCGGCGACCAGGTGGTGGTGACGCCCGAGCCCACGCAGGAGGTCGCCCCGACCACGCAGGAGCCGGCCCCGGCGCCGGCCCCGACCCAGGAGACCGAGGACCCGACCACCGAGGAGCCGACGACCGAGGAGCCCACGGAGACCACGAAGCCCACGCAGGAGCCGGAGCCCACGACCCCTGAGCCGACCACCCCGGCGCCCACGACCCCGGCACCGACGACCCCGGCGCCCACCGAGCCGGTGGATCCGGCACCTCCCACCACGGAGCCGGCCCAGCCCACCCAGCCGGCCCCGCCGCCGGGGGACGCCGGTGGAGGCGACGGCGGGGGCGACGGCGGTGACGCGGGCGGAGGTGACGGCGGCGACGCCGGCGGGAACGACGGTGACGCCGGCGGGAGCGGCGGCGGCGGATCCGGTGACGCCGCCGGGCAGCCCGGGGACGGCTCCTCCACGTCGGCGAGGGCCACCCCGGCCGCGTGACCGGAGTCCCGTCCCGCGAGCGCCGACGCCGCGACGTGCCCTGGCGGGTGCCGTCGTGGCGCGACCCTCTCGTCGCCCGGGCCACGGGGTTCGTCGGCGGGCCGCTGGGACGGCACGCCGTCGTCGGCCGCCACGGCCTGGCCGGCGTGGCCGCCGCCCTCGTGCTGCTGGGCTCGGGCATGCTCTCGCTCGGCGTCTGGCAGAAGGGCCACTGCCTGATGAAGGGGTGGAGCACCCCGGACCAGTTCTGGCGGGCCTGCTACTCCGACGTCCCGGTCGTCCACGTCAGCTCTCCGCTGGCCGACCGGCTCCTGCCGTGGAGCGGCGACATCCCCTCCAGCCAGCCACCCCTGCCAGGGCTGGTCATGTGGTTGCTCGCCCAGGTCTCCCCGCAGGCCGGGACCGGTCTGGGCGCCCAGCAGGGCGTGTTCGTCGGCTGGATCCTGCTCGCGCTGGTGCTCCTGGGGGCGGGGGTCGTGGCCGCCGTCGCCCTGCGCCCCCGCGACCCGTGGCGGGCGGCGCACCTGGCGCTCAGCCCGGTGCTGGTGCCCCTGGCGCTGGTCTCGACCGACCTGCTCGGGGTGGTGCTCACCCTCCTGGCCCTGTGGGCGTGGCAGCGCGGACGTCCCTGGCTGGCGGGCGCGCTGCTGGGCTGGGCCCTGCTCGTGCGACCGTTCCCCCTGCTCGTCCTCCTCGCGCTCGTGCTCGTCGCCGTCCGCGACGGCCGCCCGCTGCGTGCCGCCCAGGCGGTCGTCGGGGCCGCCCTCGCCGCCCTCGTCCTGCTCGTCCCCCTCGTCGCCGTGCAGCCCCGCGCGCTGACGGCCGCCGAGCAGTGGTGGTCCCAGGGTGCGGGCTACGGCGCGCTCCAGATGCTGCCCCGCCTCGTCGGGTTCCCCCTCCTGACGACGGCGTCGACCTGGGTGGCCGTGGGCGGCTGGGTCGCCGCGGTCGCCCTGGCCGTGCTTCTCTCCCGGCGGACCAGGCTGGGCGCCGTCCAGCTCGCCGCGGCGAGCACCGCCGTGGTCGCCCTGACCGCACCGTCGCTGTCGGTCCAGTCCGGCATGTGGCTGCTGCCACTGCTGGTGCTCTCGGTCCGCCCCTGGTGGGAGCACCTGGTCTGGGCCGCGGCGGAGACCCTGCACTTCGTGGCGACCTGGTTGCACATCGCCTTCGACAGCGACCCCGGCCGCGGGCTGCCTCCCCTGGCCTACGCCGTCGTCGTCCTGCTGCGCGCCCTGGCCTGGGCCTGGCTGCTGTGGCGGATCGCGGACGAGCGGGCCCCGTTCAGGACGCCGCCCCCAGGCGGGTCCCCTCCAGCAGCACGGTCCGCGCCGGTTCCGGCAGCCGGGAGGCCTCGACCAGCGGCGTGACCTGCTCCTCGACCAGGTCGCGCAGGGAGCGCACGTAGGTGGCCGAGAGGTGGTTCGTGTCCCGCCAGACCACGACGCCGCCGAGCACGGGGGAGCACACGGTCCCCGGGCAGACGGCGTCGTTGAACTCCAGGACGGGCATGCTCGGACGCATCGCCGCCAGCTCGTCCTGACCCACCCCCGAACGCACCATGCCCTCCTCCCGGGGGAAGGCGCAGGCGCTGGCCGCGTCGGGATTGTCGAGCAGGCACTCGGGCAGGTCGAACGGCACGCGGGGGACGTCCCGGACCATCCCCACGACCGCGCCCCCCGCCCGCAGGCTGTCCACCCGCCGGGCCATGCCGGCCGCCAGCTCGTCCGGAGGGACGTCGTAGGCGGCCGAGGAGAGCAGCACCACGTCGGGCTCCAGCGCCGCGAAGCGTTCGTCGACGCCGACCTGGTAGGCGGTGCACTGGTCGTAGGTCCCGCCGCGCTGCCCGGGACGCTCGACCTCCACGCCCGCGGCAGGTGGACAGGAGGACTTCGTCAGCGACACGATCCGCCAGCCACGGTCCCGCCCGATCTCGTCGAGCGCCGTGATCCACATCCCCGCGTGGCTGTCTCCGTTGAGCCCCACGGTCACGTCACCCTCCGGGTCACCCGCCTCGCAGACCCCCACCTCGCTCCCGGAGATGCCGACGAAGCAGCCGTCCGGCTCCATCACCGGGCGGTCGTCGGCCACCTGCTCCAGCGGCACGGCGAGGGTGGGCAGCACGTCGGGGATCTCGGGCTGCGCCGGCGCCGGGGCCGCCGTCGCGGTCGTGGTCGCGGTTCCATCGTCCCCGCCCTCACCGCTGCCGCCCGCCCCAGCGGCGAGGCCGTCGCCGTCGGCGGTCGCCGTCCCGCCGTCGCCTGCGCCGTCACCGGCCTCGGCGGACGCCGACCTGCCCAGGCCGGCCGAGGCCAGGGCCCCGACCTCCCCGGTGCCTCCCGCCAGGGTGCCCGCCCCCAGGGGGGCACGCACCTCGTCCACCACCTGCGGCGTGCGCCACGCGACGGTCCCCGGAGCCAGCGACGTCGGACCGAGGGCGACGAGCGCCATACCGAGCAGCACCCCCGCCAGCGAGCAGTTCAGCCCGAGCCGCAGCCCCCGCTGGGTGACGACGCCGGGCGGCACCCGCCGGGCCAGCACCCGCCCCCGCACCCTCACCGGCTCCTCGACGTACCGGAAGGACAGCCATGCCGGCACCACCGAGACGAGCACGGCGCCCAGCCCCCAGGCCACCGGGAGCGCGTCCGGTCCCCCGCTGCCCACGCCCACGACCGAGGCCGCGGCCGCCACGAAGGGCCAGTGCCACAGGTACAGGCTGTAGCTGATCCGTCCGACCCACTGCAGGGGACGGGCGCGCAGCAGCCGCTCGGGCCCCCAGCCACCTGCGGCCGCCCCGGCCACGATCACCAGCGCCGTGCCCACGGTGGGCAGCAGCGCCCACGTCCCGGGGAAGGGGGTGGTCAGGTCGATGACGAGCAGCGACGCCACGATCATCCCCAGCCCGAGCCACCCCACGGCGGCGGCGGCCACTCGCGGCAGGCGGGGCCACGCGGCCGCCCCCAGGGCGACGACCGCTCCGAGCATGAGCTCGTGGACCCGGGTGAAGGTGACGAAGTAGGCCTGCGAGGGGTGCTCCTGGGTCCACCACCAGGACAGTCCGAGCGACCCCAGGAGCAGGACCGCGGTGAGGGTCCACACCCAGGTGGTGAACACCCGGGCGCGTCCACGCGCGACCACGAGGACGACGAGCAGCAGGACCGGCCAGAGGATGTAGAACTGCTCCTCCACCGCCAACGACCAGTAGTGCTGCACGGGCGAGGGTGCCCGCTCCAGGTCCAGGTAGTCCACGGCCCGGTCGGCCAGCCGCCAGTTGATCAGGTAGGCCGCCGACGCCACGAGGTCGCCGCCGATCTCCCCCCACCGGGTCCGCGGGATGAACGCCACCGTCAGCAGGGCGGTCCCGGCGAGCGCGGTGAGGGCCGCCGGCAGCAGCCGTCGGGCGCGTCGGGCGTAGAACCGCCCCAGGTCCACCCGCCCGCGGGCACGCGCCTCCTCCAGCAGCAGGGCGGTCATGAGGAAGCCGCTGACGACGAAGAAGACGTCCACGCCCACGAAGCCGCCGGGCAGCAGGGTCACCCCGGCGTGCCAGAGCACCACCCCGATCACCGCGATCGCGCGCATGCCCTCGATGTCGGCGCGGAAGTCGCGCGGCACCGGCGGCACCCGCAGGGCGTGCCGGTAGGCCCGCATCGCCCGCAGGCGCGCCCGGGACGGCAGCGCCTCCTCCCCCGGGGGCACCGCGGTGGCGCCGCCCGTGCCGGAGGTGCCCCCGGGGTCCGGGGCCGCCTGCGGACCGGGGTATGCCGTGCCGCTCACGTCGGGCTCCCGCCGGGGCGTTCCCGCCGGGCACGGGCGTGCTCGGCGAGGGCGGCGGCGAGTAGGAGGGGCAGGGCGACCACGACCCACCAGCGCGGGCCCTCGCCGACGGGACGGGTCGGCACCTCGGCCGGCGCGCTGAGGGTGAGGTCCTCCGGGGCGTCGGCCACGGCGAGGGACGCGGCGGTGTCCGCGGCCAGCGCAGCGAGCCGCGGGTCGCCGGCGCGACCCTCGACGAGGACCTCGGGGCCGCCGTCGGCCCGGTCCACGTCCACCCGGACCCCGCCGCGCCACGCCTCCTCCAGCTCGATCCGCTCCTCCACCCGGTCGACGACGTCGGTGCGGGTCAGGTCGACCGCGGCCCGTGCCGCCGAGGAGTCCGACCCGGCGGTGATCGTCGTCGTGGCGGCGTAGACGGCGGGGCGGAGCAGGTCGACAGCAGCGACGGCGACCAGGGCCAGCAGCACCACCGTGACCCACGGGACCGAGAGCAGGGCCTCGCCGAGGGAGCCGGCGCGGACCCGTCGACGACCACGTCGCCGGTCGCGGCGTGCACGGACGGCGCGGGCTCGCCCGGCGTCGGGACCCGGGGCCTCGACCGCCGGCGCGGGGCGCTCCTGGAGGAGGCGGTGTCTAGCCATCCCCCGGCTCCGGGGCGTCGGCGGCGGGGCCTCCCTGGGCGGTCGGCGCGGCCACGGCGCCGGCGGTGCCGGGGCCGGTGCCGGTGCCGGTGCCGGTGCCGGTGCCGGTGCCGGTGCCCTGCAGGGTTGCGGAGGGAGCCTGCCCCACGGCCCGACCGGCGCCGGTGCCGGTGTCACCAGGTGGGGCGGACTCGGGCTGCTCGGCCCACCAGCGCAGCAGCTCGGCCCGGGCGGCCTCCTCGTCGAGCGGTCCCTGGTCGAGCCGGACGGCCAGCAGGTGCTTGTAGGCGCGGCCCAGCACCGGGCCGGGGCGGATCCCCAGGACCTGCCCGATCTGGTGCCCGTCGAGGTCGGGGCGCACGGCCCGCAGCTCCTCGTCGGAGCGAAGACGGTCGATGCGCCGCTCCAGGTCGTCGTAGGCGGTCGCCAGGCGTGCGGCCTTGCGGCGGTTGCGGGTGGTGCTGTCCGACCGCGTGAGCCGGTGGAGGCGCCCCAGCAGCGGGCCGGCGTCGGTGACGTAGCGCCGCACGGCCGCGTCGGTCCACTCGCCGTCCCCGTAGCCGTGGAAGCGCAGGTGCAGCTCCACGAGCCGGCTGACCGCCTTGACCGTGTCCTTGTCGAAGCGCAGCGCCCGCAGCCGGGTGCGGGCCATCCGGGCGCCGACGAGCTCGTGGTGGTGGAAGCTGACCCCGCCGCCGGGCTCGAACCTGCGGGTCGCGGGCTTGCCGATGTCGTGCAGCAGCGCGGCGAGCCGCAGCACCAGGTCGGGGCCGGGGACGCGGTCGTCGTCCGCCTGGTCCGTCTGGTCCCTCTGCTCCCTCTGGTCCCTCTGCTCCCTCTGCTCCCTCTGGTCCGTCTCGTCAGTCTTGTCCGCCTGGTCCGCCTCGTCCGCGTCGTCCGTCTCGTCCGCGCCTTCGGGAAGGGGCGGGTCCTCGAGGTCGATGGCCTGCTGCAGGACGGTCAGGCTGTGCTCGTAGACGTCCTTGTGCCGGTGGTGCTCGTCGACCTCCAGGCGCAGGGCGGGCAGCTCGGGCAGCACGTGGTCGGCCAGGCCGGTGTCGACCATGACCTCCAGACCGGCGCGGGGGTCGTCGCCCAGCAGGAGCTTGACCAGCTCGTCGCGCACCCGCTCGGCGGAGACGATGGACAGGCGCGACGCCATACCCTCCATCGCCGCCAGCACCTCCGGGGCCGGCGTGAGCGCGAGCTGGGCCGCGAACCGGGCCGCCCGCATCATCCGCAGGGGGTCGTCCCCGAAGGAGATCTCGGGCGTGGTGGGCGTGCGCAGACGTCCGGCCGCGAGGTCCGCCAGACCGTCGTAGGGGTCGACGAAGACCATGTCGGGCAGCCGCAGGGCCATCGCGTTGACCGTGAAGTCGCGGCGCACGAGGTCGTCCTGCAGGTTGTCGCCGAAGGCCACGAGGGGCTTGCGGGACCCGGGCTCGTAGGCGTCGGCCCGGTAGGTGGTGATCTCCAGGGTCTGCGCTCCCCTGCGGGCCCCGATGGTCCCGAACTCGCGGCCCACGTCCCAGGTCGAGTCGGCCCAGCCCGCCAGGACAGCTTCGATCTGCTCGGGGCGGGCGGAGGTGGTCAGGTCCAGGTCCGGGGAGGTCCTGGCGAGGAACGCGTCGCGCACCGGTCCGCCCACGAGGGCCACCTCGTGGCCGGCGTCCACGAAGCGCCCTCCGATCTCGGTGAGCAGCGGGAGCGTGGGGGTCAGATGACGCAGGGCGCGCAGCAGCAGCGCGCCGTCGGCGGTCGGAGGAGTGGACATCGCCCCCCAGGGTAGGCGACCCCGCTGGAGGGCCCGCGAACCTGTGGGCAGCCTCTGGGACGGGTGGTTACAGTGTGAGGATGACCACCACTCCCCGGCACCAGGGCGTCAGCAGACGCCTGCCGTCGGTGAGCGAGACCTCCGCGGGCGGGGTGGTCATCGACGTCCACGAGGGACGGGCGCGGATCGCGATCATCGCCCGTCGCAACCGGTCCGGCCGGATCGAGTGGTGCCTGCCCAAGGGCCACGTCGAGCCGGGCGAGACGCTCGTGGAGACGGCTGAGCGGGAGGTCGAGGAGGAGACCGGGATCCGGGGGCGGGTGCTCATCACGCTGGGCACGATCGAGTACTGGTTCACCACCCCCTCCCACCGGATCCACAAGATGGTCCACCACTACCTGCTGGAGGCCACGGGCGGGCACCTCACCATCGAGAAGGACCCCGACCAGGAGGCGATCGACGCCGCCTGGGTCCCCCTCGACGAGGTGCACCGCAAGCTGACCTTCCCCAACGAGCGCCGGATCGCCCGCGAGGCGTGGCAGCGCCTCACGCGGAGCGCCTGAGCACGACGTGCCGCGTCCAGCCCGCCGAGCCGCGTGGGCGGCCCGTCCCCGGGCTGCCGCCCTCCGCGCCGTCGTGCGCCCGCGCGACGCCGGCCGGGTCGCCCGGTCGGTGTCCACCGGTCTCCTGGCCGGCCTGGTGCTCCTGTCCTCCGGGCAGCCCGGAGCCGTGGCCGGACCGGGAGGAGCCTCCTCCCCGCGGGTGGCGGCACCGGGCAGCGCGCCGGTCCCGTCGCCCACCCCCGTGCCGGCCGCCTCGGTCCAGGACGAGGACCCCACCTCCACCGAGGGCGTGCGCATCGTGCTGGACGAGGTCGACCCGGCGGTGGCCCGGGCGGGTGAGCCGCTGGAGCTGCGGGGCCGGGTCGTCAACGACGGGCAGCGGCGCCGACGGCTGACCAGCCTCACCGTCGCGGCGACGTGGGAGCCGCTGGGGACCCGGCAGGCGGTGACCGACTGGGTGGAGGCCACCGACCCCGGCCTCGTCGCGGGCCGCGTCCTCGGGGACGACGCCATCGGTCCGGTCGTGGCTCCCGGTCGTGAGCTGCCGTTCTCCGTCCGGGTGCCTGCGGAGGCGCTGGCGGGGAGGGTCGCCGACCGCGGAGTCCTGGGGCTGCGGCTGACGGCCGAGGACGCCGAGACCCGCACGGACCCCACCGCCGCGGACGCGGTCAGCCTGCGGACCGTCCTGACGGTGGAGGCGTCCCAGGAACCGCCCGCGGTGCCGCTGTCCCTGGCCTGGGTCGTGCCGCTGACGCTTCCGGCCGACCCGGCCCTCGTCAGCCCGGACCCGCAGGTGCGCAACCCCGCCTGGTACTCCGCGGTCGGCCCGGCGTCGACCCCGCGGACCTGGCTCGACGGTCTCGACCTGCCGGGGGTCACCTGGATGGTGGACCCGGCCCTGCTGCGGACGCTCTCCCCCGCGGACTCGCTGACCGGGCCGGGGGAGACGGTTCCGGAGGAGACGGAGGAACCGGACGGCCGGCCGGAGGACGGGGGGACGGAGGACGACCAGGTGACGGATCCCACGGAGGACGATCCCTCGCGGACCGCCGTCCCGGCCCCGGCGCCTGCCCCGACCTCGGACCCCGAGGACGGGGCCCAGGGCGGTGCCACCCAGGCTCCGCCGGCCACGTCCTTCCCCACGGCCTCGCCCGCGCCGACCACGTCGTCGGACGAGGCCACCGCCACCGCGGTCCCGGCCCCCGCGCCCTCGCCGGAGGGCGGGGTCGACGACCCCGGACCGGGCGGGGACGACACCACCGACGGCGCCGGGACGGGCACCGACGACCCGGACGCCGACGGTCCTGACCTCGACGGCCTCGACGCCGAGGACGTGGAGACGGCCCTCACCCGTCTGCGCGGACGGCTCGCCCGGGTGGACGGACCACGCCTGTGGTGGTTGCCGACCGACGACCCCGACCTGTCCACCCTCGTCGACCTCGGCGTCGCGGACGGCACGGCCCAGCGGCTGCTCGACCGGCAGCCCGTCGACCCGCCCGCCCAGCTGACCCGCCTGCTGCGCCGCGGCACCTCGACGGTCGCCTGGCCGGTCTCCGACGCCCCGTCGACGGACGAGATCTCGACGCTGGCCGGGTGGTGGGACGCCCGCACCGACCCCGACGAGGGACCCGGCGCAGGGAGCCTTCTGCCGGCGGACGACGGCGGCAGCGTGCTCGAAGGGGTCGTGGTTCCACGTGAATCCTTGACGGGCAGCTCGACCGCACCGGTGGGTGCTGCCGCGGTGCCCCTCGCCGACGTGCCGGGAGTGACCGCCCTCGGGAGCGACTCCCGCATGGCCGGCCTGCTGGCCGACGCCGGTCCGGACACCGCCCAGGTCGGCGCCGGAGCGGTCACGCAGCGCCTGCTCGCGGACACCCTCGCCGCCCACCAGGAGGCCCCTGACACGGCCCGGTCGATGGTCCTGGCGCCACCCCGCGGCACCGTGGTCCCGCTGCGTCTCCTGGACCAGGTGGTCGAGGGGTTCGAGGCCGCCACGTGGACCGAGCCGGTGCGCGCCGCCGACCTGGTGGCCGCCGCCGGGGACCTGCCCCCCGCCACGCTGACCGTGGTGGCCCCGCAGGAGGACGTCCTCGGCGGGCTCACGGCATACCTCGCACCCGCGGCGTCGCCGCTGGACCCCGGTCGCGCCCGCAGCCTGGTGCGGATCGAGGACGAGCTGGACGGGCTGACCGAGGTGCTGGCCGACACCGACGCCGTGCGCTCCTGGCAGCCGGTGCTGCCCGGGCTGTGGTCGGCGCGGTGGCGCGGCGCGCCCGACCCGTGGTCACGGACGTGGAGGACGCTGCGCGACCTCAGCGCGGAGACCCGTGCGCGGGTGCACGCCAACCCGAGCACCATCAACTTCCTGTCCGACCAGGGCCTGATGCAGGTCACCGTGATCAACGACCTGCCCGTGGCCGTGCACGACGTGCAGGCCCGCCTGGTCCCCGACCGAGCCCTGCTCCGGGTCGTCGACCAGCCCGGCCCGGTCTCGATCGGGCCGGGCAGCCGCGCGACCGTCTCCTTCAGCGCCCGGGCGGTCACCCGGGGCCAGACGCAGGTCACCGCCGAGCTCACCACCCCCAACGGCACCGAGCTGGGTGACGACGCCGTCGTCGACGTCCGCGTCCAACCGACCGGCACCTGGATCTACTGGGTGCTCGGCGGCCTCGCCGGGGTGCTGCTCGTGATGGGGACGGTCCGCGCCCTGCGCCGCCCTGGACCGGACCGGGCGGCACCGGCAGCAGCGACAGCCGCGCCCACCACCCCGACCACCTCGGCCACGCCGGGCACCTCGGCCACGCCGGGCACCTCGGCCACGCCGGGGACGCCGGCACCCCCCAGCACGCCGGGCGCTCCTAGCACCCCGAGCACCCCGAGCACCCCGACCAAGGAGCAGCACCCGTGAGCGGTTCGACCTCGGCGTCCCTGGCCCGGTCCAGCGCCGTCATGGCCAGCGGCACGCTCGTCTCGCGCGTGCTGGGGCTGGCCCGTGCCGCCCTGCTGGCGGCCGCGATCGGGATCATCACGCCCGCGGCCAACGTGTGGCAGGCCGCGAACACCCTGCCCAACACCATCTACGTGCTGCTCGCTGCGGGCGTGCTGAACGTCGTCCTGCTGCCGCAGCTGGTCAAGGGCCTGGTCCGCGGCGACGAGGGCCGCGACTATACCGACCGGCTGCTCACCCTGGCGGTGGCCATCCTCGTGGGCGGCACCGTCCTGTTCGTCGCGCTGACCCCCTGGGTCACCAAGGTCTACAACCTCAGCTGGGAGTGGGGCGGCCCGGAGCTGTCCCTGGCCATCCTGTTCGCCTACCTGTGCATCCCGCAGATGCTCTTCTACGGGCTGCACACCCTCCTGGGCCAGGTGCTCGCCGCCCACCAGCGCTTCGCGGCGTTCATGTGGTCGCCGGCCCTGGCCAACGTGGTGGCCATCACCGGGATCGTCGTCTTCATGCGGCGCTACCCGCAGGCGGCCGACCCGGCCGCCCTCCCGCTGGAGGCCTGGACCGCCGGCATGATCTGGCTGCTGGCCGGCTCGGCCACCCTCGGCATCGTCGTCCAGGCGGTCGTGCTCGTCCCGGCCGTGCGTCGCACCGGCTTCCGCTGGCGACCCCGCTGGGGGTTCCGCGGGGTCGGGCTGGGGTCGGCCTCCAGGATGGCGGGATGGTCCCTGGCCGACGTCGGGGTGAGCCAGGTCGGCCTGCTCGTCGTCTACAACCTGCTGGCGTGGGTCGCCGTCGCGGCGCCCACGGCTCCGGCACGGGCGGCCTACGACAACTCCTTCCTCATCTTCATCCTGCCGCACTCCCTCGTGGCGCTGTCCCTGCTCACGGCGATCTACCCGGTGCTCTCCCGCTCCGCCGCGCAGGGCGACCTGGCCTCGATGGCCGACAGCACGGCCCGCGGCCTGCGCCTGCTGGGCACGGCGATGGTGCCGATCAGCGTGGCCATGATCATGTTCGCGCCGTACCTGATCCGGGTGATCTTCCCGACGAACGCCGACCCCTCGGCCATGGCCCCGATCGTCATGGTCCTGAGCCTGGGCCTGGTCCCGTACGGCGTCTACCTGCTGTGCGCACGGGTGTTCTACTCCTTCGAGGACGGCCGCACCCCCTTCGGCTTCCAGCTGTCCATCACCGCGATCCTCCTGGTCGTCCTGGTGCTCGCCTTCGTCGGGCCCCCGGAGCGGGCGGCGGTCACGGCGGCCGCCGGACAGGCGACGGGCCAGCTCACCGCCGCCGTCCTGGGCCTGCGGGCGGCCCGGCGGCGCCTGCCGGGCCTCGGGCTGCGCGAGGTCGCCCGGACGTTCCTGGCGGCCTCCGGCGCCGCGCTGCTGGCCGCCGTCCCCACGTGGCTGCTGCTGCGCTGGCTGCCCAGCGGTCAGCTGGACGCCGAGAGCGTGGGGTGGCTGGGCTGGACGGGCACCGTCCTGTCCCTGGGCACCGCCGGTCTGCTCTACCTGGCGATGTATGCCGTGCTGGCCCACCTCCTCGGTGTGCGTGAGCTCGCCGAGGTGGCCCGACCGCTGCTCGCCAGGATCCCCGGGGTGTCCCGACGGGTCGGTCGCGGCGGTCCGGGCGGGGCGGCCGCGGCCCAGGAGGCCACGCCGGACGCGACCGCGGCTCCCGGGGCGGCGGCCCCCGGCACACTAGGCTGGGACGACGTGGCCCCGTCCGGGGTCGGCGACCGGAAGGACAGCGACATGGACCGGCTCGAGGTGGGCACCGTCCTCGGTGACCGCTATGCCCTCGACGAGCTGCTCGCCCGCCGCGAGGGCGGCACGCTGGACTACTGGTCCGCCCGGGACGTCACGCTCGGCCGGTTGGTCGCGGTCACCGTGCTGCCGGCCGGCGGGGAAAACGCCGGTACGGCCCAGGCCGCCCTCGACGGAGCCCGCCGGGTGGCCTCCGTCGACGACCCCCGGCTCGTCCGGGTCCTGGACGTCGGGAGCGAGGACGGCCTGAGCTGGATCGTCGAGGAGGGCCTCAGCGAGGCCGAGTCGCTCGCCTCCCTCGTCTCCGAGGCCGCCCTGCCGCCCGAGGAGGCCCGCCGCATCGTCGGGGAGGCCGCCTCCGGCCTGGAGTCGGCCCGGCGTCGCGGCCTGCACCACCTGTACCTGAACCCGCACTCCGTCCTGCGCACGAGCGACGGCACCGTGAAGGTCTCCGGGGTGGGGGTCGCCTCGGCGCTGGAGGGCACCGACGACGTCACCGCCGACGAGGCCTCGATCATCGACACCGCAGACCTGGTGAGCCTGCTCTACACCGGGCTCACCGGCCGGTGGCCGGGCGAGGAGATGCCCGGTGTCCGGCTGGCCCGACGGCTGGCCGACGACTCGCTGCCAGCCCCGTCCGAGCTTGTCGGCGGCGTTCCCGGGGACCTCGACGCCCTGTGCCGGATGGTGCTGGGGACGGGCGCCGACCTGGGACGGGCGCCCCACACCCCGGGCGAGCTGGCCCGCCAGCTGTCCCCCTGGGCCTCGGAGATAGTGCACGGCTCCCGTCCGCCGTCGCTGAGCGCCCCGACACCCGACCGGGGCGGCGACCCGGCCTCGGGGGCGCTGACGGGTGCCGCCGGTGCCACGGCGGCCGCCGCGGCGGCGCACCCGGCCGACACCGAGCACCTGCGCGGCGACGACACCGCCGCGGAGGGCTCCGACGTCACGGCCGTGGTCCCCCGCCCCTACTACCGGGTGGACGACGGCGACGACATGGGTGACCTGCTCGACGCCGGCGCCGACCGCACCGGCCCGGGCCCACGGGTCACGGCCGCGGGAGGACCGGCGGTGGACCCCTCGTCCGAGCGGCCCTCCACCGCCGAGATGCTGGGGGTGCGCAGCACCGGGGAGCGGCCCTCCCCCCGTCGCCGTTCGACGGGCGCCCGGCCCGCCGCCGCCCCCGGTCCCGTGGGGCTCGAGGAGGAGCGCTCCACCGGAGCCCAGACCGCCGTGGTGGCCCTGGTCCTGGTCGGGCTGCTGGGACTGGCAGGGGTGCTCGGCTGGAGCGCGATCCGGGGGATGGGTCAGGACGAGCCCGACGACCCGGCGGCCCCCGTGGCCACCGCGACCGACGACAGCGGCGCAGCGACCGACGACGCGGCAGCCACCACCGGCGCGGGCGGTGACGACGGAGCCGCGACCGACGCCGCGGCCACCACCGAGGCCGGCGAGGCCGCACCCGCCCCCGCCCCGGCCGACGGCGCCGGTCCGACCGTCCAGGGCATCACCTCCTTCGACCCAGAGGGGGACGGGGACGAGCGCAACGACCTGGCCCCCCTGGCCGTCGACGGCGATCCCGGGACCGCCTGGACCTCGCACACCTACCTCTCCCCCGGCTGGGGCAGCCTGAAGACCGGGACCGGTCTGGTCCTCGACCTCGGCGAGGGCGCCGAGGTCTCCGAGGTCGTCGTCGAGCTGGCCGAGGGTGACATGGGCGCGACCCTCTACCTCGCCGACGAGCCGACCATCGACGGCGCGACGGCGCTCGGCAGCGACGAGGCGGCCACCGGCACCTGGACCGTGAGCCCGGAGGAGCCCGCCACCGGTCGCTACCTCGTGCTGTGGTTCGACCGCGCGTGGACCTCGCCCGCCGGGGAGATCGTCGGCGTGCGGGAGATCACCGTCGGCTGATCGACGAGGGTGGTGGCACCGGTGCGGGGGTGGGTGGACGTGGACGACGCGGAGCTCATGCGTCTGCACCAGGCCGGGGACCCGGACGCCTTCGGTGAGATCTTCCGCCGGCACAAGGACCGCATGTGGGCCCTGGCCCTGCGCACCACCCGGGACCCGGAGGTGGCCGCCGACGCCGTCCAGGACGCCTTCCTGAACGCCTTCCGGCGGGCCGGCACCTTCCGCGGGGATGCCCGGGTGACCACCTGGCTGCACCGGATCACGGTCAACGCGTGCCTGGACCGGCTGCGCCGCGTGCGTCCCACCCTGGACATCGCCGACCACGAACCGGTGGAGCCGCGCGACGGTCACCACGCCGTCGACGTCCGGCTGGACGTGCGGGCCGCCCTGGCGCAGCTGCCGCAGGGCCAGCGGCTGGCCCTGACGCTGGTCGACATGCACGGGCTCTCCGTGGCCGAGGCCGCCGCGGTGCTCGAGGTCGCCGAGGGCACCGTGAAGTCCCGCTGCTCCCGCGGCCGGGAGGCCATGGCGCGGCTGCTGCGGCCGACGGCGGACGGCGCCCCGGAGGGTCGGCGATGAGCGCCCCGCGACGTGCTGCGGCCCGGGCCCGATCCTCCCCCCGGCCCGCCACGAGGTCCTCGGCCTCCGGAACGCACCCGTCGGGAACCGTGGCGCCGGGCCGCTCGTCCTACACCCGTGGGCCGGACCCGGCCCGCCACCACCGTGCCGGACCCCCCGGCCGGTCCGCCCCCGGCCGGAGCACCCCGGCCCGTACGTCGCGCGAGGAGGCCGCCCTGTGACGCCCACCGACGCATCGCACCCCGGTTCCTCCGGTCCCGGCTCCGAGGCGGACCCCACCGGTATCCGTGCGCTGCTGTCCTCCCTGCCCGACCCGGGTCCGATGCCGGAGGACCTGGTCCGCCGGATCGAGGCCAGGCTGGCCGTCGAGGCCCACGCCGCTGCTCGGCCCTCGTCCCGACCCCGGCCCGCGGACCACCTCGTGGACCTGGCTGCCGAACGCTCCCACCGCCGTCCTGGCCGGGCCGTGGCCATCCTGGGCGTGGCGGCCGCCGGACTGCTCGCCACCACCGTTGGTCTGGGCCAGGCCCTCGACGGAGGCATCTTCGGTTCGCGCCCCGCGATGGACACCGCGGCCCAGTACCCCTCCGGTGCCGACGCCGCCGGCGCGGGTGGGCAGGCGGACGCTGGTGCCGGGCAGGACGACGCCGGCGACGACGGGTCCGGCGCGGACGAGGACGCCGTCACCGACCAGAGGTCGGGCGACTCCGCGACGGAGATGGACGACGGGGCGGCTGCCGGAGGTGCACAGGGCGGAACCGAGGATGCGGCCGGCTCGATGATGGCGGCCGACGCGCCGAGCCTGCCCGAGGACGTGCAGATCCTGGGCTCGCTGGGCACCGTGACGCGCGAGGACTACCTCGGGCGTGTGCAGCAGGTCGCCGACGGGAGCACCCCGCAGGCCGAGGCGGGGCGACTGACGTGGTCGCAGGTCGCCGGGTGCTGGTCCGCCACCGGTTCCCCCCACCGGTGGGACTCGGTGCACGCCGCCGAGGCGGAACTGTCCGACGACCCCGTCGTCGTCCTCCTGGGCACGTCGGGTGACCGGGGAGAGGCCTTTCTCATGCCGTGGCCCTGCACCACCGTGGCGGAGTCGGCGGGCGACGCCGCCGCGCCTCCTCCGCTGCCGCTGGACCACGCCGCCTGGCCCTCGGACCCCTGAGGGCGCCCGTCCCCGCACGCCGGGGGCGGACCTAGGAAGCCGACCGTCGGGAGGAGCCTCCAGGAGACGGGTCGACCGTGCGGCCCACCGCTCGACGGGCCGGGAACAAGTCGGGCGCGGGCGGGGTTTTGGGAGTACACGATCCGCACGGCCCGCGCCCCGGCGCGCCCTCCAGGAAGGACCTCATGACCAACTTCATCGATCCGGTCGGCCTGACCCCCGCCGTCCAGCCCTCGAGCGACGGGCTGCGTGAGGTCATCATCATCGGGTCCGGCCCGGCCGGGTACAGCGCCGCCGTCTACGCCGCCCGCGCAAACCTCGCTCCGCTCGTCTTCGAGGGGTCGGTCACCGCCGGCGGTGCGTTGATGAACACGACCGAGGTCGAGAACTACCCCGGTTTCGCCGACGGGATCATGGGACCCGAGCTCATGATGAACATGCGGGAGCAGGCGGAGCGCTTCGGTGCCGAGCTGGTGCGGGACGACGTCGTCGAGGTGGACCTCGCCGGGGAGATCAAGACCGTCACCGACGGGTCCGGCCAGGTGCACCGCGCCCGTTCGATCATCCTGGCCATGGGCTCGGCCTACCGCGAGCTCGGCCTGCCCGACGAGCACCGGCTCTCCGGGCACGGCGTCTCCTGGTGCGCCACCTGCGACGGAGCCTTCTTCCGCGACCAGGACATCGTCGTCATCGGAGGCGGCGACTCCGCGATGGAGGAGGCCACCTTCCTCAGCCGTTTCGGTCGCACGGTCACCGTGATCCACCGGCGCGACGAGCTGCGTGCCAGCAAGATCATGGCTGAACGCGCCCAGAACGACCCCAAGATCTCGTTCATCTGGAACACCGAGGTCACCGCCCTGAACGGCGACCCGAAGCTGTCGTCGATCACGTTGCGGGACACAGTGACCGGTGACACCCGCGAGCTGGAGACCAAGGGGCTGTTCATCGCCATCGGGCACGACCCGCGCAACGAGCTCATCACCGGTCAGGTGACGCTGGACGACGAGGGCTACGTCGTGGTCCAGGGGCGCACGACCGCCACCGACGTGCCGGGCGTCTTCGCCTGCGGAGACCTCGTGGACCACAGCTATCGCCAGGCCATCACGGCGGCCGGCACGGGGTGCTCCGCCGCCCTCGACGCCGAGCGCTACCTGGCCACCCTCGACGCCCACCAGGACGTGGCCGTCGCGGTCTGAGCCTCCCTCGGACCCCTCCTCGACGAAAGTCCGACCCACGGTCGACTACCCTCGACCCCGTACCCGAGACCGAAGGAAACACCACCCATGGCCATCATCCAGACCAGCGACGCCACGTTCACCGAGGACGTGCTCCAGCACGACGGCCCCGTCCTCGTCGACTTCTGGGCCCCCTGGTGCGGCCCGTGCAAGATGATCGCGCCCGTCCTGGAGGAGCTCTCCCAGGAGTGGGGCGACAAGCTGAAGATCGCCAAGCTCAACACCGACGACAACCCTGAGACCACGCGGGCCTACGGCATCACCGGCATCCCGACGATGAACGTCTACCAGGGTGGCCAGGTCGTGAAGACCCTCGTGGGCGCTCTGCCGAAGAAGAAGCTGGCCAAGGAGATGGAGCAGTTCACCTCCTGAACCACCGGGCAGCGCGCCCGACGCGGCACTGAGCCGCGGACCGAGGCCGTCCACACGGGTTGTCCACAACCCTGTGGACGGTCTTCGTGTTTCTGTGGATGAACGACCCCGTCAGGTGCGGCCCAACGCCTCCAGGATGCGCTCGAGGTCGTCCTTGCCGGCGAACTCCACGGTGATCTTGCCCCGTCGCCGCCCCATGGTGACCTGGACCCTCGTCTCCAGGCGTTCCGAGAGCGACTCGGCCACCTCCTGCAGCTCGGGAGCGGGCGTCGTCGTCGAGCGGCCCCGTGGCCGCGGCGTGGTCCGGTCCTCACCCAGGACGACAATCTCCTCCACGGACCGCACGGACAGCCCCTCGGCCACGATGCGCTGCGCCAGGCGTTCCATCGCGGCACCGTCCTTCAGACCGAGCAGCGCGCGGGCGTGGCCCGCGCTCAGGACGCCGGAGGCGACGCGCCGCTGGACCAGCGGCGGCAGCTTCAGGAGGCGGATCGTGTTGGTGATCTGCGGGCGGGAGCGGCCGATCCGGGTGGCCAGGTCCTCGTGCGTGCACCCGAAGTCGTCGAGGAGCTGCTGATAGGCCGCGGCCTCCTCGAGCGGGTTGAGCTGGGCGCGGTGGAGGTTTTCCAGGAGCGCGTCGCGAAGCATGTGCTCGTCGTCGGTGCTGCGGATGATGGCGGGGATCGTCGTCAACCCGGCGTCACGGCTGGCCCGGAGCCGCCGTTCGCCCATCACCAGCTCGTAGGCTGCCTGTGGGTCGCCGTCCTGGGTCGTCGCCGCCTGCGAGGTCACCGCCCGCACCACCACGGGCTGCAGCACACCGAGCTCGCTGATGCTGGCGACGAGCTCGGCGAGCTCGTCCTCGTCGAAGACCTGTCGGGGTTGGCGGGGGTTCGGACGGATGGCGTCGACCGGGACCTCGGCGAACGTCGCTCCGGGCACCGGGCCCAGTCCGAGGTCGGACGGGGATCCACCGCCCGCCCCTACCGTCCGACCGTCCTCGGAGCCGTCGGTGTTTCCCGTGAAACCGTCGGTGTACGCGCGCGCCCCGGTCGCGACGCCGGAGTCCTCCAGCACCGCGACGCCCATCCCGTGGTCCTGGTCCCGGGCACGGTCCTGCTCCTCGGTGGATCGCTGACCACCGGGCCGGGGGAAGAAGACGTCGGTCGGGCGGTCACCTCCTGGTCCGGAGGGGATGAGGGCACCGAGCCCCTTCCCCAGGCCACGACGGCGGTCAGTCATGCGGACACCTCCTGCTGCCGCATCTGCGCGGCAGCCTCGACGTAGGACAGGGCACCCGTGCTGGCCGGGTCGTAGGTGATGACGGTCTCTCCGTGGCTGGGCGCCTCGCTGATCCGGACCGAGCGGGGGATCGCAGCCTTGAGCACCCGGTCGCCGAAGTACTCGCGGACCTGCTCGGCGACGTCGGCGGACAGTCGGGTGCGGGCGTCGTACATCGTCAGCAGGATCGTGGAGATGGTCAGTCCTGCGTTGAGGTGCTGCTGGATGAGCTCGACGTTCTTGACCAGCTGGCTCAACCCCTCCAGTGCGTAGTACTCGCACTGGATGGGGATGAGCACCTCGTCGGCGGCCACGAACGAGTTGACCGTGAGCAGACCGAGGCTGGGCGGGCAGTCGATGAGCACCAGGTCGATCTCCTGTCCCGGCGGCCGGCTCTCGAGGAACGTCTGCAGGGCACGACGCAGACGGTTCTCGCGTGCCACCAGGGGCACCAGCTCGATCTCGGCCCCCGCCAGGTCGATGGTGGCCGGCGCCCCGAACAGTCCGGACACGTGGGGTGACTCCACAACCACGTCGGCGAGCGGCACGCCGTCGATCAGGACGTCGTAGACCCCCGTGGTGCCGCTCGCGTGCGGGATGCTCAGGGCGGTGCTCGCGTTGCCCTGCGGGTCCATGTCGATCAGCAGGACCCGCAGGCCCGCACGGGCCATGGCGGCAGCCAGGTTGACCGCCGTGGTGGTCTTGCCGACGCCACCCTTCTGGTTGGCGACGGTCATCACCCGGGTTCCGCTCCAGGAATGGGTCGACGGTGGATCAACGGTCGACAGAGGCGCAGGAGGGGGTGACGGCCTCGACGACGTCGAGCGCCTCATCGGCTCTGCGCCCAGGGGCGGTGCTGCTGGGGCGCCGGCCGGCCTGCTCGACGGAGCGCGGAATTCACGGGCGACTCCGGTGTCCTGTTCTCCCGGGGTCCTGCTCGACGGTGATGTTTCACGGGAAATGCTGGATTCTCGTTCCTTCGGTCCGCCCGGGGACGATGTTTCACGCGAAACGCTGGTGTTCCGATCCTCGACCGTCGTGCTGAACGACGACGTTTCACGCGCAGCGGCCGGACCCGGAGCCGCGCGACCGTTCGTCCGAACCTGGCCGGTCTTGGCCCCCCATGTTTCACGCGAAACCTCGTGACGGTCCCGCGTCGCCCACGCCACCTGCTCCAGGGTGGTCCCGGGCCACCCCAGCGGCGGATGCGCGGCGAACGTCGTCGACCAGCGGGCGTCGACCCAACGATCGCGGTCAGGACGTCGCGGCCATCCCAGGGCCTCGCGGTGAGTACTAGACATGAGGGCCACATCATCGCCGATGTGGGCGTCCCCACCAAGCCGCCATCCCCAGGGACGGCCAGGTGAAGCCACCATCGTCCTCTCGACCGAGCACGCGCACCCATCAACCGCCCGAGCAGTCGAGGAAATGGGCGCCGGCCCCGTGGTCCCACGACCGGTTTCACGTCCGTCGGAGGACAGCGGATCAGCCCTTCCCGCGCAGTCCCTGGGCCCGCTTGCCACCCGCACGTCGGGTCCTGGCCCGCCCCCCGCCGGCGGGTCCACCCGCGGCGGGTCCGTCGGCGAGGAGCTGCTCCGGACGGACGATCTGCACGACGTTGACCGGATCCACCCCCTCCTCCTCCAGGCGCAGGACCCTGGCCCCCTCGACGCCCATGGTCCGCAGCAGGGTCCCCGCGGCGGCCAGCTCCCCCTCGGCAGCGGCTCCCTTGAGGGCGAGCAACCGTCCCTGGGGCTCGAGCAGCGGGAGCGTCCACTGCACCAGCGTGGGCAGGGCTGCGACGGCACGAGCCGTGACCACGGGGGCACTGAGCTGCACCTGTTCGGCACGTCCCCGGTGCACGACCGCGTTGTCCAGCCCGAGGAGGTCGATGGTGCGTTCCAGCCAGGTGGTCCGCCGCAGGAGGGGTTCGACCAGGTGCACCGTCAGGTCGGGACGCGCGACCGCGAGCACGATGCCGGGAAGCCCGGCACCGGAGCCCACGTCGATGACGGAGGACCCAGGAGCCAGGAGCCGCTCCAGCAGGACGCAGTTCAGCACATGACGCTCCCAGAGACGGGGTGCCTCCCGTGGCCCCACGAGACCGTGGGCGATCCCCGTGGTGGCCAGCTCCTCGGCATACCTTCGCGCCAGCGGCGCACGGTCGCCGAACAGCCGCGCCACCGTCGGCGGGGTCTCGGGCAGGCCGCCAGGGCCGGCCGTGCCTGCGGGCTCCGTGCCGTCGTGGGTCATGCTGGTCGGTCCGCGGGTCAGGAGGGCAGGACGACCACGTAGCGCGACGGCTCCACGCCCGCCGACTCCGAGCGCAGACCAGCGGCGAGCACCTCGTCATGGACGACCTTGCGCTCGAACGCCGTCATCGGCTCAAGCTCCTTCGGCGTCCCCGACTCCGTCACCTCGGCCACCGCGCGGCGCGCGGTGGTCACCAGGGCGGCCCGGCGGTCCGCACGGTAGCCGGCGACGTCCAGCATGAGCCGGCTCCGCTCGCCGGTCTCGGCCTGAACGGCCAGACGGGTCAGCTCCTGCAACGCGTCCAGCACCTGACCTCCCGGGCCCACGAGCCGACCGGGGGCCACACCGTCCTCGGAGTCCACGATGGCCACCGCGGCGCGGTCGTTCTCGATGTCGACCTCCAGGTCCCCGGACAGGTCGGCGATGTCCAGCAGGCCCTCGAGGAAGTCTGCGGCCACCTCTCCCTCACGGACGAGCTCTTCGGTGCGCTCCTTGCCGAGGGCACGACGGGGAGCGGTACCGCCGGGACCGAGGTCACCAGACGTCTCGTCCGTCTCGTCCGTCTCGGTCGTCTCGTCCGAATCATCAGAAACGCTCGCCTCGTCCGTCTCGTCCGAGACATCAGAAACGCTCGCCTCGTCCGTCTCGTCCGAGACATCAGAAATGCTCGCCTCGTCCATGTCGTCCGAGACATCGGAAACGGTCGTCTGGTCCGTGCCGGCTGAACCAGCAGCGACCGCCGCGTCCGTCTCTCCGGCACCCTCAGAACGGACGGGCCCGTCACCGTCGGCGCTCTCGGGGTCCACCGCGTCCCTGACGTGAGCGGGGGCCGAGGTCCCGGCGTCGACCGACTCGTCTGCCTCGCCCTGCTCGCCTTCGGTGGTCGCGCCGTCCTCGGCACCCCCCTCGTCCCCTGCGGTGGCCGTGCCGCCCCCCGCGGTCAGAGCGTCCGACGCCACGGACGCCGCCTCGTCCTGCCCGGACGCCTCGTCGTGCCCGGGCGCCGTTTCATGCGACGCCGTCGTGGCACCGTCCTGGTCGGGCTCCCGCATGCCGCTGTCCGGGTTCTCGTGGGTGCCGCTGTCCGGGTTCTCGTGCGTGGTGCTCATCTGATCTCCTCGGGTGGTCCGTGCGCCGCCGCGGCGCTGCGTGGACGGGGGTCTGGGGTGGTGCACCGGGCGGTGGGTGCCCGGCCGGGGTCAACGCTTCTTCGCGCGCTTCTTGCTCTTGGGCTGGGCCCGCTGACCGGGCTTGCGCTGCTGCTCCGCCTGGGACGCCGCCTCGCGCTCGGCGAGCAGCTTCGGGTTCTTCAGCTGGATGCCGGTGGCGTCTCGGCCCTTGCGCGCCATCCGCTCGCGGTAGGCCTTCTCCGCCGGCGAACCGGGGGCGGGCATGTTGCGGATGACGAAGAACTGCTGACCCATGGTCCAGAAGTTGCTCACCGTCCAGTAGATGAGCAGGGCCACCGGGAAGTTCACACCGGTGACCGCGAAGACGACGGGCAGCACGTAGATGAGCATCTGCTGCTGCTTGGCCATCGGGCTGTTGAGCGCCTCCGGCGACATGTTCTGACGCATCAGCTGGTGGCTGGTGATGAACTGCGTGCCCGACATCACCAGGATCAGCACGAGGGACAGGATCTTGGCCGACATGTCCTGGTCGTGCAGGAAGGTCGAGGTCAGCCCCGCCCCGAGGATGTCGGACTCTGCCATCTTCGTGGCCAGCTCGCGGGTGAACAGCCCCAGCGGCTCGGACCGGCCCTGGGAGACCGCCTCGGCGCTGTTGAGCAGCCGGAAGAGGGCGAAGAAGAACGGCATCTGGATGAGGATCGGCAGGCAGGCGCCGAACGGGTTCGCACCGGCCTCCCGGTAGAGCCCGAAGGTCTCCTCCTGGAAGGCCTTCTGGCTGGCCTGGTCCTTCTTGCCCTTGTACTTGGCCTGGATCTTGACCAGCTCCGGCTGCACCATCTGCAGGCGCCGCTGGCTCCTGATCTGCCGGATCATCAACGGCGTCAGCAGGGCACGCAGGGTGACGACCAGCCCGATGATCGCCGCCACCCAGGTCCACCCGCTCGTGTCCGACAGGCCCGCCTGGGTCAGCAGCCACTCGAAACCGACCAGGATCGCGGAGTCGAACCAGATGAACGGGAAGAGGATCGTGTCGAAGAATCCCATGGGGTCCTCAGTCTCGGCGGCGGGGCTGGCCCACCGGTGGGGTGGTCCGGGGCCGGTCCTCGTGGTCCGGTCCGGAGTGGGTATGGGGTGTGTCGGCGCCCTCCCGCGCCGGCACGTGGTCGACGCCACCGCGGGCCCAGGGGTTGCACCGCAGCAGACGCAGCGCCGTCATCCAGGTGCCGCGCAGGGGTCCGAACCGCTCCAGGGCCGTGACGGAGTAGGCCGAGCACGAGGGGTAGTAGCGGCACACCGGCCCCAGCAGGGGGGACAGGGTGCGCTGGTACAGCTGCACGAGCCACACGAGGGGTTGCCCCAGGCGGCTGCGCCGCTCGCCGGCCGGCACCCCTCCGCGGTGCACGTCCCGCATCGTCCCCGGCGTGCCCGCCGTCATCGGTCCGCTCCCGTCCCGGTGCCGCGGTCCCCGCCGGGGCTACCGGGGCTGCTGGTCGGCGCCGGGAGCACGCGTTCCAGCGCACGGTCCAGGTCCACGCCCAACGACGCCGAGGTGGCCGTGGACGCGGGCGGCTGGGCCCGCACCACGAGGTCCCACCCCGGAGGGAGGCGGTCCAGACGGTGCGCCACCAGGGCCCGAAGGCGACGGACCACCCGGTGGCGCACCACGGAGTTGCCGACCGCCTTGGACACCACAAAACCCACGCGCGGCCCGCGCGTGGGTGTGGTCGGTGCGGCGTGCACGACGAGCAGCTCGGTGCCCGACCGGCGCCGCGCGGCCCCCTGCCGTCCCCTCAGCACGGCCCGGTAGTCCTCGGGCCGGGTCAGCCGGTGACGGCGCGGCAGCATCGACAGCGCCGAAGGGGCCGTCGGACTCAGGCCGACAGGCTGCTGCGGCCCTTGGCGCGGCGGGCGGCCAGGATGGCCCGCCCCGCGCGGGTCCGCATCCGCAGACGGAAGCCGTGCTTGCGGGCCCGGCGACGGTTGTTCGGCTGGAACGTGCGCTTGCTCATTGCTGTGCTCCGGGGAGACGGGGACGCGGTGACGTCCGTGGTTCATGGGTGGCCCCGGGCGGTACGGCGCCCATGGGCAGGCGGAAGCGACCGGAAATCGGCCTCGGTCAACGGTACGGGAGCCGTCCCCGGTGGTCAAACCACCAGCGAACGGGCGGTGACCTCGGGGCAACCCGCCATGGTCTCGCGTGTGGCGCCGAAGGAGCCGGAGACACGCCGAGGGCCGGTGGATCGGTCCGGACCCCCCACTTGCCGGGGCTGGTCGAGCCTGTTAGCGTCGCGCTTTCCGACCCTCGTCATCCACGGCTCGTCCACAGCTGTGGACAACCATGTGGACAACGGCAGGGGACCCACCGAGCATGAGGGGATGAGCAGGTCAATGGCGAACGGTGGCTCCCCGGTCGACACCACGCAGGTGTGGCGGAGGGTCGTCTCCGAGCTCGAGGACTCCGGCCTGGGAGCACGCGAGCGCGCCTTCCTGCGCCTCACCCGTCTCGTCGGCGTCCTGGACTCCACCGTGCTCCTGGCCGTGCCCTACCAGCACACCAAGGACACGCTCGAGACGACGCTTCGCCAGCCGATCGTCACCTCCCTCTCCGAGCAGCTCGGTGAGGACGTCCGCCTGGCGATCACCGTGGACGAGGACCTGCGCCAGCAGGTCGAGGACGAGAGCGACGAGCCGGCCGGCGGCTCCTCCGGCACGGCCGCCGAGGACGCCACGGCATACCCCAGCCCGACCGGGGGGCACCCCGGGAGCGAGGCGGGCGATCCTCTCCACGACGGACACCCCGGGGCCGCGGGCATCCCGGGCCGGCCATCGGGACTGGGCGGTCATCCAGACCGGGCCAACGGCCACGGCGGCACCGGGCGCATGCCCGAGGCGGCGCGCGGGGTCGAGCGCGCGGCGCTCGAGGAGGCCAGGCTGAACCCGAAGTACACCTTCGACACCTTTGTCTCCGGCTCCTCCAACCGGTTCGCCCACGCCGCCTCCCTGGCGGTCGCCGAGTCGCCGGCGCGCGCCTACAACCCGTTGTTCATCTACGGCGAGTCGGGGCTGGGCAAGACGCACCTGCTCCACGCGATCGGCCACTACGCGCGGACGCTGAACCCCGGGGCACGCGTGCGCTACGTGAACTCCGAGGAGTTCACCAACGACTTCATCAACTCCATCCGCGACCAGAAGGCCGGAGCCTTCCAGCGGCGCTACCGCACCGTCGACTTCCTGCTCATCGACGACATCCAGTTCATGCAGGGCAAGGAGCAGACGGTCGAGGAGTTCTTCCACACCTTCAACACGCTGCACAACAGCGAGAAGCAGGTCGTCATCACCTCCGACCAGCCGCCCAAGCGGCTGTCGGGGTTCGCCGAGCGGCTGCGCAGCCGCTTCGAGTGGGGTCTGCTCACCGACGTGCAGCCACCCGACCTGGAGACCCGCATCGCGATCCTGCAGAAGAAGGCCGCGCAGGAGGGTATGCAGCTCCCCGACGAGGTGCTCGAGCTCATCGGGACGAAGATCACCACCAACATCCGCGAGCTGGAGGGCGCCCTCATCCGGGTCATGGCCTTCGCCTCGCTGTCCGACCGTCCGCCGGACGCCGATCTGGCCGCGCACGTGCTCAAGGACATCATCCCCAGCGCCGAGTCGGCCGCGATCACCCTCCCGGTGATCATGGAGGAGGTGGCGACCTACTTCCGGATCAGCCCGGACGACCTGTGCGGCTCCTCCCGCTCGCGCACGCTCGTCAACGCGCGCCAGATCGCGATGTACCTGTGCCGCGAGCTCACCGACCTCTCCCTGCCCAAGATCGGCCAGGCCTTCGGCGGGCGCGACCACACCACGGTGATGCACGCCGACCGCAAGATCCGTCAGCTCATCGGTGAGCGCCGGGCCCTGTTCGACCAGATCACCGAGCTCACCGGGATCATCCGCAAGGCCGCTGCCGCCCGCTGAGGCTCGGCAACCGGCGGCCCCGCTCCGCCACGGAGGGCCACCGTGCGCGTGCGCCCCGCTGGGGCTCGGACGGCCCCGTGCCCCCGTTCCGCATCGGCCGGTCGTCCACAGGTGTGGACAGACCTGTGCGTTGTTGCTCACCGTTCACCGTCGCCCCACCGGCACCCCCTCACGCCCTCCCCGGCACCCGACGTCGACGGGGCACGACCCCGTCCGCGGCTGTGGACGACCTGTGGACGGACGGTGGATCGGCGCAGGTCAGCCTGGGGAGGGATGGGGGACGGTGCCGGACCTCGCTGGGGACGGCGCAGCACCGTCCACACCGGACCCCGACGGTGCACCGACGTGTCCACCAGGTGTGCACAGGGTGAACGACCTGCCCGCCACGCCGTCGGACCTGCACCGGAGCACCCGGCAGGCGGGGGTTGTCCACAGCGTCCACAGCCCCGATGACGATGACGACTCTCTCCATCTGTGGCAGATCCGTCCTGCGTCCCTGGGGACGGGGCACGACCCCGCGCGGACCGTCCGTGGCAGAGTGGGGCCGGCGGAGCCGACGAGGACCCGCAGGTGCAGGGGTGCTCGGGGCGTGTCATGCTTCTTCTCCGCGCGCCGCATCCCTCGGTGGTGCCGCTGGTCGTGATCCCTGTGAGCCGAAAGGCCGTGTGACGTGAAGTTCCGTGTCGAGCGCGATGTCCTCTCCGAGGCCGTGGCCTGGGTGGTCCGTGGCCTGAGCAACCGCCCGCCCGTGCCGGTCCTGGCCGGCGTGCTGATCACCGCCGACGAGGAGGGCACCCTGACCCTGTCGGCCTACGACTACGAGGTGTCCGCCACGGTCACCGTCGAGGCCGAGGTCACCGAGGGGGGCCGGGTGCTCGTCCTGGGCCGGCTGCTCGCCGACATCTCGCGCAACCTGCCGGACCGGCCCGTCGACGTGGCCACCGAGGGTGCCAAGGTGCAGCTGACCTGCGGGTCGAGCCGGTTCGCCCTCATCCAGATGCCGGTCTCGGACTACCCCCAGCTCCCGGCCCAGGTCGAGCCCGACGGGACCATCGAGGGGGACGTCTTCACCCAGGCGGTCCACCAGGTCTCGATCGCCGCCGACCGCGGTGACACGCTGCCCATCCTCACCGGGGTGCGGGTGGAGATCGAGGGCGAGAAGGTCACCCTGCTCGCCACCGACCGGTACCGGCTCGCGATGCGCGAGCTGACGTGGAGCCCGCGGTCCTCCGACGCCGCGCACGTGACCCTCATCCCGGCCCGCACCCTCTCGGAGACGGCCAAGTCCCTCGGTGCCTCGGCCTCCGTGGGGGTCGCCTTCGGCGACGCCGCCCGGGGGGACGGCCTGGTCGGCTTCGAGGCCGGTCGCCGGCGCAGCACCACCCGCCTCCTCGACGGCGAGTACCCCAAGGTCACCTCGATCTTCCCGACGAGCGTCGACACCGTCGCGGTGGTGGACACCCAGTCGCTGGTCGAGGCAGTTCGGCGGGTCGCCCTCGTGGCCGAGCGCAACACGCCGGTGCGGCTGCGCTTCTCGGAGGACCAGGTCGCCATCGAGGCGGGGACCGGGGACGACGCGCAGGGCTCGGAGGCGGTGGAGGCCACGCTCACCGGTCCCGAGATCGAGATCGCCTTCAACCCCCAGTTCCTGCTCGACGGCCTGGGCGTGCTCAACGCCCCCTTCGCCCGCCTCTCCTTCACCCAGCCGTCCCGGCCGGCCGTGCTGTCCGGGCAGGCCGAGGTCGACGGGGAGTCCGACGAGTCCTACCGTTACGTCCTGATGCCGGTGCGCACGTCCTGACGGTCGTCCGCACCCGCCCGGCACCCGTCCGCGGGGTGGTGGCCAGGCGTCGCAGCGGCGTCGCAGCCACGAGGAAGACCCGACCCATGAGGAGCAGCAGATGAAGATCGGCATGATCGGCCTGGGCAAGATGGGTGGCAACATGCGGGAGCGGCTGCGCCGCGCCGGCCTGGAGGTCGTCGGCTACGACCTCGACGAGAGCGCCCGCGACGTGGACAGCCTCGAGGAGCTGGTCGAGGAGCTGGAGGCCCCCCGGGTGGTGTGGGTGATGGTGCCGCACGGCGACCCGACCCGCTCGACCGTGGAGGCCCTGGGGGAGCTGCTCTCCGAGGGGGACATGGTCATCGAGGGGGGCAACAGCCACTTCACCGAGGACCGCGAGCTGGACGAGATCCTGGAGCCCAAGGGCATCGGCTACGTCGACTGCGGCGTGTCCGGCGGGATCTGGGGCCTGGACAACGGCTACGGCCTCATGTGCGGCGGACGCAAGGAGCACGTGGAGCTCGCGATGCCGGTCTTCGACGCGCTGCGGCCCGAGGGCCCGCGCGAGGAGGGCTTCGTGCACGCCGGCGACGTGGGGGCGGGCCACTACGCCAAGATGGTCCACAACGGCATCGAGTACGGCCTGATGCACGCCTACGCGGAGGGCTTCGAGCTGCTCACCGCCAAGGAGATCGTCAAGGACGTCAAGGGTTGCTTCCAGGCCTGGACCCGCGGCACGGTCGTGCGCTCCTGGCTCCTTGACCTGCTGGTCAAGGCGCTGGACGAGACCCCCGGCCTGGAGGGCATCAGCGAGTACACCACCGACTCCGGCGAGGGTCGCTGGACCGTGGAGGAGGCCATCGAGATGGCCGTGCCGATGCCGGTCATCAGCGCCGCCCTCTTCTCCCGGTTCGCCTCCCGCCAGGAGAACTCCCCGGCCATGCAGGCCGTCGCCGCCCTGCGGGGCCAGTTCGGCGGACACGCGGTCGAGATGCTCGACGACCCGGACACGCGGACCGAGGGCGAGGTCGAGGTGCACGGTGGCGCCGAGCCCAAGGAGGACGACGCGGACGAGCGCCGGGTCGGTGCGGAGGACGGCTCCGGCTCCTCGGACGAGGCGGCCACCGAGGCGGGGCCCTCCTCCGGCACCGGCAGGACCGAGGACGGTCAGGGCCCCACCTCCGGCAGCGGCGACACCGACCCCGCCTGAGCGGGCGGACGGCCTGACGCACCGGTGCACCTGCGCGAGCTCTCGGTCACCGACTTCCGCAGCTACCCCTCGGCGACCGTCGCGCTGGCACCCGGTGTGACGGTGCTGCTCGGCCGCAACGGGCAGGGCAAGACCAACCTGGTCGAGGCCGCCGGCTACGTGGCCACGCTGGGGTCGCACCGGGTCGCCCAGGACGCTCCGCTGGTGCGCGCCGGGGCCGACACCGCGATCGTGCGGGCCACCGTCGTGCACGACGGCCACGAGACGCTGGTGGAGCTGGAGATCGTGCCCGGGCGGGCCAACCGGGCCCGGGTGAACCGCTCGCCGGTCGGCCGGCAGCGGGAGGTGCTGGGCCACCTGCGCACGGTCCTGTTCGCCCCCGAGGACCTGGCCCTGGTCAAGGGCGACCCGTCCGAACGGCGTCGTCTGCTGGACGACCTGCTCGTGGCCCGGCAGCCCCGCTGGGCCGGGGTCCGGGCGGACTACGACAAGGCGCTGAAGCAGCGCAACGCGCTGCTGCGCCAGGCCTCCGGACTCTGGCGCGCCGGCCGCCGGGGGTCCGGACCCCGGCTGACCCCGGGAGAGAGCCTGGAGGAGGCGCGGGCCTCCGCCTCGGCGACCCTGGCGGTCTTCGACGACCAGCTGGCCCGTATCGGTGGGGCTCTGATCTACGCCCGGCTGCGCCTGCTGCGCGACCTGCGCCCGTACCTGGCCACGGCATACCGCACCATCGCGGACGCCGACACCCTCGCGGCCGCGACGTACCGCTCCTCGCTGCGGGCGGAGGTCGCCGACGCGATCGCCGAGGGGGCGGTACCCGACCAGGAGGAGCTGGTGGGCCACCTGCTCGCCACGCTCGAGGAGGTCCGTCCGCAGGAGCAGGAGCGCGGGGTCAGCCTCGTCGGCCCGCACCGGGACGAGCTGGTGCTCACGCTGGGGGACCTGCCGGCCAAGGGGTACGCCAGCCACGGGGAGTCCTGGAGCCTGGCCCTGGCGCTGCGGCTGGCGGGCTTCCACCTGCTGCGGCACGACCTGGGGACCGACCCGGTGCTGGTGCTCGACGACGTGTTCGCCGAGCTCGACAGCGGTCGCCGCCGACGGCTGGCCGAGCTGGTCGCCGACTGCGAGCAGGTGCTCGTGACCGCCGCCGTCCCGGACGACGTCCCCGCGGGCCTGCTCGCGGACGGGCAGGTTCTCGACGTGGTCCTGGGGTCGGTCGCCCCGCGGTCGCCGCAGACGCAGGAGTAGCGTAGGAGAGGCAGCAGCGAGGCCGCCTCACCCGACCGCGGCCCGGAAGGTGGGAGAGCATGGCTGGTCCGCGGGTGACGCCCACGCAGACGGGCATGATGTACGGAATGATCGCGGGGGCGGGGATCGGGGCGGTGATGTTCGCCCTGTCCGGCGACGTCCTCTGGATCGTCCTGGCCGGGGTGGGGGTCGCCCTCGGCCTGGGGATCGGGGCGACGGTCGAGCAGAGCCGGCGTCGCCGGGACGCGGATGGGAGAATCGCCGAGGACGGACACCGGGACGACGCAGGAGCAGACGATGGGCAGCGGAGCGACCCCTCCGGGGGAACCGGCGCTGCCCGGTGACGACGACCCGGGCCCGCTCGCGGCGGCGCACGAGGCGCTCGCCCGCGCGCGCCGGGCGGCCCGGGACCGGGGGCTGCGCCCCGGCTCACCCGCCGGCAGCCGGCGCCAGCGCCGGTCCCCCGCCACCTCGACGACCTCGCGCGACGACCGGGACCCGCACCCCGTGGGGGCCGAGATCGACCGCCTCGTCGCCGCCCGCGGCTGGGACACCGACGTGCAGGTCGGCTCGGTGGTGGGCCGGTGGTCCTCGATCGTCGGCGACCGGGTGGCCGGCAACGTCGAGGTCGTCGCGTTCGAGGGCACGACGCTGACCGTCCGGGCCGCCTCGACGGCCTGGGCCACGCAGATGCGCCTGCTCGTCTCCACCGTGCTGGGGCGCATCGAGGAGGAGGTCGGCGGGGGCGTGGTCACCGAGATCGTGGTGCGCGGACCCGGCGGACCGTCCTGGCGCAAGGGTCCGTTGTCGGCCGGTGGCCGGGGGCCGAGGGACACCTACGGTTGACGGCCTCGCAGAGGTCTCCGGACCCCCAGGGACGTGGTGGGGGTGGTCCCGCTGGTCGTTGCGGCCCCAGAACGCCGGCGACCGGCCGGAAAAGGCCTGTGGAATGCGGCTTCGGGGCCGTCCAACGGGTAACATCGACCTGTTGTCCGTTCCACGTCCCGTGGTCCCCCACCCACCCCGAGGAGCACCGTGCCCCAGGTCGGTCCCGAGATCCCTGACGAGCCGGCGATGCCGGAGCTGCCGGAGGCGACACCAGCAGAGGGGGATCCCGGGTCGCTGGCCACCACGCCCGCCTACGACGCCTCGGCGATCACCGTGCTGGAGGGGCTGGAGGCGGTCCGCAAGCGCCCGGGCATGTACATCGGCTCGACCGGTGAGCGCGGTCTGCACCACCTCGTCTACGAGATCGTCGACAACTCCGTCGACGAGGCCATGGCCGGCTACGCAGACGGGGTCCAGATCACCCTGCTGGCCGACGGTGGTTGCCGGGTGGTCGACAACGGCCGTGGCATCCCCACGGGCATGCACGAGGGTGAGGGCCGCCCGGCCGTCGAGGTCGTGCTGACCGTCCTGCACGCGGGCGGGAAGTTCGGCGGCGGCGGCTACAAGGTCTCCGGAGGCCTGCACGGCGTGGGCTCCTCGGTCGTCAACGCGCTGTCGGACCGGCTCGAGGTGGAGGTGCGCCAGCACGGGCGGGTCTTCCGCCAGGCCTACGAGCTGGGCGTCCCGGTGGCCCCCCTGTCCGAGGACGAGGAGATCCCGGCCGACGAGACCGGCACGACGATCACCTTCTGGCCCAGCCCGGACATCTTCGACGCGGTCGTCTTCGACTTCGAGACCCTGCGCGCCCGGCTCCAGCAGATGGCCTTCCTCAACAAGGGGCTGGCGATCACCCTCACCGACGAGCGCCCGGTGGAGACCGACGAGGACGTCGAGGCGGTGGAGGAGACCCAGGACGAGGCCGCGAAGGCCGAGAAGGACCGCAGCGTCACCTACCGATACGCCGACGGCATCCTCGACTACGTCAAGCACATCAACCGCTCCAAGCGCGCCGAGCCGATCCACGAGGAGGTCATCGCCTTCGAGCTGGAGGACAAGGACCGCGCCCTCAGCCTCGAGGTGGCGATGCAGTGGACGGCGGCCTACAGCGAGTCGGTGCACACCTACGCCAACGCGATCAACACCTACGAGGGCGGCACCCACGAGGAGGGCTTCCGCGCCTCGCTGACCCGCCTCGTCAACGACTTCGCCCGCACCAACAAGGTGCTGCGGGAGAAGGACGACAACCTCACGGGCGACGACGTCCGCGAGGGCCTCACCGCGGTCGTCTCGGTCAAGCTCGGCGAGCCGCAGTTCGAGGGCCAGACCAAGACCAAGCTCGGCAACTCCGAGGTCAAGGGCTTCGTCCAGGCCGCGATGACCGAGCGTTTCGGCGCCTGGCTGGACGCCCACCCCCGGGAGGGGCGCGCCATCGTCAGCAAGGCGGTGCAGGCCGCGCACGCCCGGATGGCGGCCCGCAAGGCGCGCGACGCCACCCGGCGCAAGGGCCCGCTGGAGAGCCTGGGTCTGCCCGGCAAGCTCAAGGACTGCCAGTCCAAGGACCCGGCGAAGTCCGAGGTCTTCATCGTCGAGGGCGACTCCGCCGGCGGCTCGGCCGTCTCGGGCCGCGACCCGCACACGCAGGCGATCCTGCCGATCCGCGGCAAGATCCTCAACGTCGAGAAGGCCCGGCTGGACAAGGTCCTGGCCAACCTGGAGGTGCAGGCCCTGATCAGCGGCTTCGGCACCGGGATCGGCGAGGAGTTCGACATCACCAAGGCCCGCTACCACAAGATCGTGGTCATGGCGGACGCCGACGTCGACGGGATGCACATCCGCACCCTGCTGCTGACCCTGCTGTTCCGCTTCATGCGCCCGCTCATCGAGCACGGCTACGTCTACCTGGCCCAGCCGCCGCTCTACCGGCTCAAGTGGACCAACGCCGACCACGAGTTCGCCTACACCGACCGCGAGCGCGACGCCCTCATGCAGGAGGGTCTGGCCAAGGGCCGTCGACTGCCCAAGGACTCCGGCGTGCAGCGCTACAAGGGTCTGGGCGAGATGAACCCCCAGGAGCTGTGGGAGACGACCATGGACCCCGAGACCCGCGTGCTGCTGCAGGTGACGATCGACGACGCGGCCGCGGCCGACGAGATCTTCGCAGTGCTCATGGGCGAGGACGTGGAGTCCCGGCGCGGCTTCATCCAGCGCAACGCCAAGGACGTCCGGTTCCTGGACATCTAGACCTGGAGCGCCCTCCGCCGCAGGCGTGCCGGGGGGTGGTCGGGGGGCGGAGCCCCCTGACTGACGGCATACCCGACCTGATCCGACCGAGCGCACCTGAGAGAGACGATGGCTGACGACGAGACGCCCGACGACGTGACGACCGACCTCCCCGACGAGGAGGGCGACGTCGAGGTGGACGTGGACGTGAACCCCGACCCGCGGACCGCGCCGGTGGACCGGTCCCCGGGAGACAGCGACCGGACCGAGGCGATCGACCTCAACGCCGAGATGCAGCGCAGCTACATCGAGTACGCGATGAGCGTGATCGTCTCCCGCGCCCTGCCCGACGTCCGCGACGGCCTCAAGCCGGTGCACCGCCGGGTCGTCTACGCGATGTTCGACGGGGGCTACCGGCCCGACCGCGGCTTCAACAAGTGCGCCCGTGTCGTCGGCGACGTCATGGGGCACTACCACCCGCACGGCGACAGCGCGATCTACGACGCCATGGTCCGGCTGGTCCAGCCGTGGTCGCTGCGCTACCCGCTGATCTCCGGGCAGGGCAACTTCGGCACCCCCGGCGACGAGGGCGCCGCCGCCCCGCGGTACACCGAGTGCCGGATGGCGCCGCTGGCCCTGGAGATGGTCCGGGACATCGACGAGGGCACCGTCGACTTCGTCGACAACTACGACGGCAAGACCAAGGAGCCCTCGGTCCTGCCCTCGCGCTTCCCGAACCTGCTGGTCAACGGCTCGGCCGGCATCGCCGTCGGCATGGCCACGCAGATCCCGCCGCACAACCTGCGGGAGGTCGCCAGCGCCGCGCAGTGGCTGCTGGAGCACCCCGAGGCCAGCCGCGAGGAGCTGCTCGAGAAGACCCTGGAGCTCGTGCCCGGGCCGGACTTCCCCACCGGCGCCCAGGTCCTGGGCAAGAAGGGCATCGAGGAGGCCTACCGCACCGGCCGCGGTTCGATCGTGCAGCGCGCGGTGGTGGAGGTCGAGGAGATCCACGGCCGCCAGTGCCTGGTCGTCACCGAGCTGCCCTACCAGGTGAACCCGGACAACCTGGTCCGCAAGATCGCCCAGCTGGTCAACGAGGGCCGCCTGGCCGGCATCGCCGACCTGCGCGACGAGACCTCCGGCCGCACCGGCCAGCGCCTGGTCATCGTGCTCAAGCGCGACGCCGTCGCCAAGGTCGTGCTCAACAACCTCTACAAGCACACCCAGCTGCAGGCCAACTTCAGCGCCAACATGCTCGCCCTCGTCGACGGGGTGCCGCGCACCCTGCCGATCTCGGCGTTCGTGCGCTACTGGGTCGAGCACCAGGTCGACGTCATCGTGCGCCGGACCCGCTACCGCCTCGACGAGGCCGAGAAGCGCATCCACGTGCTGCGCGGCTACCTCAAGGCCCTCGACATGCTGGACGAGGTCATCGCCCTCATCCGGCGCAGCCCGTCGGTCGACGACGCCCGCGAGGGGCTGATCCGGCTGCTGCAGATCGACGACATCCAGGCGCGGGCGATCCTGGAGATGCAGCTGCGGCGCCTGGCGGCGCTGGAGCGCCAGCGCATCATCGAGCAGCACGACGAGCTGCAGTCGATGATCGAGGACTACCACGACATCCTCGCCCGCCCCGACCGGCAGCGCACGATCATCAGCGAGGAGCTGGCCACCATCGTCGAGCGCTTCGGCGACGAGCGCCGCACGCGGATCGTCCCGGACGAGGGCGACATGTCGATGGAGGACCTCATCCCCGAGGAGGACGTGGTCGTCACGATCACCCGCGGGGGCTACGTCAAGCGGACCCCGGTGCGGGAGTACCGCCCGCAGAACCGTGGCGGCAAGGGCCGCCGTGGTGCGGCCCTGCGCGCCGACGACGTCGTGGACCACTTCTTCATCACGAGCACCCACCACTGGATGCTCTTCTTCACGAACAAGGGCCGGGTCTACCGCGCCAAGGCCTACGAGTTCGCCGAGGGCGGCCCGACCGGCAAGGGCCAGCACGTGGCCAACCTGCTGGCCTTCCAGCCCGACGAGCAGATCGCCCAGGTGCTCACCGTGCAGGACTACCAGCAGGCGCCCTACCTGCTGCTGGCCACCCGCAACGGGCTGGTCAAGAAGTCCCGGCTGGGCGACTACGACTCCCCCCGCTCCGGCGGCCTCATCGCGGTCAACCTCCGCGAGGGCGACGAGCTGGTCGGCGCCGGGCTCGCCTCGGCGCAGGACGACGTGCTGCTGGTCTCCCGCCAGGGCCAGTCCGTGCGCTTCACCGCCACCGACGAGCAGCTGCGCCCCATGGGGCGCGCCACCTCGGGCGTGACGGGTATGAAGTTCCGCGGCGACGACCACCTCCTGTCGATGTCCGTGGTCCCCTCGGGCGAGGACCCCTACGTCTTCGTCGTCTTCGAGACCGGGATGGCCAAGCGCACCCCGGTGTCGGCCTACCGGGTCCAGGGCCGCGGTGGGACGGGCATCAAGGTGGCCAAGGCCAGCGAGCGCGGGGGCGTGCTCGTCGGGGCGCTCACCGTCGACGAGGGTGACGAGGTGCTCGTCGTCATGGAGCGCGGCAACGTCGTGCGCTCCTCGGTGGACCAGGTCCGGATCACCGGCCGCGACACCTCCGGGGTGCAGTTCGCCAAGCCCGGTCGCAACGACTCGATCGTGGCGGTCGCGCGCAACACCGAGAAGAACGCGGTGGAGAACGTCGAGGAGATCGCCGCCGACGTCGACGACGTCGAGATCAATGTCGCGGACGGCGGGGATGACGTGCTCGCGCAGGCCGATGGCGTACCGTCGGACGAGGAGACGCAGGCCACCGACACCGACACCGGCACGGGAGACGACGCATGAGCACGACCCACGGCGCCCAGTCGGGCCCGCCCTCGTCCGGCGACGAGACCCAGGTGCACCCCCGGGTCCGTCCCGACGACGAGGGTGAGCGTGGGTCGGCGCCCGCGGCCGGGGAGGGCCGTCCGGCGGCGCCCGCCGCCGACGGCGACCAGCGGTCGACCGCCGAGAAAATGCGCGACGGTGCCATGGCCCGCACGGCCCAGGGCCGTGACCTGGCCGCCCGCAAGGCCCGCGCGCTGCGCGGCGCCACCGCCGGGCTGGCCTCCGGGTCGGCCGCCGGTGCCACGGCCGGGCGGGCCGCGGCCCAGCGACAGGGCGGTGGTGGACCGGCGGCCGGGACCGCCCGCACGACCGGCAACACCCGCCCCGGGGGCGCTCCTCGCGGTCGCCCGGCCCCTCGGCGCACCGGTCCCCGCCGCGTCCGCCTGACCGCCCAGCGGATCGACCCCTGGTCGGTGCTCAAGATCAGCTTCCTGGTCTCCGTCGCGCTCGGGATCGCCGGCGTCGTCATGGTCGCGGTGCTGTGGACCGTGCTCTCGGGCATGAACGTCTTCTCCACCATCAGCGACTTCTTCGTCCAGGTGACCAGCGGCGAGGCGGGCGGCCCCTCCTTCGACCTCATGGACTACTTCGGCTTCGGCCGGGTCGTCTCCCTGGCAGCGGTCCTGGGCGTGCTCAACGTCTTCCTGCTCACCGCGCTGGCGACGCTGACCGCCTTCCTCTACAACATCTGCGCCGCCCTCGTCGGCGGCGCCCAGGTGACGCTCTCCGACGAGTGACCTTGCCCGCCCGCCAGGCTCAGGCCCCGCTGCCCAGCCGCGGGAACGGATCCAGCGCGAAGACCACCTCGACCGGTACGTCGAAGAACCCTGCGATCCGCAGCGCCAGGTGCAGGGAGGGGCTGTACTCGCCCCGCTCCAGGTAGCCCACCGTCTGGTAGTGCACCCCCAGCGCCTCGGCCAGCTCGCGGCGGGACACCCCGCGTTCGGCCCGCAGCATCGCGATCCGGTTGTGGACCACCTCGCCCGTGGGTGCCATCGCCTCAGTAGCCCCGGCTCAGCACGCGCTGCCGCGCCTCGGCCACGGTGCTGCCCGACTGCCGCCGGGCCATCCGCCGCAGCAGCACGGGCGCCACGGCCAGCCCCACCACGGCCCAGGCGAGCAGCACGATCAGCGTGAGCCCGGTGCGCCACTCGCCTCCGATCTCCACCGCGGCGGCGGCGTCCGGCAGCACGACGGCACGCACCGCCAGGCCGATCCAGTAGAGCGGCGTGACCTGGGCGACCCACTGCAGCCAGGTCGGGAAGACGGTGACCGGGTAGAACACGCCGGAGACCGCCGCCATGGCGTACATCGCGATCATCGCCCACGCCAGGCCCATCATCGAGCGGAACGCCGACCCCAGGATCGCCCCCCAGGGCATCATCGCAGCCACCGCCAGCAGGTACACCAGCGCCAGCATGAGCCAGGAGCCCAGGTCGGCGGGCATCACCCCCGGCAGGAGCACGGCCGCCCCGACGACGGCGGGCACGACGGGCACCAGGGCGTCGACGGGGGTGACGACGAGCTTGGCGAGCAGGTGCCCGGTCATCCCGTGCGGCACCGCCTTGGCCCGCAGCAGGGTGCCGTCCTCCCGCTCGGTCTGCAGCTCGCCGGCGACCCCCATGACCGCGGCCGCGACGATGCCGAAGGCGAGGAACCCGGTGAGGATGTAGCCGCTCGTGGCCACGGCTCCCCCGCCCAGGTCCCGGTCGCGCAGCACCCACAGGACGACGAGCAGGACGGCGGCCAGCACGAGGGTGGAGATCCCGCCGGCGGTCGTGTACTTGCGCACCAGCGTCGTGCGCGCCTGCCGCAGGGCCGCCCCGAGGACGGCGCGCGGCACGGGCGTGCGGGACGGCCCCGGACGGGGCGCGGTCTCGGCGGTCATCGCAGGTCCTCCTGACCCGTGGACGGGGTGGGTCCTGCTGCGGCCGCTGCAGGGGGTGGCGCGCCGGGTGTCGCGGCGGGCTCCGTGTCGGGCCCAGGCAGCACCTGCAGGTCGGCCAGGTCCTCCCCGGCCTCGCTGCGCCGGACCAGGTCGAGGTAGACGTCCTCGAGCGAGGCCGCCCGCACCTCCAGCACCTGCACCTGCCCGGGACGGGCGGTGAGCACCTCGGTCAGGTATGCCGTGGGGTCGGGGGCCGCGTGCACGCTTACCCGGCCCGACCCCAGGTCGCGCAGGCGCACCTCGCTGGATCGCGACAGCTGCAGCCGCAGGGCGTCCGGCGTGCCGTCGGCCACGATCGACCCGCCGGCGAGGATGAGCAGCCGGTCGGCGACCTTCTCCGCCTCGGCCAGGTCGTGGGTGGTGAGCAGGATCGTGGTGTCCAGGTCGACGAGGTCGGCGACCAGGTCGTGCACGTCGCGGCGTCCCTCCGGGTCGAGCCCGGTCGTGGGCTCGTCGAGGAAGAGCAGCTCGGGCCGGCCGACCAGGCCGATCGCCACGTCCAGGCGCCGTCGCTGCCCGCCGGAGAGCCGGTCGATGCGCTGCCGGGCGTGCTCCCCCAGGCCGACCCGGTCCAGGAGCTCCTCGGTGGGCCACGGTCGGGGGACGGCCGCGGTGGCGTAGGGGGCGTAGTAGGACCCGGTGACCTCGAGCAGGTCGCGCACCCGCCAGGTGCCGTGGTCGCGCCAGCTCTGCAGCACCACGCCCACCCGCGACCGCCAGGCCTCCGGCGCGGACGCGGGGTCCTCGCCCAGCACGGTGACCGTCCCGGCCGAGCGGCGGCGGAAGCCCTCGAGGATCTCCACGGTGGTCGTCTTCCCCGCGCCGTTCGGCCCCAGGAGGGCCACCACCTGCCCGCGCGGCACGTCCAGATCGACCCCGTCGAGCACCACGTGGTCCCCGTACGCCATCGTCAGTCCCCGGCAGCTGATGACCGGCCCCGTCGCACCCATGGGACGGAACGTAGCAGACCTGCTACATGCGCGGCATACCCCCTGGGGTTCCATGGAACACTGGACGGTATGCCGCCCCGCACGCCCCCCGACCCCGCTCCGCCGCGCCTGGGGCTGGGCCCCAACCTGCCGCAGTTCGTCCTGCTCGTGGTCGTCAACGCCCTCGTCGGCGGCATGGTCGGCCAGCAGCAGACGGTGCTGCCGCTGCTGGCGGAGCAGGAGTTCGGGCTGACCGGCTACACGAGCGTGTTCACCTACGTCGTGGCGTTCGGCATCACCAAGGCCGCCGCGAACTACGTCGCCGGGACCGCGTCGGACCGCTGGGGGCGCCGCCCGGTCCTGCTCGTGGGGTGGCTGCTGGCCCTGCCCGTGCCCCTGCTGCTCATCTGGGCGCCGAGCTGGACCTGGGTCGTCGTCGCCAACGTCCTGCTCGGCCTGAGCCAGGGACTGACGTGGTCCACGACGGTCATCATGAAGATCGACCTCGTCGGACCGCGGCAGCGCGGCCTGGCGATGGGGCTCAACGAGGCCGCCGGCTACGGGGCGGTGTCACTGACCGCGATGGCCGCCGGCTGGCTGGCCGCCGAGCACGGCCTGCGCCCGGCGCCGTTCCTGCTCGGCCTGGCCTACGCGGTGCTGGCGATCGCGCTGGTCGCCCTCTTCGTCCGGGAGACCCGTGGCCACGCGCACCTCGAGGCGGCCGGGCACACCCCCCGGGCCGACGGGCTGCACGACCACCTGCACGCCGACCTGACCCCCCGCGAGGTCGCCGTGCAGACCAGCTGGCGCGAGCCGGCGCTGTCGTCGGCCAGCCAGGCGGGGCTGGTCAACAACCTGAACTTCGGCCTGTCGTGGGGGCTCTTCCCCCTGCTCTTCGCCTCCGCCGGACTGCCGGTCGCCCAGATCGGGGTCCTGTTCGCGCTCTACCCGGGGGTCTGGGGCGTGGGCCAGCTCCTCACCGGGGCACTGTCGGACCGGTGGGGGCGCAAGCACCTGGTCACCGGCGGCATGCTCACCCAGGCGGTGGCGCTCGTCGTCGTCGCGCTCGCCGACGGGTTCGGCGGGTGGGCGGTCGGCACGGTGCTGCTGGGCGCCGGCACCGCGATGGTCTACCCCACCCTCCTGGCGGTCGTCGGCGACGTGGCCCACCCCGCCTGGCGCGGTCGCGCCGTCGGCGTCTACCGCGTCTGGCGGGACCTGGGGTATGCCGTGGGCGCGCTCCTCGGCGGGGTGGTCGCCGACCTGTGGAACCTGCGCGCCGCGGTGTGGGCGGCCGCGCTGGTCAGCCTGGTGTCCGCGGTCGTCGTGGCCGTGCGGATGTACGAGACCCACCGCCCGGAGTCCGTGACCCCCAGGGCGCGGGCCGACGAGGAAGGATGAGGACCGTGGACGAGCAGCTGCAGGATCCCGCAGACCGGGTCGAGGACGGGGACTCCCCGGGCACGGGGGGCACCGGGCTGCCTGGTTGGGACTCGGTGCTGGCCGTCGTCGCGCACCCCGACGACGAGTCGTTCGGCCTCGGTGCGGTGCTCAGCGGGCTGGCCGACGCCGGTGCCGAGGTGTCCGTGCTGTGCCTGACCCGGGGAGAGGCCTCCACGCTGCACGGCGTCCCCGGCGACCTCACGGCGCTGCGGGCCGGCGAGCTGACCGCGGCGGCGCAGGAGCTGGGGGTCGGTGACGTGACGCTCCTGACTCACCCCGACGGTGCGCTCGCCGACGTCGACACCGGCGAGCTCGCCGAGCAGGTCGTGGCGATCGCCCGGCGGTCCGGGGCGCAGGCGCTGGTCGGGTTCGACCTCTCCGGGGTCAGCGGGCACCCCGACCACGTGGCCGCCACGCAGGTGGCGGTGCAGGCGGCGGACGTGCTCGGCATACCCGTCCTGGGGTGGACCCTGCCGGTGGGGGTCGCCCGGCAGCTGCGGGAGGAGTACGGCGCGCCGTTCGACGGGCACGAGGAGGTGGACGTCGACGTGGTGCTCCCGGTCGACCGGGAGCGGCAGCTGCGCGCGGTGCGCTGCCACGCCAGCCAGGCCGTGCCGGGGTCGGTCCTGTGGCGCCGGCTGGAGCTGCTCGGCGACACCGAGCACCTGCGCTGGCTGCGGCGGTGAACAGGGTCGGCGACCAGGCCGGACCCGGCCGTCGCGGAGGGCCTGCCGTTTTGGAGTCGGCCGCGTTGGTACGGTAATCTCGTGCGTCGCGTGCCGTGGTCCCCGGACCTGCTCGCACGGGCCTATAGCTCAGACGGTTAGAGCGCTTCCCTGATAAGGAAGAGGTCACAGGTTCAAGTCCTGTTAGGCCCACCAGACCATCCTCGACATCCCGGGAGGGACGAGATGAACCGCTTGCTCGTGCTGGCGGCGGCAGCCTTCGGGCTGGCGGCGCTGAAGAAGATGCAGGACACCCAGGCCGAGCGCGACCTGTGGGCCGAGGCCACCGACGAGGTGCCGACGAACCCTGGTCAGTGAGCGGTCCGTCCGACGCTGACGAGCGGCCCCGGCCGCCGCACAACTGAAACGGTGGTTCCCCGCGGCTGCGGCCGCGCACGGGGGCGTGGCGCAATTGGTAGCGCACCTGCTTTGCAAGCAGGGGGTTAGGGGTTCGAGTCCCCTCGCCTCCACCCAGGTCAGAGGCCCTTTCCGCTCCGCGGGGAGGGCCTCTTTCGTGCCCGTACCCCAGCAAAGTACGGCTGCAAACGCGTCGATTGTGCGCCTGACCTGCAGGTATGTGGTCACGCGCGTCCCCCCAGGCGTCCCCTGAGCTGACGGAGGGCGTCGTGCATGGCCTGGGACTACACCTCGCAGGTCCGCCCCGTACCCCAAGGAAAGTGCTGCAACGCCTCAGGCGCCCAGAAGGACGTCGAGGACGGCAGGGGCGAAGAAGCGGCGGCGGTAGGTCTGACCCGTTGACGAGAGGAGGCCGAGGTCGACCAGTTGTCCGACCAGGCCGTTGGCGCGGCCGTAGGAGAGGTCCAGGTCGCGCTCGACCTGTCGCACCGTGAAGGAGGGGTGTGCGACCGCGTAATCGACGAGGGTGTGGGCCTTGTCCGCGCGGAGAGACGAGGCGCGGATGGTCTCCTTCAGGTCGGACTGGACGTCGACGAGCCGCAGCATCTGTCCACGGGAGGTCTGCGCCGACTCCTCCAGCCCCTGGGCGAAGAAGGAGATCCACTGGTCCCACTCGCCGGCGCAGCTCACCGCCAGGAGACGGTCGTAGTACTCGGTGCGCCGTGCCTCGAACCAGGGCGACACCGTCAGCGTCGGCTCGCTGAGGACCCCGGAGGCGTAGAGCTGCAGGACGATGAGAAGGCGGCCGATGCGTCCGTTGCCGTCGTGGAAGGGGTGCAGGGTCTCGAACTGGTAGTGCGAGAGCGCCGAGACGACCACCGGGTCCATGGTGTCCCTGTGGTCCGCGGCCATCCAGCGCACCAGGTCGCGCATGTTCGCCTCGAGATCCAACCCGGGAGGAGGGGGGACGAACCTGGCGGCCTTGACCGGGAGCTCCCCGACGACGGCCGTCCGGCGTTGCCCGATGACGACCTGGATCGTCCTGATCTGCCCGGACGAAGGGCTCTCTGCCGGGGTGCCTCGGACCAGCGTTTGCTGGAGCTCGGCGAGCATGGGGACGGACAAGGTGCGCCCTTCGCTCACCCAGCGGAAGGCCAGATCGGCCATGGTCACGAAGTTGAGAACCTCGCGCATCGTGAGGCTCACCGGACCCTCGTCGTCGGCGGTCAGCACCGCGTGCAGTGGCTCGTACGTGCCCTCTAGCGCCGAGGTGCTCTGGGCCTCCCTCTGCAGTGAGGGTCGCCGGAGCAACTGGGGGTTGGGGAGTTGACGGGCCGTGCTGTCCAGTGCCGCGAGGGCTGCGCGCGCGTCGGCGACTCGCATCCATGTCTGGGGGCTCAGGTCGGGCAAGTCCTGCGTCAGTGGCGCGGGAACGAAGGCGGAGTGTGTCCACTCCCCGGATCGTGGGTCGACACCCGAGATCGGCACGAGGGTCCCGGTTCTGTTGTTCCCGAACATTTCGACGTCCACAATGTCAATCTACACGGAGATCACAGAAACTTCGTCGGTGTGATGTGCAGTAAGCGAACATGTCTCGCCCACAGCAGCAGTGATCGGGGCGTTCCCAGCAAGAGTCCTGTTCACAACCCTAGTCAGCCGAGTTCCGCGTGGCCTGGGACGCGCGTGGAAGCCGCGGAGCCCGCAGGTGGCCCTGCCGAGTGACGGCAGTGGCGACACGGCGGGCATCCTCGGCGAAGGGCGCGGGTGCGGCCTCAGCCGCTGCCAGGACTGCTTCGGGCAGGCCCGTGCGTAGGCGCTCCACGCGGTCCACAGCCTCGGTCGCCTCCAGACCCAGGCAGAGGCCGACGGCGACCCAGTCCTCGACGGTCACGTCGCGGACGAGCCAGGTGCGCCCCACCTTCATCGAGCTCCGCACCGCCTCGCCCCTCTTCAGGTACGGCGCATAGGACGCGACGTCGTAGAGGGGTGCCAGGGCCACCCGCGGCCCGCGCAGGAGCAGGGAGTAGTTCTTCGCGTGGGCGTCGGTTCCTCCGACCAGGACGTTGAAGGCAAAGGCGTCGAAGAAGGCCGACCGCACGGCATCGCGGTCCGCCAGGGCCAGCGTCGACAGGAGCGAGGCGACGGTCTTGACGCCGGGGCCGCCGTCCGACTGGTACTTCTTGGACGGTGGGTAGCTCATCGCCTGCAGAAGATTTTCCTGATGGAGGCGCATCCACACCCCGTCCTGTCCCCGGCCTCGGTCGTAGCGGGTGGAGACCAGCGTCCTGGCCCCGCCGACGTCGACCAGGTCCACCCGGGCGGCGCGCAGCCCCAGGAGACCCGCGGCACGCAGGCAGACGAACTCGTTGACGTGCAGGTCCTCGAAGTGGGTGTGGGCGTGGGTCGGCTTGAGGATGTGCGTGGTCGGCGTCGCGTCCTGGGGAACTCCCCACCCGCCGTCGTCCAAGCGATGGAGCGCCACCTTGTTCTGCGCTCCCGCCAGGCTCCACCGTCCTGAGCCGGCACCGACGTCCCAGCCGTGGTCGCGGACCGTCAGCCGCAGGAGAAGGTCCGAGAGCTCATCGTGGGTCAGCCGGCGGACGTCTCCGGTGCGTTGAGCTGCGTCAGGAGGGTCGACGTCGCCGGGAAGCACCTGCACGGCCCCCGCGGCATCGCGCCCGACGTGCCGGAGCAGGGCGAACGGGTTGCGCGGTGACACCTCGAACCTGCGACCCCACTCCTCCCGCACGGCAAGGTTGTCCGGGAGGAGCGCCTCGAGCCAGGCGGAGACGACACGGTTCGAGTGCCGCGAGCCACTCAGCGGCATGGAGAGCGAGAGCGGCGTGGGGTTCGCACGGGCGGTGTAGGAACTGTCGTAGGCAAAGGCGAGCGCCCCACCAGCGGTCTGCGCCAGCTGTCCGGCGAGGACGCCGTCGAGGTAGACGTTCAGGAATGCCATCATGAACGGTCCTCGAAGAGACCGGCGAACGGGTCATCGTCCGTGGCCTCGGCCGCGGGGGTGGTGACCAGGTCGACCGCGAGCCCTAGCGCGGCGAGGACGTCGAGCACCTTGCCCATCTCGACGGAGGGACCCTTCCCCGCTTCCACACGGGAGAGCCACTGGCGGGAGACCCCCGCCCGGTCCGCGAGGGCCTGCTGAGTGAGCCCGGCCTCACGGCGTGCTCGGCGCACCGCCGCACCGACGTCTCGGACCGTCCTGAGCATGCGACCCACCTCCCGACCGTAGATGTCACGGGTCTGTGACCTCTCGGAATGTCACAGTACTACGACATGTGCATTTGTTGTCGAACCGCGACATCTTCGTTGTCCACCAAATGCGCGGATCATGGGCTGATCTGCGGGTATGTGGTCACACGCGGCTGACGCGGGGCGTGCACGTCGGCCTCGCGGCCCGCGTATCCGCGGGCTACGTTCGACAGGTGCCCGGTCCTGACCCGGGGCGAGGACGTGTCCGACTGTGGTCGATGGGAGGTCGCACCGTGAGTGACGAACCGCCCCGCCCAGCCGTCCTGGATCCGCAGGAGATCTACGAGCGGGCCGAGGCCGAGGGCGAGCGGCGCCTGTCCATGACGGCCCAGGACCAGGTGATGACCGGCTTCATCGCCGGCGTCACGATCGTCTTCGGGATCGTGGCCCTGGGGGTGGTAGAGGCGCTCGTCGAACCGAGCCTGGGACACGGGGTCGCCAAGCTGGCCGGTGCCCTGGCCTTCGCGGTCGGGCTGGTTTTCCTCATCGTGGGGCGCACCGAGCTGTTCAGCGAGAACTTCTTCGACCCGGTCGCCGCCGCCATCGCGCAGGGCGGCGGGAAGGCCTGGGTCCGGCTGGCCCGTCTGTGGGTCATCATCCTGGCGCTCAACCTGGTCGGCGGCGCAGTCCTCGTGGGCGTGATCAGCATCGACGGTGCCCTGCCCGAGGGTGCTCCGCACGCTCTGGTGGGCGCCGCCGAGGAGATCGCCGGGAAGGAGTGGGCCGCGACGCTGGCCCGAGCCGTGCTGGCCGGGGCCCTGGTCGCCCTGCTGTCGTACATGCTGAACGCGGTCAACACCGTGGTCGCCCGCATCATGGTGGCCTACCTGGTCGGCTTCCTGCTCGCGCTCGGCCCCTTCGACCACGTCGTGGTCTCCGCCCTGCACCTGCTGTTCGGCGTGTGGAACTCCTCGGTGGTGGGGTATGCCGACCTGGGGGTCAACGTCGTGCTGGCCACGACGGGCAACCTCGTCGGCGGGTTGCTGCTGATCACCCTGACCCACACCGCCCAGTTCAGGAGCGAGCGCGGGTGAGCCGCCCGGCCGAGCGACACCCAGGTGGCGCATGGCTGCTCAGGCTTTCACCCAGACGGATCCCCCAGGTGCCCGCCGAGCTGACGGAGGGCGTCGCGCGTGGCCTGGGACGAGACCTCCATGGTCATCGAGATCCTGCTGTGTCGTAGCACCGCCATCGCCACCCGTGGGTGCACGTCCATGGAGACGAGCAGGCTCGCGCAGGTCTGCCGCGTGGCGTGGACCGGGACGACCGGGACGCCGGCCCTGCGTGCCCGGGTCTTGAACGCCGTGTGGAAGTTGCGCGGATCGACCGGGTCGCCGAGGCGGGTCGTGAAGACAAGACCGCAGTCGCCCCACATGTCACCGGCGGCCGCCCTTCGTCGATCCTCCTCGGCCCGGTGCAGCTCGAGGGCCTGCGCGGCGATGTCCGGCAGGGGTAGCGGCGCGTCCGAGGAGGGGGTCTTCGTCCGTCGCCGGAGCAGCTGGCCGTCGACCCGCTGGACCTGCCAGGCGATGTACGCCTCGCCCTGCTCCAGGTCGACGTCCTCCCACGCCAGTCCGAGCACCTCCCCCCGCCGGAGCCCGAGCACGAGGAGCAGCACGTAGGCCGCATACATCGCATCCCCGGCATCGCGGGCCGACTCGAGGAACCGCCGCGCGTCGTCCACCGACCACACCGCTGCGCGCTTCGCCCGGGGCACGGGCACGCGCACGAGCGCGGCCACGTTGCGGAAGACGAGCTCCTCCCGCATCGCCTGGGTCAGTGCCCCGCGGAGCACCCGCCACGCCTGGTGGACCGTCCACTCGGACGCGACCTCGTGGCAGCACTGCCCGCGTGCGCAGCACTGCGGCTCCGGCCGGGCGGCGTCCTTGCCCTGGAAGCAGCACTGGCACCGCACCCGCAGCTCGTTGACCCAGGTCTGGACGTCGCGGACCGACAGCTTCTCGAGCTTGCGGTCCCCCAGGTCGGGCACGATGTAGAGCCGGGAGAACATCTCGTAGTTGCTCGCCGTGGCTGGTGAGAGCCCGGGGCGAACGGTCTCCGTGAGCCACTGCTCCAGGAAGTCGCGCAGGCGGGGCGAGACCGGAACGACCGGTCCGCGCCGCGCCTGCTCGTGCAGCCGGAGCCACTTCTCGTGGACCTCGGCCCTGGTCTTGCCGTAGACGGACTTGCGCTGTCGCCGGCCCGCGGGGGTGGTGATCCACACGTGGGCGGCGAAGCCGTTCCGGTAGGGGTAGATGGACCCCTCGCCGTTGGCCCGACGGCTCACGGCCAGTCCGCCTCCGCCTCGGCCGCCCGCTTGGCGACGTACTCGTCGACCCACGCCGGCAGGATGCGCCGGGACCCGCCGTCCTTGAGCGAGCGCAGGTCGCCGGAGATGCACATCATCCGCACCTTGGTCGGCCCGTAGCCGAGCATCTCCGCCACCTCGGGCACGCTGTACCACCGCCGCTGCAGCGGCCCGACCGGTGCCTTGCTCCGCTGCTCCGGACTCCCGCTGGCCATCGTTGACATGTCCACTCCCTTCGTTCAGGGACCAACCTCCAGTAGGCCAGATCCCGTGCGGACCAGACAGGCACCCGACCGTCCCTGTGGATAACCACCGGACGACGAACCCGTCTACCCCCTAATGCGTCCGAGCCCCACCCCCGGGTCTCACTTTCTTGAACCTTTTTCTGAGCAGCTCCGCGACCGACCGACACCCAGCAGCAGCAGATCGAGGACACACCTGGTGCACTCGGTGAAACTCGTGAACCCCTGAGGCTCGTCCGGCCGCCTTTGGTATACGTGATGACGTTGCACAAGCTCGCCGCGGGCACCGGGTACACGTACCTGACGAAGCAGGTCGCGGCCCACGACGCCACAGAGAAGCGGCAGGCCGGCCTCGCCTCCTACTACGAGGAGAAGGGCGAGGCACCCGGTCGGTGGCTCGGCACCGGCCTGGCCGGCCTGGACCTGGCCGAGGGGGACGTCGTCACCGAGGAGCAGATGAAGCTGCTGTTCGGGCAGGGCCGCCACCCACGCTCCGACGAACCCGACGCTCAGGCGCGGGGGTGGGGCGCGCTCGGGCGGGCGTTCCCGACGTTCGACGCCACGACCCTGCGGCAGGTCACGGCCCGCGCGTTCAGCGAGCACAACACCGCACGCGGGCTGGCGTGGAACGCCCCCATCCCGGCGGAGGAGCGGGCAGTGATCCGCACCCAGGTCGCCCGCGCAGCGTTCGAGCAGCGCCACGGCCGGGCCCCGGTGGACGAGGCCGAGCTGACGAGGTTCGTGGCCAAGGCGTCGCGGCCGGCGCAGGTGCCGGTGGCCGGGTTCGACCTGACGTTCTCCCCGGTGAAGTCGGTCTCGGCCCTGTGGGCCCTCGCCTCCCCGAAGGTCGCCCAGCAGGTGGAGGCCGCCCATGCGGACGCGGTCCGCACGACGCTGGCGATGCTCGAGCGCGAGGTGGCCTTCACGCGGGTGGGCAAGGGCGGCATCCGCCAGGTCCCCGTGACGGGGCTCATCGCGGCGGCGTTCGACCACCGCGACTCCCGCGCCGGGGACCCGGACCTGCACACCCACGTCGTCGTCTCCAACAAGGTCCAGTCCTTGACCGAGGAGGGAGGGCGATGGCTCACGCTGGACGGGCGGATGCTGTTCAAGGCCAAGGTGATGGCGTCCGAGCACTACAACACCCACCTTGAAGCCGGTCTCGTCGACCGGCTCGGCGTCCGCTTCACCGAACGCCCCTCACCGGAAGGAAAGCGGGCCGTGCGGGAGATCGATGGGATCGACCCGGACCTCCTCGCCACCTGGTCGTCGCGACGGCACGCGATCGAGACCCGGCAGCGCGAGCTCGCCTCGGCGTTCCGGGCCAACCACGGCCGCAACCCCACGACCGTCGAGTCGCTGGCCCTGGCGCAGCAGACGAACCTGGAGACCCGCCCCGGAAAGCACGAACCCCGCTCCGAGGCCGAGCAGCGCGAGGCTTGGAACGTGCAGGCTGCCGCGGTGCTCAACCGCGACGGACGGATCCCTGAGGACATGGTCGAGAGCGCGGTGGGAGCGGGGTGGGGACGCACCCGGGGACGCGCCAGAGACGCGGGCATCGCCGCAGGTCACGGGGTGGGGACGTACCAGGGACGTGTCCGGGGACGCGGACGGGACGTGCGTCCCCAGGTCGTCGCCGCCCGGGTGCTGTCGGTGCTGGAGGGGTCGCGGGCGACGTGGCAGGTGTGGCACGTGCGAGCAGAGGCCCTGCGCCAGCTCCGCACCGTCCAGGTCCCCCTGGACAAACTCGACGCGTACCAACGTGACGTCGAGCGTTGGGTCGTGCAGGGCTTCTCGGTCCCGGTCGGGGTGCCGCCCGAACTGGGCGAGCCGGAGGTGCTGCGCCGCCCGGACGGGCAGTCCGCGCACATCGTGCACGGCAGCCAGGCCTACACCTCCAGGGCGATCCTCGCCGCCGAGGACGAGCTGCTCGCCCTGGGGTTGCGTCGCGACGGCCGTCAAGCCGACCCGGACGTGGTCGCGACGGTCCTGGTCGCCCAGAGCGCGGACGGTCCGAGCCTGGACCGGTCGCAGGTGGCGATGGTCCGCAACCTCGCGACGAGTGGGTGCCGGGTGCAGGTCGCTCTCGCGCCGGCCGGGGCTGGCAAGACCGCCGCCCTGCGCGTGCTCGCCCGGGCCTGGGAGGCCTCCGGTGGCACCATCCTCGGCCTGGCCCCGACCGCGGTCGCGGCCGAGGAGCTCGGCCGCGCCACGGGCATCCGCGCCGACACCGTCGCCAAGTACCTCCACCAGAACACCGACACCCGAGAAGGTGCGTCACCCGAAAAGGGGTCGACCGCCAACTTCATAGGCAGAGCGGTCGGCCCGGGGACGTTGGTGCTGATCGACGAGGCCGGCATGGCGGGCACCCGCGACCTCGCAGCAGTGGTCCGGCACGTCTTCGACGCCGGTGGCAGTGTGCGGCTGGTCGGGGACGACCAGCAGCTGGCCGCCGTGGCCGCTGGCGGCGTGCTCCGTGACCTGGCCGAGCAGGGTTACGCGCACGGCACCACCGCGACGTTGACCGAGCTGCACCGGTTCACCGATCCTGCCGAAGGAGCCGCCACCCTCGGCATCCGGGACGGCGACCCTGCCGCCCTGGACCACTACCTCGACCACGGCCGCGTCCGCACCGGTGACACCGGGGACGTGGTCGAGGCGGCGTACGCCGCCTGGGCCGCTGACCAGGAGGCCGGGCTGTCCAGCCTGCTGCTGGCCGCGACCCGAGACACCGTGCGTGAGCTGAACCAGCGCGCCCGGACCGACCGCCTCCACGCCAGCGGACAGCCGCCCGCACGGGAGGTGGCCCTTGGCGACGACACCCGCGCCAGCGCCGGCGACACCGTGATCACCCGCCGCAACGAGCGCAGTCTGCGTGTACCCGACGGATCCTGGGTCAAGAACGGTGACCGATGGCACGTCTTCGCCGTCCACCCGGACGGCGCCGTCTTGGTTGAGCGCCACGCTGACCGGCGCGGGAGCAGGCCGGGCCGCCTCACTCTGCCGGCCCGGTATGTGGCCGAGCACGTGCAGCTGGGGTACGCCAGCACGATCCACGGCGCCCAGGGCGCCACCGTGGACACCACCCACACCGTCCTGACCGGGGCAGAGACCCGGCAGGCGTTGTACGCGGCCCTCTCCCCCGGCCGGCAGACCAACCAGCTCTACCTCGCCACACCCACCGTCTCGCTGGACGGTGTCGGCCCCGACATCCAGGACACCGTGGTGGAGCCGCGGCAGGTGCTCACCGACGTCCTCGCCCGCGACGGCCGCGCCCTGTCGGCCACGACCGTGGAGCGCGGCGACGCGGCCCAGCTGCTACGGCAGGCGGTGCTCGCCTACCAGGACGCCCTGCCGGTCCTGGCCCAGCGGAACCTGGGACGTGAGCGGATGGCCGAGCTGGACGAGGCGCTGGAGAAGTGGATGCCCGGCCTCACCGGGCAACCGGCCTACCCGCACCTGCGGGGCCAGCTCGCGCTGCGCTGGGTCGACGGCACCACACCTGGGGCTGTGATCGAGCAGGCCACTTGGTACCGCGGCAAGCAGAGCCTGGTCGACGCCGACGATCCCGCCGCCGCCCTGTCCTGGCGCCTGGCCGGCACCACGCCCTCGTCGTATCGCGACGCACCCCTGCCCTGGCTGCCCGACGTCCCACCCGCCCTACGACAGGACAGGGAGACGAGGGGCTACGTGGACCGGCTGACCCACCAAGTCAAGCAGCTGGCCGAGCTCGTCGCCGCCGAAGCCCAGCAGGCCGGCGCGTACGACCGCGTCACGTGGCAGCGATCTCTGCCTCTGGACGTCGACGACCAGCTCCTCGGTGACCTCGCCGTCTGGCGCGCCGCCCACGAGATCCCCGACACGGAGCCGAGCCCGGCGGGTCCGCCCATCAAGGAACCTCAGGCAGCCAGACACCAGAGCCGCCTCATCCGCCGGCTGGCGGTGCCGTCAACGGTCTCCTCCACGTCCACAGCAGACGTCGGGCCCGGCACGCTCCGAGCCAGTCAACGACAGGCACAGCGTCAACGACTTCATGACGGTGCTACCCGCCACCTGTCTGGTCCTTCGCGATGACCGGACGTCGATCACATGGATGCGGAAGCGCGCACGGTCGATACATCACGCACACGCCGATGAGCGGGCACTGTCATCAGGAATACGCAGGTGAACGGCAGGGGGGACGTGACCACCGCGACCCCGCCGAAGCCCGTCGTGCGGTCTGCAGGTCCCGACGTCCAACAAGGAGAGTCCGGTCCGTGGTGCACACCGGTTCCGCTGGTATGTAGACTGACCTACCTACTATGTGGAGGCTGGTTCTTGATGGGACACACGACCAAGAGCGGCTCGGTGCGCGAACGGTTGCTGGACGCGGCCGCGACGCGGTTCTACGCCGATGGGGTCAACGCGACAGGGATTGATGCGATCACAGCGACGGCAGGGGTTGCGAAGATGTCCCTGTACAACAACTTCAGTTCCAAGGCGGCCTTGGTGGAGGCCTATATCGATCGTCGGCACCGGGACTGGATGGACCGGTACGAGGCGAGACTGGCCGGGGCGGCCACGCCCACAGAGAAGGTGTTGGCGGTGTTCGACGCCTATGTCGATCACGCCTCTTCGGCGTACCCGCACGGGTTCCGGGGCTGCGGACTGCTCAACGCGGCCGCGGAGCTGCCGGTCGGTGATCCGGGACGATCTGCGGTAAGGCGTCACAAGGAAGAAGTGGAACGGATCCTGGTCACGCACCTGTGCACCGTGGTCGGGCAAGAGCAGGCCGAGGACCTGGCCGAGCACATGGTCTTCCTCCTCGAGGGAGCAATGGCCCGTGCCGGCCTGGAGGGTGACGCCTCCCGCCTGCGACGGGCCCGGGCGATGGCGGCACAGATGCTGGAGGGGTGTTGAGCGCGCCTCTGGCCGTGGGGGCGGTCCTGGTGGCCGCGACGCTGTTCGGGACCACCGGGACCGCACAGGCGCTCGGCCCTGAGGGGACCACGCCGCTGGGAGTCGGCGCCGTCCGCCTCGTCGTCGGAGGCATGGGGCTGATGGCTGTCTTGCCGTTGGTCGGGGGGCTGCGTCGGGATGCGGTCCGCCTATGGCGGACCCCCGCGGGTGTAGCCATCGGGGTCTGCACCGCGCTGTACCAGGTGTCCTTCTTCGCCGCGGTTCAGCAGGCGGGCGTGGCCATCGGGACCCTCGCCGCAATCGGCAGCGGGCCTGTCCTGGCCGCCCTTCTTGCCCGGTTCGTACTGGGTGAACGCCCCGGGCGGTCCTGGGTCCTTGCGACCGGTCTGTGCCTGGTTGGTCTGACACTGCTGGTCACCGGAGGTGGCGCGGCGCAACGAGTCGACCTCGTGGGAGTTGCACTGGCCATCTTGGCCGGCCTGGCCTATGCCGGCTACACCGTGCTCGCCAAGGGGCAACTCAGTGCCGGACAAGAACCCTCCACCGTGATGGCCGCTGCTTTCGGCCTCGGCGGCCTGCTGCTCCTCCCGCTGCTGGCCACCCAGCCAATGGCGTGGCTGCTCGAGCCGCGGGGCGTGGGGATGGCGCTGCACCTGGGCCTGGTGACCACCACCCTGGCCTACCTGCTCTTCGTCCGCGGTCTCGCCCAGCTCCCCGCGGGCCCGGTCACCACGCTCATGCTGGCTGAGCCCGTTGTCGCCACCACTCTCGGGATTGTTGTACTTGACGAACGGCTGACACTGATCAGTACGACCGGCGTCGGACTGCTGCTTCTCGGCCTGGTGCTGCAGGGACTCGGCGCGGCCACAGGCAAGCGGCGCGAAGAACCATCACAGCCCGCACCGACACCGGCCGAGGCAAGTAATGGACCGGCAGGAGCAACGACGTGAGGATCCGCGTCAACCACATCCTCGTGGACCCGCCTGGGAAGGCACGCATTCGCCGCGAGTCGCTGGTCAGGAGTTCAGGTTGAGGATCCGCAGTCAGGGTAGTTCTATGCTGCCAGCCCATGACTGCAGTTCGGTGACCACGACGGTCATGTCCTCGGCCGTCGGGAGCTCGCCATCCATCACATCCTCCTTGATTGTTCCCTCGACCACGAGCGTTCCGTGGAGGTCAGGGATGAACCCGTAGAAGCGTCCGTTCGAGTCGTTGTACCCACAGTCCTCCCCGCGACACCGGGAAACCGGCAGGTGCTCTGGCGCATATGTCCAAGTGCCCGTTCAAAGTGACGACCGGTGCGGTGGTGCCATGGACCGACAGTTCACCCCACTCCCGGACCGGGACCTCACGCTCCTCCAGTTCGTCGCGAAGATCAGCGGGCGCGGGGCCCTGCAGACAGGTCCTCCGGGGCAGGCAGGCCCCTCGTATCGGGTCGCCAAGGACTCATGATTGTCATCCGTGGCGCTGCGACGCTGAGCTAGGCGACATGTCCATCGCCCTCGTTCTTGTTGAGATAGATGTAGAACGAACGGACGTGGCCATCCTTGTGCCCCTCCGGCACGGAGCCGGTGACGTCGTGGACGAGGAAACTCCTACCCTCGTCGGTGACCTCCTTTCGTGAGCTGGGCGCCTGGGCGCATCCTGACTGCTCACCTCGGCCGTGTCCGCAGGCATGCTGGAGCGAGCCGTGTCCGTGTCGGCGTACTCGGTGGCAGGGCAGTAGACGCCTCTCGTGGATCATCCGCCGGCCCATTGATACCTGCCGCATCAGTACTCTCGGCGGTGGGTCTGTACGGCGCCGTCGCATCCCGTGGTCACGCGCGTGCGCGTCGTGTCGATCGGCTTGAGCTGCCATCGTCACAGGTGCCCTGCCGGTTCCTTGCCCGGGTCGGAGGGTTTTCACACGATGCGTGCTTCTCATCGTCTCGCTACCGGACTGAGATGTTCGTGGGTCGAGCGGACCAGGCTCGGCGGGCGCGGCCGACAGTGCGTGGTGCGAGGTTAAGGGCGGCCTTCCACCCCAGTTGATAATCGACCGTTATGTGTCCATAATCGGGGTCTGCGCGTCAGCGCAGCCATCTCAGCCAGCCTTCCCGGAGGAACACCATGTCTCGTCAGACCACCGGGGCCCGCCGACGGGCGCGTACCCGGCCAGCCGTCTTCGCCGCCCTGGCTGCGCTCGTCCTCAGCGGACTCGGGGTCCCCGCCGTCAGCGCTCACGACGGTGAGGACCACTTCGGCTCCCCCTACGTTCCGCCCCCGGTCACCGCTGCCGGGCCGGTGGGCGGCGCCTACTCCAACGTCGCCCAGCGCGACCGGCACGAGGTCTGGCTGGTGGACCAGTCGAACACCGACAACACCTCGGCTCCGAGCTTCGGTGGCCGGATCTACATCTACGACGGCAGTGACCTGCGCCACGACACCGCGGCTGCCCAGGCCGAGGTGGTCGAGCTGAGCGCGGCCACCGCGGACCTGTGCCGCGAGGCGACCGGCGTCACCCCGGTGCGACCCCACATGATCTATTTCAACGCCACGCAGTCGCACGCGGTCCTGTCCTTCGTGGCGAGCGGGCACGTCGTCATCATCGACGCCTCGACCCGAGAGCCGGCCGCCTGCTTCCGCACCGAGGTCGGCGCCGCTGGTGCGGTCCAGGCCCATGCAGCGGTGCCCACTCCCGACGACCGCTTCATCATCGTGGCGAACCAGAACGGCAAGAAGGTCGAGCGGATCCGCACCGACTACGCCAGCGGCACCTTCAGCCAAGAGACCGCGGCGACGATCAGCCTGGCCTCCGGCGACACCCCCCACGGCGACCCGGTCGAGACCCCGGGCGACCCGACCATGCGCCCTGACAACGCGCCGATCTGCCCGTTCATCCCCTCCAGCGGCTACCCGGCGTTCATCTCGCTGCGCGGAGGCGGCCTCCTTGCTCTCGACCCGTACGCGACGCCCATGAGGATCGTCGCCGAGTACCCGGCCACCGAGGTGGCCCGTGACGGCTGCGGCTTCACCGAGTCGCAGGGCTGGGTCTACGGCAACGGCGGTCGGACCGCCGGAACCCTGTCCGGCTGGTTCGTCTACCGCGTGCCGGTCGGCGGACCCGAGCTGTGGAACCCCGAAGCCCAACCGGAGGTGCAGCTCGTCGAGCAGGACACCCGCGGCCCGCGCGACGCCCACGGCATGGTCACCGTCCGTGACCGCTACGTCTGGGCCTTCGACCGCTCAGCGCACGTGCTGCAGGTCTACCAGGGCCGTAACGGGCAGGCCGGCGAGACGATCAACCTCCGGTCACCGTGGGCTCAGGCCCCGGCTCCCGACATCGTCGCGCAGGCCCCGGACGGAAGGGCCGTCTACGCGGCGACCCGTGGCCCCAGCCCGCTCAGCGGCGCGCACGCCGCCACCGGCGACGCACCGGGGCTGCTCGTGCTCGAGGTGCGCAAGGACGGACGTGAGGGGGTCGTCCGCGGCCACGTCGCGGTCAGCAACGTCCTGGACAACGGGCGTGAGCAAGCCGACCCGCACGGGCTCGCGGTCCGCCGTACCGGCTGAGGTCGCGCGGGGCATCTGCAGCCCTGTTCGCTCACCGTCCCGCAACACCCGCTGGTGGAAGGCTCCAGGCACATTCCCAGGGAGGAGGCGCCTGGACGCACGGCGGCCGCGCCGGCTCAGTGCCAGAAAGCGCCTATGGCTAAGAAACAGCGACGATGGCCGAAGAAGCCTCGTGGGAACCTCGGCGCACACGCCCTACGTGATACGCGCGGAAGAAGATCCCCCACGAAGTAACCCGACAGACGTTGAGTTGACTATGTGGACCCGTCCATGACACACATGCGCCGGCACGCTGCGACCTGACACGCATCCGACACTGCCGCGGGTTGGTCGCCCCCGCTAGCGGTCCACGGTCCAGAGGAGCCCAATTCAGCGGTCCACCGTGACGACGAGGGCTTAGTACCTCGTCAGGATCTGGCGGACGGGGTGGCGCAATGCCGCGGTGACGTGGGCGAGCTCGTCCGGCGTAAGCCAGCCGCGGCCGGGACTTCGCGCAGCGAGCACAAAGCGAGCGAAGCCTGCCGGCCAGTCGTAGTCCAGGTCGTTCAGCGAGCTGCGCTCAGCGCAGCACGGCGTGACGAGGACAAGGTCAGTGAAGTTGCGCTCGTACGCTCTACTCATCTCGCCCTGCCACCACTGGACGGGCATCTCCTCGTGGCAGTGCGGGCAACGGATGGCGATGAAGTTCCCACCCTGATCGACGAAGCCGATCTCGTCGCCGCGCTCGGCGGTCACTTCTCCGGCGTCCGGGCAGACGTCCCCGAGGGCCCGTCTTGCAGCCGCCGCGTCGGCGTCATCGGGTATCCATTGCGGGTCCGTGGGGATAATGTGCAAGTAACTCTCGCTCACGGACCCATCCTGCACTTGTCGCATCCGGTCATGCCGCATGGAGTTAGCTAGAGGTTGACGACCCATTCGCCGTAGAAGATGGCCGCGCCCGCGGCGACACAGATCCCGGCGATGATCCAGAACCTGGCGACGATGGTGACCTCGGCCCAGCCGAGCAGTTCGAAGTGGTGGTGTAGCGGTGCCATCCGGAAGACTCTCTTGCCGGTGAGCTTGAAGCTGATGACCTGGATGATGACTGATGAGGTCACGATGACGAACAGGCCGCCCAGGATCACGAGCAGGAGCTGGGTGTGGGTCAGGATCGCCAGCCCGGCCAGGGCAGCGCCCAGGGACAGTGATCCGGTGTCGCCCATGATGATCTGGGCTGGTGAGGCGTTCCACCACAGGAACCCGAAGCAGGCGCCGGCGATCGCTGCGGCGACGACGGCCAGGTCGAGCGCGTCGGCCACGTTGTAGCAGTTTGGGCCTGGCATGAGCTCGCAGTTCTGGTTGTACTGCCACATGCCGATGACCGTGTAGGCGCCGAACACCATGACCGAGGCCCCGGTGGCCAGCCCGTCCAGGCCGTCGGTGATGTTGACGCCGTTGGAGGCCCCGGCGATCAGCACGTTGGCCCACGCGATGAACAGGATCACGCCTACGACAGGGCCGGCGAAGGCCAGGTCGAGGCGGGTGTCGCGGACGAAGGAGATCGCGGTCGAGGCGGGCGCGCGTCCTTGCTCGTCGGTGGCCAGCAGGGCCGCCAGGGCGAAGACCACGGTGACCACCGTCTGACCGATGAGCTTCTGCCATGAGGTCAGACCAAGACTGCGTTCCTTGCGGATCTTGGTGTAGTCGTCCAGGAAGCCGACCAGTCCCAGCCCGGTGAGCAGGAACAGGACCAGCAGTGCGCTGAGCGAGATGCGGCTGTGGGTCACCTGCACCACGCCCGTTGCGTCAAGGACGAACAGGCTGGCGTGGGTGGCGAAGTAGCCAACGATCGCGGCTGCGATGATCACCGCGCCGCCCATCGTGGGCTTGCCGCGCTTGACGTGGTGGTGGGTCAGGTCGTCGCGGATGAACTGTCCGTAGCGGCGCCGTACCAAGAAGGTGATGAACAACGGGGTGCACAGCAGCGCGATGGCCATGGAGAAGCCACCGGCGAGCATGACGTTGACCATCTGGTCTCCTTGCGGCAGCTCGGCCACTGTCGGGGGGTGCGGCTGCCCCGGCAAGGCAGGTCACGCACTGAGATGCGTTTCGGGCGCCGGGGCTTAGGCCCCGCCTGGACGCCGGTCCACGTTAGGGCAGGACACCGTGCCGATCGCGGACCCGCGCGCGAGTGTCGCTCCTGCGATGTGGTGTTTCACGGGTCAGGCGGGGCTCTCTGCTTGCCGCGGCCCAGCGTGCTGGAGCGGGCTCGCGGACCCAGTGGCCTAGATGCCGACGGTGCCGTCGACCGCTTCTCTGATCAGGTCGGCATGGCCCAGGTGACGGCCGTACTCCTGCACGAGGTGCAGCAGGACCCACCGCAGCGAGCAGGGCTCTCCGTATGGCATCTCCTGGGACAGTGCCTCCAGGCTCGGCACCTCACCCACGATACGTTCGGTGAGCCGCTGCGCCTGCGTGAGCCGGTCGAACAGCACCTGCGGCGTCTCCCCGGCAGTGGTCCGAAGACTCCAGCCGTCCTGCCCCTCCTGCCGTTGAGTGCTCCAGGCTGGTGAGTCGTCGCCCCCGGCGAACGTCATGTGCACCCACGAGAACTCCACCACCGCCAGGTGCTTGAGCAGGCCCCCGAGCGACAGCACGCTTGGCGCGTGCTCGAGAGCGAGCTGCTCTGCGGTCAGGCCCGAGCATTTCCACCGAAGCGTGTCCCGCTGGAATGCCAGCATCCCCAGCAGCATCGACTTCTCATCAGCCACCAAAGGCGTCTGCGCGCGGTCCGCAGGATCAAAGGTCGTCGTCACCGCTCAACCGTAGGTGCGACGAGGGCCAGCCGCTGTTCCGGGCCCCATTGATAGGCGTTGTCGCACCGATACCCCCTCAGCCAGACTTCGTCATCGACGACGCGCAGATAGAAACCCTTCGGGTATGCCTCGTCGCTGCTTAGCGGTTTCGACGCCACGTGAATGGCACCAGTTGGCGCCCGACCCGCAGACAAGACGGAGTCTGGTGCGTTTGGCTGGTCCATCATTGCCAGCCGGAGGAACGGGCCGCTGATCACTGGGCAGAGCTGGAAACCGTGTGTCCGTGCCGCCTCGAACACCTGCGACTGAGTGCCGCCGACCGACAGCCCGAGCTGCTGCACAGTTCGCTCGACCAACTGCAGATCTCGACTCTCCGGATTATCAAACACTGGGTGCCCAAGCAGTGTCTCGGCGTGGGCGTTGAGGCGTACGCCGAACTCGCGAAGGGATTGCAGGAGGGCGCGCCGGGGCTGTCCACCAACCCGTACTGTCCGACCCTCGAGCCCCAAGCTGTGTGTCATGGGCACCATCCTCGCTGAGCCCGACACGATCGACGTCTCGGACGATGACGCGGCGCCCAAGCCGACATGGAAACGACCGGATTTGCCGCTAGCCGAACACTTCAGACCCCCGGTGTCCAGGCGCGCGCAGTTCTGGCCATGCGCCGCCGGGCGGCCCGGAGGCGGACTCTCGGCTCCTGCACATGAGTGAGGTTCAGCGGAGGTCGGAGGTGGTGCAAGACCTTGGTCTCGATCTTGACCAGGTCAGTGCCTTCGGGCTTGCTCCAAGTGGTCAAGGAAAGCCGTTGCTCCATCCAGCTGGTCAACCTGTGCTCGCTCGGGTCGTCCAGACCGAAGTTGGCGCTGCGATCGGGCTTGGCCACATTGCGAGGGGTGGCTGCAAGGGCGAGCTCGTCCACAAGCAGAGCCGCGAGACTGCGTCTGACGGTAGAGGAGCCGGTCTTGCCAGCGGCAAAGTGAGTGCCCACGTCACGACCGTTGAGACTGCTCTCTGCCTTGCCGACGTAAAGAGGCTGGTCGTCGAAGGCGGGACTCAGCCTAAGTTCAGCCCACGCGCGATCGTCGCCATAGAACGCATATAGGCCTGGCTCCGTCGGAACGAGTCGCACCGCGTCAGCGTGCGCGTGCCTTGTGCCAGCCAACGACTCGAGCACTGTGGCGATCGCGTGGTCACCCGTCATGGCCCCATTCTCACCCACCCGGGCATCTCGACACCGATCCTGCTTCTCCCGTCGACTGGGAGGGCGGGATCACCACCAATTGAGCCCGACAAGCATCCAGAAGTGCCGCCAGGAGGGTGCCTCCCGGGAGTGGCTGGACCTCGCTCCGAAGGGTGGGTGCGCACGGGCGTGACGAAGGCTGGGGATAGCGAGCGGACGGCCTGACCCGACGGCGGGCTGGCCCGCCTGAAACCAGCCACCCGCGCTCGGTTACGATGCGCTTTCATCGACATGGGGTCGTAGGGGCAGGAGCATTTTATGAATCGGCGCTTTCTCGCGGGTGCGGCACTGGTCGTCTCCCTTTCGGCGTGCGGGACCGACGACACGCCTGAGCCGGCGGAGCCAGCAACGACCAGCGACGACGCGCCTACGGCTTCCCCAGAGGCAGCTGCAGTGACCACTGCAGCAGCGTCAACCTCGGCGCCGGCAGAGCTCGGGACCCTGAAAGAAGCGGGCTTCGGGCAGTCGGACGAGTATGTCTGGGTGACCGCCCTCGTCCACAACAACTCCGCCTACGTCGGTCAGACAGTCACAGTGAACTTCAACGTGCTCGACGCCGAGGGAAACATCCTGGCGTCGGAGAGCCAGGTTGAGTCCTTCTCGCTGCCCGAGACAGATCACATCGTCGGCACTCAGGTCAGCCTCGCCCAAGGCGAGACGGCGGCGAAGGTCGAGGCTGCTCTGGACGTCGAGGCCTCCGGCGCGTTCAGTGACAAACCCTTCCCCGAGATGCCGACGAGCCCGGTGAAGTTCACCGAGGAGTACGGCTCCCACACCGCCTCCTTCGAACTGTCGAACACCCTCGACATGTCGCTGAAGACTCCTAGGGTGAGCCTGCTATGCCGCGATGACGCCGGATCGATCGTGGGCGGGGGCAGCGCGTACCCGGAGCTGGTTCCAGCACAGGGGAAGGTAAAGGTCGACGTGAACCTCCTCGCATCTGAGGAGCCGGCGGATTGCTCCACTTTCGTCGGCGCACCCAGCGATTGGGATGGCGCTGAGACGGCGGAGCAGCCCACCTCCGAGGCGGCACCTCAGAGTGGAACCCCTGAGGAGGCTTTCCAGATCTGGGTGGAGCAGTTCGGCACCAAGGATTGGCAGGCACATTACGAGACCCTGGTCAGTGCGCAGCGCGAGGTCATCTCCGAGGACGCGTACGTCGCCTGCAGGTCGGCCGAGAGCCCGCCAGTCATTGAGTGGGGCAAGACCCTCAGCGTCGAGGACGTAGGCGAGATGCTCATCCCTGGTACGGACGTCTCCCTCCCGGCCACCAAAGTCAGCGCCGAGGTGTCTGCTGAAGGAATGACGCTTCCGGTCGACGCTCACATGCTGCTCGAGGGCGGCGAGTGGAAGTGGTCCATGACCCAGGAGAATGTAGACAACTGCTCCAGCTGACAAAGCCGTAGCCGCCCACTGGCCCGCTCCGTACACGTTTACCGTGGGGTCACGAGGTTCCTCGGCAGCGCGGCTGAGCACACTGTCATGCCGCGCTGAGGACGGCTACGCTCGTCCGATCATGCCGCAGGTCGGACGCCTGCTTCGTGCTGAAATCCGTCGCGGGTCACTCGTCGGCTGTGGTCCAGACAGCAGCTCCCGACACCGAGGGCGCCCACCCGTCATACCTTGAGGTATGCCTGTGACTATTCGCTTGGCCCGCCTTGACGACCTCTCCGCCATCGAGCGATTCGCGCTCGACGTCGTCCCTGCTCACTACGCTCCGATCCTCGGCGATGAAGGCGCACGAGCACAACTGCAGTGGTGGACGACGGAGCGGATGAAGCCGGCCGTCGAAGCCAGTCGCGTCCATGTCGCAGTCGAGGGCGAGAAGATCATAGGAGTGGTGCAGATCGGTGTTCTGGGCGAAGACCACGTCGTATGGAAGCTGTATCTGGCGCCTGAGTTTCGCGGGCAGTCCATAGGGGCAGATCTACTGCAGCAAGCCATCGAACCCCTCCGAAGGGTGACCGACCACGTCCTTGTCGAGCACTTCGCCGGGAACACCGAGGCCGCCAAGTTCTACGAACGAGAGGGCTGGACCGTCGTGAGCGTTGAACCGTCTCGGAGCGGCGACCCCAACGCCGCGGTCGTCTGGCGCCGGACCACGTGGGCCACCTGAGGGGACTGCCGGCCCCGGACTTCGAGCGTTCGCGAGCGCACTACTCTGCCGCATGTCGCTCACGCCGATGTCCGGACGCCTGGAACGTGCGCGTGCGGCACACAGAACCACCCGAGAAGCGGTGTGGTCTGTCCAGGATCTAGTCCGAGCCTCCCCGAGTAGAGACCTGTGTTAGGCGAGGGGGCATGAATCGGAACGCAGTCCCGTGCGACCCTTATAGTTGCTGAGCACCTCCCCAAGAACGAAGCCGGGGGTCGTGGCGACATTGGTGACTGCATGCCTATCAGGGAGAGATCGAAATGAGTCAAATGGTAAGGGCATCAAAGAACCGGGCCATGTGGATCGGATCGGCAGTTACGGCCGCAGGGGCAGCACAGCTATACGCGTCGTACGAACTGGAGGGGTGGGTCTCGGCAGTGTTGGTGAACACGGGGACAGCCAGTCTCCTATTCGTTCCACTCTTCTTGGTTCAGCGGGCCATGAATGTCAAGGTACAGGCTACGCAGAGAAACCTGGAGGTCCTCAGCGACGAGGTGCACCTCGCTCAAGAGGAGACACGGCAAACTCTGTCGGAGCTCCGCCAGCGGTTCGCCGCGTCGCAGACTGAGTCAATGGCCGCCGAGGAGGCCGAGCTCAGAGCCATTATGGAGAATCCAAGCTGCGAATCTGTCCACGAGGCATTGGAACGGTCTATCAGACTTGAGGAGGTGAGTCGCCGTTGGGGAATTAGGGTCAAACTTGTTGACCCCGGTGCCTATGTCTATGCGCGGTTGCTGCCGAGCGTGGACTCAAGCGTCGTCATGCATATTGAGAAACGTGACGGCGAAGGCGTCGCAGTAGTCCCTTGGCAGCTCCAACAGACTCCGGAACAATTTATGTTCCGAGTCGCAGAAGAGCTGCGCAAGTCGTCATTGTATCCTCGCGCAACGTTCGATCCCGCGCTTGTGTTTACTGAGTTGGGAAACGCATTGAGTGTCGCCAGATCAGTTAAGGACAGATACGCGTTAGTGGACAACATGGAACGTGCCCAACAGTACGTCGCGCCTCAGTGGATGATCTACGACTGGGGCCTAGGTGCCTGGGAAGGTCTTCAGCCCTACTACATCGATCGCGCAAGCCTGCGCTCTCCCGATATACACCGGCACATGTTAGAGAAGACCTGGTTGGACCGCCCATCCTTCGAAGAGGCGCTGGAGACCGCGAGGCTCTTGGATGGCCGAGGGCGCATCGAGGCCATGTGACCCTCACACCGCGGGCGTTAATCCCTGTAGTCCAGCATCGTGTCAACGCGAGGATCAATCTCGCTGCCAGTCACCGATGCATCCCTGGCTTACTCGTGAGGCACGATGACCATGGGTTGCGGCACAACCAGCCCCATGAACCATGGCAACAGCATCGTTATGTTTGATCCGCTCTCAGTGACTTGCGGACGAGGGGTGTCGTCACCGGCGATGAACAACTTCGCCGCGAACCGCGAAATGGTCCGCCGTCCTTGCATTATAGCCCTTGCATGGCCTTCCCGCGAGTGTGGCTACTCGGTTAGCTACCTCAGAGGAAGCAGGGTCACGGCCCACACGGACTATGCCGTGGTTATCCACTACGACGTACCCCCACTCAAACAGGACGTCACATCCGAGTGCGCAGAGAAGCATCGCTACGGATGTATAGTCTCGACGCTCCGCCTCTGTACACATGTGCCGCGGTTTGATATGGGCCGCAATGAGCAGTTCGCTAGGAAAGGTGGCTCCGCAAATCGCGCAAGACTCCGCCTTGCTTCCACCCAGAAGGCTTGCTCGCAAGTGCGCCTGCTCTCGCCTGAAGGTAGCCCAGTGACGTCCGTCCGTCTCGGTATCTGGGTCGACAACCTCGGACCAGGGTCGCCCCGCGAAACTGTCCTCTGCTGGCATAGGTATGCCGGCCAGGGAGGCGAGTGCTTCGGCATCCTCCGCCGGCAGTTCTGAAAGGTACCGACGGTTAACGGCACCGATCCTGTCGAGAGTGTCTGTTCCGTGTGGAAGCACCCTGCGCACGTCTCCACCTGGGACGGAGAGGTCGGAACGAATGACATCAAGGTATACCGCCCAGCCATCCTCAGGGTCTAGTGGGCTCTGAGCTGGGTACGTCACGGGGCGTGGCGTGTCGATGGCGGAAGTGGCTACCACGCTTAGCGCTCGGATGCGACCCCGGTTGTAGTGAAAGACTAGATCCCCCGGCCTCATCGCAAGAATGGCCTTGCGGCCTGCGATGAGAGTGCCGTGCCTGTTGGGAGACGTCCAAAGCCGCCCTTCGAGGATCTCTGGATCGTAGTTGGTGGTCTGGTTGACCCACCAGTAGCGCCGAAGCATGGTGACATTGTTCATCACGTGCCGCGTCGGCGAGGGACTAGGTGTGGGCCGGTCACGAGGCGCCGGGGCGCGGGCACTTGCAATCACGGCGCGCGGCGTGGACGCACGGAACTGCCGCGCCGAGGAGGGTCCCGCGTCCGCCCTGTGTACCCCGGGACCGCGGGGGATTCTGCTTACTCCGTGTTGTGTGTTGCCTCTGTTTGCAGTCTGTCGACTTCACGGCGCAGCGCCTGAATCTCGGCGACCAGTGGTTCGGTCGCTTCCTCGGCTTCGAGGGCGACACGTTCGGCTAACCAGGAGGCCAGTAAGGCGGTCACGGTGCCGAGGAGGGCGATGCCGCCGAGCATGAGGCCAGCAGCCACCATGCGCCCGGTGTTCGTGACTGGATACTGATCCCCGTAACCGACGGTGGTCATCGTGGTGATCGCCCACCACAAGGCGTCTCCGAAGGTGGTGATGTTGGCCTGCTCACTGGAGCGCTCTGCATCGAGTACGGCTAACGCGGCGACCACGCCGAGAACGAGGGCTCCGCTACCGAGGTAGGTGCCCACACGTCCACGCAGTCCGCTGGCGCCGGCGCGGTTGAAGACCTTAAGTAGCAGCACCAGTCGGAGCATGCGCAGAGGGCGCAGCATTGGAAGGACGATCACCGCAAGGTCGAGGAGATTCCTCCGCACGAACTTCTGACGGTCGTTCGCGATGAACAGCCTGGTGGCGTAGTCGAGGGCGAACGCGGCCCAAATGACCCACATGGTGACTGCACAGGCTTGTCGATAGGTCGGGTCCAGTCCGGGATCGAGAATGGGCCAGGCATAGGCAACGAGGAAGGCCGCGGCGAGGCCGGCCAGGGGCCACTCACTGCGTCGCTCCCAGCGTTCAAGGGGTGCCTCAGTCATGGCCGTCATCGTAGGTGCCCACCGCAGAACCACGTGGCGACAATCGCTGACCGCCCGCCGCGCATAGACGCCGTGGTCTGGTCGGCCCGAACGTCGTCGGCAAATGCCGAAAGCCTGCCCGTGGGACAGATGTCAGGGCGGGGAGGCTATGGTGGCGGCCAACGGGAGGAGCAATGTGGCTGAAGAAGCGTGGAATGAGGCGCGTCTGATCCCGACGTCCGGGATCTCGGGGGCAGAGGAGCAAGAGCGGCGGGCCACCTCGGCACTGCTGGCGGTGATGTCGGCAGTTCCCGACTTCAGTCGAGCGATGCTCAAACCCCTGGGAGTACCGGCCGGGAAGCTGGAGACGTACATCGAGGTGCCCTTCGACCTCAATGACAAGCGCGTCTACCCGGACGGGCTGATCAGAGTGTCCCGGGGCCAGAAGGTGTGGACCGCGCTGGTCGAGGTCAAGACCGGCAAGAACGAGCTGGCGACGGAGCAGCTCGAGGCCTACCTCGATGTCGCAAAGGAGCACGGGTTCGACGCCCTATTGACGATCAGCAACGAGATCCCCCCGACTCCAACCCAGCACCCGACAAAGGTGGACAAGCGGAAGCTTCGCAAGGTCGCGATCCACCACTGGTCGTGGAGCTTGTTGCTGTCGACGGCCGTCGTGCAGAAGGAACACCGTGGCGTCTCCGATCCCGAGCAGGCGTGGATCCTGGGCGAGCTCATCCGCTACCTCGAGCACCCGAAGTCCGGTGCCATGGAGTTCGAGGACATGGGCGCTGAATGGGTACCGGTCCGACAGGCAGTCACATCCAGCACCTTCCGCGCCAGCGACAAGGGCGGGCCGGACGTGGTCGCCCGGTTCGACGCTCTCCTGCGGTACGCCAGCTTGCGCCTCGGGCGACGCCTGGGCACCGACGTCACCCACTTGCACAGCCGGCGTGAGCTCGCCGACCCCGCGCTGCGGTCCCAGACTCTTCTCGCGTCGCTAGAGACCGACGGGGTCCTGAACGGGGCGATCAAGATCCCGGACGCGATCGGCCCCATCACCATCACCGTCGACGTTCGAGCCGGAAGAGTCACCTGCCACACGGACATCGACGCACCACGGCAGGGACGGCCACAAACCAGGGTGAACTGGCTAGTACGGCAACTGAAGAGCGCTCCGGACCAGGTACGCGTGGAGTCCTTCATGGCGAACACCCGCGGACCCGGCACGACAGAGCTGCTGGGGGCCGTACGAGAGAACCCGGGCGTGCTCGTCGCAGATCCCAAGCGCGATATCAAGAAGTTCCGGGTCGCCCTCAGCGCCCCGATGGGCACGAAACGCGCTCGCGGCCGCGGCGGGTTCATCGACTCGGTCCTGGACCTGACCGACACCTTCTACGCAGACGTGCTCCAGAACCTCAAGGCATGGTCGGCCACGCCGCCGAAGCTTCGAGAAGAGCCCGTCGAGATCCCAGCGCCCCCATCGACGGCCTCAGGAGCGCTGTCCTCCCAAGATGGTCCTGACGAGTCCGCGCCCGGGGAAATGCCGGACGCGGACGATCGGCTCGAGGCAAGCGGTTAGCCGACCGAGCGACCGAACCTTCTGGACACCGGACACCTCGGCGACGCCCCTCATGAATTGCGGACGCAGGCACGGCGATGTCTTTCCGCTCAGGGGGTAAGTGACCCTGCACCGCCCGTACCCCAGAAAAGTACTGCAGTGGGGTACGCAATGGGCGCGATCCGGTGTGGTCTGCAACGCCCTGACCTGCAGGAATGCCTCATCACGTACCCCATCCGTGGACTTTGCAAGCAGGGGGTCTTACCGTGCGAGGCCCTCGAGTTTCACCAGGTCAGAGGCCTCCCGGGATGCCAGAGCTCGGCTGGAGCCGACAGCGGGGACGACGCCAGGCGCCGTCCCCGCCGACGATGAGTGATGGTCGACTCAGGGACGCGGTGACTGCCCGCGTCCGGGACGCTCCACGTCCTCCTCCGGGAGGACGGGGTCCACGACGGGAGCCGCCGGGTCGCCTTCGACCCATGCCGCCCCGGTGGGCTCGTCCACGACGACCCTCTCCTCGGCCACGGTGCGTCCGACGTCTCCGGTGGATTCCTCGTCGTTGTCACTCTTCTTGCCGGCCAGCGCGGCGGCGGCACCCGCTGCCGCAAGCCCGACCCCTGCCGCCACCGCCTTGCCGGAGAGTCCCGCCTTGCCGCTGTCGCCCTCCGAGGCCGCGGCATCCTCCACGCCGGGAGCGCCGACCGTCGCGCCCGGGTCGACCGTTCCTCGCCATGCACCCGTGGCGTAGCCCTCGGACTCGATGAACTCCTTGAACCGCTCCAGGTCGGCCTCTGCCTGGTTCTCCACGACGTTCAGCGTGTCACCGACCTTCTCGACGACGCCCTCGGGCTCGTACGAGAGAGACAGATGCACCGACGTCTGACCTCCGCCGACGTCCTCGAAGGTCACCGCACCGGCGTTGGTCGCGCCCTCCGTCGCCGCCCAGGCCACCTTCCGGTCCGGCACCTGCTCGACGATCCGGGCCTCCCACCGCCGCCGGACCCCACCGATCTCGGCGACCCACTCCAGACGGTCGTCACCGAGCTGCGTCACGCGGGTGATACCGCCCATGAACTGCGGAAAGTCCTCGAACTGGGTCCACTGGTTGTAGGCGGTGCTGGCCGGAACGTTGACCAGGATGGACTTTTCGACGTGCGTCGTCATGCTCTCTCTCCTTGCTCCTCCGCCCGGTCTCCGAGGCGGCTGACGATGGGGGATTGCCCTGTCAGGATGACCCAGTAGGGAACCGGATGCCGGGTGAACAGCGAGGGAGAGGCGGTCCCGTGGTTCGGTGCAGGCACCACTGGGCCCTCGTGCTGACCATGCTCAGACCGGACGTCGCGCGGCGCCGACGGCGCGCGACCGGCAGCGACCTGACGAGCCCACCCGCCCGAGCCGAGCGCGCCTCCGCACGAGCCTGGGGAGCCCGCGACGGCGTCAACCGGTGTTCTGCAGCCCGGCAGCCATGCCGCTGATCGTCAGCAGCAGCGCCCGGTGCCAGGGCCGACCCTCCTCCGTGTCCGCCCCGGCCGTGTCGAGCTCCTCGAGGCAGTGCAGCTGCACCCGGCTCAGGGCGTCGATGAGCGGACGCCGCAGCGCCACCGCCGTCCGCAGGTGGGGCTTGTGCTCCAGCAGCGTGGTCTGGTCGAGGACGTCCAGGACCTGTTCCCTGGTGCGTCGCATCTCCTCCAGGATGGTCGCCGTCAGCTCCGGGCGGCCGGCGCGGTCGAGGAACTCCCGGGCCAGACCTTCGTGGCTCTTGGCCAGGCTCATCTCGGCGACGTCCAGGAGCGAGGACAGCACCGGCCACTCGCGGTAGGCCGCTCGCAGAGCGTCCCGGTCCGTCTCCGCCTCCAGCGCGGAGCCCAGGCCGTACCAGCCGGGCAGGTTGACCCGGGTCATCGACCACGCGAAGACCCAGGGGATGGCCCGCAGGTCGGCCAGGCTCCGACCGGAGCCCGCTCCCCGCCGGGCCGGACGGGAGCCCAGCCGCAGGTCTCCCAGGACGTCCAACGGGCTGGCCTCGGCCACGAGGTCGGCGATCCCCCCGGTGTCCATGAGCCCGCGGTATGCCGTGCGGCTGGCGACCTCCAGACGCTCGCCCAGGGCTGCGTGGCGCTCGCCCGCCCGCTCGCGCCGTTCCACGACGTCGGGAGAGTCGGCCAGGAGGACGGCCGAGGCCATCCGCTCGAGGTGCTGCTGGGCCAGCCGCACGTCGGCGTAGCGCGCGTAGATGACCTCCCCCTGCTCGGTGACCTTGAACCGCCCGTCGACCGACCCGGTGGGCTGGGCGGTGATCGCGCGGTGCAGCGGTCCTCCTCCCCGCCCCAGCGAGCCACCGCGGCCGTGGAAGATGGTCAGCTCGACGTCGTGGCTGCGGGCCCAGCCCACCAGCTCCTGCTGGGCCCGGTGCAGGGTCAGCGTCGCCGCGGCCGGACCGATGTCCTTGGCGCTGTCGGAGTAGCCCATCATCACCTCGACCCGGCGGTTCCGCTCCTCCAGCCAGGCCTGGGTGGTCGGCAGGGTCAGCCACTCCTCGAGGGTGCTGCCGGCGGCCCGCAGGTCCTCGCCCGTCTCGAAGAGCGGCACCACGTCCAGGCGCAGCGGCCGGTCGCCGACGGCGAGCCTGGCCAGCGCCCGCACGGCCACGAGGTGGTCGGCGCCCTGGCTGAAGGAGACGATGTAGCGCCCGCAGCACCGCACCCCCCATCGCTGCTGCAGCCACGCCATGACGCGCAGCGTGTCCAGCACCTCCCGCGCGGTCGGGGACAGCTCGGGCAGGGCGATCGGCCATCCCTGCCGGGCAAGGGCGTCCAGCACCCGGGGGTCGCGGGCGGCCCGCTCGGGGTCGTCCACGGGGTGGCCGTCCACCCGGGCCCCCTGGGCCCGGACGTGACCCAACAGCTCGACGAGGGCCCGCACGTGCACGTCGCTGTGCTGGCGCACCTCCAGCTCGGCCAGGTGGAACCCGAAGGTCTGCACCATCCACACCAGGTGCAGCAGCTCCCCGTGCGCCGCACGGCGGTCTCCCGCGGCCAGCAAGGAGGTCCTCACCAGCGCCAGGTCCTCGAGGAGCTCCTCGGGATCGCCGTATGCCGTGCCGGCCGTGCCCTCGACCGTGGCCTCCAGCCGACGGGCGACGACGAGCAGCTTCTGCCGGTGCGGCTCGGCCGGAGAGTCCTTGGCGATCCCGGCGAACTCTCCCGGGAGCGTGACGGCGTCGTTGGCGAGCGCCTCGCGCAGAGCGGCGGACGGCGGGGTCCCCTCCTCGTCCATCGTCAGGGTGAGGGCCACCCGCTCGACGTTCGCCTGCAGGGTCCTCAGCGCCACGCCCGCCTGGGCCTCCATCGTGGCCCGGGTGACCTCGGCCGTCACGTGGGGGTTGCCGTCGCGGTCGCCGCCGACCCACGACCCGTAGCGCACCAGCGAGGGGAGCTCCTGGCCGACGGGCCCCTCGTCCTGGGCGGCCAACGCCGCCTCCACGGCTCGCTGGAAACGAGGCAGCGCCCGGAAGACCGTGGTGTCGAAGATGGACAGCACCGTGCTGACCTCGTCGACGGGCTGGGGGCGGGTCGTGCGCAGGGTCGAGGTGCGGTGCAGGATGTCGATGTCCTCGAGCATGCGCCGACGGGCGAACGCCTGCTCGGTCGGCCCCGCCGTCGGGTCGGCGTGCCGGTCGAGCTGCTCGGCGAGGCGGCGCAGCGCCGTGGTCACCGCGCGGCGCCGCGCCTCGGTGGGGTGGGCCGTGAGGACCGGGTGGATGCACATCCGCGCGAACCGGTCCCGGGCCTGGGGTCCCACGCTCGCCACGGTCGGGCCGACGTCGCCGGTGTCCACCGAACCACCGTGCTCGCCGTCCTCGGTGCGCAGCGACCGGGCGCGGTGACGCTCGTCGGCCAGGTTGGTCAGGTGGAGCCGGACCGTGGCCGCACGACTGACCGCGGCGACCTCGTCCGCCCCACGGGGAGGAACCAGGTGCGCGTCCTCGACCACGTCCGGATCCTGGAACCGTCGCAGCACGTCGACGAGCTCAGGATGGCCCGCCTCGTGCAGCACCTGCTCGTGCAGCTCGATGAGCAGGCCGAGGTCGTTGTCCAGGTGCGGCATGCCGACCAACGTACCGGCCGGGGCAGGGCGTCGTCCGGACGCGTCAGGAGGCCAGCAGCAGCGCCAGCGCCGCGGTGTCGGCGTCGCATCCGGGGTCGACGTTGGCCCTGCTCGTCATCCGGGTGACGTGCCCCTGGGCGTCGGCCTCGACCCAGGCGGCCCGGTGGTCCAGGCCCAGGTCGGGGACTCCCGGCAGGAAGAGGCAGCCGGACGCGGTGGCGTACTCCGGCACCGACGCGATCGTCGAGCCCGGCGGGTGGAGCACCGCCAGACCGGGGGGCGGGTGCTCGGCATACCTTCCGGGGATCATCTCCTCGAGGTCCCCGATGCGCACCTCCGCCAGGACCAGCCCGACCGCACGGGCGGCGCCCTCGGGCGGCTCCTCGATGACCCGGAAGACGGTGCTGCCGCCCAGGAGGCCGGGGACCGCCGCCATCTGCACCGCGAGCAGCAGGAAGTTGGTCCACTCCAGGGTGTCGTCGGGCCACCGGTTGGAGATGACGAACCCCGCCAACGACCCGTCCTTGGTGCACGGCGCCACCTCGACGGGCGGCACCTCCCGATCCGGCACGACGACCTCCTCAGCCACCTCGTGTGATGCAGGTCACTGCTTGGTCCTCCCAAGAGTGCCACGCACGAGGGCGCGAGGGAAGCACCGGCAGGTCACGATGCGGTCGCGTCGCCGCCCGCCTCAGAGGAACTGCGCCGGGTCGAACTCCTCGATCGGGATGATCCGCATCCGCGGCAGCGTGGAGTTGAAGGCCCGGGTGTCGCGCTCGAGGTCGTAGAACTCCATCCCCCGGTGCACCAGCTCGGTGAACCCGCTGTTGCGGAACTCCTCGAAGGCCACCAGCCCGACCCGCCGGCTGCCGTCCAGCAGCGGCTCGATCGAGGCGAGGAAGTCCCCGTCGTGCGAGACGAGCATGACGTCGTCCTCGCGCTCGGCCAGCGCGTCCAGCGTGCGCTGGATGGCGATGTCGACGATCTTCTCCTCCGCCGACCCCGACAGTGGCACCGGCGTGTAGCCCAGCGCCCGCAGCGCCTGCACGAAGGACATCGGCAGCCCGGAGCTGGCGTTGAGGAAGAACAGCCCCTTGGCCGGGTTGCCCCAGGTGTCCTGGACGAAGGTCAGCAGCCGGTCCCAGCGCGGGCGCTCCTCCGGATGGGGGCGACGCCCCAGGATGCTGTTGCCGAGGGTGGCGTCGATGTTCTCGCCGTCCACCAGCAGGTACGAGGTCGTCATCTCTCTCCTAGGTCGATATCCGTGGATCTACAAAAACTCTTAGACAGCCTGATCGTCCACGATCATTCGTAGACGAGCTTCTGCGGGCCGGGGAAGATCCACGACAGGCCGTCCCGCAGCCGGTCGCGCCAGTTCTCCCACGAGTGTCCGTCCCGCGACTCCACGTACCTCACCTGCGCCCCGGTGGACTCGAACACCGGCACCATCGAGCGGTTCGGCACGATGAGCGGCTCGTACACCCCGCAGGTGATCATCATCCGGTCCGCCACCCGTCGCGGCCGCTCGCGGTAGCGGTTCATGAACTTCACGACCGGGTCGAAGGCCGGCCCGCCGCCGTGGTCGGACCCGATGTCGGTGAAGACGAACGAGCCCGACTGCAGGAACAGGTTGCCCCACGTGTCGGGGCTGCGGAAGGCCGTCGACAACGACGCGACCCCCCCGAAGCTGGCCCCCATGAGGGCACGCGCGTCGGACCGCTGCACGACCGGCAGCTCGGCCTCCAGGGCCGGCAGCAGCTCGCGCGTCAGGTGCCGGGCGTGGGGGGCGTGGTTGGGGTACTCCCGCAGCCGGTCCCCCGGGTTGGAGAACACCACGATGGTCTCGGCCATGTCGAGGGTGTGGATGAGGTTGTCCAGCACCGTCTTCATCGCCGCGTAGGTGATGTAGTCGTCCCCGTCGTGCACGACGAGCAGGGGGTAGGAGCTGGACCGCCGGTAGCGCGCGGGCAGGTAGACCCGGTTGTGCGTCGTGCGCCGCAGCGCCTTGGACGGCAGGTTCCAGTCGATCAGCTCACCGGGCCGGGAGTCCGGCTGCGGCAGCACCCACCCGGGGGTCTCGTAGCCGGCGGCCTGGCAGACGCTGGAGCTGCCGACCGGGCTGTGCGCGACGTGCGGGTTCAACGGGTCGTTGAAGGTGTCGACGGTCCCGCCCGCCCGGACCTCGAGCTGGTACTCCACCCGCGAGTGCGCCGGCAGCTCGATCGTCACGTACCAGAACGGGTCGCCGTCCAGGACCTCCAGCCGCTTCATCGGCACGTGCTGGGGCTGGTTGACGATGCGGTGCAGCACCGCCACCGCGTCGGCGTGGCCGCGGTGCAGGAAGGTGCACTTGGCTCCCTCGACGATCGGCACCTCGTGCTCCGCGACGAACTCGTCGACCTCCGCGACGGTCAGCGGCGCCCGGCCGCGCAGGCGGGTGATCGCCAGCTTGCCCTTGGGTCGAGGAGGGATGGGGTATGGCGTGGGCAGGCTCACGCGTCCACCTCCAGGTCGTGGGGCAGGCCGTCGCTGCCCAGGACCCGGGCACCCGCGGGGAGCCGGCCGTCGGCCCTCAGCGTCACCTGGGTCCGTTCCTCGAGCAGCAGCGGCGTCCACGGGGCGGTGCGCGCGGCCAGCATGATCATCCGGGCCTGGTCCTTCATCATCAGCCGCTCCCGCGGCGAGGGCAGGGCCACGAGCCCGCGGGTCAGCCCCAGCCCGTTCATCAGCAGCTCGGACACCCCGGGCGCCGCGACCGGGTCGTCGTAGAAGAGCAGCACCCGCTCCGTCAGCGCCATCGCCCCGGCGCCCCAGGCCACGATCGGCCGCAGCAGCCGGGGGGCGGCGTCGAGGTCGCCGTCGGCGGCGTGCTCGAAGGGTGTGTTCGTGGCCTCCTGCGTCGGCGTCGCCAGCGTGGGTCCCAGGTTGAACAGGTGCAGGGCGCCCAGGAGCACGCCGACGTGACCGCCGGTGACGACGACCGCCTCGGTGTCGGCGACCAGGCGTCCGACGTGGAACCGGGCCGTGACGACGGCGTCGCGGTGCTGGAGCTCCCAGCGGGTGTAGAAGTTGTGGTTGAGCTCACCCACCCGCTCCAGGTGGCGGACGTCCATCTCGCGCATGATCGAGAGCACGTCCTCCACGGCCATCTCCACGACCTGCGGCTCCCGGGGGGTGTGCTGGCGGATCCGGCGCAGCGCCTCCACGGCCTGCTCCAGGCCGATGAGGTAGAGCTCCTGCATCTCGGTGTGCACCAGGCGCCGCCGCCGGTCCGCCTCGGCCAGCTCGGGGTCGGACTCCCACACCTGCTGCATGAGCTGCCACAGCCCCAGGTTCACGCACCGGTGGTCCAGCTGCTCGGCCAGCAGGGCGTCGTCGGCCTCGCGGTCCCGCCAGCCGGCCGTGATCGTGGCGAACCGTCGTCCGGACAGGCCGAGGTCGGCCACGACCTGCCCCAGGCGCGGGTCGCGCTGAGGTCCGAGCAGGGTGATCCGGGGGTCGGCGACCAGGTCCTCGGGGACCTGGTCAGCCGGCATGGACCTGGACGATGCGGCCGACCTCGTCGAGCATGAACCGCAGGTGGTCGTAGTCGGGGTGGCGCATGCGCACCCACGCGTTGGCCATGAAGCCCGCCTCGACCGGCTGGGTGCGGGTGCCGGCCACCGGGACGTTGGCGTCGATGATCCACCGGCCGAACCGGTTCTCGACCTCCTCCAGTCCGGTGTACCCGCTGATCACCCCGTCCCGGTCCGGCCGCAGCGCGACGATGCCGGCGGAGTGGCTGCGCGTGGGGTGCTGACTGATGCGACCGTGCACGACCCCCTCCGCCCACGCGGCATACACGTCCATGTCGTTGGCGGCGTTGTAGAGGTCCCAGCAGCCCACGCCGGGGGGCCGGCAGCCGATCTCGCTGAACACCAGGCCCTTGGGGCCGTGGAACCACTCCATGTGGGTGGCCGAGGTGCCGATGCCCAGCGCCGCGTTGACCCGGGTGCCCATCTCGCGCAGCTCGTCGTAGAGCCCCCCGCCGTCGATCCGGTTGGTGGCCACGAACTGCGGGGAGATCCACCGCGCGCGCATCGCCTCCAGCACGTTGGGGTAGTAGTGCGAGGCGAAGTCCAGGGCGATCTGTCCGTCGATCGCCACCGTGTCGTAGAACCCCTCGTGCCCCTCGACGAACTCCTCCACCGCGATCGAGGAGTAGCGGCCCATCGACGTCAGCGCCTCGGCCAGCTGGGAGTCGTCGTCGACCCTGCGGGTGTCGGCGGCGCCGGCCGCGTCGCGGGGCTTGAGGACGACCGGGTAGCCGTGCTCGCGGACGAAGTCCCACACCTGCTGGGCGTCGTCGGCACCGACCGTGGCCGCCGTGCGCACCCCCGCCCGGCGCAGGGCCTCCTTCATCGAGGGCTTGTCCCGGCACAGCCAGGTGGTGCGCACCGACGTCCCGGGGATCCCCAGCTCCTCGCGGACCTGGGCCGCGACCAGCTGGTGGGACTCGATCGTCGACTCGAGCCGGTCGACCCAGACCATCCCCTGGACCCGGCGCACGGCCTCGGTCATCTGGTGCAGGTCGGTCACCGACCCCACCTGCTCGTAGTGGACCATCCAGTCCTTGAGCTGGTCGTCCAGGTAGTCCGCCGGGGTCTCCCCGATGCCGATGACCGTGGCGCCGGTCTCGGCGAGCGCCCGGGGGAACTCGCGCTGGTTGCGCGGGAAGTGCGGCTCGACGAAGACGATGTTCACGGGGTCGAGCCTGCCACATCCGGTGCCGCCGGTGCGGGTATGGCGCCGGGCCGCGTCAGTCCTCCGGCGCGCCGCCGGCCAGCTCGTCGAAGGCCCGGGCCACGACCTCGGCGTAGACGTGCATCCCGTCGATGTCCGGGTGGACCTGGTCGGACTGCAGCACCTGGGGCTGCTGGCTGATCGTGCCGTTCCAGTCGCCGACCACGGCGTTGGGGTGCTCGGCGACGACCTCGGCGATGGTCTCGTTGGAGGAGTCGACGAAGGAGCTGCGCACGTAGAGGTCCATGACGACGACGTTGCGCTCGGGCCCGAACGCCTCCAGCGCCGCCCGCAGGGCCTCCTCGTCGACACCGGCGTTCGTGCCCAGGTGCAGCACGACGTTGTCGCGGACGGTGCCGGCGGCCACGGCCTCCTCGATGACGGCCAGGGTGTCGTGCCACTGCCGGTTCGACCGGGCCTCGTAGGCGATGCCCGGGAAGCGGTAGGTCAGCCCGTCGGCGCTGGTGACGACCAGGGAGTCACCGATGGCGGTGATCTCATCCCCGGCCGGGACGAGCAGGCCGTCGGCGTCGGCGGTGTAGGCCGACCCGTTGAGCGTCACCGCGCCCTCGGGCACCTCGGCGTCGTCCGCGGGCTCGTCCTTCTCCTCGCCCTTCCCGCCGTCCTTCTCGTTCTCGGCAGCCTCGTCCTTCTCGGCAGCCTCGTCCTTCTCGGCCTCGCCGCCCTGCTCGTCGTCCGCCGCGTCCGCCTCCGCCCCGTCCGTGCCGGCGTCGACGGCGTCCTCCGCCTCCCCGGCGGCGGCGCCGTCTCCGTCCTGGCCGGCCTCGACCGCGGTGCCCAGCGCGTGCCCGGCGGTGATCCCGGTGCCGCCGACCTCGCCGGCGCCCGCGGCGCCCGCGGCGCCCGCCACCCCCATGCGCTCCTCGACGTCCTCGATCTGCCGCTGCGTCTGCGACTTCTCCGGCGCCGTGGCCACGCCCACCGCGGTGAGCACCACCATGAGCGCCACGACGCCGCCGACGATCCGGGGCGTCCGGCTGATCTCCCACGGCGTGACGACCCAGCGGGTGGCCCGCCGGATGGAGCGGCGGAACCCGTGCTGGCGGACCGGGCGCTCCACGAGCCGCAGGGACAGCTCGGTCAGCACGAGGGTGAGCGTCAGCGCACCGCCCAGGACGATCCAGCCGCGAGTGGTGCCCACGGCGTACGGGAAGATGGCCCCCACGATCATCAGGACCGGCCAGTGCCACAGGTAGATGCCGTAGGACCGCTCACCGATCCACCGCAGCGGCGCCAGCTCCATCGTCGTGCGCCAGAGGCTGTCGGACTCCAGCAGCGCGGCGACGAGCACGACGGTCGCCAGCGACGCCAGGAGGAACCCGCCGCGGAAGGTCAGCGCGGAGGCCTCCTCCATCCACCGCAGCTGCGCCCCCAGCACGAGGAGGGCGCCGAGCACGGCCGCCCACCGCCAGCGGCGCCATACCGCGCTCCGCAGTCCGGCACGGTGCTTGGGGTCGGCCCAGGCGACGGCGAGCGCCGCCCCCGCCATCAGCCCCATGAGGTGGGTGTCGGTGCCGTAGTAGACCCGGGTGGCGTCCTGGCTCGGCGACCACATCACGGCCATCGCGACGGTCGAGGCCAGCCCGGCCCCGCCGACGAGGTAGAGCCGCTGGCGCGTGGTCCGGGTCAGCGCCAGCCCGACGGCGAGCACCAGCGGCCAGAACAGGTAGAACTGCTCCTCCACGGCCAGGGACCAGAAGTTGATGAAGAGGATGGGCGAGGTGCTGTGGAAGTAGCTCGCCCCGGCCCCGATCTCCAGCCAGTTGGTCGTGAACGTCAGCGCGCCCAGCGCCTGCCGCCCGATGCCGACGAGCAGGTCGCCGCCGACCATCCGGGCGGCGGTGACGCTGGTGATCACGACCAGGACGAGCGCGGGCAGCAGGCGCCGCGCCCGTCGCTTCCAGAAGTTCAGCAGGTCCAGCTTGCCCCGGCGGGCCACGTCGCGTAGCAGCAGCGTGGTGATGAGGAAGCCGGAGACGACGAAGAAGACGTCCACGCCCAGGTAACCGCCCGGCAGGGTCGTCGGCAGGAAGTGGAACAGCAGCACCGAGACGATGGCGATCGCGCGCAGGCCGTCCAGCCCGGGGATGTACCCCGGTCGGGGCGAGACGCCCTCCGGCCCGCGGCGCCGACCGCTCCGGCCACGACCCTTCCCGCTGCTCTTGCGGCCGGAGCTGGTCCGGGTCCGCGAGGAGGGGTATGTCGTGCGCGCCGGCTGGGCGCGCAGCGCCTCGGGGCCGCGCGGGGCCGGGGGCGCCGGTGGAGCCGGTGGAGCCGGTGGGATCTCGGCCGGGTCGTCGTCCGGATCGTGGCGCCGGCGCAGCAACCCCTCCTCGAGGAGCTCCTCAGGAGGGGCGAGCAGGTCGGTGGCCTCGTCGGGCAGGTGCGCGGGCAGGGACATCGGCCGCCCACCTCCTCACGACCACGGGGCGGGGCGGTCGCTGCCTCCGGGCGGCACGATCCGTTCCCCGCGTGCGCGGCGGTCGCGACCAGCGTAGGTTCGCGCCCCATCCGTCACACCGTTCTTGCCCGGTGTGTCGGAAGGCTGGTCCCCGGATGCTTCCCTGCGGTGGCGGAGGGACGCGACGCCCTCGGGACGACCGAGGGCGCCCTCCGTGCTGGAGGACGCCCTCGGTCGTCGTGCGCTCCCGGTGGCCCGGGGTGGTGCCGGTCAGATGCCGGTGGACCTGTCGTCGTAGCGACGCTCGGCCGCCGGCCGGTCCAGCGGGGGCTGGGCGGGGTCGGCGTCGACGTCGGGCCCCGTGCCCAGGCCGGCCCGGTCGTCCTCGTCGGACCGGTCGGTGGCACCGGACCAGGTGGCGTCGTCGGCCCGGTCACGGGCCTCGGCCTCCTCGTGCGCCACCGACCCGTCCTCGACGTCGGTGTCCTCGTCCGTGTCGCTCGCGTGGCTCACGGGCTCGCCGTGGTGCTCACGGGCCGCGGCGATCTCGTCGGTCGGCGACTCCCCGGGGGTCTGCTCGTCGGAGGTCGAGGGCTCCTCCGAGGCCAGCTCGTCGATCTCCTCGGAGTCGAGCATGCGGGGGAGCTCGGTCGAGCTGTCGTCGGTCATGGGCGTCTCCTGGCTCGTGGCGGTCGTGTCTGCTGCCCCGGTGCTGGCCGCACCTGCGGCCGCTGCACCAGCCCCGGGGGTCCCCGTGGCGGTGGCCGACCCGACGCCGAAGGACTCGGCGCTGGGCGTCGTGGCCGTGGTCGCCCCACCGGTGGCCGAGACGCTGGCCCCGGCCACCTCCGGCGTGGTCCCGGTCGTCGTGGCCACCCCGGGGGTGGTGCCGGCCGCCGTGGCGGGGGTCCGGCTGGCCCAGGGGTCGGCGCCGCCGGCCTGGGAGGCCCACGGGTCCTTGGCGGGGGACTTCTCCTGCTCGCCCAGCCACCAGGCGACCGCGGCTCCGGCCGCGGCCAGCAGGCCGAGGGCGATGAGCACGCCACCCTTCTTCTTGCGCTTCTTGGGCGTACCGGTCACCGCGGCGGCGAAGCCCTCCTCCTGGGTCAGGACGCGGTCCTTGCCGGCCTGGACGTCGCCGAGCATCGCCTGGATCTTGGGCAGCAGCTCCTCGTTGATGACGTCGCGCAGGTGGTCGACCCGCGGACCGACCGCGGCCACGCCCTCCTGGGCGCGCGGCACGGCGGCGTCGATCCCGTGGTCCACGCCGAGCACGGCCCGGGTGCGGGTCTCCTCGGCCTTGTCGCGGGCGGCGGCGGCCAGGGCGGCCAGCAGCGCCGCGCTGACGCCGGCCTTCTCCTTGGCGTCTGCCCGCAGCGGCCCGGTGCGCTCGGCCAGGTGCTCGGCCCGCTCCCGGGCGCTGTCGGCCAGGTGGCTGCCGCGCTCACGGGTCTCCTCGGCGAGGTGGCTGGCGCCGGAGCGCGCACCCACGGCCGCGGTCCCGGCCAGTGCCGCCAGCCGTCCGGCCGACTTCTCGGCCTTCTTGTTGGCCCGGCCGGCCTTCTTGCCGGCGACCTTGCTGGCCTTGGACGCCTTCTTCCGGGCGGCCTTGCCGGCCTTGGTGGTCGTGCGGTCGGCGGCGGCCAGTCCCAGGTCCGCGGCCTTGCGGCCGTGGTCCGCCGCGCTCGAGGCGGCCTTGGCGGCGGCCTCCCGGTCGTGGGTGGCGGCCTTGAGCGCCTTGGTGCGGGCCTTCTGGGCGTGCTTGCGACCCTTGGTGTCGTCCTTGGGGGCGGTCACCTCCGCCAGGGTCGCCAGCACGGCGGCACCGAGGTTGCGGGCCCCCGTGGCGGCGATGCTGCCGGCCTCCCCAGCGTCGTGACGGGCCTTGGCGGCCTGGGCGGACGCACGGTCGGCGTCGGTCTTGAAGAACACGACTGCTCCTCCTTCGGTTGTCTGCCCTCCATCCTGCACCGTCGCCGATCACAACTCCACCGGGGGTGGGGTGGGTGCCGTCCTCGTGGGGGCATCGGGGGTGGGGGCCGGTGGCGTCCTCATGGGGGCGTCGGGCGCTCGTGCGAGACTGTGCGCCATGAACGTCACGCTGCACACGAACCACGGCGACATCAATCTCGAGCTGTTCGAGAACGCCGCCCCCAAGACCGTGGCCAACTTCGTCGGCCTGGCCACGGGTGAGAAGGAGTACAAGGACGACGCCGGGCGCACGGCCCCGCAGCCGTTCTACGACGGCCTCGTCTTCCACCGGATCATCCCCAACTTCATGATCCAGGGCGGCTGCCCGATGGGTGAGGGCATCGGCGGCCCGGGGTACACCTTCGACGACGAGATCAGCCCCGACCACAACTTCAACCAGCCTTACATGCTCGCCATGGCCAACGCCGGCAAGCGCATGGGCAAGGGGACCAACGGGTCGCAGTTCTTCATCACCGTCGACGCCACCACCTGGCTGCAGGGCAAGCACACCATCTTCGGCGAGGTCGCCGACCAGGCCTCCCGCGACGTCGTGGACGCCATCGCCGCGGTCCGGACCGGGGCCAACGACAAGCCGCTCGAGGACGTCGTCATCGAGCGCGTCAGCGTCGAGCGCTGACCCGACCGGGCAGCGCGTGAGCTCCCCGACCCCGCCGGGCCACGGGCCTGCCGACGACCGTCCGGACCCCCGTGCGGGCGACGGTGCGTCGGCGGGTCCCCCCGGGTCCGGCGGGGCGTCGAGCCCACCCACGTGCCCCCGGCACCCCGACCGCGTCTCCTACGTGAGCTGTCAGCGGTGCGGTCGCCCGACCTGCCCGGACTGCCAGCGGCCGGCGGCCGTCGGCATCCAGTGCGTCGACTGCGTCAAGGAGGGTGCCCGCACCACCCCCACGCCGCGCACCCGCTTCGGGGCGCGCGTCGCCGACGGTCCTCCCCTCGTGACCTGGACCATCCTGGGCCTGTGCGTGGCGGTGTACCTGGGACAGCGGCTGGTGCCCGGGCTGACCCGCGACCTGTCGTTCGTGGGGGTGCTCGCCGGCAGCGAGCCCTGGCGGTTCATCACCTCGGCGTTCGTGCACTCGCCGACGTCGCTGCTGCACATCCTGTTCAACATGTACATCCTCTACGCCTTCGGGCCCACCCTCGAGGCGGCCCTGGGCAGGGTGCGCTTCCTGCTGGTCTACCTGCTGAGCGCGATCGGCGGCTCGATCGGGGTGCTGCTGCTCAGCCCCCTGGAGCCCGGCTGGTTCGTCCAGGTCGTGGGAGCCTCCGGCGCGATCTTCGGGCTGCTCCTCATGTATGTCGTGCTCCTGGCCCGCCAGGGCCAGGTCCCCACGGCCCTGCTGGTGATGATCGGCATCAACCTGGCGCTGCCGTTCTTCGTCGGTGGCATCGCCTGGGAGGCGCACGTCGGCGGCGCGGTGACCGGGGCCGCCGTGGGTGGCCTGCTCCTGCTGACCTCCGCCACCGGACGGACGAAGGAGGCCGTGCGTCGCCGGGCGATGTTCTGGCCGGGCATCGCCGGGCTGGCGGCCCTCCTCCTGGGGATTGGCGTCCTGCGCATCGTCCAGGTGCTCGGCGCCGGAGCATTCACCCTCACCGGCTGAGACCGGCCCGGGCCGTCCTGCGCAGTGCGGGGCGCCGGGGCCCGCCCTCACCGGCTAGACCGGCCGGGCACCGCCCTTGTCCACCGCCGGGCGGAAGTTATCCACAAAAACGAATGACAAGCGTGTGATTCATCCCCAGAGTGTGGACAGAATGTGGACAACTCTGGGGCAGGCGCGCGTCCTGGGGCAGGGGCGCGTCCCTCGGGTCAGCGCCAGCGGGTGGCCATGACGAACCCCGCCATGATCAGCCCCATGCCGATCCCGAGGTTCCAGTAGCGGATCGACTCGATCGGCCACTGGCCCGACGTGATGTAGAAGGTCGCGACCCACAGCACGCCGACGATCATCAGCCCGGTCATCACGGGGACGAACCAGGGCGGGTTGGGTGCGGGGGCCTGGCTCTGCGGCAGCTCGCTGGTGCGGCGGGCGCGCTGCCTGGCGCCCTCTCGGCCTCGGGACTCGGGCACGTGGGTCTCCTTCGACGGTCGGGTGACGGTCAGGATACGCGGATAGGCTGGTGGGGATGAGCAGTTCGAGCACGACGGGACAGGACGGGCGGGCCGACGGGTCGGTCCCCGGAAGGCGCACGCCCGGGCGGCCCGTCAAGACCGTCGGGGTCACCGTCATGTTCCTGCTCGCCGGTCTCCTCTTCGGCACCAGCGCCTCGCTGGCCCGGGAACGTCCGCCCGTGGGCAGCGTCAGCGACCTGCCCGGGCTGATCACCGCCCGTGACTCCCAGGTGCGCGAGCTCACCCAGCAGGCCGAGGGCCTGCGCGACGAGGTCTCCACGCTGCAGGCGGCGGTCGACACCAGCCAGACGCGCCAGCTCACGCGCGCGGCCGACGCCCTCGCCCCGGCGGTCGGCCTCGGGCCGGTCGAGGGGCCGGCGGTGCAGGTGACCCTCGACGACGCGGGGTACAGCCTGGACACCCTTCCCGAGGGGTACTCGGTCGACGACGTGGTCGTGCACCAGCAGGACCTGCAGGGCGTCATGAACGCGCTCTGGGCCGGCGGTGCCGAGGCCATGATGGTCCAGGACCAGCGGGTCATCTCCACCAGCTCGGTGCAGTGCGTGGGCAACACGCTCTACCTGCAGGGCCGGGTCTACTCCCCGCCCTACACCGTGACCGCGATCGGCGACCCGGCGGCGATGCTCTCCGCCCTGGAGGACGACCCCACGGTGAGCACCTACCGCGACTGGGCCGAGCTCATCGGGCTCGGCTACACCGCCACCGAGCTGGGCCGGATGGAGATGCCCGCCTACGCGGGCAGCCTGCGGCCGCAGCACGCCACGCCCGTCGTGGTGCCCGCCGAGGCCGAGGAGATCGAGAGCCGGAACGACTGACCGCCCGCGGTCAGCCTCCCTCAGTCGCGCTGCCCCGGCGGCCCGCCGGGCGGTCCCGCCCCGTCCGGAGGACCGGTGGGCTCGACCGGAGGCTCCGGCTCCTCCTCCGGCGGATCGGTGGTCGGCGGCGGGTCCGGCGGGGGCTCGGTCGTCGGGTCGGGGTCGGCCGGGGTCGTCGGCGTGGTCGGCTCCGGCTCGTCCGTCGGGTCGGGCTCGGGCACCGGGGTCGGCTCCGTGGTGACCGTGCGCTCCACCGTCTGCGTCTCCACCAGCACCGGCTCGGCGGCGACGATCAGCACGATCTCCTCGCCCTGGTCCACGAGCTCGCCCTCCTCGACCGACTGCTCCAGGACCGTCCCCGGCTCCGCGTCGGCCGTGCGGCGGTTCTCGAAGGTGTAGGTCAGGTTCTGCCGGTTCAGGGCCACGGCCGCCTCGTCGCTGGACAGGCCGACGACGTCCGGCACCTCGACCTGGCCGCTGGCCACCGTCAGCACGATCTCGCGGTCGGGCTCCACCTCGTCGCCGGGCTGCGGCTCGGTGCTGACGACCTGCCCCTCCTCGACGTCGGGGTCGTGCACCTCCTCGGCCTCGTCGCGCACGTTCGTGAAGCCCTCGCGCTCGAGCAGGTCCCGGGCCGCCTGCTCCTCCATGTCGAGCACGTCGGGGATCTCGATCGCCTCGGGCCCCGCGGAGACGACGATGAGCACCTCGGAGCCCTCCTCGAGCTGGCCGCTGGGCGGGTCCTGCTCGACCACCTCCCCCACGGGGGCGTCGCTGTTGCGCTCCTCGGCGTCGGGCACGGTGAACCCCAGCCCGGTGAGCTCGGTGCGGGCCTCCGGCTCGGTCATCCCCACGGTGTCCACCACCGTGACCATGACCGGTTCCTCCTCCGCCCCCGGGCCCACCACCTGCCACAGGACCCACGACATCCCGGCCACGGCGAGCAGGGCAAGCACGCCGAGCAGGAGCGCGGCACCCCGGTGGCGCCGCTCGCGGACGGGCATCTCGTCGGTGCGCTCGTCACGGTCGTCGCCCGCGGGGTATGCCGCGGACGCGCGCCCGTCGCGGTCCCGACCGCCCGGGTCGGTGGCGTCGGAGCCCGCGGCGGACGCGGACGGCATACCGGCACCGCCGCCCGCAGCGGCTGCTGCCGCTGCGGCGCCGCCCGCTGCGGCCCCGGCGGACCCCGGGCCCCAGCGCCGGGTGTCGTCCTCCTCGCCTGCGGGGCCGACCTCCCGGGTGTCGTCGGCACCACCGTTCCGGGCGCGGGCGGCGGCGGCCGCGCCGGCGCCGGCGATGCCCAGGGCCCGGGCGTAGCTCGCCTGCGCGTCGGCCGAGACCGGCTCGTCCGCGCGGGCCCGGTTGAGGTCGGCGCGGAAGGTGCCGGCGGTCCGGTAGCGCACGTCGCGGTCCTTCTCCAGCGCGTGCAGGGTGATCGCGTCCAGCGCCTGCGGCAGGCTCGTCTGGTGGGTCGAGGGCGCCTTGGGCGTCTCCCCGAGGTGCTGGTAGACCAGCGCCACCGGGTCCCCCTGGAACGGGGTGCGCCCGGCGAGCAGCTCGTAGAGCAGGCAGCCCACCGAGTACAGGTCGGAGCGACCGTCCACGTCCAGACCCTGCGCCTGCTCGGGCGAGAGGTAGCGGGCGGTGCCCATGACCGCCTGGGTCTGGGTCATCGTCGCCGCGGTGTCGGCCAGGGCGCGGGCGATGCCGAAGTCCATCACCTTGACGGCGCCCGCCTCGGTCACCATGACGTTGGCCGGCTTGATGTCCCGGTGGACCAGGCCGCGCTCGTGGGCGTACTCCAGCGCGGCGAGCACCGCCGCGGTGATCCGGGCGGCCTCGTCGGGGTCGAGCACCCGACGCTCGTTGAGGACCTCGCGCAGGGTGTGGCCCTCCACGAACTCCATGACGATGTAGGGCACGTGGACCGCGGCACCGCCGCCGGCCTCGTGCACGGTCTCCTCGCCGGAGTCGAAGACGCCGACGATGGAGGGGTGGTTCAGGCCGGCGGCGGCCTGGGCCTCCCGCCGGAACCGGGCGAGGAAGGAGGAGTCGCGGGCCAGGTCGGTGCGCAGGATCTTGATCGCCACGGTGCGTCCGAGCCGCAGGTCGTGCCCCACGTGCACGTCGGCCATCCCGCCGCGGCCGACGAGGTCGCCGATCTCGTAGCGACCGCCGAGCACCCGCGGCTCCGGCCCGGAGGGCGGGGGCGTGGGCTGGGTCGGGTCGGTCATGGGGACACTCCTGCCTCGAGCATGGCGCGGGCGACGGGGGCGGCCACCTGGCCGCCGGTCTCGCCCGTCCAGTTGTCGGTCGCCGCCTCCACGACCACGGCGACCGCGATCTGCGGGTCGTCGGCGGGGGCGAAGCCGGTGAACCACGCGTGCGCGGCGCCGCTGTCGCCGAACTCGGCCGTGCCCGTCTTGCCGGCGACGCGGACGCCGGGGACGGCGGCCAGCTGGCCCGACCCCTCGTCGACGACGGAGACCATCATGTCGGTCAGCTCCTGGGCGGTCGCGCCGGAGACGGCGCGGGAGAGCGCCCGCGGGTCGGTCTGCTCGGCGACCTCCAGGTCGCGGTTGCGGACGGTGTCGACGAGGTGGGGCTCCATGACCACCCCGTCGTTGGCGATGCCCGCCGAGATCATCGCCACCTGCAGCGGCGTCACCCGCACCTCGTGCTGCCCGATCCCGGTGAGCGCGGTCTGCGCGTCGTCGGGGTCCTCGGGGTAGGACGAGGGGGTGGCGGTCATCGGAACCTGCAGGGTCTGGCCGAACCCGAACTCCTGGGCCTGCTCGCGCAGGGCGTCGGCGCCCAGCTCCCCGGCCAGCCAGGCGAACGAGGTGTTGCACGAGACCTGCACGGACCGGGCCAGGCTGGGGGTGCCGTCGGGATGGCAGGCCGCGCCCCCGAAGTTGGGCAGGTCGGTCGTGGTGCCCGGCAGGGTATAGGTGATGCCGCCCTCGAGCTCGCTGTCGGGGGTGAACTCCCCGCTCTCGAGCGCGGCGGCGGCCACGACGAGCTTGAACGTCGAGCCGGGCGGGTAGAGGTCGCCGGCGAGGGCGCGGTTGACCAGCGGCTGGGACGGGTCCTGCGACAGCTCCTCGTAGGCCTGCTCGACCGCGTTGAGCTGGTGGCTGGACAGCGCGTTGGGGTCGAAGGAGGGGCGGCTGACCATCGCCAGGATCGCCCCGGTGGAGGGGTCGATCGCGACCGCGGCACCACGCTGGCCCTCGAGCGCCTCGGCCGCGGCGGCCTGCACCTGCGGGTCGATCGTCAGCTCCAGGGAGGCGCCCTGCGGCGGCCTGCCGGTGACCACGTCGACGAGCCGCTGGTAGAAGAGGCTGTCGTCGGTGCCGGCGAGCACGCCGTTGCGGGCCCGCTCCAGGCCCAGGCCGGCCCCGTAGATGAAGGACCAGTAGCCGGTCACGTGGGCGTAGCGGGTGGCCTGGTCGTAGCGCCGCTCCCACTCCAGGTCGTCGTCGGTGGCCACGGACCGGGCCACGGCGTCGCCGTCGACGAGGATCGCCCCGCGCTCGCGGCTGTAGGTGTCGATGAGGGTGCGCCGGTTGTTGGGCCGCTCGCGCAGGTCGTCGGCCTGGACGAACTGGATCCAGGTCGAGGCCAGCAGCAGGGCGGTGAACATGGCCAGCACGACGTAGGCCAGTCGGCGGATCGGGGTGTTCATCGGGTGCGGGCCTCCCCCCGGGGGTGGGCCAGGTCCTTGGTCGGGTCCTGGCGGCGTTCGGAGACCGGCCGGCGGGCGTGGTCGCTGACCCGCATGAGCAGGGCGACAATGATCCAGTTGGCCAGCAGCGAGGATCCGCCGGCGGACAGGAACGGCGTGGTCAGACCGGTGAGCGGGATGACCCGGGTGATGCCGCCGACGACGACGAAGACCTGCAGGGCCAGGGTGAACGACAGCCCGGCGGCGAGCAGCTTGCCGAAGCCCTCGCGGGCGCCGATGGCGGTGCGCAGCCCGCGCTCGGCGAGCAGGGCGTAGAGGGTCAGCAGGGCGAACAGCCCGACCATCCCCAGCTCCTCGCCGAAGGCGGCCACGATGTAGTCGCTGTTGGCGAAGTAGGTGATGTAGGGATAGCCCTCCCCCAGGCCCGTGCCGAAGATCCCCCCGTGCCCCAGGCCCATCAACCCCTTGGCCACCTGGTCGGACTGCCCGGGGGCGAACGGGTCGAGCCACAGGGTCACCCGGGCCTGCACGTGCCCGAAGACCTGCCAGGCCAGGAACGCCCCGCCGACGAACAGGCTCAGCCCGATGACGATCCAGCTGATCCGCTCGGTGGCGACGTAGAGCATCGCGACGAACAGGCCGAAGAACAGCAGGGACGAGCCCAGGTCGCGCTGCAGGACGAGGATCATCACCGACAGCCCCCAGGCGACCAGGAGCGGCCCCAGGTCGCGGGCCCGGGGCAGCTGCAGGCCCAGGAACCGCCGCCCGACGAGGGAGAGGGCGTCCCGGGTGCTGACCAGGTAGCCGGCGAAGAAGATGGTGAGCGCGATCTTGGCCAGCTCACCCGGCTGCAGGCTGAGCGGCCCCAGGCGCACCCACAGGCGCGAGCCGTTGATCTCCTGCCCCACGACGGGCAGCATCGGCAGCAGCAGCAGCACGAAACCGGTGGCCATGGCCAGGTAGGTGAACCGTCGCAGCACGCGGTGGTCGCGCACGGCCACGAGGGTCCCGGCCGCGGCGAGCACGGCCAGCCCCGTCCACATCAGCTGCCTCGCGGCCACCTCCGAGCCGGTGCCGACGTCGATCCGGTGGATCATCACCAGCCCCAGCCCGTTGAGCAGGGTCGCGAGCGGGAGCAGGAGCGGGTCGGCATACCGCGCCCGCCAGCGCAGGACCAGGTGCAGGGCCAGGACGATCCCGGCGTAGGTGCCCAGGTGCCACCACACCAGCTGCGGGATCTCCCCCACGGTCGCCAGCTGGACGTTGACGTAGGCCAGGCCGACGACGAGCAGCGCGAAGACGGTCAGCAGCAGCTCGACGGTCCGCCCGCTGCGCACCCGCAGGCTGGTGACGGTCGAGGGGGTGGGGCTGGCGGCGGTCACGGGCATCCCTCCGGCCACAGGACCCGCACGGTGGGTCGGGCCTCGTCGGTCGTCGTCGCGGCGGTGCTGCCGGCCCCGTCCGCCCCGCCCGCGGTCGAGACGGCCGCGTCGGGCGCGGCGATGCCGGTCCCGAGGCCCACGCCGGTGTCCAGGCGTCGGCCGAGGGGGAGGGCGAGCAGCCCGCCGGGGCCCACGGTGACCGCCACGGCGTCCTCGGGCACCGCGGTCGTCACCGACCCGTCGGGCAGCGTGACCACGGGGGTGCAGTCGCCGCGGGCGAGCGCGCGCAGCTCGGTGACGATGGTGTCGGCGCCGGCCCGGTCGTCGGCGGACAGGGTGCGGCGCACCTGCTCCTGGTAGAAGGTCGGCAGGGCCTCGACCTGCAGGTCGGTGCGCTCCTCGGCCCGGCTCAGGCCCACCGGGCCCAGGTCCTGGGAGACGCCGCGGAAGATGGTCACCCGGCCGTCCTCCTCGCCGACGAAGTACTGCTGCTGGCTCCAGCTCCAGGCCCCCCACCCGACGAACCCGAGCACGAGCAGGGCGGCGGTGGCCACCAGGGCCCGGCGCAGCCAGCGCAGCCACGGCGCCGCCGGCTCCTCCTCGGCCAGGAGCGGGGTCTCCGCGGGCGTCCCCGAGGCCTCCCGGCTGAGCACCGCGGCCTTCTCGGCCGGGGTCAGCGCGCTGATGGCCTGGGCGCTGCGGCGCTCGCCGGCCGCGCCCACGACCTGCGGCTTGGTGGTGCCGGCGCCCGCGTGGACGACGTCGGCCACGACGACCGTGACGTTGTCGCGGGTCGCCGCGCGCAGGGCCACCTGCACGAGCTGGTCGGCCACCTGCCCCGGCGTGCGGTCGGTCTGCCCGAGCAGCTCGGCGATCGTGTCCTCGGCCACGTAGTCCGAGAGCCCGTCGCTGCACAGCAGCAGGCGGTCGCCCACGTGCAGCTCGCGCAGCGAGAGGTCGGGGAGGTCCTCGTCGCGCCCGGTGAGGACCCGGGTGACCAGCGAGCGCTGCGGGTGGTGGCGCGCCTCGTCCTTGGTGATCCGGCCCTCGTCGAGCAGCTTCTGGACGAAGGAGTGGTCCTTGGTGATCTGGGTCAGGCGTCCCCTGCGCAGCAGGTAGGCCCGCGAGTCCCCGATGTTGGCCACGGCCAACTTCGCGCCGACCCGCATCATCGCGATGCAGGTGGTGCCCATCCCGTCGGAGTCGGGGTAGACGTCCATGACGTCGGCCAGCCGGTGGTTGGCCTCGTCCAGCGCCCGCTCGAGGATGGCCAGCGCGTCGTCGGCCCCGTGCGACTCCCCGTCCAGGTGGACCAGCTCGCCCACGACCAGCGAGGAGGCCACGTCCCCGGCGGCGTGCCCGCCCATGCCGTCGCACAGCACGAGCAGCTCGGGCCCGGCGTAGGCGGAGTCCTCGTTGCGGGACTTGCTGCCGAGCCCGAGGTTGGTGCGGGCGGCGTAGCGGAGGGCGACCATGCGGACCGGCGGCTCAGCGCCGCAGCTCGAGGACGGTCTGGCCGATGCGGATCTGCGAGCCGGGCTCCAGCCGGGCCCCGGTGGTGATCCGCTGGCCGTCGACGAGCGTGCCGTTCGTCGACCCCAGGTCGTCGACGTACCAGGCGTCGGTCCCGGGGTAGATGCGCAGGTGGCGGCCCGAGGCGTAGTCGTCGGTCAGCACGAGGGCGCACTCGGGGTTGCGCCCGACGAGCAGGCCGGCGTCGTGGAGCGGGACCGACGTGCCGCGCAGGCGGCCCTCGGTGACGACCACGTGGGTCGGGGTCTGCTTCTTGCGCTCGCGACGCTCGCCGCGGGACTCCCTGCGGGGCGGCGGGCCGGCCCCGCGGCTGAGCACGCGGGTGCCGTAGAGGTCGCCGCGGAGGGCGCCCACGACGGAGAACACGAACGCCCAGAGCAGCACGATGACCCCGAGGCGGACGAGGTTGAGGGTCAGCTCACCCATTCACCCCTCCAGCCGGAAGACCACGGTGGAGCGGCCCATGGTCATCCGGTCGCCGTCGCGCAGCTCCTCGGAGCCGACCTGGTCGCCGTTGAGGAAGGTGCCGTTGGTCGAGCCGAGGTCGCGCAGCACGACCTGCAGGTGCGGGCCGTCGTGGGTGATCCGCACCTCCGCGTGCCGGCGGGAGACGCCGGGGTCGTCGAGGACGACGTCGGCGGTCTGGTCCCGTCCGAGGGTGGTCACCGCGGCGGTCAGGGGTATGCGGTGCCCCTCCACCTCGAGCGAGGGGCGGGGTCGCCGCGGCCGGGCCGGACGGCTGGGCGCAGGCTCGGGCTCGTGGGCGAACTGGGCGGTGCGGCGCTCGTCGTATCCCTGGTTCCCGTCGTGGTCGCCGGGCGCACCGTCGTCATGGCCGCTGCCCGAGCCGCCGCGGGCACCCGCGGCCGGGCCCCCGGCGGGAGGCTGCCCGACCGGCGGTCGGGCCGATCCCTCGTCGGCGGCCCGAGGGGCGTCGGCGGCCGGCCGGCGGTACAGGTCGCGGTCGGGCCCCCCGTCGCCGCCGCCCGCGGTACCCGCGGCGGCACCCGCACCGGCGGACGCCGCGGCATACCCCCGGTCATGGCCGGAGGCCCGTCCCCGGTCCCCGCCACGCGCGCCGGCCCGCCCGTCCTTGGCCGCGGGGCGGACCCGGAAGATGCCCGTCTCCAGGTCCTCCCCGTGCACGAGGCGCACCTCGAACGGGCCGGGCGCGACGTAGCGCTGCGCGTCGGCGTGGTCCTCGGCGGCGGCGACGAGCTCGTCGGTGAGGGCGCGCTCGAAGGAGCTGAGCCGCTCGTGGTCGGTCTCGGCCAGCTCGATCGTGAAGACGTTGGGGACCATCGTGCGTCCGGGACCCAGCACCGCGGCCCGGTCGTCCATCGCGCTGCGCATGGCCGAGGCGATCTCCACCGGCTGGACCTCGGCCTTGAAGACCCGGGCGAAGGGCTGCTTGACGGCGCGCTCGAGCCCTCGCTCGAGCCGGTCGAAGACTCCCACGGCCCCTCCTCGTCTGGTCGGTACGGTCGGTCGCGGCGGCAGACGCCGCCCGTGCGATCGTACTGTCCAGGTCTGAGGACGGGCTGGACCCGCTGGTCGGCGGCCTGCCGTGGGCGGGGGCGGACCAGGCCGGGGCGGACCGGGCCGGAGGGGACCGGGACCGGCGTGGGCCGGTGGCGGGCTGCCGGAGGCCGGGGCCTCGCGGGGGGCCGTCGGTCAGCTCCAGCGCCAGTCGGTGAGCACGTTCAGCCGCAGCACGCCGTCGTCCCCGCCCTCGGCCGCGGTCCGCGCGTCCAGGTCCAGCATCCGGGTGAAATCGGAGGGGTCCTGGTGGTCGGGGAAGCTGAACAGCATGTGCAGCGGCTCGTCCTCGAAGGCCAGGAAGCCGTGGTCGGTGACCAGACGGCCTGCGACGGCCGGGTCGTGGGCGAGCGCCTCGTCCGTGGCCCGCTGGGTCCCGAGCCGCTCCACGACGGCCTCGTCGTGGTCGATCATCGCCTGGTGGAAGGTGTCGACGTAGTCGTTGACCGGGCTCCCGAGCCGGTCGAACGCGTCGGCGGACCCCGCGATGAGGTAGTAGTCCACGCCGACGACAGCTTCCCCGTCGCCGAGGTCGTCCCCGTCGACGGTCACCGTCATGGACGCGCCCTGGGTGCGGTGGCTGTAGTAGACCGCCCACCGGCCCTGGCCGACGTCGCCGAACGGGTTCAGGTTGTCGGTGCGCTCGAGCTGCCACTCGGTGTCGGTCGACCACGTGCCGGTGGCGAGCTCGACCTCCTCGACGGCCAGGTCGGCGACCCGGTCGGTGTCGCCGGCCGCCCAGGCCGCGACGAGCGCGTCGGCGTAGGCGCTCGGATCGGAGGGGTATGCCGGGTCCGTCCCGCCGCCCGAGGTGGAGGGGTCCTCGCCGGACGACGTGTCGTCCGCGGTCCCTTCGGTCGAGGTCGGAGCGGACGAGCCGCCGTCGTCACCGGTGCCGTCGGTGCCCGTGCCTGCGCCGTCGGTGCCCGCGGCGTCCTCCGGTCCGGTGACGGTCGCGCTGTCCGTGCTGCTCCCGGCCCCGTCGTCCGCGCCGGCCGGCGCGGACGACGGGGTCGGGTCCGTCTCCGAGGGGGTGCCCTGCTCCGCGCCGCAGCCGGCGAGCACGAGGACGAGCGCCGCGGCGGCGGGAAGGGTGCGGCGGGGACGGTTCATGGTTTCCTCCTGGTCGGACAGCCACGCGGGGCGGGACGGTCGGGGTGGTGCGGCGCTCCTGATGCCTCTGTGACGCCGCAGGGCACCGGAGGGTTGGGGGTGAGCTCGTGGATCGGTGCCGACCGGCAGATTTCGGGGGCTGTGAGCGTGCGTGCTACATTTGCTCGGCACTCGCGCGAGTGGCGGAATAGGCAGACGCGCACGGTTCAGGTCCGTGTGCCCGAAAGGGCGTGGGGGTTCAACTCCCCCCTCGCGCACCAGCACGAAGCCCCCGGACCCTGCGGTCCGGGGGCTTCGTCGTGACGAGGGTCCAGGCTGCCAGCAGTCCGGTGCAGGGGCTCCGCCGCAGCCCGTGCCGGATTCCGCCCTCAGCCCGTGCCGGGGCTCAGGCCGCGAGCAGCCCGTCGATCTGGTTGATCGCGGTGGTGGCCCCCTCGACGACGCCCATGTCGAGGACCTGCTGCAGGGCCTCGGCCGTGTCGTACGTCGAGGTGTATACCGCCCGGGTTCCGCCGTCGACCGCCTCGAACGTGAAGACGCTGCGCGCGACCGGCGCGGTGTCCACGGGGTTCAGGTCGCCGTCGGCGAAACCGTCGTCGAAGGCGAGGCGGTGGGGTGCGTCGACCTCGGTGATCTGCCACCACCCGCCGTACCGCTGCCCGTCCGGGCCGGTCATGAAGTACGTGCACCGGGATCCGGGCGAGAGGTCGTGCTCGACGAAGGTGGCCGGGTGGGTCGGCGGGCCCCAGACCCGCTCGAGCTGGCGCGGGTCGGCATACACCTGCCACACCCGCTCCACGGGGGCGGCGAACTCGGCGGTGATGGTCAGCGTGCGGGTGTCGATGTCCTGGGTGACGTCGGTGACGGGCATGTCAGTTCTCCTCGAGCAGTGCGTCGATGCGGGCGATGCGGCCCCGCCAGATCCCCTCGAGCTCGGTGAGCATCGAGGCGACCGACCGGACCGCCTCCACGTCGCCGCTGGCCAGCTGCTCGCGGCCGCGACGGCGCTTGGTGAGCAGGCCGGCGCGCTCCAGCACGGCGACGTGCTTCTGGACCGCGGCGAAGCTCATGTCGTAGCTCGCCGCCAGGGCGGACACGGAGTGCTCCCCGGCCAGGACCCGGCGCAGGATGTCGCGCCGCGTCCGGTCGGCGAGCGCGTGGAACAGGGCGTCCGCCCGGTCCTCGCTCGATCCGTCCATGGACACAACATACAACCATTTAGTTGTAGATTGTCAAGGGAGGCGCTGGGGACCGCGGGTTCGACGTCCGTGGGGGACCGATGACCTCGTGTGCGGCCGGAGGGGACCGATGAGTTCGGCGCCCGGGCACGGTCGAACCTGGTCATGAGGTCCTTCGACGACCCCGACGGCCGCACCTTCCTGCACCTGCTGGGCAACACCGCGGTCGCCGGCCTGACGACGAGCTACCTGTGGTTCGCCCTGACCTTCTGGGCCTACCTGGAGACGAGGTCGGTGCTGGCCACGGGCGTCATCGGCGGCGCGTACATGCTGCTGGTGTCGATGAGCAGCATCGTCTTCGGCTCGATCGTGGACCATCACCGCAAGCTGGCCGTGATGCGGTTCTCCACGACCATCACCCTCACCCTGTTCGCGACGGCCGCGCTGGTCTACACGAACACCCCTCCGGCGATCCTGACCGACCTGCGGCAGCCGTGGTTCTGGGTCTTCGGCCTGCTGGTGCTCGTGGGGTCGGTCGTGGAGCACATGCGCAACATCGCCCTGTCGACCTGCGTGACGATCCTCGTCGCCGACGAGGGGCGCGACCGGGCCAACGGCCTGGTGGGCACCGCCCAGGGGATCACGTTCATGGCCACCAGCGTGCTCTCCGGCCTCTCGATCGGTCTGCTGGGGATGGGGTGGACGCTTGCCCTGGCGCTCGTCCTCGTCGCGGCCGGCCTGTTCCACCTGACGCTGCTGCGGATGCCGCAGGAGCTCGTCCCGGCCTCGGCGGGCGGCGACGACCACGGCCGGATCGACCTGGCCGGGTCGATCGCGGTGATCCGCGCGTCGAGCGGCCTGCTCGCGCTGATCCTCTTCGCCACCTTCAACAACCTGGCCGGCGGTGTCTACATGGCGCTGATGGACCCCTACGGGCTGGAGATGTTCGCCGTGGAGGTCTGGGGCGTGGTGATGGGCGTCAGCTCGATCGGCTTCATCGTCGGTGGCCTGGCCGTCGCCCGGTTCGGTCTGGGCCCGAGCCCCGTCCGGACCCTGCTGCTCTGCGTCGCCGTCATGGGCCTGCTCGGCGCCCTCTTCACCGTGCGCGAGTGGTGGTGGCTCTACGCGCTCGGCATCTTCCTCTACATGTGCCTCATCCCGGTCGTGGAGGCCGCCGAGCAGACGGTCATCCAGCGGGTCGTGCCGCTCGAGCGGCAGGGGAGGGTCTTCGGCTTCGCGATGGCGGTCGAGGCGGCTGCCGCGCCGCTCACCGCCTTCCTGGTCGCCCCGCTCGCCGACCGCTGGATCATCCCCTGGGCCTCGTCGCAGGAGGGCCGGCTCGCCCTCGAACCGCTCCTGGGCGTGGGGACCCCCGTCTCCCGGGGCATCGCGCTCGTCTTCCTCGTCGCGGGCCTGCTGATGATGGTCGTCGCGCTCCTGGCGCTGGCCTCCCCCGCCTACCGGACGCTGGTGCGGACCTACGCCGCCGCGGCGCCGGGCGCTGACACCGGGCCTGCCACCGGACCAGGGGAGGTCGTCGCCTCGGCCTCGGCCGCCGCGGCGCTGTCGCAGACCGACCTCGACGTGGTGCTCGAGGGCGAGGGAACGGGGCGGGCGGTGGAGGACGACCGGTAGGGTCCCCGCGGCCGGGGCCGGGGGCCGGGGCGATCGGCAGGACCATCGCGCCCGGGGCCGTCCGCACCGGGTCCGGAGGTGGGCGACCTTGCGTCTGGGACTCACCCTCCGTCGACGAGGTTGGCCACCACGCAGCCGCCCACCATCGACCCGGCCGCCACGGCCTGGGCGATCGAGGGGACCGGGGTCGCCAGGGCGGGCACGTGGGCCAGGTCGCCGGCGGCGTAGACCCCGGGCAGGCTCGTCCGGCCGTGCTCGTCGACCCGCACCGCGCCGGAGGGGTTCAGCGCCAGCCCCAGCTGCTCGGCGAACGGGGTGGCCTGCACCGACGTCGTGGCCACGAAGATCCCGGCGAGCACGACCGGCTCCCCCTGCGCGAAGACCACCCGGACCTCGTCCCCCAGCCGCTCCAGACGGCATACCTCCTCCGTCCTGACCACCGCCCCGGGGTCCTCGGGGAGCTCGTCGCCGTCGGCCAGCACGAGCACCTCGGAGGCGACGGGCCGCATGATCCGCGCCGTGTGCGCGGCCGCCCCGGCGCCGAGCACGCCCACCCTCCGCCCGGCCAGCTCGTGCCCGTGGCAGAACGGGCACTGCACGACCAGGTCCCCCCACAGCTCGGCCAGGCCGGGGATCGGCGGCAGCTCGTCGCGTACCCCGGTGGCGAGCACGACGCGCGCCGTCCGCAGGTGGGAGCCGTCCTCGAGCTCGACGACGAACGCCGGCTCACCGTCCGCGGTGAGGTCGCGCACCCGGTCGGCCCGCACCTCGCGGACCTCGACCGTGGGGTAGGCGGCCAGCTCCTCCCGGGCGATCCGGCGCAGCTCCGCCGGAGGCGTCCCGTCGCGGGTGATGAGGTTGTGCAGGTGACCCGCGGACGCGTTGCGTCCCTGGCCGTCGTCGAGGAGGACGACCTGCCGGTGGACACGGGCCAGGGTGAGGGTGGCCTGGAGACCGGCGGGACCGCCTCCGACCACGATGACCTCCGGCGTGAGCGTTCCGGCCATGGGTGGATGCTCCTTCGGGTCGGACGCGCGGACCCACCGGACTGTAGGCGCGTCGGGGGCCGCGCGCCCGTCGGACCGGTGAACGCAGCCGCGGCGCCTGCGCGACACTGGGGGTATGACGTACACGCCCGACCCGACCCGTTACGACACGATGCACTACCGCCGGGTGGGCCGTTCCGGCCTGCAGCTGCCGGCGGTCAGCCTGGGCCTGTGGCACAACTTCGGCGACGACGTGATCTTCGAGCGGCAGGAGCAGGTGCTGCGCCGGGCCTTCGACCTGGGGATCACCCACTTCGACCTGGCGAACAACTACGGCCCGCCCTACGGCTCCAGCGAGGAGAACATGGGCCGGCACCTGCGGCGCAGCTTCGCGGGGCTGCGCGACGAGCTGGTCATCTCCACCAAGGCCGGCTGGGACATGTGGCCCGGGCCCTACGGCCAGGTCGGCGGGTCGCGCAAGTACCTGGTCGCCAGCCTCGACCAGTCGCTGCGCCGGCTGGGCCTGGACTACGTCGACATCTTCTACCACCACCGGCCCGACCCCGAGACCCCGCTGGACGAGACGATGGGAGCCCTCGACGCCATCGTGCGCTCTGGCAAGGCGCTCTACGTCGGGATCTCCAGCTACTCCAGCGAGGACACCCGCCGGGCTGCGGCTCTCCTCGAGGACCTCGGCACCCCGCTGCTCATCCACCAGCCCTCCTACTCGATGCTCAACCGCTGGACCGAGGAGGACGCCCTGCTCGACACCCTCGACGAGGTAGGCGCCGGCTGCATCGCCTTCTCCCCGCTGGCCCAGGGGATGCTCACCGACAAGTACCTCCACGGCATCCCCGAGGGTTCCCGGGCAACCCAGGGCAAGAGCCTGTCGACCGACCTGATCTCCGAGGAGACCGTGGAGCACCTGCGGGCGCTGGACGAGATCGCGGGCCGTCGCGGTCAGACGCTGGCGCAGATGGCGCTGGCCTGGACGATGCGCGACGAGCGGATGTCCTCGGTGCTCATCGGCGCCAGCAGTCCCGAGCAGCTCGAGCAGAACGTCGGCGCGCTCGACCGCATCAGCTTCGACGAGGAGGAGCTCGCCCTCATCGACCAGCACGCGGTCGACTCCGGCATCGACCTGTGGCGGGGCGCCCGGGTGGGTTGAGCCTGTTCAGTTCCCTCCCCGCAGGTCTACGCTGCGAGGATGTCGGCGGACCCGACGGGGGCAGCGTCGCAGCAGGTCAGGTTCGCCCGGTCCACGGACGGGGTGACGATCGCGTATGCCGTGCACGGCTCCGGTCCGCCGCTCGTCCTCAACAGCTGCTGGCTCTCGCACCTGGAGTTCGACTGGAGCAGCCCGGTGTGGCGTCACTACCTCGCCGAATTGGGCCGGGTGGCCACGGTGGTCCGGTACGACGAGCGCGGGTTCGGGATGTCCGAGCGCGACGTCACCGACTTCGGGCTCGACCGCCGCGTCGACGACCTCGCGGCCGTGGTGGAGCACGCAGGGCTCGGGCGCTTCGCCCTCATGGCGATGGCGCAGGGCGGACCGGCGGCGATCAGGTATGTCGTGGAGCACCCGGGGCGGGTGACCCGGCTGGTCTGCGCGGACACCTTCGCCGCGCGCTTCCTGCCGCGGTCGGAGGACAACGAGGCGCTCGAGCAGGCCTTCCAGAGCATGATCGCGGCCGGGTGGGACCGCAGCGACCCCACCTTCCGACGGGTGTTCACGCAGATGATGATCCCCGGCGCCAGCGAGGAGCAGATGGTGTGGCTGGACCGGCTGCACCAGACCTCCGCCTCGGCGAGGACGGCGGTGGAGGCGCGACGGCAGCGCAGCTCCGACGACGTCCTCGACCTCCTGCCCTGCATCCGCGTGCCGACGCTGGTCACCCACGGGCAGGAGGACCGGATGATCCGCTTCGAGAACGGCCGACGCCTGGCCGCCGACATCCCCGGCGCCCGGTTCCTCCCGCTGGACACCGGCAACCACATCCTGCTCGAGGACGAGCCGGCCTGGCCGGTGTTCCTGCGCGAGGTCACCGCCTTCCTGGCCGAGGACCGGGGCGTCGTCGCCCGGACGGCTGAGGAGGTCCACGGCACCCACGGCGGACACGGTCGACACGCCGCTGTTTTCCCTGACGCCGACGACGCCGACGACGCCGGTGGCGCCGGTGGACCGGTCGGCCCCGCGGGTGCACGGGAAGATCCTGACCCGGACAGCAGCTCCGCCCGGAAGCGGGAGGTCCTCCACAGCATCTCTGCCCGGGAGCGGGAGGTCCTCCACAGCATCTCTGCCCGGGAGCGGGAGATCCTCCACAGCATCTCTGCCCGGAAGCGGGAGGTCCTCCACAGCCTCTCCGCCCGGGAGCGGGAGGTCCTGGACCTGGCGGCGCAGGGGCTCGACAACCACGAGATCGCCGGCCGGCTGGTGCTCAGCGTGCGCACCGTCGAGCGGCACCTGCAGAACGTGTACCTCAAGCTCGGCGTCGGCGGGCCGAACGCCCGGACCGCGGCCGTCGCCCGCCTGCTGTCCCGACGGTGAGGCAGTCTCGGCAGTGAGGCTGCCGCCGGCGGGGCCTGGCGGTGCGTGCGTGCGCGCATCGACCCCGTGGGGCGGTGGGTCCGTCCCGTCCGGTGGGTTGCGCGTGCGCACCGATGAGGAACCTGCCGGCCGGCTCCTACCGTCGAGGTGTCCGCCAGGGTGGCGGCGCCAGGGCGAAAGGACCCGTCATGAAGGCAGCGATCAGTCTCACCACCGGTCTGGAGGACACCGAGCGGGTCACGGTCGCGTTCCTCGTCGCCGTCGGTGCCGCCGAGGCCGGCCGTCCGACGATGATGTTCCTCACCAAGGAGGCCGCCCGGCTGGCCGTGGAGGGCGTGGCGGTCGCGGTGGCCTGCGACGGCTGCCCGCCGCTGACCACGCTCATGGGGCGGTATGCCGCGGCCGGGGGTCGGATGATCGTGTGCGGCGTCTGCGTCGACGCCAAGAAGCTCGACCCCGAGACGTTCGTTCCGAACGCGGTCAAGGGCGGGACGGTCCAGCTGTGGGAGTGGATCGGGGACGGGGCGACGACGTTCAGCTACTGACGGCTGCCGGGCGGGCCTCGTGCGCAGTCGATCGTGGCCCCGATCAGGGCCATGATCGACTGCGGCAGAACCGCCGGTCAGGCGCTGCGGGCCCGGAACCGGTTGAACGGCAGGTGGGCGGGCAGGTGCACCGCCGGCAGGTGGGCCGGAAGGTGCACCGACCGCACCGACCGCAGCCGCGAGGTCCGCGCCGCCCTGGTCTTCTCCCTGGCCCCGGAGCCGCCGACCCCGTCCACCGCACCGTCGGCCGACGACCCGCCGGCGACAGCCACCGGCCCGGCGGCCCCGTTCGCCGACCCGCCGGCGACGGCCACCGACCCGCCGGCCCCGTTCACCGGCCCGGCGGCCCCGGCCACCGACCCGCCGGCTCCGGCCACCGACCCGCCGGCGACAGCCGCACCGCCCCCCAGCACCTCGTCGAACCACTCTCGCGTGAGGCCGACCGCGACCAGGGCGGTGCCCTTGTGGTCGACCGCCCCGACGTGGACGACCTGGGCCCGGGCCCCGTGGGCGCGCAGCCGCCCGGCCGCCCGGTGGGCGTCCTCGGCGGGGGCGTCGACGTCGCGGCCGCCGACGTAGAACCGCACCGGTGCCGACGTCCCCACGTCCCCCACGCTGTTCTCCGCCAGCCGCCGGGCGAACCACCCCTGGCCGCCGCCGCACAAGTCCTCGACCGTCTCCCGGGTGAGCAGGTGGGTGGGGTCGCGCGGCAGCGCCATCTCCACCTCCAGCGAGCTGCGGGTGCCGTCGAGCAGGATCGGCAGGCGTCGGGCCCAGCGCTCGCGCACCACGTCGTCCAGCGGCTGCCCGTACACCCGCGCGTAGGACATGGCCAGCGCCGCCAGGTACGTCGTGTGGTGCTGCGAGCGTCCGGACAGCACCGCCGGCCCGACGGTCTCCGCCAGCCGGTGCGCGCCCGCCACCGAGGCCACCGCCACCACCTCGAACGGCGCCTCCCGCCGACCCAGCTCGGCGAGCGCGGCCAGCGAGGCGTGGCCGCCCTGGGAGAAGCCCAGCAGGGCCAGCCGCTCGGGCACCCTGGTCCCGACCTCGGTCAGCACCTGCGGCAGCACGTCGAGCAGGTCCGCGACGGCCCGCCCCTCGGTCGGGGCGTGCAGGTAGGGGTGGGGTCCGGGCGAGCTGCCCATCCCGAGGTAGTCGGGCGCCACGAACACGTACCCGGCGCCGGCGAAGGCCAGCGAGGCCATGACGCCCTCGAGCCGGTGCGGCGCCGACGGCACGTGCAGCCGGTGGGTCTGGGTGGCGTGCTGGTAGGACACCACGGCGTGCGGCCGCACCCCCTCCGGCGTCGCCACGAGCCCGGAGGCCAGCGTCGGCCGTCCGTCGACCCCCGTCGTCGGGTAGAGCACCCGGTGCAGCCGGACGCCGTGCCGGGCCCCGAGGCTGGCGAGCCCGAGCGCCCGCAGGGCGAACCGGGCCGCCGGCTGGGGATACCTCCGCAGCCGCGACACGACGGGCAGACCGACCTCGCAGCCGGTCGTGGTGGTGACCATCGAACTCCCCTGACGCGACGTGATCTCGTCAGGGTGACCCTGGTCACACCCCCTGTCAAGAGGGTATGCCGCTGGCGTCCCGGCGCGAGAACCCCGCCCTGGCGTGCGACGATGCCCGGATGCCCTCCCCCGACGCACGTCGCGAGCTCTTCGACGCCCTCGTCGACCTCGACGACGCCGCCGCCACGACCGTCCTGGACCGCGAGCGCGGACGGCGGGGGCTGGACGCGCTGGTCGGGGACCTGGTCGTGCCGGTGATGCGCGAGATCGGTCTGGGCTGGGAGCGTGGCGAGGTCTCGGTGGCCCAGGAGCACCTGGCCACCCAGCTGGTGCGCTCGGCCCTGGACCGGATGTCGGCCGGCTGGGACGGCGGCGACGGGCCGCAGGCCTGGCTGGCCTGCCCTCCGCGCGAGCTGCACGACCTGCCCCTGCTGGCCTACGGGCTGCTGCTCCGTGAGCGTGGCTGGCGGGTCCGCTTCTTCGGTGCGAGCACGCCCCTGCACGACCTGCGACGGTCGGTGCGGGTCCACCGTCCGGAGGTGGTCGTCGTCTCCGGCGACGACCCGGCCCGGCTGCGCGCCAGCCGGGTGGCGCTCGACCTCCTCGCCGGCGACGCGGTCCTGGCCCTCGGCGGCCGCGCGGCCCAGCTCGCCGGTGCCGACCTGCCCGGCAGGGTGCTCCCCCCGGACCTCGTCCTGGCGGCCGACCGGCTGGCCGAGGTGCTCGCCGAGGCGGAGTCCGGCCCTCTCGAGCTGCTCGGGACGGGCTGACCCCCGTCCGGTTTGCTCCGGGGGCCGTCGGGGGGCACGGTGGCCCTATGAGCGAACACACCCCCGAGCACGAGCGCGACCGCGACGAGGACGGTTTCGGCACCGTCGACCGGACCGAGGAGCAGCAGGAGCGGGCCCAGGTCGACCTCGACCAGCCCGAGTCCACCGACGACGTGCCGTGGAGCCCGCCGACCAGCCAGCCGATCCACTCCGAGTTCCCGGACGACCCGGCCGAGGAGACCATCGACCAGCGGATCGCCCAGGAGGAGCCCGAGCTGGGCACGGCCTACGGGGCGCCCGAGCCCGGTGGGGTCCTCGGCGGGGCGGACGACCCGGCGGCCCAGGGTCCGAGCGTGGGCGGCGACGACCCCGACGCCATCCCGGCCGACCAGGACGTCCTGGGCACCGAGTCCGGCCTCTGACGAGATATCACGGACTCTCGTCATAGAACTAGAAAGCCCTAGAGGAGCCGATCGCGTTCTGCTCCTCGCGCTCGGGACCCGGGGCGACGTGGAGCCGTTCGCCCGGCTGGGGGAGGTGCTCCGCACCCAGGGGTATGCCGTCACGGCGGCCGTGCTCGAGGACGGCGCCGACCGCATGGCCCGGGCCGGGGTGACCCCCGCCGTCGTCGGACCGGTGGCCGAGCGGACCATGTGGTCGCCCTCGCCGACTGTCCGACGGGTCGCCCACCTCAACCCCGGTCTCATGTACCTGCAGATGCGCCGCGCCCTGACCCGGCACGCGAAGGCGCTGGCCGAGGGGCTCGCCCCGCTCCTCCTCGGGGACGCCGTCGTCGTCTCCGGCCTGCCCACGGCCCGGCTCGTCCCCCTGCTGCAGGCCCGCGGCGTCCCCGCGCGGCTGGCGCTCATGGCCCCCCTGACGCCCCACCCGACCGGGACCTCGGCCTGGTCCCACCCGTTCACCGAGCTGCTGCCCCGGGCCGTCGAGGTCCCGCGTCAGCGGCTGCTGTGGTGGATGACGACCGGGCTGTCCGCCGCCCTGGCCCGCGAGGTCGCCCGCCGGCTGCCGGGAGCCACCCCGTGGTCCGCCGGGCGTGCCACCCCGCGGCTCGGTCCGGGTGCCACCCGGCCCACTCCGGGTGCCCCCCCGACCGCCGCCCCCACGGCATACCTCCCCCTGCTGGCGACCAGTGCGGCCCTGGACGCCTCGCCCTCGCCGGGGGTCCACCAGGTGGGGTGGTGGGCCGACCCCGCGCCGGTGGACCCCCTGCCGCCGGAGCTCGCCGACCACCTCGAACGGCATCCGGGGTCCGTCCTGCTGGCGCTGGGCAGCATGCCCGCGGACCGCCCCGACCAGCTCGTCGACCGGCTCGCGGAGGTGGCGCGGCGGACCGGTCGTCCCGTGGTCATGCAGATACCCGGGGCGCGCACGGGAGCAAGGGGCACCGTGTTTGTCGTCGGCGAGGTCGACCACCGCGCGCTGCTGCCCCGCGTCGTGGCGGTCGCCCACCACGGCGGCGCCGGGACGACCCACGCCGCCACGGCCGCCGGGCTGCCGCAGGTCGTGGTCCCGCACCTGGGGGACCAGGCCCACTTCGCCCGGCAGGTCCACCGGGCGGGCGTCGGGCCGGCGCCTCTACGGCCGGTGCTCGCGACCGCCCGGACCGTGGCCGACCGGCTGGAGCAGGCGCTCGCCGACCCTGCCTACGGCCGTCGGGCCCGCGCCGCCGCCCAGCTCATGGCGTCCGAGGACGGCCTCGGCGCGACGGCGCAGATCGTCCGCGAGATGGCGGCGGGTGCACCCGCGGGGTGACCGCAGCACCACCCGGGAGGCCCGACCCCCGACAATGGAGGGGTGAGCGGGACGAGAGTGCTGGCGCTGAGCAGCCCGATCTACGCGCACACGCTCAACGCCGTGCCCTTCGTCGAGGGCCTGGCCGCCCGCGGGGCCGAGGTGCACCACGGGGTCGCCACCCCCTGGGTCGCCTCCCGCGCCGTCACCTCCCACGACCTCGTCCACGACACCGGGCCGGTCCCCCCGTTCGTCCCTCCGGGCGGCCGGGTCCGTGACGTCTCGGCCCGCTACGCCTGGCTGGTCGCCGACGCGGCCCTCCGCGTGCGGGCCGTCGAACGCCTCGTCGAGGACCTGCGTCCCGACGTCGTCCTCACCGACTCCCTCGGGTACGCCGGGGCGCTGGCCGCCGAGCGCCTCGGCCTGCCGTGGGTCAGCTTCGGCGACGGCCCCCTCCACTTCCCCGACGAGCTCACCCCGCCGTTCGGCGCCGGCCTGCCCTACCGCACGCCCCGCCCCTGGGTCTGGCGCAACACGGTCGTGCAGGCCGCCAGCCGTCGCCTCGTCATGGGCCGGGCCCAGCAGAGGTATGCCGCGCTCCGCACCTCCCTCGGGCTGGCGCCCCGCGACGTCCCGGTGCTCGAGGCGTGCCTGTCCCCGCTCCTGCACCTGCACTGCGGGGCCCCGGAGCTGGAGTACCCCCGCGCCGAGCTGCCCGACCACGTCCACTTCGTCGGGGCGCTGCGCCCGCCGCAGCCCGCGGGCTGGGTCCGTCCCTCCTGGTGGGACGCGGTCGTGACCGACCACGCCGGCGACCTGGTGCTGGCCACCCAGGGGACCCTTCGCGGCGATCCCGCGGAGGTGCTGGCCCCGACCCTCCGGGCGCTGCAGGCCACCGGCAGGGCCGGCCTGCTGACCACCGGCGCGGGCGACCCGGTCCTGCTCGGCGGGCCGGGGGTGGTCGCCGCCGACCCGGGCGAGGGACGGCGGCCCTCCCGCGCTCCCCACGCGGTGCCCTCCCGCGCCCACGCGGCGTCCTCCCGCGGTCCCCACGCGGTGCCCTCCCGCGCCCACGCGGCGCCCTCCCGCGCCCACGCGGCGCCCTCCCGCGCCCACGCGGCGCCCTCCCGCGCCCCGGCCCCGGTGGCCGTCGAGCAGTTCGTGCCGTACTCCGAGGTGCTGCCCTCCGCCGGCGTCTTCGTCACCAACGGCGGCTGGACCGGGGTCCTGCTCGCCCTGGCCCACGGCGTCCCGGTCCTGCAGGTCGGCAGCACCGAGGAGAAGGCCGACATCGGCCGGCGCGTGGAGTGGGCCGGCGCCGGCGTGCACCTGGGCGCCGCCCGTCCCCGGCCCTCCTCCGTCGCCCGCGCCCTCGCGCGGGTGGAGGGTGCGGCATACCGGGCGGGAGCCCGCCGCGTCGCCGCCTCGCTCGCCACCCGCGACCCGGGCCGGGACGGTGCCGAGCTGGTGCTGCGACTCCTCCGCGCCGGGGGCTGACCGCGGGCTCGCGGACACACCCGCCGGGAGGTCGCCCCGGGGAAGGTTGGACGAGCGGATACAGTCGGATTCCGGGCGCCCGCCCGGACACGGCGACGACGAGGATGCTTCTCGGGTGAGCATGACGACGACTGACCGCGACCACGACCAGGTCGTGCTGGTCGACGAGGACGGCACGGAGACCGGCACCGCCTCCCGCACGGAGGTGCACGGGACCGACACGCCGCTGCACCGTGCCTTCTCGCTCTACCTCTTCGACGACGAGGGCCGCGTGCTGATCACCCGCCGCGCCCTCGACAAGCTCACCTGGCCGGGGGGGTGGACCAACGCCTGCTGCGGGCATCCCCGCCCGGGCGAGGCGCTGGCCGACGCCGTCCGGCGACGCCTCGGCGAGGAGCTCGGCCTGCAGGTCGAGGACCTGCAGCTGGTGCTGCCGGACTTCCGCTACCGCGCCGTCGACGCCAGCGGGATCGTCGAGCACGAGCTGTGCCCGGTCCTCGTCGGCCGCGTCGCCGGCGAGCTGGCGCCCGACCCGGCCGAGGTCTGCGAGCACGCCTGGGTGGCCTGGCCCGACCTGGTCGCCGCCGTGCGCGCCACGCCGCAGGTCTACAGCCCGTGGGCCGCGCTGCAGGTGCCCCAGCTCGACGGCGAGCGGCCGCGCCTGCCCGTCCGTCCGGTCGCGGCCCGGTCGCTCGGCCCGGGCGCCTCGGCCACCCTCGACCGGGTCGACGAGCTCCTGCGCGAGGAGAGCACCTGGGTGGAGCAGGTATGGAGCAGGCTGGCCCCCGCGGGCCCGCCGGACCTCATCGGGAGCCAGGTCGGCGACCTGCCCACCTGGCTGCACGCCCTGCTCGCCGGCGGGGGCAAGCGGATCCGTCCGCAGATGTGCCACTGGGGCTTCGTGGCCTCCGGCGGGGCCCTCGGCAGCCGGTGCCACGACCACGTGGTGCGCGCGGCCGCCGCGCTGGAGACCCTGCACCTGTTCGCGCTGGTGCACGACGACGTCATGGACCAGTCGGCCGAGCGCCGCGGCCGCGCCTCGGCCCACGTGGTCGCCAGCGAGGCCTTCCGGCGCGGCGGCGGCCACGGCGAGGCCGACCGGTTCGGGGAGAACATCGCCGTGCTGCTCGGCGACCTGGCCCACTGCGAGGCCGACCGGATGGTGCACCCGCTGCCGAGCGAGATGCGCGACTACTGGTACGAGCTCAACCTCGAGCTCATCGTCGGCCAGCGGGCCGACCTCACCGGGGCCGCGGCCCGGCGCACCGACCTGGCGCACGCCGAGTCGGTGGCCGCGCTGAAGTCCGGCTCCTACACGATCGAGCGTCCGTTGCAGCTGGGGGCGCTGGCCGCCGGGGCGGACCCCGGGCAGCGGGCCGCGCTGGCGACCTTCGGCTGGCACCTGGGCCGCGCGTTCGCCTGGCGCGACGACGTGCTCGGCGTCTGGGGCGACCACCAGGTCACGGGCAAGCCCTCCGGGGACGACCTGCGGGAGGGCAAGACCACGCTGATCTGGGTGCTCGGCGCCGAGCGCCTCACCGGCGGTGCGGCCGCCGCCATGGAGCGGGTGGGCACCCCGGCGGCCCGCCCCGAGGACGTCCCGCTCATGCAGGAGGCCCTGGTGGAGGCGGGGATCCGGCAGGAGCTGGAGGACCGGATCGCCGAGGAGCTGGCCGTGGCCGAGGACGTGCTGACCGACGCCCCGCTCACGCCCGACGGCGTCGACGGGCTGCGAGCCACCGCCCGGGCGATCGCCTGGCGCGACGTCTGAGGGGCAGGCCGGACCGGAGCCGCCGGGCCCTGCCGAGGAGGCCGCCACCGCTGCCGGGGAGGCGGCCCCCCTCCCCGGAGCCACCGACCCCGCTGCCGAGCGCGAGCCGCATACCCCGCAGCCAGTAGCCCTCGATGAGGTGGTCCCAGCCCAGCTCGGGCTCGTCCACGATCCGGGGCGCCCGGGCCAGCAGCCGCCGCAGGAGCACGTCCGACTCGAGGATCGCCAGCGGCTGGCCGGGGCACTTGTGCGCCCCGTCGCCGAAGGAGAGGACGTAGTCGTTGACCCCCGACGGCAGCGGCCGCCCCGGGCACAGGTCGAGCGGGTCCGCGCCGACGACGTCCGGGTCGGCGTTGGCCGGGCGGACGCAGACGTCGACCAGGTCGCCCTCGCCGATCGTCCACGACTCCCCGCCGTCGGTGATCTCCACCGGCTGGTGCACCCGGCGGTAGATGTGGCCCACGACCGGCTCGAGCCGGATGATCTCGTGCAGGATCGCGAACCGCTCCTCCTGGCCGGCGACGAGGTAGCGCTCGCGCAGCGCGTCGTGCCGCAGCAGGTGCCAGGCGGCCATGACGATGAACTCGCGGGTGGTGACCATCCCGGCCGTGCCGTAGGTGACGCACTCCACGAGGACGCCGGTGGTCGAGTAGCCCTCGTCGAGCAGGTGGCTGATGACGTCGGGCCGGCGCTGCCGTCGGCGCTCGCGCAGGGCCGGGCGGACGTCGGCGAGGTAGAAGCGGGCGACCGGGACGAGGCCGTTGACCGCCGCACGGGCCCACTGCCGGGGCGTGCGGCCCAGGTCGTCGCGGGTGATGTCGAACGGCGGCTGGTTGAAGAACGACTCCAGGCGCCGGGCCATCCGCGGCACGGACGACTCCGTGAGCCCGACGACCTCGGCGGTCACCTCGACCGTGTAGAGCAGCGCGAGCTCGTCGAGGACGCAGCCACCGTCCGCCTCGGCGCCGTCGAGCAGACGTTCGGCGCACTCCTCCATGAGGTCGGTGTAGCGGTCGCCGACGACCTTGGGGGCGAAGAACCGGGCGACCTTGCGCCGCTGGTCGTCGTGCTGGGGCCCGTCGGAGACGAGGATCGGGTGGTGGTCGAGGTAGCCCTGCGGGATCGCCTCGGCGGTGAACCCGGCCTGGGTCGTCGCCCCGCGCGCCCGTAGCACCTGCCGGGCAGCCTCCAGCGAGCGGATCCGCCAGACGTGGCCCTCCCGCTCGACCCGCGGCGTGCTCGCCTCGCCGGGCTTGACGGCCCTGCGGCGGGCGGGGCTCATCGGCCCCGGAGCCCGGGCACCCGGGCCGCGCCCCGGCGCAGCGCCGCCGGCACCCGGGTGGCGCCGTCGCGGAGCAGGCCGGGCACGGTGGCCGCCCCGTCACGTACCGCAGCGGGCAGGTGCGGCCGCCGTCGCAGGATCCCCTCCAGCGGCACGGTCCACACGTCCTCGCCGCGCACGCCCCAGCCCTGCAGCAGGTGGTTGGCGGCCAGCACGCCGGTCACCGCCGCCCGCTCCATGAGGGCGATCGGCCAGTCCACCCGCAGGCCGTCCCCGGCCAGGGCCAGACCGGGGTACGGCGTGTCGACCGTGGGCCGCTGCCGCCAGGGGCCGGTCCCCACCAGGCCGCAGTCGTCCTCGACGACGAGCTCCTCGTGGACGCTCTCCAGCTCGGCCGTCTCGGGGTAGACCTGGTGCAGGGAGGCGAGCAGCCGGGCCCGGACGCGCTCCTCGTCCAGCCCGCCCCGGCCCCCGCCGGCGACGTCGGGGTCGCGGTGCGGGTCCACGGCATACCCGTGCAGCTCCACGACCGACCCGCCGTGCTCGGCGGACCAGTCGGCCGCGCCCTGCTCGAAGCGCTCCAGGACGGTGACGTTGTCGAGCAGGTCGTAGCCGCTCGTACCCAGGAACGCCTCCCGCGACGGCGCGACGAGCCCGTCGCACCACAGCCGAAGGACGACGAACGGTGGGGCGTTGCGCCCGGCCGCCAGCCGCTCGTGCCACGAGCGCTGGGCCCGGCCCAGGGTGCGGTCCTGCGACACCGGCAGGTCGGCCACCAGGGCCCGGGTCGCCCGGGGGTCGGTGGCCAGGACGACGGCGTCGGCGGTCAGCTCGCCGGCGTCGGTGCGCACCGTCCAGGCCCCGCCGTCGTCCCCGCCGTCGTCACCGCCGTCGGCGGTGCCGTCCGGACCGGCCGGCTGCGCGGCATACCCCGAGGGCGGTGCGACCTGCTCGACCCGCTCGCCGGTGCGGATCTGCACCCCGAGCCCGGACAGGTAGCGCCCCAGCGGCGCCCACAGGGCGGTGTCGTAGTCGTCGTCCGGCACGTCGAAGAGCAGGCCCTCGGAGGAGCCGGTGAAGTAGGTGTGGAACATCCCGACCAGCTCCCCGGCGCCGAACTCGCTCGGGTGGGCGAAGAAGGAGCGGGCGAAGACCTCCAGGGCCAGGTGCCGCGCGCCGTCGGGGAAGCGCAGCCGGTCGAGGAAGTCCTGCGCGGACTCGCCGTCGTAGCGCTCGTGGCTCTCCGGGTAGGAGACGTTGACCAGCTCCAGCGCGCTCGGGATGTGCACCGACGGCAGCGCGGACACCGGGAACGTGGGGCTGCGCAGGACGAAGGTGACCAGGTTGGCCGGCGGGGTCGCGGGCAGCTTCGCGAAGCTGTCGGTCAGCCCGTCGCCGCGGCGCAGCGGGTAGTCCGGCACCGGCACGAGGTGGTCCAGCTCGGGGTCGACGCGGCGCAGGAGGGCGCGGAGCGTGTAGTACTGCCGGAAGAAGGCGTGGAAGCCGCGGCTCATCGTCCGCCCGTCCTGCGTCGGCCAGGCGCGCACCCGCCCGCCCAGCTGCTCGCAGGCCTCGACGAGGGTGACGCGCGCGCCGCGCTCGGCGAGCACGACGGCCGCCGCGATCCCGGCGATGCCGCCGCCGACGACGACCACGTGCCGCTCGTCCGTCAGGCGGGGGGCGCCGTCGGGGCCCGGGTGCAGGACGGCGTGCGGGTCGCGGCCGGGAGGGGTTCGGTCGTTCATGGCGGCTCCAGGTGCTGCGGGTGGTCGGGGTGGGCCGGGGAGGCGTGGACGGGGTGGGCCGGGAGGGTGCTCGCGGCGCGGTCGCGGCGTGACCGCGGCGCGGGTCTGTCCGGACGGCCTAGCCGGGCCGGCGCGCGAGGACGGTGTGCAGGATGCCGCGCTGCCAGCCGCCGGCGGTGGACCAGGACACGTCGGTGAACCCGGCGCGCGTGAGCCGGCCGGTCAGCTCGGCGGTGCTGTCGTTGTCCAGGACGCTGCGCCACAGGTAGCGGTAGATCGTCGGGTTGCCCCTCACCGCGACCGCCAGCGGCATGACCACGCCCCAGCACACGAGCGTCCACACGGCGCTCGCGACCCGGTCGCCCTTGACGTGGTAGTCCTGCAGCGCCACCCATCCGCCCGGACGCACCTGGTCGCCGATCGCACGGACCACGGCGTCGCGCTGGTGCTCGGGCACGTTGCGCATCAGGTATGCCGCGAACGCCCCGTCCGCGGGCCCGGCCAGCTCCCGGTCGGCCACCTCGGGCAGGTCCTGGGCCACGGCGTGCACGAAGGAGACGCCCGGCGGCCAGTCTTTGCCGCGGGCCTGGGCGAGCATGCCCTCCGAGGCGTCCAGCCCGACGATCCGCACGCCCGGGCCGGTGGCCTGCAGGAGCGCCTCGGTGGACAGGCCCGAGCCGCAGCCCAGGTCCCAGAGGGTGAGCGCAGGAGCGGCCGGCCCGTCGACGGGCGTCGCCGCCGGGCCACCCTCGTCCTCGGCCCCCCGGGCTCCGGCGGCGGCACGGACCGTCCCCCGCAGCCGGGCGACCAGCCCGGTCGCCGCGTCGCGCAGCGCGCGGTGGTAGCCCGGGTTCAGCCTGGTCAGCAGGTCGTAGCGGTCGGCGGCCCGGTCGAACTGCTCGGCGAGCTCCATCGCCGCGGCCTTCACCGGCGCGGCACGATCAGGAAGGGGTAGCGGTCCACGCCGTCAGCCTAGTCGCGGCCCGGTGCACGCCCCGCGCCGCCCGGGCAGCCACCCGTGCGGTCGGGTGCACGCCCGGCGCCGCCCGGGCAGCCTAGTCGCGGCCGGGCAGCCACCCGCGGCTGCCCGCCCCCACGCCACGGACCACCGTGCACCGCTGTCGTGTCACGCCGGTCGTCCTGGCGACCGGCGTGACACGACGGCGCGGTACATCGGTTGGTCCTTCGCACCGTGACGGGTCGCACACCCAGGACGGGACGTCTGTCACTGCCGGACGGGCGCCCCCGGGGCATAGCGTGATCGTCATGACCACCTCCTCGTCCGGGACCGCCGCGGAACGTCGCCCGACCGCCGCGGACCGTCGCCCGACCGCGGCGGACCGTCGCCCGACCGCCGCGGGTCCTGCACCCGCCCCGGTCGTGGGCGGCACGGCGCAGCCTCCGGCCACCTCTCTTGTCCTGCAGGTGGACGGCCTCGTCCGGGCCTACGGCGACCTGCGGGCCGTCGACGGCGTCTCCCTGCAGGTGGCGCCGGGTGAGACGTTCGGGCTGCTCGGCCCCAACGGCGCCGGCAAGACGACGACCATCCTCATGATCGCCGGGCTGCTGCGCCCCGACGCCGGCAGCGTCCACGTCGCCGGGACGGACATGGCCGACGACCCGATCCGCGCCAAGGGCCACCTGGGCCTCGTCCCCCAGGAGCTGGCGATCTACCCCGAGCTGTCCGCCCGCGACAACCTGCGCTTCTTCGGCCGGCTCCAGGGGCTGCGCGGCGCCCGCCTGAAGACCCGCGTCGAGGAGGTGCTCGAGCTGGTCGGCCTGGAGGACCGGTCCACCAAGCCGAGCAAGACCTTCTCCGGCGGCATGAAGCGCCGGCTCAACATCGGCATCGGCCTGCTGCACGAACCGACCCTGCTCATCCTCGACGAGCCGACCGTCGGCGTGGACCCCCAGTCCCGCAACGCGATCCTGGAGTCGGTCGCCACGCTGACCGACGCCGGGATGGCGGTGCTCTACACGACGCACTACATGGAGGAGGCCGAGCGCCTCTGCGACCGGATCGCCATCATGGACGGCGGGCGCGTGCAGGCCCAGGGCACCCGGGACGAGCTCGTCGAGCTGGTGGGCGACGCCGACGTCGTCGTCCTCGCGGGCGGGGGCGACCTGGCCGCCGCCGAGGCCGCGGTGGACCGCATACCCGCCGTGCAGCGGGTGGTCCACGACCCCCACGGGCTGCGCCTGACCGTCCGGGGGGCGCCGACCGCGATCGCCGGGATCGTCACCGCGGCGAGCGGTGCGGGCATGAGCTTGCACGACGTCCAGATCACCCGCCCCGACCTGGAGTCGGTCTTCCTGCACCTCACCGGCCGGGCGCTGAGGGACTGACGTGCGCGCCCTCCTCGTCCTCGTGGCCCACGACCTGCGCCAGCACCTGCGCGACCGGTCGGTCATCCTCTTCGCCGTCGTCATCCCGCTGGCACTGTCGGCGGTCTTCAGCCTGGCGTTCGCCGGGGTGGACGACCCGCAGCTGGACCCGGTGACCGCGGCGGTGTCGGTGCCCGACGGGGACGAGGCGGCCACCGCCGTCCCCCGGACGCTCGCCAGCCTGTCCGAGGCGGGCATCGACGTCACCGTGCTCGAGGTCCCCGCCGACGAGGTCACCGCCGCCGTCACGTCCGGCGAGGCCCAGGTCGGGATCACCGTGCCGGAGGGGTATGCCGCCGCGCTCGACGACGGGACCGGCGCCTCCGTCGACGTCGAGGTGGGCGAGGACGCCGGCCTGGCCGGCCAGGTGGTCGTGGGGGTGGTCAGCAGCACCGTCGAGGCGATGGAGCGCGACGCCACGACGATCGCCGCCGGGGCGGAGCTGGGGCTCTACGGGCAGCAGCTGGAGACGCTCGTGGCCGCGCTGTCCGGAGGCGGAACGGCGCCCGCCGGCTCGGCGACGGACCCGGAGGGGACCACGGCCGACGGGGCCGCCGGGGGCGCCGCCTGGACCGTGCGGGGGGTCGCCGGGGGGCAGCTGTCGCTGTCGGCCGGGATCGTGGCGGGGCAGGCCGGCATGTTCCTCTTCTTCACCGTCGGCTTCGCCGTGCTGACGATGCTCACCGAACGGGAGTGGGGGACGCTGGCGCGGGTGCGCTCGACCCCGATCCGGCCGTGGCTCGTGCCGCTGGCCAAGGCGGTCGTGGCGGTCCTGCTCGGTACCGCCTCGACGACCGTGCTCCTCGTGGCGGGGTCGCTGTTCCTGGAGGGTGTGTCCTTCGGCTCCTGGCCGGCGGTGATGGTCGTGGTCGTGGCCGTGGTGACCGCGGCGACGTCGGTCATGGCGCTCATCCTCAAGCTGGCCGGCACCGCCGAGCAGGCCAGCCTCATGCTCTCGGTCGTGGCCATCTCGCTCGGCGTGGTGGGCGGAACCTTCTTCCGCGTCCCGGACGAGGGGCTGCTCGGCCAGGTGCTGGCGCTCAACCCGGTCGCCGCGCTCGGCCGGGGGCTGAGCGTGACCGCCGGAGGTGGCGGCGTCGCCGACCTGGGACCCGTGCTCCTGACCCTGCTCGGCTTCACCGTCGTGCTGCTGCTGCTCGCCCGGGTCGTCCCGGGCCGGAAGGACCCGCTGTGAACGCCGTCGTCGCGATCGCCGTCCACGAGCTGAAGAGGTTCCTGGCCGACCGGTTCAACCTGTTCTTCGTCTTCGTGCTGCCGATGATCCTCGTCGTCGTCCTGGGCCTGCAGGCCACCTCGCAGGCGGCCAGCTCGGTGGGGGTCGTGGACGGGGCCGAGGGGTCGGAGGTGGCCACCCTCGCCGCCGTCATCGTCGACCAGCTGGACGCCGCCGGGCTGGAGGCGACGGCATACCCCGACGAGGAGGAGCTGGGCGACGCGGTGACCGAGGGGGCCCTCGACGTCGGCGTGGTCGTACGCTCGGCCGCGCCCGCGGAGCTCGAGATGGTCGCTCCGGGTGAGGCGGCGCCTCCGGGGTTGGACCAGCTGGTCAGGGGCGCGGTCGACGCGGCGTTCGTCGAGCTGGGCCGTCGACAGCTGCTGACGGAGGCGGTGGACGGGGCGGCCTCCGACGGGAGCTCCGCCGACGCCTCCTCCGCCGACGCGTCCTCCACCGCCGAGGTCGTGGCTGCGCTGGAGCGGGCGGAGGCGCAGCGGGACCCCGTGACGGTGGACGTCCGCTCCGCCGACCCGGTGATGCAGGAGTTCGCCTCGATGGGCCGCTTCGACATCGGCGCCGGCGGGCAGCTGCTCCTCTTCGTCTTCCTCAACACCCTCACGGCCGCCAGCGCGACCATCCAGGCCCGCCGGAGCGGGGCGCTGCGACGGGTGATGGCCGCGCCGGTGAACGCCCGGCAGGTGGTGGCCGGGCAGGCGCTGGGCCGCTTCGTCGTCGCGGCGTTCCAGGGCATCTACATCATGGCGGCCAGCTCGCTGCTCTTCGGGGTGGACTGGGGCAACATCGTCGTGGTGTCGGTCGTCGTCGCGGTGTTCGGCCTGGTGGCCGCCGGGGTCGCGATGCTCATCGGCGTGCTGATGGACAGCGAGGGCGTCGCCAGCGGGGTCGCGGTCGGGGCGGGCCTGATCCTCGCCGCCGTGGGCGGGTCGATGGTGCCCCTGGAGTTCTTCCCGGACACCATGCGCCGGTTCGCCTACCTGACCCCGCACGCCTGGGGCTACGAGGCGATCGCGGAGGTGCAGCGGCGCGGCGGCGGCCTGGTGGACGTGCTGCCGCAGATCGGCGTCCTGGCCGGGATGGCGGCCGTGGTCCTGGCGCTGGGGACATGGGCGCTGCGCAGGAGCCTGGGGCGGGTGATGTGACGGGCCGCCGGACCCCGACGGGCCGCCGGACGTGCGCCGGACAGCAGGACCCGGGCCAGTGCAGTCGATCGGGGCCATGATCAGGGCCACGATCGACTGCGCACGGACCGACCGGCGGAGATCCACGTCCTGCCACTGACCTTGCGGGCGGCGGCCTGGCGCTCGTAGCTGCGTGGCTGAGGAGGCCCCGGTGCCCGCACCCCTGTCACGATGACCTCGTGAGCTCCTTCGACGAGCACCTGGAGGACTGGCGGGCCTACACCGCCGAACCCTGGAACCGCATCCGGTATGCCGTGGTGCGCGACGTCCTGGCCGCCCACCTCGGCGACGTGGGGGCGGGTGCGCCCCGGCTGGACGTGCTCGACGTGGGCGGGGCGGACGGGCTGGACGCGGCCCCCCTCCAGCAGCTCGGGCACCGGGTGACCGTGCTGGACCCGGCCGAGGGCATGCTCCGCCTGGCCCGCGAACGCGGCCTGCGCACCAAGGTCGGTGGGTTGGACGACCTGGCCGGCCGTCCGGCGGTCGACGCCGTGCTGTGCCACTACGTCCTGCAGTACCGTCCGGACCCCGCCGCTGACCTGCGCCGGCTCGTGCAGGTGCTGCGGCCGGACGGACTGCTCTCGGTGGTGCTGCCCAACCCCGACCACCGGGTGCTGACCGCCTTCCTGCGGCAGGGTCCGGAGGCGGCGCTGACCGAGCTGGAGGCCACGAGGGCGCCGACGCTGACGTTCGGGACGGAGGTCGCCAAGATCGACCTGCCCCGGTTGGAGCGCTGGATGGCCGGCGCCGGGATGGAGGTCGTGGACGTGTTCGGCGGGCGCACCGTGGGCGACCTCCTGCTCGACAACGGGCCCAAGGCGGACCCGGACTTCTACGCCGCGTGGGAGCGGCTCGAGATCGCCCTCTCGCGCCGGGAGCCGTTCCGCCGGCTCGGTCAGTTCTACGGGGTGCTCGCCCGTCGGGCCTGCTGACCTACGACGCGGGTACGGGGGTGCTCGCCCGTCGGGCCTGCTGACCTACGACGCGGGAACCCGCGCCGCGTCCAGCTCGTCGACGTCCACCGCCGCGCCGCTGAACTGGGCGGCGTGCAGCCGTGCGTAGGCCCCGTCCGCCGCGAGCAGCTCGCCGTGCGTGCCCTGCTCGACGATCCGTCCGTGCTCCATGACCAGGATCAGGTCGGCGTCGCGGATCGTGGAGAGGCGGTGGGCGATGACGAAGCTGGTCCGGTCGGTCCGCAACCGGGCCATCGCCTCCTGGACGAGCAGCTCGGTACGGGTGTCGACCGAGCTGGTGGCCTCGTCGAGGATGAGCAGCGAGGGCTGTGAGACGAAGGCCCGGGCGATGGTGATCAGCTGCTTCTCCCCGACGCTGATCGAGGACCCCTCGTCGTCGAGCACCGTGTCGTAGCCGTCCGGCAGGTGCTGGACGAACCGGTCGACGTAGGCCGCCTCCGCCGCCGCCTGCACCTCCTCGTCCGTCGCACCGGGCCGGCCGTAGGCGATGTTGGCCCGGATCGTCCCCTCGAAGACCCAGGCGTCCTGCAGCACCATCCCGATCCTGGCGCGCAGGTCCTTGCGCGTCATCGTCGTGATGTCCCGGCCGTCGAGGGTGATCCGGCCCCCGGCCAGCTCGTAGAACCGCAGGACCAGGTTGACCAGCGTCGTCTTGCCCGCCCCCGTCGGTCCGACGATCGCCACCGTCTGGCCCGGCTCCGCGACGAGCGAGAGGTCCTCGATGAGGGGCTCCTCGCCGTAGGAGAAGTCGACGTCCTCGAAGACGATGCGCCCGCGCGGCGCGCTCACCGGGGCGGCGTCGACGGGGTCCGGGGTCTCGGTCGGTGCGTCGAGGAGCTCGAAGACCCGCTCGGCCGACGCGACGCCGGACTGCAGCAGGTTGGCCATCGAGGCCACCTGGGTGACCGGCTGGGTGAACTGGCGGGAGTACTGGATGAAGGCCTGCACGCTGCCGAGCGAGAGGGTTCCGGTCGCGACCCGCAGGCCCCCGACCACCGCGACGAGCACGTAGCCGAGGTTCCCCACGAAGAACATCGCGGGCATGATGATCCCGCTGATGAACTGGGCCCGCCAGGTGACGTCGTAGAGCTCCTCGTTGGTGGCCCGCATCCGGTCGGTGACCTGCTCGCGCCGGCCGAAGACCCTCACCAGCTCGTGACCGGTGAAGGCCTCCTCGATCTGCCCGTTGAGCGTCCCGGTGTGCTTCCACTGGGCCTTGAACAGCTTCTGGGAGCGCTTCGCCACGAGGACCGTCACCAGGACCGAGACCGGGATCGTGGCGATCGCGATGAGCGTGAGCACCGGGGAGATCCACAGCATCATGCCCAGGATCGCCACCACCGTGACGGCTGCGCTGAGCAGCTGGCCGAACGTCTGCTGCAGGGTCTGCTGGAGGTTGTCGAGGTCGTTGGTGACCCGGGAGAGGATCTCCCCGCGCGGCTGCCGGTCGAAGTAGGCCAGCGGCAGGCGGTGCAGCTGGTCCTCCGACTCGGCCCGCAGGTCGCGCACCGTCCACATCGAGATCCGGTTGACCAGGCGCACCGCGATCCAGGTGAGCAGCGCGGCCGCGAGGTAGAGGCCGATCACCTGGGCGATCACCAGCGCGAGCGCGTCGAAGTCGATCCCCTGCCCGGGCACGAGGTGGGGGGTGCCCTCCACCAGGTCGGCGTAGGTCTCCTGCCCGTCGGCCCGCAGTCCGGCGGCCACGTCCTCCACCGACGCCCCGGCCGGCAGCTGCGACCCGATCCAGCCGCCGAAGACCAGGTCGGTCGCCCGTCCGAGCACCCGCGGGCCGAGGGTGCCGAGGACGACGCCGACGACGGTCAGCACGACCGAGAGGGCGATGAGGGTCCGGTAGGGCGTCAGCCGATGGGCCAGCCGCTTCGCCGACCCCCGGAAGTCGGACGGCTTCTCGACCGGAGCCCCCATGCCGTGCGGGCCGCCGGGTCGCGGGCCGCGCCGGACCTCGGGACGGACGACCGGCTCGTCCGCACCGTCGTCGGTGGTGGCGCCGTCCCCGGGGCGCCGGCCATCGTTCACGACGTCACCCCCGCCAGCTCCTGGGAGCGGGCGATCTCCCGGTAGGTCGGGCAGGTCGCCAGCAGCTCGTCGTGCGTGCCGGTCCCGACGACCCGGCCTGCGTCCAGGACCACGATCTGGTCGGCGTCGACCACGGTGGAGATGCGCTGGGCGACGACGACCACCGTGGCCTGCCGCGTCATCGGCCGCAGGGCCGCCCGCAGCCGCGCGTCGGTGGACAGGTCCAGCGCGGAGAAGCTGTCGTCGAAGAGGTAGATGTCGGGGCGGGCGACCAGGGCCCGGGCGATGCACAGCCGCTGCCGCTGCCCGCCGGAGACGTTGGTGCCGCCCTGGGCGACCGGGTGGTCGAGCGTGTCGGCCCAGGAGGAGACGAAGTCGGCCGCCTGGGCCACCCGCAGCGCCTCCCAGATCTCCTCGTCGGTGGCGTCGGGGTTGCCGAAGCGCAGGTTGGTCGAGACGGTCCCGGAGAACAGGTAGGGCCGCTGGGGCACGAGACCGACCCGCGACCAGAGGTCCTGTGGCGCCATGTCGCGCACGTCCGTGGAATCCACCCGGACACCGCCGCCGGTGACGTCGGCCAGCCGGGGGATCAGCCGCAGCAGGGTGGTCTTGCCCGCACCGGTGCCGCCCACGATGGCGGTGGTGGTGCCCGGCCGGGCCGTAAAGGAGACGTCCTGCAGCACGGGGGTCTCCGCCCCCGGGTAGGTGAACGAGACCGCGTCCACCTCGACCGTGCCGTGCCGCGCCGTGGGGCTCGCCGGGTGCTCGGGGCGCACCACGCTGGTCGTGGTGCCCAGCACCTCGTCGATCCGCTCGGCGGCGACCGACGCCCGCGGGATCATCGTGGCCACCATCGTGGCCATCATGATCGACATGAGGATCTGGATGAGGTAGCTGATGTAGGCGATCAGCGACCCCACCTGCATCGCCCCCGACTCCACCCGCTGCGCGCCGAACCACACCACGCCGACGCTGGAGAGGTTCATCACGAGCATGACGAAGGGGAACATCAGCGCCATGAGGTCGCCCACGCGCAGCCCGATCCGGGTCAGCTCGGTGTTGGTCGTCCGGAACCGGGCCTTCTCGTCCTCCTCGCGGGTGAACGCGCGCACCACGCGGATGCCGCCGATCTGCTCGCGCATGACCCGGTTCACCGCGTCCAGCTGCTTCTGCTGGGCGCGGAAGAGCGGCACCATGCGGCTGATGACCAGGGCCATGCCCGCCAGCAGCACGAGCACGGCCACCCCGATGAGCCAGGACAGCCCCACGTCCTGACGGATCGCCATGACGACGCCGCCGACGCCGGTGATCGGCGCGGCCACGAGCATGACCAGCGACATGAACGTCAGCATCTGCACCTGCTGGACGTCGTTGGTGCTGCGGGTGATGAGCGTCGGTGCGCCGAACTGCCCCAGCTCCCGCGAGGAGAACCCCAGCACCGTGTCGAAGACCGCCACCCGCAGGTCGCGCCCGACCCCCATCGCCGTCCGGGCCGCGCACCACACGGCGCCGATCTGGGCCACCACCTGCACCGCGCTCACCGCGAGCATGACGGCCCCGACCCGCCAGATGTATGCCGTGTCCCCCCGGGCCACGCCGTTGTCGATGATGTCGGCGTTGAGCGCGGGCAGCCACAGACTGGCCAGGGTGGCCACCAGCTGCAGCAGCAGGACCCCCACGACCAGTCCGAGGTAGGGCCGCAGACGGCGGCGAAGGACCCGGACGAGCACGAGGTCGATTGTGCACCCTGCGCCTGTCAGACCCTTGCGTCCTCACCCCTGAGGGGGTGGTGGCCAGCGCGACGCTGCGTCACTTTGCCGCGCCGTGACCTGCGGCCACCGATTGTTACCCAGTCGTAACCCTGTGATCGTCCTGGGAACGGTGACCCTTTGGCAGGCTCGGGGCTTGTGTGCGTCGACCGGCGTGCACCGTGCATCAAGGGAGATAGACGCGTGAATCAAGCACCACGGGGCAGCAGCCCTCGCCGTGCTCTCGCAGGTGTCGCCGCGCTGACGATGACGGGGGCGCTCCTCGCGCCGCTGTCCGCCGGAGCGTCCGAGTACCTGGCACCGGGTTCCCCGGCGCCTGAGAGCAAGATCCAGGGCAACACGATCAGCGGTGTCGAGATGGCGCCGCACGCCTTCTTCGTCCAGTTCGCCTCAGCACCCACCAGCGAGGGCGGGTCCCTCCAGGCGATCCAGGCCGAGCGCAGCCAGTTCCTCGCCGACGCGGAGCAGGCCGGGGTGGACGTCGAGGTCCGCGCCGAGTTCGACAGCCTCTGGAACGGCGTGTCCGTCAACGCCTCGGAGGACAGGCTGACGGAGCTGGCCTCCTCCCAGGTCGTGGAGGCGATCTTCCCGATCGCGGTCCTGGACGCCCCCGAGGAGCCCGAGGCCACGACGATCGACCCCGAGATGTTCACCGCCCTGTCGATGACCGGCGCGGACGTCGCGCAGAGCGAGCTCGGCTACACGGGCAAGGGCATCCGGGTGGGTGTCATCGACACCGGCATCGACATCGACCACCCCGACCTGGGTGGCAACGGTTCGCCGGGCACCACGCCGTTCCCCTCCCCCCGCGTGCGGTTCGGCTACGACTTCGTCGGCGACGCCTACAACGCCGACCCCGGCTCGGACGCCTACAGCCCTCAGCCGCTCCCGGACCCCAACCCGGACGACTGCCAGGGGCACGGCACCCACGTCGCCGGCATCGTCGGTGCGGCCGGTGAGGTGGACGGCGTCGCTCCCGAGGTGACCTTCGGTGCCTACCGCGTGTTCGGCTGCGAGGGCTCCACGGACGCCGACATCATGCTCCGCGCGATGGAGAAGACGCTCTCCGACGGCATGGACGTGGTCAACCTTTCCATCGGCTCCGCCTTCTCGGCCTGGCAGGAGTACCCCACCGCCCAGGCGACCGACGCCCTGGCCCGTGAGGGCGTCATCGTCACCGCCTCCATCGGCAACAGCGGTGACAGCGGCCTGCACTCCGCCGGTGCTCCTGGTGTCGGGCACGACACCATCGGTGTCGGGTCGGTGGACAACGTGGCCTACCGCGCCAACATGTTCCTGGACGCCGCGGGCGAGCCGGTCCCCTACGGCGAAGCCACCGGCGCGCCGCCGGCCCCCACGTCGGGCACCGAGGTCGTCGTCCCCGTGGGCGCGCCCGGTTCCGTCGAGGCCCAGGCGTGCACCGCGCTGCCGGCAGACGTGGCAGCGGCCGTCGAGGGAAACGTCGCCCTCATCCAGCGTGGCACCTGCGCCTTCCACATCAAGGCCGTCAACGCCATGGACGCCGGCGCCTCGGGTGTCATCATCTACAACAACGTGGCGGGTGCCTTCAGCCCCACCGTCGCGGGGACCCCTGCCGTGACCATCCCGGTCGTGGCCATCACCCGCGCCGACGGCATCGCCCTCTACGACGACGCGGCGGCCGGTGACGGCACCACGTCCATCACGTGGTCCGACGAGCAGGTCGAGGCGACCAACCCGACCGGGGGGCTGATGAGCACCTTCAGCTCCTACGGCACCACCGCCGACCTGACCTTCAAGCCGGACATCTCCGCGCCGGGCGGGTCGATCTACTCGACCTACCCGCTGGAGATCCAGCCCTACGCCACCCTGTCGGGCACCTCGATGGCCGCTCCGCACGCCGCCGGGGCCGCCGCGCTCATGCTGGAGGCCCGTCCGGGTCTGGACAACGAGGAACTGCTGCTGCGTCTGCAGAACACCTCCGACGTCCTGGAATGGAACCAGGCCGCCGGGTACGGACCCGAGGCCGTGCACAAGCAGGGCTCGGGCATGATCCAGGTCGACGAGGCCATCCAGGCCGAGGTCGTCGCCTCCCCGGGTCTGATCCAGCTCGGCCAGCAGCTCCCCGGCGTCAGCACGACGCACGAGATCACGCTGACCAACGAGGGTGACACCTCCCGGTCCTTCGCGGTCTCGCACACCGAGGCGCTCGCAACCATCGGTACGGCCAACGACTTCGGATTCTGGCTCGGCGGCGCCACCGTCGACGTCCCGGCGTCCGTCACCGTGCCTGCCGGCGGGACAGCCACCCTGTCGGTGACGATCACCTCGCCCAAGGACGGCATCACCTTCGGTGGCTACATCGCCCTGGAGGACCCGGACGGCATCGATCACTCGGTCGCCTACGGCGGGTCGGCCTACGACCTGCAGGACGTCGAGGTCCTGGCCGACATGATCACCAAGGACGCGGAGGGCAACATCACCGTCGTCCAGGAGCTGCCCGCCCTCCTCGAGGTCGGCCAGTGCGGGAAGTTCCTCGGGGTCGACTGCGTCGACGAGGACGGCACCTACAACCTGGTGAAGGAGGGCAACGTCTACGAGATGGCCGGGAACGACGTGCCGACCGTGGCGCTGCACTTCGAGCACCAGGCCCGCCACATGGAGTGGGAGGTCTACCGCGCCAACGTCGACGGCTCCAAGGGCACGTCGGTCGGCGTCGTCACCGAGGTCGACTACCTGGCCCGCACCGGCAGCCGCAACGGCATCTCGGCGTGGACCTGGGACGGCAGGTACGTGGACGCCGACGGCGCACGCCAGCGCGTGGACTCCGGGGACTACGTCCTCGAGGTCCGCGTCACCAAGGCCAGCGCCTGGAACGACGACCGCACCCCGGGCGTCGAGACCTGGACCAGCCCGTACTTCACCGTGGCCTGGGAGGGTGGCTCGACCACCGACACCCTGTCGGTGACGCGCGCCCTGGGCAACGACCGCTACATGGTCGCCTCCGAGCTGGCCGTCGAGAACTTCGACGCCGGCGTGGAGACGGTCTACGTCGCCAACGGCCTGTCCCACCCGGACGCGCTGTCCGGTGGCGCCCTGGCCGCCGCGAACGACTCCCCGGTCGTGCTGGTCAAGCCCGGCTCGATCCCCGCCTCCACCCGGATGGCCCTGCAGCAGCTGAAGCCGCAGCGGATCGTCGTCCTCGGTGGTGACGCGGCGGTGTCCGACCTCGTGGCGACCGAGCTGCGCGGCTACGCGGGCACCGTGGAGCGGCTCGCCGGTCCCAACCGCTACGCCACCTCGGCCGCGGTCTCCGGCGAGTACGACGCCGCGGGCACGGTGTTCATCGCCAGCGGCGAGAACTTCCCCGACGCCCTGTCCGCCTCGGCGGCCGCGGGCGTCCAGGACGCGCCGCTGATGCTGGTCAAGTCCGACGGCGTGCCTGCCGTCGTGGCCGCCGAGCTGGACCGGCTGCAGCCGCAGCGGGTCGTGCTCGTCGGTGGACCCGCGGCGGTGTCCGACGACGTGCTCACCACGTTGGACGGCTACGCCGACCAGGTCGAGCGCATCGGCGGGGCCAACCGCTACGAGGTCTCGGCCGGTGTGGCCAAGCGCTTCTTCGACGCCCCCGTGGCCCACGCCCTCGTGGCGACCGGGCTCAACTTCCCGGACGCCCTGGCGGCCGGGCCGGTGGCGGCCCAGCACAACAGCCCCGTGCTGCTGGTGAAGAAGGAGACCGTCCCCTCGGCCGTGCTCGGTGCGATCGTGGACCTGCGGGTCCAGCAGATCACCATCGCCGGTGGCTATGCCGCCGTCGACAAGGCCGTCGAGGACCAGCTCGACGGCGTCGTCTACCCGTGAGGTCCCCGACCCCGCAGGACTGAGGACGTCCAGCAGGCGCCCCCCGCACCCACCCGGGTGCGGGGGGCGCCGCCGTCCCGTGGTATGCCGTGCGGCGGCGCCCCGACACACCCGCCCTCCCGGACCTGCCCACCCGGTTGCGCGACCGCATACACCTCATCTGCCACACATGTCACAACTGCATAACGATTTCCACCGATCGGGAACCCCTGTCCCGGAACGGTGGTAAGGCCGGGCTACGGTGCGAGACGTCCGCTCACGCCCTCACGAAGGTGCCGCTCATGAACTCCCTGGTTCTCGCCCTCATCGGTGTGGCGATGATCCTGGCGGGGTACTTCCTCTACTCGAAGTTCCTCGCGACCAGGATCTACGCCCTCGACGACTCCATCCCGACCCCGGCCCACCAGCTGGAGGACGGTGTCGACTACGTCCCCACGAACAAGTACGTGCTGTGGGGCCACCACTTCACCTCCGTCGCCGGTGCCGCGCCCATCGTCGGTCCGGCCATCGCCGTCATCTGGGGCTGGCTGCCCGCCTTCCTCTGGGTGACGATCGGCACGGTCTTCTTCGCCGGCATGCACGACCTCGGGGCGCTGTGGGCCTCGATCCGCAACCGTGGCCAGTCGATCGGTGCCCTCTCGGGCCGCTACATCGGCGCCCGCGGCCGCAACCTCTTCCTCGTCGTCATCTTCCTGCTGCTGCTCATGGTCAACGCGGCCTTCTCGGTCGTCATCGCCAACCTGCTGGTGGCCACCCCGACCGCGGTGATCCCGACCTGGGGCGCGCTCCTCGTGGCGCTCGCCGTCGGCCAGGCGATCTACCGGCTCAGGTGGAGCCTGCCGCTGGTGTCGGTCGTCGGAGTCGTCGCGCTCTACACCCTCATCTGGATCGGCGACCAGGTGCCGCTGGCCCTGCCCGAGACGGCCTTCGGCCTGCCGGCCAACTCGGTCTGGATCATCCTGCTGTTCCTCTACGCCGGTATCGCCTCGATGCTGCCGGTCTGGGTGCTGCTCCAGCCGCGCGACTACATCAACGGCCTGCAGCTGTTCATCGCGCTGGGCATCCTCTACGGCTCGGTCCTGCTGGCCCGGCCCGAGATCGTGGCCCCGGCCGTCAACAGCAACGTCCCCGAGGGCACGCCGAGCATCGTTCCGCTGCTGTTCGTCACCATCGCCTGCGGCGCCATCTCCGGCTTCCACGGCATGGTCTCTTCCGGCACCAGCTCCAAGCAGCTGGACAAGGAGAGCGACGCCCGGTTCGTCGGCTACTTCGGCGCCGTCGGCGAGGGTCTGCTGGCCCTGGGCTCGATCATCGCCGCGACCGCCGGTTTCGCCTCCCTGGCCGCCTGGGAAGAGGTCTACAACGCCTTCGGTGCCGGCAGCGTCGGGGCGTTCGTCTCCGGCGGCGGGGCGATCGTGGAGAGCGGCCTGGGTCTGCCCCAGTCCCTGTCGGCCACCATCCTGGCGACCACCGCGATCCTCTTCGCGGCCACCACGATGGACACCGGCGTGCGCCTGCAGCGCTTCGTGGTCCAGGAGATCGGCGACATCGCCGGGGTGAGCCTGGGCAAGGGCGTCGCCACGGTCGTCGCGGTCGGTGTCGCCCTGGCGCTGACCTTCGGCGCCGGTGCGGACGGCTCGGGCGGCATGCTCATCTGGCCGCTGTTCGGCACGACCAACCAGCTGATGGCCGCGCTGACCCTGTCGATCATCGCGATCATGCTGATGCGTCGCGGCCGCACCCCGCTCCCGGCGCTGATCCCGCTGGCGTTCGTGGGCGTCATGACGATCTACGCGCTGTTCATCCAGCTCGGTACCTTCTGGAACACCCAGAACTGGCTGCTGCTGATCCTGGACCTCGTCATCCTCGTCGCGGCCGTGTGGGTCATGGTCGAGGCCGCGGTCGCCATGAAGGGCGCCAAGGACTACGACGGCGACGACGACGCCGAGCTCGCCGCCCTGTCAGGGCGCGAGCAGCCGGTCGAGCACGTCGGCGACCACCCGCCGCACGACTGAGCGCGTGCGGCATACCCTGAGGTATGCCGAACACGTCGCCGCAGCCCCGTGGTCGCCTCGCCGAGGTGGCCGCGGGGCTGCGCGAGTTCTACAGCGGGCCTTACCGGCGCACGTTCGCCCGCGCCCGCCAGGACGAGGACGACCTGTTCATGGTCATCGTCATGGCCGAGGCGCTGGGAGTGCCCAACCCGGCGAGCTACTACACGGTCGAGCTGCTGCCGGTGGTCTACGAGCAGTTCCACGACTGGCACCGGCGGATGGGGATGGACCGCTCGCCGCTGGACCACTTCTCCTGCTGCTGACCGCGGCACCCGCACCGGCCGCCCAAGGCACGTCGCCCTCCGTCCCCATCCTGACCCTCGTCGCCGAAGGACCCATGAGCTCCCTGCTGACCGACCTGACCACGCGGCGCGACGTCCTCTTCGTCGGGGGCAAGGGAGGCGTCGGCAAGACGGCCGTCGCCTCGGCGCTGGCCCTCGACAGCGCCCAGGGCGGACGGCCCACGCTCGTGGTGTCCACCGACCCGGCGCACAACCTGGGCCACCTGTGGCGGCGACCGGTGGGTGATGACCCGGTGGAGCTGGCGCCGCTCCTGCGCGGCCTGGAGATCGACCCCGGGCGGACCACCGACGCCCACCTGTCGGCCGTGCGCGAGACCATGCGGCGGCTCATGCCCGAGCACCTCCAGGGCGAGGTCGACAAGCACCTGGACCTTGCCCGGGACGCGCCCGGCACCCACGAGGCGGCGGTGCTCGAGCGGCTCGCCGAGGTGCTGGAGGAGCGGGACCGTGACGAGCTGGTCGTCGTGGACACGGCGCCCAGCGGCCACACGACGCGGCTGATCGCGCTGCCCGAGCTGATGCAGGCCTGGACCGAGGGGCTGCTGCGGCGGCAGGACCGGTCGGCGAAGTTCGGTGCGGCGCTGCGCGGTCTGGAGGCCGACCGCGGCGAGCAGGCGGCGGCGGACGTGATCGGGGTCGTCCCTCGCTACGGCGAGCAGCCGGGCGACCGCGGAGGGGACCGGCGGTCGCGGCGGGACGCGGAGATCCGGCGGGTGCTGGACCGGCGGCAGGACCGTTTCCGGACCCTGCGGGAGCTGCTGCAGGACCCCGCGCGCAGCGGGTTCGTCATCGTCCTGGCGGCCGAGCGGCTGCCCGTGCTGGAGACGATCGAGCTGCACGAGCAGCTGAGCCGGTCGCACATGGACGTCGCGGCGCTGGTGGTCAACAAGCGGTCGCCGGCCGACGCGGGCGAGCTGCTGGCCGCGCGGCGGGCGGTGGAGGACGGCTACCTGGCGCAGCTGACGGACGAGCTGCCCGACCTGCCGGTCGTCGAGGTGCCGCTGCTGCCCGGCGAGGTGCTGGGTGAGGAGGGGTTGTCAGAGCTGGCCCGCTGGTTGGCGCGGCCTACGGGCTGAGGTGTGGGTCGTCGGTCGGCTGTCGGTCGGTCGGACCCCGTGCAGTCGATCGGTGCCCTGGAGGGGGCCATGATCGACTGCGTGAACGGGCGGGGCCGGACGGTCGGGGGCTGCCGGGTGTGAGGAGCCTTGGGCTGCAGTCGATCGGTGCCCTGGAGGGGGCCACGATCGGCTGCGTGGATCCAGGCTCCCCGGACGGTCGGGGCGGGGTCGCCGACGAGCTGACCACCGCCGGGGCGGCCAGCGGCCTGTGGACAAGTCACAACCGGCGATCTTCGATGCGGCCACCATAGGACGGGTGGACCTTCCAGCCCTCGCCCGTCGTCAGCACGGAGTCGTCAGCCGTCGACAGGCGCTCGCGGCCGGCATGTCGGCCAAGCAGGTCCGCTGGCGACTGCACCGTGGCGCCTGGCAGGCGATCCACCCGGGCGTCTACCTGACCAACACCGGCACCGTGACCTGGCACGCGAAGGCGTGGGCGGGGTTGCTGCGCTGCGGGAGCGGCGCCGCCCTCGCGATGCAGTCGGCGTCGTTCGTCTGGCGCCTCGACAAGATCGAACCTCGGGGCCTCACCATCGCTGTTCCGAACGGCACCCGCTGCCGGGGGCTCACGGGTGTCACGGTGGTGCAGCGACGACGGTTGGAGACCCGGTCCGTCGAAGGGTTTCCCACGACCAGCCTTGCTCAGACGGTCATCGACCTCGCCGAAAGACCGGACAGCTCGCTCGACGACGCGGTCGCCCTGGCGGAACGTGCATGCCAGCAGCGGTCGCTGACCCAGTCGGCCCTCCTGGACGAGCTCGCCGCCCGCCGCGGCCACCGGTGGTCCCGCGAGCTGCGCCTGGCGTTCGGTGAGATCGGTGACGGCGCGGAGAGCCTTCCGGAGGTCTGGTACGCCACCCGCGTCCAGCAGCCCCACGGTCTTCCGGTCTTCGAACGTCAGGTCAGCGAGGACGACGGCTGCACCAGGACGGACCTGAAGAACAGGAGGCACGGCGTCAACGTCGAGATCGACGGCCTGCTGTGGCACGCCGGTGAGCAGTTCCACGGCGACCGTCGCCGGGACCGTCAGGCCGCGGCCCGTGGTGAGGTGACGTTGCGTATCAGCTACCTGGAGCTGGACCAGAAGCCGTGCGAACTGGCCGTCGACGTTGCCCGGACGCTGGCCGTCCGGGGCTGGACCGGCACGATCACCCCCTGCTCGATGGAGTGCGCCGCCCTCGCCCTGGCAGCGTCGTAGGCCGACCACCGCAGTCGATCAGGGCCGTGGGCGGGGCAACGATCGACTGCGTCAGGATCTGGGCCGTCCGGTGCCCCACGGCATACCCCACCCAGGTGCCGACCCGAAAACGATCGGGCGTAGTTTCGGAGCATGATCGTCAACGAAGACACCTCGGTCGACACCGCACACGAAGTGGGCCGCGGCCCGCGCACCGTCATCTGCCTTCCCGGCTGGTTCGGTTCGTCCACGGGCTGGGGCCAGGGCTTCCTGGGGGCCCTGGACACCGAGAGCTTCCGGTACGAGTTCATGGACTACCGCGGGTACGGCGAACGCCGCGGATCAGGCGGGCCGTACACGATCGACCAGATCGCCGCCGACGTCCTCGAGCTGGCCGACGACCTCGGCGTCAGGACCTTCTCCCTGGTCGGGCACTCGATGGGCGGCTCGGCCGTGCAGCGGGTCCTGGCCCTGGCGCCGGACCGGGTCGAGGCGGTCGTCGGCATCGCGCCCGTCCCTGCGTCGGGCACCCCGTTCGACGAGGAGGGGCGGCAGCTGTTCGAGAGCGCGGCCGGCGACGACACCGCGCGCGAGACGATCGTCGACCTCACGACCGGCAAGCGCCTCTCCGCACGCTGGATCGACCAGATCGTCAGGCACAGCCGCGCGCGCAGCGACGAGGAGGCCTTCGCCGGGTACTTCACCGCATGGGCCGACACCGACCACGCCGCCGACGTGCCGGTCGACCGGGTCCCCGCGCTGGCCGTCGTCGGTGAGCACGACGTCGCGGTCACCGAGGAGGGTGTGCGGGCCACCTGGGGCAAGACCCACCCCAGCTCGACGGTGGTGGTCATGTGCAACGCCGGGCACTACCCGATGTACGAGACACCCGTCCGTCTGGCCACGATCCTGGAGGAGTTCCTCGAGACGCACTCGGTGGCGGCCGGGAAGGACTGAAACGTCGGCAGCCGCCAGTCACGACTCCCGCCGGCCACGACGCCCGCCAGTGCGGAGCCGTGGGCCAGCGAGCCGGCGGGTGGATGTGGTCCAGCGAGCCGGCGCGGAGATGCGGTCGGAGGCGCGAGACGGTTCACCCCAGGAGGGCGCGCCCCGCCCGTGACGAAGGGGCGCGCCCTCGCGCACGGACGTCCGTCCCCCGACTCGACGGGGCTGCTGCCTGGGTGAGTGCAGCGCCCCGGCGACGTCCGTGCGGACCATGCGCGGGGAGTGGCTGGGGTGAAGGGATGAAGCACCACCTGCCTCCGCGTCAGGTCGTGACTCGACGCTACGCCGCGACAGGCAAAGAGAGGGTATGGAGCAGGTCTGGGTTTGGTCATGCATCTCGCCCGTGAGGTCGGGCGCCTTGGGCCTACCCCGTGTCGGCGGTCGGGAGTAGGTTGACCGCATGAGGGGATCGCGGGTGGGTGTCCTGCTGGCTGCGCTGCTGGTGGTGCTGGGGCTGGTCGTGCCGGGGGTCCTTCCGCCGGCGAGCGCTGCCGGTGAAGGGCCCTCCGCCGAACCCACCGTCGAGACGGCTGCGGCCGGTGTGGCGTGGTCCCGGATCGGCGGAGCCAACCGCTACGCGGTGGCGGTGAACATCTCGCGGTACCGCTTCGCCGATCCCTCCAGCGTCCGCTCGGTCTACCTCGCCCGCGGCGACGTCTTCGCCGACGCCCTCACCGCCGGTTCTCTCGGCGACGGCCCGGTCCTGCTCATCACCAACGCCTGCCGGTCCGTCCCCGCCGTCGTCCTGGACGAGATCGCCCGGCTCGACCCGGACCGGGTCGTCGCCCTCGGCGGGGAGGTGTCGGTGTGCGAGGAGCAGCTGGCCCAGGCGGCGGCCGGCCGGCCGACGGCCCGGCTCGGTGGGGCCGACCGCTTCGAGACCGCCGGCACGATCGCCCGGGCGGCCTTCCCGTCCCGGCCGGCCACCGTCTACCTGGCGAACGGCTCGATCACCCCCGACGCCGTCGTGGCCGGCACCCTCACCGACGGCCCCGTCCTGCTCACCTCGCGCGACGGCCGCAGCGTGCCCTCGGCCACCGCCGCAGCCCTCGCCCGGCTGAACCCCTCCCGGGTCGTCGCCCTGGGCGGCACCCTGGCCGTCTCCGACAGCACCCTGACCACCGCGGCCGCCGGTCGCCCGACCAGCAGGCTCGGTGGATCCGACCGATACGCCACCGCCCGCCTCGTGGCAGACCGGGCCTTCCCGTCCCGGACCTCTCGCGTCTACCTGGCCCGCGGCGACGGGGAGAACTTCGTCGACGCCCTCTCCGCCGGCATGCTCGCCGACGGCCCGGTCCTGCTCACCTCCGGGCCGTGCGACCGCCTGCGCTTCGGGCCCGCGGCAGAGCTGGCCCAGCGCACGCCCTCGCGCGTCGTCGCGCTGGGAGGACCGCTGGCGCTGTGCGACTCCACGCTGGTCGGATCGTCGACCGCCGCCCGCGGTCAGGTGGACTGCGCGCGCACCGCGTGCGTCGCGCTGACCTTCGACGACGGGCCCGCGAGCGGCACGTCGACCGTCCTGGACACCTTCGCCCAGAAGCGGGTGCCGGCGACCTTCTTCGTCGTGGGACGCAAGGTCGCCAGCGACGGGGCCATCACCCGCCGTACCTGGGTGGAGGGCCACGAGGTCGGCAACCACACCTACGACCACCCGCGCCTGCCCGACCTCACGCTGTCCGGTCAGCAGGCCCAGGTGGACCGGACGGACGCAGCCCTCCGGGCGATCGGCGTCCCCACCACCCGCACGATGCGCCCGCCGTTCCTCGCCTTCGACGCCAACACCCGCCGGCTCGGCAAGGCCGTGATCATGGTCGACACCAACCCCAAGGACTGGAACGGCCCCTCGACCCAGCAGATCCGCACCTTCATCCGCGACAACGTCCGCCCGGGGTCGATCGTCATTCAGCACGACACCGTGGCCAACACGGTGGCGGCCATGCCGGGCATCGTGGACGACCTGCACGCCATGGGCTACACCCTGGTCACCGTGCCCCAGCTGATCCCCGGCCTGGACCCCGGCGACCTCGTCTACAACCGCACCACCGTCCACGGCCCCGGCACCGCGGTGTCGATGCTCGACCCGGTGGAGCTGGACGACGGCCGGGTCCTGCCGCCGCTCGTCGACGAGTACGGCGTCCCCGGCCTGGCGCCCACCCTCACCCGCGAGGAGGTCCTCGGGCTCGACCCCTGAGGCGACCCCACCCTCACCCGTGAGGAGGTTCTCGGGCTGGGCCCCTGACCGTGCCCCGCGCGGGCCGGCCCGGGCTGCGGCAGACTCCGGGGTATGCAGCTCGCCCGGGTCATCGAGACCTCCACCACCGTCGCGGCGACCCGGTCCCGCCTGGCCAAGGTCGACGCCCTGGCGGAGGCGCTGCGGGAGGCCGCCGCCGCCGACCTGCCCGCCACCGAGCTGGAGCGGCTCGTGCGCACCACCGCCGACCACCTGGCCGGCACCCTGCCGCAGCGCACCGTCGGGGTCGGCTACCGGGGGCTGCGCGACCTGCCCGACCCGGCCGACGAACCGTCCCTGCAGATCCTCGAGGTCGACGACCTGCTCACCGCCATGGCCGCCCTGGCCGGCCCTGGGTCGGCCGGCGCCCGCGCGGCAGCGGTGGGCGAGCTGTTCGGCCGGGCGACCGCCGACGAGCAGCGTTGGCTGGTCGGCCTCATCACCGGGGAGCTGCGCCAGGGCGCCTCCGACGGTGTGCTGCTGCCCGCCGTCGCCACCGCGGCCGGTGTGCCCGAGGCCCTCGTCCGCCGGGCGGTCATGCTGGCCGGCTTCACCGGCCCGGTGGCCGCCGCCGCCCTCCTCCACGGCGAGGCCGCGCTCGCCGAGATCCGGCTGGAGGTCGGCCGCCCGCTGCGTCCGATGCTCGCCGGCTCCGAGCCCGACGTCGCCACCGCCCTCACCCACCGGCGCGACCCGGGAACCCCCGTGGCCGTCGACACCAAGCTGGACGGCATCCGCCTGCAGGCCCACCTGGACCGGGACGCCGAGGTCCCGGTACGGCTCTTCACCCGCTCCCTCGACGAGATCACCGACCGCCTCCCCGAGGTGGTCGACGCCGTCCTGCGCCTGCCCGCCGACCGTGCGGTCCTCGACGGCGAGGTCGTCGCCCTCGACGCCGACGGCCGGCCGCACCCGTTCCAGGTCACCGGCGCGCGCACCGCCAGCAGCGCCGACCCGCAGGCGCTGGCGGGCCGGACTCCGGTGACCACCTTCCTCTTCGACCTGCTCCACCTCGACGGCCGCGACCTGGTCGACGAGCCCGCGCACGTGCGCTGGGAGGCCCTGGACTCGCTGGCGCCGGAGCTCGTGGTCCCCCGCCTGGTGACCGCCACCGAGGCCGAGGCGACCGCGTTCTTCGAGGAGGTCCTCGCCGCCGGCCACGAGGGCGTGGTCGTCAAGGATCCCGACGCGCCCTACGCGGCCGGCCGTCGCGGCGCCGGCTGGGTCAAGGTCAAGCCCCGCCGCACGGCCGACCTGGTCGTCGTCGGCGTCGAGTGGGGCAGCGGCCGTCGCAGCGGCAAGCTCTCCAACATCCACCTCGCCGCCCGCCGCCCCGGCACCGACGAGCTGGTCATGGTCGGCAAGACGTTCAAGGGCATGACCGACGCCCTGCTGGAGTGGCAGACCGAGCGCTTCCTCGGGCTGGAGACCCACCGCGAGGGGTATGTCGTGCACGTGCGCCCCGAGCAGGTCGTCGAGATCGCCTACGACGCGGTGCAGACCTCGCGGCGCTACCCCGGCGGGATCGCCCTGCGGTTCGCCCGGGTGCTGCGCTACCGCGACGACAAGGGGCCGGCCGAGGCGGACACGCTCGACGACCTGCGGTGACGGGTCCGCGGGCGGCGGATGCGGCATACCCTCTGGTGCCGGCGGCCGATCAGGCGTAGCGTCGGTGCATGGGACGCCGGACGCTCCCAGGGGTGATCCTCCTGACGTGGGTGCTGGCCGTGGCGGGGATGATGCCAGCGGGCGGCACGGTGCAGCACGTCCCGGCGCAGGGGGCGCAGGGTGCGAGCGCAAGCACGGGCCAGGAGCCCGAGGCGGCCCTCGACGCGGCCGCGGACGCGACCCTGCAGGCCACGACCGTGGGACCGACCACGTCGCGGCTGGCCGGGACCGACCGCTACGCCTCTGCGGTGGCCATCTCGCGGTACGTGTTCGCCGACCCCTCCAGGGTGCGCTCGGTCTACCTCGCCCGCGGTGACGTCTTCGCCGACGCCCTGACCGCCGGGACCCTCTCGGACGGGCCCGTGCTGCTCATCAAGGGGTCCTGTGCGTCGATCCCCTCCGTGGTTCTGGCCGAGATCGCCCGCGTGACCCCCGACCGGGTCGTCGCCCTCGGCGGGCAGGCTGCCGTCTGCGACGCACAGCTGGCCCAGGCGGCCGGTGGTCGCCCGACCGCGCGGCTGGAAGGCGTCGACCGCTTCGAGACGGCGGCGACGATCGCCCACGAGGCCTTCCCGGCGGGGCCCACGACCGTGTACGTGGCGAACGGCTCGATCACGCCGGACGCCGTGGTGGCCGGGACGCTGCGCGACGGTCCGGTGCTGCTCGTCTCCCGCGACGGTCGGACCGTGCCGTCGGCCACCCTCGCGGCGATCACCTCGCTGGACCCCGACCGGGTCGTGGCGCTGGGCGGGACGCTGTCGGTGACCGACGCCGCGCTGATCTCGGCGGCGCAGGGGCGCGCGACCGCACGGGTCGGCGGGAGCGACCGGTACGCGACCGCCCGCCTCGTCGCCGACCGGGCCTTCCCGGCCCGGACGTCGCGGGTCTACCTGGCCCGGGGGGACGGGGAGAACTTCGTCGACGCCCTCTCCGCCGGCATGCTCACCGACGGACCCGTCCTCATCACCTCCGGCCCGTGCGACCGGGTGCGGTCCGCGCCCGCGGCCGAGCTGCGCCAGCGGGTGCCCGACCGCGTCGTCGCGCTGGGGGGCACGGTGGCACTGTGCGACTCCACGCTGGTCGGAGCCTCGCTCGCCGGCCGTGGAGCGGTCGACTGCGCGGTGACCGCGTGCGTCGCCCTGACCTTCGACGACGGCCCGGCGGCTCCGACCCCGACGCTGCTCAACACGCTCAGGACCAACCGCGTGCCGGCCACCTTCTTCGTCGTCGGCCAGATGGTCGACGCCCGGCCGGCGACCACGCGGCGCACCCACGTCGAGGGCCACGTGGTGGCCAACCACACGTGGGACCACCAGCAGCTGACGCTGCTGACCTGGGCCCAGCAGAAGTGGGAGGTCGACGTCACCGACGACGAGATCAACCAGGCCGGTGTCCCCGACACGACGATCATGCGTCCGCCCTACGGCTCCTTCGACGCCAACACCCGCGCGCTGGGTTTCCCGCTCATCATGTGGGACGTCGACCCGCGCGACTGGGAGGGCTGGTCGGCCGCGACCGTGCGCCAGCGGGTCGTCGACGCCGTCCGCCCCGGCTCGATCGTGCTGCAGCACGACCTGCACGCCAACTCCGTCGCCGCCGTGCCCGGGATCATCGCCGACCTGCACGCCCGCGGGTACACGCTGGTCACCGTCCCCGAGCTCGTCCCCGGCATGGACCCCGGAGACGTCGTCTACAACCGCACCAACGTCCGGACCTCCTCCGTCCCGGCCTCGCCGACCGACGTGATCGTCCTGGACGACGGCCGCGAGCTCGGCCCGGTGGTCGACGAGGCGGGCATCCCCGGCCTCGCTCCCGCGCTGACGGACGAGTAGCGCCGGCTGCCCGAGCCTCGAGCTCGACCACCGTGCACGGCTGTCGTGACCCACCGGTCGTCAGGACGACCGGTGGGTCACGACAGCGAGGTACATCGGTGCTGGTCGGGTCGTGACCAATCGCTGCAGATCACGATGCGCTCGCGGTCGCGCGTCGCGGTCGTGGCCCGCGGTCGCGCTCGCGGTCGTGGCCCGTGGACCGCGGCCTGGTCGACGGACGGGTTGCAGACGGTCGCGCCGCCCGACGCGCCCGGCCCTCAGACCGACCGGTAGCGCTCGTGCCGCGCCCGCAGCCGCTCCTCCTGCGGCACGACCAGCAGCTCGCGTAGGTGGGCCGCGGTCACCCCGACCACCCGCCGGCAGAACTCGGCCGGCTCCTCGGCCGCGTCGGGGTGCTCGGGGACGATCTCGTCGACCACCCCGGTGGCGCGCAGGTCCACGGAGCGTATGCGGTGCAGCTGGGCCATCTCGGGCGCGCGGTCCCCCGTGCGGTGGACGATCGCGCTGGCCCCCTCGGGCGGGAGCGGGGCGACCCAGCCGTGCTCGGCACACACCGTCCGGTCGGCCGGCATGAGCGCCAGCGCCCCGCCGCCGGTCCCCTCGCCGAGGACGACGGAGACGACCGGGACCTCGACGGTCGCCAGGGCCGCCAGGCAGCGGGCGATCTCCCCGGCCATCCCGCCGTGCTCGGCCTCGACGGACAGGTCGGCCCCGGGGGTGTCGACCACGGTGAGCAGCGGCAGGCCCAGCTCCTCGGCCAGGGCGAAACCGCGCTGGGCGACCCGCAGCGCACCCGGTCCGAGGTGGGCCGAGCGCTGGGTCTGACGGTCCTGCCCGACCAGCACGCACGAGAAGCCGGGGAAGCGGGCCAGGCCCATGATGACGGTCAGGTCCGACTCGCCGGAGTTCGTCCCCCGCAGCGGGATGAACACCTCGGCCTCGTGCCGCAGCAGCTCGCGCAGCCCCGGGCGGTCCGGCCGTCGGGTCGCCTGCACGGACGTCCACGCCGGCCGGGCGGCCAGCTCGTCCAGGTCGGGCTCGGTGCCGTGCTCGCCGACCGGCTCCTGCTCCCCGGTCAGCACCCGCAGGGCGTCCATCGCCACCCGTCGCAGCCCCGGGAGGGGCACGACGCCGTCGATGACGCCGCGGTGGGCGAGGTTCTCGGCCACCTGGACGCCCTCGGGGAAGGGCTCGCCGTGGATGATCTCCCGGACGCGGGGCCCCAGGAAGCCGATGAGCGCCCCCGGCTCGGCGATGGACAGGTGGCCCAGCGAGCCCCACGAGGCGAGCACCCCGCCGGTCGTGGGGTCGCGCAGGTACACCAGGTAGGGCAGCCCCGCCCGACGGTGGGCGGCGACGGCCTGGCCGATCTTGACCATCTGCACGAACGCCGGCGTGCCCTCCTGCATCCGGGTGCCCCCCGACGAGGGCGAGGCCAGCATCGGCAGCCCCTCGGCGGTCGCCCGCTCGAACGCCCGGGTGATGCGCTCGCTGGCGGCCGAGCCGATCGACCCGGCCAGGAAGGAGAACTCTCCCGCCGCGACCGCCACCCGCCGGCCGTCCAGCAGGCCCTCGCCGGTGAGCACGGCCTCGTCCACCCCGCTGCGCTCCCGCGCCCGGGCCAGCTGCGCGGCATACTCCTGACCGAGGTCCGGCTGCACCGGCTCGGTGTCCCACGACACGAAGGTGCCCTCGTCCAGGACGGCGTGGAGCACGTCGCGGGCGCTGAGCCGGGCCACGTCAGCCCTCCTGCAGCCAGGCGCGGACGGCAGGACCGTGCTCGTCGAGCAGCGGCGGGCTGGCGTGCTGGGTTGGGGTGGTCTCGGTGCCGTCGGCCGCGAAGAAGCGCAGCGGCGGGCCGGGCAGCCGGACCGGCCCCAGGGTGGGGTGATCGACGTCGACGAGCAGGCCCTGGGAGCGGGTCTGGTCCCACTCGTAGACCTCCTGCAGGTCGCGCACCCGCCCCGCGGGGACCCCGGCCTCGGCCAGCCGGGCGAGCAGGTCGTCGCCGGGGATCGACGCGAACGCCTCCTCCAGCACCTGGATCACCCGCTGGCGGTGAGCCACCCGTTCGCCGTTGGTCCGCATCCCCTCGGCGTCGGGATCCAGCCCGAACTCCGCGCACAGCCGCCGCCACAGGCTCTCGTTGCCGCAGGCCACCTGCACGGCCCCGTCGGCGCAGTGGAAGAGTCCGTACGGCGCGATCGAGGGGTGGTGGTTGCCCTGAGCCCGCGGCACCTCGCCGGCGACGGTCCACCGGGTGCCCTGGAAGGCGTGCACCCCCACGATCGAGGCCAGCAGCGAGGTCCGCACGACCTGCCCGCGCCCGGTGCGCTCCCGCTCCAGCAGCGCGGCCAGCACGCCGTAGGCGCCGTACATCCCCGAGAGCAGGTCCCCGATCGGCACGCCCACGCGCTGGGGGTCGTCCGGTCCGGAACCGGTCAGCGACATCAGCCCAGCCTCGCCCTGGGCGATCTGGTCATACCCGGCGCGCCCGCCCTCGGGCCCGTCGTGCCCGAACCCGGAGATCGACAGCACCACCAGGCGCGGGTTGAGCTCGGCCAGGTGGTCGGGGGCGAACCCGAGCCGGTCGAGCGTGCCGGGACGGAAGTTCTCCATCAGCACGTCCGCCCGGCGGACCAGCTCGGTGAGCACCGCCCGGCCGTCGTCGGACTTCAGGTCGAGGGCGAGCGACTCCTTGTTGCGGTTGCACGACAGGAAGTACGTCGCCACGTCCGCCCCGTCCGACCCCGGCACGAACGGCGGCCCCCACGAGCGCGTGTCGTCGCCGGTCCCGGGCGTCTCGACCTTGATGACGCGCGCGCCGAGGTCGGCCATCATCATCCCCGCGTGCGGCCCCGCCAGGGCGCGGGTCAGGTCGACCACGACCGTGCCGGCGAGCGGTCCGCCCCTGCTCCCGGGGTATGCGGTGGGGCCGGCGTCGCCGGTCGTGCTGGCGTGGTCGGCGGTGGGCCGTGCGTCGTCGTGGGGGGACGGCGGGCCGTCCGTGGTGGACGGGTCGGCGTCGTCCTGGGTCCGGTCGGTCATCGACGCTCCTTCGCGCGGGCGGTCACGGGTCTGGTCCCACCCAAGCAGGTGGGCCGACGGGACCGCGCGCGCAAGGTGTCATCGGGTTCCCGCCGCATTTCTGGCAAGTCTTGCCCACGGGCCCCCGGCCGTGCCGCCCTAGCCTGGGGTGCAGCGGTGCTGCATACCCCGCGGTCCGTCGTCCATGTGCGCGACGGTCGCGTCCGCGGTCGGTCCGGCACCCGTCCGACCCGTCAACGAGGAAGGTGTGAGGTCATGCCCGACCCCATCGAGGTACGCAAGGTCCCGATCCACTCCGTGAGCGACGCCACCGAGTTCACCCGGCTGCTCGACGACGGCGTGCTGGAGGCCGACCGGGTCCTGGCCATCATCGGCAAGACCGAGGGCAACGGCGGGGTGAACGACTACACCCGCATCATCGCCGACCGGGCCTTCCGCGAGGCGCTGATGGCCCGTGGCGTCGACCAGGAGAAGGTCAAGCAGATCCCGATCGTCTGGTCCGGTGGCACCGACGGCGTCATCAGCCCGCACGCGACGATCTTCTCCACCGTCGACCCCTCCACCGTCGAGGCCACCGACGAGCCGCGGCTGACCGTCGGCATGGCGATGAGCGAGCCGATCCTGCCCGAGGAGATCGGCCACATGGGCATGGTCGACAAGGTCGCCGACGCGGTGAAGGTCGCGATGGAGAAGGCCGGCATCACCGACACCGCCGACGTGCACTACGTGCAGACCAAGACGCCGCTGCTGACGATCGACACGATCCGCGACGCGCACAGCCGGGGCGAGGACGTGTTCACCGACGACACGCTGACCTCGATGGACGTCTCGAACGGGACCACCGGGCTCGGGATCGCCAAGGCGCTCGGTGAGGTCACCGACCTGTCCGACGCGGACATCATGAAGGCCCGCAGCAAGTACTCCGCGGTCGCCTCGTGCTCCTCCGGCGTCGAGCTGGACCGGGCCCAGGTGGTCGTGGTCGGCAACGCCCGGGGGGTCGGCGGCCGCTACCGCATCGGCCACTCGGTGATGGAGCACGCGCTCGACCAGGACGGCATCTGGAACGCGATCAAGGACGCCGGGCTCGAGCTGCCCGACCGCCCGCACCGCGACGACATCCAGGGCCGGCTCGTCAACGTCTTCCTCAAGTGCGAGACCAGCGGCGACGGCAAGGTCCTGGGCCGCCGCAACGCCATGCTCGACGACTCCGACGTGCACTGGCACCGCCAGATCAAGGCGGCCGTCGGCGGCGTGACCGCGGCCGTGACCGGCGACCCGGCCGTGTTCGTGTCGGTGTCGGCCGCCCACCAGGGCCCCGAGGGTGGCGGCCCCGTGGCCGCGATCGTCGACCTGGGTGAGGAGCCGACGGGCTACGTGCCGCCGGCCGACTGAGGTCCCGGGGTGTCGCCCGACCAAGCTCGCGGGCGGCCGCCCGACCGAGCCCCAACCGAGGCCCGGGGCTGAGCCGGCCGCAGCAGCGCCCCCGCACCGTCCGGTGCGGGGGCGCTGCCGTGTCCGGTCCGGGGGGAGGGCCTGCCCGCCGGTCACGGTCACGTGGCGGGGGGTGTCGTCCGGTCCGAGCAGGGGTCTCGTCCAGTTTGCTCGAGGGCCGATCACGTTTCCGCAGGTCACGCTCTGCCACAGGCGGGCAAACCGGACGACACCTCGCGGGACGGGGGCTCGGCGCCTGGCCGACGACCCACTCTCAGCCGGTTCTTGACAGGTGCCCGGGTCGCGACCAGTGAAAACGCCGTCGCGCCGGTGAAGAACCGGCTAAGAGTGCCGGGCAACGCAATGTCCGGGCGGCCCCGCTCACACCTGCGGCGCCTGCTCCACGAACCTCGTCGCCCGCTCGTACACCCTCGTCAGCCGCAGCAGCCGGTCGTCCGACCACGGCGCCCCCACGAGCTGCAGCCCCACCGGCAGGCCCTCGACGAACCCGCCGGGCACCGACACCGCCGGGCACCGGGTGGCCGAGATCACCGAGCACGAGCGCATCCACTCGACATAGGTCTCCAGCGTCACCCCGTCGATCTCGCGGGGCCACTTCTTCTCGGTCGGGAACGGCATGACCTGCACCGTGGGGGTGAGCAGCAGGTCCCAGCCGTCGAACCACTCGCGCACTGCGGCGTCCAGCCGGCCCCGGGCCTCGGCGGCGGACATCAGCTGCTCCGCGCCCAGCTCCAGGCCGCGCCGGACGTTCCAGACGACGTCCTCCTTGACCATCCCGTCGTCCAGGTGCTCGCGCACGATCCGCCGCAGCCCGGTGGCCATGTCGAAGGCCCGGGTCACGTCGAACACCTCGTCGGCGTCGACCAACCGCGGCGCCGACTCCTCCACGGTCGCGCCCAGCGAGGCCAGCACCTCGGCCTGCTCGAGCACGGCGCGCCGGACCTCGGGGGCCACCGGCACGCCCACGCCCAGGTCGAGGCTCACACCCACCCGCACGCCCGACAGGTCGGCCGGCCCCTCGTCGTCGAGCAGCGCCGCGAACGCGCTCCCCGGCACCCGGCTGGCCAGCGAGCTGCCCGGGTGCGGACCGGCGACCACGGACATCCCCAGCGCCAGGTCGTCGACCGACCGGGCCATCAGCCCGTTGCGGCTCAGCGTGGCGTCCGGGTTCGGCGCCGGCACCATCGGCACGACCCCGGGGCTGGGCCGCAGCCCCACCACGTTGCACCAGGCGGCGGGGTTGCGCAGCGACCCACCCATGTCGGACCCGTCGGCCAGCGCCTGGATCCGGGTGGCCAGCGCCGCCGCCGCCCCGCCGGAGGACCCGCCGACGGACCGCTCGGTGTCGTACGGGTTCCCGGTCGCCCCGAACAGCGGGTTGAAGGTGTGCGACCCGGCGGCGAACTCGGGCACGTTGTTCTTCCCGGTCGCGATCACCCCGGCGTCCCACAGCCGCTGGACGATGAGGTCGGTGTGCTCCGGCACCTGGTCGGCCAGCACGGGCGAGCCCATGGTGGTCCTGATCCCGCGGGTGGCCAGGGTGTCCTTGTGCGTCATCGGTATGCCGTGCAGCGGCGCGAGCGCGCCCCCGCCGGCTGCGGTGCGGTCGGCCTCGTCGGCGGCCGCCAGGGCCCGCTCGGCCTCGATGGTGACGACCGCGTTGACGACCGGGTTCACCGCCTCGATCCGGGCCAGGTGCTCCTCGACGACCTCGCGGGTGCCGACCTCGCGGGAGTGCAGCAGGTCGCGCAGCTCGACGAGCCCGAGCTCGTGCAGGGCGGTGCCGGTCATCGGTCGTCCTCCTCGGTGGTGGTGCGGGGCGGTGCCGGACGCTCGGTCGCAGCCCCGCTCGTCCCGGCGCCCGGACCCTCACCCGGCCCGCGTCCGTCCCAACTCTCCTGGTCCTCGGCGAACTGCCCGGCCAGCGGCATGTCCACGTCGAGCAGCCGCTCCTCCTTCGGCTTCATCGAGTACAGCACGATCGCGATCGCCGCGGCCGGCACGATGCCCGAGGTCATCAGTGCCGCCACGTTCTCCGGCAGGTTGGCCGCGATCTCCGGCCGCCAGGCGAAGCCCTGCCCGACGACCACCGAGACGGCGATGATGATGAGGTCGTTCTGGGTCAGCGGCCGGGTGGTCAGCAGGCTGATGCCCGCGGAGATGATCATCCCGAACATCACCACCGCCGCGCCGCCGATGACCGAGGCCGGGATGACCGCGATGATCATCGCCAGCTTGGGCACGAACCCGGACAGCACGAGGAAGACCGCCCCGACCGTCACGACGAAGCGGCTCATCACGCCGGTGAAGGCGACGAGCCCGACGTTCTGCGAGAACGAGGTGTTCGGCAGGGCGCTGAACAGCGCCGCGAGTGCCGTCCCGACACCGTCGCCCATGAGGCCGCCGCGCATCTCCTGCGTCGTCGGCTGCCGCTGGTCGCCGGCCTTGGTCAGCGCCGAGATGTCGCCCACGGTCTCGATCGAGGTGGCCACGGCCATCGCACCCATGGCGATCAGCGCCGCGGCGGGGAACTCCAGCCCGAACTGCAGCGGCTGCGGCACGGAGAACCACGCCGCCGAGCCCACCCGCCCCCAGTCGACCATCCCGAGGGCGGAGGCGACGGCATACCCCGCGACGATGCCGATGAGCACCGCGGCGGCGCCGACGAACCCGCGCCCGAACCGGTAGAGCAGCAGGATCGCCACGAGCACGAAGGTGGCCACGCCGAAGTTGCGCAGTGACCCCAGGTCCTCGGCACCGGCGCCGCCGGCGAACAGGGTGATCCCGGTGGGGATGAGGCCGATGCCGATGACGAGCACGACGATGCCGGCCACGATCGGCGGGAAGAACCGGCGGATCCGGCTGAACACGGCGCCGAAGAGGACCTGCACGACCCCGGCGAACAGCGCGCCGCCGAAGACCGCCGCGAGGCCGTACTGCTGGGCCAGCGGGATGGAGACGACGAGGAAGCCGAAGCTGGTGCCCTGCACGATCGGCAGGCGCGCGCCGACGGGGCCGATGCCCATCGTCTGCACGAGCGTGGAGATGCCGGCCACGAGCAGCGCGACCTGGACGAGGAAGGCGGTGTCCTCGGGGCTGGCGCCGATGGCGGTGGCCAGGATGACCGGGATGGTCACGTTGCTGGCCATCATGACCATGACGTGCTGCAGGCCCAGCGGCACGGCGCGCCTCAGCGGCGGCCGGTCGTCGAGCCCGTAGCGGACGGGGGAGGGGGCGGTCGTGGACACGGAGGGCCTCTCGGGACGGCGTCGTCGCGCGGGACGGGGTGGGGTGTGCGGAGGGTGCGGGTCGCGGGTGCGGTGAGCCTGCGTCGGTCGGTGGGGTGCGGAGCAGGGGGTATGCGGCCGCGCGCCGGGGGCGGGTACCTCCGGCGCGCGGGTCCGGGCTCAGGCGGAGGGTACCCGCGCGGCCAGGGCGGTCAGCGCCTGGACGAACACGTCGGCGGGCGGGTTGACCAGGCCGGCGCCGACCTGGCCGGTGCCGGGGACCTTGCCGGCCATGCCGGTGTTGATCTGCGGCAGGACGCCGGTGCGGGCGACGGCGACGGCGTCGATGCCGATCGGGGCGCCGCGGAACTCCAGGATGGGGACCTGCAGGGAGGGGTGCTCGCCGAGGGTGATCTCGTACATCGTCCGGGTGGTCGTCAGCGCGAAGTCGACGTCGCCGCCCACGAGCCGCACGATGGCCGGGGCGGCCGCCATGACGAAGCCGCCCATCCCGGCGGTCTCGGTGATCGCCGAGTCGCCGATGTCGGGGTTGGCGTCCTCCGGGCCGAACGACCCCAGGAACAACCCCTGCGGCGTGTCGGCCGGCGCGGTGAACCACTCGTCGCCGGTGCCGGCCAGCTGGATGCCGAAGTCGGTGCCGTTGCGCGCCATCGTCACCACGACCGAGGAGCCGGGGACGTCCTTCGCGGCGGCCATCGCCAGCTTGCAGGCCGGCATGACGAGGTTCAGCGCGAAGTGGTCGTTGGCGCCGACGAAGCGGCACACCTCGGCGATGTCCGCCTGGTCGCGTCCGCCCACCTGGGCCACGATGTGCGGCAGCAGGTCGCGCAGGAACATCAGCGTCGCGCTGCGGTTGCGGTTGTGGCCCTCGTCGCCCATCTGCAGCATCTGCGAGAGGTAGGCCTTGATGTCGACCGGCCCGTGCCGCTCGACCGCCTCGGCCAGCACCGGCCCGAGCACGTCGCGCATCCACTCCAGGCGGGTGACGACCTCCTCGGAGTAGGCGCCGTAGCGCAGCACCTTGCCGAGGCCCTCGTTGAGCGAGCAGTGGGACACGTTTCCGTGCACCGGGTCCCGCAGCTCGAAGACCCACATCGAGGGGGAGACGACCCCGGCCATCGGGCCCACCGCGCCACGGCTGTGGCACGGCGCGAGGGTGATGTCGGGCCCGGCCAGCTTCTCCTCGGCCTCCTCCGGCGTGCTCGCCAGGCCCTCGAAGAGCATCGCGCCGATGAGGGCGCCGCGCATCGGGCCGGACGCGCGCTCCCAGGTCAGCGGCGGACCGCTGTGCAGGAACTCGCCCCGCTGCAGGCCGAGCACCTCGCTGGCCGGGGCCACCCGCACCAGCTCGGCCTCGGCGGAGGTGATCCGCTCCAGGGCCCGGGCGTTGGCCTCGGTCAGCCGCGGGTCGGCCAGGACGGTGGTCAGCGCCTCGGCGGTGCCCTCCATCGGGGGCCGCCACTCGACCTCGCTCACGGGGACGACCTGGTCGCGCAGCGCGGTGGCGAACAGCTCGGCCCCGGCGCTGACGACGGACGGCTCGGACTGCAGCAGACCGCGGAGCGGGGCGTCGTGCTGGGTGGTCATCGGGTACCTCCGAGGTGGGCGAGCGCCGCGCGGGTGGCGGCGGCGTTGGACGTGAGGACCTGGGCGCCGGCGGCGGCGAGCGCCTCGGCGCAGCGCTGCAGCCCCTGCGGGTCGGACTCGGTGCCGACGAGCGAGACGACGACGGGCAGCTGCCGGCCGTCGGCCTCGGCCGAGGCCCGTGCCTCGGCGATCGCGGCGGCCAGGTCGCCCGCCGGGTCAGGGTGGGCACCGTGGCCGAGCACGAGGTCGAGGAGCAGCACCCCGCAGGTGGGGTCGGCGCCCTGGGTCCGGATGCTCTCCAGCCGCAGCGACGGGTCGATCATCGGGTGGGCCCGCCCCTGGGTCATCTCGTCCTCGCCGAAGTCGACGACCGCGTGACCGGTGAGCGTGTCGTGCCCGGAGACGTGCGGGGCGCCCTCGAGCGGGATGTTGGAGGCGATCGGTCCGAGCGCGTCCTCGGCGATGATCATGGCCTCGTCGGCCAGGGTGCCCCCGCAGAAGAGCCCACGAAGGTGGCCGCCGGTGCTCTGGGCCGGCTCGTCGCCGCTCGCCGGCGCACCGCCGGGGTCGGCGGACCCGCCGCCGGGCGCGGCGGCATACCCCTTGGTCCCCCAGGAGGGCCACGGGTCCGGCACCGTCGCGCCCGCGTCGCGCAGGGTCTGCTCGGTCGCCGCGGTGAGGTCGGGGCGGCCACGCCCGAGCGTCGCCCAGGTGACGGAGATCCCCAGCTCGGCGGCCAACGTCTCGAGCTCGCCGACGACCTCCTCGGCGGCCGGCTTGGAGACGATGACGACGTGCTCGGTGGCCTCGTCGGCCGACAGCGCCCGGAGCGCCTGCTTCGCTGAGCGGCCCCCGACCGCGGCGGACAGGTCGCGCCCGCCCAGGCCGAGGCAGTGGCTGATCCCCTCGCCGGCCAGGTCGAGGAGCGACATCACCTGCTGGGCACCGGTCCCGGAGGCGGCGACCATGCCGATCCGCCCCGGCCGGACGACGTTGGCGAACCCCATTGCGGCCCCGTTGACCACGGCCGTCCCGCAGTCAGGCCCCATGACGAGCACGTCCCGGTCGGCGGCCGCGTCCTTCAGCGCGATCTCCTCCTCGAGCGGCACGTTGTCGCTGAAGAGCATCACCGACAGCCCGGCGTTCACCGCGTCCAGGGCGTCGAGCGCGGCGTACTGCCCGGGCGTGCTGACCAGCGCGATCCCGGCGGAGCTGCGCCGGGCCGCCGAGCCGATGGTCCTCGGGGCGACCTCGGTGGCCGAACCCTGGGCGCGCGAGCGGTCGTGCAGCTCCTGCAGCACGGTCGTCAGCATCGCCCGGCCGGCGGCGACCGAGTCCTCGTCGTCCCCGCGCAGTGCGACGACCAGGTCGTTCGGGCCGGCCTCGGCGGGGACGTCGAACCCGACGTCGCGCATGAGCCCGAGGTTGAGCTCGGTACCCATGCCGATGAGCGCGTCCTGCACACCGGGTGCCGTCCGCACCCGCTGGGACACCTGCATGAGGGTCACGGAGTCGTGGTAGGCACCACGACGGATCTCGACCGAGTCAGTCACGACGTTCCTCTCGTGGGGACGGCCGTCGGGTCGACGGCCGGTGCTGCATCAAGGGGGGTGTGCGGTGTGGCCAGGACCGTGGCCAGGCCCAGCAGGAGGGCGGCGCCGGAGGTGTGGCCGACGGCGGCCACCTCGGCGGCGAGGGCCGCCTGCCGGTGCTCGTCGGCCCCGGCGTGCCAGGCGCGGAGCAGCGCGACGACGGGCGGGACGGCGTACCCGGCGGCGGCGTGGCGAAGGAGGGTGGCCGACAGCGCGGTCGTGCGGCCCAGCAGGGGGGCGAGCGCCCGCTCGAGGGTGGCGCGCTCGTGCTCGGCGCCGGTGGCGCGCAGGCCGAGCAGCAGGCCGCAGAGGACGTCGTCACCGGCGGGGGTCAGGCCGGGTCCGAGGCCGACGAGGTCGTGGGCGGGGCGTCCCAGGTCCTGGGCGACGTCCTGCGCGAGGGTCGTCAGCAGGGGGCCGAGGTCGTCCTCGATCGCGGTGCGACCGGCCAGCGCGGACAGGGCGGTCGCCCGGGCGGCGGGGGAGAGCGTGGGGGACGGGACCCGCTGGGGGCGCCAGGTCCGTCGGACGACCAGCCCGGTGTCGCGGGCCAGCACCCGGCCGCCGCCCACCGTGACCTCGTCGCCGACGGTCAGCCGGAGGGCGTCCAGGTCGGTGCGGTCGGCGACCCGCAGACCGCCGGGCAGGGCGAGCGCCCCGGGGGCGAGCAGGGGGAGGACGTCCTCGTCGCGGTGCAGGTAGACGGCCACGTCGAAGACCGCGACGACCCGCGCGGGGACGGGCCGGCCGTGCAGCCATCCGGGGGCCAGGGTCGACGCCGCGGCCGGGCGGAGGGCCTGCCCCGGCCGGCTCTCAGGCACCGTGGCACCGGGGCGGACGCCCGGGCCGGCGGTCGGCGTCGGGGCGCTCGCGACGGCGGCGCTGGCGCTGACGGTCGGCATCCGGCCACGATATTCAGGCCGTGCCACTTGCGTTGCCGGTCATTCCTGACAACGATCCGGGCATGGATCGTCAAGTCTCGCCCGTATCGCCCTCCCCGGGTCCTTCGGGCATGTCCGTCCGCGAGGTGCTCACGCTGCCCGTCATGCAGGGCACGACGGTGCTCGCCGGCGCGGAGGGGCTGGACCGGCTGGTGGGCAGCGTCAACGTCATGGAGGTCCCGGACGTGCTGCCGTGGGTCCGGGAGCGCGAGCTGCTGCTCACGACCGGGTACCCGTTGCGGGCGCACGTCGAGACGGACATGGCCGCCTGGATCGCCGACCTCGACGAGCACGGGCTGGCGGGGCTGGCGATCAAGCTGGCCCGCTACGTCGACGAGCTGCCGGCCGAGGCGCTGGCCGAGGCCGACCGCCGCGACTTCCCGGTGCTCACGCTGCCGGGCGACGTCGGTTTCGACGACGTCATCAACCAGGTCCTCACCATCGTCATCAACCGGCGCGCGGACACCCTCGCCCGGGCCGAGCAGGTGCTGCAGGACCTCGTGGGCGTGGTCATCGCGGGCGGCGACCTCGACCAGGTGTGCCAGGGGGTGGTGCGCCACCTGGCCCGCACGGCGCTGGTGACGACGATGGACGGCCGGGTGCTGGCCCACGCCGGCGACCTGCCCGCCCGGTGGGCCGACCTGCCCGGCTTCGACCCGACCGGCCGGTTCCTGGTGGAGACCGAGGTGCCCGGGGTGTCGGCCCGCTTCGACGGGGTGCACCGGCTGGTGGCCCGGGTGACGGGCGCCCGGACCGACCTGGGCCGGCTCGTCCTGCTGCGGGAGGACGCCTTCACCGCCGACGACAACCACGTGGTCGGTCAGGCCACGACGGCCGCCGCGCTGGCGATCACCAAGCAGCAGGCGGTGGCCGCGGTCGAGGGCAAGTACCGCGCCGACTTCCTGCGCGACGCCCTCCTCGGCCGGGCCGGCGACGCCGAACGGGTGGCGGCGCACGCGGCCGAGCTGGGCTGGGACCTGCGCCGCCCGCTGGCCGTCGTCGTCGCCGAGGCCGAGGAGGCCCCGGACGACGACCCCGTGTCGCGGACGCTGCCGGAGCGCTTCCGGGCGGCCTGGGAACGGGTGGCCGGGGCCGACGACGAGACGGCGGCCGTCGCCGGGTTCAGCCAGGAGGTCGTCGTGCTCCTGGGCGTCCCCGAGCAGCTGGACCCCGCCGGCGTCACCGAGCGGGTCCGGCTCATGGCCGGTCAGGTGCACGGGCGGGGCGGGGGCGGCCGCCGCGCCTTCGCCACGGGCGTCTCGCGGACCATCACCGCGCTGGAGGACCTGCCGCGCGCCTACGCCGAGGCCCGCAAGGCCGTCCAGGTCGGCCGCCGGCTGCACGGGGCCCGGGCGATCACCCACTTCGACGCCCTGGGGGTCTTCCGGCTGCTCTCCCAGGTCGAGGACCGGGACGAGCTGGCCAGCTTCGTCACCGAGACGCTGGGGCCGCTCGCCGACGACCTCTCCGAGGACGCGGAGGACCTGCGCACGACCCTGACCGTGCTCCTCGACAACAACCTCAACGTCGCCTCGACGGCCCGGGCGCTGCACTTCCACTACAACTCGCTGCGCTACCGGATCGGCAAGCTCGAGCGGATGCTCGGCCCGTTCATCACCGACCCCCGGCTGCGGTTCGCCATCATGCTGGCCCTGCAGGCCCGTCAGCTCGACCACCACTGAGCCGAACGAGCCCGACCACCCCCGATCCGACCACCACCGAGCCGACCACCGAGCCGGTCGCCACCGAGCCGGCCACCACCGAGCGTGCCCCCGTCCCCCTCCTGAGCCGCACGCCCGCGCGGCGGCGGCGGCGCCGCATACCCCTCGGGCAGACTGTGCCCGACAGCACCCGAGGCAGACGTCAACGTGTGCCGATTCTCCGGAGGCTCACGCCCGCCTAGTGTCATGCGTCACAGAGGCGTGCTCACCGGTGAGCCGGTGGCCCGTGACCCGCCTCACGGACGAAGGAGTGGCAGTGTCGGCATTCGGTTGGAAGCTTCACGGGGACGGGAGCACGCCCAGGCCCGGGGCGGTCGTCGCCCCGGACGAGCGGTTGAGCTGGCCCAAGACGATCGGTCTGGGGGCCCAGCACGTGGTGGCCATGTTCGGCGCCACGTTCGTCTTCCCCCTGATCATGGGCCTGAACCCCCAGCTCGCGATCATGATGAGCGGTATCGCGACGATCGCGTTCCTGCTCATCGTCCAGGGCAAGGTGCCCTCCTACCTGGGCACCTCGGCCGCCTTCGTCGGCGGTGTGGCCGCCGTCGTCGCCCAGGGCGGCACCCCCCAGCAGGTGACCGGCGCGATCCTCGTCGCCGGCTTCGTGCTGACCCTCACGGGCATCTTCATCCACTTCGTGGGTGCGGCGACGCTGACCAAGATCCTGCCCCCGGTCGTCACCGGCGCGGTCGTCATGCTCATCGGCTTCAACCTGGCCCCGGTCGTGGCGGACATCTACTGGCCGCAGGACCAGTGGATCGCGCTGGCCACGATGACCGTGACGATCCTGCTGGCCACCGTGCTGCCCGGGTTCTGGGGCCGCGTCTCGGTCCTGCTGGGCCTGATCTTCGGCTACGTCGCCTCGTGGCTGGCCGACGTCCTCACCGGCCCGATCACCGCGTTCAACGCCGGCACCGGCGAGGTCGACACGCACAACCGGGTCAACTGGGACGGCGTGGTCGCCGCCCCGTGGTTCGGCCTCCCGCCGGCCACCGACAACGCCGCCGGTGTCGTCGGCTGGCACCTGCCCGACATCGAGCTGACCTTCGTGCTGCTGATGATCCCGGCCGTCGTCGCCCTCGTCGCCGAGAACGTGGGCCACGTCAAGGCGGTCGCCGAGATGACCGGCCACGACCTCGACCCGGTCATGGGCCGCGCGGTCGCCGCCGACGGCATCGGCACCATGCTGGCCACGTCCGTCGGTGGCTCGCCGACCACGACCTACGCCGAGAACATCGGCGTCATGGCCTCCACCCGCGTCTACTCGACCGCCGCCTACTATGTCGCGGCGCTGGTGGCGATCCTCTTCGGCCTCTCGCCCAAGTTCGGCGCCCTGGTCTCCGCCGTCCCCGGCGGTGTGCTCGGCGGGATCACCGTGGTCCTCTACGGCATGATCGGCCTGCTCGGCGCCAAGATCTGGGTGGAGAACCGGGTCGACTTCTCCAAGCCGATCAACCTCGTCCCCGTCGCGGCGGGCATCATCATCGCCATCGGCGACACCTCGCTCGCGGTCGGCGACTCGTTCGCCCTCGCGGGCATCGCCTTCGGCACCATCGTCACGATCGTGGCGTACCACCTGGTCCGCGTGCTCATGCCGGCCTCGATGAAGGACGAGCAGCTGGGCACCGCGACCTTCGCCGACCCGCCCGGCAACCAGAACCTGGAGAACCTCGGCCTGGCCGACGACTACGGGCTCTACGGCCACCGGGTCCTGGGCCGCACCTCCGAGGGTCACCTCATCGTGGAGGAGCGCCCGGCCGAGGTCGACCCGCTCGACCGCCCGGACGACGGCGGTCGCCGACCCTGACACCGGACGGGCCGGGTGCCGACGGGCACCCGGCCCGCACCCGTGGAGGGGGTATGCAGCGGCGCGGGCGACCGCATACCCTCGCCTCCCCGGACCGTACCGGGGTCCACGGTCCCCGGCAGCGGCAGCCACGGCCCCGCACCCGACGACGCAGACAGCACCGACGACCGCAGCACCGACGCACACGGAACAGGTGATCGACCGATGAAACCGGCACCCTTCGAGTACCACGCGCCGGCCGACCTCGACGAGGCCCTGGCCCTGCTCGCGGAGCTCGGCCCGGAGGCCAAGGTGCTCGCCGGCGGGCAGTCGCTCGTGCCGGTGCTCAACATGCGCCTGGCCAGCCCGGGGCACCTGGTCGACCTCAACCGGGTGCCCGGCCTGGACCACGTGCGGGTCGAGGACGACGCCGTGGTCGTGGGCGCGCTCGTGCGGCACGCCTCCCTGCTGTCGCACTCCGCGGCGCGCACCGCCCAGCCGCTGCTGCGCCAGGCGCTGAGCTGGGTGGCCCACCCGGCCATCCGAAACCGGGGCACGACCGTCGGCTCGATCGTGCACGCCGACCCCTCTGGGGAGATGCCGGCGATCCTGGCGGTGACCGACGGGTCGGTGCTGCTGCGCTCGGCCGGCGGGGAGCGGGTCGTGCCGGCCAGCGAGTTCTTCGTCGGGCCGATGGAGTCGTGCGTGGCCGACGACGAGATCGCCGTGGAGGCGAGGTTCGGGCGGTTCCCGGCCGGGACGCGGACCGGGTTCACCGAGCTCGCCCGGCGGCACGGCGACTACGCGCTGGCCGGGGTGGCGCTGGCCGTGCAGGTCGACGGGGAGGACGGGGACGGTGGCAGCTCCTCGGGAGGTCCTGCGGACGGTGGGAGCCCCTCGGGCGGCCCCGCCGGTGCTGGTGGGCCGGGGCTGATCCGCTCGGCCCGCGCCGGCTACGTCTCGGTGACCGAGGTCCCCGGCGTGCTCGACCTCACCCCCGTCCTCGGGGGCGCCTCGGCCGAGGACCTCCCGGGGTTGGCCGACGCGGTCGCCGAGGCCGTCGCCGCCCACGTCGACCCGGTCGACGACATCCACGCCTCGGCCGACTACCGCCGTCATCTCGCGATCGTCCAGACCCAGCGGCTGCTGTCCTCGCTCCTGGACGTCGCCGCCCCCGACCAGGAGGTCAGCGCATGAGCACCCCCGCACAGACGCCCGGTCCGACCGCCAGCCAGAGCCAGGGCCAGAGCCACCGGTCCGACACGGTCCGCGGACGGGTCGTCACCACGGTCCCCCGGGCGGCCTTCGACCCGGCCGGCGGCAACGCGAGGCCCGAGGAGCTGCTCGACGTCTACCTGCGGGTCAACGGCGCCGAGCACCACGTCCGGGTCCCGGGCCGCCGGCTGCTGTCCGACGCGCTGCGGCACGACCTGGGCCTCACCGGCACGCACGTCGGCTGCGAGCACGGGGTCTGCGGCGCCTGCACCGTGCTGCTCGACGGGCAGCCGGCCCGCGCCTGCCTGATGTTCGCCGTCACCGCGCAGGGCTCGGAGATCACCACGGTCGAGGGGCTCGGCGGCCCCGGCGGCGAGCTGGGCCCGGTGCAGCAGGCGTTCGTCGAGTGCCACGGCCTGCAGTGCGGCTTCTGCACGCCAGGGTTCCTCACGACGATCACCGCCTACCTCGACGAGAACCCCGACCCCACGCCCGAGGAGGCGCGAGAGGCGATCTCGGGCAACCTGTGCCGCTGCACGGGGTACCAGAACATCGTGAAGTCGGTGTGCCGCGCGGCCGAGCTGCGGCGCGGCGACGGGCCGGACGACCAGCACGGGGGCCCCGGCGACGGGCCGGGCGAGGACCAGCGCGGAGGCGCCGTCGACCACCCGGCCGAGAAGCACTCCGACCGGGAGGAGCAGGCATGAGCACGCGCAGCGTGGGCTCGCGCGTCCAGCGCCGGGAGGACCCGCGCCTCGTCCGCGGGGACGGCCGCTACCTCGACGACCTCGGCCACGGGGCGCTGGCCGCCTCGTTCGTCCGCAGCCCGCACGCGCACGCCGGGATCGTCGACATCGACGTCACCGGGGCCCTCGACGTCGACGGCGTCGTCGCGGTGTGGACCTGGGAGGACCTGCAGGAGACCGGCACGGCCGCCGAGCCGCTGCCGATGCTCATCCCGCACCCGAGCATCCAGGCGCCGGTCACCGGTTACGCGCTGGCCCGCGACGCCGTCCACCACGTCGGCCAGCCGATCGTGATGATCGTGGCCACCGACCGCTACGTCGCCGAGGACGCCGCCCAGCGGGTCCGGGTGACCTACGACGTGCGCCCCGCCGTCGTCGGCGTCGCCGCCGCCCGCGCGGCCGAGCACCTCGTCCACGAGGAGGCGCCGGGCAACGTCGGCGCCTACTACGAGCAGCACCTCGGCGACGCCCCCGGGCAGATCGCCGCGGCGCCGCACGTGCTCGAGCTGGACCTGGACATCGAGCGCAGCGCCTGCATGCCGATGGAGGGCAAGGGCATCCTGGCCCGCTGGGACGCCGAGGAGGGCCGCCTGAAGGTCCACGCCTCGACCCAGACCTCGACCGGCCTGCGCGCCGCGCTCGCCGCCAAGCTCGGCCTGCCGCTGTCGGCCGTCGACGTCGTCGCCCCGGACGTGGGCGGCGGGTTCGGCGTGAAGATCAACCACCCCTGGCCCGAGGACGTCGCTGTGGCCGCCGCGGCCATGCGCCTGCAGGCCCAGATCAAGTGGGTCGAGGACCGCCGCGAGCACTTCATCTCCTCGGCCCACGAGCGTCAGCAGCTGCAGCACGTGCGGGTCGGCTTCGACGACGACGGGCAGATCCTCGGCCTGGAGGTCGAGCTGTGGCACGACCACGGGGCCTTCCTGCCCTACGGCGTCATCGTCCCGCTCAACACCGCCACCCACATCCCGGGGCCCTACCGGATGCGCAACTTCTCGGTGACCTACACCTCCCTCTACACCAACACCGTCATCGTCACCCCCTACCGCGGCGCGGGGCGCCCGCAGGCGGCATACCTCATGGAGCGCACGATCGACGCGGTCGCGCGCAGCCTGGGCAAGGACCGCGCGCAGGTGCGCTCGGTCAACTTCATCCAGCCCGAGGAGTTCCCCTGGGACCTGGGGATGGTGCTACAGGACGGCCGGATGGGGATCTACGACTCCGGCGACTTCCCGACCAGCCTGGACAAGCTCAAGGCGCTCGTGGGCTGGGACGACTTCGAGGCCTACCGCGAGCAGGCGCGGGCGGAGGGGCGCCGGGTCGGGATCGGTATGGCGTGCTACGTCGAGGGGACGGGCGCCGGCCCCTACGAGGGCGGCCACATCGAGATCGAGACCAACGGCCGGGTCAACGTGGCCACCGGGCTGACGACGCAGGGCCAGGGGCACCAGACGGTGTTCGCCCAGATCGTGGCCGACGAGCTCGGCGTCAAGGTCGAGGACGTGCACGTCACGACGGGGGACACCCGGCGGATGAGCTACTCGGTCGGGACGTGGGGCTCGCGCGGTGCGGTGATGAGCGGCAACGCGCTGCTGCTCACCGCGCGCAAGGTCAAGGAGCGGGCGCTGAAGATCGCCGCCGACGCGCTGGAGGCCAACCCCGACGACCTGGAGATCGTCGAGGGGATCGTGCGGGTCAAGGGGGCACCGTCCTCGCAGATCCCGCTGCCCATGGTGGCGGTGCTGGCCAACCCCCTGCGGTACGCCTTCGACGAGACGGCCCGGGCGGCGACCCAGTTCGGCGGCAAGGCGGACGAGAGCAAGCCGCCGATCGCCGACGAGGAGCACCCCGGCCTGGAGGAGAGCGACTTCTTCTCGCCCGTGCGCACGACCTTCGCCAACGGCATGCACGCGGCCGTCGTGGAGACCGACCCGGACACCGCGGACATCACCGTCCTGCGCTACTGCGTCGTGCACGACTGCGGGCCGATGCTCAACCCGATGATCGTCGAGGGCCAGGTCCACGGCGGCGTCGCCCAGGGGATCGGCGGGGCCCTCTACGAGAAGCTGGCCTACGGCGAGGACGGGCAGCTGATGAACGCCTCGTTCATGGACTTCCTCATGCCGTTCGCCACCGAGGTGCCGCACATCGAGACCGACCACCTCGAGACGCCCTCGCCGCTGAACCCGCTGGGCATCAAGGGCGCCGGCGAGGCGGGCACGATCCCCACCTCGGCCGCCATCGCCTCGGCGATCGAGGACGCCGAGGGCATCCCGATCACCCGCATGCCCATCTCGCCGCACGACCTGTGGGAGCTGCGGCGTCAGCACGGCACCCACGGCGCCACCGTCGGCAGCACCGCGGCCGACGGGGCCACCCCCACCGGCGCGTCCGCCACCCCCCACGCCTGACCTTCCCGAGGAGACCCGATGCAGATCACCGGCAAGAACCACCTGTCCGTCGACCCGGCCACCGCGTGGGAGGCCTTCCACGACGCGGGCGTGCTCGAGCGCAGCCTCCCCGGCGCGCAGAGCCTGCGCGAGATCGAGCCGGGGACGTTCGCGATGACGGTGACCGCCGGTGTCGCGGCGATCAAGGGGACGTACGACGGGCAGGCCGTGTTCTCCCAGGAGACCGAGCCGGAGAGCTTCGTGCTGTCCCTGTCCGGCGCCGGTGGCCCCGGCACGGTGAACGCCGACGTGCTCGTGCGGCTCAGCCCGGCCGACGGGGGCACCGACCTCGACTGGACGGCCGACGCCACCGTCGGCGGCCCGGTCGGCGGGGTCGGCCAGCGGATGCTGTCCTCCGTCGCCAAGCGGCTGGCGACGCAGTTCTTCACCAACATCGACAAGGACCTGGCCCGTGGTGGGTCGGCCGCCGCGGACGGTGACGGCGGGTCCGTTGCCGGGGCCGGTGCGGAGGGTCAGGGGGCCGGCGGTCAGGAAGCCGGCGGGGCCGTGGCCGGCAGCGGCTCGGACGCGGGCGGTGGCTCGGTCGGGCGTGGCCCCGGCGCAGCCGCCGGTCGTCAGCTGGCCGGGCTCGCCGGCGGTGGCATGGCCGGGAGCGCCAGCCAGCTCGTGCCGATGGTGACCGGTGCCGCGATCGCCCTCGTCGGCGTCGCGCTGGGAGCACGCCTGCGCCGTCGCTGACCCGGGGTCGGGGGCGGCGAGGTCCGGGCCACAATCTGGTGCAGTCGACCGGTGCCCCTCATGGGGCCACGATCGACTGCGCGACGGGACGGTTCCACGGCGGACGCGCTGCGGTTTCACCCCGGGCCGGGGCCTGGTCTGGTTCACTGGTCGGATGATCCCGGCCACCATGCAGGCCGTGGTGCTCACCGGCCACGGCGGCCTCGACCGGCTCGAGCACCGGGACGACGTGCCCGTGCCCGAGCCAGGTCCCGGGGAGGTGCTGCTCGAGGTCAGCGCCTGCGGGATGAACAACACCGACGTGTGGGTGCGCCAGGGCGCCTACGGCCTCGAGGAGGATCCGGCGGCGGTGTCGACCTGGCGCCGGGGCCGCTCGACGCTGGAGTTCCCCCGCATCCAGGGCACCGACAGCGTCGGCCGCGTCGTGGCCGTGGGCGCCGGGGTGGACGGGGCCCGCGTCGGCGAGCGGGTGATGGTCGACTTCTCCCTCTACAACCGCGAGGACGACAGCCTCGCCGACATCGACTACATCGGCCACGGGCGGGACGGGGGCTACGCCGAGTACCAGGTGGTGCCCGCCGACCACGCCCACGTGGTCCACCGCGACCTCGACGACGCCGAGCTGGCCACGTTCTGCTGCGCCTACCTCACCGGCGAGCACATGCTCGACCGGGCCCGCGTGGCCGAGGGCGAGCGGGTGCTCATCACCGGCGCCTCCGGCGGCGTCGGCTCCGGGCTCATCCAGCTGTGCCGGGCCCGGGGCGCCATCCCCTACGCGGTCACCAGCGCGGGCAAGGCCGACGCGGTGCGCGCCATCGGCGCCGAGGGCGTGGTGCTGCGCGGCGAGGGCGACCTCGTCGACGCGGTGGCCGAGGCCACCGGGGGTGCCGACATCGACGTGGTTGCCGACCTCGTCGCGGGCGAGTTGTTCAACGACCTGCTCCGCATCCTGCGCCCCGAGGGTCGCTACACCACCTCCGGTGCCATCGCCGGCCCGGTCGTCCAGCTCGACCTGCGCACCATGTACCTCAAGCACCTCGAGCTCCACGGCTCCTCCCAGGGGACGAGGGCCGCGTTCCGGCGCCTCCTGGGCCACATCGAGTCCGGCGCCGTCCGCCCGCTGCTCGCCGGCACCTACCGGCTGAGCGAGTTCCACGACGCCCAGCGGGCGTTCATGGCCAAGGGCTTCGTGGGCAACCTCGTCGTCGTGCCCGACGCCCGGTGGGACGAGGTCGGGGCGCCCCATGCCGCCTGAGGACCGCCACCGCATCCAGCTCATCGACACCCACTACGGCGGTGACGTCAGCCGCGTCGTCGTGGGCGGCATACCCCACGTCCCGGGCGACAGCGTGCTGGCCAAGCGGGCGTGGCTGGAGTCCGACGGCGACGCCCTGCGTCGGCTGCTGCTCTCCCCGCCCTACGGCGAACCGGCGATGTGCGCCAACGTGGTGGTGGACACCGACCTGGCGCCGGCCGAGGCCGGCTACGTGATCATGGAGGCGATGGGGTACCCGTTCTTCTCGGGCTCCAACTCGATCTGCGTGGCCACGGCGCTGCTCGAGAGCGGGTACCTGCCGATGGGGCCGCCCGGACGGCAGGTGGTGCACCTGCAGGCGCCCGCGGGGCTCATCCGCGCCGAGGTCGAGCACGACGGCCGGCACGTGCACTCGGTTACGGTCACCTGCGACACCGCGTGGGTGTTCGAGCGCGGTCGCACCGCCGACCTGCCCGGGTTCGGACAGGTCACCTACGACGTGGTCTGGTCGGGCTGCTTCTACGCCGTCGTCGACGCCGCGGCCCACGGCTTCGCCCTCAGCGAGCCCGAGCGACCGGCGCTGGCCGACTTCGGCCTGTCCCTGTGCCTCGTCGCCTCCCCGGACCTGCAGCTCGTGCACCCCGACCACGGCGACACCGGCCCCCTCTCCTTCGTGAACCTGGCCGGTCCCCTGACCGAGGGCGACCACGGGCTGCAGATGCCCTCGGTCACCTACGTCCATCCCGGGGTGGTGTGCCGCTGCCCCACCGGGACCGGCACCGCGGCCCAGCTGGCGCTGCTGGCCGACGACGGCGTGCTGGGCGTGGGCGACCGGGTGACCAGCATCTCGCCCACCGGTTCCACGATGGAGGGCCAGATCGTCGGGCGCTCCGCCCTGCACGGTCGCCAGGCCACCACCTCCACCGTCACCGGCCGTGCGTTCACCCTCGGTGTCACCGAGCTCGTGGTGAACCTCGACGACGACCTCGCCGAGGCCGAGGGCATCTGGGAGCTGCTGACCGGCACCGCAGGCCGCTGAGGCAGACCGCTCAACTGTTGCCGAACCGTCGGTGACTCGTCGTCAGATGTTGCCGGGGAGAAGACCGCCCCCGGACGGTTGACTTCGACCCAGACGCACGCGCGCCGGCAGGGCTCCCGACCCGACCGAGCGGCACCTCCACCCGAAGGGAAGCTGGATGAGCACCACGACGAACCGCCGGATCAGGATCGGCATCGACACCGGAGGGACGTTCACCGACGTCGTCGCCTTCGACGAGGACGCCGGCACGATCACCTCGACGAAGACCCCGTCCACGCCGAGCAACCCGGCCGACGGCTTCATCAACGGCGTCGACAAGGTGCTCGAGATGCTCGGGGCGAGCGGTGCGGACGTCACGGCCGTCTCCCACGGCACCACCGTGGCCACCAACCAGCTGCTCGAGGGCAAGCTCGACCGGCTGGGCTTCATCACCACCGAGGGCTACGAGTTCGTCCTGGAGATCGCCCGTCAGGCGGTGCCGGACGGCTACGGCAACTCCTACTTCTGGGTCAAGCCGGAGCGCATCGTCCCGGCGGACCTGGTCAAGACCGTCGGCGGCCGGATGGACTTCGAGGGCAACGAGGTGCGCCCCTTCGACGAGGACGGCGCCCGCGCGGTCGCCCGGTGGTTCAAGGAGCAGGGCGTCAACACCCTCGGCGTGAACTTCCTGCACGCCTACGCCAACTCCTCGCACGAGGAGCGCATGCGCGAGATCCTGCTCGAGGAGCACCCCGACGTCGTCGTCTCCATCTCCAGCGAGGTGCTGCGCGAGTACCGCGAGTACGAACGCTCGATGACCACCCTCGTCGACGCCGCCGTCAAGCCCAAGGTCAGCGCCTACGTCTCTAACATCTCCGAACGGCTGCGCGCCTACACCGGGGCGCCCGCTGAGGGTTCCGGGGAATCCGCGGGGGGCGGAGCTCCCCGGGCGATGCCCTTCTACATCATGAAGTCCAACGGCGGGGTGCTGTCGGCCGAGGAGGTCGTCCACCAGCCGATCACGACCGTGCTCTCCGGTCCCGCGGCCGGCGCCCTGGGCGCGGCCATGGTCTCCGGGCTGGCCGGCTTCGACAAGGTCCTCACCTGCGACGGTGGCGGCACCTCCACCGACGTCTCGGTGGTGCTCTCCGGCGAGCCGACCCTCACCACCGAGGGGTCCGTGGGCGCCTACCCCTCCAAGATCCCGATGATCGACGTCGTCACCGTCGGCGCCGGCGGTGGCTCCATCGCCTGGATCTCCCCGGAGGGGTCGTTGAAGGTCGGCCCGCAGTCGGCCGGTGCCGACCCGGGTCCGCTCTGCTACGGCAACGGCGGCGCCGACGGTGCACCCACGATCACGGACGCGCACCTGCTGCTCGGCCGCATACCCCCGCACCTCCTCGGCGGTGAGATCCCCCTGGACGCCGACGCGGCGCGCACCGGCCTGGAGGAGATCGCCGGCACGCTCGGCCTGGACGTCGAGCACGCGGCCAGCGGGATCCTGGAGATCAGCGCCTGGAACCAGGCCAACGCCCTGCGCCAGATCTCGGTCAAGCGCGGTCTGGACGTGCGCGACTTCATGCTCGCCACCTTCGGCGGGTCCGGGTCGCTGCTGGCCTGCCGGCTCGTGGACATCCTCGACCTGGCCGGCGTCATCGTCCCGCTCAACCCGGGCAACGTCTCGGCGTTCGGCCTGCTCACCGTGGACGTCAAGAACGACTACGTGCAGACGATGGTCGCCAAGCACGACCACCTCGACCTGGGCCAGCTGAACCGGACCTACGGAGAGCTTACCGACCGCGCGACCCGCGCCCTGGACGCCGAGGGCTTCGAGCGCGCGGACCACCAGTTCCAGCGGACGGCCGACCTGCGCTACGTGGGCCAGGCGTTCGAGGTGCGGGTGCCGGTGCCGGTCGAGGACCTCGACGCGGCGACGGCGGACCAGGTCGCGGCCGCGTTCCACGACGCCCACCGGGCGCTGTACGGCTACGACTTCCGGGGCGACGCCCGCCAGGAGGTCGAGTGGGTCAACCTGCGCGTCACCGGCGTCGGCCCGATCACGCGGCCGTCCATCCCGGAGATCGGCACCGGTGAGGGCACCGACGCCGAGCGCGCCCGCACCTCGACCCGGCCGGTCTGCTTCGAGGCGGCCGACGGCTACGTCGACACCCCCGTCTACTGGCGACCCGACCTGCGCGACGGCGACGAGGTCCAGGGGCCGGCCATCATCGAGGAGTTCGGCTCCACCGTCCCCGTCCACCCGGGCTTCGTCGTCCGGGTCGACGCCTGGGGCAACCTCGTCATCACCAAGCCGGGCGGCGACGACGCCGGCACCCGCGCGGCCGCGCAGCCGGCGGTGGCCAGCGCCACCGCCTACGTGACCGCCGTGCAGAGCAAGGAGGAGCAGGCATGAGCACCCCCACCACCACGACCCCCGCCACCGCGGCCACCGGCGCGGCCGGGACCGCCCCGGCCGTCGACCCCATCGTCGTCGAGATCGTCCAGGGCACCCTGGCCTCGGTCGAGATGGAGGTCGAGACCGCGATCGCCCGCACCTCGCGCAGCCCGATGATCCGGGACGCGCACGACTTCCGCGCCGGGATCCACGACCGTCAGCTGCGCAAGCTGACCGGACGCTCCTACAGCGCGCTCGTGCACCCCGTCGCCCGCGACTTCCCGCTGGAGACGATGAGGCCCGGCGACGTCTTCTTCCACAACGACGTCTACGAGTCCGAGGGCGGCATCGGCCACCTGCCCGACCTGTGCGTCACCGTGCCGGTCTTCCACGAGGGCGAGGTCGTCTGCTTCGTCCAGGCGTTCGGCCACCACGACGACATCGGCGGAGCCACCCCGGGCTCCATGCCCTCGGCCGCGACCAGCGTCTTCGAGGAGGGCCTCATGGTCCCCCCGATCAAGCTGTGGGACCAGGGGGTGCCCAACGAGGCCGCGCTGCGGATCATGACCCGCAACTCACGGATGCCCGAGTCGCTGGCCGCCGACCTGGACGCCGAGTGCTCGGCCTGCCTCATGGGTGCGGCCCGGCTCACCGAGCTGTTCGAGCGCTACGGCCGCGAGACGGTGGAGGGCGCCTTCCAGGCGATCCTCGACAAGACGACCGACACCTACCGGCGCGAGATCCTCTCCAAGATCCCCGACGGGGAGTACGTCTGGGAGGACTACGCCGAGCACGACGGCGTCGACGAGCCCAGGCTGCACACCCAGCGGATCACGCTGACCAAGTCCAGCACCGGCGGTCCCGGCACGGAGCCGGGCGGCGGGCCGAAGATCACCATCGACTTCACCGGCACCGCCCCGCAGGCCAAGGGCCCGATCAACCACTGCGGCGACTACGCCGACGGCAACTTCCTCAAGAAGTGGCTGGCCCCGATCCTGCGCAACCTGGCCGACACCCCCGAGCGGATGGGCGAGCTGGACGTCAACGAGGGCGTGGTGCCGCTCATCGAGATGAAGTTCCCGGAGAAGGGCACCCTGCTCACGCCGATCTTCCCGGCGCCGACCAACGCCCGGACGTTCGTCATCCTGCGTCTGCTCGGCGTGCTCGCCGGCGTGCTGGCCAAGGCGGTCGACGGCCGGATGCCGGCCGACCAGGAGACGATCCGCTACACCGGCGTCTACGGCAAGGACCGCGACGGCAAGGACTACCTCATGCGCGAGGTGCTCGGCGGCGGCGCCGGCGGGCGCTACTACGCCGACGGCGAGGACACCATCCACGTCGTGCCGGACTCGCGCAACCTGCCGACGGAGTTCACCGAGTCGCGCTTCCCGTTCCTCGTCGAGCGCCTCGGCCTGGCCGTCGACTCCGGCGGCGCCGGCCGCTACCGCGGTGGTCTGGGCTACGAGAAACACATCCGGATGCTCAAGGACGCGCACTTCATGTCCATCGCCGACCGTTCGATCCTGGCCTGCTGGGGCGTCAAGGGCGGCAAGGCGGGCAACCCCTTCGAGGTGTGCATCGACCCCGGCGGCCCCGACGAGCGGTATGTGGACGCCCTCGCCGACGCGGAGCCCGTCAAGGCCGGCCAGGTGATCCGGATCCGGACCACGGGCGGCGGCGGCTGGGGCGACCCGCTGGAGCGCCCGGTCGAGGAGGTCGAGCGCGACCTGCGCTGGGGCAAGGTCTCCTTCGAGGGCGCCCGCGAGGACTACGGCGTGGTCGCCTCCGGCACCAAGGAGGAGCCCGTCGTCGACGTGGAGGCCACCGAGGAGCTGCGGGAGCGGCTGCGGTCCGGGCGCGGCGAGGAGCCGTTCTTCGACCGCGGCCCGGGTTACGCCCAGCTGGCCGGCGGCGCCACCTCGGCGGACGTCGACTGGCTCTGAGGCCGGCCGTGGGTGCAGCGACCGTCACGGTGCTCGGCGCGACCGGCAAGACCGGCCGCGCCGTGGCCCTGGCGGCGCTGCGCCGCGGGCTGGTCGTCCGGGGGGTCTCGCGGCACGGGCCGCCGTCGCCCCGCGGTGACGACGGTCCCGCGGCCGGGAGCGACCGCGGGACCGACGACCTTCCCGCCGGCGTCGACCGGTTCCTCGCCGACCCCCTGACCGGCGAGGGACTGGTCGACGCGCTCACCGGCGCGGACGCGGCATACCTCGTGGCGCCCAACGTGCACCCCGCGGAGGTGGACCTGGTCGCCCGGGCCGCGCGGGTGGCCACCGAGGTGGGCGTGGCACGGGTGGTCCACCACTCCGTCGCCGACCCCGACGACGCGCGGATGCCGCACCACGTGCGCAAGGGACGGGCCGAGCGCCTGCTCCGTGAGCTGCGACCGGACGCCGTCGTGCTGCGGCCGTGCGCCTACCAGCAGAACCTCCTGCCGGCGGCGCTCGCGGGGCGGATCGAGGTGCCGTACCGCCTCGACGCGCCGTTCAGCCTCGTCGACCTGGACGACGTCGCCGAGGTGGCCGCGAGCGCGCTCGCCGGCGGTCTTGAGCCGGGGTCGACGCACGTGCTCGCCGGGCCGGAGGAGCTCACGGTCGCCGACCTGGCCGAGACCGCCGCCCGTGTCCTGGGCCGGCCGGTCGCCGCCACCGCGACGACCGTCGAGCGGTGGCGGGCGGGGCCGGGGTCCGGGCTCGGCCCGGGCGCGGCGGAGGAGCTGGCAGCGATGTTCCGGGCCTACGACGAGAGCGGCTTCCCCGCCGACCCCGGGCCGCTGGCCCGGCTGCTCGGCCGCCCGCCCATCTCCTGGGCCGAGCTGCTGCGCAGGCACACCCGATGACACTCCGGCACCGTCGCCGGACCGACCGAAGGACACCCGCATGAGGATCGTCGTCGCCCTCGGGGGCAACGCCATGACCGCCACGGACGGCAGCTCCACGCCGGACGACCAGCGCGCCGCCATCGAGGAGGCCGCCGGGCACATCGCCACGCTCGTCGCCGCCGGGCACGAGGTCGTGGTCACGCACGGCAACGGCCCGCAGGTGGGCAACATCCTGCTCAAGAACGAGCTGTCCGCCCATCAGCTGACGCCGGTGAGCCTGGACTGGTGCGGAGCGCAGACGCAGGGGACGATCGGCTTCACGCTGATGAACGCCCTGGAGCGCCAGCTCGCCGCGGCCGGCTCGCCCCGGCCGGTGGCCGCCCTCGTCTCGCGCACGCTCGTGGACCCCGACGACCCGGCGTTCGCGGAGCCGACGAAGGCGGTGGGCCCCTACCGCGACGCCGAGCACGCCGCCGCGATGTCGGAGCAGGGCCAGTCGTGGCGCGACGAGGGGGACAAGGGGTGGCGCCGGACCGTGCCCTCGCCCGAGCCGCGGGAGATCGTCGACGCCCCGGCGGTCGAGGCGCTGGTGGCGCGAGGGTTCCTCGTCGTGTCCTCCGGGGGCGGAGGGATCCCGGTCGTGGCGTCGCCGGCGGGGGGCTACGAGGGGATCGAGGCCGTCATCGACAAGGACCTCACCGCCACCCTGCTCAGCCGCCAGGTGGACGCCGACCTGCTGGTCATCGCCACCGACGTGGAGAACGCGGTGCTGCGGTGGGGCACGCCGCAGGCCCGGCCGATCGGGGAGGTCGACGTGGTCACCATGCGCCGCCACATCGAGGAGGGCGAGTTCGGCGTCGGCTCGATGCTGCCGAAGGTGGACGCGGTGACCCGGTTCGTCGAGGGTGGCGGGCCGCGCGCGGTGGTGACCTCGCTGCCCTCGATCGCCGAGGCGGTCGCGGGCAGGACGGGGACGATCGTCGTACCGTCGGACTGAGACCCGTCCTTCCCCGAGGAGCCAGCGATGACCAACCGCGCCGCCGAGAACCTCGCGCTGCTCGACGTCGAGACCGGGAGGCTGCTGACCACCTGCCGCGGCCTGGTCGCGGCCGGGGCCGGGGCCGCCGCCCGGCCGACGCTCTGCGAGGGCTGGGACGCGGCCCGCCTGCTCACCCACCTGGCCCGCAACGCCGACGCGCTGGGCAACCTCGTGCGCTGGGCCGGCGACGGCGTCGAACGGCAGGCCTACGCCTCGGTCGCCCAGCGGGACCGGGACATCGAGACCGGTGCGCGCCGGCCCCTGGCGGAGATCGCCGCCGACGTGGAGGTGACGGCCTCCCGGTTCCGAGAGCTGGCCGGGACGCTCACGGGCCCGGCCGGGGAGGCGCAGGTGCGCACCCGCACCGGGACCCCGGTCCAGGGCCACCAGGTGGTCGCGATGCGGGTGCTCGAGGTGGTCTTCCACCACGTCGACCTGCAGGCCGGCTACACCTTCGACGACGCCGACCCCGCCTGGGTCGCGCGCACGCTCCGCCGCGGCGTGGCCCGGTGGGACGCGACCGGCGGGGCGCCGGGGCTCACCCTCATGCCGGTCGCCCCGGCGGGGGAGGGGATCGACACCTCCGGTATGCCGCCGCTCCAGCTCTCCGGCGGCGGCACCGAGGTCTCGGGGACCCCGGGGCAGCTGCTGCTCTGGCTGGCGCGCGGCCGCACGGACGGGTTGTCGACCGACGTCGGCCTCCCGACCCCGCCGCCCTGGGCCTAAGACCGGTCCCGACGCGCAGTCGTGACACGACGGTCGCCGTCGCAACCGGTGTTGCACGGCTGCGCAGCGTCTGAGGACCCGCTCGACCTGCCAGGACGGCTGAACGGTGCCACGATCGGGGCCATGACCCATCCGCGCCCCGGTCCTAGCGACGACGTTCCCGACGGGTCCTTCCCCGGGCCTCCCAGCCCCGGAACCGGCTCCGGGCCAGGCCCCGGCCCCGGCCAGCCCTTCCCCGACCAGCCGCCCGGCGACGAGCCCGCCGACCCCTGGGCCGAGGACGAGGCGCGGCGCCGTGCCCAGCAGCCCGAGGGCTGGACCTCCGAGCCGGGTGGCCTCGGCCCGATCCCCGGCCGCACCTGGCGTCGCGGCAACACGCGGGTCACCGTCGGCGGCTGCTGCCTGCCGCTGCCCATCGGCTGCCTGACCACCCTCGTGGCCGCCGGTGTCGTGGCCGCCACGGTCGTCCGTCGCGGTCTCTGACCCACCCTCCCGCCCCGGCCCTCCCTCGAGCACCCAGGAGTCGCGCATGAGCAGCAACCTCGCCGCCAACCTCACCCGCACCGCCGAGCAGCACGGCGACCGTCCGGCGGTCGTCCTGGACGACCTCCGCCTCACCTACACCGAGCTGGAGCACTCCGCCCGCCAGCTCGCCGGGTGGTTGCGCAGCCAGGGCATCGGGGTCGGCGACCGGGTCGCGCTCATGCTCCCCAACGTGCCGGCCTTCCCCGTCCTCTACTACGCCACGCTGCGCCTCGGCGGGATCGTCGTGCCGATGAACCCGCTGTTCAAGCGGCGCGAGATCCAGTACTACCTGCAGGACTCCGGCGCGAGCCTCCTCGTCGCGATGCCGGGCGAGGAGGTCACCGCCGCCGCGGAGGCCGCCGGCGTCCCCGTGCTGGCGGTCGGCCCGCAGGGCCTGAGCTCCTACGTGCACGGCGAGGAGGCCACCGACCCGGTCGAGGAGATCGTCGAGCGTGCCGGCGACGACACCTCCGTCATCCTCTACACCTCCGGCACCACCGGCCGACCCAAGGGCGCCGAGCTGACGCACGACAACCTGCAGACCAACCAGGCCACCACGACCGAGACCCTGCTGCACCTCGGCCCGGAGGACGTGGTCATGGGCTGCCTGCCGCTGTTCCACGTCTTCGGGATGACCTGCGCGCTCAACACCGCGGTCGGGGCCGGCGCCGCGCTGACGATGATCCCGCGGTTCGAGCCGGGCAAGGCCCTGGAGGTGATGGAGCGCGACCGGGTCACCGTCTTCGAGGGCGTCCCCACGATGTACGGCGCCATGCTCGCCCACGCCACCGGTGTCGCCGGCCAGGTCCCCGACCTGTCCACCCTGCGCACGGCCGTCTCCGGCGGTGCCAGCCTCCCGGTCGAGCTGATGCGCCGGTTCGAGGAGACCTTCGGCTGCTCGATCCTCGAGGGCTACGGCCTGTCCGAGACCAGCCCGGTCGCCTCCTTCAACCACCCCGACCGGGAGCGCAAGGCGGGCTCGATCGGCATACCCGTGCGGGGGGTGGAGATGAAGCTGGCCGCCGCCGCGGGCGGGGACGCGGAGGACCCCGAGGGCGGGATCGGCGAGATCTGCATCCGCGGCGAGAACATCATGAAGGGGTACTGGAACAACCCCGACGCGACCGCCGAGGCCGTCGACGCCGACGGCTGGTTCCACTCCGGCGACCTGGCCCGCGTCGACGAGGACGGCTACTACTTCATCGTCGACCGCAAGAAGGACATGATCAACCGCGGAGGGCTCAACGTCTACCCGCGCGAGATCGAGGAGCTGCTCTACGAGCACCCGGCCGTCGCCGAGGCCGCGGTCGTCGGCGTGCCCCACCCCGAGCTGGGCGAGGAGATCAGCGCGTACGTCGTGCTCGCCCCGGGTGCGCAGGCGACCGCGGAGGAGCTGGTCGAGCACGTGCGCTCGCAGGTGGCCCCGTACAAGTACCCGCGGACGGTGCACCTCATCGAGGAGCTGCCGAAGGGTGCGACCGGGAAGATCCTCAAGCGGGAGCTGCGGTCCCGGTGACCGGTCGGCGACCGCTCGTCGCGGGCCTCCTGGTGGTCGCCGGGCTGGGAGCGGCAGGATGCGCCGCCCAGGAGACCGAGGAGGCCGTGCCGTCACCGGTCGTGGACACCGTGCCCGACGGGGCGGGTGCGACCACGGAGGGGCCGACGGTCCAGGTCCGGTCGGTCGAGGACGGAGGCATCGTGCTGGTCACCACCGCGACGGTCCTGGAGGACGGTTCAGCCCCGGTCGACGGACAGCTCATCACGGGCCCCGGCGGGTGCCTCGCCCTCGACCGCCAGGGGCCGCCGGTGCTGCTGGTGCTGCCGGACGGCAGCGAGCTGAGGACCGGGGAGAGACCCTCGGTCACCTGGGGGGAGGTGACGGTCGAGGTGGGCGGTCCGCTGCGGCTGGACGCCGTGAGCGTCCCGGTCGAGCGTCTCGACGGCCTGCCGGACGGCTGCGGGGAGGGGACGGCGCAGCAGGCCCTAGTCGTCGGGGTGGGCGACGGCTGACCCTCGGGTGCCCTGCCGAACGCACCCTCGTCAGGGCGGCGACGGCTGACCGAGAGGCCCCCTGACCGACGCTCTCCGCCGACGGGCGTGGAGGCCGCTCCTGTGTCAGACTCCCCGGACAGACCTCCGGACAAAGGTGATCGGCATGTCTCCCAACCAGATCGGTTTCGCGCTCCTCATCCTCGGGCTCTTCCTGCTCATCGGGAAGGTCATCAGGGTCAAGGTCGGCTGGGTGCAGAAGCTGTTCCTGCCCAGCTCGATCATCGGCGGCTTCCTCCTGCTGATCCTCGGCCCCCAGGTGCTCGGCCAGCTGGTCCCGGGGATGTCCGAGGGGGGTGTGTTCACCGAGGAGATGCTCGCGGTCTGGCGCACCCTGCCGAGCCTGCTCATCAGCGTCGTCTTCGCCACGATGTTCCTCGGCCAGGACCTGCCCAGCCCGAAGCGGGCCGCCCGGCTGGTCGGCCCGCAGCTCTCCCTCGGCGTCGCGCTCGGCTCGAGCCAGTACGTCGTGGGCCTCCTGCTCGCCGCCCTCGTCCTCGTCCCCGTCTTCAGCGCCAGCCCGATGACCGGCGCCCTCATCGAGATCGGCTTCGAGGGCGGCCACGGCACCGCCGCCGGCATGCGCGGGGTGATGGAGGACCTCGGCTTCACCGAGGGCGCCGACCTGGCCGTCGGCCTGGCCACCGTCGGGATCGTCGGCGGCATCGTCATCGGCATCGCCCTCATCAACTGGGGCGTGCGCACCGGCCGCACCGAGCTGCTCAAGGGTGACGTCAAGGCGTCCGTCGAGGAGCAGAAGGGCCTGTTCAGCAAGGACGAGTACTACCCCGCCGCCACGATGACCTCCCGCCCCGCCTCGGTCGAGCCGCTGTCGCTGCACATGGCCCTGGTCGCCGTGGCCATCCTCATCGGCTGGGCCATCCTGGAGTCGCTGCGCTGGATCGAGGCGCAGACCTACTCCTCGGTCCTGCTCAACGACTCCACCCCGCTGGAGATCTTCGCCTACGTCCCGCTCTTCCCCCTCGCCCTCATCGGCGGCGTCATCCTCCAGGCGATCGCCGCCGCGCTCAAGGTCGACCACCTCATCGACCACCAGATGATGCTGCGCATCCAGGGCTGGGCGCTGGACTTCCTCATCATCGCCGCGATCGGCACGCTCTCGCTCATGGCGATCGGCGCCAACATCTGGGCGTTCAGCCTGCTGGCGGTCGCCGGCGTCGGCGTCAACGTCGCCCTCTTCCTGTGGCTGGCACCGCGCATCATCGGCCGCTTCTGGTTCGAGCGCGGCATCGGCGACTTCGGCCAGTCGATGGGCGTCACGGCCACCGGCCTGATCCTCATGCGGATCACCGACCCGGACGCCGAGAGCCCGGCCTTCGAGGCCTTCGGCTACAAGCAGCTCATCTTCGAGCCGTTCTTCGGCGGCGGGATGATCACCGCCCTGGCGGTGCCGATCATCTTCCTCACCGGCATCTGGCCGCTGTTCTTCGCGATGCTGCTCATCTTCGCGATCGCCGTCGGCGCGGGCCTGATCTACTACGCGCCCAAGGCGAAGGCGGAGCGGGCCGAGGCGCGCGAGGGGACCTCGGCGGTCACCACCTGAAGGGGGCCGCTCCGTCGGACGGGCGGGGGTCAGCTCTCGGGCACGTTGCGCATCCCGCTGAGGTCGGCCGTGCCGGCGTCCAGCGAGCGCTCGTGCTCCTCCCAGGGGGCCAGGAAGGCGAAGCCCGCCACGTCACCCGGCTCGAGACCGTGCCGCTGGAGCGCCTCGAGCACCGCCTCCCGGCACACGTCGTACCGGACCGGCTCCTCGGCGAGACCGTAGGCGCGGATGGCGGGCCCGGCGGTGGCCCAGCCGTCGTCGGTGGGCTGCAGGCGGTCACCCGTGACCGTGACCCGCACCCGGACCGTGCGCTCGTTGCCCGCCTCGGAGACGTGGTCGGTGTACACCGTGACCCGCGTCGCCCGGATAGGGGGGTGGTCGTTCACCGCCTCGAAGAGCACGTCCGTCTGGTAGACGTCGGTGTAGGCGGCCTCGAAGTGCTGGAGCGTGGTCACCACCCCATCCTGGCACCCGGCCGTCGTCGGGGGGTCCCAGGGGCGCTCCCCACTACTTGGCGCTGCCCCGCATGACCCCGGAGATGATCCACCGCTGGGCCACGATGTAGACGAGCACCATGGGCAGCAGCGCCATCAGGTAGGAGGCGAAGGCCACGCCGTAGTTGGTCGTGAACTGCCCCTGCAGCACGTACTGCACGAGCGGCAGGGTCTGGTGCTCGGGCTCGCTGAGGATGACCAGCGGCAGCATGAAGTCGTTCCAGGCCCACATGGCCGTGAGGATGGCCACGGTGGCGTTCATCGGCGCCAGGATCGGGAAGATGATCCGCCAGAAGGTCGTCCAGGTGCTGGCGCCGTCCGTCTTGGCGGCCTCCTCCAGCTCGATCGGGATCGAGCGGACGTAGGCGACGTAGATGAACACGTTGAGGCTGAGGGCATACACCGTGTAGAGCAGGATCAGCCCGATCGGGTTGTCCAGACCCAGGAGCGCGGTCTGCTTGACGACCGGCAGCATGATGATCGGGAACGGCACGAACAGCGCGGCGATGAAGTAGAAGTACAGGAAGGTGAAGGTGCGCGAACGGTCCATGTAGCGCGCGATCGCGTAGGCCACCATCGAGTTGGTGAGCACGGTGAGGACCACCGAGCCGACCGTCACCACGAGCGAGTTGCGCAGCGCCCGCGGGAAGTTCGTCAGCTCCCAGGCCGTGGAGAAGTTCTCCCACGCCAGTCCCTGGGGCAGCTCGAAACCGGTGCCCCCCAGCTGGTCGGGCGTCTTGAACGCCGTGACCACCGTGAAGTAGAGCGGGATCAGCACCGACAGCGAGCAGATCGCGATGAAGATGGTCGCCGGCCAGTTGGTGCCGTCGCGTCGTGACGTCCGTCGCCGCCGCGGCTCGGCACGCGTCGAGGTGTCCTGGGTGTCGGGGGTCTCCCGGGTCTCGGTGCTCATCAGAAATCAGCCTCCCTGCGCTGCAGGAAGCGGAACTGCAGCAGCGACAGCACGACGATGACGACGAGGTAGACCACGGCGTTGGCGGTCTGGTAGGCGTACTCCCCGCCCTGCAGGCCGCCTCGGTAGATGAGCAGGGAGATGGACTCGGTCGCCGTGCCGGGTCCGCCGTTGGTCAGCGCGATGATGTGGTCGAAGACCTGGAGGAAGTTCTTCAGCGACAGCACCATGTTGATGGTGAAGAACGCCCCGATGAGGGGGAAGGTGATCCGGAAGAACTGCTGGGTCGGGGTGGCCCCGTCCAGGTCGGACGCCTCGTAGACCTCGGTCGGGATCGTCTGCAGCCCGGCGAGGTAGAGGATGATGTTGAACGCCGCGGCCTGCCACACCGCCAGGATCACCACGCCGACCCAGGCCAGGTCCTCGTTGGCCAGGATCGAGGTCGACAGCGCCGTGATCCCCATCCGGTCGGCGATGAAGGGGAGGGAGTTGGCGAACATGTAGTTGAAGACGTATCCGATGATGAGGATCGCCAGCACGTGGGGCATGAAGAAGATCGCCCGGAACGTCGTCTTCAACTTGATCCGGGCGTTCAGCCCCACGGCGATGACCAGGGCGATGACGTTGACCAGGACCGTGGACACCAGCGCGAACAGGAACGTGAACCGGTAGGCGCCGAACACCCGCTCGTCCCGGAAGAGGTTGACGTAGTTGTCCAGCCCGACGAAGCCCCACTCCCCGTAGCCGGCGTAGTCGGTGAAGGAGTAGAAGATCCCCGTCAGCACCGGGATGGTGTGGAAGACGAAGAACAGGACGAACGCCGGCACGACCATCCACCAGATCGTGCGGGGCACGCCGATCCCCTGGCGGGCCTTCCTCTCCGTCGGTTCGGGCATGGTGCCCCGCGGCTCGTGGGCCGCCTTCTGGACGGTCATCGCCCCTCCTCGAACCCGGTGGTGCGCCGGGCGTACTTGCGCCACTCGTTGTCCATCGCCTCCAGGAAGGCGTCGGGATCCTTGTTCAGCACCAGGGTCTGCACGTGAGCCTCCAGGTTCATCGCGGCGGGGATCTGGTGGTCGGCGTAGCCGGCCAGGCGGCCCTCCTCGTAGAGCGGCACCACCAGCTCCAGGGCCGGGTCGTCGTTCTGGGGGGCGTCCACCAGGGGCGAGAGGGCGCTCTGCTCGCTGGCGTAGGAGCTGACGATCTCCTCGGAGAACATGAACTCCACGAAGCGCCGGGCCTCCTCGGGGTATGCCGTGTCCTTGCCGATCGCGACCGCCACGTCGACGCCGGAGACGAGGACGTTCTCCGACTCGTCCTCGCCGACCGGCATGACGAACATCGCGACCGGGGCCTCCTCGTCGATGGCCCGGATGGCGGGCAGGGTGAACGACCCCTGGGCGACCATGGCCGCCTCACCCTCCGCCATCGCCCGGTTGCCGTCGTCGTAGCCCCGGCCCGCGGCGTTGTCCTGGGCGTAGCCGAAGAACTCCACGAACCGCTCCGCGACGGGGGCGTAGCCTTCGGTGAAGGACGCCGGCCCGTCCGGTCCGGCGTCGGCGCCCGCGGCGCGCATCTCCTGCCAGAACTCGCGCGGCACGAGGGCCCCGGAGAGGTTGTTGAAGGTCGGCAGCAGGGTCCAGCGGTCGGCGTAGGTGGCGTAGAGGGGGACCACGTCGGTGTCCTGCAGGTCCTCGACCACCTGCTGGAACTCCGGCCAGGTGGTCGGGACCTCCAGGCCGTGCTCCTCGAAGACCTCGGTGTTGTAGATGACCCCGCTGGCGTTGGAGGCGAACGGGAGCCCGTTGACCTGGTCCTCGCAGGTGCCGAGGTCGTCGAGGACCTGCTGCACCTCGGGGTTGACCGTCTCGGTCACCGACGTCAGGTCGGACAGGTCGGCGAAGACGCAGGCCCGGGCGAGCTGGCCGAAGTTGCCGCTGCCGTTCAGGGTGATGACGTCCGGCGTCTTGTTCTTCACCAGCAGCGTGCGCAGCGCGGTGTCCGCGTCGGGGACGTGGTTCTGGGTGACCCGGACGTCGGGGTTCTCGGCCTCGAAGGCCTCGATGATGTCGTCGAACGCCTGCACCGCCTCGGGCTTGAACTGGAAGAACTCCAGCTCCACCCGCTCGTCCCCGCCGGCCGCGCTGCAGGCGCCCAGCCCGAGCGTCGCCAGGGCGATGGCCCCGGCCGACGTCCGTCGTCCTGTCCTCCCCACCGATCTGCCCGCCATGGTCTCTCCTTCGAGTGCCCGTGTGGTCCTCGGGCAGCGTAGGGCGGGCCGTCGTGAGGTGTCCTGCTGAAGCGACTCCTTACCGGGACGGTCAGAACCCGAAGCACCGGGCCGTCGCCCTGATCGAGTCCGCGCTGCGTCGCAGCAGCGCGATCTCCTCGTCGGTCATCGGCACGAGCAGGCGCTCTCCCGCGCCACGGTGGTCGACGATCGTGGGGACGGAGAGGCTCACGTCGCTGATGCCCCGGTAGTCATCCAGCCAGGTCGAGACCGGCAGGACGGCGTGCTCGTCCCGCAGGACCGACTCGACGATCCGGCAGACGGCCAGGCCGACGGCGTAGTTGGTGGCGCCCTTGCCGGCGATGATCCGGTAGGCCGAGCGCATGACGTCCTCGGCGATCTCCTCGCGGGTGGCCTCGTCCAGGCCGCCGTGCAGGGCGTCCCACTCGAGCAGCGGGACGCCCCCGACGCTGGCCGAGCTCCACAGCGGGAACTCGGTGTCCCCGTGCTCGCCGACGACGTTGGCGTGCACGCTCGTCACCGCGACCCCGAGCCGGGTGGCGATCGCGTGCCGCAGGCGGGAGGAGTCGAGCACGGTGCCGGAGCCGAAGAGCTGGTTGGCCGGCAGCCCGGTGACCTTGAGCGCGGCGGTGGTGACCACGTCGACCGGGTTTGTCACCATGACGTAGGTCGCGTCCGGGGCGACCTCGACGAGGCGGGGCATGAGCGTGCGGGTCAGGTTGAGGGTGGATTCGGCCAGCTCCATCCGGCTCTGACCGGGCTGCTGCTTGGCGCCGGCGGTGACCACGACGACCCGGGCCCCACGGCATACCTCGACGTCGTCGCTGCCCTCGACCTGCCCCATGGGGGTGAACGCCAGCCCGTGGTTGAGGTCCAGGACCTCGGCCTCGACCTTGGCGGCGTTGACGTCGTGCAGCACGACGTGGCGGGCGGTGCCGCGGACGAGCGCCGCGTAGGCGATGGTCGCCCCGACCGATCCCGCGCCGATGACCGCGAGCGTGCTGGCCGAGGAGCGGCTGGTGTCCGTCATGCGCCCAGTCTTCCGCACCCCTGAGGTGACCCGCCGGTAGGCGAGGCGGCCCGGCGTCCTCGCGTCTCTGGGAGTCAGTCCCGGGTGTAGTCGTCCTCGAGCCGCTCGATGTCGGCCTCGTCGAAGTCGCCGAACGCCACCTCCAGCACCCGGGCCGGCATGCGGCCGGGGTTGCCCAGGCGGTGGGTCGACCCGCGGGGGACCCACACGTCCTGCCCCGTCTCGGCGGTCCAACGGTCACCGTCCACCCAGACCTCGACCGGGCCGTCGACCACGTGCCACAGCTCGGAGCGACGACGGTGCCGCTGCAACGAGAGACGGTGGCCCGGCTCGACCGTGATGATCTTCACCGTGACCGTCTCGTTGCCGACGAACTGGCGGAACTGCCCCCACGGCCGCTCCACCGCGAAGACGTCCTCGGTCAGGTCCCCCATGACTGGTCCCTCCTGCATCCACCCTGTCCTTTCGTGCCCCCAGATGATGCCAGCCCCGGTGAGGTATCCCATAGTTGCTCTCCCCTGGCGCGGTGGGACCATCGCAGTATGAGGAAGCTCGGGCTGCTGCCCCGGATCGGGATCGCCATCGTGCTGGGGATCGTCTTCGGCCTGTTCCTGCCGGAGGCGGTGGTGCGGGTCTTCGTCACCTTCAACGGGTTGTTCTCCAGCTTCCTGGGGTTCATCATCCCGCTGATCATCGTGGGGCTGATCACCCCGGCGATCGGTGAGCTGGGGCGCGGTGCCGGGAAGTGGCTGGGGGTGACCGCCGGGATCGCCTACGGGTCGACGGTTTTCGCCGGGCTGATGGCCTTCCTGATCAGCTGGGCGCTGCTGCCGCAGTTGCTGCAGGCAGGGGACTTCACCGAGCTGACCAACCCGGAGGAGGCGCTGCTCGGCCCTTACTTCACCGTCGAGATGGCACCGGTGTTCGGCGTGATGACCGCGCTCGTGCTGTCGTTCGTCGTGGGCCTGGGCCTGACGGTGCTGCCGACCGACGGGCTTCAGCGGGGGTTCAACGAGCTGCGGACGATCATCGAGACGGTCATCGCCAAGATCATCATCCCGCTGCTGCCGGTCTACATCTTCGGCATCTTCCTCAACATGACGGTCGTCGGGCAGGTCGCCGAGGTGATCGCGACCTTCCTGGGTGTCATCGTGCTCGTTTTCGCGATGACGGCCATGCTGCTGCTCCTGCAGTTCGTCGTCGCCGGGTCGCTGACCGGCCGCAACCCGCTCAAGGCGCTGAAGACGATGTCACCGGCCTACCTGACCGCGCTCGGCACCTCGTCCTCGGCGGCGACGATCCCGGTGACGCTGCGCCAGGCGATCGAGATCGGGGTGCGGCCGCAGGTGGCGTCGTTCACCGTGCCGCTGTGCGCGACCATCCACTTGGCCGGGTCGACGCTGAAGATCGTGTCGTTCTCCCTGGCCGTCATGGTGCTGGCCGGCATCGAGATCAACGCGCCGATCTTCATCGGCTTCATCCTCATGCTGGGCATCACGATGGTGGCCGCCCCGGGCGTGCCGGGTGGCGCGATCTTCGCCGCGTCGGGGTTGCTGTCTTCGATGCTGGGCTTCACCGAGCCGCAGGTGGGCCTGATGATCGCGACCTACATCGCCATCGACAGCTTCGGCACCGCGACGAACGTCACCGGTGACGGTGCGATCGCGATGGTGGTCGACAAGCTCAGTGGCGGCCGGGTCGACGAGCCGGCGCCGGAGGAGATGCCGAAGCCGCTGGTCGGCTGACCTCCGTCAGCCGGCCTGGTCGAGCAGGCCCCGTCGGTGCAGGTAGCCCTCGGCCGCCCGCTTCCCGCTCGTCATCGCCCCGTCGATCGAGGCCATGTCCATGTGGTCGCCGGCCACGATGAGGCCCTCGGCCACCTCCATTGCCGCGCGCTCCTCGAACGGTGCCGGCTCGGCCGGGAGGGCGTAGGGGATGTCGTCGCGGCGCAGCAGCTGCCAGTCGGTGGTGTCCACGCCGTAGAGCTCGCCAACGTGCCGCAGCACGTCCGCGTCCGAGGCAGGGTCCTCGCCGGCCCGCCAGAGGCTGCTTGCCTGGACCAGGGCACGGCCGTCGGGCGCGTACTCAGGGGCCACGTTGCTCACCACGGACGTGACGACCACCGGCCCGTGGTTCTCCCGCTGGTCGATGACGACGGCCTTGAGGTCGGTGGGCGCGTGGGTGACGGCATACCAGTGGGTGGTGTAGCCCTTGCCGGGCTTGACGGGCCGGTCGGTGAGACGGCCCGCGGTGGTCGGGTCGGTGGCGACGACGACGAGGTCGGCGGTGATCTCCTCGCCGTCGACCGTGCGGACCCTGCCGGACGAGACCTCGGCGACCTCCTTGCCCAGCTCCACCGGGGTGGTCAGCCTCGCGGCCAGCTGCTCGGGCAGCGCCTGCATGCCTGCCGCCGGCAGTCCGGGGGTGCCGAGGGCGAAGGTGCGGACGAGCAGCTGGGTGAAGACGGTCGAGGTGCTGCCGTCGTCCTCGAGCAGGACTCCGGCGAGGAAGCCGTCGACGATCTTGCGCAGCGGGCCGATGAACCCGGCGTCGTCCATCGACTGGCGGCGGGGCACGTCGTCCTCGGCGGTGGCCAGCAGGTTGCTGGTGCTCAGGGCCGGTGCCGCCCAGCGGGCGAGCGAGGCCATGCTGGCGGGGTGCAGCTTGCCCGAGCGAAGGGTCTGCGCCAGCAGCTGCGGCTCCCGGCGCGGGTCGGCGACGACGAGCAGCTCGGCCGTGCGGGCCGAGCGGATCGCGACCCCGGCGGTCATCTTCTGCAGGTCGAGCGCCTTGAGGTCGGCCAGCTCCTTGACCATCGGGTAGGCCGGGTTGAGCACCTGGAAGCCCCGGTCGAGGCGGAACCCGTCGACGACGTCGGTGCGCACGCGGCCACCGACCCCGTCGGAGGCCTCGAGGACGCGCACGGAGACCCCGTGCTCCTGGAGGGTGAGGGCGCAGGTGAGACCGGCGAGACCGGCCCCGACGACGACTACTTCGGTCTGGGCGGGCATGTTCGCCAGGGTATGCGGCCGGCGTCGTCCTCGCCTGTCGAGATCGAGCGCCGGGTCGGGTGGCACGATGGGGGCGTGCAGGACGTCCCGACCGCCGAGGTGCCGATGGAGGTGCGCATCGAGTTCGCGCACGCTGCGCTGCAGCACCTGGCCGACCGGGAGGGTGTCGACCTGCTGCACATCAAGGGGATCGCGTTCGAGCCGCGGTGGCGCTCGCGGGCGTCGGGTGGCAGCGACGCGGACGTGCTGGTCCGGCCCAGTCAGGTGGGCCGTTTCGTCGGGGCGGTCGAGGCCGCCGGGTGGCGTCGTCGCTCGCGCTTCCGGACCGGGTCGCCCTTCGGGCACGCCCAGACCTACTGGCACGACCACCTGGGGTATGCCGACGTGCACCGGTTCTTCCCCGGCACCAGGCCGGACGAGACCGCGTTCGACGTCCTCTGGGCCCGGCGCCAGAGGCGGGAGCTGGCGGCGGTCGCGTGCCCCGTGCCGGACGAGGCCGGGCAGGCCTTGATCTTCGCGCTCAACGAGGCCCGCAACGGGGCCACGGTTCGCACCCAGCCCAGGCTCGCCGAGCTGGTCGACGACCCTCGGCTGGGCGGCGAGGTCGTGGCGCTCGTCCCGCAGGTGGGTGCAGAGGTGGGCTGGGCCGCCGCCCTGGACGAGCTGGACCGGGTCCGGGGCCACCGAGAGCACGACCTGTGGCACGCGGTATCGCGGGACGGGAGCCGGTTGGCCGAGTGGCGGGCCCGGGTCAAGGCCGAGCCCACGGTCCTGGGCAAGGTCGGCCTCGTCGTGCGGGCACCGCTGGTCAACACCGAGCATTTGGCCAACACCCGTGGGCACGAGCCCACCGCATGGGAGGTCGCGGTGGAGTTCGTCGACCGTGGTCGGCGTGCCGCCGTCGAGCTGTGGCGAGCCCGGCCGGGCGGAGCACGGTGAGTCCCGGGCGGGCCCGGTGGGTCCTGTCTGACGGATGGGGGATGGTGGACCGCCCCGAGGACGGGGAGCACGGGGGAACGCTCTACCTGGCACCCGTGCGCACCGGTGAGATCCACGTCGTGACCGGGGCGGCAGCGGTCGTCGCCCGGGCGACGCTGGTGAGCACCGATCTGCCGGAGCTCCGCGACCGGACGGCCGACGCCCTGCAGGTCACCCCGGAGGAGGTCGACGACGAGGTCCTGGTCGAGGTGCTCGACGGCCTCCAGCGTCTGGGCGCCGTCGTCGGACGGCCGGCCTAGCTCTGGTCGGCCCGCTCGTCGATCCGCCGCCGGCTGCGGGCACGGAACTCCAGCCCCTCGCTGCTCTCCGTGAGCCGGGCCCGGTCGGCCCGGGCCCGTGCCGCCGCCTCAGCGTGCGGACGGGACGCCTGCATCCGCCGGTCGCGCCGGCTCGGCCGGCGGCGCCGGTTCCGGGCACCCTCGGGGCGGGTGGGGGCGTCGTCCCCGTTGTAGTAGTTGTAGTAGGCGCTCGGCTGCGGCGGCGACTTGGTCAGCACGAACCCGGCGATGTGGGTCTCGGTCGTCTCGAGGGTGCGCAGCGCCTCGGAGAGGTGCCGCTTGCGGGTCTCGCCCGAGGCGACGACCAGCAGCATGCCGCCGGTCAGCTTCTCGATGACCATCGCGTCGGTCACCGGCAGGACGGGCGGGGTGTCGACGAGGATGAAGTCGTAGTCCTCGCTGAGCCGGTCGAAAAGGTCCTGCATCTTCGTCGACCCGAGCAGCTCGCTGGGGTTGGGCGGGGTCTCGCCGGAGGCCAGCACGTGCAGGTTCGTGCCGCCCCACCGCTGGACGACGTCCTCCAGCTCGGCGTCGCCCAGGAGCACGGTGGTCAGGCCCACGGCCCCCTCCAGGCCCATGTTGGTCGCGACCGAGGGGTGGCGCAGGTCTGCGTCGATGAGCAGCACCCTGGTGCCGGCGTCGGACATCGCCAGGGCCAGGTTGATCGCCGTCGTCGTCTTGCCCTCCCCGGGCAGCGTCGAGCTGACGACGAAGGAGTGCTTGCCCGTCGTGACGTCGACGAACATCATGTTGGTCCGCAGGCGACGGACGGCCTCGGCCTGCGGCCCGAACGGGTCGATGTCGAGGTAGAGCGCGTGGGGGTCGTCGTCCTTGCGGTAGGGCACGCTGCTGAGGACCGGGCGCTCGGACAGCGCGTCGATGTCACGCACCTCCCGGACCCGCTGGTCGAGGGCCTGGCGGGCCACGGCGAAGGCGACCCCGAGGAGGAGGCCGGCGAGCGCGCCGAGGGCGAGGTTGCGCAGCGGGTCGGGCTCGATCGGGCGGTTCGGCACCGACGCCGGGACGATCGTCTCGGCGCTGACCGACTGTCCGCTGGTGGCGAGCATGGGCGAGAAGTTGCGCGCGACCGCCGCGAGCTGCTGCGGCACGGCGGTCGCGGCATCGGCGGCGACCTGCGCGTCGTGCGCGCGGACACGGACGTCGAGCAACGGGGTGTCGCCGGAGCGCTCGGCCGAGACGTTGAGCATCGTGCCGGGCGCGACCCCGAGCTGCTCGCGCACCGGATCCAGCACGATCGGGGATGTGGCCACCTGGATGACGGTGGCCAGCTCGGCCGCCGGCATGTTGTAGACGTTGGCCGAGTCGCTCTGGTTGTTCGCCAGCAGATAGACGCGGGTGGAGGACTCGTAGATCGGACGGGTCTGCAGGGTCGCCAGGGCCGTGGCCGCGACCACCACCAGCATCGTCGCCAGCACCAACCTCCACCGCTGGCGCAGCGTGGTGAGGAAGTCACGGACGGTCACGGGGCCCTCCTCCCGTCGACGAAATCACCCGTATCCTACCCGTATGCGCGTCCTCCGCCTCTTCCACAGCGGGGTGATGACAGCCTGGAGAGCCAGGGAGCGCGAGTTGCGTCGGCTGGGGCACGACGTCCGTTTGCTCTCCGCCCGTCGGTGGGACGAGGGGGGCGCCGTCGTCACCCTCCGAGCCGACCCCCGGGAGGCGGACGGGGACGTGGTCCCGGTCGCCACGGTCTGCCAGCATCCAGCAGGGTACGGTCAGGCACATGGAGCAGGCGGGGAGCCACCGCCTGCCCGGGGAAAGGGCTGGCTCGTTGCTGTTGGGGTCGGCCACCTCGTTGGCCACGACGGGCCCGACTCGTGGGCGACGCGAGAGACCGCGCGCGGCTCGACCCGGCAGGCGCTGATCATCTGCTCGACCAGCCTCGTCGTCACCCGGGCCCGGGCCGGCAGCTGCTCGGTCTCCTCGGTGAACGACCGCCGCGGGCACAGCGCCTCGGTGCAGGCGTAGCGGCGCGTGCGCACGAGAACGTCGAGCCGCTCACCCCCGCAGGACACGTTCTTGACGTGCTGGACCGGGCGGGCCTGGACCCGCGAGGACAGCATCCCGCAGGACGGACACGCGCCCTCGCACGCGAGGGTCTCGATCACCACCGGTCGCTGCTGCTCCTCGCCGACGGCAGGGCTGGCCGAGACGACTCGGGAGCCGGACAGGTTGAACAAGATCGACGCCTGCACCGACGTCGAACGTACGCTCGCTCGTGCACGCTCGCGGTCCTCGCTCATGAGATGCCTAGACAACACCCATGCTGGCGCAGGGCCGCGAGCCCTACGCCAGGGCCCCACCACGCTCAAAGTTGAAGAGTCACGTTGACGTCGTGATCGAGGCCTTCCGCGGCACCGACCAGCGGCTCGTGGTGGTCGGCAACGGCCCGGAGCGGGAGAGCCTTCTCGCGGCGGCCCCGCCGATCGTGCGCATCGTCTCCGACGTGCCCGACGGCGAGCTGCGCTGGATCTACTCCCACGCCAAGGGCCCGCTCGCCCCGAGCCACGAGAACTTCGGGGCCCCGCTGGAGGCCAACGCCCGCGGGTTGCCGGTGGTGGCGCTACGGCGGGTGGCTACCTCGACACGGTCGACGACGGCCTGAGCGGCATTTTCTTCAGGGAGGTCACTGCCGATGCAATCCGCGAGGCGGTGGGGAAGGCGGTGTCGTGCACCTGGGACGCCGAGGTGATCCAGGCGCACGCCGCGACCTTCGACGAGCCGAGCTTCATCGACAAGATCCGCTCCGAGGTGGACGGCCTGCTCGACAGCGGCAAGCCGCTGGGGTCCGCCCGCTGACGCCGGAGGGTGCGGTCGGGTGCTTCAGCCCTTCACAGTTCGGCCTTGGGTGCAACCGGTGACGAATTGCTTAATGAAAAGTGCAATAGCAGAGTTCGTATGACAAGGAACGTTCCGACCATCTCCAACGACTCTTCTGCAATTGTAGTCAACCGGTACGTCGATCCTGTGCCGATGGTGGTCACCACTTGGCCGCCGACGAGCTCCATGCCAGCCGCGCCTGTGACGAAAACGGCACCAGCGACGATGAGACGCACTGCAGTTACCCTCGGAAGCTGTCGCAGAAATGGAATCATAGCGAAAGCAAAAATTGCAGCAGCGATGACCCCCGGTATTACCCAGGCGAAGAAGAGTGGCCCGCTATTGATGTCGAAGGCGTTTTGTAGCGGCCCAATAAGCTCCTCGTGAAGCGAAATGAGTTCGTCTAAGGACATGACGATGAGGAGAGCTGCTAGGACACTCCAACCCCAGCGGAGTCCGGCTGCGTCGGACTTCCGCCAAGCCCATGATAGGAAGCCGGCGAAGGCTAGCTGCATACCCTGGAACCATGTCGGGAAGGAGTCCTCCACGTCAGCGTCGAAGAGGCTCAGAAGTTTCCCCCGCCGCACCATCCCGTCTGTGCTTAAGAGTGCGCGTGTAGCCTCCGCGGCTAGGGCACAGGCGATGAGCAAGAGGATCGCGGTGAGGAGGAACCGGAGGACCCTCTGCCGACTGCCCAGGTGAATCGCTCGCACCGTGTCTGCACCCACTGCCCCGTGCTCCTTACGTTCGTCAACCAGAGATTACTCCGCCCCGGACGCCTAGGCCCCACCAGACGAGTGCCGCGACTTGTCCTGACTTTGGACAGGTAGTACTCGATCTGGAGATGGCGGTCCGTTGACCTGCGGTGATCGGTCGCTGAGTGGGTGGTTTCACGCACTGACGGGGTGCGTCTAGCCTCCTTGTCGTGGCGTTCATCAGGCGGGTGCGGACGAAGTCGGGAGCGACGGCCGTGCAGATCGCCGAGTACGCCGCGGGGCGTCAGCGGATCCTCAAGCACGTCGGCTCTGCGCACACCGAGGCCGAGCTGGGGGTGCTGCTGGCCCGGGCTCGGGAGCTGCTGGAGGACCCGGGCCAGGGCGTCCTGGAGCTCGGTGTGGACCCCCAGCCGATGGCCACGGGGCTGGCCCGACCAGCACGGGAGGCGTCCTTGCTGGACCCGGTGCCCGTAGCGCCGCCGGCGGTGCGCAGCAGCCCAGGGCGGGTGGTCGGCAGGGACAGCCGGGTGCTGTTCGAGGCGCTGGCCGCGGTGTACGCCCAGCTGGGGTTCGACGCCCTCGAGGACGAGGTCTTCGCCTCCTTGGTGCTGGCCCGGGTCGTGGAGCCGACCTCGCTGCTGGATGCCGCCCGGGTGCTGGCCGACCTGGGCCAGGAGGCAGCCAGCTACAAGACGATGGGCCGGGTCCTGGCCCGTGCCAAGGAGCGCGGGTACCGGGACCAGATCGCCACGGCCTGCTTTGAGCACGCGGTGGCCAGCGGGGACGTCTCGCTGGTCATGTACGACGTCACCACCTTGTACTTCGAGGCCGAGAAGGAGGACGACCTGCGCAAGGTCGGCTACTCCAAGGAACGCCGCGTCGACCCCCAGATCGTCGTCGGGCTGCTGGTCGACCGCAACGGGTTCCCGTTGGAGATCGGCTGCTTCGAGGGCAACAAGGCCGAGACCTCCACGATCGTGCCGATCATCAAGGCCTTCCAGGCCCGGCACGAGGTGGCCGACATGGTCGTCGTGGCCGACGCCGGGATGCTCTCGGCGACCAACCTGCGCCAGCTGGACGAGGCCAACCTGCGGTTCATCGTCGGCTCCCGGGTGACCAAGGCCCCGATCGACCTGGCCTCCCACTTCCGCTGGCACGGGGAGGCGTTCACCGACGGGCAGGTCATCGACACGACCACCCCACGGACCGGCCGCAACAGCGACAACGACGTCCTGGTCCGCGCCGAACCGACCTGGGACCGGACCGAGCACCCCGGCTCGTGGCGGGCGGTGTGGGCCTACTCGGCCAAGCGCGCTGCGCGTGACCACAAGACCCTCACCCTGCAGGAGAACCGGGCCAAGGCCGTCGTCGCCGGGGAGAAGGCCGCCCGCACGCCCCGGTTCGTGAAGAAGAACGGCGGGGACACCGTGCTCGACGAGGCCTCCCTGGCCAGGGCCCGCCGGCTGGTCGGGCTCAAGGGTTACGTCACCAACATCCCCGCGACCGTGATGCCTGCTGGCGAGGTCATCTCCTCCTACCACGACCTGTGGCAGGTCGAGGCCTCTTTCCGCATGTCCAAGACCGACCTCAAGGCCCGGCCGCTGTTCGCCCGGAAGCGTGACGCGATCGAGGCTCACCTGACCATCGTCTTCACCGCACTGGCCATCTCCCGCGAGATCCAGAACCGCACCGGCCTGGCCATCCGCAACGTCGTCCGCCAGCTACGCCCGCTGCGCTCGGCCACCGTCGCGATCAACGCCACCAGCCAGACCTTCCCGCCCCAGATCCCCGCCGACAAGCAGGCCATCCTCGAAGCCATCCACCACGGCCGGCTCACGCACTAACGAAATGACCAAACTCAGGCCTTACGTTCGTCAACCAGAGATTACTCCGCCCCGGACGCCTAGGCCCCACCAAACGACTGCCGCGACTTGTGACCGAGCGCTATGCGGACTCAATCCGCGAAGTAGGCTGGTCGGTATGCGCGTCCTGCGGGTCTTCCACAGCGGGGTCGTGACCGCGTGGCGGGCTCGCGAGGGGGAGCTTCGCCGACAGGGGCACGACGTCACGCTGCTGTCCGCCGCGCGCTGGAACGAGGGCGGCTCGGTCGCCACCCTCACTCCCGACCCGTCCGAGCCCGGCGGTTCGGTCAAGCCGGTGGCGACCGTCGGCACCCACCCCGCCCTCTTCGCCTACGACCCGCGGCCGCTGTGGCGGGCGCTGGGTCGGCGCTGGGACGTGATCGATCTGCACGAGGAGCCCTTCGCGGTCGCGACCCTCGAAGCGCTGGTCCTGCGTGCCCTGCGCCGCAATCCCGCTCCCTACGCACTCTACTCCGCGCAGAACATCGACAAGCGCTACCCCGTCCCCTTCCGCTGGTGGGAGCGTTGGGCGCTGCGGCACGCGCGCGCCGTTATCGTCTGCAACACCGAGGCGGGGGAGATCTGCCGACGCAAGGGCTTCCCCGGCGTGCCCGACATCGTCCCCCTGGGGGTCGACGCCGAGCGGTTCTCCCCGGCCGACCGGCAGCCCCCGGCTGCAGACGCTCCGGTGCAGGTCGGGTATGTCGGGCGTCTCGCCTCCCACAAGGGGGTCGACGTGCTTCTCGATGCCGTGGCCGCCCACCCCGGGCTGGAGCTGACCGTGGTGGGCGCCGGTCCGCAGGAGCATGAGCTGCGGCAGTTCGCCGACGAGCCCGGGCTGCGTGAGCGGGTGCGCTTCGCCGGCACCGCGACCCAGGAGGAGCTCCCTCGGTTGCTGCAGGAGATGGATGTGCTGGCGGTGCCGTCGCTGACCACGCCGGGGTGGGTCGAGCAGTTCGGCCGGGTCGTCGTCGAGGCGATGGCCGCCGGGGTGCCGGTCGTGGCGAGCGACAGCGGGGCGTTGCCGGATGTCGTCGGGGAGGCCGGACTGCTGGTGCCCGAGGGTGATTCGGTCGCACTGGGAGAGGCGCTGCTGCGCGCAGCCCGTGAGCCCGGACTGTGGCAGCGCTTGCGTCAGGCGGGTCTGGAGCTGGCCCAGGAGTGCTCATGGGAGCAGGTGGCCCAGTGCTACGACGAGGTCTACCACCGGATGACGCACTCGGCCCGCAGCGAGGTCGCGGACACGACCGAGCCTGAGGTTGTCGTGGTCGCCTACGGCTCGCCCGCGCTGCTGCGCTCCGCGCTGGAGCCCGTCCGTGACCTGACGGTCACCGTCGTCGACAACTCCTCCCTGCCAGAGATCCGCGAACTGTCGGCCGAGCTGGGCGTGCGCTACCTCGCCCCAGGGTGGAACGGCGGCTTCGCCGCAGGAGTGAACCACGCCCTTGCCCACCGCCAGACACCCGGCGCCGACGTGCTCCTGCTCAACCCCGACGCGATCGTCGACGCCGACGGCGTTCGCCAGCTCCACCGAGCCCTGCGCGCGGACCCGGATATTGCCAGCGTCGCGCCTTCCCAGGTCGACGCTGACGGGCGACCGGCCCGCGTTGCCTGGCCCTTCCCCACCCCGGTGCGGTCCTGGATCGAGGCCAAGGGCCTGGGCCGACTCAACGACCGGCACGAGGACTACGTCATCGGGTCAGTGCTGCTGCTTCGGGCCGAGGCACTGGAGCAGGTCGGCGGATTCGACGACGACTTCTTCCTCTACGCCGAAGAGACCGACTGGGCCAAGCGCGCCTCCCTCATGGGCTGGCACCACCGACTCGTGCCCGAGGTGACCGCGGTGCATGTCGGCGCTGCCACCTCGACTGACCTGCAACGTCGGGAAGTTCACTTCCACGCCGGGCAGGAGCGGTACTTCCGAAAGCACTTCGGTGCCGCAGGCTGGCACTACGCGAGGGTGGGTCAGTTGATCGGGGCGGTGGCCCGTTCGGTGGTGCTGCGAGGAGTTCGTGGACAGCGCGCCCGATGGCGGGCAGAGTTGCTGATCCGCGGCCCGCGCACTGCCGAGTCCGCCCGTTTCTTGCGACCTCGAAACACCGACGCTGTGGAAGTGGCGGCATGACCCCGGAACGTTGGGATCGGTTCCGGGGGCCAGCACTGGTGCTGCTCGCCGGTGCAGCGACCGCGCTCGCTGTCCTGGTGGGGTACGCCATTCCGGACATGCCCCTCCTCGTCGTCGGCGGAGTGGTGCTCCTGCTCGTCGCAGTCGTGGCGCTCACCCAGCCCGTTCTGCTGCCCCTTCTGGCCATGCCCCTCATCGTGGTCGTTCTCCGCTTCGGTGCGGGACCTGTGGACATGACCATCGCCGACTGGATTTTGGCACTCGCCTTCTGGCCTGCGGTCTTCTTCGCGCCTCGTCCCTTCAGTCCTGAGCTGCGCAAGCTCCTCTGGCTCAACGCGATCTACCAGGCCGCCACTCTCTTCACAGTGATCGCCAACCCCTTCGTCGCCAATGGCGTGGAGTGGTTCCACGCGTGGCTGCTCGTCTCTGGCGCGCTAGTCGTCGGGTGGGCTGTGGGAGCGACGGGGCAGGCTCGTCTGGGAGTATCGCTCTTCCTTCTGGCGTGCGTGGCCCTCGCCCTTCCGACCATCGCCGAAGGGCTGCTGCGATACGCGCAAGGCAACTTCAGCGAGGTGTATCCAAGCTGGCCTTGGAGCATGCACAAGAACTTCATGGGCAACCTGATGGGGATCGCCGCGCTGATCCTCTACGCCCGCCCGACCTGGCTGGGGTGGACGAAGCGCTGGGCCGTGCCCGCTCTGGTCGTCGTGGTCACCGCGCTGGCCGTCACGCAGTCTCGTCAGGCACTCGTCGGATTGGCCGTCGGACTACTCGTGGTGTCTTTTCGTCGGCACTCTGAACGGCGCCGTGGCGTCGTCGCCCTCATCGTGGTGGCGCCGATCCTTTATCTGGTGCTCACCATGGCACGAGACCAGATCGCCTCGGGGAACGAGCACAACTCTTGGTTCCAGCGACTGGAGTGGTATGCCGAGTCCGTCCGCATCTGGCTCGAGGCACCATGGTTCGGGCATGGGCTGCGTTACTGGACTCAGGCGGACGCTCCTGGGTTCTTCCAGCCACCTAACGCCTTTCTTGAGGTGCTGGCCTCAGCCGGTCTGGTCGGTCTGTTTGGCTTCCTGGTGCTCTGGGTCGGTGCAATCACTGTCCTGTATAGAGCCGACCCCGCGTTTGGCACGTTGGCCCTGGCCCTCGGACTCTCGGGGCAGGCACAGGGGCAGTGGATCATTGGGTGTCCTTCTTCCGTCTCTGCGCCCTTTCTTGCTCTTCGGTGTGCTGCTGGGGTCTTCGCCGCTCCACAAAGCCAGGAGCCTATGCCCGAGGCCACTAGAGGAGCCTTTGGGACACACGGTGATAGTCGGTCCTTGCACTGCTGACCTAGCCTCGGCGGTGTATCGTACTTACACTTCCCGCTTCCTCGCCCATCAGCCAAGCTCGATCCTGGTACACCCATTACTATTAGCAGTGCGCGCACGTTTCTGGACCAATGGGTTGATTTCTCCTGTGGGGTGTCACATCCCTCCTCTCCCCCTTCCACACCTCCCCCTCTTCCCATTTACCCCACACTCCCACCCCCTCCTCTCCCTACCCAAGCGTCCAATAGCGTTATTGCATCCACTCTTATAACCCCTTCTCCCCACCCTTTCTTCCTCAATCCCCCCTTTCCCCTTCAACTATCTCCCCCCCCTACTATTCACCACTTACCCCATCCCCACACATTTCCATCATTCTCTTCTCCTCCTTCTCCATCCTCCCCCTCTTTCCCACCCTCCCCTTTCCTCCTATTAAATCCCCCCCTCCCAAACTCCTTCTCTCTTTCACATTCCAATCATTTACCTTTTATTACCTACCCCTCATCATTTTAACCCCTTTATTCCTCCTCACTAACACCTCATCATCATACTCCCTTCTCTCATTCTCCCCCTTTCTTTTTCCCCCTTTTTCATTATCCACCCCCCCCATAATAACCCTTTTACTCTATTATATTCCCCCCCTGCCTTCTCATACTCCACCCTATTAAAATACCCCTATCCCTCTTCACCTCCTTCTCCTCTTCCTCTTCCCCACTCCCATCTTTCAAATTCCCTCTTATACTTACCTTAATTATCCCACCTCTTATTATATATTTCCTTTCCTCTAATCCTTCCCTCCAATCCCTCTCCTCTCTCCTCCATTTTCAATCTCCCTTCTCCCCCAACCACCTTCAAAAACTATATCCCCTAACTCCATTACAATTATACTTCCCCATATACATTCCCCATCCCTCCACTCTTTCCATTTTCCCATCTTCCTTTTACTCCTCCTCCCATTTCCTTTAATGAATTCCCCTATTCTCCCTTCTCCCCTCTCCCCCTTCTTTCCCTCTCCCCATTCCTTCACCCCCTAACCCTTTTTTAATTTCTTATCCTCTTCTTTTTCTCATTTTATTCATATCTCTTTTCCTATTCATCCTTTCCCTTACATTTTTTCCCTCCCCTTTCTCTCCTCTTCTTCCCAACCTTCCCTTCTTTTCTTTTCTTCTCTTTACACCCTTCTACATTTCATTTCCTCCATTAATATCACACCATTCTCCATTTTTCTTATATTCTTCGCCCTCAATACAACACCCCCCAACAAAAACAACCCCCCTCCCCCCCCCCCCCCCCCCCACCCCCCCCCCCCCCACCCCCCCCCCATTCCTCCCCACCCCCCCCCCCCCACCACCCCCCCCCCCCCCCCACCCCCCCCCCCCCCCCCCCCCCCCCCCCCCCCCCCCCCCAACTGGCCGGGCTGCTCCGGGAGGGACAGGTCCGGCGTGCCCTCTTCGTCGAGCCCCCGGTCGACGTCCTGCATGATCTGCGGAGCCGGAGACGACCCACGTCCACGGGGATGCGCAGCGTCGATCTCGAGGGCGCCGAGGGCAGGCTGTGGGCACTCCGACCTCAGAAGACGCTCCCTCGCCGGGTCGATCCTGCGGGGGACCGCCGGCGTGCCCGCACCGTGGTGCGGACCGCGCAGCGCCTCGACCTGAGGGACCCCGTGCTCTGGGTGAACGACCCCGGTGGCTGGGAGGTGCTGGCGGCGTCCGGTTGGCCCGCCCTCTACGACATCACCGACGACTGGCTGGTCGCGGACCGCCCCGAGCCCGAGTTGGCCCGTCTCCGGCGGCAGGAGACCTCACTCTTCGCCGACTGCCGAGAGGTCGTGGTCTGCTCCGAGGGTTTGGTGCGGACGAAGTCCCAGCATCGGGACGTGGTGCTGATCCCCAACGCCGTCGACGTCGAGCCCTACCGATCACGGCAGCCTCGACCGGCAGACGTGGGTGAGGGGCCTGTCGCGCTCTATCTCGGCACGGCACACCGTGACCGCGTCGATGTAGGCCTGCTCGTCAGGACAGCTCTCCACCTGGGTCGGGCCGTCGATGGCACTGTGGTGCTCGTCGGCCCTGCCCCTCTTCCGCGTGACGACCTCGCGCGCCTGCAGGCCGCCGGTGTGCGCGTCCTCGGCCATCGCCCCAGCAGCACGGTGCCGGCATACCTGCAGCACGCCGACGTCCTCATCGTGCCGCACGTCCTGACCGACTTCACCGCGTCCCTCGACCCCATCAAGGCGTACGAGTACCGGGCGGCGCGACGCCCGGTGGTGTCCACGCGGGTGCCAGGGTTCGAGGACAGCACCGACCCTCTCGTCACCACCGTCGAAACCGACAACTTTCCGGAGGCCGTCGCTGCGGCCATGGTGCGACCGGCACCCTGGTCGCCCGAGATCCCCCAGGACATACCGACCTGGTCACAGAGGGTCGTGGAGATGGCGGACGTCATAGCGCGAGTGCGGGCGGGGCACCCGTGAACGGGCAGCAGCACGTCACCTTCGTCTCCCACACGAACAAGCCGGGCGGCGGCGAGCTCGCCCTGCGGCGATACCTGGAGGCGACGACCCTTCCGGTGCGGCTGGTGACGCTGGAGGGTCAGGGTGTCTGGGCAGGGCTCAGTGCCGACGTGGTGGAGGTCAGCGGTCTCCGCGGTCTGGCCAGAGCCATCCGGGGTGAGAAGCTGGTTGTCGCCAACTCCATGCGTGCGGCATTCCTCTGCGCAACCGTGCTCCCGCGCGGGACTCGGCTAGTGTACTGGGTGCGAGATGGCCTTGCGGACGGTGCGATGTCGGAGTTAGCCCGCACGCTCACAAAACATGTAACGCGGCAGAAGATCACTCACTACCTAGCCAATTCACACTATACCTCCGCTTCGATTCGGCAAGCGTTAGGAGTGAACGAGAACGCGATCACCGTGGTACACAGCATGTCCGGAATAACTGTGCATGACCCACCTCGTCCACGCACGCCTCCCGAAGCACCAATTCGCCTATTGTATTTGGGGCGGATCGCTCCTTGGAAAGCTCCTGACGTAGCTATTCATGCACTCGGCGAACTTCACGGGATGGGGATCGACGCCTTGCTCACTATAGCCGGCGGCGCTCTCTTTGGGGAGCGTCGGTATCTGCGCCATCTACAGACCTTGGCCAAGAATAGCCCGGGCGTGAGTCTGCTTGGACATGTGCCTGACGTGACAGACCTGCTGAATAATCACGATATTTTGATACATAGCTCCATCCTTCCCGAGCCGTTTGGTCAGGTCGTTATACAGGGCTTAGCTGCTGGGTTACCGGTCGTCGCTACAAACCTAGGCGGGCCGAAAGAGATTCTGGCGTCATCCTACAGACTTCTTTACAGACCTGGCGATCCTCTGGACTTGGCAGAATGCGTAAGAACTGCACTGGCGGACTATTCCGAAGTCAGTACGTGGTCGCTGAATCGTGCGCGTGCTTACGCTGACGAGGTGATGTTGAAAAGGACGGATGAGGTCCTCCAGGCATTGAGCCAATAACCTGAAATGGGCCGGTCGGTGGTGGCGACAATGCAATCCGCCCAATTAGGAACACCCAAGAACGAAAGCATGCAGAGCCTCCTACGTCTCACATCCGTCGTTTATTGGAACGGCGGCCTGGCCGTCGCCGCCCTCGTGGCCTGGCCTTGCAGGTCCTTGGCGATCGCCGAGAAAGCTCGGGAGTTCGCGCGGACGAGTTCATCCTCGATCCGCCGAGCGCGGTCGTCGCCGTAGAGTGCGTCCCAAACGTCCTCGTAGGATTGAACGGTCCTCCTTACTGTCGCGGCCAATTCTCCGAGGGCACTTGTCAGTACGACATCTCCATACACGAGCTCATGCTGCAGAGGGAACTCCTCCGACACAACGACAACCTCACGCAAGATGGCTGGCAATACCCGTAGTTCTTCGAGAGAATGGTGATGAGGTGTCTGGTGCACATTTAAGAGAACGGCGATCTGATCAAAATGCTCTTCATAGTCTGCCCAGACGTTGCTAATGTTTATCACGTCAATGCCCATGGCCCGCAACTGCTCCTTGACCATCCCTCGCCGGCCGCTATCAGGACTCCCGTGCATCGTAGCTACCACTACGTGCGACCGCTTGCCCAATGCGCCGCGAGCAGTGGTGAGAAGTGGAGCAACGTAATGCGCGCGACCTGCATAGGACGCTGCGAGAGAGGACCTCAAGATATTCTGGATATTGGGTGCAGAGTAATCAATGACGCTACTGGCGCGCGCGTAGGAAGCGTCGCCTCCAACGAGGCGCGCTAGATACTTTTCATGCCCGCCAGGGGCGTCCACACTGCCTTCCACGGCTCCTTCTGCGTCTCTCCCTCCCGGCAACACTAAAGTGTGCTCCAGCTGTAGCAACACGACCGGTGCTTGTCTGGGTGGCGCGCTTAGATGCTCCAGTAACACAAGCCATGGCCTTCCGCCCCCGAGACTCGTTTGGTGCTGCGACAAGGCGTCTAGAATTCCGCGCTGGCAATACCTGTAGTAGGCCTCGACAAAAGCGGGGGGACTGGCTAGGACCATCAAGCTGGCCCCCGCCCGGCGTGTCTGGCGAAAACCAAGGCGGGGGCAGGCAGCGCCGAGCCTACTGACGAGCCCGCGCAGGAGCGAGCGCAGCGACGGCTTCACCCGTCACAGGTTACAGTGCGGCGGATCCGACATCGCTGGTAGCGAGTGGCGGCCGCAGAAGCGAGACGGAGTTGAGCTGACACCAACTATCCCACGCAAGTCGTGCCGAGGACGCCAGTGGCGGTCGAACGGAGCGAGCATGCGGGGTAGACGTACCCCAAGGCGTCGGTCACGGGCTTCACTGAAGCGTCAGCCGAGCCCTTGCAACGAAGGGGCGGCAGGGCCTGCGTGATGTCCGCAGCACAACGTGGCGCCGCCGCCGTGTTCGCGTGGATGCACGTCGCTATCGGCAGTTTGGATCCGGGCCGCTGGGGGTGATAGGCGGGTAGATCCCACGCCACCACGCCCGGGAACTTCAGCTTTCGACACCCGCTGAAGCGGTACGCAGTGCCTGAAGGGACTAGCTAGGGTGTGCTGGGCGGGAGTTGTGCCGTACAGAGAACCTAAGGACTCCTCCCCGGCTCGAAAGAACATGCCTGCAAGGAGGTTTGGCTGTGTTTCAACTTCACAACCCGGGTTCCGGGTCGAGTAATCGAAAGTTCTCCGTCGTCATCCCCACGTTACAGCGGTCTCCGCAACTTAGGCCGTTGGTCGAGAAGTACTGCGGGAGCAATCTCGTTGGAGACGTGATCATTATCAATAATGCGCCACAAAGCCTGGTGTTCCAGTCGCCCAAGGTGCGAGTGCTGCAGCAAGACGACAACATCTATGTGAACCCGGCCTGGAATCTCGGCGTTGAGTCAGCCCACCACGATCTTCTCCTGCTTAGTAATGACGATATCGATTTCTCCGAAGGTATGCTCGAGTGGGCTCACCACGTCCTAACGTTGCCATTCGTCGGTATCGTCGGGCCCGCAGAAAAGGCTTTGAATAGCGGCCGCACGGGCATGCTCTGGTTCACCCCTGCGCGCGTGCGCACGACTGGGTACGGCGTGTGGATGGCCATGCGTAAGGCATCGTATGTTCACGTTCCAGACGACTTGTTAATCTGGGGAGGGGACGACTGGTTGTTCTATCGCCAAGACTGGCGCCTCAATCTTCACCTGCATGGCGGTAGAATCACAACGAAAATGTCCGAGACGGTGAACTCAGAGGAACGTTTCATGGGCCTGGCTGCCGAAGACCACCGTCGGTACTTGGAAAATCACAGCCAGATTGAAAGAAACTATCGGCGATACCATCCCATCTACTGGCTTCTCAATCGGACGACAAAGATCCATAGACCCTCTGGGTGACCGATATGTGAATAGTACTAGCTTAAGCGCGGGGTGTGCAGCACCCGTAGGCCAGACCAACGCGGAACCCTAGAATCGAGTCGACTCGCCCGAGTGTGGGTATAGTCTTCCCTCGATGATGACCGCAGCAAGCCCTCTGAGCCCACGAGACCTCCAGCAACGGGCGGTGTCGGGGGCGGCTTGGACTCTGCTGCATACCCTTGTCTCCCTTCCTTTGGCATTCGCAGTTAACGTCGCTCTGGCGCGGGTCCTCGGTGTCGCTGATTACGGGCGATTGGCTCTCTTGACTGCCGTCATAGCTATCGCATCAAGTATTGTTTCCTCGGGGGTTGGGTCCGCGCTAACCCAATTCGGTGCCAAGGCGCACGCAGCGGGACGACGCCGAGAAGTGCAGGATCTTCTGGCGAGAAACCAGGGTTTCCGTCTAATGATAGTCGCACCGTTCTTGACCGCCACGGTAATCCTGTTTGTCGACCTGCCGCTGACCCTTATGGTGGTAGCCCTGTTTTTCGGTGTTTGGCTTCCCGCGTTTTCAGCTGGGGGTCCCGCTGGTTTGACGCTAGAGAATAGAACTGCTGCGGGGGCGCGCTTGGCGATGTTGACGGCCCTGCTCATGCAACTTTCCGCTATTCTGGTCCTGGTTGTTGCCCCTAGCGCAGAGAGGGTATGGGCGGCACGTACCGTCGTCGGGGGTGTGCTCGCCTTTGTTGCTTTATGGCTGATAAGTAGGGACTACCGGAAGGCGGCGATCTCACCGCGGTGGCCCTTTGCCCTGCCCCGTCGATTCTGGTCGTTTGCACTACCCGCCTCAGCGTCGGGGATAATCGCTGCCCTTGCAGCCTCTCGATCCGAAACCGTTCTGCTGGAGATCCTGTCCGACTCTACTCAGCTTGGCCTATACGCACTGGCGTTCGGCTTGGCGGGACATCTCTTCGCACCCGCGCAGGCACTCTTGAACCCCTTGATCCCAGCCGTGTCTGGCTTGCGGGAAGTGGAGCCGGTTGCCGTCGGTCCGGCTTTTGGTCGCACACTGCGTACGACGAGCACCATTGGGGGACTTGTTCTCGCCGGGGGGGCGCCCGTGTTAGCTCTTCTCGTCCCGGCCATCTACGGTGAGGCTTATGCGGGCGCCCGCGCCTTGGTTCTTGCGCTAGCGGTAGTGGCCGGAATAAATTTGCTGACTGCTCCAATGGAGGCCTTCACCTCTGCGCGATTGCGGGGCAAGAGTTTGCTGGCAATGAATGCGTCCACACTACTTTTCGGGGTGGCCATCGGCATACTCCTGATCCCGTCGTTCGGCGCCTGGGGTGCGGTTTGGGCAAAATTGGCCATCACAGTGGGGCGTCTTGTGTTCTTCGTGATTTTCGAGCGAATGAGTTTCGGGGTTGGCTTTGTCCAGTTAATCCTGGCCGCGACGCCGGTTCTTCTTTCATCCGTTGCGGGGATCGCGGGGTACGCGCTAGCGCGTACCCTCATGATGGCATGGAACGTGGAGTCACTACTGGGCGTCTTGGGACTTGCGGCCGGGGTGGGGGCTATCGCGTCCGCGTTGTTCGTGGCAAGTCTATGGGTGTTCCGCAGCGGCCTGACGTCCGGTGATGCTCAAGTCATCTCGAGGCAAGGGGGCAGCCGTCTGGGACGGCCTCTTGCCATGTCGCTTCGCTTGGTCTCGCACGCTCAGGACCTACGCGAGGCCGGTCCTCAGCGATCTAGGTAAGGGTCGTCGAGGACCGCGGGTGAGGATTAAAGCGGGGATCCGATGGCGCTAGCCGGCATGTGGCCTGAAGAAGCCGGCGCTGGATGCGACTCTTGGTCCTGACCGTGAGGGGCCAGCTCTGGGGGTAGTTGTCCCCCTCGCTAGCCCGGTGCTCGACACGAGCATGTAGATATGTTGCCCGCATCTGCCTGTTACGCCTCATCCACGAGTCGACGCGTTGTTCAAAGACTGGGGTCACGGGCGCGAGCGGATACCGGTAGGAGGCGGGGACGCTGGGCTTGGTCCAATTCTGTCCAATGAATGTCTCGCGATGGCAAAGAAAGGCCAAGTCACTGAAGCCGTATCCGATCGCGAAATCGGACGTCACTCTGGTGGCCTCTTGTTGAGGGAGCTCAGGGTGCCAAGCAGGACTGGCTACCGCCACAGCGGGGTCGTGCTGCAGCAAGTGGAGCGCGGGCGTGATCCAGTTGCCCCCGGCAACTTGAACCAGATCGGCGTCCCAATACAGTAACCAGGGGCTGCCCGAAACGGTCAGGGCGACGAAGGCGCAATCAGAGAAATGGGGAACGGCGCCCAGGTGTTTCTGGCGTAGCCCAAGTGTTTGCAGCGAGGCATCTATCTGATCTGAGACGAAGTGGGCCTCGTCGATCTCACCCGAGCTCAGCAAAGCTTCAGATCTTCGTCGAGCGTCGTTCGGGTCATCGGTGTTGTTGATAAGAACGACGGTTCGTGCGAAGGGGAAACGTAGGGGGGCTTGCGTTGTCTTAAACCACCCTGGCGCAAGCACTTTCCGGTATGTGCGCTCGTAGACGTTGACAACGAAATCGACCAACTCGTTCATCGGACCTCCCTGCCGTGTCGCGCTTGGCTCTAGGCGTTGTGCGCACAGGGTAACCTTCCGGAGTGACGGGCGCGACGACTGCGAGTGACGGTGGTGGGGTGTCTCAGTCTCAGGTGGCTCCGCACTGGGCCGCCCTCGATGGTCTCCGAGGGCTGGCGGTCGTTGCGGTGCTCATCTTTCACGCGCTTCCGACGGTCTCCCCGAACGGCTTCGCGGGCGTAGACATCTTCTTCGTCCTCAGCGGCTTCCTGATCACCTCGCTGCTTCTGCGGGAGCGAGCCACGACGGGGCGTGTCTCGCTCCGGCACTTCTACATGCGTCGGATCCTTCGGCTCGACCCAGCCTTAATCATGGCAGCCATGGGCGTCCTCCTCCTGGCGTGGTTGGACGGGGAGCTCAGGGAGGCGCTGCCAGGAGTTGCCTCCGCACTCGTCTACATGTCGCACGTGACGATCGCGCTCGGCGTGGACTCAGGCCTTCTCTCCCACACCTGGACCTTGTCGTTGGAGGAGCACTACTACCTCTATTGGCCGGTCGTGCTGCTGGGTCTCCTGCGTGGCGGCTGGTGGCGCTGGGTTGCCATTGCGGGGTTGGTGGCCTTGGCCCTGATGGTGATCCCGGGACTTCTGCCGGGCACCCTGTCCGGTATGTACTGGCGGGGGTTGACGATGATGATCGGCAGCGTCGTCGGCGTCCTGCTGCACTGGCGGCGCACGCTCGTCAAGGGCGACAGATGGGGCGCGCTCGGGTCTTGGGGCCTCCTGCTGCTCGCCGTCGTCGTGCTAGCCCCCATCCATCTGCCAACGGCGCTCTCACGCGGGCCACTGGGGCTACCTGCGCTCCTGTCGGTGGTCGTCATCCTCGGCTTCGTCGGTACGCCCGACTCCATGGGCGCGCGGGCGCTCAGCCTGCCCGTCTTCACATGGGTGGGCAAGCGAGCCTATGGGCTGTACCTCTACCACTTTCCGATCATCCTCTCGCCGCTGGTCCCTGGGACCTTCGAGCGACTCGGGGTGGATGCGCCCCTGGTCGTCGATCTCATCGTTGCCCTAGGGCTGACCATCCTTGTGGCATGGGGCTCCTATCGATGGGTCGAGGTCCCCTTCCTGCGCATGAAAGGCCGCTTCCGGGGTGGGATCGCCGAGGCCGAAACCCCGACCAGAGCGGCCTCGTAGAGCTTGCGCAATCGCGGTGCCTGTGTGACGGCCGAGAACTTCTGATGGAATCGCTGTGCCGCAGCTGCCGAGGCGGTGGCGTAGGTCGCGGGGGCGAGCAACTTCTCGATCGCAGTCGAGACGGATGCTGCGTCTGGCCGGCTCACGAGGCCGGCACCGTCTCCAACGAGGTCTGGTAGGGAGCGGTAGTCGGACACCACCGCAGGTATGCCCTGCGAGATTGCCTCCATCGCGCTGTAGGGCACACCGGTGTCAAAGCCCGAGGGATAGGCCAGCAGGTCGATAGACGGCAGGATCTCTTCTAACAGTTGTGAGCGGGCCACCTGCGAGAACCAGCGGATGCCGGTCCGGTGCTGCTCGGATTCGGAGAGCCGGGCCGGGGAGCCCACAATGATCAGACGGAGCGTGGGATGGCGCTGCCGAAGGGCCGCAAAGGCCTCGAGCACGATCATTCCGCCCTTCGCCGCGAAGTCCCGAGCGACGAAACCGATCGTGCGTGGCGCCTCATCCCGTGCCTCACTGGCCCGTCCCAGGGAGAGGTAGTTGGGTTGGACGGCGATGCGAGCGCTCGGCCAACCCCGCTCCTGCAGCCAGGTCCGCAGGTACTCGCTGGGGCTGATGAAGAGGTCTGCGCGACCGAGCCGAGCCGCGCACATCGTCGCACCCCATAGCCAGCCCAGGGCGTGGTCAATTCCTTCCGCCATGGCCACGCGAGTTCGCCCCCACCCCCACGCGTCGGCGTAGACCCACCTCAGCGGTCCGCCTGCGCTCGCCACGACAGGTGGGTGTGCGCCCAGGAACCGGTGGTGGAAGACGTGCACGTGAACGAGATCGAATCGCTGCGGATTGACACGAAAGATGCGGATCGGTTCTCGGTATGCCAGACCCGACCTGCGCACGAGACGCTCAAGTTTGCGAGCCAGCGCGACGCCGGCCTGCAGGACGAGGTCGGGGCCAGATGCCGCCCTCAACGACTCCCGCGTCCCTAGTTCCGTCAGGTCTCCCTGTGCGATGGCCTCGTCGTAGGTGGTGTACGCCACGCCGGGCGGGGGGGTGCGCACCAGCTGCTCGGTATACGTCACGTCGCCGGACGGAGGATCCAGGGCGGCCACGGGAGAGATCAGCAGCACCCGCAGATGGGGCTGAGTCTGCTCGGACGTACACACGACGGCGGCGCTCCTGGTGGTAGGGGCAATGACAGCCAGGTGTCGAGTGTAGTTTTGCAGCCACGAGCGTCGGACGGAGGGTGAGCGGTGTCTGTGGGGTTTGTCACCAACGTGTACGAACGTACCTACCGGGACGTGCTCTCGCCCGGCTACGTCGCTGGCATCGTCTCCTCACAGCGGCATCAGATGGATGAGGTTGTCGTGCTCATCAACAACGTCGACTCCCGGGGGGACGCCGCGGAACGTGCGGAGAACCTCGTGCGACGCGGGGAGATCACGTCCTTCGCGTTCGTCGCGGACCACATCGACAGCGCCCTCGCGACAGCGGGGATTGGGCGGCGCCAGTTGGGGAAGCGGCCATATCTCGTCGACTTCGGGTTGGTCATGCCGCACGTTCTGTCCACACGATGGTTGCTGGGGTGGGACGCAGAGTCACGTCTCGTCGACCCGCAGAACTGGATCGAGCCTGCCATCGACCTGATGCAGGCCGATCCGAGGGTGTTCCACGTGTCACTGCACCGACCGGCACGCACTGAATGGGAGCCCGTACTGGAGCGGGAGGCCGCTGAGCGGAGAGGTCGATACATCTACAACTGGGGGTTTAGCGATCACGTCTTCCTCGTCGAGCGACAGCGACTGATTGGTGCGCAGTTCCGCACCTTCGCGCCGGCGGCAGTTGTCCGTCACGCGCCGCATCCTTACACCTTCGAGTTTCGTATGGAGAGTTACCAGCGCGCTGCCGGTCTGTTCCGTGCAACAGCAGCAGATGTCCACTACGACACCAACACCAGCCCCCAGGGGTGCTGGCCCGGACGGGGGGTTCTCGATGGGACGATATGCGCATCAGGGCGCTTTGGCAGTTTGGCTGGACCGTGCTCGATCGTCTTCCCTCCGCTTTCGGCCCGCGCTTCAAGCGCTATCCTCCGGATCTCCCGCGTTCGTCCCGAACGGCGCGTTGACGGTCAAAGGATCAGATGACGGGCTGGCCCCGTTGGGGTGCAGGACTGTGCGGTAGACCCAGCAATAGAGATCGGTCACCCGCTCCCACGTATATGCGGAGACGGTCGAGAGTCCCTCAGTTCGGAGGCGCTCCGCCAGGGCAGGGTCAGCCAGGACCTGATCGATCCGATGCGCCGTGGCTGTCACATCCTCGGGATCGATCAGCAGTCCGTCCCCCCCGTCCGTCACGAACCCGGCCGGTCCGCCACGGCATGTGGCGAGCACAGGCGTGCCAGCCGCCCAGGCCTCCAGGACGACGATCCCGAAGGGCTCGACCCGGCTCGGGACGACGACCGCGTCGGCTCTGGCCATAAGGCCCTGCACTTCTGAGGCCGTCCGACGACCGAGGAAGTGGACGCGGTGCGAGATGAAGAGCGACTCGGCCAGTTGCTCAAGACCGCTCCGCGCGCTTCCCTCCCCGACGATCCAGACTGTGGGTTCGAACCGCGACTGCGCGGCCGCACGAAGGAGGACATCAAAGCCTTTCTGCGCGACGAGCCTACCCGCCCCCATCAGCACGGGTTGCTGTCCGCTCTCACCGCTTGGGGAGCATGTGTCTGGGATTGCGCGACGAGGAGTGACACCGTTCGGGACGACTCCCACATCGCGAGCGCCAAATCGGTTTCGCAGGTCGTCCGCAACGAAATCCGAACAGGCCGTGACGACTCCCGAACGGATAGCGCGGCGCAGTGAGACGCGAAGGAGTGCTGATCGATCGTAGATCGAGTGTTCGTCCATGATGGTTTCCCCATGCGATGACACCACCAAGGGACTGCGAGTCATCGTGGCCAGCGCCAGACCATAGGGGCCGTTCGGGCCGAAGCACTGCACGTTGATCACGTCGGGACGGAAAGTTACGTAGGCGCTGATCCACCTCGCCAGAGCTCTGGGAGCCCGCAGGGCCAACGAGCCCAAGGCCCGCACCGATCGCGCCGGCAACGGTGTGGGGAGGTAGCGCACCCGGCATCCGTCCACCACCTCGTCCCGCAGCCCATCTCCCCGGTCGACTGTCCACACCTCGACAGCGTGCCCACGCGCCAGCAGTTCCTTGGAGACGTGGCGCACGTGCTCCTCGACGCCGCCGAAATGCGGGTGATAGGAACTCGAGACGAGCGCGATCCTCATCCTGCTCGGGTCCATCGGCCCTCCTCTGGTCGGTGTGGGTCAAGCCCACCCCGCACGCTAGCCTCTCAGGAAGTTGCCGAGGAGGAGAGTCTTGCCCGAGCTGGCCATCGCGACCACCGCGACCTCGACCCCCATGGGTGCCCAGGCATACCAGGCGGCCATCATTGACCGCGCCCAGCAGGCTCTTGCAGCGGAGAGCCCCCAGCCGTGGACGGTCCGCTCGCTCGTAGCCCGGTCACTGCGGTCTGATCTCCCTGGCAACCGGCGCCTGCCAATGGGGCGCCTATTCACCGCTTCCGAGCGGGAGCGTCGGCTGCTGGGCCAGATGGTGTGGCCCCGGTCCGCCGTCGTGCACCGGATGGATCTGATCCTGCCGCCGCCGGCGGGTCCAGACGTCATCACGCTGCATGACGTGGTGGCGTGGGAGTTCGAGGACGAGTCCGACCCCGTAGCGGCGGCAGCGGCCGAGTTGCGAGCCGCCGACGCAGTCATCTGTGTCTCGGACTTCACCGCCGGGGAGGCCGAGCGGCTGTTCGGGCTCAAGGACGCTGTGGTCATCCCCAACGGCGTCGGCGAAGAGTACTTCGCAGCCGTTCCGCTCAGTGCAAAACAGCTCACCAAGGTCGGATTGCAGCAGCCCTACCTGCTGTACGCCGGCGGGTCGGCCGCCCGGAAGAACCTCCCGGGTCTGGCAGAGGCTTGGCGGTTGGTCCACGATCGTCTACCGGAACACTCACTGGCCCTCGCCGGTCCCCGAAACCCGGTACGCGCCGCTCTCTTCGCGGGCCTGCCCAGGGTCGTCCACCTCGGTCGGCTGCCGGACCCGCTCATGCCGGGGCTCGTTGCCGGCGCTGCCGCCGTCGTGGTCCCCTCCCTCTACGAAGGCTTTGGACTGCCAGCTTTGGAGGCGATGGCGGCCCGGGTGCCTTTGCTCTCCAGCAACCGCAGCTCGCTTCCAGACGTCGTTGGCGACGCTGGCACGCTCGTCGACCCAACCGGCCCGGCTTTGGCCGAGGGGATGGAGCACGTAGCGGTTGGAGGAGCTGTGATCTCGGCTCTGGTCGCCAAGGGACGGAGACGTGCGGCGGAGTTCACTTGGGAGCGCAGTGCGCGCCGCCATGCTCAAGTATGGGACTCAGTGGCGCGATGACCTGAGGCCTGGCAAGAGCATCGATGTTGAAGGCCCGCTGGTGTGGGCGCTGCACGCGTGAGGCAGCCAAGTGATCTGGCGCTAGGGTGCCGCGCATGGGGAAGGTCACCGCAATCATCCCGGCGTTCAATCCGGGTGCCCATCTGACGCGGTCGCTCGGCAGCGTCCTCGCGCAGAGGGATGTAGATCTCGACGTGGTCGTAGTCGACGATGGGTCGGCTCAGGACATCACCGATACGCCGGGCCTCGATGACCCAAGAGTGACGTTGGTTAGGACGCCCAACAGAGGTGTCTCGGCCGCCCGAAACCTTGGCGTGGCTATGACTGATGCTGAGTACATCGCCTTTCTCGATCAGGACGACGAGTGGGCCGCCCCGGACAAGCTCGCCCGCCAGATAGTCGCTCAGACTGAGCATCCCGACGCCGGGTTCGTGCACACGGGCTTCACGTGGGTCTTGGCGGACCGTGAGCAAGACGCGTCCACCCCAGCTCCGGTCAGCTACGAGGACAATCTGGCGGGACGATGCTACGTCTGTTTGTCTTCCATCTTGGTGCGCCGCGATCGCTACGTGACCGTCGGTGGCCACGACCTCACGATGGCACAACAGCAGGACTGGGACCTAGTGCTCAAACTTCTGCGACTATATGGACCCGCGGTTGCTGTCAACGGTCCCCTGGTGCGCTACCACGTTCACGGGGGGAACGCGTCCGGCGACTATGTGCGGGCCGAGGCGGAGTCGGACAGGGTCTTCCGTCGAAACACCTCTCAGGCCACCGCCTCCCTAGTCAGACGGGGACGCCGAAAGGCGGATAGATTGTATGCGTCTAAGGGCGTCGACGCCTCCCGCGAAGCGCTGCACCGTCGTGACTTTGCGGGTAGTGTCAGGCACCTCGCGAACGCTGGGCGAATGGATCCAACGTCGGTCCCTAGGGCGATTTGGGGAACTGTGCGGCGTAGAATTGGGAACGACGGTGGCGCGTGGCGACAGCGGCAAGACTAGCTTGGGTAAGGCATGGGGCACGAGAAGGGGTCACGGACGGGCTAGTCGCGGTACAAGGGTGCTGCACGCATAGGTGATACCTGATCTGCCTAGTCCCTTGCGCTGGGCGGGAGGGGTGTTGACTGGCTCCCCCAACAACCACCCCGTTCGTAGTTTCACACGTCCACCTCCACCGCAACTTGGAAAGGCGCCTACGCTACCCTGCCAGTGTGCAGCCGCAGACTTGTCGGCCGTCGGAACGCCCGAAGCAAATCCAGTATAAAGGTGCGTGCACTATTTGCGAAGCGCCGGTAGTCGCCCTTGGCGAAGTGATGGAACACTGATGCAAACGTGGGGCGCCGCCGCATGACGAGAAAATTTCTTAGACTCTGGAGGTGCTCAACTCTGTCGGCCCGGAAGCTTTGCGAGTCAGTTGCAGCCACCGCATTCAGGACGAGGTCGAGGCGGGCCGTCTCGGCCCTGATCGTGGTGTCGCGGTCGGCGCGTTCCCTTGGACGGTGCCCCTCACGACTCCCTACGACGAGGGACATCGCGGTGAACTGTCGCTCATGCTGGCGGTACTCGGTCAGGTGGCGAGGTTCCATAACGATATCACCAGTGAGCGCGGCAAACACGGCTAGCCAACCGTCGTGAAGGAAGGCCTCATGCAGGTTTGGGGGAAACGGTAGGGCTGCAGAGACGACATCGGAGCGGATGGCCATGGCTGCCCCCGTGACAGTCTGGCCGAGGACCAGCCTGCGTAGACCCAGTTCGTGGAGTAGGCCATCCTCGCCCAGGAGGTCGCTGCTGACGAGGTGGACTCCCGACCACAGACTCACTGATGGGTAGCGCTTGCCCTTCTCGTCAATGAGGTGCGCGTTACCGACCCACAACGTCGTGGACCCTTTCTGGAATGCCCGAACCACCGCGGCCAATTTCTGCGGGTCCCACCTGTCGTCCTGGTCGCACAGTACTACGATTTCTCCAGAGGCCGCCGCTCTAGGCAGGAGTTTCTCCATGTTTGCAACCACGCCCATGTTCCGGGAGTTGCGATGTAGGTGAACTGGAAAAGATTGTCTACCTGCCGAGCGCTGTAGCAAATCCCAAGTTCCATCCTTGGAACGATCATCAGAAACATGGACCACGTCGGGCGGGAGAATTTGACTAGCGATCGACTGTAACTGCTCGGCCAGATGCGGGCGGCCACTGTACGTTGTTAGGGCTACGGCAACTCGGGGCCGGCCGCGCATGGATGCGCGGGGGACCCGCCCGATTTCGTCCATAAGAACAGGATTGATGATCGGGCGCTCGGCGGTCAAGTTCACAGAGGCCTTGCTACTGGCCTCTACTAGCCAGACGCGAGCCTCGGGGAGCGCTCCCCTGGGCGGGGAGATGTGCTTCAGCGGGACTGCGGCGCCTCGTAAAATGGCCCTCCAAACGGGCCGCCTCCCGCGGACGCAGTCGCAGGGTGGCCGTCGCCTAGCAGTCTGGCGGTAGCTAGTGTGGGGAGTATGGGTGATCTTCTCGTCACTGGTGGAGCTGGGTTCATCGGGTCGAACTTCGTGCACCATGTGGTGGAGCACACGGACGCCCGAGTGGTGGTGCTCGATGCCTTGACGTATGCGGCGTCCCGGGAGGCGCTGGCGGGCCTGCCGCAGGACCGGGTGGAGTTGGTGGTGGGGGACATCACCGACGCGGCCCTGGTCGACCGACTGGTGGGGGGCCTGACCGGCGAGGACGACGCGGTGGTGCATTTCGCGGCGGAGTCGCACAACGACAACTCGTTGAACGACCCCTCCCCGTTCATCCGCACGAACATCACCGGCACGTTCACCTTGTTGGAGGCGGTCCGCCGGCACGGGGTGCGGTTCCACCACGTGAGTACGGACGAGGTGTACGGGGACCTTGCGCTGGACGACCCGGCCCGGTTCACGGAGACCACCGCGTACCGGCCCTCCTCGCCGTACTCGGCGTCGAAGGCGTCGGCGGACCACCTGGTGCGAGCGTGGGTGCGCTCGTTCGGGGTGGCGGCCACGTTGTCCAACTGTTCGAACAACTACGGGCCGTGGCAGCATGTGGAGAAGTTCATCCCCCGGCAGGTGACGAACCTGCTGGCCGGGGGTCGGGTGAAGCTGTACGGGTCGGGGGCCAACGTGCGGGACTGGATCCACGCCGACGACCACTCCAGCGCGGTCCTGACGATCCTGGAGAAGGGCACGGTGGGGGAGACGTACCTGGTCGGTGCGGACGGGGAGAAGTCCAACCTGGAGGTGGTGCGGCTGGTGCTGGAGCTGATGGGGCGGGACCCGGAGGACTTCGACCACGTGGCCGACCGGCCGGGGCACGACCTGCGGTATGCGATCGACCCGACCAAGCTGCGCACGCAGCTGGGGTGGGTCCCGCGGTTCACGTCCTTCGAGGAGGGGTTGGCGCGCACGATCGACTGGTACGCCGCCCACGAGGACTGGTGGGGTCCGAAGAAGGCCGCGGTCGAGGCCGCCTACGCCACCCAGGGCCAATGACCCAGGTGCCGAACAGCCGGACCGCGCCGTCTGGTCCGGGGGTGCGGGTCACGCCCATCCCCGGCTTGTTGGTGGTGGACCTGGTCGTGCACGCCGATGCTCGGGGGTGGTTCAAGGAGAACTGGCAGCGGGCCAAGATGGTCGCCGCCGGCCTGCCCGACTTCGCGCCCGTGCAGCACTCGGTCGCCGCCAACGGGCCGGCGGGGGTGACCCGGGGGGTGCACGCCGAACCCTGGGACAAGCTGGTCTCCGTGGTCGCGGGGCGGGTGTTCGGCGCGTGGGTGGACCTGCGCGAAGGGCCGACGTTCGGGACCTCGTTCACGTGCGAGCTGGACGAGGGTGTGGCGGTGTTCGTGCCGGAGGGGGTGGGCAACTCCTACCAGACCCTGACCGAGGGGGCGGTGTACTCCTACCTGGTCAACGACCACTGGTCCCCCGAGGCGACCTACACGATGCTCAACCTGGCCGACCCCACCGTGGCCATCGACTGGCCCATCCCCTTGGCGAACGCCGTCGTCTCGGACAAGGACCGGGCCCACCCTCCGCTGGAGCAGGTCACCCCCATCCCCCAGCAGCAGCCACGGGGCAGGACGTCAGGGCGGGTGGTGGTGCTGGGCGCCGGCGGTCAGCTGGGCCGTGCCCTGCTCGCCGCCCTGCCCGACGCCGACGGACTGGGCCGGGAGGACCTGGACCTGGCCGAACCGGGGGCGGTGGAGGCGTTCGACTTCACCGGCGTCGACGTGGTCGTCAACGCCGCCGCGTACACGGCCGTCGACCAGGCCGAGACACCAGACGGCCGCAGGTCGGCGTGGGCGGCCAACGCCACCGGGGTCGCGGCCCTGGCCCGCGCCGCGATCGTCCACGGGTTCAGGTTGGTGCACTACTCGTCCGACTACGTCTTCGACGGCACCAAAGACGTCTACGCCGAGGACGACCCGCTGTGCCCCACCAGCGTGTACGGCGCGTCCAAGGCCGCCGGCGACCTGGCCGTGTCCGTGGCCCCACGGCACTACCTGGTCCGCACCTCCTGGGTGGTCGGCGAGGGTAAGAATTTCGTGTCCACGATGGCCGACCTCGCCGAGCGGGGGATCGACCCGCGCGTGGTGGACGATCAGGTCGGGCGGCTCACGTTCACCACCGACCTGGCCGCCGCGACCACCCACCTGCTCGACACCGGGGCCCCGTACGGGACGTATGACGTGACCAGTACCGGTGACCCGGCCTCGTGGGCGGACCTCGCGAAGGGCGTGTTCGAGCTGACCGGGCACGACCCGGACCGGGTCACCCCGGTCACCACCGACCAGTACACCGCCGGTGCGACCGGTCCGGTCGCGCCCCGCCCGGCCCGGTCGGTGATGGACCTGACCAGGATCCAGCAGACAGGGTTTCAGCCCACGGACCAGCTGGCCGGTCTGGCGGCATACCTGCACGGAAGGACGAAGCCATGAAGGGGATCATCCTGGCCGGGGGGACGGGGTCGCGGTTGCACCCGATCACCCTGGGGGTGTCCAAGCAGCTGGTGCCGGTCTATGACAAGCCGATGATCTACTACCCGCTGTCCACGCTCATGCTCGCGGGGATCCGGGACGTGCTGGTCATCACCACCCCGCACGAGGCCGACCAGTTCACCCGGCTCCTGGGTGACGGGTCCCGGTTCGGGATCAACCTCACCTACGCGGTGCAGGCCTCCCCGGACGGGCTGGCGCAGGCGTTCCTCATCGGCGCCGACCACGTCACCGGTGGCCCCAGCGCCCTGGTGCTGGGTGACAACATCTTCTACGGGCCCGGCCTGGGCACCCGGTTGCGCAGGTTCGCGGACCTGTCCGGGGCGGGGGTGTTCGCCTACCAGGTCGCCGACCCCACCGCCTACGGCGTCGTCGAGTTCGACAAGGACGGGGTGGCGGTCTCCCTTGAGGAGAAACCCGCCGAACCAAGATCGAGGTATGCCGTGCCGGGCCTGTACTTCTACGACGAGACCGTCGTCGACCACGCACGGCAGCTGACCCCCTCGGCACGGGGGGAGCTGGAGATCACCGACCTCAACCGTACCTACCTGGACGCCGGGCAGCTGCACGTGGAGGTCCTGCCCCGGGGCACCGCCTGGTTGGACACCGGCACCTTCGACTCCCTCAACGACGCCGCCAACTACGTCCGCACCCTCGAAGCCCGCCAGGGCATGAAGATCGGCTGCCCCGAAGAGGTCGGCTGGCGCCAAGGATGGCTCACCGACACCGAACTCCTGCAACGCGCCGAACCCCTCCGGAAGTCCGGCTACGGCATCTATCTCGAGGGGCTCGTCGGCCAGGAGCAGGCCTGACGGAGGGGCCCCCGCCCCTGACCGGCGCGGGTCGACGACGGGCAGCGGCACGGCATACCTGGTGGGGCATCGGCTACGGTGGGGTGGGTCGGGGTCTGCAGGCAGGGGCGAGAGCGGGATGGTGAAGAGGCGGCGGGTTCCCGTGGCGATCGCCCACGACTACCTCACCCAGCAGGGCGGGGCGGAACGGGTCGTGCTGGCCCTGAGCCGGGAGTTTCCGGAGGCGCCGGTCTACACCACCCTCTCCTACCCTGAGGGCACCTATCCCGAGTTCGCCCAGCGGAACGTCCTGGCCAGCCCGCTGAACCGCATACCCGGTCTGGCCGCCGACCACCGGCGGGCGCTCCCGGCACTGGCGCCGGCGGTCAGCGCCACCCGCATCGACGCCGACGTGACCATCGCCTCCAGCAGCGGGTGGGCGCACGGGTTCCGGGCTACGGGAAAGCTCCTCGTCTACTGCCACAACCCGGCACGGTGGCTCTACCAGCGCGACGAGTACCTCGGTGACGACGCGAGCCGGTTGGTCAGGACCGGTCTGTCCGCCCTGACGCCCGCCCTGACCCGCTGGGACAGGGCGGCCGCCTCCCGGGCTGACCGCTACCTGGCCAACTCCCGGGTGGTCAAGGAACGGATCGCCGAGGCCTACTCCATCGATGCCGAGGTGCTGCCGCCACCGCCGGGTCTGCAGACCGACGGGGAGCAGGTGCCCCACCCAGAGCTCGCAGACCTGGCCGACGAGGGCTACTGGCTCGTGGTGTCCCGGCTGCTGCCCTACAAGAACGTCCACCAGGCCGTCGAGGCGTTCCGCGGGAGACCGGAGCACCTCGTCGTCGTGGGTGCCGGTCCGCAGCGCGAGACCCTGCTCGCGAACCTGCCCGACAACGTGCGGCTGGTCTCCGGTCTGACGGATGCGGAGTTGCGGTGGACCTATCGCCACGCCATCGGCCTCGTCGCCCCGAGCCGGGAGGACTTCGGGCTGACCCCGCTGGAGGCAAACTCCTGGGGGTTGCCCGTCGTAGCGCTCCGGGCGGGGGGCTACCTCGACACGGTGGTGGACGGCCTCAACGGCGTCTTCTTCGAGCGGAGCACGCCGGTGGAGATCAGCGGGGCCGTGGACGCCGCCTCGCGGGAGCAGTGGTCGAGGGAGGCGCTGCTGGCGCATGTGCACAGCTTCGGCGAGGAGTCGTTCCGTCGACGGATCCGCGAGATCGTCGACGAGATGGTCGGGGCGGCTCCTCGCTGAGCTCATCTCACCCGTGGGGGTGAGCCAGATCGGACGACGCGTGTCACCATGCGCGATAGGGTGTCGTGTCCCATATTTACTCAAGGCCAGGGGTCGGTCCCGCACGTGACAGTCAAAGATCTGTGGATCGCCGTGCTGCGCCGGTGGCGCGGCGCTGTGTTGCTCCTGCTGATCGTCGTCGGGACAACCGCTGTCGTCACTGCTCAGGCTCCGCGGGTCTACGAGTCGCGGACGACGATCTACTTCGCGGCCGCGGGCGAGGACGGCGAGAGCACGGGCAACCTGTTCGAGATGCCCTCGGGGGAGCGAGCCACGCTGTCCCGGATCGCCCGATCGCCGCTCACTCTAGACCCGGTCCGCGAGGAGCTCGGCTTGGACCAGTCTGTCCCCTTGCATGTGGAGGCGATATCCGCCGGTAGCGACACCGCGCTCTTCGACTTCGTCGTCCGCAGCGACAGCCCCGACCGGGCCGCCCAGGTGGCCGCGGTGGTGCCGCGCCAGCTCGCCGAAGACGCACGAAGCTACGCCCCCACCCTCGCGCAGAGCGGGACGCAGGTGCGGGCCCAGGTCGTCGACGCACCCACCCGCTCGTCGGTGCCCGTCGAGCCGGACCCGATCCGCAACCTGCTGCTCGCCGGCCTGGCCGGGGTCATGCTCGGCCTGGCGTATGCACTCGCAGGGCATGCGCTCGACACCCGCCTGCGAACTGCCGAGGACGTCGAGCGAATTTCGGACCGACCGGTGCTGAGCGCCATACCCATGCTCGAGGGCAAGGGGGACGGGCGGGCCCTCTATGTCTACGACGACCCGTTCGGGTCTCACGCCGAGGCGGTGCGCAAGCTGCGCACCAACCTGACCTTCGTCGACGTCGCCCGCAACGAGGGCACTCATTCGTCGTCACCTCCGCACTTCCAGGGGAGGGGAAGACGACCACGGTCGTGAACCTCGCCCTCGCGATGGCCGAGGGTGGCCGGCGGGTGCTGGTCATCGACGCCGACCTGCGACGCCCGACCGTGGCGGAGAAGCTGGGCCTCGAGGGGGCTGCCGGTCTGACGTCGGTGCTCTCGGGTGAGGCGCAGTTGGACGACGTGCTGCAGCGGTGGGGCGATTCGCAGATGTACGTCCTCTCCGGAGGTGAGGTCCCACCCAACCCGAGCGAACTGCTGGGGTCCAAGGCGATGGAGAACCTCTTCTACCGGCTGCTCCGCGACTTCGACTTCGTCCTTGTCGACTCGCCGCCCGTGCTGCCCGTCACTGACGCGCTCGTCATGAGCCGGCTCACCGGCGGTGTGCTCGTGGTCGTCTCGACGGCGACGCGGCGACGGCACCTGCAAGAGGCGCTCAAGACGCTGCGAACGAGTGACGTCCGGCTCGACGGCTTCGTCCTGACCAAGACCGCGCACGACAAGAGCGGGTCCTACTACCAGTACTACGGCTCCCGCCGTCAGTCAGTTCAGGCTGAGTCCGAGCATCCCCCGAGGTCTCGTCAGCAGGCTCGCTCTCGTCGGAGGGCGGGAGCCAGGACGTGACGTGGTGGTGTCTCCAGTTGAGTCCCAGATCAGACCGTGCTACCCATGACCACGCATCTCTCTGAGCAGCCTAAACACTTTAGTCACCACATGAACGGGGTTCCATTGCCTTCCTCCACCCAGCCCAGCCGCCGCACGCTCGTTAAGGGTGCGGCCTGGTCCGTCCCTGTCATTGCAGCCAGCCAGCCGGCACGCGCGTCCACCGCCAGTTGCATTCTGAGGGTTTCGGCTTCCTGCGCGAGCACTGGACCGGGGAACGGCACGCTCACCGTCTCCTACACCTTCACAGACAACGTGGACGCGCAAACCCCGACAACTCTGTCCTTCAGCGTCGTGCGGACAGGCAGCACGGCCCCGGCACTCACCCTTGGCGCTGGGGTCACCTCCACTCCTACCGCAAATGGCTTCACCCTCACCGTGTCCAGCACGGGGGCGTCAACGACCGGGGTGCTTTTCACGACGCGTGCGGGAACGGCGGGAGAGGACGCGACCTTCATTGTTACTCCGACGACGCCTAGCACGTGCGCTGCAGGTGGGGTCAATGCGCGTGTATGGCGTGAAAGCACCGGGTCGTCGCTCTGTCAGGTGGCCCCCTGACCGCAATCTACCGCTGACGGGACTGTGCGCGGCACGACCAGCTCGGCGGAGCGTAGCAACCCCAGGTCGTCGAACTTCCGTCCGACGATTTGTACGCCGATGGGCCGCCCATCCCCCGTCCGACCGACGTCCACGGTCCCGGCCGGCTGACCGGTCATGTTCCACGGCAGCGTGAAGTTGATGTGCCACATGCCCCGCCCCTCGTCCGGGTAGGGCATCGGCAGTTCGGCCGGGTAGGCCGGGCACGGGGCCACCGGGCTGACGAGCAGGTCGAGGTCCCCTGCCCGGGACCACGCGGCCACCGTCCTTGCCTGCAGGTCGGCGAAGGCGTGGTAGGCGTCCATGACCTCCACCCCGCCCAGACCCGCTCCCTGTCGCGCCCACTCCGCGACGAACGGGTGCACCAGCGCCTGCCGCTCGGGCCTGAGCCGGGACAGGTCGGCCCACGACCGCGCCTGCCAGAACCGGTTGATCCCGTCCAGCACCCCCTGGTCGAGCCACGGCTCCAGCTCGACGACCTCCGCGCCCTCGTCCGCGAACCGGTCCGCGACCGCCCGGGTGGCGGCGACCACCTCGGGCTCGGGCTCCACGCCATACCCGGCGCGGGTCCACACTCCTATCCGCAGTCCGTGCGGCGACCACGGACCCCCGTCGTTCCCCGCTGCCAGGTCGGTCCACGACACGTCCTGCGCCGGCAGGCTGGTCCAGTCCAGCGGGTCCGGGCCGGAGAGGACGTCCATCAGCACCGCCAGGTCCTCCACCCGGCGGGCCATCGGCCCGGCGACCCTGCCCAGGTACGGCGCGTGCAGCGGGATCCGTCCGGCGCTCGGCTTGAGCGAGGCCAGGCCGAGCCAGGTGGCCGGCAGCCGGATCGACCCGCCGATGTCTGTGCCCACGTGCAGCGGGCCGTATCCGGCCGCCGCCGCCACCCCGGCCCCCGAGCTCGAACCACCCGTCGTCCAGTCCGGGTTCAGGGGCGACACCGTCCGCCCGTGCAGGCTGGAGTGGCCGGAGGAGAGCATCCCCCAGTCGGGCATCGTCGTGGACCCCAGCACGACCAGCCCTGCCTCTTTGCACCGACGGGCGACCGGCGAGTCCATCTCCGGCGCGACCGGGTCGACCGCGGCGCACCCGGCGGGCATCGGCACGCCCGCCCGGGCGATGTTCTCCTTCAGCGTGACAGTGACGCCGTCCCACCGGCTCAGCGGGGTCCCGGAGGCCCACCTCCCCTGCGACGCCCGCGCCCGGGCGAGCACCTGCTCGAGCTCGTCCCGCACCCAGAAGGCGTGGAGCTCCGGCTCGCGCTCGTCGATCACCTGCAGCACGTCGGTGGCGACCTCGACCGGGCTCAGCCGCCCCGCGGCATACCCCTGCGACATCTCCACGGCACCCAGGTGGGCGGGCCGCACGCTCACCGCAGCTCGCGGCCCTTCGTCGGCAGCATCCCGTGCTCCATCCCCCAGCGGACCGCCTGAGGGCGGCGGGTCACGCCAACCTTGGCGTAGGCGCTGCGGATGTAGGACTTCACCGTGTTGATCGACAGGTAGGCGCGGCTGGCGATGTCGTCGTTGGTCAGGCCCTGGGTGATCAGCCCGAGGATCTCGGCCTCGCGCGCCGACAGGCCGTGCTCCTGCCCCGGCCAGCGGCCGTGGTCGTCGTCGGGCGCCTCGCCGGAGGCCACCGCCCTGAGGGTGGCGTCCATGTCCGCAGAACCGGGGGTGACGGTCTCCCCGTCGGCGACCCGCTCGATCGCCCGGACGAGCTCCTCCGCGCTGGCGGACTTGGCCACGTAGCCGGCACAGCCCCGCGCCAGCGCCTGGCGCACCAGGGCGGGCTGGGTGTTCCAGCTGTAGACGACGACCTTGCCGGTCATCGGGTTGGCGACCAGGGCGTCGATGTCGTCCGCGTCCGCCTGCGCCTGGGCGAAGGTGTCGTAGAGCGCCACGTCGACCGGGGTGCTGGGCTCGGTGCCGATGTCGAGCTCGACCACCTTGACCCGGTCCGCGTGCGGCCGGAGCATGGCGTCCACCCCGCGCACCACGACGTCGTAGTCGTTGACGATGGCGACGGTCACGGGGGAGCTCACCTGCGGGACACTACAGTGGGGCCGGATCTAAGGCACGTAGAGTAGGTTCCATGCAGCAAGGTCGTGTCAGCATCGTGATCCCGACCTACGACGACGACCCAAAGTTTCTGGCTGAAGCGGTTGCGTCAGCACGGGCGCAGACCCATCCGGACATCGAAATCGTAATTGTCGATGACGGGTCATCCCGTCGAGAGACGCTGGAGTGGCTTAGGCATCTAGGTGACGCCATCAAGGTGGTCCGACAGCAGAACGGCGGGCCAGGATCTGCACGGAATAGCGGGATTGCTATGTCGTCCGGCGAAGTAGTGATCTGCCTGGATGCCGACGATCGGCTATCAGCCAACTATGCGGCTGAGGCGCTGCAGGTGCTGAACGACACCGATGCCGTGGCAGCGGTCCCTTTGGTGCTTGAGTTTGGCGATAGTGACAACGTTTGGGGAGGGGCTGGTGCCGACCTGTCCGAGATCGCTGCACGCTCGATCTCAGTAGCTTCGGGCTTCCGAAAAGTTGACTGGGAGCGCGTCGGACGCATTGACGCTTCCCTGCGTGTGGGCCACGAGGACTGGGAGTTCTGGGTCAGGCTAATTGCACGCACTGGTGGGCGGGCTATAGCGATGCCGTCCGCAGTTCACCATTACCGGGTTCGGTATGGATCGCGGTCTAGGACCTGGTCCTACCGAGACACGATCAACAATACTCGTGCCCGGTACCTCGCCTGGGCGGACGAGGACACGTTGCGCGCCCTGCTGGTGGCGGCATGGCGGGAGCGAGACCGGTTAGCTGCAGAGATGACTCGATATCGAGACGACAAGTACAGCGCTCGTCACTGGTTGCAGCGCGCGAGGAAAGTCCCTCGGCGCATCCGGCGGGCCGTGCGGTCCAGGCGTTGATCAAATTCGGGGCGAACCCGTGCCCCGTAGTTGCACTCTGCGCCCGGGCCTGACCTTTACCATGACGCTGGGATAAGCCACCCCGACCAAGGCGGTCCATTCGTACGGCCAGAAGAGGGCGGGTGACTGTCACCGCCGTCAATCTTGCGGTCGTGCATCGGATCGCGCTGGCGGACGGTCCTACCGTGTGCCTCCTTCGGCTGGGTCAGTGACCCCGAGGTTTTTCGTGCAGTGGTGGGCGCCTCCTCCGTGGAGTGTCTCGGTAGATCACAGTCGGTCTCGGTGAGGACCCTCAACTCAAGGCAGCAGTCGGACGGAGGCGCCGGACTAGGCTGGCGGCATGCCCACCGCCTCGCTCGCGCGACGTCTCGGGCTGCCCCTCGCGGGGCTCGCGCTGGTCGTCCCCCTGCTGGTCGACGTGCCGGGGCTGGACGAGCCGGGCGAACGGATGCTCGGCATCTTCCTCATGGCGATCGTCCTGTTCGTCACCGAGGCGATCCCCCTGGTGGCCACGGCCGTGGTCATCATCCTGCTCGAGGTGCTCATGCTCAGCGAGCAGGCGCTCGTGCCGCTGGGCGAGCCGGCCACCTCCGCGCGGGACGTGTGGGCCAGCCTGGCCGACCCGGTCATCATCCTCTTCCTCGGCGGGTTCCTCATCGCCGACGGCGCGGCGAAGTACGCCCTCGACCGCAACCTGGCCGCCCTCATCCTCACCCCGTTCAAGGGCAGCGCGCGGTCGGCGCTGCTGGCGCTGATGCTCATGACCGCGGTGCTGTCGATGTTCATGTCCAACACCGCCACGACCGCGACGATGTTCGCCGTCCTGCTGCCGGTGCTCTCCAGCCTGCCGACCCTGGGGGCCCGCACCGGCTTCGCCCTCGCCGTGCCGCTGGCCGCCAACGTCGGCGGCATCGGCACCCCCGTCGGGTCCCCGCCCAACGCGCTGGCGCTCGCCGCCCTCATCCAGCGCGACGAGCGGGTCTCCTTCCTCGAGTGGATGGTCGCCGCCGTGCCCCTGGCGCTGCTGCTGCTCGTGGTCGGGTGGCTCTTCCTGTCCTGGCGCTACGTGCCCGGCCGCACCGCCCTCGACCTGGACCTGCAGGTCAAGTTCAAGAAGACCCCGCCGGCCCTCGTGTTCTACGCCACCGCCGCCCTCACGGTGCTGCTGTGGCTGAGCGAGCCGCTGCACGGCATCCCCTCCACCACGGTCGGGTTCCTGCCCGTCGTCGTGCTCCTGGCCACCCAGGTGATGACCGGCGACGACCTACGCGCCCTGCAGTGGCCGGTGCTGTGGCTGGTCGCGGGTGGCATCGCCCTGGGCAACGGCGTCGGCGCCAGCGGCCTGGACGAGTGGCTCGTCGGCCTCGTCGACTGGGGGGTGCTGCCGGGCGCGGTCCTGCTGCTCACCCTCGCCGGCCTGGCCTGGGGGCTGTCCAACGTCATCTCCAACTCGGCCACCGCCAACCTGCTCATCCCGATCGCGCTGCCGCTGGCCCTGACCGTCGACCAGGACCTGGTCACCGTCGCCCTCGTCGTCGCGCTCTCCTGCAGCCTGGCGATGATGCTGCCGATCTCCACCCCGCCCAACGCGATCGCCTACGCCACCGGCACCGTCCAGACCCCGCAGATGGTGGTCACCGGCCTGGTCGTCGGGGTGCTCGGCGTGCTGCTCGCGGTCCTCGTCATGCCGCTGTGGTGGCGCCTCCTCGGGATCGGCTGAGCCCGTGGACGCCCGCGCGCCGCGCACCGTCGTCGTCGGGACCGGCCCGGTCGCGGAGGCGGCCGTCGCCGAGCTGGACGCGCTGCGGGTGCCGGCGCCCGGTGCGCTCGCCGAGCCGGGCGTACGCTCCGCCGGGTCGGTCGGCCTGGCCGTGGTCGTCGTCGGCAGCGCGGACGCCGACGGCATCGTCACCCGGGTCCTGGGCGCCCTGGGCCACCCCCGCCCCCGCGTGCTCGTCGTCACCGAGCGCCTCGAGCTGCCCGACCTGGCCCGCAGCCTCGACGCCGGCCACCTCGGCGGGGTCGTCATGGCCCCGTGGACCCCGGGCAACCTGCGCCGGTATGCCGACGCGCAGCTCGCCCGGTGGGTGCGCCGGCGAGGGGGGCGGGCGGCGGAGGTCGCCGAGGAGCGTGCGGCTGAGCCCGAGCCGCGTGCGAGCGGGCTGCTGCGCCACCTGCACCAGGACCCGGAGACCGCGGCCGCCGAGCTGCTGGAGGCGGTCGAGTCGGTGCTCGGCCCCCGACCGCGCCTGCAGCTGCCGCCGCACGTGCGACTGACGATCGAGGACGACGACGTCGGACAGCTCTTCCTCGTCCTCAGCGGCCGGGTCGCGCTGTCGGTCAACACCGGGGCCGGGGCGCTGACCCTGCACCACGCCTCGACGGGGCCGCTCATCGGGCTGGTGGCCCTCACCGGGCCGCAGGCGGCGACGGTGACGGCCCGGACCACGACCGACTGCGAGGTGGTGCCGCTGACCGTTGAGCAGCTGGACCGGGCGCTCGCGGGGGATCCGCGGGTCGGTGCGGCGCTGACCGCTCTGACCGTGCGGGCCCTGTCGGCCCGGCTCCGGCGGGCGGAGCGGCTGCACGTGGAGAAGGCCGAGCTGGCCACCGAGCTGCAGCGCACGCTGCGCGAGCTGGAGGCCGCCCGCGCGGGTCTGGTCGAGCAGGCGCGGATGGCCACCCTGGGCGAGACGACCGCCGGCGTGGCCCACGAGCTGAGCAACCCGATCGCCGCGGTGACCCGAGGGGTGGAGCACCTCTCGGCGGACCTGCGCGTGCTGCTCGGGGGAGGCGACCAGCAGTCCGTCCGGGCGGCCTTCGAGGCCGCCGAGACCCGGGAGGCCGTCCCGGCCAGCGCGGAGCGGTCGCTCCGCCGGGAGCTGGCCGCAGCCACCGGGGCGACCCCGTCGCAGGTACGCCGGCTCGTGGCCGCCGGGGTCACCGACGCCGCCCGGGCCAGGGCCCTGCTCGCCGGACCGCCCGAGGAGCTGGCCCGGGTCGAGGCCGCCGCCGGGATCGGCGCGACCCTGCGCTCGCTGCGGACCGCGGCCGCCCACGTCGGCAGGCTGGTCGAGGACCTGCGGGTGCACGCCCGGCCCGACGACCCCGACGCCCCCCTCGGGCCGACCGACGTGGCGGCCACGATCCAGGACGCTCTCGGGCTGGTCGAGCACCGGCTGGCCGGGCTGACGGTCGACGTCCGGTGCGACGACGACCTGCCACCGGTCGGGGCCCGTCCGGGACGCCTGACCCAGGTCTGGGCCAACCTGCTGGCCAACGCCGCGGACGCGCTCGACGGATCCGGCCGGATCACCGTCCGGGCGCAGCGCACCGACGACCGGGTGCGCGTCGAGGTCGAGGACGACGGCCCCGGCGTTCCCCCCTCCCTGCAGGGGCGGATCTTCGAGCCGCGGTTCACCACCAAGCACGGGGTCGTCCGCTCGGGGCTGGGCCTGGGCCTGGGCATCTCGCGGAGCATCGTCGTCCAGCACGGCGGCACCATCGGCCTGGAGTCCGGGCCCGGGCGGACCCTCTTCACCGTCGACCTGCCGGCCCTCACGACGTCAGCCGGCGCCCCCACGTCCGGAGCCGACCCGCCCGCGGGGCGCGACGGCATACCCCCTGGCCCCACCGAGGAGAAGGAGCGGCGATGAAGCTCGTGGTGCTCGTCCTGGAGGACGAACCGGACGTGCGCGAGGCGCTGGAGCGCGACCTGGAGCCGCTGACCGCGCACGTGCGGGTCGAGCCCGCGCAGGACGTGGCCGACGCCCGGGCCGTGATCGCCGAGGTGGCCGCCGACGGGGACCTGCTGGCCGTGGTGCTCGCCGACCACCGGCTGCCGGGGACGAGCGGGGTGGACTTCCTCGTCGAGCTGGCCCGTGCGGAGGAGACGGCGCACGTGGCGACCGTGCTGGTCACCGGGCAGGCCGACCAGGCGGACACGATCCGGGCGGTCAACGAGGCGGGGCTGGACCACTACGTGGCCAAGCCGTGGGACGCCGAGGAGCTGCGGCGGGTGGTCCGGGAGCAGCTGACGGACGTCGTCGAGCGGACCCGGGTGGATCCGCTGCCGCACCTGGCCGTGCTGGACCAGGTGCGGGCGATGGAGCTGGTGAGGAGACGGTCGGGCTAGGAGGGTCTGCCGGCAGCGACCGGCCCTACCGGGGGTCCGGCTCGAGCACCTCGACCGCCAGGACGGTCGGCAGGTGCCGGGCGATCTCCGTCCAGGTGTCCCCCTCGTCCCGGCTGGCGAACACCGACCCCGTGTTCGTCCCGAAGTAGACCCCGGCCGGATCCCGGCGGTCGCCGCCCATGCCCTGGCGGAGCACGGTGAAGAAGCACGCCTCCTGGGGCAGACCCTCCTGCAGGGCCTCCCAGGTCCCGCCGGCGTCCCGCGAGCGCCAGACCGCGGCAGCGGCGTCGGGCGGGTAGCGGCCCTCGGTGTCGCCGTTGAGCGGCACGGTCCACAGGGTCCGAGCCTCGCGGGGGTGGACCTGGAGCGGGAAGCCGAACGTCGACGGCAGACCTGCGGTGATGTCGTGCCAGCTGAGACCCCCGTCGTCCGAACGCCAGACGCCGTGGTGGTTCTGCTGGTAGAGCAGGCCGGTCCCGCCGGCGGCGTGCTCGAGGTGGTGCACGCAGAAGCCCGTGTGCCCGTCCGAGGCCGCCGCGGGGTGGGTGTTCCCCTCGCCGTCGGCGGGATCGGCCAGGTCGTTGCGCCGCTCCCAGGTCACCCCGCCGTCCTCGGTGGCGAAGACCCCGGCGGCGGAGATCCCCACCCACATCCGCTCCGGGTCCTGGGGGTCCGCGACGATGGTGTGCAGGACGAGACCGGCCGCGCCCGGACCCCACTCGGGGGCGGACGGGTGGTCGGTCAGGCCCTTGACCCTGGACCACGTCGCGCCGTCGTCGTCGCTCGTGAGGAGCTCCGCCGGCTTCGTGCCCGCGTAGAGCCGGTCGCCCGCGCGGCCCAGGGACCAGACCTGGGAGAAGTCCTCGCCGAACGGGGCCACCTGGTCGGCCCAGCCGATGGACTCGGCGAACGCGGGGTCCTCGGCCGCCCACGCGTCCAGCTCACCGGTGGTCAGCTTGGTCAGCTCCCAGGTCCGGCCGACATCACGCGAGCGCCAGACGCCGGCGCCGAACCAGTCGTCACCACCCCCGGCCCAGACCGACCCGGTGGCCGGGTCGCCGACGACGTGATTGATGGCCCAGCCGCCGCAGTAGGGCCCCCGGACCGCCCAGCTGGTGCGTGCGGCGTCCCCGTCGAGGACGAACGCGCCCTTGGTCGTCCCGACCAGGAGGTGGACGGCTCCGTCGGACATGGCAGGTCCCTTCGTCGCGCGCCGTCGGCTCGTCGGTGCCGGACGGTCGATCCAGTGTTCCGTCGCAACCGTCCGACGGCAAGGGTTGTGCGGGGCTCTCAGCTGGCCGGTCTTGAGGGGTCAGACCCTCAGAGCTGGGACCGTCGTGACGGAAGGAGTCCCTGCCTGCTGGCCATGCGCTCCTTCTTGCGGCGGGAGCTGCGAGGAGCGTCGGGGTCCGCCACGGGATCCGGCCAATAGCTGTCCCTGTAGTAGCTGCGCAGGGCGGGAGAACCGAGCAGCTCGCTGGGGTTGGGCGGGATGGGCCCGGAGCCCAGGACCGTGAGCTTCGCGTCGGCGAAGGACTGGAGGACGTCCTCGTACTCGGCGTCACCGATCAGCAGGTTGGTCAGCCCGGCGTGGCTCGCGAGCCCCAGGTACTGGGCCATCCCTGGGTCGACAAAGGTCCGTCTCGACGACGCAGACTCTCGAACCCCCCTCGGCGATAGCCAGCGCGAGGTTGACGGTGGTGGTGGGCTGGCCCTCCTCCGGGACGGATGAGGTCAGCACGATCGAGGACCGGTGGCGGGCTGCGTCGATGAACTGCAGGGTTGATCCGCAGGGTCCGGAACGCCTGGGCCCGGGGAGAGTGCGGGTCTCCGTGCACTATCAGCGGACTGGCCCTCGTCTCCTTGAAGAACTGCAGTCCGCCGATCACGACCTTGTCGGTGACGTCCTTGACGTCCGCGTCCTTGCGGACCACGGTGTCGGTCAGGTGCCGCAGGAGGGCGAGCCCCAGTCCCAACACCAGCCCCGCGATCCGCCCCACGGCGGTGTTCAGGAACTCGTTGGGGCTGTCGGGTCGGTCGGGTGGGGTGAGGGCGCGCAGGATCGTCACCTGGACGGGGGAGCTGGACTCCGAGCTGTTCTACAGCCTGGGCACCACCTTTTGAAACTGCTCGCTGACCGCGTTGGCGACGTCGGCCGCGCGGCCGCGACCGAACCGGCCAGCGTGCACAGAACGGTCAACCACACGTGTCTGCGCAGGACGCGGAGGTAGTCGGTCAGTTCCACTAGTGCTGCAACTAGGGGCCTCGAGGCAGGGGCAGTGTGACACGAGCTCGTGCAGCCGACGCTGTGCTGGACGGACGTGGTGACGCTGGGCGAAGAGCAGGGGCTCCTCCGAGGCTGTGCTCCCCCCTCGCGTCCCGGTGCAGGCTGCGGGAGACGAGGACGACGGTCAGAAAGAGTGAGACGAAGTAGGGAGACCGGAGGCTGATCTCCCAGATCGGTTCGGTGAGAAACCCCAGTGCGGGGGCGAGGGCGAAGATGGCCGGCAGCGGACCCCTGCTGGCCCAGCAGGCCCGCAGGATGCCCCCGAGGGCGAGGAGGAAGAGCACCGCACCGACGAGACCGACCTGGCCCAGGACATAGGCTCCCTGGCCGTGCTCGTGAGCCAGGTACCAGTTGGCCATGCTGGAGTAGTACGCGTCGTAAAGGGTCTCGCGGCCCGGGCCGAGGAGCTTCTGGTCCGACCACGCCTCGCGAATGAGGCGGTAGATGAGACCCCGACCGGTGAGCGACATGTCCGGCAGCGTGAAGACAAGCGCTCCCGAGACGAGGAAGGTGATCAGCGGCACCGCGCCGACGACCTTGCCGGCGTCCCCGTGGTGCGCGCGGGTGGCGCGTCTCCGGACGATCGCATAGCTCCACAGCGCGGCCAGGGTCACCACGGCCCCGGTGCGGCTGCCCGTGAGGAGGATGGTCGTCGTGACCAGGACCAGGGTGGCCCGCCGCAGCACGGGTCGGTCGATGAAGGCGACCGTCGGCAGGAGGGTTGCCAGGTACATCCCCAGGACGTTCTCCTGGGGGAAGTAGCCCCGCAGCAGCCCGCCCGCGGCGGTGCATTTGTCGGGCCTGCACGTGGCCCAGCCCCGGGTCGGGTCGACGAGGGTGAAGACAGCGACGGACAGTGCGGTCAGGCCGGCGACGGCCCCGACCCGTCCCATGGCCGGCGCCTCCAACCTGGCGACGCCGGCGGCGAGGACCACGAGGAGGGTCAGGACGGCGTACAGGAGGGTGCTGGGCTCGCTGCGACCCCGCAACACCTCGGCGAGGAGGACGAAGAAGGCGAGCAGGGCCCAGTTCGTCACCGTGAACGTGTCCCCACGCAGGCTGCGCACCACGAGGTGGACCGCCGCCGTGGCCGCGAGCCCGGCGGCCCCGAACTCCAGCAGCGGGGCCGTCCTGCCCTCGGAGACGAAGTGGACGGCGCCGCTGAGGTCGCGCACGGTCGTGGCCCGGTCCACGACGGTCTTGACCAGCTGGACGACCGGGAAGGTCGCTGCCAGGACGACGACGAGGACCGACGACGTGAACCCGAGGTCGACCGTGGAAGCACGGGTCGAGGGGGTGTCCGCCTGGGCGGCTGGCCGATCTTCGGTCATCCGGGCCTCCTCTCTCAGCCGGTCGCAGCGCGGACCGGGGCGCCGCTCGAAGCCTATCCGGAGGAGTTGGCGCCGACCCCGTTTGCCCGCTCCTGGGCCCCCAACTAGGCTGCTGGACAGTTCGTGCCGGGCAGTTTCGGGGAGAATACGAGGTATGCGGTGGCCGCTCCGGTCCCGAGGGTCGCGGCCGTTATCCCGGCACGCGACGCCGAGAGCACGATCGGACGGGCGATCTCATCCGTCCAGGCACAGACGCGAAAGGTGGACGAGATCGTCGTCGTGGACGACCACTCGACCGACCGAACGCACGCGGTCGTGGCGGAGGTCGCCTCGCGGGACGCGCGCATCCGCCTGGTCGAGGCGCAGGCCCGTGGTTCGGGCCATGCCCGCAACCGCGGGGTCCGGCACGCCACCTGCGAGCTCGTCGCGTTCCTGGACGCGGACGACGTCTGGTACCCCGACAAGATCGAGACGCAGCTGCCCTACCTCACCGACGACGTCGTGGTCGTCGGCGGCCTCCTGCACTACCTCGGTCAGGACGGCACGGTCCTGGGCACCTACGTGCCGTTCGACGACTGGGACGAGGCCACCGAGTCCCTGCGGCGCGCCGAGACCATGCCGGTGTCCCTGGCCAGCGGGCTGCTCCGGCGGCAGGACCTTCTGGACGCGGGCGGCTTCGACGAGACGTTCATGCGGACCCAGGACCTCGAGCTGGCCCAGCGTCTGGTCGCCACCGGACGGCGGGTGGTCTGGCCTCCCGGCCGCGTCCTGGGCGGATACGTCCTGCACGGCGGGGGGGTGAGCGCGACGACATACCGTGAGCAGTTCCTGGCGGCGGAGCTGGTCCGTGCCCGGCTGCGGGGGACGACGACCGCCGGGTATGAGGAGTGGATGCGGGATCCGGTGCTGTCTCGTGCAGCGGCACGCGCCCTGCGCAGCGGGCAGCACTACCGGATGGCCGCCGTGGCCAAGGGTGCGGGAGCGCGCGCACAGCTCCTCCGCCACGGGTTCTACGCCGTCGCCACCGACCCCGTCGGCGTGCTGCGCAAGCTCCGGCTCCGGTCGCGGCGCACCGCCGAGCTCGTCCCGGCCGCACCCCCGCGGCAGGTGCGGGCCGAGTTTCGTCGGCCGACGGGTCCGGTGCCGAGTCGGCTCTCCCAGTTCCGCACGGTCGACGTCTCCGGCCTGCGACTGGTTGAGGACCCGTGGACCGTGGGGGCGGCCGCAATCACCGACCTGCTGGACGACCCTCGCCCCCTCGTCCTCGCCGCGGCCCACGTGACGTCGCTCAACCTGGTCGACCGGCCCGACTTCGTCGCGGCCTTCAACACCGCCGACGCGGGATACGCCGACGGGATATCCTGGCCCATCGTCGCCGCCGCCGCGGGGGAGCGGGTCGTCAAGGTGGCGACCTCGGACCTGGCGCCAGCAGTCCTGTCTTGGATGGCCGGTTCGCTCGGTCGGCCGGTGCGGGTGGCGGTGCTGGGCGGGGCCCCGGGAGGGGGCGACCGGTCATCCCTGGCAGAGCGGGCGGGCCGCACGCTCGAGGTGGACCTGCCCGTGCAGCTCGTTCACGCGACGCACGGCTACCACGAGGACTGGTCGCCGGTGCTCGCCGACCTGCGAGACGTCCACCCCGACGTGGTGCTGGTCGGCCTGGGAATGCCGATGGAGGCGTTCTGGACGCGGGCCCACCGCCTCCTGCTTCCCCCCGCGATCGTCATGACCTGTGGCGGGTGGCTGCGCATCCTGGCCGGGGAGGAGAAGCGTGCCTCGGTCGTGCTGCAGCGACTCCACCTGGAGTGGCTGCACCGGTTGACCAACGACCCTCGTCGGACCGTCCGTCGTTACGCCCTGGGATCGGTGAACCTCCTCCGTGAGTCGGCGAGGGCCGCTCCTCGCCGCGGCGGACCTCGCGGTGCCTGAGGGGCGGGCCCGGGGTCTGGCCACGCCCTGGACGCTGACCCTTCTGTCCTACGGGTTGTCCCAGGCGGTGGTGCTGGCAGGATCGCTGGTGCGCATCCCGCTGATCACCCAGGCGCTCGGCGAGGTGGGTTACGGCCGGTTCATTGTCATCACCTCGGTGTGGCCCGCCATCCAGATCCTGTCCCACGGTCTGGCCAGCACCGCACGGGTGGTGGTCGCCGAGGACCCGGCGAGGGCGGGTCCCACCGTGCGCGCCCTGCGCTCGACCGGGACGAAGGAGGCTGCGGTCGTGCTGGGTGCGGCCGTGGTGCTGCTGCCGGTGCTCGGTCCCGGGGTGGGATGGGGCTTCGCCTGGTCGGTCCTGTGGGTGGCCGTGGCGGCGGTGGTCGTCCTGCCGATCTCCGGTCACCATGGGGTGCTCGAGGGTGTCGGTCGGACGGCCGTCAGCCACCTCGCCCTGGCCACGACCACGCTCGTCGGCCTGCCCGTCCTGATCCTGGCCCTGGGGCTGAGGCAGGACCTGTCCACGATCGTGGCTGCGAGCATGGTCGGTTTCGTCGCGCCCTATCTCACCTACCGCTTCCTCACCCGGCGGCTCGTGGGTCTCCACGGACCGGGGGATGCTGCGGACAGCGGGCTGGACGGTGTGGTGCTGACCGGGCTTAGCGGCGCGATGACGGGGTGGGCTCTGTCCAACGTGCTTGTCTACCTCTTCGACCCGGTCATCATCATGGCGACCACGGGATCGGCGGCCGCGGGTCAGTACGGCCTGGCCAGCCGGATCACGGGGCTGGTCACCGCAGTGCCGGTCGCGCTGGGGGGTCTGCTGACTGTGTGGTTTTCCCGCGCCAGGGTCAAGGAAGAGGGAGTCGAGGTCATCCGTCGGTTGGTCTCCTCCTCCGTGGTGTTCACCCTCGTCGGGGTGGTGCTCGCCGCCGTGACCATCTGGGTCGGTCCCTGGATCGGTCAGGTGCTGGGCCGCGGTGCGGTGGGCACGCCACAGGACCTGTACACCTGGCTGGGGATCTACGGGGGGCTGACGTGTGCCTCCTCCCCGCTCGTCGCCGCGTGGGCAGCGCCTCTGGCCGCCGCCACCCGTGCCCGGCTCGGGGTGTCCCTGGGACTGCTCAACGTCGGGCTGTCCGTGGTGCTCGCGCTGTCGCTAGGAGCCGTCGGTCCGGTCATCGCCACGGTCGTCTGCAACGGGATGATCGTCCTGCTGCTTGCCCTGCTGACGTGGCGGCACCCGCGATTGGTGAGGCGGACGGGGGGTGTCCGGTGAACGGCAAAGTGGTCGTGGCCGTCCCGACGTTCCGTCGGGTGGTCTGGGCGGGTGACCTGGCCACCGCACTGGTCCAGGAGGTCGGGGAGCGTCAGGGCTGCGCCGTCGTTCTCCTCGACAACGACCCCGACGCCTCGGCGGACGTGCTAAGAGACCACCCGGCCGTGCGCTCGGGTGGTGTGCGACTGCACCACGTCGGCCAGGGGGACGTGGTGAGCGTCCGCAACGCCGCAGTGGACCAGGCGCTGTTGGACGGTGCCCGTTTCCTCGTCCTTCTCGACGACGACGAGTTTCCGCAGGGCGGGTGGCTGGACGCTCTCCTGGTGGCGCAGCAACGGTGGGACGCCCACGTGGTCACCGGCCCCGTGCGTCAGGATCCAGCAATCCTGCACCGCCCGGACGTGCGCGCGATGCTCTCCCGCGCCGAACGCCCGGCCGGTCCCTTCACCGGTGACGTCGGTGGCGGGAACGTTCTCGTCGACCTCGACCTGGTGGTTCGGGCGGGGGTGCGCTTCGACCCCCGCCTCGGCCGGAGCGGGGGCGAGGACACGCTGTTCTTCCGTCAGCTCGCCCTCGCCGGTGCGCGGTCGGTCTGGGCCCCCGACGCGCTGGTGGTGGAACGTCCGGTCCCGGAGCGGGTGACCACCGGGGCCCTGCTCCGTCGCAGCTATCGCAACGGCCGCTCGTCCGTCGCGGTGGACAGGGCCCTCGGGGAACCGCCAGGACGCGCCCGCCGAGCCGCCGTGCTCCTGGGTGCCGCCGCGGCATACCTGCCCACCGCCGCACGCGAGGCCGCCCGGGGCGAGCGTGAGGAGGCCTGGAGACGGGTTTTCAAGGTCGTTCGGCACGCGGGACGCCTCCGCGGCCCTGGCGGGCCGGGGACCTACGGCGGCTCCAACCGGCCCCGCCACGGTGGCCTAGTACACCTAGGATCGACTCGGTCGGGCGGCCAACCCGACGCCGGAGAGGTGGGGTGACATGGGTCGTCTGGGCGATATCGCACGCGCCGGGCTGGGCGGCATCGGGACGGGGCAGGCCGTGGAGGGGTTCACCCTCGACGACGCGGTGTGCCGGTACGACGACGGCCCCGACCCCGGCAGAACGGTGGCCGTCCTGGACCCTCGCGTACCGGGGGGCCAGCGCCACGTTCTCGTCATGGCCAACCGGGTGCGCCGTCACACCGAGGTGCTGCGGGACGTGCCCGCAGCCGGCCACGAGTTGGCGCTGCACGGCCCCGACCACCGCGACCAGTCGGCCGGCGGGCCCCTTCAGTCCGTCGGACCCTTCTCGACGCGGGGGCTATCGTCCAGGACGCGGCCGACCAGCCGGTGACCTGGTTCCGCCCGCCCTACGTCGCCCTCCGGCTCGACGGCTGGGCTGGCGCTTCGGAGGGACGGGCCTGCGGTTCGTCGCGTCCGGCTCCGCCATCCGACTGGCAGCCGGAGCTGGACGACGACCACCAGCGCATCGCCCTGCTCAGGCAGGAAGTGTCTCCCGGTGACGTCGACCTGGCCCACGACTGGGTCGGCGAGGAGGACAACGGACTGCCGGGTACCGAGCCGGTGGTCGACCGAGGCTGGCTGTGCGCGGGAGCACTAGACGCGTTCGCCGAGCGCGGGCAGCGGACGTCGACCCCCTCCCAGGCGGCCGCCGAAGGCGATGCGCGGACATCCGTAAGGGTGGTACTTCGTCGCGGCGACGGCAACCATTAGCTGACGTGCCACACATCGGGCCGGTCGGACGGCGGCAGTTCCTGCTGACCGCGTCCCCGGTGCAGGCACCTCCTGGCTTCCGCCATCATGCCCACGCCGGGTGGCCCCTCTACACCTGCCCGTCCCTGCCGGTGGGGGCCCCGACGGCCGCAGGTCGGGACGCCCGGTCCCACCGTCACGTGCGTCGGGCCCAGACTTCCGGCGAGGAGGGGCGGCAGCGTGCGGTCGGCGGTGGGCATGCCAGAGTGCAGTCAGGGAGGCCGACCGGAGGTTCTCCGAACGGGGTAAACCCGTGTGCCCTGGCGCGCCGGGCGATGTCCGTGACGGGGCGGTGGGATCGGCCATGGCTTCATGATGATTCAGCGGTCGTCCAGTCCGCCACCGCAGTAGCCTCGCAGCGTGGACTCCACCCCGCCCTCCGGCCCGCGGCCCCAGCCTTGCGGCGTCGGACGCCGGTCTCCCGGCGGTGCCCGGTGAGGGCCGGTCTGACCCCTGACGCGGACGGCGCCTTCCGCGAGCGCAGGGAGCGCCCCGTCGACGCGCCGGCCACGACCACGTGGACGTGCGTCGCCGACCTCGGCGGGGACCCCGGCTGGTATGCCGCGAGCCGCCTCTGGTGGGTCCGGGGCGTCCTCGACCGGGCGGTGGGCGGCCCGGGCAACCGCGGCCGCCCCGACCGCGAGCTGGGCGTCGGCGACCCGGTCGACGGCTGGCGGGTCGAGGCGGTGGACCCCGGTCGCCGCCTGACGCTCGTCTCCGAGCAGCGGATGCCCGGGACCGCCCGGATGACCTACGAGGTGGACACCCCCGAGGCGGCAGGCGCCGGTCGGTCGCGGCTCGTCCAGCGGCTTGAGTTCCACCCGGTGGGACGCGCGGGACAGGCCTTCTGGTGGGCCGAGCTGCCGGCCCACAAGATCGTGTTCCGGGCGATGCTCGCCCGGATGGCCGGAGAGGCCGAGCGCCGGGCCCGCGCGGACGGCACCATGGGTCCGTGATCGGTCTCGACCCCTGGTCCCCGCAGGCACCCGACGACCCCGGCCTGACCGCCCTGCTCGACGATGCGCGCGCCGCCGCCGGCGACCCGGTCGCCGCCCTGGCGCTCGCCGACCGCGCGGCCTCGCTGCTCCCGCTGCCCGGCACCGGCCGCACCGCCGAGCTGTGGCGCGGCCTCGCAGAGCTGGCCGCGGCCGACCTCACGGTCGCCCGCGCCCTCGAGCCGCACCTCGACGCCGTCGCCATCCTCGCCCAGGCCGCCGAGGCGGGGTATGCCGTCCCGCCCGCCTCGGGCACGTGGGCCGTCTACGCGGCCGAGGGGCCGGGGGCGCGGCTCGAGGTCCGGCCTGCTCAGCTCGGGGCCGGGCCGGGCCAGGCCTCACCCGACTCCCTCACCTCAGCCGCAGGTCCCAGGACCCCCGGGGCTGCCGGAACCACCCGAACCACCAGCCTCGTCCTGTCCGGCCGCAAGCCCTGGTGCTCCCTGGCCGAGCACGTCGACTCCGCCCTCGTGACCGCCTGGGTAGACGCCGAGCGCCGTGTCCTCGTCGCCGTCGACCTGTCCTCCCCGGGTGTCGAGCTCGTCGACGAGCCGTGGGTCGCCCGCGGTCTGCCTCGGGTCCGCTCCACCGGCCTGCGGCTTACCGACGTGCCGGGGGTGCCGGTGGGCGACCCGGGATGGTACCTCACCCGCCCCGGCTTCGCCTGGGGCGGCCTGGGCGTGGCCGCCTGCTGGCTCGGTGGCGCGATGGGCCTGGCCCGCCGGATGCGTCGGGCCGCCATCGAGCGCGAGCCCGACCAGATCGCCCTGTCCTTGCTCGGACAGGCCGACACGGCTCTGACGGCCGCCGCGGCCGTCATCACCGACGCGGCCGCCGCCGTCGACGCCGGGCTGGTCCAGGGCGAGCACGCCTGGCCCCGCTGCGTCCGCGTGCGCCACGTCGTCCACGACGCGTGCGAGACCGTTCTCACCGCCGCCGCCCACGCGCTCGGTCCCGGCCCGCTGGCCGGCGAGGAGGAGCACGCCGCGCGGGTGGCCGATCTGCAGCTCTACCTGCGCCAGCACAAGGCCGGGCGCGACGCCGCGCTCGTCGGCCGGGCGGTCGCCGACGGGATGGCGGTGACGTGGGCGTGAGCGCGGGCGCCAGCGGCCGGAGCGACGCGCCCACCGGTCGCGACAGGGTCAAGGAGGCTCCCGGCGCCTCCGGCCTGACCCCCTCCGGCGACCTACCGACCGACGAGGCCCGGTGGGCCGAGGATCCCCGGTGGCGCGACGTCATACCCCTCGACCTGACCGGGACCACCCACCTGCTCGTGGTCGCCGCCCACCCCGACGACGAGACCCTCGGGCTCGGCGGGCTCCTCGCCGGGCTGCCCGCGGACGTGGACCTCGACGTCGTCGTCGCCACCGACGGGCAGGCCTCCCACCCGCGCTCACCCACGCACACGCCCGCCGACCTGGCCCGGATCCGCCGTGCCGAGGCCTGCGAGGTCATCGCGCTGCTCGCCCCGCGGGCCCGCCTGCACCTGCTCGGGCTCGCCGACGGCGGGCTGACCGACGAGCAGGACGAGCTCACCGCCGCGCTCGTGCGGCTGGTGCGGCCGGGGGAGAGCGTGCTGCTCGCGCCGTACCGCTGCGACGGGCACCCCGACCACGAGGCCGCCGCCCGGTCGGCCGCCGCCGCGGCGTGGCGCAGCGACGGGCGGCTGCTGGAGTACCCGGTCTGGCTCTGGCACTGGGAAGGCCCCGACGCGCTGCCGTGGGACCAGGCCCGCCGGGTGGACCTGTCCGACGAGGTGCGCGAGCGCAAGGCGCGGGCGGTCGCGGGCCACCGGTCCCAGGTCGAGCCGTTGTCCGACCGGCCCGGTGACGAGGTGCTGCTGCGGCCGGACATGCTGGCCCACTTCGCCCGCCCGTGGGAGACGCTGCTGCTCGCCGAGCCGGGGGAGAGCAGCCCGTTCGAGGACCTGCACGCCCGCGAGGAGGACCCGTGGGAGGTGCGGACGAGCTGGTACGAACGCCGCAAGCGCGCCCTCACCCTGGCGGCGCTGCCGCACGAGAGGTACGCCGTGGGCGTGGAGGTCGGGTGCTCCGTTGGCGCTCTCGCGGACGACCTGCTCGGGCGGTGCGACGCGGTCGTGGCCGTGGACGAGTCGGCCGCCGCGCTGGGCCGGGTCGAGGGGACCGACCGGCTGCGGACGGTGCACGCGTCGCTGCCGGAGGAGTGGGGGCGGCTGGAGGAGGCGCTCGCCGGGGAGTCGGTGGAGCTCGTGGTGCTGTCGGAGGTGGGCTACTTCCTCTCGCCCGGGCGGCTGCGGGAGCTGGCCCGGCGGGTGGGGGAGCTGGTCACGGGGCCGGGGTCGGACCGGGCGACCGTGGTCGCCTGCCACTGGCGGCACGAGATCGTCGGCTGGCCGCTGACCGGTGAGGAGGTGCACGCGATCCTCGACGAGGCGCTGGCCGCCGCCGGTCTGGAGCGTCGCAGCCACCTCGTGGAGGAGCACTTCGTCCTGACCGTCTGGTCGGCGGACGGGGTTCGGGCAGGGTGAGGGACCACCCTGCCCGAACGGGTCCTGCGGTGCGTCAGCCCTTGCCGCCGCCACCACCCTGGGTGGAGTCCTCGACGTAGGTCTGCACCTGACCGGTGTACGGCGTGACGGTGTTCACCCGGCCGACGACCCCCACGGTCCACGTCCCCGCTGAGGGACTGGTGGTCATCACCTCACGCTCCGTGATGGGCGTGTCCAGGAGTCCGGCGGAGGAGGCCACCTCGTTGCCCTCGGGGTCGTAGAGGAACAGGTAGACGTTGTCGACCGGGTTGTCCCAGGCGATGGCCGCGGACAGCGCCGCCGTCCCGTCGCCCACCTCGACCTCGTGGTAGCTCCAGAACTGCTCGTCCACGTCCCCGAGGCCGGTGTCCACGAGGTAGCCGCCGGGAAGCACGGTCCCGGCGATCGGCGTCGGGTCGCCGCTGGGCACCAGCCCGCTGTCGTCGGCCGGCTTGCAGTTGGTGCGCCCCTGCTCGGCCCACTTCACCGCGGCCTGGGCGTCCAGCATGCCGGCGCCCACCTCGAAGGAGGCGTAGCCGGGCATCTCGACGGCGGAGCACTCCAGGATGTCGATGACGTCGCGGGCGGACAGAGCCGGGTTGGCCTCCAGCATCAGCGCCACGGTCCCGGAGACGTGCGGTGTGGCCATGCTCGTACCGCTGGCCCGCGTGTAGAAGGGGTTCTCGGTGATGACGCCGGTGGACATCAGGGTCGCGGTGCTGGACCTGGCGGCGCCGATGTCCACACCCGGGGCGGTGACGGTCGGTCGGTACAGACCGCCGCCGGCGTCGCGGTCCTGGTTGTCGTCGGGCCGTCCGGTCGAGGAGAAGCTGGCCAGGCTGAAGTCCTTGTTGGCGGCCGCGACCGCGACGACGTACGGCGACACCGCGTTGCGGCCCATGGTGTTCGGGCTGCCCGAGTTGCCGGCGGCGAAGACCGTGACGACGCCTTCGTCGTAGGCGGCCCTGGTGGCGATGTTGACCGGGTCCTCGGGGTCGTAGTCGTTGCCGCCGCCGCCGCCCCAGCTGTTGGAGACGACCCGGACGTTGAGGTCGTCGCCCTCGGTGAGGATCCAGTCGTAGGCCTGGATGGCCCACCAGCTGAGGACGTTGGCCGAGCCGAGCTTGAAGCTGAGGATGTCGGCACCGGGAGCGACGCCGGTGAAGTGGCCGTCGCTGGCAGCACCGGTGCCGGCGATCGTGCCGGACACGTGCGTGCCGTGGCCGTGGTCGTCGATGCTCACCGGGCTGTCCACGAAGGTGACGTTGGTGTCGCTGAGCGGGTCGCCGACGACGGCGAAGTTGTGGACGACCTTGTCCCCGTGGGGGAGGTCGGGGTGCGTGGGGTCGACACCCGTGTCCGTGACCGCGACGGTGACGCCGGAGCCGTCGTAGCCCCGCCGCAGCTTCTGACCGGACCAGACGTCGTCGGCGTTGATCATCTCGATGCTGTCGTCCAGGTAGTACTCGTCCCGGGCGTTCTCCCAGACGCTGCGGGTGCTCTCCCAGGAGGCGACCTCGCGGATCTGGGCCGGGGACAGCGTGGCCAGGGCCATCGGCAGCGTCCGGGTCGTCTGCAGGTCGGCGTCCAGGCCCGCGAGCCGCTCGAGCGCGGAGCGGTCCTCGACGGTGACCACGACCTCCAGGGACGATCCGGCGCCGGCGAGGAACTCCTCGACGGCGTCCGAGAGGGGTGCAAGGTCGCTGTCGTTCTGGGTCGTCGTCGCTCCGGCGGGAGCGACCAGCGCACCGGCGATGGCGAACGAGGTCAGGGCTGGGGTGATCCGTCTCACACGTGACATGCGGACGGAGATTACCCACGGGGGCATCGGCGTGCATCTCGAAACCGGTGACTCCCACGCGGACGCCGGCCGACCTGAGGCGTCTACCGGCCATCGCTCAAGGGCCGTGTGAAGATGCCCCCGTGCGAGCCAGGAACGAGACCGACGACCGACCCGCGCTGGCCGCGGTCCTCGTCGTCGTGCCCGCCCGCGACGAGCAGGACGAGATCGCGGGATGCCTGGCCGACATCGCCTCGGCGGCCGTCGAGGTCGACCTCCCGGTGGTCGTGTCCGTCGTCCTGCACCGCTGCACGGACGGCACGGCCGACCGGGTGGGCGAGGTGGCGGCCGCGCATCCCGACGTCCGCTGGGTCGTCGAGGACAGCGACGCCGGCACCCTGGGCGCGGCTCGCGCCGACGGCGTGGAGGCCGGGCGTGCCCACGACGCCCTGGCCGCCCTCGACCCGGCGACCGTCTGGGTGGCCAGCACGGACGCGGACTCGCGCGTGCCGCATACCTGGCTCCGCGCGCAGCGCGACCTGGCCGACCGCGGACTGGACCTGGTGCTCGGCACGGTGGAGCCGCGCGAGGACGGCTCTGAGTCCGCCCGCCTCTGGCACGCGCAGCACCACCTGGCCGAGGGTCACCTGGGGATCAACGGGGCCAACCTGGGGGTGCGGCTGTCGGCGTACGACCGGGCGGGCGGGTTCCCCGCGCTCGACGACGGCGAGGACGTGCAGCTCGTGCACGCGCTGCGCGACGGGGGTATGCCGTGGACGAGTACCGACGGCACGCGCGTGGTGACGTCCTCGCGGCGGCAGGGGCGGGCGGGCAGAGGGTTCGCCCGGTTCCTGCGGCGGCTGGACGACGCGGTGGCGACCTTCGGCGCGACGGCCGAGCTCGAGGAGCGGCTGCGGACGGAGATCCTGCGGCTGGCGGAGGCACGCGGACCGGACAGGACGCTGTGCCCCTCGGAGGCGGCGGGTACGGTCGACCCCGCGCGCCGGCAGGCCCTGACGCAGGTGGCCCGGGCGGTGGCGTGCACGCTCGCCGACGAGGGGGTCGTCGTCATCACGCAGAAGGGCATGCCGGTCGACGGGCGGACGACGCCGGGGCCGGTGCGGGTGCGGCTGGCGCCGACGGAGATGACTACGGGCGGTGGCGCCCGGACCGGGGGTCGTGCCCGCTGAGGTGCTGCGCCCGCGGACCTACCGCAGCCGCCAGACCACCGTGCCGGCGAACTCGTCGACCACGCGGAAGTCGTCCGGGAACGCGTAGCCGCACGCGACGAGAGCCTCGACCAGGTCCGTGCGTCCCCGGACGGTCAGAGGGGCGTCGTCACCGGGGTCGAGGACGAACAGGTCCTCGGGGCGGTCGGTGCGGCACGACTCCTCGATCGTGGCGCGCCAGATGCCGTCCCGCCACGGGCTGGCCCACCCGCTGCGGTTGAAGACGAACAGGTGCCCCGGCGCGTTGATGGCGACCGCGGGCACCCCGGCGACGTCCTCCTGCTCGGCCACGGAGCGGAGCCGGTCGGCCGTGGCCGCCTGCTCCGGGGTCAGCCGGATGCCGGCGAGCTCGGGCACCGACGTCGTGGTCGTCTGCTCCTGGAGGGGTTGCAACCGGTACGGGTGGACGAAGCTGTCCGTCGCGACGAGCGCCACCGTCACCCAGACCAGCAGCGCCCCGGTGAGGAGCGGCGCGCTGCGGTGCACCGATGCCGACGGCCACCGACCACCCGCCGACCCGGCACGAAGGCCCCCGCCGGTCGACGGACCACCGGCCGCCAGCACCGCCAGCGCCGTCCCGAGCAGGACCGCCCAGACGGTGGCGGCCCACATCGTCTGCCCCATGATCGGGTTGTTCGTGCCCACGCCGGCCACGACGGGGGTGACCAGCACCAGCCCGAGGGCGTAGACCCCGGCGAGCACGGTGCCGCGGCCGGTGCGTGCCGGCACCACGGCGACCAGGAGGACGGCCGCACCGCCGACCCCCATCACCGTGCCGACGGTGCCGAGCTTCGCCCACGAGCCCAGCGGCAGCACGAGCAGCCAGACGGCCAGGGCGACGGGCATCACGAGCACGACATGCCGCCCCAACCCCCTCCGCACCAGCACCGCCAGGACGACCAGCATCAGGACCGGTCCCAGCCCCGCCAGGGCCGTCTCGAGCGCCGAGTCCACGTACGTCTCCAGGATCTCCGAGACCGAGTGGTCGCTGACCGCCTGGACCGTCGGGTCGGTGAGCATCCCCCAGGACCGCGTGACGCTGCCGACGAACGGCCTGCCCGCCCCGACCAGACCCAGGGCGGACAGCCCCCCGGCGCCCAGGAAGACCACCGCCCTGCCCGCCGCCGACCGGACCGACGGCGAGAGCAGCGTCGCCAGCAGGACCAGGGGCAGCCAGACCAGGGCCGCCGTGAACTTCGCGAACAGCAGCGGCGGCACCAGCAGCCCGGCGACCGCCCACGGCAGCCATCCCGACGGGGTCCGCAGGCCCTGCCCCCGGGCGGCCAGCCCGAGCACGACAGCGGCGCAGATCAGCTGGCTCATCCAGGCCGAGACCTCGTTGTAGCTCAGGTAGCGCGGCGGGTAGCTCCACGCCAGCAGCGTGCCGGCCTGGGCCACGAGCAGGACGAACCACCAGGTATGGCGTGGAACCGCCACCCCGGCGGCCCCCGCCACGCACCGGGCCGTCAGGACGAGGAGGACCGAGGTGACGGCATACCCCAGCACCCGGAGGGCTCGGAAGGCCAGCACCCTGCCCCCGGTGGCCTCGTAGAGCGGGTGCAGGAGGTGCTGGAAGCCCCAGGCCTCGCCCACGGCGGCGCGGTCGCTGGCGATCATCGTGTAGACGAAACCCTCGTCGGTCCCGTCGAACCCGCGGTCCAGGCCCCACAGCACGAGGCCGTACCCCGTGAGCACGCCGACCGCCGCGAGGACGAGAGCGGCCACCTGGCCCGCCGCGAGCGGGGCGCCGCCGCTCCTGGCCCGCGCGTCGCGGCGTCGCACGGCGGACCTGGGCATGGGCGCATCCTCGCACCGCCGTCGACCGGGCCGGCCGGGTCGGCACCCGTCATCCCGGCCCGTCCCGTCATCCCGGCCCGTCCCGTCGAGGGCGGGCGATGCTCCGAGGTGCCGGAACGGCATACCCGCCCTAGCGTGGACGCATGCGAGCACTCACCTGGCAGGGACTTCAGGACGTCGAGATCAAGGAGGTGCCGGACCCCGTCGTCGAGCAACCGACGGACGCCGTCATCCGCGTCACCTCGACCGCGATCTGCGGGTCGGACCTGCACCTCTACAACGTGCTGGCCGCCTACCTCCAGCCCGGCGACATCCTCGGCCACGAGTTCATGGGGATCGTCGAGCAGGTCGGCAGCGCGGTCGAGAACCTGCAGGTCGGCGACCGGGTCGTCATCCCGTTCAACATCAGCTGCGGGCGCTGCTGGATGTGCGAGCGCGGGCTGTTCGCCCAGTGCGAGACCACCCAGAACTACGACCAGGGCAAGGGGGCGAGCCTGTTCGGCTACACCGCCCTCTACGGGGCCGTCCCCGGCGGGCAGGCCGAGATGGTGCGCGTGCCGTTCGCCGACTTCCTGCCGGTCAAGGTGGCCTCCGACCTGCCCGACGAGCGGGTCCTCTACCTCTCCGACATCCTGCCCACCGCCTGGCAGGCCCTGGAGTATGCCGACGTGCCCGAGGGCGGGACCCTCGCCGTGCTCGGGCTGGGCCCGGTCGGGCAGCTGGCCGTGCGGTCGGCCCGGCACAAGGGCATCCGGGTGGTCGGCGTCGACCGGATCCCCGAGCGCAACGAGCTGGCCCGCCAGTTCGGCGCGGAGATCGTCGACTTCAGCTCGGTCAAGGACGTCGGCGACGCGCTGCGCGACCTGACCGACGGCCGCGGGCCGGACAGCGTCATCGACGCCGTCGGCATGGAGGCGCACGGCAGCCCGTTCCTGGGTGCGGCGGTCGGCGCGGCCAAGCGGCTCCCCAAGCCCCTGGCCCGCAAGGCGATCGAGACCGCCGGCGTCGACCGGCTGGCGGCGCTGCACGCAGCGATCGACGCGGTGCGCCGGGGCGGCACGGTCTCGATCAGCGGCGTGTACGGCGGCATGGCCGACCCGATGCCGATGATGCAGCTCTTCGACAAGGGCGTGCAGGTGCGGATGGGCCAGTGCCACGTCAAGCGCTGGACCGACGAGCTCTACGACCTGGTCAGCGGCTCCGAGGACGTGCTCGACCTGGAGAACCTGGCCACGCACCGGGTGCCGCTGGAGCAGGCGCCGGAGATGTACAAGACCTTCAACGACAAGGAGGACGGCTGCATCAAGGTCGTCCTCACGCCGTGACGGGGGAGCACCGCGAGAGCGTCTCCACCTCCGCGAACCTGGCCGCCGAGACGCTCGGGCGGGCCGGCGGGGCGCTGTTCGCCGCCGCCTTCGGGCTGACCGCGCGGCTGCGGGGGACCCGGGCGCTGCACCCCGTGGGGGTATGCGGTGCGGGGACCCTCTCGGTCACGCCGGGTCCGCGGAGCGGCGTCGCGCTGCTCGACGACCCGGGGCCGCACCCCTGTCTCGTCCGCTGGTCGCGGGCGACGGGGAGGCGGCAGGGCCGGGACCTCGAGGGGCTCGCCGTGCGGATCGACGGGCCGGCCGCGGGCGACGTGCTCCTCGCCTCCACCGGGACGGGGACCGTCGGGCGGCACGTGCTGGCCGTCCGGGACCGGCACGACCACGGCCCGGTGACGACGCTGCTGCCGCTGAGCACCCGGCGGGGGCCGCTGCTCCTGCGGCTGGATCCCGCGCCGGCCCCGTCGTGGGCGGGCGGAGAGGGCCCTTCTGCGACGCCCCAGCCGACCCCGGGGAAGGGCGCCGACGTGGACGACCCGCCGACGGCATACCGGCTGTTCGTGGCCGCCCCCGGGCAGCCGTGGCACGAGCGCGGCAGGCTGGAGATCAGGTGGACCGACCGGGACTGCACCCGGCGGCACGACCCCGTCGGGCACCCGCCCGCCGGGACCTGGACGCACCCGCTGTGGGCGCGTCTGCGTGACCCTGCGTACGCCGCGAGCCAGCAGGTGGCGGCCGAGACCATCGAACCGAAGGAGCAGTCATGACCGAGCACCACGACAGCAGCCCCGCCGACCCGGTGAACGTCAGCAGCGACCCCGAGGAGGTGCGCAAGGTCCACGAGCTCATCGAGAGCATGGACATCGCGATGCTCACGACGGTCGACTCCAGCTCCTCGCACGGGCGGCTGACGAGCCGGCCGCTGTCGACGCAGGTGGCCGAGGAGGACGGCGACGTGCTCTTCCTCGTGCGCGACAGCAGCGCCGTCGTGCGGGACGTGGAGGCCAACCCGCAGGTCAACGTGGCGTACTCGTCGATGAAGGCGTGGGTCTCGCTGGCCGGGACCGCGACGGTCGTGCGCGACCGGGCCCTGGTCGAGAGGCTGTGGAGCAAGGGCGCCTCGGCGTTCATGGACGGCGGGCCGGAGAACCCGGACAACGTCGTGCTGCGGGTGGACGGCGACACGGCGGAGTACTGGGGCGGCGAGTCGCTCGTCGGCACCGTCGTCGGGACGGTCAAGGCCGTGACCGGCAAGAAGGACGACGACGAGGGCGCCACGGTGGTGGAGCTGCCCTGACGGCCGGGGCTCGGGTGGGCCGGCCTGCCGAGGTCTCGCAGGGTTGAACCTCTCGCGGTCTGGCGGGGTCTCGTCCGGTTTGCCCGCGGTCCGCGCGCGTTTCCGCAGGTCGGCGGTAGCTCTGTCCGGGCAAACCGGACGAGACCTTCCCGTGCCTCGGGTGACGTCCCTCAGTCGGTGAGCTCGCGCACCACCCGGGCCGGGCTGCCGACCGCGACCACGTTCGGCGGCAGGTCGCGGGTGACGACGGCGCCGGCGCCGACGACGGTGTTCTCGCCGATGGTCACGCCCGGGCAGACGACGGCCCCACCGCCGAGCCAGACGTTGTCGCCGATGGTGATGGGCTGGGCGGACTCCCACTTGTCCCGCCGCAGCCCCGGCTCGACCGGGTGGGTCGGGGTGAGCAGCTGCACGTGCGGGCCGATCTGCACGTCGTCGCCGATGGTGATGTCGGCGACATCCAGGGCCGTCAGCCCGAAGTTGGCGAAGCACCGCGCCCCGATCCGGATGTTCGTGCCGTAGTCGACGTAGAACGGCGGGCGGATCACCGTCTCCTCACCGATCGAGCCCAGCAGCCGTTCGAGCAGCTCCCGGCGCAGCGGTTCCTGCCGTGGCGTCGTCGCGTTGTAGGCGCCCATGAGGTCGTGGGAGACGTCGGCCGCCTCGGCGATCTCGGGATCGTCGGCGATGTAGAGGTCGCCGGCGAGCATGCGCTCGTGCATCGTGCGGGTGTCGTCGGGTGATGGCGTCGTCATGACCCGGAGCGTACGCAGACGCAGACGCAGCCGGTCCGCAACGGGTCGACAGCCGGGGTCCGGCCCCGGGTGGCCGTCAGCCCATGGCGAACTGCAGGGCGACGAAGGCCGCCAGGGCGACGGCCAGGATGGCCAGCCCGGCCAGCCCCCGCCGACGACCCGGTCCCTGCCGGGCCAGGGCGTAGGCGACCGGTGTGCCCAGGAACCCGACCGGCAGTCCGGCCAGCCCCAGGGCCCGTGCCCAGTTCGGCCAGTCCAGGAGGCCGGTCAGGCTGAGGACGAAGGTCAGGACCGTCGAGGCGAGGAACAGGGCCCCGAGGATCAGGGCCGCCGTGCCGGCCCGGTCGGAGATCTGCGGTGGTGTCGCGGGGTGCGCGTGGGTGGCCATGACCGTCTCCTCCCGGAGTCGGACCGTCCGGGGCGAGACCCCTGACCGGGCCTGACTCCTGCTTCTCAGGCTACTCGGGTCGAGCGCGCAGCACAGGGGTCGGGACCGTGGGGGACGTCACTCCCGGATCGCGCGCATCGACTCCTCGACGACCTCCTCGACCGTCCCGCCGACGTCGACGAGCGCTCCGCGCTCGTCCTCCTCGAGCATCTCCAGGGTGTCGAACTGCGACTGCAGCAGCGAGGGCGGCATGAAGTGCTCGCGCTTCTCCATCCGCTCCAGCAGGACGTCGAAGTCGCCGTGCAGGTGCAGGAAGAAGATGTCCGCGCCGCTCTCGCGCAGCCAGTCCCGGTAGGTCCGCTTCAGGGCCGAGCAGCCGGTGACCGAGGTCTGGCCCTGCTCGTCGAGCTCTCTGATCCGCTCGGCCAGCGCCTGCAGCCACGGGCGGCGGTCGTCGTCGTCGAGGGGGGTCCCCGCCGACATCTTCTCGACGTTGGCCCGGGGGTGGTAGCTGTCCCCCTCCACGAAGACACCGCCCAGCTGCTCGGCGACCGCCTGACCGATGGTTGTCTTGCCCGTGCTGGTGACGCCCATGACGACGACGTGCCGCGGGGGAGCCACTACAGCACCAGCCACAGCAGCGCGGCGATCACGAACACGGCCAGGCCGAGCGTGGTCTCCATGACCGTCCACGTCTTCAGGGTGGTCTTCTCGTCCATCCCGAAGAACCGGCTGACCAGCCAGAAGCCGGAGTCGTTGACGTGCGAGAGCACGGTGGCTCCGGCGGCCACGGCGAAGACCAGCAGCGCGATCTTGACGTCGCTGAGGTTCTCGGCGGCGACCTGCGCCGAGATGAGTCCGGCGGTGGTCGTCAGGGCCACGGTGGCCGAGCCCTGGGCCACCCGGAGGGCGGTCGAGATGAGGAAGGCCTGCAGGATGAGCGGGAGGCCGACGTCGGACAGCGACTCGGTGAGCGCCTGGCCGATGCCGCTGGCGCGCAGCACGCCACCGAACATGCCGCCGGCACCGGTGATGAGGATGATCGCCGCGATCGGGCCCAGCGCCTCGTCCATGAGCTTGGAGGCGGTGGGGATGCTGAACCGTCCGGGGGCCAGCACGAACACGGCCACGATGACCGTGATGAGCAGCGCGACGGGGGTCTGTCCGATGAGCTGCAGACCGCTGGCCCAGGCGGCGTCCTCCGCGATCCGACCGTCCGTGCGCAGGGTGCCGACGACGGTGTTGAGCGCGATGAGCAGGAAGGGCAGGAGCAGCAGCATCAGCACGAGGCCGAAGGCGGGGGCCTTGGTCCGCACCGCGGTGCTGCCCGAGGCGCCTGCGGCGTCGTCGTCGAGGGTGTCGTCGACGCCGGCGTTCTCCTTGCCGAAGAGCAGGTCGGGGATGTCGACGTCGAACCGGTTGCCCAGCCAGGTACCGACGAGGTAGGCGCCGACGTACCAGCCGATGATGGCCACCGGGATGCCGAGCAGCAGGGTGATGCCGATGTCGCCGCCCATGAGGTCGGCGGCGGCAACGGGCCCGGGGTGCGGCGGCACGATCGCGTGCATCGCGGCGAAGGCACCGGCGGTCGGCAGTCCGTACTTGAGGATGGAGCCGCCGAAGCGACGGGCCACGGTGAAGATGATCGGCAGGAAGACGACCAGTCCGGCGTCGAAGAAGATCGGGAAGCCGAAGATGAGGGCGGCGATGCCCAGCGCCAGCGGCGCCCGCTTCTCCCCGAACCGGTTGATCAGGGTGTCGGCCAGCACCTGGGCGCCGCCGGTGTGCTCCAGCAGCCGGCCCAGCATCACGCCGAACGCCACGAGCAGGGCGACCGACCCCAGGGTGCTGCTGAAACCGCTCATGAGAGCGGTCGGCACGTCCGCCAGCGGGATGCCCGCGGCCACCGCGGTCAGCAGGCTGACCGCGACCAGGGCCACGAAGGCGTGGATCTTGACCTTCATGATGAGGAACAGCAGCAGCGCGACGGCCACGGCCGCGATGAGCAGCAGGACACCGGCTCCGTAGGCCGGTTCGATGGCTTCCATGACAGCCTCCTCGTCGTTGGGGAGAGTCCACAGCAGACCCTCCCGTCACTGTAGGACTGCCCGGCGACCCCCGCGCGCCGTAGCGTGACGACCCCATGGCAGCACCGATCCCCGACAGCCTCCGCCGCACGGTGGGCGGCCGTGCCCCCGACGCCCCCGGCGACCCGGACGGCGACGCCTGGCTGGACCGGCTGCCGCGCCTCGTCGACGACCACCTCGACCGGTGGGACCTCACCGTCGACGGCGACCCGTGGCACGGTCACAACGCGCTGGTCGTCCCGGTCCGCCGCGGCCGGGAGCGCGCCGCCCTCAAGCTCACCTGGCCCCACCCCGAGGCCCGGCACGAGCACCTGGCCCTGCGCCTGTGGGACGGGGACGGTGCGGTGCGGCTCCTGGCCGCCGACCCCGTGGCATACGCCCTGCTCCTGGAACGGCTCGACGGGGACCGGGACCTGACCACCGTGCCGTTCCTCGACGCCTGCGAGGTGATCGGCGGCCTGTTCGGCCGGTTCGACCGGCCGGCCACGCCCCAGCTCGACACGCTGGAAGGGCGGGCGGTCCGGTGGCGCGAGCAGCTGGCGGAATCGACCCCGCTCGTCCCGCGCCGGTTCACCGAGCAGGCGCTCGCGGCCCTGCCCGACCTGCTCGACGACGCCCCCGCGCCGCGCCTGGTCCACGAGGACCTGCACGACCTCAACGTCCTCGCCCCGCTCGACCCCGCCCGCGGCGACTGGCTCGCGATCGACCCCAAGCCCGTCGCGGGGGAGTGGGCGTATGCCGTCGCGCCAGTCGTGTGGAACCGTCCCGACGAGCTGGCGGGGGCGCACAACCTGCGGGCCCACGTGCAGCTGCGGGCTGCCGTGGTCGGCGAGGCCGCCGGGCTGGACCCCGACCGGGTGCGCGCGTGGACGTTCGTGCGGCTGGTGCTCAACGCCGTGCAGACGACCGACGGCTCGCAGCGGGCGGAGGAGTTCCGGTCACGGATGATCGCCCTGGCGAAGGCGTTCGCGGACTGAGGGCGGGGTCTTCTCCGTGACCGCTCAGCGGTGCCTGCCGCAGCAGCCGCTAAAGATTCTCGCCTTTTGAGGACTGTTACCGGGTGGAGGTGATTCCCATGTCCCCCTCGACCCGGTCCACCATGATGGATGTCGTGCCGATGTCCTCCCGGCGTCGCCGGCACGACGACTACCGGGACTTCTTCGTCGGGCGGTATCCGCAGGTGGTGCGGACCGTCTGGTTCGTCGTGCACGACTGGGCCGTGGCCGAGGAGGTGGCCCAGGACGCGTTCCTGGAGCTCTACCGGGACTGGTCGCGGCTGCGCGAGTTCGACCGCCCCGACCTGTGGGTGCGCAGGGTGGCGATCCGGCGGGCGCAGCGCGAGGCCGCGCGCCGGATGAAGCGGGAGGCCGTCGAGCAGGCGGCCGCCGATCCCGCACCCGTCGATGACGGAATCCGGCTGCTCGACCCCGACCTGGTCGCGGCGATCCGTGACCTGCCCGCCCGGCAGCGGGCGGTCGTGGTCCTGTACTACCTCGAGGACCTCCCGATGGCCGAGGTCGCCGACCTCGTCGGCTGCTCGACGTCGACCGGCTTCGTCCACCTTCACCACGCCCGCAAGCGGTTGGCCGCTGCACTCACCCTGGAGGTGGACGACGATGTCCGTTGACGAGCAGATCCGCGAGCACCTGATGCGGGCCAACGCCGACCTGCCCGAGCCGGGCACGGAGACAGCCCTGGGAGCGGTGCTCGAGCGCGCAGGCTCGGCCCGCCGTCGATGGGCCGTGCTCACCGGCGCCGCGGCCTCGGCCACCCTGATCGCCTCGGTCCTGGTCGGAAGCGTCCTGCTGGACCCGGACGGCGGCCCGGACGAGCAGCTGCCGGATGCGCCGGCGGTGCCGGCCGCCCCCGACGAGCAGCTGTCGGAGACTCCCGCGGCGCCGGCCACCTCCGACGAGCAGCTGACAGAGGTCGACGACCGGCTCACCCGACCCCGGGACACCACCCGGCTCGGGGTCGAGCAGCTCCTCGGCCCCTTCGGGACACCCGACACCGCGAGGACCTACCGCTGGGAGGACGAGGCCGACTCTCCGGTCGACGGGTCAGACATCCGGCGTGTGCGCGCCATCTACGCCGGGACGGGGGTCCTGGACGGGCGTCGCTATCCGGGACATGAGGTGGTGCTCGACCTCGCCGGCCTCCCGACCGACGTCGGGTCGGTGCCGGAGCGGGAGGTGGAGTACGGGGTCGTCGTCGACCGTGACGGGGACCTCGTCGCCGACTGCGAGTTCGGGATCAGCACGGTCACCGAGGGCCAGGGCCAGTTCCGGGTCTGGGCGGTCCGCCTGGCGGACGGCCGGATCGACGAGCACGTGGCTCCCCCGTCCATGGGTCCGTTCGAGTTCTTCCACCCGCTCGAGGGGTTGGAACCGCAGATGTACTTCCAGTTCGGCAACCCCGTACCGGAGTGCTACAGCGCGTCGCAGGGCATGTACTTCTACACCTGGGCCGCGACGCTCGAGGACGGTGAGGTCGTCGCCGTCGACTACGCACCGGACGCGGCCTGGCTGGAGACGCCGGCAGAGCTGCGGGCGGAGCCGGACGCGGACGCCGGCCCGGAGTCCTGAGGCCCCGAGTCCTGAGGTCAGTCCCGCAGTGGAGACCCCGCCACGTCGAACCGGTAGCCACCCATCGCACCGGTGAGCAGCGGCCGCGCCTCGCCGATCGCGGCCTGCACCGACGGCAGCTGCAGCGAGGCCTGGTGCGCGTCGGCCGACTCCCACAGCTCCACGACGCAGACGGTGTCCGGCTGGTCCTGGCTCACACCCACCTCGTAGGCCAGACAGCCCGCCTGCTCCATCTCCGGGTTGCGCCGGGTCAGGATCGCCACGAGCTCCTCGGCCTTCCCCGACTGCGCGCCGAGCGTCCCCACGTTCGCGAAGGTCATGGTGGCCAACCTACGAACAGGGCGGGCGCCTGCATACCCCCTCGGCCGCCCCGGCGGCGGCACCCGCCCGCGCCGCCGCCCGGCTCAGCCTCTCACCGCCTTGTACCTCGCCAGGGCCTCCTTGCGCTCCTCGGCGTGGTCGACGATCCGGCGGACGTACCCGTGCGCGTAGCCCTCCTCGTGGTCCCACGGCTGGTGCACCGCCTTGCCCGGCAGGTGCGCCAGCTCGGGCACCCAGCGGCGGACGTACTCCCCGCGCGGGTCGAACCTCTCGCCCTGCAGCACCGGGTTGAACACGCGGAAGTAGGGCGCGGCGTCCGTCCCGGTCCCGGCGACCCACTGCCAGTTGTGGTTGTTCGACGCCAGGTCGCCGTCGATGAGCCGGTCCAGGAACCACCGCGCCCCGACCGGCCACCACACGTGCAGGTCCTCGGTGAGGAAGCTGGCGGTGATCATCCGCACCCGGTTGTGCATCAGCCCGGTCGCCAGCAGCTGTCGCATCCCCGCGTCGACGATCGGATAACCGGTCTGCCCCTGCTGCCACGCCTCGATCGCGTCCTGCGGCTCGTCGTAGCGCAGCCCCGCCAGCTCCTGCCGCAGGTCCGACCAGCCGGTGCGGGGGTGGTGGTGCAGCACGTCGGCGTAGAACTCCCGCCACGCCAGCTCGCTGACGAACCGCTCGACGCTCGCCCCGCCCTTGCCGGCAAGGTCCGCCAGCAGCGTCCGCGGGTGGACCGCCCCCACCTTGAGGTGGGCCGACATGCCGCTCGTCGAGTCCTCCGCCGGCCGGTCGCGCCCCCGGTCGTAGTCCGCCAGGTCCTGCTCGAGGAACTCCCGCCACCGCGCCAGCGCCGCCCGCTCGCCGGCGGGCGGCAGCTCGGGAAGGTCGTCGGTCGCGAGCGCCTCCTCGACCAGCCGGTCCGCGTCCGCGTCCCGTCCGAGGTCGGTCGGCGCCAACCCCTCGGGGTATGCCGCGGGGCCGGGCCACCCGTGTGCGCGCCAGGCCTTTCCGAAAGGGGTGAACACCTTGTAGGGGTCGCCCGAGCCGTTGCGGACCAGGCCGGGGCCGACGGCGTAGGGGGTGCCCGTCTCGACCCAGTCCACCTCGCCGGGCAGGGCGTCCTGGACCTGCTGGTCGCGGCGGACACCGTAGGGCGTCGTCTCCCGCGTGACGTGCACGCCGGTGGCACCTATCTCCCGGGCGACGGCGGGGACGACGTCGGCCGGGTCGCCGACGCGCAGGGTGAGCCGACCGTCGAGGTCCTCCTCGAGCGCCCGGAGGGTGGCGGCCAGCCAGGCGGTGCGGACCGGCCCGACCCTGGCCCACAGCGCCGGGTCGAGGACGAACAGGACGGTCAGGTCGCCGCCTGCGTCCTCGCGCGCCTTCAGCAGGGCGGGGTGGTCGCCCAGACGCAGGTCGCGCCGGAGCCAGAGCAGGCTGGACATGGCGCGAGTCTAGGTGGGTGGCGGCGAGCCTGCCCGTGGGTCGACCGTCGGCGGCATGGGCATGGGCATGGGCATCGGCATCGGCGGCGGTGTCGGCAGCGAGGGGGAAGGAGGTGGGCGAAGAGGCGGGTCGTGGCACGACTAGGCTGGGATCCCAGACCGGGTCGACGAGACGGAGAGCCCGTGAGCACCACCGAGACGAGCACCACCCAGACGAGCACCACCCAGACCGACCAGTCCCGCTACGCGCGGCTGCGCACCTTCAACTGGATCGCCGCAGTGGTGCACGCCGCCCAGGCGGTGGCCGTCGTGCTCCTGGCGACCGACTTCACCCTGCCGGTCACCGCGACCTACCTCTCCGGCCCGCCCGGCACCCCGCCCGGCGACCAGGTCACGCTGTGGGACGTGCCGACCGCGCTGGCGATCGCGGCGTTCCTGGCGCTGTCGGCGCTCTTCCACGTCCTCGTCGCCTCGCCGGGGCTGTTCCAGCGCTACCGCGCGGGGCTGGAGCAGGGGCACAACTACTTCCGGTGGGTGGAGTACTCCCTGTCCAGCTCGCTGATGATCGTCATCATCGCCCAGCTGGTCGGGATCTCCGACGTGGTCGCGCTGCTCGCGCTGTTCGGCGTGAACGCCTCGATGATCCTCTTCGGCTGGCTGCAGGAGAAGTACCACCAGCCCGGGGACGGCGGGTGGCTGCCGTTCGTCTTCGGCTGCTTCGCCGGGGCCGTCCCGTGGATCGGGGTCGTGCTCTACACGGTCGCGCCCGGGTCGACGACCGGCGCCGAGCCGCCCGGCTTCGTCTACGGGATCATCGTCTCGCTGTTCCTCTTCTTCAACGTGTTCGCCCTGGTCCAGTGGTTGCAGTACCGCCCGGTCGGCCGGTTCCGGAACTACCTGACCGGTGAGACGGCCTACACCGTGCTCAGCCTGACGGCGAAGTCGGCGCTGGCCTGGCAGATCTTCGCCGGCACCCTCGTCGGCTGACCCGGGGCGACGCGCGCGCCCGCGGCGGGCGCGCGCCGCATACCTTTCGGGTGGGTGAGGTCGTGCTCCGGTCGACGGACGGGCACCTCTTCCTTCGGCCTGGGCGTGCTCGCCTGGGAGGGTCCGCGCGCCCGCACTAGCGTGGTGCCATGGACACCGACCGAGCCCAGGACCCGCACCTCGTCGAGCCCCCGGCCACCCTCGCCCGCGACCGCTGGTGGGTGAGCGTCGCCGCGGTCGTCTGGCTGGGCGGCTCGCTGTTCGGGACCGGCCTGATCGGCGGCGGGGTCGAGCAGCAGGGGGACGGGCTGTTCTCCGACACCGCCACGCTCATCGCCCCGATGGGACCGGCCTTCTCGATCTGGTCGGTGATCTACCTGGGGCTGGCGGCCTACGTCGTCTGGCAGTGGCTGCCCTCGACCGCCCGCTCCCGGTGGGCCGCCCGCACCCGCATCCCCGCCGGCGTGGCGATCGCGCTCAACGGCGTGTGGCTGCTCGTCGTCCAGGCCGACCTCGTCTGGCTGTCGGTGGTCGTCATCGCCGGCATCGCCGTCAGCCTCGGCCTGGTCCTGCGGAACACGGCCGACCTGCCGCGCGAGGGGTGGGGCGCGGACCTGACGGTGTCGGCCACCCACGGGCTCTACCTGGGCTGGATCTGCGTGGCCACCTGCGCCAACGTCGCGCTCTTCCTCGTGGACCTGGGCGCTCCGGAGACCGGCACCACCGCCGAGCTCGTCACCGCGGCGGTCCTCGCGGTGGTGGTCGTCATCGCCGCCTGGCTGCTCCACCGGACGGGCCAGAGCATCTTCGCCGGCGGCATCGCGGCCGCGGTCGTCTGGGGCCTGGCCTGGGTCTCGGCGGGGCGGCTCACCGCGGAGCCGGACTCGACGACCGTCGGTCTCGCCGCGGCGGTGGCCGCCGTGGGCGTCGCCGCCCTGGCCGTCGTGCTGATCGTCAAGAAGGTCACCGGCCCCGACCCGTCCCGGCGAACGGTCTGACCCGTGGACCGCCCCGGGCGAGGAGGCGGCAGCCCGCGGGCGCGGGGCTGGTCGCCGCGGTGGGCCGTGGTGGTCTCGGTCGTGGGGGCGCTGGCGACCCTTCCCGTGCTGGTCTTCGCGCTGACGCTCATCGCCGACGACCTGGGGTCGACCGGCGAGAAGTTCGACGGCCTGGGGCTGGCGCTGGGCGGTCTTGCGCTCGTCCCCGTCGCCCTGGTCCTCCTGCCGTTCGCGTGGTTCTGGGCACGGGGAGGCAGGCCGGCGTTCTGGGTCGGGGCGGCGGCGGCCCTCGTGCTCGCCGTCCTCACCCTGCTCGAGGGGTTCCGGATCAGCTGAACCGGACCCGAAGCGGTGGGGCGCGGACCAGGCGGGGTGCGGCCTGAGCGGACCGGGGCGGTGCCCCGGCCGGGGCAGCCGGCACGGTCGAGACCCGGTGCGGAATCAGGTGGTCGAGGCGCCGGGGCCGCGCTGGTTGAGCCGTTCGGCGGCGCGCTGTCCGAGGACGGTGAGCTTGTCGACGACGCCGGTGCTCAGCTGGCGGGCGGCCACCCGCCCCTTGACCGGCCGCGACGCGTCCTTCCCGGGCGGGGCCGACGGCAGGAGCCGGTTGGCCAGTCCCATCACCCGGACGGTCGTCGAGGGCATGAGGCCGTGGACCCGGATGCCGACCTTGGCCATCGGGGTGAGCACGACGAGCGGCTTTCCGGCCAGGACGCCGTCGACCATCGTGCGGGCGGCCCGGCGGGCGTCCATCGACAGCAGCGGCAGCGACGCCGCTGGCCCGAACCACGCGAACTCCGCCGCCCGGTCGCCGGTGAAGAGCGCGTTCTCGTGCGACCCCGTCCGCATCAGCCCCGGCACGATCGTGGTGGCGGTGACCCCGGTGCCCATGAGCTCGGAGGACAACCCCTCGGTGAACCCCACCGCACCGAACTTGGCCGTGGCGTAGGGCAGCAGGTGCGGCGGCGAGACCTTCCCGCCGATGCTCGTCACGACGCCGATCCGGCCGTGCCCGCGCTCGCGCATCCCGGGCAGCACCGACCAGACCGTGTTGACCGGGCCCATGAGCATGACGCCGATGGCGTCGTCGAAGTGCTCGAGGGTCATCGTCTCGGCCGGCCCGACCTGGATGATCCCGGCGACGTGGACCAGCACCTCGACCGGTCCGAGGTCCTCCTCGACCTGCCGGACCAGCGCCTGGACCCCGTCACGGTCGGAGACGTCGCAGGCGTAGGGGACGACCCGCCCGGCCGCCTCTCCCTCGGCCGACCGGGCCTCGGACTCCGCCTGCCGGGCGCCCCGCTCCGTCTCCTGCAGGTTGCGCGCGCAGACGGCGACGTCGTGCCCCTGCTCGGCGAGGTTCTCGGCGATGAGCAGCCCCAGCCCGCGCGAGGCGCCGACGACCAGGGCGACAGGACGTGCTGACGTGGGTTCCATGTCTCGACGGTAGGAGGCCGCCCGCGGTCACGCGACCGGGAGCGGTGGCGCACGTCATACCCCCCTCACCCCTTCAGGGGTGGCGGACCCCCCCTCCCCCGCCTAGGGTGCGAGGACGACCACCTCATCGACGTGCCGGGGGCGGTCACGGGAGGAAACGCCCAGGGGCACGGACAGGAGGTGCCGTGCACGTCGTCGTCGTGGCGCACACGCGGTTCGCGCTCGCCCGGCCGTTCGCCGGCGGGCTGGAGTCGGTGACCTGGCACCTCGTGCGGGCGCTGACGGCGCGCGGGCACCGGGTCAGCGTCTTCGCGGCACCCGGCAGCGAGCCGATCGACGGCGTGGACTACCTCGAGCCGGCGACCCTCGAGCTGAGCGAGGCGGCCCGGGCCGACGTGTCCATGCCCGACGAGGGCAACCTGCAGCGGCACCACGCCTACCTCGCGCTCATGCTGGACCTGGCGGCGCGGACCGACGTCGACGTCGTGCACGTCCACGCGCTGCACTACCTGCCGACCGCGATGGCGCCGACCCTGCGCGTGCCGACCGTGCTCACGCTGCACACCCCGCCGACGCCCTGGCTGGAGTCGGCCCTGGACATCGCCGGGCGGTCCGCCGCGCGCGGGGTCGGCCGGATGCCGCACGTCACCGCGGTCAGCGCGCACACCGCCCGGGCGTGGCGGCACGCCGTCGACGCCGAGGTCGTGCGCAACGGCGTCGACACCGACGAGTGGACCCCGGGGCCGGGCGGCGACCGGCTCGTGTGGAGCGGCCGGATCACCCCCGAGAAGGCACCGCACACCGCCGTCGCGATCGCCCGCAGGGCGGGCATGCCGCTGGTCCTGGCGGGGCCGGTCTCCGACCGGCGCTACGCCAGGGAGCGCCTCTTCCCCCTGCTCGGCGACGGCGTCGAATACGCCGGCCACCTCGGCACCGCCGAGCTGACCGCCCTCGTCGGCGGCAGCGCGGCCGCGCTCGTGACCCCCGACTGGGACGAGCCCTACGGCCTGGTCGCCGCCGAGGCGCTCGCCTGCGGCACCCCGGTGCTGGCCCTGGCCCGCGGCGGGCTGCGGGAGATCGTCCGCGAGGAGGTCGGGGCGCTCGTCGTGCCCGACGACCGGCTCGTCGACCGGGCCGCCGCCGCCCTTCCGCGCGTCCTGGAGATCCCGCGCGAGCGCTGCCGCCGCTACGCCGAGGACCACCTGGGCATGGCGGCGATGGTCGACGGCTACCTGGGTGTCTACGAGCGGGCCCGCCGGGTGGCGGAGATCGCGTGATCGGCTACTACGTCCACCACCAGGGCTCCGGCCACGTCCGCCGGGCGGCCGCGGTGGCCCGCCGCATGCAGCACGACGTCGTGGGCCTGGGCTCCGCCCCGCGCCCCGACGGGTGGGCCGGGGCATGGGTCTCCCTGCCCCGCGACGACGACCCGCCGGTGGTCGACCCGGAGGCGGCCGACGTGACGGCTGGCGGCGTCCTGCACTGGGTCCCGCGGCACCATCCCGGGCTGCGGGCCCGGCACCGGGTGGTCGCGGACTGGATCGAGGAGGAGCGTCCGGCGCTGGTCGTCGTCGACGTCTCCGTCGAGATCAGCCTGCTGGTCCGCCTCTGCGGCGTCCCGGTCGTCGGCGGCGCGATGCCCGGTGACCGCACCGACCGGCCGCACCGGCTCGCCTACGACCTGGCCGAGGCGCTGCTCGCCCCGTGGCCGGCGCAGGCGCACCCGGACAACGGGTGGCCGCAGGCGTGGACGGACAAGACGTGGCACGTCGGGGGGATCAGCGCGCTCGACCCGGGGACCGAAGTGCCGGGGTCCGGCGACGACCCCGCGGGTATGCCGTCACGCACCGGGGTCCGCGACGTCCTCGTCCTCTGGGGCACCGGGGGGGACGACCCCGACCAGGGCGAGTACGCGCAGGCGCAGCGGGCCACGCCCGGCTGGCGCTGGACCTTCCGGGGCGGCCGGCTGCCCGCGGCCGACGGCGCGGTCCTTGCCGCCGAGCTGCGCGCCGCCGACGTCGTCGTCTGTCACGCCGGGCAGGGGTCGGTCGCCGACGTCGCCCTGCTGCGCCGGCCGGCGGTCGTGCTCGCCCAGCCGCGTCCGCACGGCGAGCAGGAGGCGACCGTCAGGGCCGTCGGCCGGATGGGCCTGGCCGCGACCGCCGTCGGCTGGCCGTCGGCCGAGGAGTGGCCCGCTCTCCTGGAGCAGGCGCTGACGACCGGCGGCGACGGCTGGGAGAGGTGGGGCGGCGAGGGGGCCGTCGCCGCGGCCGCCCACCTGGACGATCTCGCCGACCGCTTCTCGGTCGAGACCCCAGCAGCACCGCAGGGGTCGACGGAAGGACCTGCATGACGCCATCTCCCCCGGCACGCGCCGCCGTGCTCACCATCGCCGCCGGACGGCACGACCACCTGCGCGGGCAGGTCGCCGGCCTGGCCCGTTCGCACCGTATGCCCGACCTGCACGTCGTCGCCTCGATGGGTGACGACGACCTCACCGCCGGCCGGGTCGAGGGCCTGGCCGGCCCCTGGACCACCGAGGTCGTCCCGGTGCCCGTCGGCGACCTCGGCCTGCCCCTCGCGCAGGCCCGCAACGCCGCGGCCGCCCGGGCCGAGGAGCTGGGCGCCGACCTGCTGGTCTTCCTCGACGTGGACTGCGTGCCCGGGCCGGACCTGGTCGGCACCTACGCCACCTCCGCGCTCGGGCAGCAGCGGCCCCCGGCCCCGGCGATCTGGTGCGGGGACGTGGCCTACCTGCCGCCGCTGGCCCCCGGCGAGCAGCTCGACCTGGACCGGTTGGAGGAGCGCGGCCGGCACCGGGACGACCGGGTGCGCCTCGAGCCGGGCGACACGGTCCGCGAGTGCGACCTGCGGAAGTTCTGGTCGCTGTCCTTCGCGATGACCCCCCAGGACTTCCGGCTCGCGGGCGGGTTCTGCGCGGACTACGTCGGCTACGGCGGGGAGGACACCGACTTCGCCCAGGCCGTCGCCCACGCCGGGGGGAGCCTGACCTGGGTGGGGGGCGCGACGGCATACCACCAGCACCACGAGAGCACCTCCCCGCCCGTGCAGCACCTGGAGGCGATCGTGCGCAACGCCGGGGTCTTCCACGAGCGGTGGGGCTGGTGGCCGATGGAGGGGTGGCTGGCGGCGTTCGAGGAGCGCGGGATGGCGCGCGTGGGCGCCGGCGGTCGCTGGGAGGTCGCCCGATGACCCCCCGCCGGACCCGGGCGACGCTGGGGCCGGTGGCTGCGGTGGGCCGCGCCGGTGGCCCCGCGAACGGCGGCTCCGCGAACGGCGGCCACGACGGCGGACGCCCCGTGCGCGTGCTGTCGGTGCCGTCGGACCACAGCTACGTCCAGCACCTGCTGGACCCCGACCCGGAGGCCGAGCAGGGCTTCGTCCTGCTGCCCGACCCGCCCGTGCCCGGGGCCGCGCCCGGCGTCTGGTGGCCGCACCCCGGCCTGGACGCCGACTGGGTGCTCGAGCACGCCGGCGACCTCGACGTCGTCCACGTGCACTTCGGCACCGAGTCCAAGACCGTCGAGGAGCTGGTGGAGTGGCTGGCCGCGCTGCGGCGGGCCCGCGTGCCGCTGGTGCTGACCGTGCACGACATCGCCCACCCGCACCTGCGCGACCAGTCGAGCTACCACGAGCAGCTCGCCGTCCTCGTGCCCGCCGCGGACGCGCTGCTGACGCTCACCGAGGGGGCCGCGGACGTCGTCGAGGAGCGGTGGGGCGTGCGGCCCGAGGTGGTCCGCCACCCGCACGTCGTGCCGCTGCCGCTGGTCGGTGCGCCGCGCCCCCGGCACGAGGGCTTCCGGGTCGGGCTGCACCTGAAGAGCCTGCGCACCAACCTGGACCCGGTGCCGGTGATCGACCCGCTGCGGGAGGCGGTGCGCCGGGTCGAGGGCGGGAAGCTGCACGTGCACGCCCACCCCGAGCTGCTGGACGAGGACTTCGGCCGCTACGACCCGCGCGTGGCCCGGGCGCTGCGGACCCTCGAGGACGACCCGGTCGCCGAGGTCCACGTGCAGCCGCGGATGAGCGACCCCCAGCTGTGGGACTACCTGCGCTGCGTGGACGTCTCGGTGCTGGCCTACGCCTGGGCCACCCACTCCGGCTGGGTCGAGGCCTGCCGCGACGTCGGCACCTGGGTGCTGGTCCCGGAGGTCGGCCACCTGCTCGAGCAGGGCGGGGTGCTGGCGTGGGGCCGGCCCGACGAGCCGCCCTCCGTGGACCGGTTGCACGACCTGCTCGAGGTGGCCAAGGACCGTCGGCCGCAGGCGATCTCATCCCAGGACCGGTACGACCAGCGGCGGCTGCTGGCGGCCCGGCACGCCGAGGTCTACCGTCGGGTTCTCCAGGAGCGCACCGGCAGCCTGCGCGGGGCGGACGTGGACGTGGCGCCGCAGGAGGCCGGGACCGCCCGGGAGGACGAACCGAGGAGACGCTGATGGACGACGGACGCCGGCAGCACTACGGCGGGTTCTACGGGCTGGAGGACCTGCCCCGTTCGGACCGCCCGCGCGTGCTCGTCCACGGGAACTGCCAGGCCGAGGCGCTGCGGGTGGCGCTCGCCACGGCCGACGCGCTCGACACGGTCCGCGTGCCCCCCGTCCACGAGCTGGAGCAGGACGACCTGCCCTCCCTCCAGCGGGTGCTGGACTGGGCCGACGTCGTGCTCGCCCAGGCGGTCCAGGACGACTACCGGGGTATGCCGCTGGGCACCGCCCAGGTCGTGTCCCGCTCGGGCGGGGCCCGGCTGGTGGCGCTGCCGAACTACTTCTCGCGCCGGCTCTTTCCCCAGCAGGTGCTCGTCCGCGGCGAGGGGATCGGGGACCCCCCGCTCGTGCCCTACCAGGACGTGCGGCGGATCGGGCGGGCCGCGGGCTGGGACGGCCCCTGGGAGCCGCCGCACGAGCTGGTCGTGGAGCGTGCCGCGGCGGGGCAGGAGGAGCTGCGGCGGCGCGAGCGGGAGCAGGGCTCCCTGGTGATCAGCGACGTCGTGGAGTCGGCCGGGGCCGACGCGGGCTGGACGGTCGACCACCCGGGCAACCCGGTCCTGGTGGCCCTGGCCCAGCGGGTGCTGGACCACCTGGTCGACGCTGATGTCCTGGACCGGCGGGACGGCGAGGTGCCGCAGGTGTCCGACCCGGGCAGGACCCTGCTCGCGTCGGTGCAGACGCCGGTCTCCCCGGTGGTCCTCGACGCGCTGGGCCTGGACGCCTCCGGCGCGCGGTCCGCGTGGGTCGTGGACGGGCGGACCGTGCCCGACGAGGAGGTGGACGAGGCGCACACGGCGTTCTACGCGGAGAACCCGAAGGTCGTGGAGGTCGGGATGCGCAAGTACGCCGAGCTGCTCACCGCGTGGGGCTGGAGGGAGTGAGCGCGGGGTCCTCCTCGCCCACGTCGGCACGGGGAGCGAGGTCCGCGCCCGGGCCGGGGAGACCCGCTGACGTCCCGCCCGTCGTCCACGTCGTTCCGGGGCCGGACGCCCACGGCGTGGTGCTGCACGGGGTGCGGATCCACGGGGCGACCTCGGGCGGACCGCGCGACGGCAGTCTCGCCGGCCGGTCGGGCCCGGTCCTGGGGTCGGGGGCGCCCGTGCTCGTCCGCGCCGACCTGCTGTCCGAGGTCGACCCCGGGCTGCTGCGGGACCGGCGGGTCGTCGTCCAGGTCACCGACCGGGTGCTGGCACCGACCCGCGACGAGGCCCTGGCGGCCTGGCGCCGGGCGACCGCCGGTGTCGTCCGGACCACCGTCGTCCTGCACGACCTGCCGCAGGCCTCCGACGGGCGGCACCAGGGGCCCCGGAGCGAGCTGTACGCCGCGCTCTGCACCGACGCCGACGACGTCGTCGTGGCCAGCCGGCACGAGAAGCTGCTGCTCGCGGCCGTCCTGCGCCACGCCTTCCCCGGGCCGAGGGCGCGGGCCCTGCTCGACCGGACCCACGTCATACCCCTGCCGGTGGTGCGGTCGCCCGCCGCGCCGGGTGGTGCCGCGCACGGCGGGCCCGGCGTCGGGGGACCCGTGCCCGGGGAGGGGTCCTCCGGGGCGGGGCGTCCCCGTCCGACCGTGGCCACGCTGGGGTTCCTCTACCCCGGCAAGGGGGTCGAGGAGGTCGTCGACGCGGCGGCCGAGGCCGGGCTGGACGCGGTCAACGTCGGCGGCGTGTCCGCCGGCCACGACGACCTCGTCGAGCAGCTGACCGGCCGGGCGGCCGCGGCCGGCACGCGGTGGTCGGCCACCGGGTGGGTCGAGGACGCCGACCTGCCCGTCGCGCTCGCCGGCGCCGGGATCCCGGTCGCCGCCCACCGGCACCTGTCCGCGTCCGGGTCGATCAACAGCTGGCTGGCCGCGGGGCGGCGGCCGATCGTCGTGACGTCGCGGTACACCCGTGAGCTGGCCGACCGGCTGCCCGGCGCCGTGCGGCTGGTGGAGCCGACGCACGAGGCGCTCGTCGCGGCCCTGCGCGAGGCGGCCGACGACCCGGCGTCGACGTGGTTGGCCGACGACGTCGAGCTCGGACCGGACGAGGACGAGGCGGCCGCGATGCTGCACGCGGTCGCCGACCGGCCGGCGGTGTCGGTCGTGGTCCCCTACTACCGCGGTCAGGCCTTGCTGGACGTCATCCTGGCCCAGGTGGACACCCAGGAGGGGGTCGTGGGCGGGCTCGAGGTGGTCGTCGCCGACGACGGGTCGCCCGAGCCCCCGACGGTGCACGGGGCGAGGTCCGGGGCCGAGGTCGGCGGGGAGGGCACGCTCGTGACCGCTGGTCGCTGGCCGGTGCGGGTGGTCCGGCAGGGGCGCGACGGGTTCCGCGCGGGGGCGGCGCGCAACCTGGGGGCCCGGCACGGGGCGGGGAGGGTGGTCGTCTTCGTCGACGGCGACACCGTGCCGGGCGCCGGAACCGTGGCGGCGCTCCAGGAGGCCTGTCGCACACCGGGGTCGACGCTCGCGGTGGGGCACCGGCGGCACGCCACCCTGACCCGCCCGGACGGCACGGTGACCTGGCCGCCGCAGGACGAGCTGCCCGAGCCGGAGTGGCTCGCGCAGGGGTTCGCCGCCACCGCCGACCTGGCCGAGGCCGACGACGGCGCCTTCCGGTGGATCATCTCGGCGGTGATGGCGGTCGACCGGGCGCTGTGGGACGTCCTGGGGGGCTTCGACGAGCGGCTGAAGGGCTACGGCGGCGAGGACTGGGAGCTGGCCTGGCGCGCCTGGCTCGCCGGGGCCGACCTCGCCCACGTGCCGGACGCGGTGGCCTGGCACGACGGACCCGACCTCAAGGGGCGGGAGGGCGAGGAGGCCGAGCAGCTGGCCCGCACCAAGAACGCCGAGACCACCCGGCTCGCGCCCCTCCTGCCGCACCCCCTGGTCCGCGGCCGCGGCTGGACGCACCCGTGTCCCGACGTGGTCGCCCTCGTCGACGCCGCCGGCTGGACCCCCGGCCAGGTGGAGGTCGTGGTCGAGACGCTGCTCGACCACGGGGACGTGGGGGTGTGGGTGCGTGGTGGAGACCACCGGCCGGCCGACCCGCGGGTGCACGCGGGTCTGCCGGGGCACGACGTGCTGTCGCGGGCGCGCGCGACCGTCGTCGTGCACGAGCCGGTCGAGGTGCTGCGGCTGCCGTGGGACCCCTGGCCGGACGAGCTGACGTCGGTGGTGGCCGGGACGGCGGGGGGCGGGGCGGGCCCCGCAGGAGCTCCCGGGGTCCGGACGGTGCCGGCCGACGGCGCGGTGCCGGGCGACGGCGCGGGCCCCGTCACCGTCTCGGCCACCCGGCTCGCCGCGAGGGGTTCCCAACCGCTCGTCCTCGGAGCAGACTGGACCAGGCCCGTGCCACGGGAGGTCGTGGTCGAGCACTGGCGCCAACGGAGGCTGGACGATGAGCGACGACGCACCGATGAGCGACGACCGACGAGCTCCTGACGACGGGCGCACGAGCGACGACCCGCCGTGGGAGCCGCCCCTGACCGGTGACGAACCGGCCCATCTCCTCGGCAGCCTCGACCGCCTGCGGATGACCTTCCGCTGGAAGGCCGACGGGCTCGACGCCGCGTCGCTCGCGTCCCGGGCGGGCGCCTCCCAGCTGACGATGGGCGGTCTGCTCAAGCACCTGGCCAGCGTCGAGGCGACGGGGTCGACCTTCCGGCTGGACGGGAGCAACCCGGGCAGCCCGTGGGCCGAGGCCGACTGGGAGGGGGACCCGGGCTGGACGTTCACCACCGCGGCCGACGACTCCCCCGAGGAGCTCTACCGCCTCTACGACGAGGAGGTCGCCCGTGCCCGGAAGCGGTTCCGCGCGGCCGTCGCCGACGGCGGGCTCGACCGTCCGGTGGCGCTCGGAGGAGAGGACTTCACCGTCAGCCTGCGGCGGCTGCTCTTCGACCTGGTCGAGGAGTACGGCCGGCACACCGGCCACGCCGACCTGATCCGCGAGGCCCTCGACGGTCGGGTCGGCGAGGATCCGCCGCCGGACTGGTCCCCGCCCCCGTCCTGGCTCGCCTGATCCTCATCCCCGGCGGAGTCCTCTTCGACGTCGGACTCCTCATTCCCGGCGGCCCTCCTCATCCCCGTCGGCCGTCCCCCGCCCGCCGCTCCAGCCACCGGACGTCCACGGCGAACGACCAGGTCACGACGACGACAGCGACGGCGACGGCGACCTGGACCAGCGGCGCCGGCCAGAACGGTGCCATCCCGATGACCAGCGTCCCCGTCATCGTCCCGCCGGCGATCCGGCGCGAGGGCCGCCGCGGCAGCGTCCGCCGCCAGGCCGGCCGCACGAGCTGGGCCGCCAGGAAGACCGGGAACAGCAGCCCGCCCACGAGGGCCCAGGGCGCGAGCGGGGCCATCGCCAGCGACATCACGAGCACGAGCGCCCCGTCGACACCCGAGTCCAGTCGTGCTCCCCGCTCGGAGGCCGACCCGGTCCGGCGCGCGACATACCCGTCCAGGGAGTCCAGGGCCCACGCGGGCACCGCGACGGCGACCACCCACCAGGCCCGCATCGGCTCCCCGGCCGTCAGCGCGCCGACGACGATCACCCCCAGGACCACGACCAGCACGCCCCGTCCCAGCGTGATGAGGTCGGCGGCCCGCCCGCGCCACGAGGCCCGGAGCCGCTGCGCAGTGGCGGCGCGCCCGGACCCGTGCGCCGGGAGGACGGTTCGGTCCACGTTCCGACGCTACCCGTTACCCGTCGGTTGCGCGCTCCCCCGGACGGCGGGCGGCGCGAGGACCGACGACAATGGCGGGATGGAGGCACGGGCGTACTGGACGGTGGCCCCGGGCCGCGGCGAGATCCGCACCGAGACGCTCCCGCTGCCCGGGCCCGGCGAGGCGCTCGTCCGGGCGACCCTCTCCGCCGTCAGCCGAGGCACGGAGCTGCTCGTGCACCGCGGAGGCGTGCCCGACGCCGTGGCCGAGCGGATGCGCGCCCCGTTCCAGGTCGGCGAGCTGCCCGGCCCGGTCAAGTACGGCTACCTCTCCGTCGGCGTCGTCGAGGACGGGGAGGCGGAGTGGGTGGGGCGGCGCGTCTTCTGCCTCCACCCCCACCAGGACCGGTATGTCGTTCCCGTCACCGCGCTGACGCCGCTGCCCGACGACCTGCCGGACCGGCGGGCGGTGCTCCTGGGCACCCTGGAGACGGCCGTCAACGCGCTGTGGGACGGCCGGCCGCTCTACGGCGACCGGGTGGCGGTCGTCGGCGGCGGGATGGTCGGCGCCTGCGTCGCCGCGCTGCTGGGGCGGATGCCGCTGACCAGGCTCGAGCTCGTCGAGCCCGACGCGCAGCGCCGGTCGCTCGCCGCCGCGCTGGGTGCGGTGGGCGTGACCCCCGAGGAGGCGTCCGGCGACTGTGACCTCGTCTTCCATGCCTCGGCGACTTCCGCGGGGCTGCAGCGCTCCCTGGAGCTGCTCGGTGACGAGGGGGAGGTCGTCGAGCTGTCCTGGTACGGCGACCACCCGGTCACCCTCGGCCTCGGCGCCGACTTCCACGCCCGCCGCCTCTCGGTCCGCGCCAGCCAGGTCGGCCGGGTCAGCCCGCACCGCGCCGCCCGCCACGACCACGCCGACCGCCGGCAGGTCGCGGTCCGGGCCGCGGCCGACGAGCGGCTCGACGCGCTGCTGGCCGGGCCCACGCCGCTGGCCGACCTGCCTCCCCTCATGGACCGCCTGGCCGACGGGGCGCCCGGACTGTGCCACCTGGTGTCCTACGACGGGTCGGCCCCGTGAGGCGCGACCGGCCACGGCGGAACCCGCGCCCTGGCCGGCGCGCACGGCATACCCCCTGATCCTCGACCGCAAGGAGCCCGCGTTGTTCACCCTCACCGTCCGCGACCACGTGATGCTCGCGCACTCGCTGGCCGACCCGTTCTTCGGGCCGGCGCAGGGGCTGCACGGGGTGACCTACGTCGTGGAGGCGACCTTCGAGCGGCCCGACCTCGACGAGCACGGGGTGGTGATGGACATCGGGGCCGCGACCGAGGCGCTCGAGGGGGTGCTGGGGCGGATCGCCTACGCCAACCTCGACGAGATGGCGGAGTTCGCCGGGATGCTCACCACCACCGAGGTGATGGCGCGGTGGGTGGCCGACCAGCTGGCCGCAGCGGTCGAGGTCACCGGGCTGGCGGCGCTGACCGTGACGCTGCGGGAGCACCCGGACGCGTGGGCGAGCTACCGGCGCAACCTGGGCGGGTGAGCTCCTCCGGCGGTGCGGGCGGGGTCCTGACCCTGGTCGTGCCCGCGCGGCCGGCGGGGGAGCCCAGCGGCGGGGACCGGTATGACGCCGCCGTCGCCGCCGCGTGGCGGGCGCGGGGGCGTCGGGTGCGCGTGGAGGCGGTCGCGGGGTCCTGGCCGCGGCCGACCGGGGAGGACCTGGGCAGGCTGGCGGAGGTGCTGCTCGGCGGCTCCTCAGCGGCATCCGTGTCACATCGGTCGTCCCGGCGACCGGTGTGTTCCGAGAGCGGAGAGCCGGAGGGACCGGAGGGGGGCGGTGGCCCGGTGCTGATCGACGGGCTGGTCGGCTGCGCGGCGCCGGAGGTGGTGGAGCGCTGCGCCGCCCGGAGGCCGACGGCGCTGCTCGTGCACGCAGTCCTGTCGGAGGGGGCCGGCGCGGCGGGGGAGGACGCGGCGGCGCTCGACCGCGCGGAGGCGCGGGCGCTGCGGGCGGCCGGCGTGGTGGTGGCGACGAGCCGGTTCGCGGCGCAGGAGCTGGAGCGGCGGTACGGGCTGACCGACGTCGTCGTGGCCCGGCCGGGCGCCGACCCGGCGCCGGTGGCCGCAGGCACGCCGCCGCCGCGCGGCCCGCAGCTGCTGACGCTCGCGGCGGTCACGCCGGTCAAGAACCACGGCGTGCTGCTCCGGGCCCTGGCCGGGGTGCGCGACCTGCCGTGGTCCGCCCGGATGGTCGGCCCCGCCCCGGACCCCGGGCACCTCGACCGACTGCTGCGGCTGGCCGACGACCTGGGGGTCGCCGACCGGGTCGACTGGCCGGGCGCGCTGGTCGGTGAGGCGCTGGACCGGACCTGGGCGACGAGCGACCTGCTGGTGCATCCGTCGCGGAGCGAGACCTACGGCCTGGTCGTCGTCGAGGCACACGCGCACGGCATACCGACGGTGGTGGGGGCGGGGACGGGTGCGGTGGAGGCGCTGGCGGGAGGGTCAGGCCCGGAGGCCGGTGCGACCCCTCCGGTGGAGCTGCCCGGGACGGCGGTCGCGGTGGACGGCCCCGACCCCCTCGCCGGCGTGCTGCGGGCCTGGCTGACCCAGGACGACCTGCGGCGGCGGTGGCGGGACGCGGCCCTGGCTCGACGGGAGCGGCTCGAGGGGTGGGACCGTACGACCGAGCAGCTCGACGCCGCCCTCGCCAGAATGGGGCGATGACGACCGAGGAGCCGGCGCAGCGGGCCTGTCCGGACTGGCTGGACCTGCGCGCGGAGGTGGACACCCGGGCGCGGGACGCGGGGGCCGGGGAGCTGCTCGCGGCCCTGGTCGACGCGGTGGGTGGGGGTGGCCCTCGCGACGCAGGTGCGGGGGGAGCGGGGGGAGCAGGGGCGGGTCAGCGGGCGCAGGACCTGACGGACGGGTCGCTGCCGGGCCGACGGCCCACGGTGCGGATCGTCGACGTGGGAGCCGGGACGGGAGCCAACCGGAGGTACCTCTCGGCACGCCTGCCGTTCGACCAGGAGTGGGTGGCGGTGGACCACGACGCCGAGCTGCTGGCGCACCCCGGGCACGACGGCTCGCGGCGGGTCCGCGGGTCGGTCCAGGACCTGCCGGAGGTGCTGGCGGCCCTGCCGGGCGGGACGGGGGCGTCCTGGGGTCGCGACGTCCGGACGCGTGGAGAGGGCGCCGACGGGCAGCACGGCGCTGGGCCACAGCGGGGCACCGTGGTCCCGACCGTCGTCGTGGCCACCGCCGTGCTCGACGTGCTGACGACCCAGGACCTCACCGCCCTGGCGGACGCCGTGGCGATCGCGGGGGCGGGACTCCTGTCCCTGTCGGTGACCGGGGAGGTGCGCTGGGAGCCGGCCGACCCGGCGGACGTGCTGCTGTCGGCGGCGTTCGACGACCACCAGCGGCGCGACGGCCGCCCGGGACCCGACGCCCCGGCGGTCCTGACGCGGCTGCTCCGGGAACGGGGCCTGCAGGTGCTGACCGCGTCGACACCCTGGGACCTGCCCGGTCGGGACGGCCGGTACCGGGCTCTGCTCGAGCGGTGGCTGGACGAACGGGTCGAGGACGCCGTCGAGCGGGACCCGTCCTCGGCCGTCGACCTGCGGACGTGGCAGCAGCGACGCCGGGAGCAGCTGGCCTCAGGTGGGCTGCGGGTCCTCGTCGACCACGTCGACCTGCTCGCCCTCGACGCCGGAGGCCTCGGCGGTCCCGGTGGGCGCGGCGTCGTCCCGGACGGACCCCACGGCGCGCAACCGGGGGCGTGAGGACGCGACGGGCCCGCCGGTCTCGGCGGACCCGCCGGTCTCGGCGGACCCGGCGGTCTCGTCCGGGAAGCCGGACGCCGCCGTCTCCTCCGCCGAGCCGGACGCCTCGGTCAGCTCCGCAGAGCCGGACGCCTCGGTCAGCACGAACTCGGTGACGACGTCCTCGCCCAGCATCCACCGCCGCGCGGACGGACGGAGGGCGTCGGCGAGCCGGTCGGTGCCCCCGACCCGCAGGCCGGGCACGCCGTCACCGATGAGCACCGGGGCGGTGGTGAGGAAGAACCGGTCCACCGCACCCGCCGCGACGAACGCGGACACCAGCCGTCCCCCGCCCTCCACGAGCACCCGGGACAGGCCGCGCGCCGCCAGCAGCTGCAGGACCTGGTACGGCTCCATCACCCCGTCCGTCGTCCAGCGCACGAGCTCCACGTGGTCGGCCAGGCCCTCGGCGGCCACGTCGGCGTCCCGACCGACGACCCACAGGGTCGGTGCCGCGCCGTCGGTCAGGGTGGCCGCGCCGGGCGGCAGGACGCCGCGCGGGTCCAGGACCACCCGGACCGGGTTGTCCCCCGGCACGGCCCGCACCGTGAGGCGGGCGTCGTCGGCCGCCACCGTGGCACCACCGACGACGACCGCGTCGACGAGCGCGCGCAGGCGGTGCAGGTGCTCGCGGTCGGCGTCCCCGGTGACGTACTCCGCGTCACCGGTCCGGCTGGCGATGAAGCCGTCCATGCTCTGGCCGAGCTGGGCCAGGACGAGCGGGGCACGCCGTCCGGCCGCGACGAGAGGCCCGTAGCGGTCGGCCAGCACGCCGCTGGACGGCACCCTGCCCCGGAGGAGCAGGTCCCACTCGTCGGGGGCGTGGCGGTCGTGCCCCATGCGGTCCCGCTTGGTCGCGAGGTAGTGCTCGTTCTCCGGCCGGGTGGGCACGATGAGCGGCCGGCGCTCCTCGATGGTGATGCCCAGCTCGGTCAGCGCCCGCTCCTTGGCCGGGTTGGAGGAGAGCAGCCGCACCGACCGCACGCCCAGGTCGGCCAGCATCGCGGCCGACTGGTCGTAGGTGCGCGCGTCCGCCGGGTGGCCCAGCTGGAGGTTCGCGTCGACGGTGTCGACCCCGGTGTCCTGGAGCGCGTACGCCCGCATCTTCTCGACCAGGCCGATCCCGCGTCCCTCGTGCCCGCGGACGTAGACGACCGCGCCACGGCCCTCCTGGGCGACGAGGTGGAGGGCGTGCTGGAGCTGGTCGCCGCAGTCGCAGCGCCGCGACCCCAGCGCGTCCCCGGTGAGGCACTCCGAGTGCACCCGCACGAGCGGGGCCGGGGCGTCCGCGGCGTCGTCGTCCTCGATGCCGACGCTGAGGACCACGTGCTCCTCGCCGGAGTCGTCGCGGTAGGCCGTCATCCGGAAGGTGCCGTGCCGGGTGGGCAGCACGGTGTCGGCCATCCGCTCGACCATGGTGAAGCGGTCACCGGGCACGGCATCCATCGACATCCCTCCAGTATCCCGTGACGGCACCCGGGACGGGGGCCGGAGGGTCATCCCCGGTCCCCCGGGGTGTGCAGCAGCGCACCCAGGTCGCCGACGACGGCCCGGGCGCCGGCCGCGAGGAGGTCCTCTCGCCGCTGCGCGTCCTGGGCCACGCCGACGACCGGCACCCCGGCCGCCTTCCCGGCCAGGACGTCGGTGACCGAGTCGCCCAGGAGGACGGCGCTGATCTCGTCGAGGCCGGCCTTGCCCCCCGTGACGCCGCGTTTCGCCATCTGCGCCAGCGCCCGCAGCAGTAGGTCCGGCGCGGGCTTGAGGTCGTCGGTCCGACCCGCGGTGCGGCCGTGGACGCCGGTCAGCCGGGCGGTCAGTCCAGGCACGTGCCGGTCGAGCACGGCAGGGACGACGTCGGGGTCGTTGTTGGTGACGACGAACACCCGCGCCGACCGGGCCAGCGCCTCGTCGAGGAACTCCAGGGCCCCGGGCTGGAGCGGAGCCGTCCGCGCCGCGTCGAGCTCCAGCCGGGTCACCAGCTCGGCCGCGTCGGCGGCGATCCCCGGCGCGTGTCGCCCGATCAGCCGCAGCACCTGCACGTGGTCCGGCTCTTCCCCGAGCACCGCGGCGAGGTCGAGGTCGAGGTCGTTGCGCGCCCGCTCCACGGCATACCCGCGCAGGTCCGCCGACACCTCCAGCCAGCGGGTGCCGGGAAAGATCCGCGCGAGCGGGCCGTCGAAGTCGACCAGGAGCACGTCCGCGGCGTCGACGAGAGCCTGCGCGAGGTCGGTCCGGGGGCTGGTCACCGGACCGACCCTAGGCGAGGGCTTCCATGAGGCCGGCCCCCGAGCTCGGCCGGCAGGCCCGCGGTCTGGGGTGCCCCGGCACGCACGACGTCAAGGGCGCGTTCGGATCCGGTCAAGGTTCGGCCAAGACCTCTTGAGCTACGGGCGGGTAGCCGGTGGGTTGGTCGGACCCCACCGTCGTCGAAGGAGACCCGATGAGACACCGCAAGACGTTCACTGCCACCCTGTCCGCCGCCGCCATGGTCGGCGTTGCCGCGGCCGCGGCCCCGCTGACGGCCACCGCCGTGCCCGTGAACTCGCACTGCGGGACCGAGCCGGGCGGCAACCGGGCGAGCTTCGTGGACCACGAGCAGCTGACCGGAGAGCTGGAGCGCATCGAACGGACCAGCAAGGGCACCGTCGACGTCGAGGTCGTCGGCCAGAGCCACGAGGGGCGGGACATCTACCAGGCCCGCGTCGGCACCGGGGACACCGTGATCCTGGTGCAGAGCCAGATTCACGGCAACGAGAACCACGGCACGGAGGCACTGCTCAGCCTGCTGAAGGAGTTCGGCGGCAACACTGCCGAGGCGAGGATGGTCCGGGAGAACGTCACGATCGTGGCCATCCCGCGGCTGAACGTGGACGGGGCCGAGCACGACACCCGGCAGAACGCGATGAGCTGGGCCGACGTGGTCGAGGCGTTCCCGCAGCTTGCGGGAGTCGAGCCGGCCTGGAACTACCGTGCCTCGGTGCCGGGCTTCGACCTCAACCGCGACTTCAACCCCGACCTCGACTACGTGCCCCAGCCGGAGGACTTCCCGGGCAACAGCGCCGACACCGGGTGGTACATCACCCCCGAGGCGCAGACGGTGCGTGACGTCTACGCCGGCCTGGAGGACGAGTTCGGGATCGTCGACTACTTCGTCGACCTGCACAACCAGTGGCCCTGCTACTCGCAGGAGGGGACGAACAACATGTCGCCGCTGTCGATCTCGGGCCGCTTCATCGCCGACCCGACCGAGTTCGGCGACTGGCCCAACTTTGACTACGACGCCTCACGGCAGGCCAACGTGGCGGTCTACGACGCGCTCCAGGGGCAGGGCAACTCGGGCTTCGGCCACCTGACGCTCTACCCGCAGAACATCAACCTGCCGGGCACCGCGCTGGGGTCGTTCGCGCTGCGGGGGAGCGCGACGGTGCTCTTCGAGACGTCGAGCAACACGCAGTCCGACGGCCAGAAGCGCAACGGCTTCCTCACCAAGCAGGTGGAGATCGGGCTCAAGGGTCTGATCACCGCCGTCGCCGACGGGTCTGTCGAATCCCTGGACCCGGAAGACTACGAGGACATCCCGACCCGGGTGTTTCACCCCGCTGACTGACCATCGCCACCACGGCTGACCAGCCCGCCTGAGCGACGAAGGGTCCGCGCCCGTCCTTGACCGGCGCGGACCCTTGCGTCGTCCGTGCCGTCCTGGACCGGCACGGACCCTGCGCCGTCCGTGCTCCGGCCGTTCGTAGCCACGGTGGCGACACCCCGCCCTGTGCGCGACACACAGGGAGGGCCTGTGCAGGAACCGTGTCCCAGCACGGGACACGCCGCACCGGTGCCAGCACGGTGCACGACACGCCGGGGAGGGGGCGCACAAAACGCCGGGAGCGAGAGCACGGGAGGGCCACCGGCGGTCGAGGCGCCGGCCGGGTGCGCTACGAGACGCCGAACGCCGCGCCACCCGATAGCGTCTGGCCCCATGATCCGCTTCGAGGACGTCACCAAGAGGTACGCCGACGGCACCGTCGCCGTCGACGGCCTGGACCTGGAGGTGCCCCGCGGCGGGATCACCGTCCTCGTCGGGCCGTCGGGGTGCGGCAAGACGACGAGCCTGCGGATGATCAACCGGATGGTCGAGCCGACGTCGGGGCGGATCCTGCTCGAGGGCGAGGACATCGCCGAGCGGCCCGCGGCCCAGCTGCGCCGCCACATCGGCTACGTCATCCAGCACGCCGGCCTCTTCCCGCACCGCACCGTCCTCGCCAACATCATGACCGTCCCGCGGCTCCTCGGCTGGGACCGCGCGAAGTCCCGCCGGGCCGCGATGGAGGCGATCGAGAAGGTCGGGCTCACCGAGGACCAGGCCCGACGCTACCCCGCCCAGCTCTCCGGCGGCCAGCAGCAGCGCGTGGGCGTGGCCCGGGCGCTGGCCGGTGACCCGCAGCTGGTCCTCATGGACGAGCCGTTCAGCGCGGTCGACCCGATCGTGCGGGGCGACCTGCAGGCCGAGGTCCGCCGCCTGCAGAAGGACCTGGGCATCACCATCGTCATGGTCACCCACGACATCGACGAGGCCCTCACGCTCGGCGACCAGATCGCGGTGATGCGCTACGGCGGCCACCTGGCCCAGTTCGCCCCGCCGTCGGAGCTGCTGGCCACCCCGGCCGACGACTTCGTGGCCGACTTCGTGGGCAAGGACCGCGGCTACCGCGCGCTGAGCTTCGCCGCGCCGCACGTCCCGCTCCGCGAGGAACGGACCGTGCGGGTGGGGGAGAGCGTGCCGGCCGGTGCCGGGTGGGTGCTGGTCGTCGACGAGGAGGGTATGCCGCAGGGCTGGGTCGACGTCGACGGCTGGGGCGGCCCGGTGCCGGCGGACAAGGTGCGTCGGTTCGGGACCCTCGCCGAGGTGGGCTCGAGCGCCCGGACCATGCTGGACGCGGCGCTGTCCTCGCCCAGCGGCCGGGGCGTCGTCGTCGAGGAGGGACGGGTCGTCGGGACGGTGACCGCCGACGAGGTGCTCGCGGCCATGCGCCGTGACGGGCACGCGGCCACGCCCCCGGAGCGGCCGGGGGGCACGCTGGAGGAGGCCCGGTGATCGGCGGCGTCGCCTGGGAGACGCTGGGCGAGCTGACCCTGCGCCACCTCTACCTCGCCGGGGTGCCGCTGCTGCTGGGCCTGCTCATCAGCCTGCCGCTGGGCTGGCTGGCCGTGCGCACCCGCTGGCTGCAGGCTCCCGTCGTGGCCAGCACGTCGCTGCTCTACACGATCCCCTCGCTGGCGCTGTTCATCATGCTGCCGCTGCTGCTGGGCACCCGGATCCTCGACGACGCCAACGTCCTGGTCGCGATGACCCTCTACACCGTCGCGCTGCTCACCCGCACGGTCGCCGACGGGTTCGGCTCGGTGCCCGGGCACGTGCGCCAGGCGGCCACGGCGATGGGCTACGGCGAGCTGCGCCGGGTCGTCTCGGTGGACCTGCCGCTGGCGGTCCCAGTCATCACCGCCGGGCTGCGCGTCGCGGCCGTGAGCAACGTCTCGATCGTCTCGATCGCGGCCCTGATCGGCGTGAGCCAGCTGGGGATGCTCTTCACCGACGGCTTCAACCGCAACGCGATGGGGCCGATCGTCGTCGGGGTCGTGGCCTGCGTCGTGCTGGCGGTCGCCCTGGACGCGGCCATCGCCGTCCTGTCCAAGGTGCTGACCCCCTGGCTGCGGAGCGGGGCGAGCGCATGATCGGCCAGACCTTCCAGTGGTTGTTCGACCCGGCGAGCTGGTCGGGGCAGGGCGGCATCCTCGCGCAGTCGCTGGCCCACCTGCGCTACTCCTTCATCGCCCTGCTCGTCGCGTCGGCGATCGCCGTGCCGATCGGGCTCTGGGTCGGGCACACCGGCCGGCTGCGCTGGCTGGCGATCAACCTGACCGGGGCCTTCCGGGCCATCCCCTCCCTGGGCGTGCTCTTCATCGCGGTGCTGCTCCTGCTGCCCCGGCTGCGTGGCGAGTGGGCCTTCGAGGCGCCGGCGCTGATCGTGCTCGTGCTGCTGGCCGTCCCGCCGATCCTGTCGGGCACCTACGCCGGGGTGCAGGCCACCGACCCGGCGGCCCGTGACGCGGCCCGCGGGATGGGGATGACGGGTAGCCAGGTGCTGCGCCAGGTCGAGGTGCCCGGCGCGCTGCCGCTCATCATGTCCGGCATGCGGGCGGCGATGCTGCAGATCATCGGCACTGCGACCATCGCCGCGATCGTCGGCCTGGGCGGCCTGGGGCGCTTCCTCATCGACGGGCAGGCCAGCCGCGACTACGCGATGATGGCCGGTGGCTCGATCGCGGTGGCTGCCCTGGCCCTCCTCGTCGACCAGGTCCTGGCGACGGTCCAGCGCCTCGTGGTCTCCCCGGGGCTGCGGCACGCCTCGGCGGGCTAGCCGCAGCCGGCCACACTGTTGCACGGCCGGCGAGGAGCCGTCCGTCCCCTGTGCGCAGAATGGACCCATGACCTCCGTCATCTGGGACCTCGGCGGCACCCTCGTCGACACCTATCCCGACGTGGACCGTGCCCTGGCGGGCGCCGTGCACGGGGACGATCCGGGGGAGGAGGAGCTGAACGAGGTGGCCGAGCTGACCCGGGTCTCCAGCGGGCACGCGATCGAGACCCTGGCGCAGCGTCACGGGGTGTCCCCGGAGGACCTGCGTGCGGCCTACGAGCGGACGAAGGAGACCTGGCGCTCCAGCCCTCCGCCGGTGGTCGACGGCGCGCGCGCCGTGATCGCCAGGGTCCGGGAGGAGGGCGGTCTCAACCTGGTGGCCACCCACCGGGACCGGGAGAGCGCGACCCAGCTCCTGCACATCCTCGGGGTGGACGTGGACGACATGGTCTGCGCCCCCGACGGCTTCGCCCGCAAGCCCGACCCGGCGATGGTGCTCGAGCTGCTGGAGCGGCACGGCCTGGACCCGGAGGAGGTGCTGGCCGTCGGCGACCGCCCCGGCGACGTCGCGGCGGCCCGGGCCGCAGGTGTGCGCGGTGTCCTGCTGCAGACGCCGGGCATCCCCCTGGAGGCGCCCGGAGCCGAGCGGATCACGGCGGTGGAGGAGCTGCTCGACCTGCTCCCACCGTCCGCCTGAGCAGCCGTCGCGGTCCTGCTGTGGCAGGCTGGCTCCAGACATCCACCACCGGGGAGGAACCCTCATGAAGCGCACCTCGATCCTGGCCCTGACCCTCGCCGTCCTCGTCCCGCTCAGCGCGTGCGGTGGCGGTGACGACCCCCTCGAGGCGGAGACCCCCGAGAGCGAGGGTTCCGCCGACGGAGGCGACGGGTCCACGGACGGCACCGACGCGACCGACGACACCGGGTCCACCGGTGGTGCGGCCGCCGGGGGCGAGGACGTCGGTGAGATCGTCGTCGGCTCGGCCAACTTCCCCGAGAACGTGCTGCTCGCCGAGATCTACGCGGCAGCGCTCTCCGACGCCGGCGTGGACGTGTCGACCACCCTCAACATCGGCAGCCGGGAGACCTACATGGCCGGGCTGGAGGACGGGTCGATCGACCTCATCCCGGAGTACACCGGCGGGCTGGCGACCTTCCTCAACCCCGAGATCACGGTCACGTCCTCCGAGGAGGTGCTGGCCGAGGCGGAGGAGAACCTGCCCGAGGGCCTGCAGCTGCTCGAGATCAGCGACGCCGAGGACAAGGACTCGTTGGTGGTGACGAGCGAGACGGCCGACACCCTGGGCCTGAGCACCATCGCCGACCTGGAGCCGCACGCGGCGGAGATGGTCCTCGGCGGGCCGCCGGAGTTCGAGTCCCGGCCCAACGGCGTGGACGGGCTGAGCGAGGTCTACGGGCTGGAGTTCGCCCAGTTCCGCTCGCTGTCCGCCGGCTCCACGCTGACGGTCCAGTCCCTGGTCAACGGACAGGTCGACGTGGCCAACATCTTCACCACCGACCCGGCCGTGGGCGAGAACGACCTGGTCGTCCTGGAGGACCCCGAGTCGCTGTTCGCCGCCCAGAACATCGTGCCGCTCATCAGCTCCGACGTGGTCAACGGCACGGTCGAGGAGGCCCTGAACGAGGTCTCGGCCGCCCTGACCACCGACAACCTCACCGACATGATGGTCCAGGTCGTCACCGAGGGTCAGGACCCGGCGGCGGTGGCGCGGGAGTTCATCGACGAGAACCTCTGACCGGGCGGTGAACCCCGTCAAGGAGGTCGTCGACGAGGTGCGCGACTTCGTCGAGGCCGCCCTCGTCAAGCCGGTCCCCGGCCGTCCGGAGGACCCGCCCGAGCTCCGGCGGCGCCGGCGGACCGTCGTCGCCCTCACGCTGGCGCTCGGGGCCGTGCTGCTCTGGTGGTCGCTCGCGCTCCCGCCCGGCGACCCCTCCTTCTACTACGGCACGGCCGTCCTGGCGGTCGTCTGGGCCGGCGGGGCGTTCGCGTCGGGCCCGCTGCGGCGGGGCCGGGCCAACACCCGCGAGGGCACGCGCTACGTCGTCCCGGTCGTCCAGCCGGTCGCCCTGGGCCTGCTGCTGCTGGCGCTCTTCCTCGCCGGGGCGCTGCTCGTCTCCCGGGTCCCGCTCCTGGCCGAGCCGGTCGAGGGGCTGCTGGACCACGCCCGCGCCGGCGTCCTGTGGGTGGTCCTGCTCATCACCGTGGTCAACGGGGTGGCGGAGGAGCTCTTCTTCCGCGGTGCTCTCTACGCCGCCCTGCCCAGGCACTGGGCGGTCGTCGGCAACGTCGTCGTCTACGCGGTCGTCACGGTCGCGGTCGGCGTGCCCCTGCTCGTCTTCGCCGCGGTCCTCATCGGGGTCGTCTGCTCCCTCCAGCGCCGGGTCACCGGCGGTGTGCTGGCCCCGATCATCACGCACATCACCTGGTCGGCCGGCATGCTGCTGCTCCTTCCTCCGCTCATGGAGCTGCTCCGATGACTCGCCCGACCATCCGCACGACCCGCCTGACCCTCCGCACGACCCGACCGACCCCTCCGCGCCACGCCCACCCGTGACACCGCATACCCCCTCCACCCCCAGGAGCACCGCATGACCGGAACGACCGTCCCCACCGGGACCGACACCAGCCCCGCCGCCGACCTCGACCCGACCGGCACGCCTCCGGGGCCGGGCGACCTCGCCCTGGTCACCGGCGCGACCGGCTACATCGGCGGGCTGCTCGTGCCGCAGCTGCTCGAGGCCGGCTGGCGGGTGCGGAGTCTCACCCGCTCGGCGGGCAGGCTGACCGAGGACTGGGCGGACCGGGTCGAGGTCGTCGAGGGCGACGCGCAGGACGCCGACGACGTGCGCCGGGCGATGGAGGGGGTGGCGGTCGCCTACTACCTGCTGCACTCGATGGACGGTGAGGGCGACTTCCGCGAGCGCGACCGGCGGATGGCCAGCACCTTCTCCACGGCGGCTCTGGAGGCCGGGGTCTCACGGCTGGTCTACCTCTCCGGCCTGCACCCCGACGGGGAGCTCTCCTCCCACCTGGCCTCGCGCGTGGAGGTCGGCGACATCCTCCTGGACTCGGGGGTGCCCGCCGCCGTGCTCCAGGCGGCGGTCGTCATCGGCGACGGGTCGGTGAGCTTCGAGATGCTGCGCTACCTCACCGGGCGGCTGCCGGCGATGGTCGCGCCGAAGTGGTTGCACAACCGCATCCAGCCGATCGCGGTGGACGACGTCCTGCACTACCTCGTCGGCGCCGCCTCGCTGCCGGCGGAGGTCAACCGGACGTTCGACATCGGCGGGCCGGACGTGCTGACCTACGAGGAGATGATGCAGGGGTTCGCCCAGGTCAACGGCATGCGCCGCCGGTTCATCGTCACGCTGCCGGTCCTGACGCCGTGGCTGGCCGGGCACTGGGTCGGGCTGGTGACGCCGGTGGCCTCGGGCGTGGCCAAGCCGCTCGTGGGCTCGCTCGTGCACGAGGTGGTCTGCAAGGAGGACGACATCGTCGAGCTGGTCGGAGAGCCCGAGGGTGGGCGCACGCCCTACCGGACGGCGGTGCGGCTGGCGATGGCCGACGCGGACCCGGACCCGGTGCGCGAGGTCGGGCCGAAGATCGCGGCCGGGGTCGGGGCGGGTATGGGGCTGCTCGCCCTGGGGAAGGTGCTCGCCCGGCGGAGGTGACGGGGTCGGGCGGGGGTCGGCGGGCGGCGGCCGGTCCGCCGGTCGCCGACACCATGAACGGCCGCGGCGGTTCGCCGACCACGGGCCCCCGTGGCCCGCGAAGGCCAGCCCTCACATGGTCCGCGAAGGTCGGCCCCGCAGGGCCCGCGACGGTCTCCTGGCTCAGCGCAGCGAGTCGACCATGGCCCGGGCGGCCTCGACGACCCCGACGTCGAGGCGGGTGGCGCCGAGCTCCTCGGGCCAGTCCTGCCCGCAGCCGAAGCCGCCCAGGTAGACCTGGGGAGGGTCGGCCGTCCCACCCAGGGCCTCCACGAGCTCGCGGGCGGCGGGGTCGTCCTTGGTGAGGGGCACCGAGATCGTCACAGCCGCGGGGTGCAGCTGCTCGACGGCGCGGAGCCAGCTGGCGACCGGGAGGTCGCGGCCGAGGTAGCGCACGTCGGCCCCCAGCCGTCGCAGGCAGGTGGCCAGCGCCAGCGAACCGAGCTCGTGCATGGCCCCGGGCGGAAGACCGACGACGACCACGGGTCCGCCCTCCTGCGGGCCGGCGGCCTCGAAGGCCCGGCTCAGCCGCCGGTGGACGGCGGCGCTGACGAAGTGCTCGCCACCGACGTCGACGAGGCCGTCGACCCACGCCTGGCCCAGCCGGGCGAGCGCGGGGGTCAGCCAGCGCTCGAACACGACCTCGAACGAACCGACGGAGAACGCCTGGTCCAGCGTGCGGTCCAGACTGATGCGGTCGAGCGAGCGCGCGGGGGCGATGAGCGCCTCGAGCGGAGGCAGGCCCGTGGAGGACAGGTCGAGGGGGACCCAGCCGTCCCGCCGGGGTGACCGGTCGCCGTCGGCCGAGGTGCGTGCGGACCCCCGGGGGGCCTCGCCGCCGGCCGTCTCCTGGCCCGTGCCGTTGCGTCCCTGCGCGTCGTCGGCACGGACCAGGGAGACCTTGCCGTCCCGTGAGCTGACCGCCCTCAGCCCACGGACCTGCTCGGCGGCGAGGGAGGCCGGCGTGCCCGCCTCGACGAGCTCGGCCATCCGGCGGAGCCGGGCCACGTCCTCGTCGTCGTAGAGGCGGTAGCGCGACTCGCTCCGGCCGGGTTCGACGACGCCGTACCGGCGCTCCCAGGCCCGCAGGCGGTCGGTGGCGACGCCGGTGAGCCCGCTGACCTGCTTGACCGTGTAACGGACCGTCATTGTCGCCTCCTTTGTGCCTCGATCATGGACGGACGATGGATCAAGGGTAGCGGAGGCTTGGACGGAGCCTGGACAACCCGAGGGCGGTGGTGCGTCGGTGCGGTGCTGGGCGTCGTCGCGGTCTGGTCACTCGCACCAGGGGTAGAGGAAGAGGCTGTCGTCGCCGGCGCGGTGGTCGGCCAGCACGACGGACAGTGGCAGCACCTGGCCGAGGCCGGAGATGTCGGCGCCCTCACGGACGGTGATTCCCACGGCGGTGGCGGTGGAGATCGGCAGGCCCGCCTTGGCCACGCCGGAGAACGCGCCGATGTCTTTGAGCTTGGCGATCCCGGCCTGCATGCACGCGGTGTCGGGCTTGGCCGCAGGGGCCGCGGCGGCGGGGGCTGCCAGCGCCCCGAGAGCGAGGGTGGCGGCGGTGGCGAGGCTGGCGAACTTCTTCATGGGTTCCTCCTGGAGGCTGGGGGTCGTCGTCGACCCGGTGAGAGGATCATGGCGCGTAGGCACAAGGTATGTCAAGTGTTTGTCTAATGCTTGTCAGATGTGCGGTCGCCCACTGAGGAGTCCGCCGGGGTGACGGGTGGGCGAACGTCGGATGAGGGGTGTGCGACACGGGGTGCTTACGGGTAGCAGCGAAGAGGGGGAGGGGGTACCTTGCCAAGGTCCCCCCACGGCACATCCTTCAGGGAGAAGACCAGCAATGAAGCGCACTCTCGCCCTCGCGCTCGCCGCGGTGACCGCGACCTCCATGGTCGGCGCCACCGCCGTCGCAGCGCCCAACGACAAGGCCAACGAGAAGGCCCACACCGCCCCGCACGGGAAGGCCAAGGGTCACGACAAGGACAAGGCCGACAACCCGAACAAGGGCAAGGGCAACAACAACGGCAAGAAGGGCAAAACTCCGCCTGGCCAGCTCGTCGACGTCCAGCTGCTGCAGTTCAGCGACTTCCACGGTCGGCTCCAGCCGGAGGACCTGGTCATCAACAACGAGTTGGTCGGCACCTACGGTGGCGCCGCCTACCTTGCCGGGCTGGTCAACGAACTGACGCGGGACTTCCGTGGTGCGACGTTGACCGTTTCGTCGGGAGACAGCATCGGCGGGTCGGCCTTCTACTCCGGCCTGTTCCAGGACGAGCCCACCATCGAGGTGCTCAACGCCATGGGGCTGGACGCCTCGGCGGTCGGCAACCACGAGTTCGACGAGGGGGTCGACGAGCTCTTCCGCATGGTCGAGGGTGGCAACCACCCCGAGCTGGGACAGATGGGTGACTCGCCGTATGCGGGGGCCGACTTTCCCTACCTCGCGGCGAACGTGCAGTGGAAGGGAACCGACGACCCCATCCTGCCCCCCTACGTCGTCAAGAAGGTCAAGGGTGTCGAGGTCGGGTTCATCGGAGTCGTGACGTCGGACACCCCCATCCTGGTGTCGCCAGGAGGGATCGCAGACGTCGAGTTCACCGACGAGGCAGATGCGCTCAACCGGTACACCGCCGAGCTGCAGGCTCAGGGCGTGGAGGCGATCGTTGGACTGGTGCATGAAGGCGGCTTCGACGGAGGGGCCTATTCAAGAACGATCAGCACCGAGGACGTCAACGCCGGGTGCGACACTCTCGCGGGTCCCATCGTCGACATCCACGACAGGACGTCGCAGGAGGTCGACGTGCTTCTCACGGGGCACACGCACAACGGCTTCGCCTGCCTCCTCGACACCGGCGGCGAGGGTGCTCCGCGCGCCGTGGCGGGGCCGGGCGACTGGGGGCGCGTGCTGAGCCAGACGACGTTCCAGGTCGACCGGCGCACCAACGACATCGTCCGGGAGTCCCTGAGCGTCGAGAACCACCTCGTCGACAACGCCACGATCTCGCCCGATCCCCAGATCCAGGCCATCGTGGACGAGTGGGTGGCTCGTGGCGACGTCGTGGGTGAGACCGTCGTCGGATCGACCGCCGAAGCGATCGAGGGTGACGAAGGCACCGCCGGGCCGAACGGCGAGCGGTCAAGGTCCTTCGAGACCCCCATGGCCAACCTGGTCGCCGACTCGATCCTCTGGGGCACCCAGGAGAACGGGGCCCAGATCGCCTTCATGAACGTCGGGGGCGTGCGCGCGAGCCTCGACCAGGGCGACGTCACCTACCGCGAGGCCTACGAGGTCATGCCGTTCAACAACATCCTGGTGACGGTCACCATGACCGGGGCGCAGATCGAGGCGGTCCTGAACCAGCAGTACATCGCGACCCGGGGTCGTCCCCAGCTTGCACTGGGGGTCTCCGAGGGCTTCACCTACACGTGGGACAACACGGCCAAGGCGGTCGTCCCCGGCACGATGGAGCTGAACGGTGTGCCGATCGAGCCGGACGCGACCTACCGCGTGTCGACGTTGAACTTCCTGCAGGAGGGTGGGGACGGGTTCACCGCCTTCGGCAGCACCGGGCTCACCGGTGGGCCGGAGGACCTGGCGAACTTTGTCAACTACATCCGTGAGTTCTCTCCCCTGACGGCTCCCGGGGACCGCGTCGCCGGACTCTGATCCGCGGACGGCCACCGGCCGACCCAGCAGCACACGGACGGGCCACCCCCTCGGGGGTGGCCCGTCCCGCGCGTCCGGCCACGCGTCGGCCCCCGCAGAGGAGGTGCGGCGCGCACTTCCCGCCGGCACGGCATACTCGAATGGGGCTCGTGTGACGCAAGTGACGATCTTCCTTGGCTGTTTCCTCACAGGTGGGCAAAGCCGGCAAATTCACTCTGGTCAGGGGGCCTGTGGCGGGCATACAGTTGCATCGACGCGAGCCCCCGTGACGGGCCTTGCGCAGGACTTCGGCACAGGAAGCAGAGCAGCGATGTCAGCACCAGGGGGATCCCACCGGGCAGGATCGGTGGGAGCGGCACGATGGAGCGCGACGGCGCTGCTGGCGGGGGTGCTGGCCCTGGGTTGGGTGCCGGCGATGGCCACTCCGGAACCGCCCCCGGTCGACCCTCTCGGAGGAGCGGCCCCGGCCGACCCCGGAGCGTCCGAGCAGCCCGCCACCGGGGGCACGACCCCCGCACCCGTCCCCGCCCCGCCCCCGGCCGCGACCGGTTTCGTGCCCAACGGCAACGCGGGCGGCCCGGCCGTCTTCTCCCCGGTGCCGGCCGACCCGTCGATCGTGCCGGAGGCGCCCGAGAACGAGGGCCTCCCGGTGGAGGTCGACGATCGCGGCCCGTTCGCCCAGCAGGTCTCCTGCGACCCGATGGACCGCCCCGGCGTCGTCGCCTTCGCCCTGCTGGTCAGCACGCACTACGAGCGGCCCACCTGGTTCGGCTCGCGCCCCTGCATCGACTACGCCAGCTTCCACCACGACGGCCGCGGGCTCGACTGGCCGCTCAACGCCTTCGACCCCGCCGACCGGCAGATCGCGGACGCGGTCATCGTGTGGCTCACGGACAAGGACGGCGAGATGGCCGACCGGTTCGGCCTGGAGTACCTCATCTGGAACGGCCTCATCTGGCACGGCGACGGGCGCGGCTGGCAGTTCTACACCGGCACCCCGCACACCGACCACATCCACTTCTCCTTCACCTGGGACGGCGCCCAGATGCGCACCTCCTGGTGGACCGGCGTGGCCGTCAGCAAGCCCGACCTGGGACCCTGCGACGTCATCCCCGGGCAGTACGCCGCACTCCACCAGCTCCCGCGCGTCACCGCGTGCGAGTCGGGGGCGCTGGCGACCGCACCCGCGACGGGTATGGCGCGCGTGCGCCCCGGCGAGTCCGGCGGCGGTGTCGCGATGCTCCAGGAGCAGCTCACGCTGCCGGTCAGCGGCGTGCTCGACGACCGGACCCGCCAGGCGCTCATCGACTGGCAGACCGAGCACGACCTGCCGGTCACCGGGATCGCGGACGACTTCACCTACGCGGCGCTGCTGGGCTGGGAGCTGGGCGAGCTGCCGGAGGCCGTCCGGCCGGTGAAGCGGGCGGACTGGCAGTCCACGGCCTTCACCCCCCACCTGCGCACCACCGTCGCCCAGGGCGACTCGGGCAAGGCCGTCAAGGTCATCCAGGAGTTCCTCGGCGTCGAGGTCGACGGCGAGTTCGGACCCATCACGGCCAAGGCGCTGGGCGAGTGGGAGGAGAGCGTGCCGGTGCTCGCGGCCCAGGCGGAGCGTCAGGCCGAGGACGCGGCCGTCGTGACCCCCCTCACCTGGCTGATCGCCGAACGCACCGCCCACCCCACGTTCGCCGTGCGCGACGTCGAGCTGGAGCACGGCAGCCTGGACGAGGCCGCCGACCCCGCGGGTGAGCTGCTCGAGGCCAGGACCGTCGAGGAGGGGGAGCCCGAGCCGGAGTACGCCGGCGGGGCCGTCGCCCTCCTCCAGCGGCTGCTCGACCTCGAGGACGACGGCAGCTTCGGTCCGCTGACCGAGGAGGCCGTCCGCGAGGTGCAGAAGAAGGCCGAGCTCGAGGTCACCGGCGTGGTCGACGGACCGACCTGGGCAGCTGTCGAGAAGGCGGCCCTGAAAGCCGGCACCGTCGACGGAGCCCCCGGTGCGGAGGAGGCCCGCGAGCGCCGCGAGGCGAAGAAGGCGGCCGAGAAGAAGGCCAAGGAGGAGGCCGAGGCCAAGGAGGCCGCGGCCGAGGAGAAGGCCAAGGCCGAGAAGAAGGCCGAGGAGGCCGCGAGGAAGGCCGCCGAGCAGGCGCAGCACGACGCAGCGGTCGTCGCCGCCGGCTGACCCACCGACCGGCCCGGGCCGGCGCGCCTCGGTCGACGATCGGGCGGGGGTTCCCGGCCCGTGCCGGGACCGGGTCCCGCCGCTAGGGTTGACCCCATGGCGCGCACCCACATCGCTGCCCGGCTGGAGGACACCGTCCGCGCCCGGGTCATGTCGTCCCTGGTGAAGCGCGGGTGGCAGCAGCGGCTGTTCGGCTACACCGGGTACGCCAGCGTGGAACGGGCCCGGGTGTTCGCCCGCGTGGTCCTCTCCCGCCACGACCCGGAGGAGCGGACCGCCCTCACCCACGCCCAGGACTCCCTGCTGGACATCGCCCAGCGCGGCTGGCGCGTCTTCCTCACGGCACCGTACGTCGGCGCGCGGGTGGTCGTGCGGATGGGCGACGCGACCGTCGAGACCCTGAGCGACCGCGGCGGCTACATCGACGTCGAGGTCCCCGGCCACGGGCTTCCCCCCGGCTGGCAGGAGGCCGCGGTCTCGCTGGCCAACGGCGACACGGTCACGGTGTCGGTGCGCGTGGTCGACCCCTCGGCCGAGGTCGGCCTGGTCAGCGACATCGACGACACCGTGATGATCACCCACCTGCCGCGCATCTTCATCGCCGGCTGGAACACGTTCGTGCGTTCGGAGATGGTGCGCGAGCGGGTGCCCGGGATGGGCTCCATGTACCGCGCACTCGTGGCCGAGGACCCGCAGATGCCGCTGTTCTACCTCTCCACCGGGGCGTGGAACACCGCCCCGGCGCTGACCCGCTTCCTGCGGCGGCACGACTACCCCGTCGGGCCGATGCTGCTCACCGACTGGGGACCGACCAACACGGGGTGGTTCCGCTCCGGCCAGGAGCACAAGGAGCGTGAGCTGCGCCGGCTGGTCGCGGAGTTCCCGCACATCCGGTGGATCCTCGTCGGCGACGACGGGCAGCACGACCCGGTCATCTACGGCACCCTGGCCGCCGAGCACCCGGACGCGGTCGAGGCGATCTGCATCCGCGAGCTGACCCCCGCCGAGCAGGTGCTCTCCAGCGGTCTTCCGGTGGCCACGGACGAGCTGCTCGGCAAGCGGGCCAAGGCACCGATGCTCAAGGCGCCCAACGGCTACGGCCTGCACCAGCTGCTCGTGGGGGCGCGGCAGCGCCGGCGGGAGGAGGCCGGCCCGGCGACCCCCGACCCCGGCAGCGGGCTGGCCGTCGTGCCCGACGCGCAGGTGCAGGAGGGCGAGGGTGCCTGAGCTGCCGGAGGTGCAGGCGCTCGTCGACTTCCTCGCCGGGCGCACCCTGGACCGGGTCGTCACCGACGTCGAGCTCGGGTCCATCGCGGTGCTCAAGACCTTCGACCCGCCGCCGGACTCGCTCGTGGGCCGTCCGGTCGACGGTGTGCACCGCCACGGCAAGTTCGTCGACCTCGACGTCGACGGCACCCACCTCGTCTTCCACCTGGCGCGCGCCGGCTGGCTGCGCTGGTACGAGGAGGTGCCCGCGACCCGGGTCCGCCCGGGCAGGTCGCCCATCGCCCTGCGGGTGCGCCTCGACGACGACTCCGGCTTCGACCTCACCGAGGCGGGGACCCGCAAGGGCCTGGCGGCGTATGTCGTTCCCGACCCCGCCGCGGTCCCCGGCATCGCCTCCCTCGGGCCGGACCCCCTCGCCGAGGACTTCGACCTGGCGCAGTTCACCGCCCTGCTCGAGGGCCGGCGCACGCAGGTCAAGGGCCTGCTGCGGGACCAGTCGGTGCTCGCCGGCGTCGGGAACGCCTACTCCGACGAGGTGCTGCACGCGGCCCGGCTGTCACCGTTCGCGATCGCGGCCAAGCTCACCGAGGAGGAGGTGGCCCGCCTCTACGAGGCGCTCCGCACGACGCTGACCGCCGCCGTCCTGGCCGCCGAGGGACGGCCCGCGGCCGAGCTGAAGGACGCCAAGCGGCAGGGGATGAACGTCCACGGCCGCACCGGCGAGGCCTGCCCCGTGTGCGGGGACACCGTCCACGAGGTCTCCTTCGCGGACAGCTCGCTCCAGTACTGCCCGACCTGCCAGACCGGCGGCAAGGAGCTGGCCGACCGGCGCATGTCCCGCCTGCTGCGGTAGAGACCGCCCGGCGGCGGTGGGAGGATGTCTGGCATGAGCGAGATCCCCACCGTCTCCGTCGACCAGGTCCCCGACGACGCCCTCGTCGTGGACGTCCGCGAGCACGACGAGTTCGCCGCCGGACACACCCCCGGCGCCATCCACCTGCCCATGGGTGACGTCCCGGCGCGGCTGGACGAGCTGCCGATCACCGACGAGTCGCTCCCGGTGATCTGCCGTACCGGCGGTCGCTCCGGCCGGACCGTCCAGTGGCTCGTGCAGCAGGGCTTCGACGTGGTCAACGTCGACGGGGGCATGCAGGCCTGGAAGCGCCAGGGCAAGCCGATGGCGGCCGAGGGTGAAGGGGAGCCGACCGTCCTCTGACCCCAGCAGGTCAGGCCGGGGGCGTGAAGATGCGCGCCTGCCAGCCGAAGGTGCGGGCCGCCTCGACGTTCTGCGGCCGGTCGTCGGTGAACCGCACCTGCTCCCGACCGAGCTCCCGCCCGAGGCGACGTTCGATCTCCGCGTGCGCGACGGCATACGCCTCGGGGTCCGGCTTGGCCACCCCCAGGTCGCACGCGTTGAGCAGGGCGGGCACCAGGTGGCCCAGGCCGATGTGCTCCAGCTCCTCGGGCACCCGGTCGGTGCCGTTGGTGAAGACGAAGACGGGCGTCCCGGAGGCGGACAACCGGTCGACCAGCTCGGTGGTCGGGGCGATCGGGGTGCCCCGGTCCTCGACCCAGGCGGTCATCAGCCGGGCCACGGCCTGCGGAGCGTGACCGTCGTCCAGCAGGCGTGCCTCCAGGGCCGTGATCCACTCGGCGTGGGTGCAGCGACCGGTGAGCATCGCCATCCCCTCGTCGATGCCGAACGCGGTCTCCAGCACGCCCTCCAGGTCGGTGCCCAGACCGGCCGCCGCGCGGCCCACGTGGCCCTCGGTGTCGAAGGTGCGCAGCACCCCGTCGAGGTCGAGGACCGCCACGTCGGCCCGCTCGAGGAAGGCGGCGACCCGCCAGGGGACCGGACGGACGACCCGCGCCACGACGACGTCGACGATCCTGACGACCGCCCGGCCGTGCCGGGTGTCCAGGACGATCGTCTCCGCGTCGAGCTCGACGACACGCCCCACGACGTCGCTCGCGCGCCCGTCGGCCAGCCGTCGGCGGACGGTGACCCGCTCGCCGAGGGGGACCCGGGAGAGGTCTTCTGGGCGCATCTGCCCCACTCTAGCCGGGTGGTTAGAGGCCTGGAGAGGGCGCGATCGGGCGCCGGGGCAGCTGCGCTCCGCGGCCGGTGCCGGCCTCTGCTCTTCTCTGCGTGTCTCTGCCGCCCACGCTAGAGAACGACATACGGTCCGATGGTGGATCCGATCCGAAACCCCTACGCCCCCGGCGCGGGCCAGCGCCCGCCCGAGCTCGCCGGCCGCGACGAGCAGCTCGAGCGCTTCACCGTCGTCCTGGAGCGGATCCAGCGGGGACGCCCGGAACGCTCCATGATCCTCACCGGGCTGCGGGGCGTCGGCAAGACGGTGCTGCTCAACGCGCTGCGCAGCGCCGCGGTGCGGGCACGGTGGGGGACCGGCAAGTACGAGGCGCGCCCCGAGCAGGGGATGCGCCGGCCGATGGCCGCCGCCCTGCACGTCGCGGTTCGTGAGCTGGGGCACCCGCGGGGCGAGGAGCTCGACCACGTCCTGGGCGTCATCAAGGCGTTCGCCCAGAAGGACCAGCCGGGCGCCAAGCTGCGCGACCGCTGGAACCCGGGCATCGACGTGCCCGCGATGAGCGGCCGGGCCGACTCCGGCGACATCGAGATCGACCTCGTCGAGCTGTTCACCGACGTCGGCGGGCTGGCGGCGGACGTCGGCAAGGGCGTGGCGGTGTTCATCGACGAGATGCAGGACCTCTCGCCCGAGGACGTCTCGGCGATCTGTGCCGCCTGCCACGAGCTGAGCCAGTCGGCGCTGCCGGTCATCGTCGTCGGCGCGGGCCTGCCGCACCTGCCGGCGGTGCTGTCGGCGAGCAAGTCCTACTCCGAGCGGCTGTTCCGCTACAACCGGATCGACCGGCTCTCGCGCGAGGAGGCGGTCCGCGCGCTGCAGAACCCCGCCGCCGACGAGGACGCGGAGTGGGCGCCGGAGGCCCTCGAGGCGATGTATGCCGCGACCGGCGGCTACCCCTACTTCATCCAGGCCTACGGCAAGGAGGTCTGGGACCTGGCGCCGTCCTCGCCGATCACCGCCGAGGACGTGCGGGTCGCCTCCCCGGACGCCGAGGAGGAGCTGGCGGTGGGCTTCTTCGGCTCGCGCTACGAGCGGGCGACGCCGGGGGAGCGGGAGTACCTGCGGGCGATGGCCGACCTGGCCGCCGAGCACGCCGAGGCCGGGCAGGAGGTGGACGAGGTCGGGTCGGTGGCGACGGCGGACATCGCCACCCACCTGGGTCGCAAGCCGCAGTCGTTGTCCCCGGCCCGGGACGCCCTGCTGAAGAAGGGACTGATCTACAGCGGTGAGCGCGGGCGGATCGCGTTCACCGTGCCGCACTTCGGACGGTACCTGCGGGCGCAGACCTAGTCGTCGGTCGGCGGGGACGGTTCACGCCTGGTACTTTCGGCCGATCCGCACGGGCGCGGTTCCCTCTACGCTGAGGTCATGGCGGTCGACGCCCTCCAGGCACTGTGGGCCGAACCCCGTCCTCCACATCCGCCCGTCCGCGTGTGGCGGGACTGGGTGCTCGCGGCTGCGCTCGTGTCGTGGTCCGTCCTGGAGGTGATGCTCCGCGAGGAGACCGCGTGGCGGCCGCTCGTGCTCGGCGTCGGCGTCGTGGTGGCGCTCACCCTGTTGTGGCGACGCACCCATCCGCTGGGCGCCCTCGTGGTCGCCTTCGGCACGGTGACCGCGTTCGACGTCGCCAGACTGCTGACCCTCGACGTGACCGGGCTGGTGAGCGTCGCGGCCGTGCTCGTGCTGCCCTATTCGCTGTTCCGATGGGGAGCGGGCCGCGAGGCCGCGGTCGGTCTGGGGATCATCGTCGTCTGGCTCGCCGTCACCCTTGCCGTCGCGCACGTCACCGAGCCGGTCGGCGTGGCCGAGATCGTGGCCGGGTACGGGTTCTTCCTGTTCTCCGCCGCGCTCGGCATGGCGCTCCGCTACCACGCGAAGGCCCGCGTCCGCGACATCGAGCAGGCGAAGCTTCGCCAGCGCAACCAGCTCGCGCGAGAGCTGCACGACACGGTCGGCCACCACGTCTCGGCCATCGCCGTCGCGGCCCAGGCCGGGCGCGTCGCCGCTGCCACGCACCCAGACCGTGCACTGGCGGCCCTGGAGGCCATCGAGGACGCGGCGTCGCGGACCCTCGCGGAGATGCGCACCATGGTGCGCGTCCTGCGTGACGGGGCGGAGCCCGACCTCACCCCGCAACCGGGCGTGGCCGACATCGGATCCCTCGCCCGCAGCGACGGAGGGTATCCACGGGTCGACGTGCACCTGTCCGGCGACCTCGACCACCTCAGCCCCTCCGTCGGGGTCGCCCTCCACCGGATCGCCCGGGAGGCGGTCACCAACGCGGTGCGCCACGCCCGCAACGCGACCCGGGTCGTCATCCGGGTCACCGGCGAGGGGGACCAGGTCCGCCTGACCGTCCGCGACGACGGCGAGGTGAGCGCCGCTGGTCACCCCGTCCAGGGATACGGTCTCCTCGGCATGACCGAACGGGCCACCATCCTCGGCGGCAACCTCCGGGCCGGGCCTGCCCCCGAGGGCGGCTGGGCCGTCGAGACGGTGCTGCCGAAGCAGGGCGCGGCCGCATGACGATCCGCGTCCTCGTCGCCGACGACCAGGACATCGTCCGTGCCGGACTCACCATCATCCTCGACGCGCAACCCGGCATCGAGGTCGTCGGTCAGGCCGCCGACGGGCGCGAAGCGGTCAGGCTCGCCCGCAGGCTCCGGCCCGACGTCTGCCTCCTCGACATCCGCATGCCCGACGTCGACGGGATCGAGGCCACCCGCCAGCTCGCCGGCCCCGACGTGGAGGACCCGCTGGCCGTCGTCGTGATCACCACCTTCGACCTCGACGAGTACGTGCACGGCGCGTTGAAGGCAGGCGCCCGAGGCTTTCTGCTCAAGGACGCCGGCCCCGCCCTGCTCACCCAGGCTGTGCAGGCGGCCGCGCACGGCGACGCGCTCATCGCCCCGAGCATCACGGCGCGGCTGCTCGCCACCTTCGCCCAGACCGCCGGGTCGTCGCCGGCGCAGCCGATCGAACCGCTCACCAGCCGGGAGGAGGAGGTCCTGATCCCGGTCGCCCAGGGCCGGACGAACAGCGAGATCGCCGACGAACTGCACATCAGCCTCAGCACCGTCAAGACACACCTCGCGGCCCTCATGCGCAAGCTCGACGCCCGGAACCGGGTCGAGATCGCCATGTGGGCCCACGAGACAGGCCGTATCAAGACCTGACGGTCAGCACCGACCCGCTCCCGACGCGGATCAGCCGAAAGCACGAGACGCAGACGGTTCCATCGGCCGGCCCAGCTCCGGCCTCCGGGCCGATGTGCCCGCCGTCGAGCTCGACGATCGTGGAACCACCGATCCTCACCACGACAACGGAGCCCCTGATGAGAGCACCTCGACCCACCACCGCACTGCAGGACCCGCGCATTCCGGTGCAGGCCAAGCTCGCCGCAGCGTGGACGAGCGTCATGTTCCTCTACGCCTACGTCGACATTCTCGCCTTCTACAAGCCCGGTGTCGTCGACGACATCCTGGCCGGCATCGTCCACGAGTTCGCCACCGGCCCAACCTTTCTCGCCCTCGCGCTCACGCTCATGGCCATCCCGAGCCTGATGATCCTGCTCTCCACGACAATGCCCGCCCGCATCAACCGCACCATCAACCTCGTCGTAGCGACGCTCCTCATCCCCATCACGATCTACAACGCGGACGGGGAGTCCTGGACCTACTCCTACTTCTACGGCCTCTCCATCGGACTCGAGGTGCTGATCCTGGCCTTCATCCTGCGCTCCGCCTGGACCTGGCCACGCCGCACCGCATCGCCGGCGACCCTGGCAGCCAGCCTCGACAGCGAGCCGCTGCGCACGCCGCAGCAGGCGTGACCGCCCGCCCCGCGCCATACCCGACGTCGCCCGCCCCACCCGCAGGCCCGGCCACCTGCCTCAGCCTCTGCTGCTGAGCCCGGTCCGGTCCCACCCCCTCCCCTCCCATTCCCCAGAGAGGCCCCGCTCATGATCGAGGCGCACGAGCTCACCAAGCGCTACGGCGACCAGACCGCCGTCGACAGCATCAGCTTCACCATCGCGCCCGGCACCGTCACGGGGTTCCTCGGGCCGAACGGCGCCGGCAAGTCAACCACCATGCGCATGATCATGGGACTGGACCGCCCGACTTCGGGCAGCGTCACCGTCAACGGCAAGCCGTACCGGCAGCACCGTGCCCCGCTGCGGGAGGTCGGCGCCCTGCTGGAGGCCAGCGCCGTGCACCCCGGCCGTAGCGCCCGCTCGCACCTGCGGGCCATGGCCGCCACCCACAACATCCAGGCATCCCGGGTCGGGGAGGTCATCGAGATGACCGGCCTGGCCGGGGTCGCGACCAAGCGGGTCGGAGGGTTCTCCCTCGGCATGGGCCAGCGCCTGGGCATCGCCGCCGCCCTCCTGGGCGACCCCAGGACGCTCATCCTGGACGAGCCGGTCAACGGGCTCGACCCCGAGGGGGTGCAGTGGGTCCGCCAGTTCGTGCGCGCCCTGGCCGCCGAGGGACGAACCGTGTTCATCTCCTCGCACCTGATGAGCGAGATGTCCCGGACCGCCGACCAGCTCCTGGTGATCGGCCGCGGTCGCATCATCGCCGCCGGGACGGTCCAGCAGGTCATCGACTCCGTCGCCGGCGACGGTGTGCGGGTGCGCTCCCCGCGCGCCGGCGAGCTCGCCGCCGCGCTGACCGCCGACGGTGCCACCGTCACCTCCCCCGAGACCGGGATGCTCGAGGTCGGCGGGACCACCGCGGAGCACGTCGGCGAGGTCGCCGCCAGGCACGGGCTGCCGCTGCACGAGCTGTCCCCGCGCCGCGCCAGCCTCGAGGAGGCGTACATGCGCCTGACGCAGGACGCGGTCGAGTACCGCGCCCACACCACCCCCACCACGTCCAGGACCGAGAAGGCCGAGACCCGATGAGCACCCTGACCGCCGACCCCCCGACGACCTCACCCGCCGCCGCGCCCGCCGCCACCTCACCCGCCGTCGCGCAGGTGCAGCCCACCTTCGCCGGGGTCGTGCGCGGGGAGTGGATCAAGCTGCTGTCCCTGCGTTCGACGTGGTGGGCGGTGACGGCCACGGCCGCACTCATGACGCTGGCCTCCGTCGGCTTCGCCATGTCGCTGGACGCCATGGCCGACGACCCCGCCCTGGCCCCGGGCATCGAGCAGATGCACGGCGCCGAGATCGTCGCGAGCGGCTTCCCCTTCGGGATGCTCACCATCGCCGTCCTGGGCGCCCTGTCCTTCACCGGGGAGTACGCCACCGGCATGATCCGCTCCACGTTCGCCGCGGTCCCGACCCGGCTCCCCGTCCTGGGCGCCAAGGTCCTCACCCTCGTCGTCCTGGCCGCCGCGGTGGCACTCGTCAGCCTGACGCTGTCCTACCTGGTCACCATGCCCCAGCTCTCCCGGTACGACCTCGTCCCGGCCATCGACGACCCGGGTACCTGGCGCGTGCTCGGCGGCTCGGTCTACTGCCTCACCGCCGCCGCCCTGTTCTCGCTCGGCGTCGGCACGCTCCTCCGCTCCACCGCTGCCAGCCTGACCGCCGCCCTGACCGTGCTGCTGCTGCTGCCCGGCATCCTCAGCTTCATCCGTCTGGACCGGGTGGAGACCATCGTCAGCTACCTGCCGCTGCCGGCCTCCTCAGCGCTCCTCACCACCGGAGGCGCCGGGACGCACGGTGACTACCTCTCCACACAGGCGAGCCTGATCGTGATGGCCGCCTACGCCCTCGTCCCTCTCGCAGCGGCCGCGCTCATGCTGCACCGACGCGACGCCTGACACCCCGTGATGCGCGCGATCGTCCAGCAGGCGTACGGGGCCGGCGACGTCCTGCGACTGCAGGACGTCGACAAGCCCGCTCCCGGGCCGGACGAGGTGCTCGTCCGCGTGCGCGCAGCCTCGGTCAACCACGCAGACTGGTTCCTCACCACCGGCCGGCCGTACGTCATGCGCGCGGCACTCGGCCTGCGCAGGCCACGGGTCGCCATCCGCGGACGTGACCTGGCCGGCCGGGTCGAGGCGGTCGGCGCCGCTGTGACCCGGTTCCGTCCCGGCGACGACGTCTACGGCGAGACCACCACCGGCAGCTTCGCAGAGTTCGCCTGCGTCCCCGAACGGCTGCTGGCGCTCAAGCCGGCCAACCTCACCTTCGAGCAGGCCGCTGCGGTGCCGCTCGCCGCCGTCACCGCCCTGCAGGGCCTGCGCGACGTCGGCGGTGTGCAGCCCGGCCAGGCGGTGCTGATCGACGGCGCGTCAGGGGGTGTCGGCACGTTCGCGGTGCAGATCGCCAAGACGCTGGGCGCCGATGTCACCGGAGTGTGCAGCACCCGGAACGTGGAGCTGGTCCGCTCGCTCGGTGCGGACCGTGTGATCGACTACACCCGGGAGGACTTCGCCCGCGGCGGGCAGCGCTTCGACGTGATCCTCGACCTCGCGGGCCGGCACCCTCTGGCCGACTGCAGACGAGCGTTGACCCGTACGGGGACGCTCGTCTCGGCGAGCGGTTTCGGCGGTCCGGTGCTCGGGCCGCTGGGGCGCTACGTCGGAGCGCTTGCCTTGTCTCCGTTCGTGTCCCAACGACTGCGCGTGCTCGCGGCACAGCCGTCCCACCAGGACCTCGAGACGCTCACGGCGCTGATCGACGCCGAAGCGGTCCGGCCCGTGATCGAGACGACCTACGCGCTGGCCCAGACCGCCGAGGCCATCCGCCACCTCGCCGAGCGACACACCCGGGCCAAGATCGTCATCGCCGTGCCCGGCAGCCAGGCCGGGCCGCAACCATCGACGAAGGAGGCCGGGGATGATTGACCTGGGCATCTGGTGGTCGAGGGTGGTGCCGTGGAGGCCGAGGGCGAGCGCAGCAGATCCGTCAGACCCGTGGGCTCTCCTCTCGAAGCCGCGGCTCCACGCGCAGGTCTGGACGGAAACCTGCCTTGTCGGCATAGAACGCCCGGATGCGGTCCATGTCGGCGGCCATGTCTCCAGTGATCTCCAGGGTCGGGCCCAGACCCGTGGTCATCGTGGTGCGGTCGACATAACCGAGCGTCACCGGCATACCGCTCTCCCGGGCGATGCGGTAGAAACCGGACTTCCAATGGCTGTGCCCTCCACGGGTTCCGTCGGGAGTGACCACGAGCCCGAAGACCTCGCCCGAGCGGACGAGCTCCACCACCTCGTCGACGACACGGCCCGCGTCCGACCGGTCGACGGGAATGCCACCCAGGGCACGCATGAGCGGGCCACGCCAGCCCGTGAACAGGGTGTGCTTGCCCAGCCAGCGGATGTCCATGTCCAGGCGCCAGGTGATCCCCAGCATCAGGACGAAGTCCCAGTTGGAGGTGTGGGGTGCACCGACGAGCACCGTCGGCCGGTCCGGTGCGGGCGCGGTGGACAGTCTCCAGCGGCTGAGCGACCAGAAGGCGCGAGCCGCAAGGCGTCGAAGCATGGGCCCACGGTAGTCGTGGGCCCGATGTTGCTGGAAGCCTTTCCCGGTGCGGTGCTCGCTGTCGCCGCTGGGTGCTCGACCCCTACCCGGCGGCACTCAGGGCCCGAGCGTCCTCGGCCGAGGTGTCACCGACTGTCGCGAAACCAGTGCGCGACATACGCCGGTGCGGTGTCGGCAGCCTCGAGGAAGAACGCGAGGTGCGACCCGTCCATCCAGTAGAGCTCGGAACCAGCGATGTGCTCGTGGGCATGATCGGCATGGGTCGGCGGGACGACCTTGTCCGAGCGGCCGTGGACGATCAGTGTCGGGCACGTGATGCGTTCCAGTGGCGCAGGGGTAGAGACGGTGAAGTCGTTCCTCATCCCCTGGCGTCGCCGGGCCACGCCGAGGGATGCTGCAAGGGTGGCTTCCAGCCACGCGGTCCGGCCGGGGAGTGCGGCGAGCACCGCCGCCCGTTCGGACGCGGCGCGCCGGGTGTAGGTGCCGAAGGACCGCAACAGCGTGGTGAGTGTCGGCTTCGTGGCGTGCCGCAGGAGCCAGATCACCGCCTTGAGCAGGAAGTCCTGCGCCGCCGCTTGCGCCCCCGCCTGCGCGATCGCGCTCGGACCGTGGTCGGTCAGGCACACGGCGTCGACCTGCACGAGCTTGCTGATGCGGCGACCGTGGCGGGCAGCGAGCTCGTACGCCGCCGGGCCGCCGCCCGAGACGGCGATCACGTGGATGCGTTCGATCTCGAGGGCGTCCAGGAGCGCCGCCAGGGCATCCCCCTGCTGCGCGAACGTCCGCCCGGTCGACAGCGGTGTGCCCAGGTACCCCGGCCTGCTCGGGGCGATGATCCGGTAGCCGTTCAGCCGCAGGTGCTCCGCGGCCACGAGACCTTGGTCCCACCCGCCCTGCGAGCCGTGGATGGACAGGATCGCCTCGCCGTGCCCCCGCTCTGCATACTCGAACGGTCCCGACGCCGTGTGGACGATCTGTGGGACTTCCGCCATGGCTGCGCGGAAGTCTTCCGCGGTGGGTGATGTCGGCGCGGTCACCATGGTCAACGGTCCCAGGCGTTCACGGTCTCGACAAGAGCCACGCTGACAACGTGCCGACGCGGTCAGCCAGCCGCCAGGTGAGCGCGGTGAGCGTCGGACCGGCGACCACAGCGCAGCACCACCAGGGAGGAACCGGCGCTGTAGGAGCGGAAGGAGATGCCGTCGTACGGCCTGCCGGAAACGGTGAAGAGGGCGGCCACGGTGAGGGCGGCCACGATCTTCTACCACCACGACTGGCCAGCCGGAGTCGTGGAGGGACAGCCCGAGGCAGCGCCCGGTTGTCGCTCGTCCGGAGTCCGGTGAGAGGGCCTGTCCAGGTGGTCCGGATCGACCGCGACCCGTCAGGCTGGGCGCTCAGGACACCCTGAGGTCCATCACCTCGTAGGGCCCGGCCATGGCGCCCGTTCCCTCGGGGACCTGCGCCAGCGCCTCCTGCGGGACGACGTTCCGCATGACGATCCTCAGCCCTTCCGCGGTGAAGGTGAGGTCGATCTGCCATCCCCAGGTGTCGGCATACCGCCCCTCGAGCTCGACAGTCCCATCCTCGAGGCGTCCGGTGAGGGTCATCGGAGCCGGCTGCTGGTGCCAGGCGTCGAGCCAGGTGCCTCGGACCAGGGCGTCCTCGTCGTCGGGCGAGCCGGCGAGGAGCACCCCCTCCTGGAGGCCGTCCGTCGGGTGGGTCCAGGTGTAGGTCACGAGCAGCGCGTGGCCGCCCGCGCGGGTCTCGACCCTGGCCGTGGCGGGGCCTGGCTCGACGTCGTCGGTGGGCATCAGCCGGAAGCCGGCCTGGCCCGAGAGGTCACGGGAGGATGTCGTGGCGGTCAGGTCGGGCCAGGGAGCGGTCATGGCCCATTCTGACCCACCCCGCGCTGTCGGAAGCGGGGCCGGGAGCAGCACGAGGTGCCCACGGTGTGAGGTCGGCAGGGCGCGGGGTTCCTCGGGAACGAGGTGCCCACGGGGCAAGGTCGCGAAGGAAGGACCTCCATCGCCGTGGTGGGCGATGGAGGTCCGACGATCCCGACCTCACCTGTGCGGCCGGGGGGGCGGGGGGGCGGCCGGGGGGTGCCCAGGTGGGAGCGTCAGGCGTCGACAGGGCTGACGGTCTGTCCCTGCCTGACGGTCCGCCCGTCCCTCAGGGCCGGTCCCTGCCTCACGTCGTCGTCCGACGGTGCGCCGTCGGCGGAGCGGCCCGGGCCCTGGTGGTCGTGGCCCGACCGGGCGTCAGCTCCGCGGTGGCGGCGCAGCAGCCGCATCGCGTTGACGATGACGACCAGGACCGACACCTCGTGGACCAGCATCCCGATCGCCATGGTGACGCCGCCGAAGAGCACGCCGGCCAGGAGCGCGGCGACCGTGAGCAGTGCGACCGCGATGTTCTGCCGCATGTTGTTGACGGTGCGCCGGGCGAGCGAGACGGCCTCGGGCAGCTTGAGCAGGTCGTCCTTCATGAGCGCGATGTCGGCCGTCTCGATGGCCACGCCCGTGCCGGCGGCGCCCATGGCCACGCCGATGTCGGCCGTGGCCAGCGCGGGGGCGTCGTTGACGCCGTCGCCGACCATGGCCACGACGTAGCCCTGGCGCCGCAGGTCCTCGACGGCCTCAAGCTTGTCCTCGGGCAGCAGGCCGGCGCGGACCTCGTCCACCCCGACGGCGGCGCCGACGGCGCGGGCGACCGGCTCGATGTCGCCGGTGAGCATGACGACCTTCTTGACGCCCGCGGCGTGCAGGCGGCGCACCATCTCCGGGGCGTCGTCCCGGACCCGGTCGGCGACCGCGACGACGCCGAGGATGCGCCCGTCGCGGGAGACGACCATCGGGGTGCGGCCGGCGGCGGCCAGCTCCTCGACGACCTGGGCGGCACGGGCCAGGTCGGCGGCGGGGTGATGGGCCCCGCGTGCCTCGCCGGCGGCGACGTCGCCGGCGGTGACGTCACCGGCGCCGAGGCTGCCGGCCGGTGCGTCGTGCGCGACGGCACCCTGCTCGGCCCCGACCAGCGCGAGGTTGCCCACGGCCACCCGGTGCCCGTCGAGCGTGGCGACGATGCCCTTTCCGGGCACCGGTTCGGTGTGCTCGGGCAGGCCGGAGACGTGCAGGCCCTCGGCGGCGGCGGCCTCCAGGATCGGGCGGGCCAGGGGGTGCTCGGACCCCGCCTCGGCGCGGGCGGCCAGCCGCAGCACCTCGTCGCGGTCGACGTCGCCCAGGGCGACCACGTCGGTGAGCCGCGGACGACCTTCGGTGAGCGTGCCGGTCTTGTCCAGCGCGACCGCGTCGATCCGGGCCGAGGTCTCGAGGAACTCGCCACCCTTGATGAGGATGCCGTCCTTGGCGCCGCGGCCGATGCCGGCCACGATCGAGACGGGGATGGAGATGACCAGCGCCCCGGGGCAGCCGATGACGAGCAGGGTCAGGGCGAGGACGACGTCCTGGGTCAGCAGGCCGACGGAGAGCGCGAGGACGATGATCGCGGGGGTGTACCAGGCGGAGAAGCGGTCCATGAACGCCTGCGTGCGGGCCTTGGCGTCCTGGGCCTCCTCGACCCGGTGGATGATGCGGGCCAGCGTCGTGTCGGCACCCACACCGGTCGCGGTGACCTGCAGGAACCCACCGGTGGCGATCGTGCCGGCGAACACCGGGTCGCCGGCCGACTTCTCGACCGGGATCGACTCGCCGGTGATGGACGCCTCGTCCAGGGCTCCGGTGCCGCCGGACACGGTGCCGTCGACCGGCACCTTCGTGCCGTTCTTGACGAGGGCGGTCTCGCCCGGGCGCACCTCGGCGGCCGACACCTCGACCTGCTGCCCGTCGCGCAGCACGACGGCGACGTCGGGCGCGACCGCGACCAGCTCGGCCAGCGCCGACCGCGTCTTGTTGAGGGTGGCCGCCTCCAGGGCGTGCCCCACCGCGAAGAGGAAGGTGACCGCTGCCGCCTCCCAGTAGTTGCCGATGATCACGGCACCGATCGCGGCGATCGAGACGAGCAGGTCGATGCCGACGACCCTGGCGGTCAGGGCCTGCCAGGCCTTGAGCACGACGGGGGTCCCGGCCACGACGGCGGCGAGGATCATCAGGACGTCGCCCCAGCCCGGCAGGTCCAGCACCCGGCTCAGCACGAGCGAGGCGAGGATCGCCGACCCGGAGAGCGTGGGCACGGCCCACCGGCCGTGCAGCCAGGTCTGGATCTGGTTCATGGTGGAGAAACTTCTTTCGCAGGATGAGCTGGAGGCGCGCGGTGCGCACCGGGGGAGAAGGTCTGCGAGCCGGGGGTATGCCGTGCCGCAGAGCCGGGGTATGCCGTGCGGGGGAGCCGGGGTATGCCGCGCCGCCGCTCAGGGGTATGCCGTGCCCGCGTACGCCGTGCACCCGCGGCCCCAGGACGGGAGCCGCGGGTGCCGGTGGGCTCAGAAGGCGGCCGGGCGGGCGGTGTAGCCGGCCTTGGCGACCGCGGCGACGAGGTCGTCGACGCTCACGAGCGCCTCGTCGTGGGTGACCTCGATGCGGGCCGAGGCGAAGTGCACCTTCACGGACTCCACACCGGCGAGGCGGCCGACCTGCTTCTCGATCTTGGCCACGCAGGACGGGCAGGAGAAGCCCTCGGCGCGCAGGGTGGTCCGGGTGGTGGCGGTCGTGGTGTCGGCGGTCCGGTCGGTGCTCGTGGTGGTCATCACGGCGTCCTTTCGCTGGTGGTGTCACGCCCCCGTTCGGGGCTGATGACCTCAAGCTACGGACGATGCGCCGTCGGTTCCTTGACGCAGGTCAAGTCGGACCGGACCACGGTGGCAGCCCCCCCGACGCAGGAGCCCCCCGACGCGCGAGGCCCCCCGGCGCGCGAGCCTCCCGACGCGCGAGGCCCCCCGACGCGCGAGGCCCCCCGACGTCCCAGGGAAGCCCTTCCCTCAGATCGCCTCGACCTCGGGGTAGCGCGGCTGCCACATCCGCTCGTACACCTGCTGCACGGGGTCGGTGAGCGGCCGGTCGGCGACGCCCTCGACCGCGGCCTGCTTGGCCACCTCGATCGCGACCGTGGCCGACACCAGGCGCAGCTCCCCGATGCCGGGCAGCAGGGGGGCGCCGGGGCGCCAGGCGTTGACGAGGCTGGCCAGGGCCTGGGAGGCGGCGGCGATCATCCCTGGCGTGATCCGGGTGGCCCCGCAGGCGGCGACGCCGAGCCCGAGACCCGGGAAGATGAGCGCGTTGTTGGACTGGGCGATCGTGTGCCGGATCCCGTCGTGGGTGACCGGCTCGAACGGGCTGCCGGTCGCCACCAGCGCCCGTCCGTCGGACCACCGCAGGACGTCGGCGGGGGTGGCCTCGGCCCGGCTCGTGGGGTTGGACAGCGGAAAGATGATCGGCCGCGGGTTGTTCCGGGACATCTCCTCCACGACCTCCTGGGTGAAGGCCCCGCCCTTGGTCGAGGTGCCGATGAGGATCGTGGGCCGCACGTTGCGGATCACGTCCATCAGCCCGATGTTCCCCGGGTCCTTCACGTCCCAGGCCGCGACCTCGGCCCGCGGCCGGGCGTAGGGCCGCTGGAAGTCGTGCAGGGTGTCGTCGTCGTCGACGTAGAGCCCCTGCAGGCCGATCGACCAGAATCGGCCGTGAGCCTCCTCCTCGCTCCGCGCGGTCCGTGAGCGCAGCATCTGGTCCTTGACGAGGTCGGCGATGCCGATGCCGGCGCTCCCGGCCCCGAAGATGACGATCCGCTGCTCGTCCAGGCTGGTGCCGGTCACGTCGACGCCGGCCAGCAGGGCGGCCAGCACGACGGCCGCCGTGCCCTGGATGTCGTCGTTGAAGGTGCAGACCTCGTCGCGGTAGCGCTCCAGGATCCGGTGCGCGTTGGCGGTGCCGATGTCCTCCCAGTGGATCATCGCGTGCGGGAAGAGCTTGGTCACCGTCTGCACGAACTGGTCGATGAACTCGTCGTAGCGCTCGCCGCGCACCCGGGCGTGCCGCTCGCCGAGGTAGAGGTCGCTGGAGAGCAGGCCGAGGTTGTCGGTGCCGGTGTCCAGGACGACCGGGATGGTCCGTCGGGGATGGATCCCCGCCGCGGCGGTGTAGACGGACAGCTTGCCGATGGCGATCTGGATGCCGCCGATGCCCTGGTCGCCGATGCCCAGGATGCCCTCGGAGTCGGTGACGCACACCAGGTCCACGTCCTCGGAGTCCAGCCCGTAGTTGCGCAGCCCCTGCTCGACCTTCTCCGGGTGGTCGATCGAGAGGAAGACCCCGCGCGGCCGGTTGTAGGTGTGGCTGAACCGCTCGATCGCCTCCCCGATGGTGGGCGTGTAGACGACCGGCAGCATCTCCTCCAGGTGGCTCGAGAGCAGGTGGTAGAAGAGCACCTCGTTGCGGTCGCGCAGCGCGTTCAGCGCGAGGAACTTGCCGAGCATCGTCTTGGTCGAACGGAACTGGTCGTAGACCCGCCGGGTCTGGTTCTCCATGGTGGTGAACGCGGTCGGCATCAGCCCGTCGAGCTCGAGCGCCTCCCGCTGCGCCTCGGTGAACGCCGTCCCCCGGTTGGTCATCGGGTTGGACAGCACCGCCCGGCCTCGGGTCCGGATCCGCAGCTTCGCGTTGCCGACGGCGGTGGCCTGCTCGTACTCACGCTTCATGGGTCCACCCTGCCACCTTCGGCGCCCCGGGCCAACGGTCCCCTCCACCCCCTACCCTCGGAGGGTGAGCCGCGACGTCGTCCTCGACCTGGCCTCCGTCGGTGCGACCGACCTCCCCCGGGTGGGCGGGAAGGCGGTCGGCCTGGCGGCCCTGCTGGGGGCCGGCGCCACCGTGCCCCCGGGGTTCGTGGTCACCACCGACGCCTACCGGTATGCCGTGGGAGCCGCGTCGTCGGCGCCCCAGGTGCTGGCGGCCCCGGTGCCGGAGGATCTCGCCGAGGCCGTGCGCACGGCATACCGGGACCTGGGCGGCGGGCCGGTCGCGGTCCGCTCCAGCGCGACCGCGGAGGACCTGCCGGGCGCGACCTTCGCCGGTCAGCAGGACACCCTGCTGGACGTCGAGGGCGACGAGGCCGTGCTGGGGGCGGTGCGTCGCTGCTGGGCCTCGCTGTGGTCGGAGCGGGCGGTGGACTACCGGGAGCGGCTGGCGATCGACCCGGCGTCGGTCGCGATGGCCGTGGTCGTCCAGCGCATGGTGCCGGCCGAGGCGGCGGGCGTGCTGTTCACCGCAGACCCGGTGAGCGGGCGCCGGGACCGCGTGGTCGTCGACGCCGCGCGGGGGCTCGGCGAGGCGGTCGTGTCCGGGAGCGTGACGCCCGAGCACCTCGTCGTGGGGGAGGACGGCGAGGTGCTCGAGCGCAGGCCCGGCGGCGACGGCGGCCCCGTGCTGACCGACGCGCAGGTGGCCGAGCTGGCCACGACCGGACGCGCCGTCGCCGCGCACCTGGGGCGCCCGCAGGACGTGGAGTGGGCGCTCGACGACGGCAGGTTCGTCCTCCTGCAGACGCGGCCGATGACGGCGCTGCCGCCAGCTCCGGTGTCGCTGAGCAGGATCCAGCGGACCACCGGACCGGTGCTGCTCGAGCTGCTGCCCCGACGACCCCTGCCGCTGGAGCTGACCGCCTGGATCCGGCCGGTCATGGGCCGGCACGTCGAGGGGATAGTGGCGGAGGGGGCCGGGCTGCACGTGCGCTTCGCCGACGTCCTGCTGGCCGACGACGCGGTGGTGCGCGAGTTCGTCCCGCCCGCGCCGCGACCCACCGTCCGGACCCCTGCCCGGGTGGTGCGCTCCCTCGTCCGCGGGCTGCGCGGACGGCCGGAAGCGTGGGCCCGGGACCCGCGGCTGGCCGGCTACCGGACGGCGGTGGAGGCGCTGGACGCGCTCGACCCGACGGAGCTGACGTGGGAGGAGCTCGTCGCGGTGCCCCGGCGGGCCGCCGGGCTCGTCGACGTGATGACCGCCCTGCGGGCCGGGCACCTCCCGGCCGCCTTCGTCGCGATCGGGCGGCTCCGGCTGGCCTGCGTGCTGACCGGCCGCGGCGGGCTGTTCGCCGACCTGCTCCTGGGAGCCCCCACCCGGACACGCGCAGCAAACGACGAGCTCGCGGCGCTGGCCCGCGGTGCGCAGGAGGTTCCCGGCCTGCCGGAGCTGCTGGAGCGCGCGGACCCCGTGACCATGGCGGAGGTCCGCGCCCTGCCCGGTGCCGACGGGTGGGGCGAGCGGCTGCGGCACTTCCTGGCGACCTACGGGCACCGGGAGACCACGAGCCTGCTCCTGCTCCGCGACCCCACGTGGGGAGCCGCGCCGTCGACCGTGCTGGGGCTCGTCCGTGCCCTGCTCGCCGACCGGGACCGGCCGCAGGACGCTGCGCGGAGCGGTCCCCCGGCCCTGACGGCGGCCGGCGCCCTGGGCCGGGCGGCCGAGCGGGCCGCCGCCGGCGTGGCGCTGCGGGAGGACACCCACTTCGAGCTCACCCGCACGATGCCGGCGGTGCGCCGTGCGCTGCTCGAGGCCGGGCGGCGGCTGGCCGCCACCGGCGAGGTGGACGGTCCCGACGACGTCTGGTTCCTCACCCTGGACGAGTTGACGGCCAGGGGGGACCTGCGCGGGGCTGTGACCCGGCGGCGCGCGGCATACCAGGAGCTGGCGGGCAGCCCCCTGATCGCGACCACCACCCTCTACCCCCGGCCCCCGACCTCCGCCGAGGTCCTGGCGGTCGGGACCCCGGCGGGTGGCGGCCGGGCGACCGGACCGGTCCGCGTGCTCGCGGGGCCGGCGGAGTTCGGGCGGCTGCGGCCGGGGGAGGTGCTGGTGTGCGCGTCGACCAACCCGGGGTGGACGCCCCTGTTCCAGCGCGCCGCGGCCGTCGTCGTCGACCACGGCGGAATGGCCTCGCACGCGGCGATCGTGGCCCGGGAGTACGGCATCCCCGCCGTCATGGGCACGGGCAGCGGCACGCTCTCCCTGGTCGAGGGCGCCCGGGTGGTCGTCGACGGCGACCGCGGAGAGGTCCGCGCGGCTCCGCCGGAGCACCTGTGACGGGTCTCACGTCGGAACGCCATCTCTGCAGATCACGGAAAGATCACGGATAGATCACGAGCAATTCTGAACGGACCCTGACAGGGTGCTGTTTGCTATTCCCAGGGTGAGACCGCACGGTGGATGACCGAGCCACCTACGGGTGGCCGTCCCATGTCACCGGTCCCGTCGGTGGGCGTGGGTCCAGAGCATTCGACCCTGATCCCCGTACTTCGTGAGGTACCCCCATGAGCTCCATGCACCGCACCCCCCGCACCCGTTCGCTCCGCGTGTCCTCCGTGGCCGCCGCCGCCGGTCTGGCCACCATCGCCGGCATCGGCACCGCGGGCTCGGCCTCGGCCGCCGACGGCGCCACCTGGGACCGCGTCGCCCAGTGCGAGTCCGGTGGCGACTGGTCCATCAACACCGGCAACGGCTTCTACGGCGGCCTGCAGTTCGTCCAGGGCACCTGGGCGGGCTTCGGCGGCCTGGACTACGCGCCGCGCGCCGACCTGGCCAGCCGCGCGCAGCAGATCGCGATCGCCGAGAACGTGCTGGCCGTCCAGGGCCCCGGCGCGTGGCCGGTCTGCTCCGTCCGCGCGGGTCTGACCGCCGGCGGCTCCAGCGCCCCCGCCCCGGCGCCGGTGGAGCAGCAGGCTCCGCAGCCCGCCGCCGAGCCGGTCGAGCAGGCCGCCCCGGCCCAGCCCGCCGCGCCGCAGGAGCAGGCCCCGGTCGAGCCCGCCGCGCCCGCCGCCCCGGTCGAGCAGCCCGCCCCGGCCCAGCCCGCCCCGGTCCAGCCGGCCCCGCAGGCCGCTCCCGCCCAGCCGGCCCCGCAGGCCGCCGAGGTCGCGCAGGCCGTCGCCGAGCACGTCATCGAGCGTGGTGAGACCACCTCGCTCATCGCCCAGAGCTACGACAGCACCGTCTCCGAGCTGGTCGCCCTCAACGACCTCGCCGACGGCGGTCGCCTCATCTACGCCGGCGACGTCATGCTCGTGCCGGCCGACGCCGTCGGTGGCGGCACCGTCACCGTCGAGCGCGGCGACACCCTCGCCGCCCTGGCGCAGGAGCATGGCACCACCGTCGAGGCCCTGGTCGCCGCCAACGGCATCGCCGACGCCGACCTGATCGTCGTGGGCCAGCACCTCGCCGTCGGCTGACCGAGCCTCTCCACGGCGCCGTCGACCCCGTCCCGACGCCGCTGCACACCCCGATCCGCCCCCGCACCCAGCGTGCGGGGGCGGATCGGTCGTAGTGTGGGCAGATGGGCCTGTTCGACCGCGTCCGCCGCGCCGCCTCCGACCGCCAGGAGCGTGCCCAGCACGCCACCGAGACCCGGGTCCGGACGCTGCCCGACCCGGGGGAGGTCCCGACCGAGGAGCTGCCCCTGACCCCCGAGTCGCGCAAGATCGGCGAGGAGGAGCGGGAGGGCATCGACGCCGGGCTCGCGGCCCTGGCCGAGGAGGGGGTCGACGTCGACGACCTCGTCTCGGTCGGTGCCGGCCTGGACCGGGCGCTGACCGGGTGGCTGGCGGACAAGGGGGAGGACCACGACGCGATCGTGGACCGCTACGCGATCGGCATCGGGGAGCACCTCCACCGGCACACCGACCTGGCCTGGGAGGTCGTCACCGACGTGTTCGGCACCGACCTGGCCGTGGCCGCCGGCGACTTCGTCGTCGTGCCCAGCAACCTCGTGGCGGTGCGTTGGATGCGCCGCGAGAGCGGCTGGGTGCCCGGGGTCGTGGGCCACATCGTGGAGGTCCGCAGCCGCTGAGGGGTGCCGCCAGGGACTACCGGCCCTCGGCCAGCAGCTGCGGCACGGTCGTGAACCCGTAGCCCATCGCCCGCAGGTCCTCGATCATCCCGGGCAGCGCGTCGGCGTCCAGCGTCGAGCCGTCCTCCGGATGGGCGCCCACGTGCATCAGCACGACCTGGCCCCGGCGGGCGGTGTCGCGCACCCGCTCCCGGACCACCGCCGTCGTGATCCCCCCGCTCGTGCCCTGCCACCCGAGCGTGTCCACGGTCCAGCGGATCGGCACGTACCCCTCGGCGTTGACCACCTCGACGTCCAGCGGCGTGCGGTCGCCGAACGGGAACCGGAACAGCGGAGCCGTGGCCCGGCCGGTGAGGGCGGAGATGGCCGCGTCGGCCCGCACGAGCTGGTCGTGGATCTGGGCGTTCGTGGAGTCCGGGAAGGAGACGTGGGTGTCGCTGTGGTTGCCCACCGGGTGACCCGCGCGGGCGATCGCCGTCACACCCCCGGGGTAGGCCCGGGCGAAGTCGCCCGTGACGAAGAAGGTGGCCGGCACCCCCTCCTGCGCCAACGTCCCCAGGATCGAGGAGAGTGCCGCGTCCGAGGCGCCGCCGTCGAAGGTCAGCGCGACGACCGCCCGGTCGGTGTCGAACGCCTCGACGTCCAGCCCCGCCCAGGCGCCCACCGTCACCGCCGGATCGGGGGCCGGGGTGGTCGGCGGAGGTGCGGGCGGCGTCGTCGGTGCGGGCGGTGCGGTGGTCGGCGAGGGGGAGGGGTATGGCGTCGGCGTCGAGGTGGGCGTGGGGCCCGGTGGAGCGGGAGAGCTCGGAGGCTCCGGGGCCGTGGTGGCCGTGGGGCGCCCGGGGGACGGTGAGGGGGTGGGGCTCGCTCCGTCGGGCGTGGCCGACGGCGCCGCGGTGGGCGGTGCGGTCGGGGAGGTCGTGGGGGCCACGTCCGCCGGTGTCCCGCCGTCGCCCCCGCAGGCGACGAGCGTCGCGGCCAGCAGCACGGGCAGGAGCGCGGGGAGGACCCGGCGTCGGCGCGAAGGACCGGTCATGGTGCACCTCCCGAGGGCGGGCACGCCCTCCCCTCCAGTGTGCTCCTCGGCCGGTCGGGGGCACCAGCCTCGGACGGCGGGGGCGGACGTGTCGTCCGCCACAGCGCCGCCCGTCAGGCGGCGGCTGCGCCCCGGCCGCCGCCTGACCGCTTCTCCACCCGCCGCGCGACCCGCTTCTGCCAGACCCGGAAGACCCAGGCGGTGGGCACCTCGCGGCCGGTGGCCACGTACTCCACGGCGGCGTCGTGGAAGACGGTCGTGCGCACGAGCGCCAGATCGTGCTCCTTGCCCAGCAGCAGCAGGGTGTCCCCCTCCTGCAACGGCTTGTCGAGGGAGGGGGTGAAGGTGCGGCGGCCCTCGCGGACCAGCACGGCCGGGTAGACCGCCAGCCGGACCGTCCGGTCGTCGGGGTCGCGCAGCAGGTCGCCGATGGTCAGCTCCTGGGTGCGCATCCACCGGATGGCGGCTGGGGTGCTGCGCTGGTCGATCTCCACGCGGGTGCTCACGGGGGTGGCGTCGCCGACCACCGAGACGATCTCGTCCATCACCTGCGCGTCCCAGTCGTCGTCCTCGTGCAGCACGTGGTCGATGAAGCTCCAGTAGTTCGGCGAGGTGATCCGTGCCACCGCCTCGCGGGCGAGCAGCTCGGTCGGGACGAAGACCGAGTCGGCGTCGAAGGCACGCAGCGGAGCGTGGTTGACGGCCGAGCTCTGCCGGACGGCGATGAAGAGGTTGTCGTTCTCGATCCGCGCGTGTGCGGCCATCGCCATGTTGACGATGTCCGACTCCGCACCGGCGATGAAGCCGACCGCCTCGCTGACGTCGGGCCGCCCGTCGGCCGGGTCGACGAGCACGACGTCCAGGCCGGCGCTCTCCAGGTCGCGGGTGACCTCGAAGCCGAAGGTCCCGTCCGCGCAGACGACCCAGTGCCCGTCGGTGAGGTGCTCGAGCTTGTGCGGCAGCTCCGAGCCGCGGGGGCTCATCAGCCAGGAGGCGAGCCGGAAGCCGGACGGTCGGCGCAGCGCCATGACGAGGTAGGCGCCGTAGCGGTCGAAGGGGTTGATGACCACGTCCGCGGCGAAGTCGTGCATCTGCTGGGCGTGCTCGCGGTCGCTGCACCGCGCGATGACCATGAGCTCGGGTCGCAGCAGGTTGACCGTCATGACGACCGAGAGGTTGGTCTCGTCGTTGTCCGTGAGGGCCAGCACGGCCTCGCAGTTCGGGTGGCCCAGGCCGGCCATGCCGAGGATCCGCGGGTCCCGACCGCTGGCGGCCATCGCGGGCACGTCGGTCGTGTACTCGTCCAGCGCCAGGTGCTCGATCCGCTCCGACTCGCTGTCCAGGACGACGAAGTTGCGCCCCTGGTCCTCCAGCGCCCGGCACACCGCCTCCCCGGCCTGCCCGTAGCCGACCACCAGCACGAACGGCTCCTGGATCGCCCGGACCTTGCGGGTGAACTTGTTGAGCGCCAGCGCCCGGCGGAAGGTCTGCTCCTGGGCCAGGGACAGCAGGGCCGCGATCGAGTAGGACCAGGCCACGACGCTGGCGTAGATGGTCAACGTGACCCAGATCCGCTGCGGGTAGGAGAAGGCGTGCGGCACCTCGCCGTAGCCGATCGTCAGGCCGGTGTAGCTGATGACGTAGAAGGAGTCGAACACCGACAGTCGATCGGGGTTCTCCTCGGTGCCCGGCATGAACGAGAGACCGAAGGTCATCACCGCGAAGACGGACACCAGGACGACCAGCGGTGTGCGCACCCGGCGCAGGATGAGGAAGACCGCGTCCGTGCCCGCTGGCTCCGAGGGCACGTCGACCCGCACCCGGCGCAGGCTGTCGGGGCGGGAGCGGGCGGGGGTCCCGCCTCGGAGGAGCTGGAGCAGGTTGGCCATGGGGTATGCCGTGCAGCCGGTCCGGCGGGCGCGTCAGCGGCGCCGGTAGGAGACGGTCTCCATGATGAGCAGGATGACCGAGACGAAGTTGGCCAGGAGCGCCCCGGCGGCGATCGAGACGACGCTGGCCATGTGCTCCCCGGTCAGCCCGCCGGCGTCGACGTGCGAGCCCCAGATCCACACGAGCGCCGCGATGATCAGCTGGATGCTCGCCACGAGGCTGGTCGCCAGCTGGACCGCGCCGATCTGGGTGCGGTCGCCGAACTTGAGGATGGTGGCGATGATGTTGACGGCGACGGCCGCGTAGAGCTCGTAGACGTTGTGCAGCCTCGGGTTGTCGATGTCGCCCACCACGTACCCGAAGTTCAGCGTCGCGGCCAGCAGCACGAAGAAGCCGAAGACGACCTTTTCCCGATTCACGACCCCGACCATACTCGCCGCTGCCCGGCCGGGGCGGGTCCACAGGCCGGGGAGGGTCCACGGGCCGGAGCGGGTCCACGGACCCGCGGGCGGGGAGCGGGTCCGTCGGTGCTCGTGGCTAGCATCTCGGCCATGGATCTGGGGAGGGCGGCGCGGATGGCGCGCGAGGTGATGGACGAGCACGGGTTGGACGGGTGGGCCTTCGACTTCGACCGGGCCCGGGTGCGGGCCGGTGCGTGCCACTTCCGCGACCGGCGGATCACGCTGAGCCGGGCCATCACGGCCGTCCAGGACGAGGCCGAGGTGCGCGAGACGGTGCTCCACGAGGTGGCGCACGCCCTCGTCGGGCCGCTCCACGGCCACGACGAGGTCTGGCGCCGCACCGCCCGGTCCCTCGGCGCGAGCGGTGACCGGTGCTACACCGCGGACGGACCGGTCGTGCCCGGGCGGTGGCAGGGTCGGTGCGCCGCGGGGCACGTCGTGCACCGGCACCGTCGTCCGGACCGGCTGCTGCTCTGCGCGCGCTGCCGCGGCGTGGCCGACCGCGACCGGGCGCTGCGCTGGAGCCTGGACGGACGGCCCGTCCCGCCCGAACAGCTCGGCCCCCAGGTCGTGCAGGGCTGGCGCCGGCTCACCGACCCCCCGGGTGGCGCTCCCGCCGACGGGCGACCCCCGGGCTCGCTGCGGCCCGGCGAGCTGGTCCGGATCACTGCTCCCGGCCGCTACCACGGGACGACGGCCCGGGTTCTCTCGCGCGGACGCACCTGCTACACGGTGCAGGCGCCGGGCGTGCGCCTGCGCGTGCGGTTCGAGGCGGTTGACGGGGTGGAACCACCACGTCGTCGTCGGCGAGGTCCTGACGAGGGACGGTGGGCAGGACCACCGTCCTGGGTGGCCCACCCTGAGCAGGACCGCCGTCCTGGGTGGCCCGACCCGAGCAGGACCGTGACCAAAGCGTGACCATGTTCCCCCGACGGGAACCGGCCCGGCTGAGTAGGGTCGGAGTCATCTCGTGCCGGTCGATGCGCGCCCTCCGTCCTGCGGTCGTGACGTCCGGCACCGTGAGGAAGGAGCCAACGGTGGCGAGTTCACGTGCACGACGCGGCGTGGTGACGGCCCTGGCCGTGACCGGGGCCCTGACCCTGACCGGATGCCTGCAGAACCCCGACCCGGACGCCGGGGGCGGTGGGTTCGGAGCGCAGAGCTCCCCCGATCCCGGCGACGGGTCGGTGACCGTCCTGGGCGCCTTCGGAGGCGCCGAGGAGGAGCTCTTCGTCGAGTCCCTCGCCGTCTTCGAGGAGGAGTCGGGCATCGACGTGGTCTACACCTCCGACCAGGACTTCACCACGACGATCCTGCTGCGGGTCAACTCCGGCGACGCGCCGGACGTGGGCCTCTTCCCCCAGCCCGGCGGCGTCATGCAGATGGCGGCCGACGGGCAGGTCATCCCGATCGACCAGATGATCGACTACGACGCCCTCGACGCGACGCTGGTCTCCGGCTTCCTCGACTCCGCCCGCTACCAGGGGCGCGTCTACGCCGCCCCCATGCGGATGGCGGTCAAGTCGATCGTCTGGTACCCCAAGGAGGCCTACGAGGAGGGCGGCTGGAGCACCGAACCGGCCTCCCTCGATGAGCTCGACGAGATCGCCGAGCAGATCAAGGCCGACACCGACGCGGCGCCGTGGTGCATCGGCTGGGAGTCCGCCCAGGCCACCGGCTGGGTCGGCACGGACTGGATCGAGGAGTACATGCTCCGTCTGCACGGCCCGGACGTCTACGACGACTGGATGTACGGCCGGATCCCGTTCGACGACCCCCGGGTCGTGGAGGCGTTCGAGGCCTATGGCGAGCTGGCCAACGAGGAGGGCAACGTCCTGGGCGGGACCACCGCGATCCTGTCCACGCCCTTCGCCGACGCCATGGCTCCGGCCTTCCAGCCCGAGCCGGACTGCTACCTCATGCGGCAGGGCAACTTCGCCACCACCTTCTTCCCCGCGGACGTCCAGGAGAACCTGGACGAGGAGGTCGGCATCATGACCTTCCCGCCGGCCGAGGACGGGTACGACGGGCAGCCGATCCTGGGCGGAGGCGACCTCGCGGCCGCGTTCAGCTTCGACGAGGACACCGTGGCGCTCATGGAGTTCCTCACCTCCGACGAGTTCGGTGGCCCCTGGGCCGAGGCCGGCGGGTGGCTCTCGCCGCACACCTCCTTCGACACCAGCCTCTACCCCGACGAGACCACCCGGCAGATCGCCGAGATGGCCTACACCGCCGACGTCTTCCGCTACGACGCCTCCGACGTCATGCCCAAGGAGGTCGGCTCGGACTCCTTCTGGAAGGGCATGGTCGACTTCCAGAACGGCGCGTCGGCCGAAAAGGTGACGGCGCAGATCTGGGAGACCTGGCCGGAGGCCCAGCGGCAGGTCGACGGCGAGTCCGAGGACGAGTGAGACCATGACCTCCTCCCACTCGACCCCACCCGTGGGTCACGACGTCCCCGAGGACGACCCCCGGGTCGACGACGCCTCGCCCGAGTCGACGGTGCCCGACGACTACGGTCTGCAGCCCGTCAGGCTGCTCATCGGGGTCGTCGGCATCGGCCTGACCCTGTGGGCGCTGTTCAACCTCTTCTTCGCCTTCGCGTGGTACCCCCAGTGGTTCTTCGACAGCAAGATCCTCATGGGTGTCCTCGGCCTGGCGGCCGGCGTCGGCGGGGCGGCGGTGCTGTTCTGGTTCATCAACGTCGCGGTCGAGGCGCTGCCCCGACGGCTCGAGCACGGGCTGATCCCCTACGCCTTCCTCATCCCGGGCTTCTCGCTCATCGCGCTGACGCTGTTCTACCCGACGATCCAGACGATCAACTACTCCTTCGCCAACCGGGACAGCACGGAGTACCGCGACCCGATCTTCGCCAACTACCTCGACCTGTTCGACGACCCGGGCTTCTGGTCGGCGATCATCAACAACATCCTGTGGATCGCGATCGTCCCGGCGATCACGGTGGCGCTGGGCGTGGTCGTGGCCGTGCTGGCCGACAAGCTCTCGGCCAGCAGCGAGAAGTGGGCCAAGAGCTTCATCTTCCTGCCGATGGCGATCAGCTTCGTGGCCGCCTCGGCCATCTGGCTGACGACGGTCTACGCCTACCAGGCGCCGGGTCGTCCGCAGACCGGGGCGCTCAACGCGATCGTCACCCAGCTCGGCGGACAGCCGCAGAACTGGCTCTCGATCGACACCGCCCGGCTCAACAGCATCCTCCTCATGGTCATCCTCATCTGGCTGCAGACCGGGTTTGCCATGGTGCTGCTGTCGTCCTCGATCAAGGGTGTCCCCGAGGACACCATCGAGGCGGCCCGCATCGACGGTGCCAGCGAGTGGCAGATCTTCTGGAAGGTGATCATCCCGCAGATCAAGGGCACGATCATCACCGTGTTCATCACCATCCTCATCCTGGTGATGAAGGTCTTCGACATCGTCTACGTGCTGACGAACGGCCGGGACAACACCAACGTGATCGCCAACCTCTTCTTCAACGAGATGTTCGCGCGCGGTCAGGCGGGCCGGGCCACGGCCATCGTGGTCATCCTGCTGCTGGCCGTTATCCCGATCCTCATCTACCAGGTCAAGCAGTTCCGCGAGCAGGAGGCCATGCGATGAGCACGCAACGACTCAAGGGACGGCTCAAGGACGGGCGTCGCCGCAGCCCGGTCGCGATGGTCGTGATGCTGCTGCTGGTGATCCTGTGGTCGCTGCCGACGGTGGGTCTGCTCGTCACCAGCTTCCGCACCCGGGACGCCGCGGCCACCTCCGGGTGGTGGGAGGCCTTCTGGAAGGGCGGCTGGACCGCGGACAACTACGCCCGGGTGTTCGAGCAGGCCGACCTGGGCAACGCGTTCATCAACGGGGTCATGGTGGCCGTGCCGGCGACGATCATCCCGATCATGTTCGCCGCCTTCGCCGCCTACGCGTTCACGTTCATGGACTTCAAGGGCAAGGACATCATCTTCATCAGCATCGTCGCGGTGATGGTCGTGCCGATCCAGGTGGCCTTCCAGCCGCTGCTGGACATGCTCGGCCCGCGCGGGTGGGGCATCTCCGGTCAGTACCTCGCGGTCTGGCTGCTGCACACCGGGTTCGGGATGCCGCTGGCCATCTACATGCTGCGCAACTACATGGCCTCGCTGCCGTTCAGCGTGGTCGAGTCGGCGCGCATCGACGGGTGCTCCAACTTCCAGATCTTCTGGAAGCTCATCGCCCCGATGGCCATGCCGGCGATGGCAGCGTTCGCCACCCTGCAGTTCCTGTGGGTGTGGAACGACCTGCTCATCGCCAAGCTGTTCCTGTCCAACGACAACACGACGGTGATCGTGAAGCTCCAGCAGCTGCTGGGCACGCAGGGTCAGGGCGCCGAGCTGCTGACCGCCGGGGCGTTCATCTCCATCGTGCTGCCGATGATCGTGTTCTTCACGCTCCAGAACTTCCTGGTCCGTGGCATGACCTCGGGAGCGGTCAAGGGCTAGCCCCCCTCCGCACCGGCCCGACGGCCGTCCGCAGCTCCGGCTGCGGGCGGCCGTCCCGCGTGACCGGCGGGTCCCCCGGCGGTCTGCGGCACGTCGGGCCACCCGGCCGGTCCGGCTGTGGTGTCATGGCGGGGTGAGCCGTGACCTTCCGTGGCCCTCCGCCCTGCCGGCGTCCGCGCGCGCTCGTCTCGAACGGACGCTGGCGCCCCTCCCCGAGCACCGACGGACCACCTTCGCCCTCCGCGTGGCCCGCTGGTGGGACGACCTCGTCGAGGGGCTCTCGCCCTACTCCGACCCGGCCGGGGTGGCCGCGCGCGTCCTCGAGCTGGCCGCGGCGGCATACCTCGACCGCGAGGAGGAGCTGCACCTGCTGGACGAGCGGCGCTCGCTGGAGCCGGACTGGTTCCAGCGGCCCGGCGTGGTCGGCTACGCCGCCTACGCCGAGCGGTTCGCCCCCGAGGGGACGCTGGCCGGGGTCGCGCGGCACGCGGACCACCTGCGGCAGCTGGGCGTGTCCTACCTGCACCTGATGCCGCTGCTGCAGCCGCGTCCGGCGCCCAACGACGGAGGCTACGCGGTCGCCGACTACCGACGCGTGCGCGAGGACCTGGGCACGATGGAGGACCTGCGCTCGCTGACCCGCTCGCTGCGCGGGCAGGGCATCAGCCTGTGCCTGGACCTGGTGCTCAACCACGTCGCCCGCGAGCACGCGTGGGCGCAGTCCGCGCGGGCCGGCGACGAGCGCTATCGCCGCTACTTCCACGTCTATCCCGACCGGACCACCCCGGACGCCTACGAGGCGACGCTGCCGGAGGTCTTCCCCGACTTCGCCCCGGGCAGCTTCACCTTCGACGAGGAGGTCGACGGCTGGGTGTGGACGACCTTCAACAGCTACCAGTGGGACCTGGCCTGGGAGAACCCGGACGTCTTCTGCGAGGTCGCCGACGTCATCCTCTTCCTGGCCAACCAGGGGGTGGAGGTGCTGCGCCTGGACGCGATCGCCTTCATCTGGAAGCGGATGGGCACGGCCTGCCAGAACGAGCCGGAGGTGCACCAGCTCACCCAGGCGCTGCGGGCCGTCAGCCGGATCAGCGCACCCTCGCTGGTCTTCCTCGCCGAGGCCATCGTGGGCCCGAACGAGCTGGTGCACTACCTCGGCCAGGGGCGGCACCACGGCAAGGTCTCCGACCTCGCCTACCACAACAGCCTCATGGTCCAGGTCTGGTCGATGCTCGCCAGCCGGGACTCCCGGCTGGCGGAGCGGGCCCTCAGCCGCTTCCCGCAGGTGCCGTCGACGTCGGCCTGGATCACCTACCTGCGCTGCCACGACGACATCGGGTGGGCGATCGACGACGACGACGCCCGCTCGGTGATGGTCGACGGCTGGGCGCACCGCAAGTTCCTCTCCGACTACTACTCCGGCGAGTTCGAGGGGTCGACCGCCGAGGGCCTGGTCTTCCAGCACAACCCGGCCACCGGTGACCGCCGCATCTCCGGCAGCGCCGCCAGCCTGGTCGGGCTCGGCAGCGCCCTGCGGCGCCTCGACGTCGCCGTCGACGAGGAGGGCTTCGAGGAGGCGGCCCAGGCCGTGGACGTGGCCGTCGCCCGGTTCTTGCTGGGGTACGCCGTCGTCTACGGCTGGGGCGGTGTCCCGGTGATCTGGTCCGGGGACGAGATCGCCCAGCTCAACGACGAGCACTGGGACGAGGTGCCCGAGCACGACGGGGACAACCGTTGGGCCCACCGGCCCCGGCTGGACTGGGGGTGCGTGGAGGAGGCACGGAGTGACCCCGGCTCCGCGGTCGGCCGGGTGTGGGCGGGTCTGCAGCACCTCGCCCGGGTGCGGGCCTCGCTGCCGCACCTGCACGCCTCGTGGCCGGCCGAGACGGTGGCCGCGCCGGACCCGGGCGTCTTCGTCGTCCTGCGCCGTCACCCCGTGGGGCCGATGCTCCAGCTGTACAACGTCACCGAGCAGCCGCGCACCGTGCCCGCCTGGTGGGTGCGCGAGCAGGCCATCAACCTCGACGGGGCCGTGGACGCGCTCAACGGCTTCCCGCCCAACCTCACCGACGACGGGTCGGTCTACCTGTCGACCTATCAGCCGGTCTGGCTCGTGCGCCGCTGAGCACGACGCGGCCGCACAGGTGCCGTGCCGCCGGTTCTGGGGCACCCGTGCGGCTGAGGGTCCTCCGCGGGGGGACGGCAGAACCCCGCGGTGGAGACAAGGGTGTCCACCGCGGGGTTCTGGTCAGGGGCGGGGTGTCAGCGACCGCCGAACAGCTTGCCGAAGAAGCCGGCGCCGGCGCCGGCGCCGACCTCCTGCTGGTGGCCGGAGCAGCGCTGGGAGCTGGGCACGCCCTTCATCACCTGGTCGACGTGCTGGCCGCAGCCAGCCCAGGTCGTCTTGCCACAGGTCTTGCAGTTCACGGCACGGCACATGGATAGGGTCCTCTCGACGGGGTGATCGGGTGCGATCTGTCGTCCAGAATACCCCAGGGGGTATACGTGGTGCAAGATCGCGTCCCGCGCGGCGGAGCATCGACCGGGCGGGGTCGGGGCACTCTCGGCCGGTTCCTGACACGGGGACGGCCGCCTCCCTGCGGGAACGCCGGGACGCTGGTCAGGAACCGGCTGCAAGTGCCGGGTCTCGTCGTCGGGCCGGGGTCAGCCCTCCGCGATGACGACGAAGTTGGCCTCGGTGTGCCCGTCGGCCTGGTAGCCCAGGACGGGGTCGCAGGTGATGATGGCCAGCCGGGGGACGTCCGGGTGACCGCCCCAGACCGTCAGCGAGCGGGCAAGGGCGTCCTTGTCGACCGCCGACGTGCTGGTCACGGTGAAGGAGCGGGTGGAGCCGTCGGCGTAGCCGACCTCCACGACGTCACCCGCGCCCACGGAGGGCAGCTGGGCGAAGGCGTCCGGCGTGCCCTCCCAGGTCACGTGGGCAGCGACGACGGAGGTGCCCACGTCACCGGGACGGACGCGGCCGTTGCCGGTGAACCAGATGATCTCGTTGCGCCCCGGGTTGATCGTGCCGTCGGGAGCCAGGCCCTGCGGGACGATGGCCCCGTCGACCCCGCCGCTGGCGATGCGGATCCAGGCCGGCTCGTCCACCGGCCGGTCGACGGCCCCCGCGTCCGCCCCGCCGCCGGGGGCGGCGGGGGCGGCGGGCGAGCCGCCGCCGGACGTCGGGGCGCCCGCCGCGGTCGATCCCGGTCCCGCGGCGGAGGCGGTCCAACCGTGGACGCCGACCGACCCGGCTGCTGCTTCGTCGGCAGGGGTCGCGGCCTGGTCGGTCGACCCGGTCGGCCGCTCTCCCGTCGACGTGGCCGACGGCGCTCCCTGCTCCTCGGACGTGAGCGGACCCGTCGACGTCACCGGTGGTGTCGAGGTCGAGGCGAGGGTCGGCTGCCCGTCGCGCAGCAGCGTGGAGAGGAGGAGGGCGGCCGCCACCAGGGCGACGACCAGTCCGCCGACCACGAGGACCAGCGGGGGGACCGCGCCGTGCGCGCGGTCCCCCCGCCGACGACCTGACGGCATGTCGCCGCTCAGTGCTCCTGGCCGCGGCGACGCAGGCCGAGACCGGCGAGCGCCAGTCCAGCGGCAGCGACGGCTGCCAGCGGCAGCACCGCGTTGACGCCCTTCGTCGGGACGTCGGTCTGCACGACGGGGCCGACCGGCGTGCCGGCGTCGTCACCGGGGCCACCGGGGGTGCCGGGCTTGGCCGGGTGGGTCGGCTCGGCGGGCTTCGTCGGCTCGGCGGGCTTCGTGGGCTCGGGCTCGGTGGGCTCGACCGGCTTGGTCGGCTCCGCGGGCTTCGTGGGCTCGGGCTCGGTGGGCTCAGGCTCGGTGGGCTCCTCGGGAACGTCACCCGTGCAGGCGATGACGTGCGAGATCTCCTTGCCGGACTTGTGCTCGAGCGTCTTGCCCGCCGCGACGTTCAGCTTGACGTCGTCCGGGTCCTCGGTCGACTGCTCGGACCCGGCGTTCAGGATCACGGCCACGTAGTCCACCTCGGCGGTCCACGTGCCGTCGTTGTAGTCGTCGGCCACCTTCTCGCACTCCACGTTGGTGAACCCGTACTCGGCGTACTCACCGTCCGGGTCCATCAGCACCGGCTCCCACCAGCCCGCCTGGTTGGGGGTGTGCGTGTCGGCGTGGGCGATCGTGCCACCACCGGCGACGAGGAGGCCGACGGCGATGGCGCCGACCCCGCGACGGAATGTCGTGCTCATGTACTTCCCCTTGCATCGTGCGCCTGTCGGCGCGTGTGTCGTTGTGGCACACCCCAGGATGTGCATGGCACACCGGAGGTGTACGGACGTCGGTGGACCCCCACACCTGGTTCGGATCGTACCCAACATCGGTGGCCCCGTCGCACCGGAAGGCCGGGCCTGGGGATGCCGCTGGCTAGGGTGTCGCCCATGAAGCTCGCCGACCTCGTCGTCGCCCTCGATGCCCAGCTGGCCGACACTGTCGACCACCCGCGGGGGCTGGAGGTGACCGGGGTCAGCCACCAGGCCGCCTGGATCCGGCCCGGCGACCTGTTCGTGGCCGTCCGGGGGGCGCGCTTCGACGGGCACGGCTTCATGGACGAGGCCATCGAGCGCGGTGCGGTCGCGGTCGCGGGCGAGGGGCTGCCGCCGGGGTCGGCCTGCAACGTCCCCTACCTGACCGTGGGCGACGCCCGCGCCGCGCTGGCCGACGCCGCCACCGAGGTGATGGGCCGTCCCAGCGACGCCCTCACGGTCGTCGGGGTCACCGGCACCGACGGCAAGACGACAACGTCCTGCCTGGCGCTGCACCTGCTGCGTGCCACCGGGGCGCAGACCGGCCTCCTGTCCACGATCGGCTACGAGCTGCCCGACGGGGTGCTGCGGCAGCCGCCGTCCCACTTCACCACCCCCGAGGCGCCCCAGGTCCAGCACATCCTGCGCGACATGGTCCGGCACGGCGCGACCGCCGCCGTCGTCGAGTCCTCCAGCCACGCGCTGGCGCTGGACCGGGTGCGGGGCGTCTCCTACGACGTGGCCGTCTGGACCAACCTCACCGGGGAGCACCTGGACTTCCACGGCTCGATGGAGCAGTACTTCGCCGACAAGGCCAAGCTGGTCCGTCGTGCCGCCCACAGCGTCCTCAACGTCGACGACGGGCCCTGGTTCGACCAGCTGGTGCCCCTGGCGACCGGGGGCGGGCGCACGTGCACGACATACTCCGCGGAGGGGACGGAGGCCGACTGGCGCGCGACCGACGTGCAGGAGGGGGCGTCGGAGATCACCTTCACCGTCCACGGGCCCGAGGGGGAGATGCCGGCGCGGCTGCCGATGATCGGCCGCTTCAACGTCGCCAACGCCCTCGCGGCCATGGCCGGGGTGGCGGCCACCGGCGTCCCCCAGCGGGCCGTGGTGGAGGCGCTGGCCTCGTTCGGCGGGGTCGCGGGTCGGATGGAGATGCTCGAGCGCCAGGATGGTGATCCGCGGGTGATCGTGGACTTCGCGCACACGCCGCCGAGCCTGGACAAGGCCCTGGAGACCGTCCGCGTGACGACGGAGGGGGACCTGTGGGTGGTCATCGGTTCCGCCGGGGGACCGCGGGACCCCTCCAAGCGTGCGCCTCTGGGGGCGGTCGCCACGCTGCGCGCCGACCGGGTCGTCTTCACCGAGGAGGACCACCGGGACACCCCGCTGCGGGACATCCTGGCGGAGATGGAGCGCGGCGCCCGCGAGGCCACCCCTCCGCGGGAGAACTTCGTCTCCGTCGGGGACCGGCGGGAGGCGATCCGGTATGCCGTGCGCGAGGCTTCCGCGCAGGACACCGTGCTCCTCGCGGGCAAGGGTCCGGAGGAGACCTTGGAGCGGGACACCACGACGATCCCCTGGGCCGAGATCGAGGAGGCCCGCGAGGCGCTGCGGCTGCGCAGAGGCGTCTGAGGCAGCCGTCCTGGGCGGCGTGACCGACAGCAGGACATGGCTCCTGCAGCGGGTTGCAACCCGCTGCAGGAGCCGTTTCCCGCTGTAGGTCGTCGGGGCGGGTCGCTCCCGTCGCCCCTGTCGCCCCTGTCGCCCTCGGCCGACCTCAGCCGTCGAAGGCCGCCAGGACCTCCTCGCGGGGGACCTCGGCGACCGAGCCGTGCGTCCAGCGCGGGGTGCGGTCCTTGTCGACCAGCTGGGCGCGCACGCCCTCGGCGAAGTCGGGGTGCCCGGCGAAGGTCGCCCCGAGCCGCAGGTCCTGGGCGAGCACCTCCTCCAGCGTCATCGACGCCGCCCGGCGCAGCGCCTCCAGGGTGACCGCGACCGAGAACGGTGACCGGGCGCTGACCGTCCGGGCGGCCTCCTGGGCGGCCGGGTCGGGGTCCTCGCGCAGGCGCTGGACGATCGCGGCCGCGTCGTTACCGGCGTAGCACCGGTCGATCCAGGCGCGGTTCTCCGCGAGCCAGGAGGTCTCCTCGGGCTGCCCGACCGCCTCCGCCACCTGCGCGGCGGTCGCACCGGGCCGCTCCCGTAGGACCTCCAGCACGCTGTCCTGGGCGTGCGAGGGCACGAGCGCGTCCGCCATCCCGAGGACGAGGGCGTCGGCCCCGCCGACCGGCTCACCCGTGAGGGCCACGTGGGTGCCGGTCTCCCCGGGGGCCTGGGCCAGCGGGTGGAGCCCGCCCACGTCGGGGAAGAAGCCGATGACCACCTCCGGCATCGCCAGCCGGGTCCGTTCGGTGGCCAGGCGCAGCGACCCGTGCGCGGAGACCCCGACACCCCCGCCCATGACGATCCCGTCCATCCAGGCGACGTAGGGCTTGGGATAGGAGGCGACGAGGGCGTTCACCGCGTACTCCGCCCGCCAGTAGTCGACCGCCTCCTCCTGCTGTCCGGCCAGCACCGCCTCGCGCAGGGCCCGGACGTCGCCCCCGGCGCACAACCCGCGCTCGCCGGCCCCGTCCAGCACGACGGCGGCGATCCGGTCGTCGTGGGCCCAGGCGGTCAGCTGCTGGTGCAGGGAGTCGATCGAGGCCCGGTCCAGGGCGTTGATCGCCCGCGGCCGGTTGAGGCGGGCGCGCCCGAGGGGGCCGTCCACGGCATACAGCACCTCCGCCCCCTGGCCGGGTGCGGGCTCCCAGGACAGCTGCTCCTCGCCGTGGCTCATGCCGGCCCACTGTAGCCACGCACGTAGACTCCCCGGCATGGGCAAGGCATCACGCAGGAAGCGGCAGACCGACGGCGCACCGAAGACGAAGCGGGCACCGTTCGTCGCGCGCCCGTTCGAGGGGCTGGCCGACGAGGCCGACTGGGTCGCGATGCGGGAGATCCTGCCCGCCGCCACGGCGACGATCACCGTCGTCGCGCCCGAGGGACTCGAGGTCGACGGGACGGCGGTGCCCTCCGGGAAGCGCGAGGTGACGCTGGTGACGGTGCTCCCGGGGGCGATGCCCGCCGTGCACCGCGACAACGGCGACGTCCTCGTGGCGATGCAGTCGCGCACCTCCAGCGGCGACGCCTCCCGCGACGTCGCGCAGTCCCTGCTCACCGCCCTGGTCTCCGCGCCGGGCAGCTCGGTCACCTCGGTGCGACCGGCCACCGCCGACACCCCCCGGATGCAGGACCTGGTGGCCGAGGGGCAGCGCCTGGAGGTGCAGGTGCAGGAGGACTTCGGCTTCTGGCTCGGCGAGGACGCCACCGAGGAGCAGCGGGCCGCCCTGGAGCAGATGAACGAGAACGCCGTGCCGATGGAGCGGGTCGAGGGGGCGCCGTCGGCGTACTGGTGCCTGATGACCGGCCGCGCCTACGTCCGGTGGATCCTCGGCGAGGACGAGGACACCGCCACCCGCGCCGTCGCACGGCTGCAGGCGGCCGGTGAGCACACGCTGGGGGAGGACACCAAGCTGCTGGGGGCGTTCCGCGCCAACGGGCTGCTCGTGCCCGTCATCGAGGTCGACCCGCAGGCCGAGCCGTCCTCCCACGCCGAGGCGCTGGCCGCGCTGCAGGGCCGTTACGAGAAGGCGGCCGCCTCCGACGAGCCGCTGACGCTGCCGGAGCGCAAGGCCCGCGACGGCCTCGTCTCCCGGCAGGTCACCCTCCGCTGAGACGGGGTATGACGTGGGGCCGGGAACGGCGTCGACGGGGCCCGGGCAGGAGCCTGCCCCGCGCGTGACGGCTCCCGTCCCGCAGGCGCAGGACCTGTCCGATGCCCCGGGCCTCCTCGATGACCCGGGCCTCGTCGACGCGCTGGGCCTCGATGCCCCGGGCATCGTCGACGCGCAGGACCCACATCTCCTCCCGGAACCGCAGGGTCCGTCCGACGTGACCGGCCTCCCTGTCGGGGTGGTCGCCGTCGTGCCCGCCAAGGACGAGGAGGAGCGGGTCGCGGCCACCGTCGAGGCCCTTCGCCGGGTGCCGGGGGTCCTGCACGTGGTCGTCGTCGACGACGGGTCCATCGACCAGACCGCGGCCGTGGCCGAGTGGACCGGTGGGGTCGAGGTGGTCCGGCACGACCGCAACCGGGGCAAGGCGGCCGCCATGACGACGGGGGCGCAGGCAGCCGGCAGGCTCGTCCCCGGAGCCCCGGTGCTCTTCGTGGACGCCGACCTGACCACGTCCGCCGGCAACCTCGGCCCGCTCGTCGCGGTCGTGCTGGACGGGACCGCGGACATGACGATCGCCGTCCTGCCGCCGCAGGACCGGCCCGGGGGCGGCTTCGGGGTCGTGGTGCGCACCGCCCGGGAGGGGATCCGCCGGCTGACCGGCTGGGCACCGACCCAACCGCTCTCCGGTCAGCGGTGCCTGACCCGAGAGGCGCTCGACGACGCTCTGCCGCTGGCCCACGGCTGGGGGGTCGAGGTCGGGCTGACCGTGGACGTCCTGCGCGCGGGGGGACGGGTCATGGAGGTGCCGTGCGAGCTGCACCACCGGGTCACCGGCACGGACTGGAGCTCGCAGGTGCACCGCGCCCGCCAGCTGGCCGACGTCACCCGGGCCCTCGCCGAGCGCACCGGACCCGCCGAGCGGGCGAAGGAGCAGGTCGAGGAGCTGCGGGACGCCGGGGCCCGGCGCATCGCCGGGACCCGGTCCGCCGGTGCGGCGCGCGCCCGGGCGGCCCGGACGTCCGCTCGGTCGGCGGTGTCCTCCGCAGCCTCAACCGTGGCGTCGAGGGTCGACCGCGGCCGACGCGCCCTTCCCCGCCCGCCCCGGCGCGACGGCACCTGGCACGAGCTGTAGGTCCTCGCCGGTCCCACCGGCCGGATCGGGAGGTCCGGCACGACCGGCCAGGTCGTCGGGGTCGACACCGACGCCGAGGAGGCTGAGCGCGCCCGCCAGCAGCACCGTCAGCGCGAGCGCCACGACGGCGATGCCGGAGTCGTTGAGCACCCACCCCAGCACCATGGTGACGACCCCGGCCACGAGCGCCCGGTACATCCCCTCGTGCCGCCACAGCGCCGCCGCCCACCCGGGCCGCCGCCGCACCGCGACGGCGAGCAGCACGAGGGCGAGCACCGCCAGCCAGGACAGGGGGTAGGCCAGCAGGATGCCCAGGGACTGCTCCAGCTTGCGGGTGACCACCTCCAGCGCGGTGCCGTCGAGCACCCGCTGCACGAAGTCCCCCAGGTGCGTCCGCCGCCCCGGGCCGCGGGTCCAGTCCAGCAGCATGACCGTGGCGGCGACGCCGAGGCCGGCCAGCCCGAGCAGAGCCAGCACCCCGACGGACCACCGGACCCGCAGCGCCGCCAGCGCCATCAGACCGGTCGCGACGACGAGCGCCGGGACACCCCCGAAGTCTGCACCGGCCTGGGGGGCGGCGTTCAGGACCACGGCCGCCGCACCGAGGGCCAGGACGACGGCCGCGGCGCGTCGGCTCCCGTCGGACCGGGCGGTGCCCGGTCGGCCACCGTCCGGCCTGGCCGCCGCGGCTCGGACACCGTCCCTCCTGGCCGCCGCGGATCCGACATCGTCTTTCCTGGTCGCCGCGAATCGTCCACCACCGGTCGCGGCTGCGGCGGGTCCCGTTCCGTCCGTCCCGCTCGGGCGGGGTCCCGGCCCGATCACCGCGGCGGCCAGCACGAGGTAGGAGCCCAGGACGATGCCGAACCCCACGTTCCCCTGCCCGTAGAACCGGCCGGCCGACACCGGTTGCAGCCCGAGCACCGACACCAGCCCCAGCCGGGCCGACCAGAGCAGGTCCGTGCCGACCACGGCGAGGGTCACCGCGGCCACGACGGACGCCGGGCCCAGGGGGTACCACCGCCACGGGCCGGCCCAGGACAGCGCCGTCAGCAGGCCGACCATGACGAGCACGCCGACGGCGAGGGCGGTGACCGGGAGGGGGAGCTCCCACCACGGCACCGGACCGGTCAGGAACGTGGCGACCGGGATCGCCATCACCGCCGTCGCCACGACCGCCGTACCGGGAATCCGCGTGCGGGATCCGGTCCGCTGCCGACGCCCCCGGACGACGCTCACGACCAGCAGGACGAGCAGCACGGCGGCAACAGCCCCCAGCACCCACGGCGCCCCTGCCTTCGCCAGCGTGATCCCCGCCGCCAGGGCCCTCGCGTCCTCGACGTGGCCGGGGTCGGGGACGTCCGCGGCGTCCCGCGACCCCTCCTCGACCGCCACGGCCGGCTGACCGGCGACGGCGTCGGGGAAGGGCTCCTCCACGCCCGCCAGGTGCAGCACGGTCGCGGTGAGGTCGGTGAGCTGGACCAGGCTGCGTTGCTGGGTGGAGCCCGACGTGAGCGCCGATCCGCCCTCCGACGACCCGGCCGCGTGGACGACCAGGGCCATCGCCTCGGCCCGCTCCTCGACGTGACCGAGGCCGGCGACGACGACCGTGGCGTCGTCCGGCAACCCCTCCACGATCTCGGCCACGGCCTCGGTGTCCGCCGGTGCGGTCGACAGGAGGTGGACGGAGCAGTCCGCGACCAGGTCGGGGGACGGGCTCGCGTCGTCGCCCTGCCCTCCTGCCCCCGTCCGGTATGCCGACACGCGGCCGTCCGCGTCGGCCGCCGCGAGCGCGGCGAGCGGGTCGTAGGCGGCCACGCAGGAACCGTCGCCGAGCATCTGGTCGGCGAGGGTTCCGAGCTCGGTCCCCAGCGAGCGGCGTGCGGCCTGGTTGGTCCACCGCGCCCAGGAGGCGGCGTCGACGACGGCCCCGTCGCCCTGCGGTTCCACGAGGTCCTCGGGCAGCACCGGGACCGAACCGTCGGTCCCGGCTCCGTCGCGCAGCTCGGCGTCGACGCAACCGTCCACGTCCGTGGCGGCCCGCTGGCCGGCGCCCAGCGTCAGCCAGGCGTCCGCGGCGCAGGTCGTCTCGTGGATGCCACGCAGCACGAGGGCGGCGGCACCGCCCTCGGCGGCGAGCGTCGGGAGCGCGGAGGCCGCCGACGGGGCAGGGCCGTCCCCGTTCCCGTCCTGGAGGGCAGGAACCAGGTCCCAGGTCAGGCCGGGGACCCCGACGACGACCACCGGCCCCGGTGCCGGCGGCGGTGCTGCCGGCGGAGCCTGGGCTCTGGGTGCCACCCCGACGGCCGCCAGCACGGCGGCGAGCAGCCACACGAGAAGGACGCCCAGCGCCAGGCCGGTCGCCCCCCGGCCCTGCCCGCTGCGTGCCACGCCACCACCTCCTCGGTCGTCGACCGCATCGTCCCACGGCCCGCCCGGGCAGGACCTGACGACGGTCGCTCCGGCTCGGTGGTGGCCGACGGGCGCTGAGTCCCCGTTGTTGCGTGTCGCGTGCTGCACGGGCCGGCCCAGCACGCGGGACACGCCGCAGCGGCAGCGCACGGTGCGCGACACGCCGGTGGGTGGGTGAGGAGGACGGCATACCCTCAGTCCGTGGACCGACCCGACCCCGAGACGCTGGCCTGGATCGCCGCTGCCGTCGCAGTGCTGGCGCTGCTGCTCGCCGCGGTCGCCTGGCGGCGCCTGCGGGTGCTCGACCGTCAGGTGCGCAGGCTGGTGGCGGCCGGGGTCCCCTCGACGCCGGAGGGGGATCGGCTGACGGCGGTCGAGGAGGAGACGGCCCGGCTGGGCGCGGAGGCCTCCCAGGCGCTGCGGCACGTGGCGGTCGTGCGCTACGACGCCTTCGGGGACATGGGCGGGCGGCTGTCCTTCAGCGCGGCCGTCCTCGACGACACCGGCGACGGCCTGGTGATCAGTTCGATCCACGCGCGGGGGGAGAGCCGGACCTACGCGAAGGGCATCGTCGACGGGGGGTCCGAGGTGGTGCTGACACCTGAGGAGCGGCAGGCGATCGACGCTGCCCGGACCGGGTCGCCGGACTGATCCGCGCCGGCACCGACCCCTGGCCTCAGCTCAGCGCCGCGGCCTTCCGGTGGCCGTGGGAGCGCCGGTGGGACCGCTCCTGCGCGGGCAGGCGGACCACGAGGCTGCCCGGCTGGGTGAGCACCCGCATGGCGATCGCCTCACCGAGGGTGTCGCCGTCGATCTCGATCTCGACGGGCTTGTCGGAGACGACGCGCACCTCCTTGGCCTGCAGGTGGTCGACCCGGCTGTGCCCGACCCGCTGACGGGTCACCAGCTGGGCGAAGGTGGCGCCCCAGCCGACGATCCCCTCGGGGGAGAGCAGCACGGCGTCCACGCTGCCGTCGTCGGCGACGGCGTCGGGCAGCAGCTCCATCCCGCCCTGCAACCGGCCGACGTTGCCCACCACGACGCTGCGCACCTTGCGCCGCAGGGGCGGGCCGCCGTCGAGCTTGACGGCCACCGTGAACTGCGGGCCCTTGAGGTGCTGCAGACCGGCGACCAGGTAGGCCAGCCAGCCCACCCTCGCCTTGAGCTTCTCCGGCGCCGCGGCCATCACCTCGGCGTCGAAGCCGAGGCCGGCCATGACGAGGAAGACGTGCTCCTCGCGGACGTCCTCGCTCGAGCGGTCGTCGACGGCGTCGGAGAAGTCCAGCGTCTTCGCCGGGTCGGTCTCGTCCGCGACCCGGGCGGCGATCTGCGCCGACGTCGGGCGCACGAGGTCCAGGTGGCAGGTGTCGATCCGGGCGTCGTGCCCGGTGAGGGCGATCCGCAGGCACTTCTCCAGGGAGTCGACCGGCAGGTCCAGGTTGCGGGCCAGCAGGTTGCCCGTCCCTCCCGGCAGCAGGCCCATCGCGACGTCGGTGCCGGCCAGCTCGGCACCGACGGTGCGGACCGTCCCGTCACCGCCCAGCGGGCAGACGAGGTCGACGCCCTCCTCGACGGCCTGCCGGGTCTGGCCGGTCCCGGTGTCCTCGGGGGTGGTCTCCAGCCACAGCGGGTCGGCCCACCCCTCCTCGTGGCAGATCTTCGTCACCAGGGCCCGGACCTTGTCCACGTCCTCGAACTTGGTCGGGTTGACGACGATGGCCGCGCGGCGGCCACCCCCCTGCTCGTGCTCGCTCACTTCGTGCCCTTCTCGGAGTCGGTCGTCGGGGACGTGCTCGGCGGGTCCGGAACGGACCGGCGCCCCCGCCCGGCCGGAACCGGCCGGACCGCCCTCGCCTCGGTCACCGCGAGCCAGGCCGCCAGGGCCGTGAGCCCGGCGACGAGGAGGACGGCGACGGCGAGCATGACCCAGCTCGGTTCGCTCTGCATACCTCCACGGTATCGGCCCCCGGGGGTGGTCCGACCGTGGCTAGGCTGGGCCCATGATCGACATCCGCGACCTGCGCGCCGACCCGGACCGTGCGCGTGCCTCCCAGACCGCGCGGGGCGAGGACCCCGGCGCGGTCGACGCCGCGCTCGCCGCCGACGAGCGGCACCGCTCCGCGCTGGCGGCCTTCGAGTCCGCTCGCGCGGAGCAGAAGAGCTTCGGCAAGCAGGTGGCCCAGGCCAAGGGGGAGGAGAAGCAGGCGCTGGTCGCCCGGGCCCAGGAGCTGTCCGCCCGGGTCAAGCAGCTGCAGGCCGAGGCCGACGAGGCCGCCACCGAGCGCGCGACCCAGATGCGGCGGATCGGCAACCTCATCATCGACGGTGTCCCCGCCGGCGGGGAGGACGACTTCGTCGTGCTGGAGGAGGTCGGCGCTCCGCGGGACTTCTCCGCCGAGGGCTTCGAGCCGCGCGACCACCTCGAGCTCGGGGAGGCGCTGCGCGCCATCGACACCGCCCGGGGGGCCAAGGTCTCCGGCGCCCGGTTCTACTTCCTCCTCGGGATCGGCGCCCGGCTCGAGCACGCCCTCATGGGCCTGGCCCAGCAGATCACCCAGGAGGAGGGCTTCGTCCCCGTCGTGCCGCCGACCCTCGTGCGCCCGGCGACGATGGACGGGGCCGGCTTCCTGGACGCGCACGCCGACGAGGTCTACCGGCTCGAGGCCGACGACCTCTACCTCACCGGCACCTCCGAGGTGGCGCTCGCGGGCCTGCACGCCGACGAGATCGTCGACCTGTCCGACGGGCCGCTGCGGTATGCCGCCACCTCCACCTGCTACCGGCGTGAGGCAGGGTCCTACGGCAAGGACACCCGCGGCATCTTCCGGGTGCACCAGTTCACCAAGACCGAGATGTTCGTCCACTGCCGCCCCGAGGACGCCGTGGCCGAGCATGCCAACCTGCTGCGGATCGAGCGGCGCATCCTCGACGCCCTCGAGCTGCCCTACCGGGTCATCGACGTCGCCGCCGGCGACCTCGGCGGGGCGGCCGCGCGCAAGTACGACTGCGAGGCGTGGATCCCCACCCAGGGCCGCTACCGCGAGCTGACGTCGACGTCCAACTGCACGACCTTCCAGGCCCGGCGGCTGGCGATCCGTGAGCGCGACCCCCAGGGCGGCGGCACCCGGACCGTGGCCACGCTCAACGGCACCGCACTGACGAGCACCCGCCCGATCATCGCCCTCCTGGAGAACCACCAGCAGGCCGACGGGTCCGTGCACGTCCCGGAGGCGCTGCGCCCCTTCCTTTCAGGTATGGAATCGCTCACCCCCGCGGGGGACTGACCTCGGGCAGGGCCTCCCACTCGGCCCAGGACAGCTCGCGGCCGGGGTAGCGCACCCGGTCGAAGGGCCACCGCGCGGCCAGCCAGACCGGGACCGCCTCGTCCAGCGCGGCCTCGGCGGGCGTGCCGACCAGGTCGTCGACGACCCACCAGGAGACGTCGGCGTCGGCGCCGACCTTCTCCGGCGGGTCCACGTAGACGCAGCCCAGCAGCGCCGACTCCGCCTCGTCGGGGAAGAGGGCGTAGTTGAACGACCGGTGCTCGGCGATCTCGCGCTCGTGCCGCGCCAGGTCCTCGCGGTCCTGCTCGAGCGTCATGGTCGCCGGGGGCCAGCCCCAGACCTGCCCGTACATCTCCCACAGGCGCTCGCGCGACCCCATGACGGCGGGATGGTCGATCTCGACGTCGGCGGCGCGGATCGGCCGGAGGTGGTGGCCGGTCCGCAGGTCCAGCCGGTCAGGGTGCCGCCAGTCGTCCGGGAGCCAGTCCATGGGTCCAGCGTGCCCCCGGACCGGCAGGAGGGCCAGGGCTCGACCCGCTTCTGGTCCGTGCGTCTCCGACCCGCGGCGGAGGCCCGGCCCGGTGGGGTCTCCGCCGTGCGGCCGAGGCGGAGGCGGGCGGCTGCGGCATACCCTGGCCGGATGATGCGGGTGGCCCGGTGGTTCGGCGTGGACGTGGAGTGGGAGCGGCCCTCTCCGGATCGACGCGCGGTCGTGCGGGACGTGTGGCTGGCGGTCCTGGCCCTCGTCGTGAGCGTCCTGGGTGCCGAGCTGCTGCGCAGCCTGGGCGCGTTCGAGGACGAGCGGCTGGGGGTGGGCTGGCAGTACGTAGGGATGGTCACCGCGGCCGCGCTCGTGGCGATCCGCCGCAGCCATCCCGTGCTGGTCACCGCCCTCGCCGGGGTGCACATGCTGGTCCTGGGACTGCTCGTGCCGATGACGATGAGCACCCTGCCGATGCAGGCGCTCTACTTCTTCCTCATCTTCTCCGGGGTGGCCTGGGCCAAGGACCGCCGGGCGCTGCTCGCGGCCGTCGGTCTCATGCTGACGCTCATGGCCGCCTGGCTGGCATGGACCTTCGCCCTGGGCCGGGGCCTGGAGCAGATGCTCAGCTCGTTCGGGTCCGAGACGGAACCGGGGGCGGGGTTGTTCACGCCGGTGACCGGCATGGTCGGCTACACCCTCCTCGTGAACGCGATCTTCTTCGGCGGGGCCATCGTCCTGGGGCAGGTCGCCTGGGAGGGTGCGCGACGCACCGCCCAGGTGGTGGAGCAGGCCAGCACGATCGCGGCCCAGGCCCGTCGGCTGCGCGACCAGGCGGTCGTCGCGGAGCGGCTGCGGATCGCCCGGGAGCTGCACGACGTCGTGGCCCACCACGTCTCGGTCATGGGGGTTCAGGCGGCGGCCGCCCGACGGGTGATGGGCAAGGACCCGGACGCCGCGGCGGCCTCGTTGTCCTCCGTCGAGCAGTCCTCCCGCGACGCCGTGTCCCAGATGCGGGGCCTGCTCGGCACGCTGCGCAGCGACGGGGAGGGTGACGGAACGGTCGGCGTCGGGGACGCCGGGGGGAGTGCCGGTGGCGGGAGCGCCGGAGAGGGGGGTGTCGGAGGCGGGAGCGCCGGTGAGCCGGCGGCGGGCGGCCCCGGGACGGCGGCCGAGGACCGCACCCCCCAGCCCACGCTGGCCGACCTTCCCGAGCTGGCCCGGCGCGCGAGCACCCCCACCTGCGAGGTCGTCGTCGACGTGGTCGAGGCTGCGGACGGCGCGGCGGCGCGGGTCGCGCCCCCGCTGCAGCTCACCGCCTACCGGGTGGTGCAGGAGGCGCTGGCCAACGTGCACCGGCATTCCACGGCGCGCTCGGCCCGGGCCGTGGTGCGGGTCGACGAGGCCGCGGGATGCCTGGAGGTCGAGGTCGTCGACGACGGGACGGCCCGCGGAGGCACCGCCGGCACCGGCCTGGGCCTGATGGGGATGCGGGAGCGGGCCTCCCACCTCGGTGGCCGGGTCGAGGCAGGCCCGCGCCGCGGACGGCCCGGCTGGCGGGTGTTCGTGCGGGTCCCGCTCTCCGGGACCCCCGGGCCGGACGGGCCGGGGTGCGCCGTTCCGGCAGGCGGGCGGACCGGGGACGAGAGGACCGGGGCCGTGCGGGCCGAGGCTGGGCAGAGCCTCGTCGCGAGGGCCGAGGGTGCGGGAGACGACGCTGCTCCGGCCGGGGCGGTGCGGACCGTGGCCGTCCGGACCGGGTCCGGTCGGGCCGGGGCCGTCCGGTGAGCGTCCGCGTGCTGCTGGTCGACGACCAGCCCCTGCTGCTGCAGGGCTTCTCGATGATCCTGTCCGTCGAGGACGACCTGGAGGTCGTCGGGCAGGCGACCGACGGCGAGCGGGCGGTGGCCGCCGTCGCCGAGCTGGAGCCGGACGTGGTCCTCATGGACGTGCAGATGCCGCGGCTCGACGGCATCGAGGCCACCCGCCGGATCGTGGCCGACCATCCGGGGGTGCGGGTGGTCATCCTCACCACCTTCGACCGGGACGACTACCTCTTCGACGCGCTCACGGCCGGGGCGAGCGGCTTCCTGCTCAAGAACGCCGACCCCGACGACCTCGTCGACGCCGTCCGGGCGGCCGCGCACGGGCACGCGCTGCTGGCCCCGGAGGTGACCCGGCGGGTCATCGAGCGCAGCACCGGGAACGGCGCGGGGGAGGCCGCCGGGGGTGCCCCGGGCGGGCCGTCCGCGGCGGGGGACGGCGCCCCGGCGGCGCGCGACGCCATACCCCTTCCGTCGTTGACCCAGCGCGAGCGGGAGGTGCTCGTCCTCGTCGCGCGGGGGCTCTCGAACGCCGAGATCGCCCGCGAGGCCTACGTCAGCGAGGCGACCGTGAAGACGCACGTGTCCAACGTGCTCGCCAAGCTCGGGGTGCGCGACCGGGTGCAGGCGGTCGTGGCCGCCTACGAGGCGGGGCTGGTCGCACCGGGGGCCTGACCAGCTCCCCAGGAGGGAACCGTGCGGCGGGGCTGGTCGCGCCGGGGCCCCGACCCCCTCCCAGGAGGGAGCCGCGACCAGGGGGTGCGACCCCGGACGGACGCGGATCTCGCCCGCACGGGCGATGTGCAGGGGCCGGAGCCGGACTAGCGTCGAGCAGGACACGACGACACGGGACGACCGGGCCACGCCGCCCGGACCCCGACCACAGGAGGGCGGACGAGTGCTCGAGCTCAGGGGACTGACCCGGCGGTACGGCGACGTGCTGGCCGTCGACGAGGTGGGCTTCACCGTGCCGCGCGGCGCGATGGTCGGCTTCGTCGGCGGCAACGGTGCCGGCAAGACCACGACGATGCGGATGGTCATGGGGGTGCTGGCCCCGACCGCGGGGGAGGTGAGCTGGCAGGGCCGTCCGGTCACCGCCGCCGACCGGGCCCGGTTCGGTTACATGCCGGAGGAGCGGGGCCTGTACCCCAAGCAGCCGGTGCTGCCCCAGCTGACCTACCTGGGCCAGCTGCACGGGATGAGCGCCCCGGCCGCCCGGGAGCGCTCCCGCGAGCTGCTGGAGCGGTTCGGCCTCGGGGAGCGGGTCAAGGACAAGCTGGAGACCCTCTCGCTGGGCAACCAGCAGCGGGCCCAGATCATCGCCTCGGTGCTGGGCGACCCGACCCTGCTCGTCCTCGACGAGCCGTTCTCCGGCCTGGACCCCTCCGCGGTGGACCAGATGAGCGAGCTGCTGCGCGAGCACACCGCGCGGGGGGTGCCGGTGCTCTTCAGCTCCCACCAGCTCGAGCTGGTCGACCGGCTCTGCGACTCCATCGTCGTGCTGCACCAGGGACGGGTGGTCGCGCACGGCTCCGCGGAGCAGCTGCGGGCCGGCGCCCCGCTGCGCTACCGGCTCACCATGTCCGGCGACACGGGCTGGGTGCGGGGCGTGCCCGGGGTCGAGGTCCTCGACGTCGACGGGCCGTCGGCCGTGCTCGCCCCGGCCGACGAGCAGGTCGCCGAACGGCTCCTCGTCGACGCCGTCGCCCGCGGCGGCGTGCGCGAGTTCGCCCGCATCGTCCCGACCCTGTCCGAGATCTACCGGGAGGTGGCCTCCGTATGAGCACCACGCAGACGACCAGCAGCACGCTCGGCACGGACCCGGCCGGCACCCCCGCCGGTGCCGGTGCCGCCGGGAGGTCCCCGGCGGCCGACGCCGGGCGGGCGACGCGCCGCGCACCCTGGACCCTCGTGGCCGCCCGCGAGGTGCAGGTGCGGCTCACCGACCGGACCTTCCTGCTGTCGACGGTCTTCACCGTCGTGCTCATCCTCGGCGCGATGGTCGTGCCGGCCCTCTTCGCCGGCGGCGGGACCGACTACCGGGTCGCCACCTCCGGTCCCGGGGCCACCTCCGTCGTGGAGCGGGTGGACCCCGCGGCCATGGGCGCGCTGTCCTTCGACGGCGAGGAGCCGACGGTCGCGGCCGAGGAGGTCGCGGACCGGGCGGCGGCCGAGGAGGCCGTCCTGGCGGGCGACGTGGACATGGCGCTGGTCGGCGCCCCGGGGGAGTGGGAGGTGCTCGTCGACGGCGGGCCCCCGTCCTCGCTCATGAGCGCGGTGTCCGACGTCGTGCGCACCGACGCCCTGGCCGCCAACGCGGAGGCGGCCGGGACCAGCGTGACCGAGCTGACCGCCGGCACCGAGGTCCGGCTGACCGACCTGGCCGAGGCCACCGACGACGAGGGCATGTCGGAGCAGGTGAGCTTCCTGCTCGGCTTCGGCTTCGCCTTCCTCTTCTACATGGCGGCGATCATGTTCGGCATGCAGATCGCCAGCTCGGTGGTCGAGGAGAAGCAGTCGCGGATCGTGGAGATCCTGGCCGCGGCGATCCCGGTCCGCCAGCTGCTCATGGGCAAGGTCGCCGGCAACACCCTGCTGGCGTTCGGGCAGATGGCCCTGCTGGTCGCCACCGCCCTCGTGGGGCTGACCTTCACCGACCTCGACGTGGCGCTGCCCGGGCTGGCGGAGGCGATCGGCTGGTACCTGCCCTTCTTCCTCCTCGGCTTCGTGGCCCTGGCCTGCATCTGGGCCGCGGCGGGGGCGCTGGCCTCCCGGACCGAGGACCTGCAGTCCACGACGATGCCGCTGACGATGGTCCTCGTGGTCGCCTTCATCGCCGCCCTGAACCTGCAGGGGGTATGGCGTGAGGTCGCCTCCTTCGTGCCGCTCCTGTCGACCCTCCTGATGCCGCTGCGGATCCTGGAGGGGGACGCCGCCTGGTGGGAGCCGGTCCTCGCGCTCGTGCTCGTGGCCCTGTTCTGCCTGGTGACCATCCTCGTGGGGACCCGGCTCTACCAGCGGGCCCTGCTGCACACCTCGGGCAGCCTCAGCTGGCGCAAGGCGCTGCGGCTCTCGGAGTGAGCGCCGGCGGCCCGCTGCCGTCGGGCCGCGTTAGGGTGCCAGGGTGAGCAGCCCCGAGCCCGCCGGCACCACGGCCGAGCCCCGTCACCCCGTCCGTGACCAGCGGCTGCTCGTCGGCCTGGACGTCGACGGGACCGTCCTGCACCACGACGGGACGCTCTCGCCCCGCGTGGTGGAGGTGGTCCGCCGCCTGGACGCGCTGGAGCACGTCGAGGTGGTCATCGCCACCGGCCGGTCGGTCGTGGCCACCCTGCCGGTGATGGAGCAGCTGGGCCTGCTCACCGAGGGGCGGCTGACGGTCTGCTCCAACGGAGCCGTCACGGTCGAGGTCGACCTGGGGTCGGAGCGCGGCTTCCGCCTCGTCGACGTCGTCACCTTCGACCCGGCCCCCGCGGTCTCCCTCGTCCGGCGCGAGCTGCCCGGGGCCCTCATCGCGGTGGAGGACATCGGCGTCGGCTTCAAGGTCAGCACCCCCTTCCCCGACGGGGAGCTGTGGGGCGACGAGACGGTCGTGCCGCTGGAGGAGCTGCTGGCCGAGCCGGTCACCCGCGTCACCTTCCGCGACCCCAGCTCCACCTCCGAGGAGTTCAGCGAGCTCGTCGAGCGGATGGGCCTGCACGGGGTCAGCTACGCCGTCGGCTGGAGCGCCTGGCTGGACCTGGCGCCCGAGGGCGTGTCCAAGGCCTCGGCCCTGGAGCAGGTCCGCCGTCACCTGCACGTCGAGCCCTACCGCACGGTCGCCGTCGGCGACCAGCGCAACGACTGCGAGATGCTCGTCTGGGCCGCGTGCAGCTATGCCATGGGCCAGGGCCCGCCGGAGGTCCTGGCGGCCGCCGACCGCGTCACCGGTCCCGTCGAGGAGGACGGCCTGGTGGACGCGCTCGAGGAGGTCCTGGCCGAGCTTGCCTGATCCTCTGGTCATCACCTCGCCCGCCAACCCCCGGGTCAAGGCGCTCGCCGGCCTGCGCCGCCGCCGCACCCGGGACGCGGAGCGGCGCACGCTCGTCGAGGGCTACGAGGAGCTCGACCTCGCGCTGTCGGCCGGGGTCGTGCCCGAGGCGCTCTACGTCTGCCCCGAGCTCATGGGGGACCGGGCGCGGGCCTCCGACGTGCTGGAGCGTGCGGGTCGCCTGGGGACCGAGCTGGTGGAGCTGTCCCGCGCGGCCTTCGAGAAGGCTGCCTACCGCGAGGGGCCGGACGGCTTCCTGGCCGTCGTGCCCACCGTGGACCGCCGCTGCGCCGACCTGGACCTGCCGGCGGACCCGCTGGTCCTGGTGTGCCAGTCGGTGGAGAAGCCGGGCAACCTGGGGGCGATGCTGCGCACGGCCGACGCCGCCGGGGTGGACGCGGTGGTCGCGGCCGACCCGGTGACGGACTGGGGCAACCCGAACACCGTGCGGGCCTCCAAGGGGACGGTCTTCGCGGTGCCCGTCGCCTCGGACAACACGGCGACCACGCTCGCCTGGCTGCGCGCGCACGGCATACCCCTCGTCGCCGCCACCCCGGACACCGAGACGGAGCACACCGCGGTCGACTGGACCGGGGCGGTGGCCGTGGCGGTGGGCACCGAGAAGGAGGGGCTGACCCGGGAGGTCCTGGACGCCGCCGACCACCGGGTCCGGATCCCGATGGTCGGGCGGGCCGACTCGCTCAACGTCTCGACGTCGGCCGCGATCCTGCTGTACGAGGCCGTCCGCCAACGGCGGGACCGGGGCGGCTCCTGACCGTCCTGTGGCGTGTGCCACGATGACGACATGCGCATCGACCACGTGAGCTACGCCGCCGGTCCTGAGGGTCTGCAGGAGACGGCGGAACGGTTGGGGGAGCAGCTCGGGGTCTCGCCGGTCGACGGTGGGGTCCACCCGCGGTTCGGCACCCGCAACGTCATCCTGCCGCTGGCGGAGCAGCGCTACCTCGAGGTCGTCGCCTGCCTGGACCACCCGGCCTCGGACAAGGCGCCGTTCGGCCAGGCCGTCAAGGCACGGTCCGCCCGCGGCGGCGGCTGGATGGCGTGGGTCGTCGCGGTCGACGACCTCGGTCCGGTCGAGGAGCGGCTGGGCCGTGGTTCGGTCGAGGGCAACCGGCACACCCCCCAGGGCATTGACCTGCGCTGGCGCCAGATCGGCGTCAAGAACGTCATCGACAACGGCAACCTGCCGTTCTTCGTCCGGTGGGAGTCGCCGGCGCAGGACCACCCGAGCCAGCTCGCCGAGTCTCGCGCCCGGCTGGCCGGTCTGACGATCGGCGGCGAGCCGCCGATCGTCCGCGCCTGGCTCGGGCTGGGCGACGCCCCGGAGGGGGCCTTCGAGTCGCAGGTGGAGTTCGGCTTCGTCGAGGACGACGCCTGCCCGTGCCTCTACGAGGTCACCTTCGAGACGCCCGAGGGACGCGTCGTCGTCTGAGGCCGCCGCCCGGCCGCGCCGGTGAAGGTTTCGGCGCTGGATGGCCGCGACGGCAGGATGTGGGGTTGTGCGTCGTAGGGCCGGCTGGTGGGCTGGCAGGGCTGGCCAGTACCGGCGCCCACTACTCCTGTGCAGTCGCCTGCGGCCCCTGGCGGGGCCTCGATCGACTGCACGGACGACAGAGTGGCTGCGTCGGTGGTTCCAGGCCGCTGATCGGCGGGCCCCCGGGCACGTGAGTCTCGGCCCGCCATCCGTCGGCGGCCCGGGCACGTGCCGTTCGGCCGCGCAGTCGCCCGTGGCCCCTGGCGGGGCATCGATCGACTGCACGAATCGCGAAGGGTCCGTCGCGCCCGGGCGGCGGGCAGGTCAGCCCTTGCCGTAGCCCCGCAGCCGCAGGCTGTTGAGGACCACGAGCACCGACGACATCGCCATCGCACCGCCGGCGATCATCGGGGTGAGCATCCCGAACGCGGCCAGCGGGATCGCCAGGGTGTTGTAGCCGAACGCCCAGACAAGGTTCTCCTTGATGATGCGCAGCGTCTTGCGGGACAGGCCGATCGCGTCGGCGACCGCCTCGACGTCGGAGCGCATGAGCACGATGTCGGCCGACTCGGCGGCCACGTCGGTGCCCGATCCCATGGCCATGCCCAGGTCCGCCTGGGCGAGGGCCGCGGCGTCGTTGACCCCGTCGCCGACCATCGCCACGACCCGGCCCCGTTCCTGGAGGGCCTTGACGTGCGCGAACTTGTCCTGCGGCAGCACCCCGGCGTCGACGTTGCCCTCGTCGATGCCGACCTCGCGGGCGATCGCGCGCGCGGTGTGCTCGTTGTCCCCGGTCAGCAGGTATGGCGTGAGGCCCAGCTCGCGCAGGCGCTCCACCGCGGCGGCGCTCGTCGGGCGAGGGGTGTCGGTGACGGTGAGGGCCGCGCGGGCCACGCCGCCCCAGCCGACGAGGACGGTGGTCCCGGTACCGGCGTCGAGCGCGGCCCGCAGCTCGGCGGGCACCTCCTCGAAGAGGTCCGCCTTGCCGACGGTGACCTGCGTGTCCTTGATGGTCGCGCGGGCACCCTGGCCGGGCAGACTGGTGAAGGCGGTCGTGGGCACGACGTCGACGCCCCGCTCCCGGGCGCCCTCGACGATCGCCCGGGCGACCGGGTGCTCGCTGCCGGACTCGACGGCGGCCGCGGCCTTGAGCGCCGCCTCCTCGGAGAGCGCGCCGGTGGTGACGATGTCGCCCAGGACGGGCTCGCCGGTGGTCAGCGTGCCGGTCTTGTCGAGCACGACGGTGTCCACCCGGCGGGTGGACTCCAGGATCTGCGGGCCCTTGATGAGGATGCCCATCTCGGCGCCGCGGCCGGTCCCGGTGAGCAGGGCGGTGGGCGTGGCCAGACCCAGGGCGCAGGGGCAGGCGATGATCAGCACGGCCACGGCGGGCGCCAGCGCCCCGGCGACGGAGCCGCCGACGACCAGCCAGACCAGGAAGGTCAGCGCGGCCAGGACCAGAACGACGGGGACGAACACGGCCGAGATCCGGTCGGCGAGGCGCTGCACCGGGGCCTTGCCGGTCTGGGCCTGCTCGACGAGCTCGGTGATCCTGGCCAGGGTGGTCTCCCGACCGACGCGGGTGGCCTCGACGACCAGCCGCCCGTGCCCGTTGACGGTGGCTCCGGTGACCTCGTCACCGGTCGCCACCTCCACCGGCATCGACTCGCCGGTGACCATGCTGGCGTCCACGGTGCTCGCCCCGTCGACGACCCGGCCGTCGGTGGCGATCTTCTCGCCGGGACGGACGACGAAGCGCATCCCCTCGGTGAGGTCCTCGACCGGGATGCGGGACTCGGTCCAGGCACCGCTGCCGGCCTCATGACGCAGGACGGCCACGTCCTTGGCGCCCAGCTCCATGAGCGAGGCCAGGGCCGAGCGCCCCTGGGCCTTGGCCCGCGCCTCGATGTACCGGCCGACGAGCAGGAACGCCGTGACGACCGCGACGACCTCGAAGTAGAGGTCGTGGGTGAAGCCCGTGAACAGCGCGACGACGGACCATCCCATCGCCGCGGTGGTCCCCACCGAGACGAGGGTGTCCATGGTCGAGGAGAGGTGGCGCGCGTTGATCGCGGCGGCGCGGTGGAAGGGGTAGGCCGCCCAGAGGTAGACCGGCAGGGTCAGCACGAACTGCAACCAGTGCCCCGTCGTGCCCAGCGACTCCCGGACGGGCGGCACCATGTGCAGGACGGCCACGACGGCGGCGAGGACGCTGGCGGTGATCATCCGCGCCCGCAGGGAGTCCTTGCTGACGACGTCGTGGGTCATCGCCGGGGCCCGCACACCGCGCTCGTCCTCCAGCGGGGTGGCGCCGTAGCCGGTCTTCTCGACCGTGGCGACGATGTCGGCGACCGACAGCGCCGAGGGGAAGCTGATGCTCGCCTTCTCCGTGGCCAGGTTGACGCTGGCCTCGACGCCGTCGAGCTTGTTCAGCTTGCGCTCGATGCGCGACGAGCACGAGGCGCAGGTCATCCCGGTGATCGCCAGGTCGACGTGCTGGGCGGCGGTGTCGGTGGTGGGCTTCGTGCTGGTGCTCATGGCTCCTGCTCGGGAGGGGTGCGGGGTGGTGCCGGTGGGCCGGTCTGATGCGGCCGGCCCGGGTGCGGCCCGGGTCGACCGGACGCCCGGTGGCGGGCGCCCGGTCGGGTCGACGGGCGACTCAGACGGAGGCGGTGTAGCCGGCCTCCTCGACGGCCGCGCGGGCCGCCGGGAGGTCGAGCGGGCCGTCGGACTCGACGAAGACGTCCGTGTCGCCGCCCTTGACGAGGTCCTCGATCCGGACGTCGAGGACGCCGTCGACCTCCTTGAGCTCCTCGGTGACCGAGGAGACGCAGTGGCCGCAGGTCATGCCGCTGACGACGATCTTGGTGGTCTGGTTCTGGACGGGGGTGTCGGGGCTGGTCATGGGCTGCTCCTTCGTCGGTGGGTGATGGGGTCAGCTGCGCACGAGGCGGGCGATCGCGTCGGACGCCTCGCGGACCTTGGCCTGCCCGGCCTCGTCGGACTCCTTGGCCGCGTCGACGACGCAATGGCCGATGTGGTCCTCCAGCAGGCCGAGACTGACCGCCTGGAGGGCCTTGGTCACCGCGCTCACCTGGGTGAGCACGTCGATGCAGTAGGTGTCCTCCTCGACCATACGGGCGATGCCGCGGACCTGTCCCTCGATGCGGCGCAGCCGCTTGAGGTAGTCGTCCTTCGATCCGGTGTATCCGTGCACAGCCATGCCAACAGCATACCCCTCTGGGGTATTCCGTCAGGACGTCAGCAGCGACCGCGAGCCCAGCAGGCGCTCCGGCGTCAGCCGGATCACCACCCGCCGCGGGTTGACCCGGGGCGGCCGGTAGCGGCTGGCGTACAGCTCCTCCGCCAGGGCCACCGCCTCGGGGTCGCGCTCGACGACCGCCCGGCCGGCGATGCTCAGCCAGCGCCTCCCGTCGACCTGGGCGACGGTGGCGCGCGCGTCGCGCTCGACGTTGCGCACCTTCTGGCTCCCGTCGCTGGTGATGACGCGCACGACGCCGTCCCAGCAGGTGAACCCGACGGCGACGACGTGGATGAGGCCGCCCGGGCCGAACGTCGAGAGCGTCGCCAGGTGCCGCTCGGCGAGGAAGGTGGCGCCCGGCTCCCCGAGCCCGTCCAGGGTCGTGGTCACGGTGCGAACTCGCAGAAGCTCTCGTAGTGGTCGTCGGTGTAGTACCAGACCTCCGGGTCGGCCGCACCGCCGCCGGTGACGATCCGTCGGGCGCCGCGGTGGTCCAGTCCGGGCGTCTCCACCGTGTACTCGCGGTAGTAGCCGCGCGACTCGTCGGGCAGGAAGCCCTCGAAGTTGCCGAACGTCGACCCGTCCTTGCCTGGATAGGAGAAGGGGCCGCCGTCCTCGACGTCGTCGGCCACCTCGTCGAGCTCGTCGGGCAGCACGTCGTCCCAGCACGCGTCGATGCCGTCCCAGTCGCGGGTGTCCACCCCCCGCGGCTCGTCCGCACCCGCGGCGTCGCCGCCGTCGCCCGCCGTGCCGTCGCCCGACGCGCCGACGGGGGACTCGTCCTCGGCGTCCGCGTCGAACGGCGCGAACCCGTCGTCCGCCGTTCCCTCGTCCGGCTCCCCGGGCGTGCCGTCCTCGACAGGAGTCTGGCCCTGGTCCTGCGTCGTGGGGCCGGGCCGGGGGGCGTCGGCGCCGGGGCCCTCCCCGGCCCCGCCCTGGCCGAGCATCAGCCAGACGAGCAGCAGGACGACCAGCACCAGCAGCACGGCCGCCACCGGCCGGCTCAGCCTCACCGGTCCCCTCCTGCGTCCCTGTCCCGGCCGCGCTCGGGCCCGACGTCCGACCCGGCCGGCGGCCTGCCGATCCTCGCCTCGCCGAAGGCCACCACCGTCAGGGCGTCGACGTCGTCGAGGATCTCCCCGAGGATCCACCAGCCCCGACCGTCCGCACAGGCCAGCCGCTCGGCGTCCTTCCACAGCAGCGCGACCATCCGGCCGTCCCAGATCTGGTGCAGGTCGCGCAGGGTGTCGGCCATCGCGTCCAGGTTGCGCTCCGCGGGGGACGGCAGCCGCAGGGCGGCGGCCAGCTCCGCCTGGGTCCTGCGCAGGTCGGCGTCCACGGGCGTGGTCGCCTCGACCACGGCATACCCCGCGTCGGCCAGGTGCGTGCGCACCCCGTCGAGACGCTCGGCGGGCACGAGGATCATGCGTCCGCCAGGTGCTCGACGAGCTCGGCCGCCAGGCCGGTGTAGGTGGCCGGGGTCAGCGCGACGAGCCGCTCCTCCTCCTCGGCGGGCAGGCCCAGCCCCCGGACGAACTCCACCAGCTCGGCCTGACCGATGCGACGGCCGCGGGTCAGCTCCTTGAGCCGCTCGTAGGGGTTGGTCATCCCCTCGACCCCGCGCGCGGCGAGCGCCCGCATGACGGACTGGACCGGTTCGGCGAGCACCTCCCAGTTGGCGTCGAGGTCGCGGGCCATCGCCTCCGGCACCGCGTCCAGACCCGCGAGCCCGCGCGAGACGTTGTCCAGCGCGAGCAGGCCGTGCCCCAGCGCGGTGCCGATGTTGCGCTGCATCGAGGAGTCGGTGAGGTCGCGCTGAAGGCGGCTGGTCACCAGCGTGGTCGCGAGCACGTCGAGCAGGGCGTTGGACACCTCGAGGTTGGCCTCGGCGTTCTCGAACCGGATCGGGTTGACCTTGTGCGGCATCGTGCTGGACCCGACGGTGCCCTGGCCGCGGACCTGGGCGAAGTAACCCATCGAGATGTAGGTCCATGCGTCGGTCGCCAGGTTGTGCAGGATCCGGTTGAACCGGGCCACGTCGGCGTAGAGCTCGGCCTGCCAGTCATGGCTCTCGATCTGCGTGGTCAGCGGGTTCCAGGTCAGCCCCAGGTGCTGGACGAAGGTGCGGCTGACCTGCTGCCAGTCGGCGTCGGGCACCGCCACGACGTGCGCGCCGTAGGTGCCGGTGGCCCCGTTGAGCTTGCCCAGGTATGCCGCTCCCTCCACCCGGCGCAGCTGGCGCCTGAGGCGCCAGGCAAGGACCGCCAGCTCCTTGCCCATCGTCGTGGGGGTGGCCGGCTGGCCGTGGGTGTGGGCCAGCAGGGGGACGTCCGCGAGCTCCCGCGCCATCGTGGACAGCTGGTCGACGAGCGCCGTCGCGCGGGGCAGCCAGACCTGGGTGACCGCCCCCTGCACCATGAGGGCGTAGGAGGTGTTGTTGACGTCCTCGCTGGTGCAGGCGAAGTGGACCAGCTCGCCGAACGCGTCGGCCCGTGAGGTGTCGTCGCCGTCGCTGCGGGCCAGGATCTGCGTCAGGCGACGGCGCAGGAAGTACTCGACGGCCTTGACGTCGTGGACGGTCTCGGCCTCGATCGCCCGCAGCTCCTCGATCGCGGCGGCGTCGAAACCGGTGACGACGGCCCGCAGGGCCGCCTGCTCCTCGTCGCTCAGCGACGGGGCCCCCGGGACGACCTGCTGCCCGACGAGGTGGAGGAGCCACTCGACCTCGACGTGCAGCCGGGCCCGGTTGAGCGCGGCCTCGGAGAGGTGGTCGACGAGGGGGGCGACCGCGCCGCGGTAGCGGCCGTCGAGGGCCCCCAGCGCGATCGGCGGGGTCAGCTCGGACAGGGGCGTGCGGGCGGCAGGCAGCGGCATGGGCCCATCTTCTCAGCCCGACGGACTGGGGTGGTGCAGCCTGGTCGTGACGGGCTCTACCGTCCGGTCGTCCGGTCGTCAGGTCGTCAGGCCGTGAGGCCGTGAGGCCGTCAGGCCGGGCAGCCGTCCGGTCGTCAGGCCGGTTCGGTCACTGCTTGGCGTCCGGGTCGATGTCGTCGGCGCGCAGGTAGTCGTCGGTCACCCGGTCCCGGTGCTCGCGGGCCACCCTGGTCGCCTCGTCCGCCTCGTCCTGCATCCGCCGGGCGCGCTGCTCGGCGTCCTGGGCCTTCTCCCGGAGCTCACGGGCGCGGTCCTCGGCGCCGGCCACGTAGGTCTCCCCGCCCTGGGCGCGCTCGCGCAGGTGGGAGGCCTCGGTGCGGGCCTGCTCCTGCTTCTTGCGGCGGGAGATGAAGAACCACGCCAGGAGCGCGGCCAGCACCACCAGCCCCAGGACGATCCACCAGATCGGGTCGATGTCGGACATGGCGCTCACGCTAGTGGACCGGACGCCCCCCGTCCTGCGCAGCAGCGAGGAGCCGGTCACCACCCGGGCGGACCTGCGGCCAGTCGCGCGCCGGACCGACCGGGCGGTGGCTGACGGCGACGACGGTGGCCGCGGCGCCCACCTGCCTGTCCAGGCCGGTGAGCGCCCGCTCGGCGGTGGCGTCGTCCAGGTGCGCCGTCGGCTCGTCCAGCAGCACGAGCGGACGGTCGGCCAGCAGGGCCCGCGCCATCGACAGCCGGGCGCGCTCGCCGCCCGACAGCCCGGTCAGCGGGGTGTCCAGGCCCTGGGGGAGGGTGGAGAACCAGTGGCCCAGGTCGACGGTGCGCAGCGCCGTCCTCATCGCCGCATCGTCGACGTGAGGGGCGGCGAGCGCGAGGTTGGCCCGGACGCTGCCGGCGAAGGCGTGCGGCTCGTCGTCCACGAGCGCGATCCGGGAGCGGGTCTGCTCGAGGTCGAGGTCCAGCAGGTCGGTCCCGGCCACCGTCGCCCGACCGACCTCCGGGTCGAGGTGGCGGGCCAGCACGGCCAGAGCGGTCGACTTCCCGGTGCCGTTGGGGCCGGTCAGGCTCATCCGCTCCCCGGCGGGCAGATCGAGGTCGGTCGGCGGCAGGTCCAGCCGGACGTGCACGCCGGGGGCCGTGGCCTCGGCGGCCACGCCGGGCGCCGGAACGCCGCACTCGTGCCCGGCACGGGCGACATGCGCCGGCCAGCGCGCCCCCACGCCGTCCCACCGCACCTCCGTCGGTGCACCGGCCGGCAGCCGCTCCCGTCCCCGCCCGGCGACGGCGGGCTCCTGGTCCAGCACCCGGTCCAACCGGGCGGCGGCCGCCCGGGCCCGGGCCCGGGCTCCGGCCACGTCGGCGAGCCCTACCCAGGCGTCGGCCAGGGCCATCGGGACCAGGGCGACGAGCGCGGCGTACGGGCCGCTCAGGTCACCGCCGGAGTGCGCGGCGGTGACGAGCACCGCGACCGCCGCGGTGGTCCCGGCCACGACGAGCCACAGGGCCGCCATCGTCCCGCCCCGGGCGGCCGCCAACCTGCTCTCGGCCCGCAGCTGGTCGCGCTCGCCGTCCACCACCGGGAGGAGCAGACGGGTCCGGTCGGCGTGCAGCCCCGTCGTGGCCTGCACCTGCAGCAGCCGCGAGACCAGTGCGGTCACGGTGTGCCGCACCCGACCACGTGCCGCGACGACGGACCCCTGCGCGGCCCGCTCAGCGGCATACCCGGTCGCACCCACGCCGAGGACGAGCAGCCCGCCGAGGGTGACCACCAGCCCAGCCACGGGCAGGTGCCACCCGGCGACGAGGGCGCCCACGACGGTGGCGATCACGGTCGACCAGGCCGGCACCGTCACCCGGACCTGCTCGTCGACGACGTCGTCCAGGTCGCGCACGACCGCGGTGAGCAGCTCACCCCGGCTCCTCCGCCCCAGCCGGGCGGGGGTCAGCGGCACGAGCCGCGCGAACACCTCCGCCCGCCGGTCGGCCAGGTCGGCCAGCGCCACGTCGTGGGACAGGACCCGCTCGGCGTAGCGCAGCACCGGCCGCGCCAGCCCGAACGCCCGCACCCCCACGATGGCGACCATGAGGGTGAGCACGACCGGCTGCGTCGAGGCCTGCACGATGAGCCACCCGGACGTGGCCGTCAGTGCCACGCCGGCCCCGACCGACAGGCCGCCGAGGAGGCAGGCGGCGGCCAGGCCGGCGCGGCCCCGGGGTGCCCTCAGCAGGGGTATGCGGTCGTGGTCGTCGGCGGGCCCGTCCGCCGAGGCGCTCCCTGCGTCGGGGACGGGCAGGGTGCGGTCCGTCGAGGTGCTGCCGGACCGGTCACGGGCGGTCCGGGCTCCCCGGGCGGTCGCGGCGACCGGTGCGGCCCGGGTGGTGTGCAGCCTGGGTGCCGTCCCCCGGTCCTCGAGGGGTGCGGGCTCCAGGTGCCAGTGGTCGTCCGCCAGGGCCACGAGGTCGGGGTCGTGGGTGACCGCGACCACCCGCCGGTGCGCGGCGAGGTCGAGCACGACCCCGTGCAGCAGGGGCACGGAGCCGGCGGCGACGTTGGCGGTCGGCTCATCGAGCAGGACGAGGGGCCCGTCGGACAGCAGCGCCCGGGCCAGCGCCAGCCGGGCGCGCTGGCCGGCGGAGAGGCCGAAGCCGTCCTCGCCCAGGTCGGTGTTGAGCCCGTCGCGGTCCGCGAGGTCGTCCCAGAGACCGACCCGGCGAAGGGCGTCGACGAGGGCGTCGTCGGTGACCCCGTCCCGGTCGTCGACGCGGGGACCGGCCTGGAGCCCGGACGGCCCGGACGTCGGCAGGCCGGGCGCCACGAGCAGCAGGTTGTCACGCACGGTGCCCGGCAGCAGGACCGGCCGCTGGCTCGCCAGGTGGGCGCGGGGGGCGGTGACCGAGCCCGCGGTGGGGACCCGCAGGCCGGCCAGCAGCTCCAGCACGGTCGTCTTGCCGGCCCCCGACGGTCCGGTGAGCGCGGTCAGGCCGGGTGCGACCGTGGTGGACAGGTCCACATCCACCAGCGTGCGGCTGCGGCCCCGGTGGGCGTAGGACAGCGCGTGCAGCCCCACGCGCTCGGCCGGGCCCTGCTCCTGCGTGCCCCCGGTGCCCTCCTGCTGCGCGTCGGTCTCCCGCCCGTTCTCGGCCGGTGCAGCGTCGACCTCCCGCCCGTCCTCGGCCGGTGCGGGGTCGACGTCCAGCACCCCGTCGGCAGCCAGCTCGGCGAGCGCGGTCGACCCGTCGGCGGCGTTGTGGAACTCGGCACCGACCCGGCGCACGGGCCAGTAGGCCTCGGGGGCCAGCAGGATGGCCACGAGGCCGACGCTGAGGTCCATCGCGCCGTAGGCCAGCCGCAGCCCCACCGCCACGGCGACGAGCGCGACCGAGATCGTGGCCAGCAGCTCCAGGGCCGCGGTGGACAGGAACGCGGTCCGCAGCGTCGCCGTCGTGGCGGCACGGTGCCGTTCACCGACCTCGCGCACCACCGCGACCTGGTGGCGGGCCCGGCTGTAGGCCACCAGCGTGGGCAGTCCCCGGACCACGTCGAGGAAGTGCCCGGCCAGCTGGGCCATCGCCCCCCACCGTCGCTCGGTCTGCTCCTGGGTGTGCTGACCCACGAGCGCGGCGAAGACCGGCAGGAGCGGCAGGGTGAGCACGACGATGAGCGCGCTCCACACGTCCACGACGGCCAGCACGACGACGGCCAGCACCGGCACGACCGCTGCGGTGACCAGCGCGGGCAGGTAGCGGGCGACGTAGGGCTCCAGGGCCGACACCCCGTCGGTGGCCCGCGTCAGCGCCACGTCCGTCGGCGGACGCTCCTCCTCGGGGCGGGCCGACCAGCGGCGCAGCACGGCGAGGCGCACCTGGCCGGACACCCGCTGCCCGGCCCGGCGCGCGACATACTCCCCGGCCCCGGCCAGCGCCCCGCGGAGGATGAGCAGCGCGACCAGGCCCGCGAGGACCGGTCCGAGGGGCCCGCCCCCGACCACCTGCGCGACGAGCAGGGCCAGGACGACCGCCTGCGCGACCGCGGTGACCCCACCCAGCACGCCGAGCACCGACAGCAGCGCCACCGGTCCGCGCGTGGCGGGGAGGGCCCGCAGCAGGCGGGGGTCGAAGGGGCGCGCGGACCGGCCCCTCGGGTCGTCGCTGCGGCGGCTCACCGCCGCCCGGCCACCGTGGGCCGGGTCTCCCCGGTGACGGCGGCGTGGTGGACGTCGGTCGGGATGTGGTGCCCCGAGATCCGTCTGCGGAAGGTCCAGTAGGTCCACGACTGGTAGAGCAGCACGATCGGGGTGAAGATCACCGCGACGACGGTCATGATGCCCAGCGTCTTCTGGCTGGAGGAGGCGTTCTCCACCGTCAGCGACCACGCGGGGTCGAGGCTGGAGGGCATGACGTCGGGGAACAGCGCCAGGAACAGCGAGACCGTCGCCAGCGCGATCGCGCCGAAGGTCCCGGCGAAGGCCCAGCCCTCGCGGCCGCGCCAGGCCATGAGCAGCGCGGCGACGAGGGCCGCCGCGGCCAGCGCCGCGGCCACCCAGGACAGCAGGCCGCCGGTGCGGGCGTGCACCAGGCCCAGCCAGACCACCGCGAGGACGGCGGAGACGACGCCGACCCTCAGACCCAGGGCCCGGGCGTCGTGGCGCAGCCGGCCGTCGGTCTTCAGCGCCACGAACAGCGCGCCGTGGGTGACGAAGAGGGTCAGCGTGACCAGGCCGCCGAGCAGGGCGAGCGGGTTGAGCAGGTTGAAGAAGCCCCCGACGTACTCCATGTCCTGGTCGATCGGAACGCCGACGACGATGTTGGTGAACGCCACGCCCCACAGCAGCGCCGGCAGGAACGAGCCGACGACGATCATCGCGTCCATCCGGGCGCGCCAGCTGGTCGAGTCGACCTTGCCGCGGTACTCCAGGCCGATCCCGCGCACGATGAGCGCGACGAGGATGAGCAGCAGAGGCAGGTAGAAGCCGGAGAACAGGGTGGCGTACCAGTGCGGGAACGCGGCGAACGTCGCGCCGCCGGCGGTGAGCAGCCACACCTCGTTGCCGTCCCAGAACGGGCCGATCGAGGACAGCATCTGCCGGCGCCGGGTCTCGCCGGTGTGCCGGACCGCGTCGGTGCCCGTGCCGGACGTCTCGTCCCGACCGAGGACCGGCAGCAGGGTGCCCACGCCGTAGTCGAACCCCTCCAGGACGAAGTAGCCGACCCACAGCACGGCGATGAGGATGAACCAGACGGTGGTGAGTTCCATGATCCGTTTCCTTGGGTATGCCGTGTTCTCAGTAGGTGAAGACGTAGGCGTCGTCGTCGGACCGGTCCCGCGGGTCGTAGGACGCGTCCTCGGGGACCTGCTCGGCGCCGGCCCGGCCGTAGCGCAGGATCAGGGCGACCTCGACGACCGCCAGCGCGCCGTAGAGCAGGGTGAAGACGAGCATCGAGGTGAGCACCTCGCCGGTCGTGGTCCCGGGGGAGACCCCGGTCTGGGTGGTCATCAGGCCCATGACCAGCCACGGCTGGCGGCCCATCTCGGTGAAGATCCAGCCGAAGCTGTTCGCCAGCAGCGGCATGAACAGCACCAGTGCCCCGGCCCAGCCCCACCAGGGGGAGGTGAGGCGGTGTCCGTGCTCGCCGTCGCGGGCGCGCAGCCGCCACAGCACCGCGGCGCCGACCGCCATCCCGGCGAAGCCCAGGCCCATCATCAGCCGGAAGGACCAGTAGGTCACCGGGATGAGCGGGCGGTAGTCCTCGACCTCGGTCAGCTCGCTGCCGGCGTAGGTCTGCTCGTAGCGCTCCTGGATGTGGTCGATCCCCTCGACCGCGCCCTCCAGGTCGCCGGTGGCCAGGTAGGACAGCAGCTTGGGCACGGTGAGCGCCCAGACCTCCTCGGTCCCGTCGAGCGTGCCCACGGTGATGATCGAGAAGGGGGCGCCCTCACCCTCGGGGACGTCCTCGTAGAGTCCCTCGGCGGCCGCCATCTTCATCGGCTGCACCTCGGTCATGATCTTGCCCTGCACGTCGCCGGTGCCGACGACGGCCACGCCGGCGACCAGGAGGGCCCAGGCGCCCAGGCGCGCGGCCCTGCGGTACATCGGCAGGTCGCCGCCGGGGGTCTGGCTGCGCCACAGGTGCCACAGCGCGAAGGCCAGCACGAACGCACCTCCGGTCATGTAGGCCGCGGCGACCACGTGCGGGAAGGTCACCAGCTGCACCGGGTTGGTCAGCACGGCCAGGAAGTCGGTCAGCTCGGCGCGGCCGGTGTCGGGGTTGATCCAGTAGCCGACCGGGTTCTGCATGAACGAGTTGGCCGCGAGGATGAAGTAGGCCGACAGCACGGTGCCGACGTGCACCAGCCACATGAACGAGGCGTGCAGCTTCTCCGGGATCCGTCCCCACCCGAAGATCCACAGGCCCAGGAAGGTCGACTCGAGGAAGAACGCCAGCAGCGCCTCGATCGCCAGCGGTGCTCCGAAGATGTCGCCGACGAAGCGGGAGTAGTCCGACCAGTTCATCCCGAACTGGAACTCCTGGACGATGCCGGTGACCAGGCCGAGCGCGAAGTTGATCGTGAACAGCTTGCCGAAGAACTTGGTCAGCCGCAGCCACTGCGGGTTGCGGGTGCGCATCCACTGCGTCTGCATGATCGCCACGAGCAGGCTCAGCCCGATCGTGATCGGCACGAAGAAGAAGTGGTAGACGGTGGTGATCCCGAACTGCCACCGTGCAAGGTCCAGTGCGTCCATGGCCTCTCCCTGACGGAACCGGCGCCCCCGGGGCGCGGCGTGCGGACGGCCCGCTGGGTGCGGGCACGTACTACCTACGGTCGTAACCTACTCCGCCGTCAGGGCCGGGAGAGGGAATTTAGAGGAACTGTGACGCACCAGACACCGTGGGGTCGCTCACAGGGGGGGGCCCTGCCGTCACCGTCGCCCTCACCGTCGGCCGGGCGTCGATGCAGCGAGACGCTGCGCGATCGGCGGACATATCACCCGATCTGTGACAGGTCTGCTGCCTGGACGTGCGGGCCGGGCGTCGCCGCCGGCTGCGGCGGGTGGCTCAGCCGGCGACGGCCAGGAGGGCCAGCGCCGGCGGCAGCAGCAGCACCACGAGCGAGGCGGTGATCAGGCCGGTGCGCATCCCGCGCGGCCGGGGAGGCGCCGCCAGGGCCCGGACCCGGACCGCGACCTGACCGGACCCGACGGCCGGGCCCGGGTCGACCAGGTATGCGGTGCCCGCACCCGCGCCGAGGGGTTCGCCCGTGCGCCCGGGGGCGTCCCCGGCCGGCACGGCCATCGCCACGAGCGCCCTGGCGAGGGCCGTCGGGCCGGTGGACCGGGCCGCGGTGCGGTCGGCCAGCATCTCGGCCAGCAGGTGGACCTCCCCGAGCGCGCGGTCGGCCCGGACCCGGGCGGGCACGGCCTCGTGCAGCACGGTGAACAGCTCCAGGAGCAGGTCGTGGCGCTGGGTCAGGTGGGCGAGCTCGTGGGAGAGGACGGCTCCCAGCTGGTCGTCGTCCAGCCGGTCGACGGCGGCGCTGCTCAGCACGATGCGGTCGTCGCGACCGGGTAGGCAGTAGGCGGTCGGGCTGGCATGGGCCACGACGGCGACCGGGTGGCGTCGCGGCACGTGCGGGCCCGACGGCCGGTGCGCGGCGCCCGCCCGGTCCACCCCCGTCGGGGTGCCGTCGACGCCCGGGCCCAGCCGGTCCCCGACGAGGTCGACCAGCTCACGGTGGCGGGCACGCCGCCGGCGCAGGTCGGTGCCGACCCGGTGGCCCGACCAGAGCAGCCGGGCGAGCATCAGGCCGGACAGGACGACCGCCGCGGCCAGCAGCCACGGGCGGTCGGTCGGCAGGACGAGCGCGGCGACCGGGGCCGCGAGCAGCGCGCTGGCCACGCCGGCCAGGCTGACCGCCTGCCACAGGAGCAGGGCCGGTCCCGGCGCCGCCCGCAGGCCGGTGCGGCCGGCGAGCAGGTGGGGGGCGACGAGGGTCAGCAGGAGGGCGCCGAGGATCAGCGCTGCGGTGACGACGACCCCCGTCACGGCGTCAGGTGTGGCGGCGCTCGACCTCGGCGAGGGCGGCCCGCAGGTCGTCCAGCTCGGCCGGGGAGGCGTCGTCCAGGAAGTGCATCATCGCCAGCGTGCGGTCGGCCTGGACGTTCTCCAGCGTCGAGCGCAGCGCCGTCGCGGCGAGCGCCTCGCGCGAGGAGGCGGCGGTGTAGCGCCACGCCCGCCCGTCCCGGGTGCGCTGCGCCAGGCCCTTCTTGGCCAGCCGGTCCAGGACGGTCATGATCGTGGTGTAGGCCAGCTCCTTGGTGCCCTCCATCCGCTCCATGACGTCGCGGACGGTGAGGTCGGGGCCGTGGGTCCACAGGGCGTCCATGACGACGCGCTCCAGGTCTCCCAGGGCAGCTTGACGACGAGGCATGGGTCCAGTCTACGACGGCGCGTCGGCTTTGACCCTACCCGGCGGGGTATCCCTGCGGGTTGGCCTGCTGCCACCGCCAGGTGTCGGCGCACATGTCCGCGACCGTCCGGGTCGCCCGCCAGCCCAGCTCGCGCTCGGCGAGGGAGGGGTCGGCGTAGGAGGAGGCGACGTCGCCCGGTCGGCGGTCGACCACCTCGTAGGGCACGGACCGCCCGCTGGCCTGCTCGAACGCGTGCACCAGCTCCAGCACGGAGGTGCCGCGGCCGGTGCCCAGGTTCCACACGGACAGGGGCTGGTCGTGGGCGGCGATCCGCCCGAGCGCCGCGACGTGCCCGGCGGCCAGGTCCTCGACGTGGATGTAGTCGCGCACCCCGGTCCCGTCGACCGTGTCGTAGTCGTTCCCGAAGACGGCCAGGCTCTCCCGCCGGCCCACCGCCACCTGCGCGACGTAGGGCATCAGGTTGTTCGGCACGTCCGCCGGATCCTCGCCGATCCGCCCCGACGGGTGGGCGCCGACCGGGTTGAAGTAGCGCAGCAGCGCCACCCGCAGCCCGGGGTGGGCGGCGACGGCGTCCCGGAGGATCTGCTCGTTCATCACCTTGGTCCACCCGTAGGGGTTGGTCGCCGACGTCGGCAGGTCCTCGGTCATCGGCACGGGCGCGTCCGCGCCGTAGACGGTGGCCGAGGAGGAGAACACCAGGTGGGGTATGCCGTGACGCACCATCGCCTCGGCGACCGCGATCGTGGCGCCCAGGTTGTTCCGGTAGTAGTCCAGCGGTCGGGCCACGGACTCCCCGACGGCCTTGTAGGCCGCGAAGTGCACGACCGCCCCGAAGCCCGCGCCGTCGACGACCCGGTCGAGACCCTCGCGGTCGGTGACGTCGAGCCGGTGCACCTCGACGGGACGGCCGGCGAGCTCGGCGAGCCGGTCGACGACCGCCGGGCGGGCGTTCGAGAAGTCGTCGACCACGACGACCTCGTGCTCGGCCGCGAGCAGGTGCAGCACCGTGTGGGAGCCGATGTACCCGGCTCCGCCGGTGACCAGGACGCGCATGACCCCACCCTACGGGCGGGGGTGGTCCCCAGGCTGGCCGTCGTCAGCGCGGTAGGTCGCCTCGTCGAGCGGTGAGCCTGCGGGCTCGCCCGTCGGGTCGGCACCGCGCGTCTCGGGGCGTCCGAGTCGTCCGGCGTCATCGGGGTTCTGCTCCGCACCGGGGTGGCGGGGCGCCCCGGCCGAGGGCTCCGGCGTGGCCTGCTGCCCCACGGCCTCGGCCAGCGCGTCGAGGTAGTCGTCGACCGCCCTCTCCTCGTAGCCGCTGCGCAGTCCGGTGGTCCCCCGGAAGCGGGTCTCGGCGATCACCGGGGCGCGCCCGCCGGAGCGGACGGCGTCGAAGACGTCCTCGACCAGGGCGTCGACCTGCTCGGTGTCGTAGCCGCGCCGCATCCTCGTCATGGGAAGGTCCTCGGCCACGGGCAGCATGTCCTCGTGCACGCCCGGGGGGACCGCGGCCGTGGGGCGCTCGTCGGAGGGCAGCGGCTGCAGGTCTCCGGTGGTGTCCTCGGTGCTCATCCTCCGATGGTGCCACCCTGGCGTCTCGCCCGCTCGTCGGTGCCCGGCCCGGGTCGGAGGATCAGGCGTCCCCACCCGCCCGGCCCGGGTCGGTGGATCAGGCGTTCCCGCCCGCCCGGCGACCGTCGTGCAGCTCCACGACCTGGTCGGCCCGGCCCATGAGGACGGGGTCGTGGGTGGAGACGACGCTGGCGATGCCCCGGGCGTGGGTGAGGTCGACGAGCAGGTCCATGATCGTGGCGGCGGTGTCGGAGTCCAGCTGGCCCGTGGGCTCGTCGGCGATCAGGATGTCCGGTCGCCCGACAAGAGCCCGGGCGATGCCGACCCGCTGCTGCTGGCCCCCGGAGAGCTCGTAGGGGCGCTGCCGCGCGTGCCGGTCCAGCCCCACCATCGCCAGTGCCTCGGCGACCCGGGCGGAGCGCTCGCCCGCGGGGACCTGCCGCAACCGCAGCGGCACCTCGACGTTCTCCTCGGCGGAGAGCACCGGGACGAGGCCGAAGCTCTGGAACACGTAGCCGATCCGCTCGCGCCGGACGGCGAGGACCTCCCTCTCGGGCAGCTCCGACAGCACCCTGCCGTCGTCGAGGAGAACCTGCCCGGAGGTGGGCCGGTCCAGCCCGCCGAGCAGGTTGAGCAGGGTCGTCTTGCCCGACCCCGACGGTCCGCGCACCACGGTCAGCCGCCCGCCCGGCACGTCCAGGTCGACGCCCGACAGTGCGTACACCTGCGTCGGACCGGTGCCGAACGTCCGGTGCAGGCCCCGCGCCGCCAGGACGACGACCGGGTGCCCTCCGGTCGGCCGCTCCTGCCCGCTCACCGCTTCTCCGTCCCCTCGGTGCCGTGCGTCTCGTCGTCCGGCCAGACCTGCACGTGGCTGCTCTCCTTCTCGATCCGGACCCGGTCGTGCAGCCCGAGCTCCTCGACGTGGGCACGGGGCAGCTGGATGCGGCCGGCCCGGTCGATGACGGTGTACTCCCGGGCGACCGTCCGCTCCACGCCGTCGGCGTCCACGACCCTCTGGCGCAGCACCTCGGTGGAGGTGCGCCCGTCCCGGATCTGGACCGTGCGCCGCACGTGGTCGGAGACGGTGGGGTCGTGGGTGACGACGAGGACGGTGGTGCCCAGCTCCTCGGCCGCCGAGCGCATCGCCCCGAGCACCTGCTCGGAGGCGGCGTCGTCCAGCTCGCCGGTCGGCTCGTCGGCGAGCAGCACGGAGGGGGAGTTGGCCAGGGCGGTGGCGATCGCCACCCGCTGCTGCTGGCCGCCGGAGAGCTGGGCCGGACGCCGGCCGGCGCAGTCGGCCACGCCCAGCAGGCCAAGCAGCTCCTCGACCCGGGCGGCCCGTTCCTTCCGCCCGCTGATGACCATCGGCAGCGCCACGTTGTCGGCCGCGGTGAGGAAGGGCAGCAGGTTGCGCGAGGTCTGCTGCCAGACGAAGCCGACGACGGAGCGCTGGTAGTCCACCCGCTGCGCCCGGCTCATGGCCATCAGGTCGACCCCGGCGACCCGGGCGCGGCCACCGGTGGGACGGTCCAGCCCGGAGAGGATGGTGAGCAGGGTCGACTTGCCCGAGCCGGAGGCGCCGACGAGGGCGACGACGTCACCGGGGTCGACGACGAGGTTGAGCCCCTGCAGGGCCTGCACCTCCACGCCCTCGGTGGAGTAGATGCGCACGAGGTCCTCGCACCAGATGTCGGGTCGTGCGGGTGTGGCGTTCATCGGTCCTCCCCGACGCGCAGGGCCTGCGCGAGGTTGGTGCGCCCGGCGAGCCGGGCGCTGACGGTGACGGCGGTCAGGACGGTCAGGACGACGGCGGCCAGGACGGCGCCGACGACGAGCGGGTCGACGGCCAGGGGCGGCTGGGACCGCCCGCCGGTCAGACCGGTGAGGTCGAGGGCCCGGACGAGCACCCAGGGCACCGCCAGCCCGAGGACCGCGCCGACCAGGAGCGAGGTGGCCAGCACCGGACCCAGCTCCCAGGCGGTCAGCGCACGGGTCTGGCCGGGGCGAAGCCCCAGGGTGCGCAGGACGGCGAGCAGCTGGGAGCGAGCCGCGGTCCCCATGAGCTGGACGACGAGGACGGCGAGCACGGTGAGCAGCCCCGTCAGCACGGTGGCCCCGACGAAGGCCCGGGTGAGCCCGGTCGTGACAGGGGCCGAGGTGAAGGAGTCCAGCTCCTCCTGGACGGTGGTGACCACCCCTGGGCCGACGAGCTTCTGCACCGCGTCCGCGACCGCACCGGTGTCCGCTTCCTGGGTGGTCGAGACCAGCGCCGCCCGGGCCGTGGGCATCCGGCGTCCGAGGTCGGTCCACCGGTCGGCGTCGATGAGCGCCCAGCTGCCGGGCGTCTGCACGCCGGGCAGCTCGGGAAGGTGCCCGACGACCTCGACCGGCCCGTCCACGCCCCGCAGGGTCGCCGCGCCCACCCGGTCGGGGGCGTCGCCCCCGGTGACCAGGGGGATGGGGCCGCCGTCGGCGTACAGCCGCGACGACGGACCGGGGGCGGGCGACCCGGGGCCGACCACCTGCTCCAGCGCGGGGTCCACGACGAGGATCCGCAGCGGCGTGCGGTCACCGTCGACGAAGAGCTCCTGGGTGGTGCCGACGTCCGCGACCCGGGCGACCGCCGCCACCCCCTCGACGCCGGCGAGCTGCTCGACCAGCGCGTCCGTCATCACCGGGCCGTTGACGCGGACGGCGGCACCGTTGGCCTGCCACGCTGCGGCCTCGGCCCCGCGGGTCACCGTCGTCAGCAGCACCGCGCTGACCAGCGCGACGGTGGTCCCCAGGACGACGGCCAGGGTGGGGACGAGTCCTCCGGCGGGGTCGCGCAGGGCACGGGCCGCGCCGAGGAAGGGCGTCAGCCCCCGGCGGTCGCGGAGCACCCGGGTGAGGGCGGCGAGCGGGACCGGGTAGAGCCGCAGGGCCACGACGCACGCGGCCAGCGCCAGCAGTACCGGGGTGGCGGCCGCGAGCAGGTCGACGCCGGAGGTCCCCGGGTCGTCGCCCCGCGAGCTGCGGTCCAGCAGCCGCCAGGTGGCCAGCCCGGCCAGGGCGACGACGGCCGCCTCCACGACCCACCGCCACCGCGAGCTGCTGCGGCGGGAGAGGTCGCGCCGGGTCTGCAGGAGGGAGGCGTCGTCGACGGACGCGGCCAGCGCGACCGCCGGGGCGGCGGCCACCGCCGCCGTGACCAACCACTCCTGCCAGCGCCCGCCCCCGGGCAGCAGCGCCCGGGCCAGGACGTGGCCGAGGAGGGCCGCCGGGACCCCGACGGCAAGCCCCTCGACCATCGCGATCCACCGCAGCTGCCGAGGGCCGGCCCCCCGGGCCAGCACGAGCGCCACGGACGGACGGCGCCGCTGGACCACCAGCCGGGCGGCAAGGCCGACGACCGCCAGCGCGACCCCGAGGGGCCCGGCGGCGACCACCGCGAGCAGCGAGGACGTCGCCCGCTGCTGGCGGACCACCTGGTCGAGGGTGCCGGTCAGCCCGGTCGCGAACGCGGGCGTCTGGTCGGCCTCGATCGGACCCAGCGCGGGGTCGCCGGCCTCCACGAGCGTGTGCTGCTGGGCGAGCATGCCGGTGAGCTGCCGGCGGACCAGACCCACGTCCACGCCCGTCCCGGACACGGCCGCCGGGTCGACGGGGAACCACAGCTCGTGCCGGACCGCGGTCGGCTGACCGAGGTAGCCGCGGCTGCCGGGGTCCACGAACGCGGTGACCAGGGCGGCCTGCCCGCGGTTGGGGTCGAAGAGCACCCCCATCCGGACGCCGTTGTCGACGTGCTGCCATCGCGGGTCCTGCGGGTCGAGCGGCCGGTACGTGCCGGCGACCACCAGCGGACCGACCCGGTCGCCGACCTCCCACAGCAGCTCCTCCGCGGCCTCCTCGAGGACGACCACCGGCACCCCGTCACCGGGTCCCCCGTCCGCTCCGACGTCGCGTCGTCCTCCGTCCGCTCCGACGTCGCCTCCTCCACCCCCGGCGTCGTCGGACGCGTCGACCCCGGGCCCGCCCCACGGGCCCGGGAGCGTGCCGTCGACGACCTCCACGTGCTCGGCCAGGTCCGGGTCCGCGTGGACGGCCACGTCCGCGCCGTAGTAGCCGCTCTCCACGTCCGGGACGTGCTCGACCGCGGTGGTGGCGCGGGCGTACATCTGCGCCTCCTGCAGCATCGACCGCAACGGCTCGGGCTGGGCGGCCCGGATGCGCGTCGCGCCCTCCTCGAACGGCGCCCACGGGTCGACCCCCGGCGGGGCCGGCACCTCCACCGTGCTGCTCCACCGGCCGGTGACGTCCCGCTGCAGGGCGGACAGGCCGCCGACGTCCTGGGCGAGCTGACGGTCGTTGACGTCCTGCAGGGCGCGCGGCACCGCGGTGAGCAGCAGGGAGACCACAGCCACCAGCAGGGCCAGCCCCACGGAGACCCACGGGTCGGCGGCGAACTGGCGCCACGCCATACCTGCTCCGGTATGCCGTCGCGTCCCGCGGTGGCGCCCGCTCACCGGATCTCCTCCCGGTAGCCGGTGTCCAGCGCCTGCCGGCGCACCCGGGTCGCCTGGGCGAGCACGACCGCGGCGACGGCGACCGCGCCGACGCTCATCAGGGAGGCCCACGGCAGGACCTCCAGGTGCAACGGAGCGGCCAGGGCGACCTGGTCGGCGGCCGTGGTGGAGCGCGCCAGCTCGGGCACGACGGCCCGGGCGACGAGCAGGCCCGCGCCCAGCCCGAGGGCGACCGAGGCGGCCACCACGCCGCCGAGCTCGAGGGCCCGGGATCGCGCCTGGGCGGCCGGCGGCATGCCCAGCGCCCGCAGCACCGCCACCTCGGGCCGACGCCCACCCAGCAGGGTCGCCGCGACCGCGCCGATGCCGGTGGCCGCCAGCAGGACGGCCCCGGCCGAGGCCACCCAGAAGACCCGACGGGCGGCGCCGGTCGCGTCGGTGACGAGCGCGGCGCGAGAGGCGGGCCCGGCGGCGGAGACCACGTCGTCACGACCGGCGAGCGCCTCGATCACGGCCGTCTCCTCACCGGGGGCGGTCGCGGCCCACAGCTCGGTCGGGAAGGGGAGCCCGCGGTCGTCGACGGCCAGCGCCCGGACCAGGCCGTCGCGGTCGAGCAGGGCGGCGCGGGGGGAGAGGGTGCCGGGAACCGCCGGCACCAGGGCGGCGACGGTGACCGGCACGTCGGTCCCGAACGCCTCGACCAGGGCGGCGTCGCCGACGCCGAGCTCGGCGGCGCGGGCCGCCTCGGGGGTGAGGGCCACCGGCACCGGCTCGACGGCGGCGTCGGTGCTGCCGGCCGTGCCCGGCGGGGCGAGCGGTCCTTCGGCCGGGGGAGGGCGGTAGCTGCGACCGGGACCCACGACGACAGTCTCCTCGGGCCAGTTGCGGCGGCCCGCCCCGCGCAGGGTCCAGGTGCTCTGCGACGTGTCGAGGGACGCGGGCACGAAGGCCGCGTCGTCGAAGACCCAGATGTCGCCGGTGACCGCGTCCACCCTCGTCTCCACGAGGTCGCGGCCCTCGGCCTGCGCCTCGGCCGCCAGGCGCTCGGCGTCGTCCTGCGCGGCCCGTGCCACGTCCGGCGGGGCCAGCTGCTCAGCCCCCCAGTCGTCGGTGGCCGGGCCGAGCACGTGGTCGCCGTCGCCGGTGGTCACCGAGAGTCGCGCGTCCACCTGCGCGGGCACGGGGTCCCACCGGTCCTGCGGCGTGAGCGGGGCCTCGAGGCGGACGTCCAGGAGCACCTGGGTGCTGCCCTCGGGAAGGGTGAAGGTGAGCGTGCCGGCACCGCCACCGGGCTCGACCTCGGCCTCGGTGTAGGGACGGCCCTCCTGCGGCGTGACCACCGGCCGCTGGACGGTGAGCGGTGGGCCGTCCACGACGTCGAGCGTCCCGCTGGTCGGGTCGAGGAGGGTCAGCGACACGGTCCAGGTGACCCTCCGGTCGTCCGCGGCGGCGCGGAGCTGGTCGTCGACGACCTGACGGGCCAGCGACCTGGCATCCTCCTCGGGGAGCGGTCCGCCGCCGTACGCCCCGTCGACGTAGTTCTGGACGTCCTGCTCATACCCCTCCTGGAGGGTGCGCAGGGACTCCTCCTCGACGGTGAGCTCGACGTCCAGGGTCGCCTCGAGGGTGGTCGTGCCGTCGGGGAGAGGAATGCCGTCCGCGGTCGGGCCCTCCGTCGTGAGGGCCACGACGGGCACGAGCGGGTGGATGGCCCCGCCCCCGCCCCCGCCCCCGCCCCCGTCCGGCTCCGCCTCCCTCGTCGAGGTGCCGGCCAGCTGCGGCCGGGTCGCCACGGCCGCCAGGTCGGCGACGGGGGAGACGGTGAGCCGGACCTGCGCGTCGCCGAGCCGGGCACCGTCGTCGACCCACACGGGTGCGGACCGCAGGACACCCGGTGTGCCCTGAAGGGTCGGCGGGGGCGGAGCCACCACCCCCGGATCGACGGTGGCCGGGGGCTCCGCCAGCACGGCCCGGACGGGGGCGCCCTGGGCCACCGAGCGCAGGTCGTCCCGCAGCTGGGCCGAGGTGCCGGCGTAGAGCCCCGACAGGGTCGTGGCCCCGACGGCGAGGACCGTGAGGACGGCGGGCACGGCGTAGACCGGCAGCCGGCGGGAGACCTGGGCGGCGGCCAGGTGACCGGTGGCGCCCCGGCCCGGGCGGGTGAGGACCTCGACCAGCCGGCCGACCGGGCCCAGCAGGGCCATCGCCACGACCGCGGCGGCGGCCAGCAGCAGCGCCGGTGCGGCGCCGGCGACCAGGTCGGTGCCGAGGGAACCGTCCTCCCGGGTCACGACGGGGGACCCGTGCCGACGCAGCTGCCACCAGGCCACGGCCGCCGCGCCGAGGACCAGCACCACGGTGGCCAGCGCGGTCGCGGCCCGGGTGCGCCCGGACACGTCGGCCCGACCTCCCGCGGTGAGCCGGCGCACCTGCAGCCCTGCGACGGCGACGAGCACGGCGAGGACCGCGGTGCCGGTCAGCAGAGCGACCCGCACCACCGTGGACCCCTGGCCGTCCCCGGCGGGCACGGCCTGCAGGACTCCCCACGCGGCAGCGCCGCCGAGGGCGGTGCCGACCAGCGCGACGACGGCGGACTCGACGACGGTGCTGCCCATCACCTGGGCGCCGGTCGCCCCGCGGGCCAGCAGCAGCTGGTGCTGCGGCTCCCGGGTGGTCGCCAGGAGCCTGGCCAGCTGGACCACGGACAGCATCGTCACCAGGACGAGCACCGAGAGCGGGACGACGCCCAGGGCCCGGGCCGTGGCCAGGTTGGTCGCGGCCGTGCCGGCGGTGGGGGCCAGGTCGCCGTCGACGGTCACGCCGCGGACGTCCACCTCGGGCGTCTTCATCGACGACCGCAGGCTGGCGGCAGCGGAGGCCAGGTGGGCCAGGTCGTCCGGCTGGATCCTGCTCGCGTCGGGCTGGACGGTCCACCGGACGAAGGGGGCCTCCACGACGCGGACCACGCCGTCCGGCGGCACGACCAGCGGCCCGCGGTCGTCCCCGTCCCGACCGGCGGCCACGAGCGGGTCGCCGAACCAGAAGGCGTCGTCGGCGTCCACGGGGCGCCACATCCCGACCACCTCGACGACGCCGCCGCCGACGTCGAGGGTGTCCCCGACCTGCACGCCCCAGCTCTCGGCCGCCGCGGCGTGCAGCATGCCCTGGACCGGCTCGGCGTCCGGGGCGGGCCAGTTCCCTACGACGATCTCGACCCGCTCCTGCGCGGAGGCGTCCTGCGGCGTGAGGGAGGCGCTGCCCAGGACGACGAGCCTGCCCTCCAGGCCGGTCCCCCCGAGGCCGACCGGGCGCGGCTCGCTGACGACCGTGCGCTGGACGCTGACGGGGGCGGGGGAGAACGCCTCGTCGACGAGACGGCGGGCGGCCGCGTCCTGGGCCTGCGGGTCCTCGGCCTGGCGGGTCTGCACCCGGATCCCGGCCTCCTGCGGCACGGCCCCGGTCAGCGAGGCCCGGGCGGCGGTCGTCGCCGCCGCGCCCGAGTACCCGACCGTCCCGGCGAGGATCGCGGTGGTGGCGGTGACGAGGACGAGGAGGGTCAGCAGCAGACCGGTGGACGCGCGGGCGCGACGGATCGCCCACCCCCACCACGTCGTCATGGGCCGAACACTAGACGCGGCCACCGACGTCTCCTCCGGCAGGTCTCGCCCCCCTCGGTCTCCGCTCCGGGACCGTCCACGGCCATCCGTGCAGGACCGTGGTCAGCCCTTCTCCCGCAGGTCCACGATCCGGCGCGCCTTGCCGACCGACCGCTCGATGCCGCCCTCGGTCAGCACGACGACCTGGGCGCTGGTGCCGATCCGCGACTTGATCTGGTGGCCCAGCTCGCGCGCGATCGAGGCCCGACGTGCCTCGTCCAGCCCCGGGGCGCCCTCGACGTTGACCGTCAGCTGGTCCATCCGGCCCGGCCGGGAGAGCACGCACTGGAAGTGCGGCGTCAGCCCCTCGGTGGCCAGCACCAGCTCCTCGATCTGGGTAGGGAAGACGTTGACGCCGCGCACGATCATCAGGTCGTCGCTGCGTCCGGTGATCTTCGCCATCCGCCGCATCGACGGGCGGGCCGTACCGGGCAGCAGCCGGGTCAGGTCGCGGGTGCGGTAGCGCAGCACCGGCATCGCCTCGCGGGTCAGCGCGGTGAGGACCAGCTCGCCCTCCTCCCCGTCCGGCACCGGCTCGTCGGTCAGCGGGTCCACGACCTCGGGCAGGAAGTGGTCCTCCCACAGCGTCAACCCGTCCTTGGTCTCCACGCACTCCTGCGCCACCCCCGGGCCCATCATCTCCGAGAGCCCGAAGATGTCGGTGGCGTGCATGCCGCAGGTGCCCTCGATCTCGGCGCGCATCGCCTCGGTCCACGGCTCGGCGCCGAAGACGCCGATCTGCAGCGACGTCTCGACCGGGTCGAGCCCGAGCTCCCTGACGTGGTCGACCAGGGCCAGGAAGTAGGACGGCGTCACCATGATGACGTCCGGCCGGAAGTCCTGGATCAGCTGGATCTGCTTCTCGGTCTGCCCGCCGCTCATCGGCACCACGGTGCACCCGAGCCGCTCGGCGCCGTAGTGGGCGCCCAGCCCGCCGGTGAACAGCCCGTACCCGTACGCCACGTGGACCAGGTGCCCGGGGCGGACCCCCGCGGCGCGCAACGACCGGGCGACGAGGCCGGCCCAGGTGTCGATGTCGCCCCGCGTGTAGCCCACGACGGTGGGGCGCCCGGTCGTCCCCGAGCTCGCGTGCAGGCGTACGCACTCCTCGCGGGGGACGGCGAGCATCCCGAACGGGTAGTTGTCGCGCAGGTCCGCCTTGGTCGTGAAGGGCAGCAGCCGGACGTCCTCCAGGCTCCGGACGTCGTCGGGATGGACGCCCCGCTCCTCCAGCTGCCGCCGGTAGTGCGGCACCCCCTCGTACGCCCGCCGCACGCAGCCCTGCAGCCGCTCCAGCTGCACGGCCCGCAGCTGGTCGACCGACCAGGTCTCGGCCTCGTCGTGCAGGTCCGGTCGGGGGTCGATCGTCGGCAGTGTCATACCTCACCTCTTCGTCGGGGCGGCTCAGGGCAGGGTATGCCGTTCCGACCGGCAGCGGGAAGCGTCACCCGCAGCGCGTTCCTCCCCGCTGCAGGTGACCTTTCCCGCCGTGGTGAGCAGGCCCGCGGAGAGCCCTGCAACCGCGTGCGCAGGAGCCGGCCGCACTACGCTCCAGAGATGCACCGCATCTTCACCACGAGCGTCGCCTCGGTCTACCCGCACTACGTCACCAAGGTGGAGCGCAAGGGACGCACGAAGGCCGAGCTGGACGAGGTCGTCGAGTGGCTCACCGGGTTCGACGAGCAGGCCCTGCAGCGCCACCTGGACGCCGGGACGACGTTCGAGGACTTCTTCGCCGCCGCCGAGCTCAATCCGCGGGTCGACCAGATCACAGGGGTGGTCTGCGGGGTGCGCGTCGAGGACGTCGAGGACCCCCTCATGCAGAAGATCCGCTACCTGGACAAGCTCGTCGACGAGCTGGCCAGGGGCAAGGCGATGCAGAAGGTGCTGCGCGGGTGAGGCCCGGGCGTCGTGCCACAGTGGGCGCATGACGACGCCGCACGACGACGAGACCCGGGCGGAGACGGACCTGCCCCCGCCCGGGACCGACCCGGCCGCACCCGGGACCGAGCAGGCACCGCTGCCCGCCTCGCCCCTGCTCGCTGATCCTGCGGACACCCCCGTAGCGGTCATCGGGGCCGGCGCGATGGGAGCCGGTATTGCCCAGGTCGCCGCCGGGGCCGGGCACCCCGTGCACCTGGTCGACGCCCAGGAGGGGGCCGCGGCGAAGGCCGTGGACCGCATCGGGGCCGGCCTGGCCCGCCAGGTGGCCAGGGGCAGGACGGAGCAGGCGGACGTCGACGCGCTGCTCGCGCGCATCACCACGGTGGCCACGTCCGACATGACCACCGTGCCGCCGGTCGCGCTCGTCGTGGAGGCGGTCGTCGAGCATCTCGACGTCAAGCGGGTGATCTTCCGCCAGCTCGAGGAGGCCCAGCCGTCGGACACGGTGCTGGCGACCAACACGTCCAGCCTGTCGATCGACGCCATCGTCGGGGAGGCCACGACCGGTCACGACGCGGCGCTGCACGGCGGTCGGTCGCCCGCGCTCCGTCACCCCGGCCGGGTCCTGGGCCTTCACTTCTTCAACCCCCCGCCGGTGATGCGCCTCGTCGAGGTCGTCCGGGGCGAACGGTCCGACCCCGCGGTGCTCGAAGCAGCGGCCGAGCTGGTGCGCCGCTGGGGCAAGACCCCTGTGCAATGCACCTCGACCCCCGGGTTCATCGTCAACCGGGTCGCGCGACCGTTCTACGGGGAGGCCCAGCGGATGGTGCAGGAGGGGCTGGTCGACGCGGCCACCGTCGACCTGGCCCTGCGGCGGGCCGGCTTCCGGATGGGGCCGATGGAGCTGACCGACCTCATCGGCCAGGACGTCAACCTCGCCGTCGGGGAGTCGGTGTGGCACCAGACGGACGAGGATCCGCGCTACGCACCGACCGACTACCAGCGCCTCCTCGTGCGGGAGGGCCGCCTGGGTCGCAAGACCGGCAGGGGCGTGTTCACCTACGACGAGGAGGGCCGGGCCGTCGACGCCGACCCCGACGAGGAGCTGGCCACCCGGCTCGTCGGCGGGACCGTGGTCACCGACCCGGTCGCCCGCACCCTGGCGATGCTCGTCAACGAGGGGGTCGACCTGGTCCACCGCGGGGAGGCCTCGGCCGAGGACGTCGACACCGCGATGCGGCTGGGGACCAACTACCCCCAGGGGCCCTTCGGCTGGCTGGCCGAGCTGGGCGCCGACCGGGTCCGGGAGACCCTCGCCGAGCTCGACCTGGTCTACCCGGGCGGCCGCTACCGGCCGAGCGAGGCCCTGTGAGCGCCGGCGCCACCGGCGAGACCGCCGGCGACGCTCCTGCCACGCCGCCCGGCCTTGAGCACGTGCGGCGGATGTGGGCGCAGGACCGTGCCTCCGCCCACCTGGGCATCGAGCTGCTCGACGTCGGGGTCGAGGCGCGCGACGGCATACCCCTGGGTCGGGCCCGGACCCGGATGCGGGTGACCGGGACCATGGTCAACGGGCACGACATCGCCCACGGCGGCTTCGTGTTCGCCCTCGCCGACTCGACCTTCGCCCTGGCCTGCAACGCCACCGGCAGGACCACGGTCGCGGCCGGCTGCGACATCACCTACGTGGCGGCCGGCCGCCTCGACGACGTCCTCGTCGCCGAGGCCCGGGAACGGATCACCTACGGCCGCAGCGGGATCACCGACGTCACGGTGACCCGGGAGGACGGTGCGGTGGTGGCCGAGTTCCGCGGCCGCAGCCGCGCGCTCTCCCACGGCTGACCGAGGGCGCCGCCCCGGCCCCGGCCCTCTCCCCGGCCGCCCGGGTGCGCCTGCACGCGCGGTCCAGCAGGATGGTCCGGTGCAGACCTTCCTACCCGTGCCGGGCTTCGACGACAGCGCCCGGCTCCTCGACGACGCCCGGCTGGGCAAGCAGCGCGTCGAGACGCTGCAGGTGCTGCGTGCCCTCGAGCTGACCGACTACGGCTGGGTCAACCACCCGGTCGTGCGGATGTGGCAGGGCCGGATCCCCGCACTGGTGGCCTACGGGTTGGCGACCGTGCAGGAGTGGCGCGGGCGGGGGCACGCCGACAGCACGGCGCCGCTCATCGCCGAGTTCGCCCCTGAGGTCGTCGGCACCAGCCAGGACCAGCTCGCTGCGGGTGGGCTCCTGCCCTCCTGGCTGGGGGACGAGGCGCTGCACCGGTCCCACCGCTCCAACCTGCTCGCCAAGGACCCCGACCACTACCGCCCGCTGCTCACCGCGCGCTTCGGCCCCGAGCCGGACGACCTGCCCTACGTGTGGCCCGGGGCGGACGACCTCCCCTCCCCGCCGGAGCCGCAGGGCACCCGGGTCTGGGTGGTCCGCCCCTCCTCGGAGACCGAGCTCGGGGTCTGCCTGGCCGCCGGCGTCATGGGGCTGGGCACGCGGTCCGGCATCGACGTGGACGCCGACGGTCTAGGTCCTGGGGAGCTGCTCTCGTTGGCCCGGGAGCGCTCGGGACGCCGCCCCGCCAAGGACCTCCGGCAGCTGTCCGCGCTCCTGGACGAGGTCCGCCCGGGAGACCCCGTGGGCCTGCCCGTGCAGGACGGCACCGGGCTGCTGCTCGGCGAGGTCGTCGGGGACTACGTCTTCGTCCCCCGTGAGGTGCTCCCGCACCGCCGACCGGTCCGCTGGCGCGCCGTCGTGCCGCGGGCCTCCGCCCGCCGCCCGGCGACGCTGCAGGACCCCCGGGCGCTGTTCTCCGTGGTGCTCGACCCGGCGCTCGTTCCCGTCGACGCGGGGCCGCGGTGACGGGAAGCCCCTCCCGCCGGGCGGGAGGGGGCCGGGCCGGCACGGTTCCGGCAGGGGCACGCGGCCGGACGGCTGACCTGGCCCTCCCCTTCGTCGTCGGTCTCTTCGGCACCGCCGCGCTGCTCGCGCTCGGGATCGCGACCGGCCAGGCCAACTGGGCGGTCTACCTCACCGTCCTGGTGCTGGGGGCCGCCGGCGTGGCCCGCCTCCACCGGCGCGTGGGCCTGTCCGCACCGACGGTGTGGGGGCTGGTCGTCTTCGGCCTCGGCCACCTCGCCGGAGGGATGGTCCCGGTCGGCTCCGGCACGCTCTACCAGTGGTGGCTGGTGCCGGACGTCGTGCGCTACGACAACCTGCAGCACGCGGTCGGCTTCGGCGTGGTCGGCCGGGCCACCTGGGAGGCGATGGGCCGCCTCCTCGCCCCGGTCCCCGAGCACCGGGCGACAGTGGCCTGGTGGGTCGTGGTCCTCGGTGCGGGTGCGTTCGGAGCGGTGAACGAGGTCGTCGAGTGGGTGCTGACGCTGACCCTGGAGTCCACGAACGTCGGGGGGTACGACAACACCGTCCGCGACCTGCTGGCGAACCTCGTCGGCGGAACGCTCGTGGGCTGGGCCACCGCGCACGAGGTGCGACGGGCTGGGAGGGCCCACCCCCGCCCCGTGTCGTTAGGCTGACGGCATGCCTGACACCGCGACGACGCACCCGCTCCTGGAGAAGCACCGGACCACCCTCGAGGAGGCCGCCCAGGCCCTCCGGGAGCGCAGCTACTACAGCCGCTACCCCGAGTCGCCCAGCCCCCGGGTCTACGGGGAGACCGCCCCCCAGGACGGCCAGGACGCCCACGAGCGCAGCCTGAACACCAGCTACGCCGCGCTCGCGGACCAGCCCTCGACCGGCCGCGAGGTGGGCAGCGAGGTCAGCCCCTACGGCCCCACGCTCGGGGTGCGCTACCCCGAGCTGGACGTGGACGCCGCGATGGACGCGGCGCTCGCCGCGATGCCGGCCTGGCGGGACGCCGGCGCCGAGGTCCGCGCCGCCGTCTGCACCGAGATCGTGGACCGGATCAACGCCAGCTCCCACCAGATGGCCCACGCCGTCATGCACACCAGCGGCCAGCCGTTCGTCATGAGCTTCCAGGCCGGTGGTCCGCACGCGCAGGACCGGGCCCTGGAGGCGGTCGTGGCCGCCCTCGAGGAGCAGACCCGCATCCCCGCCTCCGTGGTCTGGGAGAAGCCGGCCAAGGGCGAGCCGGTCCGGATGCAGAAGGACTACCGCGTCGTGCCGCGGGGGGTGGCGCTGGTCATCGGCTGCAACACCTTCCCCACCTGGAACGCCTACCCGGGCATCTTCGCCAGCCTGGCCACCGGCAACCCCGTCGTCGTCAAGCCCCACCCGCGGGCGGTCCTGCCGCTGGCGCTCACCGTGGCCACCGCCCGCGAGGTTCTCCTGGAGGCGGGCTTCGAGCCCGCGCTGGTCCAGCTGGCGCCCGAGGGCGACGGCGGCACCCTCGCCAAGGACCTGGCCCTGCACCCGGCCGTGAAGATCATCGACTACACCGGAGGCCCGGGGTTCGGCGCCTGGCTGGAGACCGAGGGGGCCAAGGCGGGCAAGCTCGTCTACACCGAGAAGGCCGGCCTCAACTCGGTGGTCGTCGACTCCACCGACGACCTCAAGGGGCTGCTGGGCAACCTGGCGTTCTCCTTCTCCCTCTACTCCGGGCAGATGTGCACCGCCCCGCAGAACGTCTACGTCCCCGCCACCGGCGTCGACACCGACCAGGGCCACCTGGACGCCGACGAGTTCGGTCGGAGGCTGGCCGGGGCCATCGAGCGGTTCACCGCCGACGACGCCCGTGCCGTGGAGGTGCTCGGCGCCACCGTCAACGACGACGTCCGCGGCCGGGCGACCGACGTCCCCGCCCTGGCGGAGCGTCTGGGCGGCGACGTCCTCCTCGACTCCCGCCCCGTCACCCACCCCCTCTACCCCGACGCCGTCGTGCGCACCCCGGCGCTGGTGACCACGGACGCGGGCAACGAGGTGGCCTACACCCAGGAGTGCTTCGGCCCGGTCGCCTTCGTCGTCCGCACAGCCGACACCCCGGAGTCGCTGCGGCGGTTCGCCGAGACGGTGCGCACCCACGGCGGCATGACGGCCTCCGTCTACTCCACTGACGAGCAGGTGCTCCAGGACGCCCGGGAGGCCGCGGTCGAGGCCGGGGTCGCCCTGTCGGAGAACCTGACGGGGCAGATCTTCGTCAACCAGACGGCGGCCTTCAGCGACCTGCACGGGACGGGGGCCAACCCGGCGGCCAACGCCGCCTACGCGGACGCGGCGTTCGTGGCCAACCGGTTCCGGGTCATCACGAGCCGGCGGCACGTCTGAGCACGGACCACGGGACGGGTATGCCGCCGCTCCCCGGCGAGGGTCCGGGCGCCGTGGGCGGTGAGCCGGTCGAGCCCGGGCTGCCCGGCCGGGTCCGGCGCCGGACCGTCGCTCCCGGGGTCGTCGAGCTGGTCGGCCTGACCCACCTTCCGGCCGACCCGACGGACGCCACCGACCTCGTGGTCCAGCTGGTCGAGCGGTCGTTCGCCGACGGCCACCACCGGGTGGAGGCCGAGGTCGGGGCGGACGACCACGGGAGGCGACGCGTGCTGCAGCGCGCCGGGCTCCGGCCGGAGGGGGTCGCCCGCGGGCGGCTCGCCGCCGACGACGGTCCGCCCGGCGACGCCCTCCGGCTCGGTCGGGTGCGGGAGGACCCCTCGCCCGGGACCCCGGCCGGGTTCCTGGGCATGCTCAACGCGACGCTGCCCACCAAGCGGCTCATCGTCCAGGGGCTGGTCCGGGACGACCAGGGCCGCGTGCTGCTGTGCGAGCTCACGTACAAGCGCGACTGGGACCTGGTCGGCGGGGTGGCCGAGCCCGACGAGACCCCGGTGGCCAGCCTCGAGCGCGAGGTCTGCGAGGAGCTGGGGGTCGAGCTGCCCGTCGGGGACCTGCTCGCCGTGGACTGGCTCCCGCCCTACAAGCAGTGGACCGACGCCCTCCTGCTCGTCTTCGACCTGGGCGTGCACGCCGACCTGCTCGACCGGGCCGTCCTGCAGCGGACCGAGCTGCGGTCCGTCCACTGGTGCACGCTCGAGGAGGCCGCCGAGCACGTCGCCCCGTACGTCGCCCGCCTGCTGAGGTCGCTCGACGATGCCCTCATGCGGAGCAGCCCGGGCACCCTGTTCCTGGAGGACGGCGTCCCCCGCGGGACGCTCCCGGACTGACCGGCGGGCCGGTCCGGGGGTGCCTTCCGGGGCGGCCCACGGTGTCTTCCCGGGGCGGCGTGTGGTGCCGTCGACGGGCGGCCCGCGGTGCCCTCCGTGGGCGGCCCGCGGCGCCTTCCGTGGGCAGCCGGCCACCGCCTCCCGGGGGACCGTCGTGGTGTCCGCCAGGCGGTCGTGCGCTACCTTTCGCTGGTGGCCAAGCACAGCCGTCCGCCGGAGGACAACGACCGCAGGGGACTTCTGTGGATCCTGCTCGCCCTGCTCGTCGCCGCCGTGGGAGCGGGTGCCTTCTGGCTGCTCGGCGGCGACGACGACGGTGCCGACGACCCGGCGGCCGACGCGCCGTCCCGGACCGAGGACGCCCCGGGCACCGCTGCTCCCGACGACGGGGAGGCCACCAGCGCGCCCCCCGCAGCCGCCCCGGCCAGCTGCGACCCGGTGACCGTCTGGTCGGCCCCCGAGCTGCTGCCGGCCGTGACCGCGGCGGCCGAGCGGGCCGGCGACGACTGCTTCAGCTACGACGTCCAGGAGCGCGAGACCGCCACCTCCCAGGCCGAGATCCGTTCCGGCGAGGCGCCCGACGTCTGGCTGCCCAGCTCCGTGGCGTGGGCCCAGCTGGCCGCGCAGGAGGGCGTGGAGCTGCAGGTCGGCCCGACGGTGGCCAGCAGCCCGGTGCTGCTCACCGGCACCCCGGAGACGATCGGCGGCATGGGCAGCCTGGGGCTGACCCCCGACAGCAGCTTCGCCGAGCTGGCGCAGGTCTACCAGGAGCAGGCGTCCACCGGGGACGCCCAGCTGAGCATGCGCCTGGGCGACCCCCGCAACGACCCGGCGACGATGGCGCTGCTGTCGGCCACCGCCGACGAGCTGGGTGCCCTCGACGAGCCGGGAGGACCGGGTCGCAGCCTGCTCGTCGTGCTCGCCCAGACCGCCGTCCAGGGCGACCCGCTCTCGGCCCTGCGCTCGGACGCCGACACGCTCGTCCCGGCCACCGAGCAGCAGATCGGGGCTGCGGTCGCCGACGGCGAGCAGCTCCAGGGCGTGCAGCTCGGCGGGGACCTGGGCACCGTGCAGATGCCGGTCGTGCGGGTCGGGCAGGAGGGGTCCGCCGAGGCGGTCGAGGCCCTGCAGGAGGAGCTGACCTCCGAGACCGCCGCCGACGACCTCGCCGCCCTGCACCTGCGACCGGGCACGGAGGGTGAGGCTCCCGGCGTCGACGGCGTTCCGGACCGGGTGCGCACGACCGCCGAGGTCCCGGACGAGGAGCTTACCGCCACGGTGGCCGGGACGTGGGCGGTCATCGCCCCGCAGTCGCGGATCCTGGCGCTCATCGACATCTCCGGGTCGATGGCGGCGCCCGTCGACGATGACCTCACCCGCATCGACCTCACCCGGCAGGCGGCCCAGACGGCGCTGGCCGTCATCCCCGAGCAGACCGCCGTGGGCGTCTGGTACTTCGCGACCTCGCTCGACGGGGACCAGGACCACGTCGAGGCAGCCCCGTTGCGCCCGCTGTCCGACGAGGTCGGCGACGGAGCCACCCAGCAGGAGGTGCTGCTCGGGGTCACCGAGGAGCTCGGGGTGGACACGCTGCAGGGCGACACCGGCCTGCACGACTCGCTCTGGGCGGCGTACAGCGCCATGCAGGACGAGGACGTCGACGACGCGATCAGCTCGGTGCTCATGCTGACCGACGGCATCAACGACGACTCGACCGGCGGACTGTCGGAGGACGAGGTCGTGGCCCTGCTCCAGCAGGCCCGTGAGGAGGGGGACCGGCAGGTGACCGTCGTCCTCATCGGCGTCGGTCCGGACGTCGACGCCGACGCGCTGGAGCGGCTGGCGACGGCCGCCGGCGGTGAGTCCCTGGTCCTCACCGACCCCCGCGAGCTGCCCCAGGTCTTCGTCGACGTCGTCGCCCGCCGCGCCGCCTGACGCGGGGAGAGGCACCGCCGTGACGGGGCAGCACCGCACACCTCCCGGCCCGCCGGACCTCGTCGCCGCGGCGGAGCTCTGGGAGGGGTATGCCGCCACCCACCCGGACGTCGTCGCCGCCTGCCCCGACCACACGGTCGAGCACTTCGGTGACTCCGAGGAGCTGGCCGACGAGCTGCTCGGCCTGGTGCTGGCCGGCGGCAAACGGGCGACCTCGGCGCTCGTCGCCGACTTCCTCGCCGAGGGCGAGCCGTTGCCACGGGTCGGCTCCCACTGGATCGCCTGCGACGGTCGGGGCAGGCCGCGCATCGTCATCCGCAGCACCGAGCTGCGGATCGGCACCTTCGACGGTGTCGACCCGGCCTACGCCGCGGACGAGGGGGAGGGTGACCTGTCGCTGGAGAGCTGGCGGCGCGAGCACCGGCGCTACTGGACGCGCAGCTGCGCGGCGCGCGGCGAGTCCTGGTCGCAGGACCAGGAGATCGTGCTCGAGCGGTTCGTCGTGGTGTGGCCGCCCGAGCACGCCGACCCCGGGACCTGACCCCCCCTGCCCCTGCGTCCCGCAGGTCGGCGCCGACCCGCGCTGCTGCTGCACACCCCTGACAGGCGTGGTCGGGCGCTGGCAGGATGCGCGGCATGACCATCGAGACGAGCACCGTCCGGACCGACCGCCTGTCCACCTTCGTCCGGCGGGCGGGAGACCCCGGCGATCCGGTCCTGCTCCTCGTCCACGGCAACGTCAGCTCGTCGGTGTTCTTCGACGAGCTGATGGAGGACCTCTCCGCCGACCACCACGTGGTGGCGCCCGACCTGCGTGGGTACGGCGACTCCGAGCGGCTCCCCATCGACGCCACCCGGGGGGTGCGCGACCTCGCCGACGACCTGGCCGCCCTGCTCCACGCCCTCGGCGTCGACGGGCCCGTCGACGCCCTGGGGTGGTCGGCGGGCGGGAACGCCGTCCTCCAGCTGGCGATCGACCACCCGCACCGCGTGCGCCGGCTGGTCCTCGAGGCGACCGGGAGCCCCTACGGCTTCGGCGGCTCCACCGGCCTGGACGGACGTCCGGTGGCCGACGACTTCGCGGGGTCCGGGGGTGGCACAGCCAACCCGGCGTTCTGCCAGGCGCTCGGGGCCGGCGACCGCGGCGAGGATCCGACCAGCCCGCTGACCACCCTGCGCCAGTTCTACGTCGCACCGGGGTTCACGTTCGACCCCGACGTCGAGCAGCGCTACCTGGACGGGATGCTGAAGACCTCCGTGGGGGAGGACGTCTACCCCGGCGACCTCACCACGTCCTCGAACTGGCCCGGCGTGGCCCCGGGCACCACCGGGATGAACAACGCCCTGTCGCCGAAGTACCTCGACCAGAGCGCCTTCACCGGCCTGGACCCCGCCCCGCCGGTGCTGTGGGTCCGGGGCGACCTGGACCAGATCGTCTCGGACACCTCGATGTTCGACCTCGCGCAGCTGGGCCGGCTCGGCGCCGTCCCCGGGTACCCCGGCGAGGAGGTCTGCCCCACCCAGCCGATGGTGTCCCAGGTGCGGGCGGTGCTCGAGGCGGCCGGCCCGTTCACCGAGGTCGTCTACGAGGGGTGCGGGCACGCGCCGCACCTGGAGCGCCCGGCACGGTTCGCCGCGGACGTGCGCGGGTTCCTGGCCTGGGGAGGGGGAACGCCCCCCGCCTCGCGGGGGAGGGGTGCGGCTCAGGCCTGGGGCAGCGGGGTGGCCAGCATCGCCTCGAGGGCGATGGTGACCATGTCGCCGAAGGTCTGCTCGCGCTCCGACGCGCTCGTCTCCTCACCCGTGACGATGTGGTCGGAGACCGTGCACACCGTCAGCGCCTGCCGCCGGGCCCTGGCTGCGAGCGTGTAGATCTCGGCCGCCTCCATCTCCACCGCCGCGACGCCGTACTCCACGACCTTCGCGGTCAGCTCCGGGCGGGAGTGGTAGAAGCTGTCCGAGCTGAACACCGTGCCCACGAGGTGTCGCGCCCCGTGGGTCTCGGCCGCCTCGACCGCGGCCCGCAGCAGCGCGAAGTCCGCCGTCGCGGGGTAGTGGTAGCCCTGGAAGCGCAGCGTGTTCATCGAGCTGTCGGTCGCCGCGGCCATCGCCAGCACCACGTCGCGCACCTGCAGCCGCTCGGTCAGGGCCCCGCAGGACCCCACCCGCACCAGCTGCTGCACGTCGTACTCGTCGATGAGCTCGTTGACGTAGATCGAGGCGGACGGCTGCCCCATACCCGTCCCCTGCACCGAGACCCGCTCCCCGCGGAAGGTGCCGGTGAAACCGAGCATCCCCCGCACCTCGGAGTAGCACTCGGCGTCGTCGAGGAAGGTCTCGGCGATCCACCGGGCGCGCAGGGGGTCCCCCGGCAGCAGGATGCGGGGGGCGATCTGACCGGGCTGGGCGGCGATGTGCGTGCTCACGGGACCCAGGGTATGCGGCACTAGGCTGACCGGCGACGTCGGCACGCGAGGAGGTGGGCACGGGTGGAGGTGGGGACCGGTCTGTCCGCGCACCTGCTGCTGGGCGGCGACGACGACGGCCCGCCCCGCGACCGGGCCGCACGCCTGCTCGCGGTGGCGCTGCGGGGAAGGCACCCCGCCGGCGTCGAGGCCCTGGCGCTCGCGGCCGGGGTCGGGCGTCCGGCCGGAGCGCTGGTGCCGGCGCTGCTCGCCGGCGAGCCGCTGCCCACGTCGGCAACGGTGCCGGGACGGACCCTGCCGTTCACCGTCGCACTGGCCACCGCGTGGGCCGCGACGGGGGAGGCAGACCTTCTCGCCGCGGCCGTGGAGGCGTTCCGGCAGGTGGTGGACCGGCACGGCCCGACGGGGCTGAGGGGGGTGGAGCAGCGGTACTACCTGCAGGCCGCCTACCTCGCCGGCCGCACCGGGCTCGTGCGCGAGGGGCTCGAACTCCTGGAGGGACTGACCGCGGACGTGGCCGAGGGGCTGCGGGCCGACCTGCTCAACCCCTACGCGCCGGCTCGCGGTCAGGTCGACCCTGCGGTGCCCGGTGAGGTCGACCCCGTGGTACCCGGCCAGGTCGACGCCGTGGTGCCCGGCCAGGTCGACGCCGAGGCCCACCGGGCCTGGGTGGAGGCGTTCGGTTCGCGGTTCCGGGCACGCGACCTCCAGGGGCCCGAGGTCGACCCGACCGGTGCCTGCCTCTTCGACGGGCTGCACCTGGAGCCCGGGCGCTCGGTGGACGGTCCGCTCGTCACGGTCGTCGTGCCCGCGTTCCGGCCGGACGCCGGGCTGGTCGCCTCCGTGCGGTCGGTGCTCGCGCAATCCCACGGCAACCTCGAGGTGCTCCTCATCGACGACGCCTCCGGGCCGGACCACGCCGAGGTGTTCGCGGCCTGCGCCGCGCTCGACGACCGGGTCCGCGTCCTGCGGCAGGAGGTCAACGGGGGTGCCTACGTGGCACGCAACCGGGCGGTGTCGCAGGCACGTGGGGCACTGGTCACCACCCAGGACGCCGACGACTGGTCGCACCCGGAACGGCTCGCCCTGCAGGTGGCGGCGTTGGCGGACCACCCGGAGGCGGTGGCCAGCCGCTCGGCCGCCGTCCGCGCCCGGCCCGACCTGACCCGGCAGTGGTTCGGCTACCGGCCCGAACGGATGAACGCCAGCTCCCTCCTCGTCCGCCGCGAGGTGTTCGACCGCGTGGGCCCCTTCGACACCCTCCGCAAGGGGGCCGACTCCGAGTTCGCCGAGCGGCTGCGCCTGGTGGGACCCGTCCAGGACGTCGTGGCCCCGCTGGCGGTCACCCGCCTGGCGGCGGGGTCGCTCTCGCGGGCCGACTTCGCGTGGGGGTGGCACCACCCGGACCGCGTGCTCTTCCGCAACGCCTTCCGCGACTGGCAACGGCGCGTCCGGGAGGGGGAGGCGTCGCTGCCCCTCCGGCGCGAGGGTTCCCGGCCCTACGCCGTGCCCCGCCGGTTCCGGGTCGACCGGGACCCGGAACCCTGCGCGCTCCCGCTCGTCCTCCTCGCCGACGCAGCCCGCCCCGTCCCCGCCCCGCTCGGGCTGCGGCTGGAGCCGCCGGCCGTCGGTGCCGCGATCCCGGCCGTCCTCGTGCGCGAGGACCTCACCCGGGCCGGGACCGAGCCCGCGCCCTACGACGCGGAGCTCCTCGGTGGCGCGGCCCGGGGGGAGGTCGAGCTGCTCACCGACGCCGACGAGGTCGCCGCCGGCATCCTGCTCGTCCTGGACCCCGCGCTGCTCGGACCGCCCGCGCTGCCGCTGCCCCGGCTGCGGGCGGAGGAGGTCGTCGTGGCCGCAGTGCCGCCGTCGCTGGCCGAACGCGTGCGCGACCTCGAGCAGGCCGGGGCGGCAGCGCGCGCGCTCTCGGGGCACGGTCCGGTCTGGGTCGCGCGCACCGTGGCCGAGCAGGCGGCGTGGGCCGTCGACGGATGGGGGCTGCCCCTGCTCGCGGACGTGCTGGCGGCCCGGGGGGTGTCTGCGCCGGTCGTGGACACGACGGGCACGACGGGCACGACGGGGACGACGGGGCCGGTGGGTGCGGCGGGTGACCCGGACGTCGGGGGTGCGGCGGCGCCCTCCCCGCGGCTCGTCGCCGCGCTCGACCTGGTCGCCGAGATCGAGCGCCGCGACCCGGCGCTGCCCCACCGCGGGACGCCGCGCCGGCTGCTGCTGCGCGACCGGGTCGCGCGCACCTGCGACCTGGACCCCCGGGTCGCCGCGATGGTGCCCGCGCCCCTGCGGGGGGCCTGGACCGTCGACGACCCGGCCGTGGGCGCGGTGGACGTGGCCGTCGCGGCCGACGTCGTGGTGCTCGCCAAGCTGGACCTGGCGGACGGGACCAAGCTGCGGGCGGCATACCCGCAGGCGGGTCTGGTCCTGGCGGCCCAGCCGGCAGGTCCTCGGGGGCAGTGCGGGATCACCCGGTCGGTCGGGGCCCACGAGGTGGTCGACCGGCACGTGCCCGGCCTGGCTCCACGGCTGGTCGCGCACGGGGAGACGGACTCGGGTGTGCGCTACCTCGTGGAGGAGCTCGTGGAGGGACGGCCGCTGGGTGGGGCGCGGGCCCTGGACGCCCGGGCGGCCGAGCTGCTGACGGCGCTGGCCCGCCTGCACGCCGGGTACGGGACGACCTGCACCACCGTGCGCCAGCGGTGGGGTGCGGGGCTGGCCGACCGGTGGACCGCCACGGTGGACACCGGGGTCGTCCCGGACCGGGTCGTCGGCGCTGTCGCCGACCTGCTCGCCCGGGAGGACACCCTGCGGGTCTCGTGGGCGCACGGGGACCTGGTCGCCTCCAACGTCCTCGCGCGCCCGGACGGTCTGACGCTGCTGGACTGGGAGCACTCCCAGGAGGCGCCGGTCATGCACGACGCCGCCAAGCTGCACCTGTTCTGCGGCGACCCTGCCACCGTGCTCGACCGGGTGGCGGACGTCCTGGGCGCCCCACGGCGCGACGGGTGCTTCAGCGGTGCTGAGGAGCTGGCGCTGGTCCACGCCCAGCTCGTCGGGCGCTACCCGGAGCGTCGGGCCCGGCTGCGCGGCCATCCCCGGGCCGAGGTGTACGAGCGTCAGGTCCGTCGGCAGGTGGAGCGGCTCGAGCAGGTGCTCGACCGGTGCGACGGGAGCTGGTGACCAGGTGCGTCCGGTCGGCCGGGCACGGGCTCAGCCGCGGGGAGTGACCCGCATGACGGCCGGGCACGGGCTCAGCCGCGGGGCGTGACCCGCAGGACCGCGTCGTCGCCGCCGTTGGACGTGGTCACCCACAGGGCGCCCTCCTCGTCCAGGACCGCCGTCCGCAGCCGGCCGTAGGTGCCCTCGAGCCCGGGCACCCGGGCCTCGTCCACGACGTCCTGCCCGTCCAGGGTCAGCACCGTCATCCCCGAGCCCTTGAGCTCGGCGACGGCCAGCGCGCCCTCCCAGGCACCCCAGGCGTCGCCCTCGAGGAAGGCCGCGCCGCTGGTGGCGTGCGTGGGGTCCCCGCTGGACCAGACCGCCTCCACCGCGTCCGGGAAGCGCTCCAGGTCGGTCATCGGCACCCCCTCGTCGTACCCCGGTCCCGGCGCCCACCCGTAGTTGGCCCCCGCCTGCAGCAGGTTGACCTCGTCGTCGACGTCCGGCCCGTGCTCGACCGAGAAGACCTCCCCGGTGCCCGGCTGCTGCGCCAGGCCCTGGACGTTGCGGTGGCCGTAGGTGAGGATCCGCGGGTCGGCGCCGGGCGGCGCGGACCCGGGGTCGGCCGCACCGCCGTCGGACCGCACGTGCAGCACCTTGCCGCCCAGGGAGTCCAGGTCCTGCGGGTTGGCCTCGTCCGCGGCGTCACCGGTCCCGACGAGGAGGGTGCCGTCGTCCTGCAGGAGCAGCCGGCACCCGCTGTGGCGCCCGGAGGTCAGGGGTATGCCGTCCACGACCACCTCCTCCAGGGTCGCCGTCGTCAGGTCGTCGGCGAGCGTGTGCGCGGTGACCCGCACGTCCGGCGGGGCGTCGGGTGGTGCCCAGGCGTGGCACAGGTAGAGCGTGTCCCCGTCGAGGGCCATCCCCATGAGCCCGGCCTCCCCCGACACGAACAGGTGCTCCAGGTCGGTGCCGATCTCCTGGGTGCGCCCGTCCCGGTGGGCCAGGAGCCGGCCGCCGCGCTCGGTGACCAGCACCGTGCCGTCCGGGCGCAGGGCCACGTCCCACGGGATGTCGAGCCCGTCGAGGACCACCTCGACGTCGAGCTCGGGAGGTGCGGACGGGGCACCCGCGGCGCTGTCGTCGTCCGAGGTGGCCCCGTCGTCGGTCGAGCTGCCGGCGGCCTCGGTCGTCGCGCCGGAGCCGGTCGTGCCTGCCGCGGTGTCGTCCGGCTGGTCCCCAGCCTCCCCGCTCGCGGGGGCGTCGGTGGCAGCGTCCCCGGAGCCCGGCCCGGGCGTCTCCGTCGGTGAGCAGCCGGCAGCGCCCAGGGCGGCGAGCAGGACCAGGGCGGCGGTGACGGACGGGCGGGTCACGACCACCACGCTACCGGGAGCGGCCCGCTCCCAGGGCGGCCTCGATCCGGGCGACCGCCCCGCTCACCCCGTCCTCCACGGCCACGGCCGCGGCCTCGGCGGCGGCACGCTCGAGGACCGGGCGCCGGCCCGCCCCCGCCAGGGCCTCGCGGAACGCCGTGCGCGTGGCCGACGACGCGGGCACGGGTGGCGGTCCGACGCCGATCTCGTGGACCCGGCGGGCGAAGAAGGGCTGGTCCATGGTGAAGGGCACCACGACCTGCGGCCGCCCCGAGCGCAGCGCCTGGGCCGTCGTGCCGGCACCTCCGTGGTGGACCACCGTGGCGGTGCGGGGGAAGAGCAGCTCGTGCGGCACGTCCTCGACGACACGGACGTCCGGACCGAGTCCCTCCTCCAGGCCCGACCCGCCCTGGAGCACCACGCGCAGACCCAGGTCGGACGCTGCCGCGACCGCGTCGGAGAGCACGGCACGCACGGAGGGGAGCGTGTGCGACCCCAGGCCGACGTAGACCGGTGCCGGACCCGCGTCGAGCCAGGCGGCGAGGCCGGGGTCCAGGGAGGCGCCGTCGGGCAGCTCGCGGAACGGGTAGCCGACGGCCCGCACCTGCCGTCCCGCCACCCGGCGCGGCGTGACGAGCCGGGGGCTGTGCGCCACGAACGCCGGGGCGGTCCCCATGCTCAGCGCGGCGCGGGGGTCGGGGGCGACCAGCCGCACGGCGGTGGGCAGGATCCGGACGGCGGCCGCCAGGTTGCGCCACGACCGCCCCGGCACGACGGAGAACATGCTGCTGTCCCCCCACGTGGTCGGCAGGGCCGGCACGAACATCATGAGCACCCGCGGGGCCCGCGGCCACCCGGCCAGCGCCGGCCAACCCGCGGTCATGGCGGTCAGGACCAGGCCGTCGTAGCGGGGCCGCATGTCCTCCAGCCGGCGCCGGACGGAGGGGGCCAGCAGCTCGGCCAGGCCACGCAGCATCCGCAGCTGCCCGCCGAGGTCGGTCGGCATCGCGTGGACGGCCAGCTGGTCGCGGTAGTAGGCCATGGCGTCCACGTCCACCGGCTCCGGGGCGAGCCCGGCGGCCTCCACCAGACCGACGAACTCCCGGGTGGCGGTGACGCCCACCTGGTGGCCCCGGGCCCACCGCCAGGACGGGTTGGTAGTCGCCGCGGCTGCCCGCCGCCAGGAGGGCGATGCGCACGGAAGGCGGCTCAGTCCTCGGCGTCGGCGACGCAGAACTCGTTGCCGGCCGGGTCCCGCAGCACCGTCCAGCTGAACCCGTCCACGTCGTGGTTGCGCACGACCTCGGCCCCCAGCTCCACGAGCCGGGCCACCTCGGTGGTGCGGTCCGTGCCGGTCAGGTCCAGGTGGAGCCGGTTCTTGCCCGCGCTGGGCTGCTCCACCCGCTGGAAGGCCAGGCGCGGTGATCCGGCCAGCATCACGAAGTCGTCGCTCTCGTGGGCCGCCTCCGTGCCGAGCGCGCGCTGCCAGAAGGCCGCCAGCTCGCCGGGGTCCTCGCAGTCCACGGTGACCATGGTGATCGCCAGGGCGGTCCGCCGGTGGCCCTCGGTCCGGGGTCCCTCCTCGGTCTCCTCGTCAGCACCCTCGTCAACACCCTCGGCAGCGCCCTCGGCAGCACCCTCGTCGGGGGAGGGTTGCTCCGCGGCACGCTCGTCGGTCGCGGCACGCCCGTCGTCGCGGGCCTCCTCGATCTCGGTCCTCGTGTCGTGCGGGGTGCTCATGGGTCCCCAGTCTGCCGCAGGGACGGGGCGGCCGCACCCGCCGTGCCCGCACCCGCGTCCCCACCGCCCAGCAACCGGGCCAACCGGGGCCCGGCGTCGACGGTGTAGACGTCCGAGCCGGCCTCCACCTCGTGCTCGGTGAACGCCGCCAGCACGGCCGTGACCACCGCGTGGGTGGCCTCCTTGGTCTCCAGCTGACGGGCACCGGACCAGAACCGCAGCTCGAGCTGGACGGTCGCGGTGCCGATCGAGGTGAGGAAGGCCTCGGGGCCGGGCTCGTCGAGCACCTGGGGCAGCGACCGCATCGCCTCCACGGCGACGCGGGCGGCCCGGTCGAGGTCGGTGGTGTCGGCGACGTCGACCAGCACCGAGCTGCGCACGTGCTCGAAGCCGGTCTGCACGGTGACCACCTCGGAGTGCAGGGTGCCGTTGGGCACGAGCAGCAGGCGCCCGTCGAAGGTGCGCACCGAGGTGCTGGTCAGCCCCATCTGCACCACGGTCCCGCGGTGCTCGCCCACGGAGATCTGGTCGCCGACCCGGAACCGGTCGCGGGTGAGGATGACGATCCCGGCGAACATGTTGCCCAGCACCGTCTGGAAGGCGATGCCGGCGGCGATCGAGACCACGCCGATGCCGCCGAGCAGGTTGACCGGTCGGATGCTGGGGAAGGTGACGGTCACGGCCGCACCGACGGCGAGGGCGGTGAGCAGCCAGGAGACGAGCCGGCCGAAGACGCGTGCGGAGCTGTCGCTGCGCCCCCGCCAGGAGAGCGTGCGGGTGACGAGCACACGGACCACCTGGCCCAGCAGGAGCCCGACGAGGAGCACGGCCAGACCCAGGACGACCCCCGCGAGGGTGACGGGCGGCAGCTCCAGCCCCTCCAGCGCCCCGCTCACTGCCCGCCCCCCTCACCGACGGCGCCGACGTGCTCGCGGGCGGTCACCAGCCACTCCTGCAGGCAGGCCCGGTGCTCGGGGAGGGCGACCGTGAGCAGGTCCTCCAGCATCGACACGATCCGGCGGGGCACCTGCAGCGAGTCCTTGCCGTAGTGCAACGGCTCCGCGACGGCCAGGTCGACCAGCTGGGCGACCCGTTGCGGACGGTGCACGAGACGGACGCGGCCCTCACGGGTGACCAGCGCCGGCAGCTCGGCGCGGACCACCACGAGGCGCAGGATGCGGTGCAGCTCGTCGAGCACCTGGACGGCCGTCGTGGGGTCGTTGGTGCCCGGGGAGAGCGCCCGCTCGCCGATGTCGACGAGCTTGCGGATCCCGAACGCGGGATCCTGGTTGGACAGGCGGTCCTTCTCCACGACCACGAACGGACGGAGCTTCTTGAGGTGCTCGTCGTCCACCTGCCCGGTCGAGACGGGGTGCCAGATCTGCACCGCCGGGGTCCCCTCGGGGATGAAGTCGCCCACCTGCGGCAGCACCTCCACCACCACGTCGTGCTCGTCGGCCCACGACACCAGCCCGCGGTGGTCCACCTCCACGACCGACCCGTGCTCCACCGCGAGCAGGGTCTGGGCGATCGTCCCCGCCCCCGGCTCCCAGCTGTTGGTCCCCAGGCGGGACCCCGGGGCGTCCGGCTCGGGCAGGTAGCGGCCGACGACGTCGACCGTGTCGTCACCCAGGTGGGACACGATCGAGGAGACCTGGATGGAGTTGGTGATGTGGTGGATGAAGGCCAGGAACATCCCCACGCTCGCGAGCACGAGGAGGAACCCGAGCGTCACCGACACCTGGGGGACGAACTGGCCGGTCTCGCCGGACTCGCCCTGCACGGACCGCAGCACGGTGAGGGCGTAGGTGAAGCTGGCGGCGAAGATGCCCAGGGTGAGCTGGGTGATGCGGCTGGAGAGAAAGTCACCCATCACGCGGGGGCTGTACTGGCTGCTGGCCAGCTGGATGACGACCATCGTGATCGAGAACACCAGGCCGGTCACCGAGATCATCGCGCCGGCGATGCTGCCGAGCATGCTGCGGGCACCGCTGGGGCCCCCTGGGAAGAAGTAGGGCAGCTGCTCGTCCAGGGTCTGGTCCAGCTCGGGCATGAAGATCCCCCCCAGGGTGGCGAGGACGATGATGACGGTGGGCAGGACCCAGAACGGGCTCCAGATCCGGTCCCACCGGCTGATCGACCGGGTGTGCGGCAGCGAGCCGAGATCCTCGTCGTCGCTGTTCTTCGTGCTGGGTGCCCCGGTACGTCCGGCCGCCTCGTGTTCGTCGCTCACGGACCCATCCTCGCGCAGAAGGTCGCTCGACCCGCCGTCACGCCGTCGTCCCCGGCTCCAGCCGGGCCCCCGCGGGCACGTCGCCGCCCGCTCCCACCACGCTGTGCCGCCCGACGAGGGTGATCGCCCCGTCGGTGGTCCGGGTCCCCGGCAGGGGCCGGCCGACGACCGCGTCCCGCCCGATCCGCACCCCCTCGTCCACGAGGCAGGCGTGCAGGCTCGCACCGGCCTCCACCACGACGCCCCGCATCAGCACGCTGTCCTCCACGACCGCCCCACCCTCGACCACCACGTCCGGACCCAGGACCGAGCGCGCCACCCGGCCACGGACGCGCACGCCCGGGGAGACCATCGCCCCGTCCAGCTCACCTCCGTCCCCGACCCAGGCCGGGGCACCGGCGGGTGTGGGGGACAGGACCGGTCGGTCGGGGTGGTCGAAGACGTCGACCCGTCCCGCCAGCAGGTCCCGGTGGGCCTGCAGGTAGGCGGCCGGTCGGCCGACGTCGCGCCAGTACCCCTCCAGCGGCAGGGCGTGCACCCGGCCGCGGGAGACGAGGGCCGGCAGCAGCAGCTCGCCGAAGTCCCCCAGGCCGGTGTCGTCGGGACCGGCCGCCGGCCCGTCCTGCTCACCGACCCCGGCACCTCCCCCGCCGACGATCGACGCGCCACCCCCGTCCGCACCCCCGCCGGCCAGCTCCCGGTGGAGCCGCTCCAGCTCGGCGAGGAGCACGCGCGGGTCGTAGAGGAAGATCTCCGTCGCCACGGTGGTCTGGTCGGTGGTGTCCGGCTTGTACTCCACGGCCGTGACCCGGCCCTCCCCGGTGGCGTGCACGACCATCTTCTCGGCCGCCTCCTGCACCCCGACCTGCGCGGTGAGCACCGTGCACTCGGCCCCCACCCGCAGATGGTGGGCGATCGCGGGTCGCAGGTCCGCGGAGAAGACGTGGTCGGCCGACAGGACGACGAGCACGTCGGGGTCGTGCACCCGGACGTCGTCGCGCATCCGGAAGAGGCCGTCGGCGTTGCCGTGGCTGAAGCCGTCGTCGTGGGCCGCCCCGCTGCCCTGCTCCGGGGTCAACCTTCGGAAGCCGCCGTGGGTGCGGTCCAGGTCCCAGGGCCGCCCGCCCGCCAGGTGCGTGTCGAGGGACCCGGAGAGGTACTGCACGCTCACCCACACGTCGACGATCCCGCTCGCGCGCAGGGCCGAAAGGGGGAAGTCGACCAGCGCGTGGGTGCCGGCGAACGGCAGGGCCGGCTTGGCCCGTTCGCGGGTCAGCACCTCCATCCGGCTGCCCGCGCCCCCGGCCTGCACGATCGCCAGCACGCGCAGCCCGACCGGGACGCTGGGCGGGGCGGAGGTGGTGCGCGACATGGTGCTCAGACTAGGCAGGCACGGCATACCCTGGCGCGGTGACCGAGTCCCAGCCCGAGCCCCGGCCCGAGTTCCAGCCCGAGTCCGGGCCCGACATCCAGCCCGAGCCGGACGCACCCGCCACCCCCCTCGTCCTCCTGCACGGGGTGGGGCAGGCGCCGATGGCCTGGGAGGACCTGGTCGTGCGGCTCTACGGCTCGCGCCGGCTGCTGACCCCCTGGGTGCCGGGCCTGCGCCCCACCGAGACCCGCCCGGTGCCGGTCGAGGAGGCGGCCGACCGGCTGGCGCAGGAGATCGAGCTGGAGGGGCTGGGCCGGGTCGACCTGTGCGCGCAGAGCTGGGGGTCCATGGTCGCCACCCGGCTCGCCGCCGAGCACCCGGACCGGGTGCGCCGCCTGGTGCTCATCGGCGGTCAGGTCCGTACCCCCAAGCTCGTGAGCGGGGTCCAGGCCGGGCTGCTGCGGCTGATGCCCGCCTCCCGCCTCGCCGACGCGGGGGTGTCCAAGGACCGGCTCACCGCCATGCTGGACGTCGCGCGCCGGACCGACCTCACCGACGCACTCCCCAGGATCACGGCGGCCACCCTCGTGCTCGTCGGCGACCGCGACCGCGCTGGTCAGCTCGGTGCCCGGTCGCTGGCGGACGGCATCGCCGGCGCCCGGCTGCGGGTCGTGCAGGGGGCCGGGCCCTCGCTCAACGAGGAGCGGCCCGAGGAGCTGGAGCACCTGCTGCGCGACTTCCTCGACCGCGACTAGACCCCGCCGTCCCGGGCACGCCGGACCGGTCCATCCGGGCGAGGAGCCCGAGCTGGGCGCGGCGCTCGCGGGCGAAGACCGAGCGGGCGCTGCGGCCCACCGCCGCGTCGAGCAGGTGCTTGGCGCGGGCGAGGGCCCGCCGGTCGTGCACGACCATCTGCGCGACCAGCTCGGCGCCGGCAGCGTGCGGGTCCTCGGCCAGCCGGGTGACCAGGCCCAGCGCGGCCGCCTCGGTTCCCGTGACGGTCCGCCCGGTCAGCGCCAGGTCCTTGGCCACGTCGAGCCCGACGAGCTCCACCAGGGAGCGCACGCCGCTCATGTCGGGCACCAGCCCCCACCGGATCTCGCGCACCGACCACCGGGCGTCCGGGGTGCTCACGCGCAGGTCGGCACCCAGCGCCAGCTGCAGGCCCGCACCCAGGCAGTGCCCGTGGACGACGGCGACCACCGGCACGGGCAGGCGCCGCCAGGCCCAGCAGGCCTCCTGGAAGGTGTTGGTGCCCCGCCACGGACGGGGGAGGAACCGGCCCGCGATCCCGACCGGGTCGCGCAGGGCCCCGCCCAGGTCGAGCCCCGCGCAGAAGGCCTCCCCCTCGCCGGAGAGGAGCACCGCCCGGACGCTCCGGTCCGAGCGCAGGCGGGAGGCCGTGGCCACGAGGTCGTCGAGCATCGGCAGCGTCAGCGCGTTGAGCTTGTCCGGGCGGGTCAGGCGGACCGAGGCCACCCCGTCCTGGACGGTGCAGGTGACGTGCTCGGTGGTGGGGCGCGGCGGCATACCCCGAGCATGCCAGGGCACCGCGCGCGCCCGTCCGCGGGCGGGACTGCCCGTGCGGGCCCGTCCGCGGGCGCGGGACCCGCCCGGCCGCTGACCGCGCGCGGGTCTCACCCGACCCCGAGGAACTCCCGGAGGGCAGGCAGCTCGCGCCGCGCCTGGACCAGCCCGGCCTCGTGGCTGGCGCGCAGGCGGGCCACGTCCCGGGTGCCGTTGCCCACCGGCATCGACTCCGGCACGAAGAGGTGGGCCGCGCCGGCCCGCTCCAGCTCCCAGAGCCGTTCCCGGGTCGCGGCGTAGGCCTTGTGACGCCGTCCCAGCGCCTCGACGACGGCGGGGAAGCGACGGAAGTGCTGGCGAAGGTAGCGCAGGCCGGACCGCGCCGGCGGGGGCTTGACGTAGCTCCGCGGCTGGGTGAGCACGACGAGGAAGCGCTCGTACCCGTCGGCCACCGCCGCGTCCAGCGGGATGCCCCCCGAGGGACCCAGCGCGCCGTCGACGAAGACCTCGCCGTCGATCGTGACGGGCGGCATGACGACCGGCATCGTCGAGGACGCCCGCACGCGGACCATGAGGTCCTCGAGTCTCGCCAGGTCCTCCCGTCCCCAGTAGACCGGCTCGCCCCGGGTGGCGTTGAACGCGCCGATCCGGACCTGCGCGGGGTCGGCCGTGAAGGTGTCCCAGTCGAAGGGCAGCGCCTGCCCGGGCAGCCCGGTCTCCTCGTAGATGTACCGCGCGTTGAACAGCCCCTGCCCCCGCACGAAGGTCCGCCAGTCCCCGAACCGCGGGTCCGTGACGAAGTCGGTGAAGCTGTGCCGGGCGCGCCAGGGGTCCCGCGAGACGTAGTTGGCCGTGTTGCTCGACCCCGCCGAGATGCCGCCGACCCAGTCCAGGTGCAGACCCTCCTCGAGCAGGGCCACGAGCAGCCCGGAGGTGTAGGAGGCCCGCATGCCACCGCCCTCGAAGACGAGGGCGGTGCCGGTCACGGTGGAGGTCGGTCGCTCCATCCCCCGAGGGTATGGCGTGCCGCCGCCAGGACCCGACGCTCCTCCTCGTCGGTCAGCCCCGCGGCCCGGGGGACGGTGCGGGTCTCCTCGTAGGAGAGGGCGGCGCGCAGGGTGTCCGCCAGCGGCCGGGTGCGCAGTCCTGCCGCCCGGGCCCGCCCGGTGTCCAGGGTGCCGAACCCGCGCTGGTCGGGATCGTCGAGCCACAGCGGCATCGAGGTCGGTCCCATCCAGGGGCGGACCCCGAGCCGGGCGAGGACGGGCGGGGGTATGGCGTGCACGAGGGCCCGGGTGGCGGCGACCTCGGCGGCCGTCGTCAGGGCCCGCGCGAGGGTGGTGGTCGGGCCGGTGACGTTGAAGGGGCCACGGAGCTGCTGCTCGGAGGCCGTGACCACGAAGGCCGCCAGGTCGCGGACGTCGACCAGCGCCACGGGCAGCTCCGGGTCGTCGGGCACCGCGACCTCCGCACCGACCGGGTGGGCGAACCGCCACGGCCAGTAGCCGCTGCGCCCGGACGCGTCGCCCGACCCGCCGATCAGCCCAGGGCGGACCACGGCCGCCGGGGTTCCGCTGGTGAGGACGGCCTGCTCGCAGGCGACCTTGGCCCCGCCGTAGGTCTCCGTCCCGGCCATCCGGTCGGCGTCCAGGGCCGGCACGAGCGGCGCGTCCTCGTCCGGCTCGGGTCCGACGTCGTCGCGGTAGACGTTGGCGGTGGAGACGAGGAGCAGGTGGGCGGCGGTGAGGTCGCGCAGGACCCGCCGCACGTGCACGGGGTGCACCGTGAGGTCGACGACGCCGTCCCAGCGACGGCCCGTGACGGGAGCCAGCCCGTCGTCCTCGTCGCGGTCGGCCCGGACGAAGGGAACGCCGTCGGGCGGGGGTGCCGAGCCCCTCGCCAGGCAGGTCACGGCGTGGCCACGACGCGCGGCCTCCTCGGCGACGGCACGACCGAGGAAGCGGGTCCCGCCCAGGACGAGGAGCTCCATACCCCCAGGGTGGCAGGCGCGTCCCCGGAGCGCCTGACGGAGCACGAGGGCGCCGCGTCCTATCGTGGGCCGATGGTGGTCGACGGGGTGGTGCTGCGCCGGTGGAGCCTGACCCTGCTCGGCGTGACCGCCGCGATCGTGGTCTCCTCGCTCCTCGGCCACCTGCTGCTGCGCGACACCTCCTGGCACGACGTCTTCTCCTACCTGCACGTGGCCGGGGAGCAGGGCATCGCGGCCTACTGGAACAGCGCCCTCCTCGTGCTCGTGGCCGTGGCGGCCTGGGTCAGCGGCGTCGGGGCGGCCCGTCGTCGGACGCGGTGGGGCTGGTGGGTGGTCGCCGCCGTCGTGCTCTTCCTCAGCATCGACGAGGCCACCCAGCTGCACGAGCGGACCGCCCAGCTGGTGACGACCAACCCCTTCCCGACCTTTCCCTGGGTGGTCGTGGGGATCCCGCTGGCGGTCCTGCTCGCCGTCGTGCTGGGGCTGGCGACCAGCACCCTGCCGGCGGTGATGCGTCGACGGCTGGGGCTGGCGCTGGGCCTCTACCTGCTCGGAGCCCTGGGCTTCGAGGCGATGAGCGGGTACTTCTGGCGGCAGCAGCGCCCCGACGTGTCCGAGGGCTTCGGCACGCTCGAGGAGGCCCTGGAGATGGTGGCCTGCATCTACGCCGCCCACGTCGTCGTCGCGGCGCTGCTGCCCGTGCGGGTCGAGCTGCGGGCGGGGCGCCCGCGGCGGGCCGCAGGCGCCTCCGCCGAGCAGGTCGGCTCACCAGCGGTGGGCGACGTCGACCACGAGCCGGGCACCGTCGCCCGGGCCGTCGAGGACGAACACGCGGAACGGTAGCCGGGCGCGCACGCCCAGGCCGAGCGTGCTGCGTCCCTCGAAGCTGCCCGCCCACGCGACCTGCCGGAAGGTGGACCAGCCGTCCACGTCGACGAGCTCGGTGCGGTCGGCGAACGTGTAGGTCGCCCGGCCCCGGTCGTCGTACGCGGGCGAGTGCAGGACGACCTGCAGGCGGGCGCCGCCGGCGAGGGGGACGACCGAGCCGCTGCCGTCGGCCCTGACGGCGTCGACGTAGCGCACGTCGTAACCCAAGCTGCCGGGGACGGCGTCGACGTCCAGGACGAGCCGGTCGAAGCAGGTGTGCCGCCCCGCCCGGACGTCGGACAGGGTGCCGGTCCGGGTGGTCACGCCGGCCGACCTCGCCAGCGACCCCCACACGATGCCGCAGTAGCTGGTGGCGGTGGGCACGGTGACGTGGGCGGGCATCGTCCCGGTCGTCGTCCCGGTCGTCGTCCCGGCCGTCATCGTCCCGGCGGTGGCCGCCCGGGGCGGGGCACCGGTGGCGGCGGTGGCCGACAGGCCCGCGACGAGGGTCGCGGCGACGGCGGCGACGGTGACCCGTCGGGGTGCTCGGAGGGTGCTCATGATGTCGGTCCTTCCGTCGGGGGCCGGAGCCCCGGAGCATGGCGCGGACGCGTCATACCCCCTCGTCGCAGGCGGGAGGAGAAAGGTTGCACCGGGAGCGGGTGCGGTGCGCCCGGGTGGTGGGATGCGCCCGGGTGGTCACGGCGGTGGCGGCGGTGGCGGCGGTGGCGGTGGCGGCGGACGGGTACCGGCGGAGGGGTCCCTCGCTCAGGCGGGGCGCGCTGCCAGCAGCGTGACGAGGTGGCCGGTCGTCGGCACGCTGCCGCTGTGCACCAGCTCCTCGTCGACCACCAGGCCCGGGGTGCGCAGCACCCCGTAGGCCGCGATCTCCCCGTAGTCCGTCACCTTCTCCACGTCGGCGTCCAGGCCCAGCCTGCCCAGGGCCTCCCTCGTCCGCTCCTCCAGCCGCTGGCAGTTGCGGCAGCCGGGACCCAGCACCTTGACGATCATCTGCGCCTCCTCGCGCGTCGGTCGTCGACCTCGTCAGCCGACGATGTTGAACACCAGGCCCAGGGCGACGATGCCCAGGGTCACGGAACCGAAGTAGAGCGCCAGGAGCGGGGGACGCATCACCCGGCGCAGCATGATGGCCATCGGGCCCGACAGGGCGATCGAGCTCATCATGAAGGCCATGACCGTGCCCAGGCCCATCCCCTTGGCCCACAGGGCCTCACCCACGGGCACGACGCCGGCGCCGTTGACGTAGAGCGGAACGCCCGCCAGCGTCGCCACCACGACGGCCAGGGGGTTGTCCGGTCCGGCCCAGCGGGCGAAGAAGTCGGTGGGGACCCAGCCGTGGATGGCCGCGCCCACGCCCACGCCGACGAGGACCCAGATCCACACGTCGCGGAGGATGTCGCGGCTCTCCCCGAGGGCGGCCTCGACCCGCTCGGGAAGGCTCGGCCGGTGCCCGCCGGCCCTCAGCGCCGCGACCCGGCTGGTGCGGACCACGTCCTCGACCCACCGGTCCAGCCGGAAGCGGGAGAAGACCCAGCCGATCGTCATCGCCAGCGTGCCGCCGGCCAGGACGTAGGCGACGGCGACGTCCCAGCCGAACTGGTCGCCGATCATGATCGCCGCGATCTCGCTGACCAGCGGCGAGGCGACGAGGAAGGTGAGGGTGATCGACAGCGGGATCCCCGCGGCGACGAACCCGATGAACAGGGGGATGGAGCTGCAGGAGCAGAACGGGGTGACCACGCCCAGGACGACGGCCAGGAACAGTCCGAGGCCCAGTCCGCGACCCTCCAGGTAGGCCCGGGCACGGTCCAGGTCGAGGGAGGCGCGGGCCATCCCGACGACGAACATCAGGCCCAGCAGCAGGAGGAAGATCTTCACGGTGTCGTAGAGGAAGAAGTGGACCGAGGAGACCAGGCGGTCGCCCAGGTCCAGGCCGAGCCAGCCCACCGCGGCGTCCCAGAACCATCCGTTGAGCGCGTAGGAACCGGTCCAGGCGAGGGCGCCGAGACCCAGGCCGAGCAGCAGCCTGCGCTCGGCCGTCGTCGTGGCGGTGGTGGCCCTCGTGGTTCTCGTCGTCGCCATCGGCCCTCCGCGGGGAGGGGAGGTCGGCGGGGGTCCGTCGGGGGGCGCCGGCCTCCGTGGGCGTCCGACCAGCAGGAACGGTCGGACGGTCCCATTCTACTACTCGACGTCGTGGACCGGGTGCGGTCCTCGTCCGGCCGGCCGCGCCGGACCCGTGCCCAGGTACGGGGTGCATACTGGCAGGGATGCCAACCTTGCCCGCACGTCGTCGCCACCTCGCCAGCAGCCCTTTCCGGCCCGAGCCGGAGCCGGTGATCACCCAGTTCGTCCGCGACGACCGCGTCTCCCACGACTCCTACGGGATGGGGCGGGTGGTCGGGGTCGAGGCGGACGCGGTCACGGTCGACTTCGGCACCCGCACGATGCGCATCCTCAGCCCCTTCTCCAAGCTGGCCAAGCTCTGAGCGGTCGCCCCGTAGGTCCTCGAGCGGTGGACAGGAGCGGTGGACAGGAGCATCCCCCTGCTCAGGCGACGATGACCTGCACGAGCAGGATCTTGAGGATCAGGCCCAGCGCGAACAGCGCCGCGTAGCCGGCCTCCACCCGCTCGTCGGTCACCCGGCCCTTGGCGTAGGCCAGGATGGCCGGCTGCCCCACGAAGCCGGCCAGCCCTCCGGCCGCCCGCTCGGTGCTGACGCCGGCCAGCCGGGCGACGAGGATGAAGAGCAGACCCGCGGCCAGGGTGATGACCACCGCTCCCGTGACCACCCTCAGACCGGTCCACGTGAACGCCTGCGCCGCGAAGGCCTGCCCCGAGATGAGGCCGGTGGCCCCGAGGAAGAGCAGCAGCCCCAGCTGCCGGATGGTGAGGTTGGCGGCCAGCGGGAGGCCCCAGACCAGCGGTCCGGTGCGCTCCACCCGCCCGAGCACGATGCCGACCACGAGCGGACCGGCCGCCGACCCCAGGGCGAAGCTGAGCCCGCCCGGAAGGGGCAGGGCGAACAGGCCGAGGACCAGCCCCGCGGCGAGGCCGACCCCCAGGGTCAGGGCGTCGATCTCGCTGACCTTGCGCTCGGAGTCGCCGAAGAGCTCCTTCACGTCGCCGAGCCGTCCCCGGGGGACGATGACGCGCACCCGGTCACCGAGCTCGAGGACGAAGTCCTCGGAGGCCAGCAGGTCCAGGTCGCCCCGACGCACCCGGGTGACCACGCCGTCCAGCCGGCCGGGGACGTCCAGCTCGCCGACGGTCCGGCCCGCGACCCTGGGGTCGGAGACGACGAACCGGCGGTAGTCCACCTCGCGGCGGTCGTGGGCCAGGTGTTCGTCGACCCGACGCCCGAGGTGGTCCCGGCCCCGGACGACCGCCTGCTCGGGGCCCACCATGACCACGCGGTCGCCGACCTCGAGGCGTTCCCCGGGGTGCACGACCCGGGTCCGGCCGTCCCGGGCCAGGTAGGAGAGCCGGAGCTCTCCCTCGGCCAGGCCGGGGACGTCCGAGAGGGCCGAGGGCCGCTCGACCTCCACCGAGATGTCGACCAGGCCCTCCCCGGCGGCCGATCCGGGGTCGCGGCGGCCCGGCCAGGACCGGTTCAGCAGGACGGCCACGAGCAGGATCGTGACGACCACGCCCACGGGGTAGGACAGCGAGTAGCCGACCGCCGGGTCCTGGCTGCCCGTGCGCTCGGCCGCGGTGGCCAGCGCCGGCGTCGAGGTGAGGGCTCCGGCGTAGGTCCCGGCGGTGAGCGCCGGGGACAGGCCCAGGACCGCGCCCACGACCATGGAGACGCCCGTCATGACGACGAGGACCAGGGCCGCCCCGCCCATGAGGGGCAGCTGGCGACGCAGGTCGCGGAAGAAGGTGCTGCCCGCCGTCAGGCCGACGGTGTAGACGAACAGGGCCAGCCCCAGCGTCTGGACGAGCGCGAGGCCCTCGCCGAGCCGGGGGTCGAGGGCCCCGACGCCCAGCCCCACGAACAGCGCGCCGGCCGGGCCGAAGCGCAGCGGGCCGAACGGGACGGCCCCGACGAGCGTGCCCAGGGCGACGACGACCATCATCGTCAGCAGCGGCGTCGAGGCCAGCGCGTCCACCATGGGCGGGAGTCTGTCACCCCCGGTCTCCGGGGCGGCCGCCCGCGGGCGGGTCTCAGGGGCGTCGGCCCGCGAGCTTCTCCAGCATCGTGCCCAGCCCGCGACGGGCGGACTCCTCGGCCGAGCGGACCCGCTCGTCCGTGAGCCGGGCCGCGGCGACCGCCTCGGCGGCCCGCGCCTCGGCCGCCCGGCACGCCTCCAGACCCTCCCGAGCCTCCCTCAGCACCGCCCGGCGGTCCTCGTGGAAGCGGGCCACCTCGGCCGCGGCCAGCTCCACCGACCGGTCGAGCAGGAACCGGTAGGAGGCCCTGACCTTCTTCCCGGTCGTCTTGCGCTCCAGGGCGTCGACCTCCTCGTCGACCGACTGCCGCATGAAGGGCAGGGGGTCGGAGGTGTACTCCGCCCCGGCGGCGGCGTGCTCGGCGCGCTCGCGTCTCTCCCGGGCCTGCGCCAGCTCGCGCTCGGCCTCCCGCAGCGCCGCGGCGGCCGCGTCCCGGGAGGCGGCGAAACGGGTCTCCAGCACGTAGACCAGCTGCTCCTGCTCACCGGGCGCGAGCCCGTCCGCGGCGGGGGAGCCCACGGGTGGGCCGCCCTCGGCGCCTCCCTGTCGTCCCTGCTCACTCATTCCGGCACTCCCCGTCCATCACGTGGTCGGACCCCACCCTCTCATCCACCCGAGGGTGCTCCTCCGTCGTCACGGACCGCGCGGCGTCACGGTCGGCGCACCCGTCCCTCCTCCCACACGGGTTCGTCGGCCTCGCGGACGGTGCCGTCCGCCCCGAAGACCACGAAGCGGTCGAACCGGCGGGCGAACCACCGGTCGTGGGTGACGGCCAGCACGGTGCCCTCGAACCCGGCCAACCCCTCCTCGAGCGCCTCGGCCGAGTCGATGTCGAGGTTGTCCGTGGGCTCGTCCAGCAGCAGGAGGGTCGCGCCCGACAGCTCCAGCACGAGGATCTGGAACCGTGCCTGCTGCCCGCCGGAGAGGGTGTCGAAGGTCTGCTCGGCCTGGCGCGCCAGCTCGTAGCGGTCCAGCACGCGCGCCGCCTCCTCCCTCGTCCGCCCACGACGGTGGTCGTCCCCGCGGTGCAGGATCTCCAGCAGGGTCCGGCCGGCGAACCCCTGGCCCTCGTGGGTCTGCGCGAACCAGCCGGGTCGCACCCGTGAGCCCAGGCGTGCCACCCCGGTGTGCCGCACCTGCGGCGGCCGGACCTCGCCCACGGGCTGCTGCTCCGGCTCGGGGTCCGAGCCCCCACCGGCCAGCAGGCGCAGGAAGTGCGACTTGCCCGACCCGTTCGAGCCGAGCACCGCGACCCGCTCGCCGTACCAGAGCTCCAGGTCGAAGGGGCGCATGAGGGCCTCCCCGACCCCGTCCGGGCCGAGCAGCTCCAGCCGCTCGCAGACGACGGCGCGCTTGGCGGTGCGGCCACCGGTGAGGCGCATCGTCACGTGCTGCTCGCGGGCGACCTTCTCCGGCGGGCCGGCCTCCTCGAACCTGCGCAACCGGGTCCGGGCGGCCTGGTAGCGCCCGGCCATGAGGTCGTTGTAGCCGGCCTTCTGCTTGTACATCAGCATCAACCTGCGCAGCTTGGCGTGCTCCTCCTCCCAGCGCCGCAGCATCTCCTCCAGCCGGGCGTTGCGGTCGGCCCGCGCCTGGTGCCAGGTCGCGAACGATCCCGGGTGGGTCCACGCGGACGCCCCGGCCGCGCCGGGCTCGAGGGTCACCACGCGGGTGGCCGTCCTGCTGAGCAGCTCACGGTCGTGGCTGACGAGCAGCACGGTCTTGGGCGTGGCCAGCAGCTGCTCCTCCAGCCACCGCTTGCCGGGGACGTCGAGGTAGTTGTCCGGCTCGTCGAGCAGCAGCACCTCGTCGGGTCCGCGCAGCAGGGCCTCCAGCACGAGCCGCTTCTGCTCCCCGCCGGAGAGGGTGGCGACGCGGCGCCACTGGGCCTGCTCGAACGCCGGTCCCAGGGCCGCGGTGGTGACCTCGTCCCACCGGGTCTCCTGCTCGTACCCTCCCGCGTCGCCCCAGTCCGCCAGCGCCTGGGCGTAGGCCATCTGCGCCGGCTCGTCGTCGACCTCCATGATCGCCAGCTCGGCCGCGTCGAGGGCCCGGGCGGCCTCGGCGACGCGGGCCGGCGCGACGGAGACGAGCAGGTCGCGCACGGTCGAGCCGTCCCGCACCGACCCCACGAACTGCCGCATCACCCCGAGCCCGCCGGACCGGCCGACCGACCCCTCGTGCGGGGCGAGGTCCCCGGCGACGATGCGCAGCAGGGTGGTCTTGCCGGCGCCGTTGGGGCCGACGAGCGCGACCGTGGCCCCCTCGCCGACCCGGAAGCCGACGTCGGTCAGCAACGGCCTGCCGTCGGGCAGGACGTAGCCGATCCCGGCCAGGTCGACGTGCCCCATGACGCGAGCCTGACACACCGCACCGTGCGCACCAACGCATTTCTTCCCTGCCGGACCGGGCTTGTCCCTGCTTGGAAGACCGGGCGTCGCGGGGCCGGGTCAGGAGTCCTGCGGCCCCTCCTCGGCGGCGTCCCACGCGTCCAGCGCGTCCTGGATCTGCGCCTCGCTCATCGTCAGCGGCGTGCCCACGATCCACTGGTGGCCGAAGGGGTCCCGGAAGCGACCCTGGCGGGAACCGTAGGGCTGATCCTGGACCGGGAAGACCAGCTCGCCTCCACCGTCGAGGGCACGGGAGACGAGGGCGTCGGGGTCGGCGCAGACCAGGCTGAGGATCACGCCCCTCCCCTGCTCGGGGGAGCCGGGGTCGTGCTCGTCGGCGTCCTTGACCTGGAGGCTGGAGCCCCCCGGCAGGGCGAGCTCGGCCAACACGACCGCCCTGCCCATGGTGTGGCGGGAGACCACCTCGGCGCCGAGCACCTGTCGGTAGTACGCGATAGCCCGGTCGGCGCCCCCGGGCTCATCCGGTCGGCCGATGACCAGCTTCGGAGTCAGCTGCAGCGTCGTCATGCCTCCATGCTGGCGCACGCCCGGGGAATGAACCACGAGCGGCCCGGGTTGAGCCAGGTGAACTCAACTTCGATGAGTCCCGGTTTGACAACAGGTCGCCCGGTTCTCCAGGGTTGAGTGCAGACGTGTCAATCCACGTCGCGGCGCCCGCCCGGGCGCGGCGGCACGACATACCAAGGAGAGCAACGCATGGGACGTGCAGTCGGCATCGACCTCGGCACCACCAACTCGGCGGTCGCCGTCCTCACCGGTGGCGAGCCGGAGATCATCGCCAACGCGGAGGGTGGTCGCACGACCCCGTCCGTGGTCAGCTTCGCCAAGAACGGCGAGGTCCTCGTCGGTGAGGTCGCCAAGCGGCAGGCCGTGACCAACGTGGACCGCACCATCCGCTCCGTCAAGCGCCACATGGGCACCGACTGGAACACGACGGTGGACGACAAGAAGTACACCCCCCAGGAGATCAGCGCCCGCATCCTCATGAAGCTCAAGCGGGACGCCGAGTCCTACCTGGGTGAGCCGGTCACCGACGCGGTCATCACCGTGCCGGCCTACTTCGACGACGCGGAGCGCCAGGCCACCAAGGACGCCGGGGAGGTCGCCGGCCTCAACGTCCTGCGGATCGTCAACGAGCCGACCGCCGCCGCGCTGGCCTACGGGCTGGACAAGGGCAAGGAGGACGAGCTCATCCTCGTCTTCGACCTCGGTGGCGGCACCTTCGACGTGTCCCTGCTCGAGGTGGGCAAGGACGCCGAGGACGGTTTCGCGACCATCCAGGTCAAGGCCACCCACGGCGACAACAAGCTCGGTGGTGACGACTGGGACCAGCGGATCATCGACCACCTGGTCACCACGGTGAAGAACCAGTCCGGCGTGGACCTGTCCAAGGACAAGATCGCCCTCCAGCGGCTCAAGGACGCCGCCGAGCAGGCCAAGAAGGAGCTCTCCTCCTCGACGAGCACCACCCTGAACCTGCAGTACCTCTCGATGGGGGAGAACGGTCCGATCCACCTGGACGAGACCCTCACCCGCGCCCAGTTCGAGCAGATGACCTCCGACCTGCTGGAGCGCACCAAGGCTCCCTTCGAGCAGGTGATCAAGGACGCCGGAATCTCGCTCAACCAGATCGACCACGTCGTCCTCGTCGGCGGTTCCACCCGCATGCCGTCCGTCGCCGAGCTGGTCACCAAGATGACCGGGGGCCAGGAGCCGAACAAGGGCGTCAACCCGGACGAGGTCGTCGCCGTCGGCGCCGCTCTGCAGGCCGGCGTCCTCAAGGGTGAGCGCAAGGACGTGCTGCTCATCGACGTCACCCCGCTGAGCCTGGGCATCGAGACCCAGGGCGGCATCATGACCCGCCTGATCGAGCGCAACACCGCGATCCCGACCAAGCGCAGCGAGGTCTTCACCACGGCCAGCGACAACCAGCCGTCGGTGGGGATCCAGGTCTACCAGGGCGAGCGCGAGATCGCCCAGCACAACAAGCTGCTGGGCAACTTCGAGCTGACCGGCATCGCCCCGGCGCCCCGCGGCGTGCCGCAGATCGAGGTCACCTTCGACATCGACGCCAACGGCATCGTGCACGTCTCCGCCAAGGACCGCGGCACGGGCAAGGAGCAGTCGATGACCATCTCCGGCGGCAGTGCGCTGCCCAAGGAGGAGATCGAGCGCATGGTCAAGGACGCCGAGGCGCACGCCGAGGAGGACAAGCAGCGGCGCGAGGAGACCGAGACCCGCAACACCGCCGAGCAGCTGGTCTACTCGACCGAGAAGTTCCTGACGGACTCCGGCGAGCAGGTCCCGGCGGACGCGCGCGGCCCGGTCGACAGCGCCCTGGCGGACCTCAAGGAGGCCCTCAAGCCCGAGTCCGGCGCCTCGATCGAGGACATCAAGGCCAAGATGGAGACGCTGTCCACCGAGTCCCAGAAGATGGGTTCGGCCATGTACGCCCAGCAGCCCGGTGCCGAGGGTGCCGGCGCGGGGGCCGGGTTCGCCGACGCTACCGGCGCGGCGGACGTGGACAGCAGCCGCACCGGCTCCGGTGACGACGGCGACGTCGACGTCGTGGACGCCGAGGTCGTGGACGACGAGGAGACCAAGTGACCGACCACCACGACACCCCGGACACCTCCCGCGAGGAGGAGCTCCAGGACGGTCGCGGTCCGGTGATCCGGGACAAGCGTCGCATCGACCCCGAGACGGGTATGCCGCGCGCCACGGTCGGGGAGGGCGTCAAGTCCTCCCCGGCCGGGGCGGGGGACGCCGACGCCGGCGCGGCCGGCGCCGGCCCCGGCGCCCCCGGTGGGGCGTCGACGGAGGCCTCCGCCGACACCGCCGGGACGGCCGACCTGCACCCGGACACCGCCCTGGCCGCCGAGCGGCTCGAGGAGATGCGCCGGATGCAGGCCGAGTTCGTCAACTTCCGCAACCGCACCCAGCGGGAGCGCGAGGGTGACCGTACCCGCGCGGTCGCGGCGGTCGTGGAGGCCATGCTCCCGGTCCTGGACGACATCCACTCGGCGCGCGAGCACGGCGACCTCGTCGAGGGCCCGTTCGCCGCGATCGCCGAGAAGCTGGAGGGGACGCTGGGACGCTTCGGCGTGGAGCGGGTCGGCGAGGTCGGCGAGGAGTTCGACCCGACCGTCCACGAGGCCCTCATGCACCTGCCCGCCGAGCAGGCGGACCTGCCCGACGGGGCCACCGGCATGACGATCGTCCAGGTCGTCCAGCCCGGGTTCAAGGTCAACGAGCTCGTCGTCCGCGCGGCTCGGGTGGCCGTGGCGGACGCCGGGTGAGCCGACCCACGTCATACCCCTCCCGGCCGGTCCCCCCGGACCGGCCGGGGCGGGGGCCAGCAGGACCGACAGCGCAACGACCGGGACGACGAAGGAGGAGGTGAGGACCGGTGGTCAGCCAGGACTGGATGGACAAGGACTTCTACGCGATCCTCGGCGTGCCCAAGGACGTCGACGAGAAGACGCTGAAGAAGACCTACCGCAAGCTCGCCCGCGAGTGGCACCCGGACGCCAAGCCCGGTGACGCCGCGGCGGAGCAGCGGTTCAAGGACATCGGTGAAGCCTACGCGGTTCTCTCCGACGCCGAGCAGCGCAAGCAGTACGACGCGGTCCGCGCCATGGGCGGCGGGGCCCGCTTCACCGCGGGCGGCCCCGGGGCCGCCGGTGGGACCGGTGGCTTCGAGGACGTCTTCGCCCAGATGTTCGGCGGCGGTGGGGGTGCCCAGAACGTGCGCTTCAGCACCTCGGGCGGCCCCGGTGCCGGAGGCATCGACCTCGAGGACCTGCTCGGTGCCTTCGGCGGCGCCGGCGGGTTCGGCGGGCAGGGCTTCCCGGGCGGCGGCCAGGGCTTCCCCGGTGGCGGGCAGGGTCGCCCGGGCGGGGGAGGGTTCCCCGGCGGGAGCTACCCCGGCGGTGGTCGCACGGTCCGTGGCCAGGACGTCGAGGCGCGCACCACGATCGACTTCCGGGCCGCGACGACCGGTGACACGGTCTCCCTCAGCAAGCCCGACGGCGGGCGCATCACCACCCGCATCCCCGCGGGCGTCAAGGACGGCCAGCGGATCCGGCTGCGAGGCAAGGGGATGCCGGCACCGGTCCCGGGCGGCGAGCCGGGCGACCTCATCCTGCACGTCACCGTGGAGCCGCACCCCGTGTTCGGCCGGGAGGGCGACGACCTCACCGTCGACCTGCCGGTGACCTTCGCCGAGGCGGCCCTCGGGGCCACCGTCGAGGTGCCCACGCTGGAGGGCGCGCCGGTGAAGGTGCGGATCGCGCCCGGCACGCCCTCGGGGCGGGTGCTGCGGGTCAAGGGACGCGGCATCAAGGCCAAGGGGGGCGCCGGTGACCTCCGGGCCAGGGTGCAGGTCGTCGTGCCCCAGCGGCTCTCCGACGACGCCCGGGCGGCCGTGGAGACCCTGCAGGCCGAGGAGGTCGGCACGGACCCGCGCGCCGAGCTGATGAGGCGCGCCCAGGGGTGATGAGCATGGATCGGGACACTCCCGTCTACGTGATCTCGGTCGCGGCCGAGCTCGCCGGGATGCACGCCCAGACCCTGCGCCAGTACGACCGGCTGGGCCTGGTCGTGCCGTCCCGCACCCGCGGCGGCGGCCGCCGCTACTCGGCGCGGGACGTGGACCGGCTGCGCGAGGTCCAGCGGCTCTCGGCCGAGGGGGTCGGCCTCGGGGGCATCCGTCGGGTCCTCGACCTGGAGAACGAGGTCGAGGACCTGCGCTCCCGGGTGGCTCGGCTGACCGCCGAGAACCACGCGCTGCGCGAGGCCGTGGGCCAGCTGCCCCGGGTCTTCGCCGCCGGCCGTCACGGCGAGGTGGTGGCCCTGCGCGCCGGCACCCGCCCGCGGCCGACCTCCCCGGGCACCTCGCTGACGCTCTGGCGTCCGCAGGGCTGGCCGTTCGAGGACTGACGGGTTCCTCCCGGTCGCTCGGAGCCACCCCGGCCGGACACCGCGGTCGGCGTCCCTGCCGGGAGGACACCAGCCGGTCCTGAGCGGCACCCGGTGGGCGCCACGTCAGCCTGTCGGGCCGACCGCCGACCAGGGTGGCCCCGCGCGGACCACGCGACCCCCGTCGCCCCCGGCCCCCGGCCCGAGCTCGACCACGTGGTCCGCGGTCTGCTCCGCGGCGGGGTCGTGCTCGGCCAGCAGCACGGTGTGGCCGCTGTCGGCCAGGGTGTGCAGCTGGGCCAGCAGGCGGTGGGCGTCGGCCGGGTGCAGCCCGGTGGTGGGTTCGTCCATCACGTACAGCGTCGGCGCCCGCCGCTCCTTCTGCAGCTCCGTCGCCAGCTTGATCCGCTGGGCCTCCCCGCCGGACAGCTCGGTGGCCGGCTGCCCCAGGGCGAGGTAGCCCAGCCCCAGGGCCTGCAGCGCGGCCAGCGCCCGGCGCGCCGGCGCCACCTCGCCGAGCGCGTCCAGGGCCTGGGACACGGTGAGCCGCAGCAGGTCCGCCACGGTCCGCCCCTGCCACCGGACCTCCAGCGTCTCCGCCCCGAACCGGTCGCCCCGGCAGTCGGGGCACGCCGAGTACGTCCCGGGCAGGAAGAGCAGCTCGACCGACACCGCCCCCTCGCCCTGGCAGGTCGGGCAGCGTCCGGCCGCGGTGTTGAAGCTGAACCGGCTCGCGGTGAACCCCCGTTCCCGCGCCTCCTGCGTCGCCGCGAAGAGCCGGCGCACGGGGTCCCACAGGCCGGTGTAGGTCGCCAGCGTCGAGCGGGGGGAGCGGCCGATCGGCTTCTGCGTGATCCGCACGACCCGGGTCGGTATGCCGTGCCCGCTCGCCCGGGCGACGGCCCGGGCCGGACCCTCCGGTCCCGCCTGCCCCGCGAGGTCGTTCGCGGACGGCCCGTCCTGCAGGTCGTCCTCCGCGTCGGTCGCCGAGTCCTCCGGCGCGCGCTCGTCCTCGACCCGGGCCAGCTGCTCGCCGACCACGTCGTGGACGGCGTCGAGCAGGCTGGTCTTGCCCGAGCCGGAGATGCCGGTGACCACCGTGAGCGCGCCCAGCGGCAGGTCGAGGTCGACCCCGCGCACGGTGTGCCTGGTCAGGCCGCGCAGCTCCAGCACCCCACCCGCTCCGCGGCGTGCTGCGCGACCCGTCGGGACGCCCCGGGTGTCCTGTCGGGCGGGCCCGCCCGTCGTCCCCGGCGCTGAGGTCGGGTGGATCTCCTCCGGGTGCACCGGACGGTCGAGGTAGCGGGCCGTCACCGACGTCGTGACCGCGGCGAGACCGGAGACCGGTCCGGACCACAGCACCTCCCCGCCCTCCGTCCCCGCCCCCGGGCCCACGTCGACGACCCAGTCGCAGCGCCGCACCACCGCCATGTCGTGCTCGACGACCACGACGGTGTTGCCCGCGCACACCAGCTCGCGCAGCAGCCGCACCAACCGGTCGGTGTCCCTGGGGTGCAGGCCGGCCGACGGTTCGTCGAGCACGTAGACCACCCCGAACAGCCCCGACCGCAGCGCCGTGGCGAGGCGCAGCCGCTGCAGCTCCCCGGAGCTCACCGTGGCCACCGACCGCCCGAGGGCCAGGTGGCCCAGGCCGAGCTCCACCATGAGCTCCAGCCGACCGGACACGTCCTCCAGCAGCACCCGCTCGGCCTCGGTCCGCGCCGAGCCCGGGTGCGTCCCGGCCCCGGCCCCGTCCTCGGACGCGGCCAGCCGCCGCTGCAGGAGCGGCAGCAGCGTCGAGACCGCAAGTGCGGACGCCTCGTCGATCGCCATCTTCTGCCAGCGCACGCGCAGGGCCTCGGGCCGCAGCCGCCGGCCGGAGCAGACCTCGCACGGCCGCGACTCGACGTGCCGCAGCGCCCGCTGCCTCTGGGTGGTGCTCCGCGTCTCGGCCAGCGTCCGCAGCACGTAGCGACGGGCCGAGGAGAAGGTGCCCCGGTAGGGCCGCTGGATGCGCTCCGGGTCCCGCGTGGGCACGACGGTGACGACCGGCTGCTCGTCGGTGAACAGGATCCACTCCCGGGTCGCTCGCGGCAGGTCGTGCCACGGCACGTCCACGTCGTGCCCCAGGGTGGCGACGATGTCGCGGTAGTTCTTGCCCAGCCACGCCCCCGGCCAGGCCGCGACCGCGCCCTCGGCGACGGACAGCGAGGGGTTGGGCACCATCGAGGCCTCGGTCGGCACGTGCTCGACCCCCAGCCCGCCGCACCCCGGGCAGGCACCCGCGGCGGTGTTCGCCGAGAAGTGGTCGGAGTCCATCGGCCCCACGTCCGCCGGGTAGTCGCCGCACCGCGACCACAGCATCCGCAGCGTGCTGCCCGCCGTGGTCACCGTCCCCACGGTCGAGCGGGACGACGTGCCGGAGCCTCGCCCCTGCTCGAGCGCGACGGTGGGCGGCAGGCCGTGCACGTCCCGGACCTGCGGGTCGACCGCCGCGTGGATCAGCCGCCGGGCGAAGGGGGCGACCGAGTCCAGGTAGCGCCGCTGCGCCTCGCCGTGGATCGTGCCGAAGGCCAGGCTGGACTTGCCCGAGCCGCTCACCCCGGTCACCGCGACCAACGCGTCCCGCGGCAGGTCGACGTCCACGTCGCGCAGGTTGTGCAGCCGGGCGCCCCGGACCTCGATGCGCCCGGCCGGCACGGTCGTCGGCGGCGCGGGGTCGGGAGCACTGGTCGTCACCGGGACAGACTAGGCGCGGGCCCGGCCCGTCCGGACGGGTCAGGGAGGCGGCCCTGACCGGCCAGGGAGGTGGCGCGGACGGGTCAGGGAGGCGGGCGGGGGCGCGACGGCATACCGTGGAGGGGTGTTCGGGCGACGACGCGACAGCCCCGTCCGCCGGGCCATGGACGCCACGCCCCGGGCCGGCTACCTGCCCGAGGGCGTCCGCGAGCGGGCGGGGATCGACGCACCGGTGGCGATCGGCCACGAGGCGACCTGCTCCCAACCGACCACGGTGCGCACCATGCTCGACCTGCTCGACGTACGGCCCGGCCAGCAGGTCCTCGACGTCGGGTGCGGCTCGGGCTGGACCACCGCGATCCTGGCCCGCCTCGTCGGAGCCGAGGGCCGCGTCGTCGGGGTCGACATCGTGCCCGAGCTCGTCGAGGACGCGGCCGCCCGGCTGCGTCGCGACGGCCTGGGACGGGCCGAGGTCCGTGTGGCCGCGGAGGGGGAGCTGGGGGCGCCCGACGCCGCCCCGTTCGACCGCATCCTGGTCTCGGCGATGGCCCGCGAGCTGCCCGAGGAGCTGGTCGACCAGCTCGTCGACGACGGACGGATGGTGCTGCCCCTGGAGGGTCGGCTCGTGACCGTCACCAGGGCGGCCGGGGAGGCGAAGATCGAGCCTGCCCCGGGCTGGTACAGGTTCGTCCCGCTGAGGCGTCCGTGACGTCCCTGGTCGGACCCGGGGGGACGGCCGAGGGCACCCCGTCGGGCGCGGTCGAGGTCCCGCCGCGGATCCTGGAGCTGGCGCGGGATGCCGCACGGGTGTGCGTGCTCACCGGGGCCGGGATCTCGGCGGAGTCGGGGATCCCCACCTTCCGCGACGCCCAGGTCGGGCTGTGGGAGCGCTTCGACCCCCTGGAGCTGGCCACCCCGGGCGCCTGGGCGGCCGACCCGGCGCAGGTGTGGGCCTGGTACGCCTGGCGGGCCACCCTCGTGCGCCGGGCCCAGCCGAACCCGGGCCACCTGGCGCTCGCCGGGTGGCAGGCCCGTCCGGGCGTGCGCCTTGGCATCGTCACCCAGAACGTCGACGACCTGCACGAGCGGGCCGGCTCGGAGGTCCTGGCCCACGTGCACGGCAGCCTGTTCGCGCTGCGCTGCAGCGTGTGCGGCAGGCCCGGTGGCGCGGTGTACCCGGAGCTGGACGAGCCGGTCGCCCGGGTGGACCCGCCGCCCTGCGACACCTGCGGAGGCCCGGTACGACCGGGGGTCGTCTGGTTCGGCGAGGCGCTCCCCGAGGACGGCTTCCTGGCGGCGGTGGACGTCGCCCGGGAGGCCGACCTGCTCCTCGTCGTCGGCACCTCCGGGCTGGTGCACCCCGCCGCGACGATCCCCCACCTGGCGGGGGTGGGCGGGGTACCGGTGGTCGAGGTCAACCCGGCACCGACCGCGGTGACCGAGGCTGCGGACGAGGTATGGCGTGCCACCGCGGCCGCGGCCCTCCCGGCGCTGGTGGCCCGGCTGGGAGATGTCGGACCCCGCGGTTAGTCTGGTCGCTCCGGGCGAGGATGCAACAGATGTAACAGGCGCCAGGAGATGTAACAGATGACACAGCGCTGCGGCCAGGCTGGACGGTGAGCGCGGCTCCGACGGAGGCCGACGGTGATCGCCGACCCGGCGGAGGCCGACGGTGAGCGTAGGACCCGGCGGAGGCCGACGGTGAGCTTAGGACCCGGCGGAGACCGGCGGTGAGCGTAGGACCCGGCGGAGACCGACGGCGGTAGCGGAGGTGGAGGTGAGAGGCGTGCCGGGGACGACCAACCCGTTCCGACCCAGCTTCGGCGTGTCCCCCCGGGTGCTCGCCGGCCGCACCGACCTCCTGCAGGACGTCGACGTGGCCCTCGACGAGGGTCCCGGCTCGCCCCTGCGGTCGCTGCTAGTCAGCGGCGCACGGGGGATGGGCAAGACCGTGGTCCTCAACGAGCTGGAGGAGATCGCCCGGACCCGGGGGTGGCTGGTGCTGCGGCTGCCCGAGGGGCCGGACATGCTCACCGAGCTCGAGACCTCGACCGTGCCCGCGCTCCTCGCCGAGCACGATGCGACGGCCGTGAGGCGCCGGTTCACCGGGGCGGGCGTGAGCGGCGTCGGCTCCGTCTCCACCGAGGTCGAGGACCGCTATCCGGTGCACCGCTCGCTGACCCGGCTGCTGGAGCGTCTCAGCGACGTCCTGGCCGTCCACGAGACCGGGATGATGTTCACCCTCGACGAGGTCCAGGACGCCGACCCGCAGGTCGTGGGGCGGTTTGCGACGGTCTACCAGCACCTGGTCCGCGACGAGCGCGAGGTCGCCTTCGCCGCCGCCGGTCTGCCCGTGGGGGTGGACCAGCTGCTGCGTCAGGGCGGCACCACCTTCCTGCGTCGGGCCGAGCGCGTCCACCTCGACCTGCTCACCGCCGAGGAGGTCGCCGAGGCCGCCCGGGCCACCGTGAGCGACGCCGGTCGCACGCTCGCCGACGACGCGGTCGCCGCCCTCGTGGAGATCGTCCACGGCTACCCCTACCTGCTCCAGCTCGTCGGCTACCACGCCTGGCGGGTGGACCCCGCCCGGGAGGAGGTCACCGTTCGGCACGTGCGCTCGACCCGACCCCTGGTCGTCGAGCGGATGGGCCGGCTCGTGCACGCACCCGCGGTGGCACCCCTGCCCGAGGGGCAGCGCTCCTACCTGCGCGCCATGGCCGTGGACGACGGGCCCTCCTCGACCCGGGAGATCGCCGAGCGGATGGGGGTGCCGATGCAGCAGCAGAACGTCTACCGCGCCAGGCTCATCGACCGCGAGCTCATCCGGCCCACCAGCCACGGATTCGTCGACGTCACCCTGCCCTACCTGAGGGAGCACCTGCGTGCCCAGCCCCGCTGACCGCCCGACCCGCACCGGAGCCGCCGGTGCCGGGAGCCCGGGGGGCCCGGACCGCCGCCCGACCGCGGCCCGCGCCGCCGTCGACACCCGCATCCCGCCCCCGATCTGGATCCTCGTCGGCGCCGCGTTCGTCATCGCCCTCGGCTTCGGGATCGTCTCCCCGGTCCTGCCGGCCTACGCCCGCTCCTTCGACGTCGGCGTGGCCGCGGCCTCGGTCGTGGTGTCCGCGTTCGCCTTCTTCCGGCTCGTCTTCGCACCCGCCGGTGGCGCCCTGGTCTCCCGGCTGGGCGAACGGCCCGTCTACCTCGCCGGCCTCCTGGTGGTGGCGGTCTCCTCGCTGGCGACCGCGTTCGCCCAGTCCTACGGCCAGCTCCTGCTCTTCCGGGGGCTCGGCGGCATCGGCTCGACGATGTTCACCATCTCGGCGATGGCCCTCCTCGTCCGCCTCGCACCCCCGCACCTGCGCGGCCGGGTCTCCTCCGCCTACGCCTCGGCCTTCCTCATCGGCGGCATGGCCGGGCCCCTCCTGGGCGGCCTGCTCGCCGGGTTCGGCCTGCGGGCACCCTTCGTCGTGTATGCCGTGGTGCTGGTCGTCGCCGCCGTCGTGGTGGCCGTGGGTCTCGGAGGGGAGCGGCTGCCCGCTCCGCCGGCGGGGTCCGCCGAGCGCCCCACGATGTCACTCGCCGAGGCCTGGGCCTCCCCGGTCTACCGGGCAGCCCTGGTCTCCGGGGTGGCCAACGGGTGGACCAACTTCGGCGTCCGCATGGCGGTGCTTCCCCTGCTGGCGATCGCCGTGCTCGACCAGCCGTGGGCGGCCGGCGTCGTGCTCGCGGTCAGCGCGGTCGGCACGGCCGTCACCCTGCAGTTCTCCGGTCGCGCCGCCGACCGGGTCGGCCGGCGGCCGCTGGTCCTCGTGGGGCTGCTCGTCATGGGGGCAGGCATGGGGCTCATGGGGCTGGCCACCGTCCCCGGGTCCAGCTCGGTCGGGCTGTCGGTGCTCCTCGCCCTGGCCGTCGTCTCCGGGGTGGGGGCGGGCATGGTCAACCCGGGTCAGCAGGCCGCCGTGGCCGACGTCGTCGGTCAGGAGCGCAACGCGGGCAAGGTCCTCTCCGTCTTCCAGATGGCCCAGGACGGTGGCGCCATCGTCGGGCCGATCCTCATCGGGCTGGTCGCCGACACCTGGGGCTTCCCGGTGGCCTTCGCGGTCACCGGGGTGGTCTGCCTGCTCGGGGCACTGCCCTGGCTGCGCGCCCCCGAGCCGCTCACCCTCCACGAGCACGCGGCCCGCTCCGACGTCGGGGCGGTGGAGTGACCGGGTGCGGCAGTCCGCTGTGAGCTCCCGCCGAGTCTGTGGCGCGGTTCCCCGGTCAGGGTCGTACGCGCCCGTGCCCCGGCCGTCCGGGTGAGGGCCGGAGGCGCCTGTGCCCGGCTGACCGGGTGAGGGCCGGAGGCGCCTGTGCCCGGCTGACCGGGTGAGGGCCGGAGGCGCCTGTGCCCCGGACGTTCAGGGTGAGGGCCGGAGGCGTCTGTGCCCCGGCTGTGCGGGTCCCGGTCACACGGGCCTGGCAGTCGGGGATGAGATGGGGCATGGGTGTGGCCCGGCCGGTGGTGGGCCGGGTGCGGGGCGGGGTCATCTCAGGTGCCAGGTGGTGCCGTGGGTGGTGATGGTGGCGGTGAGCCCTTTGTCGTGGACCCAGGTGTGGTGCCGCGGGCAGAGCAGGGCGTAGTTGGACAGGTCCGAGCGGCCACCTCGGGCCCAGGGCAGGATGTGGTGGGCCTCGCACCAGGTCGCCGGGACGGTGCACCCGGGGATGGTGCAGCCGCGGTCGCGCACGGCCAGGCGCAGGCGCTGCCCGGGGGTGACCAGGCGCTGGCGGCGGCCCTGGTCCAGCACCTCACCCTCGCTGCCCAGGACCATCGGGACCAGGTCGGCCTCGCACGCCAGCCGGCGCACCGACTCCGCGGCGACCAGGTCGCCCTCCAGGGTGGCGCCGCACCCGGGCACGAGCCCACCGGTGTCGGCCAGGTCGGCGCGCAGGGTGTCCAGGTCCATGGTCACCACCACGGTGGCCTTGGGCGTGGTGGGCTCACCTCTGGTGCCGGCCACACCGCGGCGCAGCACCGTCATCAGCGCGTCGTACCGGCGCTGCCCGGGGGTGCGGGTGTCCTGCTGGCCGGTGGCCTCGACCTCCACTGCGGTGGCCGGTGCGGCCAGGGGTGACCTCAGGATCGCGCGGACGGCTTGGTAGTCGCCGTCCTCGCCGAAGGTCATGATGATCCGCTGCACGGATCCGTCGGCCAGGGACGACTCGTGCACGTCGCGCAGCTGGTGCTGGGCGCGGCGCCGCTCCTCGTGCTCCTTCTCCGGCAGGCACGCGGCCAGCAACCGGCCGCTCACCCGGGCGACGTCCGCCTCCTCGAACACGGGGTTGCACCCGGCGTCGGCCAGCAGCCCCACCGCCTGCTCGTAGTCCTGCGGGGACAGCGCCCCCCGGATCCGGGCCAGCGCCCGGTGCAGGCTGGCCGCCCGGGCCAGCGGCATGCCGCCGGACAGCACCCCCTCCAGCAGGGGTGCGTGCACCCCCTCCTGCCCGGCCCGGGCCAGGCGCACCAGGTCGTGCAGCACACCCCGGGGCACCTCCGGGCAGCGGGCGCGCAACCAGTCGGTCAGGGTCATCCCGGCCGCGGTGGGCAGCCCCCGGCCGGCGGCCTCCACCGCCAGCCGCACCCGAGCCCGCTCCACCGCCCCCGCCACCACCGACACCGCACCCAGGGCCGCGTCCAGCTCGACGTCCTGCACCAGCGCCACGTCCTGAGCCGCCAGGTCGGCGAGGGTGGCCTCCCGACCCGCCTCCCGCAGACACCCCACCACCCGCTCCCCCGGCAACCGCGCCGCCGGCCACGAACCCTCCCCGACCAGCGCCCCCGCCGAGGTCCGCAACACCTCCCCACCCCAGGACTCCCTCATAGGACAAACGTACGAGAGGTGTCCGACACACCCTGGCCGTCGGCCTGCCAGGCGCAGGAGACCCCGGCCTGCGGGGACGCTCCCGGTGCGGACCTCGACGGATCCATCGGTCCGCCCCGGGTGCCGATCACGCCATACCCTGGGAGCCGTGAGCACACCGCACCCAGGCAGCGAGCACCTCATCATCCTTCCCGACCGTGAGGGCGCCGAAGAGCTGGCCGAGGAGCTCCGCGAGGAGGGCTTCGCCCAGGTCCGGGTCATCAGGGAGGCCGCCCGGACGGAGGAGGACGACGAGGACCACGAGTGGGCCGTCTACGTGCTCGACACCCGTCTGCCGGACGCCTCCGGGGGCGGGGCGTACGAGGGGCTGCGCGAGCGCTTCACCCAGATCGCCCGGGAGAACGACGGGTGGTACGACCAGCCGGGGGACCACCGGCCGCCGGTGCCGCCGGAACCGGACGAGCAGTGACCCACGAGCAGGTCGAACGGGAGCGGACGTTCGCCCTGGCGGAGGAGGAGGCCCTTCCTCGGCTCGAGGGCCTGCTGGAGGTCGGCGAGACGGTCGAGCACCGGATGCGGGCGGTGTACCTGGACACCACCGACCTGCTGCTGATCCGGCACCGGATCACCCTGCGCCGACGCGAGGGGGGACCCGACGAGGGGTGGCACGTGAAGCTTCCGCGGCCCGACGGCTCGCGCCTGGAGCTGCACTCGCCGCTGACCCGGGGCCCGGGCCGGACGCGGGTGCCCGACGGTCATCTGCGCGCGGTCGTGGCCGCCCTCGGCACCGACTGGCCGACCGGCCTGGACGCCACCCTCCTGCCGGTGGCCACCCTGATCACCCACCGGACCCAGACGGAGCTCATGGACGACCGGGGCAGCGTCGTGGCCACCCTGTGCGACGACCGGGTGACCGCCCTGCCGGAGGAGCGTCGCTGGCGCGAGCTGGAGGTCGAGCTGGTCCCCACCGCCACCGACGACGCCCTGCTGGACGCCGTCACCGACCGGTTCGCGGCACAGGGGGTGGTCCCGGCGGACTCCCCGTCCAAGCTGGCCCGCGCCCTGGGCAAGCGCCCCGACCGCGCAGCCCGCGGGCAGGGTCTGCGTCCTCGCGACCCCGCCGCCGCGGTCCTGCACGCCTACCTCGCAGCACAGGTCGCCGCGGTCGTCGGCCGGGAGGAGGACCTGCAGGCCGACGCCCCGGACGCCGTGCACAAGGCCCGGGTCGGCACCCGGCGCCTGCGGAGCGCCCTGCGCACCTTCGACCGACTGCTCGACCGCGAGGTCACCGACCCGCTGCGGGACGAGGTGGCCTGGCTGGCCGGGCTCCTGGGGGCACCGCGCGACGCGGAGGTGGTGCGCGACCGCGTCCTCGGCCGGCTGGAGTCCCTGCCGGCAGACCTGCTCGTCGGCGACGTGGTCGACTCCGCCCGGGCCAGTCTGGACAAGGAGCACGCCCGTGCCCACGACGCGCTCCGTGCCGGAATGGACTCCGACCGATACCTGGAGCTGACCGACGCCCTCCTGGACCTGCTCGCCGACCCGCCGTGGCGGGCTCGTGCCCGGCAGCGGGCCGACGAGGTCCTGCCGTCCCTCGTCGAGCAGGCCGTCGAGCGGGTGGCCCGCTCGGTGCGGGCGACGCGTCCGTTCGACGGCCCGGGTGACGCGGGCGGTCGCGACGACCCGGCCAGTCGCGACGACCCGGGTGACGGGAGCGGTGGGGACGACCCGGCCGGTCGCGACGACCCGGAGGATCCGGGCGGCCTGGGCGACCCCGGAGCCCTCGGTGCGCTCCACGACCGGCACGAGACGCGCAAGCGGGCCAAGGCTGCCCGCTACGGGTGGGAGGCCCTGGTCCCGGCTCTCGGGCCGGTGGCCGAGGAGTCCGCCCGCCGGTGGGAGGAGGTGACCGAGGCCCTCGGCGAGCTCCAGGACGTCGTGGTCACCCGGGAGAGGCTCCTGGAGCTGGCGGCCGTGGCCGGGTCGGACGGCGTGCCGAGCTTCAGCCTGGGGGTGGTCGCCGGTGACGACGGCGCGCGGGTGCCGGACCTGGTGGCCCGGGGAGACGATGCCGTAGACCGCGCCCTGCGGCGCTGACCGGCCCCACGTCGCGGTGCTGACCGCACTGCGTTGCTGGTCGGGCCGCCCCGCAGCGGGCCCCGGCCGGCACCGGGTGAACACCAGGTGACACGCAGGGGACAGACCGACGGCCAACGGTCACCCCCCGGCCAACCGGGAGCCACGGACGGTTCATGTCCGGCCTCTTCCATGGAGGAGCTGGCACCGCCAGCGGCGGAGGCGAGCCTCCGCGTCCCGGTACGAAAGGAAATCCTGTGTCCCTTCGGCACAAGACCATGGCCCGCACCTCCGTCGTGGCCGCCGCCGTCCTGGTCCTGGCCGCGTGCGGCAACGGTGAGGACAGCACCGACGACACCACCCCGGCCGCCGCCGGCTCCGAGGAGAGCACCGAGGGCGGGTCCGAGGACGGCGCCCTCTCCGGCGACATCGCCATCGACGGTTCCTCCACGGTCACCCCGCTCACCGAGCCGGCCGCCGAGCTCTTCATGCAGGAGAACCCCGACGTCCGCGTCGCCGTCGGCACGTCCGGCACCGGTGGCGGTTTCGAGAAGTTCTGCAACGGCGAGACGGACATCTCGATGGCCTCCCGGCAGATCAAGGACGAGGAGATCGCCGCCTGCGAGGAGGCCGGCATCACCTACGAGGAGCTCGGCGTGGCGAACGACGGGCTCGCCGTCGTGGTCAACCCCGAGAACGACTGGGCGACCTGCCTGACCGTCGAGGAGCTCAACACCGCCTGGATGGACGGCTCCACCGCCGCGTCCTGGAGCGACATCAACCCCGAGTTCCCGGACGAGGAGCTGACGCTCTACGGCCCCGGCACCGACTCCGGCACGTTCGACTACTTCACCGAGGCGATCAACGGCGAGGAGGGGAACATCCGGCAGGACTACAACGACATCGGCGAGGACGACAACGCCGCGGTCACCGGTGTCTCCGGCGGCGTGGGCGCCATGGCCTTCATCCCGCTGTCCTTCGTGCTGGAGGCCGGCGACCAGGTCAAGGCCATCGAGGTGGAGAACGAGGCCGGCGAGTGCGTCGCGCCCTCCGAGGAGACCGTGCAGGCGGGCGACTACAACCCGCTGGGCCGTCAGCTGTTCATCTACCCCAAGGGCGAGTCGATCGCCGACAAGCCCGAGGTCAAGGCGTTCGCGGAGTTCTACGTGAACAACTCCGACGAGATCGCCGACGCGGCCGGCTTCATCGCGCTGACCGAGGAGCAGAAGCAGACCGCCCTCGACCAGATCGCCTCCCTCGGCGGGGATCGCTGACCCCGGTCGGCACCACCCACCCGTGACCAGGACCGCAGAAGGAGGAGCATGAGCACCATCACGCGTCCGGGGACCACCTCCGGGGCCCGGGCGGACGCACCGCTCTCGCTCCGGGCGAGCTCCCCCCGCTGGGGGGAGAAGGTCGTCGTCGGATGGCTGTTCCTCTGCGCGGCCTTCTCGGTCCTGGTCACGGCGGGGATCGTCTTCTCCCTGATCCCCCCGACCGTCGAGTTCTTCCAGCGGGTAGCCCCCGCGGACTTCTTCTCCACCGACTTCTGGGCCCCCACCAACTCCAGCAACCCCAGCTTCGGCGTGCTCCGGCTGGTGGTCGGCACGCTCAACGTCACCTTCTGGGCGCTGCTCATCGCGATCCCGGCCGGTCTGGGGGCGGCGATCTACCTCAGCGAGTACGCCGGCACCCGCGCCCGCAAGGTCCTCAAGCCCATCCTGGAGGTCCTCGAGGGAGTCCCCACGGTCGCCTACGGCTTCTTCGCGATGACCTTCGTCACGCCCCTCCTGCGGGAGTTCTGGCCCACCTTCCTGCCCGGGAAGCTCGGCGAGCCGCCGGGCATCTTCTCGGCCGCGTCGGCCGGGCTCGTCATGGGTGTCATGATCATCCCCACGGTGGCCTCCATCTCGCAGGACGCCATGAGCGCCGTCCCCTCGGGCCTGAGCCAGGCGGCCTACGGCCTGGGGTCGACACGGATGCAGGTGGCCACCCGGGTGGTCGTCCCCGCCGCGCTCTCCGGCATCGTCGCGAGCTTCGTCCTGGGGATCTCCCGGGCCATCGGCGAGACGATGATCGTGCTGCTGGCCGCCGGAGCCTCGGCCAACCTGACCTTCTGGCCCAACGACTCGGTGCTGACGATGACCACGTTCATCGCCCGGACCTCGACCGGAGACATCGGGCACGGCACCACGACCTACTACACGATCTTCGCCGTCGGCGCGCTGCTCTTCCTCATGACCTTCGTCATGAACATGATCAGCATCGCCCTGGTCCGCAAGTTCCGGGAGACCTACGAATGAGCCGGCCCACCCTCGACCCCGCCCGTCTGAACGGCCCCAACCGCACCGGCGTGGCAGCGGCCCGCCGAGTCACCGAGCTGGGGCTCGACGGGCGTCAGCGCGGAGGCAAGTGGAAGGGGGGCGTGTTCAAGGCGCTCCTGATCCTCTGCCTCGTGCTCGCGTTCGTGACCCTCCTGGCGGTCATCGTCCAGGCCTTCGCCCGCGGCCTGCCTCGGCTGGACCTGAACCTCATCACGCAGATGCCCTCGACGCTGGACCGGGAGACCTCCGGCATGCAGTCGGCGATCTTCGGCACGATCTACGTCATGGTCGGCGTGGTCGTCACCGTGGTCCCGATCGGGGTGTCCGCCGCGATCTACCTGGAGGAGTTCGCCGACCACACCAAGGCGTGGGTGCGCTTCATCGAGCTGAACATCCAGAACCTGGCGGCCGTGCCCTCGATCGTCTTCGGCATCCTGGGCCTGGCGTTCATCGTCCGCGGCCCGCTGAGCCTGGGACCCGTGGCCTACGCCGGGTCGCTCACCCTGGCGCTCCTGGTCCTGCCCACCGTGATCCTGGCGGCGCGCGAGGCGATCAGGGCCGTCCCCAACAGCCTGCGGCTGGGATCGATGGGCCTGGGTGCCACCCAGTGGCAGACCATCTGGCACCACGTGCTCCCGGCCGCCGTGCCGGGGATCGTCACCGGCACGATCCTGGCGCTCTCCCGGGCCATCGGTGAGACCGCCCCCCTGCTCCTGGTCGGGGCCACCGTCTTCGTCACCTACAACCCGGACGGCTTCTTCGACGGCGCCTACACGGTCCTGCCCGTGCAGATCTTCCAGTGGGCCGTCCGCCCGCAGGAGGAGTTCCGCATCCTTGCCGCCGCCGGGATCATCCTCCTGCTCGGGGTCCTGCTGGCGATGAACTCGGTGGCCATCTGGATCCGCAACCGCTTCACCCGCGAGCTGTGATGCTCCGCCTGCCCGCCCGCCACCCGCGCCCCCGACCGCACACCCCTCCGGCACCCCCGCCCCAAGGAGACCCGACCGTGACCGACACCGTCGCCCACACCCCCGCCCGCACGATGCCGGGACACGACATCCCCGAACGCCCCGTCCCGGTGATGGAGGCCCGCGGCCTGAACGTCTTCTACGGCGGATTCCACGCGGTCCACGACGTCGACCTGGCGTTCGGACGCAACGAGATCACCGCCCTCATCGGCCCGTCGGGGTGCGGCAAGTCGACCGTGCTGCGCTGTCTGAACCGGATGAACGACCTGGTGCCCTCGGCCCGGGTCGAGGGCCAGGTGCTCTACCACGACCAGGACGTCTACGCCCCGGAGGTGGACCCGATCGAGGTCCGCAGGCACATCGGGATGGTCTTCCAGAAGGCCAACCCCTTCCCCAAGTCGATCTACGACAACGTCGCCTACGGCCCGCGCGTCACCGGCATGAAGGTCGACAGCATGGACGACCACGTGGAGAAGTGCCTGCGCGGTGCTGCCCTGTGGGACGAGGTCAAGGACAAGCTCAAGGAGTCCGGCTACTCCCTCTCGGGCGGTCAGCAGCAGCGCCTGTGCATCGCCCGGGCCATCGCCACCGAGCCCGACGTGATCCTCATGGACGAGCCGTGCTCTGCGCTGGACCCCATCGCCACGGGCGCCGTCGAGGACCTCATGCTCGACCTGCGGCAGGACTACACGCTCATCATCGTCACGCACAACATGCAGCAGGCGGCCCGCATCTCGGACCGGACCGCCTTCTTCACCGCCCGTCCCGACGAGACGACCGGCAACCGGACCGGTCTGCTCGTGGAGTACGACCGCACCTCGAAGATTTTCGAGAACCCCTCCGACCAGCGGACCGAGGACTACATCTCCGGCCGCTTCGGCTGACCCGCGCTCGCCACCGCCCGCCGGAACTCGCCGAGCACCGGCTCCCCGAGCAGGACGAAGCGGACCTCCTCCAGCCCAGGCACCGAGGGGCCGCGGTCCCTGACCGCGGCCACCGCGACGTCCGCGACCTGGGCCGGGTCCCAGCCGTAGATCCCCGCGCTGACCGCCGGGAAGGCCACCGTCCTGGCGCCCACCTCGCCCGCGACCTCCAGGCTGCGGACGAAGCAGGAGGTCAGCAGGGCGGGGTCGGTCTGACCCGCGTGCCGGTCCGGCCCCACGGTGTGGATGACCCAGCGCGCCGCGAGGTCCCCGGCCCCGGTGGCCACGGCCTCGCCCACGGGCAGGCCGTCGGGCCACACGCTGGCCCGGACCTGTCGGCACTCCGCCAGCAGCGAGGGCCCGGCCGCACGGTGGATCGCCCCGTCCACCCCGCCGCCCCCGAGCAGGCCGGAGTTGGCGGCGTTGACGACCGCGTCGACACGCTGGGTGGTGAGGTCTCCCTGGACGCACGTGATCCGCATACCCCCATCCTGCCCCCGCTCGGGACGGGTGGCGCCCTGCGGCACAATCGGCACACGGGTCCGGCGCCGCGGCGTCCCTCACCCGGCACCGGCACCCACCGACGCGGGGAGGTATGACGTGACGCTCGCCTTCGTCGTCACCGTGCTCGCCGGCCTGTCCACCGTCGTGGGCGGATGGCTCGGCACGCACGACCAGGTGCTCCGCCGGCAGTGGCTGGCCGCCGCGCTCGCCTTCGCCGCCGGACTGATGATCACGATCTCGGTGGTGGAGATCGCCCCTGCCGCGGCGGTGGCGCTGCGGGAGGTGGTGGGGTTCGGCTGGAACCTCGCCTGGGTCGGGGGAGCGATGCTGGTGGGAACCATCGCGGTCCTGCTCATCGACAAGGCCATCCCGCACGAGGTGAACCCCGCCGAGCTGGCCGGCGGGGACGAGGCCCTGCGGGTCGCGAGCGGCGAGCTGGACGGGCGGCTCCTGCGCAGCGGGATGCTGCTGGCCGCGGTCGTGGCTCTGCACAACCTGCCGGAGGGGCTGGCCACCTTCATCTCCACCCTCGAGCGGCCCAGCGGTGGCATCGCGCTCGCCACGGCGATCGCGATCCACAACGTCCCGGAGGGGCTGGCGGTGGCCGCACCCATCTACGCGGCGACCCGCAGCCGGGCGACGGCGCTCTTCTGGGCCACCCTCTCCGGGCTCGCCGAACCGGTCGGGGCGGTCGTGGGCTACGTCCTGCTGCGGGCGGTGCTCCCCGAGGAGTGGCTCGTCCTGTCCCTGGCGCTCGTGGCCGGGATGATGCTCGCGGTCAGCTTCCTGGAGCTGCTGCCGGCGGCCCGGCGCTACGAGACGCACTACAGCCAGTCGCTGGTCGGCTTCTTCCTGGGAGCCGTCGTGATGGCCCTGAGCATCCAGCTGCTGGCCCCGCCCGTGGGCTGACCGGGCGGAGGGGCCCAGTGGCTGGTGGCCGGTGGCCGGTGGCTGGTGGCCGGTGGCCGGTGGCTGGTGGCTGGTGGCTGGTGGCTGGGGGAGGGAGCCTGCCGTGGTGGCAGGTGCGAGGGGCCCGACCGAGAAACCGCGCACGAGGGACCCAACCTGACGGGCCCGTGCGGCGTCCCAGGAGCAACGACGTTCCGAGGAGGAGCCATGAGAACCACCGCACCGACCGTGCTCGTGCTGGGCAGCCTGCTGCTGGCGGGCTGCGTGTCATCATCACCCGGACCCGCAGGGTCCCCGGACGTGTCGGGCGAGGCTCCGACCGCGGTCGACGTCGCCACCCCGACGACGACCGCGCCGGAACCGGCCGACGTCGCCGGACCGACCACGCAGGCGCCGGTGCCGACGGAGGAGCCGGACGCCGCCGCTGACCTGCCGCGCCTGGTCGGGGCGGAGGACGCCGACCTGGTCCTGCACGTCAGCAACCAGGTGCCCACGGAGGAGGTCGTCGGGATCACGGTCGCGGTCGACGGCGAGCAGCTGATCGACCAGGACTTCGCCTTCGAGGAGGGGCACAACTGGATCGAGTTCGGCCTCGAGCTCCCGCCCGGTGAGCACACCCTGACGGCGACGACCGGGACGGGAGCGGGGACGGAACGGACCTTCGAGCTCCCGGAGGAGGACCGACGCTGGGCCGTGCTCAACTACTGGTCGGAGCCGACCGACGAGTCCGAGTCGACGATGAGGCGCTTCTTCACGTTCGAGGTCACCGAGGAGTTCCAGCCCTGGGCGTAGGGCCGGCCGGGACGGGTGGCGAACCGGCCCGAAGTTGAGCGGAATAGGCTCAACTTCGGGCCGGTTGTCATCTCCAGAGTCCTTTTCCCGATCCACCGTGAGGTAGGAGTCCCATGGATCTGTCCCTGACCACCAAGGCCCAGGAGGCCCTGTCCACCGCCGTCCGCGACGCCGCCGCCGCCGGTCACGCCCAGGTCGAGCCGGCCCACCTGCTGCGCGCCCTGGCCCAGCAGGGCGAGACCACGACCGCCCCGCTGCTGGAGGCCACCGGCTCCTCGGCGGCCATGGCCGCCCAGGCGGCCGAGGGGGTGCTGCGCGGGCTGCCCACCGCGTCGGGGTCGACGATGGGCAACCCCGGGCTGTCCCGGGCGATGCACGGCGTCGTCAAGGAGGCCCAGGAGGTCATGGGCCGGATGGGGGACGACTTCGTCTCCACCGACCACCTGCTGCTGGCCCTGGCGCGCTCCGGGCAGTTCGCCGTGCTGGACGAGGCCGCCATCGAGGAGCGCATCCCGACGCTGCGGGGCGGCAAGAAGGTCGACTCGGCCGACCCCGAGGCGACCTTCGACGCCCTGGGCAAGTACGGCACCGACCTGACCGCGATGGCCCGCGAGGGCAAGCTCGACCCGGTCATCGGGCGCGACGCGGAGATCCGCCGGGTGGTCCAGGTGCTCTCGCGACGGACCAAGAACAACCCCGTCCTCATCGGCGACCCGGGCGTCGGCAAGACCGCGGTCGTCGAGGGCCTGGCCCAGCGCATCGTGGCCGGCGACGTGCCCGAGTCGCTGCGCGGCAAGACGCTCATCTCGCTGGACCTGAGCGCGATGGTCGCCGGTGCGAAGTACCGCGGCGAGTTCGAGGAGCGGCTCAAGGCCGTCCTGGGAGAGATCAAGGCCAGCGAGGGGCGGGTCGTCACCTTCATCGACGAGCTGCACACCGTCGTCGGCGCCGGCGCCTCCGGAGACTCCTCGATGGACGCCGGCAACATGCTCAAGCCGCTCCTGGCCCGGGGTGAGCTGCGCATGGTCGGCGCGACCACGCTCGACGAGTACCGGGAGAACATCGAGAAGGACCCCGCCCTCGAGCGCCGCTTCCAGCAGGTCTTCGTGGGAGAGCCGAGCGTGGAGGACACCATCGCGATCCTGCGCGGGCTCAAGGAGCGCTACGAGGCGCACCACAAGGTGGCCATCTCCGACACCGCCCTCGTCGCGGCCGCGTCGCTGAGCGACCGCTACATCTCCGGTCGTCAGCTGCCCGACAAGGCGATCGACCTCGTCGACGAGGCGGCCAGCCGTCTGCGGATGGAGATCGACTCCTCCCCGGTGGAGATCGACGAGCTCCAGCGCCAGGTGGACCGCCTGACGATGGAGGAGATGCACGTCAAGAAGGCGGCCGAGGAGACCGACGACGCGGGCTCGGTCGAGCGGCTGCAGCGGCTCCGCGCCGACCTGGCCGACAAGAAGGAGCAGCTGGCGGCCCTCACCGCGCGGTGGGAGGCGGAGAAGTCCGGTCTCAACCGGGTCGGCGAGCTCAAGGCGCGGCTCGACGAGCTGCGCACCCAGGCCGACCGGCTCCAGCGCGAGGGTGACTACGCCGCCGCGTCCCGGCTGCTGTACGGCGACATCCCGGCCGCCGAGGCCGAGCTCGTCGCGGCGCAGGAGGAGGAGGCCCGTGGTTCGACCCCGACCGAGGCACCGATGGTCAAGGACGAGGTGGGCGCCGACGACATCGCCGACGTCATCTCGATGTGGACCGGCATCCCCGCCGGCCGCCTCCTGGAGGGTGAGACCGAGAAGCTGCTCCGGATGGAGGACGTCATCGGCCGCCGGCTGATCGGCCAGCGGGCCGCGGTGCGCGCCGTCTCCGACGCCGTGCGGCGGGCCCGGGCCGGGATCTCCGACCCCGACCGCCCGACCGGGTCCTTCCTCTTCCTCGGTCCCACCGGCGTCGGCAAGACCGAGCTGGCCAAGGCCCTGGCCGACTTCCTCTTCGACGACGAGCGGGCGATGGTCCGCATCGACATGTCGGAGTACTCCGAGCGGCACGCCGTGGCCCGGCTCGTGGGCTCGCCTCCCGGGTACGTCGGCTACGAGGAGGGCGGGCAGCTCACCGAGGCTGTGCGCCGCCGGCCCTACTCGGTCGTGCTGCTGGACGAGGTGGAAAAGGCCCACCCGGAGACCTTCGACATCCTGCTCCAGGTCCTCGACGACGGACGCCTGACCGACGGGCAGGGACGCACCGTGGACTTTCGCAACGTCATCCTCGTGATGACCTCCAACCTCGGCAGCCAGTTCCTCGTGGACCAGACCACGGACGAGCAGACCAGGCGGGAGCAGGTCATGGCGATGGTCCGGGCCGCGTTCAAGCCGGAGTTCCTCAACCGGCTCGACGAGGTGGTGCTCTTCGACGCGCTCAGCCGCGAGGAGCTGGCCACGATCGTGGGGCTTCAGGTCGAGCAGCTGGCCCGACGGCTGTCGGACCGTCGGATCACCCTCGACGTCACCGACGAGGCGGCGCGGTGGCTGGCGGAGCGGGGTTGGGACCCCGCCTACGGGGCGCGTCCGCTGCGGCGCCTGGTGCAGACCGAGATCGGCGACCGGCTGGCCCGCGGCCTGCTCTCCGGCGAGGTCCGGGACGGCCAGGAGGTCGTCGTGGAGGTCGCGGCCGACGGGGACGCCCTCGCGCTGCGGTGACCCCGCCCGGCGGCTGATGACGCCCGGGTGAACGGCGGGGGCGGTTCTTCACCTGTTGTTCACCTGGGTGTCCTACGGTGGCGTCGGCTCGTGGTGCCCGATCGCGTGACCGGGCACCCGGCGCGCGACGGTCACGCCCGTCGTTCCCCCACCCCAGAGAGGTTCTGCGTGCTGGTCCCGCGCCGTGTCCTGGCCGTCGTCCTGGCCACCACCCTCCCCCTGCTCGCCGCCTGCGGCAACGACGACCCCACCGGGATGATCGCCGCCGCCGACGGCGGCACCCTGACCGGTGACCTGAAGGCGTCCGGCTCCTCGGCCCAGGAGGCGGCCATGACCGCCTGGATCGCCGGTTACCAGGGGGAGCAGCCCGGCGTGCTCGTCCAGTACGACGCGATCGGCTCGGGCGGCGGCCGCGAGAACCTCGTCGCCGGGGCCACCGACTTCGGCGGCACCGACGCCTTTCTCGACGAGGAGGAGCGCGAGGCGGTGAAGGAGGTCTGCGGGCCCCGCGGGGCCCTGCACGTGCCGGTCTACATCTCGCCGATCGCCCTGCCCTACAACCTCCCCGGCGTCGAGGACCTGCAGCTGCGCCCCGAGACCCTCGCGCGGATCCTCGACCAGGAGATCACCGGCTGGGACGACCCGGCGATCGCCGAGGACAACCCCGGGGTCGACCTGCCCTCCACCGACATCACCGTCGTGCACCGGTCGGACGACTCGGGCACCACCGAGAACTTCCTCGAGTACCTCGCCGCCGCCGCCCCCGACGCCTGGCCGCACGAGGTCGACAAGGCCTGGCCCGTGCCGGCCGAGGCGGCGCCCCAGAACACGGGGGTCATCCAGGTCGTCGAGGCGACCGAGGGCGCCATCGGGTATGCCGACGCGTCCGTGGTCACCGGCAGCTCGGTCGCGATCGGGGTGGGGGAGGAGTTCGTGGAGTTCTCGCCCGAGGCTGCGGCCCGCGTCGTCGACGCCTCCGAGCCGGTCGACACCGGGCTGGAGGGCGACCTCGCGCTCGACCTCGCCCGGGACACCTCCGCCTCGGGCGCCTACCCGATCGTGCTGGTCTCCTACCACGTGGCCTGCACGCACTACGAGCGGGAGAGACGGGCCGAGCTGGTCCGGGACTTCCTGCACTACGTCGTGTCCGAGGAGGGCCAGCAGGCGGCGGCGCGCGCCGCGGGGTCCTCGCCGATCTCGGACTCCCTCCGCGAGCGCGCGGACGCGCTGATCGAGACCATCGAGGGCGGCTGACCGGCCGTGCGAGCACCGCAAGGACACCCATGACCCCATCCGCTCCGGGACGCACCACGTCCCCGCCGAGCACGCCCCGGGCTCCCCGCCGTCCCGGTGACGTGATCTTCTCCGGCGCCTCGCTCGGCTCCGCGGTCCTCATCCTGCTCACCCTGGCCGGGGTCGCCTTCTTCCTCGCCAAGGAGGCCGTGCCCGCCCTCACGGCCGACCCGGAGGAGGTCACGGGAGGCGCGGGGTTCGGGGCCTACGTGCTCCCGCTCGTCTTCGGCACGGTCGTCAGCTCGGTCGTGGCGATGCTGGTGGCCACGCCGGTCGCGGTCGGGATCGCGCTGTTCATCTCCCACTACGCCCCGCGCCGGATCGGTGCGGCGGTGGGCTTCGTGGTCGACCTGCTGGCCGCGGTGCCCTCGGTGGTCTTCGGGATGTGGGGCCTGGCGGTCTTCGCGCCACGCCTGGGGCCGCTCTTCGGCTGGCTGGAGCGCAACCTGGGGTTCCTGCCGATCTTCGGCGAGGCCTCGGCGACCGGACGGACCCTGCTCACGGCCTCGCTCGTCCTGGCGGTGATGATCCTGCCGATCATCACCTCGGTGTCGCGGGAGGTCTTCCTGCAGACGCCCAGGCTGCACGAGGAGGCCGCGCTGGCCCTGGGCGCGACCAAGTGGGAGATGATCCGCACCGCGGTCCTGCCCTTCGGCATGCCGGGCATCGTCGGAGGCACGATGCTGGGCCTGGGTCGCGCGCTGGGGGAGACCATGGCGGTGGCCATCATCCTGGCGCCGGGGGCCTTCTCCCTGAACATGCTGGGCAGCGGCAACAAGACGATCCCCTCCGAGATCGCCCTCAACTTCCCGGAGGCGGCCGGGCTGCGCCTGTCCGAGCTCATCGCCGCCGGCCTCGTCCTCTTCGTGATCACCCTCGCGGTCAACCTGGTCGCCCGCTGGATCGTGGCCCGCCGGGCGGCCTTCTCGGGAGCCAGCTGACATGCCGACGCCGACCCGCCCCACCCCCCGTCCGGAGCAGCACGGACCGGACGTGCCCGGCCTGCGGGTGGTCCGCGACGACCTCCTGCAGCCCGCCGACCCCCCACCGGGCCGACGCCTCGACGAGGTCGAGGGCCTGGTGATGTCGCCCCTGCGCCCCACGACCCGGGTCCCGGCGCTCGTCGTCGGGGTCGTCGCGGTCCTGGTCGGCGCGCTCACCTGGCTGACCGGGCTCCACCCGGGCGCGGCCGTCGCCCTGGGGGCGGCGACCCACCTCCTGGGGGTGTATGCGGCATACCGCGTCCTGGGAGGGCACCGGGTCGCCGTCGACCACGTGATGGGTGCCCTCGTCCACCTGGCCTTCGCCCTGGCGCTGCTGCCGCTGCTGTCCATCCTGTGGACGGTGCTCACCCTGGGCGCCGGCCGCGGGTTCGACCTGCAGTTCCTGTGGCAGACGATGAACGGCGTCACCGGGGTGCACGACCAGGCCTACGCCGAGGGTCGGGCCGACTTCGTCGGAGGAGCCTTCCACGCGGTCGTCGGCACGCTCGTCGTCACCGGCCTGGCGACCCTCATCTCCGTGCCCATCGGCCTGTTCACCGCGATCTACCTCGTCGAGTACGGCGGCGGCAACCGGCTGTCGAGCGCGATCCGCTTCTTCGTGGACGTGATGACCGGGATCCCCTCGATCGTGGCCGGCCTGTTCGCCTTCGCGTTGTTCGCCCAGATCTTCGGGCTGCGGGACGCGAAGATGGGCCTGGCGGGCGCCGTGGCGCTCTCGGTGCTGATGATCCCCACCGTCGTGCGCAACAGCGAGGAGATGCTGCGCATCGTGCCCCGCGAGCTGCGCGAGGCCAGCCTGGCGCTGGGGGTGCCCCAGTGGCGCACGATCACCAAGGTCGTGCTGCCCACCGCCGCCTCCGGCCTGGCGTCGGGCATCACCCTGGCCATCGCCCGCGTCATCGGGGAGACCGCACCGCTCCTCGTCGCGATCGGCTACGCGCGAGCGCTCAACTGGAACCCGCTCGAGGGCCCGATGAACACCCTGGCGGTCTACGCCTTCTTCATGTTCACCAAGCCGCTGAGCCCGGCCGTGCGCGAGCCCAGCCTGGAGCGGGCGTGGGCCGCCGCGCTGCTGCTGGTGCTCGTGGTGGTGGCCCTCAACCTGCTCGCCCGGCTCATCGCCACCCTGTTCGCGCCCCGGAACGGCCGCTGACCCGTCAGCACCGCTGACCTACGTCGGAAGAGAGAACCTTCGTGTCCAAGCGCATCGACGTCAACGACCTCGACATCTACTACGGGGACTTCCACGCCGTCAAGGACGTGACGATGACCATCGAGCCACGCTCGGTGACCGCCTTCATCGGCCCGTCCGGCTGCGGGAAGTCGACCTTCCTGCGCACCCTCAACCGGATGCACGAGGTCATCCCCGGTGCCCGGGTGGACGGGGAGGTCCTCATCGACGGGCAGAACCTGTACGCCAAGGGGGTCGACCCGGTGGACGTGCGCCGGCAGGTCGGCATGGTGTTCCAGCGGCCGAACCCCTTCCCCACGATGTCCATCAAGGAGAACGTCCTGGCCGGGCTGCGGTTGAACTCCCGGCGGATGTCGGGCCGGGCGGCGGACGAGCTCGCCGAGGGGGCCCTGCGCGGCGCCAACCTGTGGAACGAGGTCAAGGACCGCCTCGACAAGCCCGGCGCCGGTCTGTCCGGCGGCCAGCAGCAGCGGCTGTGCATCGCCCGGGCCATCGCCATCCAGCCCGAGGTCATCCTCATGGACGAGCCCTGCTCGGCCCTGGACCCGATCTCGACCCTGGCCATCGAGGACCTCATCAGCGACCTGAAGACCGACTACACGGTCGTCATCGTGACCCACAACATGCAGCAGGCGGCGCGGGTCTCGGACAAGACCGGTTTCTTCAACCTCAAGGCCACCGGGCAGCCCGGCGAGCTCGTCGAGTACGACAGCACGCAGACGATCTTCAACAACCCCAGCAAGAAGGCGACCGAGGACTACATCTCGGGCCGCTTCGGCTGACGGGTCCTCCCGCAGGGTGGATACTGGCGCGAACGGCCGGAACGGTCGGACGGCGCGAGCGGGAGGCGACGGATGAGGCACGGCGGCACACGGCATACCCCGGTGGTGCTCCCCCTGGTCCTGGGTGCCCTCGTGCTGCTCACGGGGTGCGACGGGTCCTCGGACGGGGCGGGAGCGACCTCGGCGGCGCCCCCCACGGCGCAGGACCGGCTCGCCCAGGCGCGGGACGCCCTCGCCGGGGCGGGGAGCGTGCAGCTGGGGCTGACCGGCACCGACCTGCCCGAGGACGAGCCCAGCTACGTCGTCTCGGCCCAGGGCGCCGGGACGACCGAGCCGCCCGCCTTCGACGGCACCATCACCGTGCGGATGTCCGGCGTGCAGGCCGAGGTGCCCACGATCGCCACCGACGGTGAGCTGTGGGTCCAGCTGCCGTTCGCCCCGAGCTACGTGCTCAGCGACCCCGAGGAGCTCGGAGTGCCGGACCCGGCGACGCTCCTGGACCCGGGGACGGGCCTGGCCGGGCTGCTCGAGCAGACCGAGGACCCGGCGCTGGGGGAGCGGACCCGGGCCGGGGAGGAGCTCCTGCAGCTCGTGGAGGGGACGCTGCCGGGCGAGGAGGTGGTCGGCCTGCTGGGCGCCGGTGACGAGGAGGGCGTCTTCGACGTCGTCTACGGGCTGGTCGAGGAGTCGTGGGAGCTGCGCACGGTCGAGATCAGCGGACCGTTCTACCCCCCGGCCACCTCGACCTACGCCCTCACGCTCGACGGCTACGGCGAGCCGGTCACCGTCACCAGGCCCTGAGGTGGAGCTCGGTCGACGGGCGGCCGGCGACCACCCCTCCCGGGGGCCCGACCGGCAGGCCCGCCTGCTGCTGGGCGTCGCGGCCGCCGCGGTGGCGCTCGCGGCGGCCGACACCTACGTCGTCGTCCTGGCGCTGACCGACATGATGGCCGGTGTCGGGGTGGGGATCGAGTCGTTGCAGCGGGGGACGCCGATCATCTCGGGTTTCCTCCTCGGCTACGTCGCCGTGCTGCCCCTCATCGGCCGGCTCTCCGACCTGGTCGACCGCCGGCGGATCCTGCTGTGGTGCCTCGTCGTGCTCGTCGTGGGCTCGGCCGTGACCGCCGTCTCCGTCGAGCTGCCCGTGATGGTGGGTGGACGGTTCCTGCAGGGGCTGGGCGGAGGTGGTCTGGTGCCGGCTACCCTGGCCCTCGTGGCCGACCTGTGGCCGCCCGGCCGCCGGGGGGTGCCGCTCGGCGTCGTCGGCGGCGTCCAGGAGCTGGGGGCGGTGCTCGGTCCGCTGCTGGGTGCGCTCGTGCTCGTGGTCGCCGACTGGCGGGCGATCTTCTGGCTCAACGTCGTCCTGGGCACGGTGTGCCTCGTCGGGGTGTGGCGGCTCGGTCCGCCCGGCCGGAGCCGTCCTGCCGACGGACGCCGTCTCCGGCGCGCCGTCGTCGGCCTGCTGACCCTGGTCGCCGCCGTGCTGTCCGCGCTGGCGCTGTGGGCTCCGGAGGCCCTGACGAGCTCGGTCGCCCTGGGCGGCCCGTTCGTGCCCTTCGACCCCGCCTCGGGCTCGCGGGTGCTCACGCCCGTCGGGGCGTCGGCGGCCACCGCCTGGGTGGTGCTGGGCGCCCTCACCGCCCGCCGGTGGCTCCCGCTGCTGCTGCGGGCCGACCTGCCTGGGGCAGCGCTCGTGGCGGTCGCCCTCGGGTCGCTCGTGCTGACCTTCTCCACCGCCGACCCCGGCAGCGAGGTCCTCGGCCCGTGGGGCCGGTGGCTGCTCCCGGTCGGGGCGCTGGCCGTCGCCGGGTCCGTGCTGCGGCAGCGCACCGCCGCGTCCCCGCTGGTCCCCCGCGGCGTGGTGCGGCGCCGGGTCTGGCCCGCGCTGCTGTCCAGCCTGCTCGTCGGGGCCGCGATCGTCGCGGTCGTCGTCGACGTGCCGCTCCTGTCCCGCCTGACCCAGGGCACCGACGAGACGGACGCCGCGCTGGTGCTCGTGCGCTTCCTTGTCGCGGTACCGGTGGGGGCGGTCCTGGGCGGCTGGCTGCTGCGGCGCGTCGGCCCCGCGGTCGTGGCCGCCCCGGCGCTGGCCCTGGCTGCCGTCTCGGTGCTGGCGATGGCCCGGTGGGACCGGGGGAGCCTGGAGGACGTGGTGGCCACGACGCTGCCGCTCGTGGGGGCCGGCCTGGGCGTGGGCCTGGCGATCGCCCCCGTCAACGACGCCGCGCTGGCGGACGCCCGGGCCGACGGACACGGGACCGTCAGCTCCCTCGTTGTCGTCGCCCGGATGGTGGGGATGGTGCTCGGCCTGGCGCTCCTCACCACCTGGGGGCTGCGCCGCTTCCACCAGGAGGTGGCCGGGCTGAGCGACCCGAGCGACGCCGACGCGCTGCTCGACGCCGCCGTCGTGCAGGTCCAGACCGTCCTCACCGGTGCCGGGCTGGCCGCGGCGCTGGGTGCCGTGGTCGCCCTCACCCTGGGGATGCGGCCCGTCGGGGACGCCGGAGAGGACGGTCCGGCCGCTCCGGAGTCCGCGCCCCCCGCGTCGCACGGATCCCCAGGGTCCGCGCCGCCGCTCCGCGGGGGCCGGGAGCACGGCATACCATCGAGACCATGAGTCAGCCCCTCCACCTCGTCGGCGACCCCGAGGCCGACCGGATCCTCACCGAGCACCCGTTCGCCCTGCTCACCGGGATGCTGCTGGACCAGCAGATCCCCATGGAGGTGGCCTTCGACGGACCACGCAAGATCGCCGAGCGGCTGGGCTCGGTCGACCCGGCCACGATCGCGTCCACCGACCCGGAGGAGTTCGTCGCCCTGTGCTCGACCCCGCCGGCCGTCCACCGCTTCCCCCGGTCGATGGGGCAGCGGGTGCACGACCTGGCCGCCGCGGTGGTGCGGGACCACGACGGGGACGCGGAGGCGATCTGGACGCGTGGCGACCCTCACGGCCGGGAGGTCCTGCGGCGGCTGAAGGCGCTGCCCGGCTTCGGCGACCAGAAGGCGCGGATCTTCCTGGCCCTGCTCGGCAAGCAGCGCGGCCTGACCGCCGAGGGCTGGCGCGAGGCGGCGGGGGACTACGGGCGCGAGGGCGTGCACATGTCGATCGCCGACGTCACCGACGAGGGGTCCCTGCAGAAGGTGCGCTCCTGGAAGAAGGAGAAGAAGGCGGCCGCCCGGGCCGGGCGCGGGTGACGGGCCCCCGCCCGGGCCCCGCCGAGCCCCTGCCCGACCGCTCCGGCACCCGCGGCGGCATCTGGGCGGTGCCGGGCATGCTCGCCCTGGCCGTCGTCGCCTTCACCGGGTTCTCCGGGTATGCGGTGCTCCTCCCCGTGGCGCCGCTGTGGGTGGTCGAGGCCGGCTCGGACAGCGCCGGTGCGGGGCTGGTCAACTTCGTGCTCCTGGGGTCCACCGTGGCCACCCAGTTCGCCGTGCCCGGGGCGATCGGCCGGTGGGGGTGGGGCAAGGTCCTCGGTGGCGGGCTGCTGCTGATGGGGCTGCCCTCGGTGCTGCACCTGCTCAGCGGCGACCTGCTCGTCACGCTGCTGCTCTCCGCCGTGCGCGGCGCCGGCTTCGGCGTGCTGACGGTGGCGGGCAGCGCGGCGGCCGTGCTCCTCGTGGACGGCGCCCGCCGGGGCGCGGCGGTCGGGGCCTACTCGCTCTCGTTGTCGGTGCCCAACGTGCTGCTCATGCCCCTGGGCGGCTGGGTGTCCCAGGCGGTGGGCTTCGCGCCGGCCTTCTGGATCGGGGCGCTGCCGCTGGCCGGGGTGCCGGCCGCCGTCGTCCTGGCCCGGCACCTGCCGGACCGCTCGACGCACGACCCGCGCCACCCCGAGGTGACCGGTGCTCCCGCCGGGGCGAGGACCTACCTGGCCCTGCTGCCGCCGACGTTCGTGCTGCTTGCGGTGACGCTGGCCGGCGGGGCCATCATCACCTTCGCCCCGCAGCTGGTCGCCGTGCCGTGGCTGGGCGCGCTGGGGCTGTTCGCCATGGGGCTGGCGACCTCGGTCACCCGGTGGCGGATCGGCGGCCTCAGCGACCGGGTGCCGATCGACCGGCTGGTGTGGCCCTTCGTGCTCCTGGCGGCTGCCTCGCTGGCCGGCGTCGCCCTGCTGGTGCGCGAGCCGGTCCAGGCCGCCCAGGTGCTGCCCTGGGTGGTGGCCACCGGCCTGGTGGGGGTCAGCTACGGGGCGCTGCAGAACCTCACCATGCTGCAGGCCTTCGCCGCCGCCGGCCCGCGCCGGGTGGGTGCGGCCAGCGCCGTGTGGAACGCCGGCTTCGACACCGGGACGGCCAGCGGCGCACTCCTGGTGGGGTGGGTCGCCGTCGGGGCCGGCTTCGGCACCGGGATGGGGCTCACCGCGGCCATCTGTCTGCTGACGCTGCCGCTGGCGCTGCTGGGCACCCGCCGACGCTGACCCTCACGCGTCGGTCAGGTCGTGCTCACTGTCGACCTTCCGCGACGCGGTCCGGGCCGGTGCTCGCTGCGCTGCGCTCCGTGTCCTCACGCGTCTGTCAGGTCGTGCTCTCCGTCGACCTTCCGCGACGCGGTCCGGGCCGGTGCTCGCTGCGCTGCGCTCCGTGTCCTCACGCGTCTGTCAGGTCGACGACCACCGGGGCGTGGTCGCTGGCGCCCTTGCCCTTGCGCTCCTCGCGGTCGATGAACGCCCCGTCCACCCGGGCGGACAGGGCCGGGGACGCGAGGCAGAAGTCGATCCGCATCCCGCGGCGCTTGGGGAAGGCCAGCTGGGTGTAGTCCCAGTAGGTGTAGGTGCCCGGTCCGGGGGCGTGGGGCCGGACGACGTCCGTGTAGCCGGCGTCCACGACGGCGGAGAAGGCGGCCCGCTCCGCCGCCGAGGTGTGGGTGCGGCCCAGGTAGTGCTCGACGGACCACACGTCCTCGTCCGTCGGGGCGATGTTCCAGTCCCCCGTGAGGGCGATCTGGGCCCCCGGCTCCTCGGCGAGCCAGGCCTCGCCCGCCTCGCGCAGGGCGGCCAGCCAGTCCAGCTTGTAGAGCAGGTGGGGGTCGTCCAGGCTGCGACCGTTGGGCACGTAGAGGGACCACACCCGGACCCCGCCGGCCACCGCGGAGATCGCCCGGGCCTCGGTGGTCGCCTCCTGGCCCTCGCCCCAGGTCGGCATGCCCTCGAACCCGACCTGGACGTCCTCCAGGCCCACCCGGGAGACGACGGCCACGCCGTTCCACTGGTGGTACCCGACGTGCGCGACCTCGTAGCCGGCGGCCTCGAACGGCAGGTGGGGGAACTGCTCGTCCTTGCACTTGGTCTCCTGCAGGGCGAGCACGTCGACGTCGTGACGCTCCAGGAAAGCCACCGCCCGGTCGACGCGGGAGCGGATCGAGTTGCAGTTCCAGGTTGCGATACGCACGGGGCCACCCTAGTCGGCGGGGCGGCGCCCACCGGCGGCCCACCGGCGGCCCACCGACGGCCTACGGAACCTCGAGGATCCGCCGCAGCGACCGCCGGTAGCCGGCGGCCACGGCCGGGACGGCCAGCCGGGCCAGGGGCCGTGGCACCCCGGCGGCGCCCACCTCCTGGCGCCACCGCACGCGCGTGCGGCCGGCCCCGTCCGGGGTGAGCCGGGCCTCGATCCGCCCGCGCACGACACGGCCCACCTTGACGACGACGGCCCGGTGCGGCGGGTCCCACTCCCGGACCTCCATGACGTCGTCGAAGCCCACGGGACCCACGGCCGTCCGGGCGACGAAGGTCGAGCCCGGTCGCGGTGGCGGCCCCTGCACCGCGGTGAGCGGGACGGCCCGGGTGTGGCGGTCCAGGTCCCACAACCGCGTCCAGACCTCCTCCGGGGAGCCGGGGACGAGCAGGTCGAGCTCGAAGAAGGGGCGGGCCACGGGTGGAGCCTAGCGGGGAGGGACGGGCCGGGGGGTGCCTGACGTGCGGGGAGGGACGGGCCGGGGGGTGCCTGACGTGCGGGGAGGGACGGGCCGGGGGGTGCCTGACGTGCGGAGAGGGACGGGACGCGGCGTGCCCTCGCCTACGCTGTCGCCCATGGGAACCGCACTGGTGACGGGAGCCTCGTCCGGGCTGGGGCTGGAGTTCGCACGGCAGCTGGCAGGGCGGGGCCACGACCTGGTGCTCGTGGCCCGGGACAGGGGCCGCCTGGAGACGGCCGCCGAGGAGCTGGCCTCCGCCCACGGAGTCGGGATCGAGGTGCTCGTCGCCGACCTGGCGGACCGGGAGCAGCTGCACGGGGTGGCCGCCCGGGTGGCCGATCCGGACCGGCCGGTCGACCTGCTGGTCAACAACGCCGGCTTCGGCTCGCGCCGAGGTTTCGTCCGTGGGGACCTGGCCGAGGAGGAGCGGGCCCTGGACGTCATGGTCCGCGCGGTCATGGTCCTGTCGCACGCCGCGGGCGGGGCGATGCGCAGCCGCGGCCACGGAGCCGTGCTCAACGTCTCCTCGGTGGCCTCGTTCGCGGTGATGGGTCACTACTCGGCCATCAAGTCCTACGTGACCGTCCTCTCCGAGGCGCTCGCCACCGAGCTGGCGCCCCACGGGGTCACGGTGACCGCACTGTGCCCGGGGTTCGTGCACACCGAGTTCCACCAGCGCGCGGAGATGAACATGTCCCGGTTGCCCGACGCCCTGTGGCTCCAGGCCCCGGACGTGGTGCGCACCGCGCTGGAGGACGTGGCGAGGGGTCGGGTCGTCTCGGTGCCGTCCCTGACCTACCAGGCGATCGTGGGGGTGCTCCGGGTGGCTCCGCGCGGTCTGACCCGGAGGGCGGCCGGTGCGCTCGCGGCCCGGCGCCGCACCAGCGGTGGCGCGACGGGTGGCACGACGGAGGGCCCGGCGGGGTGACCCGCGGGGGCCGGGCGCTGGCCGGCCTGCTGGCGCTCGTCCTGCCCGCCGGCGGCGCCCTCGTCTGGCAGGAGGCCCACCGTCAGGTGCCGCTGCACCAGGAGGGCGTGGTCCGCGACGTCCGTGGCGCCCTCGTCGCCGTCCCCACCGGGGCGACCGGCCCGGGCGGACCGACCCACCTCGCGCTGACCGGTCCCCCCGAGGACCGCTGGCTCGAGGTGTCGCTCCTGGCGGCGCGGGCGGCCCGGGACCAGGTCCGGAGCGCGGGTGGCTGGCAGCCGTCCCCCGACCATCCGCACGGGGCGATGGCGCGCGCGGCGCTGCGGGATCTGCATACCCTCACCGGCCCGGAGGGCACCACCCCCGGGGCCGTCCTCGCCGGAGCCTCCCCGGCCTGGCGGTTCGTCTGGCCGCGCGACGCCTCCTTCGTCGCCGCAGCCCTGGCCCGCACCGGCCACGAGGAGGACGCGCTGGAGGTGCTCCTGCACCTGCAGGACCTCCAGGCGCCGGACGGGTCGTTCCAGGCGCGCTACCGGCCGGACGGCTCGGGCGAGGTCCCCGACGGCAGGCTCCCCCAGGAGGACGGGCCCGGCTGGGCGCTGTGGGCCGTCCGCGTGCTCGCGGAGGAGGCCGGGGAGGACCCGGGCGGCGACCCCTCGGTCCTGCTCGCCGACCTGGTCACCCGGTCCGCGGCCCGGCTGCTGGACCGGGTCGACCCGCGGACCGGGCTGCCCCGTCCCTCGCCCGACTACTGGGAGCGTCCCGAGGAGCGGCTCACCCTCGGGGTGGCCGCGACCGCGCTCATGGGACTGGAGGCGGCCGCGGCCCTCGCGGAGGACGGGCGGGTGCCGCCGGAGGCCTGGGCGGCGGCGCGGGTCGACCCGCAGGCGCTCGGGCCGGCGGCTGCGGAGCTGCGGGCCCGGATCGTCGAGGCGTTCGGCCCGCACTACCCGCGGCACGTCGGTGGTCGTCCGGACGCGGCCGTGACCTTCCTCCTCCCACCGTTCGTCGAGGAGCCGGTGGCCGGCGCCGAGACGGCTCGGCAGCGGGCGCAGCGGCAGCAGGCCCGTCCGGCGGGAGGTATGGCGCCGGGGGCGGGGTGGCGCCGGGACGGGATCTCCTGGACCCCTCAGACCGCCTTGCAGGCGCTCGCCGCCCGGGGCGCGGGTCGGCACGAGGAGGCCGACCGGTGGCTGGACTGGCTGGACCGGCACCGGACGGCGACGGGCGCCCTGCCGGAGAAGGTGCTGCACGACGGCTCACCGGCCGCCGTCGCCCCCCTGGCGTGGACCGCGGCGCTGGTCCTGCTGGCCGTCGAGCGTCGGTAGGGTGCGGGCATGACGCCCCGTGACCGCCTGCTGCAGCTCGTGTCCGACCTGGCCGTGGTGCACGGCCGGGTGACCCTGTCCTCGGGCCGGGAGGCCGACTACTACGTGGACCTGCGCCGCGTCACCCTGCACGGGGAGGCCGCACCCCTGGTCGGCGAGGTCATGCTCGACCTGGTCGAGGACCTGGAGCTGGACGCCGTCGGCGGGCTGACCATGGGTGCGGACCCGGTGGCCACCGCGATGCTGCACGCCGGCGCGGCCCGCGGGCGGCGGCTGGACGCCTTCGTCGTGCGCAAGAGCGAGAAGGCCCACGGCCTGCAGCAGCGCATCGAGGGTCCCTCGGTGCGCGGCCGGCGGGTGCTGGTCGTGGAGGACACGTCCACCACCGGCGGGTCCCCCCTCGCGGCGGTCGAGGCCTGCCGCCAGGCCGGGGCCGAGGTCGTGGCCGTCGCCGTCATCGTCGACCGGGCGAGCGGGGCGCGGGAGCGGCTGGAGCAGGAGGGGCTGGACTACCGCGCCGCGTTCGGCCTCGAGGACCTGGGACTGTCCACTCCCTGACGGGGGCCCCGCCGTTCCGGACGGGGACGGAGGGCCCCGCCCCGGACAGGGCGGCACCCCAGGACGCGAGCGGGCCCCTGCACCTTCCCCGGGTGCAGGGGCCCGCTCGCGTGCGCGTCCGGGACGGGTCAGACGCCGGGGACCCGGCCGTACCAGACGTCGTGGTCCCACATCTTGTGGTAGATCACACCGGTGGAGGGGTTCATCGCCTCGTAGATCATGCCGTTCCCGGCGTAGATGCCCACGTGGTAGAAGTTGTTGTAGAAGACCAGGTCACCGGGCTGGGGGTCGGTGACCGGGGTGACGACGGTGCGCTGGTCGCGGACCGTCCGCGGGATGCTGATGCCGTTCTGCTTGTAGACCCACCAGGTGTAGGACGAGCAGTCGAAGGCGTTCGGGGGCGTGCCGTAGAGCACGTAGGGGTAGCCCACGTAGTCCGCCGCGGTGTCCATCAGCGCCGACCGGATCGGGGTCGACGGCGCGGGGGCGGGGGCGGGGGCCGGGGTCGAGGCCGACGGCGCGGTGGACGTCAGGATGGTCCCGCTGATGAAGCGACCGTTGCCCAGGTCGAGCCAGCCGTTGGTCCAGCTGCCGCGGACCTCGGTGCCCTGGCGCATGGTGGTCACCACCGAGTAGTTCAGGCCGGGGCCGGAGCGGACGTTGCCGATCGCCGCGGTGACGTACTGGGTGACGGTCTCGGCGGGGGCCGGGGCCGGGGCCGGTGCGCCACCGGGGTCCCGGTCGGTGAGGACCGACGGGGCCATGTACTGGGTGCTGCTCATCCGGAGCCAGCCGTTGGAGGCCAGCGTCCCCGTGACCTCGGCACCCTGGGTGCGGGCACCCACGATGGAGTAGGACGTGGACGGGCCCGAGCGGACGTTGGCCGCGGGCACGCTCACCCAGCGGGTCACCTGGGTGGAGCTCACCGGCTCCGCCGGGGCCGAGGGGCCCTGCGCCGTGAGGATCGTGCCGCTGACGAACCGGCCGTTGCCCAGGTTGAGCCAGCCGTTGGTCCAGCTGCCGCGGACCTCGGCGCCCTGGCGCATGGTGGCGACGACCGGGTAGCCCAGGCCGGGGCCGGAGCGGACGTTGCCGATCGCGGCGGCCATGTACATCGTCACCGAGGAGGAGGACGAGGTCGTGGGGGTGGGGTCGGTGCTGGTGAGGACCGAGGGGTGCATGTACTGCGTGCTGCTGATGCGCAACCACCCGTTGGACGTCAGGGTGCCGCTCACGGCGTTCCCCAGGGTCTTGGTGGTGACGACCCCGTTGCTGAGGCTCGGACCGGAGCGGACGTTGGCCACCGGCACGCTGACCCAGCGGGCGACGGTGGCGGGGTCGTCGGTCGAGGGGGTCAGCGGGACCGTGGGGAGCGGGGTGGTCGGCAGCGCCGGGGGCAGCGGGGTCCGCGGCACCTGGGGCGCAGGCGCGGCCTGTGCGGTGGGGGCCAGGGCCACGACCGGGGCGGTCGCAGCGGTGACAGCGATCAGCGTGCGGGACAGGCTGCGCGTGCGCGTCGTCATAGAGCTATCCATCTAGGTCGGGGGACAAGGACCAGTCGGGGGGCAACAACCGCTCGAGGGGGCGAGCACGAGCAGTGAACAACCGTTCCCCAGCGTGGGTCAACCTGTGCTGACCTGCGCGAGTATGGTTTTCCTGGGAACCACAAGCATGTAACTTTGTGATGTTGGTCACAACCGAAGGGGTGAAGCCGCAGGTCAGCCCGAATATCACACCGGTGTGACTCCGGCGGACTGCGAATTCCCGCCCGTCACAGGCGTTTCGAGGGTCGCAGCGGACACGGTGCGCGTGTGACCAGGGCGAACGCTGGGGGTGCTGGGGGCGCAGCCGTGCATCGGCTCCCCGCGGTCGCCCCGCTCCTCGCTGTCCTCGCTCTCGAGGTCGCGCCGCGACGCGCAGAGGCCCCGCCGACCGGGTCGACGGGGCCTCGAGCGTCGGAGGGTCAGCGGCGTCGGCGGTCCCAGTGCGCGAAGCCGGCGTTCCGGGCGGCCTCCTCGCTCTCGAACCAGACCTCGGCCCGGACGGCGTCGTAGCTGGGCGAGTCGGTGGTGTGGAAGAGCATCGAGCCCACGTTGCCCTTGACCTCCCAGCCCGCGGGGCCGGTCCCGTCGTCCAGGGGGTCCGCCGACCCGGGGCCGTACACCGACTCCGCGAACACCGGTGACGCCTCGGGCGTGGCACCGGCGTCGACCGTGGTCGCGTCCTCGTCGCCCGCCACGGCCGTGCGCCCCTCGTCGGCGTGGACCACGTCGGTGCCGTCGGCACTGGTCAGGGTGCTGTCGTCCTCCGTACGGCGGTCCTCGACGGTGTCCCTGACGACCCCGGCGTCCGTGTCCTCGCCCGTCTCGTACCCGGCTCCCCGGGCTCCGGCCGCGGTCGCCCCGGTCGTCGTCTCGGGGGTCTGGTCCTGGGAGAAGGCCCGGTCCTGGGAGGTCTGGTCCTGCGAGACGTCACGGTCCTCGTCGGAGGCCCGCAGCACCTCGTCCGCCGTCAGCGGCTCGTCGTGGCCCGCGGAGGTGGTGACGCCGTCCGGCTGCTCCTGGTCGGTCGTCGCCAGCGGCTCCTGGCGGGCTCCGTCGGACACCTCCTCGTCGCTCAACGGCCGGGCCGCGGTGGCGCCGTACCCGGCCGCGGCGGACGTCCCCGTGTCCCCGGCGTGCTCGACGTCCCCGGCGTGCTCAAGGTCCCTGGCGTGCTCAAGGTCCCTGGCGTGCTCAGCGTCCCGGGCGTGCTCGGCATCCCCGCTGTCCGCAGCGGCGTCCTCATCGGTGTTCCGGGCGGCCGCCCCGGCCGCTGCTCCACCGGCGGCCCCCAGGGCCCCGATCCTGGCGGCCTGGCTCAGCCGGTCGTCGTCCCCGCCCGCGCCGTCACCGGTGTCCGTGGCTGGGGCGTCGGCCGTCACGTCCGTCACGGCCGGCTCGTCGGCCGGGGTGGTGTCGGCGACCGCCGCGGGCCCGCCGTACCCCTCGGTCTCACCGGCCGTGAGCTCCTCGGTGGGGTGCTGGTCGACGAGGCTTCCCGTCGCGTCGGGCCCCTCGTCGTCGGGACGGTAGCTCTCTCCGGCGTAGGTCCCGGGCTCGCCGCCCTCGTAGGCCCCGGCAGCCGGCTGGTAGGGCTCGGCCGCGACGGCCTCGTCCACCGTGGCGTCCCGGTCCGCCGCGGCGTCCGGGCCGGTCGTCGCCCCGATGTCCTCGGCGTAGGTGAGGCTGTCGTCGGTGGCGACGTCGTCGACGGTGGAGCCGCCTCGGTCCTCGACCGCGGAGCCGTCCCGGTCGTCTGTCGTGGAGCCGTCCCGGTCGTCGGCCATCGTGTCGGCACCGGTCGCGGCGCTGGCCGGCGGCTCCTGGGAGGGCGCCTCGTGGACCACGGGCTCCTCGTCGACGGTCGTCGCGTCGGCACCGGCTGCACGGTCGTAGGTCGACGGCTCCGCCGGGGCCGCCGTCACGTCGTGGTCCCCGACGACGTCGCCCCCGACCACGGGGGCCGCACCGGCCTGCTCGTGACCGACGCCCCGGTCGTGGGCGACGGGGCGGTCCGCACCCTCGCGCAGGTCCGCACCCTCGCGCAGGTCTGCCTCCTGGTCGTACACGCCCCGCTCCGGTGCACCGGCCAGGCGCCCCTCCTCACGGCCCGACACGCGGTCGTGGTCGTGGTCGCTCCCCGCGACCGCGTCGTCCCCACCGTCGCGGTCGCGGTCGCGGTCCTTGCCGGGCGAGCGCAGCAGCACGATCACGGCGGCCGCGATGAGCAGCAGCAGCAGAGCGATCATGATCCACTTGGTGGTGTCGTTCATGTGGCGTTCCTCCCTGTGGCGACCGGGGACGGCCGCGTCCGAGGCACCCGCAGGAGTTGCGGCGCTGCGTCCACCGTAGTGCGAAGCCGCCGGTCGGGCGAGGGATGGAGGGTGCGGGGCGCGTCGTGCCCGCCGCGCCGACGACCGACCCCCCGTGGTGCGGATGGGACAATCGAGGCTCCCCGCCGACAGGAGACAGACGCACGTGAGCACGCAGACGGAGCTGACCGGGGTGGCCGGGTGGGCGGTCGACCTCATGGAACGGCTGGGCGGGCCGGGTGCGGGCCTGGTCATCGCCCTGGAGAACCTCTTCCCCCCGCTGCCGAGCGAGGTGATCCTGCCGCTCGCCGGCTTCACCGCGAGCCAGGGCACGTTCACCGTCGGCGGGGCGATCTTCTGGACGACCGCGGGGTCGGTGGTGGGGGCCCTGGCCATCTACACCCTCGGGGCGGTCTTCGGGCGCGACCGCTTCCGGGCGGTGTGGGCGCGGCTGCCGCTCGTCAACCTCGAGGACCTCGACCGCACCGAGGCCTGGTTCGGCCGGCACGGCACCAAGGCCGTCTTCTTCGGCAGGATGGTGCCGATCTTCCGCAGCCTCATCTCGGTGCCGGCCGGCATCGAACGGATGCCTCTGCCGGTCTTCCTGGCGCTGACGACCGCGGGCAGCCTGCTGTGGAACACCCTGTTCGTCGTGGCGGGCTTCCAGCTGGGGGAGAACTGGCACGTGGTCGAGGACTACGCCGGGGTCTTCCAGAAGGTGGTCCTCGCCGTCGTGGCCGTGGCGGTCGCCTGGTTCGTCGTCTCCCGGGTCCGCAGCCAGCAGGCCCGCCGGCCCTCGTGACCTCCGTGGACCGGCCCGGGGACCCGCCGCCCGCCCCCCGGGTCGGGGTCGGACCGTGGGAGGGCCCGTGGCCGACCGACGGGGCCGGCGGACTGCCCGCGCACCTGGATCCCGAGCTGCTGCGCGAGGGGGACCGGCGCAACGTCGTCGACACCTACCGCTACTGGCGGCACGAGGCGATCGTGGCGGCCCTGGACACCCGGCGGCACGGCTTCCACGTCGCGGTCGAGAACTGGGAGCACGACTTCAACATCGGCTCGGTGGTGAGGACCGCCAACGCCTTCAACGCGGCCGCGGTCCACATCGTGGGGCGTCGCCGCTGGAACCGCCGTGGCGCCATGGTCACCGACCGCTACCAGCACGAGCACCACCACCCCGACGTGGACCACCTGGCGGCGTGGGCGGCCGAGCGGGAGCTGCCGCTGCTCGGCGTCGACAACGTCCCGGGCTCGCTCCCCCTGGAGGGGTATACCGTGCCGCGCGACTGCATACTCCTCCTCGGTCAGGAGGGACCGGGGCTCTCGCCACCGGCCCTCGCGGCGTGCTCGCAGGTGCTGGCCATCACCCAGTACGGCTCGACCCGGTCGATGAACGCCGGGGCGGCCGCGGCGGTCGTCATGTACCACTGGGCCCTGCAGCACGCGGGCACGTCGTCGGCGGGGCCTCCGGCCTGAGACACTGGCGGGCATGCGCCGACGTCTCACCTCGACCCTCACCGCCACCGTCAGCTCGCCCGTCGAGGCCACCCTGGGGGTGGCGGTCGCCGACGGCGTGGACCGCGAGGAGGAACGCCTCGTCGTCACCCTCGACGGCAGCCAGGTCGACGTCGAGGAGGTCCTCGACCCCGCCACCGGGTCGCGGTGGCACGTGCTGCGCGACGTGGGTCCGGGGGACCTGCGGGTGGAGTATGCGGCGACCGTCGCCGACGGGGGGGTCGCCGGTCCGGTCACCCCGCTGGAGCGCATCCGCGGCGTGCGACCGAGCCGCTACGTCGACCTGGACCGCCTCGAGTCGGTCGCCCGGGCCGAGGTCGGCGCGGTGGTCGACGAGGAGGACGTGCTCCGCGTGGCGACCTGGGTCAACGAGCACCTCAGCTACGTCCTGGGCTCCTCGCGGGTGACCGACGGGGCCAGCGACACCTACCTGGCCCGGCGCGGCGTGTGCCGGGACTACGCGCACCTGACGATGGCCCTCCTGCGCGCCCGCGGGATCCCCGCCCGGCTGGTGGCCTGCTACGCCCCCGGCCTGTCGCCGATGGACTTCCACGCCGTCGTCGAGGCGGCCGTCGACGGCCGCTGGGTCGTGCTGGACCCCACCCGCCTGGCACCGCGCTCCTCGCTCGTGCGGATCAGCACCGGGACGGACGCGGCGGAGACGTCCTTCCTCACCGTGCACACCGGCGGGCTGTCCTTCGGCGGGCTCACCGTGACCGCGGTGGTCGAGGGCGAGGACCTGCCGACCGACGACCACGTCTCGACGGTCTCGGTCGGCTGATCCGGGCGCCGGTGCGGCCGACCTCCCGGTGCCGGCCGGTCCCTGCGGGCGGTCAGCGCAGGGCCGTCAGCTCCACCTCGACGAACATCGAGGAGCTGCGGGTGCCCGTGTAGATGCCCCGCAGCGGAGGGACGTCGCCGTACTCCCGGCCCCGGCCGATCTCCACGTGCCGCTCGCCGGGCTGGATGGCGTTCGTCGGGTCCATCCCGACCCACTCGCCGTCCCACCAGCGCACCCACGCGTGCGACTCGCCCGTGTAGGGCCGCCCCACCTCCGGCTCGCGGACCGGCAGCAGGTAGCCGCTGACGTAGCAGGCGGGGATCCCCACCGAGCGCAGGCAGCCGATCGTCAGGTTGGACATGTCCTGGCACACGCCGGAGCGGGTGGCCCACGCCTCCGCCGCCCGGGTGTGCACCCCGGTCGAGCCGGACACGTAGCTCATCTCCTCGTGGACCATGTCCACCACCTCGCGGGCGCAGGCCCCGGGGGTGGCGCTGCGGCCGGCGATCTCGGCCACCCGCTCGCGCAGGTCCTCCGGTGGCTGCACCGAGGGGGACTGGTGCAGGTACTCGCTGAGGTCGTCGAAGATCTGGGGGGAGCGGATGTCCTCCCAGCCCAGGCCGTGGCCGTCGACCCTGGGCCGCTGCACGTCCACGGTGGAGGAGGCCGCCACCATGAGCCGGGGGTGCGGTTCGTGCACCTCGAACTGGGTCACGGTCGTGCCCCAGTAGTCGGAGTACGTGTTCGTCCAGGCCACGGGGGTGATGTCGACCTTGGTGTGCAGCACCTGCTGGTGCAGGGTCTGCCGGGGGGTCATCCTCGCCTCGTTGAAGGAGTGGGAGGCTGTGCCGGCGTACTCGTAGCCGGTGCGGTGCACCACGCGCAGCAGCATCAGCGCACCCCCGCCCGCCAGACGGCCTGGCCGGCACCGTCGAAGTAGTGGGTGGACACGGCGTCGTTGATCTGGCTGCAGGTGCGCTGCAGCTGGCTCATCCGTTCGGGCAGGGTCAGCATCATCTCCTCCAGGGAGCCGTACTCGAGCTCGGCGCGGGCGCGTCCCAGCATCCGGTGGGCCTCCCCGGCCCGGCCGTGGACGGCGCCCAGGCCGGTCGCGGCCGGCAGCCCGGGGTCGGGCCGTCGTCCGCGTCGCGGCAGCGTCTCCAGGGACACGAGGGCCTCCTGGGCCTGCTCCAGGGCGGACAGCAGCGAGCGGGGAAAGAGCCGGTCCAGCAGGAGGAACTCGGCCGCCTGCTGGTCGGTGGCCGCCCCGCGGTAGGTGCGGATGAAGGCGTGGTGGGCCCCGCACGCGCGCAGGGTCTGGGTCCAGGCCGAGGGCGAGTCGGCGTTGTAAGCGGCCGACTCGATGATCCGGGAGGTCATGTCGACCCGCTCCATCGAGCGGCCCAGCATCATGTAGTGCCAGCCCTCGTCGTGGCTCATCGTGGAGTCCGCCAGGCCCACGACCACCGCGCACCGCTCACGCAGCAGCTGGCAGGCCCGGTGGGCGGGCAGGTGCTGCAGCCGGTTGCCGCGCATCATGTTCCAGGTGGTGTTGATGGCCTCCCACATCTCCAGCGAGACGGTCTCGCGGGAGCGGCGGGCGCTCTCCCGGGCTCCTTGGAAGGCGGCCACCATCGAGGTCGGCGAGGTCTCGTCCCAGCCGAGCATCCGCAGCACCGTCTGGTGGTCCGGGCTGGCCTCGTCGTCGATGCCCATGACGCGCAGGAGCACCAGGCTGGTCGTCTCCTCGTCGAGGACGGGGTCCTCCAGGAGGAGGGTGAGGTGCACGTCGAGCAGCCGCGAGGTGTCCTCGGCGCGCTCGAGGTAACGCCCGATCCAGTAGAGCGACTCCGCGATCCGGCTCAGCACGGCATACCTCCCTGGTGGTCCCGGGGCTGCTCGTGGCCCCGTCCGTCCTCGTCCTGCCCGACCTGCTGCTGCTGCTGCTGCTCCTGCTCGGCCGGCTCGGCCTCGGAGCGGGCCAGGGCGACCTGCGGGGCGGAGGAGACCTGCAGCTGGCGCTGCTGACGGGGTTCGACCCGGGTGCGCCGCCCGTCGCCGGAGAGCACCCAGGTGTCCTTGGACCCGCCGCCGCGGCTGGAGTTGACGATGAGCTCGCCCTCCCCGAGGGCCACCCGGGTCAGCCCGCCGGGCAGCACCCACACCTTCTCGCCGTCGTTGATCGCGAACGGTCGCAGGTCCACGTGCCGAGGACGCATCCCGTCGGGGACCATCGTGGCCACGGTGGACAGCTGCACCACCGGCTGGGCGATCCATCCGCGCGGGTCGGCGCTCACCCTGGCGCGCAGCGCGTCCAGCTCGGCCCGGTCGGCCTGCGGCCCGATGACGATGCCCTTGCCGCCGGAGCCGTCCACCGGCTTGAGCACGAGCTCGTCCAGGCGGTCCATGACCTCCTCGCGGTGGGCGGGCTCCTCCAGGCGCCAGGTGTCGACGTTGGGCAGCAGCGGCTCCTCGCCCAGGTAGTAGCGGATCAGCTCGGGGACGTAGCTGTACATCAGCTTGTCGTCGGCCACGCCGTTGCCCACCGCGTTGGCGATCGTCACGTTGCCCGCCCGGGCGGCGTTGAGCAGGCCGGGACAGCCCAGGACCGAGTCGTTGCGGAAGGCGACCGGGTCGAGGAAGTCGTCGTCGACCCTCCGGTAGATCACGTGCACCGGCTGCAGCCCCTGGGTGTCGCGCATCATCACCCGCCCACCCTGGACGACGAGGTCGCGACCCTCGACCAGGCGGCAGCCCATGAGCCGGGCCAGCAGGGTGTGCTCGAAGTAGGCGGAGTTGTAGGGCCCCGGGGTGAGGACGACGACCTCGGGGTCCTGGACGCCGCTGGGGGCGGCGGCCCGCAGGGCCCGCAGCAGCCGGGAGGGGTATGACGTGACCGGGCGGATCCGGTGGGTCCCCACCATCTCGGGGAGGGTGGAGGTCATCGCGGCCCGGTTGGTCAGCACGTAGGAGACGCCGCTGGGGATGCGGACGTTGTCCTCCAGCACGCGGAAGGTGCCCTCCGCGTCGCGGATGAGGTCGATGCCGGAGACGTGGACGCGCACGCCGTTGCCGGGCTGGATGCCGAAGGCGACCCGGTGGTAGTGCGAGCTGGTGGTCACCACGTGGCGGGGCAGGACGCGGTCGGTGACGATCTGCATGGCGCCGTAGATGTCCGCGAGGAAGTGCTCGAGGGCACGCACCCGCTGGGCGACGCCGGCCTCGACGTGGCCCCACGTGGCCGCGTCGATGATGCGGGGGACGATGTCGAGCGGGAAGGGCCGTTCCTCGCCCTCGTAGTCGAAGGTGACGCCCTGGTCGTGGTAGCTCGTGCTGACGTAGTCGGCCCGGGCGCGCACGTCGTCGTCGCCCAGGGCCGCGAACTGCTCGGCGACCTGCTCGTAGGTCTGACGGACGGCCCCGTCTGAGGCCACCGTCTCGTCGAACACCTCGGTCCGGGTCGGGTAGTCGGTGAAGGGGCCTGGCATGGGCACACCCTAGTGGTCGGCTCCGTCCTCACCCCGCAGGCGAAGCCCGCCGACCCTGTGGAAGAGTGGGAGGGAAAGCGCGCCGACGCCGTTCCACCAAGGAGGACCCATGCCGATCGCCACTCCCGAGGTCTATGCCGAGATGATCGACCGGGCCAAGGCGGGAAGCTTCGCCTACCCGGCCATCAACGTCAGCTCCAGCCAGACCCTCAACGCCGCCATCAAGGGCTTCGCCGACGCCGGCAGCGACGGCATCATCCAGGTCTCCACCGGCGGGGCGGAGTACTTCTCCGGCCAGGGCGTCAAGGAGATGGTGACCGGCGCGATGGCGTTCAGCGCCTTCGCCCACGAGGTCGCCAAGAAGTACGACGTCAACATCGCGCTGCACACCGACCACTGCCCCAAGGACAAGCTGGACGGCTTCGTGCGGCCGCTGCTGGCCGCCTCGATCGAGCGGGTCCAGCAGGGCGGGCTGCCCTACTTCCAGTCCCACATGTGGGACGGCTCGGCCGTGCCGCTGGAGGAGAACCTGCAGATCGCCGAGGAGCTCCTCGAGCTGTCCAAGCGGGCCCGGACCATCCTCGAGGTGGAGATCGGGGTCGTCGGCGGCGAGGAGGACGGGGTCGCCAACGAGATCAACGAGCAGCTCTACACCACCCCCGAGGACGCCGTCGCCACGATCCGGGCGCTCGGCGGCGCTGACAAGGCGCGCTACCTGACGGCCCTCACCTTCGGCAACGTGCACGGCGTCTACAAGCCCGGCAACGTCCGGCTGCGGCCCGAGATCCTCAAGGCCGCCCAGGAGGCCGCGGCCGCCGAGCTGGGGCAGGGGGCCGACGACCGGCCCTTCGACCTGGTCTTCCACGGCGGGTCCGGCTCCAGCGCGCAGGAGATCTCCGACGCGGTCGACTACGGCGTGGTCAAGATGAACATCGACACCGACACGCAGTACGCCTTCACCCGCTCGATCGCCGGCTACATGCTGCGCAACTACGAGGGTGTGCTCAAGGTCGACGGCGAGGTCGGCAACAAGAAGCAGTACGACCCGCGGGCCTGGGGCAAGGAGGCCGAGGCGGCCCTGTCCGCCCGGGTCGTGGAAGCCTGCGAGAACCTGCGCTCGGCCGGGACCCACCGGTGACGGCCGGGCCGGGCGAGGACCTGCTCGGCATCCCGCCGACCCGGCTGCCCGAGGACCCGGCGGCGACCGCCCTCGAGGAGCAGGACCCCCGCGCGGTCGCGACGGCATACCCCTCCTCCAGCCTGGCCTGGGCCGTGCTCGCCGAGCACGCCATGGCCACCGAGGACCCGGTGACCTCCTACGCCTTCGCCCGGACCGGGTACCACCGGGGCCTGGACTCCCTGCGTCGCGCCGGCTGGCGCGGGCAGGGGCCGGTCCCGTGGGAGCACGGACCGAACCAGGGGTTCCTGCGGGCGCTGGCCGCGCTCGCCAGGGCCGCCGGCGCGATCGGCGAGGAGGAGGAGCGGGTGCGCTGCACCGAGTTCCTCCGGGCGTCCTCGACCACGGGCGCGCGCGAGCTCGGGCTTTAGCCGGCGACCGGGCGCCGGCCTGCCGGTCGGTCCCCTCGGTCTGCCGGTCGGTCCCCGCGGTCGGCGCCGGGGCCCCTTGACCGCTCCGGCGCCGACCGCGCCCCCTGAGGGTCGGATGGTGCGCGTCCCCTGACGTCCTCACCCGACCACCGCCCATCCAACCAGACCCGGGCGGGTGGCGTCACGCCCCCCGATAGAGTGGGGCGTCCGGGAACGCAGCTGAGGAAAGGTCCGGTATGCCAGCGATCGTCCTGATCGGTGCCCAGTGGGGCGACGAGGGCAAGGGCAAGGCCACCGACCTGCTCGGCAGCAGCGTCGACTACGTGGTGAAGTTCAACGGGGGGAACAACGCCGGCCACACCGTCGTCATCGGCGACCAGAAGTACGCCCTGCACCTGCTGCCCAGCGGGATCCTCTCCCCGGGGTGCACCCCGGTCATCGCCAACGGCGTCGTCGTGGACCTGGGGGTCCTCGTCGAGGAGATCGACGCGCTCGAGGAGCGGGGGGTGGACACCGGCAAGCTGCTCCTGTCGGCGAACGCCCACGTCATCCCGCCGTACAACCGCGTCCTGGACCGGGTCACCGAGCGCTTCCTGGGCAGCCGGAAGATCGGCACCACCGGCCGGGGCATCGGACCCACCTACGCCGACAAGATGAACCGCGTCGGCATCCGGGTGCAGGACCTCTACGACGAGTCGATCCTGCGGCAGAAGATCGAGGCGGCGCTGGCCACGAAGAACCAGCTGCTCGTCAAGATCTACAACCGGCGCGCGGTCGAGGTCGAGGAGACGATGACCGAGCTGCTGCGCCACGCCGAGCGGCTGCGCCCGATGGTGGCCGACACCGCCCTGGTGCTCAACGAGGCGCTCGACCGCGGGGAGACGGTGCTCTTCGAGGCCGGCCAGGCGACCCTGCTCGACGTCGACCACGGCACCTACCCCTTCGTGACCTCCTCCAACGCCACCGCCGGCGGTGCCTGCACCGGCTCCGGCGTCGCCCCCACGCGGGTCGACCGCGTCGTGGGCATCTTCAAGGCCTACACGACCAGGGTCGGGGAGGGGCCCTTCCCCACCGAGCTGGAGGACGAGCACGGCCAGTTCCTGCGGGACGCGGGGCACGAGTACGGCACCACGACCGGTCGCCCGCGCCGCTGCGGCTGGGCCGACGTCGTCATCGGGCGCTACGCCCAGCGGATCAACGGCATCACCGACATGGTGGTCACCAAGCTCGACGTGCTCACCGGGCTGGACACCGTCCCGGTCTGCGTGGCCTACGACGTGCAGGGCGAGCGGTTCGACGAGATGCCGGTGAACCAGTCCGACTTCCACCACGCCCGTCCGGTGTACGAGGAGCTGCCGGGCTGGCAGGAGGACATCACCGGCTGCCGCACCTTCGAGGAGCTGCCCGCCAACGCCCGGGCCTACGTGCGTCGCCTCGAGGAGCTCATGGGCACCCGGATCTCGGTGGTCGGCGTCGGCCCGGGCCGTGACCAGTCCATCGTCCTGCACGACATGCTGGGGCGGGACTGAGCGGTGCCCGCGGTCGACGTCACCGTCGCCACGCACCTTGCCGTGCCTCGGGAACGGGTCGCCGCCTTCGCCGGCGACCCCGCCAACGCCCCGGCCTGGTACGCCAACATCCGGTCGGTCCGGCCGCACGGCGCCCCGGTCGTTGCGGTGGGGGCCCGCACCGACTTCGTCGCGCACTTCCTGGGGCGCGAGCTGGCCTACACCTACGAGATCCGTGAGCTGCTCCCCGGGCGGCGGCTGGTCATGAATACCGACGACGGGCCGTTCCCGATGGAGACCACCTACACCTGGTGGGACGAGGACGGCGGCACCGGCATGTCGCTGCGCAACCGGGGCCGGCCCCGGGGCGTGGCCTCGCTCGGCTCGGCCCTCCTGGCGGCCGCGGTGCGCCGTGCCACCGGCAAGGACCTGGCCCGTCTACGGGCACTGCTGGAGGAGCAGGACCGGGACCGTCCCTGAGGACAGCCTGCCCATGCTGGCGGGGAGGGCCGGCAGGCGGTAGGCATGGGGCATGCAGGTGCGTCGTGGCATCCGTGACTACCCGGCCGTGGGAGTGGTGCTGCTGACGGCCCTCGTCGGGATCGTCCTGGAGGTCACCGGCCCACCGGGGGCGGCGCGCTGGGTCGTGAGCGCGGTCGCGCTGGGGATCGCGGCGCTGCAGCTGCGGGGGATGGTCGCGGACCTGCGGGCGGGGACCTACGGGGTCGACGTGCTGGCGGTGACGGCCGTCGTGTCCACGGTGGCGGTGGGGGAGTACTGGGCCGCGCTCGTCGTCTGCCTCATGCTCACCGGCGGTGAGGCCCTGGAGGACTACGCCTCGGCCAGGGCGGGCCGGGAGCTGACGAGCCTGCTGGAACGGGCCCCCAGCGTCGCCCTGCGCGAGCTGGACGGCGGGGGGACCGAGCGGGTGGACGTGGCCGTGGTGCGCCCGGGGGACCGGTTGGTGGTCCGGCCGCACGAGGTGGTCCCGGTCGACACCGTCCTCGACTCCGACGACGGTGTCTTCGACGAGAGCTCCCTGACCGGGGAGTCCCTCCCGGTGGAGCGGGTCCGGGGCGACCGGGTCCTCTCCGGTGCCCTCAACGGGGCCGCCGCCGTGCGGCTGGTGGCGACCGCGACCGCGGCCGACTCGCAGTACCAGCGCATCGTGACGCTGGTGAAGGAGGCCCAGGAGTCCCGCGCGCCCTTCGTCCGGCTCGCCGACCGGGTGGCGGTGCCCTTCACCCTGACCGCCTTCCTCATCGCGGGGCTCGCCTGGGGGCTCTCCGGCGACCCCCTGCGGTTCGCCCAGGTGCTGGTCGTGGCCACCCCGTGCCCGCTCATCATCGCCGCCCCCGTCGCCTTCATGGCCGGCATGTCCCGCGGTGCCCGCGGCGGGATGATCGTCAAGGACGCCGGGACCCTCGAGCAGCTGTCCAAGGTCCGCACGGTCGCCTTCGACAAGACCGGAACGCTCACCCACGGCCGCCCCGAGGTGGTCGCCGTCCACGTCGTCCCGGCTGCCCGGGTGGAGGAGGTCCTCGCCGCCGCGGCCGCCGTGGAGGCGTGGTCGGCCCACCCTCTCGCCCGGGCCGTCGTGGCCGCCGCCCGGGAGCGCGGGGAGGTCCCGGTCGCGACCGACGCCCGCGAGGTGCCGGCCCACGGGGTGGAGGCGGTCGTCGAGGGGACGCTCGTCCGCGTGGGCAAGCTGGCCTTTGCGGCCCCCGGGGCGGCCGGGGGCGTGGCGGCATCCTCTCCGCCGGAGGAGTCCGCGGCCACGTCGTCGGCCCCGGCGGGGCACACGCAGGTGCACGTCTCCCGGGACGGCCTCCTCGTCGGGACGATCGTGCTGGCCGACGTGGTGCGCGCCGAGACGACCGGGACGCTGGCGCAGCTGCACCGGATGGGCATCGCGCGCACGGTGATGCTCACCGGTGACGCCGAGGGCACCGCCCGGCGGGTCGCCGCGCAGGTCGGGCTGGACGACGTCCGGGCCGGCCTGCTGCCCGAGGACAAGGTGACGGCGGTGACGGGTCTGCCCGACCGACCGGTCCTCATGGTGGGGGACGGGGTCAACGACGCACCGGTCCTGGCGGCCGCCGACGTGGGGGTGGCCATGGGCGCCCGGGGGTCGGCGGCGGCCGTGGAGTCGGCCGACGTCGTGGTCATGCTCGACGACCTGGCCCGCGTCCCACGCCTGGTCCTGCTGGGGCGGCACACCATGCGGGTCGCCTGGCAGGCCATCGCGATCGGCGTCGGTCTCTCGGTGGTCCTCATGCTGGTCGGGGCCACCGGGAGGATGCCGGCCTTCGTCGGGGCGTGGATGCAGGAGGTCGTCGACCTGGCCTGCATCCTCTGGGCCCTGCTGGCGGCCCGCCCGTCCGCAGCCGAGCGGGCGCTCACCGAGGAGCAGACCCGCGGAGCCGCCGACCAGCACCCGGCTCCCAGCCCGGCGACGCCGTCCACCTGAGGTCGGGTCAGGCCGACCTCCGTCGCCGTGCACGCCGATGCCGGTCGTCGCCTCCCGACCTCACCCCGGACGGACGGGCACGGGACGGGGCGCAGCCAGCGGACCACCCAGACCCCGACAGGCCGCTCAGCCCACCCACACCCGCGCGTTGCGGAACATCCGCAGCCAGGGGCTCTCGTGGGTCGGGCCGCCCGGGGTCCACGACATCTGCACGTTGCGCTGCACGCGCTCGGGGTGGGGCATCATCGCGGTGAACCGCCCGTCGGGCGTGGTCACGGCGGTGAGTCCCCCGGCGGACCCGTTGGGGTTCAGCGGGTATGCCGTGGTCGCCCGCCCGTGGTGGTCCACGTAGCGCAGGGCGCCCAGCACCGTCGCCGCGTCGCCCCGGGCCGAGAAGTCGGCCCGTCCCTCGCCGTGCGCGACGGCGATCGGGATCCGTGAACCGGCCATGCCGGCGAAGAAGACGGACGGTGAGTCCACCACCTCGACCAGGCTGAACCGGGCCTCGTACTGCTCGCTGCGGTTGCGGGTGAACCGGGGCCAGGCCTCGGCACCGGGGACCAGCCCGGCCAGTGCGGCAAACATCTGCGCGCCGTTGCAGATCCCCAGGGCGAAGGTGTCCGGCCGTCGGAAGAAGGCCGAGAAGGTGTCCGTCAGGCGCGGGTTGTGCAGCACCGACCGGGCCCAGCCCTCGCCGGCACCCAGGGTGTCGCCGTAGGAGAACCCGCCCGCCGCGACCAGCCCGACCGCGTCCGCGAGGTCGAAGCGCCCCGACTGCAGGTCGGTCATGTGCACGTCGTAGGTGTCGAAGCCGGCCCGGTCGAAGGCGAAGGCCGTCTCGACGTGGGAGTTGACGCCCTGCTCGCGCAGCACCGCGACGACCGGCCGGGCGCCGCGGGCCAGGTAGGGGGCCGCGACGTCGTCCCGGGGGTCGAAGGTCGTCGACAGGTGCAGCCCGGGGTCGTCGTCGGAGCCGACGAGCGCGTGCTCCTCGTCCGCGCACCCGGGGTTGTCCCTCAGACCGGCGATCCGCCAGGAGACCTCGTCCCAGGCCTGGGCGAGGTCGCGCAACGGCTCGTCGAGGCTCACCGTGCCGGCCCGCACCCGCACCTGCCGTTCCGTCGTCGACCTGCCGAGCCTGGAGATGCTGGGGCGTCCGTGCCGTTCGAGCACCTCGACGGCCTCGGGCAGACGACCGGCGGGCACCTCGAGGACGACGCCCAGCTCCTCGGCGAAGAGGGCCGCGACCCCCGAGCGTGCGTCGACCGGGCCGTCCGGGGCCCCGTGGACGGGTACGTCGACGTCGAGGCCTACGCCTCCCGCGAACGCCATCTCGCACAGGGTCGCCCACAGGCCGCCGTCGGACCGGTCGTGGTAGGCGGTCACCAGGCCCCGCTCCCGCAGCTCGACGAGGGCGGCGGCCAGGTCGGTCAGGAAGGCCGGGTCGTCGAGGTCGGGGACCGGTCCTCCGAACTGCCCGAGGACCTGGGCCACGATCGAGCCGCCGAGGCGCCCGGCACCGGGGCCGAGGTCCACGAGCAGCAGCTCGGACCCGGCGTGCAGCTGGGGGGTCCAGGTGCCGCGCACGTCGGGCAGCGACGCGAACGCGGAGACGACCAGCGAGACGGGCGAGACGACCTGTCGGGGGGCGCCGTCGGCACTGGTCCAGCGGGTGCGCATCGACAGCGAGTCCTTGCCCACGGGCACCGAGATCCCCAGCGCCGGGCACAGCTCCATCGCCACGGCGTGCACCGTGTCGTAGAGGGCCGCGTCCTCGCCCTCCTCACCGGCGGCGGCCATCCAGTTGCACGACAGCTTGACCCCCGGCAGCGTCACCGGCGCGGCGAGCAGGTTGGTGAGGGCCTCGCCGACGGCCATCCGTCCCGAGGCCGGGGCGTCCAGCGCCGCCAGCGGCATCCGCTCCCCGGTGGCCATCGCCTGACCGGCGAGACCGACGTGGTCGGACAGGGTCACCGCGACGTCGGCGACCGGAACCTGCCACGGGCCCACCATCTGGTCGCGGTGGGTCAGCCCGCCGACGGTCCGGTCGCCGATGGTGACGAGGAACCGCTTGGAGGCGACGGTCGGGTGCCGCAGGACGGCGTATGCGGTGTCCCGCACCGCCTCCGCGTCCAGGTGGTCCAACTGCAGCTCGGGCGCCGACCGCACGACCCGCCGGACGTCACGGGTCATCCGCGGGGGCTTGCCGAGCAGCACGTCCATCGGCATGTCGACCGGACGGCCGGCGTCGCCCTCGCTGCCCCCGAGCCCACCGTCGTCGCCCTCGCCCTCGACGACCACCAGCCGGCCGTCGTCCGCGGCGACCCCGACGACGGCGTACGGGCAGCGCTCCCTCTCGCAGAGCGCGGCGAAGTCCGCGAGCGACTCCGGGGCGACGGCCAGGACGTAGCGCTCCTGGCTCTCGTTGGACCAGATCTCCCGGGGCGACATCCCCGACTCCTCCAGCGGCACCGCCGAGAGGTCGAACCGCGCGCCGAGCCCGGCGTCGTCGACGAGCTCGGGGAAGGCGTTGCTCAGCCCGCCCGCCCCGACGTCGTGGATGGCCAGCACGGGGTTGTCCTCGCCGCGGGCCCAGCAGTGGTTGATGACCTCCTGGGCACGGCGCTGCATCTCCGGGTTGCCCCGCTGCACCGAGTCGAAGTCGAGCTCGGCGGCGTTGGCGCCGGAGGCCATCGAGCTGGCGGCACCGCCCCCGAGGCCGATCCGCATGCCCGGTCCGCCGATCTGGACCAGCAGCGTCCCGGGCCCGAAGCGGACCTTCTCGGTCTGGGAGGCGCTGATCGACCCCAGGCCGCCGGCGCTCATGATCGGCTTGTGGTACCCACGGTGCACCCCGTCGACGACCTGCTCGTAGACCCGGAAGAACCCGCCGAGGCCCGGACGTCCGAACTCGTTGTTGAACGCCGCCGCCCCGACCGGACCCTCCACCATGATCTCCAGGGGGCTGGCCAGGTGGGCGGGCGCGTCATACCCCTGCTCCTCCCACGGCTCGTCAATGCCGGGCAGGTGCAGGTGCGAGACCGCGAACCCGGTGAGCCCGGCCTTGGGTGCGCTGCCGCGGCCGGTGGCGCCCTCGTCGCGGATCTCGCCGCCGGCGCCGGTCGCGGCCCCGGGGAAGGGCGAGATGGCCGTCGGGTGGTTGTGGGTCTCGACCTTCATGAGGACGTGGACCTCCTCCTCCCGGGCGACGTAGCGGCTGGGTCCGCCGTCCTCGGGCAGCCAGCGCACGACGGGTCCGCCGCGCATCACCGACGCGTTGTCCTTGTAGGCCACGACGGTGCCCTGGCCGGCCACGGCCTCGGTGTGCCGGACCATCCCGAAGAGACTGCGCTCCTGTACCTGGCCGTCGACGACGAAGTCGGAGTTGAAGATCTTGTGCCGGCAGTGCTCGGAGTTGGCCTGCGCGAACATCGTCAGCTCGACGTCGGTCGGGTTGCGCCGCAGCGCGGTGAAGGACTCGACGAGGTAGTCGATCTCGTCCGGCGCCAGCGCCAGCCCGAACCTCCGGTCGGCCTCGACCAGCGCCTCGCGGCGCCGGCCCAGGACGTCGACGTGCTCCATCGGCGGGGCCTGGCGCTCGGCGAACAGCGCGGCCGCCTCCTGGCGGGTGCGCAGGACGGTCTCGGTCATCCGGTCGTGCAGCACCGCGGCGCAGGCGTCCCACTCCTCGCCGGTCAGCCTTCCACCGGGTGCGAGCTCGAGGTGGTGCTCGACCACGCGCTCCACCCGGTGCACCGGCACCCCGCAGCTGTGCACGATGTCGGTCGCCTTGCTCGCCCACGGGGAGACGGTGCCCAGGCGGGGGGCGACGACCACGACCTCCTCGACCGCACCGCCCTCCTCCGCCTCGTGCACGTCCCCGCCCTCCTCCGCCTCGTGCGCGTCCCCGCCCTCCCAGGGCTCGCCGTAGGTGAGGATCCTGCGCACCTCCTCAACCGTGCCTGCGTCGAGCGCGTCGTCGGACGCGACCCAGTGCACGTGGCGCGCGGACACGCCCGTGACGCGCGAGCAGGCGACCTGGAGCCGGCGCAGCAGCGCGGCCGCCCGGAAGTCGGAGAGGGCGGACCCGCCGGGGACGGTGGTCAGCACGTGCTGGGACGAAGCCATGGGCGGGGTCTCCTGGGGCGGCGGCGGGAGGTGGGTCTCACGATATCGAGCCGGGGTATGCCGTCTCAGGGCGCCGGGAGAGGGTGTCCGCCGGGACGGAACGGCTCCCCGGTGAGGGACTCGTAGGCCTCGACGTAGCGGGCGCGGGTCAGGGTGACGACCTCGTCCGGCAGGTCCGGTGGCGGGGTGTCCGAGGCCCGGTCCCAGCCGCTGGCGGGCGAGGTGAGCCAGTCACGGAGCACCTGCTTGTCGTAGGAGACCTGCGTCCGCCCCGGCTCCCACGCGTCCGCCCGCCAGAAGCGGGAGGAGTCCGGGGTCAGGACCTCGTCCGCGAGCACCACGTCGACCGCGTCCGGATCGACTGCCGCCCAGTCGATCTCGCCGTCCGGGCCGGTTCCCAGCTGGGCCGGATCGAGGCCGAACTCGACCTTGGTGTCGGCGATGAGGATGCCGCGGTCAGCGGCGATCTCGTTGCCGCGCAGCAGGATCCGGACCGTCAGGTCGCGCAGGCGGTCGGCGAGACCGGCACCGACGAGGTCCACCACGCCGTCGTAGGAGATCGGCTGGTCGTGCTCCCCGACGGGAGCCTTCGTGCTGGGGGTGAAGACGGGTGCGGGGAGCCGCGAGCCGTCCACCAGGCCCGGCGGCAGGGTCAGGCCCGAGACGGCGCCGTCGGCGCGGTACTCCGCCAGGCCGCCCCCGGTCAGGTACGCCCGGGCCACGCACTCCACCGGGAGCATCCGCAGCCGGCGGACGTAGACCGCCCGGCCGGCCACCTCGGCGGGCACGTCGGTGGAGACGACGTGGTGGGGTGCCAGGTCGGCCAGCTGGTCGAACCACCACAGCGACAGCTGGGTCAGCACCGCGCCCTTGTCGGGGATCGGTGTGGACAGGACGTGGTCGTAGGCGCTGACCCGGTCCGAGGCCACGAGGAGCAGCCTGCTGCCGTCCTGCTCCCCGGTGACGGGGTCCAGCGGCGCGTAGAGCCCGCGCACCTTGCCCGAGTAGAGCAGCTCGTGGCCGGGGATCTGCTGCGTCATGTCAGCCCTTCGTGGTCGGGACGAGGACCTCGCCCTGCTCGGCGGCCCGGGCGACGTCCTCGCGGGCCTGGGACCCCGCGAGGTGGACGCGGTGCACGGCCGCGTAGGCGCGGGCCCGCGCCGCGGCCAGGTCCGGGCCCACGCTCACCACGCTCAGCACGCGGCCGCCGGCGGAGACGAGGCGTCCCTCCCGCAGCGCGGTCCCGGCCTGCAGGACGTGCACACCGTCGACCTGGGCGGCGTCCGCGAGGCCGGTGACCTCGTCGCCCGTGCGGGGGGACGCGGGGTAACCGTCCGCCGCCACGACGACGGTGACGCTGCTCTCCGGGGACCACTCCAGCGGTGGCAGGTCGGCCAGGCGGCCCTGGGCGGCGGCGAGGAGGATCCCCGCGAGGGGGGTGCGCAGACGGGCGAGGACGGACTGGGTCTCCGGGTCGCCGAACCGGGCGTTGAACTCGATCACCCGCGGCCCCGCCGAGGTCAGCGCCAGCCCGACGTAGAGCACGCCGGTGAAGGGCGAACCCCTGCGGGCCATCTCCTGGACGGTCGGCAGGGCGACCGTCTCGACGACCTCGGCCACGAGACCGGGTCGTTGCTCGTCCAGCCACCGGAGGGGAGAGTAGGCGCCCATCCCCCCGGTGTTCGGCCCGGTGTCGCCGTCGCCGAGGCGCTTGAAGTCCTGCGCCGGTGCGAGCGGGACGACGCTGCTGCCGTCCGCGAGGCAGAAGAGGGAGACCTCGGGACCGTCCAGGAAGTCCTCGACGACGACCCTGCCACCCGGACGGGCGAGGCAGGCGGCGGCGTGCCGCCGCGCGGCGTCGAGGTCGTCGGTCACCACGACCCCCTTGCCCGCGGCGAGCCCGTCCTCCTTGACGACGTACGGGGCTCCTGTCGCGCCGAGAGCCGTCTCGACCTCGGCCTGCGTGGCGCAGACGTGCGCGGCCGCCGTGGGGACGCCGGCTGCGGCCATCACCTCCTTGGCGAAGGCCTTGCTGGCCTCCAGCCGGGCGGCTGCGGCGGTCGGACCGAAGCAGGGGACCCCGGCCGTCGCCAGGGCGTCGGCGACCCCGGCGACCAGGGGCGCCTCGGGACCGACGACGACGAGGTCGACGTGCTGCTCGGTGGCGGTCCGCACCACGGTCGCGGGGTCGGCGGGGTCACCGGCCAGGCAGACGGCCAGCTCGGCGATCCCCGGGTTGCCCGGCAGGGCCAGCAGGTCGTCGACCTGCGGGTCGGAGGTCAGGGAGCGGGCCAGGGCGTGCTCGCGCGCGCCCGCGCCGAGGAGGAGGACTCTCACGGACAGCCAGGGTATCTGCAGCACCGGATCCCCAGCACCGGATCCCCGGCACCGTCACGGTCCCGCCCCACGCTCCCGCGCACCTGCGACGCCGGGCCCCCGCACGGTGGACGTACGGGTACGGGTGCGGGTACGGGTGCGGGTGGCCGGCCGCCGCAGCGGGCCGGGGCTGCAGGGCAGGGGCTGCTGGGGTGGAAAAGGTGTGGCCCTCCTGGAAGGCAGGGGGGGTATCTCCCAAGAGGGCCACGAGCAGGGCAGGGTCGACCGGACTGATGGGGGCTGCCCGGTGACTCGCACGATCCCTGCTACCGGCCGAAACCGGTAGACCTAGAGTAGGCAGATCGACGACCCGATGTCACGTCAAGACATGTCGGGTTGGCGACACTGGCGGTGATCCGCCAGGATGGGCTGGTGACCGCACCCTCGCAGCGTCCCCCGGACCCGTCGTCACCGACCCGGCACTCCCGCGGCGAGGTCTACGAGGAGTTCCTCTCCCGGGTCTACCTCACGGCGGTCCGGCTCGGGGTTCCGTCCCGCGCCCAGCTGCTGGACGCCGGCCTGGCGGACGAGGACGTCGACGACGCGGTCGCCGAGCTCATGGAGCGGGGGATGCTGTCACCGGCGGAGGAGGGGGACCGCTGGCTGGTCGTCCCGCCGCGCGAGGCGCTCACCCGCCGGATGGACCAGATCGAGCGACGGGTGGCCATGACCAGGGCCACGGCCTCGGAGGTCGAGAGCATGTGGCGCCGGGCCATGGGGGACGTCGAGCAGGGGGCGGGGCAGGCCGACCTCGACGTGATCTCGGGGACGGTGGAGATCGCCCACCGCATCGCCGGGCTGCACCGCTCGGCGACGAGCCGCCTGTGGTGGGCCGTGGACGACTCGGCCGCTGCCGGCACGCTCTTCGCCGAGGGGGCCGGTGGGAGGTGGACGACCGTCCGGGACGGTGTGGCGGTCCGTCTGGTCCTGAACTCCAGCCTCCTGGGCGACCCCGACGCGCTCGCCTACGCAGACCGGGCCCGGGAGCTGGGGCACGAGGTGCGCGTGGCCAACGGCGTGCCGTTCTCGGTCCTCATGACCGACGACACGGACGTCCTGGTGGACCTCAGCCGGCACGCACCCGACGGGGACGGTTCGTTCGAGGCGCACCGCACCAGCTGGGTGCAGGCGCTGACGCGGCTGTTCGTCGAGATCTGGGACCTGTCCACCCCCTACGGCACGGTGCTCAACGCCGGTCTCGTCGGGGAGGGTGCCCGGTCGGCCGGGCGCGGCCGCCTTCCGCTGGAGGAGAAGGACGCGCGGGTCCTCGCGCTGCTGGCCACCGGGGCCAGCGACAAGGTCATCGCGCGGCAGCTCGGCGTCTCGGTGCGCACCGTCGAGCGGCGGGTGCGCTACCTGATGGAGCACCTGGGGACGGGGACCCGGTTCCAGGCCGGCGTCCAGGCCGTGCGACGGGGATGGGTCTGAGGGTCCGGGGTCGCGCGGCCGGTAGAGTAGGGCCTTTGCCAGGGGAGTCCACGTCCGTCGGAGGGCGTCAGGAGAGCGAGGGTGGAGGAGTGAGCGCCACGACGAACGACGTCGTCGCCGAGGAGATCGCGACCGAGCAGGCCCACGTCGACCGGGTCTACGGCGAGCTCGCCAAGGCCGCCGACCGGGTCGACCTGGTGCACGCCGAGGGGATGGCGCGCGGTCGCACCGAGCGGGCCGGCACCGGTGATCCCCGCGAGGAGGAGCTGGCCGGGCTGTTCGAGCGGGACGCGCTGGTCTTCACCGCGAACCGGCGTCGGGCAAGCCTGGAGCACCAGCACGAGGGCCTGGTCTTCGGCCGGCTGGACCTGGACCACGGTGCCGGCGCCACGGGCGACGGGGAGCGCGAGGTCCGCTACGTCGGGCGCCTCGGGGTGCGCGACGACGAGTACGAGCCGCTCGTGGTCGACTGGCGCGCGCCTGCCGCCGCGCCCTTCTACCGGGCGACCCCGGTCGACCCCCAGGGGGTGCTGCGCCGCCGGGTGCTGCGCTGCCGCGGCGAGCAGGTGGTCGGGGTGGAGGACGACCTCATGGTGGCTGAGGCCCCCGACGACCTGGTGGTCGTCGGTGACGGTGCGCTCATGGCCGCCCTGACCCGCAGCCGCGGGGAGCGCATGCGCGACATCGTCGCGACCATCCAGCAGCACCAGGACGAGGCCATCAGGGCGCCCGCCCGCGGGGTCACCGAGATCACCGGGGGTCCGGGGACGGGCAAGACCGTGGTCGCGCTGCACCGGGCGGCCTACCTCCTCTACTCCGACCGGCGTCGCTACGAGGCGGGCGGGGTGCTCGTCGTCGGGCCCTCCGCCGCGTACACGGCATACATCGAGCGTGTCCTGCCCTCGCTCGGGGAGGACACGGTCGCGCTGCGCTCCGTCGGGGACGTGCTGGCGGGCATGACCGCCACGGTGCTGGACGACCCCACCACCGCGGCCCTGAAGGGTTCGCTGCGGATCCGTCCCCTGCTGGCCCGGCTCACCCGCGAGCCGCACCCGGGCGGTCCTACGGAGCTGCGGGTCTTCGTCGCCGGGCACGCCGTCCGGCTGCGGGCGGACGACCTGGAACGGGTGCGCCGGCAGGTGCTGCGCCACCACCACCGCAACAGCTCCTACGACGCCGCCGTGGAGGCCCTGGCAGGGGTGGCGTGGGGGCAGGTGCAGCACGGCGACCGGGCCGAGTTCGTCGACCGCTTCGTCGACTCGGGGGACGTCGAGGCGTTCGTGCGGGCCTGGTGGCGCCCGGTGGACCCCCGCGAGATGCTGCTGTGGCTGGCGGACGAGGAGCTGGGCCGACGGCTGGGCGCCTCCGCCGAGGAGGCCCGGCTGCTGGCCGTCTCCTACCGGCGGGCCCTGCAGGACGGGCGCTGGTCGGTCGCCGACGTGGCGCTCGTGGACGACCTGCACGGCCGGCTGGGGCAGATGGTGGACCCACCCAGCGAGGAACGGGGCTTCTACGAGATCGAGGAGCTCGACGACGCCAGCCAGTACGGCGTGGCCGCCCTGCGGGTGGGGCGGGACGGCGACGGCCGACCGACGGAGGCGGGGGGCGCGGCCTCCGGCGGCGCCGACCGCGCGGGTTCCTCCGACGGCTCGGCGAGGTTGTCCCGGGACCCGCTCGTACGCCTGACCGCCGGTCGGCTGGGTGGCGTGGAGGAGTACGCCCACGTCCTCGTCGACGAGGCCCAGGACCTCTCACCCATGCAGTGGCGGATGCTGGGCCGCCGCGGCCGGTGGGCCTCCTGGACGGTGGTGGGCGACCTGGCCCAGGCCTCCTGGGACGACCTGGAGGAGGCCGCCCGGGCGCGGGAGGAGGCGTTCGGCTCGTCCGTGCGCCGCGCCTTCCACATGGACACCAACTACCGCAACGCGCGGGAGATCTTCGACCACGCCGCCCGGATGGTGCGCGAGCACGTGCCCGACGCCGACATCCCGATCGCGGTCCGGGAGACCGGCCACCACCCCGTGGAGCTCGGCGTTCCGGAGGGTGAGGTCGTGGCGGCGGCGGGCGCCGCGGTGGGCGCCCTGCTGGCGGAGGTGGAGGGGCAGGTGGCCGTGGTCGCCCCGCTCCGTTGGCGTCCGCTCCTGGCCCCCGTCGCGGAGCTGGCCGACCGGGTGGTGGTCGTCGACCCCCTGTCGACCAAGGGCCTGGAGTACGACGCGACGCTCGTGGTCGACCCCGACCAGATCGTCGCCGAGTCGCCCGGCGGGGTGCGTGCGCTCTACGTGGTCCTCACCCGGGCGGCGCACCGGATGAGCATCCTGCGGCCTGTGGACGGTGGCAGGCCCGACGGAGGCGCCGACTAGGGTCGGGGACGTGACTACCGCCCTCTACCGCCGCTACCGGCCCGAGACCTTCGCCGACGTCATCGGCCAGGAGCACGTGACCGAGCCGCTGATGCAGGCGCTGCGATCGGAGCGGGTCAACCACGCGTACCTGTTCTCCGGACCCCGGGGGTGCGGGAAGACCACCAGCGCGCGCATCCTGGCACGCTGCCTCAACTGCGAGCAGGGCCCGACGCCCGAGCCCTGCGGCACGTGCGAGTCCTGCGTCGCGCTTGCCCGGGGCGGCCCGGGCTCGGTCGACGTCATCGAGATCGACGCCGCCAGCCACGGCGGGGTGGACGACGCCCGCGACCTGCGCGAGCGGGCGGCCTTCGGCCCCGCGCAGGCGCGCTTCAAGGTCTACATCATCGACGAGGCGCACATGGTGACGCCGAACGGCTTCAACGCCCTGCTCAAGGTCGTCGAGGAGCCGCCGCCGCACGTGAAGTTCATCTTCGCCACGACCGAGCCGGAGAAGGTGCTGGCCACCATCCGCTCGCGGACGCACCACTACCCCTTCCACCTCGTGCCCCCGCAGCGGCTCACCACCTACCTGGAGCAGCTCTGCGAGCAGGAGGGCGTGTCGCTGGAGCCCGGCGTCCTGTCCTTCGTCACCCGCGCGGGGGGAGGGTCGGTGCGCGACTCCCTCTCGGTGCTCGACCAGCTCATCTCCGGTGCCGGGGAGGAGGGGCTGACCTATGAGCGGACCGCCGCGCTCCTGGGCTTCACCGACGTCGAGCTGCTGGACGCCATCGTGGACGCGGTCGCCGCCCGGGACTCTGCGACGGCCTTCGCCCAGGTCGGGCGCGTCATGGAGTCCGGGCACGACCCTCGCCGCTTCGTCGAGGACCTGCTCGAGCGCTACCGCGACCTCATCGTGCTCACCGCCGTCGGCGACGACGCCCCCGCGGCAGGGCTCCTGCCCGGACTGCCGGCCGACCAGATCGACCGGATGCGCCACCAGGCCGCCGTGCAGGGCCCCGAGGCGCTCTCCCGGGCTGCCGACGTCGTCAGTCGCGGCCTGTCCGAGATGAGCGGCGCGGTCTCCTCCCGGCTGCTCCTGGAGCTGCTCGTCGCGCGGCTGCTGCTGCCGGCCGCCTCCGGCGAGGAGGGGTATGGCGCGCGCCTGGACAGGGTGGAGCGCCGGCTGGGAGCCGCCGACCAGAGCCGGCCGACGGGTGCTGCCGGACGCCCGGGCCAGCAGGCGGCGCCGTACGGCGCTCCGCCTGCGGCCGCGCAGGCGTCGGGGTCGTCGGGGTCGACGCGGCCGACGGTACCGGCCACGGACGGGGCGCCACCCGTGGAGGCAGGGGCTGGGCAGGCTGCTCCTGGGCAGGCCGGTCCCGTGCAGGCGGGTCCTGTCGGGTCCGGCGGCGACCCCGTCGCCCCCGAGGATGCGGTTGTCGCCACTGCCGACCTCTCTGCGGGCGGGGGTGCGTCACCGGGAGAGCCGGCCGGCCAGCGTCCGGACGCGTCTGACGCCGGACGGGGGCCGGGCGCGCTCGACACCGCGGCGCTGCGCCGTCAGTGGCCCGACGTGCTCGAGCGGGTGCACTCCATCAGCCGGCGCACGTGGAGCGGACTGCAGAAGGCCGTGCTGCTCGACTACGACGGCCGTCGCGTCCTGCTCGGGATGCCTGACGAGAACTGGATCCGGCACTTCATGGGGACGCCCCACGAGGAGACCCTGCGCCAGGCGCTCATCGAGTCCGTCGCGCTGGACACCCGGATCGAAGCCACCGTCGCGGGGGACCCGCCGCGGGAGGACCAGAAGGCGGAACTGCGACAGCCCGCGGGACCCGGTCAACCGGTGGGATCCGGCCAGCCGGCGGGTGGCGAGCCTCCCGCGGGTCCCGGTCAGCCGTTGGGTGACGGAGGACCCTCGGGTCCGGAACAACCCGGGGACCCCGGGCCGACGGACCCCGTCCCGGCCGAGGACCCCCTGGCGGGACTGCCCGACGGCCCTCCCCGGGGTCGGATCCGTACGCGGGGCGCGCCTCCCGGTCCAGGGCCGGTGAGCAGCAGCCCCGCCGGACCCGGCCGGCCCGTCGGTCCGCCCACGTCCGGCGCGACGACCCCAGCCGGTGCTCAGGACGGACCCGGTGCCCCCGGCGGGGCCGGTGCGCCGCGGGGTCGGCCCCAGGCCCCGGCGTCCGGGCCCGCGCCCGTCCCCGTCGGACCGGGCGGGCACGAGGCAGGGCCCTCGGTGGCCGAGCAGCTCGGCGCCGTCGGGCGAGGACCGACGACCGGACCAGGACCGGACTGGGGACACCGCGCCGGCCAGGTGTCGGCACCGGCGTGGGCGACGGCCGCCCCACGGGCGGGTGGCGCCCCGGCCGACCGGGACCGGCGGACCGACGGCACCGGGGACGCGCCCAGCGTTGACGACGAGGACCTGGCCGGCTCCGGCGCGGTGGGACAGCCCGTGATCGAGTCCGTCCTCGGCGGTACGGTCATCGCCATCAACGACGACCCCGTGGGCTGAGAGGCCGACATGATCTACGAGCTCCTGCACCCGGTGGTCACCCCGCTGGCGACCGCCATCTGGCGGCCGGAGGTGGTCGGGACCGACCAGGTGCCCCCCACCGGTCCGGTCGTGCTCGCCAGCAACCACCTCTCCTTCGTCGACTCCGTCGTGATCCCCCTCACGGCTCCCCGACAGGTGGCCTTCCTGGCCAAGTCCGACTACTTCACCGGGACGGGACTCAAGGGCTGGATCAGCAGGGAGTGGTTCACCGGGGTCCGGGCGATCCCGGTCGACCGTGACGACGCCCGTGCTGCGCAGCGTTCCCTCGACCTGGCCCTGGCGCACCTCCGCTCCGGCGGGGCCTTCGGCATCTACCCGGAGGGGACCCGCAGCCGGGACGGTCGGCTCTACCGCGGACGCACCGGTGTGGCCTGGCTCGCCCTGGAGGCCGGGTGCCCCGTCGTCCCGGTGGCACTGACCGGCACCGACCAGATCCAGCCCGTCGGAGCCCGTTTCCCCAGGCGCGCCAAGGTACGGGTCGAGTTCGGCAGGCCCATCGAGGTCGCCGGCCGGTTCGAGGGGGTCCCGATGGGCCGGGCACGGCGCGAGCTCACGGACGAGGTGATGGCGGCCATCCGGGCGATGTCCGGCCAGGATTGGGCAGGGGAGTACAACCAGCGTCAGCCGGAGATGCCCGCGTGAGCGCCGGCCCGCCCGGGTGGCCGGTGGTCCTCTTCGACTTCGACGGCACCCTCGCCGACACCATTCCGCTGATCCTGGCCTCCTACCGGCACACGCTGGACGCCGTCGGCGACCCGGCCGGGGAGAGCGAGACCCGTGGCTGGATCGGCCGGGTCCTCCTCGACGTGCTGGAGGAGCGGCACCCCGGCCAGGGAGAGGCGCTCGTCCGTCGCTACCGGGAGCACAACCTCGCCCACCACGACGACCTCATCCGGCCGGTCCCGGGTGCCGCCGAGCTGCTCGCCGAGCTCCAGCGAGCCCGGATCCCGACAGCCGTGGTCTCCTCCAAGCGTGAGGAGACCGTCCGGCAGGGCATGCGGGTCACCGGTCTGCCCGACCTGACCCACGTGGTCGGGATGGAGGCCACACCGGTCCACAAGCCGCACCCCGGCCCCCTGCTGGAGGGGGCCCGGAGGCTCGGTGCCAGACCGCAGGAGTGCGTCTACGTCGGCGACGCGTGGGTGGACGTGCACGCGGCCCGGGCCGCGGGGATGGCGAGCATCGCGGTGACCTGGGGTGCGGGGGAGGCATCCGCGCTCGCCGAGGCCGACCACGTCGTCGACGACGTGGCGGCGCTGCGAAGACTGCTGCTCCCCGGGGACGTCGCCGGATCCTGACCCGTGCCTCCCGGCGGCGTCGCCGGACCCTGCCACCCGGGTGGTCGGTCCCTGTCGGTCGGCGCACCTAGAGTGGACCCTTGTGTACGAGGGAGTGGTCCAGGACCTGATCGACGAGCTCGGCCGGCTGCCCGGTGTCGGGCCCAAGGGGGCCCAGCGGATCGCGTTCCACCTGCTGTCCGCCGACCCGGACGAGGTGACCCGGCTGGCCGACGCCCTCGTGCAGGTCCGTGAGAAGGTCAGCTTCTGCCAGGAGTGCGGCAACGTCGCCGAGGGTGAGCGGTGCCGCATCTGCCTGGACCCGCGGCGGGACCCCTCGCTGATCTGCGTCGTCGAGCAGAGCCAGGACGTGGCGGCCATCGAGCGCACCCGCGAGTTCCGCGGGCGCTACCACGTGCTCGGCGGCGCCATCAACCCCATCGGTGGTGTCGGGCCCGACGACCTGCGGGTGCGGGAGCTGCTCGCGCGCCTGGCCGACGGCCAGGTCCAGGAGGTCATCCTGGCCACGGACCCCAACCTCGAGGGGGAGGCCACGGCCACCTACCTCGCCCGCCTGCTCGTGCCGTACGAGGGGGTGCGGGTCAGCCGGCTCGCCTCGGGGCTCCCCGTCGGAGGGGATCTGGAGTATGCCGACGAGGTCACCCTCGGACGCGCCTTCGAGGGCCGACGGGTGCTGTCGGGCTAGACCTACAGGTCTGCGGCCCGGCCGGCGACGGACCTGCGGACCGCACCCCGCCGGGCCTAGTCTGTGGCCATGAGCACCGACGTGCAGAACGACTGGGCACCTCTGGCGGCGGAGACCGCCTCGGAGGTCCGGGCCTACTTCGCCGCCCTGGAGGGCGTGGCGGCGGGGGAGGCCCCCGAGTCGGCGATCCCGGTCCTCCTGCTGGCCCTGGGGCAGCTCAGCGCCACCGGAGCCCGGCTGGGGGCCCTCGTGGACGTGGTCCCGGTGGAGCGCTTCGAGCCGGACACCGGTCCCGACGAGGACCTCGAGCGCGTCCGGGTCGCTCTGCACCAGCTGCTGGGCGGGCTCGACCCCTACTGCGACCTCGAGGACCCCGTCCTCTCCGGGGAGGTGGTGGGGGGCTCGCTCGCCGCGGACCTGGTGAGCGTGGCCGCCGACCTCTCCCACGGTCTCCAGCACCACGACGCTGGCCGACCCACCGAAGCCATGTGGTGGTGGCAGTTCAGCTACCTCTCCTCCTGGGGGGAGCGGGCCGCCGCGGCCCTGCGGGTGCTCCTCACCCTGCTGGCCCACGTGCGCCTGGACGCCGACGACGAAGAGGTCATGGAGGCGGAGATGGCCGCTCTGCACCAGGCCTGAGCGGAGCGGACGGACGCCTCAGACCTCGGTCTGCGGCTCCTCGGCCAGCTCGTTCGGCCGGGTGGCCGGGTCGACGGGGGCGCCGGACCGGTAGGCGGCGCGGCCCAGGTTGTTGGAGGCCACCGAGCTCATGATGATGAAGCCGAGCACCGCGATGACCACCTTCACCAGGTCGAGCCAGCTGAAACCGTTCGTCCGCACGTCCTCGGCGAAGGCACCCAGGACGATGAGGGGCAGGCCCAGCCCGGTGGCCGCCGACAGGACGTTGATCCGCGACAGCCCGTCGCGGGCCTTCAGCATGGCCACTGCGCTGACGAGGACGAAACCGGCTCCGCTGAGGCACAGCAGGCCGACCAGCAGGGTGATGAGCATCAGCGTCTCCCCCGGGTGAGGATGCGGGACAGCGCCACGGTCGCGAGGATCCCGACCAGCGAGGCGATGGCCGCCACGTCGAACACGATCGAGGAGCCCACCGCGAGCGCCCCCATGACGATGATGCCCACGGCGCAGAAGTAGAGCAGGTCGCTGACCGCGGCCACCGAGGCGTCGTCGGTGGCGGTGTACAGCCGTACCAGGCCCAGGACGGCTGCGACGACCAGGACCGAGACCGTCGCGACGACGACGACCATCATGGTGTCCTCCCCTCCCAGCCGGGTCCGCGGGTCATCCTCAGCACCCGGTCCTCCATGCCCCGCAGCCCGGTCCGGATCTCCTCCGGCTCGTGCGCGTAGATGGCGTGCACGAACAGCGTGGGAGGGGTCGTCCCCGCAGCACTGGCGATGCCGACGGTGATCGTCCCGGGAGTGATCGTGATCGAGGACGCCATGACGCTGATCTCCAGGTCGGTCGAGCAGCGCAGCGGCAGCTCCAGGATCGCCGGTTCCATGTCGACGCCGGGCAGGACCGCGTCCTTGGCCACCGCGAGGGCACCCTTGACGATCTCCACGGTCAGCCAGGCTCCGTAGGTGAGCACGCGCACCGGATTCATCACGGTCCCAGCACCGCCTCGACGTAGGGGGCGGTGTTCGTCAGACCCTCGGCCGCCCGGGTGACGAGGGGCAGGAGGACACCAGCCCCGACGAACATGGCGAGCTGGACGCCGATGAGCGTGGCGCCGGGGGCCCACAGCCTGACCGGGATCACCACGTCGTCGGTCAGCCGCGTCAGGGCGGCCCGCCCGGTGTCCGGGCTGTCGGGGCGGTAGTCCTCCATCGGCTGGCCCCAGAAGACCCCGGCCCACAGCCGCTGCATGGCCACCAGGCTGACCAGCGCCGCCACGAGGATGGTGGCCAGCAGCAGCCAGCCCTCCCACGTGGCCGACCCGGCGGTGGCACCGATGAGGGCCACCTTGCCGAAGAAGCCGGAGGAGGCCGGGATGCCCACGAGCGAGAGCAGGCCGAACGCGGTGAGGATGGCCACCGCCCGGTCGCGGTGGATCAGCCCGGAGAGCCGTTCGTACCGCCCGCTGCCGTACACCTGCTCGATCGCTCCGGCGAGCAGCAGCAGACCTCCCATCGTCACGATGTGGTGCAGCATGTAGAACAGGCCGGCGGCGAGGGACGCGGTGGTGGTCACGGCCACCCCCACGAGGATGTGTCCCACCCCGGCGACCATCTGCCAGGCCAGGGCCCGTCGGACGATGTGCTCGCCGAAGGTGCTCCACGCGCCGACCGCGATCGTGACCACGACCAGGGCCACGAGCACCAGCGCCCACGGGGCCGGGCCCTCGTAGAGGGTGGTGTAGACGCGGTAGATGGCGTACAGGGCGACCTTGGTGTGCAGGGCCGAGAACAGGGCCATGACCCCTGCCGAGGTCGCCGGGTAGGTCTGCGGCAGCCACCCGTGGACCGGGACGACGGCACCCTTGACGGCCAGGGCCAGCAGCACGACCCCGCCGGCCAGCGCGAGGGCCGGATCCGCGGAGGCGGCGTCCGCCAGGACGGCGAGGTTGACCGAGCCCGCCACGGCATACACCAGACCCACGCCGGTGAGCAGGGTGGCGCTGGTGAGCAGGTTGACCACGACGAAGGTGCGTCCGATGCCCAGCCGGCGCCAGGTGCCCGTCACCGCGATGAGCGCGTAGGAGGGCAGCAGCATGACCTCGACCATGACGAAGAGGTTGAAGAGGTCGCCGGTGAGGAAGGCGCCGTTGACACCGCCGTGCAGCATCAGCGCCAGGGGCGGCACGAACCGGTAGCGGTCCTCGCCGGTCACCGTGAGGAACCACAGCGTGACGAGGGTGGCCAGCGAGGTGACCGCCAGCATGAGTGCCGCCAGCGTGTCCGAGACGAACGGGATGGCCACCCCGGGGGCGAACGCGCCGACCTGGTGCGCCAGGACGGGGACGGTGCGGTGCTCCAGGAGCAGCAGGACCGCGAAGACCAGGGTCCCCGCGGGGATCGTGAGCATGACGACCCGCTGGAGGACCCGGTGCCGCACGATGAGCAGCAGCCCGGCCGCCAGGAGCGGCACGGCCAGGAGCAGGGGCAGCAGGGCCGCGTTCACGTCGCCCGCTCCTCGCCCGTGGGGGGCATCCGCTTGGTGTCGTCGTTGTGCCCGATCACGGCCATGGCCAGCATGAGCACGGTCACCGCGAACGCGATGACGATGGCGGTCAGGACGAACGCGTGCGGAAGGGGGTCGGCCGCCACCGAGGGATCGACCCGGTCCGGGAGCGGCTCGCCCCGCCACGCGCTCACGCCGGCGAGCATCAGGGTCAGGTTGGCGGCATGGCTCAGCAGCGCCAGCCCGAAGATGATCCGCACCATGCCGCGCTGCAGCAGGAGGTAGACCCCGCCGGTGACGAGGACGGCGATGGACAGGGGGATGATCACGGGTCCCTCCGGTCGCCGAGGTTGCGAGGGGGCACGCCGTGGGTCAGGTATGTCGTGCCTCGGCCGACCCGGCCACGCCCCTTGGGGTCGGGGCCGTCGGGTGCGCCCGCCGCGCGGGAGGCGGCGAGGGCCTTCTCCTGGTCTGCGGCCTCCCGAGCGGCGAGCTCCTCGGGAGTCTCCCCCCGGATGGTGTCCATGGGCCCGGTGAGCTCGCCCTCGACCGACTCGTCGGCCCGTTCGCGCGTGCCCTCCCGGCCCCCGGCGGCGCCCAGCAGGTTGAAGGCTTCCATGACCAGACCCAGCACGGCCGCGTAGACCCCGAGGTCGAACAGCAGGGCGGAGGTGAGGTAGAGGCTGCCGACGTCGCCGCTGATGGGCGCCAGGAACGAGCCCTCGACCAGCAGTCCCCACAGGCCGGTGAGGATGGCGAGGGCGACACCTCCGCCGATGAGCACCATCGGGAGGCGGGCCGGCCCGACCGCCTGGTCGCGGGCCGAGGCCAGGTAGACGAGCGCCACGACGGCGGAGCCGAGGAGGGCGGCGATGAAACCGCCACCGGGGGAGTTGTGGCCCCGCCAGAAGAGGATGAGGGAGATCAGCACGATCAGGGGGGCGGTGAGCCGCACGAGCAGCTGCATGGGGACGGCGTTGCCCCAGGCCCGGTGGATCGCCCGCTCGGCGGCGCTGCCCAGGGGCCGCAGGGGGATGTCCGGGTCGGCCACCCAGCTGCGGTCGGCGTCCCGGGGGGGATCGAGGTAGCGGTCGCGCACGGTGGACAGGATGGCCACCATGGCGGCGCCGGCCATCCCCAGCACGGTGAGCTCGCCCAGGGTGTCCAGGGCCCGGAACTCGACCAGGATCGTGTTGACGACGTTGTACCCGTGGGTGATCTCCGGCCCCTCGGTGAGGTAGTAGTCCGCGATCTCCGAACGCTCCCGCCGGCCGGTGAGGGCGAAGGCCCCCAGACCGAACGCGAGGCCCGTGGCCAGGGCCAGCCCCATCGCCGCCTTCTGGCCCCACCGCGGGGACCTGCCGAACCGGAGGGGCAGCTTCTGCAGGACGAGCATGATCATGAGGATGGTCAGCGCCTCGACGAGCAGCTGGGTCAGGCCGACGTCGGGTCCGCCGAGGGAGAAGATCTGCACGGTGATGCCGATGCCCACCGCGGACAGGCTGACCGTCGCGGCCAGCCGGGACTGGGAGATCGTCGTGCCCACCACCCCGAGGGCGATGACGACGAAGGCGACCGCGTCGGTCCACCGGGTCAGCCCGGGGTAGGGATCTGCGAGGTCTCCGGTCAGGAGCAGCGCGAGGGAGCCCCCGCCCAGGACGAGGGTGAGGACGACGAGGACCGGGGCGACGTGGCGGGTGGGGTTGTCGGCGCGCACGAGGAGGGCGAGCTGCATACCCGTCCTGGCCACGGGGGCCACGACCGCCGCGATGACCCCGGCCCCGTCGCGCCGGAAGGTCTCCTTCTCCAGCGCGGGCAGGAGCCGGCGCCGCTGCACGATGACGACCACCCCGACCGCGATGATGAGCAGGGTGGCGACGAGCTCGGCGTTGACGCCGTGCCACAGCGCCAGGTGGGTCTCGGGCTCCAGGTGCGGCAGGGCCGCGGCCACGGCGCGGTCGACGGGGGTGTCGAGGACGCCGACGACGAGGGCCAGCGGCAGACCGGCGAGGATCGGCAGGGCCGCGAAGACGCCCAGCGCCGGCGGGGTCGCGCGCAGCGGGGCGTCCTCCGACCAGCGGTCGTGGCCGCGTCCGTCCACGAACCCGTGGAAGACGATCTTGGCGCAGTAGGCGAACGTGAGCACCGAGGCCAGCGCACCGCCCACGAGGGCGGCCCACCCTGTCCACGCCGGGCCGGGCGCCTCGAGCAGGGCGGTGAAGACCTTCTCCTTGGACACGAACCCGAGCATCGGGGGGATGCCGGCCATCGACGCGCAGCCCAGCACGGTGGTCCAGAACGCCAGGGGCATCGCCCGACGCAGCTCGGGCAGGCGGCGCACGTCACGGGTGCCGGTGGCGTGGTCGACGACGCCGACCATCATGAACAGACCGGACTTGAACAGGGCGTGCGCGATCGTGTGCATCACGGCGGCCGCGAGGGCGTACTCGGTGCCCACGCCGATGGCGGCCACGATGAGCCCCAGCTGGCTGACCGTGGAGTAGGCCATGAGCTTCTTCAGGTCGGTCTTCTGCAGGGCGAAGAACCCGCCGAGGGCGCAGGTGAACAGGCCGACGGTGATGAGCGTGGCGTTCCACACCGGCACGTCGTGGAACAGGGGGGAGAAGCGCATGAGCAGGAAGATGCCGGCCTTGACCACGGCGGCGGCGTGCAGGTAGGCGCTGACCGGGGTGGCCGCGGCCATCGCGTCCGGCAGCCACACGTGGAAGGGGAACTGCGCCGACTTGGTGAACGCCGACAGCAGCACCAGGACGGCGACCCCCGTGGTGAGACCCGGCCGCTCGCCCCACACCGGGTGCGCCAGGGCCTCCTGCAGACCGGTGGTCCCCGTCGCCGCCACCATGACCCCGACCGCCGCGAGCAGCGTGAGCCCGCCGATGAACGTGATGAGCAGGGTGCGCATCGAGGCCGCCTCGCCGGAGTAGCCGGAGCGGGCGATGAGCAGGAAGCTGGCCAGGGAGGTCAGCTCCCAGCACATGAACAGCAGGATCAGGTCGTCCGCGAGGACCAGCCCCACCATGGCGAAGGTGAAGCCGACGAGGTAGAGGTAGAAGGTGAGGTTGCGGCCCGGGGACAGGTAGGCGGTGGAGTAGCCGAGCACGACGGCGCCGATGATCAGGGCGATCGTGGTGAAGACGACACCGATCCCGTCGGCCCGCAGGGAGAGCGCCAGGCCCAGGTCGGGCACCCACGGGACGCTCCAGACCACGACCTCGCCGGCCATCACGCTGCTGGCCACCGGCCAGAACACGGCGGCGGCGACGAGGTAGAGCGCCGCCAGCGGCCACCCGGCGTGTCGGCCCAGGACGCGGGTGAGCGGGAAGCTGGCCAGGACCGCCAGCGCGCAGACCGCAAGAGTCCAGACCATGCTCATGACCGTGGCCCGTGAGCGCTGCCGACGACCGTCGGGCAGTTTCGACGGCGACGGCGCATGGCGGGGAGTCTAACAATGGCCCTCCCGTCCGGAGGGAGCCGCTCCGGCCATGCGGGCGAGGGCCCGCGCCGGGACGCCGACGGGGCGCCGGACCGGTGGTCCGGCGCCCCGTGGGTCGCTGCGGCGGAGTGGCTCAGGAGGCCACGATGAGCCCGGAGGTCGCGCTGCGCGCGCGCTCCAGGCGCTGGCTCACGTCGGTCCAGTTGACGACGTTCCACCAGGCCGAGACGTAGTCGGCCTTGACGTTCTTGTACTGCAGGTAGAAGGCGTGCTCCCACATGTCCAGCATGAGCAACGGGGTCAGGCCCAGGGGGACGTTGCCCTGCTGGTCCCACAGCTGCATGACCAGCGGCTTCTGGCCGATGGAGTCCCACGCGAGGACGGCCCAGCCGGATCCCTGGATCGTGGTGCCGGCGGCCTCGAACTGGCCCTTGAAGCCGTCGAAGGAGCCGAAGTGCTCGTCGATCACGGCGGCGACGTCGCCGTCGGGACGGTCACCACCCTCGGGGGACATGTTCTGCCAGAACACCGAGTGGTTGGTGTGCCCACCCAGGTTGAACGCCAGGTTCTTCTCCAGCATCGGCACCGTGGCGAAGTCTCCGGAGTCGCGGGCCGCGGCCAGCTTCTCCAGGGCGGTGTTGGCCCCGTCGACGTAGGCCTTGTGGTGCTTGGAGTGGTGCAGCTCCATGATCTCGGCGCTGATGTGCGGCTCGAGGGCTGCGTAGTCGTAGGGAAGGTCGGGAAGGCTGTACGTGCTCACGGCAATCTCTCCTGATCTGGCCGGATAGCGGACCTGCCCGACTATAGCCGCGGGGCCGGCGGCACGCCCGGCGAGGGCCGGGGCCACAGGGGGCCCTGCAGAGGGCCGTCGAGCCGGTCCCCTGTGATCCTGCCGCACACTGGGGGCATGACGCGATCACGTGCGACCGACATCGCCACGGGCGCCCTGGGGATGCTGCTGCTGATCGTGCTGGCGCTCGGCGTGCTGTGGTGGGTGGTGACGACGCCGGCCGGCGAGCAGGCCGGCACCCCCACCACGCCCGCGGTCCGGGAGGACCCCGGGACACCAGGGCAGGAGCCGCCCACCGACCTCGCGGACGAGGAGGTGTGGCTCGCGGACGTGGACATCGCCGCCGGGACGGTGGTCCTTCCCGACTCGACCCTCCGGGACGTCCAGGCCGTCGGCCGGGGGGTGCGCTCCGGTGGCGAGGGGTTGGTCGTCGACGACCTGGAGGTCCAGGCGACGGTGCCGTTCGCCGACGTGGCCTCCGAGCTCGGCGGGGACTCCGTGGTCCGACCTGCGGACGACGGCCAGGCCTCGGTGGTGCGGACCGTCGAGGTGCTCGGCAGGGAGCTGACCGCCGTCGCGACGGGCACCGTGGAGGTCGTGGACGGGTTGCTGGTCGTGGAACCGCGGGCCATCGACATCGGCGGACCGGACGTGCTCTCACGCGCCGTCGCCGCCGTCGTGCGCCGGTTCGTCACCATCGAGCATCCCATCGAGGGGCTCCCGGAGAACCTGGTGCTGCGGGACGTCGAGGTCCAGGACGACGGCTTCCGGGCCGACCTGCGGGGGCAGGACGTGGTGCTCGCGGACGGTGGCCCGTAAGGCTGCACCTACGCCACACTGGTCGATGAGGTCCTCATGGCCAACCAGAGCAGCGGTGAGCTCAGGGGTCTGGGCACGGCGAAGAGCGATGGGCGCGCGCTGGAACACGCGACTGACGGCCATCGTCGGAAACCTGAGCGTCCGGTGCAACCAGGAGGTCGCACCAGGCGCGTGAACAGGGGTGAACGAGGCGTCAGTCGACGTGGGCGTGCTCCCGCGATCCCGCCGTGGCGGTGGTGCCCTCGTTGGCGGGCCCGGCGATCAGGGCGTCGATGCTCCACCGGCCGGCGCCGAACGCGGCGACCGGGACGAGCGCAGCGGCGATGGTCAGGACGAGTCCATAGCCACCGGTCTCGACGAAGGGGCCGTTGGGCAGGGGCACCAGGATGATCGCACCGGTCATGCTGATCAGGTTGATCAGGGCGAAGACCGGGGTGAGCATCCCGAGAACGAGGGCCGCTCCCCCGATGATCTCGGCCAGCATGGTGAACCACGCGACCAGACCTGCGGCGGGAACGCCCATCTCGGCGAACGCGCTGGAGGTGCCGGTCGGCGTGAACTCGAAGGCCTTCCGAAGGCCGTGCATCGGCAGATCCACCATCTCTTGCAGGGGGAGCACCCGCTCGTTGGACGCGGAGACTCCAGCTCCCGGCGTTCTGACAGCCAGCCGGCTGGGTCGGTGATGTCAGGCCGTGTTGTCGAGGATGAGTCGGATGGCGTCGTCTGGTGCGTCCCACTGGGGGAAGTGGCCGCACCGCTTGAACCAGTGCAACGCCGCATCCGGGAAGGCCGCCACGGCACGCGACGCCTGTCGGGGCAGGGTCACAAGGTCGCGGCGGCCCCAGCCGATGGTGGCCCGACCAGGCAGGGTGCCGGCTGGGGCTCCTGCCTGCTTGGGCCCCTTCGTCAGAGCGTCCATGGCCGGACCTGTGGCCGGCGCCTCTGCCAGCCCGCGCACGTCCGGCAGCACCGTCTGGGCCGACAGGGCCCAGGGCCGGGCGGAGAACTGCGCCAGCAGTGCCGTTCGCGTGACCGGATTGCCCAGCATGGTGGGCAGCACCTTGTGCAGCGCGCCGACGGCCTTGATCGATGGCCGCAGCGTGGCGCTGAAGACGGCGACTTCGCGGTCGGTCCAGAAACCGCCCGGATCCAGGGCGACGGTGTCGCCGCCGACCCCACGGCGGGCGAGCTCGAGCACGATCCGGCCACCCATGGACTGGCCCGCGGTGGAAACCCTGCCGAGGCCCTGCTCGCGGATGAACTCCTCGACCGCGTCGGTGAGGGTCGCGATCGAGACCTCACCGGTCAGCGGTGGGGTCTGGCCGAAGCCGGGCAGGTCGACCGCGATGACCTCGCGTTGCGCGGCCAACCCGTCCAGGATCGGGGTCCAGGACCGCCAGCCCGCGCCGAGGCCATGTACCAGCAGCAACGGGCTGCCGCTGCCACGCCGAATGTGATTCAAACCCATGGATGGAATGTTACGGGGGTTAATCTGACGGCGGTTCGGTTCACTCGCCGGATCCACCACCGTCCCTGCGCGGTAACCCCCACATCGACGCGCACCCTCGGCCAGGTCGAGCACGGCCGGGACCTGCCCGCGGTTGCGCTCGGGCTGGACGCTGGCGGCCTGGCGGTCACATGGGTCCCGGTGCGCCGAGCCGCCTGAGGGCGGCGGAGCTCCAGGCACGCTCACGGCACGACGGGGAAGCAGAAGGGCCGTGAAACCGCGTATCCGCAGGTCAACGGCCCTTCGTGTCATGGTCGGGGTGACAGGATTTGAACCTGCGACCTCTTCGTCCCGAACGAAGCGCGCTACCAAGCTGCGCCACACCCCGTGGCTGTGCAGCCGTCGACCTTCGTCGCCGGACAGCGTCGACAATGCTAACCCACGGCGGGGTGTCCTCCCAATCCGCTCGCGCCGCCGGCCGGCGGACAGGACTCAGGAGGTCGGAAGCAGGGTCAGCAGGGTCGCGCCGGGACGGCAGGCGAAGCGGAACGGGGTGTACGGGTTACCACCCAGTCCGGCGGAGACGTGCAGCCAGGCCGCGTCCGCGGGCGCGTCGGACGACGGGGTCGCACCCGCTCCCGGCCACCACCGGGACAGGCCTGCGGCCCTGGAGGTGTCGAGGTCGCAGTTCGTCACCAGGGCACCGTGGCCGGGCACCTGCAGCTGCCCTCCGTGCGTGTGGCCCGCGACGAGCAGCCGCGCCCCGTCCCTGCTCATCGCGTCCAGCACACGCTGGTATGGCGCGTGCGTCACCCCGATCGTCAGGTCTGCCTCGCCGTCGGCAGGCCCGGCAACCGCTGGATAGTCGTCGTACTCCAGGTGGGGGTCGTCGACCCCCACCAGCTCGAGCCGGACGCCGGCGACGTCGAGCCGGGTCCGCGCGTTCGTCAGGTCGATCCACCCGCGGCCCGTGAGAGCCTCCAGCAGGTCCTCCGTGGGCAGCCTCGACCCGTCACCCGGATCGGCCGACCCCGGGCCGTGCTGCCCGGGAACCGGTCTGTCGGACCGAACCGGGCGTTCGTGACTGTCGTCGAGGTAGCGCAGCGGGTTCTTCAGACCCGGCGCGAAGTAGTCGTTGCTGCCGAGCACGAAGGCGCCCGGCACGTCGAGCAGCCCACCGAGGGTGTCCACCAGGGCGGGCACGGCGTCGTGGGCCGCCAGGTTGTCACCGGTGTCCAGGACGAGGTCGGGGCGGAGGTCGGCCAGCCGGCTGACCCAGGCCCGCTTCACCGACTGGCGCGGGACCAGGTGCAGGTCGGACACGTGCAGCACCCGCAGGGGAGCGGTTCCTGCCGGCAGGCAGGGCACCTCCTCCCTGCGCAGGGCGAACCACCGGGGCTCCACCCAGGTGGCGTAGGCCGCCCCCGCCGCCGCCAGCCCCGTACCCGCGGCGGCCCCGCGCCATACCCGTCCGTCCATGCCCCGATCCTCCCAGGTGGCTCGCGCGTACCGGAGCAGGACCGCCCCACGGTCGGACCGCGTCTGGGGCTCGGGCGGACCGGAGCAGAACCCTCCCACGGTCGGACCGACGTCGGGGGATCCGGCCGGCGACGGTGAGACACTGGCGCCATGACCGAGCAGAGCGGACTCAAGGCGACCCTCCAGCACCACCTCACCGAGGCGATGCGCTCCCAGGACAAGGTGCGCGCGGGGACGCTGCGGATGGTGCTGACCGCCGTGACCACCGAGGAGGTCGCCGGCAAGACGCACCGCGAGCTTTCCGAGGAGGAGCTGCTGCGCGTGGTCGGCAAGGAGGCGAAGAAGCGCCGGGAGGCCGCGGAGGCCTACGCCGACGCCGGTCGGCCCGAGCTCGCCGAGCGGGAGGAGGCCGAGCTGGCGGTGCTGCAGGAGTACCTCCCCGCCCAGCTCGACGACGCCGAGCTGGCCGAGATCGCCACCCGTGCGGTGGCCGAGCTGGGCGTCGCCGGACCGGCGGCGATGGGGCAGGTGATGAAGGTCGTCCAGCCGCGCGTCGCTGGACGGGCCGAGGGTGGCCGGGTGGCGGCCGCCGTCAGGGCGGCGCTCGCCGGCTGACCCGACCGCTCCCCTCCGGGCCGGTGCCCGCGGCACCGGAGAGACGACGAAGGCCCCCGGATGTCGGGGGCCTTCGTCGTGCTCAGATCAGCCGTCGTCCTGCCCGGGCGGTCCGTCACCACCGGGCCCCTCACCGGGCGGCTCCTCCTCGGGCGGGGGTTCCGGCGCAGGCGCCGGTGCGGGGGCCGGGGCCGGCTCGGCCTCCTCCTCGGGCGGCGGCTCGGCGGCCTCGGGGGGCTCGGGCTCGGCGGGCGGGTCGGGCTGGCTCGGCGGCGGCGGGGGCGCCGCCGGCTGCTGGGGCGGTGCCGGCTGGGCAGGCTGGGGTGCCGGCTGCTGGGGCGGCGCTGGCTGCTGGGGCGCGGGCTGAGCAGCAGCGGGCGTGAAGCCGTTGGAGACGTGCAGCACCACCGAGGTGGTCGTCCGGATCGAGGAACCCACCCCCGGGGTGGTGTACAGGACGGTGCCCTCGGGACTGCTGGACCCCACCTGCTGGACGGAGGCGGTGAGCCCCTCCTCGCGCAGCGCCTCGCGCGCCTCCTCCTCGTCCATGCCGATCACGTCGGGGATCGTGACCCGCTTGCCGTTGAGGATCTCGTCGGACGGCTCCTCCCAGTCCTCGACCGGCAGGTCGGCGTGCGCCATCTCCATGATGGCCTTCCACGTCGGGGCGGCCAAGGAGGACCCGAAGAGCGGTCCCTCGATGAAGCGGTCCCCGATCTGCATGTCCGACCGTTCCTCACCGAGGACGGCCCCGGTGGGCACGCCCACGAAGACGGCGGTCGACAGCTGGGGGGTGAACCCGGCGAAGTAGGTGTGGCTGGAGTTGTTGTTCGTCCCCGTCTTGCCGGCGGCCGGCCGGTCACCGTCCAGGATCGCGGTCCAGCCCGAGCCGGTCATCTGGACGACCTCCTTGAGCAGCTCGACCGTCCCCAGGGCCACCTCCTCGTCGATCACCCGCTCGCACCCGGGAGTCTCGAGGGGGATCTCCTCACCGCTGCTGTCGACGATCTTGGTCACGGGCAGCGGGGGGCAGTAGACCCCGCCGGCGGCCAGCGCGGCGTAGGAGGTCGCCACGGTCATCGGGGAGGCGTAGTCGGACCCGAGCACGATCGACGGCGGGAAGGGGCTGAACTCCTCGCCCGTGGCGGCCCGCAGGCCCATCTCGGTCATCGTGTCGACGATGTCGCACGTGCCGACCTGGGAGGCGAGGGTGGCGAAGGCGGTGTTGACCGACAGGCCGGTCGCCGTGCGCAGCTCGATCTCCGGGTCGTGGTTCTGGTCCAGGGCGTTGCGGACGGTCCAGTAGTCCTCCCCGATCGTGCAGTCCTCCTGGAAGTCCTCCTTCTGGAAGACCCCGACCGGGTGGGTCTCACCCTCCGGCTGAGGCGGGTCGTCGTCCTCGGGGTTGTCCAGCCACACGCCGTTCTCGTCGGCCAGGCCGGGTTCGGCGATCTCCAGGGTCGTCTCGACCGGAACGCCCTTCTCGAGCGCCTCCACGACCGTGTAGGTCTTGGCCACCGAGCCGATCTCCATCCCGCCGGGGCCGCCGTACTCGGTGTCGACGTTCCAGTTCACCGACGTGCTGCTGACCTTGTCCCCCGACTCGTCGAAGGAGTACTCGCTGGACTGGTTGAAGGCGAGCACGTGGCCGGTGCCCGGCTGGATGATGGTCGCGGCCGAGGCGACGTTGTAGTCGTTCTGGGGGGTCGCCTCCCGCAGGATCTCGCCGAGCTCGTCCGACAGCTCGCGGTCCAGCGTGGTGGTGATCGTCAGTCCCTCGGTGGTCAGCCGCTCGAACCGCTCGTCCTGGGTCGCGCCCAGGGCGGGCTGCTGCAGCAGCCAGGCGGTGACGTAGTCGCAGAAGTAGGGGTTGCGCGAGTTGATGCACGATCGCTGGCTGTCGGTCAGCGTCAGCTCGATCTCGCTCTCGCGGGCGGCCTCCCACTCCTCCTCGGTGATCATCTCCAGGGCCACCATCTTGTCCAGCACGGTGTTGCGGCGGGCGGTGGCCACCTCGACGTCGGCCACCGGGTTGGTGGTCGTGGGCGCGCGCACGATGCCGGCCAGGGTCGCCGACTGCGCGATGCTGAGGTCCTTGGCGCGCACGTCGAAGTAGTGCCGGGCGGCCGCCTCGACGCCGTAGACGTTGTCGCCGTAGAAGGCCAGGTTGAGGTACCCCACGAGGATCTCGTCCTTGGTGAGCCGCTCCTCGAGCGTGACGGCGTACTTGAGCTCGCGCAGCTTGCGGATGTAGCCGTCCATCCCGGACCGGGAGTTGAGCTGCTGGAGGGCGTCGGCGTCCTGCTCCTTGATGGCCTCCGCCTGCAGCGCCATCTTGATGTACTGCTGGGTCAGGGTCGACCCGCCCTGGGTGTTGTCCGTGGTCGCGTTGGAGACGACCGCCCGCGCCAGGGCCTCCACGTCCATGCCGCCGTGGTCGAAGAAGCGCTCGTCCTCGATGGCGACCTGGGCGTCCTTCATGTGCTGGGAGATCTCGTCGCTCTCGACGATGATGCGGTTCTGCTTCGCCGGCGTCGCCAGGATCGATCCGTCGGCGGCCAGGATGCGCGACTGCTGGGCGAGCGGGTTCTGCTCCAGGTCCCCGGGCAGGCGGTCGAACATGCCGACGCCCTCCCGCGCGGCCAGGCCGGCGGCGCCGACGACGGGTGCCGCCAGGCCTGCGGCGATGACCCCCATCAGCACGGACACGGCGAGGAAGATCCCCAGCAGCGAGGTCACCTTCGCGGCAGACAGAGCAGAGCGCATCCGACCACGGTACGGGAGGATCCTGGAAATCCCCGAGGAACCGCGGTCACGGACGGGAGTCGGCGAGGCGGTCGAGGGCGGAGGTCAGCACGGGGAAGGTCGACGCCTCCGGGTCGACGAGGGCGAAGTGGTCCACGCCGGGCAGCTCGACGAGCTCGTCCCTCCCCTCCGTCCCGGCCGCGGCCCACCAGCTCAGGGACACCGCCACCGGCACCTGTGCGTCGTCCTCCCCGTGCACCACCACCACGGGGTATGGCGTGCGCCCCAGGCTCGCGGGGTCCGCCACCGCGTAGCGCCCGGGGACCTGCTCCGGCCCGCCGCCGAGGAGGTCCTGCACCGCCCCGTCGTCCAGGTCGAGCCCGGCCGCCAGGCGCAGGTCGAGGACCCCCGCGAGGCTGACCGCCCCGGACACGCCCCGGGCCGCCGGCTGGTGGAGGAGCCAGACGGCCAGGTGGCCCCCGGCGGAGTGGCCGACGAGGACGACGGGGACGCCGGGGTCGTGCTGCGCCCGGACCGCGGCCAGGGCGGTGAGCAGGTCGGCAGACGTGCCGGGCCAGCCTCCCCCGGGCATCCCGGAACGGACGTACTCGGGGAGCGCGACGGCATACCCCTGCTCGGCCAGGGCGTGCGCGAGGGGGCGCAGGTGCGCCCGGTCCCACTCGGCCCGCCAGAACCCTCCGTGGACGAGGACGACGAGCCCGCGGGCCGACGGCGCGGTGGAGGGCGGGTCGAAGAACTCGCAGACCTGGTGCTCCTCGCGGCCGTACCGCAGCTCCCTCCCCGGCGGTGCCCACCGGTCCAGGACGTCGCGTCCGGTCACCACGTCCACCTCCCTCCGCCTCCCGGCCGGTCCTCCCGCCCGCCGGCGGGGTGCTGGTCCGGCGTCCCTGCTTGTAGTGTCCAGGCATGAGCATCCAGCAGTGGGAGTACGCCACCGTCCCCCTCATCATCCACGCGACCAAGCAGATCCTCGACCAGTGGGGCGAGGACGGCTGGGAGCTGGTCCAGGTCGTGCCCGGACCGGACGGCACCAACCTCGTCGCCTACCTGAAGCGCCCCAAGGGCTGAGAGGACACGTCATGAGCACCGTCGAGCAGCGCCTGGCCGAGCTGGGCCACTCCGTCCCCGAGGTGGCCGCCCCGGTCGCCGCCTACGTCCCCGCCGTCCAGCACGGCGACCTCGTCTACACCTCGGGCCAGCTGCCGTTCGTGGACGGTGCGCTGCCCACGACCGGCAAGGTCGGCGAGGGCGAGGGGCTGGTGGGCCCGCAGGAGGCCGCGCGGCTCGCCGGCCTGTGCGCCCTCAACGCGATCGCCGCGGTGAAGTCCGTCGTGGGTGACCTGGACCGCGTCGTCCGCGTCGTCAAGGTCGTCGGCTTCGTGGCCAGCGACCCGGCGTTCACGGGTCAGCCGAAGGTCGTCAACGGCGCCTCCGAGCTGATCGGCGCGGCGTTCGGCGACGCCGGCGTGCACGCCCGGTCAGCGGTCGGCGTGGCCACGCTGCCGATGGACACCCCCGTCGAGGTCGAGATCACGGTCGCCGTCCGCGACTGACGTCGTCGTGACGGACGTGGAGGACCCCCGGCCCTACCGGGACCTGCCGATGCCCGAGGTCGTCGAGGGGCACTCCCGGGCCTGGCTCGCGACCGAGCCGGCCCGGCGGCAGGTGGCCCGGCCCCGTCCTTCGGCCACGGTCATGCTCCTGCGCGAGGCGTCCGCCGGACCCGGGGTGGAGGTGTTCGTCCTGCGCCGTGCGGCCACGATGGCCTTCGCGCCGGGCATGGTCGCCTTCCCCGGAGGGGGCGTCGACCCCCGGGACGCCGACCAGGACGTCCCGTGGGCCGGCCCGTCCCCGCTCCGGTGGGCCGAGCTGCTCGGCACGGGGGAGGACGTCGCCCGCGAGCTGGTCACCGCCGCGGCGCGCGAGGTCTTCGAGGAGTGCGGGGTCCTGCTCGCGGGCCCGGGCCCGCACGAGGTGGTGGCGGACGTGGCTGGTCCCTCCTGGCGCCAGGAGCGTCAGGCGCTGCTGGACCGCACGCAGAGCTTCGGCGAGCTGCTGGCCCGTCGCGGGCTGGTGCTGCGCACCGACCTGATGGCTCTGCGGGCCCACTGGACCACCCCCGTGTGCGAGCCACGCCGCTACGACACCCGTTTCTTCGCCGCCAGGATGCCCCGGGGGCAGCGGGCGGACGGGGAGACCACCGAGGCCGAGCGGAGCTCCTGGTCCGCGCCGGCCGAGGTCCTCCAGCACCAGCAGGTGGGACGGGAGATCCTGCTTCCGCCCACGCAGGTCATGCTCGAGCAGCTCCGCGAGGTGCAGGACCTCGACGCCTGGCTGGCCGGACCCGTCGCGGTCCACCCGGTCCGTCCGTGGCCGGTCGAGCACGACGGACGGCTGTGGATGCGCTGCCCGGTGGACGCCGCGGGGCACGGGGTCCCGGCCGCGGTGGTCCCGTGAGACCGGGCGCGGCCGCCGACCCCGGCTGGACGGGGGGCGCGTGGGGTGAGCGCGCCGTCTGCGTGCTGTGCCCCAACCCCTCCCCGATGACCCTGGAGGGCACCAACACCTGGGTGCTGGGTGAGCCCGGCGGCGGGGACGTGGTCGTCGTCGACCCCGGCCCCGCGGACGAGACCCACCTGCGGGCGGTCCTGTCGCACGTCTCCGGGCAGGGCCGACGGGTGGCCCTGACCCTGCTGACCCACGGGCACGCCGACCACGCCGAGTCGGCCCCTCGGTGGGCGGAGCTGACGGGGGCGCCGGTGCGCGCGGTCGGGCGCGGGCACGACGACCTGGCTCCCGGCGAGCACCTGCAGGTCGACGGTCTCGAGCTCCTGGTGGTGCCCACCCCGGGGCACACCGCCGACTCGCTCTCCTTCCTGCTGCCCGCCGAGCAGGTGCTGCTCACCGGTGACACCGTCCTGGGCCGGGGCACGACGGTCGTCGCCTATCCCGACGGGGACCTCGCCTCCTACCTGGACTCCCTGGAGCGGCTGGCCCGCCTGACCGGGTCCGGGGCGGCGACCAGCATCGCGCCAGGGCACGGGCCGGTGGTGCCGGACGCCGCCGGCACGGTGGAGTTCTACCTGGACCACCGGCGCGAGCGGCTGGACCAGGTGCGGGCGGCGGTGGCCCGGCTCTCGGACGGGGCCGCCCGCTCGTCCCCGTCGACGACGCCCGCCCGATCGTCCCTGTCGACGGACGGCCGCGACCTGGCGGACCTGGTCGTGGCGGAGGTCTACGCGGACGTGCCGCGCGCGGTGTGGCCGGCGGCCCGCCTGTCGGTCCTGGCCCAGCTGGACCACCTCGGCGAGCTCTGAGGGCAGGGGCGGCGCCTCAGCGCGCGCGGCGGCGCAGCCGGTCCACGTCGAGGAGGGTCACGGACTTGGCGCCCAGGCTGATCCACCCCCGGTGGGCGAAGTCCGCCAGGGCCTTGTTGACCGTCTCCCGGCTCGCTCCGACGAGCTGGGCCAGCTCCTCCTGGGTCAGCTCGTGGGCGACGAGCAGGCCGTGCTCGCCGCGACGGCCGAAGCGCTCGGCCAGGTCGAGCAGCGCCTTGGCCACCCGCCCGGGCACGTCGGTGAAGACCAGGTCCGAGATGCCCTCGTTGGTCCGGCGCAGGCGGTGGGCCAGCCCGGCGAGCATCTGCATCGCGACCTCGGGGTGGTCCGCCAGGAACAGCCGAAGCGCGTCGTTGCCCAGGGAGATGAAGTCGGCCGTGGAGACCACGTAGGCGGTCGACAGGCGCGGGCCGGGGTCGAACAGGCTCAGCTCGCCGAACATCTCGCCCGGGCCGAGCACCTGGAGCAGGCTCTCCCGTCCGTCGCCCGAGGTGCGCGACAGCTTCACCTTGCCGCTGATGACCACGTAGAGGGAGTCCCCGGGGTCGCCCTCATGGAAGACGACCTCGCCCCGGGCCAGCTGGTGGGGGGTCATCGAGTCGGCGAGCCGTCGCGCGGCCTCGTCGTCGAGGGCCGAGAACAGGGGCGCCTTCATCACGATCTGCCGGTCCACGTGCACATACTGCCACCACCGGTGCTCGTCACGGGTGAGCGGGTGTGTCGCGCGTCACGTCTACGCTGGGAGCGTGAGCAGCGCGAAGACCCCCACCGCCGGTGACCGGACCACCTCCGCCGAGCGGGGCACCTCCACCGGCGAGTCCTCCCTGGCGCTGACCCGCCGGGCCCGGCGCACCTACCGCGTCCTGGCCGCGCACTACCCCGACGCCCGGTGCGAGCTGGACTTCGCCGACCCCTTCCAGCTGCTGGTGGCGACGGTGCTGTCGGCTCAGACGACCGACCGTCGTGTCAACGGGGTCACCCCGACGCTGTTCGGCCGCTACCCCGACGCGTTCGCGCTCGCCGTGGCGGAGCGCGCCGACGTGGAGGCGATCATCCAGCCGACGGGCTTCTTCCGGGCCAAGACGGAGAGCCTGCTGAAGCTGGGGGCCGCGCTCGTGGAGCGCTTCGACGGCAGGGTGCCCGGACGGCTCGGGGACCTGGTCACCCTGCCCGGGGTGGGACGCAAGACGGCCAACGTCGTGCTCGGGGACGCCTTCGGCGTGCCCGGCCTCACCGTGGACACGCACGTGGGTCGGCTGGTCCGTCGGCTCGGGTGGACGGAGGAGACCGACCCGGTGGCGGTCGAGCACGCCGTCGGCGGCCTCTTCCCGCGCCGGGACCTGACGCACCTGTCGCACGTGCTCATCTTCCACGGGCGGCGCACCTGCCACGCCCGGCGACCGGCCTGCGGGGCCTGCCCGGTGGCGTCGCTGTGCCCGTCCTCCGGGGTGGGGGAGACCGACCCCGCGGCCGCCGCTCGACTGGTGCGGACCGAGGCGCGGGCGTGACGGCATACCCCGTGCCGGAGTGGTTGCGGGCCTTCGCCGGCTCGGTCCCGGGCCTGGACGGGGACCGTTTCAGCCGCTTCCTGCCCCCGCCCGAGGGTGGGCGTCGGCACTCCGCCGTCCTGGTGCTCTTCGGACCGGACACGGCCGGTGGTGACCCCGAGGAGTCCCGCGTGGTCATCACCGAACGGGCGCACAGCATGCGCAGCCACGCGGGCCAGCCGGCCTTCCCCGGCGGGGCCACCGAGCCCGGGGACCGTCACCCCACCGACACCGCGCTGCGGGAGGCATGGGAGGAGATCGACCTGGACCGGGACGGCGTCGAGGTCCTCGCCGAGCTGCCGACGCTGCACATCCCGGTCAGCGGCTTCGACGTGACACCGGTGCTGGGGTGGTGGCGGTCGCCGGACCCCGGATCGTTGTGGGCCAAGGACCCGCGGGAGGTGGCGCGGGTGGTGCAGCCCACGGTCGGGGAGCTGGTGGACCCGGCCCGACGCTTCCTGGTCCGTCATCCCAGCGGCTTCGTCGGTCCGGCCTGGGACGTGGAGGGCCTGCTGGTGTGGGGGTTCACCGCCGGGATCCTCGACCGCGTCCTCGACCTGGCCGGCGTATCCGGACCCTGGGACACCGGCCTGGTGCGGGACCTGCCTGCCTGAACCGTCGGGACGGGACGGGAGGGGCGTGACGGCCGGGCAGGAGTGCCGGCCGAGGACGCGGCCGAGGAGGCTCGGAGGGTCAGACGGAGGTCGTCGTGCTCGTGCTCGCCGGGACGGGGGCGCCGCCCGTCGTCGGCGGACCCTTGAGCTGAGCCGGGGCCGTCTTGAGGGTCTCCACGGTGCGCTGGGCCTGGGTGATCGCCTTCTCCGGCTTGCCCTTGACCTGGGTGATCTGCTTCTTGCCGATGAGGGCGAGGATGCCGGCGACCAGGAAGAGCACCGCCGCGACGATGAGCAGGCCGGCCCACCACGAGAGCCAGATGGCGATGACGCCGGCGAGTCCGAGCAGGAGCAGCCCCAGCCCGTAGAGGGCGAGCACACCGGCCCCCGCGAACATCCCCGCACCCTTGCCCGCGTGGGAGACGTCCTGCTTGATCTCAGCCTTCGCGAGCTCGATCTCGCCCCGCATGATCTGCGACAGGTCGGTGGAGACGTCGCTGACGAGCTGTCCGATGGTGCGCTCACCGGTCGTGCCGGTGTAGGGCTGCTTGCCGGGGTCAACAGGAGTGGCCATGGCTTGGATGCTAACGCCTGACCGGGGCACGTGCAGGTCCGGGCCGCCCGCGCGGCCCCGCGGGCGGCCCCCGGACGCGGGACGGTGCCCGCCCAGCACCCCCTGTACGTGCCGGGCAGGCACCGTGTCGACCCCGGTCCCGTGACAGCCGGTGGGCCGGCCCGTGGGCGGCTCCGCGTCGATACCGAGCACGATGCCACAGGGGGTGGGCCCTCACCAGAGGTCCCAGGTCACGATTTGGCAAGGAGGTCGGCCCGTGCGGCCGAGGGCCCCCTGGGGCGGGCCTCCTAGAGTGGACCCGTGCCCGCCCCGCTCTCCGCCCTCCGTCAGCTCTCCGACCTGCCGGGGGTGGGCGAGGGTGTCGAGGAGGCCCGGGAGGCCTGCACCAGGCTGCGCTGGCACCAGGCGCTGCGGCGCCGCATCCCCGAGGCGGCCGCGGAGTCCCGGGTCCGGGGCGCCACGGCCAGCGCGATGCTCGAGGGGGCCGAGCCCGCGGGCTCCACCCTCAGCTCCCAGGTGGTGCGGGACATGGTCCGCGGCGGCGTCGACCTTCAGGAGCGGGCGGACGACCCGGTATGGCGCGTGCTGGCGGGGGTCGTGCGCGCGACCGCCGCGACCGAGCACGTGGGCGCCGGTCAGCTGCGGTCCCCTGCCCAGGTGCTGGCGGCGCTGCACGCCGCGGCGACCGGCGACCTGCTGCCGATGGACCAGGTGGGGCGACCCCGGACGTCGGGGGAGGAGTGCCGCGAGTGGACCGAGCTCGGGCCGCCGCCCGGACCGGTCGAGGTGCAGGAGCGGCTCTCGGCCGTCCACCAGGTCGTCGCCTCGGTGGTCGGTGGTGGGGCCCCCACGCTCGTCGCCGCCGCGGTCGTGCACGCCGAGATCGTGACGGTGCGGCCGTTCGTGGCCGGAAACGGCGTGGTGGCCCGCGCGCTGGAGCGGTGCATGCTGCGGGTCGGTGGCCTGGACCCCACCGGGGTCGCGGTCCCCGAGGTGGGCCACGCCGACCGGGCGGGGACGGACTACCGCGGAGCGCTCGGGGCCTACGCCGGCGGCGGTCCGGACGGTGTCCGCCTGTGGCTCCTGCACAGCGCCGAGGCCGTCCGACGGGCCTCGGCGGAGGGGACGCGGATCGCCGACGCGGTGCTGGCCGGACGGCTGGTCTGATCCACCGGTCCCGTAGTTGCATCCCGACCGATCAGCGGTGCATACTGAAGGAACAGCGCTCCTCGCAAGAGTCGTAGCGCGGGCGTTCAAGGTCATCCCCCCCTGACCTTGGACGTCGACGGCCCCGGCCCCCCCGCCGGGGCCGTCCCCTTTCCCCCGCCGGGCCGTCCTCTCGTGCGTCGGGAGCCCGCGTGGCCCCGGGTGACCCGACCGTTGCCGTCGGTGGGCAGATCCCGTTCCTGTCGCGGTGCCCCGACCGTCTGCGCGTCGCCGGCATGCCGTCCGGTCCACATCCGGTGGGTGCTCGCTGGCGCTCTCCACACCCCATCCCCGCGCCCTTGGCCGGTCCTGGTGGACCGCCCAGGGTGGGGCGCATGGACGCACCTCCTCCCGACGGCTCCGTCGACGTCGCCCGCACACCGCCTGCCGTGGTGGCAGCGCTGGGACCGTTGGCCGCCCTGGTGGAGGACCGCGGGGTGACGGACGTCCTCGTGAACGGGGACAGCGGGGTGTGGGTCGACCGTGGTGCAGGGGTGGAACGGTCCACGGTGGTGCTCCACGACGACCGCAGCGTGCGCCGCCTGGCGGTCCGCCTGGCGGGCCTCGCCGGGCAGCGGCTCGACGAGTCCAGCCCGTGGGTCGACGGTCTGCTCCCGGGTGGCATCCGGCTGCACGCGTTGCTGCCACCCCTGGTGGACGGCGCGGCCCACGTCAGCCTGCGGGTCGCGCGTCGGCTGGCTCCGGACCTCGGGCAGCTGCGGGCCTGGGGGGCGCTGGACGACCACGGGCTGGGCGTGGTGCGGGCGGTGGTCGCCGCCCGTCGCTCGTTCGTCGTCACGGGCGGGACCGGGTCGGGCAAGACCACCCTCCTGGCGGCGATGCTGGCAGAGGTGCCGGCCACCGAACGGATCGTCGTCGTGGAGGACGTGCGCGAGCTCCAGGTGGACCACCCGCACGTCGTCCACCTGCAGGGCCGGACGAACAACGTGGAGGGTCGCGGGGGCGTCACCCTCACCACGCTCGTGCGCCAGAGCCTGCGGATGAGACCTGACCGGCTGGTCGTCGGCGAGGTGCGGGGGGCCGAGGTGCGGGAGCTGCTGGGGGCGCTGAACACCGGTCACGAGGGGGGTGGTGGAACCCTGCACGCCAACACGGCGGGTGACGCCGTCGTCCGGATGGAGGCGCTCGGTGCACTGGCCGGGATGAGCCGGGAGGCCGTCCACGCCCAGCTGACCAGCGCCATCGACGTGGTCCTGCACGTCGCCCGACGCGCGGACGGCGCCCGACACCTGCAGCAGGTCGCGGTGCTCTCCCGGCCGCGGCCGGGCCAGCCGGTCGCCAGCGTCCCTGCGCTCACCCGTGGAGGCGACGGGTGGAGCCGGGGAGCGGGACGCGTCGCGCTGGAGGAGCTCCTGGGAGGGACGGGGTGGTCCTCATGACCGGCGGTGCGACGTTGCTCGGAACGGCACCCGGCCTGCCCGTCGTCCTCGCCATGCTGGTGGCCGCCTCCGCCGTCCTCGTGCGACCGGACCCGCAGGAACCGGGCGGGGCCGCCGACGACAGGGGTCCCCGGAACGTCCGGGGCCCCCGGGACGAGCGGTCGCGGTCCCGGGTGCGCTCCGTGGTCCGGCGGGGGCTGGAGCGGGTGCCGGCGGTGGCGCGGGGACGGGCCGGGGCCGAGGAGGTGCTGCTGCTGGACGGGCTGGCGGCCGCCCTGGAGGCGGGGCTGCCGACCGGTCGCGCCGTGCACCTGGCGCTGGGGCCCGCCCAACCACGAGGTGGGAGCGCCCGGGCCTGGGACGAGCTGCGGCGAACCGCTGACGAGGGCCAGCCGCTGGCACCGGTCTGGGCGCGCGTGGCGCGCCGGACCGGCAGCCCCACCGTCGCGGCGGTGGCCAGGGCCTGGACGGTCGCCGGCGCGACCGGCGCGCCGCTGGCCGCGGCCGTGCGCACCAGCGCCGAGGCGGCCCGGGAACGTCGGCGCCTGCACCGGGCGGTGGAGGTGGCCACCGCCGGGGCGAGGGCCACGGCCCGGGTCCTGGCCCTGCTGCCGGTGGCCGGTCTGGGGATGGCCGCGCTGCTGGGGATCGGCCCGCGCGAGCTGTACGCCCACCCCCTCGGGGCCGGCGCGGCGGTGACCGGGGTCGTCCTGCTCGTGGGCGGGCACCTGCTGGTGGGGCGCATGGTCGCCCGCGTGGTGGGGCGGGTCGCGTGACGCCGGGGTCGGGCTGGGCCGCTGCGGTCCTCGTCCTCGCCGCCGTGCTCTGCTGGCCGTCCGGGCGGACGTGGACACCGGCCCGGACGGAGCCCGGACGTTCCGGGGGGCGGCGCACCTGGCACCCGGGCGGTGCGCGAAGGATGGCGACCCCCACGCGTGGTCCGGTCCTCGTCGCCGAGGCGCTCGAGCTCATCGCCCTGGCCCTGCAGGGTGGTGGCTCCGTGGCCCAGGCGCTCCGGACGGTCGGAGCCGTGATCCCCGGGCCGCCCGGTCGGGAGCTGCAGGACGTCGCCACCGCCCTGCACCGGGGGGAGGACCCCGACGAGGCGTGGGGGTTCGTGGACGCCTGCTGGACACCCGGCGCCCGCAGCCTGCGGCTGGCCCAGGCCGCAGGGGTGGCGCCCGGGGAGGCGCTGGTGGGGGCGGCGCGGGACCTGCGCAGGGAGGCCGTGGCCGACGTCGAGGTCGGGGCTGCCCGCCTGGGCGTCCGGCTCGTGGTCCCGCTCGGTCTGGCCTACCTGCCCGCGTTCGTGCTCATCACCGTCGTCCCGGTCGTGCTCGCACTGACCCGGGACCTGACCTGGTAGGCGCTGCTCTGCGCGCCACCGCCACAGACGTGCGTCCCACCCGGGGACGCACCCACGAAGGAGGGGAACCATGAGAAAGAGCACGATCACCCTGGCGACCGCGGTGCGGGAGCTCAGGAGGGGGAGGGAGTCGGGGATGTCCACGGCCGAGTACGCGGTGGGCACCATCGCCGCGTGCGCGTTCGCGGCCCTGCTGCTGGCCGTGGTCAAGTCGGGCGCCGTCGAGGGCCTGGTCACCACGGTCATCACCACCGCGCTGTCGGTGTCGCTGTGACCCGGCGCGGGCGCCGGGTCCACGACCGGGGGATGAGCACGGCCGAGCTGGCCGTGGCTCTTCCTGCTGTCGTGCTGGTGCTCGCGCTGTGCCTCACCGCGATGACGCTGGCCGTGGACCAGGTCAGGGTCGAGGACGCAGCGCGCGCCGCGGCGCGCGCTGCGTCCAGCGGTGAGTCCGCGGCCGCCGTCGGGCGCATCGTGGAGGAGCTCACCCCCGAGGGGTCCCTGCTGGGCGTCTCCTCCGGCGGGGAGGAGGTCGTGGTGACCGTCGAGGCGCCGGCCCGGGCCTCGTGGCTGGGACTGCTGCCGCCCGCGCGCGCCAGGGCCGTGGCCCGGTGGGAGCCGGGGGCCCGCCCGTGACCGTCGACGGGGTACTGGCGGTGTCCCGTCCCATCCGCGTCCGGCTGCCGCGCGCCGCGGACCGCGGCGCGGGGACCGTCCTGGGGGTCGGGCTGGTGGGCGTGCTCGCGACCCTGCTGCTCGCGGGAGCCCTGGTCGCCTCGGTGGCCGTGACGGGTCAGCGGGCGAGGACGGCAGCCGACCTGGCGGCCCTGGCGGCGGTCGGGGAGGTGCTCGCGGGCACGTCCGAGGGGGAGGCCTGCGGGCTCGCGGGGCGGGTGGCCCGGCGCAACGGGGCCGAGCTCGACCGCTGCCGGGCCGGGACCGACGCCGCCGGTCTCCCACGGGTGCAGGTGGTCGTCAGCCGGACGACGGCGGGAGGCCGGTGGACCGTGGAGCGCAGGGCTTCGGCCGGAGTGGTGCCCGATCGCTCAGCGGTCCAGGTCGAGCCGGCTGCGGTCCTGGGAGGACGCCGGCCCTGACGTGGTGCCGGGGCCCCGGGCCGTGCCCGTCCCCGTCGTCCCCGTCGTCCCCGGGCGCGGTGCCCTGCGGTCCAGGGAAGACGCGTCGTCGGTGCGGACGGCCCGACGGTCGGCCTCCTTGGCCTGCTTGCGCAGCTCCCGCACCTCGCGGGACCGCCGGGCCTTGGCACGCGCGCCGGTGCCGACCATCCAGAACCCCAGGGCGGCGACCGCCAGGGTCGCAAGCCCGGCCAGGTAGATCCAGAGCGGGGGAATCTCCAGGTTGAGCACGCCGTAGTCGATGCTGACGGCGGCCGCCCCCGCCGTGGCCAGGAGCATGTAGGCGACGACCGCGGCGGCGACGAGGATGAGGAGCAAGCCGATGATGAGCATCGCGAAGCCTTTCCTGGACGGGTCGGCGCCGGCCCGAGGCCGGTCGTCGGGTGTCTGTCGAGGCTATCGGACGGGGCGACGACCGGCGAGGCGGGGCGACCCGCTCCGCCCGTCCTGACGTGGCCGGATCCGCCTCCGGAGGCCTCTGCCGCAGATGCCGTCGACCCCCGGGGCTGTCGCCCGGCGGGTCGTCAGCCGGCGGGCCCGTGAGCCAGGCGGGACCCTCAGCCGGCGGGACCCTCAGCCGGCGGGGACGGCGACGGCCCGTTCGGAGAGCAGGTGCGAGATCACCGCGGCCGCCGCGGTCCGGTCCAGCGGGTCGTTGCCGCTTCCGCAGCTCGGTGACTGGACGCAGGCGGGGCACCCGGTGGCGCAGCCGCACCCCTCGACCAGGTCGTGGGTGGCGGTCAGCCACGTGGACATCTCGCGGTAGCCGCGCCGGGCGAAGCCAGCACCCCCGGGTCGCCCGTCGTAGACCATGACGGTGGGACGCCCGGTGTCCGGATGGTGCGCGGTGGACAGGCCGCCGACGTCCCGGCGGTCGCACGTCGCCACCAGCGGCAGCATGCCGATGCTGGCGTGCTCGGCGGCGTGCAGCGCGCCGGGGACGTCCTCCTGAGCCACGCCGGCCAGGGCCAGCTCCTCCTCGGGCAGCGCCCACCAGACGGCCTGGGTGGTCATGGAGCGCTCCGGCAGGTCGAGCGGGTGGGTGCCCAGCACGGTCCCGTCGGGCAGCACGCGCTGGAACGACACGACCCGGTGGGTGACCTCCACGGTGCCGGTGCTCACCGTGGCGGCGCCCCACACCTGCTCCTCCTGCACGACGCGCACCCTGAAGTCGCCCTCCGTGCGCGGACGGGTCGTCCAGCCGGGGTCCCCGGTCACGACGAGCGCGACGCCGGACTCCAGGTCCAGGTCGGTGACGACGTGGACGCCGCCCTGGTGGACGTAGACCGCGCCCGCGTGCACGGTGGTGAGGGCGCGGTCCTCGTCCACCGTGCCCAGGACGCGACCGGTCGCGGTGTCGACGATCTGCACGGGCTGGCCGGCGTCGCGCAGCTGCAGGTGGTCGCCCGGCCGGTCGGACCGGGCCCAGTACCACCCGGTCGGGCGCCGACGCAGCAGACCGGCGGCGACGAGCTGCTCGGCCAGGTCGGGGACGGTGGGACCGAACCACCGCACGTCCTCGCGCGTCAGCGGAAGCTCGGCAGCAGCGGCGGCCAGGTGGGGAGCCAGCACGTAGGGGTTCTCCGGATCCAGGACGCAGGCCTCGACGGGAGCATCGACGACGAGCTCGGGATGGGCCAGCAGGTAGCTGTCGAGCGGGTCGTCCGCGGCGACCAGGACCGCCAACGACGGCGATCCCCGGCGGCCCGCCCGGCCGGCCTGCTGCCAGAAGGAGGCCCGGGTCCCGGGCCACCCGGCCATGACGACGGCGTCCAGGCCGGCCACGTCGATCCCCAGCTCGAGGGCGCTCGTGGCCGCCAGCCCCAGCACCCTGCGCTCGCGCAGGGCCGACTCCAGCGCCCGGCGCTCCTCAGGGAGGTAGCCGCCCCGGTAGGCCGCGACGAGCCCGGGACGGCGCTCCCCGCCGTCGGCCAGCTCGTCCCGGGCGCGGCCCGCGACCACCTCCACACCCTGCCGGGACCGGGCGAAGGCGACCGTCTGCACCCCCACGTCGACCAGGTCCGCGAGCAGCCCCGCGGTCTCGGCCAGGGTGCTGCGCCGACGACCGTCCTCCAGCTCGGGGGGCTGCCACAGGGCCAGCACGGCCTCCTGCCGGGGGGAGCCGTCCTCGGTCACGGCCCGCACCTCCTGGCCGGTGAGCGCCCGGGCCAGGGCCTGCGGCTCGGCGACGGTGGCCGAGGCCAGCACCAGCGTCGGACGGGCGCCGTACCGCGCGGCCACCCGCAGGAGCCGACGCAGCACCGCCGAGACGTGGGCACCGAAGACCCCGCGGTAGACGTGGCACTCGTCGACGACCACGTAGCGCAGGGCCCGCAGGAACGCCCGCCACCGCTCGTGGCCCGGCAGCAGCGTGTGGTGCAGCAGGTCGGGGTTGGTCAGGACGTAGTGCGCGTGCTCGCGGACCCAGCGCCGCTCCTCCGGAGGGGTGTCCCCGTCCAGGGTGGCGACCCGCACCCCGGGCACCGCGAGGGCGTGCAGCCGAGCGGCCTGGTCGGCGCCGAGGGCCTTGGTGGGGGAGAGGTACAGGGCCGTGGCTCCCCGGCCGCTCGCGGCGTCCGCCCCCTCGACCACGGCCGTGAGGACGGGGAGCAGGTAGCCCAGCGACTTGCCCGAGGCGGTGCCGGTGGCCACGACAACGTGCTCGCCCGCCCTGGCCAGCTCGGCCACCCGGGCCTGGTGCTCCCACAGCTCGCCGATGCCCGCACCCTGCACGGCCGCGGTGACGGGCGGCGCCACCCAGGTGGGCCACGGTACGGTGCGGGCCTCCCGCGCGGGGACCGTGCGGACGTGGACGAGCCGCCCGGCACGCGTCCCCCGGGCCAGGTGCGCCAGGACGGCGCGCGGATCGAGGTGCTGCGGGTCGGGGTGCTGCGGGTCGGGGTGCTGCGGGTCGGCGTGCTGGTCCATGACGCCGCCCACGGTACGACGACGGGCTGACACACCCCGGCCCCGGACGAACGGGGCTGGACCCGGTCACTACAGTGACCACCAACACCCGTGGGGGGAGACTCCCCCGCGCCGTCGACCCGCAGCGCTGCGGGCCAGCTCCAGGAGGCTGTTCCATGACCCCAGTCCGTGCCGTGACCGAGGTGACGCTCTCGGGCACCGACACCTCGATCGTGATCGTCGTGCTCAGCATCGCCGTCGTCGCGCTCGTGTTCGGATTCATGTTCCGGCGCGAGGTGCTGGCCGCCTCCCCCGGGACCGCCTCGATGCAGGAGATCGGCGGAGCCGTCCAGGAGGGGGCCTCGGCCTACCTGCAGCGGCAGTTCAAGACCCTCGGCATCTTCGCCGTCGTGGCGTTCTTCCTGCTGATGGCACTGCCCGCCGAGGACACCTCCGTCCTCGTCGGACGGTCGGTGGCCTTCATCTTCGGCGCCGGGTTCTCCGCGGCCATCGGCTACCTGGGCATGAACCTGGCCACGGCCGCCAACATGCGCGTCGCCGAGGCGGCGCGGCACGGCAGCCGCGACGAGGGCATGCGGATCGCGTTCCGCACCGGTGGCACGGTGGGCATGGCCACCGTCGGCCTCGGCCTGTTCGGTGCGGCCCTGGTGGTGCTCCTCTACGGGGGCGACGCCCCCGTGGTCCTCGAGGGCTTCGGCTTCGGCGCGGCGCTGCTCGCGATGTTCATGCGGGTGGGCGGCGGCATCTTCACCAAGGCCGCCGACGTCGGCGCCGACCTGGTGGGCAAGGTCGAGGCCGGCATCCCCGAGGACGACCCCCGCAACGCCGCGACCATCGCCGACAACGTGGGGGACAACGTCGGCGACTGCGCCGGCATGGCCGCGGACCTGTTCGAGTCCTACGCCGTCACGCTCGTCGCCGCGCTCATCCTCGGCACGGCCGCGCTCGGCAACGAGGGCGGCCTGACCTTCCCCCTGATCATCCCCGCCATCGGGGTCCTCACGGCCATCCTGGGGGTCTACATCACCAAGGCCACCCCGGGCGTCAACGCCCTGCGCTCCATCAACCGCAGCTTCTACATCTCCGCCGGCATCGCCGCCGTCGCCTCGGTCGTGGCCGCGTTCGTCTTCCTGCCCACCGACTCCGCGGAGCTGGGCGTCGCCGCCCAGGGCCAGCCGTTCGGCGGCATGGACGGCGTGGTCGACGTCAACCCCGCGCTCGGCGCGGCCGTGGCGGTCGTCATCGGGATAGTCCTGGCCGCGTTCATCCTGTGGCTGACCGGCCACTTCACCGGAACCGAGTCCAAGCCGACCAACGACGTCGCCCGCACCTCGCTCACCGGGCCGGCGACCGTGGTCCTCTCGGGCATCGGCGTGGGGCTGGAGTCGGCCGTCTACACCGCCGTCACCATCGCCATCGCCATCTTCGCGATCTTCACCCTGGGCGGCGGCTCGCTCATGCTGTCGCTGTTCTTCGTCGCGCTCGCCGGCTGCGGACTGCTGACCACCGTCGGCGTGATCGTCGCGATGGACACCTTCGGCCCGGTCTCCGACAACGCCCAGGGCATCGCCGAGATGTCCGGCGACGTCGACGGCGAGGGTGCGCAGATCCTCACCGAGCTCGACGCCGTCGGCAACACCACCAAGGCGATCACCAAGGGCATCGCCATCACCACCGCCGTGCTCGCGGCGACTGCGCTGTTCGGCTCCTACCTCAACGCCATCATCAGCGCTGTCGCCGACGCCGGGGACACCGAGGGCGCGGGGATGTGGGACCAGTTCCTCGTCTTCGACCCGCGGGCGCTCGTCGGCATGATCCTCGGCGGCGCGGTCGTGTTCCTCTTCTCCGGCCTGGCCATCAACGCGGTCACCCGCGCGGCGGGCGCGATCGTCTTCGAGGTGCGCCGCCAGTTCCGCGAGCAGCCCGGCATCATGGACTACTCCGAGAAGCCGGACTACGCCCGGGTCGTGGACATCTGCACCCGGGACTCGCTCCGCGAGCTGGCCACGCCGGGGCTGCTGGCGGTCTTCGCCCCGATCGCCGTGGGCTTCGGACTGGGCGTCGGCGCCCTCGCCGGCTATCTCGCCGGGGCCATCGTCACGGGCGTGCTCATGGCCGTCTTCCTGGCCAACTCCGGCGGCGCCTGGGACAACGCCAAGAAGATCGTCGAGGACGGCCACTACGGCGGCAAGGGCAGCGCGGCCCACGAGGCCACCGTCATCGGCGACACGGTCGGGGACCCCTTCAAGGACACCGCCGGCCCGGCCATCAACCCCCTGCTGAAGGTGATGAACCTCGTCGCCCTGCTCATCGCCCCGGCGATCGTCGGCCTGACCTACGGCGACGGGGCCAACGACCTCGTGCGCTGGGCCATCGCGCTGGTCGCGACCGCGGTGATCGTGGGCGCGGTCGTGGTCTCCAAGCGTCGGGACATCGCCATCGGTGAGGCGCCCGTGGAGGCCGGGGTCGCGTCCCGCGACTGACCCCCGCTCCCGGACGGACGAGGGCGGCACCCCCACGGTGGGGGTGCCGCCCTCTCGTCGGCGTGGCACAGTGTCCGACGTGCTCACCGCCGATCCGACCCGGATCCACGACCTGCGGGCGGACCTCGAGGACGCCGGGTATGCCGTGGACGCGCTCGCCGACCTCCTGGGTCCGGCCGCCGGCGCGGCCCTGCACCGGGACCAGCTGCTCCCCGCCCGCCGGTCGCTCGCCGGCCGCGACGAGCCGGCCGCCCTGCTGGTCCGGTTCTTCGTCCTGGGCGAGGCGCTGCCGGCCGCCCTGCTCGACCTCGCCGTGCCCCGGACCGGGGCCGCGGGCCTGCGGGCCCTGGGCCTCGTGACCAGCGGGGTCCGGGCCCCGGGCACCGCGCCGACCCGCGGTGGCCCGCCGCTCACCGCCGCCGTCGACCTGCGTCCCTACGGCGACGGCCGGCGCACCTGGTGGGTGGTCTCGGACCTGTCCGAGCTGCTGGTGGGGGGACCGCTGCCCACCTCCCACGTCCTCGGGGTCGGCGGGGCCTCGACCACGCTGGCCTCCTGGACGCCCCGTCCGCCCGTCGACCGGGCGCTCGACCTGGGCACCGGGTGCGGCGTGCAGGCGCTGCACCTGTCCGGCCACGCCCGGTCGGTGGTCGCGACCGACGTCTCGGCCCGGGCGCTGCAGATGGCCAGGTTCACGGCTGCCCTCAACGACGTCTCCCTCGAGCTCCGGGAGGGGTCGATGCTCGAGCCCCTCGGGGAGGAGGCCTTCGACCTCGTCGTGTCCAACCCGCCCTTCGTCATCACGCCGCGGCAGGAGGGCGTGCCCCGCTACGGGTACCGCGACGGCGGGCTGTCCGGCGACCGCCTGGTCGCCGACATGGTCGGTGGCATCGGCCGGCACCTGCGTCCCGGCGGCACCGCCCAGCTGCTGGCCAACTGGGAGCTCGGGCCCGGGGAGGACTGGACCGACCACGTGTCCGGCTGGCTCGAGGGGACGGGCCTGGACGCGTGGGTGGTGCAGCGGGAGGTGCAGGACGCCGAGGGGTATGCCGAGACCTGGGTCCGCGACGGCGGTTCCCGTCCCGGCACGGACGGGTTCGACCGCCTCTACGGGGCCTGGCTGGACGACTTCGCGGCCCGGGGCGTGGAGCGGGTGGGCTTCGGCGTGGTCACCCTGCAGCGGCCGGCCACCGGGCGCGGGCCCTGGCGCGACCTGGTCGACGTGCGTCACCCCGTGGCGGGCCCGATGGGGCCGGCCGTCCTCGCCGGCCTGCGCGCCCGCACCTGGCTGGCCGAGCACGACGACGACGCGCTGCTGGACGTGGCCTGGCAGGTCGCCGACGACGTCACCGAGGAGCGGGTCGGCCGCCCCGGTGCCCCCGACCCCCAGGTGATCCAGCTGCGGCAGGGCGGTGGCCTGCGCCGCACCGTGCGGCTGACGACCCTGGGGGCGGGGTTCGTGGGGGCCTGCGACGGCGACCTGACCGCCCGGCAGCTGTGCGCCGGGCTGGCGGTGCTCACGGAGGTCGCCACCCCGGTCGTCGTGGACGAGGTGCTGCCGCTGCTGCGCGACCTGGTCAAGGACGGCCTGCTGCGCTGAGCCCGTCCGGGAGCGGGGCCGGACCCCCTCAGTCGTACTGGTAGGTCGTGTTCGAGAGCAGGAAGCTCTTGCCGATCTCGTCGCTGTCGCAGCGCACGCCGTCCTCGGCGCTGGAGCAGGTGACCGGGCCCAGCGTGAGCGAGGACCCGTAGGGCAGCACCGCCACGGTGGCCCCGTCGACGTCCGTGGTGTCCCCGCCGGCCTCCTCCGCCCACCAGCCCCCGGCGTCGACCGTGGCCTGGCCCACCAGCGGCTCGGGCAGGCAGGTCCACGCGCCCCGCTCCGCCGACAGCATGATGGCGTCGGCCTCCTCCACGGCGCATTCGCCCACGAGCGTGGAGGCCAGGTGGTCGCCGCTGGGGGTGTAGTCCTTGTCGACGACCTGGCACACGGCCGAGGACGCGGTGACCGAGCAGGCGATGTTGCCCGACGGCAGCACGAACCCGGCGTGGTCCCCCTCCACCGTCACCGCACCGTCGCCACCGGCCGCCGACCGGCCGGCCACCACCGGGGCGATGTCGGCGGGCTCGGTGGGCGGTCCGGCGGTCCCGCCCGACCCCTCGTCCGACCCCTCGCCCGATCCCTCCCCGGCCGTGCCGGCGGCCTCGTCCCCCCCGCCACCACCGTCCTGGACGCCCGCGGTCCCCTCCGACGCGTCGCCGTTCCCGTCCCCGTCCTCCACGCTGCAGCCGGCCAGCAGTACCAGCCCGGCCAGCCCCAGGGCCGTCCAGCGGCGGGACCGGGCGGGGGACCGCATACCTGCGTCGTGGTGCACCGTCATGAGGCAGCAGCGTAGCGGCCGCCCGACGATCGGCTACGGTGACGCCCGAGGTCCCGTGTCGGAGCCGCGACGAATCCGCGGCACACGGGCCGTGGGTGAGGAGCAACCGTGGCAGCAGGACACAAGCTGGTGATCGTCGAGTCGCCGGCCAAGGCGAAGAAGATCGGCGAGTTCCTGGGCAAGGAGTTCACCGTCGACGCGAGCGTCGGGCACATCCGCGACCTGCCCAACCCCTCCGAGCTGCCCCCGGAGATGAAGAAGGGACCCTTCGGCCGGTTCGCCATCGACGTCGACGGCGGCTTCGAGCCCTACTACGTCGTCGACGCCGACAAGAAGAAGAAGGTCACCGAGCTGCGCCGTGCGCTCAAGGACGCCGACGAGCTCTACCTGGCCACGGACGAGGACCGCGAGGGCGAGGCCATCGCCTGGCACCTGCTCGAGGTGCTCAAGCCCAAGGTCCCGGTCCGCCGCATGGTGTTCCACGAGATCACCCGGGAGGCCATCCAGCGCGCGGTGCACGACACCCGCGAGCTGGACACCGACCTCGTCGACGCCCAGGAGACGCGCCGCGTGCTCGACCGGCTCTACGGCTACGAGGTCTCACCGGTCCTGTGGCGCAAGGTCAAGCAGGGCCTCTCGGCCGGCCGGGTCCAGTCGGTCGCCACCCGGATCGTCGTCGAGCGCGAGCGTGAGCGGATGGCCTTCCGCACCGCCTCCTACTGGGACGTGGAGGGCGAGTTCGCCCCCGGCGGCAACGACGGCCAGGCGTTCACCGCCCGGCTCGTGGAGGTCGACGGCTCCCGGGTCGCCACCGGCCGCGACTTCGCCGACGACGGCACCCTGCGCACCAAGGGGGCGGTGCAGCTGAACGCCGGCGCCGCCCAGGCGGTCGCCGACGGCACCCGCGAGGCGCGGGTCGCGGTCACCGAGGTCTCGGAGAAGCCCTACACCCGCCGGCCCTCGGCGCCGTTCACCACCTCCACGCTGCAGCAGGAGGCCTCGCGCAAGCTCCGGCTCAACAGCCAGTCCACGATGCGCACCGCGCAGCGGCTGTACGAGAACGGCTACATCACCTACATGCGCACCGACTCGACCACGTTGTCGGGCTCGGCGATCAGCGCCGCCCGTCAGCAGGCCCGGGACATGTACGGCGCCGACTACGTGCCCGAGGCTCCCCGGACCTACGGCAAGAAGGCCAAGAACGCCCAGGAGGCGCACGAGGCGATCCGCCCCGCGGGCGACACCTTCCGCACCCCGGCCCAGGTCGCCGGCGAGCTGCGCGGCCAGGAGTACGCCCTCTACGAGCTGATCTGGAAGCGCACCGTCGCCTCGCAGATGGCCGACGCCAAGGGCTCGACCGCCAGCGTGCGGCTGGCCGCGACCCTGCCGGAGGGCACGGCGAGCACCGCCGAGGGCGGCGCGCGCACGGCATACAGGAGGGCGGGGTATGCCGCGTCCGGCACCGTCATCACCTTCCGCGGATTCCTCGCGGCATACGAGGAGGGGCGCGACGAGAGCCGGTACGGCGAGGACGGGGCGATGGGCCACCGGCTGCCCAAGCTCTCCGAGGGCGTGCCGCTGGAGACGCTGCGGGCCGAGGCGCAGGGGCACCAGACCAGCCCGCCCGCGCGCTACACCGAGGCCACGCTCGTCAAGGCGCTGGAGGAGCGGGGGATCGGCCGCCCCTCGACCTACGCCGCGACCGTCGGCACCATCCAGGACCGGGGCTACGTGCGCACCCGCGGGTCGGCGCTCATCCCCACCTGGCTCGCGTTCGCCGTGACCCAGCTGCTCGAGCGGCACTTCCCGCGGCTGGTCGACTACGACTTCACCGCCTCGATGGAGGAGGGGCTGGACGCGATCGCCCGCGGGGACGAGCAGCGGGTGGCCTGGCTGCAGCGGTTCTACTTCGGGGACGAGGCGACCTCCACCGAGGGGCTGCGCGACCTGGTCCAGGACCTGGGCGACATCGACGCCCGGGCGGTCTCGGCGGTGGAGATCGGCGACGGCACCGTCGTGCGGGTGGGCCGCTACGGGCCCTACGTGGAGGTCGCCGACGAGGACGGGCAGCCCCGCCGGGCGACGGTCCCGGACGACATCGCCCCCGACGAGATGACGGGGGAGAAGGCCCAGGAGCTGCTGGCCGCCGCGGCCGACGACGGCCGGGTGCTGGGCACCGACCCCGCCACCGGCCACGAGGTCGTGGCCCGGGCGGGACGCTACGGGCCCTACGTCACCGAGGTGCTGCCGGAGACCGAGGAGGCGCCCAAGCGCGGTGCCAAGAAGGTCAGGCCGCGCACCGGGTCCCTCTTCGCGGACATGGACCTGGCCACGATCGACCTGGAGACGGCACTGCGCCTGATGTCGCTGCCGCGCGTCGTGGGCGCCGACCCGGAGAGCGGGGAGGAGATCACCGCCCAGAACGGCCGCTACGGCCCCTACCTGAAGAAGGGGACCGACAGCCGGTCGTTGACGAGCGAGCAGCAGATCTTCGACATCACCCTCGAGGAGGCACTGGCGATCTACGCCCAGCCCAAGCAGCGGGGTCGGGCGGCCGCGAAGCCGCCGCTGAAGGAGCTCGGCGACGACCCGGTGTCCGGGCGTGCGGTCGTGGTCAAGGAGGGCCGCTTCGGCCCCTACGTGACCGACGGCGAGACGAACGCGACCCTGCGCAAGGGGGACGAGCCCGAGGAGATCACCCCCGAGCGCGGGTTCGAGCTGCTCGAGGAGAAGCGGGCCAAGGGGCCCACCACCCGCAAGCGGGCGGCGAAGAAGGCCCCCGCCAGGAAGACGGCTGCCAAGAAGTCCACGACGAAGAAGACGGCCGCCCAGAAGACGACGGCGAAGAAGACCGCGGCGACGACCACCGCACCCCGGACGACCGCGAAGAAGACGACCGGGTAGGTCAGCCGGCTCCCGGCTCGGGCAGGGGCGCGGTCGAGTGGTCGCCGCGCAGCCGCTTGGCGACGAGCTCGGCGCTGATCAGGCACATCGGCAGGCCGATGCCGGGGATGGTGCTCGACCCGGCGTAGAGCAGTCCGTCCACGTGCCGGGAGACGTTCCCGGAGCGGAACATCGCGCTCTGGGCGAGCGTGTGGGCCGGGCCCAGCATCCCGCCGCGCCAGGCGGACAGGTCGGCCTCGAAGTCGGCCGGTCCGATGGTGCGCCGCAGCTCCACCCGCTCCGGCAGGTCGGGGATCCCGGCCCTCTCGGCGATTTGGGCGATGGCGGCGTCCGCCACCCGCTCCACGGCCGGGGCACCCTGCCCGTCGACGCCACCGTGGCCCAGGCCCGGGTCGGCGGGCATGGGCACGAGCACGAAGAGGTTCTCCCGGCCGGGCGGGGCCACGTCGGGGTCCGTCGCCGACGGCCGGCACACGTAGGAGGAGGCCGGGTCGGGCACCTGACCCGCCCGGATCCGGCCGAAGTTCTCCTGCCAGTCCTCGGTGAAGAACAGGCTGTGGTGGGGCAGCTGGGGCAGCTCGCCCCGCACGCCGAGCAGGACGAGCACAGCGCCGGGTCCGCTGGTGCGCCGGTCCCAGTAGGACTGGGGGTAGGTGCGCAGGTGCTCGGGCAGCAGCTGCGTCTCCACGTGGTGCAGGTCGGCGGCAGCGACGACGACGTCGGCGGGGGAGGTGTGCTCCACCCCCTCCGCGTCGACCCAGCGCACACCGGTGACCCGGGCCCGCCGCCCGCGCAGCCCGGCGGGCAACCGGTCGACCAGGGTCCGGCGCAGGCGGGCGCCGCGGCCCGTGAGCCCCTCCCCGCTCCCGGCCGCAGCAGGTCCGTCCGGGCCGCCCTCGTCGATGCCTGGCCCTCCCGTGGGCGCCGTCCCGACGGCCACGGCGCGGGCACCGGTGCGCACCCGCACGCCCCGGGCGACCGCCTGGTCGTGCACCGCCTCGACGAGCCGGGTGAAACCACCCTGGGGGTACATCACCCCGCCGGTCAGGTCGAGGGCGCTCATGAGGTGGTAGAGGCTGGGGGTGCGGTCGGGCGAGGAGCCCAGGAAGACCGCCGGGTAGCCCAGCACCTGGCGCAGCCGCCGGTCCTGGAAGCGCGCGCCGACGAAGGACTCCAGGGACCTGGTCAGCAGCGGCCCGAGCCGCGGGAGGCGGCGGAGCACGTCGGGGGAGGCCAGGGCGAGGGGCCGGGTGAAGCTGGTGTAGAGGAAGCGGCGCAGGGCGATGTCGTAGGCGTCGGCGGCCGAGACCAGGTAGTCGCGCAGCGCCTGGCCCGCGCCGGGCTCGATGCGCTCGAAGGTGGCCACGTTGGCCTCCGTGGAGGCGGCCACCTCGAGCGGCTCGTCGTGGCCCTCGAAGAAGACCCGGTAGGCCGGATCGAGCCGGTGCAGGTCCAGCTGCTCGGAGGTGCTGGTGCCCATCATCGCGAAGAAGTGGTCGAAGACCTCGGGCATCAGGTACCAGGACGGCCCGGTGTCGAACCGGTAGCCGTCGCGGGCCCACGACCCGGCGCGGCCCCCCACGGCGGGGCGCTGCTCCAGCAGCTCCACGTCGTGCCCGTCGGCCGCGAGCAGCGCGGCGCACGCCAGGCCCGCGATGCCCCCGCCGACCACGACCACCCGGCTCATCGGCGTCCCACCAGGCAGCGGGCCAGGACCACGGCCTTGACCGGGTCGGGGACCCGGACCCGACGGGTGGCGATCTCGGCCCCGGGGGTGCGGCGCAGCCGGACGGACAGGGCCGCGAACAGGTCGTGGGCCGCCTGCACCGCGCGGCGGCTGCTCGGGGGCAGCTCGGGGATGACCGCGGCCGCGGTCGCCAGGTCGGCGTCGATGTCGTCGAGCAGCTCGTCCCTGCGCTCGTCGGTGAGCCGGGCGGGGTCCACCCCGGGGAAGTAGTCCCGGCCGCGCGCCCCGTGGTCGTCGGCCAGGTCGCGCAGGAAGTTCAGCTTCTGGAAGGCAGCGCCGAGGGCCCGCGCCCCCGGGGTGAGCCGGTCGTAGCGGGCCTGGTCGCCCCCGACGAAGACCCGCAGGCACATCAGCCCCACGACCTCGGCGGACCCGTAGACGTAGGTCTCGAACGAGGCGGGGTCGTGCACGGCGACGTCGAGGTCGGCGCGCATCGAGTCGAAGAACGGACCGACCAGCTCCCAGCCGATCCCGTGCTGGGCGGCGGTCCGGGCGAAGGCGTGCACGACGAGGTTGGGGCTGCCACCGATCTCCAGGGCGCGCCGGGTGTCCTCCTCCATGGCGTCCAGCAGCGCCGCCCGCTGCTCGGTCCCCCAGGCCAGGTCGACGTCGTCCACGAGCTCGTCGGCGACCCGCACCAGCGCGTAGATGCACCGGACGTGGGTGCGGACGGGCTCGGCGAGCAGGCGGGTGGCCCAGCCGAAGGAGGTGGAATAGCGCTCGATGACGACGGCCGCGCTGGCCCGGGCGACGTCGTCGTAGCGGCCGGCGGCGCGAGCTCTCACGGCCACGAACCTACCTGCCCCACGCCGGTGGGGCCGCACCGGGTCCGGCCCGGAGCCGGGTTCACCCTGAGCGCGCCCGCTCGCCGAGGAGTGCGTCCCACAGGGCCTCGGCCAGCTCGTCCTCGATCTCGAAGGCGTCGACGAAGAGCTGGAGGGTGGTGCAGCTGAACGTCCGCCCGGTGAGGGCCCGGCCGACGAGGTCCTTGTAGGTGCGCGCCGAGCGCGCGGAACCCTCCGCCAGCTCGCCGGTCGCCACCAGGTGGCGCACGATCACCTCGGCCACCGCCGCGTGGTGGACCGAGGCGGTGGGCGCCATGCGTCGGACGTGGCGCAGCCAGCGTCGGCGGTAGCGCGGCCGGGCCAGCACCGAGCACAGCAGCTCGGCCGCGTCGTGCGGTCGGGTCATCCGTCCTCCCCGGGTCGTCGGTGGGGCGTCTCGGCCCCGGGGCGTGCTGCCCCTGTGGACGATCGTCGTCGGTCGGCGGCGTGCGCGCAGGCCACTTTGCCGTGTCCGGACGACGTCGGACGGCACCCCGTGGCGCACCGGACGCCCGGCGGTGCGCCATGATGGTCCCCGGTCCGACCGACGAGCCGTCCGGGGAGGTGAGGGATGGGGCCTGCGCCGTCCACCGCGGAGGAGTTCGGCGCTGCGCTCACTACGCTGCGGCACCGGGCACGCCTCTCCGTCCGTCAGGTCGCCGCCCGCAGCGGGATCCCGGCCAGCACCCTGGGCGACTACTTCGCGGGGCGCCGGCTTCCTCCGTGGAACCGCCCCGAGGTGCTCCGGGGGATCCTCGAGGCCTGCCGGGTGCCGGCCGAGGACGTCGCCGGCTGGGAGCAGCGGCTGTGGGACCTGCGCACCAAGCCCGAGCCGGCGCCGGTCCGGCGCGCACCGTGGCTGGGGCTGGAGAGCTACGCCCCCCAGGACGCGGACCTCTTCTTCGGCCGCGGTGCCGAGGTCGCCGAGCTGCGGGGTGCTGTCGCCTCGGCGCTGGCCGACCACGCCGTGGTGGCGGTCGTGGGGCCCTCGGGGGCGGGCAAGTCCTCGCTGCTGGGTGCCGGGCTGGCCGAGCCCGGCGAGGACGTGGACCTGCGCCGCCTCACCCCTGGCGCCCTGCCCGTGGAGCTGCTGGAGGAGACCCTGGCCGTCCTCGCCTCCTCCGGGCACGTCCGCCTCCTGGTCGTCGACCAGCTGGAGGAGCTGTTCACCCTCGGCCACGACCGGTCGGTCCAGGACCGCTTCGTCGAGGTCCTGGCCACCTGGCTGAGCGGTGGTGACGTCCCGCCGTCCCCCGAGGGCCCGGCCACCGGACGGCGGGCGGTCGTGGTGGGTCTGCGGGCGGACCACTACGGCAGCGCCGCGGAGCACCCCCTCCTGCTGCGCGCGCTGCGGGAGCGGCAGGTCCTGGTCGCTCCACCGGGACCCGAGGAGCTGCGGGGCGTGATCACCGGTCCGGCGGAGCTCGTCGGTCTGCGCCTGCAGGACGGTCTGGCCGACCTCGTCCTGGCCGGGGCCGTCGGCCACGGTCGCCCCCAGCAGGTGCTGCCCCACCTCTCCCACCTGCTCCGGTCCATGTGGTCGGTCAGCGACCGCCGCGAGCTCACCCGCGAGCACTACGAGCAGGTCGGGGGCTTCCGCGGCTCCCTGGTGCGGTGGGCCGACGACGTCGTCGAGGCGCTGCCGGAGGAGGACCGGCGCACGGCCCGACGGCTGCTGCTGCGCCTGGTGGGCGTCCAGCCCGGCCAGGCCCCGTCCCGGCGGTGGGCCTCGCGCGAGGAGCTGCTGTCCCTGGGACCGCACGCCCAGGACGTCCTCGAGCACCTCTCGGACCGTCGGCTGGTGGTCCTGGAGGACGACCGGGTCTCGTTGAGCCACGAGGTGCTGCTCGTCGACTGGCCGCTGCTCGACGGGTGGGTGCGCCGACGGGGCGACGCGTTGCGCGTCCGCGACCGCGTGGCCCTGCGCCGCGCGGAGTGGCTGGAGGCCGGTCGGGACCCGGCCCTGCTGCTCACCGGCAGCCAGCTGGCGGTCGCCAGGGACTGGCTGGCCGAGCACCGCGAGGACGTGACGGCCGAGGAGGAGGAGTTCATCGAGGCGGGCGCCCGTCGGGAGGAGCAGCTGGCCGCCGGGCGGGAGCTCACCCACCGGCGCACCCGACGGCTGCTCGCCGCGACCACGGTGCTGGCGCTGGCCACGGCCTCGCTCTCGGTGGCGGCCTTCTCCTCCCGCCAGCAGGTGCAGGTCCAGCGCGACGAGGCCCGCTCCCGCCAGGTGGCCAACCAGGCGGTGTCCCTGCGGGGGGAGTACCCCGCCACCGCCGCCCAGTTCGCGGCGTCCGCGCATGCCCTGCGCCCCACCCGGGAGGCGGTGGTGGCCGTGCTCGACGCGGCCGCCGGTCCGCACCTGACCCGGCACCTGGACCCCACCGGGGTCAACCGCGGGGACGTCTCCCCGGACGGCACGTGGGTGGCCCTGGGGTCGGCCGACGGGAGCGTGCGCACCGCCGCCGCGCTCACCGACGACGGCCTCGGGGCCCCGTCGACGGCGGTCAACGTCCTGACCGAGCAGACCAGCCCGACCACCGGCGTGGCCGACCTGGTGGTGACGCCCGACGGCGGGGAGGTGGTCGCCACCGCCGGCCCCGACGGGCTGCGCCTGGTGGAGGTGACCGACCCCGCCCGGCCCCGGGACGCCGGGGTGCTGTCCCTGCCGACCGAGGGGTATGCCGTCTCCCTGGACGTGCGCACGGTCGAGGACGGGCAGCTCCTGGTCGCCGGGGCCGGCGAGGAGGTGCTGGCCTGGACCCGCCCGGTCGAGGGCGGGGGTCTCCCGGTCGGGGGGTGGGAGGCCGTCGGGTCCGTGGCCGACCAGGGCCGGCCCGTGGTGGACCTGGCGCTCGGCCCCGAGGGGCGTCGAGCGGTGACCCTCGGCGACGACGGCACCGCGACGCTGTGGCAGGTGCGGCCCGGGGGCTGGCGGCGCGTCGCCGACACCCTGGTCGACCCCGACGGACGCCTGCAGCACCGCGTGGAGCTGTCCCCCGACGGGACCACCGCCGCCGTCGTCGGCCGCGACAAGACCCTGCGCCTGTTCGCCGTGGACGACGAGGGGCTGACGCCGGAGGGGGAGGCGCGGGCGTTCGCCAGCTACGTCAACGACGTCGAGTTCGCCCCCGACGGCGAGCAGGTCGTGGCCGTCGGGTCGGCCGGGGAGGTGCTCCTGTGGCGGCGGGGTCCGCAGGGATGGGCCTCCACGGACTGGGACGTGCCGGCGGCGTCGGTGGCCACCGCGGCACCCAACGTCGCGGTCGTGGCCCTGGCCGAGGGCAGGTGGGTGGTCGCGCCGGAGAACGACGAGTGGTTCTTCTGGGACACGACCGGGCCGGTGCCCGTGCGGCACGCCGACGGCGTCTTCACCACCCGCACCGACGCGGAGGGGGAGCTGCTTCTCGTCGCGGCGGGTGCCGGCGACGGGCGTCTGGTCCTCTACGACACCGCCGAGGACCCCCGTCGGCCGGTGCAGCTCTCGGCGACCCGGGCTCCTGACGGCGAGGTCTTCAGCGGGGCGGCCGACCTCGGACCCGCGGGAACCGTGATGGTCGGGGGCACCACCACCGACCGTCTTCTCGCCTACGACGTGTGCGACCCCGACGGTCCCCGGCTCGTGCTGGACGACGACATCACCGGGGGTCGGCTGGAGCCGGCGGACCGCAAGATCGTGGAGATGGTGGCCTTCGACTCCGCGGGCACGACGATGGTCGCGGGCGGGGACAACGGCTGGGTGTCGTGGTACGCCGTGGACGAGGACCGGGCCAGGCTCGCCCTGGCAGGACGGGCCGACACCGAGGGGCTGGTGTATGCCGTCGCGCACTCGGTCCACGACGTCGCCGTGGTCGGACAGGTGGGGCGGACGCGGCTGTGGAGCACCCGCATCGGGGAGCTGCTCGGCGACCTCGAGACGCCGGGCGCGGTCCTGGGCCTGGACCTGGACCCGACCGACGAGCACCTCGTCGCGGTCGGGGCCGGTCGCGAGGTGGCCCTGTGGGACGTGCGCGACCCGGCGGCGCCGGTCCTGGTGGACACCCTCACCGGTCCTGGCTCGGAGGTCTACAACGTGCAGTACAGCGCCGACGGCGGCCGGCTCGCGGCGGCCTCCCAGGACGGGCGGCTCTGGCTCTGGGACCGGGAGGGCGACGGCTGGAGCGACCCCCTGGCCCTCGGCGCCGCGCAGACCCGGCTGTTCGCGGTCGGGTGGGGCGGGGGCGACGAGGTGATCTACGCCGGTGGCAACCTCGGTGAGGTCCGGATCTGGGACACCGACGTCGAGCGCGCCCTCGACTGGATCTGCGGCACCACCGGGGTGCGGCTCACCGAGCAGGAGTGGGCCGACCGGCTGCCCGGCGTCCCGTGGACGCCTCCCTGCGAGGAGCCGTAGCCCCGGGGACGCCTCCGGCTCGCCCGCAGCACGGAAGCACGAGCCCGAGAGCCGCGCGTCAGGCGCACAGGGCCTGCGCCAGGTCGGCGACGACGTCCTCGGGCGTCTCGAGCCCGACCGACAGGCGCAGGATGCCCGCTCCGGGACGCGCCTCCTCGGCGACGGGACGGTGGGTCAGCGCGGCGGGGTGCTGGATCAGGCTGTCGACCCCGCCGAGCGACACGGCGTGGGTGATCATCCGCACGCCCTCGGCCACCCGGCGGGCCCGCTCGTAGCTGCCCAGGTCGAACGCCAGCACCGCTCCCGGTCCGCTCATCTGGGTGCCGACGAGCCCGGCCGGGTCGGACCCCTCCGACCCGGGGTAGAAGACCCGGTCCACGTCCGTGTGCGCCCGCAGCCAGGCGGCCACCACCTGGGCGCCCTCCTGCTGGGCCCGCACCCGCACCGGCAGCGTCTGCAACCCGCGGTGGGCCAGGTAACCGGACAACGGGTGCATGATCGCGCCGGTGATGGCCCGGACCGGCCGGATGCGCCCGGCCCACTCCTGGGAGGTGGCGACCACGCCGCCGAGGACGTCCCCGTGCCCGGCGAGGAACTTGGTCACCGAGTGCAGGACGAGGCTCGCCCCGTGCTCGAGCGGCCGCTGGAGCACGGGGGTGGCGAAGGTGTTGTCGACCAGGACCGGGACGTCCCCCGCGCGCTCGCACAGGGCGCTCAGGTCGACCAGGTCCAGGGTCGGGTTGGCCGGGGTCTCGACCAGCACCAGGCCGGTGTCCGGCTCGACCGCCTCCCCGACGTCGTCCGCGTCGACCCAGGTCACCCTCGTGCCGAGAAGGCCGGTGGCGAGCAGGTGGTCGCTGCCGCCGTAGAGCGGACGCACCGCCACGACGTGGGGGGTGCCCGCGGAGACGCAGGCCAGCAGGGTCGCGGTCAGCCCGGCCATCCCGGAGGCGAAGGCCACCCCGGCCTCGGCACCCTCCAGGGCGGCCAGCGCCTCCTCGAACCGGGCCACCGTGGGGCTCCACAGCCGCTGGTACACCGCCGTCTGCCCCGGGGCGCGCTCGTGCCCCGAGGCCATGTGCTCGTAGGCCTCGCCACCGGCCTCCACGTCGGGCAGCGGGTAGGTGCTGGAGAGGTCGATCGGGGGGACGTGCACCCCCAGGGCGGCCAGGTCCTCCCGCCCGGCGTGGACGGCGCGGCTGTCAAGACCCAGGGCTTCGGCGTTCATGAGACAGAAGTGTAGATCCTGTGTCATCAAGACGAAATCCACGAAGCATGACCCGCAAAGGGCGACGTATGCCGCTGCCTCGCCCCACGGCATACCCTGGCGGGGTGCCGAAGAATCCGCAGGACCGCGCCAAGCCGTTGGACGAGACCGACCTGGCGCTGGTGCGCCTGCTGGAGCGGGACGGGCGGATGTCCAACGCCATGCTCGCCCGCGAGGTCGGCATCGCCGAGTCGACCTGCCTGGTGCGGGTGCGCTCGCTGCGCGAGCGGGGGGTCGTGCGGGGCATCCACGCCGACATCGACCCGGTGGCCGTGGGCCGGCCGGTCGAGGCGATGATCGCGGTGCGCTTCGGCGGTCACCGCCGCAGCCACTTCGAGCAGTTCACCGAGGAGGTGCCCCGGCTGCCCGGCGTCCTGGGCGCCTTCCACGTCTCCGGAGCCATCGACTACTACGTGCACGTGGCCACCGAGTCGGCCGACGCGCTGCGCGACTTCGTCCTGGACCACCTGACCAACCGTCCCGGGGTGCTGCACGCCGAGACCTCCCTCATCTTCGAGTCGTTGCGGGGGCGGGGCACGATGACCCGCGGGCAGGAGGCGCCGCGCGCCGGGGAGGACGGGCGCCGGGGGGCGGACGGGGCGGACGGGACGGAGGGTGTGGAGGAGGCTGAGGACGATGCGTCCGACCTGCGGGCTTGACCCTCACGGAACGGGAGGCACGAGCATCGTGCCGTGACCAAGAACCAGCTGATGACCGAGGAGCTGCTGACCGTGGGCCAGGTGGCCGAGGGTCTCGGCGTGACGGTGCGGACCCTGCACCACTACGACGAGATCGGCCTCGTGGTGCCCTCCGAGCGCAGCCGCGCCGGCTACCGCCTCTACACCGAGGAGGACCTGCGGCGGCTGCAGCACGTCGTCGTCTACCGCCGGCTCGGCCTCTCCCTGGAGCAGATCGGGCAGATGCTGAGGGACGGTGCCGGCGCGGACACGGTGGCCGCGCACCTGCGTCGTCAGCGGGACACGGTCACGGAACGGGTCGCCGAGCTCACCGAGCTCGTGACGGCCATCGACCGAGCCCTGGAGGCAGAGATGAACGAGGACCGGATCACCCGCGAGGAGCAGCGTGAGCTCTTCGGCGACACCTTCGACGAGAGCTACGCCCAGGAGGCGGAGGAGCGCTGGGGCGGGTCGGCGGCCTGGGCGCAGTCGCAGCAGCGGGCCAAGGGCTACGGCAAGGCGCAGTGGCAGCAGATCAAGGACGAGGGCGACGCGGTGAACGCGCGCTACGTGGAGCTGATGCAGGCCGGGGTGCCGGCCACCTCGGAGGAGGCGATGGACGTCGCCGAGGAGGCCCGTCAGCAGATCTGCCGGTGGTTCTACGACTGCCCGCGGGAGCTGCACGCCAACATCGCGGCCATGTACGTCACCGACCCCCGCTTCACGAAGACCTACGAGGACGTGGCCCCGGGCCTGGCGCGGTACGTGCACGACGCCGTCGTCGCCAACTCCGCCCGCGGCTGACCCCGGCGGCCCGCCACGCGCGGCCGGCCCCCGTCGGCAGGGGAGTGAACCTGGTCCGGTCGTGTGGACGAGGAGGTCTGGCGCGTCGGTCGCCTCACGTAGGCTGCCGCCGTGACCGGACCGAGCCCGACGCCGCCCCTGCCGGGAGGCGGGGACGGCGTGCCGGTGGTCGCCCACGGCGGGCGGCCGGCCCCTGATGGCGGGCTGTTCCTGGCCCTCGAGGGCGGTGACGGGGCGGGCAAGTCGACCCAGGCGGACCGGCTGGGCGCCTGGTTGGCCGGGCACGGCCACGAGGTCGTGCGCACCCGGGAGCCGGGCGGCACGGCCCTGGGCCGGTCGCTGCGCGAGCTCGTCCTGCACGGCGAGGACGGCTCGGTCGTGCCCCGGGCCGAGGCGCTGATCTTCGCCGCCGACCGGGCCCAGCACGTGGCAACGGTCGTCCGGCCGGCCCTGGAACGGGGCGCGGTGGTCGTCAGCGACCGCTACCTGGACTCCTCGGTCGCCTACCAGGGGGCCGCCCGCGCGCTGGGGCACGAGGAGGTCCGTGCGCTCTCGCTGTGGGCGGTCGAGGGCCTGCTGCCGGACCTGACGATCCTGCTGGACGTCGACCCCGGGGAGGGGCGCGCGCGGCGCGGGGCGCAGCACGACCGGCTCGAGCGCGAGGCCGACTCCTTCCACGACCGGGTGCGGCAGGGCTTCCTCGCGCTCGCGGCGCAGGAGCCCGAGCGCTACCTCCTGCTCGACGCCTCGCGCCCGGCCGACGAGCTGGCCGAGGAGGTGCGCGCGCGGGTGGACGTCCTGCTGCGCAGCCCGGAGGGGGCACCGTGAGCGTCTTCGACCAGCTGGTCGGCCAGGCGCGGGCGGTCGCGGTCCTGCGCCGCGCCGTCACGGTCCCCGCCGCCATGACGCACGCCTGGCTGGTGACCGGTCCGCCCGGCAGCGGGCGCAGCGTGGCGGCCCGCGCGTTCGCCGCCGCGCTGCAGTGCGAACGGACCGACGACCCCGGCTGCGGCGAGTGCCACGCCTGCCGCACCGTCCTGGCCGGCAGCCATCCCGACGTGTCCCTGGTGTCCACCACCGAGACGTTCATCCGCGTCGACCGCGCCCGCGAGCTGGCGCTCACGGCGGCCACCCGTCCGAGCACCGGCCGGTGGCGGGTCCTGGTGGTCGAGGACGCCGACCGGCTCAACGAGCAGGCCGCCGACGCCCTGCTGAAGTCCCTGGAGGAGCCGCCGCCGCGCACCGTCTGGGTGCTGTGCGCCCCGACCGCCGACGACCTGATCGTCACCGTGCGCTCCCGGTGCCGGCGCCTGCAGCTGGGGACCCCTCCGGTGGACGCGGTCGCCGACCTGCTCGTGGGCCGGGACGGGATCGACCCGGCGATGGCCCACTACGCGGCCCGGGCGGCCCAGAGCCACGTGGGCATCGCCCGCCGGCTGGCGACCGACGAGCACGCCCGCGCACGGCGGCGGGAGATCGTGGCCATCCCCGCCTCGCTCACCGGCGTGGGGGCCGCTCTGCGGGCGGCTCAGGACCTCGTCGCGGAGGCCGGCGAGGGGGCCGAGACCATCTCCACGCAGCGGGCCGAGGCCGAGCGCCGTGCGCTGCTGACCCAGCTGGGGGCCGACCCCTCGGCCCGCAGCCAGCCGCCGGCCGTGCGCAGCCACCTGCGCGACCTGGAGGTCCGGCAGAAGCGAGAGACCCGTCGTCAGCAGCACGACAGCATCGACTCGGCGCTCACCGACCTGGCCTCGGTCTACCGCGACGCCCTCATGCTGGCCACCGGCGCGCCGGTGGAGCCGGTCAACGCGACCGAGCCGGAGCAGATCCAGCGGCTGGCGCGTTCTCTGTCACCGGAGGGCCTGCTCGCGGCGCTGGAGGCGATCACGCTGGCGCGCGGCCGGCTCGTGGCCAACGGGGCGCCCCTGCTGGTCCTGGAGGCGATGATGGTGGCCCTCGTCCTGCCCGACCGGGCAGGGACGCGGGCATGAGCGCCGCCTCCTCCGCCGGACCTCGACCCATCGGCACCACCCGCCCGGAGCCCCGGGCGGACGGACGGAAGGACACCCTCCCCGTGGCCCCACGGCTCACCACCCCTGGACGATCCGCGCGCCCGGGCGGCGTCATCCCCCGACGCGGGCCCGCCGGCGCCGCCCGTCCGCGGGCCGGTGCGGCGGCCGTCGCCGCCCTGGCGCTCCTGCTGGCGGGCTGCACGCCCGGTGCGGACGAGGAGGAGCCGGACCCTGGTACCTCCGCGCCCGCCGCCACCCAGGAGTCGCAGGACGCGGGCGGCACGCAGGATCCCGCCGGGGGCACCGGCTCCGCCGAGGCGCCGGACGAGGTCGTGGCCGGCGCCCCCGAGGGCTTGGAGGAGTTCTACGGCCAGGACCTGGCGTGGAGCGAGTGCGAGACGAGCTTCGAGTGCGCCTTCCTCACGGTGCCGGTGGACTACGCCGAGCCGGAGGGCGCCACGATCGAGCTCGCGCTGCTGCGGTCGGCCGCCACCGGCGACCCGCAGGGCTCCCTCGTGGTCAACCCGGGCGGGCCGGGCGGGTCCGGCGTGGACTACGCGATGATGGCCGGCGCCGTCGTCTCGCCCGAGGTCGCCCGCGCCTACGACGTCGTCGGGTTCGACCCCCGGGGGGTGGGCCGTTCGGCACCGGTGACCTGCGTGGACGACGACCAGCTCGACGAGTTCCTGGGGTCCGACCCCTCGCCCGACGACCCGGCCGAGGAGGCCGAGGTGGAGGCGCTCCTGGAGGAGTTCGCGACCGCCTGCGCGGAGAACGCCGGCGAGCTGCTGGAGCACGTCTCCACCGTGGAGGCCGCACGCGACATGGACGTGCTGCGGGCCGCGCTCGGCGAGGAGCGGTTGACCTACCTGGGTGCCTCCTACGGCACCTTCCTCGGCACGACCTACGCGACCCTCTTCCCCGACCGGGTGGGACGGTTCGTCCTCGACGGTGCGATCGACCCCACGCTCTCCGCCGTCGAGATGGGCCTCGGGCAGGCGGCCGGGTTCGAGCGGGCCACCCGGGCCTACGTCGAGGACTGCGTCGCGGGCGGCGACTGTCCGCTGGGCGAGGACGTCGAGACGGCCATGGCCGCCATCCCGCAGTTCCTCGCCGGGCTGGACCAGGCCCCGCTCCCGGTGAGCGGCGACGAGGTCAGCGAGCTGACCGAGGGCTGGGGGATGCTGGGGATCGTCGTGGCCATGTACGCCGAGGACTTCTGGCCGATCCTCACCCAGGCCCTGGAACGGGCCCAGCAGGGTGACGGGACCCTGCTGATGTTCCTGGCCAACACCTATGCCAGCCGGGGCGCGGACGGCGTCTACCAGGGCAACGGGATGCAGTCGATCTACGCGGTGAACTGCCTGGACCGACCCAGCGAGGAGACCGACGACCTCGACACCGAGGCGGTCCGGGCACGGTTCGAGGAGGTGTCCCCGACGTGGGGCCGCTACCTCGCCGGGGACGGCGCCTGCGGCGTGTGGCCCGCCGAGGCCGCCGAGACGGTCGACGACTACTCGGCGACGGGGGCCGGGCCCATCCTGGTCCTGGGCACCACCCGCGACCCGGCCACCCCCTACGAGTGGGCCGTCGACCTGGCCGACGTCCTGGACTCCGGCGTCCTGGTCACCTACGAGGGCGACGGGCACACCGCCTACGGCCGCTCCAACGACTGCATCACCGACGCCGTGGACGACTACCTGCTCGAGGGGACGGTGCCCCAGGACGGGCTCACCTGCTGACCGGTGGTTTGGGCCCGCCGACCGGAGTCGGGTATTCTCGCTCGGGCTGCGCACGCAGCCGTGCCGCCTTAGCTCAGTCGGCCAGAGCGATTCACTCGTAATGAATAGGTCAAGGGTTCGATTCCCTTAGGCGGCTCCGCAGACAGCAGCACCCCGGGTCCTTCCGACCCGGGGTGCTGCTGCGTCTCAGCCGTGGCGTCAGTTGCCCTGACGGCTCAGCCTCGGCTGCAGGATGAACAGCCCGCGGTCGATGCTGCTGGCCGCGACGACGCCCTTCTGCCCGAAGTAGGCGTAGTTGCTCCACGTCCCGCCCTCGAACGTCGCGTTGTCGTTCTCGGGGTACATGTCGAAGAACGCCACCTCGCTCAGGCCACCGCCCGCCAGGTCACGGGTGTCGTAGACCCGCAGGCCTGAGGTGTAGTTCGAGGCGTAGGCGTACCGACCCTGGGTGTAGATGTTGTGGTCGATCGAGGTGGTGTCGTTCGCGAACGCCTGCACCTCCACGATGTCGTCGAGGTCGCTCACGTCCCACACCCGGGTGGTGGTGTTGATCCCGCGACGCTGTTCGTCGAGCTCGTCACCGTGCAGGAAGAACCGGCGGTCCGGCGTCAGCCACCCCTGGTGGCTGTAGCCGTCGTTCTCGTATCCCTCGCGCGCGATCGAGACCGGGTCGTTCTTGTCGGTGACGTCGACGATCGCGACCCGGTGCAGACCGCCGGCGCCGCTCGTGGTCGCGTTGGAGTTGAAGCAGATCTCCCGGCCGGTGTAGTCGGCGTCGGGCCCGTCGTAGACGATGCACTGGGTGTCATGGATGTAGCCGTGGTCGTCGAAGCACCCGGCGTAGGTCGGGTTCTTCGGCTCGTTGATGTCGACCATGTGCAGGCCGGTGCCGCACACGGGCGGCGGGTCGTTGGCCACGATGCTTCCCGTCGCCGGCAGACCGGCCTTGATGGTGTCACCGTCGGCCTGGCTCACCATCACTGCGGGGATGGTGATGGTGGGATCGCTGCCTCCCATGACGATGGTCCCGGGAGCGGTGTTGGCGACGACCACGGCCGACGCGCCGGCAGCCTGGGCGTTCGCCACCTTCTGGGTGAAGGCGCAGGTGCCGCGGTCGGCGATGGCGATCGCGCCGGCGGGGAAGCCAACCAGCGGACCACAGCCCTCCGCGGTGCCCGTGCCGTCGTCGACGACGGCGAAGGAGCCGGACAGGCCCTCCACCGTCGGGGCCGGTCCGAACCCGGCCCTGTTGGCCAGGTAGTCGCCGGCCGCCGACGACGGCGCGTCGACGGTCACCGTGTTGGGCAGGGGGCTGGAGGAGAACGGTCCGGCACCCACCGAGTAGAGGAAGCCGGTGTCCTCGTTGATGTTGAGGTTGTGCGCGGACCCGTGCCCGGTGTAACGGGCGTCGACGTCGTAGGTGGTGTAGGTGCCGTCCCAGTCGCGAAGCCGCGTGAGGTCGAAGACCTGGATCCCGTGGTTCGTGTGCTCGGACACGACGTAGGCGTGGTCCTGGTAGACCTTGATGTCCCGCCAGGACGAGCCGCCCGCCGTGGAGGCGGTGGGCAGGATGCCGAGCACCTCGGGCCGCTTGGCGTCGCTGATGTCGACGAAGACCGTGCCGTTGGAGGCACCGACGAGGGCGTAGTCCTTCTTGGACTTCGCGTCGGTCCACCCCCAGATGTCGTTGACGAAGGTGGTGCCGAGCTCGTTGTGCGAGACGTGGCTGAGCAGGTCGATGCCGTCGCAGGGGAAGAAGTCCGCCGCCATGCCGTCGACGCAGGGGGCTGAGGTGCCGGGCGCGTTGCCGCGCTCGGAGCCCTTGCCCTTCCCCTTGCCCACGGTGCTCGGCGTGACCCAGTCGCGGTCGTACTTGACCTCCAGACCTTCGTACTTGTAGGGCGAGGTGCTGTTGCCACCCTCGTCCGTGACCTCCGGGTGGTGGGCCAGCGCCGGAGTCATCGAGACCGCGGCCACCAGGACCGCGGACGCAGCAGTCGCTGCGAACCTTCTTCTCATCAGGGGTTCTTCTTTCTCTCGGGCCCCGGGACGCAGACACCTCTCCGTCGAGGGTCGGCAACCGCGCGTCGTTGCGTGGTGGGGGCGATCGGGAGGCTAGCAGCGGGTGTGATCTGTGTCTCCTCCAAATCTGGCCGGAGGCCGCCCCCTCCGCGGTGGTTGTCGGTGGGGACCACCCCCGCGGCGGCGGTTGCCGGCCACGCTCCATACTGGAGCTCCCGGCCCGTCCTCCGGGCCGGGTGGCGGTGGAACCGCCGCCGCCCACGGAGAAAGGACCGCTCATGACGTTCCAGGACGCCGGACCCCACCCCTTCGTCACCGACATCGAGAAGGCCACGCTCGGCAACGACAACTTCCGGGCCACGCTCTGGACCGGGACGAAGCTGCAGCTCACGGTCATGAGCATCCCGGCCGGCGGCGACGTGGGCCTGGAGGTCCACCACGACCACGACCAGTTCCTGCGCGTGGAGTCCGGGCGCGGCCGCGTGCAGATGGGACCGGCGGAGGACGACCTGGGGTTCGACGAGGAGGTCGGTGACGACTGGGTCGTCCTCGTCCCGGCGGGCAGCTGGCACAACATCACCAACATCGGCGAGGAGCCGCTGAAGCTGTACTCCCTCTACGCCCCGCCGGAGCACGAGCACGGGACGGTGCACCCGACGCAGGAGGTCGCCGAGGAGGACGAGGGGCACTGAGCCCGCGCACACCCCCGCCCCCGCCGACGGCAGCGGTGGCGTGACGACCACCACGAGCACGACGACCACGAGGAGCACGACGACCAGGTCGGTACCCGTCGTGGTCGTCGGCGGCGGTCAGGCCGGCCTGGCCACCAGCTACTACCTGCGACGCTCCGGACTCGAGCACGTCGTGCTGGACGACCAGGACCGCCCGGGCGGGGCCTGGCTGCACACCTGGCCCTCCCTGCGCCTCTTCTCCCCGGCCGCCTTCTCCTCCCTGCCCGGCTGGCAGATGCCGGGGTCGGGGGACCAGTACCCCCCGGCCGAGCACGTGGTGGACTACCTCACCCGCTACGAGGAGCGCTACGAGGTCCCCGTGCGCCGAGGGGTCCGGGTGCGGTCGGTCCTCCCGGTCGACGGCGGTCACCGGGTGCTGACCGACCGGGGCGGCTGGGAGGCCGCCACGGTCGTCAGCACGACGGGCACCTGGTCGCGCCCGTTCCTCCCGACACTGCCCGGCCTGGAGGTGTTCGGCGGGGAGCAGCTGCACTCGGCCCAGTACCGGGGACCCGACCGGTTTGCCGGCCGGCGCGTCCTGGTGGTCGGCGGAGGCAACTCCGGGGCCCAGGTCGCCGCCGACCTGCTGGACCACGCGGACGTCACGTGGTGCACCCGGACCCCTCCCCGCTACCTGCCCGACGACGTCGACGGGCGCGAGCTCTTCCGGGTGGCCAGCCTGCGGGTGCGCGGCCTGGGGGAGGGGGTCGGGGGACTGGGTGACGTCGTCGCAGTGCCGCCCGTGCGCCGGGCCAGGGACGCCGGCCTGCTGACGGCGGTCCCCCTGATGGAGCGCCTGACCCCCGACGGCGCCCGCTGGCCGGACGGGTCGACCTGTCCGTTCGACGCGGTGGTCTGGTGCACCGGCTTCCGGCCGGCCCTGGGCCACCTGCGCGGTGCCGGCCTGGGGTGGCGGGGCGGACGTCCGGTGACCGACGGCCCCACCGCCGCAAGCGTGCCAGGGCTGCAGCTGGTCGGCTACGGCGACTGGTGCGGAGCCGCGTCGGCCACCCTCGTCGGCGTGGGGCAGTGGGCCAGGCTGGCCGTGTCCCGGATCACTGCGCCCAGCCCCGCCGGGCGGTGATCACGGGGCCGAAGGGCGAGTCAGTGGGGCGAGGGCATCGGCCAGCGCGCGGTGGACAGCCCCGCGTCCTTGGCCCGCTGCACCGCCTCGTGGTAGCAGCGCTCGGCCTCCTCGCGGCCCGCCCAGTGCGCTCCCTCGACCGACTTGCCGGGCTCGAGGTCCTTGTAGACCTCGAAGAAGTGCTGGATCTCCAGCCGGGTGTGCTCGCTGATGTGCTCCAGCTCGCGGATGTTGCTCTTGCGCGGGTCGTCGGCCGGGACGCAGATGATCTTGTCGTCGCCACCGGCCTCGTCCCGCATGTGGAACATGCCGATCGGGCGCGCCGCGACCAGGCAGCCGGGCCAGGTCGGCTCGTCGAGGAGCACGAGGGCGTCCAGCGGGTCGCCGTCCTCACCGAGGGTCTCCTCGATGTAGCCGTAGTCGGCCGGGTAGCGGGTCGCGGTGAACAGCATGCGGTCCAGCCGGATCCGGCCGGTCGCGTGGTCGACCTCGTACTTGTTGCGGCTGCCCTGCGGGATCTCGATCGTCACGTCGAAGTGCATGTGCGCTGCTCTCTTCTGGTGGGTTCGGCTTAGGCTCTAGGCCCCAGTGTTCCCTATCCCGGGGACCCACGACCACGGAGGGCAGGCAACGGTGCATCGCAGGCAGGTCCGCCCCCGCACCCCGGGGGTCGTCGGGGGCGGGCGCGGGAGGTATGGCGCACGCGCGGCGGGGACCGCGTTCATGCTCGCCGCCGTCCTCGCCGGTGCGCCGGCCCTCGCCGCGCCGGACGCCGCGACCTCGACCGCGGGCCCGACCTCTGAGGCGGAGGCGCCCTCCGATGCGGGCGCCTCGACCGTGGGCCCGACCTCCCCGGAGGCCGACCCGGCCGCGACGACCTCGGCCCCCGAGCCGACGAGCCCGGCCCAGGTGCGGCCGGTGGTGGCCCCGACGGTCCGTCCGCTGGGGCAGGTGGCCGACGGGTCGGTCCCCGGTCCGGCCGGCGTCGAGGAGGCCCTCGAGGACGAGCTGGACAGCCGGTGGCTCGGACCGGCCAACCGCCGCGCCGTCACCGTGCGGGACGCGCTGACCGGGGAGCACCTGCTCGACCGCAACGCCGACCGCCTGCTCACCCCCGCCTCCACCACCAAGATCCTCGCGGCGGCGGCCGTGGTCACCGGCCTCGACGTCGAGCACACCTTCCCGACGCGCGTCGTCCGCGGGACCGGGCCGCAGGAGCTCGTCCTCGTGGCCGGTGGAGACATGCTCCTGGCCCGGGGCGCCGGCGACCCGGACTCGGTCGCCGGTCACGCCGGTCTGGGCGACCTCGCGGACCAGGTGGCCGAAGCCCTCCAGGCCGAGGGGTCGACCGCGCCGGTGCGCCTCCGGGTGGACCTGACCCACGCCGCCGGCCCGTCCGTCCTGGACAGCTGGACCGACTTCTGGGTCGCCGAGGGCTACACCGGCCGCATCGTCCAGCTGGGGCTCGAGGAGGACCGCGCCCTGCCGTTCTTCCCCTCCCCCCGCGACCCGGCCCAGGAGGCCGTGCGGGCGTTCGCGGCCGCCCTCCTCGACCGGGGCGTCCCCCTCGCCGGCGAGGGCGACGCCGTGCTCACCGAGGCCGAGGACCTGGCCGACCTGCCGGACGTCCCCGAGGTGGAGGTGGCGACCGGGGCGGGTGCGGACGCCGCGCCGGAGGACGGCGGGTCGACGCAGGAGGCGGGCCCGGCCGACGACGCCCCCGCCTCCGGGGACACCGCGGCGGGGTCCCCCGAGGAGCTGGCCGTCGTGCGCTCGGCCCCGCTGCGGGACGTGCTGGCCCTGGCCCTGGCGACCAGTGACAACGCGATGGTCGAGCAGCTGTCCCGGCAGGCGGCGGTCGCCGCCGGTCGCGCGCCCGACCGGCAGGACGTCGCCGCGTGGGTGGAGGAGACGCTGGCCCGGACCTACGGGGTCGACCTCACCGGCGTGGAGATCGCCGACACGAGCGGACTGTCGGACGGGACCATCCTCCCGGTCCGCGTGGTGGCCGACCTCCTCGTCGCCGGGGCGGACGGCAGCCATCCCGACCTGCAGGCGGTGCTGGCCGCGGGCGGGCTGCCGATCGCCGGGTACACCGGCACCCTGGCCACCCGCTTCCACCTGCCGGTGCACGGCCCGGCCATCGGCACCGCCCGGGCCAAGACCGGGTCCCTGCCCGGGGTGACGTCGCTGGCCGGGACCGTGGTGACGGCCGACGGCCGGCTGCTCGTCTACGCGCTGGGCGCCGACCGGATCGGCGAGGACGGCGCGGTGCTCGAGGCCCGCTCGGTCCTGGACGAGATCGTGGCCGAGCTGGCCCGCTGCGGCTGCTCCTGAGGGTCGGCCGCGTTCGCGCCGGCCCGCCCCACCGCATACCGTCGGGTCCATGACGACCAGCCCCGACCCGCACGGCGCCTCCCCGACCGACGACGGCTCCTCCCTGCCGGTCGTCGACGCAGACCCGGACGTCGACGCGGACCCGGGCGGCGACCGGCTCTCCGGCAGCGACCTGGTCGACTGGGAGCTCGCCGCCTCGGCGGCCCGCCGGCTGGTCCCGCCCGGCCCCAGGGCGGGGCGGGCCGAGATCGCGCAGCTCGTCGCCGAGCTGCGCTCCGCCGGCGAGCGGGCCGTCGACCCGGTCGCCACCACCGCCCGGCTGCACACGCCCCCGGGCACCCCGCCGGCCCTCGTCGTGGACCGGCCCGGCTGGATCAGCGCCAACGCTGCCTCGATGGGGGCCATGCTGGCGCCGGTGCTCGACGACGTCGTGGCCCGCAAGCGGACGGCCGACCGGGCCCGTGCCCGGGCCCGCGGTAAGGAGCTGGCCGAGGTCGGCCCCACCGCCCAGCGCATCGGGTCCACGATCACCGGCACCGAGGTCGCCGGGATGCTGTCCTGGATCTCGACCAAGGTGCTGGGGCAGTACGACCTCGCCCCCCAGGGCACCCCGCGCCTGATGTTCGTCGCCCCGAACATCCTGGCCGCCGAGCGCGAGCTGGAGGTCGACGCCGGCGACTTCCGGCTGTGGGTGGCGATGCACGAGGAGACGCACCGCGTGCAGTTCACCGCCGTCCCGTGGCTGCGCGGGCACCTCATCGAGCAGGCCCGGTCCGTCGGCGCCCGGATGATGCCCGAGCCGGACCAGCTCTCCCAGCGCCTGGGCGAGATCGTCACCCAGATCCCCGGCGTGCTGCGCGGCGACACCGACATCACCCAGGTCCTGGCCACGCCCGAGCAGCGCGAACGCCTGGCCGAGGTCACCGCCGTGATGTCCCTGCTCGAGGGGCACGCCGACGTGGTCATGGACGAGGTCGGCCCCAGCGTCATCCCCACCGTCGCCACGATCCGGGCCCGCTTCACCGAGCGGCGCAAGGGGGCCGGCGGGGTGGACAAGATCCTGCGCCGGCTGCTGGGGATGGAGGCCAAGATGCGGCAGTACCGCGACGGTGCCGTGTTCGTGCGCGCGGTCATGGACCAGGTCGGCGTGGACGGGTTCAACGCCGTGTGGACCTCGCCGCAGACCCTGCCCCGACCCACCGAGATCGCCGAGCCGCAGGCCTGGGTCGCCCGGGTCCACGGCTGAGAGGACCAGGAGCGCGGAACCGTGCCCGGACCCCACCCCGCGGTCGCCGCCACCCGGGTGGCGGTGCGCCGCACGCTGGGCGGGCTGCCGCCGTCCGGGCCGGTCCTCGTCGCCTGCTCCGGGGGAGCGGACTCCCTGGCGCTGGCCGCGGCCACGGCCTTCGAGGCCCCGCGGGCGGGGGTGTCCGCCGGGGCGGTGGTCGTCGACCACGGACTGCAGGAGGGCTCGGACCGGGTGGCGGCGACGGCGGCCTCCGCCTGCCGCGGCCTGGGTCTGGACCCCGTGGAGGTGGTGCGGGTCGAGGTCGAGGCCCCCGGCGGTCCGGGCACCGGTCCCGAGGGCGCTGCGCGCCGGTCCAGGTATGCCGCGCTGCTGGCGGCGGCGCGCCGGTCGGAGGCGGTCGCGGTGCTCGTCGGGCACACCCGGGACGACCAGGCCGAGCAGGTGCTGCTCGGGCTCGCGCGCGGCTCGGGGGCCCGGTCCCTGGCGGGGATGCCCGCCGGCCGTCCGCTCGGGGACGGTTCCCCCGTGCTCCTGCTGCGGCCGTTCCTGGGCGTCGGCCGTGCGCAGACGGCCCAGGCCTGCGCCGCGGCCGGCCTGGAGCCGTGGACCGACCCGCACAACGAGGACCCGCGGTTCGCCCGGGTGCGGGCCCGGAGGGCGCTCGGTCTGCTGGAGGACGAGCTGGGTCCCGGGCTGGTGGCCGGGCTGGCCAGGTCGGCGGACCTGCTGCGCGACGACGCGGACGCGCTCGAGCGGGTGAGCGCGTCGGCATACCAGGACCTGGGCCCGCCCCCGTGGAAGGTGGGCGCGCTGCAGGCCCTGGCCCCCGCGGTGCGGCGCCGGCTCTGGCGCCGGGTGGCCCTGGCCGAGGGCAGCCCCGGCACCGACCTCACCGGCGAGCACCTGCGCGCCGTCGACGCCCTGCTCACCGACTGGCACGGGCAGGGTCCGGTCCATCTCCCGGGCGGGGTGCGGGCCCGGCGGGAGGGCGGCCTGGTGCACCTGGGTCGCCCGTAGGTGAATGACGCCGTCCGTAGTTGAATGACCACGAGCGCCGGAACGCGATCGACCCCGACACGAAGGAGCAGGCCCGTGGACGCCGAGCACATGGGTGCCGACCTGGAGGACGTGATGTTCACCGAGGAGCAGATCCAGCAGCGGCTGGCCGAGCTCGCGGCGCAGGTGTGGCAGGACTACCGCGACAAGGACGTGCTCCTCGTCGGCGTGCTCAAGGGCGCGGTCATGGTCATGGCCGACTTCGCCCGCGCGCTGCCGGGCTCGGCCGAGATGGACTGGATGGCGGTCAGCAGCTACGGCTCGGGGACCAAGTCCAGCGGCGTGGTGCGCATCCTCAAGGACCTGGACACCGACATCAGCGGCCGGCACGTGCTCATCGTCGAGGACATCATCGACTCGGGCCTGACGCTGAGCTGGATCCGGACCAACCTGGAGTCCCGGCGCCCCGCCTCGGTCGAGATCTGCACGCTGCTGCGCAAGCCGGAGGCGGCCAAGGTCGAGATCGACGTGCGCTACGTCGGCTTCGAGATCCCCAACGCCTTCGTCGTGGGCTACGGGCTGGACTACGCCGAGAAGTACCGCAACCTGCGCGTCATCGGCACCCTCGCGCCGCACGTCTACAGCTGAGCGCCGGACCCGACGACGGGGCCCGGACGGCGGTTCGCGAAGGTCCACCCGGTGGGGCGGGGCCCCCGTCCTCGGGGGTGCGCAGGAGCGCAGCCCCGGCGGCGGGTCGGTCCGCCGGGGGGTGCCCGGGGCGCCGAGCCCCCCGGGTGATGGAACACTGGCCCCCTGCCGCACGTTGTCGGCAGGAGACCCGTGCCGACACCGAACGATCAGGAGGACCGGGGCGAGCGCGTCCTACCCGCGCCGTCCCCGCCGCGACCACATGAGCACCGCCAAGCCGCGCCCCCGTCCCAAGCCCAGTCCCTGGATCTGGATCTTCCTCTTCCTGGGCCTGGGCATCCTGTGGTTCTCGCTGCTCTCCCCGAGCGCGTACACCCGCATCGACACCGTGGACGCCCTCGAGCTGATCCAGGACGACAAGGTCGCCGAGGCCGTCGTCACGCCGGACCGGGTCGACCTCACCCTCAAGGAGGGGGAGACCTTCTCCAGCCCGGACGTGCGCGAGACCGGCCAGGTGCAGGCCTACTACGTTGAGGCGCGCGGCGAGCAGATCATCACGGCCCTGGACGAGAACCCGCCCAGCGAGACCTGGACCGACGACCCGGCGCGGCCGAACGTCTTCGTCTCGATGCTGGTGAACTTCCTGCCCCTGCTGCTCATCCTGGGTCTGTTCCTGTGGCTGATGACCCGCATGCAGGGCGGGGGTCGCGGGGTGATGCAGTTCGGCAAGTCCAAGGCCAAGCTGGCCACCAAGGACATGCCGAAGGTCACCTTCGCCGACGTGGCCGGCGCGGACGAGGCCGTCGAGGAGCTGGAGGAGATCAAGGAGTTCCTCTCCGAGCCCCGCAAGTTCCTCGAGGTCGGCGCGAAGATCCCCAAGGGCGTCCTGCTCTACGGTCCTCCCGGCACCGGAAAGACCCTGCTGGCGCGGGCGGTCGCCGGTGAGGCGGGCGTGCCGTTCTACTCGATCAGCGGCTCGGACTTCGTCGAGATGTTCGTCGGGGTCGGTGCCTCCCGCGTCCGGGACCTCTTCGAGCAGGCCAAGGAGAACGCGCCCGCGATCATCTTCGTCGACGAGATCGACGCCGTCGGCCGCCACCGCGGCGCCGGCATGGGCGGCGGCCACGACGAGCGCGAGCAGACGCTGAACCAGCTCCTCGTGGAGATGGACGGCTTCGACGTCAAGACCAACGTCATCCTCATCGCGGCCACCAACCGTCCCGACATCCTCGACCCGGCGCTGCTGCGCCCGGGCCGCTTCGACCGCCAGATCGCCGTCGAGGCCCCCGACATGCTGGGCCGGCTGCACATCCTGCAGGTGCACGGCAAGGGCAAGCCGCTCGCGGACGTGGACCTCATGGCCATCGCCCGGCGGACCCCGGGCTTCTCCGGCGCCGACCTGGCCAACGTGCTCAACGAGGCCGCGCTGCTCGCGGCGCGCAAGAACGAGAAGGTCATCCACGACCCCGACCTCGACGAGGCGATCGACCGGGTGATGGCCGGCCCGCAGAAGCGCACGCGGGTGATGAGCGCCAAGGAGAAGAAGATCACCGCCTACCACGAGGGCGGGCACGCCCTGGTGGCGGCGGCGATGAACCACACCGACCCGGTCAGCAAGGTGACGATCCTGCCGCGCGGGCGGGCCCTGGGCTACACGATGGTGCTGCCGGCCGACGACAAGTACTCCACGACCCGCAACGAGCTGCTCGACCAGCTCGCCTACGCCCTCGGCGGCCGGGTCGCCGAGGAGCTGGTCTTCCACGACCCCACGACCGGGGCCGCCAACGACATCGAGAAGGCCACCGGCCTGGCCCGCAAGATGGTCACCCAGTTCGGGATGAGCGAGCGCGTCGGGGCGGTCAAGCTCGGCTCCGCCGGGGGCGAGGTCTTCCTCGGCCGCGACATGGGCCACGAGCGGGACTACTCCGAGGACCTGGCCGGGGTCGTCGACCAGGAGGTCCGCCGGCTCATCGAGGCCGCCCACGACGAGGCGTGGCACGCGCTCAACGACAACCGGGACATCCTCGACGCGCTCGTGCTGGAGCTGCTGGAGAAGGAGACCCTGAACGCCGCCGCGATCGCCGAGATCTTCACGGACCTGCGCAAGCGCCCGGTGCGGCCCGTGTGGCTCTCCTCCGACAGCCGGCACGTGCACACCGAAGGACCGGTGCTCACGGACGCGGAGAAGCGCTCGATGGCCAACGGTCAGGGGCCGGCCGCTCCGGACGGTCAGGAGCGTCCCCCGCACAAGGTCGTCGAGGTCCCGGAGGGCGGGTATGTCGACCCCGGGCACCCGTGACCCGCAGCAGCCGACGCCGGCGGGGGACCCGCCCGTCCTGAGGGACGACGGCGACGCGCCCGGCGGCCCGGTCGTCCAGGAGGTCGACCACGAGCGGATCGCGGCGGCCGTGCGCGAGATCCTCCTCGCCGTCGGGGAGGACCCCGACCGCGACGGCCTGCGGGACACCCCGGCGCGGGTCGCCCGGTCCTACGCCGAGGTCTTCTCCGGGCTGCGGCAGGACGCCGCCGACGTCCTGGGGACCCGCTTCGACGTGGAGCACGAGGAGATGATCATCGTGCGCGACATCGCGCTCTACAGCGTCTGCGAGCACCACCTGGTCCCCTTCCACGGCGTCGCCCACATCGGCTACGTCCCGGGCCGGGACGGACGGGTCGTGGGGCTGTCCAAGCTGGCCCGCCTCGTCGACGTCTTCGCCCGTCGGCCCCAGGTGCAGGAGCGGCTGACCACCCAGATCGCCGAGGCGCTCGTCGACCACCTCGACCCGGGCGGGGTGATGGTCGTCGTGGAGGCCGAGCACCTGTGCATGTCCATGCGCGGCGTGCGGCGGCCCGGGGCCCGGACGACGACGTCGGCGGTCCGCGGCATGCTGCGCGACCCGGCCACGAGGGCCGAGGCGATGAGCCTGATGACCGGTCGGAGCACGTGACCGTGGTGCCCACCGTCGCCGACCTGGTCCGACCGGGGCCGACCCGGATCATGGGCATCGTCAACGTCACGCCCGACTCCTTCAGCGACGGCGGCCGGTGGTCCGACACCGCCGCCGCCGTGGCGCACGGCCGCCGGCTGGCCGCCGAGGGTGCCGACCTCCTGGACGTCGGCGGGGAGTCGACGCGGCCGGGGAGCACACGGCCGCAGGAGGCCGAGGAGCTGGACCGCGTGCTCCCCGTCGTGACCGGGCTGGTCGAGGAGGGTCTCACGGTCTCGGTCGACACCATGCGTGCCTCGGTGGCCCGGGCCTGCCTGGAGGCCGGGGCGACCCTGGTCAACGACGTCTCGGGCGGGCTGGCGGACGAGGAGATGCCCCCGCTGATCGCCGCGACCGGCGTCCCGTTCGTCGTCATGCACTGGCGGGGCCTGCTCACCGACCCGCACGCGCGACCGCACTACGACGACGTGGTGGAGGAGGTCTGCCGTGAGCTGGAAGAGCGGGTCGCGACCCTCGCCGCGCGGGGCGTCGCCCCCGCCCAGGTGGTCCTGGACCCCGGCCTGGGCTTCTCCAAGGACGCCGCCCACAACTGGACCCTGCTGGCCGCCCTGGAGCGCGTCCTCCAGCTCGGCCACCCGGTGCTGCTGGGCGCCTCCCGCAAGCGGTTCCTGGGGCGGCTGCCCGCCCGGCCGGGCGCGGCCGTCGACGGGGCCGCGCCCCCGAGCGACCCCGCCGACCGCGACATGGCCACCGCGGCGACGAGCCTGCTGGCCGCACGGGCGGGCTGCTGGGCGGTGCGGGTGCACGACGTGGCCTCCACCCGGGACGCGCTGGCCGTCCACGAGATGACCGAGCGGCACCGTGGCTGAGCGCGGCGACCAGGTCCGGCTGACCGGCGTGGTGGCCCGGGGTCACCACGGGGTCTTCGAGCACGAGCGGCGCGACGGCCAGGACTTCGTCGTCGACGTCGTGATCGGCCTCGACCTGCGGCCCGCCGGGACCAGCGACGACCTGGCCCGCACCGTGCACTACGGCGAGGTCGCCGCCGACGTCGTCGCGGTGGTCGAGGGGCAGCCGCGCGACCTCGTCGAGACCGTGGCCGAGGAGATCGCCGCCGTCGTCCTGGCACGACCGGCCGTCGAGACGGTCGAGGTGACCGTGCACAAGCCGCAGGCCCCGGTCGGCGTGCCCTTCGGCGACGTCGCGGTCGTCGTGCGCCGGCAGCGGGACGTGCCCGTCGTCGTCGCCGTCGGGGCCAACCTGCCCAGCGGTGAGGGCGTGGATCCCGCCCGCACCGTGCGGACGGCCGTCCGCCAGCTGCACCGGGTGCGCGGGCTGCGCGGCGTGCGCCTCTCGCCGCTCTACGTCGGTGCCCCGGTCGGAGGTGCCGCCGTGGCCGGGCAGCCGGACTACGTCAACGGGGTGGTCCTGGCCCGCACCAGCCTGGCGCCGACGACGCTCCTCGACCGGCTGCACCGGCTCGAGGAGGACCACGGCCGCACCCGGGAGGTGCGCTGGGGTGCACGCACCCTGGACCTGGACCTGGTCCAGTACGGCGACCCCGTCCTCGGCGACGACGTCCGCGCGCAGACCCCCGCCCTGACGCTGCCGCACCCGCGGGCCCACGAGCGGGCCTTCGTGCTGCGGCCCTGGCTGGACCTGGACCCCGACGCCCACCTGCGGAGGGGGGAGGACGTGCGCGCGGTGCGCGACCTCGTCCACGACGTGGCGGAGCAGGAGCTGCGCGTGCTGGACGCAGGAGGTGCCCGGTGAACACGGTCGAGGGGGTGCGTCCCACCACCGGCCTCCTGGTCGGGGTGCTCTCCGGCATGGCCGGCTGGCTGGTCCTGCAGCTGCTGCGGACGCTCGGGGCGGAGTATCCGGTGATCTCCTGGCTGGGGCTGGTCCCGCTCGTGGCGGTCACCCTTCTCGTGCTGGTCATGAGCTGGCAGATCCGTCGCTACCTGCGGGGGGCGCGCACCGCCCGCCCCAGCCCCCAGCGCGGGCGGGGCACCCTGGTGGGGGCCCAGGCGGCCGCGCTGGGCGGGGCCGCGCTGGTCGGGTGGTACCTGGCCAACGCCCTGGTGCACCTGCCCAACGCCGACGTCGCCGGCGAACGCGCCCAGCTGGTCTGGGGCGTGGTCCACGCGGCGGCAGCCCTGCTGCTCTCGGTCGTGGGCTACCTCGGGCAGGCGTGGTGCCGGATCCCGCCCGGCGACGGCGACGACGACGACGGGGACGGTGTGCCCGACGCCGACCTGGCCTACGGCTGACCGGCCTAGAGTGGCCGGGTGAGCGACCACGGCAACACCCCCGTCGAACCGGCCCCCGGACCGGCCCGCCCGACCTCGCTCTGGCCCGGGCTGGAGGATCCTGAGCACTCGCGGTGGTACGCCGAGCGCTTCCGGGTGATGGCCGCCCGGGGGGAGGACGTCGAGGGGGAGTCCCGCCTGGTCGACGTCCTGGCCCCCCGGGGTGCGCGCCTGCTCGACGCCGGGTGCGGTCCCGGGCGGCACGGCGGGCACCTCTCCCGGCTGGGCCACCGGGTCGTGGGGGTGGACATCGACCCCGTCCTGGTCGCGGCGGCCCGCGCGGACCACCCGGACGCCACCTGGCTGGTCGGGGACCTGGCCACCCTCGACCTCGGGGCGGTCGGTGAGGCGGAGCCCTTCGACGGGGCCCTCCTGGCGGGGAACGTCCTGGACTTCCTGCCCGTCGAGCACCGCGGTCCGGCGCTGCGAGGCGTGGCGTCCCACGTCGTTGCCGGAGGCTTCGTGCTGGTGGGCTGCCGGGTCACCCGGGGCTTCACCCCGACCGATTTGGACGACCTCCTCCTCCCGGCCGGGCTGCGGCTGGAGCACCGGTTCGCGACCTGGGACCTGAAGCCCTGGGGCCAGGACGCGACCTTCGCGGTCAGCGTCCTGCGCCGGAGGGAGACCTGACAGGACTCCGCCCGTGGTCACCTCGCCACCGTCCCGGCCACCGATGAGTCCTGCACCCGCGCACGGTCTGACCATGCAGCCGCCCGTCGGCCCGACGGGGCACCGTCCACGAGGAGAGCTCCCATGACCGCACGCAGCACCCGCCGCCCCGTCGGCGCACCCGGCTGGATCGACATCTCGGTGACCGACCCGGACCGCAGCAAGGCCTTCTACCGCGAGGTGCTCGGCTGGGACTACACGGGTGGGCAGGAGGAGTTCGGGGGCTACCTCAACGCCACCGTCGACGGCCTGGCCGTCGCGGGCATGGCCCCGCCGATGGAGGGGATGCCGGAGCCGCCGCACGAGTGGACCGTCTACCTCGTGGTCGCGGACGCCGAGGCTGCCTCCCGTGCCGTCACCGACGCCGGCGGCACGACCCTGATGTCCCCCGTGTCCGTGGGGCCGTTCGGCACGATGGCCCTGCACGCCGACCCGACCGGCGCGGGGTTCGGCCTGTGGCAGCCGGGGTCCCACCAGGGGTTCGAGGCCTACGACGTCCCGGGCGCGGTCGCCTGGACCGAGGCCATGGTCGGCGACTTCGACCGCGGTCGGCGGTTCTACGCGGACGTCTTCGGCTGGACCTACGAGGACCTCTCCGAGGGGGACATGAGGTATGCCGTCGCCCGCGCCCCGGGGGAGGACCGGTCGGGGACGGCCGGGCTGGGTCTGGTCGGTGCCGGGGAGGGCCCGTACTGGTCGGTCGTGCTCCAGGTGGCGGACACCGACGAGGCCGTGGCCCGGGTCCGCGACGCCGGCGGTCGGGTGACGACCGAGCCTTTCGACTCCGAGCACGGCCGGATCGCCGAGGCGACCGGCCCCGACGGGGAGCGGTTCGCGCTGATGCGGCCCCCGACCGCCTGAGGCCGCGGTGCCGGGGCCGACCTACTTGTCGACGTCCCCGACGACGAAGAACATCGACCCCAGGATCGCGACCATGTCGGCGACCACGGTCCCCGGGAGCATCTCCCGCAGCACCTGGACGTTGTTGAACGAGGCGGACCTCAGCTTGAGCCGGTGGGGAGCCTTGTCGCCGCGGCTGACCAGGTGGTAGCCGTTGAACCCCAGCGGGTTCTCGGTCGCCAGGTAGTGCGCGCCCTCGGGCACCTTGAGCACCTTGGGCAGCCTGGTGTCGTAGGGGCCCGGGCCCAGCTCGCGCAGCCGTCGCGTGCACGCCCGGGCCAGGTCCAGCGAGACGTGCACCTGCTCGGCCAGCACCTCCAGCCGGGCGTAGCAGTCCCCCTCCTCCCGGGTCACCACCCGGCCCGGCCCGCCCTCGCCGAAGAGCTCGGCGTAGGCCAGGTAGGGCTCGTCCCGCCGAAGGTCCACGTCCAGGCCGGAGGCGCGGGCGATCGGCCCGGACACGCCGTAGGCCAGGACGTCGGCCAGCTCGAGCACGCCCACCCCGCGCGTGCGCGCCAGGACGATCTCGTTGCCCAGCAGCATCGACTCCAGCTCGGGCATCCGCGCCCGGACCTGCTCGACCGCGGCGTCGACCCGGTCCAGCCAGCCCTCGGGCAGGTCGTGCAGCAGCCCGCCCACGCGGTTGGCCATGTAGTGCATCCGTCCGCCGGAGTACTCCTCCATGACGGCCTGCAGCTCCTCCCGCTCGCGGAAGGAGTAGAACATCGGGGTGATCGCACCCAGCTCCAGCGGGTAGGACCCCAGGAACATGAGGTGGTTGAGCGCCCGCCCCAGCTCGGAGAGCAGCGTGCGGGTCCAGGTGGCCCGCTCGGGCACCTCCATCCCCAGCAGGTGCTCGACGGTGAGGGCCACCCCGACCTCGTTGTTGAACGCCGACAGCCAGTCGTGCCGGTTGGCCAGGACGAGGATCTGCCGGTAGTCACGGACCTCGAACAGCTTCTCGGCCCCCCGGTGCATGTAGCCGATCACCGGCTCGGCGGCGATGATCCGCTCCCCGTCCACGGTCAGCCGCAGCCGCAGCACCCCGTGCGTGGCCGGGTGCTGCGGACCGATGTTGAGCACCATCTCGGTGGTGCTCACCCCGCCCACGCCGGCGGCGCCGAGGGAGACGTCCAGGTCGCGGGTGCTCACCCGGGCCACCCTAGTCGGGCACCGTGGCCCCGTCGGGGGCGACGCGGCCGCGGCCCGGCTCCTCGACGACGACGAGCACCCAGCCGAAGTCGCCGAGACCGCCGACGGCGGTGAGCGCGCCGAGGGCGGCGCGCCGCGCCAGCAGGGACAGGTATGCCGCGGGGTCGGCACGGGCGAGCCCGTGCGGCACCGGCGCCAGGAGGGCCTCGCCGGTCCCGTCCTCGCCGGTCCCGTCCTTGCCGTCGCCGGCACGACCGTCGGCCTGCAGCAGCCCGAGCAGGGCGGCACGCTGCGAGGTCAGCACGGCGGGCGCACCCAGGTGGTCCACGAGGCTGTCCCAGGCGACGTGGGCAGTCAGGTCGCACGAACCGTCCGGGACGGGGGCGACCTGCCGCCCCGCGCGGTAGCCCGTCAGGGTGCCCCCGGCCGGCCGGTCGGCGGAGGTGTGCCCGTAGTCGACGAGGAGCACCAGCCCCTGCCGGACGCGGCCCACGAGGTCGGTCGCCGCCTGGTCGCGGGGCCGGCCGACCTCGGCCCGGTGCACCTGCGGGCCGAGCCACCGCCGCGCCCAGGCCAGGTCCGGGGCCGACGGGACCGGGCCGAGGACCTCGGTGCCGTCCTCGTGGACGGCGACCTCGCGCCATACCTCGTGGTCGTCCCGGACCAGGACGGGGCAGGGCACCACGTCGAGCCACTCGTGGGCCACGACGAGCACCCCGTGCAGGTCCCGGAGGGCGTCGGGCAGGAGCGCCCCGCCGGGGGAACGGGTCCAGCGGTCGACGGGGAGGTCGGCCGGCGCGTCGACGACGTCGACGCCGTGCAGGTGCAGCTGCGGTGCGAGCCGGCGCACCTCGGCGAGCAGCTCGCCCCGGCCGGCCCCCACGTCGACCACGCCGGTCAGCCCGTGCCTGCGGCACAGCGCGACGAGCGCCTCGGCCAGGACTGCCCCGCCCCCGGGGATCCCCTGGGCGGAGGTGTGGAAGTGCTGCGCGGGCGCGTGCGAGCGGTAGAAGCCGCGGTCGCCGTAGAGCGCGTCCGCCCACGCCGCGTGCCAGGGTCGTGCCCGACCGGGGGCGTCGTGGTGGGGCTGCCGGTCGGGGTGCACCCCCACTACTGTGCCGCACGTGGATCTTCTCGACGTCGGTCGGATCGTGCTGGGCCTGGTGCTGCTCGTGGGCGGTGGCGAGCTGCTGGTGCGCGGTGCCTCGGCGCTCGCGGTGCGCTCCGGGCTGACCCCGCTGGTGGTCGGGCTCACCGTGGTGTCGGTGGCCACCTCCACCCCCGAGCTGGCGGTCAGCACGGGTGCCGCGCTGCGGGGGGAGACCGACCTGGCGCTGGGCAACGTCGTGGGCTCCAACATCGCCAACGTCCTGCTCATCCTCGGGGTCTCGGCGCTGATCCTGCCGCTGACCGCCCGGCGCCGGATCGTGCGGATCGACGTCCCGGTGATGCTCGGGCTGGGGGTGCTCGCCCTGGTGCTGTCCCTGGACGGTCGGATCGGCCTGGCCGACGGGGTGGTGCTCCTCGGGGTCTTCCTGGTCCATCTGCTGGCCAGCGTGTGGATCGCCCGCCGCGACCCCGACGAGGACCCGGCGCCCGACGAGGACCCGGCGCCCGACGAGGACCCGCCGACGGAGGACGCGGAGCACAGGCCGGGGGAGGCCCACCCGGGGACGGCCGGGCCGGACGACCCGCCGGCGGACGAGGAGGCCGGAGGCGTGCTGCCGGGCTGGGCGGCGGTGCTCCTCGTGCTGGGCGGGGTGGTCCTGCTGGTCGTGGGAGCCGGTCTGCTGGTCTCGGGCGCGACGTCGGTCGCGACCGCCCTGGGGGTGAGCGGGCTGGTGGTCGGGCTCACGGTGGTGGCGGTCGGCACCTCGCTGCCGGAGCTGGCGGCGTCCGCGATCGCGGCGCTGCGGGGGGAGCGTGACCTGGCGCTGGGCAACGTCGTGGGCAGCTGCATCGCCAACCTCGGCCTCGTCCTGGGCCTGCCCGCGCTGCTGGCCGGCGGCCTGGAGGTGCCTCCCGCCGTCCTCGCGCTCGACCTGCCCGTCATGCTGGCCACCTCGCTGGCCCTGCTGCCGGTGTCCTTCACCGGCTTCGTGGTGGCCCGGTGGGAGGGCGTCCTGTTCATGGTGCTCTACGCCGCCTACGTCGGCTACGTCGTGCTGCAGGCCACCTCCCACGACGCGCTCTCCGGCTTCACCACGGTCATGACGCTCTTCGTGCTGCCCTTCGTCCTCGTCATGCTGGCCACGACCGTGGCCTACGAGCTCGGGCGGATCGCCGAGCGCCGGGAGCGGGCGGCCTCTCCCGGCTGAACCTCGCCGGGGCCGAACCGTCCGCGGGCGGGCAGGATCCCCGGCGGTGGGGCAGGGGACCGCGGGCCTCGAGCGGTGCCGTCGCCCGACCCTCCCTGTCGATGTCGGTTTTCTGCTGGACCGCACCGGTGCCCGGACCGCAGCATGGAGGGGTGCAGCTCGACCACGACCGGTGCGTGACCGCCGTCCGCAGCAAGGACCCCCGCTTCGACGGGTGGTTCGTCACGGCCGTGACCAGCACCGGGATCTACTGCCGACCCAGCTGCCCGGCGATCACCCCCAAGGTGGTCCACCTCTCCTTCTACCCCTCGGCCGCTGCCGCCCAGCGGGCCGGGTTCCGCGCCTGCCGCCGGTGCCTGCCCGACAGCACGCCCGGTTCCCCCCGCTGGCGGCCGCGGGCCGACCTGGTCGCCCGGGCGGTGCGCCTGGTCGCCGACGGCGTCGTCGACCGCGAGGGCGTCACCGGCCTGGCGGACCGGCTCGGGTACTCGACCCGGCAGCTGGAGCGCCTCGTCACCGCGGAGCTGGGTGCCGGCCCGCTCGCCCTCGCCCGGGCGCAGCGGGCGCAGACCGCGCGGGTCCTGCTGGAGTCGACCGACCTGACCGTCACGGACGTGGCCCACGCGGCCGGGTTCGGCAGCGTACGGGCGTTCAACGACACCGTCCGCGCCGTCTACGCCACCACGCCCACCACGCTGCGGCGCACGGCGCGCTTCCGCGGCACGGGTGCGCCCGGTGGTGCCGTCGGGGCCGGCGAGGGGGAGACCGACGGGGTCACCGGGCAGGAGGCCGGCACGGCCGCCCAGGTGGAGGTCCGCCTGCCCTTCCGACCTCCTCTGCACGTGCCCAGCCTGGTCGAGCAGCTGAGGGGCCGGGTCGTCCCCGGCGTGGAGGCGTGGCGCGACGGCGGGTGGGAGCGGTCGCTGGCCCTCCCGCACGGCCCCGGTGTCGTCCGGCTCGAGGCTCCGGCACCCGGCGACCGGCACGTCCGCGCACTCCTGCGGCTCACCGACGTGCGGGACCTGGGCGCCGCGACGGGTCGGCTCCGCCGGCTCCTGGACCTGGACGCCGACCCGGAGGCGGTCGACGAGCACCTGGCGCAGGACCCCGCGCTCCGTCCGCTGGTGGCGGCGACCCCGGGGGTCCGGCCCCTCGGCACCGTCGACCCCGACGAGACGGCGGTGCGGGTGGTCCTCGGGCAGCAGGTCTCCACCTCGCGGGCGACGACGATGGCCGCCCAGCTCGTCCGCGGCCTGGGCCGGGAGCTGCCCCGCGCTCTCCTGAGCCCCGGCGGACCCACCCACCTGTTCCCCTCCGCCGCCGACGTCGCCGCGGCGCACCTCGAACAGCTGCCGGGCATGCCGGGCGCCCGTCGGCGCACGCTGGTGGCGCTGACGTCGGCCCTGGCCGAGGGCCGTGTCGACCTGGGCCCGGGGTCCTCCTGGGAGGAGGCCCGGGCCGCCCTGGCGGCCGTGCCCGGCGTGGGACCCTGGACCGTGGAGACGATCGCCCTGCGCGCCCTCGGCGACCCCGACGCCCTGCCCGCCAGCGACCTCGACGTCCTGCGCCGCGCGGCCCGGGCAGGACTGGGCGCCACCGCGTCCGAGCTCACCGCCCGCGCCGGGCGCTGGAGCCCCTGGCGGGGGTATGCCGTCCAGCTGCTCCGCGCCGGTGGCCCGACCCGACCCGCCCCGCACCCCACGGAGGACGCATGATCCCGACCACCACGACCACCACCACGACGGGCACGACCTCGGGCACGACCTCGAGCACGATGTCGAGCACGATGTCGAGCACGACGTCGAGCACGAAGACCACCCACGTCCTGCTCGACGGGCCCCTCGGGCCGCTGCGGCTGGTCGGTGACGGAGAGCACCTGACCGGGGTGTACTTCGAGACGCACCGGCACGCTCCCGCCGACCTGGGGACCACCACGGCCCTGCAGGACGCCGACCCCGTCCTGCAGTCCGCCGCCGAGCAGCTGACCGACTACCTGGCGGGCCGCCGGACCGGCTTCGACCTGCCCGTGCGGGTTCCCGGCACGGAGTTCCAGCGGCGGGTGTGGGACGCGCTCCTGCTGATCCCCTACGGCCAGACCTGGTCCTACGGGCAGCTGGCCGCCCGGATCGGGCAGGCCGGGGCCGCCCGGGCCGTCGGGCTGGCCAACGGCCGCAACCCCGTCTCGATCGTCGTGCCGTGCCACCGCGTGGTGGGCAGCGCCGGCGCGATCACCGGCTACGGGGGAGGGGTCGGGCGCAAGCAGGCTCTGCTGGACCTCGAGCGCCGGGTGGCCGGCGGCTCGTTGTTCTGACCGGACCCCCCCGGCACCGGCGGATACCCTGTCGGGGTGAGTCAGACGCCCCAGCCCAAGGCCCTGGAGTCCGAGGTCCCCGAGGTCGACGTGCCCGAGCAGATGCGGATCCGCCGCGAGAAGCGGGCGGCGATGTTGGAGGCGGGGATGGAGCCCTACCCCGTGTCGGTGCCGGTCACGCACGCCCTGGCCGAGGTGCGGGGACGGTGGGACCACCTCTCGGCCGGCGAGGAGACCCAGGACCGGGTCGGTGTCTCGGGACGGGTCGTCTTCGTGCGGAACACCGGCAAGCTGTGCTTCGCGACCCTGCAGTCCGGGGACGGCACCCGCCTGCAGGCGATGCTCTCCCTGGCCGAGGTCGGGCAGGAGGCCCTGGACCGCTGGAAGCAGTGGGTGGACCTGGGGGACCACGTCTTCGTCCACGGTCGGGTGATCGCCTCCCGCCGCGGCGAGCTGTCGGTGATGGCGGGCGAGTGGCTGATGGCCTCCAAGGCGCTGCGTCCGTTGCCGGTCCTGCACAAGGACCTCTCCGAGGAGCAGCGCGTGCGCCAGCGCTACGTCGACCTCGTCGTGCGGGAGGAGGCCCGGCAGATGGTGCTCGACCGGGCGGCGGTCACCCGGGCGGTCCGCGGGGTGCTCGAGGACGAGGGGTACGTGGAGGTCGAGACCCCGGTCCTGCAGGCGGTGCACGGCGGTGCGGCGGCCCGTCCCTTCCGTACGCACCTGAACGCCTTCGACATGCCGATGACCCTGCGGATCGCGCTGGAGCTCTATCTGAAGAAGGCCGTGGTCGGCGGCGTGGACAAGGTCTACGAGATGGGGCGGATCTTCCGCAACGAGGGAATCGACTCCACGCACAGCCCGGAATTCACCATGCTGGAGGCCTACGAGGCCCACGGCGACCAGTACTCGATGGCCGAGCTGATGAAGCGGATGATCCTGGCGGCCGCCGACGCCGTCGGCCGTCGTCGCATTTCCACCCCCATGGGGATGGTCGACCTGGACGGGGAATGGCGCTGGCTCTCCTTCTACGAAGGACTTTCGGAGGTGCTGGGTCTTTCCGTGGACGTGCGCACGCCCCGGGACGAGGTGGTCGAGATCGCCCGGCGGCACGACATTCCCGTGCGGCCCGACCACAATGCCGGCCGGATCGCGATGGAGATCTTCGGGGACCTGGTGGAGCCGACGCTGCTCCAGCCCACCTTCGTGCACGACTACCCCGAGATCGCCCAGCCCCTGGCGCGCCAGCACCGTACGCACGACGGGCTGGTCGAGGCCTGGGACCTCATCATCGCCGGGGTCGAACGGGGCACCGCCTTCACCGAGCTGATCGACCCGGAGATCCAGCGCCGCCGCCTCACCGAGCAGTCCCTGCTGGCGGCCGGTGGCGACCCGGAGGCGATGCAGCTGGACGAGGACTTCCTGCGTGCCCTGGAGTACGCCGCGCCGCCCATGGGGGGGCTGGGCATGGGGCTGGACAGGGTGCTCATGCTGCTCAGCGGCGCCGGGATCCGTGAGACCATCCTCTTTCCCTTCCTCAAGCCGGAGGCATGATGCCCTCTTTCCTCCACGACAGCTGGATGGTGCTGGCCGCCCTCATTCCCTCGGCCGGTCTGCTGTTCCTGTTCTGGGTCATTCTCAAGCACCTCGTCGAGGGCGACCGTCGGGAACGTGCGGCGCTTCGCCGGTGGGAGGCCGAGCAGGACGCGCTGACGGACAATACCAACGACCCGTTCCAGCGGTGACTGAAATCCGATAAATGGCCCTCTTCCACAGGGGCTTTCCGGATGCCTGAATTGTTCGGTAGAGTTGTCGGCGTGCCGCCGATCCCTGTTCGGCACGTCACGACAATCACCAGGAGAACGCCTATGGTTCAGCGTGTGCAGGTCATTCTCGAGGACGACATCTCCGGCGGCGAGGCCACCGAGACGGTGGAGTTCGCCCTCGACGGGGTGACCTACGAGATCGACCTCAACGACGAGAACGCAGCCAAGCTGCGGGACGACCTCGCCCGGTGGATCGGCGAGGCCCGTCGCGCCGGCGGCCGTCGGCAGACCCGTCGTCGCGGCGCGGGCTCCGGCTCGGGTTCCGGCTCCTCGGCCAAGGCCGACGAGCTCGCGAAGATGCGCGAGTGGGGTCGGGAGAACGGCTACAAGGTCAGCTCCCGCGGGCGGGTCTCTCAGGAGCTCCAGGACGCCTACGCGGCCGCGCACTGACGCGACCGGACGAGGAGGCCGACGCCTTCTTGACGGGCCGCTCCCGACCGGGAGCGGCCCGTCCGCACGCCCGGGGGACGTCCCCGCGGCCGCCCCGTTCGACGGGTTCAGACCTCGTCGATCGTGCGCTGGGTGAGCTCCGGCCCCCCCGCCTCGGCCGCCTCGACCTCGTCCCAGGAGCGGGGGAGCGCCACCTGCGGCCGATCCCGGCCCCTCAGCGACCACGGGCAGATCGTGGTCTTGGCGGCGTTGTTCTGGCTCCAGTCCAGGAAGACCTTGCCGGGCCGCTCCGCCTTGGTCATCCGTGCCGTCACGAGGTCGGGGTGGGTCTCGGCCAGGTGCTCGGCCAGCGTCCTGGCGACCCCGCTCACCTCCTCCGACCCCCGCGCGCCCTCCAGGGGGGCGTAGAGCTGCATCCCCTTGGACCCGCTCGTCACCGGGTGCGTGGACAGCCCGACCGCGTCCAGCCGGTCGCGGACGAGCAGCGCCACCCGGGAGCACTCGCGCAGCCCCGCCCCCGGGCCGGGGTCGAGGTCCACGACCATCCGGTCGGGGGGCAGCGGCGTCCCCTCCGCGTCGACCCGCCACTGGGGCACGTGCAGCTCCAGGCTGCCGAGGTTGACCAGGTACACCAGCGCGGCGACGTCGTGCACGAGGGGGAAGGTGATGGTCTCGCGCCCCCGCGAGGACCCGGGGGTGGGCACCGTGACGCGCGACAGCCAGTCGGGGGCGCCGGGCGGCAGGTTCTTCTCGAAGAAGTGGGCCGCACCCACCCCCTCGGGCCAGCGGATCCGCGTCACCGGCCGGTCGGCCAGCTCGGGCAGGATCCGGTCGGCGTGCGTCACGTAGTAGGTGAGCACCTCGCCCTTGGTGGTCCCGGTGGACGGGTAGAGCACCTTGTCCAGGTTGCTGACCCGCAGGGTCCGCCCGGCCACGCGCACGCTCTGGCTGCTCACGGCTGCACCTCCAGCAGGTCCGACGGGTCCAGGTCGGGGCGCACGCCCTGGAACGACGGCTGCCGCAACCGTCCCAGCCCGGGGGTGATGCCCAGCGAGGCGACGTCGATCACCACGCGCGGCTCCAGCCACGTGGAGCCAGCGGACTCGGGCCGGGGAATGTCGGTGGTGAACGGGTACGGCACCGGCGGAACCTGCTCCAGGAGCGTCTGGAGCTGGGCTCCCGCCCGCCCGGCCAGTCCGCTGCCCACCCGGCCGAGGTAGGTCAGCCGCAACCGGCCGGCGTCGTCCCGCAGGACCGTGCCGGTGCCGTCGTCCAGCGGGAGGCCCACGTGCACGGCGCCGAGCCGGGCGGCGGTGCCCGTCTGCACCCGCCATCCGCCGACGACGACGCTGAGGTGGTCGCGGTGGGGGAACTTCAGCCAGTCCGTCGACCGCGAGCCGGGCTGGTAGGTCGAGGACCGGCGCTTGCTCACCACGCCCTCCAGCCCCTGCTCCGCGGTCGCCGCGAGGAGCTGGCCCCCGTCGTCGTAGACCGGGGGGACCTGCACGCCGGCCACGTCGCGGAGGAGGTCCTCCAGGGCGGACCTGCGCGCGGACCACGGCAGGCCGGTGAGGTCCATCCCGTCCAGCCGCAGCAGGTCGAAGACGAGGTAGGTGACCGGGCGGGTGCGGGCCAGCTGGGCCGCCGCGGTGGGCGAGGAGGTGTGCACCCGGTCGACGACGTGGCTGAACGAGGGGCGCCCGGCGATCATCGTCACCGCCTCGCCGTCGAGCAGCAGGTCCTGGGCCACCCCGGCGAGGGCCCGCAGCTCGGGCAGGGCCACGGCGATGTCCCGCTCGCCGCGCGTCAGCAGCCGCAACCGGCCGTCCCGCACGTCGGCCAGGACCCGGATGCCGTCCCACTTGATCTCGTGGGCCCAGGACGGGCCGGACGGTGGACCGGTCCGCGCATCTCCAGGGGTGGCGAGCATGGGGCGCATGGGTCCATCCTTGTCCAATGCGAGCCATCTGGAAGGGCGCCGTGTCGTTCGGGCTGGTCAACGTGCCGGTCCGGCTCTACTCGGCGACCGAGAACCACGACCTGTCCTTCCACCAGGTGCGTGCCAGCGACGGCAGCCGCATCCGCTACAAGCGGGTGGCCCAGGCCGACGGCGAGGAGGTGGCCTACAAGGAGATCGCCAAGGCCTACGAGACCGAGGACGGGCGCACCGTCGTGCTCACCGACGAGGACCTGGCCTCGCTGCCCAACCGTTCGAGCAAGGAGATCACCGTCGAGCGGTTCGTGCCGATCGACCAGATCGACCCGATCCTCTACGACCGCGCCTACTACATCGAGCCGGACGCGATGGGGGCCAAGGCCTACGGGCTGCTGCGCGAGGCGCTGCGCGAGTCCGAGCGGGTGGCCGTCGTCACGGTGTCGGTGCGCAGCCGGATGACCATGGCCGTGCTGCGGGTGATGGAGGACGCCATCGTGCTGCAGACCCTGCTGTGGCCCGACGAGATCCGGGACGCCTCTCGGCTCGACCACCTGGACGAGGTCAGCGACCCCAAGAAGAACGAGATCGCCATGGCGCGGATGCTCGTGGAGTCCATGGCCGGGGACTTTGAGCCCGAGGGGCACGTCGACGACTACAAGCAGGCGGTCGAGGCGCTGGTCCAGAGCAAGATCGAGGGCGGGGAGGTCACCGAGCCGCCGGAGTCCGAGGAGGACGGCGAGTCCGGCGAGGTGGTCGACCTGCTCGCCGCTCTGCAGCGGTCGGTGGAGCGGGCCCGGGCCGGTCGGGGCGAGACCACCGAGGAGACTCCGGACGACGTCGGTGCCGATGCCGACGGGGACGGGTCCGGCGACCGGGCCTCGTCGGGGTCGTCGCGGAGCGCGGGGGCCAAGGGCACCGCGGCCAAGAGGACGGCGACCAAGAGGACGGCGGCGAAGACGGACGCCTCGACGGGCAGCAAGGCCGCGGCGAAGAAGACGCCTGCCAAGGCGGCGGACAAGCGCACCTCCACCCGCAAGAAGGCCGGCTGACCGGGGGCGGGCCGCTCCGAGGCCGGTCGACCGGGGACGCGCCCGCCGCGGGGCTGGCCGGGACGTCCGGTGGCGCGTGACGGTGGCCGTCGGGGGCCGTCCGGTTATGCCAGGGGCGAACAGGCGGCCCTCGTGGAACACCGACGGTGCACGAGGACGTTGAGGTTCTCAGACGCCACGTAGAGTGGACGTACGCCCGCGCGGGTGGGCTCCGGCCGCCGACCGCGTGACGAGACGCTAGTCGAGGAGTGACGATGTTCGAACGGTTCACCGACCGGGCCCGGCGGGTCGTGGTGCTCGCCCAGGAAGAGGCGCGGCTGCTCAACCACAACTACATCGGGACCGAGCACCTGCTGCTCGGCCTGATCCACGAGGGGGAGGGTGTCGCCGCCAAGGCGCTGGAGTCGCTGGGGATCTCCCTGGACGCCGTCCGCGAGCAGGTGCAGGAGATCATCGGGCAGGGCCAGCAGTCCCCGACCGGGCACATCCCCTTCACCCCGAGGGCCAAGAAGGTCCTCGAGCTCTCGCTGCGCGAGGGGCTGCAGCTGGGCCACAACTACATCGGGACCGAGCACCTGCTGCTCGGCCTGATCCGCGAGGGCGAGGGCGTGGCCGCCCAGGTGCTCGTCAAGCTCGGTGCCGACCTGAACAAGGTCCGCCAGCAGGTCATCCAGCTGCTCTCGGGCTACCAGGGCAAGGAGACCGCGAGCGCGGGCGTGGGCCCCAGCGGCGGCGCGGAGGGCCAGCAGGCCGGTTCGCTGGTGCTGGACCAGTTCGGCCGCAACCTGACCCAGGCCGCGCGGGAGGGCAAGCTCGACCCGGTCATCGGTCGCGAGAAGGAGATCGAGCGGGTCATGCAGGTGCTGTCCCGCCGCACCAAGAACAACCCGGTCCTCATCGGCGAGCCCGGCGTCGGCAAGACCGCCGTCGTCGAGGGTCTGGCCCAGGACGTCGTCCGCGGCGACGTGCCCGAGACGCTGAAGGACAAGCAGCTCTACACGCTCGACCTCGGTGCGCTCGTCGCCGGCAGCCGCTACCGCGGCGACTTCGAGGAGCGGCTCAAGAAGGTGCTCAAGGAGATCCGCACCCGCGGGGACATCATCCTGTTCATCGACGAGATCCACACCCTCGTCGGGGCGGGTGCCGCCGAGGGCGCCATCGACGCCGCGAGCATCCTCAAGCCCATGCTGGCCCGCGGCGAGCTGCAGACCATCGGGGCCACGACCCTGGACGAGTACCGCAAGCACATCGAGAAGGACGCCGCGCTGGAGCGCCGCTTCCAGCCGATCCAGGTCGCCGAGCCCACGCTGTCGCACGCGATCGAGATCCTCAAGGGCCTGCGCGACCGCTACGAGGCCCACCACCGGGTCTCCATCACCGACGCCGCGCTCGTGGCGGCCGCGGGGATGGCCGACCGCTACATCAACGACCGCTTCCTGCCCGACAAGGCGATCGACCTCATCGACGAGGCGGGCGCCCGGCTGCGCATCCGCCGGATGACCGCTCCGCCGGACCTGCGCGAGTTCGACGAGAAGATCTCCCACGCCAAGCGGGAGAAGGAGTCGGCGATCGACGCCCAGGACTTCGAGAAGGCCGCGCGGCTGCGGGACGAGGAGCACAAGCTCACCCAGTCCCGCGCCGAGCGCGAGAAGGAGTGGAAGAACGGCGACATGGACGTCGTGTCCGAGGTCGACGAGGAGCTGATCGCCGAGGTCCTCGCCGCCGCGACCGGCATCCCGGTGTTCAAGCTCACCGAGGAGGAGTCCCAGCGGCTGCTCCACATGGAGGACGAGCTGCACAAGCGGATCGTCGGCATGGACGACGCGATCACCGCGCTGTCCCAGGCCATCCGGCGCACCCGGGCCGGCCTGAAGGACCCCCGCCGCCCCGGTGGCTCGTTCATCTTCGCCGGCCCCACCGGCGTCGGCAAGACCGAGCTGGCCAAGGCGCTGGCGGAGTTCCTCTTCGGCGACGAGGACGCACTCATCACCCTCGACATGTCGGAGTACTCCGAGAAGCACACCGTCTCGCGGATGTTCGGCTCGCCCCCCGGCTACGTCGGTTACGAGGAGGGTGGTCAGCTCACCGAGAAGGTGCGGCGCAAGCCGTTCTCGGTCGTGCTCTTCGACGAGGTCGAGAAGGCGCACCCGGACATCTTCAACAGCCTGCTGCAGATCCTGGAGGACGGTCGTCTGACCGACTCCCAGGGTCGGGTCGTCGACTTCAAGAACACCGTCATCATCATGACGACCAACCTGGGCACCCGGGACATCGCCAAGGGCATCTCCCTGGGGTTCTCGGCCGGTCCGGACACCCAGAGCAGCTACGACCGGATGAAGAACAAGGTCATCGACGAGCTCAAGCAGCACTTCCGTCCCGAGTTCCTCAACCGCGTGGACGACACGATCGTCTTCCCGCAGCTCTCGCAGGCCGAGATCGTCCAGATCGTGGACCTGATGATCGCCAAGCTGGACGTGCGGCTCAAGGACAAGGACATGGCCCTCGAGCTCACGCAGTCGGCCAAGGAGCTGCTCGCCAAGAAGGGCTACGACCCCGTCCTGGGCGCCCGGCCGCTGCGCCGCGCGATCCAGCGCGAGATCGAGGACCAGCTCTCCGAGAAGATCCTCTTCGGGCAGATCGGCGCCGGCGAGATCGTGGTCGTCGACGTGGAGGACACCGTGGGCGAGGACCGCACCCGGGACAAGGTCTTCACCTTCCAGGGGCAGCCCAAGCCCTCGGCGGTGCCGGACACCCTGCCGGTGGAGCCGGCCACCTCCGGTGGTCCCGCCGAGGAGCAGGGCGAGCACGCCGGCTGAGCCCGCGCGCACGCCATACCCCGAGCACGACCGGACGGGGCGCACCGCCACCGCGGTGCGCCCCGTCCGCACGTCCGCAGCCGCCCGCCCGGCGACGTGGCAGGACGCCGGCGGTGGACGGTTAGGGTTGCGGCATGACGCTGCGCGACGCGACCCCCGAGGAGACGGCCGGCTGGGACGACCTGGTGCGGGCCAGCCCGGGCGGTGTCGACCTCATGCAGCTGGCGCCCTACGCCGAGATCAAGTCGGGCGCCTGGGCGTCCGCGCGCCAGGTCGTCCACGAGCACCCGGGCCGGCCGTCGGTCCCGGCCCTCTACCTGGTCAAGAAGGTGCCCCCCTTCGGCGAGCTCTGGTACGCCCCCATGGGTCCGAGGGTGACCGACCCCGAGCACGTCCGGGCCATCTGCGAGGACCTGCGCACGGTGGGTGCCTTCAGCGTCATTTTCGAGCCACCGGTGCCCGCCGAGGGGCCGGAGACGCGCTCGGACCTGGTCGCCGGCATACCGGGGCTGGAGGAGTTCACCGACCTGCAGCAGGGGCACCACACCGTCCTCATCGACCTGCGGCCCGACGAGGACGAGCTGCTGGCCTCCTTCCGGCAGCGGGCGCGCAGGGCCATCCGCAAGGCCTCGGACGCGGTCGTGGAGCACCGCACCGACGACGAGGCCATCGAGACGTTCTGGCAGCTGTACGCCCCCACCGTGGAGCGGGCCGGTTTCCCGTTGCGCCCCAAGGAGTACTACGTCAGGGCCTGGCGCCTCTACCGCGACCTGGGCCAGGGCCATGTCGTGCTGGCCAGGTCCTCCGCCGACGTGGCCGAGCCCGAGGCCGGCGCGTTCCTGTGGCAGCACGGCGACCTGGGCTACTACCGCGACGGCGGGTCGGTGCGCACCCCGGCAGCCAACGGCCTGCAGTACCGCGTCCAGTGGGAGTCGATGCGCTGGTGCAAGGAGCGGGGGGCCACCACCTACGACCTGTACGGCGTGCCGCCGAGCTGGGCGGCCGACGACCAGGACCACCCCCTGCACGGGCTCGTGCAGTTCAAGACGGCCTTCGGGCCGATCACCGACACCGTCGGCAGCGTCCGGCTGGTCGTGGACCGACGACGTACGGCCGTCTGGGACCGGGTGGGGTTGCGGGTCCACGCCCGGCTGACCAGGGCGCGCAACCCGCTGTTCTACTGACCCCCGGCCCCGGCCCCGGCCCCGGCCCCAGACGCGCTCGGCCAGTGGTGGGGAGGGCCCCTAGAAGAAGCTCGACCCGCTGCGGCCGCGCGAGAGGGCCTTGGCCAGGACGCGGTGGCCGAACCGGGTCCAGGCCTGGTAGCGCCGCGGCCGCAGCGGCAGGTCCAGGGCACCCACCCAGTCGGTGACCTGCTTGTTGAACCCGCGCTTGAAGACGCCGATGCCGAAGAACGGGTCGTCCTCGTCGGCCACCCTGGTCGAGTGGGGGGTGCCGCACAGGTCGTAGACGGTGGCGCCCTGCTCCTGCGCCCACCGCATGGCCTCGTACTGCAGGAGCTGGCTGGCGCCCCGCACCGGCCGGTCGCGCACGCTCGCCCCGTCCTTGTAGCAGGCGACGTCACCGACCACCGTGACGAAGGCCCCCGCGACGTCCTGCCCCTGGAAGCGGGTGAGGAAGAGCTGGGCCAGCCCGGCCTCGCAGAAGGTGCGCCACAGGCCCACCTGGTACTCGCGGTCGCGGGTGGCGATGCCCTGGTCCTCGACGACCTCGGCCCACATCCGCCACAGCCGCTCGTAGTTCTCCTCGGTCGCCGGGACCCGCTCGACCTCCAGGCCGTCGCGCTGGGCCCGGCGGACCTGGTTGCGCACCTTGCCCGGTAGACGCATGATCAGCTCCTCGGCGTCCCCGGAGACGTCCACGAGGACCGTGGAGGCGTTCGTCTGCACCCGGCCGGCCCGGACGAGCCCCAGGGAGTCCAGGGCCGCCAGCGTCTCGGGGTTCTCCAGCAGCTCCGGCTCGACCTTGAGCAGGAAGGCCCCGTCGGCCCGGGCCGCCTCCGCCAGCGTGGGCAGCAGCGAGGCCAGCTGGTCGACCGAGGCGACCGAGGGTCCCTTGGGGGCGTACCAGACCCGGCCGAGCCCCGGGGCGGTGCGGGTGTGCACCGTGACGGCGACGCCGTCCACGACGAGGAAGCGGGGACGCCAGCCGACCCGCTCCTTGACCTGGGCGAACTCGTGCGTCTGGAACATCGACGACGGTCCGGGTGCGGCCACCACCTGCGCGTCCCACTCGGCCGCGGTCGACGGACGGCTCTCGATCAGACCCATGGCGGTCATCCTACGGACACGGCCGGGCATCACCCTCCCGCCGGTCGGGACCGCTCACCAGAAGGCGTCACCGGGTTCACGCCGCTGCACGCGCGTGACCACGCGCTGCCCGAGGCGCTGCCACGCGGCATACCTCCGGGGCCGCAGGACGAGGTCCCACGCGCCCACCCAGTCGGTGACCTCCTTGCTGAACCCGCGCTTGAAGACCCCCAGTCCGTACCGCAGGTCCGAGCGGTCGTCCAGGCGGGAGGAGTGCGGCACGCCGACGAGGTCGTAGGTGCGGGCGCCACGCTCGATCGCCCACCGCATGCCCTCGTGCTGGAGCAGCTGGCTGGCGCCGGGCACCGGCCGCTCGCGCAGGCTGGCCCCCTCCTTGTAGGCGGCGACCGTCCCGAGCGCCGCGACCAGCGCCCAGGCCAGCGGCTCGCCGTCCCTGCGCGCGAGGAACGGCTGCGCCAGGCCGCCGGAGACCATGATGCGCCAGCTCTCGACGAAGTAGTCGTGGCCCCGGACCCCCAGCCCCTGGTCCTCGACCACCGCCGACCAAAGGCGCCACATCAGCTCGAAGGTCTCCTCCGTGCCCGGAGCCCGCTCGACCTGCACGCCCTCGCGGCCGGCGCGGCGGACCATGTTGCGGGTCTTGGACGGATAGGCGCCCAGCAGGTCCTCGGGGGACTCCGGCAGGGCGAACAGCACGGTGGAGGAGTGCGGCTGGACGGGGTCGGTCCGCACCAGGCCCATGGCCCGCAGGCCGGCCAGGGCCCCTTCCTCCTCGCGGATCTCCGGCTCCAGGCGCACGAACATCACCCCCCGGGCGCGGGCGGCCTCGCGCAGGTCGTCCACGACCGGCGCCAGGGACGCGGTCCCGTCCACGCACGGCCCCTTCGGCAGGTACCAGACGGTCCCGAAGCCGGGGGCCGCCTTCTCGTGGATCGTCATGGCCACGCCGTGCGACTCGGCGTAGAGGGGACGCCATCGGGCCATCCGCTTGACCTCGCCCAGCTCGTGGCTCTGGTAGATGTTGCCGCCGTTCGGGGTGGCCGCGATCCGGGCGTTCCAGCCCGCGGCCGGAGGAGAGGTCTCGAACGTGAGGGCCATGGCGCTCACCCTATGCGAGGCCCAAGGGGTGGGCCGGGCTCCCGACACCTAGACTCCGTAGGCGTGATGGGCTCCGCGACACCGGCACCGGCCACGGCACCGCCTCCGTCGTCCGCGGCCTCCGCGGTCCGGGAGCAGCTGGCGCGGCGGTCGGGCACGGACCCGGCCGACTGGTTCCTCGTGGACCGAGACCGGCACGCCGCCCTGGCCGTGCTCCGGGCCGTCTGCGGGCACGCCGGCCCGGGCGAGGTGGTCGTGCAGCCCTTCGCCCCGCTGACCACCGTCACGCCGGTGCTGGGCGCCGGGCACCGGCCCCGCTACGCCGACATCGACCGCGACACCCTCTCGCTGGACCCGGCCACGGTGCCGATGGTGTCCTCCTCCTCCACGCGGGCGGTGGTCGTCCGGCACACGTTCGGGCCGGTGGCCCCGGTCGCCCGGCTGCGCGCGTTCCTGCCGCCCGGGGCGCTCCTGGTGGAGGACAGCGCCCACTGCCCCGGACACCTGGCCCGCACGGCCGACGGTTTGGTGGCCGCCGACATCTCGCTGCACGGGTTCGAGGCCGGCGGGGCCCTTCCGCTCGCGTCGGGAGCCGCCGTGTGGATCTCACCGGCCCTGCGCGAAGGGCCCTGGCACGACGTCCTCGCCGGGGCGCTGGCGGACCTGCCGCAGGCCGGTCGGCGCGACGCGGTCGCCCGGCGGGCGGGCGGTCCCCTGCGCCGCGTGGCGGGCCGCCTGGGGCCCCCCGGCGCACGGGTGCTGTCCGCCGCGGCCGAACGGGGTCTGGTCGAGCTGGACGTCACCGACGCCGAGCGCTCGGGCCGCAGCGTGGGCGAGCCCCACCTCCCCTCCGAGGACGTCCTGCGCAGGATGCGCCGGACCCTGCCCGTGCTGGGCACCACCGGCGAGCACCGGCGGGCCGTCGCCGCGGTCTACCGCCTCGGGCTCAGCGGGGAGCCCGGTGTCGCCGTCCCCCGTCTCCTGGAGGATCCGGCGACCACCCTCGTGCGCTTCCCCCTCCTCGTCCCCTCCACCGAGGTGGCCGAGGCGGTGCTGGCGGCCCTGCGGGGCGAGGGTCTGGACGCCGGTGCCTGGTACCGGCCGACCCTGTGGCCCGGCCCGCGGCGCCGGTCCGACCTGCACTACGACCCGAGCGGGTCCCCGGTGGCCGAGGAGGTCTCCGCCCGCGTGCTCACCCTGCCCACCTCGCCGCTGGTGAGCATCAAGGCCGCGCACCGGACGGTGGAGGTGCTGCGTCCGGTCGTCCGGGAGGGGCGCCACCAGGGGCAGGTACGGTAGCCCCCGTGCCCGTCCTGGATCTCGCCGACCCCGCGGCCGTCGACCGCTACAGCGCCTTCGTGCGCTCCCACCCCCACCGGTCCGTGACCCAGGACCTGCGGTGGGGGATCGTCAAGGACGAGTGGGGCCAGGAGGCCGTCTACGTCGAGGAGGACGGCCGCATCGTCGCCGCGATGACGCTGCTCGTGCGGCGGCTGCCCGGAGGCTTCTCGGTCCTCTACGCCCCCCGCGGGCCGCTCGTCGACTGGAACGACAAGGACCTGGTCCTGCGGATCCTGGCCGAGGCGCAGCCGCTCGTCGAGCGCCACCGGGCGGTGATGACCCGTTTCGACCCCGAGGTCCGGTTCGACGAGGGGCTGGACGCCTGGATGCGGTCGCAGCCCGGCTGGCGGGTCAAGAACGTGGGGGCGGACAAGGACGACATCGTCCAGCCCCGGTTCACGATGGTCGTCCGCCTCCAGGACGAGGACGGACGTCAGCTCTCCGAGGACGAGCTGTTGGCCAAGTACGACGGGAAGACCCGGAACAAGGTGCGCAGCGGGAGGCGCAAGGGGGTGACCACGCGGGAGGCCACGGAGATGGCCGACCTGGTCACCTTCCACGAGATCTACCGCCACATGGCCCAGCGCAACGGGATCACCGCCCGGGAGCTGCCCTACTTCCACCGGATGCGCCGGGCCTTCGAGGACCGGATGCACGTGGTGCTGGCCGAGCACGAGGGCGACGTGCTGGCGGCCTCGGTGACCGTCGACTACTGGGGCAAGCTGTACTACCTCTACGCCGGGTCCAACGACATCCGGCGCAGCACCGGGCCCAACCAGGTGATGAACCACGACATCATGGTGCGGGGACTGGCCACCGGCGCGGAGTCCTACGACATGGGCGGGGTGTTCGAGCTCTCCGAGACCGACGGGCTGTACCTCTTCAAGCGGGGATTCTGCAAGGGTGACGGCGGGGCCACCGAGTACGTCGGCGAGGTGGACGTGGTCCACCGGCCCGCGCTCTACCGCCTGCTCGCCTCGGCGGTGCCGCGCGTGCAGCGTGGCCGCCGCGAGCTCGCCGGCCGGCTGTCGCGGGCCCGCACGGCCCTGGCCGCCCGCAGGGCGCGGCCGCCAGAGGTCGCCGGCGACGGGGGCCGGGCGAGGGTCCTGACGGAGGACCGGACGGCGGATCAGGCGGGGAGCCGGTAGCGGTCCTGCGGCAGCGGTTCCACGAGCCCGTCGGCGACCAGGCCGTCGAGGCAGCGCTCGCGCTGGAGCTCGTCCGGCCACGCCGTCCGCAGCCTGGGCCCCGCCACCGGCCCGTCGCTCTCGCGCAGCACCTGGAGCAGCCGGCCCCGGCACTGCCGGTCGGTGCCCTCCCACGCCTGGCCCCGCCGGGGCGGTCCGTCGTGGGGAGGAGATCCGGCGGCCACCCAGGCGCACCGGTCGAGAAGGGGGCAGCGCGGGCACCGGGGCGACCGGGCCGTGCACACCAGCGCCCCCAGCTCCATGGCCGCCACGCTCCAGGCCGCGGCCGTCGGTGCGTCGGCAGGGAGCAGGTCGACGGCCAGCGCCGTCTCGGCCGCGGTGAGGGCGGGGGCGGGCAGCGCCCTGCCCGTGACCGCACGGGCGTGCACGCGCCGGACGTTGGTGTCGACGACAGCGGTCCGCCGGCCGAAGGCGAAGGCGGCGACGGCCGCCGCCGTGTACGCCCCGACACCGGGCAGGGCGCGCAGCGCGTCCTCCTGCTCGGGCACCCGCCCCCCGTGCCGCTCGACCACCGCCGCGGCCGCGGCGTGCAGCCGCAGCGCCCGGCGTGGGTAGCCCAGCCGGTCCCACGCCCGCACCGCGTCCCCCGGGGCGGCGGTGGCCAGGTCCGCGGGGGTGGGCCAGCGCTCCATCCACCGGTGCCACACGGGCTCGACCCTGGCCACCGGGGTCTGCTGCAGCATGACCTCCGACACGAGGATCCCCCAGGGGGTGCAGCCCGGACGCCGCCACGGCAGGTCCCGGCGGTGCGCGGCGAACCAGTCCAGGGTGCGTTCGTGCAGCCGGTCGACGTCTGTGCCCGGTGGCAGGCCGCCCGCCTGCGGTCCGGCCCCTGCGACGGTGCGGGTGCCGGCCGCAGGGGCGGCACCGAGCTGCTCCGCCTGCCCGGCCCCGGGAGGTGAGCCGGCGGGGGTCAGGAGTAGCGCTCCAGGATCGAGGACTCGGCCAGCCGGGAGAGACCCTCGCGCACGGCGCGGGCCCGTGCCTCGCCGACGCCCTCGACCCGCTGCAGGTCCTCCAGGCCGGCGCTGAGCAGCGCCTGGAAGCTGCCGAAGTGGTCGACGAGGCGTTCGACGATGGCCCCGGGCAGGCGGGGTATGCGGTGCAGGAGGCGGTAGCCGAGGGGGCTGAGGCTGTGGTGGTCCATGCCGTCCCCGATGACGGTGATGCCCATGCAGCGGGCGACCGCGGTCAGGTCGAGCAGCTCTGCGGGGTCGAGCCGGGAGAGGGAGTCCAGCACGTCGGCGGGGTCGCGGATCGCCTCGGCCGCCGCGGCGTAGTCGCGGATCACCAGCTCCCGGTCCCGGCCGATGCCGCCGGTGAGCTCCTCCAGCTGCAGACCCACGAGGCGCCCGTCCACCCCGAGCTCGACGACGTACTGCTCGATCTCGGCGCTGATCCGGCGCACCATCTCCAGCCGCTGCAGGACCGAGGCGACCTCCCGGATGGTGACCAGGTCCTCGATCTCCAGGGCGGAGAGGTTGGCGGTCACCTCGTCGAGCCGGGAGCGGTAGCGCTCCAGGGTCTGCAGGGCCTGGTTGGCCTGCGCCAGGATCTGGGCGCGCGGCTCCAGCACGTGGCGGGTCGACCCGACGTAGAGGGCGATGATCGACATCGACTGGCTGACCGAGATCACCGGCAGCTGGGTCTGCTTGGCCACGCGCTCGGCGGTCCGGTGACGCGTGCCGCTCTCGCGCGTCTCGATCGAGGGGTCGGGCACCAGCTGGGTGGCCGCCCGCAGGACCCGGCTCGCGTCCCGGTTGAGCACGATGGCACCGTCCATCTTGGCCAGCTCGCGCAGGCGGGTGGCCGAGAACTCCACGTCCAGCTCGAACCCGCCGCTGCTGATCGACTCCACCGTCCGGTCGCTGCCGAGCACGATGAGCGCTCCCGTGCTGCCGCGCAGGATCCGCTCCAGACCGTCGTGCAGGTCGGTGCCCGGGGCGACGGCGGCGAGCGTGGCCCGCAGCATCTCCTCGTCGGTGCGTTCAGCCACCGTCCCTCACCTTCCGGCGGGTCTGGCCGGGGGCCCGCCTGTTGATCCCCGGCCCGATCCTATGCGCCGTGGGGCAGGGGCGTCGCGTCCACGCGGGCCCCGCGAGCCGTCAGCCCCCGCGCGCCGACACCGGGACCCGCCCCGGCGGAACCCCCGTGCCGTCGACCGCGCGGGCCGCCCGGTCCACGAGGGCGACGGCCTCGGCGAGCGTGGCGACCTCGTGGACCCGCATGCCGGGGGGCGGGCTGCCCTCGGTGAGCGACCCGGTGGGGACGACCGCCTCGGTGAACCCGATGCGGGCGGCCTCCGCGAGCCGGCGGGGGAGCCCGGTCACCGGCCGCAGGTCACCGGCCAGCCCGACCTCGCCGACGGCGATGGTGCCGACGGGCAGGGGCAGGTCCACGAGCGCGCCCGTCAGCGCGAGCGCCAGCGCCAGGTCCGCCGAGGGTTCGGTGAGCCGTACCCCGCCGACGGTGGCCGCGTAGCAGTCGTGCCGTCCCAGGGGCACCCCCGCCCGCTGACCGAGCACCGCGAGCACCATGGCCAGCCGGGAGGCGTCCAGCCCGCTGGTGGTCCGTCTCGGCGAACCGGCGGCGGCCTCGCTGACGAGGGCCTGGAGCTCGGCGACGAGGGGCCGGCGCCCCTCCAGGGTGACGGTCACGCACGTGCCCGGGACCGGCCGGTCGCGACTGGTGAGGAACAGCCCGCTGGGGTCGGGGAGCCCGACGATCCCCGAGTCGCCCAGGTCGAAGCAGCCGACCTCGTCGGTGGGACCGAACCGGTTCTTCACGGCCCGTACCAGCCGCAGGCGGGAGTGGCGCTCGCCCTCGAACTGGACCACGACGTCGACGAGGTGCTCCAGCACCCGCGGGCCGGCGATGGAACCGTCCTTGGTCACGTGGCCGATGAGGACGGCCGCGATGCTGCGGGCCTTGGCGACCTGGATCAGGGCAGAGGCCACCTCCCGGACCTGGCCCACGTTGCCGGGGGCGCCGTCGACCTCGGCCGAGGCCACCGTCTGCACCGAGTCGACGACGAGGAGCTCGGGGCCGGTCTGCTCGACCTGCCCCAGCACGGTCGCCAGGTCGGTCTCGGCGGCCAGGAAGAGCGTGTCGGCCAGCGCTCCGATCCGCTCGGCCCGCAGCTTGACCTGGGCCGCGGACTCCTCGCCGGAGACGTAGAGCACCCGCCGGCCGTCCCGGGCCGCCCGGGCGGCGACGTCGAGGGCCAGGGTGGACTTGCCGATCCCCGGCTCGCCGGCCATGAGCACCACCGCCCCGGGGACCAGGCCGCCGCCGAGGACCCGGTCGAACTCGCCCACCCCGGTAGGCCGTGCCCGGGCCGTGCGGGCGTCCACGTCGGCGATCGGGCGCGCCGGGCGCGGCGGGGGCTGGGCGGAGGTGCGCACCGCGGCGGGCGCGCCCTGCTCGACCACCGTCCCCCACGCCTGGCACTCCCCGCACCGGCCGACCCACTTCACCGCCGTCCAGCCGCACTCCGTGCACCGGTACGTCGGTCTGCTCCCGCTCCTGCTCGCCACCCGGCCAGGGTAGGGGGCGGCACCGACAGGCCCGGCCGTCCCCGGTCGGTCAGCCGGCCGGCGGTCAGCCGGGGAGGCGTCCGGCGGCCGCCGCGGCGGTGGCCCCGGCGGTGGCCGGGTGCACGAGCAGGGGCAGGCGACGCCGGTCGTGCTCCGTGCACAGCCGGGCCAGGACGTCGTAGGCCGCCGTCCCCAGGAGCTCCTCCAGCTCCGCCCGCAGCGTGAGCCAGACCGGCTCGGCCGCCGTGTGCGCCTCGGGGGAACCGGTGCAGTACCAGTCCAGGTCGTGGCCCCCCGGGCCCCAGGCGCGCCGGTCGAACTCGCCGATCGTGACCTCCAGGTAGGCCTCGCCGTCGGGCAGCTCGACGTCGCGGTAGGAGCGGCGCACGGGGAGCTGCCAGCACACGTCCGGCTTGGTCGTCAGCGGCTCCACCCCTTCCGCCAGGGCCAGCCCGTGCAGGGCGCAGCCCGGTCCGCCGGGAAAGTCCGGCCCGTTGAGGAAGACGCAGGCACCGTCGACCACCCGGGTGGTCGCGGACCCTCCGTCCCGCACGTGCCAGCCCTCCTCGGTGCCGGTCGCGTGCCGCTCCCAGCGCGACGGTCCGAGCCGGTCGACGGCCCTCCCCACCCGCGCGAGGTCGTCGTCGTCGGTGAGGTGGGCGCCCAGGGTGCAGCAGCCGGCGTCCGGCCGGTCGGCCTCGATCCCCGGGCAGCCGCGGCCGAAGATGCAGTTCCAGCGCGAGGTGAGCCAGGTCAGGTCGGCCCGCACCCGCTGGCCCGGCTCGGCCGGGTCCTGGAACTCGGCCCAGGCCCGGGGAGCGTCGAGCGGGGTCTGCGTCACCAGACCAGGGTAGGGGGCAATAATGGCGCTCATGCGCCTCGGAGTCATCGACGTCGGCTCCAACACCGTCCACCTGCTCGTGGTGGACGCGCACCCCGGGGCCCACCCGAGGCCGGACTGGTCCCACAGCGTGCCGCTGCGCCTGGCCGAGCACCTCACGGATGACGGTCTGATCTCCGAGGAGGGCTCCGCGACCCTGTCGCGACTCGTCGTCGACTGCGTGGAGGTCGCCGAGAGCCGCGGCGTCTCGCAGGTCATGGCCTTCGCCACGAGCGCGATCCGCGACGCCGCCAACACCGAGGCCGTGCTGGCCCGGGTGGCGTCCGAGTCCGGGGTGGACCTGCAGGTCCTCGACGGCGGCGACGAGGCCAGGGTGACCTTCCTCGCCGTGCGCCGGTGGTTCGGGTGGTCGGCCGGGCGGCTGCTGATGATCGACGTCGGCGGCGGGTCCCTGGAGCTGGCGGCGGGCCTGGACGAGGAGCCCGACGTCGCCGTCTCGCTCCCGCTGGGCGCCGGCCGGCTCACCCGTGAGCTCGCCGGGGACCCGCCCGGGCCCGAGGGGGTGCGGGCCCTGCGCAAGCGGGTCCGCAGCCGCATCGCGACCGTGCAGCCGCAGCTGGACCGCGTCGGCGCCCCCCAGCTGACGGTCGGCACCAGCAAGACGGTCCGCTCGCTCGCGCGAGTGTGCGGCGCGGCGCCCCGAGGCGACGGCCCCTACGTCCCACGGACCCTCACCCTGGCCGACCTCTCCGAGCTGGTCCCGCGGCTGGCCCGCACCACCGCCGTCGAGCGGGCCCAGCTGCCGGGGGTGTCGGCGGCCAGGGCGCCCCAGCTGCTGGCCGGCGCGCTGGTCGTGGAGTCGGCCATGGAGCTGCTCGGCACCGAGTCCCTCACGGTGTGCCCGTGGGCGCTGCGCGAGGGACTGATCCTTCGATTCCTGGACGGACTGCCCGATGACTGAGACCCCGATCCCCGTCCACCTGTCGACCTCCTCGGTCTACCCGGAGAACGCCGCCTACGCCTTCGACGTGGCCCAGCGGCTGGGGTACGACGGCGTCGAGATCATGGTCTGGACCGACCCCGTGACGCAGGAGGCCGGTGCCCTGCGCTCCCTGGCGGAGCTGCACGAGCTGACGGTCGGAGCGATCCACGCGCCCACCCTGCTGCTCTCGCAGCGGCTCTGGGGCTGGGATCCGTGGGGCAAGATCGAGCGGTCCCTGGACCTGGCGGCCGAGGTCGGGGCAGGGTGCGTGGTGGTCCACCCGCCGTTCCGCTGGCAGCGGGGGTACGCCGAGAGCTTCATCGAGGGGGTGGCCCAGCGGCAGGCCAGCTGGGGCGTGAAGCTGGCCGTGGAGAACATGTTCCCCTGGCGCTCCGGCGTCAACGCCATGCAGGCCTACCTGCCCGGACCGGACCCACGGGACTTTCCCTACGGCGACGTCACCCTGGACATCTCCCACGCCGCCACGTCCGGGATCGACCCGCTGGCGCTCGCCCAGGACCTGGGGGACCGGGTGAGCCACCTGCACCTGGGGGACTCCTTCGGCTCGTTCAAGGACGAGCACCTGGTCCCCGGACGGGGCAGCCAGCGCTGCGGCGACGTGCTCGACCACCTCGTGCGCACCGGTTTCGACGGGGTCGTCAGCCTCGAGGTCAGCACCCGCAAGATGCGCACCGACGTCCGCGAGGAGGCGCTGGCCGAGTCCCTCGCCTACGCCCGCCACCACCTGGGTCAGCACCACCTGCCCGGTGCCCGCCCCCTCCCGGCGTAGCCTGTGCCCATGGACCTCGCCGACCTCAACCCGTCCGCGCTGATGCGCCAGACCCTGCTCGGGATGAGCCGCAACGACCAGCTGCGCTCGGTCATCGAGTCGGCCCCCGTGAGCCGCGACGTCGTCCGTCGCTTCGTCGGCGGCGTGACCGACGAGGAGGTGCTGGGCGTGGCCACCGAGCTGGTGGACACCCGCCGCCTGGTCACCATCGACTACCTCGGCGAGGACACGGTCGACCCTGCCATGGCCGAGCACACCCGGGACTCCTACGTGGCGCTCCTGGAGGTCCTGTCCGAGGCCGGGCTCACGGCGGGCGGCACGGTCGAGGTCAGCCTCAAGCTCAGCGCGCTGGGGCAGGCGCTGGGGCGCGACGGCAACGCCATCGCCCTGGAGAACGCCCGGGTGATCTGCCAGGCCGCCGCCAACGCGGGCACGACGGTGACGCTCGACGCGGAGGACCACACCACCACCGACCTGACCCTGTCGGTGCTGTCCGACCTGCGGCAGGACTGGCCCTGGGTGGGGGCCGTCCTGCAGAGCTACCTGTACCGCACGGAGCAGGACTGCCGGGACCTGGCCACCGAGGGCTCGCGGGTCCGGCTCTGCAAGGGCACCTACAAGGAGCCCGAGACCGTGGCCTACCAGGACAAGGCCGAGGTCGACCGCTCGTTCGTCCGTTGCCTGAAGATCCTCATGGAGGGCGAGGGCTACCCGATGGTCGCCTCGCACGACCCCCGGCTGGTGGAGATCGCCACCGTCCTGGCCGACAAGGCCCAGCGCGAGGTGGACACCTACGAGTTCCAGATGCTGCTCGGCATCCGCCCGGAGGAGCAGCTGCGGCTGGCGGCCACCGGCGCGCGGATGCGGGTCTACGTGCCCTACGGGGAGCAGTGGTACGGGTACCTGATGCGGAGGATGGCCGAGCGCCCGGCCAACCTGGGCTTCTTCCTGCGCGGCCTGGCGACGCGGGGCTGAGGGTGGTGGCGACGGGCACCACGGTCGCGCTGCTCGGGGCGGGCGTCATGGGCAGCACGCTGATCGCGGCGCTCGTGCGCTCCGGGCACGACCCGCAGGACCTGGTCGTGGCCGACCGGTGGGCCGAGCGCGCCGCCCAGGTGGCCGCGGACCACGGGACCCGGACCGCAGCGGCCGACGAGGCGGTCGGTCAGGCCGAGGTCGTGGTCCTCGCGGTCAAGCCCCAGGACATGGCGGCCCTGGTCGAGCAGGTCCACGACGAGGTGCGCCCCGGCACGCTGGTGGTCTCCATCGCGGCCGGGATCACCACCGAGTTCCTCGAGCACCACCTGCCCGCGGGCACCTCGGTGGTCCGGGCCATGCCGAACACCCCGGCCCTCGTGGACCAGGGCATGACCGGGATGAGCCCGGGGAGGCACTGCACGACGGCCCAGCTCGACCAGGCCCGCGTCCTGCTGGAGAGCGTCGGCCGGGTCATCGTGCTCGACGAGTCCCACCAGGACGCCGTCACCGCCATCAGCGGCAGCGGACCCGCCTACATCTTCTACGTCGTCGAGGCCATGATCGAGGCGGGCGTCCTGCTGGGCCTGCCCCGGGACACCACGACCGAGCTCGTCGTCCAGACCCTCTACGGTGCGGCGACCATGATCCGCGAGACCGGGACCCACCCGACCGTGCTGCGCGAGCAGGTCTCCAGCCCCGGCGGGACCAGCGTCGCGGCGCTGCGCGCCCTGGAGGACCACAAGGTGCGGGCGGCCTTCCTCACAGCGATGGAGGCCGCCGCGCGGCGTTCCCACGAGCTGTCCCCACCCCCGTCCTGACCGGCTGGGGCGCGGCCTCCGGACACCGCGCGGCCGGCCGGAGTTCACCGGGCACCCCGGCGCCGCGTTCCGCGCGTGTGACAGAGTAGGGCCATGAACGACATCCACGTGCGCGTCCTCGACAAGGACGAATGGGCCGCCTACCGCGACGTCCGTCTGCGAGCGCTGCGTGAGTCACCCGAGGCCTTCGTGGCCTCCGCCGAGGAGGAGGAGGCGTTCGAGGACCAGTACTGGATGGATCGGATGGAGCGCTCCCGCCGCATCCTCGCCGTCGACGGCGACGAGGTCATCGGCGTGGTGAGCGTGGGCACCGGCCACCGCACCAACATCCCCGGTGCGGGCGAGCTGTTCGGCCTGTGGGTGGAGGCTCCCCGACGGGGCTCCGGCGTGGCCCGCAGGCTCATGGAGAAGGCGGCCACCGTCGGCCGGCAGGTCGGTCTGCGCCAGCTGGTCTACTGGGTGGGCACCGACAACGGCCGGGCCGTGGCCTTCGCCTCCAGCTTCGGCTTCCGTCCCACCGACGACCGCCGGCCCATGCGCATCCGCGGCGTCGACGACGAGGACGCGGAGTCCGAGGAGATGATGATGGTCTACCCCCTGAGCGACACCGGCGGGGTGCCCACCTCGCTGTGACCCGGGGGCCCGCGGCGCCCCTGCCGCGGTGGTCTACCGTGGCCCCATGACCGGGTCGTGGGTGATGTGGGACGAGCGCTACACCGCCTACGACTTCGGCCCGGGGCACCCGATGCACCCCTCCCGTCTCGACCTGACCCACCGGCTCTCCTCCGCCCTGGGCCTGCTGGACCACCCCGACGTGGAGGTCCGTCCGGTCCGTGAGGCGACGGCGGCCGAGCTCCTCAGCGTCCACACGCCCGAGCTCGTCGAGGCGGTGCGCGCCGCCTCGGCCGACCCGGGGTCGGCGACCGGCCGGCACGGCGTGGGCACCGAGGACACCCCTGCCTTTTGGGGCATGCACGAGGCCTCGAGCCTGGCCGTGGGGGGCACGGTCGAGGCCTGCGAGGCCGTCTGGGACGGCCGGGCCGGGCGCGCGGTGAACATCGCCGGGGGCCTGCACCACGCCATGCCGGAGGCCTCGAGCGGATTCTGCGTCTACAACGACATCGCCGTCGGCATCCACCGGCTGCTGGACCTGGGCGCGCGCCGGGTCCTCTACCTCGACCTCGACGTGCACCACGGCGACGGCGTCGAGCGCTGCTTCTGGAACGACGACCGGGTCATGACCCTGTCCGTCCACGAGACCGGCCGGGCCCTGTTCCCGGGCACCGGCTTCCCCGGGGACACCGGCGGGGCGAAGGCCCAGGACACCGCGGTCAACGTGGCCCTGCCGCCCGGCACGGGCGACGAGGGGTGGTTGCGCGCCTACCGGGCGGTGGTCCCGCCGGTGGTGGCCGCCTTCGGACCGGACGTCGTCGTGAGCCAGCACGGTTGCGACGCGCACTTCTCCGACCCTCTGGCCCACCTGACCGTGACCGTGGACGCGATGGCGGTGGCCGCGGGGTGGGTCCGCGAGCTGGCCGAGGAGGCCGCGGGGGGCCGGTGGGTGGCCCTGGGCGGGGGCGGGTACGAGCTCGTCGACGTGGTGCCGCGGGCGTGGACGCACCTGGTGGGGGTGGTGACCGGGCGACCGGTGGACCCCTCGACACCGGTCCCCGAGTCCTGGCGCCAGCACGTGCTCGAGGTCTACGGCCGCGAGGCACCGGCCCTCATGGGCGACCGAGGGGGGCGCCCCATCCGCTACGGTGAGTGGTCCGACGGCTACGACCCCGAGGATCCCGTCGACTCGGCGATCATGGCGACCCGCCGGGCCGTCTTCCCCGGCTGGGGCCTGGACCCCTACTTCGACTGAGCTCGCGCATCACACGCGTGTCATCCGTCCCGTCCCGCGTGTCGCGCTGGACACCGTGGGCCCCGGACTTCCCCTGCACCCACATCTGCCCCTAGGGTGTCTTCGACAGCACACGTGGAGGCGGGCCGGAGGGGAAGCCGCGACCGTTCCCCACGTCTATACCGAAGAGACAGGGATACGTCCTATGGCTGAAGAGCGTCAGCTCGCCGAGATGACGTTCATGACCGTGGCCGAGGTGGCCGCAGTGATGCGCGTGTCGAAGATGACGGTGTACCGACTGGTGCACTCCGGCGAACTCCCCGCCGTGCGGGTGGGACGGTCCTTCCGGGTCCCCGAGAAGGCGGTGCACGACTACCTGCGGGAGTCCTACCACGGCACCGCCTGAGTCCCCGTCGCCGCGAGGGCCGGGCGGAGCGTGCAGACCCTGGGGCCGGACCTCCGTTTTGGGGGTGGCGTCGACGCCGCGATAGGCTGGGGCGGTTCGTCGTGCGGGTGAGCGTGGCAGGAATGCCGCCGGCCGGTGCCGGTGCCGCGTCCCTGACCGGTCGCCCCGCGCGACGCCGAGGCACGACCTGACCATCGAGACGAAGGACGGCCCATGGGCTCTGTGATCAAGAAGCGCCGCAAGCGGATGGCGAAGAAGAAGCACCGCAAGCTGCTGCGCAAGACGCGTCACCAGCGTCGCAACAAGAAGTGATCCCTGGTCACGACCCCCGCGGTCGTGACCTCGGGACCGACGACGGCGCCGCCCCCGGGTGGCGCCGTCGTGCTGTGCCGAGAGGAGCAGGTATGCCGTGGGGGCGCACCCGGGTCCCGCGTGTGGAGGTGGTCTCCCGCGAGGGCTGCCACCTCTGCGAGGAGATGGTCGCGCTGGTGCGGCGGGTGGCCGGGGCGGACGTCCCCGTCCAGGTGCGCGACCTGGACGCCGACGACGTCCCGGCTGAGCTGCGGGAGCGGTGGTCCACCCTCGTGCCGGTCCTGCTGGTGGACGGCGCCGAGGTGGCCCGGTGGCGGGTCGACGAGCGCACCCTCCGGTCGGCCCTCCGGGTGCCGGGGCGGGTCCCGTCGGTCCGCGTTTTGGTCCAGCGGTGGCGACGACCCTAGAGTGAGGGGGTCCTCGTCGAGCGCCGGCGTGGGTCTGATATAAGGCCCCGGCTCGACGTCAGCTGATCCGAGAGGAGCCGGTCCGCCCATGATGGCCGAGTCCACCCGACGTGGGGTTCCGGAGGCCACCGTCGGGCGACTGCCCGGTTACCTGCGGGCGCTCACCGCCCTCGCCGAGGAGGGACGGGTCTCGGCCTCCAGCGAGGAGCTCGCCGGTCGCAGCGGGGTGCGGTCGGCGCAGGTGCGCAAGGACCTCTCCAGCCTCGGCTCCTACGGCGTGCGTGGCGTGGGCTACGACGTGACCCGCCTCTCCGACCAGATCGCGGCCGAGCTCGGCCTGAGCCGCACCCGGCCCGTCGTCATCGTGGGGATGGGCAACCTCGGCCGGGCGCTGGCGTCCTACGGTGGACTGACCACGCGGGGCTTCCACGTGGCGGCGCTCGTGGACACCGACCCCGCCGTGCTCGGGCTCCGGGTCGACGGACTCGTCGTCACCACCATGGCCGACCTGGACGAGGACTCGACCCGGGCCGGTGTCGGGGTGATCGCCACCCCCGCGGCCGCCGCCCAGGGCGTGGCCGACGAGCTGGTCGGGCGAGGGGTGCGCTCGATCCTCAACTTCGCCCCGGTGGTCCTGCGGGTGCCCGCCACGGTCCACGTGCGCGCGGTGGACCTGGCCACCGAGCTGGCGATCCTGGCCTTCCACGAGCACCAGCAGGCGCTGGCCCACGCGGACGGCGAGGCGGCAGGATGAGCGTCCTCGTCGTCGGCCTCTCGCACCGCACGGCGCCCATGGAGCTGCTCGAGCGGGCGGCGGTGGGGGTCGACGGGGCCCGTGACCTCGCCGCGCGGGTGAGCTCCGGCGAGCACGTGGAGGAGACCCTCGTGCTCGCCACCTGCAACCGGCTCGAGGTCGTCGTCGAGGCCGGGACCTTCCACGGGGCGCTCACCGAGGTCGGTGAGCGCCTGTGCGACCTGACCGGGATCCCCCGGGAGGAGCTCAACCCCCATCTCTACGTCCACTACGACGAACGCGCGGTCAGCCATCTCTTCGCGGTCGCCTGCGGCCTGGACTCGATGGCGGTCGGGGAGAGCCAGATCCTGGGCCAGCTGCGGGAGGCGCTGGCCCTGGCCCAGCAGGACGGACGGCTGGGCCCGGTCCTCAACCCGCTCGTGCAGCAGGCGCTGCGGGTCGGCAAGCGCGCCCACACCGAGACCGCCATCGACGAGGTGTCGCGCTCCCTGGTCGGCGTCGGGCTGGACCTGGCCGGGTCGGTCCTGCCCGACCTGACCGCGGCCCGCGCCGTCGTCGTCGGTGCCGGAGCCATGTCCGGTCTCGCCGTGGCCACCCTGGCCCGCGCGGGGGTGCGCGACCTGACCGTGGTCAACCGCACGGCCGAGCGGGCCGCGCGCCTGGCCGACGAGCACGGGGCGGGGACCGGTGACTGGGTCGACGTCGTCGGCCTGGCCGCCGGCGCCGACCTCGTGGTGACCTGCACGGGAGCGGTCGGCCACGTGCTCGAGGGCGCCACCCTCGGTCCGGCCCGGGAACGGGCCGGCCGGGGCTCGGCCCCCACGGTGGTGCTGGACCTGGCCCTGCCGCGGGACGTCGACCCGGCCGTCGCCGCGCTGCCGGGTCTGCACCTGTGGGGTCTGGCCGACCTCCAGGAGGCCATGGTCGCCGAGACCGCCGAGACCGCCGAGACCGTCGGGAGCGCCGGCAGCGCCACGACCGCCGGGAGCGTCGAGACCGCCGGCAGCGCCGCGACCGCCGCGTCGCCGTCCCGGGCGGGGAGCGTCGCTCGGAACGACGATCCGGCCGGTCCGCCGCCCGGAGGCCCCCGCCGCGGCGCCGACGGCCAGGACGTCGTGGAGGAGGTGCGCGACCTGGTCACCGCCGAGGTGGCGGCCTACCTGACCGAACGACGGGCCGCCCGGCTCGGCCCGACCCTGGCGGCCCTGCGCGCCCGGGCCGCCAGGGTCGTGGACCAGGAGATGGTGCGCCTGGACCAGCGGGTCCCCCACCTGGCCGACCACGAGCGGGTCGAGGTCCGGCGCACCGTGGAACGGGTCGTCGACAAGCTTCTGCACACGCCGTCGGTGCGGGTCAAGCAGCTGCAGCACGACGGCGAGCCGGCCGACTACGGCCAGGCGCTGCGCGAGCTGTTCGACCTCGACCCGGCCGAGCCGGCCGCGGTGCGCACCGCTCCTCCGGAGGTGGCCAGCGCTCCGCTGGGCATGCTCGCGACCGCCGTCCGTCCGGCCGCGGGGCCGGTCGCGGAGGGAGGCGCCGGCGCATGACCTCCCCCGGACCGGGCACCGACGCCCCGACCCGCCCGCTGCGCCTGGGCACCCGGGCCAGCGCCCTGGCCACGAGCCAGTCGGGCTGGGTGGCCGACCGGGTGCGGGCCGCGGGTGCGCCCGTCGAGCTGGTGCACGTGCGCACCGAGGGCGACGTCTCACGGGCCAGCCTGCGCCAGATCGGCGGGACCGGAGTCTTCGCGTCCGCCCTGCGGGAGGCTCTGCGCGAGAACAGGATCGACCTGGCCGTCCACTCGCTGAAGGACCTGCCCACCGCGCCCGAAGAGGGTCTGGTCGTGGCCGCCGTCCCCGAGCGGGAGGACCCGCGCGACGCCCTGGTGGCGCGCGACGGGCTCTCCCTGGAGGACCTGCCAGCCGGCGCCTCCGTGGGGACCGGGTCCCCGCGGCGGGCCGCCCAGCTGGCGCTGGTGCGCCCGGACCTGGACGTGCGCGACATCCGCGGCAACGTGGGGACCCGGATCGACCTCGTCCGCAGCGGCGAGCTCGACGCCGTCGTGCTGGCCTGCGCCGGCCTCTCCCGGCTGGGCCGCCTCGACGAGGCGACCGACCGGCTGGACCCCGAGGTCATGCTCCCCGCCGCGGGGCAGGGCGCCCTCGCGGTGGAGTGCCGCGAGGACGACGCGCACCTCGTGGCCTTCCTCCGCGACGTCCTCGAGGACGCGCCCACCCGGGCCGCCGTCACCGCCGAACGGGCGGTCCTGTCCCGCCTCGAGGCCGGCTGCACCGCGCCGGTCGGCGCCCTCGCCCGGGCCGACGCCGACGGCGTGCTGGCCCTCACCGCCTTCGTGGCACTGCGGGAGGACCCGCAGCGCCACGCAGAGACCGGGTCCGACCCGGTCGCCCTCGGCCACGCGGTGGCCGACCGCCTGTTGTCCCGTCCCGACCCCCTGGTCGTCGGCAGCGAGGACGCTGCCGCCACGGGGTCCCTCCTCCCGGAGCGTGAGAAGTGAGCACCGACGCCGCCCCGATCGACACCGCCGCCGAGACGCGACCAGCCGCCTGCGGCCGGGTCGCCTTCGTCGGTGCCGGACCGGGAGACCCCGGTCTGCTCACCGTGCGGGCCCGCGACTACCTGGCCGCCGCCGACGTCGTGGTCCTGGACACGGGTCGGCAGGCGGAGCAGCTGGCCGCCTGGACCCGGGACGACGTGGAGCTCGTCGTCGCCGACGGCGAGGACGGCCCGGCGGCCACCGAGGGGGCCCGGTGCGCGCTGCTCGTGCGCACGGCCAGCGCCTTCGACGGCCCCTCCCACCTGGTCGTCCGCCTCATGGACGGGGACCCCAGCGCCTTCAGCGGGCTGGCGGCCGAGGCGCTCGCCTGCCGGGACGCCGGCGTGCCGTTCGAGATCGTCCCCGGGGTGAGCACCGCCTGGTCGGTGCCCGCCTACGCCGGGGTGCCGCTGACCACCCACGAGGGCAGCGGCGAGCTGCACATGATCACCGCCGGCGAGCCCGGCGTCGACTGGTCGCTGTCCGCGCGGGACGACATCACCGTCGTCGTGCTCGGGTCCGGAGACCCGCTGCGCGAGGCCCTGCAGGGTCTGCTCGACGCCGGTCGTCCGCAGGACAGCCCGGTGGCCCTCACCGAGCACGGCACGACGACCACCCAGCACACCAAGGTCACCACCCTCGTCGAGGCCGTCGAGGCCCTGGAGAAGGGCTGCCCGGACTGTCCCGACGCCTCGGTCGCGGTCGTCGGGCACCAGGTCGAGCTGCGCGCCGAGCTGTCGTGGTACGAGACCAAGCCGCTGTTCGGCTGGTCGATCCTCGTGCCGCGCACCAAGGAGCAGTCGCTGTCGATGACCGAACGGATCGCCGCCTACGGAGCCACGTCCGCGGTGGTGCCGACGATCAGCGTGGAGCCGCCGCGCACCCCCCAGCAGATGGACCGCGCGGTCAAGGGTCTGGTGACCGGCCGCTACGAGTGGATCGGGTTCACCTCCGTCAACGCGGTCAGGGCGGTGCGGGAGAAGTTCGAGGCGCTGGGCCTGGACGCCCGCGCCTTCGCCGGGCTCAAGATCGCCGCCGTGGGCGGGGTCACCGCAGCCGCCCTGCGCGAGTGGGGGCTGGAGCCGGACCTGGTGCCCGAGGAGGAGCAGTCGGCGGTCGGCCTGCTCGAGGTGTGGCCGCCCTACGACGACGTGCTGGACCCGATCAACCGGGTGTTCCTGCCCCGTGCGGACATCGCCACCGAGACCCTCGTGGCGGGGTTGCAGGAGGCCGGCTGGGAGGTGGACGACGTCACCGCCTACCGGACCGTGCGGGCCGCGCCGCCGCCCGCCCCCGTGCGGGAGTCGATCAAGGGGGGAGCCTTCGACGCGGTCTGCTTCACCTCCTCCTCCACCGTGCGCAACCTCGTGGGCATCGCCGGCAAGCCGCACCCCAGCACCGTGGTGGCGTGCATCGGCCCGGCCACGGCGCGGACGGCGGAGGAGCACGGGCTGCGCGTCGACGTCGTGGCGCCGGAGCCCAGCGCGACCGTGCTCGTCGACGCCCTCGCCCAGCACGCCCGGGAGACGGCCGCCCGGGCCCGGGCGGAGGGTCAGCCGGTGCTGCGCCCCAGCCAGCGTCGCACCGCCGGGCGCCGTTCCCGGTCCCGCCGGTGACCTCGCCGGCCCGGCGGAGCGGTCCATCGCGGCCGTATGAACGCCCCCGTCGCCTGCGGACGACCCCGGCGGTGCGCCGCCTCGTGGCCGAGACCCGGGTCCACCCGGCCGACCTGGTCCTGCCGGTCTTCGTCCGCGACGACCTCGACGCGCCCCGTCCCGTGAGCTCCATGCCCGGGGTCGTCCAGCACACGCCGGACAGCCTCCTGCGGGCGGCGGAGGAGGCGGTGGGCGCGGGCGTGGGCGGGATCATGGTGTTCGGCGTCCCGGCCGAGGAGGTCAAGGACGCCACCGGGTCCTGCGGCACCGACCCCGACGGCGTCCTCAACCGTGCCCTGCGGTCCCTGCGCTCGGCGCTGGGGGACCGCACGGTGCTCATGAGCGACCTGTGCCTGGACGAGTTCACCGACCACGGCCACTGCGGTGTCCTGGACGCCCGGGGTCGGGTCGACAACGACGCCACCCTGGAGCGCTACGCCGACATGGCCGTCCAGCAGGCCCGCGCCGGGGCGCACGTGGTGGCGCCCAGCGGGATGATGGACGGCCAGGTCCGCGTCGTGCGGGAGGCCCTGGACGCCGCCGGCCACGAGGACGTCGCCGTGCTGGCCTACACCGCCAAGTACGCCTCGGCCGCCTACGGGCCGTTCCGCGAGGCCGTCGGCTCCAGCCTGCGCGGCGACCGGGCCACCTACCAGCAGGACCCGCCCAACCGCACCGAGAGCCTGCGCGAGCTGCGTCTGGACCTCGCCGAGGGGGCGGACATGGTCATGGTCAAGCCGGCCCTGCCCTACCTGGACGTGCTGAGCGACGTCGCGGCCACCGCGGACGTGCCCGTGGCCGCCTACCAGGTGAGCGGGGAGTATGCCATGATCGAGGCCGCGGCGGCCCGGGGCTGGATCGACCGCGACCGGATGGTGCTGGAGACGCTCACCTCGATCCGCAGGGCGGGGGCCTCCCTGGTCCTGACCTACCATGCGGTGGACGCGGCCCGACTGCTGCAGGGGGCAGACCATGGGAGAGACGACTGAGGGTGCCGTCGAGGTGCGCTGGCTCGACGAGGAGGAGCAGCACGCCTGGCGGGCGATCCTGAGAGCCACCCATCTGGTGTCGCTGGCGATGGAGGAGGCCCTGGCCCCGCACGGGGTGAGCCTGGGGGAGTACGAGCTGCTCTCGATGGTCGCCGAGTCACCCGGGCGCCGGATGCGGATGGCCGAGCTCGCCGACCTCGTCGTGCAGTCCCGCAGCAGGGTCAGCCACACCGCGTCGCGGCTCGAACGGCGCGGCTGGGTGCGGCGGCTGCCCTCCCCGGACGACCGCCGCGGCGTGGTCCTCACCCTCACCGACGAGGGGTATGCAGCGGTGCAGCAGCTGGCGCGCGTGCACGTGGACAGCGTGCGCCGGGCGTTCCTGGACCACCTCGACCGTGACCACCTGCTGGCGCACGGCGAGCAGATGCGACGCGTCGTGCGCGCCAACCGCGCGCACGAGCACCAGGCGGGGGACGCCGTCTGACCCGTGGCAGGCTGGGCCCATGAGTCGCACCGCACATCCCGACGAGGCCCCCGCCAGCCAGGCGCTGCTCGACCGTGCCCGCGCGGTCATCCCCGGGGGGGTGAACTCCCCGGTGCGCGCCTTCGGTTCCGTGGGCGGCACCCCGAGGTTCATGAGCTCCGGCAAGGGCCCCTGGCTGGTGGACGCCGACGGTCGCCGCTACGTCGACCTCGTCTGCTCGTGGGGCCCGATGATCCTGGGGCACGCCCACCCCGACGTGCTCCGGGCGGTGACGGAGGCGGCGGCGGACGGCTTCTCCTTCGGCACGCCGACGGCGCGCGAGGTGGCCCTGGCCGAGGAGATCGTCGCCCGGGTCGGACCCCTCGAGTCGGTCCGGCTCGTCAACTCCGGCACCGAGGCCACGATGAGCGCGATCCGGCTGGCCAGGGCCTTCACCGGCCGGTCCGTGGTGGTGAAGTTCGCCGGCTGCTACCACGGCGCCGTCGACGCCCTGCTCGCCTCGGCCGGGTCGGGGGTGGCCACGTTCGCGCTGCCGGACTCCCCGGGCGTGCCGCCCAGCAGCGCGGCCGAGACGGTCGTGCTGCCCTACAACGACCTCGCCGCGGTGGAGGCCGTCTTCGCCGAGCAGGGCGGGCAGATCGCGGCCGTGATCACCGAGGCAGCACCGGGCAACATGGGCGTCGTGCCGCCTGCACCCGGGTTCACCGCGGGCCTGCGGCGGATCACCCAGCAGCACGGGGCCCTGCTCGTCAGCGACGAGGTGATGACCGGCTTCCGCTGCTCGGCCTCCGGCTGGCTCGGCCTGGAGGGTGTCCCGGAGGAGGGCGCACCCGACCTGTTCACCTTCGGCAAGGTCATGGGGGGCGGCTTCCCCGCCGCGGCCTTCGGCGGCCGGGCGGACGTCATGGCGATGCTGGCCCCGGCCGGGCCGGTCTACCAGGCGGGCACGCTGTCGGGGAACCCGGTCGCCTCCGCCGCCGGGCTGGCCACCCTGCAGGCGTGCACGCCGCAGGTCTACGCCCGGCTCGACGAGGTCGCCGACACCCTCACCGCGGCGGTGAGCGACTCCTTCGGGCGGCACGGCATACCCCACCGGATCCAGCGGGCGGGCTCGATGTTCAGCGTCTTCCTGCGCGAGGGGGAGGTGCGCGACTACGACGACGCACGGGACCAGGACGCCGTCCGCTTCGCCCGGTTCTTCCACGCCATGCTGCGCCGCGGCGTGCACCTGCCGCCGAGCTGCTACGAGTCGTGGTTCGTCTCCGCCAGTCACGACGACGCGGCGGTCGAGCACGTCGTCGAGGCGATCGCGGGGGCGGCGGCCGAGACGGCCTGATCGTCCAGTGCCGTCCCAGGATGGCGTGAGACGATCCGCGCCATGCCCTCCGCCGCCCGCGAGCCCCGCGCCCTGCCCGACGGCACCCCGGTCACGACCGTCCACGTCGTCCGGCACGGGGAGGTGGAGAACCCCGCCGGGGTCCTCTACGGGCGGCTGCCGGGGTACCGCCTCTCCGAGCGCGGGCGGGAGATGGCCCTGGCCACGGCGCAGGCGCTCTCCGACCGGGACCTCACCCACGTCCTCGCCTCACCGCTGGAGCGGGCCCGCGAGACGGCCACGCCGATCGCCAGCGCCCACGGCCTGGAGGTCTCGACCGACGAGCGGCTCCTGGAGTCCACCAACCACTTCGAGGGGCTCACCGTCGGCCGGGGGGAGGGTGCCCTGTGGCGGATGCGTCACTGGGCGGCCTTCGTGGACCCGTTCACCCCCTCGTGGGGCGAGCCCTACCGCGAGGTGGCGGCCCGGATGCGCGAGGTGCTCGACGACGTGCGCCGGCGCGCCGAGGGTCACGAGGCGGTCATGGTCAGCCACCAGCTGCCGGTGTGGATCCTGCGGCGCTCGCTCGAGGGACGGCGCCTGTGGCACCACCCCCGTCACCGGGAGTGCTCCCTGGCCTCGGTCACGAGCGTGCTCTTCCACGGGATCCACCCCGTCCGCGTCTTCTACGACGAGCCGGCCGCCCACCTCCTGCCCGGGGCCCTGGACGTGACCGGCACCTCCACGGCGGTGATCGAGGCGTGAGGAGGATCTCCGGTGCCCTCCTGCCCCTGCTGGCCGTCGGAGCGCTCCTCGCCGGCTGCAGCGCGGAGGGCAGCACGATCAACGCCCAGATGCGCGAGGGGGACCAGAAGGGCTACGTCGCCGGCGACGGGTCCATCGAGAGCCTGACGCCGGAGCAGCGCAGCACCCGGGTCGCCCTGGAGGGGACCACCCTGGAGGACGAGCCGTGGGCGCTCGCGGACCAGTCCGGCACGGTCGTCGTCATCAACGTGTGGGGTTCCTGGTGCGGCCCCTGCATCGCCGAGACGCCCGACCTGGAGGAGGTCGCCACCGGGCTGCGCGAGACCGGTGAGCCGGTGCAGTTCATCGGGGTCAACTCCCGGGACTCGGTCCCCAGCGCCCAGGCCTTCCAGGAGAAGTACGACGTCTCCTACCCCTCGCTGCAGGACGACGGCGGCCGCACCCGGGCGCAGCTGGGCAGCATCGCGGTGGCCACCCCCACGACCCTGGTCGTGGACGGGCAGGGCCGTCTGGCGGCACGGGTCAGCGGGCAGGTCGACGCGGCGACCCTGCGCGGGCTCGTGGACGACGTGCTGGCGGGGGAGACCGCAGGGTGAGCGAGCTCGTCCTCTCCGGCCCCCTCCTGGGCGCCGTGCTGGTCGCCGCGCTCGCCGGCCTGGTCTCCTTCGCCTCCCCCTGCGTGCTGCCGCTCGTGCCCGGCTACCTGGGCTACCTCGGGGGGATGGCCCCCGGCGCGCCGGGCCCCGTCGCCGGGGCGGACCGGGCGGCCGGTTCCGTCGGCCGGGCGGGGACCTGGCGCCCGGTGGCGGGGGCGGCCCTCTTCGTCCTGGGGTTCTCGGTGGTGTTCATCGCGATGAGCGTGGTCATCTCCGGGCTCGGGCTGGCCCTCATCGAGCACCAGGGTCTGCTGCTGCGGATCGGCGGGGCGGTGGTGGTGGCCCTCGGGCTGGTCATGGCGATGCAGCCGTCGTTCTCCTGGCAGCCGCGGTGGCGTCCCGCCGCCGGGCTGGCGGGCGCGCCGCTGCTCGGCGTGGTCTTCGGCCTGGGCTTCTCCGCCTGCACCGGCCCGGCCCTCGCGGCGATCCAGACGCTGGGCACCTCGATCATGCCCGGGACGGGGCCGGAGATGGTCGGCAGAGCGGTCGTCCTGGCAGTGGCCTACTGCGCCGGTCTCGGTGTCCCCTTCCTCCTCGTCGCCGCCGGGATGGGCCGGGTCTCCCGAGGGTCCTCCTGGCTCCGCGACCACCACCTGGTCATCCAGCGCGTCGGCGGCGGTCTGCTCGTGCTGCTGGGCCTGCTGATGGTGACCGGGGTGTGGGCCGAGGTCACCGCCTGGATCCAGGCCCGGCTGACCAGCGACTTCACCACGGTGATCTGACGATGGGCACCGACCGGGGCACCCGGGCCGACGGGGTCGACGTGGAGGCGCCGCAGCGGATCGAGCCGTCCTACCCCAAGAACCGCGCGACGCTTGGCGGCCCGCGCCTGGGTCCGGCCGGCTGGGCACGGTGGGCCTGGCGGCAGCTGACGAGCATGCGCACGGCGCTCGCGCTGCTGCTGCTGCTCGCCGTCGCGGCGGTCCCGGGCTCGATCTTCCCCCAGCGCGGGGTGGACCCCGTCCGGGTGCGCCGCTACCTCGAGGACAACCCGGGCGCCGGTCCCTGGCTGGACCGCCTGGGGATGTTCGACGTCTACTCCTCGCCGTGGTTCGCCGCCATCTACCTGCTGCTCATGGTGAGCCTCGTGGGCTGCATCCTGCCCCGGTCGGCCCAGCACCTGAGGGCACTGCGGGCCCTGCCCCCACGCACGCCCCGACGGCTGCAGCGGCTGCCGGCCCACCGGGAGGCGCAGGTCGGCGCGGCCCCCGAGGAGGTGGTCGCCGCCGCCCGGCAGGTCCTGGCCGGCCGCCGGTTCCGCATCCGGCCGCAGGAGGACGGTGCCCTGGAGGTGTCCGCCGAGAAGGGCTACCTCAAGGAGACCGGCAACCTCGTCTTCCACCTGGCCATCCTCGGTGTGATCGTCTCGGTCGCCGTGGGCGACCTGTTCGGCTGGCGGGCGGAGGTCATCGTCAAGGAGCGCGAGACCGTGACGACCGGTCCTGCGGCCTTCGACACCCTCGACCTGGGGCCCCTCGTCGACCCCGACGACCTGCCGGTGTTCTCGCTGCGGCTGGACGAGCTCGACGTCGAGTTCGAGGCGGAGGCGGAGGGCGCCCAGTTCGGCCAGCCGCGGGTCTTCGCCGGGCAGGTCACGGTGCAGGAGGCGCAGCAGGCCCCCTCCACCCAGGAACTGGCCGTCAACGCCCCGGTCGGCGTCTCGGGCACCTCGGTCTTCCTGCTCGGCAACGGGTACGCCCCGGTGGTCACCGTCCGCGACGCCGACGGTGAGATCCTCTTCAGCGACGCGGTCACCTTCCTGCCCCAGGACAACACCTACTCCTCCACCGGGGCGATCAAGGTGCCCGCGGCCGACCCGGGGATGGGCTTCGTCGGGGGCTTCCTGCCGACGCTGACCTTCGATCCCGAGCTGGGTCCCACCTCGGCCTTCCCCGGGCTCGTGGACCCCGCCCTGGTGCTGACCGTCTTCGAGGGCGACCTGTTCCCCCAGGGGCGCGCCCAGTCGGTGTTCAGCATCGAGACCGACACGATGGAGCAGGTGATGCAGGAGGACGGGACGCCGACCCGCCTGCTCGTGCGCCCCGGCGAGGTGGTCGACCTCCCCGGCGCCCGGGGCACCCTGGAGCTGGAGACGGTCGTGCGGTGGGGGGGCCTGCTGGTGCGCCACGACCCCGGCCGGATCCCGGCGCTCGCCTCGGCCGTCGCCGCCATGCTGGGGATGATCCTCATGCTGGGGGTCCGCCGGCGCCGGGTGTTCGTGCGGGTGGACGCTCCCGACGGTGCGCGACGGCATACTGGGATCACCGTCGCGGCCCTCCCCAAGGGCACGGACCCCGGGCTGGAGGACCTCGTCGAGCAGGTCCTCGACCAGATCCTGGACGCGGCCGGTGGCCGCGCGACGCAGAAGGACGGAACCGTATGACGAACACCACGCAGGCGCTCGCCTCCGACTACCTCGTCTGGGGCGCGGTCGTCGTGCTCGCCCTGGCCCTGCTCGCCTTCTCGGTGCACCTGGCCGTGACCGGGTCCGCCCGGACCCGCCGCGCCGACCGTGCCGAACCGGCCGACGACCGGGCCCCCCGGGCGGCGGTCGTCGGAGCCGGCGTCGCCGGGAGCGGTGAGGGCGCCGGGAGGCTCGACGCCGACGGCCTCGACCCCGCCCGCACCGCCCGCACCGACGGCGCCGGGAGCGACGTCACGGAGTCCACCGGCGGCACGACCCCGCCCGGCCACCCGGCCGGGTCGCCCGCACCGACGCGCCGGTGGGGGGTGGTCGGCCTGCAGCTGACCTGGCTGGCCACCTTCGCCGTGGTGGCCGGCACCGTGCTGCGTGCGCTGTCGGTCTCCCGGGCGCCGCTGGGCAACATGTACGAGTTCGCGCTCGTGACGGTGTCCTTCGCCCTCCTCGTCTACTCGGGCTGGAGCCTGCGGCGCGACCGTCTGTGGCTCGGCGCGTTCATCGTGCTGCCGGCGCTCCTGATCCTCGGGGCGGCCCGCCTGTGGTGGTACACCGAGGCCTCCCAGCTCATGCCCGCCCTGGACAACATCTGGCTGGTCATCCACGTCACGATCGCCACGCTCTCGATCGCGCTCTTCACGATCGGCGCCGCGCTGGCCACCGCCTACCTGCTCAAGGACCGGGCCGAGCGGCGCGGGGGAGCCGACGGCTGGCTCGCGGCCCTGCCCGGGGCGCAGGCACTGGAGCGGATGACCTACGGCATCCACATCTTCGCCTTCCCGCTGTGGACCTTCGCGCTGGTCTCCGGAGCGGTCTGGGCCGAGCAGGCCTGGGGCCGCTACTGGGGCTGGGACCCCAAGGAGACGTGGACCTTCGTCATCTGGGTCGTCTACGCGGCCTACCTGCACGCCCGCGCCACCACCGGGTGGAGCACCCGCCGGGCCACGGTCGTGGCCCTGGCCGGCTTCGGCTGCGTCATCCTCAACTACACGGTCGTGAACCTCCTCATGACCGGTCTGCACAGCTACTCCGGAGTGAGCACGTGATCGCCGTCCGCTACACCGTCATGCGCCTGATGATCTTCTTCGGGTTCCTGGCCCTGTTCGTCCTCGTCGGGCTGGACCAGATCTGGGCGCTGGTCTTCGCCGCCCTGTTCTCGATGGTGACGTCCTACTTCCTGCTCGCCCCCGACCGGGAGCGCCTGGCCCGGGGCGTGGAGCGCACGGTCGAGGAGCGCATCTCCCGGCGGGAGCGCAAGGTCGACGAGGGACGCACGGCCGAGGACGAGGAGGACGCCGAGATCGACGGCCCCGGGCGCCCGCGGGACGTCTGAGTCCCGCGGGGGTCCGGCCGGTCAGGCCAGCGCGAGCCCCAGGGTGAGAGCGGCGGCATACCCCAGCTGGAGCAGGCCGGTCCGCCCGAGCGCGGGCAGCAGCTCACGCCCGTAGGTCTCGCCGAGCACCTGCCGCACCGGGGTGAGGGCCAGGGGCGCCGCGAGCAGCCCGAGCAGGGCGGTGGGGTGCTGGACGGCGGCGAGGAGGACGGCCACGAAGGCACCCACCACGAGCCACAGGTAGAGCCGGCGGGTGCGCGGGTAGCCCAGGCGCACCGCCAGCGTGCGCTTGCCCGCGGCCCGGTCGCCCTCCAGGTCGCGCAGGTTGTTGGTGACGAGGATCGCCGAGGGGAGCAGGCCGCAGCCGATCGCCCCGCCGACCGCGCCGAGGTCGAGGGTGTGGGCCTGCGTGTAGGTGGTGCCGAGCACGGCGAAGAGCCCGAAGAAGACGAAGACCATGACCTCGCCCAGCCCCCGGTAGCCGTAGGGGTTGCGGCCGCCCGTGTAGTGCCAGGCGGCCCACAGCGCCGCGGCGCCGGCCAGCGCCAGCCACAACGTGTTGGACAGCGCCACGAGGGCCAGACCGGCCAGGCTGGCCGCGAAGAAGCAGGCGAACGCGGCGGTCCTGACGTTGCGCGGGTCGGCCACCCCGCTGCCGACCAGACGCAGCGGGCCGACCCGGTCGGCGTCGGTGCCGCGGATCCCGTCGGAGTAGTCGTTGGCGTAGTTGACCCCGACCTGGAAGCCGAGGGCCACGACCAGGGCGAGCAGTCCCAGCCCGAGGTCGGCCCGGCCGGCGGCGTGCGCGGCCGCGGTGCCCACCATGACGGGGGCGACGGCGGCCGGGAGCGTGCGGGGGCGCGCCCCCTCGATCCACTGGGCGAGGGTAGCCATGGGGCCGGCTCTACAGTCCCTTCAGGAAGTCCGGGTCGTCGTCGGGTCCCAGCGGGCCGCGGGGCGGGCCTCCGCCCCCGCGGGGCCCGAGGATGGACTCCAGGATGCTCACGGGCCGGCCGGCGACGAGCCAGGCGGCCCCGCCGACGAGGGGGAAGAGCAGGATCATGACCAGCCAGAGGGGCTTGGGCAGGCCGCGGACCTTGTCGTCCTCGGTCTGCACCGCGTCGACGACGCAGTAGATGGTCAGCGCGATCAGCGCGACGGACAGGACAACTCTCAGCACGTACCGCTCACCTCCTGACCCTGACCCTGACGTCCGTGCGGACGTCGAACCTCCATTCTGCCATCCGTGAGCCAGGCTCCCGTCACGTCGGGGCCTCCTGCAGCAGCCTGGCCACCCGCAGGCGGTCCGGTTTCCCCGAGGGCAGCAGGGGTATGGCGTCGCCCACCAGCAGCCGGCGTGGCAGTGCGTGGCGGGGCAGGGTGGACGTCAGCGCCTCGCGCACCCGGCCCAGGTCCGTGCCCGCGCCCCCGGCCGCGGGGCCGGTGAGGACGAGCAGGGCGGCGACGACCTGCCCCCACTCGGGGTCGGGGACGCCGACGACGAGCGCGTCCTCGACCTGCGGCACCGTCCGCAGCGCGGCCTCCACGTCCCGCGGCTCGACCTTGTGCCCCCCGGTGACGATCAGGTCGTCGAGCCGGCCGAGGATCTGCAGACGCCCCTCCCGCAGGCGTCCGCGGTCACCGGTGACGAACCACCGCCGACCGTCCTCGACGACGAAGGAGGCGGCGGTCAGGTCGGGGTCGTCCAGGTACCCGTCGGCCAGCACCGGCCCCGCGATCCGGACGCGGTCGTCCGGAGGACCGGTGCGGACCAGGACGCCGGGCAGGGGACGGCCGTCGTAGACGCACCCGCCCGCGGTCTCGCTCATGCCGTAGGTGCGCACGACCCGGACGCCGGCGGCCTGCGCCCGGGCCAGGAGGTCGGGCTCCGCCGCCGCACCGCCCAGCAGGACGGCGTCCAGCCGGGCGGCCGCCGCCGCACCGGGTCCCTCGCCGAGCACGCGGTGCAGCTGCGTCGGGACCAGCGAGGCGTACAGGGGCACCCGCCCCTGCGCGCTGCTGCGGCGGCCCCGCCCGGCCGCCTCGTCCACCGCGCGGACGAAGGCGGCGCAGGTGAACGGCCTCCCCTGCGCCAGGGCCACCGGGACGGTCCCGGCGAGGACCGACCGGGCGAGGACCTGCAGCCCGGCGACGTGGTGGGTGGGCAGGGCCAGGACCCACCGGCCGTGTCCTCCCAGGACCGCGGCGGTGGCCTCCCCCGAGGCCCGCAGCGCCGGTGCTCCGAGCCGGACCCGCTTGGGGCGGCCCGAGGAGCCCGACGTGGCCACGACGACGGCGGGTCCGTCCGCGGGAGCGGCCGGGTCCAGGATCTGCTCCAGGCGTGCGGACACCTCGGACCAGCGGGCCCCGGCGGGCACCACGAGGTCGTCCGGGTGGGTGCGGAGCACCCCGGCGGACGAGGGCGGGCGGGTCACGTCAGCGGGGGTCCGGCGGCACGAACGAGCGGTCGAGGTCGACGTACCAGCGACCCTCGATGCGGGTCAGCGTGATCGTCTCCTCGCCCAGGGAGTCGGCGAACAGCGGCGAGACGTTGTCGCGGTCCACGACCGCGGTGTCCCCGTCCACCTCGGCGCCGGCGATCTCCATCCCGGCCAGCATCGTCGCCCCCTCCTCGTCCAGGCCCTGGGCGTCGACCTCCTCGGCCAGCACCACGGGCAGCAGCTCCGCGCAGAGCTCCTGATCCTCCTCGACCTCGCTCATCGGGCGCTGGACGTCGCTGAAGGAGACCATGTGGTCGCAGGCGGCGGGGTCGGCCCGCACCATGGCGGCGACGAAGGCCTGGGCCACGTCGGCGGCCGCCTGGCCGTCCTCCCCGCCCTCGACCTCCTCGGGGTCCACGGTGGCCCGGGAGGTGTCGGCACCGTCGGTGGTGGCGTCCCCGTCGGTGCCGGGGTCGATGCCGGGGTCGGTCCCGTCCGGGCCGGCGGTCGACCCGCCCGCGTCGTCCCCAGCGCCGGTCCCACCGTCGGTGGTGGCCGGGTCCTCCGGCGCGGCGTCCCCCGTCGGCGCCGGTGGTGCCTCCGGGGACCCGTCCCCGCTGCAGCCGGACAGAGTCAGCGCGGCCACGGTCAGGACGATGAGCGGTGCGCGTCGCACGGGTCGTTCCTCCCCGGTGGCCGGACTGCGGACGGATGCTCTCCAGTCTCCCACGGTCGCGGGGCGCGGCGCAGATGCTCTCAGTAGTACCAGGGGAAGCCGGACCAGTCGGGGTCGCGCTTCTGCAGGAACGAGTCCCGGCCCTCCACCGCCTCGTCGGTCATGTAGGCCAGCCGGGTGGCCTCGCCGGCGAAGACCTGCTGCCCCATGAGCCCGTCGTCGGTGAGGTTGAGGGCGAACTTGAGCATCCGCTGGGCGGTGGGGCTCTTGCCCATGATCTCGCGGGCCACCTGCAGCGCCTCGGCCTCCAGGTCGGCGTGGTCGGCCACGATGTTGACCGCGCCCATGCGCTGCATCGTCTCCGCGTCGTAGGTCCGCCCCAGGAAGAAGATCTCACGGGCGAACTTCTGGCCGACCATCCTGGCCAGGTAGGCCGAGCCGTAGCCGGCGTCGAAGCTGCCGACGTCGGCGTCGGTCTGCTTGAACCGCGCGTGCTCGCGGGAGGCGATCGTCAGGTCGCACACCACGTGCAGGCTGTGCCCGCCTCCGGCGGCCCAGCCGTTGACCACGGCGACCACGACCTTGGGCATGGTCCGGACGAGCCGCTGGACCTCCAGGATGTGCAGCCGGCCGCCCTCCGCCTTCACCCGGGCCTCGTCGACCCCCTGCGCCGTGGGGTCCGCGTCCGGGGCGCTGGCGTACTGGTAGCCGGACCGCCCCCGGATCCGCTGGTCGCCGCCGGAGCAGAAGGCCCACCCCCCGTCCTTGGGAGAGGGGCCGTTGCCGGTGAGCAGCACCACCCCGACGTCGGGGGATCGGCGCGCGTGGTCGAGCACCCGGTAGAGCTCGTCGACGGTGTGCGGACGGAAGGCGTTGCGCACCTCCGGGCGGTCGAAGGCGATCCGGACGCAGCCGACGTCGCGGGCCCGGTGGTAGGTGACGTCGGTCAGCTCGAACCCCGGCACCTCCTCCCACGCCTGCGGGTCGAAGGTCTCCGAGACGGACCGGGCGTCCGCACCGCCGTCCTGGGTGTCGAGGCTCTCGTGACCGACGTCGTGAGCGTCGTCGTCGGGCGTCGTCGAGGGGTCGGGGGTGCGCTGCTCGTCCACGCCGATCACCCTAGTCGGGGCGGGGAGGGCTCTTCCGGCGGGAGCCGGGCGCGGCCTACGGAGCCACCGGGTCGATCCCGAGGGACCGCAGGAGGTCGACGACCCGCCGGCGGATCTCGTCGCGGATGGGCCGCACGGCGTCCACCCCCTGGCCGGCCGGGTCGTCCAGCTCCCAGTCCTCGTAGCGCGTGCCCGGGTAGATCGGGCAGGTGTCCCCGCAGCCCATCGTGATCACCACGTCGGAGGCCTCGACCGCCTCGGTGGTCAGGACCTTGGGGATGCCGCCGGAGATGTCCACGCCCACCTCGGCCATGGCCCGGACCGCGGCGGGGTTCACCGCGTCCCCGGGGGCCGAGCCGGCGGAGCGGACCTGCACCCGGTCGCCGGCGAGGTGCTCCAGCCAGCCGGCCGCCATCTGGGAGCGGCCGGCGTTGTGGACGCAGACGAACAGGACGCTGGGGGTGCTCACGGAATCTCCTGACGGACGGGGGTGCGGACGGGGAAGCGGCGGCGCAGCGCCAGGGACACGTAGACCAGGCCGACGAGGACGGGCACCTCGATGAGCGGACCGACGACGCCGGCCAGGGCCTGGCCGGAGGTGACGCCGAAGGTCGCGATGGCCACGGCGATCGCCAGCTCGAAGTTGTTGCCCGCCGCGGTGAAGGCCAGCGTGGTCGTGCGCTCGTAGGTCATCCCGAGGACCCACCCGAGCGCGAACCCCATACCCCACATGATCCCGAAGTAGAGCAGGAGGGGCACGGCCATCCGGGCCACGTCCAGCGGCTGGGAGGTGATCCGCTCGCCCTGCAGCGCGAAGAGCAGCACGATCGTGAACAGCAGTCCGCGCAGCGCCCAGGGGCCTACGACCGGCAGGAACCGCTCCTCGTACCACTCCCGGCCGTGGGCGCGCTCGCCCCAGACCCGGGACAGCCACCCGGCCAGCAGCGGGATGCCCAGGAAGATGAGCACCGACTTCGCGATCTGCCACGGGCTGACGTCCAGGGCCGCCTGCTCGAGACCGAGCCAGCCCGGCAGCACCGTGAGGTAGAACCAGCCGAGGCCGGCGAAGGCGAACACCTGGAAGATCGAGTTCAGCGCCACGAGGACGGCCGCGGCCTCGCGGTCGCCGCAGGCCAGGTCGTTCCAGATGACGACCATGGCGATGCAGCGGGCCAGGCCGACGATGATGAGCCCGGTGCGGAACTCCGGCAGGTCGGGCAGGAACAGCCAGGCCAGCGCGAACATCAGCGCCGGCCCCACCAGCCAGTTGAGCGCCAGCGAGCTGAGCAGCATCCGGCGGTCCGCGACCACGGTGTCGAGGCGGTCGTAGCGGACCTTGGCCAGCACCGGGTACATCATCACCAGCAGGCCCAGGGCGATCGGCAAGGAGATGCCGTCGATCTCGACCGCGCCCAGCCAGGCGTCCAGGCCGGGCACGAGGCGGCCCAGCAGCAGGCCCAGGACCATGGCCACGCCGATCCACACCGGCAGGTAGCGGTCGGTCGTCGACAGCTGCGCGGTCGGCTGCGGCGGGGCGAGGGGAGGGGAGGTCATGGAGGTCCTTGCGGTCGCGACGGCGCTGCGGTTGTATCGACGACTGTCGAAGAACGCGCACCCGCAGTCTTGCCCAGGGCTTCGATCCTTGTCAAAGTATGCAGATGAGCCCGACGACCCTCGCCGCCCCCGACCCCGCCAGGCCGGCGCGGGCCGTCGACCCCGAGGTGGACGGGGGTCCGGGAGAGGGTCTGCGCCCCGCCGACGGCCCGGTCTGCTCGCCCACCTGCTGCCCGGCCGACGGGCTGGCCGTCGGGGAGGCCGAGGAGCTGGCCGGCCTGCTCAAGGCGCTCGCCGACCCGGTCCGGCTGCGGCTCTACTCCCGGATCGCCGACGGCGACGGGGAGACCTGCGTCTGCGACCTCGGGGACGTCGGGGTCTCCCAGCCCACCGTGTCCCACCACCTGCGCAAGCTGCGCGAGGCGGGGCTCATCGAGAGCGAGCGGCGCGGGACCTGGGTCTACTACCGCCCGGTGCGGGACGCCCTGGCGCCGCTGCAGCACGTGGCGCACTGGTCGGCCGACCGCTGAGGCCGGCCCGCGCCGAAGCCGCTCCTCGGGGGTGGCCACCGGGCCGTCCTCGCCGGGCGCCCCGGCCCTGCCCTCAGGGGCGGCGGGCGCGCACGAACGCGCTGGCGAAGGTGCCGTCGAGGGCGTCGACCAGCTCCTCCTGCGACAGTCCTGCCGGCAGCTCCGAGGGGTCGACCTGGTCGGCCAGCTCGACGAGCTCGGCCCGGGAGTAGCGCCGGGTGATCTCGACGCCCACGTCGGTGAAGCCGGCCGCCATGAGGATCTGGACGTACTCGTCGGCGTGCAGCGCGCCGGAGATGCAGCCGGTCCACAGGGCCACCACCGGTGCCAGCTCGTCGGCCACCGGTCGCAGCAGGACGATGTCGGAGACCGCCAGGCGGCCGCCGGGGCGCAGCACCCGGTGGGCCTCCCGGGCGACCGCGGGCTTGTCGGGGGAGAGGTTGACCACGCAGTTGGAGATGACGACGTCGACCGCGCCGTCCGGCAGCGGCACGTCCTCGATCGCGCCCTTCAGGAAGGTGGCGTTGTCCACCCCCGCCTCGGCCTGGTGGCGTCGGGCGAGCTCGAGCATCTCGGGTGTCATGTCGACGCCGTAGGCGGTGCCGCCGGGAGCGACGCGGCGGGCCGAGAGCAGCACGTCGAGGCCGCCCCCGGAGCCGAGGTCCAAGACGTCCTGCCCCGGCCGCAGGTCGGCCAGCGCCGTCGGGTTGCCGCAGCCCAGGGAGGCCGCCAGCGCTCCCGCCGACGGTGCCTGCGCGGGGTCGTAGAGGTCCGCGCTCATCGGGTCCTTGGTGGTCCCCTCGCAGCAGCCGCCCGAGGGTCCGCAGCAGCCGGGGTCCCCCTCGGCGGCCGGACGGCTCACGTCGGTGAGGGCGAGCGCGTGCCGGGCCGAGGCGGCATACCTGGCCCGGACCAGCGCACGGACGTCGTCGCGGTCACCCTCGACGGGGGTCGCCGGGGTGCCGGCAGGGGTGGCGGTGGTGCTCATGGGCGACCTCCTGGTCGTTGCATCGATGAATGTCGAATCAAGGTCCAGTGTGCTCCGGGCGGTGCGCGCTGTCAACGCCCCGTCCTCGTAGGCTGGCCCGGTCCGACCGCCCGTCGAAGGAGCGACCACGTTGACGCAGCCGCCCGCGCCGCAGCCGGGGCCCGAGCTCGACGGCCTGCCCTCCCTGGAGGACCTGCTCGCCGCCGCCCACGTGGTGGACCTGCCGATGCGCGTGCGCTTCCGTGGCGTCCTGCGCCGTGAGGTGGTCCTGCTGCGGGGCCCGCTCGGGTGGGCCGAGTGGGCCCCGTTCGTGGAGTACGACGACCGGGACGCCGCCCGCTGGCTGGCGGCCGCGGTCGAGCTGGGCTGGCGCGGGCTGCCGGACCCGGTGCGCACCGAGGTGGGGGTCAACGCCACTGTCCCGGCGGTCGGGCCCGCGGACGTGGCCGGGGTGCTGGCCCGCTTCCCCGGGTGCCGGACGGTGAAGGTCAAGGTCGCCGAGGGCGGCGAGGAGCTGACCGACGACCTGGCCCGGGTGGCCGAGGTGCGGCGGGTGGCGGGGCCGGGCGCCCGGGTGCGGGTCGACGCCAACGGTGCCTGGGACGTCGAGCAGGCGCGGGCGGCGCTGCGCCGGCTGGCCCGCCACGACCTGGAGTACGCCGAGCAGCCGTGCGCGACCGTCGAGGAGCTGGCGGCCCTGCGGGTGGCTCTGGCCCGGGACGGCACCGACGTGCCGGTCGCCGCCGACGAGTCGGTCCGCCGGGCCGAGGACCCGCTGCGGGTGGCCCGCGAGGAGGCCGCCGACCTGGTCGTCGTCAAGGTGGCCCCGCTGGGCGGGGTCGCCCGGGCGCTGGCCGTCGTGCAGGCGTGCGGCCTGCCGGCCGTGGTGTCCTCGGCGCTGGACACGTCGGTCGGGCTGGCGGCCGGCGTGGCCCTGGCGGCCGCTCTGCCGCGGCTGGACCACGACTGCGGGCTGGGGACCGCCGCGCTCCTGGCCGCGGACGTCGTGCCCGAGCCCCTGCTCCCGGTGGGTGGGCGGCTGACGACGGCCCGGGCCGACACGGCCCGCAGCGCCGTCGACCCCGCCCTGCTGGCGGCATACCGGGCCCCCGCGGAGCGGGAGCGGTGGTGGCGCGACCGGCTGGGGCGCGCGCACGCGGTCCTGGCCGGGACCCGTGGCCGGGACCGCCGGACCGGCGGGGTCTGACCCACCTCGGCCGCAAGGTTTTACCTTCCCGAAACGCGCGTAACGCAACCGTTACGCCGACGCGCCCGCTCCCGAAACATCGCTGCCCTTGACTGACGGGACCACGGTTCGTCCGCCCCCGAGGGCGTGGCCGGACGGGCCGTCCACCGCAACTCTTCAGGAGGCAACAGATGGAACTCACCGCAGGTGACGTCTGGGTCATGGTGTCCGCGGCCCTCGTGCTGCTCATGACGCCGGGTCTGGCGTTCTTCTACGGCGGCATGGCCCGCGCCAAGGCCGCCCTCAACATGGTGATGATGAGCTTCGTCTCGATCGGCATGGTCGGGGTGGTCTGGGTGCTCTGGGGCTACGGCATGACCTCGGCCCCCGGGGTGCTCGGCGGGCTCGTGGGCGACCCGTTCGCCGACCTGGGCCTGGCCCAGCACGTCGGCACCGCCGACCTCGTCGGGATCGGTTTCGGCGCGACCTTCGCGATCATCACCGTGGCGCTCATCTCCGGGGCGGTCGCCGACCGGACCCGCTTCGGCGCCTGGTCGGTCTTCGTGCCGGTGTGGGTGACGCTCGTGTACTGCCCGCTGGCCTTCATGGTCTGGGGCGGCGGGCTGCTGTCGGCCGACGGAGCCGTGGGGCGGGTCTTCGGCGAGGCGATCGACTTCGCCGGCGGCACCGTCGTGCACATCAACGCCGGACTGGCCGCGCTGGTGCTCGTCTACATCATCGGCTCCCGGGCCGACTTCGGCCGGACCAAGGGCTTCCACCGCCCGCACAACATCCCGCTGGTGATGATCGGCACCGCGCTGCTGTGGTTCGGCTGGTTCGGCTTCAACGGCGGTGCCGCGGGCACCGTCGAGGAGGCCGGCCTGATCTGGGTCAACACGATGGTCGCCCCGGCCGCCGCGATGCTGGCCTGGATGCTCACCGAGCGGGTCCGCGACGGCCGGCCCACCTCCATCGGTGCCGCCTCGGGCGTGGTCGCGGGGCTCGTCGCGATCACCCCGGCCTGCGCCAGCGTCTCCCCGCTGGGCGCCGTCCTCATCGGCCTGCTGGCCGGCGTCGGGTCCGCCCTGGCGGTCGGCCTGAAGTACCGCTTCGGCTACGACGACGCCCTCGACGTCGTCGGGGTCCACCTGGTCGCCGGCATCATCGGCACCGTGGCCATCGGCTTCCTGGCCCTGCCCGTCGACGGCGCGGGCGGCGGCCTCCTCTACGGCGGCGGCGCCGACCAGCTGGTCGCCCAGCTCGCGGCCACCGTCTTCACTGTGCTCTACACCGGCGTGCTCACCGCCCTGATCGGGCTGGCGATCGCCCGGACCATCGGGTTCCGGGTCAGCGCGGAGGACGAGGCCCGCGGGGTCGACCTCTCCGAGCACCGCGAGTCCGCCTACGCCTTCGGCGACGGGGATGCCTCCGACGTCGTCGAGGAGGCCCGCGTCTAGCAGGACCGCGCGCGGGTCAGGGCGGGGCACCTCCGGTCGGGGTGCCCCGCCCGTCCGTGCGCCCGGCCTCCAGGAGCGCCAGCAGGAGGCGCCGCAGCTCCGTGCGGTCGTCCGGGGAGAGGTCGCCCACGGCGGCGTCGCCCGCGGCCCGGCGCTCGTCCCGCACCCGCCCGACCAGGTCCGAGCCGCGGGTGGTGAGGGTCAGCAGCACCGCCCGCCGGTCGGAGGGGTCGGGGGCGCGGACGAGGAGGCCGGCGGCCTCGAGGGCGTCGGCGACCTCCGTGGCCGACCGGGGGGCGATGCCCAGGTGCTCGGCCAGGGCGGAGACGCGGGCGCCGGCGGTGCTGCCGCCCTCCCCACCCCGGCGGGTGAGCCGGGCCACCGCGAGCAGGCCCCGCTCCTGGTGCGGCGTCAGACCGTGGTGGGCGGCCTCCTGCGCGCCGACCCGCCGCCAGCGCCGGGCCAGCCGCAGAAGCAGGTCCACCTCGCTGAGGTCGGCGGGATCGGGCACCCCGCAGGTATGCCGCGGGGCGCCGGGCGCGTGGCCGTCGCCGGGGTCCGGGGAGGGTGGGGCGGACGAGGACGGCATACCCGGATCCTAGGGGCGGGGGGAAATAAAGAGGCAACCTCACTATGTTGACACCACTGCGCCGTGCGGCGCGGCCGGCACCGACGACCGGCCACCACGGAAAGGAGACGCGGATGACCGACGTCTCGAGCCTCGCCCCCGGCACCGGGGAGCGCGGCGACGGCGGACGCGGTGGACGCGGCCCCGGCGCCGGAGCCCGCCCCGACCCCCGCGACCGCGCCCAGCTGGCCGCCCACCCCGTCAGCGGCCGCCGCGTCCTGGCCCTCTTCGCCCCCCACCGGCGCGCCGTCGCCGCCGTGCTCGTCCTGATCGTCACCAGCTCGGCCCTCGGGCTGGTCGCCCCCTTCCTGGTCAAGGAGATCGTCGACGTGGCGATCCCCGAGCAGGACGTGCGGCTGCTGCTCGTGCTCGTCGGCCTCATGGTGGGGGCCGCGGTCGTGACCGCCGTGCTCGGGGTCCTGCAGACCTGGATCAGCACCACGGTCGGCCAGCGGATCATGCACCGCCTGCGGACCGACCTGTTCACCACCCTGCAGCGTCAGCCGCTGGCCTTCTTCACCCGGACCCGCTCGGGCGAGGTGCAGTCCAGGCTCACCCACGACGTGTCGGGGCTGCAGGGCGTGGTGACCTCGACCGCCACCTCGCTGGCCGGCAACGTGGCCACCGTCGTCGGCACGCTCGTCGCGATGGTCGTCCTGAGCCCGGCGCTGGCGCTGCTGTCCCTCGTCGTCATCCCGCCCGCGGTCCTGGTCACCCGGTCCGTCGCCCGGCTGCGGCGCGACGCCACCGACCGCCGGCAGAAGGCGCTCGCCGGGCTGCACGCCCAGGTCGAGGAGTCGCTGTCGGTCAGCGGGGCCCGCCTCAGCAAGACCCTGGGGGCGGGGGAGCGGCTCGCCCGCCGGTTCTCCGACCACAGCGCCGGCCTGCTGGACCTGGAGGTCGCCGCACAGATCGCCGGCCGGTGGCGGACCGCCACGATGGGCATCGTCTTCGCCGTGGTGCCGGCCGCGCTCTACCTCGTCGCCGGCCTTCCCGTGACCGGCGCCGGCATCTCCATCGGCACGCTCGTGGCGTTCACCGCCCTGCAGGCCGGGATCTTCCGTCCGGTGATGGGGCTGCTCTCGGTCGGCGTGCAGGTGACCGCCTCGATGGCGCTCTTCAGCCGGATCTTCGAGTACCTCGACCTGCCGGTCGAGGTCGCCGAGCCCGACCCGGCGTCGGCCCGGACCCTCGACCCGACGCACGCGCGCGGCGAGCTGCGGCTGGAGGGGGTCACCTACCGCCACCCCGGCGCCGTCCGCGACGCGCTCGCCGACGTGGACCTCGTCGTCCCGGCCGGTGCCACCGTGGCCCTGGTCGGTGCGACCGGCTCGGGCAAGAGCACGCTCGCCTCCCTGCTGACCCGTCTGGACGACCCCACCCGCGGGCGGGTGCTCCTCGACGGGATCGACCTGCGGGACCTGCCCTCGGCCGAGCGCGCCGCCGTGGTCGGGGTCGTGTCCCAGGAGACCTACCTGATCCACGCCTCCGTCAGGGAGAACCTGCGCCTGGCCCGGCCGGAGGCCACCGACGAGCAGCTCGTGCAGGCGGCCCGGGACGCCCAGATCCACGACCACGTGGCCGGCTTGCCCGACGGCTACGACACGGTCGTGGGGGCCCGCGGCCACCGCTTCTCCGGCGGGGAGCAGCAGCGGCTCGCGCTGGCCCGCACCCTGCTCCGCGACCCCCAGGTGCTGGTCCTCGACGAGGCCACCAGCGCCCTGGACACCCGCACCGAGGCGGCCGTTCAGGCGGCCCTGGACCGGGTGGGCCGGGGGCGCACGGTGGTGACCATCGCCCACCGGCTCTCCACCGTGCGCGAGGCCGACCTCGTCGTCGTCCTGGACGCCGGCCGGGTGGTCGAGCAGGGAACCCACGCCGAGCTGCTCGGGCGACAGGGTGCGTATGCCGCGCTCGTCGCCGCCGGGACGGTCGGCGCTCGCCCCGCCCCGGACGGAGCTCCGGTCGCGCAGGTCGGGCGCGTGGGCCTGGCGGCCTGAGGGGGCGTGGGCGGGGAAAGGTGTTCGCCAGGCCCGCCGCGGGGCGATATCCTCGGCGGACGCACCATTTCCCCCCAACCACTTCGTGAGGTGTCCCGTGCCCACCGGCAAGGTCAGGTTCTACGACGAGGACAAGGGCTTCGGCTTCCTCGCCAGCGACGAGGGCGACGACGTCTTCGTCCCCCGCACGGCGCTGCCCGCCGGCACGGAGACGCTCACCCGCGGCACCCGGGTGGAGTTCGACATCGTCGCCGGTAGGAAGGGCGACCAGGCGCTGCACGTGCGGCTGCTCGACCCGCCGCCCTCGGTCTCCCGCGGGCTGACGCTGCGCGACCGCAAGCCCGCCGAGGAGATGGTGGTCGTCGTCGAGGACCTCATCACCCTGCTGGACCAGACCTCGACGTCGCTGCGCAAGGGCCACTACCCCGACCGCGCCCACGGTGCCACGCTGGCCAAGGCCCTGCGGGCCGTCGCCGACCAGTTCGAGGCCGGGAGCTGACGCCGGTGGCCGCCCCCAAGGCCGACGCCGTCCTCACCTCCGCCGTGGAGGTCGCCCGGCTGGCCGCCGAGGAGATCGCCGAGCCCGGCACGGTGGGGGAGCACCTCGGCGTCGCCATGGAGAGCGACCGGGTCGCGACCCACTCCTTCGCCTGCACCGCCCGGGCCTACCCGGGCTGGCGCTGGGCAGTCACCCTCGCCCGCGCCTCGCGGGCCCGCCGGGCCACGGTCTCCGAGGTCCACCTGCTCCCCGGCGAGGGGGCGCTGCTCTCCCCGGAGTGGGTGCCCTACGCCGAGCGCCTGGCCCCCGGGGACATCGGGCCGCAGGACCGCACGCCCTACGTCGAGGAGGACCCGCGGTTGGAGCCCGGGTGGGAGGCCACCGGGGAGGAGGACGTGGACCAGGTCGCCACCTGGGAGCTGGGTCTGGGACGACCCCGGGTGCTCTCCGCCGAGGGCAGGGACGCCGCCGCCACCCGCTGGTGGGAGGGCGAGCACGGACCGACGAGCGACACCGCGCGCAAGGCTCCGGCCCCCTGCTCCACCTGCGGCTACTTCGTCCCGATGGCGGGCGCCCTGCGCTCGGTCTTCGGCGTGTGCGCCAACGAGTGGTCGCCCGCCGACGGGTCCGTGGTGGCGCTGACCTTCGGGTGCGGGGCGCACAGCGAGGTGGACGTCGAGCGGCGCCCTCCGGAGCGCGTGGACCCGCCGGTGCTGGACGACGAGTCCGAGATCGAGTTCCTCGAGCGCTGACCCGGCCCGTCAGGCCATCTCGGCGTTGCCGCGTCCGCGCGTCAGGTAGACGTGCCCCAGCGCTCCACCGACCAGGCCCGCGACCGGGATCCACACCCACCACTCCCGGCCGTCGGACCGCAGGGCGGGGACGAGGAGCAGGAGCAGCAGGGCGACGGCCCAGAGGAGCAGGCCCCAGCGGACCAGCACGACGGTGCGCACCCGGCTCTGCGGGACCGTGATGTCGTCCGGTGACGGAGTTCGGGGGGCCTGGTCCACGGCACTACGCTAGCGCGCATGCCCGACACCTCCGCCGGCACCCGCGTGCCCGGATCCGCCCAGTCCGGATCGACCCTCGACCGCTACTTCCATATCACGGAGCGGGGCTCGACGGTGGCCCGCGAGATCCGCGGCGGTCTGGCCACCTTCTTCACGATGGCCTACATCATCGTGCTCAACCCGCTCATCATCGGGACCGTTCCCGACGGGACCGGTGAGTTCCTCGCCGGCGGCGACCTGGCGGTCATCGCCGCGGTGACCGCGCTCGTGGCCGGCGTGATGACCATCCTCATGGGCGCCGTCGCCAACTATCCGCTCGCCCTCGCGACGGGTCTGGGCCTGAACGCGTTCGTCGCCTACGGGGTGGCCAGCCTGGAGGGGATGACCTGGGCGGACGCGATGGGTCTGGTGGTCCTGGAGGGCCTCATCATCCTGGTTTTGGTCCTCACCGGCTTCCGGGAGGCGGTCTTCCGGGCCATCCCGGCCCAGCTGAAGGTCGCGATCAGCGTGGGCATCGGCCTGTTCATCACGATCATCGGCCTGGTGGACGCCGGGGTGGTCCGCAAGCCCGTCGGAGGCCCCGTCCCCGTGGAGCTGGGCGTGGGCGGGTTCCTCGCCGGCTGGCCCACCCTCGTCTTCCTCGTCGGGCTCTTCCTCATCGCGGCCCTGCTCACCCTGCGGGTCCAGGGCGCCATCCTCTACGGCATCATCACCGCCACCGTGCTGGCGATCGTCGTGGAGGCGGTCGTCCAGGTCGGTGCGCAGGCCCCGGACGGGAGCAACCCGACGGGCTGGGGCCTGAACGTCCCGGCGCTGCCGGAGTCGCTGGTGCGCACGCCCGACTTCAGCCTGCTCGGCGAGTTCAGCCTGCTCGGGTCGTTCTCGGCCATCGGGGCGACGGCCGTCCTGCTGCTCGTCTTCACGCTCATGCTCGCGGACTTCTTCGACACGATGGGCACCATGGTCGCGGTCGGCGCCGAGGCCGACCTGCTCGACGAGGAGGGCAACCCGCCCAACACCCGCCGCATCCTCGTCGTCGACTCCCTGGCGGCCGCCGCCGGCGGTGCCGCCGGCGTCAGCAGCAACACCTCCTACATCGAGTCCACCGCCGGCGTCGGCGAGGGGGCGCGCACGGGTCTGGCCTCCATCGTCACGGGGGTCCTCTTCCTGCTGGCCACCTTCCTCTCCCCGCTCGTGGCGGTCGTGCCGCACGAGGCCGCCACCCCGGCCCTGGTCATCGTCGGCTTCCTCATGATGCAGCAGGTGACCGGCATCGACTGGGACGACCTGGAGATCGCCCTGCCGGCCTTCCTCACCATCGTGCTCATGCCGTTCACCTACTCGATCACCGCGGGCATCGGCGCGGGTTTCGTGGCCTACGTGCTGCTGAAGGTGGTCCGCGGCAAGGCGGGCAGCGTGCACGTGCTCATGTGGATCGTCGCGGTGCTCTTCCTGGTCTACTTCGGGATCGACCCCATCCAGGGCTGGCTCGGCGTCTGAGGTCCGCCGACCGACCCCCCCAGATCTGCCCGCGACCGCCCCGCGACCGGCCGTGCTCCCGGGGCGGGCTGCGCGCAGAGTCGTTAGGTCGGGTAATGACCTAGACTAAGGATCGTGCCTTCGCCCGACCCCGACACCTCCGCGCTGGCGCACGACCTGCGCATCGCGTGCATGCGGGTCGCGCGCCGGGTGCGCTACGACGCCGACAACACGATCCCGCCGCACCTGTTCAGCGTCCTGGTCCGCCTGGCCGAGCAGCCCCGCACCGTCGGTGAGCTGGCCGCGATCGAGCAGGTCAGCGCCCCCAGCATGAGCCGGGCGGTCGCGCAGGTCTGCGAGGCGGGGTGGGCCTCCCGGTCGGCCGACGAGCACGACGGCCGGCTGGTGCGCCTCACGCTGTCCAGCGAGGGCGAGGAGACCGTGCGCCGGGAACGTGCCCACCGCGACGCCTGGATGACCGAGCGGCTCGAGGGCCTCACCGGGGAGCAGCGCCGGGTGCTGCGCGAGGCCACCGACCTGCTCGGGGAGGTGGTGGACCGGTGAGCACCATGTTCGCCGCCCTGTCGGTGCGCAACTACCGCGTCTACGCCGCCGGCGCCCTCGTCTCCAACACCGGCACCTGGATGGGCCGCGTCGCCCAGGACTGGGTCGTGCTCACCGAGCTCACCGAGAACTCCGCCTCGGCCCTGGGCATCGTCACCGGGCTGCAGTTCCTGCCGATCGTGCTGCTCAGCCCGATCGCGGGGTCCGTCAGCGACGCCTTCCCCAAACGCCGCGTGATGATGATCAGCCAGTCCCTCATGGGGTTGTTCGCCGTGATCATGGGGCTGTGGGTGCTGTCGGGCCAGATGGAGCTGTGGCACATGTACGTCATGGCCTTCCTCAGCGGCGCGGCCGCGGCCTTCGACGCCCCCGCCCGGCAGGCCTTCGTCTCGGAGATGGTGCCCCCGGAGCGGCTGACCAACGCGGTAGGTCTGAACAGCGCCTCCTTCCACTCCGGCCGGCTGCTGGGCCCGGCCACGGCCGGCGTCCTCATCGCCTGGCTCGGCACCGGCCCCACGCTGCTCGTCAACGCGGCCACCTTCGCCGCGGTCATCCTGGCGCTGCTCCTCCTCGACCCCGCGCTGCTGACCCCGCCCCCGGACAGGACCGGCAAGGGGCGGGCCAAGGTGCGCGAGGGGGTGGCCTACGTCCGGGGGCGCCCGGACATCATCCTCATCATGGTGATCGCGTTCATGCACGGCACCTTCGGGATGAACTTCCAGATCACCAACGCCCTCATGGCCACCGAGATCTACGGCAAGGGGGTGCAGGAGTACGGCGTCACCGGCTCGGTCATGGCGATCGGGTCGTTGGCGGGGGCGCTGCTGGCCGCCCGGCGCGACCGTCCGCGCTGGCGGCTCCTGCTGGGGTCGCTCGCAGCCTTCGCCGTGTTCACCTTCCTCGCCGCGCTCGCCCCCACCTTCCTCGTCTACACGGTCCTGCTGATCCCCACCGGGCTGACCGCGCTGACGGTCATGGTGAGCGCCAACGCCATGGTGCAGCTGTCGGTGGACCCCGCCGTCCGGGGCCGGGTCATGGCCCTCTACATGACCGTCTTCTTCGGCGGCACCCCGCTGGGGTCCCCGCTCATCGGGTGGATCGGCGAGCACTGGGGTGCGCGCTGGACCATCCTCATCGCCACCATCGCGTGCGGAGCCACCGCGGTCCTTGCGACCATCTACGTGATGCACCATGACAACCTGCGCCTCCGGCTGCGTCCCAGCTGGCTCCGTCCGCTCGTCCTCGAGCGCGGCGCGGCGCTGACCGAACCCCTCCCCGAGAAGGTGACCTGATGAACGCCCGAGCCCGACGCCTCGTCGTCCTGCTGGCCCTGGCCGCGCTGCTGCTGGTGCCCGTGCTGGCGACCCTCGCCTGATGGCGACCTTCACCACCCGACCGACCCTGACCGGCACCCACGGGATGGTCTCCAGCACCCACTGGCTGGCGTCCCAGGCCGCCATGCGGATGCTCGAGCTCGACGGCAACGCCGCCGACGGCGCCGTCGCCGCCGGACTGGTGCTCCAGGTCGTCGAGCCGCACCTCAACGGGCCCGGTGGCGACCTGCCGCTCCTCGTCGCCTCCGCCGCCGACCCGGTCCCGCGGGTGCTCTGCGGGCAGGGGCCGGCCCCTGCCGCCGCCACCGCCGAGCACTTCGCCGCCGTGGGGCTGGACCGCGTGCCGGGAGCCGGTCCGCTGGCCACCGCGGTGCCCGGCGCCACCGAGGCCTGGCTCGTCCTGCTGCGCGACCTGGGCACCATGAGCCTGGCCGAGGTGGCGGCCCCGGCCCTGCACTACGCCCGGCACGGCCACCCGGTCCTGGAGCGGGTCAGCGCCACCGTCGCCTCGGTGCAGGGCCTCTTCGAGGAGGACTGGACGACCTCGGCCGACACCTGGCTCGTCGGTGGCGCGCCACCCGGGCCGGGGACGCTGTTCGCCAACCCCGCCTGGGCAGACACCCTCGAGCGGCTGCTCGCGGAGGAGCGCTCGTCCACCGGGACCCGCGAGCAGGGGATCGACGCCGTGCGCCGCGCCTGGTCGCAGGGCTTCGTAGCGCAGGCCGTGGACGCCTTCGCCCGCCGCGCCTTCCGTCACCCCGGCGGTCCCGTGCTGCCCGGCGTGCTCACCGGCGCGGACATGGCCGACTTCGAGGCCACCTGGGAGGACGCCGTCACCGCGGAGTGGCACGGCCACACGATCGCCAAGACCGGCCCCTGGGGGCAGGGTCCGGCCCTCCTGCAGGTGCTGGGGATGCTGGACCACCTCGGCGCCGGGGACCCCGCCGCCACCGACCTGGACACCGTCGAGGGGCTGCACGCGCTCGTGGAGACCTGGAAGCTGGCCATGGCCGACCGCGAGGCCTGGCTCGGCGACAGCACCGAGGTGCCGCTGGAGGACCTGCTCTCGCAGGCCTACCTCGCCGACCGCGCCGCGCTCGTCGGGACGACGGCCGACCGGACGGTGCGGCCCGGCTCGCCGGGCGGCCGCACCCCGCGCCTGGCCGCCCAGGCGCTCACGGTCGAGGGCGCCGGCGCCACGGACGCCACGGTCGGTGAGCCCACCGTCCCTGGCGCCCGCAGCAGCGACCCGGACGTGGACGCCGACGGCACCACCCGTGGCGACACCTGCCACGTCGACGTCGTCGACCGGTGGGGGATGCTCGTCTCGGCGACCCCCAGCGGCGGCTGGCTGCAGTCCTCCCCGACGATCCCCGAGCTCGGGTTCGCGCTCGGCAGCCGCCTGCAGATGACCTGGCTGGAGCAGGGACTGCCCAGCTCGCTCGTGCCCGGCCGCCGACCCCGGACGACGCTCACGCCCACGCTCGTGCTGCGCGACGGCATACCCGTCCTGGCCTGCGGCAGTCCCGGCGGCGACCAGCAGGACCAGTGGCAGAGCGTCTTCCTGCTGCGCCACCTGGTCGGCGGGCTGTCCCTGCAGGAGGCGATCGACGCGCCGCAGCTGCACACGACCAGCTTCCCGGGCAGCTTCGTCCCGCGCGCCACCGAGCCCGGGGTCGTGGTCGCCGAGTCCCGCCTCGGCCCGCAGCTGCTCGCCGGCCTGCGGACCCGCGGCCACGAGGTGGTCGACGCGGGTCCCTGGTCGCTGGGCCGGCTGTGCGCCGTGGCCCGCGACCCGGGGACCGGGATCCTGTCCGCCGCCGCCAACCCCCGGGGGATGCAGGGGTATGCCGTGGGGCGTTGACCCCGCAGATCACCTACCGTGGGGCTCGCCCCACCCGAGCAGGAGGACCAGTGCCCACCCCCGTGAACCTCGCCAAGCTGGCCATGAAGTACGGCCCCGTCGTCTACACGCTCGCCCAGCGCTACGGCCCCCAGGTGGCCGAGCAGATCCTGCGCAGGGACGCTCCCGCGCGGCAGTTCGTCGACGAGCAGCGTCAGCGGCTGGGCACGGGAGCGCGGAGGCACGCGCTGGCCCACGCCGACAGCGTCGTGGACGGCACGGTGCAGCAGGTCTTCCACGCGGGCGAGGCCTACTGGGTCGTCTTCTCGCGCAACGAACCGGTCGGCGTGCACCCGCACACGAACCTGCCCTACGAGACCCTCCTGCTCAACACCGACCCGGCCAAGCGCCGCCGTCCCGGGGAGCTGCGGCGGACCGTGTCCCTGCCCCGGTCGCCGCGCCGGACCCGGCGGCAGCCGTGAGCACCGGGCCGTTCTCGGCGGTGCGCGTGGACTACGAGGGGGAGGGGCTCTCCGAGGAGGTCTGCCCCCGGGCCCCGTGGTCCATCGTCCAGGACTGGATCGCCGAGGCGGTCGCCCGCCAGAGCGAGCGGGGAGACGTACCCGAACCGCTGGCCATGTCGGTGGCCACCAGCGACCCGGACGGCCTCCCGGACGTGCGCACCGTGCTCCTGCGCGACCTCGACCGGCGGGGCCCGGCGTTCTACACCTGCACCTCATCGGCCAAGGGCGAGCAGCTCGCGGCCAACCCGGGGATGGCGGTCGCCCTGACCTGGCCTGCGATGTTCCGGGCCGTGCGGATGCGCGGGTATGCCGAGGCGCTGCCCCGCGAGCAGGTCCAGAACTACTTCCGCAGCCGGCCGTGGGGCGCCCGGGTGGGTGCGCACGCCTCGGCCCAGTCGAGTCCGGTGCCCGACCGCGCGGCGCTGGAGGCGGCATACCAGCAGAGCGCGGAGCGCTTCCCGGACACCGGCTCCGCCGACGACGTCCCGCTGCCCGAGGGGTGGGGCGGCTACCGGCTCGTGGCCGACCGGGTGGAGCTGTGGGCGGGCCGGCGCAGCCGCCTGCACGACCGGATCGTGTGGGAGCGGGTCGGGGCCGGTGGCCTGGACGAGCCCGCTGCGTGGCACCGCCTGCGGCTGCAGCCCTGAGCGGCGTCGCGACGGCTCGTAGGATGGCGACGTGAGCGAGCTGATCGACACCACCGAGATGTACCTCAAGACCGTCCTCGAGCTGGAGGAGGACGGCGTGGTGCCGATGCGGGCCCGGATCGCCGAGCGGCTGGCGCAGTCCGGCCCGACCGTCTCCCAGACGGTCGCCCGGATGGAGCGGGACGGCCTGCTCCACCTCGCGCCCGACCGGCGGCTGGAGCTGACCGAGGAGGGCCGTCTCGCCGCGGTCCGGGTCATGCGCAAGCACCGGCTGGCCGAGCGGCTGCTCGTGGACGTCATCGGGCTCGACCCGGCGTTCGTGCACGAGGAGGCGTGCCGCTGGGAGCACGTGATGAGCGAGCAGGTCGAGCAGCGGATCCTCGCGCTGCTGGAGGACGGCACCACCTCGCCCTACGGCAACCCGGTGCCCGGGCTGGCCGAGCTGGGCCGGGCCGAGGCGCCCGCCGCACAGGGACGTCCGAGCGTGGAGATCGCCCGGGGACGGGACGCCGGCGAGCCGGTGGAGGCCGTGGTCACCCGGATCGGCGAGCCGGTCCAGGTCGACCCGGAGGTGCTCGGGCTGCTGCTGGACTCCGGCATCCGTCCGGGTGCCCCCGTGCGGGTGTGGGTCGAGGACGAGAGGACGATCGTGGAGGCGCTCGACGGCGAGGCGGTCTCGCTCCCGGCGGACGTGGCCGCGCACGTGTTCTGCCGGTAGCCGGTCCGGCGCACGTGTCCGGCCGGCAGGTCGGTCCCGCGGTCCCCGGCTCCGTCGCCGCGGTGTGACATCGGTCACCCCCAGGCTGGGAGTCCGGTCACGTCGGCCGGGGTCACCGCAGGTCAGCGGATCCCCCTCACCCGGAGGGGTGGCCCCTCGTCCACAGGGTCGTGACCGAAACGTGACATAGGCTCCGGGGGCTGTGTAGCCTCGGCTGCGCTCCTCTCCCCTGGAGGAGAACCCGACGCGCACCGCCGAGTCCTGTCAGCGTGTCCGGGGTCAGCACGAGCACCGCGCGACAGGAGCGGGGGACCCACCCATCCGGGGCAGCGATGCCCCTCGGGGCGAACGGTCCGGCGCCCACCGGACCAGGGGACTTCCACCCCCAGCCCGACAGCTCACCCCGCAGGCACTGGAGGACACCCGTGATGCACCGATCCATGCCCGGCCGCCACCGTCGGCCCACCCGGCTGACCGTCGCCGGAGCCACCCTCACCCGCTCGGCCGCCGTCGCCGCCACCTCCACCGGTCTGCTCGCCGGTGCCGCCGTCACCGCCGGGGCCACTCCGCAGGACCGCTCGACCGGGGTCGCCGCCGCGGACGCGGTGCTGCGCGTCGTCGACCACGTCGCCGCCACCGAGCGCCCGGCGGTCGCCGCCAAGGCGCCGCAGGTCGTGGAGGCCGCGACGTCCTTCGGGACGGCGGGCTTCTCCGCCGCCCGGGTCGTGGCCGCCACCCCCACCGCGGACCAGGCCGCGCCGCCCGTCGCCGAGCGCGAGCGCGGCGCCGCCAGCCGGAGCGGTCAGCGTCCGGCCGCGCCGGTCGCCCAGGACACCGCGACGCCGGTCTCCGGGTCCTCGGCCGAGGCCGCGCCGGTCCAGGAGCAGGTCGCCACCCAGCAGGCCGCGCCGGCGCAGACGACCGCGGCTCCACAGCCGGCCGCGGCCCCCGAGCCGGCACCCGCCCCCGAGCCGGCGCCCGCTCCGGCCGCGACAGGAGGGGTCCTCTCCGTCGCCGCCGCCTACACCGGCATCCCCTACGTCTGGGGCGGCACCACCCCGGCCGGGTTCGACTGCTCGGGCTACACCCAGTACGTCTTCGCCCAGGTCGGCATCTCCCTGCCGCGCACGGCGGCCCAGCAGCAGGCCTACGCCACCCCGGTGAGCGACCCGCGGGCCGGCGACCTGGTGTTCTACGGCTACCCCGCCTACCACATGGGGATCTACGCGGGGAACGGGATGATGTACGACTCGCCGCGGCCGGGGAAGTTCTCCTCGCTCCGCCCGATGTTCGACGGAGTCTCCGGCTTCGGTCGCGTCACCACCGGCTGACCCGACCGGCACCCTGCCCGCACGAGGGCCCCCGTCCGATCCGGACGGGGGCCCTCGTGCGGGCGCTCAGCGAGAGATCGAGGTCACCGGGTGGCCGCCTCCGCGCCCGCCTCGTCCGACTCGTCGTCGAACTCGCCGAGGATCTGCTCGAGGATGTCCTCCATCGAGGTCATCCCCACGACCCGCCCCTGCTCGTCCCGGACCAGCGCCAGCTGGGCGCGCTGCTGGCGCAGGGCGGCGACCGCGTCGATCAGCGGCATCGTGGCCTGGATGGAGGCCACCGGCTGCAGGAAGTCGCCCAGGGGGCGGTCCGCCCGGTCCCGGGCCGTGGCCAGGATCGCGTCGCGGACGTGGACGAGGCCGCGGATGCGCCGCGTGCCGGCCCGACCGGTCGGCTCGACCACGAAGAGGCGGGAGCGGCCGCTCTGCCTGCTGATCCGCTCCACGTCCGCGGCCGTCGCGGTGCGCGGGACGGTCACGGCCGCCGCCGCCGGGAACATCACCGCGGCCACCGTCTCCTGCTCCAGCCGCAGCGCCCCGGTGAGGATCTGGTGGTCGGCGTCCTCCAGCACCCCGTGCTCGTAGGACTGCGCGAGCAGCAGCTGCAGGTCGGCAGGCGTCTGCGCGTTGCCCAGCGCGTCGACCGGGTCGACCCCCACGACCCGCAGGACGAGGTTGGCCAGCTCGTTCATGACCCACAGCACGGGTCGCATGACCCAGGTGAAGGTCCGGAAGGGCAGGGCCAGCAGCACGGCCGAGCTCTCCGGGTGGGAGATCGCCCAGGACTTGGGGGCCATCTCGCCCACGACCATGTGCAGGAAGACCACGACCGAGACGGCGATCACGACCGCGATCACGTGCACCATGACCTCGGGGACGCCGAGCCAGGCGATGAGCGGGTCCAGGGCGTAGGCCAGCGCGGGCTTGGCGATGGCACCGAGGGCGAGGGTGCACAGGGTGATCCCCAGCTGCGCCCCGGCCAGCATGAGGGAGAGCTCGCGGGAGGCGTCGACGGCGGCCCTGGCCGCGCGGCTGCCGGCCTCGGCGCGCTCCTCCAGGCGGTGCCGCTTGGCCGCCACGATGGCGAACTCGGCGGCGACGAAGAAGGCGTTGGCCACCAGCAGCAGGACGCTGACGAGCATGGCGGTGGTGGTGCTCACCGGGCCACCTCCAGGCTCTCGTCGACGGTCTCGTCGGTGGCGATCAGGATCGAGGTGTCCGAGGACAGCGCCGCCCTCTCATCCTCGCTCAGCCGGGACCAGTCGGCGACGCTGCGCGTGACGACGGGGTGCAGGGCGACGGTGTCGGGGACGTAGCGGTGGACGGTGACCACGTCGATGCGGGTCTGGTGCACGTCGTCGTCCCCGTCGCCGTTGCGACCGGTCCACCGGACGAGGACGCTGTCCCCCTCCTCGGCGGTGCGGCCGAGCCGGTCCAGGACCAGGCCGGAGATCGTGTCGTAGTTCTCGTCCTCCGGGAGCTCCACGCCCGTGACCTGGGCCACCTCGTCGATCCGCAGGCGGGCGGACAGGTCCCAGATGCCGTCGGCGCGGGCCTGGCTGGTGGACTCCTCCACGTCGTCCTCGTCCCAGATCTCGCCCACGACCTCCTCGGCGACGTCCTCGAAGGTCACCACGCCGGCGAAGCCGCCGTACTCGTCGACCACGACCGCCAGCTGCTGGTGGGCCGAGCGCAGCTCCTCCAGGACCCGGGGCAGCGGGAGGGACTCGGGCACGATGAGGGCCTCGTCCGCCAGGTCGCGCACCGACGTGCCGGCGCGCGCCCGGGGGTCCACCTCCAGCAGGTCGTGCAGCCCGATCACCCCCACGACGTCGTCGATGTCCCGCCCCACGACGGGGAAGCGGGCGTGGCCCGACTCCAGCGCCTCGAGGACCACGGAGACGGTCTCGTCGGCCTGGATGGTCAGCACCGAGGGTCGGGGGGTCATGACCTCGCCGGCCACGCGGTCGCGGAAGGCCAGTCCGCGCTCGAGCAGGGTGGACAGCGCCTCGTCGAGGGTCCCGCCGCTCTGGGACTCCGCGATGATGCGTGTCAGGTCCTCAGGGGTGGCGCCCTGCGGGAGCTCCTCGACCGGTTCGATGCCCACGGACCGCAGCAGGGCGTTGGAGGCCGAGTCGAAGAGCCGGATCACCGGGCCCAGGACCGTGAGGTAGAGCAGGGTCGACCGGGACAGCGCGCGGGCCAGCGGAACCGGTCGCGCGATGGCCCAGTTCTTGGGGCCGAGCTCGCCGATGACCATCTGCAGGATGGTCGAGAACACGAGGACGCCGACCGAGAACGCCGAGATCATCGCCGCCCGGGTCAGCGGCCCCGCGTCGCCGAAGGTGTCCGACAGGCCGCGGACCAGCAGCTCCTCACCGAGGTAGCCGACGAGCAGGGCGGTGACGGTGATGCCGAACTGGGCGCCTGAGAGGGTGAAGGACAACCGGGAGGCGACCTTCAGCGCCCGCTGGGCGGGGGCGTCCCCCTCGTCCGCGAGCTGACGGAGCCGGCCGCGGTCGACGCTGACGTAGGCGAACTCCTGGGCCACGAAGTAGCCGGTCATGAAGGTGAGGACGACCACGACCGCCACTCCGGTCGCGATCAGCACGGGGTCCCCTGCCCCGGGGTGTGCAGCCGGGGCGAGCCCGGCCCGGTACTAGCGGGGTGGTCGGTGGATGACGCGTCGTTCATCCCGCCAGTGTACGGCGGGCACTAGGGTTCTCGGCGTGCCCGTCCGTGCGGTGGTGCTCCTCGTCGCCCTCGGTGGGGCGGCCGGGTCCCTGCTGCGCTGGGCCCTGGAGGGGTGGGTGGACGCCGGTGGGGGCAGCCCTTGGGGGACCCTCGCCGTCAACGTGCTGGGCTGTCTGCTCATGGGGGTGCTGCTCACCTGGCGGCGTCTGCCGTCGGTCCCCGCCTGGGCCCCGCCCCTGCTCGGCACCGGGGTCCTCGGGGGCTTCACCACCTTCTCGGGGTATGCGGTGTGGGCCCGCCTGCTCCCGTCCCCCGCCCGGGCGGACGCTGCCCTGCACCTGGGCCTGACCCCCGTGCTCTGCCTCCTCGCGCTGGCCTGCGGTGCGCTGCTCACGGGGCACGTGCTCGGCATACCCGTGCGTCCACCCCACGGCGGGGCCCGATGACGCCGTGGGTGGGGGTCCTGGCGGTCGCCGCCGGCGGCGCGGCCGGCGCGGTCGCCCGCTGGGTCCTGGCGCGGTGGCTGGGGGAGGGAGGGGGTCTCGTTCTGGCGAACGTGCTCGGGTCCGCCGCGCTGACCGCGCTGGTGCTGCGCGCCGGGTCGTGGCCGCCCGCCCTCCTGCTCCTCCTGGCGACCGGGGTGTGCGGGGCGCTCACCTCCTGGAGCACCCTGGTCGCACAGGTGTGGTGGGCCGCGGTGCAGGGCCGGTGGCGCGCCGTGCTCGCGGTGCTGGGGGGATCGCTGGGCGGTGGTCTGGCCGCCGTCCTGCTGACCTGGTGGTCCCTGAGGCGGTGACCCGTGCGCGCCGGCCGCGCCGGACGGGGCGGCCGGGCGGGCAGGGCGGGTGAGGGCCGGGGCCGACACGGCACCCGTCCTGCGGGGGTCTGTCGGTGGCACCTCCTACGGTGGTCGTGACGGTGGGCGTCGGTGGCGACCGCCGGACGGGCACCGAGGATCGAGCGAAGGAGGTGAGGGTGGTGGTCCGGTTGCTGCACACCGCCGACTGGCAGATCGGGATGACCCGGCGCTTCCTGGAGCCCGAGGCGCAGGCGCGGTTCACCGCGGCGCGCGCCGACGCCGTGCGACGTCTGGGTGGGGTCGCCCGCGACCAGGGGTGCGACCTCGTCGTCGTCTGCGGAGACGTCTTCGAGAGCAACCACCTGACCCCCCAGACCGTCCGCCGCGCGCTCGACGCGCTCCGGGCCGTGCCCGTGCCCGTCTACCTGCTTCCCGGCAACCACGACCCCCTGGACGCCGCCTCGATCTACCGCAGCGAGCTGTTCCGCACCGAGGTTCCCGGCCACGTCCACGTGCTGGACCGTCCGGGGATCCACGAGGTGGCGCCCGGTCTGGAGCTGGTCGCCGCCCCGTGGGAGAGCAAGCACCCGGGCCGCGACCTCCTCGCCGACGCCCTGGCCCACGTCCCCGAGGGGCCTGCGCCCGACGGTCTGGTCCGCGTGGTCGTCGGCCACGGTGCGGTCGACGAGCTGGACCCCGACCGGCGCAGCGACAGCTCGATCCGTACCGCTCCCCTCGTGACCGCGCTGCAGGAGGGACGGGTGCACTACGTGGCGCTGGGGGACCGGCACTCGCGCACGGCCGTCGCCGGACGTCCCGACATCTGGTACTCCGGAGCCCCGGAACCGACCCGGGAGACCGAGGTCGCGCCCGGCGACGTCCTCGTGGTGGACCTGGACCCCGCGCACGGGTCGCCGCCGCGCGTGACGCCCCACCGCGTGGCCACGTGGACCTTCCGGGTGCTCGAGCGCCGGGTCGACGGGGACGCCGACCTGGAGGTGCTGGAGCAGGAGCTGCACGACCTGCCGGACAAGGACCGCACCGTCGTGCACCTGGCGTTGGCGGGCACCCTGACGGTGCCCCAGCTGGCCCGCCTCGACGGTCTGCGGGAACGGCACCGTGACCAGCTGGGAGCCCTGGTCGAGCGGGACCACCACCAGGACGTGGTCGTCGTGGGCGAGGGGGACGAGACGTGGGCCGGTCTGGCCGTCGGTGGGTTCGTCGCCGCGGCCGCCGCCGAGATCCAGGTCGTCGCCGGCTCCGGTGTCGCCACCGGAGCGGCGGCACCGGGCGCGACGGGTGCCGACGGCACCACGCCTTCCGCCTTCGTCGCCGGCCGTCCGGACGACGGGGAGAGCGCGCGGGACGCGTTGGCGCTGCTGTACCGGCTGACCGGGGGGGCTGCATGAGACTGCACCGGATCACCCTGCGGAACGTCAAGGGGGTGGGCGAGCGCACGGTGGAGGTGCCCTCCTGCGGCGTGGTGGTCGTCGAAGGCCCCAACGAGGTGGGCAAGAGCACGCTGCTGGAGGCCTTCGACCGGCTCCTGGACCTGCGGTGCACCTCGACGAGCGCCCGCGTCCGCGCGCTGCAGCCGGTGGGGCGCGACGTCGGCCCCTACGTCGAGGCCGAGTTCACGGTGGCCGGTCGCCGGGTCCGGCTGGCCAAGCGCTGGCTCCGCTCACCGATGACCGAGCTCGACGTCCTGGCCCCCGTCCCGGAGCACCTGACCGGCTCGGCCGCCCAGGCCCGGCTGGACCAGCTGCTGGACGGTGCCCTGGACCGGACGTTGTGGCAGGCCCTGCGGCTCTCGCAGTCGGGCGACGGGTCGGTCGAACCGCTCGTCGGCAGCGGCGCGCTGAGGCAGGCCCTCGACACCGCCGCCGAGGCCTACGCCCACGACGGGAACGGCGAGCAGCTCCTGGACAAGGTCGAGTCGGAGTACCAGCGCTACTTCACCGCCCGGGCGGGCCGCCCCACCGGGGACTACCGGGCGGCCATCGAGGCCTATCACACTGCCCAGCAGGAGGTGGCCGAGGCGCACCGGCTCCTCCAGGAGGCCACCCTTCTCCTGGACCGGCAGCAGGCGGCCAGGACCGAGGTGGACCGTGCGCAGGAGGGGCTCGCGGAGGCTCAGGAGCACGCGGCCGCCGCGCAGCAGCGCGTCGCCGAGCTCGAGGGCGTCCGAGCCGCCCGGCGCAGCGCGGCGGAGGCCCACCGGCTCGCGCAGGAACGGTCCCGGGCGGCACGCCGTGAGCTGGGTGCCAGAAGGCGGCTGGTCGGCGACCTGGAGGCCCTGACCGCGCGGGTGCAGGAGGACGAGAAGGACCTGGCGGGCCTGCAGGCCCGGGCGGGTCTCCTCGTCCCCGCCCTGTCGGAGGCCGAGCATCTCCGTGGTGCCGCGGAGCAGGCCGCCGGCGTGGCGGAGGAGGCCCTGCTGGCCTCGCGCGCCGACCTGGAGCACTGCCACGACCAGGCCCGGCTGGGTGAACGTCAGGCCCTCGCCGACCGTCTGCTGCGCCTGGGGTCCGCGCTCGCCCGGGCTCGCCGCGAGGTGCCGCGGACCCCCGTGTCCACCGATGAGCTGCGTGCGCTGGAAGGTCACGAGCAGCGCCTCGCCGTGCTCACCGCACGGCACGAGCAGGCCAGTGCCAGCGTCGTCGTCGAGTCGCTCGGCGCCGACATCGACGTCGAGGTGGGGCTCGTCGACGGCACGGGCGAGGGTGAGGGCGACCGGCAGCAGCTGGGCCCGGCCACGACGAGCACCTTCAGGGTCACCCGCGACCTCGAGGTGACGGTTCCCGGAGCGGTGCGTGTACGGGTGGGCACGGGTCCTGACGCCCAGCGGCGGCAGGCGGACATCGGGGCCGCGCGCCTTGCGCTGCTGTCGGCGCTGGACCGGCTCGGCTGCGCCGACGTCGACGAGGCGCGGGAGGTCGCGACGAGGACCCGGGAGAGCGGTACCGCGGCCCGCTCACTGGCTCGGGAGCTGCAGGACCTCCTTGCCGCGCAGGAGATGGTCGGCGGGGGCACCGTCGACCTGGTCGTCGGTGGGGGCCTGCCCGCCCCGCTCCAGCACGAGCTGGACACCCTGGGTGCCCGCCTCCAGGAGGATGCCTCCCGGCGCGCGACGCAGCAGCAGGACGGCCTGTCGGTGCCCGAGGACGTGGAGGCGGCGAGGGAGGCTGAGCGCGCCGCCGCCGAGGGCCTGCGTACCTGTCGGCGACGTCTGGACGCGGCGACGACGACCGTGGACCGGTGCCGACGGCAGGCCGACGACATCGGTGCAGCGGTCGACCGCCTGGCCTACCGGCTCGAGGGAGACCGGTCGCGCCTGGCCGAGCTGGAGGCGTCCGTGGGAGCGGCGCGGGCCGACATCCAGGACGACGCCCTCGTGGCAACTGCGGACCAGGCCCGGGTGGACGAGACGGCCACGGCGGGGGAGCTGGAACGGGCCACGGCGGCAGAGGCTGCGGCGGACGTCGGCGGGGTCGCTGCGCGCGCCACGGAGGCCGAACGGCAGGTGACCCTCCTCCACCGGGAGGCCGAACGGGCCCGGGAGGTGCTGCACACGCTGACCGGCCAGGTCGAGCTCGCCGCGAGCGAGGGGCGCCAGGAGCTCTACGAGCTGGCCGAGGCGGCCCTGGACGAGGCGGAGCGGCGGTTGGCGGGCCTGGACCGGCGCGCCCGAGCCGTCCGGCACCTGCGCGGGACGCTGCACGCCCACCGGGACGCGGCCCACCGGGCCTATGTGCGCCCCTTCACCGAGGCGCTGGAGCGGCTTGGACGGCGGGTCTACGGAACGACGTTCGCCGTCACGGTGGACGAGGAGCTCTCGCTGCGTGCCCGCAGCCTGCACGGTTCCACCGTGCCCTTCGAGGAGCTCTCCGGCGGCGCGAAGGAGCAGCTCGGGATCCTCGCACGTCTGGCCGTCTCCCGGTTGGTGGAGCCCTCCCAGGGGGTTCCGGTCGTCATCGACGACGCTCTCGGGTACAGCGATCCGGAACGGCTGCAGCGGATGGGGGAGGTCCTGGGGGCGGCCGCCGGACCCGACGACCAGCTGCAGGTGATCCTGCTCACCTGCACCCCGGGGAGGTACGACGCGGTGCCCGGGGCGCGCACGGTCCGTCTGGAGCCGGAGGAGGCAGCCTCGGGGGGAGGTCGCACGGCCCGGACCGAACGGCACGGTGCACCCGTGGAGCGGAGCGCGTAAGAGGCGTCGACCCGTCGGACCGGAGGCGGCCGGCCCCGGTTGCGTGGCGCCCCGGTCGCGCGTTCCTGGCCCCACCGTTAGCGTCGAGGGATGAGCGACCAGAAGAGCATCACCGTCACCCGGACCATCGACGCCTCCGCCAAGGACATCTTCGACGTCCTGTCCCTGCCCGCGCACCACGTCGAGCTCGACGGGGCGGGCTTCGTGCGCTCCGTCGACCACGGCGACCGGATCACCGGGACCGGCCAGACCTTCACGATGAACATGTCCGGCGAGCACATGGGCGGCGACTACCAGACCGACAACCACGTGACCGGTTACGACGAGGGCAAGCTGCTGGCGTGGCAGACCGCCCCGGCGGGAACCGAGCCCAAGGGATGGCAGTGGGTGTGGGAGCTCGTGCCGCACGGGCCCGAGAGCACCGAGGTGCGCCATACCTACGACTGGAGCAACGTCACCGACGAGGCCCTCCTGCAGAAGTTGAGCTTTCCGTTGGTCTCCGAGGACCAGCTGGAGGAGAGCCTCAACCGTCTGGCGGCGGCCGTCGCCTCCTGAGGGCACGTCATGAGAAGATCGACCCCGCGCCCGGCCGCACGGCCGGTCTGCCCTCGTAGCTCAGGGGATAGAGCACCGCTCTCCTAAAGCGGGTGTCGCAGGTTCGAATCCTGCCGGGGGCACGTCACATCTGTGCAGGTCAATGAGGAGCTGACGCCGAGAGACTGCCCACGCCGGCCGCGATCCACCCACTCGCACCGGTGCGCCGCAGTTCGTGCGGACGTCGACCGCCTGCCGTCGCGTTCCAGTGCACGTCGCGGCGCCAGTTTCGACCTCGGCCGGGTCCACGCCGTGGACACCGGGGACGTGGACGAGGCGGCGCACTCCGCCTGGTCCGCCGACCAGAAGGCCGGCTTGTCGAGCCTGCTGCTGGCGGCGACCCGGGACACCGTGCGTGAGCTGAACCAGCGCGCCCGGACCGACCGCCTCGACACCACCGGACACCAGCCTGGACCCGCGGTGACCCTGGCCGACGGCACCCGCGCGAGAGTGCCGGTGACACCGTGATCACCCGCCGCAACGACCGGCGGCTGCGGGCCGGGGACGGGTCCTGGGTCAAGAACGGCGACCGGTGGCACCTCCTGGCCGTCCACCCCGACGGGTCCGCCTCGGTAGAACGCCAGGCCCACAGACCCCGGAGCAAGCCGGTTCATGTCACCCTGCCGGCCACCTACGTGGCCGAGCACGTGCAGCTGGGGTACGCCAGCACCATCCACGGCGCCCAGGGCGCCACCGTGGACACCACGCACACCGTCCTGAACGGCACCGAGCCCCGCCAGGGCCTGTACGTCGCCCTCTCCCGCGGCCGGCAGACCAACCACCTCTACCTCGGTACGCCCACCGCCTCGCTGGACGGTGTCGGCCCCGAGGTGCAAGACACGGTGCTCGATCCGCGGCAGGTGCTGATCGACATCCTCGCCCGCGACGGCCGGGAACTGTCGGCCAACGGAGGAGCGCGGTGACGCTGCCGAGCTGCTGCGGCAGGCGGTGCTGGCCTACCAGGACGCCCTGCCGGTCCTGGCCCAGCAGCACGACGGCTGGGCCGAGCGACGCCGCTACATCGGCCTCGACGCACTGGTCCGCTGCCGGACCGCCCTCACCACCGCGACCGCGCCGGCCAAACCACCCAGGAGGTAAGCCGCACCCTCGTCCCCGCCCTGACCGCCTAACCCCTCAATGAGGGATACCCTCGTACACCACTCAACCGGGCTCGACCCCGCGGCCCTCGTCTGGCGCATCAGCGGCACCATCCCACCGTCGCACCGGGAAGCGACCCTGCCTTGGCTGCCCTACGTCCCACCGTCCGCGGCAGGACGCGGAGGCGAGCGACCACCTCGACCGCTCGCCCACCGGGTCGGGCAGCTGGCCGAGCGTGTCACCGACGAGGCCCAGCAGGCCCGCGTATCCGATCCTGGCCCCGGACGTGGACGACCATCTGCTCAGCGACCTCGCCGTCTGGCGTGCGGCCCATGACCTCCCCTCCACCGATCAGGGCCTGGCGGGTCCGCCGATCAAGGAACCCGAGGCAGCCAGGCACCAGAGCCGCCTTATCCACCGGCTGGCGGTGCCGTCACCGGTTTCCTCCACGCTCACGGCAGACGCCGCGCCCGACAGGCTTCGAGGCGGTCAACGACAGGCGGAGCGCCAACGACTCCATGACGGTGCTACCCGCCAGCCGTCTGGTCCTTGGCGATGACCGCACGTCGCTCACAGGGATGCGGAAGCCCGCGGTCGATACATCGCTGTCACGCCGATGAGCGCGAGGTTCCCTATTGGCTCGTCTGGAGCCATAATGGCGCCATGCCCAACATTCAGATCAAGGATGTCCCTGAGGAGACGCACGCCGTCTTGCGGGAGCGTGCGGCGGCAGCCCACCAGTCGCTCCAGGAGTACCTGCGCGCCCGGCTCATCCGGGACGCCCAGCAACCGACACTGGACGAGGTGCTCGAGCGGGCCGGTAGCCGAGCCGGCGGCACGCTCCCCCTGGCGGACGCGGTGAGCGCGCTGCGGTTCGAGCGTGCTCGTCGTTGATGCCAGCGTCCTGGCCGTCGCCCTGCTCGACGACGGGCCGGACGGAGACCACCTCCGCGCGCGGCTGCGCGGTGAGGACCTGGCGGCGCCCAGCCTTGTCGACCTGGAGGTCGTGTCGGTGTGGCGCGGTCTGGCGCGCGGCGGCCAGCTGGACCCTCGGCGCGTCGCCTTCGCTCTGGACGACCTGCGCGCCCTGCCGCTGCAACGGGTCGATCACGGGGCGCTGGTCATGCGCTGCTGGGAGCTGCGGGAGAACCTCACCGTCTACGACGCCTCCTACGTCGCACTGGCCGAGGCAATTCAGGCAACACTCCTCACCGGAGATCGGCGCATCGCTCGAGCCCCAGGCCCGACGTGCCCCATCGAAGTCGTCAAGCCCCTCTCACGTTCCCGCTGACATGCCGCTGGCCGCGTGCTGGACTCAGGGGGGTCAGGCGGGGCGGGACAGCTCGTGCTCGACGGCTCGGCGGATCCAGGCTGAGACTGAACGGTCGTCAGCTTCTGCGGCGCGCTTCACTTCCTCGAGCAGATCCGCTGGGAAGCGCACCGGCACGGGTGTGCTCAGTGGTCGCTTGCGACGACGCGCAGGTCCCTGGGGCTCCTGGTTGCGCGGGTCGGCGTAGAACTCGTACTCCTGCTCCGGCGTCATCGGCCGGCTGTCGTCAGTGCTCATCACGGTCCCTCCGGTACGTAGCGGCGAGGCCCGAAGATGCCTCGTAGCAGCCGATCGGTCGGCACTTGCTCGGATCGCCCGATCGAGATGGAGCCAGCGGCACGATGAGTACTCGCCCACTGACTTCCGCGAGCATCAGCCAGTGAGCTGGCGGCCTGGCCCGGGTAGAACAGCGGGTCGCTGCTCCACGCATCGAGCACGTCGCCCATCCCCAGGTGCGGATGCTTGAACAGGTGATCGGCTTGCTTGTCGACCTCGAAGGGCTCGATGTCATCGAGCCCTTCCAGGTCGAACGGTCCGCTCATATGCCAAGTGTATTACAGACGACTACGTACGCACATGCCGCGAGCCGTTGGCTTGAGCTAGTGCCACTGGGCCAGGTGGCGGGCTGCCACCTGGTGGTCGGCCGTGCCGCTGGCGACGGCGATGACCAGGTCGTAGGCGTCGTCGTCGGGTGCTTGGAGGTCGATGTCGTTGAGGCCGTAGAACACGACCACCGCGAGCCATCCCAGGCGCTTGTTGCCATCGACGAGCGGGTGGTTGACGACGATGGACTCCAGCAGTGCGCCGGCCTTGGCATCGATGTCGGGGTAGGCGTCACGTCCGAAGACGCTGGCGCTGGGGCGGTGGGCCGCGGAGTCCAGCAGGCCAAGGTCCTGGACCGGACTGACGCCCAGGTCCGCTGCCAGGGTGAGCGGGTCCTCGGTGGTCAGGTACTCCAAGGGTCAGCGTCCGAGACGCTCGAGCAGGTCGGCGTACCGCTCTCGTCCGCGTGCGGACAGTTCCCGGACCCGCTCCTCATGCCCGCGGCGCGCGGCCGCCTCCCGGATCGCCCGCACCGTCGCCTCCTGCTTGCTCACACCCTCGGCCTCGGCCAGGGCCGCCAGGGCTCGCTCGTCCTCCGGAGAAAGTCGCAGAGTCATCGCCATCCAGGCATGGTATCACTCTGGTATCTAACGCTCATGCCGCGTGCCGTTGGATGGCCTGAGGGCCGCGGAGGTGCGCTCACTGCTTGGGGGTGATGTCCAGCAGGTCCGCGGGTGTGCAGTGCAGTGCGTCACAGATGAGGGTGAGGCTGCTGAACCGCACCGCCTTGGCTCTGCCGTTCTTAAGGATGGAGAGGTTGGCCAGGGTGATGCCGGTCGCGTGCGAGAGCTGGGTCAGCGTCATGTCCCGATCGATGAGAACTTCGCCGAGTCGGGAGACGATGCGGTGGTCCTCAGACGAGCCCATCCGTCTCCTTCTCCAGTCGGGCGCCTCGTTCGAACGCTGAGGCCAGCGATCCGGCAACGATGGCCGCGATGACCAGGCTGAGCGAGATGGATGGGATGTTCGTGCCAACTGCGAGTGAGTGCCATCGCTCGTCCGGAGGTTCCCAGGTCATGACGCCAGAGATGGTCCCCACGTCGACGAGAACGCGCAGGAGGGCCAGGGAGAGGACGACAACAGCGATCGTGCGGAGGCGGCCGGCGATATCAGGGGCAAAGGGGGCACCCTGCATCGCGCGCTGCGCCACCAGGCGTGCCCCCCGCAGCACCATGACGAACATGACGGTGAACAGGACGATGGAGACCGAGCCGAGCGCCCGCAACCATAGCGGTAGCAGGCGGATGTCTCCCGGCGCAGAGTCATCCTCTGTGACCTTGTAGTCGAGTTGCAGCACCTGCGGCAGCGCTGTCGCAGGAACCCACGCGTCGTCCCACCACCACATGGGGACTATTCCGGTCAAGATGGAAAACAGGCGCACAAGACACACCGCGAGGGCGCCCCAGATGAGCAGGTCCAGAACCCTAGTCGTCAAGCCCGCCCGTGAGGGTCGCACTTTCGTCGTCGTTTGCTTCACTGCTCACGCTCCCCTTATCGAACTTCGATGCATTGAGGAACGATAAGGCCGGGGGGCCGGGGCGTCAAGAGATTACGGCTACCGGTACCCGAAGGAGGGCGTGCCGACCGCCGCAGCGTCCGCAATGGAGCCCCGCCCGCTGCCAGGGCGACCGTGCGAAGCGCACTGTTCTGCCGCTGTGGAGGACGGCTGCGCTCGTCCGACTCTGCCGCGAGTGGGGATCTCGTCGGCCAGGCAACGCTTGCCGTGAGGCCGGCATCTTGTACTGGTGGCCTCCCTTCAGACGACAGCGCGAGTGAAGGACATTCAGCGCGCTTCACGTGGGCGCCCAACTTTGGGTAGCCACCTCGTCACCGCGTCCTCATCTGCGGTCGTCAGTCCGTGGCCGCCGGGCAGCACGACCAGCGACGTGTCTGCGCCCGCGGACTCGAACTGACGCGCGAGCGCGGGTCCATCAGATGGGTGGCGCCGTGCATCGCCTTCTCCACTCACGAGGAGGACCGGATAGCCGCTCAGAGGCGGGAAGACCCTTTCGGGAAACGGGGACAACGGCCGCAGCAGAATCGCACCCGCGGACAGATTCGGGGCGCACACGATGGCGGCCGCCGCTGCGATGGCCCCGTTCGAGAACCCGAGCAAGATCGGCGACTCGGAGTACGCGTCTTGTAGACCTTCAAGGAGGTGTTGGATGGCCGCAGCTCCGTGCTCGAGGTCCGTCTTATCGAGAGTGCGGTCGGGGTTGCGGCGGAAGAAGGCGAACCCCTCCTCCCAGGCGATGCGCCCCCGCACAGAAATGATGGTGTGGCCAGGGCAGGCGGCCCGGGCGAAGCTCAGAAGCGTGTTCTCGTCCTGTCCGCTGCCGTGCAACACGACCACGGGCGCCAGGTTCTCAGGCGTCGGCCATGTCCACGAGCGCAGTTCGGTGGATTCGAGCACCACGCCATGGTGCCCCAGATGCTGAGGTTGGGGCTCCGGACGACCACGTCAGGATCGGATGCAGTACCGCTCATGCCGCGCTGAGGACGGCTACGCTCGTCCGATCATGCCGCGCTGAGGACGGCTACGCTCGTCCGATCATGCCGCGCTGAGGACGGCTACGCTCGTCCGATCATGCCGCGACCTGCGCAGTCTGATTGCTTCGTCTTGACGGCTCGCTCGTGCCCTTAGAACTCTGTCCCCCTCGTGATGCCGAGGGTGGCCAGGAAGTCCTCGTGCAGCTGTATCCAGACAAGATTCACCGCAGCCACCTCTGGTGAGTCGACCCATCGGTGGTCTCCATCCCAGGCTTGTGCCAGGGCTGCGTCCATGCGCGGTTGGTGAACCCCGAACCGGGGCACCTCGGCGGCAAGCACCGCCATAACGTTCCGCAGCTCGGCCACGAGACGGTCCAGCTCGCGAAGAATCGCCCGGTCGTATCCGGCATCCAAGTGGTCGTTGAACACGAGCGGATCATCCTCTGTAGGCCTGAGCTGCCAGCGCGTCATGAGGGGGCCAAGACGTTCATTCAGTGGCAGAAAGCGCCCGTGCCCATCCACCACGTTCTGCCGTGTGCCGTGAGCATCGAGGTCATCGCTCAACATCTGCTCGCCCTGCCGCCGCCCCAGATCCGTCATCGACCAGCCGCTGCCGTCGGTATAGGCGGGGCGACGGGCCAAACCGCGCGCCTCGGCATCCAGAAGGTTCTCCTGGACCTCCCCAGGGTCAAGCCCGTACAGTTCCCCGACCTGCCGGGCTGTGGCGTGACCGAGTACCCGAACACCGTGGAGCGACAGCAGAGAAATCGACGACACGGGTGCAAGCGTGTGCAGCGCCAGCAAGCAACACCGCCCGGCTGCGCGTCCGGGTAGTGGGGCGACGCGTCCCTGCGACTGGCAGGCCACCACACGGGTGTGTTCCCCCACGGGGTCGAGCGCAGATTGAGGCCACTGTGAAAGGCCGCCAGAGGCGCGCATCTGCCGCGCTGCGACTGGAACCTGGAGCCGCCTGACTGGAATCAGTCAGCGCCCCGGAGGGCGTTCCTTTCACGCGCCTCGGCCTCACGAGGGTCTGCGACTGCGCGTAGGTCGACATGCAGTTGCACGACCGATGGTCCGGCCGGGAAGCCTTCTGGCCGGACCGCACCGTTGTGGGCATAGATCTCGATGCTGTGGTCATCCAGACGCCACCACCAGCTCGGTCCGTGGCCCACCGTTTCCTCGGTGGTCTCCTCGGGCGCTCCGTGAACGTCGGCGATCTGCTGGGCCAACTCAGCCGCAGCGTCGCGGACGTCGTCCAAGCCGTGGTCGTCCCACAGGAACCAGAAGACGTCCGCGAACCGCTCACGGTACGTGCTCCACCCTGCCCGAGCCGTGCCCCAAATGGGCATCGAGGCCCTATGCCAGGATCGACCATTGCCCTCTGCGGGTGTCTCTTCTGCAGTCTCAGTCGCGATGCCCTTGGAGCGCAGCCATGGAAGTCCATCGTCGACGCCTTCTGGCCAAGGCGATCGGAGAATGGTCGTGAGCTGGGACACGACTTCTTGCGGAGACGGCCTCATGACGGAACCCTACCGAGACAGACGCGACGTCGCCCTGGTCCAGCGCACTACTTTGCCGCGTTCACGCCTCTCCGCAGTAGACCGCACCGAACGTCATCGGCTCTTTCCCGAACCGCGAGTCCATCATCCGCCTAGCCGCGTCCCGCCCAGGACGTCCACGTGCACGTGGTCGAGGTGGCGCAGGATTTCGTTGTCCGGGTCGGGTCCGTCGTAGGCCTGCCAATGGCCTCGTGAGTTGTGTGCGCTCCAGTACCGGTCATCGAAGATGACGTACTGGATATCCAGGCCCTCGGCGTGCGCGACCAGCCAGTGGGCCAGCAGCCATCCCTGCCGCCGGTTCTCTTCGGTCACGGGGCGGAAGAAGATGTCGATGGCACGGCCGTCGTAGTGGGTCGACTCCGCCCCGTGTCCCTGGTCGATGCCGCCTGGTGCGAATCCGCCCAGGCTCTGGTCTCCAAAGTCTTGAGTCATCGCCTCGCGCAGCCGCTCAGCGCGGGGTGTCAGGCCGGTGGCAGTCAGCTGCTGCTCGTCCAGGTCGCGTGCGGCTGAGCCTTGGCAGGTCATGCTCGGGCCAGCATCCCCGGGCGGCCCGTTGGCGAGCCGCTGCAGCACCGCCTCGTCGAGGCCCGAGGTATCCGGTGGCTCCATGCCGCGGGCCAGGCGCACCACCGCCGTCGTCGCCAGCTTCGCTTCGTCCCGGTCGAGCTCGATCTCGCCGTCCGCGGTCTGCACCGCGCACTCTGGACCCCACCCCAGCGAGAACGAGTTCTCTGCGGACAGGCTCCTGAGCAAACCCGGCCCGAGGAGCAGCACAAGCACCCCTAGCAGGGCGACGCCCAGAAGCGCCAAGGTGGGTCGGCGCGAGCCACTGTGCTTCATGTGATGAGGGAGCGAAGCATCGTGCGGGTGAGCCCACGACGAACGACGACCGAGTCTTCCGGTACGTCCTTGGTGACCGCGGAGGCCGCGAGAAGGTCCATTCGCCCAGTCTGACTGGTCGGCCAGCCGGCGCGCCGCTACTGCCGCGAGGCGTTCGAGGCCGCCGGCCCACCGCGACCAGCGCCGTGACCAAGGCGTAGGTCAGGAAGACGAACTCGTGCACGCCGCCGGAGACGCGGTTCACCAGCCGTGGGCCCTCCAGCAGGTAGACACCGGCCATCGCGGCCAGCAGCGCGGCCCAGGTGACCATCTCGGCCAGGGCCAGGTCACCGAAGACGCGGGCGGGGCCGGCGAGGAGGGACGGCCTGGCGGCCCACCCGACCCGCGCCCGCTGCCGGGAATATCCCGGATGGCATCCACCTTGGTCCCGTGGTGAGTTCAGCTCCCGTCGCAGCACCCCCCGCATCCCTCCGGCCCCGCACCGAACCCTCCCCGCTGGGTCGGCTGCTGCTGTTCGGGGCGCTCGTCGCGATCGGCCCGCTGACGATCGACATGTACCTCGCCGCCTTCCCGGCCGTCGTGGACGACCTGTCCACGACCGAGGCCACGGTGCAGCTGACCCTGACCGCGACCCTGGTCGGGCTCGCCACCGGCCAGCTCCTGATAGGGGCGTTGTCGGACTCCTTCGGCCGGCGCCGACCGTTGATCGCTTCGCTGATCCTCTACGTCTTGGTCTCGGCGGCGATCGCGGTCTCCTCCTCGATCGAGGTGCTGCTGCTGCTGCGCTTCGTGCAAGGCCTGGCCGGTGCGGCCGGGATGGTGCTGTCCCAGGCCATGGTCCGCGACCTCTACAGCGGTTCCCGGATGGCGACCTTCATCTCCCGGCTCTTCCTGGTGGTCGGCGTGGCCCCGATCCTGGCGCCGACGCTGGGCGCCCAGTTCCTGATCTTCGGCAGCTGGCGGACCATCTTCTGGGCGCTGGGAGCCTTCGGGCTGCTGCTGGCCGTGCTGGCGCTGGTCTTCGTCAAGGAGACCCTGCCCCCGGAGCGACGGCGCCACTTCGGTCCGCGGACCCTGTGGACCAGCTACCGGGTGCTGCTCTCGGACCGACGCTACGTCGGCCTGGTCCTGACCGCGTGCACCGCGATGGGCTGCCTGTTCGCCTACATATCCAGCGCGACCTTCGTCTTCCAGGGGCTGTACGGGATGACCACCCAGCAGTACGCCCTGGTCTTCGCCGCCGGCGCAGGAGCTCTGACCGTCACCAGCCAGGTCAACGGGTCTCTGGTGCGCACGGTGCACCCGGCCGCGGTGCTGCGGGTGGCGCTGCCCTCGATGCTGGCCATCGCCCTGGCCCTGCTCACCGCCGCGCTGGTGGACGTAGGCGTGTGGGCCATCGTCGGCGGCATCGTCCTGCTGATGGGCTCGGTGGGCTTCGTCATGCCGAACAGCCCGAGCATCGCGCTGGCCGACCACGGGGAGCGGGCCGGAGCGGCTGCCGCCCTGCTCGGGGCGGCGAACTTCGTCTTCGGCGCGCTCATCTCCCCGGTCAGCGGGCTGTTCGGGGTCGACTCGGCGGTGCCGATGGCGGCCATCATGGTCGTCTGCGCCGCGGCGTCGTGGTTCTTCTACACCGTGCTGGCCCGCCCGCAGGACATCCTGCGAAACATGCCCTGGGAGTGACTCCCCGGACGGGTGGGACCACGTCCCGGTTCATCCCCCGCACCGGCAGTGGGATCAGCCGTATCTGCCGCAAGTCGCGAGACTGCCGCTGATCCGCCGAGTTTCAGGGTGCCCTGGCTGCGCCACGTCGGCCGATTCCAGTCACTCACGGTCCAGCAACCACCCCCGTCGTCGAGTTCGCGGACTCGGTCGATGTGGTCAGTGGTGAGGGTGTCGACCCACTCAATTATTCGTGCGGCCGACTCTGCCGGCGGTACCTCGTCCGTGTCCAGAACGAGGTGCGGGTGCTGAGCGATGAGCTCACCCGCCACGTCGTAACCGTCGGACTGCGTCCAGTGGCGACGCCAGTCGCATGGTCCTTATGTTGGAAGGATGGACGCACCAACCTCTTCAGGCCTGCTGGACCTCGATGGCCAGTCTGTCTACTGGGAGGAGTGGGGCAACCCCGAGGGCGTCCCGGCGCTCTACCTCCACGGCGGCCCCGGGTCCGTGCTTCGGTCCGGCTATCGCCAGCGGTTCGACCTCGACCGCTTCAGGGTGGTGGGGATGCAGCAGCGCGGGGCCGGCCGGTCCGTGCCGCTGGCCGGTGAGCCGGGCCATGACCTCGGAGCGAACACGACGCAGCGTTTGATCGCCGACATCGAGGCGCTGCGCGGGCACCTGGGGATCGAGCGGTGGCTGCTCAACGGCGTCTCGTGGGGAGCCACGCTCACGCTCGCCTACGCGCAGGCGCACCGCGACCGGGTGGCCGGCATCGTGCTCATGGCGGTGACCACGACGAGCGCCGAGGAGGTCCACTGGATCACGGAGGGGTGCCAGATGCTCTACCCCGAGGCGTGGGACGAGCTCGCCACGTGGGCCGAGCAGCACCACCCGGGATACCTGCGGGGGAAGGCTCCGCTCGTCGCCGTGATGGCCGAGGTGATGCGCTCCAGCGACCGTGAGCAGCAGATCGAGGCGGCACGGGCCTGGGGGCGATGGGAGGACTGGCACACGTCGATCGGCTCGGGCTACGCAGCCGAACTCGAGACGACCGAGCCCGATGTGGCGGTGCCGTTCGCGACGCTGGTGACGCACTACTGGAGCCACCATGCCTTTCTCGAGCCGCCGATCCTCGACCGGATGAACCTGCTGCGGGACGTCCCGTCCGTCCTCATCCACGGACGCAAGGACGTGAGCGGCCCCGCCGTCACTCCCTGGCTGCTGCACCGACGATGGCCGGCCAGCGAGCTGGTCATCGTCGAGCAAGAAGGTCACGGCGGCCCGCAGATGGTCGATGCGTGGAGCCGGGCAAATGCTGCGATGGCCGAGCGCCTCCAACCCCAGACCGATCGTTCGGCCTGAGCGCCGGGCCGGCTCGGACCGTTCGCAGCGAGGGTGTCACGGCTCACCGTGAGAGCAGGGCGGGGCTGTGCCAGCGTTTTCCAGGAAGGCATTTCACGACGGCGGCCGGGCAGCTTCACCCGAGACACACCCTTTTCACCGAACGACGACAGCGCGGAGGTCGGGCGTCGTACTCTGCCGCGCTCCGTCTGTGCATGGCGGGTCGTTGTCCGCTGTCGCCGGGCAGGTCGGGGTTGGTGGTGCGGGCCTGGTCATGGCGCTTGGAGAGTGAAGAAGAGGAAGCACACGAAGGCGGTCCGCTCGCCCGCGTTGGCTGGCAGGAGCTCGTTTGGTGTATCCGGTGACCACGGTGGTTCGCTGACTGCCGCGATGCTGAACCCTGCCTCGGTGAAGGCGTCGGTCATGGCATGCAGTGGCCGGTGCCAGTAGGTCAGAACGGCGCTCTCATCCGCGAACTCGAACTCTTCGGAGTACTGTGTGAGGGAGAAGTAGTCTTGGTCCTGGTAGTTGAACAGGTACACGAACGGGTGAGGTACCGAGGCGACCAGCCGCCCGCCGGGCCGCAGGACGCGCCGCAGTTCGGTCAGCGCAGCGCTCCAGTCCTGCAGGTAGTGCAGCGCCAGCGAGCACACGACGACGTCGAAAGCGTTGTCGTCGTAGGGCAGGGGCTCACCCAGGTCGGCAACTCTGAGGTCTGTCTGCTCACCCAGCCGCTCGCGAGCCAGGTCGACCATGGCGGTACTCACGTCGAAACCGCTCACGAGGGCGCCCCGGTCCCGCAGCTCGGCGGCCAAGGGGCCCGAGCCGCAGCCAGCGTCAGAACGCGGCGCCCCTGCACCTCACCGGCCAACTGGACCATCGCCGGTCGCTCGTACCAGGCGTTCAGCAAATTCGCCTCGTTCGCGTGGGAGTAAGCACTGGCAAAGCCGTCGTAGTCAGTCATGGCCGCAACTTCCGTTCCGCGAGGGTGTCAAAGTGGTCAGGCGCGACCGTACCGGCGCGGGCCCCCTCGAGGGTTGTCGCCGAACTCCTGTTCCGGGCCCGATCCTGCCGTCAATGAAACGTAGCCGCGGAGCGGTTGTCAGCGCTGGTTCAGCAGCAGGCGCCTCAGTTGTCGAGTCGCTCGGTCGGTTGCTGGGTCAGTGCGGCGAGGAGGTCGAAGTCCTCGTCCAGATGCAGCACGGTGGGGCCGCTGAGCTCGGCGGTGGCGGCGTTGAGCAGGTCGGGGATCGACGGCGCGGTGGCGCCCACGTTGCGCGAGTAGGCGCTGCACCTGGAGTGCCCCCGGTCCTCCAGTGCTGGCGTCAGATGCTCCACACGCATGGAGGCGATCGGAGGCAGGTCCAGGACGGGCACGAAGTGGCCTGCTGACCGTGCCGGTAGCCGACCTCGAGCCGGGTCATCGGTCGAGATGGCCACCAAACCACGTTCGATCCGGGTGGCCCAGTCTTGCGCCCGGCGACTGGCGCCCAGGCGGACCAGGGCCGACTTGTCGATAGGCCAGGTGGTCATGACCAGGCGTCGCGCATGACCTCGGAGTCGCCCAGGTCGGGGAGAAGCTCGGCGAGCGCATCCAGGTCGACAGCAATCACCGGGGCCTGGTCACGGTGCGCCTGCTCATGCAGTCGCCTGCGCAGGTACTCGGCGCGGGACGGTCCAGCGCGCCTGGCCTGCTCATCGAGCAGAGCGAGGTCCTCGCCCGGGACGTTTCGAATCAGGATGTCCGGCATGGTCCACCTCCTCTGATATCGGCGGTCGAACGCGTCGCGCCTGTAAGCCGCCCAGTGGGACGTCGGTGGGACGCGACTGCCTCGATGGGCCCCCTACTTCTCATCGTTGGCGCGTGCTCTAAGCCTCTGAGCAGGCAGGACTCGACGTGGTGGTCGTCGCATCCGGGCTGAGGTCGCTCTCCTGGAGCGGGTGTCGCGGGCTCGAGTCCTGCCGGGGGCACCTCGTGTGTGTGCAGCAGATGGCTCGCTGAAGGCTGGCGGGTGCCTGCATGCCGATCTTGAGACGTCAATGGGACCTTTGGGACCTTCAAGGCCTGGTCGGCCCTCTCGACGGCTACCCGCTCGGCACCGGTGGCACATCAGATGCCTGTACCTGTCACGGGTGAGTTCGTTCGAGCGGCTGCCTGGGTCGGGACCCTCGTGGCGGTTGAGCGATGATGTGCGGGTCCTCTCCTCGGTGTGCGCACTGGCCAGAACGTCATCGCCCAGCTGCGACCGCTGCGCTCGTCGACCTCTGGCTGGACCTGCCGCGCGACCCCGCCAGGAGCGAGGGCGTCGACCTGCAGGAGATCGCCGCCTACGAGTCCCGCTGACGGGTGCCCTCAGCCGCCCCCAAGGCTCGCGGCAGGATGGGGCCCATGTCACCCCTCACCCAGGATCCGCGCGGGCACCGCGAGCGGGCCGCGGCGGCGCGCGACCGGGTCCGTGAGGCGCACCGGTCGGGCCGGCTGCAGGACTGGTGGTACGACCTGCTCGACATGGGGCGTCAGCCGCGCCTCGTCCGCGCCGGGCTGCGTTACGTCGTGGCCTGGGGCAACCTCGGGTCCGGCGGGGTGACCTTCACGGCGCTGCTCTCGCTGACGGCGGCGCTGACGATCATCGTCAACACCGCCCGCGCCTTCCTCGGCGGCCGGCCCGAGCTGGTCGCCGGAGCCATCGACATCGTGAACTCCGTGGTGCCGGGCATCATCGACGACGGGAGCAACGACGGGTTGATCGGGGCCGAGGATCTTCTCCGGGACGGCACCTGGGGGTGGACGACCGCCGTCTCGACGGTGGTCATCGTGTGGACCGCTCTCACGATGATGACGGGACTGCGTCGCACGGTGCGGCAGATGTTCGGTCTCGGTGGGGCGCCGCTGCGCTTCGTCCGGGGCAAGATCATCGACCTGTGGGGCTTCATCCTCCTCGCCCTCACCTTCTTCGCCTCCTCGGCCGCCGTCTCGGCGATGACTCTGCTCGGTGAGAACCTCATGGTCTGGATCGGGCTGCGCAGCTCTGTCGCCGGCTGGCTGCTCGCTGGTGCCGCCCTGCTGCTCATCGCGGTCCTGGACGGGCTGCTGGTGTGGCTGGTCCTGCGCGTCATCAGCAAGATCCGGATCCCGTGGGCGGACATGCGTCAGGGCATGGTGCTCGGTGCGGTCGGCTTCGGCCTGCTCCGGGTGGGCGGCGCCTCTGTCGTCGGCGCCATCTCGGCCGGCCCGTTGTTCTCCACCTTTGCCGCCGTGGCGACCCTCATGCTCACGCTTAACCTCGCCCTGCGCTGGCTGCTCTTCGTCGCCGCCTGGACCGCCAACCCGCCCGCCGCGCACGTGCCCGTCCATCCCGACACGGTGCACGCGAAGGAGCAACCGAACTACGTGACCCTCAGCGCACCGCATACCCTCGCCTGGCCCCACCACCAGGTCACCGGGTCGCTCATCCCCGAGGACCACCCCCGCTTCGACCGGCAGGGGCACTAGGGTCCGGTTCGCTCGGACGTCGCGCCCTTCCCTGGGAATGGCACGCGCGACAGGCACGTGATCAGCGTCAGGTACGCGACAGCCATGCCGGCGACCAAGCCAGATGCGGGTGGCCCAGTCTGGCGCCCACGGGCCTGCTCATCGAGCAGAACGAGGTCCTCTGCGGAGGTGAACCGTGCCCGACCTCCCGATTCGCAGCTTCCCCGGGCGCCACCAGGTCCTGTCCACCGCGGGTCGCTCCCCAGCGTCGATGGGCGTGGGCGGGGGAGTTCCAGGTGCGGCCGACCCCCACCCGGGCTGTGGTCAGTCCTGCTTGAGGATGAAGATGTCCTCGACCGGACGCCCGAAAGTCAGCGCCAACCGCATGGCCAGCGGGAGGCTGGGGTCGAAACGACCGGTCTCGATGGCGTTGATCGTCTGGCGGGAGACGCGCAGCTCCGTGGCCAGCCGTCCTTGGCTCCAGCCGCGGGACTCCCTCAGCTCTCGAAGCACGCTGACCGTCTCAGGCACCCATGGCTCGCAGGGCCAGGCGGTAGCGGATCCAGAAGGCTCCGACCGCGAGCGTCATGAAGGCCATGGCCGTGAGGGCCGCGACCGTGTCCGCAACGATCGTCAGGAGGAGGAAGAGAACCGCTCCGAGGATGACGGCATCACCGTAGGCCTTGCTGCGGGCCTGCTGCGCGGCGCGGAACTCCACGCTGTCCGGCGAGCTCTCGCCCGAGACGTCCCGGCGTCGGCGCATCGTGACGTTCAGCGCCAGGGTCAGCGGCAGGATCACCAGCAGCATCCCGAGGAGACCCAGCGGATCCTGGAACGGGTTGTCGGCCTCGGCGTTCCCGAAGCCCTGCAGGACGAGGCCCCCGAGCGCAAGGGGCCCCGCCACCCACCACATGTGCGATGTCCTCATGTGTCATGCGTACGTGACAGGATCTGGGCCTGTCAAGTGAACTTGTCAGGTTTGGCAGCCTGTGCGCGCTCCGACAGGGCACCAGACCCACCAAGCCCCGTGTCGGGCGGGGGCTCGCCGCGTCCCCAGCATCCCGACTCACCGCTGTGGGCGCCCGACGGTCGCCGGCTGTGCGCCAGGTCTTTGACGAGCGGTGTGGACGCTCAGGCGGAGTCGTCCTCCTCGTACCCGATGAGCCAGTGCAGCCCATGACGGTCGACGACCTGTCCGTCGGTGGCTCCCCACGGACGGCTCTGCAGGTCGTCGACGACCTGCCCGCCCCGGGCCAGCTTGCGGAACCACTCCGTCAGGGTGGCAGCAGGGGCTGCCCCGAGGAGCGACAGCATCATGCCCTCGCTCCGGAACGGTGCCTGGTCGGCGGACGCGTCGGCAGCGAACAGGGCGACCGGTCCGCCTGAGAGACGTCCGTGGGCGACCGCATCCGGCGGACCGTCCGTCCTGCCGAAGTCCTCCAGCGTGTGAACCTCGGCGGAGCAGCCGAAGACGTCGGCGTAGAAGGCGAGGGCCTCCCGGGCGGTGCCGGGAAGGAACACGTACGGCGCCGGTGCGGTCATGCGGCGCAGCCTAAGGCAGCCGCGACCACCGAGGCAGCGCCGACGCCCTGCCAGGGACGGACCGCACGCCGACGGGGGTGCCCCCCCCGGACGCGCGGGGGCACGGGGAGCCCGCCGCACCTCAACCCCTGTCGCGGCGACGCTCGAGCAGCCGGAGCAGCCGACCGCGGGCACCCCCGACGACACCGGGGTGCACGTGCGCGACCGCAGGTCGGTGCTCCGACCCCGCGGGAGGCACGTCGAGATCGAGGTCTGCCACGGTCGTCAGCCGGGGGTGGCCCTCCTCGCCACCGAGCACCCGGCCTGCGACCCACGCAGCCCTGAGGTGTCCGTCGGCGACCTCCAGCACGGCCAGGTTGTTGTCGAACCACGGACCGGCGACCCCGTGCCAGCGCCACCGCGGGTCCGGCACCTTGGCGGAGCTGGCCAGCAGCCGCCCCAGCGGTCGGGCGGCGTGCGACATCCCCGACACGAGGGCCCGCATCGCCCGCGGGAGCGGGTTGCGGATCGGGGAGCAGACCAGCTGCAGGATGCGTGAACCCGTCAGGCGCTCGACCTCGGTGACGTAGGAGTGGTGCACGTCGCCGGACAGGAAGATCACCGAGGAGGGGGCCGCTCCCCTCCGTCCGTCGGCCACCTCGTCCACCATGCGCGTGACCCGGTCGAAGGAGTCGCTGAAGGCGCCCCAGTGCTCCAGGTCGAGGCCCTGCCGCAGGCGCTCGCCGAGACCGGCGACCCGCCGGCCCCACCCTCCGTCGACGAGCGCCTCGTTCCAGGACTCGAGGTGGTGCAGTCCCCGCGGCAGGAGGAAGGGCAGGGACGTGGCGACGACGAGGTGCTCGTGGCCACCGGAGAGCTGCTCGTCGAGCCACGCCATCTCCGCGTCGTCCAGGACGGACCGCCGGCCCGGCGTCAGGTCGCGCGCGGCACGGGAGTCCACGACCACCAGGTGCGACCCGCCGAGCGGGTGGGTGTAGCTCCATCGGTACGCGGTCGGGTGGGCGTCGACGTGCGCCGCGAAGCTGTCGAGGGCGTCGGTGAGGTCGGCCTCGTGGCCGGGGCGCCCGTCCCTGCGCCGGCCGAGCTCCTGCCACAGCGGGTCGGCGGCCCGGGCTGCGGGGGAGAGGTTCCCCAGGTGCTGGTAGACCCAGTAGGACCCGAGGGCGGCCACGATGCGTCCCCGCCACCACGAGGTCGCCTCCATCTGCTCGCGCCACCGCACGGAGGTGTTCCAGTCGTCGCGCACGTCGTGGTCGTCGAAGATCATCAGGGACGGCAGCCACGACAGCAGCCAGCGCAGCGCCGGCTCGCCCCAGGCGAGGGCGTACAGGTGGGCGTACTCCTCGAAGTCCGCCAGCTCGGGACCGGGGTCGACGTCCAGATCCCGCCGCGAGGCGATGAAGTCGCGCATGGCGGCGCTGGTCGAGTCCGCGTACACCTGGTCGCCGAGCAGGAGCAGCAGGTCCGGTCCCTCCTCGAACGGTCCGCTACCCCCGCCGGCGACGTCGAGCGCGAAGGTGCGCAGCGCGTCGACACCGTGGCTGAGGTGGTGCAGCGCGTCGTGGGGGACGCTGGTGCGGCAGGAACCGAACGCCAGCCGCACCCGACCCTCGTCCGACGCCGCGGTCAGCACGCTGGGAGGAAAGGGGCTGTCCGGCTCCGGCCAGTGCACCTCGTCGTCCACGAGCACCTGGTATGCCGTGCGCCACCCGGGGGTGAGGCCGACCACCTCGACCAGGGCGTAGTGGTGGCCGTGCACGGCGAACGTGGGGACGTTCCACTCGAGCCGGCCGTCCGGATGGTCGGCCAGCCGCACCGTGACCGTGGCGGCCCGGTCCGTCTCGACCCATACGGCGGCGGACTCCTCGTCGACGTGCCGCAGCAGCGGTCCGAGGAGCAGGGGACCGGACATGCCGACCATTGTGCCCGGTCCGGTACCGGGCTGGCGGGGACCGGCGACGCCGGTCGGTCACCCACCGGCGGCGGCGTCAGGGGGTACCCACCGCCGTCGGTGACTCCTGCCGCAGCCGCTCGGCGAACGCCTCGGCCCGGGACAGGGCGGCCCCCAGCTCGCGGATGCGTTCCTGCACGCCGGCGTGCGCGTCGTCCAGGAGCTCCCGGGCCTGCTTCCGGCTCGCCAGGTCGGCCTCGGGGTCGGTCGCCGTGTCCAGCGCCGCCAGCAGCTCGCCGATCTCCTCGATCGAGAAGCCCAGCGGTTTCATCGGGGTGATGAGCAGGAGCCGGTCGATCCCGGCCCGGTCGTACAGCCGGAACCCTCCCTCGGTCCGCCCCGCCGGGGCGACCAGCCCCATCTCCTCGTAGTAGCGGACGGTGCGGTGGGACAGCCCGGTGCGTTCGACGACCTCTCCGATGTGCACCAGGCCCTCGTGCTCCGCGGTCACGACGGGTCTCCGTCGTCGACCCCGAAGAGGGGGAGCAGGCTGCCCTCCGGCAGGTCCGCCGCGATGGTGCCCATCCGCCACCGGTCGGAGAAGAGGGCGACCAGGGTGCCGTCGGTGCGCTCGAGGACCTCCGCCCCGTGCTTGGCGTCGATCGTGGCGACCGCCTCCCGCCTCGTGCGACGGGCCTCGGCGTACCCGAGCGGCTCGAGCACGCTCTGGGCGCCGAACTCGTGCTCGAGCCGGTGGGTGGCGACCTCGAACTGCATCGGGCCCACGGCGGCCAGCACGGGGGACTGGGCGCCGCGGCGGTCGGACACGAGCACCTGCACCACGCCCTCCTGGTCCAGCAGCTGGATGCCGCGGCGGAACTGCTTGGACCGGCCGGTGTCCCGGGGGCGGACCACGGCGAAGTGCTCGGGGGCGAACCGTGGCAGCGGGGGGAAGGTGACGGGTTCCTCGGCGTAGAGGGTGTCACCCACGTTCAGCGACTGGGCGTTGACCAGGCCCACGACGTCGCCGGGGAAGGCCTCGTCGATGGTCTCGCGCTCGCGGCCGAAGACGGACTGGGCGTACTTGGTCTGGAACGGCCTGCCGCTGCCGGCGTGGGTCAGGACGGAACCGCGCTCGAACGTCCCGGAGCAGACCCGCATGAACGCGAGCCGGTCGCGGTGGGCCCGGTCCATCCCGGTCTGCACCTTGAAGACGAATCCGGAGAACGGCCCGTCGACCGCCCGCGGTCGACCTGCGACGTCGGCCCACGGCCCGGGCGGCGGCGCCATCTCGGTGACCGCCTCCAGCAGCTCGGCGACCCCGAAGTTCAGGACGGCCGCCGCGAACAGCACCGGTGTGGTCCGGGCCGCCAGGAAGCTCGCCTGGTCGTGCGACTGGCCCGAGGAGGTGAGCAGCTCGAACTCCTCCACCGCCTGGGTCCAGGCGACGTCGTGGCGGCGCGCCGCCTCGTCCGCCTCCAGCGACTCCCGGCCGGCCAGCGTCGCGCCGCCGGGGGTCCGCGTGAACTGGGTCATCCCGCCGGTGGAGGGGTCGAGCACACCGCGGAAGTCGCCGGCGATCCCGACCGGCCAGTTGAGGGGGGTGGGGACGATGCCGAGCCGCTCCTCGATCTCGTCGAGCAGCGCCAGCGGCTCCTGCCCGGGGCGGTCCCACTTGTTGATCACCGTGATGACGGGGGTGCCGCGGACCCGGCAGGCCTCGAACAGCTTGAGGGTCTGCGGCTCCAGGCCCTTGGCCGCGTCCAGCAGCATGACCGCGCAGTCGACGGCGGCCAGCACCCGGTAGGTGTCCTCGGAGAAGTCGGCGTGCCCCGGGGTGTCCAGCAGGTTGAGCACGACGTCCCCGACGGTGAACTGCAGCGCCGCCGAGGTGATCGAGATGCCTCGGGCCTGCTCCATGTCCAGCCAGTCGGACACCACCCCGCGCCGGGACCCCTTCCCGTGCACCGCACCCGCCTCGGCGATCGCGTGCGCGTGCAGGGCCAGGGCCTCGGTCAGCGTCGACTTGCCGGCGTCGGGGTGGGAGATCACGGCGAACGTACGGCGCCGGGCCGTCTCGGTCGCGACGTCGCGGCTCACCGGTGGACCTGCGTCGAGATGGTGCTGCGTGGGGTCATGCGTCCTCCTGCGGCCGCACGGCGGCGGCCAGGGTCGGTGGTGGTCCAGCCCTGCTCCGACCAGTGGTCGGCCAGGCGGGTGAGGGTATGCCGCTCGTCGCTGCGGCACGACGGGCACGCGGCGCGGAAGGGGGTGGGCATGCGCACCACTCTAACGTTGCGGTAGGGTTGTCCGGTGCAGCGACGGCGGGCCGCCGTCGCTCTTCTGTGTCCGCGGCCTTCTGCCGGCACACGTCTCCCTGCCTGTCGGCGTCGCCGCCGATACCCCACACACCTTGCCCCGTCCCGCCGCGCCCGAGGAGCCCCATGGCCGAGTCGACAGCCACCACGACCACCCTTCCGAAGGAGCCGCGCACCCCCGTCGTCCCCGAGGCCGGGGAGCGCGAGACCTCCACCCGCGCCGCCCTGCGCAACCCCCGCCGGCTGCGCACGGAGGTGCTCGCCGGTCTCGTCGTGGCGCTGGCCCTCATCCCCGAGGCGATCTCCTTCTCCATCATCGCCGGGGTGGACCCCCGCGTCGGGCTGTTCTCCAGCTTCGTCATGGCCATCACGATCGCCTTCGTCGGCGGACGTCCGGCGATGATCACGGCGGCGACGGGGGCGATCGCGCTGGTCATCGCGCCCGTCGCCCGCGAGTACGGCCTCGACTACTTCCTGGCGACCGTCATCCTCGCCGGGGTGCTGCAGATCGTGCTCGCCCTCCTGGGGGTGGCCAAGCTCATGCGGTTCATCCCGCGGATGGTCATGGTGGGGTTCGTCAACGCCCTGGCCATCCTCATCTTCATGGCGCAGGTCCCCTACCTGGTGGGCGTGCCCTGGCTGGTCTACCCGATGGTGGCCCTGGGGCTGCTCATCATGGTCCTGCTGCCGCGCCTCACGACGGCCGTGCCTGCCCCCCTCGTCGCGATCGTGGTCGTCACCACGCTGGTCTGGGCGGCCGGCTGGCAGCTCCCGGACGTCTCCGACCAGGGCGAGCTGCCCCGGTCGCTGCCCGAGCTGCTCCTGCCGGACGTGCCGCTGACGCTGGAGACCCTGCAGATCATCGGCCCCTACGCCCTCGCGATGGCGCTGGTCGGGCTGCTGGAGTCGCTGATGACGGCCAAGCTCGTGGACGGCATCACCGACACCCACTCCGACAAGACCCGGGAGAGCTGGGGCCAGGGCGTGGCCAACCTGGCCTCCGGCTTCTTCGGCGGCATGGGCGGCTGCGCGATGATCGGCCAGACGATGATCAACGTCAAGGTCTCCGGCGCCCGCACGCGGATCTCGACCTTCCTCGCCGGCGTCTTCCTGCTCGCGCTCGTCGTGGGGGCCGGGCCGGCCGTGGGCATGATCCCGATGGCGGTCCTGGTCGCCGTGATGATTATGGTCTCCGTGGCGACGTTCGACTGGCACAGCATCCACCCCTCCACCCTGCGCCGGATGCCGTACAGCGAGAACCTGGTCATGATGCTGACCGTGGCCGTCACTGTCCTCACGCACAACCTGGCCTACGGCGTCATCGTCGGGGTCAACGCGGCGATCATCCTCTTCGCCCGTCGGGTGGCCCACTTCGCCTCCGTCGACCAGGTGATCGAGACCGACGTCGACGGGGACGGCCAGCCGGACGTGCGCACCTACAAGGTGTCGGGCGAGCTGTTCTTCGCCACCAGCAACGACCTCGTCTACCAGTTCGACTACGCCGGTGACCCGCACACGGTGGTCATCGACCTGTCCGCGAGCCACATCTGGGACGCCTCCACCGTCGCCGCCCTCGACGCGGTCCAGACCAAGTACGAACGCCTCGGCAAGGAGGTCGAGATCGTCGGCCTCAACTGGTCCTCGGCCGCCCGGCACGGGCAGCTGACCGGTCAGCTGGGCGACGGGCACTAGTGCGCGACCGGGCGCCCCGCTCTGCGAGACTGCCCCGGTGACGCCCACCTCCCTGGCCGACCCGCAGGCCGCGCACGTCCAGTCGCGCACCGTGCTGACCCTCATGGGCAGTCAGACCCTGGGCGGCATCGGGGTCGCCAGCGGCATCGCGGTGGCCGCGATCGTGGCGGCCGAGGTCAGCGGGAGCGACGCGCTGTCCGGCCTGGCGACCACGACCCAGGTCCTCGGCGGCGCGCTGTTCACCATCCCCGTGGCGGCGGTCATGGCCCGGCACGGCCGGCGCCCCGGCCTGGTCATGGCATACCTGCTCGGTGCCGTGGGAGCCTTCCTGGCCATCACCGCCACCGCGACCGGGACGTTCTGGCTGCTGCTGCTGGGGACCACCCTCTTCGGGGCCTCCACCACCGCGAACAACCAGGCCCGGTATGCCGCCACGGACCTGGCCACCCCCGAGCGCCGCGGGCGCCAGCTCAGCTGGGTCGTGTGGGCCACGACCATCGGGTCGGTCCTGGGGCCCAACCTCATCGGGCCGGGCCGCTGGATCGCCGGACAGCTCGGCCTGCCGCCGCTGGCCGGTGCCTGGGTGCTGTCGATGGCCGGGTTCGCGCTCGCGGCGCTGCTGTTGCAGCTCCTGCTGAGGCCGGACCCGCTCCGCCTCTCCCGCGAGCTCGCGGCCCGGGCGGCCCCGGCGGTCGAGGAGACGGTGCCGGCGTCCGCCCGGCGGGGGAGCGTGGCCACCGGCCTGCGGCTGATCGCGGCCACGCCGGTGGCGCTGTGGGGCACGGTCGCGCTCACCGTCGGGCACGTCGTCATGGTCGCGGTCATGGTCATGACGCCCCTGCACATGCGGCACGGGGACGCCCAGATCGAGATCATCGGGTTCGTGATCTCCCTGCACATCCTCGGCATGTACGGACTGGCGCCGGTCGCGGGCCAGCTGACCGACCGCCTCGGGGCCGCCCGGGTCGTCCTGCTGGGCGTGGCGATCCTGCTGACGGCCACCGTGCTGGCCGGGCTGTCGGCCGTCGGCTGGTCGGCCGGGCTCACGGCCGGGCTGTTCCTGCTCGGCCTGGGGTGGTCCTGCACCATGGTGGCCGGCTCCGGCACCATCGCCGGGGCCGTCCCGGTCGCGGAGCGCGCCGCCGTCCAGGGCGCCGCCGACCTCGTCATGGGCCTGTCCGCGGCCGTGGGCGGGGCGGTGGCGGGCGTCGTCATGGACGTGTGGGGCTACGGCGTGCTCAACGCGGCGGCCGCGGCGGCCGCACTCGCCCTGGGCGCCTTCACGGTGGCCCGCCGCCGAGTCGTTAGCCTGGGAGGGTGACCCCGGCCCATCCCTCCCACGCCCTCGACCCTGCCCGGGTGGAGGTCGTCCAGCGCGCCCGCGGCCGGTGGCGGCGCGAGGTCGCCGAGCTCGGCGGTCCCAACACCCTGCTGTGGCACCGGACCTCGCTGACGGGCACCTTCGACCTCAACCTGGCCCACCCGGGCGGCGTGGCCAAGCTGCTCTCGGGCCGGCCCACCCTGCTCTCGGAGCTGGTGCGCGAGCACGTGGCCTTCCTCGACGCCTCCCGCCGGATCGGCGCCATCCGCGACAAGACCAACGAGCTGCGGCGCGAGCACGGCATGGAGACCGGGTTCCTGGCGATCGGGCTGGCGACGTGGACCCTGCACCGGGTCCCCGTCCCTCCCCGCGCGCCGGTGCTGCTGCGCAGCTGCCGGATCCGGCCGGTGGACGCCGCCCACTCCGACCACGTGCTGCAGCTGCACGAGGACGTCGTCTTCAACCCCGTCCTCGAGCACTACCTCCGCAGCGAGATCCACCTGGACCTGGACCCGGTGGGGCTGGCGGGGCTGTCGGCCCAGCACCACGGCTTCGACCCGCGGCTGACCTACCAGGCGCTGGAGGACCTGTGCAGGGAGATGACCGGCTTCGCGATCGGTCCGCAGATGGTGCTGGGCACCTTCCCCTGGGCCAAGCTTCCGCTGGTCACCAGCTACACGGGGGACGCGCACGCGCTCGCCGGCCACGACGTGGCCGCGGCGCTGGCCGGTGTCGACGTCTCCTTCCCCGGGGACGGCCCGGACCCCGTGCGCGCGGACGACCCCGCCCAGGAGCTGTCCGCCCTCGACGCCGACCGGGCGCAGCGGCTCGTCGTGGACGAGGCCTCCCGCGGGGCCGACCTCGTCCTCGACACTCCGGCAGGCACCGGCGCCACGCAGACCGTGGCCAACGTGGTCGTCGCGGCGCTGTCGGAGGGACGCAGCGTGCTGGTGTGCTCCGAGGAGCGCTCCGCCCTGGAGTCCCTGCGGCGCCGGCTGGCGCACGTCGGCCTCGGCGACCTGTGCCTGCACCTGGCCGAGGACCCCGAGTCCATGCGGGTCGGCCTGGCCTCCGTGCGGCACGCCCTGGAGCACCTGCCCCGGGAGGTCGAACCGGAGCTGGGCCCCGACCCGCTGCCCGCCCGCGCGGACGCGCTGTCGGTGCTGCGCCGCGAGCACGAGGTCCTGCACCACCGGCACGCCCCGTGGGGCCTCTCGCTGGCCCGGGTGGAGGACGACCTGGCGGCCCTGGCCGCCCTGGAGGCTCCGCCGTGCTCACGCGTGCGGTTGGTGGACGAGGTGCTGGCCACCCTCGGCGAGGAGGAGCTGTCGGCCGTCGCGGACGCCCTCGTCGAGGCCGCCGACGCCGGTGCCTGGACCCGGGGGCGGGGGGACGACCCCTGGTACGGCGCCCGGCTCTCCGGCACCGACGAGGCGTCCCGGGCCCAGGAGATCGTCGCCCGGATGGTCACCGGAGCCTTCGGTGCCGCCCGGGAGCAGGCCGAGCGGGTGTGCCGGGCGGCGGGGATGCCCGTCCCGGTCACCCTCGAGCAGTGGTCCCACCGGTTGACCCTCGTCGCCCGGGCCAGCGAGACGCTCGACGTCTTCTCGCCCCAGGTCTACGACGCTCCGCTGGAGGAGATGGTGGCGGCCACGGCCGCGCGGGACGAGGTCTCCGGCCGGCCCGGAGCCGTGACGCGAGCCCGGCTGCGCCGGCAGGTGCGCTCGCTGCTGCGACCCGGCACGCCTCCCGCGGACCTGCCGCAGCGCGTGCGTCGTGCCCGGGACGAGCGGGCGGAGTGGGAGGAGGTGGCCGGCCGGGCCGCGCGCCCCGCCGCCCCGGAGGGCTGGGAGGAGGCGCTGGCCGCGCACGCGCCGGTGGGTGAGGACCTGGCCTGGCTGGCCCAGGTGTTCGTCGGCACCCCCGTCGGCCAGGACCTGAGAACGGTCCACCTCGACACGGTCCTGGAACGCCTCGTCGGCCTCGACGCCCGGGCCGACCGGGCACCGGTCGCCGCGGTAGCCCACCCGCTGCTCGCCCCGGTGCGGAAGCGCGGCCTGGGCGAGCTCGTCGACGACCTGGCCCGCCGCGGGGTCGCGCCGGAGCGGGTCGCCGCGGAGGTGCGGTTCGTGCACCGCTCCTCGGTGCTGCTGCACCTGCGCTCCGACGCCGTGCCCCAGCAGCTCCCGGCCGACACGGTCCGCGAGGCCGAGCGCGCCTTCCGCCGTGCGGACCGGGCGCACCTGCGGCGCAACGCCGCCCGGGCGCGCCTGGCCGTCCACCGTCGGCTGCTGCGGACGCGGGAGGCCCACGCCTCCCAGCTGGCCGCCTGGGAGCGGGCCGTCGACGAGGCCGCCGTCGGGGCGATCGACCTGCGCGACCTCATCAGCCGGGCCCCCGACGTGGTCCGTGCCGCCCAGCCCGTCGTGCTCGCCTCGCCCCTCGTGGTCCCCGCGGTGCTGCCGCCGGACACCACCTTCGACCTCGTCGTCCTGGAGCGGGCCGGGCGCACCACGAGCGCCCGGTCGGTCCCCGCCCTGGCACGGGGCCGGCAGGTGCTGGTCGTGGGTGACGGCGGCGGCCTGGGGCCGGCCCCGTTCTCCGTCGTGGCCGACCCTCGTGCCGAGGGGGAGGCGGACCGGGGGCAACCGTCCCGGTCCCTGCTCGAGGACGCAGCGGACGTGCTGCCGGTGCGTCACCTGCAGACCCAGTACCGCGCCCTGCACCAGGGGCTCGTCGCGCCGCTGGCTCCGTTCATGCCCCAGCCCGTGCACAGCTTCCCCGGGGTATGGCGTGGGGCCGCGGCCCGCAGCGTCGTCGCGGAGGGAGGGGTCTCGGCCCAGGTCTCATGCGCCGTCGAGCTCGCCCTGCAGCTGGCCCGGCAGGATCCCGACGGGAGCCTGCTCGTCGTCACCGACGACGAGGCGACCGCCGAGGACGTCGCGATCGCCCTGCGGGGTGCGCTGGCCGCGTCGGCCGCGGAGGCAGGGGGTCCACCCGACCCGGTCCTCGCCGGCGTGCTGGGCGACCTGGACGAGCGGTCCGAGCCGTGCCTGGTCCGGCCCGTGCACCGGGTGGGAGGGGAGGTCCGCGACCGCGTGCTGTGGGTGACCGGGCCGCAGTCGGCCCACGACGGTCGACGTGTCGGCGCGGTCCTGGCGGCCGCCCGCGCGGCGGTCGAGGTCGTCACGCCGGTGCCGGTCGACCGCTGGCCGGCCGGCCCGGGGACGGACGTGGTGCGGCAGGCCGTCGGGTCGGCCGACCTGACCGACCGGGGTCACCGGTCCGCCGTGCTCGCCGAGCTGACCCGACGGCTGCGGGACGAGGGGCTGGAGGTCGTGGAGGGGATGGGGCACGGTCCGCACGCCCTCGACCTGGCCGTCGTCGAGCAGGGGAGGGGCCAAAAACCGGTGCTGATGAGCGTGGCCGTCGACAGCGACGTCTCGCCGGACGCGGCGCGGACCGAGCCCGGCCGCGACGACGTGCGGCTTCGCCACGAGCAGCTCACCCGCATGGGGTGGGTCCCGCTGCGGGTGCGGGGCACGGACGTCTTCACCGACCCGGCCCGGGAGGTGGCCAGGGTGCTGGAGGCCGTCCGCGGGGCGCAGCGCCGCGCCGGGGAAGCGACCGTCTCCGCCCAGGGGCCGGCCATGCCGTGACCGGCACCGACGACGGGGAGGCCCCGGTCCGCCGGCGGCGGCACCGACGGGTGGACGCGGCCCCCACCCGTCCGGACGCAGACGTCTCCGAGGACCTGCCCGTGAGCAGCCCGGAGACAGGTGGCGGCGCGGGGGCACGTCCTGAGGCACCGGCCGGCCGGGTGGGTCGACCTGCTGTCGACCGGTCCGGGGACCGGGGCGGCGCCGACGCCGCACGCGACGCGTGGATCGCGGCGCAGCGCCCGCCCCACTGGGACTGAAACGCCGGTCGCGCATCTCCTTTCGTCCCCCGTCCGTCGTCGGTGTCCGTCGCCCCCGCGTGCATGCACCGCACGTCCTCGGTCGTCCTGCGCGTGCGTGCACCGCACGTCCTCGGTCGTCCTGCGCGTGCGTGCACCGCACGTCCTCGGTCGTCCTGCGCGTGCGTACACCGCACGTCCTCGGTCGTCCTGCGCGTGCACCCACGTCGTCCCGTCGTCCTGCGCGTGCACGCACGACGCCCCCGGCCGGGGGCCGGAGGCGTGGTGGTGGGGCCGGGGTCGTCCCCGCGGGGACCGGAGCGTCCCGGTGGTGTCAGAGGGTGCCGTCGGTGCGGCGAGCGGCCAGCAGGTCGCGGATCTCGCGCAGGGTGGCGATCTCCTCGGAGATCTCCTCCGGCTCCTCCTTGCCGCGCATGCGCAGCTCGTTGAACTTGTTCATCGGCACGACGAGCACGAAGTACACGACGAGCGCGGTGAGCAGGAAGACGATCAGGGCGTTGATGATCGCCGCGAAGTCCATGTAGGTCGAGGGGTTGCCGTCGATGATCTCGAAGCCGAGCCCCTCGGCCTCGGCGCCTCCCATGGCGTTGAGCAGCGGGGTGACCAGGCTGGACACGACCTGCTCGACGACGGCGGCGAACGCGGCGCCGATGACGACGGCGACGGCGAGGTCGATGACGTTGCCCCGCATGATGAATTCCTTGAAGCCCTTGAGCATTGCTGTCCTTTCGTCCCGGGCGCAGGGCAGCAGCCATGACGTCCGGATGATGGTGGGGTGGTGGCGGGCGCAGCCCTCGCGCCTCGGTCCACCGACGAGGGTACCAGAGTCGCGTCCGCCGCCACACCCGTACGGGTGGGGTCAGGGTCCGCGCAGGGCCACGTGCACCGCACCGCCCAGGGGGTCACCGCCCCGGGCCGCCAGGGCGGCAGCCTGACCGTCGTCGACGGCGACCCAGGCGCCGCCCTGCTCCGCCGACCCCACGGCGAGGACCAGGACCTCCCGGGCCAGGAACGACCCGTCGGACGGCGACCGCAGGTCGACCCGGTCACCAGCACCGAGGGACGCCGTCACGGCGGGCTCGAGCACCGGGACCCACACGGCGACGGTCCCCGGACCCAGCCCCGCGACCATCTCGGCGGTGCGCACGTCGGAACGGGTCAGCACCTCACCGGCCGCGAGCACCGAGGAGGCGGGTCTCCCGAGGGCCGCGCCGGGCTCGAGCAGCGCCCCGTCGGGCAGGGCGGTCCGTGGCAGCACCCGCAGGGCGAGCGCGTCCTCGGTCAGCTCGGTCCCCGCGGCCACCTCGCGGACGGCCACGACCGCGGGCACCCCGTCGGGCACGGGCCGGGTGACCGCCAGCTGGGCCACCAGGCCCACGGCCAGGGCGGCCAGCACGGCCGAGACCCACCGGCGCAACCGGGGGCCGCCCCACCTGCGCGGCCGGTCGGCCCGTCGGGCCGACCTCGCGCCAGGAGGACCCTGGGTGGCACGGGCGGCTCGGCCGGTCCGGGCGGTTCCGTCGGTCCGGGCGGTTCCGTCGGCGCGGGCGGTTCCGTCGGCGCGGCCCGGGCCTGCCCCGCGAACGGGGCGGAGGGGCGGCCCCCCGTGAGAGGGCCGCCCGGTCGCGGGGTCGTCAGCTGGGGAGCGCGGCACGCGCCGAGAGTAGGTGCGCGACCGCATACCCCCGGAAGGGGTCAGCCGCCGCCGGTGGAGGAGCCGCCGCCCGCCGAGGAGGATGTGGACGACGTGCTCCCCGTCGAGGACGCCGAGCTCCCCCCGGAGCCGGCCGACCCCTGGGAGTGCGTCTTCGACCCCCGGTCCGCCGACGACGTGCCCGCCCCGTCGGAGCCGGAGCCCGCCCCGTCGGAGCCGGAGCCGGAGCCGGAGCCGGACGAGCCCGAGGACGAACCCTTCGAGCCGCCCGCGCCGGAGCGGGAGTCCGTGCGGTAGAACCCCGACCCCTTGAAGACGACCCCGACAGCGCTGAAGATCTTGCGCAGGGAGCCGCCGCAGCTGGGGCACTCGGTCAGGGCGTCGTCGCTGAACGCCTGCTGGATGTCGAAGGCGTGTCCGCAGTCCTTGCACGCGTACGAATAGGTGGGCACGGAGGGAGATCCTACGTGGCCTCCCGCGGCCTCTCGTCCGCGTGACCTAGTCTGGAGCGCGTGTCCCGACCCGTGTGGCAGCGCGTGGCCGTGCCGGTGGTGGCGATCCTGGTGGTCGTCGTCGTGGCCACGGCCGTGCTGGGCGTCGGCCTGACCCGGCGGGCGTTCCCGCAGACCACGGGGGAGCTGGAGGTCCCCGGGCTGGCCGGGTCCGTCGAGGTCGTCCGGGACGAGCTGGGCGTGACCCACCTCTACGCGGACACCGCGGCCGACCTCTTCGCCGCCCAGGGTTTCACCGCCGCCCAGGACCGCTTCTTCCAGATGGACCTGCGCCGGCACGTGGTCAGCGGCCGGTTGTCCGAGCTCGTCGGCGAGGGCGGCCTGGAGACCGACAAGGTCATCCGCACCCTCGGCTGGCGCCGGGTGGCGGAGCAGGAGCTGGCCCTGCTGGACCCCACGGTCCGTGGCTACCTGCAGGCCTACACCAACGGGGTGAACGCCTACATCGACCAGCAGGCCTCACCCTCGCGCATGGGTCTGGAGTACGTCGTCCTGGCCCGCTCGGCCCCCGGCTACGAGGTGCGTCGCTGGGACCCGGTCGACTCGCTCGCCTGGCTGAAGGCGATGGCCTGGGACCTGCGCGGCAACTACGCCGACGAGCTGGCCCGCGGGCGCCTCGTCGGACAGGTGCCGCTGCCGCAGCTGGGCGAGCTGTACCCCGACTACCCGGTCTCGGAGCACCCGCCGATCCTCTCCCCCGGGGAGTGGTCGCCCGAGGAGCGACCGCGCGTGCCGGACGCCGACGCCCGCGGCGGGACCTCCGGCGCGGTGCGCGCACCGGCTCCGGGCGATGCCCTCGACCCGGCCGAGCAGGGCCGGCTGGGGGAGCCCGTCGCCCCGCCCGGACCCACCGAGGGGACGACCCGTCAATGGCTGGCTGACGGCGGGGTGGACGAGGCGCTCGCCGCGGCCGGGAGCGCCCTGGACGCCGTCCCCGCGCTCATGGGCACCGGGGAGGGCATCGGCTCCAACTCCTGGGTCGTCTCCGGTGAGCACACGGCCAGCGGTGCCCCTCTCCTGGCCAACGACCCGCACCTGGCGGTCGGGCAGCCCGGCATCTGGCTCCAGGCTGGCCTGCACTGCCGCGTGGTGTCCGAGGCCTGCCCCTTCGACGTCACCGGCTTCACCTTCGCCGGTCTGCCGGGGGTGGTGATCGGCCACAACCAGGACATCGCCTGGGGGATCACCAACCTGGACCCGGACGTCACCGACTTCTACCTCGAGGACGTCGAGGGCGACCGCGTGCTGCGCGGGGACAGCTACGTGCCGCTGACCGTGCGCACCGAGACGATCAAGGTGGCCGGCGGCGAGGACGTGGAGATCACGGTGCGCGAGTCCTCCCACGGTCCCGTGGTCTCCGACGTGCTGGACCCGGTGGCCGACCTCGGCACGGACGCCCCCCTCGGCGGGGTCGAGACCTCCGACGACTACGAGGTGGCGCTGGCGTGGACGGCGCTGGAGCCCGGTCGCACGGCCGAGGCGATCTTCGCGATGAACCGGGCGAGCGGGTGGGAGGACTTCAGGGACGCGGCCCGGTTGTTCGAGGTCCCTGCCCAGAACCTGCTCTACGCCGACACCGAGGGCAACATCGGCTACCAGGCCCCCGGGCTGGTCCCGGTGCGCCGCTCGGCCACGCACGGGACACCGCCCGGGTTCTATCCCGCACCCGGGTGGGACGAGGCCTACGCCTGGTCGGGCTGGGTGGACTTCGAGGAGATGCCGTACGCGCTCAACCCCGAGGACGGGGTGATCGTCGCGGCCAACCAGGCCGTGGTGCGCGGGAGCACCCCCTTCCTCACCAGCGAGTGGGACAAGGGCTACCGCTCCACCCGCATCCTCGAGCTGCTCTCGGCCCGCACCGAGGAGGGACCGCTCACCGTCGAAGACATGACGCAGGTCCAGCTCGACGACCGGAACGCCTTCGCGGAGGTGCTCGTGCCCCTTCTGGTGGACCTGGACCTGGGGCACGACTTCTACGCCGAGGCCCAGGACCTGCTGCGCGACTGGGACCTCACGGCCCCCGCAGAGGGGGAGCAGTCGGCCGCAGCCGCCTACTTCTACGCGGTCTACGCCAACCTGCTGGAGACCGTCTTCGACGACGAGCTGCCGCCGGACCTGGCTGCGACCGGCAACTCCCGCTCGATGCTCCTGCTGGACGAGCTGCTGGCCCGCCCCGACAGCCGCTGGTGGGACGACCGGCGCACGCCCGGGGTCGTGGAGTCGCGCGACGAGGTCGTGCGCACCGCCATGCTGCAGGCGCGGCTGGACCTGACCCGGGACATCTCCAAGGACGTCGAGGACTGGACGTGGGGACAGCTGCACCAGGTCCGCCTGGAGCACGAGGTGCTCTCCGGGGAGGACGTGCCGGCGCTGGTCAGGGGGATCTTCGGCCAGCCGCCACGGCCGGCCTCGGGCACCAGCGCCGTGGTCAACGCGATGAACTGGGACGCCTCGACGGGCAGCTTCGAGGTCACCTCGGCACCGTCCATGCGCATGGTCGTCGACCTCGCGGACCTGGACGCCTCCCGCTGGGTCAACCAGACCGGCAACTCGGCCCACCCGTTCCACCCCAACCACACCGACCAGACCAGAACCTGGATCGAGGGCGGGACCTATCCGATGGTCTCGGGGCGGGAGGCGGTGCTGGAGCGCGCCCACCAGACGATGACGCTCACGCCCGCTCCGCCGGGCTGAGCGGGAGCCGGGTCACCCCGCTGCCGGGGCGGAGCACGGCGTCCACCCGGGCGTCGTGAGGGTCGGCGGGCACGGCCGGCACCAGCTCGTGGTCGTGCAGCACGGCGACTACCGCAGCCCCGGGCGACCGCTCCCGCAGGAGGGGCAGGGTGGTGTCGTAGTAGCCGCCGCCCTGCCCCAGCCGGACCCCGTCGGCCCCCACGGCCAGCGCCGGGACCAGGGCCAGGTCGACCTGGGCGAGCGCCTCCTCGCCCAGGGGCGTGCGGTCCGGGTCGGCCACGTCGGCCCAGTCCAGCCGGGGCCGGGCCAGGGTGATCGGGACCAGCACCCGCACCCCCGCCCCGATCAGCTCCCGGACCAGCCGGTCCACGGGGGGTTCGGTGCGCATCGGCTCGAAGAGGGTCACCGTGGTGCCCGCGCCGACCAGCTCCAGGCCGGTGGCGGCCAGCGCCTCCGCGGCCTCCTCGCGACCCGTCGCGCCCCAGGCGTCCACCAGCTCGCGCCGCGCGGCCCGCACGAGGGCACGCCAGCGGGCCTTCTCGGCGACCACGTCGCCGTCGGCGACGACGGTGGGCAGCGAGGGGGAGCTGGGTGGGATGTTCACCGGGCCATTGTGTCCCGTCTGACTACGCTGGGCGCAGACCCCGATCAGAAAGGTGAGGACATGATCCCCGTCGAGGAGCACCTCGCGCGCATCCTGGAGCAGATCCGGCCGGTGGAGACCCAGTCCGTCCCGGTGCCGCGGGCGCACGGTCTGGTGACCACGGCCGAGGTCCGCAGCCGGGCGGACCTGCCCCGCTTCGACAACTCCTCGATGGACGGGTATGCCGTCCGGCGGCAGGACCTGGAGGGGGCCTCCGCGGAGAACCCGGTGCTGCTCCCGGTCTCGGGGGACGTGGCCGCGGGCGACCAGCTCCCCCGTGAGCACGTGCCCGGGCAGGCCTGGCGCATCATGACCGGCGCGCCGATCCCCGTGGGGGCCGACGCGGTCGTCCGGGTGGAGGACACCGACGGGCACGTGCGCGAGGCCCAGTTCCGGGTCCAGCCCGAGGAGGGGTCCAACATCCGGCGTGCGGGCGAGGACGTGCGCAGCGGGGAGGTGGTCCTGCCCGCCGGCACCCCGATCGGCGCACCCCAGCTGGCGGCCCTGGTCTCGGCAGGCGTGGAGCAGGTCGAGGTGGTCGGCCCGGTCCGCGTGGTCGTGCTCTCCACCGGGGACGAGCTCGTGCCGGTCGGCGACGCGGTCGGGCCGGGCCAGATCGTGGACTCCAACGGGCCGATGCTCGAGGCGCTCGTCCGCGAGGCCGGGTTCTTCCCCGTGCACGTGGGCCACCTGCCCGACGACGAGTCGGCGACGAAGAAGGAGATCAAGCACCACCTGGACCACGCCGACGCGATCATCACCACCGGCGGGGTGAGCAAGGGGGCCTACGACATCGTCAAGAAGGTGCTCAGCGGCGAGGGGACGACGGAGTTCGTCGAGGTGGCGATGCAGCCCGGCAAGCCGCAGGGGTTCGGGGTGCTCGGCCGCCGCAAGGTGCCCGTCTTCATGCTTCCGGGCAACCCGGTCAGCGCGCTCGTCAGCTTCGAGGTGTTCGTGCGACCGGCGCTGGAGCGCCGGGCGGGCCGCCGGGTCAGCGACAGCAGCACGACGGGCCTGGTGACCACGGGCTGGAGCACCGCCAAGGAGCGCACCACCTACACCCGGGTACGCCTCACGCGCGACGTCACCGGGGAGTATGCGGTGGAGCCGGTCGGCGGGTCCGGCTCGCACCTCGTGGCGGGGCTGGCGATGGCCGACGCGCTGGCGGTCGGCGGGGCGGACGAGGAGGAGGTCGCGGTGGGTTCGCAGGTGGAGCTGCTCCTGCTGCGTCCCCGCCGGGACATCGACGGCCGGCTCTCGGCGCAGGAGGACGACGGGTCCGACCGGGACGGGGACGGTCCCACCGACCCGGACGGCCCCCAGGACGGGGACGGCCGCACCGACGACAAGGACGGGGCGTGACCGCGGACGGGCTGACCCACCTGCGCGCCGACGGCACGGCGCACATGGTCGACGTCACCGACAAGGCGGTCACCGCGCGCAGCGCCAGCGCGGCGGGACGGGTCGAGCTGTCCGGCGACGCCGTCCGGGCGCTGCGCTCGGGGACGGTGCCCAAGGGCGACGCCCTCGGTGTGGCCCGCATCGCCGGCATCCAGGCGGCCAAACGGACGCCGGACCTGGTCCCCCTGTGCCACCCCGTCGCCGTCCACGGCGTCGAGGTCGATCTGGTCGTGGACGACGAGGGAGTGGCGATCACGGCCACGGTGCGCACGGCCGACCGCACCGGGGTGGAGATGGAGGCGCTCACCTGCGTCAGCGTCGCGGCCCTGGCCCTGGTCGACATGGTCAAGGCGGTCGACCGGCTGGCCGTGGTCACCGACGTGCGGGTCACGGCCAAGTCCGGCGGCCGCTCCGGTGACTGGGTCCGGCCGCGGTGAGCTGGGTCTGGCCGGTCGTCCTGCGCACCGGCCTGCCCGACGGCTCGACCCTGGTCCTGCGCCCGCTCGTCCGGTCAGACCGCGAGGCCTGGGAGGAGGTGCGCGGCCGCAACGCTCGCTGGCTGGCCCCGTGGGAGTCGACCGTGCCGGGGCGACCTCCCGGCCGGACCTCCTTCCACCGTCTCCGCCGCGGTCTGGACCGGGCCGCCCGCGACGGGTACCTGCTGCCCCTGGTCCTGGAGGTCGGCGGTCGCCTCGTCGGCCAGGTGCAGCTCTTCGACGTCCTCGGTGGCGCCCGGTCCAGCGGGCTGGTGGGGTACTGGCTCGACGAGGACGCCACCGGGCACGGCTACGCCACCTGGGCGGTGGCCCGGCTGGTCGACCACGCGCTGGGACCCGTCGGTCTGCACCGGGTCGAGGTCGCCATCCGCCCGGAGAACACCGCCAGCCTGGGGGTGGCGGAGCGGCTGCGGCTCCCGGAGGAGGGGATGCGCCGCGGCTTCATGCACGTCGACGGTGGCTGGGCCGACCACCGCTGCTTCGCGGTCCTGGCCGAGGACCTGCGGCCCGGGGGGTATGCCGACGGCGGGCTGGTCGCGCTGCTCCGGCGCGACCGGGGCGCGGACCCCGGGACACCCGGGACGCCGTCGTCGACACGGGACGACGAGGCTCCCGCACGTCACACCAGAAACTTGCGCGACACTCCGAGCGCCTGACGCACGCTCCGGCGACGGCCCCCTAGCGTGGCGCACGTGCCCAGCGTGAGCAGTCTGATCTTCGTCGTCATCCTGGCGGTGTGGGCTGTCTACCTGGTCCAGCACTGGGTCCGTCGGCGCGACCACCTGGCCACCGCACGGTCGGTCGACCGGTTCTCCGAGGCGATGCGCGTGCTGGAGCGCAGGCGCGCCCTGCCCCGTCCCGAGACGGCCGAGGTGGCACCGCGCCCCTACGACACCTCACCGCTGCGACCGGCCCGTCCGGAGGTCGTCGTCAAGCGCCACGACGCCCCGGCCGGCCTCGCCCGGGCCGCCCACGGTGCGCGCGCCGTGGCCCCGCCGCCCGCCGTGCGCCGGGCCCAGGTCGCCAACCGCCTCCGGGGGGCGGCCCTGCTCGTCTCCTCCGTCGTCCTCGTCGCGGCCAGCGGTCTGGCCATGGCCGGCACCCTGCCCCGCTGGTCGGCCCTTGCCGCCGTCGCCTTCCTCGGCCTCACCGTCGGCGTCGTGCGCTGGTCGGCGGCCCAGGAGAGGGCCGCACGTCGTCGCCCGGTCCGCGCTCCGCGCGTGGTGACGACGGCCGCCCGGCCGGCCGGGCGGCGCGCCCCGCACCGCGCCCCGACCCCCGAGCACGCGGACCGTCCGGGGCAGCGCCCCGCGGGACGGACCGCCGACCACGCGCTCGCCGCCCAGTCGCTCGCCGTGACGACCCGTCCCGGGTCTCGCCGGTCCGGCGCGCGGCGCACCGTGGTGGCCGCCGACCGGCCGGCACCCGCGCTCTACGACGTGGCCGCCGTCGAGGCAGGCCTGGACCGGCGGTCCGCCGTGTCCGGCGCCGGACCGACCGGCGGGGACCCGTCGGGCGCCACCTCCCCGGCCGTGGCGACGCCCTCTGCCCGGGACGGTGCCGCCGGGGGCACGTGGGACCCGGTCCCCGTTCCGCCGCCCACCTACGCCCTCAAGGCACGGGCCTCCCGCGGGGTGCCCGAAGGCACCGGACAGCTGCCCGAGGACGGCACCGTGATGGCCCTCGAGGAGGAGTTCGAGGACCTTCCCCACGTCGACCGGGTGGGGTAGGCCCGGCTCGTCGCTGATTGGGCGGCCGTCGACGGCGGTGCTAGAGTATGGAGCCGCACGAGGGGCTGTGGCGCAGTTGGTAGCGCGTCTCGTTCGCAATGAGAAGGCCAGGGGTTCGAATCCCCTCAGCTCCACCGGACAGGGTCCGGTCCCTCCGCCGAGGGGCCGGACCCTTCGCCGTGCCGGGGTAGGCTCGAGCGGGCCCTGCACCCGTCCCACGGGCCGGGTCGACCCCCCTGCCGAGCACGATCGAGGAGTTGTACACATGGCGGTCAACCTGCGCGGACGCAGCCTGCTGTCCTTGGTCGAGGACAGTCCGGCCGAGATCAAGCACCTCGTCGACCTGGCCCACGACCTCAAGCGGGCCAAGGCCTCGGGGCAGGAGCGCCAGCTGCTCCGCGGGCGCTCGGTGGCCCTCATCTTCGAGAAGACCTCCACCCGCACCCGGTGCGCGTTCGAGGTGGCCGCGGCCGACCAGGGAGCGTCCACGACCTACCTGGACCCGCGCAGCACCCAGATCGGCCACAAGGAGTCGATCAAGGACACCGCCCGGGTCCTGGGCCGGATGTTCGACGCGATCCAGTACCGCGGGTCGAGCCAGGCGAAGGTCCAGGAGCTGGCCGACCACGCCGGGGTGCCGGTCTACAACGGGCTCACCGACGAGTGGCACCCCACGCAGATGCTCGCCGACGCGCTGACGATGACCGAGCACACCCACAAGCACCGGCACGAGACCGCCTTCGCCTACCTGGGGGACGCCCGCAACAACATGGGCCACAGCCTGCTGCTGCTGGGCGTCAAGCTGGGGATGGACGTGCGCATCGGTGCCCCCGCCGGCCTGCAGCCCGATGGCGGGGTCGTCGACCTGTGCCGCGGGATCGCCGAGGAGACCGGGGCCCGGATCACGATCACCGACGACCCGGTCGCGGCCGTCCGTGGGGTCGACTTCGTGCACACGGACGTCTGGGTCTCCATGGGCGAGCCGGTGGAGGCGTGGGAGGATCGGATCGAGGGGCTGCTGCCCTACCAGGTCAACGCGGACCTCATGGCCGCGACCGGCAACCCGAGGGCGCGGTTCATGCACTGCCTGCCGGCCTTCCACGACACCGACACCGACGTGGGTCGCGAGCTCATGGGGCGCCACCCCGAGCTCGCCGGCGGGCTGGAGGTGACCGACGAGGTGTTCGAGTCCGCGGCGAGCATCGTCTTCGACCAGGCCGAGAACCGTCTGCACACGATCAAGGCGCTCATGGTCGCCACCCTCGCGTGAACGGGGCGCCCGAGGTGGCCGGAGCAATGCTCCGCGAGCCCGCCCACCGGGTCAGCCCGCGGGCGGTGACCTACTGGGTCGTCAACGGGCTGGTCGGCGGGATCATCACCTGGCTGGTCCTCTTCACGATCTACTGGTTCCTCCCGGACTCCTGGGGCCGGTGGCTGGGACCGCTGTTCGTCGTCGTCATGGTCCTCAACCTCGCCGACGTGACCCTCGAGCCGATCGTGCGGTACCGCCGCACCCGGTGGGAGGTCACCGGCGAGAAGGTCTTCGCCCAGACCGGCTGGCTCTCCCGCGACCAGCGGATCGCGCCGCTCTCGCGGGTGCAGACGGTCGACACCCACCGGGGCGCGATCATGCGGCTCTACGGCCTGGCCAACGTCACGGTGACGACCGCCTCGGCGGCCGGTCCCATCACCCTGCCCTGCCTGGACAGCGACGTGGCCGACCGGGTCACGGCGGACCTCGCCCGGATCACGGGGCAGACCCGGGGCGACGCCACGTGAGCCTGTCCGACCTGCCACCGCCGACCGGGGACCCGGTGGTGCCGGGTCCTGGCCCCGCGACCGGGCCGACGGGTCCTGGCCACGCGACCGGGCCGACGCGCGCGCCGGCCCCGGGTCCGGTGCCCGCCGGCGCCGGGGAGGAGTGGCAGCGGCTCAGCCCCCGGATGCTCCTCGTGCATCCGGTGCGCGGCCTGGGCTCGATGGCCGTCCCCCTGCTCCTCGCCTTCTTCATCGGCCGGGGTGACGGCGGGGCGTGGTGGATCTGGGTCGCCGTCGTGGGTGGTGCGATCGCCCTCCTGGCCGGCATGGTCTCCTGGTTCATCACCCGCTACCGGGTGACCGACGCCCAGCTCCAGCTGCGGACGGGGCTGCTGAACAGGCGGGTGCTGACCGCCCCGCTCGACCGGGTCCGCAGCGTGGACATCGAGTCCACCCCGGTGCACCGCGTCCTGGGGCTGACCACGGTCAAGGTCGGCACGGGGGTCGACAGCAGCCGGATCGAGCTCGACGGCCTGGGTCGGGACCAGGCGGCGCGGATGCGCACCTTCCTGCTGTCCCGGTCTGGTGCACACGGGTCGGGCGCGCCCGGGTCGGTCGCACCCGGACAGGTCCCGTCCGGCGCGGGCACGGCACACCCCCCGCCGGCGCCGGGGACGACCGCCGCCGGTGCCGCGCAGGCCCGCCTGCCCGCCGACGAGGTCGAGCTGGCGCGGATCGACTGGGGCTGGCTGCGCTACGCGCCGTTCAGCCTCTCCAGCCTGGTGGTCGTGGCCGGTGTGGCCGGTGTGCTGGCCCAGTTCGGCGACGACGTGCCGGTGGACGAGGTCGCGGTGGTCCAGGACGCCTGGGCCTGGGTGGTGGCACAGGCGGTGGCCGTCCTCGTCACGGCGGCCGTCGTGGGGGTCGTCGTGGGCTGGGTGGTGCTCTCGACGCTGAGCTACGTCCTGACCTGGTGGAACCTGCGCGTGGTCCGCGAGCCGGGGGGCAACCTGCGCGTGACCCGTGGGCTGCTGACCACCCACAGCCAGACGATCGAGCGGGAGAAGGTCCGCGGCGTGCGCATGGGCGAGCCGTTCCTGCTGCGGTTCGTCCGCGGGGCCGAGCTGACCGCGATCGCCACCGGCATCGGCACCGGGGGGACCACCAGGGTGCTGCCGCCGGCGCCCCGGACCGTGGTGACCCGGGTAGGGCACGAGCTGCTCGAGGAGGAGGGGCCGCTGACGATGTCGCTCGTCGGGCACGGACCCCTGGCCCGTCGCCGCATCCACGTCCGCGCCCAGTGGGGCTCCCTCTTCCTGGCCGCCCTCGCAGCCGTTCCGGTGTGGCTCGACCGGTGGTGGTTCGTGGGGTGGCCCGGGTGGATCCCGCTCGCGGTGCTCCTGGGTGTGGGCCTGTTCAACGGTGTGCTGGCCGAGGCGTCCTGGCGCAACCTGGGGCATGGCCTGACCGGGGACCACGTCGTCGTCCAGACGGGCGCGGTCGTGCGGACGCGGGAGGTGCTGGAGCGGGCGGGGGTCATCGGCTGGGTGGTCCACCAGAGCTTCTTCCAGCGTCGTCTGGGCCTGTGCCACCTGACCGCGACGACCGCGGCGGGCTCGGAGCAGGTCGTGGTCCCTGACGTGCCCCTGGCGGTGGCGGTGGACCTGGCGCTCCGGGCCACGCCGGGAATGCTGGAGGACGTCCTGGCGTAGTTCCTGCCATGGACGACATGGAGCGGATGCTGCGCGGGCTGGGGGCCGGAGGAGGGGACGGCGAGGACCGGGACGAGGACGTGCCGGGCGTCGTCGACCCGGCCGCACCCGCCGACCCGGGCACCGTCGTCGACCCGGCCGCACCCGCCGACCCGGCCGTACCCGCCGACCCGGCCGTACCCGCCGACCCGGGCGACCCGGGCCCCGCGCTGCCGCCGATCCAGCTTCCGGGCGACGACGAGCTGGACGACCACGCCCGCTACGACCGGGCGACGTTCCTGTTCCAGAGCCGGTCCTACTCCCGAGCGGTCGAGCTCCTCGTGCCGCTCGTGGACGCCGAGCCCGGCAACGCCGAGATCCGGCTGCTGCTGGCCCGTGCCCACTACCACTCGGCGTCGCTGGGCCGGGCGGAGGAGGTCCTGCGGGGTCTGCTCGAGCGCTGGCCCACGGACGCCTACGCGCACCTCCTGCTCGCCCGCACCCTGCAACGGGCCGGGCGCGCCGAGGAGGGCGCACCCCACCTGAAGATCGCCGAGGCGATGGGGCTGCAGGCCTGAGCCGGCCGCGCCGACCGCCGGCGGCCTAGTTCCAGAAGTCCCGGCGGCCTAGTTCCAGAAGTCGAAGAACATCCGCCAGCGCCACTGCTCGCGCGGCAGCACGACCGCGGTGTGGACCGGGTAGTACCAGACGAACCAGGCGGCGGCGAGAACGAGGTAGCCGACCACGAGCACCGCCCCCCACCGGCGCCGCCGGGGGGACGCGGTCGCCGGACCCAGGACGAGGCCCAGGCAGGCCACCACGACGAGCACGAGCCAGGGGAGGAAGGCCACCGCGTAGAAGCTGTAGATCGTCCGGGTCTGGTAGAGGAACCACGGCAGCCAGCCGGCGACCACCCCCGAGAGGGCCGCTCCTGCCCGCCAGTCCCGGCCGAGCAGCCACAGGAAGGCCACGACGACCAGCCCGGCCGTGGCGCCCCACCAGAGGAGGACGTTGCCCAGCGAGGCGACGTAGCTGACGCACTCGGCCGCCTCGCAGCCGGACTCCCCGCGGGTCGGCCACTCGGCGTAGAAGAGGGTGGGTCGCCACTGCACCGTCCAGCCCCAGGGGTTGGAGCTCCACCGGTGCTCGTTCTGCAGCCCGACGTGGAAGGACATCATCTCGGCGTGGTAGGCCCACAACGACCGCACGGCGTCGGGGACCAGTGCCGCGGGGCTGCCGTCGGCCAGGGGGTTCTGGGCCGCCCACTGCCGCTTCCACCCGCCCTCGGTGGCGAACCAGCCGGCCCAGGTCGCCACGTAGGTCGCCAGGGCGACGGGGACCATGGACACGAACGCGGGTATGCCGTCGCGCACCACGGTGCCGACGAACCATCCGGGAGCCCCGGCGGCGCGGCGCGCACCCAGGTCCCACCACACGGTCATCAGGCCGAAGACGGCGAGGAAGAACAGGCCCGACCACTTGGTGCCGACGCACAGGCCCAGGCTGACCCCCGCGGCGACGCGCCACCAGCGGACCCCCAGCGGCGGCCCCCACCACCGCGCCCAGCGCCGCCACGGTCGGCGGGGGACCGGATCGTCCCGGCCGCGCTCCCAGGCGGGCCAGCGGTCCGCCAGCCGACGCCGCGCCTGCTCGCGGTCGAGGAGGAGCAGGAGGAAGGCCAGCAGGGCCCACCACATGACGAAGACGTCGAGCAGCCCGATCCGGGACTGGGCGAAGTGGTGGCCGTCCACCGCGAGCAGCGTCGAGGCGGCCACGGCCAGCAGCGCGTGGTGCCACAGGTGCCACGCCACCCGGCCCAGCACCAGGATCGAGAGGGTCCCCACGACGGCCGACGCCAGGCGCCAGCCGGTGGGGTCCTCCGGACCCAGCAGCAGCTGCCCCAGGGCGATCATCCACTTGCCGACGGGAGGGTGGACCACGAGGTCGGGCAGGGAACCGAAGACGTCGGGGTCGCCGGCGTTCCACCGGGCGTCCGGATCCTCCAGCCCCTCGCGGATCTCCCGCTCGTGGCCGTAGCTCAGGAGGGACCATGCCTGCTTGACGTAGTAGGTCTCGTCGAAGACGAGCCGGCCGGGCTCGTCGAGGCGGACGAAGCGCAGGATCCCGCCGACGAGGGTCACCAGCAGGATCCCCGCCCACGCCAGCCGGTCCTGCCGGCCCCGTGGCGGAGGGGCGGGCCCGAGCAGCCTGGCCCGCAACGACTCCATACCGGGCATCGTAGGTGGTGGGTGGGTCTGCGCCGGAGCCGCAGGCCGGGGTAGTAACCTGCCCTCGTGGCCACGACAACCGCTCCTGCGCGCGAGGTCCGCAGCGGACCCCCCAGCATCCTGCTGAAGACCGTGATGGCCGTGACCGGCCTGGTCGGCATCGGTTACCTGCTCATCCACATGTACGGCAACCTCATGATCCTCGTGGGGCCCGAGGCGTTCGACGAGTACGCCCACCACATCCGGACCTTCGGGGAGCCGATGCTGCCGGAGAAGGGCCTGCTGTGGATCATCCGGGTCGCCCTCCTGGCGGCGCTGGTGCTGCACGTGTGGGCCGCCGCGTCGCTGTGGCGACGGGCCGCGGGCGCGCGCAGCCAGCGCTACGTCATGAAGCGTCAGGGCTACGGGAACTTCTACGCCAAGGCGATGCGCTGGGGCGGGCTGGCGATCCTGGCCTTCATCATCTTCCACCTGCTGCACTTCACGACGCAGACCGTGACGATCGGGGAGGCCCACGCGTCGCCGGCGGCGCGGGTGCTGGACACCTTCGGCCACTGGTGGGGCGTGCTCATCTACCTGGTCGCGATGGTGTTCCTGGGGCTGCACCTGCTGCACGGGTTCTGGGGCGCGGCGATGACGATGGGTCTGAACACCTCGCTGAAGCGGGCCGAGCAGATCCGGTTCATCTCCATCCTCGTGACCACGCTGATCGTCGTGGGCTTCATGGTCCCGCCGTTCGCCATCCTGTTCGGGCTCGTCGACTGAGGACTGCTGACCTATGACTGACATGCTGATCGACGGCCTCTACCGCGAGGGTGAGCCGATCGCCGACACCAAGGCCCCGGCCGGTGACATCTCCCAGAAGTGGACCACCCGCCAGTTCGAGGCGGCCCTGGTCAACCCGGCCAACCGGCGCAAGCTCTCGGTGATCATCGTCGGCACCGGGCTGGCGGGCGCGGCGGCCGGTGCGACCCTGGGCGAGGCGGGCTACAACGTCAAGTCCTTCTGCTACCAGGACAGCCCGCGGCGCGCGCACTCCATCGCCGCCCAGGGCGGCATCAACGCGGCCAAGAACTACAAGGGCGACGGCGACTCGGTGCACCGGCTCTTCTACGACACCGTCAAGGGGGGCGACTACCGGTCGCGGGAGACCAACGTCTACCGCCTGGCCGAGGTCAGCGCCGACATCATCGACCAGTGCGTGGCGCAGGGGGTGCCCTTCGCCCGGGAGTACGGCGGACTGCTGGACAACCGCTCCTTCGGCGGCGTGCAGGTCTCCCGCACGTTCTACGCCCGCGGTCAGACGGGGCAGCAGCTGCTCATCGGCGCCTACCAGGCGCTGGAACGGCAGATCGCCGCCGGCACCGTGGAGATGTTCGCCCGGCACGAGATGCTGGAGCTCATCGTCGTCGACGACGGCGCGGGGCCGCGGGCCCGCGGCATCATCGCCCGCGACCTGGTCACCGGGGAGATCGAGACCCACCTGGCGGACGCGGTGGTGCTGGCCTCCGGCGGCTACGGCAACGTGTTCTTCCTCTCGACCAACGCGATGGGCTCCAACGTCACCGCCAACTGGCGGGCGCACCGCAAGGGCGCCCACTTCGCCAACCCCTGCTACACGCAGATCCACCCGACCTGCATCCCGCAGAGCGGGGAGCACCAGTCCAAGCTGACCCTGATGAGCGAGTCGTTGCGCAACGACGGTCGGATCTGGGTGCCCAGGCGGGCCGAGGACTGCGAGAAGGACCCGCGGGAGATCTCCGAGGAGGACCGCGACTACTACCTGGAGCGGATCTACCCCGGCTTCGGCAACCTGGTCCCGCGCGACATCGCCTCACGGCAGGCCAAGAACATGTGCGACGAGGGTCGCGGCGTGGGCCCCAAGGTCGACGGGGTTCGGCGCGGCGTCTACCTGGACTTCGCCGACGCGGTCGGCCGCCTGGGCGAGGACGCGGTGCGCTCCAAGTACGGCAACCTCTTCGACATGTACGAGCGCATCACCGGGGAGAACCCCTACGAGGTGCCGATGCGCATCTACCCGGCCGTGCACTACACGATGGGCGGCCTGTGGGTGGACTACGACCTGCAGTCGACCATCCCCGGGCTGTTCGTCACGGGCGAGGCCAACTTCTCCGACCACGGCGCCAACCGGCTGGGCGCATCGGCTCTCATGCAGGGGCTGGCCGACGGCTACTTCGTGCTGCCGAACACCATCCGCGACTACCTCGCCAAGGGCCCCTTCGAGGCCATCGGCGAGGACCACCCCTCCGTGGCCGAGGCGCACCAGCAGGTGGCCGACCGGGTCGAGCGGCTCCTGTCGATCGACGGCAGTCGCACGGTCGACTCCTTCCACAAGGAGCTGGGCAAGATCATGTGGGAGAAGTGCGGCATGGAACGCACCGAGGAGGGCCTGCGCGAGGCGATCGCGGACATCCGTGCGCTGCGCGAGGAGTTCTGGCGCGACGTGCGCGTCCTCGGGTCGGCCGACACGCTCAACCAGTCCCTGGAGAAGGCCGGCCGGGTGGCCGACTTCATCGAGCTGGGCGAGCTGATGTGCATCGACGCCCTCCACCGGCGCGAGTCCTGCGGCGGTCACTTCCGGGCCGAGTCGCAGACCGAGGACGGCGAGGCGCTGCGCCACGACGACGAGTACGCCTACGTGGCGGCCTGGGAGTGGGGCGGTGACGACCAGCCTCCCGTGCTGCACAAGGAGGACCTCGTCTACGAATTCATCGAGCTCAAGCAGAGGAGCTACAAGTGAGGCTCGCGCTGAAGATCTGGCGGCAGGACCGCCCGCAGGTCAAGGGCCAGATGGTCCGCTACGACATCGACGGGGTCTCGGAGGACAGCTCCTTCCTGGAGATGCTGGACCTGCTCAACGAGCAGCTGATCGCCAAGGGCGAGGAACCGGTCGCCTTCGACTCCGACTGCCGTGAAGGCATCTGCGGACAGTGCGGCGTCGTCATCAACGGCGAGGCGCACGGCCCTGAGCGGACCACCACCTGCCAGCTGCACATGCGCTCCTTCAAGGACGGCGACGAGATCGTCGTCGAGCCGTGGCGGGCCGACCCCTTCCCGGTCCTGAAGGACCTCGTCGTCGACCGTGCGGCCTTCGACCGGATCATCCAGGCCGGGGGCTTCATCTCGGCCAACACCGGCTCGGCCCCGGACGCGCACGCGACGCCGGTGCCCAAGGAGCACGCCGACCGGGCGTTCATGGCCGCCGAGTGCATCGGCTGCGGCGCGTGCGTGGCGGCCTGCCCCAACGCCTCCGGCATGCTCTTCATGGGCGCCAAGATCACGCACCTGGGCGAACTCCCCCAGGGCCAGCCCGAGCGTGAGGCCCGGGTGGCCTCGATGACCGCGCAGCACGACGCCGAGGGCTTCGGCGGCTGCACCAACCTCGGCGAGTGCACCCGGGCCTGCCCCAAGGGGATCCCGCTCAACGTGATCTCCCAGATGAACGCCGACCTGAGGCACGCCGGCTACGGCCGCTGACGCGCACCCCCACGGTGGCGGCACCGCATACGCTCCGGGTATGACGTCCGCCGCCCTGGTCCTGGCCGCCACCCCGATCGGGGACGCCCGGGACGCCAGCCCCCGCTTGCTCGAGGAGCTCGCGGGGGCCGACGTCGTCGCCGCCGAGGACACCCGTCGGCTGAGGCGGCTGACCGACCGGCTGGGGGTCACGGTCGGCGGCCAGGTGCTCAGCTACCACGAGCACAACGAGGCCTCCAGGACCCCCGAGCTCGTGGACCGGATCGCGGGCGGGGCCAGGGTCGTGATGGTCACCGACGCCGGCATGCCCTCGGTCTCGGACCCGGGGTTCCGGCTGGTGGCGGCCTGCGTCGAGGCGGCCCTGCCGGTGACCTGCGTGCCGGGGCCGTCGGCGGTGCTGATGTCGCTGGCCGTGTCGGGGCTGCCGGTGGACCGGTTCTGCTTCGAGGGGTTCCTGCCGCGCAGACCGGGGGAGCGGACCCGCGCGCTGCAGGCCCTGGTGGCCGAGCCGCGGACCATGGTCTTCTTCGAGGCGCCCCACCGGCTCGCGTCCACCCTGACCGCCATGGCCGACGTCCTCGGGGCGGACCGCCCGGGTGCCGTCTGCCGGGAGCTGACCAAGACCTACGAGGAGGTCCGTCGGGGCGGGCTGGCGGAGCTGGCCGGCTGGGCCGCCGACGGCGTCCGCGGGGAGATCACCGTGGTCGTGGCCGGGGCGGACCCGGCGGCGTCGGCCGTCGGCGTCGAGGAGGCCGTGGGGCAGGTGCTGGCGAGAGTCGCCGACGGGGAACGGCTCAAGACCGTCTGCCGGGACGTGGCGAGCCGCACCGGTCTGTCCGCGAAGATGCTCTACGACACCGCCGTCGGTCATCGGGAGTAGGTTGACCGGGGTCAGCACCCGCCGCCGGACCCCAGGAGGTCGCCATGGCCCGCCCCGTCCACTTCGAGATCCAGGCCGACGACGTCGACCGCGCGCGGGCGTTCTACGCCGAGGTCTTCGGCTGGACGTTCGAGGACTACAGCTCCTTCGTCGACGCCCCCTACTGGGGGGTGGTGACCGGGCCCGACGACGAGCCCGGCATCAACGGTGGGCTGCTGGTCCGCCCGGCACCCGCGCCCGCGCCCCAGCAGGGGACGAACGCCTTCGTCTGCACGGTGGGGATCGAGGACTACGACGCCACCGAGGCGAAGATCCTGGCGGCCGGCGGCCAGGTCGCCCTGCCGAAGTACGCCCTCCCCGGCATGGCGTGGCAGGGCTACTACCTCGACACCGAGGGCAACACGTTCGGGCTGCACCAACCCGATCCCGACGCCGCCTGACCGGTCGCGGTCGCGCTCGCCCGCCAGGGTGTGTCCGATCTCACGCTCCGCAGGGCGTGATGTGCGGCAGATCACCCGGCCAGAGCCTGTTCCCCGGCCGCTCCCAGGGGCACGGTGAGAGGTGAACGGGGACCGCATCCCGGGCATGATCTCGACGACGAGACCGCCCAGTCCCCGCTCCTGGGAATGCGTCCACGGACGCGGGAACGGAGCATGCCATGAATGCTCGAACACGACGAGGAGCATTCGTCTCGGCCCTTCTCCTGGGGGCCCTGGTCGCCCCGCAGGGGGCCCTCGCCATGACGGACGCCCCGGGGGACGGAGGCGGCGGCGGGGGCGGAGGCGGAGGAGGTACGGGGGACCTGTACTCGGACCTGCTCGTCATCCTCCGGGCGGAGGACGGCACCCCGGTACTGACGGACTACACGGTCACCGTCGAGGATGTCACGACGGTCGAGTACTGCGTCCAGCCGATCTCCTACACCGAGATCCCGGGCCTGGCACCGACCGTGAACCCGGTCGACGGGCGCACGGTCTGGCTGGTCCCGCTGGTCGGCGAGGCCATCCCTGACCCGGTCGAGGGGGAGGAGGAGGTCGGAGCCTGCGACGTGCAGGCCGGGTTCACCGACTACGCGAGCGAGGTCGAGCTGGAGAGGCTCAACCTCATCCGGACCACCGACGACGTCCTCCAGTCGAAGATCGACGTCGTCGAGGAGCGGCTGCTCGCCGCCACCGACATCACGCTGGACGGCGCCGGGCGCATCACCACCGACGGCATCCCCATCGACGCCTCCCCGGAGCACGCGGCGATGTACACGACGATCCTGGAGACGGGGACCTTGCCCGGGCTCGAGGTCCACGACGAGGTGACGGCCGGCCCGCCGGCCTACATCGCGCCGCTGGACGCCTGGATGCTGGCCGGCGCCTCGACCGGGTCCGCCGCAGGCAAGTACGTGCCGCTGTCCATCGACGCGGTGCTGTACTACAACCGGATCATCCCCTTCCCGCCCGAGCCGGGCTGGGTGGCCCCCGAGGGCTGGAACGTCGAGTTCAACCGGTCCGCGGACCCGGACCCGACCGACGGCGTCGCGGTGCCCGACGAGCAGTTCATCGACTACTCCAGCTTCCGCTACACCCGGTCCGAGTACTTCACGGGCAGCGCCACCTGGCTGCACGTCCCGTCGTTGACGTGGCACGTGGACCGGATCCTCGACGTGGTCGACTACACCAACCTCACGGCGCTGCCGGACGAGGCGGTCGACGACACCGAGCTGACCGGTGTGCTGGGCTACGCGCAGTGGGTCGACGACGTGCGCAGCACGATCGTCTACTACCACGAGAACGAGGTCATCGAGGGCTTCTACTTCGACGTCATCGGTGCGGACACCACGGCCGACCAGGAGCTGGCGCTCCTCGAGCCGTCCGCGGTGACCCAGGTCGGCGGCGTGGACCGCGTCGACACCGCGGTCCTGCTCTCGCAGGAGCGGTTCGCGGACGACCAGGCCGGCGCCGTCGTGCTGGCACGGTCGGACGACTTCGGGGACGCCCTGGCGGCCGTCCCCCTCACCAAGAGGGTGAACGCCCCGATGCTGCTCACGAAGGTCCTGCTCGACCCTCGCGTCGGTGACGAGATCGACCGCGTGCTGCCGGTCGGCGGCACCGTCCTCATCATCGGTGGCGAGCTGTCGATCGCCCCGTCGGTGCAGGCCACCCTGGAGTCCAGAGGCTACGTCGTGGAGCGGATCGCGGGTGCGAACCGCTACGAGACTGCCGTCGCCGTGGCCGGGAAGATCGGAGCCCCGCACACCGTCCTGGTGGCCTCGGGCCTGAACTTCCCGGACGCGCTGGCCAGCGGCCCCGCCGCCGCGTGGGCCGGCCCGGGCGTCATCTCCGACGACGTCCTCGTCTCCCTCTGGGACGCGCTCGCACGCTGAGCCTGTCCTGACCGGTGCCCCCGCCCCTGGGCGGGGGCACCGGCACGTCCGGCCCGGCGCGTCCGGCCCGACACGCCGAGCGCCGGCCCGGAGCTCCGCCTCACCGGCCCGGCCCCCCCCAGCCCCCGCCTCACCAGCCCCAGGTGCCCGGGTCCCCCTTGAACGGTCCGACCACCGACGAGGTGATCCAGCCGCCGTAGAAGCCTCCCGGCTGGGGAAGCACCACCTCCCCGTCCACCAGACACCGGTCCACGAGGCCGGGGTAGAGCGCGACGTGGTCGCGCAGCGGCTCGAAACCGGGCGAGGGGTCCGGGTAGGTCCAGGCGGCACGCCCGGCGGTCCGGTCGCCCGCCACCAGGTCGAGGTATGCCGCGTCCCCCTTCCACTCGCAGAAGGAGCTGCCGGCCGCCGGCTGGAGGACGCCGGGGGCGAAGGCGGTGCGGGGCAGGTAGTAGGTCGGCGGGTGGCTGGTCTCCAGGACCCGCAGGGCCCGCGTCGTCCGGGCGATCGTCCGCCCGCCCAGCTCCACCTCGACGAGCGAGCTGCTGGGGTCGACCCGTGGAGGTCGGGGGTAGTCCCACACCGACTCCTGACCGGGCCCGGGTCGTTCTGGTCGGGGGGTCCTGCGCTGCATACCGTCTCCTTCGTCCGCGTCCACCCACCCAACGGTCGGCCGCGGCGGGCCGTTCCCCGTCCGCCCGACCAGGAGTAGCGTCGGGCCGGACCCGGAGCACGACGAGGAGGACCCATGAGCACCCACCCCAGCCTGCAGGACATCGTGATCACCACCCTCGAGCCCGTGCCGACGGCGGCCGTCCGCGCGACGGTGCCGATGGAGGCGCTGCGCAGCTTCTTCGACGACTCCTTCGGCCTGCTCTTCGCCACGCTGCGCGAGCAGCAGGTGGAGCCCACGGGCGCGCCCTACGCCCGCTACCGCGGCGAGCCCACCGACACGGTCGACGTCGAGGTCGGCGTCCCGACCTCGGGGCCGGTCACGGCGGCCGGGGAGGTGCGACCCTCGGAGCTGCCCGGGGGCGAGGTCGTGACCGCCACCCACGTCGGCGCCTACGACGGACTGGGCGGGTCCTACGCCGAGCTGGCCCGGTGGATCGGCGAGCGGGGCCGGACCCCCTCGTCCTCGATGTGGGAGGTCTACCTCACCGAGCCCGGGCCGGGCGTGGACCCCGCCACCCTGCGGACCCAGATCTGCTGGCCGCTGCAGGACGGGGGTCAGTAGCCGGCGTCGGCCATGAGCTGGTCGGTCCGCCGTCGTCGTCCTGAGGCCCGGCGCCACAGCGTCCACAGCCCCCACAGCAGCAGGAGCAGCAGGAAGACCACGAGCACGGGCAGGAAGACCGCCACGAGGGACAGGGTGATGGCCGCCCCGTCCTCGGCCGCGGACACCACCGGGGTGCCCAACCCTCCCGTCCCGACGTTGACGGCCGGGCGGGTGACGGCCTTGCCGGTGTGCACGATCCCGGCGGTGACGATGCCGAGCAGCACCCCCACCCAGGGGTTGTCGGCCATGAAATTCGAGCCCTGCTCGAAGTCCTCGGCAGCCGTGGTCGCGGCGAAGATCAACCCACCGGTGGCCGGACGCACGAACGTGCCCACCGCGTCGTTGATGTGGTCGACGACGGCGATCTTGTCCAGCACGACCTCGGAGAGCAGGAGCGCGCCGGCGATGCCGATCGCCCACCACGACTCGATCCAGACGTACTGGTGGGGCAGGTTGATGACCTCGGTGAACCGGGCCACGAGCGCGACGATCAGGAACGGGATGTAGGCGTTCAGCCCGGCCGCTGCGGACAGGCCGGCGCCGGTGAGGGCGGCGAGCACGTGGTGGCCTCCTTGCTGGGGCGGGCCCCGGGCGGGGCCACGCTCGCCCCATACAACCACGGGGTATGTCGTTCCTCTTCCCGCCGCGGCCGGGCCACCGGCCGCCGCCGTCCGGGACGCCGGCACAACCTTCCGACCCCGTGCGCCGTTGAGGACGGGTGCAGGGGACGATCGTCCCTACCGACACGGGAGCAGGTGAGCAGGTGCGCCGCACCGACGAGGAGGCGTTCGTCGAGTTCGCGACCGGGGCCAAGCCCTGGTTGCTGACCTCGGCATGGATGCTGACCGCCGACCCGCACGCGGCCGAGGACCTCGTCCAGGAGACGCTGGTGCGCCTCTACGTGCGCTGGCCCCGTCTGCGCTCCGGCCAGCCCGCGGCCTACGCGAGGAGGGTGCTGGCCAACCTGCACACGGACCGGTGGCGCAGCGCGCGCCGGGAGGTGCTCACCGGCGACCTGCCGGAGGGTGGCGGACGCGGTGCCGATCCGCAGACGGTCGACCTGCTGCGCGCCCTTCAGCAGCTGGCTCCACGGGAGCGGGAGTGCGTCGTGCTGCGGCACTACCTCGACCTGTCCGAGAGGCAGACCGCCGAGGCGCTCGGCGTCAGCGTCGGGGCCGTCAAGGGTTACACGAGCAGGGGGCTGGCCGCACTGCGGCCGCTGATGCAGGACCAGGAGGACCGCCATGTCCGACCGTGAGCTGACCACGCTGCTCGACCGGGCCGCCGCGCACACGCCGCCGATGGACGTGCCGATGAAGGCCGTCCTGGCCACCGGGAGCCGCCGCGTCCGGCGCCGCCGGGCGGCTGCAGGAACCCTGGGTGTCGGGAGTCTGGCCCTCGTCGGCGCGCTCTGGCTCGCCGGCCCCGGAGGAGGGGTGCTGACCGGGACGACCGAGATCGTCCCGGCGGGCCACGTCTGGGAGCAGGGTGAGCCGGTCGACGGGGTGCTGTTCACCGGTGTGACGGTCTACGACGAGGACCGGGTCGAGCACGACTACCGGGCCGAGCTCGCGCGGCCCGTTCCGGACGGACCGGTGGTCCTCGAGCTCTCCGACCTGGGACGGCAGGTCGAGTCGGTGCCGGCACAGACAGTGAGGCCGGGCCTGGAGGTGTTCGCCGGGGAGCGGATGACCGTGGCCGTGTGGCGCGAGCCCGAGGGCGTGCTCACCTCGGTCCCGCTGGTCGGACCGCACGACCCGGGCGGGCCGTCGGGGGTGCAGTACGCCGAGCTGGACGGTGAGACGTTCGCCTGGGCCTCCTGGCTCTCGGACCTGCAGCCCCTCCCGGAGGAGGTCCTGGACGTCTACCTCGTCGGGAAGGAGGAGGTCGTGGCGCTCTCCGGCGCACCGGTCGGCGCGGAGGTGCTTCGCGCCGGTGGCGAGCGGGCGGTCGCCTTCGTCGACGAGTCCCGGGGGGTGTGGGGCTACGCCCTGGACGACGACCGGCCCGGGAGCCAGGTGGTCGGGCTGGACCAGCTCGGCGGGGCGCCTGCGGTGACCGGTTCGTCCGGCCTGGCCGACGAGGAGGGGCAGCGCCTGCTCGCCGTGCTTCCCGAGGGCGCGCAGGAGGTCACGGTCACGAGGGCGGGCGCCACCGGTCCGCAGGACGCGACCGTGGACGCCGGGACGGTCGCCCTGGCCGGTCGCCCCGTCGTCCTGGCCGTCACCGGTCCGCCCGGGGAGGCTGAGGACGCGAGCGGGGTGCAGGTGACCTTCACCCTCGGCGGGGTCAGGACCGATCTCGACCTGCACGCGCAGGACCTCTTCGCGCTCGACGGCGCGGCCGGGACGATGTCGGTGGACCCGGACCCGGCCGACCCGGGGACGCTGGTGCTCACGTCGCAGGAGGACGGGGAGGAGGTCGGGCGCGTGGCGGCCGAGCAGCTGGGCCGGGGTCTGGCGACGACGTCGGTCGACGGCTCGGTCGTCGTGCTCGCCACCGGCTGGGAGCCCGGCGCGACCGTGCTGTCCGACGCGCGCGTCCAGGTCTCCGGCGAGGACGGGCCGGAGTGGGTCGAGCCCCGGGACGTGGCCCAGCTGGTGCTCGGCGACGGCACCCTGGTCACCGCGCTCGTCGTCGACGGCACCGACACCGAGGTGGTCGTGGCGGTCGGGCGTCAGGTGGGCGACCGGGTCGAGGCGTGGGAGCCTCCCGCCCTGGTGGAGTTCGGCTCGAGCTGAGGCGGACTCCACCCTGCCGGGGCGGTGACCCTCAGGCGAGGTCGGCCTCGGTCATCGTGGACGGGTCGAAGTCCCGGCGCTCCACCAAAACCATCCAGTTGCCGGAGTTGTCCCGCATGAGGGCCTCGACCCCGTAGGGGCGCTCGGTGGGCTCCTGGAGGAACTCCACGCCCTTGGCGACCAGCTCGGCGTGGGTCCGGCGGCAGTCGTCGACGGTCAGGCCCACTCCCGGCAGCCCACCCTCGGCCTGGGCCCGGCGCATCGCCTCGACCAGCTCGGGGGAGAGCGGCTCGCCGGGGGTGGTCAGGTGCAGGTGGAGCTCGGGCTGCTGCGGGTGCACGACGGTCAGCCAGCGGAAGTCGGGGCCCAGCTGCACGTCGTCGCCCTTCTCGAACCCGAGGACGTCGGTGTAGAAGGCGAGAGAGTCGTCCAGGTCGGTGACCCAGACGCTGACGAGGGAGACGTTGGTGATCATGGGCACGACGCTAGCCGGGGCCGGGTGCTCCCGGCTTCTCCCCGGTTGCGGTGTTCCCGCCGGTCCCGGACGGGCGGCGGCGCTCGGCCAGCCCCCGCATGAACACGTAGCAGCCGGGGATGCGCGGAGCCCCGAGCGCGGCATACCTGCGCTGGAACTGGCTCGGGCTCTCCCCCGTGATGTCCCGGAAGCGGGAGCTGAACGAGCCGAGGCTGCTGAAGCCGACCGCGTGGCACACCTCCGTGACCGTGAGGTTGGCGCCGCGCAGCAGGTCCTGGGCCCGCTCGACCCGACGCTCGGAGAGGTTGACCCCGGGGGTGCGGCCGTAGGTGCGGCTGAAGAGCCGCAGGAAGTGGAACTTGCTCAGCCCGGCGACCCCGGCCAGCGTCTCCAGGTCGAGCGGCTCGTGGAAGTGCCGGTCGACGTGGTCGCGGGCCCGGCGCAGGTGGACGAGCACGTCCTCGGGGACCCGCCCGGTGCGTCGGCGGGGCGGAGGGGACGGAGGCTCCTCGTACGTCACGATGCGGGCAGTGTCCCCCACCTTTCGTCGGCCCCGCACGTTGTCCAGGTGAGAGGGTCCACGCGAGGAGGCGGTATGCGGTCTACGCACGAGGAGGAGTTCGCGGCCTTCTTCGACGACGCCTCGCCCCGTCTGCTCGCCGCCGCCTGGCTCCTCACCGGTCAGCAGCACGCCGCCGAGGACCTGGCGCAGGAGGCGCTCTCTCGGACCTACGCCCGCTGGTCGAGGGTGCGGGGCGGCAACCCCCTCGCCTTCGCCCGTCGGGTGATGGCCAACCTGCACACCGACCGCTGGCGCAGGCAGCGGCGGGAGGTGCTCACCGACGACGCGCCGGACACGGGGCACGTCTCCGATCCCCGGACCGTCGACCTCGTCCGGGCGCTGCGGACCCTCAGTCCGCGCGAACGCGAGTGCGTCGTGCTGCGGCACTACCTCGACCTGTCCGAGCGCCAGACCGCCGAGACGCTCGGCATCGGAGTGGGCACCGTCAAGAGCTACACGATGCACGGGCTGCGCGGCCTGCGCGCCCAGCTGCTGGAGGGAGAGCAGACCCATGTCTGACAGCCACACCTCGGACCGTGACGTGCTGGCGCTGCTCGACCGGGCCGCCGTCCACTCCCCGCCGCTGCACCTGGCCCGCACGGACGTCGTGCGTCGCGGTGAGCAGATCGTGCGCCGCCGCCGCGCGGGCGGGGCGGGTCTGACGATCGGCACCCTCGCCCTGGCGGGGGCCCTCTGGCTCGGCACGGGTGGGGCCGGTGGCGGTCTGTCGGGAACCCGGGAGGTCACGCCGGCGGGCGTGGCGTGGGAGGTGGAGGAGGCGTCGCCGGTCGTCCTTCCGGAGGGTCTGCAGGGCGTCGGGAACGTGCAGCCGCTGACGTTGGGCCGGACCGCGGACTCGTCCTCCGCCACGTTCGTCGCGGACGGCGTCGAGGAGACGGTGGAGGGCCGGAGCCTGGCGGGCGGCGTCGAGGTGTATGCCGGCACCGGGGCGACCGTGGTGGTGTGGGCCCGGCCGCCTGGTGTCTCGGGCGAGCTCGTCCTCCCGGACCCCCAGGACGCAGGTGGGTCGGCGGTGGTGACGGTCGCAGGTGAGGAGCTCGTCTACTGGACGACCGACAGGCCCGGCTACGCGCCGGCACATCTCGTCCTCCACGACGACGACGACATGTGGACGGCCGGCGGAGCCGTCGCCGACACGGCCGAGCTGGCCGACGACGGCGTGGTTCTGACGGCGGTGTCCCTCGAGGAGGCCGGGCTCGCCGGCTACCTGGACCGTGGCTCGTTCTCCGAGGTGGACACGCTCACCGTCGCCGGCCTGGACAGGCCCTGGTGGCGGGGCGGGGGTGACGTCGTCGCCTCGGTGGCGCGCCTGCCCCGCGAGGCGGTCTTCGCCCGGGAGGTGCTGCGGCAGGAGGTCGGTGCCGACCCGGTCCGGGTGTCCCCACCGCGGGCGACCGCGCTCGTCGGTCCCTGGTCCATGGTCCTGTTCGCCGACGACCGGGCGGATGGAGACGCCTCTGAGGACGACCTGTCGTACGACATCGAGTGGTCGACGGACGGTGAGACGTGGCACCCCCGGCCGTCGGCACCGACCGTTCCCACCGCCCCGGCGGAGGCGTCGGCCGGGACCGACGGTGCGGTCCCGCCCGGAGGCGAGGTGACGCTCCTCGGCGAGACCTACCGGGTGGCCACCGACCAGCACGGCTGGCCACGCCTGGTCGACGTCGAGGGGCAGGACCTGCTCACGGTGTCCGACGAGTCCGGCCCGTCCGACGGGGGAGCAGTTCTGTGGAGGGAGCACTGGTGGCCCTGGTCGGCCCGCAACCAGGTGCACTTCGCCGTCGGTCCGCAGCCGCCGGCCGTCCCGGGCGACGGTGCCGGTCCGGTCGTGCGCATCTCCGGACCGGCGGGCATGGTGAGCGTGGTGGCCGTACCCGCGGGTTCCTGACCCCCCGCCAGGGCCCCCGCCTGATCGCGCTCCGGTCTCCGAGCATCTGGTCGGGTGCCCCCACCTAGACTGGGACACCATGACCCACGTCCTCACCGCGGTCGCCTGGCCGTATGCCAACGGCCCGCGTCACATCGGCCACGTCGCCGGCTTCGGCGTCCCCTCCGACGTCTTCAGCCGCTACCTGCGGATGGCGGGCCACGACGTGCTCATGGTGAGCGGCTCGGACGAGCACGGCACCCCCATCCTCGTGCAGGCGGACAAGGCGGGGATGAGCCCGCAGGAGTTCATCGACGTCAACCACCGGGCCATCGCCGAGGACCTCGTGGCGCTGGGGGTCTCCTACGACCTGTACACCCGCACGACCACCGCCAACCACCACCAGGTCGTGCAGGACATGTTCCTGGCCTGCCACGCCAACGGCTACATGGTCGAGCAGACCCAGCAGGTCGCCATCAGCCCCTCGACCGGCCGGACGCTCCCGGACCGCTACATCGAGGGCACCTGCCCGATCTGCGGGTACACCGAGGCGCGCGGCGACCAGTGCGACAGCTGCGGCAACCAGCTCGACCCGGCGGACCTGCTCGACCCCCGCAGCAAGATCAACGGGGAGACGCCGGAGTTCACCGAGACCCAGCACTTCTTCCTCGACCTGCCCGCCCTGGCCGAGGCGCTCGGGGAGTGGCTCGACGGACGCGAGGACAGCGGGCTGTGGCGCCCCAACGTCATCAAGTTCTCCCAGAACATCCTCGAGGAGATCCGCCCCCGGGCGATGACCCGGGACATCGACTGGGGCATCACCGTGCCGCTCGAGGGGTGGTCGGAGGACCCGACCAAGAAGCTCTACGTCTGGTTCGACGCCGTCATCGGCTACCTGTCGGCCTCGGTGGAGTGGGCGCGGCGGCTCGGTGACGGCCACGAGGCCCGCTGGCGCGAGTGGTGGAACGACACCGACTCCCTGTCCTACTACTTCATGGGCAAGGACAACATCACCTTCCACTCCCAGATCTGGCCGGCCGAGATGCTGGCGCACAACGGGCGGGGGAGCCGCGGTGGGCAGGTCGGGCCCTTCGGCGAGCTCAACCTGCCCACCGAGGTGGTCTCCAGCGAGTTCCTCACGATGGAGGGCAAGCAGTTCTCCACCTCGCGCAACGTCGTCATCTACGTGCGGGACGTGCTCGAGCGCTACCAGCCCGACGCGCTGCGCTACTTCCTCTCCGCCGCCGCGCCGGAGACGTCCGACTCCGACTTCTCCTGGCCGGAGTTCGTCAAGCGCACCAACAACGAGCTCGTCGCCGGCTGGGGGAACCTGGTGAACCGGACCGCCTCGATGATCGCCAAGAACTTCGGCGAGATCCCGGCCGCGGGTGCGCTGGAGGAGGTCGACCGGGCCCTGCTCGACCAGGTCGCCGCCGGGTTCGGCACCGTCGGACGGCTCATCGGCACGCACAAGCAGAAGGCCGGTCTGGCCGAGGCGATGCGCCTCGTCGGGGAGGCGAACGCCTACGTCTCCGCCACCGAGCCGTTCAAGCTCAAGGGTGAGGACCAGCGTGAACGTCTGGCGACCGTGCTGCACGTGCTCGCCCAGGCCGTCGTCGACCTCAACACGATGCTCTCCCCCTACCTGCCGCACAGCTCGACCGCGGTCCACCGGGCGCTCGGGGGGGAGGGCGTCTTCCAGCCCATGCCCGTGGTCCAGGACGTGCCGGACCTCGACGACCCCGACCGTCCGGCCTACCCGGTCATCACCGGGGAGTACTCCGCCGCTCCCCGTTGGGAGCACCGTCCCCTGCCCGTGGGTGCCCCCGTGGCCAGGCCGACGCCGATCTTCACCAAGCTGGACCCCTCGGTCGTCGACGAGGAGCGGGCGCGGCTCGGGCTCGTTGACGAGGCGGGGGTATGACGGACGGCCGGGCCGCTGAGCGTCCGCCGGCTCCGGACCGGCTCCCGATCGCGGTCGTCGACAACCACTGCCACCTCGACATCCAGCGGGACGACGCCCCCTTCGTCGCCCTGCAGGACGTCCTCGACGAGGCGGCGGCGGTCGGGGTCGACCGGCTCGTGCAGATCGGCTGCGACATCGGGTCGGCGCGGTGGACCCACGGCATCGTCGACGAGCACCGGGCCCTGCTCGGCGGCATCGCCATCCACCCCAACGAGGCTCCGAAGCACGAGCGGGCCGGCGACCTGGATGCCGTGATCGACGAGATCGCCACTCTCGCAGCACATCCGCGGATCCGGGTGATCGGAGAGACCGGTCTGGACTACTACCGCACCGGACCCGAAGGCGTGGCCGCGCAGCAGGAGTCCTTCCGTCGGCACATCGCGCTGGCCAAGGAGCTCGACCTCGTCCTGCAGATCCACGACCGCGACGCCCACGAGGACGTCCTGCGGATCCTGGCCGAGGAGGGCGCCCCCGAGCGCACGGTGATGCACTGCTACTCCGGCGACATGGAGATGGCCCGGGAGTGCGTCCGGCGCGGCTACTACCTCTCCTTCGCCGGGACGGTGACCTTCCGCAGCGCCAAGGACCTGCGCAACGCGGTCGCCGTCACCCCGGTGGAGCACCTGCTCGTGGAGACCGACGCGCCCTACCTCACCCCGACCCCCCACCGGGGCCGGGCGAACGCGCCATACCTGCTGCCGCTGACCGTGCGCGCCATGGCGGAGACGCTGAGCACGAGCGTCCCCCAGCTGTGCGACGCCCTGTCCGCCACGAGCGAGACGGTCTACGGGCCCTGGTGAGGCGCACCGACGCGACCCCCGCGCCCCTGCCCGACGGGCTGGTGCTGTGCACCGCCACGCCCGCCGACCTGTCCCAGGTCGGCGAGCTGCTGACCGACCGCGGCGAGCCGGCGGACGCCGTCGACCACCGGCTGGTGGTGCAGGATCCGGCGGCGGGCTGGGAGACCTGCGCCGTCGTCGTCGACGACGACCGGGTCGTCTCCACCGCGACCCTGCTCAACGAGGAGCTGCAGCTGGCGGTGCCGGGATCGGACGTGACCGTCCGGCTCCCGGCGGGGCAGGTCGAGCTGGTCGCCACCGTCCCCGACCACGAGGGGCGGGGGCTGGTGCGGGCCCTCATGGGGTGGGCGCACGAGCTCTCGGCGGCCCGCGGGCACGTGCTCCAGGTGATGATCGGGATCCCCTACTTCTACCGGACGTTCGGCTACTCCTACGCCGTCGACATCCCCGGCCACCGCCCGCTGGTCACGCCCCCGGCGATGCCCGACGGGCACGTCGTGCGCCCGGCGACGCGGGCCGACCTGCCCGTCGTCCGCCGCCTGCAGGACGCTGCGCAGGCGGCGTCGGACCTGCGCATGCCGCACTCGCCGCCCCGCTGGGGCTGGCTGCTCGACCGGGACGGTTCGACCACCTGGGTCGTGGAGCGGGGCGCCGAGGTCGTGGCGACCGGCCGCACCACGCCGCCCGAGGACGGGGTCGTGCTCGCCGAGCTCGCCGCGTCCGACCCCCCCCGCCGCCAGGGCCATGGTCGCCGCCGCCGACGCGCTCGCCCGGTCGGTGGACGAGCCCGAGCCCGTCACTGTGTGGGACCGCCCCGGCACGGTCGGCGGCGCGGTCGTGGACGAGGTCTGCGGCCCCGCGCCCGCCGAGGCGGAGCAGTACTACGTGCGCGTGCCCGACGCGGCCGCGCTGCTGGACCGGATGCGGCCCGTGCTGGACGCCCGCCTGGCCCGCTCGGGGATCGAGCCCCCGGACGAGGTGCTGCTCGGCACGTTCCGCCAGCAGCTGCGCCTGCCCGTGGTGGACGGGCGGTTCGGGGAGCCCGTCGTGGGCGGCACCCTGCAGTCACCGGGCGCGCACGGCGGGGCGGGCGCGGCTCCCGACCTGCTGGGCCCGCTGCTGCTCGGCCCGCTCGGGATGGCCGGGCTGTCGCGGCGCCACCCCGACGTCTACCCCGGTCCGCACGTCGACCTGATGGAGGCGTTGTTCCCCCCGGTGCGCGCCGATCTGCTGACCTACTACCTGCCCTGAGCGTCCCTGCCTCCTGACTCACCTCCCGGACGGAGCGGCCCACCGTGCGAGGATGACCGGCGTGGAGCACGAGGAGAGCCTGCTCGGACCGGCGCAGGTCCGTGAGCTGGCCCACCGCCTCGGGATCCGCCCGACCAAGTCGTGGGGGCAGAACTTCGTCATCGACAAGGGCACCGTCCGGCGGATCGTGCGGGCGGCCGGGGTCGGGCCGCAGGACGTGGTCCTCGAGGTCGGGCCCGGCCTGGGCTCCCTGACGCTCGCTCTTCTGCCGGAGGTCGCCCACGTGACCGCGGTGGAGATCGACCCGACCCTGGCGGAGCAGCTCCCGCGCACGGTCGCCGACCTCGCCCCGCACCTGGCGGACCGGCTGACGGTCGTGCCCGCCGACGCCCTGCGGCTGCAGGAGCTGCCCGACCCCCGACCGACAGCGCTGGTGGCCAACCTGCCCTACAACGTCGCGGTCCCGGTGGTGCTGCACCTGCTGGCCACCGTGCCGACCCTCGAACGGGTGCTCGTCATGGTCCAGCTCGAGGTGGCCGAGCGGCTCGCGGCCGGGCCGGGGAGCAAGGTCTACGGGGTGCCCAGCGTCAAGGCCGGCTGGTACGCCGAGGTGACGGGGGCCGGGCGGATCGGGCGCACCGTGTTCTGGCCGGCACCCAACGTGGACTCCGGACTGGTCCGGATGGTGCGCCGGGACCCTCCGGCCGCCCGTGCCGCCCGGCAGGAGGTGTTCGCCGTCGTCGACGCCGCGTTCGCGCAGCGGCGCAAGACCCTGCGGGCCGCACTGGCGGGCTGGGCCGGCGGCGCGGAGCGGGCCGAGCGGGTGCTGCGGGCGGCCGGGGTCGACCCGCGGGCGCGCGGCGAGGTGCTCACCGTGGAGGACTTCGCCCGGATCGCGGACGCCGCCAGGGACGACGCCGACGGCTTCGGGGGCGCAGCGTCCGGCGACGGGGCGGAGGGGGCTGCGGACCGCGCGGGCGACGCGGGGACGGGTGGCGACGGTGGCCTCGCGGGTGGCCAGGAGGATCGTCGGCCGACCCCATAGGGTGATGCCATGAGTCCAGGCGGGAGCACCGAGGCCGTCACCGTCCGGGTGCCCGGAAAGATCAACCTGGAGCTCGCCGTGGGACCCCTGCGCGAGGACGGCTACCACGAGCTGTCCACCGTCTTCCACGCCGTCAGCGTCTATGACCGGGTCACCGTGCAGCCCGCCTCCCGGTGGTCGGTGCACATCACCGGCCCGTTCGCCGACCGGGTCCCGACCGGACAGGAGAACCTCGCGCTCAAGGCCGCCCGCGCGCTGGTCCGCCGGCGGGGCCGCCGGGCGGGGTCGGGCCCGGTGCGGATCGACATCGACAAGCAGATCCCGGTCGCCGGGGGCATGGCCGGGGGCAGCGCCGACGCGGCCGCCACCCTCGTCGCCTGCCGCGAGCTGTGGGCCATGGACCACGTCGACCAGGAGATGCTCGAGCTCATCGCCTCGGGCCTGGGCTCCGACGTGCCCTTCCTCCTGCACGGGGGGACGGCCATCGGGTCCGGCCGCGGCGAGCAGATCACCCCCGTGCTGGCCCGCGGGGAGCTGCACTGGGTGCTGTGGGTCGGCGAGGGCCTGGGGCTGTCCACCCCCGAGGTGTATGCCGAGTGCGACCGCCTCCGCGCCGAGGCCGGGCAGGACGTCCCCGTCCCCCAGCCGTCCGGTGCCCTGATGACGGCGCTTCGCCGGATGGAGACCGACGAGGTGGCCGCCGCGCTGCGCAACGACCTGCAGGCCGCGGCGGTCTCACTCGAGCCCCTGCTGGGGGAGGTCCTCGAGTCCGGGCTGGAGCTGGGCGCACGGGCGGGGATCGTGTCCGGCTCCGGTCCCACCGTGGCCTTCCTCGTCGGGTCCCAGGCGGAGGCGATCGACCTGTCCGTGGGGCTGGCCGCCAACGGTCCGACGGGGGACATCACCCGGGTCGTCGGGCCGGTGCCCGGCGCGCAGGTGGTGCACCACCACCGCACGCCCTCACCACCTCCGCCCGGACCCGTGCGCGGCGGGCCGCTGGGCCCGGTGCAGGGCTGATGGCGCCACCACCCGCCAGCCTGGTGGCCCTCGACCGGGCCCGCCTCGTCCTGGGCACCAGCGTGCTCCTCGACGAGGTGTCCGTGGGCGTGGCGGACGGGGACCGCATCGGCGTCGTCGGTCGCAACGGCGGTGGCAAGACGAGCCTGCTCGGCGTGCTCACGGGAGGACGCGAGCTCGACGAGGGTCGGGTGCTGCGCACCGGGGACGTCACCTCCGGCATGCTCGCGCAGACCGACCTGCTGCCTCCCGACGCCACCGTGCGCGAGGTGGTCCTGGGTGACCTGGCCGAGCACGTGTGGGCCGGGGACGCCCGTGTCCGGGAGGTCCTGGAGGGTCTGCTCGGCGGCACCGGGGCGTCGGCCGTCGGTGGCTGGGACGCGGTCGTCGGTCCGATGTCCGGCGGCGAGCGCCGCCGGCTCGCCCTCGCGGCCCTGCTCGTGAGCGACCCCGACGTGCTCGTCCTCGACGAGCCCACCAACCACCTGGACGTGGAGGGCGTGGCCTGGCTGGCGGCATACCTCTCGCAGCGGCGTCCCCGCTCCGGCAACGCCCTCGTCGTCGTCACGCACGACCGGTGGTTCCTGGACGAGGTGAGCACCCGGACCTGGGAGGTCGAGGACGGGCGGGTGCACACCTACGAGGGCGGGTATGCGGCGTACGTGCTCGCCAAGGTCGAGCGCCAGCGGGTGGCCAGGGTCACCGAGGACCGCCGCGCCAACCTGGCGCGCAAGGAGCTGGCCTGGCTGCGGCGCGGGGCCCCCGCGCGGACGAGCAAGCCGCAGTTCCGGATCGACGCGGCGACCGCCCTCATCGAGGGGGAACCGCCGCCGCGCGACACCGTCGAGCTCGTCCGGTTCGCCACCACCCGGCTCGGCAAGGACGTGCTCGACCTGGTCGACGCCACCGTGTCCGTCGGCGACCGCACGCTGCTGGAGGACGTCACCTGGCGCATCGGACCCGGGGACCGCTACGGGCTCGTCGGGGTCAACGGGGCCGGCAAGTCGACCCTGCTGCGGGTGCTGCAGGGTCAGCACCCGCTGGCGGAGGGGAGGCTGAAGGTCGGCAAGACCGTGCGCATGGCCGCCCTGACCCAGGAGCTGCGCGAGCTGGACCGGGTGGCCGGCCGGAGCGTGATCGACTCGATCACCGAGGTGCGCTCCTTCACCGTTATCGGCGGCAAGGAGGTCTCGGCCAGCTCCCTGGCCAAGCGGCTGGGCTTCAGCGGCGGTCGTCAGCAGTCCCGGGTGGGGGACCTCTCCGGGGGGGAACGGCGGCGGCTGCAGTTCGTGCGGCTCCTCATGGACGAGCCCAACGTGCTCCTGCTCGACGAGCCGACGAACGACCTGGACATCGACACGCTGACGGCCATGGAGGACGTGCTCGACGGCTGGGCCGGCACCCTGATCGTGGTCTCGCACGACCGCTACCTGCTGGAGCGGATGACCGACCGGCAGACGGCCCTGCTCGGGGACGGCTCGCTGCGCGACCTGCCGGGAGGGGTGGAGGAGTACCTGCGGCTGCGTCGACGGATGCCCGACCGCGGCTCCGCCCGCCCGGGCGTGGTCCCGGCGACGGCGACCCCGGCGGACGGCGGTGCCGCAGCCGCGTCCCGGGTGGGCGCGCGTGCCGACGCGGCCGCGGTGCGGGAGGCCCGCAAGACCCTGGCGCGGGTGGAGCGGTCCCTCGACCGGCTGCACGCCCAGGAGGCCCGGCTGCACGAGCAGATGGCGCAGGCCGCCACCGATCCCGACCGGCTCACCGCGCTCACCGCCGAGCTGGCCGCCCTCACCGACCAGGAGGCCCGGCTCGAGGAGGAGTGGATGGAGGTCTCCGAGGTGGTGCAGGACGCCTGAGGGTCAGGACCGCCCGGCGACCTGACGGCGGCGCAGCCCCAGGAGACCGAGGGAGACCCCCACGACCGTCAGACCCGCCAGCAGCAGCAGCGGGGTGAGCGCCACGTCCTGGACCGGGACCTGGGCCGGGTGGCTCAGCGGGGACAGGTCCACGACCGCCTGCGGCACGTCGAGCAGCGTGGCGAAGGTGCCCGTGAAGACGATCAGGCCCACCACCGCCCAGCCGACCGGTGCCAGCAGACCCGGGAGCCAGCCGTGCAGGAGGGCGGCCAGACCGAGCACGGCGAGCACCGCCGGGACGAGGTTGAGGTGCGCCGCGGTGCTGTCGCCCGTGAGCGACGGGTCCCCGGTCACGGCAGTGGCCGCCGCCCCGGTGAGCACCCCGGTCACCACCATGATCAGCGTCGCCCCCAGGGCCACCACCGCCAGGTGGGACCCGGCCCAGGCGGCCCTGCTGGTGGGCGTGGCCAGCACCAGCTCCGCGCGACCGGCGGCCTCCTCCGCGCGCAGCGACTGCACGGCATACACCACGTAGGCGCAGGTCAGCATGGCGCTGAAGACCGAGAGGAAGGCGACGTAGCCCAGCGTCATCTGCTCGGCCCCGAACATGGCCTGCATCTCGGGCGGAAGGGCGTCGGCGGAGTCGAGCATCACCTGGGTGAAGGCGCCGTCGATCACCCCCAGGAAGAGGACGGCCGCGCCCCAGGCGAGCAGCGGCCCCCGCTGGAGGCGGAGCGCCAGGCCCCAGGGCGAGCCCAGGGAGGCACCACCCCGCTCGTGACCACGACGGGCCGGCAGCAGTCCCGCCCCGAGGTCGCGACGGCCCTGGAGCACGTAGGCGAGGGCGACCGTGCCTCCCGCGAGGACGAGCAGGAGCAGCAGGGGCCACCACCGGTCGAGCACGTACGGTGCCGCCTGCGCGCCCCAGCCCAGCGGCGAGACCCAGGACAGGGCGCTGCCGCCGGGCGCGACCATGTCGCCCAGCGCCCGGAGCGCGAAGGCGGCACCGAGCACCAGACCCGCCAGGCCGGCGGCGCCCCGCGAGTGGGCGCTCAGCTGGGCCGTGGCGGCGGTGATCCCGGCGAAGGCGAGGCCGACGAGGCCGACGGACGCGGCGACGACCGCCGAGCCGGGTGCCGGATAACCGTTGGCGAGGGCCAGCAGCCCGACCACCAGGGCGGCCAGGACGTTCGTGACCACGGCCACGACGAGGGCCGCGGTGAGCGGCGCCTGCCGTCCGACCACGTCGGCCCGCACCAGCTCCGAGCGACCGCTCTGCTCCTCCAGGCGCGTGTGCCGGGTGACGAGCATGATGTTCATCAGCGCGGCCAGCAGCAGCAGGTAGAGGAGGTAGCCGGCGGCGAAGAAGCTGGCGTGGGTGGGGTCCTCCATCCCGTAGGCGGGGCCGGTGAAGAGGCGGCCGACGGGTTGCTGCACCATCGGGGTCACGGCGGCCAGGTCGGCCTCCGTCGGGGCCAGCTGGGGCAGCGCCGCCCCCAGGTAGACCATGAACAGGCCCAGTCCGCCGACCCAGGCGGGCAGCTTGATCCGGTCACGCCTGAGCATCAGCCGGACGAGGGTTCCGGTGCCCGTGGTGGGCCCGGTCGGCCGGTCGTCGGGGTCCGGGGCGGTGGCCCGGGTCCGCCGGGGGCGGGTCGTCGTCGTCACCATCTCAGAGCACCTCCGCGTCCTCGCGCGGGCGCAGCTCGTCGCCGTAGTGCCGCATGAGCAGCTGTTCCAGGGTCGGCGGGTGCGCCACGATCGAGGTGACGCCCAGCCCGGCGAGCGTCTGCAGGACCGGTTCGACCCGGTCGCCGTCGACGTCCAGCCGGACCTGGTCCCCCGAGCGCTCGAGCGCGTGCACACCGGGCAGGTCGGCGAGCCCGTCGGCCGGCCGTCGCAGGGAGGCCACGACGGTGGTGCGGGACATGTGCCGCAGGTCCTGCAGGGTCCCGCTCTCGGCGACGCGACCGGCCCGGATGATGGAGACCCGGTCGGCCAGCACCTCCACCTGCGCCAGGACGTGGCTCGAGAGGAGGACGGTGGTGCCCTGGGCGCGCGCCTCCCGGATGCACTCCTGGAAGACGACCTCCATCAGCGGGTCGAGCCCGGCGGTGGGCTCGTCGAGGAGGAGCAGGTCCACCGGGGAGGCGAGGGCGGCGACGAGGGCCACCTTCTGCCGGTTGCCCTTGGAGTAGGTGCGCGCCTTCTTGCCCGGGTCGAGGTCGAAGCGCTCGACCAGCTCGTCGCGGCGGGCCCGGTCGAGGGTGCCGCGCAGCCGGGCGAAGAGGTCGATGGCCTCGCCGCCGGTGAGGTTGGGCCACAGCTCGACGTCGCCGGGCACGTAGGCCAGCCGGCGGTGCAGGCCGACGGCCTCCTCCCAGGGGTCCTCGCCGAAGAGCCGGGCCGTGCCCCCGTCGGCCCGGAGCAGACCGAGGAGCACCCGGATCGTCGTGGACTTCCCGGCCCCGTTGGGTCCGAGGAACCCGTGCACCTCGCCCGGTTCGACGCGCAGGTCGAGCCCGTCGAGGGCGCGGGTGGAGCCGAAGGTCTTGACCAGTCCCTCGGTGGAGATGACGGGTGCGGTGCTCATCGTGGGTCCTTCTCGTCGGGATCGTCGGGGTCTTGCGGGTCGTCGGGGTCTTGCGCGTCGTCGGGGTCGTCGGGAGGCGTGCCGGAGGGTCGTGGCTGCGGGTCGGGGCCGCCGCCGGTGCGGGCGGCGATCGCCTCCTCGGTCAGCACCCCCTGGGTGAGGATCTCCGAGGCCGGGAGGAGGTAGGGCAGCACGTCGCCGCCCTCCCCGAGGACGTCGGCACCGAGCATGCGGTGCAGCTGCTCGTGCAGGACGAGGACCCCCATCGACCAGAGGGTCAGCACGACCATCCGGGCGCGGGGGTCGGCGGTGGGGCGGACCATGCCGGCGCGCTCGGCCTCGGCGGTGTACTGCAGCGCGCTGTCGACCAGGTCGTCCATGAGCGCGTCCAGGTGCGGGCTGCCCTCGACGAGGACCCGGGCCAGGTAGCGCAGGACGGAGCGTCCCTCGTCCATCCGGGAGACCATCGCGACCAGGTCGGCGCCCGGCCCCTCGGCCATGGCGCGGCTCTTGGTCTCCCTGATGGTCCGCACGACCCGCTGGTCGCAGGCCTCCCGCAGGCCCTCTTTGGTGCCGTAGTGGTGCAGGACCAGCGCCGGGGACACCTCGGCCCGCGCGGCGATCGCCTTCAGGCTGGTGCCCCGTACGCCCTGGGTGCCGAAGAGCTCCACGGCCACGGTGAGGATGCGGTCGCGGGCGGTGGGTGAGTCGTCCTGACTGAACACACAGTCAGCATAGGCTGAACGAACGTTCAGCCGCAAGGGGTCCTAGGCGTCGTCGTGGTGTCACCCGTCCCGGCCGTAGGGACCCGGCCGTAGGGACCCGGCCGTAGGGACCCGGCCGTAGGGACCCGGGCGCACGGGGCCGGCCGCACGGGCTGGGCCGGGTGGCTCAGCGGTCGTCGAACGGCCGGAGCAGCCGCTTGAGCACGGCGGCCACGTCCGCCTGCTCCGCGGGGGTGAGGGCTGCCAGGATCGCCCGCTCCCCGGTCACCAGCTCCTCCAGGGCGCCGTCCACGACGTCGCGGCCGGCCGGGGTGAGCCGCACCAGGACCGACCGCAGGTCGGAGTCGGAGGTGGTGCGCTCGACAAGTCCGCGCTCCACCAGCCGGGTGATCCGGTTGGTCATCGTCCCGCTCGTCACGAGGGTCTGGCGCACCAGCTGGGTGGGGGTGAGGCGGTAGGGCTCCCCGGCCCGGCGCAGGGCCGAGAGGACGTCGAACTCCCAGGACTCCAGCCCGCGACCCGCGAACGCCTCCCGACGTGCGAGGTCCAGGTGGCGGGCCAGCCGGGAGACGCGGGAGAGCACCTCGAGAGGGTTGACGTCCAGGTCGGGCCGTTCACGGCGCCAGGCAGCGACGATGCGGTCGACCTCGTCCTGGTCGGGCCCGTGCGGCTCCGGCTCACCCATGCCGCCACTGTAGTGCGGGGCCTGCTCGGCTCCCCGGGTAGGAATCGAACCTACGTCGCTAGTCCTGATTCAAAGTCAGGCGGCCCCTGCCAGCAGAGCAACCGGGGAAGGTCGCGTGAGGACCGCACCAGCGTAGGACACCGGGGGGCCGGGCTCAGGCCGTGCGGTCCTTGACCGTCCGCAGGGTGGGCCTGGCCTCCATGCCGGACAGCCCGTTCCAGGCCAGGTTGACCAGGTGGGCGGCCACGTCCTCCTTCTTCATCCGCCGCGAGTCCAGCCACCACCCACCGGGGATGGCGACCATGCCCACCAGCATCTGCGCGTAGAGCGGTGCCGTCTTCGGGTCGAGCTGCCGACGCTTGAACTCGGCGGCCAGGATGTGCTCGACCTGGCTGGCGATGTCGCTGATGAGGCTGGCGAAGGAGCCGGTCGACTGTCCCGGCGGGCTGTCGCGCACGAGGATGCGGAAGCCGTCGGTGGAGTTCTCGATGTAGTCCAGCAGCGCCATCGCGGCCGCCTCCAGCAGGCTGCGCGCGTGGGCGCCCTCCTGGGTCAGGGCGGCCGTCATCTGGCCCAGCAGGGCCTGGATCTCCCGGTCGACGACGACCGCGTAGAGCCCCTCCTTGCCGCCGAAGTGCTCGTAGAGGACCGGCTTGGAGACCCCGGCGGTCGCGGCGATCTCCTCCACCGTGGTCCCCTCGAAGCCCCGCTCGGCGAACAGTCGCCGCCCCACCTCGATGAGCTGCTGACGGCGCTGCGGCCCCGTCATCCGGTTGCGGGCGGCGTTCTTGGGAGCGGGGGAGGTCACCCGGCCATCATGCCAACAGCTGCGTCGGCCACCCCCGGCGCGTCTGCCCGGCCGGGGGGATTCCGTCGCCCAGGGCCCGGACCGCGGCCCCGGCCGGGCCGGGTCCGGGGCCGGGCCGGGCCCTCCCGGGGCACGGGTACAGTCGTGCCCGTGACGTCATACGACCCCGCCGCCGTGATCATCCTGGCCGCCGGTGAAGGCACACGGATGAAGTCAGCCACCCCCAAGGTCCTCCACCGCATCGGTGGACGCACGCTCCTGGGCCACGCGCTGCACGCCGCCCGCCAGGCCGCACCGCGCCACCTCGCGGTCGTCGTGCGCCACGAGCGGGACCTGGTCGCCGCCCACGTGGAGGAGACCGACGCGGACGCCCTGGTCGCCGACCAGGACGAGGTCAAGGGCACGGGCCGGGCCTGCGAGTGCGGGCTGGACGTCCTCCCGGCGGACCTGGAGGGGACCGTACTGGTGACGATGGGCGACGTCCCCCTGCTCACCGGCGCCACGCTCCGCGACCTCACCGAGCGGCACGAGCGCAGCGGCGCAGCGGTGACGGTCATCAGCGCCGAGCTGCCGGACGCGAAGTCCTACGGTCGGGTGGTGCGCGACGAGGCTGGCGACGTCGTGGCCATCATGGAGTTCAAGGACGCGCTGCGGCACCGCGAGGCCGGTGACGAGTGGGCCCACGTCGTCGACGTGCGCGAGATCAACTCCGGCATCTACGCCTTCGACGCGGCCCTGCTGCGCTCGGCGCTGGGCCGGGTCGGCACCGACAACGCCCAGGGTGAGAAGTACCTCACCGACGTCGTCTCGATCGCCCGGGAGGAGGGACGGCGGGTCGTCGCCCACCTCGTGGACGACCCGTGGCAGACGGAGGGCGTCAACGACCGGGTCCAGCTGGCCGACCTGGGTCGCGAGCTCAACCGGCGGGTGGTCCAGCACTGGATGCGCGAGGGGGTCACCGTCGTGGACCCGGCGACGACGTGGATCGACGCCGACGTGACGATCGGGCGGGACACGGTGCTGCGGCCCAACGTCCAGCTGCTCGGAGCGACCACCGTCGGCAGCGACGCCGTGGTCGGCCCGGACACGACGCTGACCGACACCGTCGTGGGGGACCGGGCCAGCGTCGTCCGGACCCAGGCCGAGCTGGCCGTGGTCGGCGAGGACGCCGGCGTCGGGCCGTTCTCCTACCTGCGGCCAGGGACCGAGCTGGGCGCAGGGGGCAAGATCGGCGGGTTCGTGGAGACCAAGAACGCCCGGATCGGCCCGGGCGCCAAGGTGCCGCACCTGACCTACTGCGGCGACGCCACGATCGGCGAGGGGGCCAACATCGGGGCGGGCACGATCTTCGCGAACTACGACGGGGTGGCCAAGCACCGCACCACCGTGGGCCGGCACAGCTTCGTGGGCTCCGACTCGGTCCTCATCGCCCCCGTCGACATCGCCGACGGTGCCTACGTCGCGGCCGGCTCGGCCATCGAGGGGCGGGTCGGCCCGGGGCAGATCGCGGTCGCCCGCGGCCGGCAGCGCAACGTCGACGGGTGGGTCGCCCGTCGCCGCGCGGGCACCCCCACGGCCCGGGCGGCCGAGGACGCGCTGGCGAAGGAGCGGACGGCCGGGGACGAGCCCGCCCGGGACGCCGGCGCACCCCATACCCGTCCCGACGACGCCTCGACCCCCACCCAGGAGAGCTGATGACCGGCATCCACCGCACGCCCGAGAAGAACCTCATGGTCTTCACCGGGCGGGCCCACCGCGCGCTGGCGGAGGCGATCGCCGAGGAGCTGGACACCTCGCTGGTGCCGACCCAGGCCTACGCCTTCGCCAACAGCGAGATCTACGTGCGCTTCGACGAGTCGGTCCGCGGGTGCGACGCCTTCGTCATCCAGAGCCACACCGCCCCGGTCAACGAGTGGATCATGGAGCACCTGATCATGGTCGACGCGCTCAAGCGCGCGTCGGCCAAGCGGATCACCGTGGTGCTGCCCTTCTACGGCTACGCCCGCCAGGACAAGAAGCACAGGGGCCGCGAGCCCATCTCGGCCCGCCTCATGGCCGACCTGTTCAAGACCGCCGGCGCGGACCGGCTGATGGCCGTGGACCTGCACACCGCCCAGATCCAGGGGTTCTTCGACGGGCCCGTCGACCACCTCATGGCCCTGCCGATCCTGGCGGACCACGTCAAGAAGAAGTACGCCGGGCAGGACCTCGCCGTCGTCTCGCCGGACGCCGGCCGGATCAAGGTGGCGGAGTACTGGTCAAACCGCCTGGGCGGGGTGCCGCTGGCCTTCATCCACAAGACCCGCGACATCACCCGCCCCAACCAGTCGGTGGCCAAGCGGGTCGTCGGCGAGGTCGCCGGCCGGATGTGCATCCTGGTGGACGACATGATCGACAGCGGCGGCACCATCACCCAGGCCGCCGACGCGCTCATGGCCGACGGCGCCAAGGGGGTCGTGGTCGCGGCCACGCACGCGATCTTCTCCGACCCGGCCGTCCAGCGACTGCGGGACTCGGTGGTCACGGAGGTGATCGTCACCGACACGCTGCCGCTGTCGGACGAGGCGCGCGCCCTGGACAAGGTCACCGAGCTGTCGATCGCCCCGCTGGTCGGGCGGGCCATCCGCGAGGTCTTCGAGGACGGGTCGGTCACGTCCATGTTCGACGGTCAGGCCTGAGCCCCGGCGCCGTCCGGGGATTTCACCGCTCTGCGTGCAGGGGCTAGACTTCTACGAGTTGCCTCGGCGAGGGACACCGCACGGTCTGCGGTGGCCGTGATTCGACGAAGCGTGTCGCACCGGCCGTCCGTGCCCGGTGCCGGCGCCTCCGCGATGCCCGTGCCGTGTCCCGCGTCGAGGCCGACCCAGACCGTCCCCCTCATGGAAGAAGTTCCGACGCATGGCTGACCAGATCCGCATCACCGCCGAGAAGCGCTCCGAGTTCGGCAAGGGCGCGGCGCGCCGCATCCGTCGGGCCGACAAGGTGCCCGCCGTCCTCTACGGGCACGGCACCGACCCGGTCCACCTGACGCTGCCGGGCCACGACACGATGATGGCGCTCAAGTACAGCAACGCCGTGCTCAGCCTCGACATCGAGGGCCAGACCCAGCTGGCCCTGGCCAAGGACGTGCAGCGCGACCCGGTCAAGCGCTTCATCGAGCACGTCGACCTCGTCATCGTCCGCAAGGGCGAGAAGGTCACCGTCGACGTGACCGTGCACGTCGAGGGCCAGGCCGCCCCCGAGACGATCGTCACCACCGACCACGGCGAGCTCACCGTCGAGACCGAGGCGACCCACATCCCCGAGTGGTTCGTCGTCTCGGTGGAGGGCCTGGAGGCCGGCACCCAGATCCACGCCGGCGAGGTCGAGCTGCCCGAGGGCGTCACCCTGGTGTCCGACCCCGAGGCGCTGGTGGTCAACATCTCGCAGGCCATGTCCGAGGAGGCCCTGGAGGCCGAGCTGGCCGAGGCGGAGTCCGAGGCCGGCATCGAGCAGGACGAGCCCGAGGACGAGGCCGCCGCCGACGGTGCCGAGGCCCCGGCCGAGGGCTCGGCGGACGCCGAGGACTCGGCCACCCAGGACTGACCCGGGCGGTCCAGCACCGCGACCATGGCCACGCGCCCGCCGACCGCGGGGCGTGGCCATGGCGCTGTCGGGGCCGCGCCCCAGGGTCGCGGCCGGTCCGCCCGGCCCGTCCCCGCCCCGTCGTCCGGCCCCCGCGCCGCCCCGCACCGTCACGCACGAGAGGAACGATGCCCCGATGGACGCACCCTGGTTGGTCGTCGGCCTGGGCAACCCCGGCCCGAGGTATGCCGCGAACCGCCACAACGTCGGTGCCCTGGTGGTGGACCGGCTCGCTGAGCAGGCGGGCGGGTCGCTGCGGGCCCACAAGGTGCCGGGCGCGGGCGTCGCCGAGGTCCGGCTCGGCACCCTTCCCGGTGGGCTGCCCGGCCCCCGGGTGGTGCTCGCCCGGCCCACCACCTACATGAACCTCTCGGGCGGGCCGGTGGCGGGCCTGCGCACCTTCTACAAGGTCCCCCTCGAGCAGGTCGTCGTGGTCCACGACGAGCTGGACCTCGACTTCGGGGTGGTCCGGCTCAAGCGCGGTGGCGGCGAGGGTGGGCACAACGGGCTGCGCTCGGTGAGCGGCTCCCTGGGCAGCAGGGACTACCTGCGGGTGCGCCTGGGCATCGGCCGCCCGCCCGGGCGCCAGGACCCGGCCGACTACGTCCTGTCCGACTTCCCGGCCCGCGACCGCGAGGAGGTCCAGCTGCTCGTGGGGGACGGGGAGGACGCGGTGCACGACCTGGTCCACCTGGGGCTGGAGGCGGCCCAGCAGCGCCACCACGCCCGCTGAGGCGTCGAGCCCCGCCCCAGAACGGTGAGGGACCCCGCGGGCCGACGGCCTGCGGGGTCCCTCGGGTCCTGGTGGCCGGTCTCAGCCCTGCTGGTTCTTCAACGCCTGCAGCCGAGCCTCGATCTCGGCGTCGGCACCGTGGTCCTCCAGCTCGGCGAACTGGTCCTCCAGCCGGGTGGACTGCGCCTCGGCCCGTCCCTGGACCAGCGCCTCCTCGCGGCGGATGCTGTCCTCCCAGCGGGCGAGGTCGCTGGAGGGGTCCAGCACGTCGATGGAGGACATCGCGTCCTGCACCTTGCCCTGCGCCTCCACGCTGCGGGCCCGCGCGACGAGCGTGCTGCGCCGTCCCTTGAGGTCCTCCAGCTTGGTCTTCATCGTCCGCAGGCCCTCCTTGAGCTGCTCGACGGTGGAGTTCTGCTGGGCGATGGTCGGCTCGGCGCTCTTGACGTCGTTCTCGTGCTGGATCTGCCGGCCGAGGGCGACCCGTGCCAGGTTGTCGAACTTGAACGCCCCGTCGGGGTCTCCCGACGAGCGCATCTGCTCGGCCTTGGCCGCGGCCGCGGCCGCCTTGCGGCCCCACTCGGCGGCCGCCTCACGGTCGGTCTGCAGGTCGGACTCGGCCATCCGGACGTTGGCGATGGTCTGGGCGACCGCCTCCTCGGCCTCGGCGATGCTGTTGGTGTAGTCGCGGATGAGCTGGTCCAGCATCTTCTCCGGGTCCTCGGCCCGGTCCAGGAGGGAGTTGATGTTGGCCCGGGCCATCTGGCTGATCCGTCCCAGGATGGTCTGCTTCTGCGTCATGCTCGACTTCCTTTCCTCTCCGCCGTGCAGGCGGTCGTGGTGACTGGTCGTGCTGTGCTGGTCATCTGTGTGGATCGGTGCGGTCGTGGTGTGCTGGTCGGTGGGCGTCGGTCCTCGTCGTGGCGGCGGCGGTGGGCGCGTCCGCCGCGGCCCGGGGGGCGGGGGCAGGTCAGGGAGGATCAGAAGCGGCCGCCGCTGAAGGTGCCTCCTCCGCCGAACCCGCCCCCGCCGAAGCTGCCGCCGCCGAAGCCGCCGCCCCCGCCGGAGAAGCCGCCGCCGCCCCAGCCGCCGCTGTGCCGGTGGCCGCCGCCCCCGCCGAGCAGGATGCCGCCGAGGATGACGGACAACGGGTCGATCCCGCCCCGGCGCGTGCCCGGGCCCCCGACGCCGCCCGAGCCGCCCCAGCTGTCGAGGTCGTTGCGGGCCTCGGTGAGGGCCTGCTCGCCCAGCTGCTCGGCCCGGGTGAGCAGCCCCATGGCGGTGGCCGGGTCGTTCCCGGCGACCCGCTGGGCCTCGTCGAAGACCCGCAGGGCCTCCGAGATGCGGGTGCGTGCGCCGCTGTTGACGGCCCCGCGCCGGGTGGAGATGGTCTCGTCGATGCTGCGCAGCCGGGCGCCGACGCGGGCGACCCGTTGGGTGAAGTTCTCCCGCATCCGGCTGGTGTGGGCCTCGGCGTCCCGCAGCGGGGCAAGGAGGGTGTCCAGGTCGTTCTCGGCGGCGTCCAGCTCGGCCAGGGCACGCAGCGGGTCACCGGACGTGCGGGCCTCCTGGCCCTTCTCCACGGCGGACCTGGCGCGCTGGGCGGCCTGGGCGACCATGGGGTCGCGCGGAGCCAGACGGGCGACGTCCTGCAGGTCGGCGGTGATGGAGGCGATCCGGCGGGAGAGCTCCTCGCCCGAGCTGGCCAGCTCCGCGTCGGCCCGGGAGACCTGGTCCAGGAGCACCGACGCCTGACCGATGGACTCCTCGGCGGCCCGGGCCGCCGCGACGGCGGAGGCCCGGTCGTCCCGGTCCAGCGACTGGCGCCCCGAGCCGATGAAGCCGTCCGCGGACTCGAGCAGCCGACCGGCCTGCTGGCGGTGCTCCTGCACGGTGGACAGGGCCCGGGCGGGGTGGCGTGCGGCCAGGCCCCGGATCTCCTGGTCGGCGACCGGGAGGCGCCCGCGGGTCTCCTGCAGCCGTCCGGCCAGCTCCTCCAGGAACTGCGGGGCGCGGTCCTGCAGCGAGCGGAGGGTGGCGAACTCCTGGGTGTGCTCGTCCAGCGTCCGCCGGGCCGTCCCGGTCAGGTCGATGATCCGGGCCAGCATGCTGCGCTCGACGTCCTCGGGCTCCTTCTGGTCGTCGTCCAGCTGCTGCCGCAGGGAGAACGCCTCCTTCGCCGAGGCGCGGGCCTGGTCGAGGACGTCGCGGAACTGCTGGGTGCGCTGGGCGCCGAACTGCGCCTCGGCGAAGGCCAGCTCCTCCTCGGCCGAGCGCACGGCGTTGTCCGTGGAGACGAGGGCCTCGGCGGCCTGGCGCTGCAGGTCGGAGAGGGACACGCCCTGGGCCGTGGGCGGGACGGGCACGCCCTGCGCCGGGCGGCGCTTGCGCCGGCCCATCCGCGAGACCACGCCGGCGCCGGCCACGAGCAGCACGGGCGCGGCGAAGAACAACGTGCCGACACCGCTGCCCAGGCCTCCGGACGTGGGCTGGTGGACCGGCTCGTCGTCGGGCACGACCACACCGCCACCTCCGTCCGAGCCGCCCGTGGACTCCCGGGAGAAGCCGTCGACCGCTGCGCTCACGGCCCCGGCCCAGTCGTCCTGGGCGAGCCGCGGCTCGATGTCCTGCAGCTGCACGGCCTGCACGGTCTCCGGCGGCAGCGTCGCCCCCACGTCGCCCACGGCGTACTGCCGCTGGTCGACGGCGACGGCCAGGACGAGGTCGCCGGTGCCCATCCCGGACTCCGCCGAGGTCAGCTCGGCCCACGTGGGACCGTCCACCTCCTGTCCGCCGTCGGTGAACCGGTCGACGAAGACGACGAACAGCTGCAGGCCCGTGTCCTCGCGCAGCGCGGCGACCTCCTCGGCCGCCGCCTCCTCCTGCGCCGGCGAGAGCGCGTCCGCCGGGTCGTGCACGGGACCGGGCAGGTTCACCGGGTCCTCGGCACGTGCTGGTGCGGCTCCCAGCACCCCCAGGACGAGGACGAGGGCCGCGAGCACGGCATACCAACGGGTGCCCCACGAGGTGGGCACGAGACGGGTCATCACGTCGAAGATCCTCCCTGACCCCCGTTCCCGGCGTCCACCGCAGACGCCCCGGGGTCCGGCCCCAGCATGGCACGCGGCGCCGACGGGCCACCGGGCACACCGGGCGGTCCTCCCGACGACCTCACGGCCGGTCGCCCGGGACGGAGCAGGCCGGTCTGCCAAGGACGCCTAGACTGGACGACCGCCGGGTCGTCCTCCCGGCACCACCGCGCGCACCCGGCGAAGGACCCACCATGCACCTCTCACCCGTCGTCGACCTGCTGTGCGCCGACCCGGCGACCGGCCCGGTCCTGCAGGCCGCCCGTGAGGGCGTCCCGGCCGTCGACGTGTCCCTGGCGGCCGGCGCCCACCCCGCGCTGGTGGCGGCGCTGGCCCGCACGGACGAGACGCCGGTCCTGGCGGTGACGGCCACCGGGCGCGAGGCCGACGACCTGGTCACCGCCCTCGGTGAGCTCCTGCCGGACGGGACCACCTCGGTGGTCGGGTTCCCGAGCTGGGAGACGCTGCCCCACGAACGGCTCAGCCCCCGGTCGGACACCGTGGGGCGCCGGCTGGCCACCCTGCGGCGGCTGGCCCACCCCGACCCCGTCGACCCCCAGGCCGGTCCGGTCCGGGTCGTCGTCGCCTCCGTCCGGGCGCTCCTGCAACCGATCGTCAGGGGCCTGGGGGAGCTGACGCCCGTGCGCCTGCAGGCCGGGCAGGAGCGGCCGCTCGCCGAGGTGGTCGAGGCGCTCGCCGGCGCCGCCTACACCCGCACCGACATGGTCGAGCGGCGCGGCGAGTTCGCCGTCCGCGGCGGCATCCTGGACGTCTTCCCCCCCACCGAGGAGCACCCCGTCCGCGTGGAGTTCTGGGGCGACACCGTCGAGGAGGTCCGCTGGTTCAAGGTGGCCGACCAGCGCTCCCTGGAGATCGCCCAACACGGCCTCTACGCCCCCCCGTGCCGGGAGGTGCTCATCACCGACGCGGTCCGCGAGCGGGCGGCCTCGCTGGTGGGCAGCCTGCCCGGGGCCGCGGACCTGCTCGCCAAGGTGGCCGAGGGGATCGCCGCGGAGGGCATGGAGTCCCTCGCCCCCGTCCTGGTCGACGGGATGGAGACCCTCGTCGACGTGCTGCCCACCGGGGCCCGCGTCGTGGTGCTCGGCCCCGAACGGGTGCGCACGCGTGCCCACGACCTCGTGGCCACGAGCGAGGAGTTCCTGCAGGCCAGCTGGGCCGCGGCGGCCACCGCCGACGGCGCGGCGCCGATCGACCTGCAGCAGGCGCTCGGCACGGCCTCCTCGTGGTCGCTCGCCGACATGCGGGGCCACACCCTGTCCACCGGTCACCCCTGGTGGTCGCTGACCGCGTTCGTCGCCGACGCCGAGCTGGCCGAGCTGGCCGGCACCGAGGACGAGGACGTGCGCACGCTCGTGGTCCCCAGCACGCCCGTGGAGGCCTACCGGGGCGACCGGGAGGCGGTCGGCCGGGACCTGCGCTCCTGGCTCGAGCAGGGCCGGCGCGTCCTGCTGAGCCTCGACGGTGCCGGCATGGCGCGCCGCGTCGCCGAGGTGCTCGGGGAGCAGGACGTCCCCCACCGGCTGGTGCTGGAGCTGCCCCGCGACCACGAGGACGCCGTGGTGCCGGACGTGGTCACCGTCACCTGCGGCTGGGTCGGCCGCGGCTTCGCCCTCCCGGACAGCGGTGCCGTCGTGGTCGGGGAGGCCGACCTCACGGGTCAGGCCTCGACCGGGGGGTCCACGCGGGACATGCGCCGGATGCCCTCGAAGCGGCGACAGCAGGTCGACCCGCTGGCCCTGCGCACCGGGGACTTCGTGGTGCACGAGCAGCACGGTGTGGGGCGCTTCGTGGAGATGGCTCAGCGGACGGTCCAGGGGGCCACCCGCGAGTACGTCGTGCTGGAGTACGCCTCCTCCAAGCCCCGCGGGCACGGCCAGCCGGACCGTCTGTTCCTGCCGACCGACCAGCTGGACCAGCTGACGAAGTACGTCGGGGGGGAGGCCCCGTCGCTCAACCGGCTCGGCGGGTCGGACTGGCAGAAGACCAAGGCCCGCGCCCGCAAGCACGTCCGCCAGATCGCCTCGGAGCTGATCCGCCTCTACTCGGCCCGGCAGGCCACCGTCGGCCACGCCTTCGCCCCGGACACCCCGTGGCAGCGCGAGCTGGAGGACGCCTTCGCCTTCACCGAGACCCCCGACCAGCTCTCCTCGATCGAGGAGGTCAAGGCCGACATGGAGAAGTCGGTGCCGATGGACCGGCTCATCTGCGGGGACGTGGGCTACGGCAAGACCGAGATCGCGGTGCGCGCGGCGTTCAAGGCGATCCAGGACGGCAAGCAGGTGGCGGTGCTGGTACCCACCACGCTGCTGGTCCAGCAGCACTACGAGACCTTCGCCGAGCGGTACGCGCAGTTCCCGGTGACCGTCCGGGCCCTGTCCCGCTTCCAGTCGGACAAGGATGCCAAGGAGACCATCGCCGGGGTGGCCGAGGGGTCGGTGGACCTGGTCATCGGCACCCACCGGCTGCTCGGTTCCTCCGTGCGGTTCAAGGACCTGGGTCTGGTCGTGGTCGACGAGGAGCAGCGCTTCGGCGTCGAGCACAAGGAGCAGCTCAAGGCGCTGCGCACCGACGTCGACGTGCTGGCCATGTCGGCCACGCCGATCCCGCGCACCCTGGAGATGGCCGTCACCGGCATCCGCGAGATGTCGACGCTGGCCACCCCGCCCGAGGAGCGCCACCCGGTGCTCACCTTCGTCGGCGGCTACGACGAGAAGCAGATCGGCGCGGCGGTGCGGCGCGAGCTGCTGCGCGAGGGCCAGGTCTTCTACATCCACAACAAGGTCGGCTCCATCGAGAAGGCCGCGGCCCGGCTGCGCGACCTGGTGCCCGAGGCGCGGATCGAGACGGCCCACGGCCAGATGGGCGAGCACAAGCTGGAGAAGGTCGTCGTCGACTTCTGGGAGCGCCGCTTCGACGTGCTCGTCTGCACCACGATCGTGGAGACGGGGCTGGACATCTCCAACGCGAACACCCTCATCGTGGAGCGGGCCGACCTGCTCGGCCTGTCCCAGCTGCACCAGCTGCGGGGACGGGTCGGACGGGGTCGCGAACGCGCGTACGCCTACTTCCTCTACCCCCCGGAGAAGCCCCTCACCGAGACGGCCGTCGACCGGCTGCAGACGATCGCGGCCAACACCGACCTGGGTTCGGGCATCGCCGTGGCGATGAAGGACCTGGAGATCCGCGGCGCGGGCAACCTGCTCGGCGGTGAGCAGTCCGGCCACATCGAGGGGGTGGGCTTCGACCTGTACGTGCGGATGGTCGGGGAGGCCGTGGCCTCCTTCAAGGGGGAGGCCGACGAGTCCCCGGCCGAGGTCAAGATCGAGCTGCCCGTGGACGCCCACCTCCCGCACGACTACGTGCCGGGGGAGCGCCTGCGGCTGGAGGCCTACCGCAAGCTGGCCCAGGTCAAGGACGAGACCGAGCTCGCGGAGATCCGGGCCGAGCTCCTCGACCGCTACGGCGAACCGCCCGCCCCGGTGCAGACCCTGCTGGAGGTCGCCCGGCTGCGCACCGTCGCCCGGGCCGCGGGGGTCAGCGACGTCGGTGTCCAGGGCAAGATGGTCCGCCTGGCACCGGTCGAGTCCCTGCGCGAGAGCCAGCAGCTGCGGCTCAACCGCCTCTACCCCGGGACGATCATCAAGCCGGCGCTGCGCCAGATCCTCGTCCCCGCACCGACGACGGCCAGGGTCGGCGGCAAGCCACTGCGCGACCGGGAGGTCCTGGAGTGGGCCAGCCAGCTGATCCGGGCGGTCCTCCTGGACGACGTCGCCGCCGCGGCGCGCCAGGGCGGCTGAGCGCACGGCCACGGGTCGGCCCCCGCCGTGGCGCCCCCTCGGGGAGGGCCGCGGGGCCTGCGTCCCGGCGTCGGGGTCGTGCGATGATGGCGCGCGTGAAGCGTTCGCGTGTCCTCCCCGCCCTGGCCCTGACCGCTGCCCTCGCCCTGACCGGCTGCTCCGGCGTCGGTTCCGACCCGGGGGTCAGCGTCAACGGCCAGGAGTTCAGCGTGGCCGAGCTGCAGGAGGCCACCGCCCAGCTCAACGAGGCGGCCAGCCAGCCGAGCGGGCCCCAGCAGGTCGTCGCCGACCTGGCGCTGCTGCCCCTCCTGGAGGAGGTCTTCGCCGGGTCGCCGGCCGTCGTGTCCGAGAACCAGGTGCGCGAGGTCCTCTCGGCCAGCGGGGTCGCGGACCCCGGCCCCGCGACCCTGGCCGCCGCCACCTCGCGGCAGTACCAGCTGCGCCTGGGTGACCCGGCGATCATGCAGGACCCCGAGATGGCCGAGGTCGTCCAGCGGGCCCAGGAGGTCACCCAGGAGGACCTGGCGGCCGTCGACGTCGAGGTCAACCCCCGCTACGGCGCGTGGGACGTGGACAACGGCGGCGTCGTGCCCGAGGTGCCCGAGTGGATCCGGTTCGACACCGCCGGCTGACCCTGCTGCTGGCCAGCCCCCGGGTCGCCCCGGGGCTGCTCTCGGCGGACGCCTGGGGCGCCCTGCGCGCGGCCTCCCGCGTGGTGGCGGCCGATCCCGCGGACCCGCACCCGGCCGCGGTCGCCGCCTCCGGCATCGACGTCGTGCCCGTCGGCCCCGCCCCCGGGGCCACCGGCACCCCCGCGGAGCTCGCCCGGCGGCTCCTCGACCTCGTCGACGAGCACGGGTCCGTGCTGTGGATCGGCTCCGCCGACGGTGACCCCGGCCTGCCGGAGGCGCTCGCGGTGAGCCTGCCCGAGGACGACCCCCCCGCCCTGGAGCTGCTCGTCGGCTCCTGGGACGTCCCGGGGTCGCGCCTGCTCGACGCGGTGGCCGTGATGGACCGGCTGCGCTCCCCGGGCGGGTGCCCGTGGGACGCCCGCCAGACCCACGCGAGCCTCACGCCATACCTCGTGGAGGAGACCTTCGAGGCCGTCGAGGCCCTGGACCGGCTGGACGAGGAGGGGGCCGACCGGGGGCACGCGCAGGAGGAGCTCGGCGACGTCCTGCTGCAGGTGCTCTTCCACGCCCGCGTCGCGGCCGAGCACGCGCAGGAGCCGTTCGACGTCGACGACGTGGCCGCGGGGCTGGTGGAGAAGCTGGTGCACCGCCACCCGCACGTCTTCGCCCCCGGTGCCGAGGAGGTGCTCGACGCCGAGCAGGTCGAGTCCCGGTGGGAGCAGCTCAAGGCGCGGGAGAAGGGGGAGCGCGAGCACGTGCTGGACGGGATCCCCACGGGTATGCCGGAGCTTGCCCGGGCGGCCAAGGTCGCCTCCCGCCTGCGGCGGGCGGGGCAGGCCCCCTGGCTGCGCGCCTGGACCGCCGCCCGGCTGGAGCAGCGTGACCCGGGGGCCCTGCTCCTGGACGTCGTGCTGGGCCTGCACGACGTCGACGTCGACGCGGCCGCCGCGCTGCGTCGCACCCTCACCGACCTGGGAGCCGAGACGCCCGCCCGGCCCGACCGGGGATAGGCTCTCAGGCGGGACCACCGCCCGGCCGCCCGACCACGTCGGCGGTGGCCCCCACGACCGCTGGTTCGACGAAGCAAGGAGAGCTCCATGGCCGTCATCGACGCCATCATCGCCCGCGAGATCCTCGACTCCCGCGGCAACCCGACCGTCGAGGTCGAGGTCGGCCTGGACGACGGGACGGTCGCCCGCGCCGCCGTTCCCTCCGGCGCCTCGACCGGGGCCTTCGAGGCCGTCGAGCGCCGGGACGGTGACGACAGCCGCTACCTGGGCAAGGGCGTCGAGGGTGCGGTGCAGGCCGTCATGGACGACCTGGAGCCGCGGCTGCTGGGCTTCGACGCCTCCGAGCAGCGTCTCGTCGACGCGGAGATGATGGCCGCCGACGGCACGGACAACAAGGGCGAGATCGGTGCCAACGCCATCCTGGGCGTCTCCCTCGCCGTGGCCAAGGCCGCGGCCGACTCCGCCGGGCTGCCGCTGTTCCGCTACGTCGGCGGCCCCAACGCGCACGTGCTGCCGGTGCCGATGATGAACATCCTCAACGGCGGCTCGCACGCGGACTCCAACGTGGACATCCAGGAGTTCATGATCGCCCCGATCGGGGCGGGGTCCTTCCGGGAGGCGCTGCGCTGGGGCGCCGAGGTGTACCACGCGCTCAAGGCGGTCCTGAAGGAGCGCGGGCTGGCGACCGGGCTGGGTGACGAGGGTGGCTTCGCGCCGAACCTGGAGTCCAACCGCGCGGCCCTGGACCTCATCGTCGAGGCCGTCGGGAAGGCCGGCTACGAGATCGGTTCCGACATCGCCCTGGCCCTCGACGTGGCCGCCTCGGAGTTCCACGACGCAGGGTCCTACGCCTTCGAGGGGTCGAGCAGGACGGCGGCGGAGATGACCGAGTACTACGCCGAGCTCGTCGACGCCTACCCGCTGGTCTCCATCGAGGACCCGCTGGACGAGGACGACTGGGAGGGCTGGCAGCAGATCACCGAGCGGCTCGGCGACCGGGTCCAGCTCGTGGGTGACGACCTGTTCGTGACCAACCCCACCCGGCTGCAGCGCGGGATCGACGAGAAGGCCGCCAACGCCCTCCTGGTCAAGGTCAACCAGATCGGTTCGCTCACCGAGACGCTCGACGCGGTCGCGCTGGCGCACGCCAACGGCTTCCGGTGCATGATGAGCCACCGTTCCGGTGAGACCGAGGACGTGACGATCGCCGACCTGGCCGTGGCCACCAACTGCGGACAGATCAAGACGGGCGCGCCGGCCCGGTCCGAGCGGGTCGCCAAGTACAACCAGCTGCTGCGCATCGAGGAGGAGCTCGACGAGGCCGCCATCTACGCCGGCGCGGGCGCCTTCCCCCGGTTCCGGCCCCAGGGCTGACCAGCACCGGCCCCCGCCACGTCGTCGTCGGGGCCGCCAGGGGCCCGACCAGGCAGGCCCGACGTCGTCCCGGCGTCGGGCCGCCGGGGGTCGGGGCCCCTCGGCGCGCCCGGGGCGCACCGGACGCCCGGCCTGCCCCCGATCGGGACGTGCACGGCATACGCTGGACGACGACGAACCACCACGACGAGGAGAACCTCCGCCATGAGCAGCGCGCGCGGTCCGCGGGACCGGCGCTCACCGGCCCCCCGCCCCGGGCGGGCCCCGGCGCCGCGGCGCCCCGGCCACCGCCCGGGGGCACGGGCCGTCGCCGGGGCCGGGACCTCGGCGGCGACCTCCTACCGCCACGCCCCCGCCCACGTCCGTCGCCTGCTGACCCTCGTCGTGCTGGTCGTGCTGATGGGTCTCGTCGTCGCCCCCGTCCTGTCCGGATACCTGCGGCAGCGGGCCGAGATCACCGCTGCGCAGCAGCAGCTGGACGCCGAGCGGCAGGAGATCGCCGCCCTCGAGCAGGAGCTGGCCCTCTGGGAGGACGAGGACCACGTGGAGCAGCAGGCCCGTCAGCGGCTGCGCTTCGTCAAGGAGGGCGAGACCGCCTTCACCGTCGTCGACGACACCGGCACCGACTACACCGAGGCCCTGCCCGGCATGGCACCGGTCAGCGACGAGGTCCTCGCCGACAGCCCCTGGTACGGCCAGGTGTGGGAGTCGGTGCGGACCGCCAACGAGGGCCTTCCGGAGACCAAGGAGCCATGAGCAACCCCGACCGTACGACCGTCGACGAGACCCCCACGGAGGAGGACCTGCGCGTCATCGAGCGTCAGCTCGGACGTCCGCCCCGAGGGGTGGTCTCGATCGCCCACCGGTGCCCCTGCGGCTGTCCCACGGTCATCCGCACCGAGCCGCGCCTGCCCGACGGCACGCCCTTCCCCACCAGCTTCTACGCCACCTGCCCCTGCCTGACGGGCGCGATCTCCACGCTGGAGAGCAGCGGCCTCATGCGGGAGATGTCGCAGCGTCTGCAGGAGGACGAGTCGCTGCGCTGGGCCTACGCCCAGGCGCACGACGACTACCTGCGCCGTCGCGAGGACCTGGCCGACGTCCCGGAGATCGCCGGGATCAGCGCCGGCGGCATGCCCAACCGGGTCAAGTGCCTGCACGTCCTGGTGGCGCACGCGCTGGCCGCCGGCCCGGGGGTCAACCCCTTCGGGGACGAGGCCATCGAGGCTCTGCCCGAGTGGTGGCTCGACGGCTGCTGCGGCGCCCTGACCGGCGATGAGGAGAGCGACGAGAAGCGGGCCGGGGTGGAGGACACGTGCCGGCGTCACCACCCGCTCGACCACGCCGACGGCGAGCACGAGGGTGAGCACGCCGACGGGCACGGTGGCCGGCGAGCGCCTCGGTCGGACGAGGCCCGCAGGGACCGGCCGGAGGAGGCGGACGGGGCGGACGGGACCGAGCCGTCGGTCCCGCACCTGCCGGCCGAGGAGGACCTGCGGTGAGACGGGTCGGTGCCGTCGACTGCGGCACCAACTCGATCAGGCTCCTGGTGGCGGACCTGCACGACCGGGACGACGGGACGTCCGGGTTGCACGAGATCACCCGCCAGCTGCAGGTCGTGCGCCTCGGGGAGGGCCTGGACGCGACCGGGCGGATCTCCGCAGGGGCCATGGGGCGCACCCTGGCGGCGGCCGAGGGGTATGCCGCCCTCTGCCGGGACGCCGGGTGCGAGAGCGTGCGCTTCGTGGCCACGTCCGCCTCCCGGGACGCCGAGAACGCGACCGAGTTCGTCGACGGCGTCCGGGAGGCGTTCGGCGACCTGCGGGTGGTGCCGGAGGTGGTCAGCGGGCAGGAGGAGGCGGCCCTCTCCTTCGCCGGGGCGACCGGGGACCTGCGCACCCGGGGGGTGGAGGGGCCCTACCTCGTCGTCGACGTCGGAGGGGGCTCGACCGAGCTGGTCCGGGGCACGACCACCGTCGAGGCCGCCCGCTCGGTGGACGTCGGCTGCGTGCGGATGACCGAGCGGCACCTGCACGACGACCCGCCGACGGAGGACCAGGTCTGGGCGGCCCTGTCCGACATCGTCCGGGCCGTCCAGGACGCGGCGCAGGACGTCGAGCTCGAAGGGGTCGCCACGCTGGTCGGGCTGGCGGGCTCGGTGACGACCGTGACCGCCCACGCCCTGGACCTGCCCGGCTACCAGCACGACCGGATCCACGGGGCCGAGCTGCCGGTGGAGAAGGTCGTCGACGCCTGCACGGACCTGCTCCTGATGTCGCGGGAGCGTCGACGGGCCCTGCCGTACATGCACGAGGGCCGCGTCGACGTCATCGGTGCGGGGGCGCTCGTCTGGAGGACCGTGGTGCAGCGGGTCGCGCACGACGCCGGCCTGGCCACCGTGCGAGCCTCCGAGACCGACATCCTCGACGGCATCGCGCTGTCCCAGGCCTGAGCCGCCCCGTGGCCCCGCGCTCCGGCCCCCGCCCGCACCCCGTCACCGGGCAGCCGTTCGACTCGCCCGTCCCGCCGGGCACGGGCTGGCCCGAGGACCCGTCCACGTCGGCGACCCGGTCCGCCCGCACGGTGGCCGGCGTCCGCCGGGCTGCCGCGGGCGCGCGCGACGTGGCCGAGCTGGACGCCCGGGTCTCGGTCTGCCGTGCCTGCCCCCGGCTGGTGGACTGGCGCGAGGAGGTGGCCACCACCGGCCGCCGGGCCTCGTTCGCCGACCAGCCCTACTGGGGACGTCCCGCCCCGGGTCTCGGCCCCGCCGGTGCCCCGGTGCTCGTCGTGGGGCTGGCACCGGCGGCCCACGGGGCCAACCGGACCGGCCGGATGTTCACCGGGGACCGCTCCGGGGACTGGATCTTCGCCGCCCTGCACCGCGCGGGGTTCGCCTCGCAGCCCTCCAGCCTGCACGCCGGGGACGGGCTGCGGCTCACCGACCTGCGGATGGTGGCGGCGGTGCACTGCGCTCCGCCGGGGAACGCCCCGACCCCGCAGGAGAGGGCGACCTGCGCGGCCTGGCTCGAGCGCGAGCTGCAGCTGGCCGGGCCGACCGTGCGCGCCGTGATGGCGCTGGGAGCCATCGGCTGGGACGCCTTCCTGCGGTCGGCCCGCGACACGGGGTGGCAGGTGCCGCGCCCCCGGCCGCGGTTCGGGCACGGGGCCGAGGCGCTGCTGCACACGCCGCAGGGACGGGAGGTCCGCCTGTTCGGGAGCTACCACGTCAGCCAGCAGAACACCTTCACCGGAACGCTGACGGAGGAGATGCTGGACGCGGTCCTGACCCGGGTCCGCCACGCGGCGGGGCTATCCTGACGGCGCCCCCGTAGCCCAACCGGCAGAGGCAGCCCACTTAAAATGGGCACAGTGCGGGTTCGAGTCCCGTCGGGGGTACCACCACCGCCCGCCCACACCACCGCCCAGGCCGCCCAGGCCTCGACGCACCGCCGAGGCCCTCTCCCACCGTCCTCCCAGATTGGGCAGACCGGAGGCTCGTTGGTACGGTCTTCCAAAGATCTTTGGAGGATGAGATGGATGAGAAGAAGCACGACCTGTTCGACCGCCTGGCCGTCGTGGGCAAGGCGTTCGGCAACGCCAAGCGGCTCGAGCTGGTCGACCTGCTCTCGCAGGGGGAGCGCACCGTGGAGGCCCTGGCCCGGGAGGCCGGCCTGGGGATGAGCACCGCCTCGGCGCACCTCCAGGTGCTCAAGCTCTCCAGCCTCGTGCGCACCCGTCGCGACGGGCCCCGCGTCCACTACAGCCTGGCCGGCGACGACGTGCTCGACCTCTACGCCTCGCTGCGGGCGGTGGCCCAGGAACACTCGGCCGACGTCGACCGGGCCCTGTCCGCCTACCTGGGCGACGACGTGCAGGGTGACGTCGACGAGGTGGACCGGGACGAGCTGCTGCGGCGGCTCGCGGCCGACCAGGTGGTCCTGCTCGACGTGCGGCCGGCGGAGGAGTTCCGCGCCGGTCACATCGAGGGAGCCCGATCGGTCCCGTTCGACCAGGTCGAGGCCATCCTGGCGGACGTGGGACCGGACCGGGAGATCGTGGCCTACTGCCGTGGCGCCTGGTGCGTCATGGCCTCCGACGCGGTCCGGCTCGTGCGGGCCTCCGGCCGGTCGGCCCGGCGGCTCGAGGGCGGGATGCTGGAGTGGCGGCAGGCCGGGCTGCCTGTCGAGGCGGGAGTCTGAGGTGGGGACGCTCACCGCCCTCGGCACCCTGCGCGGGTGGAGCGCCCGCCGCTGGTCCGTGGCGGTGGCCACGGCTGTGGCCACCGCCGTCTTCATCGGCGTCCCGACCGACCTCGTCCCCAACCCGGTCTTCGGCCGAGACGTCCCGGTCACCTGGTGGGCCTGGCCGTCGCTGGTCGTCTCCTCCGTCCTGGCCGGCCTGCTCACCGCCACCTACGTCCGGTCCCCGGTCGCCCCCGACGCGCCGGAGGCCGAGCGCTCCCGGCGCCGCGGCCTGGCCGGCGGCCTGCTCACCTTCTTCGCCGTCGGCTGTCCGGTGTGCAACAAGCTCGTCCTGCTGGCCCTCGGCTACGCCGGGGCGATGACCTGGTTCCAGCCCGTCCAGCCCGTCCTGCAGGTGCTCGCCGTGGCACTGCTGGCCCTGGCCCTCGTGCAGCGTCTGCGCGGAGAGCTCGCCTGCGCCGTTCCCACCACCTCGGAGAGGACCCTTCGTGCCTGAGCGCACCACCACCTCCGGCCCGACCACCACCTCGCGCCGTCCCACGACGTCAGGACCCACGTCGTCTCGACCGGCGCCACCCTCCCGCGTGCGGCGGCTGCTGGTGCCCGTGCTGGTCCTGGTCGCCCTCCTGGGGGTGACCGCCTTCCTGCTCCTCGGTGGACAGGACGGTGGCGGGGACCGGGAGGGCAGCGGGTCCGAGCCGACGGCCGGGGCGGGCCCCGACGACCAGGCCGGTGCCGTCGACATGCCCGCCGCGGACGCCTCCGAGGAGGAGATCGTCTCGGCCCTGGACGGGCTCGCCCGCAGGGAGGAGGGCGACCCGACGGCACTGGGCGAGGTCGACGCCCCGGTCGTGATGATCGCCTACTCGGAGTTCCAGTGCCCGTTCTGCGGCCGCTTCGCCCGCGAGACCGAACCGGTGCTCGTCGAGGAGTTCGTCGAGGACGGCTCCCTGAGGATCGAGTGGCGCGACTTCCCCTACCTGGGCGAGGAGTCCCGCACGGCTGCGCTCGCCGGGCGGGCGGCCGCCGCGCAGGACGCCTTCTGGGCGTTCGAGGAGGCCATGTTCGAGAACCAGCAGCCGCCCAACAGCGGCCGGGTCACCCCCGACTTCCTGGCCGACGTGGCCGAGGGCGTCGGGCTGGACCGGCAGCAGTTCCTCGCCGACCTGGAGTCGGAGGAGGTGGCCGCCGCGGTCGACCGCGACTTCCAGGAGGGTCAGTCCATCGGCGTGACCGGGACCCCGGCCTTCCTCATCAACGGCCGTCCCGTCATGGGGGCCCAGCCGACCGACGTCTTCGTCCAGGTCGTCGAGGAGGCCCTCGCGGAGGCGGAGGCCGGGCGGTGATGGAAGTCGGGCTGCTCGCGGCTGTCGTCGCGGGGGTGCTCAGCCTGCTCTCCCCGTGCAGCGCCCTGCTGCTGCCGTCCTTCTTCGCCTACGCCTTCGCCTCGCCGGCCGCCCAGCTCGTGCGCACGACCGCCTTCTACCTCGGCCTGCTCGTCACGCTGGTGCCGCTGGGGGTGGGGGCCGCCGCGGCGTCCCGCCTCTTCTACGGCCACCGCGAGCTGCTGGTGACCACGGCCGGCTGGCTCGTGGTGGCGATGGGGGTCCTGATGATCCTGGGCCGCGGGCTGAGCATCCCCTTCGCGGGACGCCTGCAGAACCTCGCGGCCCGACGGACCAGCCCCGGGGCGGGCCTGTTCTCGACGGTGCTGCTCGGCGCGGTCTACGGACTGGCCGGGTTCTGCTCCGGCCCGGTGCTGGGGGCGATCCTCACGATGGCCGCGACCCGGGAGACGCCCGTCGCCGGCGGCGTGCTGCTCGCCGCCTACGCCTTCGGGATGGCGCTGCCCCTCTTCCTGCTGGCCCTGGCCTGGGACCGGTTCGACCTCGGTGGGCGGCGGTGGCTGCGCGGCCGGATGCTCACCGTGGGCCCGCTGACGGTGCACTCGACCACCCTGGTCTCCGGCCTGCTGCTCGTCGTCATCGGGCTGCTCTTCCTGCGCTTCGACGGCACCGCCGGGATCACCGGGGTGCTCGGCATGGGGGACACCATCGAGCTGGAGTTCACCCTCCAGGAGCGCATCACCGGCGCGCTCGCGGCGGTCCCGGCCTGGGTCTACACGGGCCTCGCAGCGGTCGTGGCCGCCCTCTGGCTGATCCGTCGGCTGCGTCAGTCCGACGCCGCGCCGGCCGCCGCGGACCCCGCAATGGACGGGTCCACCCCCGCGTCGACGCCGTCCGGACCGACGGTGGCGCCGTCGGGCACCGGGCGGGCACCCGGTGTCGGCGGCAGCACGGCGTCCTCAACGACCCGGACGTCCCGGCCGAAGGTCCAGTCCCCCTCGACCGTGAGCGAGGAGGCCCCCCGCAGGGAGGGCGCCCCGTGCGGGAAGCGCGACTCGAACGACGCGAGGGTGGTGTAGTGCTCGCCCAGCGTCACCAGGGGTAGCGGGTCCACCGTCGGGCGCAGCTCGGCCTGCTCCGTGAGCTCGAAGGCGTCCGAACGCAGCAGCAGCAGGTCGTCGGTGGTCTTCACCGGACGGAAACGGCTGCGTGGCACCTCGATCGCGGTGGCACCGTCGAAGACCTCGATCGCCGACCCCATCGCGGTCTCGATCTGGACGACCCGCGGCGAGCCGGTGTCCGTGGGATCCACGTGCTTCTCGTTGCGGATGATCGGCAGACCGAGGACCCCGCCCGTGCGCCCGAGCACCTCGTCGAGCTGGTCCAGGTCGAGCCACAGCGTGTTGGTGTTGAAGAAGCGGTGAAGGTCGACGTCCCCGAAGCTCCCCGCGTCCTCCGGGGCCGTCTGGGCCTTCTCCCGCAGGATGAGCCGGCCGTCCGCACGCCGCACCGCGAGGTGGCCGCCCTTGCGGTCGGCGGCCGTGCGACGGCACACCTCCATGGCCAGCGGGGCGCCGCTGCGCGCGAACCAGTCGGCGACGGCGGCCGAGGGAGCGGCTCCGACGTTGTCGGAGTTGCTGACCATCGCGTAGCGCAGGCCCGCCGACCGCAGCTGGTCGAGCATCCCGGACGACAGCAGGGCGGGGTACAGGTCGCCGTGGCCGGGAGGGCACCACTCCAGCCCGGGGTCGGCGGGCCAGGACACGGGGGAGAGGTCCTCCACGAGCAGCTTGGGCTCCTGGCTCTGCAGGAAGTCGGGGTCGATGCCCTCGACGGCCAGGTCCGGGTGGCGGCGCAGGACCTCGAGGCTGTCCGCCCGGGTGCGGAAGGAGTTCATCAGCACGAGCGGCAGACGGGCCTGCGAGCGCCGGCGTGCCTGGCGGACCTGCTCGATCGACAGCTCCAGGAAGGTGTGCCCCTCGCGGACCGGCACGAGGGACTTGGCGCGGTCCATGCCCATCGAGGTGCCGAGCCCCCCGTTGAGCTTGACGACCGCGGTGAGCCCGAGCGCCCGGGGGTCGGCGTCGGCCTGCAGGTCGGCCAGCCGGTCGAGCTCGCTGACCGGGTCGATGTCCTCCTCCGGGACGGTGCCGGTCCGTCCCTCGGCCAGGTCGGTCCAGGCGCGGCGGAAGACGGCGACGGCGACGTCGGCGACGCCGGCCTCCTGCATCGCGGTGACGGCGGCGTCCAGGGCTCGTGGTGTGCTCGGGTTCACGAGCCTCATGGTGGCAGAGAGGGGTCGCGCCGGCCTCAGGAACCCGTCGTCCACAGGAGGGCACGGGCCACCACGGCGTGCTGACCCTGCGGATGTGCGCGGAACAGCGGGTCGGTCCCCATCAGCACCACCCGGGCACCGGCGTCGGTGCGACCCCGCACCACCACGGCCTGCCCGGCCGCGTCCTCCGGTCCGCCCGCTGCGCCGCCCGACCGCCAGTGGCCGGCGACGAGCGGGTCGGCCGCGTACCGCTGCTCCACCTGCACGCCGTCGCCCAGGTCGGTGAACCACCGGGGACCGTAGACGAAGGTGTGCTCGGGGGACCCGCCGGCCACGGGGCCATCCTCGTCCACCACGGCCACGACGCCGTTCGCGTCCCCCGGACCCGTCCGGACCTGCACGTCGAGCAGGTCGAGGGCGTCGTCGAGGTGGGCCGCGGCCGTTCCCCGGGCCACGAGCCCGCCCCCGTCGGCGAGGAAGGCGCGGACCTCGTCGCGGGCCTCTGGGTCGAGCTGGTCCACCGCCAGCCCGGTCGAGACGTACAGGGTGTCCAGGTCCGACAGGTCCAGGCCCTCGTTCAGGGCGGCCGTGTCGACGGGCCGCACGGTCAGCCCCATGTCCGTCAGGGCCCAGAGCTCCTCGGCCGTGGCCGCCACCCCCACGACGGGCGGGGTCGTCACCCGGGCCCCGGCGTCCTGCTCGGCCTCCCGCACCTGCGCCGGGGAGGCCGGGTCGAGGGCGACGCCGTGGTCGTCGGCGACCTGGTCCACCGCCCAGCCGGCCGAGACGGGGACGTGCACCCGGCCGTCCCGCAGGACGGTGACCCCGACACCGAGGGCGAGCAGGTCGCCCAGGGCCCGCACGTCGGCCGGGTCGGCGAGCGCAAGCACCCAACCGGTGCCCGAGGGGGTGACCTCCACCCCCGGGTCGACCGGGACGACCGGGTCGTCGGAGAGGTCCCACCGGTCGACCTGCCCCGACCCGGACGGCACGGTCGAGACGTCGGCGCCCCAGAGCAGTCCCAGGCTCCAGCCGGAGATGTCGTACATCGCCTCGACCCGGTCCGAGAGGTCCGAGCCCGGGCCGAGCAGCGCGTGCGCGACCCCCCGTCGCGGCTGGTGCAGGTCGACCACCCAGCTGCCTTCCGGATGGGTCGTGCCGTCGACCGTGACCGGCGACTCCGCCCGCTGCACCTGCACGCCGTGCTCGACCAGGTGGCGCACGAGCCGGGCGGCCGCAGGCGCCGACCGCTGCCCGTCCCCCGCCGGGACGACGTAGGCGCGCGGGTAGTCGGTCAGGGACACGTCCTCGGGGCCGACGACGCCGTGCAGGCCCTCGGCGACGGGCCGCTGCTCCTCGCCGGCCAGGCCCCGTCGGAAGATCTCCACCTGGTCCGCGAGCAGCTCCTCACGGTGCTCGCGCACGTAGTCCAGCGTCGCGGTCATCGCCGCGTGCGCGACCTCGACGTTGATCGAGGCGCGCCTGCGCAGCTCGGTCTCGGGCAGGTCGTAGCTGGCGTTGTTGACCCTCAGCGGCACCTCGACCGTGTGGGCGACCGCTCCGTGGAGCGCGGCGTACTGCGGGACGAAGATCGGCGGCCAGTCGTCCCAGCCCTCGTCCCAGTCGCGCAGCGGGACCTGGGGCGGTCGCACCCCGTCGTCCTCGTCGAGCCCCAGCTCCAGGACCGCCTCCTCTATGCCGAGCGCGTTGGGCCACGCGTGCTCCAGGAAGAGGTCGTACTCGTAGTTCTCCCCGTGGGGCGGTGTGGTCGGTTCGACGAGGGTGCCGTTGACGTAGCCGTGCACGTCCAGCACCATCGCCGGCTGGGTCTGGACCACCACGTCCCGCAGTGCCCTGGTCTCGGGCTGGGAGACCGTGAGCAGGTCGCGGTTGAGGTCGAAGCCGGCGGCGTTGTGCCGGGCGTTGGTGACGCGGCCGTCGGGGTTGGCCGAGACCATGAGGTGCAGGCGGGTGGTCTCCAGGGTCCGCAGCACGGCCGGGTCCTCGCTCGTGGCCCACTCCCGCACCAGCCGCAGGGCCGCGTCCGTGCCCTCCCACTCGTTCCCGTGGATGTTGGCGTTGACCAGCACGGGCACCTTGTAGTCGGCCAGCAGCTCGCGGTCCCGGGCCGCCCGGACGGGGTCCTCCAGGATGCGCTCGCGCATCCGTTCCTGCTCCCGCCCCTCCTCGGCGCTCTCCGACGCGGTGAGGGTGACCAGGACCAGGTCCCGACCGCCGACGCTGGAGCCGACCACCTGCGCCGAGACCCGGTCGGACGTGGCGATCAGGCCGTTCAGCTCGCGGGCCACGTCGTGGTGGGCGGTCAGGCCGAGGCGCAGGGAGGCGTCCTCGGGGTCCACCGGCGGTTCGGGGAGCAGGGACCCCAGGGGGTATGCCGTCGCGGGCGCGTGCGGGTGGGTCCCCACCGTGGGCAGCCCGGCCGGGCCCGTCGCCGCGGCCGGGACCGCGGGGCCGGTCGGGAGGGCGGGGAGCGCGGCGGGGGTGGCCGTGAGGACGGCGACGGCCAGGACGACCGCCAGGGGGCGCGGAGCGGACGGGCGGCGGAACTGCATACCGACCTCCTCCGTCGTGGTCCGGGGACCGCGAGGGGGCTCGCGGCTCGTCGCGGCGCCGCGTCACGGGAGCGGGCCGAACTCCCAGCCTAACGCCGGACGCCGCGTCAGGAACAGGTGCTGTGGACGGCGGCCGCCCGCCACGTGCCGCTGGAATGGTGGGGGCCGCCGCCGACGTTCTAAACTGGGACGAGACACGTCGGGGGACTTTCCTGACGTGCCGCACGACAACGGAGGTTCCATGGCCGTCAACCCGGTCTTCAACCGCATCGACAAGGAGGCTTCCCAGGGCGGCTACGCCGGTTTCGGGTCGCAGCCGGGCGGCTACTCCGCCTCTCAGGGCGCCCCCACCATCCCCGGCCCGACCGGCTACCAGCCCGGGCCGAGCGAGACGCTGACCGACCAGCAGCTGCGCGACATGTACGGGCAGGCCCCCGCCGGCCCCGCGCAGACCGGCCGGCTGACGCTGGACGACGTCGTCGTCAAGACGATGCTGCTGTTCGCCCTGACGCTCACGGTCACCCTCGGCACGTGGTTCTACATCGGCCCGCGGCCCGAGATCGCGATGCCGGTGTGGCTGCTCGGCATGTTCGGCTCGCTCGCGCTCTCCTTCGCGATCGGCTTCAGCAAGAAGGTCAACGTCCCGCTGATCCTCGTCCACGCCGGACTGCAGGGTCTGTTCCTGGGGGCGGTCAGCGTGACGTTCAACGACGCCTACCCCGGCGTCGTCACCACGGCCGTCGTCGCGACGCTGGCGACCTTCGTCGGCATGTTCGTCGGCTGGAAGGCCGGCTTCATCAAGGTCACCAGCAAGTCCCGCCGCGTCTTCGGGATGATGGCGATGGGCTACCTGGTCTTCCTGCTCGTGAACATCGGCGCCGGCTTCCTGGGCTTCGGCGACGGCTGGGGCGTCTACGGCGGCCCGCTCGGCATCCTCATCTCGCTCTTCGGGGTGGGGATGGCCTCCTACAGCCTGGCGGTCGACTTCGACTCGGTGGACCGCGCCGTGAGCGGCGGGGCCCCGGAGAAGTACTCCTGGCTGCTGGGCCACGGCCTGGTCGCCAGCCTGGTGTGGCTGTACATCGAGTTCCTGCGGCTCTTCTCGATCCTGCAGCGCGACTGAACGACCCCCGAGATGGACGCCGACGTCGACGATGTCGACGACGAGGTCCAGACCGAGCTGGAGCGCGTGGTCCGGCGGTGGCAGCAGCTGCCGCTGGGCCGCGCGCTTCCTGCTGTCCCGGGGGTCTCGGCGCTGGTCCAGGACCTCGCCGACGGGGTGTCCGACGCGACCGGGACGCCGCGGGCGACCGTGCCGGACCTGGGCCCGGCGGTGCTCATGGACCAGCTGCGGGTGATGGTCCACGACTGGCAGGGGGCGGGCCTGTCCCCGCAGGACCTGGGCAGGCGGCTCACCGCCCTGCGGCGCACGCTGCCGTAGCAGCCGCTCCGGGGACCGCCCGGCCCGTAGCCGCCCGCGGGTTGGAGCGGGCGGCGCGAGGACTCAGTGCTGGGCCTCGGCGTGGTCGGTCGAGGCGTGCTCGTCCTTGGACCCGAACGGCAGGATCTTGATGATCCAGACGACGACGACACCCACGACCAGGCCGAGGATGGCCGAGAAGAAGGTGTTGGTCAACCACGCGACGAAGCCCGCGGCACCGGGCACCCAGCCGGCGACGACCTCCTCCATGTCGTGCACGAAGGAGTAGAGCGGGTGGAAGCCCAGGTCGTCGGTCCCGACGAGCAGGATGTGCCCACCCACCCACAGCATCGCCACCACGCCCACGATGGAGAGGGTCTTGAGGACCACCGGCATGGCCTTGACGAGCGACCGGCCGACCCGCTGGGCCCACTCCTGCTCCCGCCGTGCCAGGTTCAGGCCGACGTCGTCCATCTTGACGATGAGCGCGACCACGCCGTAGATGAGCAGGGTGATGCCGATGGCGACCACGACGAGGATGAGCGCCCGGTTGAGGAAGGGTTCGTCGGTCACCTCGTTGAGGGCGATGACCATGATCTCGGAGGAGAGGATGAAGTCGGTGCGGATCGCCCCGGAGACCATCTTCTTCTCCTCCTCGGGACCCTGCTCCACGACCGGCTCGTCCTTGGCTCCGTCGTGGTGGCCGCCCACCCCCAGCCACTCGAGCACCTTGTGGGCGCCCTCGTAGGACAGGTAGGTCCCGCCGAGCATGAGGAGCGGGGTGAGCACCCAGGGGGCGAACTGGCTCAGCAGCAGCGCCGTGGGCACGATGAACAGCAGCTTGTTGCGCAGGGAGCCGAACCCGATCTTCTTGATGATCGGCAGTTCGCGGCTCGGGTCGAAGCCGGTGACGTAGCGAGGGGTCACGGCTGCGTCGTCGACCACGACGCCCGCCGCCTTCATGCTGGCCCGTCCGGCGGCGGCGCTGATGTCGTCCACGGATGCGGCGGCCACCCGGGCGATCGCGGCGATGTCGTCGAGCAGGGCGGCCAGACCAGCAGCCATGGGGGCACCTCACCGGGGAAGGGAACGGATCGGGCGTCAGGCTACCCCCGGTCGCGGACCTGCGCCGCATCGACGGGCGGGCGCCACCCCGACGGGCGAGTCAGCTCAGACGCTCGAGGACGATCGCCATCCCCTGGCCACCGCCGACGCACATCGTCTCCAGCCCGAACTGCTTGTCGTGGGTCTGCAGCGCGTTGATGAGCGTGGCGGAGATGCGGGCCCCGGTCGAGCCGAACGGGTGCCCGAGCGCGATCGCGCCGCCGTGCACGTTGAGCCGGTCGTGGTCCATGCCGAGGGCGTCGGCGGAGCCCAGCACCTGGACGGCGAAGGCCTCGTTGATCTCGTAGAGGTCCATGTCCTCGATGGTCATCCCGGCCCGGGCCAGGGCCTGCCGGGACGCCTCGATGGGCCCCAGCCCCATGATCTCGGGGGAGAGGGCGGAGACCCCGGTGGAGACGACCCGGGCGAGCGGCGTCAGACCGAGCTCGCGGGCCCTGGTGTCGCTCATCACGACGAGGGCGGCGGCGCCGTCGTTGAGCGGGCAGCAGTTGCCGGCGGTGACGGTGCCGTCCTCGCGGAAGACCGGCTGGAGCTGGGAGACCTTCTCCAGGGTGACCCCGGCCCGCGGGCCGTCGTCGGTGCTCACGACGGTCCCGTCGGCGAGGGCGACCGGGGCGATCTCGCGCTCGAAGACGCCAGCCCCGATCGCCGCCTCGGCGCGGTTCTGGGACGTCACCCCCCACTCGTCCTGGCGCTGCCGGGAGATGCCCAGGGAGGTGGCCACGTTCTCGGCCGTCTGACCCATCGAGATGTAGACGTCGGGCAGCAGGCCCTCCTCGCGGGGGTCGGTCCAGGTCTGGTTGGTGCGGGCCGTCTCCTCGGTGCGGGCCATCGCCTCGGCGAAGCGGGGGTTCTTCACGCTCGTGTCCCCGCCGCCGGCCCCGGCGAAGTTCTGGTAGCGCGAGACCGCCTCGACGCCGGCGCTGATGAAGACGTCGCCCTCCCCGGCCCGGATCGCGTGGAAGGCCTGCCGGGTGGTCTGCACCGACGAGGCGCAGAAGCGGTTGACGGTGGCGCCCGGCAGCCCGTCGAGCCCCAGGAGCACGCTGACGACGCGCGCCATGTTGAAGCCGTGCTCGGCCGACGGCTCGGCGCACCCGAGGTAGAGGTCGTCGATGGTGGTGGGGTCCAGGCCGGGCACCTGGTCCAGGGCCGCACGGATCACCCCCGCGGCCAGGTCGTCAGGGCGCACGCCGGCGAGCGAGCCCTTGAACGCGCGGCCGATCGGGGTGCGGGCGGCGGCGACGATGACGGCCTGGGGCGTCGACATGGGAGTCCTCCTTGACGCGGTCGGGGGGTATGCGGAAAGTCTAGGTCGCGCGGACCGTCCCCGTGGCGGAGGCCTCGGCCAACCGCGCCAGGCCCTCGTCCACGCTCACCGCGGGACGCCACCGGAGCGCCTCGCGGGTGCGGCGCTGGTCGAACCAGTGCGCCGTGCTCAGCTGCTCGGCCAGGAAGCGGGTCAGCGGCGGCTGGGTGATCGTCGGCAGCGCCGGGACCCGCTCGGAGACCACGACCGCACCCTCGACGACGGCTCCCACGCCCCACGCGATCGGGAAGGGCACGTGCAGGCGCGGCGGAGGGGCGCCGACGGCGCGGCAGATCCCGGCGACGAGCTCGACGACGGGGCGCGGCTCGCCGTTGGTCACCACCAGGGCCTCCCCGTGCACGTCCTCCGCGTGCTCCAGGGCGGCGACCAGCGCCTCGGCGGCGTTGTCGACGTAGGTGGTGTCGACGAGGGCCGTCCCCGGCCCGACGAGCGCCACGCGGCCCTGCCGGGCCCGCTCGGCGATGCGTCCCACCAGCTGGGTGTCACCGGGGCCCCAGACCAGGTGCGGCCGGACGGCGACCACGGCCAGGTCGGGACCGTCGGCGCCGAGGGCGAACAGCTCGGCGGCCGCCTTCGTGCGGGCGTAGTGGCCGCGGGCCCGCATCGGGCTGGCCGGTCCGGCGGGTGCGCCCGCCAGGGAGCGGCCCGTGTGCTCGACCGAGGGGGAGGACACCTGCACCAGCCGCCCGGCCCCGTGCGTCCGGGCCGCCTCCACGACGTTGCGGGTGCCGGTCACGTTGGTCCGCACGAAGTCCATCCAGGGGCCCACGACGTCGACCTTGGCCGCCAGGTGGATCACCGCGTCGTGCCCGGCCACGGCCCGTCCGACCGCCTCCCTGTCGCGGACGTCGCCGAGGACCTCGCGATGGTCCGATCCGGACGGGCGCCGCTGCATCACGGTCACGTCCCACCCGCGGGCCGCGGCCAGGTCGGCGACGGCCCGCCCCAGCATCCCGCTGGCCCCGGTCACCAGGACCCGGCCGGCTGCCATCACCGGCTCCTCCTCCGCGGGGCGCGCGGACGCAGGGCGGACCGCAGGGCCGCCACGGCCGCGGCCGGCCCGGGCGAGGCGTGGAGCGTCCCCTCGGCCCAGCTCGCCACGGCGGTCCGGTCGATCTTGCTGGCGTGCCGCACGTCGACCGGGAGCCAGTCCCGGACGAGCACGGCCGCGACGGGGACCCCGGCGCGCTCCCGGACCACGGCCGCCACCGCGGGCGGGGCGATCCGCCGGGCGCCGCCGGGAGCCCCAGACCAGCGGGCGCGCGGCCCTGCCCGACCCGGGGGCACGACGACGACCACGACCTGCTGGGTGCCGGCGGGACCGACCCCCACCACGGCGACGTCGTGCACGCCCGGGACCTCCCGGACCCGGTTCTCGACCGGGTAGGGCGTCACGGGTCCGTCGGCGGTGCGGACGACGTGGGCGAGCCGTCCCTCCACCCAGAGCCGACCCTCCTCGTCCAGGTGCCCCACGTCACCGGTCCGGTGCCACCCGGCCGGCCGGGCGCTGGCCCGTTGCGTCGCCCAGAGCCGGTCGTAGCGGTCCTTGACGTGCGGGCCGCGGACGACGATCTCCCCGACCACCCCGGGGCCGGTGACGAGACCGTCCGCGGGCGTGCCGTCGTGCTGCAGCGGGGCGAGCGCCACGTCGACCCCGGGCACCGGCGTCCCGACGCAGACCCCCGCACCGGGGGAGGGGGCGGTGGAGGTGGTCGTCGTGGTCGGGTCGTGCGTCGCGACGGGGAGGACCTCGGTCATCCCGTAGGGCGTGTGGGTGGCGGCGGACGGCAGCACCTCACGCACCCGGTGCAGCAGCTCGACGGGCACGGGTGCGCCCGCGGACATCAGCAGGCGCGGGCCGGCCAGGGCACGTCGCTGCGCGGCGTCCAACCGGTCGGCGGTGGCCACCACGTTGCGCAGGGCGGCCGGCGAGGCGAAGACGGCGTCGGCACCCACGGCGGCGACGGCCTCGGCCAGGGCCGGGGCGGTCAGGGTGTGCGGTGCGGTGACGTCCATGTCGGGCACCGCGCTGCTCAGCCCGAGGGCCGGTCCGTACAGCGCGAACGGCGCGAACGCGGCCACCAGGCTCTGGCCCGGGAGGAGGTCGAAGGTGTCCCGCAGCAGGGCCACCTGCGCACCGAGCTGGTCGCGGGTGTAGACCACCCCCTTGGGCGGGCCCGTGGCGCCGGAGGTGAAGAGCACGGCCCCGTCCTGGTCCCCGCCCGGCTCCGCGTGCCGACGCGCCTCCGGGCCCGCGTCCCGGCCGCGTGCCGCGAGCTCGTCCAGTCCGGCCCCACCGGGTTCCACGCGCCACCGTCGTCCGGGGACCCGGGTCACGGCCGTCAGTGCGAGCGCCCGGCCGATCCCGACGACGTGCCGGGGTCCGGCCGACCTCAGGGCGGCCCCGAGCCGGGCCAGCCCCAGCCCGGCGTCGGCCACGACCACGACGGCACCCACGCGCCACAGGGCGTACACGACGGTGGTGAGGTCGATGCCCGGGGGAACGAGGACGGCGACCCGGTCCCCGGGACGGACCCCGCCGGCGGCGAACCCGGCCGCCACCTCCTCCACCCGTGCGGCCAGCTGACCGAACGTGATCCGCCGCCCGGCTCCGCCCAGCTCGGCGACCGCGGTGGCCTCCGGACGGGCGTCGTCCACGCGCACCGGGACGCGGGCGACCGCGGCCGCCGGGTCGTCCACCGGGCCGTGGCCGGTCCGGCCGTGGACGGGCCCACCCGGCGAGGAGGGGCCATCATCGCCCGGTGCGCCTGGCGTGCCCGGTCCGACCCGCTCGGTCAGCCACTCCCAGATCAGGGGCACGCTCCGGGGCCTGTCCTCCAGGACCAGGTGGGAGGCGCCGGCCCAGCGCTGCACGTCGGCGTGGGGCAGGCGGGTCAGCAGGTCGTCGAGGTAGCGCTGGCCGAAGACCGGGTCGCGCGGCCCCCACACCATCAGTGCCGGGACGTCCGCCAGCGTGCCCAGCTCCGCGGCCACCGCGTCGAGGGTGGGCCGGCTGGGATGGTCGGTCTCGAAGGGGATGTCCGCGACGAAGTCGGCCACCGCGGCCCGGCGTCCCGGGGTCGCGTAGGGCGCGGCGAAGGCCCTGCGGACGTCCGCCGGCAGCGGCGGCAGCGACAGGGCGGTCGTGGCCCGCACGAACAGCGGGGTCCTCCGGCACACCTGCGCCAGGACCCCCGGGGCCCGGGCGAGCCGGATGACGGCCGGCGGGGCCGAGGTCGTGGGCTGGTGGACGGCGGTGTTCGTCACGACGAGGCCGGCCAGCTGCGCCCGGTGGCGCAGGGCCCAGCCCAGCCCGACCGGCCCGCCCCAGTCGTGCACCGCCACCGCGACCGGTCCGGTGAGCCCCAGCGTCACGGTGAGGCGGGAGAGGTCCTCGATGCGCTGGGGCAGGGTGCGTGGCCTGTCGGGCCGCTCCGACCAGCCCATCCCCAGCTGGTCCACGGCGACCACCCGCCACCCGGCCGGTGCCTGCTCGAGGACGCGGCGCCACAGGTAGGACCAGGTCGGGTTGCCGTGGACGCACAGCAGGGTGGGGCGGGCGGTCACGGCGTCGTCCGGGTGGGTGTCGAGCAGGTGCCAGCGGCGGGGGGTCCCCTCGGCGTCGGGGGCGACGACGACACGCGACCACGCCGGGTCGACGCCCGGCAGGTCCCGTCCGCCGGGACCGGCGGGGTCCTGGACCGCCCGGCCCGCGGGACCGTGGACGCGCTGGGGCAGGGCACCCCTGGTGCGGCCGCTCACCGGCCTCGCCCCGACGGGTCCTCCGTGGCGCCCACGGCTCACCAGGTGAGCTCGAGGCAGGTCATGTTCAGACCGGACCCGATGCCCATCATCAGCACCCGGTCGCCCGGCCGGAGCGAGTCGACCTCCTTGGCCAGCGTGATGGCCACCGCGGCCGGTCCGACGTTGCCCAGCATGGGGAAGGTCAGGGGGATCCGGGACTGGTCCAGCCCCAGGGCCTCGGCCGTGCGCCCGGTGTGCACCTTGGAGACCTGGTGGACCACGTAGCGGTCCATGTCGTCCCAGTCGAACTCCTCCCGCGCGCCCTCCCACAGGGCGGTGGCCAGGCCCATCCCGCCCTCCAGCAGTCCCTGGGTGTCGGTGCGCATCTCGGTGAAGTCACCCACGCACAGGTCGTGGTGCTCGGTGGCCGCCCGGGTGGCGCCCCCCACGACCCGGTGGCCGTCGGGGTGCTCGGAGGCGCGGCCGAGCACCATCGCGGCCGCGCCGGACCCCAGGGTCAGGGTGGCGAACTGGGACAGGATGTCCTCGGCGGTGGCGTCGGGGCCCGACAGTCGGCCGAGGGTGTTCTCCTGGGGCTCGCGCGACCCCTCGCCGTCGACGATCAGCGCGTAGTCGATCTGGCCGGCGTCGATCATCGTCGCCGCCATCTGCATGCCGTTGACGAACCCGAGGCAGGCGTTGGTGAGGTCGAAGTTGAGGCAGTGCGTGGGCAGCCCCAGGTCGGCGTGCACCTTGACCGCGATCGAGGGCTCGAGGTGGCTGCGGCTCACGGACGTGTTGATGAGCAGCCCGACCCGGGCGGGGTCGATGCCGGCCTGCTCCAGCGCGAGGCGGCCCGCCTCGGTGGCGCCGTCGACGAAGTGCTGGTCCTCACCCCACCAGCGACGCTCCTGGATGCCGGCGAGGGAGGCGAGCATCCCCGGGCGCAGGCCGTTGCGCCGGTAGGAGTCGCCGATGACGGCGTCGAAGTCCGCGGACGTCTTGACCACCGGCGCGTCGACGGCCGTGACGGACAGGACGACGGTGTCGTGGTGCCGGAAGTGCGCGTTGCCGTTCAACGTGGGGAACCTTGCTGGGAGTGAGGGCAGGGAGCATGTCATTGGAGCACAGCACAGGGCCCTGTGCAGAACTGACCGTCGTCCCAGGACCCTGTGCCACGATGGTCCGACCACCGGTCGGGCCAGTCCGGCGCCGGCCCTCGAGGGAGAATGAGGACCACCATGAGGACCACCACCCGCACCCGTTGGGCCGCGCTGCTGAGCGCCGGGGCCCTGTCCTTCTCCCTGGTGGCCTGTGCCGGCGGGGACGCGGGCGACGACGCCGCCGACGAGGGCACCACCGCGCCGGCCGCGGGCACCGAGGACGCCTCGGCGGACACCGCCGCGCCCACCGGCGGGAGCGACGACGCGCAGACCAGTGCGCCGGCCGCGGATGGCGGCGACGGGGAGCACGCGGAGGGGGAGGAGGTGCCGGTCGAGGAGTTCCTGGCCATGCTGCGCTCCCCCGGCGAGGAGGTCATGTCGACCTACGAGCTGCAGATGGTCGTGACGACGGGCAGCCAGACGATGGAGATGGCGGGCGAGGTCGACCTGGGCGGGGAGCAGCCCGCGCTGGACGCGGAGCTGACCATGCCGGGCCTGGGAGCCACCCGGATGATCGTCGTCGACGGGTCGGCGTTCGTCTCGATGCCCGGGGTGACCGAGGAGGGGACCTTCGTGGAGGTCCCGCAGGACCAGCTGGCCGAGACGGGTGCCGGACTGGAGGACATCGACATCTCCTCGACCTGGGACGCCTGGGACGAGGGTGCCGGCCGGGTCGTGTTCGTGGGGACGGAGGACGTCGACGGGACGGACCTGAGGCGCTACGAGGTCGTCGTGGACACCGACGCCGCCCTCGACGCCAGCGGTCAGACGGGACCGGACGCGGCCGAGGCCTCGGCGATGATGGGCGAGGAGATCACCTACGACGTCTGGGTCGACGAGGAGGACCTCCTGCGGCGCATCTCCTTCGCCACGGCCGGCTCGGTCACCGAGATGACCGTCGACCGCTGGGGCGAGGAGATGGACATCGAGGCGCCCGCCGAGGAGGACGTGCAGCCGATGCCGACGGGCACCTCCGGGGGCTGAGGGCTGCGCAGCCCCCGGGCGAGGGCTCGGGGGCAGCGCCCCGGGACCGACGAGGTCGACCTGCGCCGGCCAGGGGCGGTCAGCGGGGCGGGAGCACGTCCTGCTGCGCGGGGACCTCGTCCTGGCGCAGCAGCCCGACCGGGCAGGTGTAGCCGTTGGGCCCGTGGTTGCAGTACCCGCCCGGGTTCTTGTGCAGGTACTGCTGGTGGTAGGCCTCGGCGTAGTAGAACGGTCCCGCCTCCTGGGCCGGCCGAAGCTCGGTGACGACGGGTCCGTGCCCGGCGCCGGCGAGGACCTGCCCGAACGCGTCCGCGGTGGCTCGTGCGGCCGCCTCCTGCCCGGACGTGGTCCAGTAGACCGCCGACCGGTACTGCGTGCCGACGTCGTTGCCCTGACGGTCCTTGGTGGTGGGGTCGTGGTTCTCCCAGAACGCCTTGAGCAGCCGCTCGGGATCGGTCGCGGTCGGGTCGTAGGCGACGAGGACGGCCTCGGTGTGCCCGGTGCGGCCCGAGCAGACCTCCTCGTAGGTGGGGTTCGGGGTGCTGCCGCCCTGGTAGCCGGCCGCCGTCGTCACGACGCCGGGCAGCTGCCAGAAGATGCGCTCGGCACCCCAGAAGCAGCCCATGGCCACGGTGAGCACCTCGGTGCCCTCGGGCCAGGGGCCCTGCAGCGGCGTGCCGAGGACCTCGTGGGTGGCGGGGATGCCGGGCAGCGGGTGGGAACGGCCGGCAAGCGGGCGGAGGGTGCGCGTGAACTGCATACCCCAGTCTCCCACGGGTGGCGCCCGGGGACCGGGTGTGGCACCTTGCCTCCCATGCCGCTCCTCGCCGCGCCCCTGCCCCTCATGGCCCCCGGGACCTGGGCCACCGGCGACTGGCTGCTGCGTGTCGGCGTGCCGCTCGCCCTGCTGGTCGTCGGCGTCCTGCTGCTCCTGCGGGGCCGGTCGGCGCTCGCGGACGCCCGCCAGGTCCGGGCCGGTTTCGGCGGGCCGCCCGGGTCCAGCGACGTGGGGACCGAGGACGGCTTCGGCGCGGAGGGGGACCGGGCCGCCGAGCTGTCCGCCCGGCGCACGGTCCTGTGGGGCGGCCTGCTCGTCGGCGTCGCCGTCGTGTGGCTGCTCGTCGCGCTCCTGACCGCGCTCCTGTGAGGACCGGGACCACCCTTCTCGTCGACGTCGGGTCCACGTTCACCAAGGCCGCCCTGGTCGACGACGGAGGCGGCCTGCTCGACCGCGTGTCCGTGCCGACCACGGCAGGCCCCGGCCGCGACGTCCTCGACGGGGTCGCCGCCGCCCACCGCTGCCTGACCGACCGGTCCGGCCGGCCGGTGCCGGACCCGTCCGCCCCCGGGGCGGGCAGGGACGGACGGGTCCTGGTCTGCTCGAGCGCGGGCGGAGGTCTGCGGCTGGCCGTCGTGGGCTACGAGCGGGCGGTCACCGCCGAGGCGGGCCACCGGGTCGCCCTCTCCGCCGGCGGGCGGGTGGTGCACGTGTCGGCCGGCCCGCTGCGCACGGCCGGCGTCGCGGCGCTGCGGGCGGACCGGCCGGACGTCGTCCTGCTCGTCGGCGGGACCGACGGCGGCAACGCCGAGGTCCTCCTGCACAACGCGCGGCGGCTGGCCCGGGCCCGGGTCGCGGCCCCGGTCGTGGTGGCGGGCAACGCCGACGCCCGTGAGGAGGCGGTCCACGAGTTGTCGGCGACGGGCCGGAGGGTCACGGCCACCGAGAACGTGCTGCCCCGCATCGGGGTGGTCCACCCCGGCCCCGCGCGGCGGGCGATCCGCGAGGTCTTCCTGCGGCACGTCATCGGTGGCAAGGGCCTCTCGCCCGGTCCCCGCTTCGCCCGGCTCGTGCGCGCGGCCACCCCGGACGCGGTGCTCGCGGGGGTGGAGGTGCTGGCCCGGGTCCTGGAGGAGGACGTCATGGTCGTGGACGTCGGCGGGGCGACGACCGACGTCTACTCGGTCATCACGCCGCTCGGGGAGGACGCCACGCTGCGCAAGCAGGTCGTCGCCACGCTGTGGCACGCCCGGACCGTCGAGGGTGACCTGGGGATGCGCTGGGGGGCTCCCGGGGTGCTGGCTGCCGCGGCGGCGGAGGGGCTGGCCGGTCCTGACGACCCGGACCTCCTCGCGTGGGTGGACCGGGTCCACGCCGACCCCTCGGTGCTGCCGGCCGACGGCCGGGAGCGCCGCCACGACCTGCGGCTGGCGGCGCTGGCCGCCGTCCTCGCGGCGCGCCGCCACGGCCGGCCCGGAGCTGCCGGTGAGGTCCCTCGCCCCCTCAGGGAGGTCCGTCTGCTCCTCGGCTCGGGCGGTGTGCTGCGGCACGCGGCGGCCGGGGACGCCGCGTCCGTCCTGGGTGCAGTGCTGGACGACCACGGGGGTGGCTGGACCCCTCCGCCGGGCGCGCAGGCGCGGGTGGACACGGCATACCTGCTCTTCGCGGTCGGCCTGCTGGCCGACGTGCGCCCCGACCTGGCGCGGGCGCTCGCCGGAAGCCTCGCCCGGGGGTGAGGCGCGCCTGCTCCGGGGTCGCTACGCTGGCGGGGTGCCGGACCACATCGACGTGACCCTGGAGGACGTGCTCGCCGCCCGCGAGGTCCTCGCCGACGTGCTGACGCCCACCCCGATGGAGTTCAGCCAGGCGCTGACCGACCGCACCGGGGTGCCGGTGCACCTGAAGTGCGAGAACCTGCAGCGGGCGGGCTCGTTCAAGATGCGGGGCGCCTACACGAGGATGGCGCGCCTCACCGAGGAGGAGAAGGCGCGGGGCGTCGTGGCGGCCAGCGCGGGCAACCACGCCCAGGGCGTGGCCCTGGCCGCCCGGCTGCTCGGCATCGAGGCGACCGTCTACATGCCGCACGGGGCCTCGATGCCCAAGCTGGCGGCCACCAAGGGCTACGGCGCCGCCGTCCACCAGGTCGGCACCACGATCGACGACTGCATCGAGTCCGCGCGCCGGCACGAGCAGGAGCACGGCGCCGTGTTCATCCCGCCCTTCGACCATCCCGACATCGTCGCCGGCCAGGGGACGTGCGGTCTGGAGATCCTCGAGCAGGTGCCCGACGTGCGGACGGTGCTGGTGTGCACCGGTGGTGGAGGGCTGCTGGCGGGCATCGCACGCGCCGTCAAGGCCCGGCGGCCCGACGTGCGGGTGGTCGGGGTCCAGGCCGAGGAGGCCGCCGCCTGGCCCGGGTCCCTCGCGGCCGGGCACCCCGTGGCCGTCGAGCGGATGACCACGATGGCCGACGGCATCGCCGTCGGCCGCCCGGGCGACGTGCCCTTCCACCTCGTCTCCGAGCTCGTCGACGGGATCGAGACGGTCAGCGAGAGCGCGCTGGCCCGCGCCGTCCTGCTCCTGGCCGAGCGGGCCAAGATGGTCGTCGAGCCCGCGGGCGCCGCCGCCACGGCCCACCTCATGGAGCTGGGCCAGGAGGCGGCCCGGCGCTACGAGGGCCCGGTGGTGGCGCTGCTCTCCGGCGGCAACATCGACCCCGTCCTGCTGCTGCGCATCCTGCGGCAGGGTCTGACGGTGGCCGGTCGCTACCTGCAGCTGCGGGTGCGCGTGCCGGACCGTCCAGGCGCGCTCGCCGGGGTGCTCGCCACCCTGGCCGAGATGACCTGCAACGTGCTCGAGGTGCAGCACCACCGCCGGGACCCGCTGCTGAAGATCGACGAGGTGGCCATCTCGCTCACCCTCGAGACGCGCGGGCACGAGCACTCGGCCCAGGTCCGGCAGGCGCTGCTCGACCGCGGCTACAGCGTCGACCCCGGCTGAGCGCCGCGGCGAACCCGTCCCCCGGGAGCCGCCTCCCGTCCAGGGCCGGGGAACCGGCGGGCACCCGTCCCGGGGAGGCTGCGGGAGGGTTCCTGGACGGCCCGTCTCGACCAGCAGCCGATCGGCGACTACAGTAGGAGGTTGACCACGGTCCGGGCAGAACGTGCCCGGACCTTGCGTTTGGGCCGCTCCCCGAGGGACGTGGCCCACCAGACGAGGAGTGGAAGAGACGTGACCGACATCGCCAAGGACGCCAGCTACCTGACGCAGGAGGCCTACGACCGCCTGCGCGCCGAGCTGTCCCAGCTCACCGGCGAGGGCCGCTCGGACATCGCCAGCCGGATCGAGGCGGCCCGCGAGGAGGGCGACCTCAAGGAGAACGGCGGCTACCACGCCGCCAAGGAGGAGCAGGGCAAGATGGAGGCCCGCATCCGCCAGCTCGAGCACCTCCTGCAGAACGCGGTCGTGGGCACCTCGCCCGCCGACGACGGGATCGTCGAGCCCGGCATGGTCGTGACCGTCGAGATGTTCGGCGACACCGAGACCTTCCTGCTCGGCTCCCGCGAGATCATCGACGAGGGCGAGGACCTGGACGTCTACAGCGAGAAGTCGCCGCTGGGCGCGGCCCTCATGGGCGCCAAGCCGGGGGACACCGTGAGCTACGACGCACCGAACGGCAAGACCATCGAGGTCAAGGTCGTCGAGGCCAAGCCGTACCAGGCCTGAGGACCACCCGCCCGGCGTGCCGGGCCACCACGAGGCGTCGCCCCGTGCCCGGAGTCATCCGCGGCGGGGCGGCGCCTCGTCGGCGTACCAGCACCGCTCCACGTACCCGGTGATCGCCGGGGAGGCGGTCCGGACCGCCTCGACGTGACGGCTGGGGGACTGCGGCGACGGGCCGACCATGACCTGGGTGCGGCCGACGACCGCGTGGCTGGCGTCCTGCGCCTCCAGCTCGCAGACCACCTCGCGGGAGGGGTCGCGGCGCAGGTCGAAGCGGACGTCGACCTGGGCCTCGGAGACGACCTCGTGCCCCGTGCTGACCCAGTGCACCCGGCCCACGGTCGCGGACAGCCCGAACCAGACGGCGAGCCCGACCATGACCGTGACGGCGGTGCCACCGACGATCCACCACCGACGGCGCTGCGCCTGCGTGGACCGGGGCGGCAGGCCGTCCAGCTCCTCCTCGGAGGGTCCGACCGGCCCCGCGGGAGCGCGACGGGGACGGCCGGGGGACGGGCTGCTGCTGGTCACGTGGGTCGGTCCTGCCGTGCGCGGGTGAGAGGATGGAGGCGAGCCGGTGCGCCCGGCGGGCGCCCGGCACCAGCCCATTGTCCGTCATGACGTCGACCGGGTGCCGCCCGGCCCGACCACCGCGAAGGAGCCTGATGACCACGCCGCAGGGACTGCGCCTGATGGCCGTGCACGCCCACCCCGACGACGAGTCGTCCAAGGGGGCGGCGACCTCGGCCCGCTACGCCGCCGAGGGGGTGCAGGTGCGCGTGGTCTCGTGCACCGGGGGCGAGCGGGGCGACATCCTCAACGAGAAGCTCAAGGACGACGCCGACATCCTGCGGGACATCTCCCGGGTCCGCCGGCGGGAGATGGCCCGGGCGGCCGAGGTGCTCGGGGTGAGCCACACCTGGCTCGGCTTCGTCGACTCGGGCCTGCCCGAGGGCGACCCGCTGCCGCCGCTGCCGGAGGGCTGCTTCGCCCTCGAGCCGCTGGACGCGACGACCGAGGCGCTCGTGCGGGTGATCCGGGAGTTCCGCCCCCACGTGCTGACGACCTACGACGAGAACGGTGGCTATCCGCACCCCGACCACGTCCAGACCCACGTGGTGACGATGGCGGCCTTCCGCGCCGCCGGCGACCCCGCGGCATACCCCCACGCGGGTGAGCCGTGGCAGCCGCTGAAGGTCTACTACAACGGCTGGTCCCCCGAGCGGATGGAACGGCTGGACGAGGCCATGGTCGAGGCCGGGCACGAGGCGCCCTTCGCCGACTGGCTGGCCAACATCCGACGCCGGCCGCGCCGCGTGCTGACGACGCGGATCGACTGCGCCGACCACTTCTCCCAGCGGGACGACGCCCTGCGCGCGCACGCCACCCAGGTCGATCCCGACGGTCACTGGTTCGTCGTGCCGCTGGAGGTCCAGCAGCGGGTCTGGCCGACCGAGGAGTTCGAGCTGGCCCGCTCGCTCGTGCCGGTCGAGATCCCCGAGGCGGACCTGTTCGCCGGCGTCCGCGAGCTGCCGGACCCCGACGAGGTATGCCGTCGTGCCCCCGGGCGCGACGCGGACGGCGAGCTGGTGCTCGCCTACACCGGGCAGCCGCCGCTGCCGGCCGACGGGGACCGGCCGGACGTGGACGCCCGCTCCACCGCCCCGCAGGACGCGGACGGGGACGGCCAGGACGACATGCGCAGCGAGGAGGGACACGCCGGATGAACACGACGTCGGTGGAGATCACCGCCGGGATGGGCGGCTTCCTCGTCCTCTTCGGCCTGATGATCGCGATCTGGCTGCTCGGACGCGACCTCACCCGGCGGCTGCGCCGGATGCGGCTGCGCGAGGAGGAGCGGGTCGCAGCGGTCCTGCGCGAGCGGGCCGAGGCGGCCGAGGCACCCGAGGGGGCGAGGCGGCCGGAGGGACCCAGGCCCACCGGTCCCACCGGTCCTGCCGGCACCGGGAGCCCGGTGGGCGGCGCGGAGCGCGACCCGCTCGCCTGAGCCCTCCGGGCACCGTGGGCGGGGCCGTCGGACGGCCCCGGCCGCCGGATCCCTCAGGCCGCGGACGCGCGGACGCCCAGCACCGCCAGCAGGGCGGCGACCCAGTGCGAGGAGAAGGCCGCGACCGTGAAGGCGTGGAAGACCTCGTGGAATCCGAACCACCGCGGTGAGGGGTCGGGGCGCTTGGCGGCGTACACCACGGCCCCCACCGTGTAGAGGAGCCCGCCGGCGGCGATGAGGCCGACGATCACCGGTCCGCCGGTGCGCCAGAAGGGGACGAGGAAGAAGACGGCTACCCACCCCAGGGCGACGTAGACCAGGGTGTAGAGCCAGCGGGGGGCGCCGGTCCAGAACACCCGGAAGAGCACCCCTGCCACGGCGCCGCTCCAGACGACGATCAGGAGGGTGCGGGCCTGGCCCGGCGGGAGCAGCATCACGGCGAAGGGCGTGTGGGTGCCGGCGATGATGAGGAAGATGTTGGCGTGGTCCAGCCGCTTCAGGACGATGGCCGTGCGGGGGGACCAGCGCCCCCGGTGGTAGGTGGCCGACGTCGCGAACAGCAGCACCGCGGTGATGCCGAAGGCGGCCGTGGCCGCCCGCTCGGCCGGGGTGCGGGCGAGCAGGACGAGGACGAGGGCCGCCGCGACGCTGACCGGCACCATGCCCAGGTGTAGCCACCCCCGCAGGTGCGGCTTGAGCTGGTCGACGAGCTGCTCGACCCGTTCGCCGGCGGCGTCCACCGCCTCGTGCGCCTGCTGGGCGACGTCGTGCGCCGTGTGCCGGGCGGCCCGTGGTTCGCGCGTCATTCCTCCAGCCTAACCTACGCAACCGTAGGTTACGTAGGCGTAGGTTCGTGCTCGTCCACGCCGGCCCCAGGCGTGCCGAGTAGGTTTGCCCCATGCACACGCCGCGGGACCTGGTCTACAAGGCCTACACCTCGTCCTTGCGACGGCAGCTTCCGCTCCAGCGGCTGCCCCGGCACATCGGGGTCATGCTCGACGGCAACCGCCGGTGGGCGCGACAGCGGGGTGCCGGTTCGGCCGAGGGCCACCGGGCCGGGGCGGACAACATCGCCCCCTTCCTCGGCTGGTGCGAGGAGGCCGGGGTGGAGGTGGTGACCCTGTGGCTGCTGTCCACGGACAACCTCAACCGGCCCGAGGAGGAGCTGGAGCCGCTCCTGGCGATCATCGAGGGCGTGGTCGAGGAGCTGGCCGCCGCCGACCGGTGGCGCGTCCACCTCGTCGGTGCGCTCGACCTGCTGCCCGACCGCACCGTGCGGGCCCTCACCGAGGCGGCGGAGCGCACCGCCGCCGTCGACGGCCTCCTCGTCAACGTCGCGATCGGGTACGGCGGGCGGCGGGAGATCGCGGACGCGGTCCGCTCCCTGCTGCGGTCGGCGGCCGACCGGGGGCTGACCCTGGCCGAGCTCGCGGACCAGGTCACCGTCGAGGACATCGCCGAGCACCTCTACACCAAGGGCCAGCCCGACCCGGACCTGGTCATCCGCACCTCCGGCGAACAGCGGCTGGGCGGCTTCCTGCTGTGGCAGAGCGCGCACAGCGAGTTCTACTTCTGCGAGGCCTACTGGCCGGACTTCCGCAAGGTGGACTTCCTTCGCGCCCTGCGCGTGTACGCCGAGCGGGAGCGCCGTTTCGGCACCTGAGGACCCCGCCGTCCCTGGCGTCCTCTGCGTGCCGCCGTCCCTGTCGGCACTGCCGGCCGGGGCGGGCCCGGCGCGGCGGAGGGGGACGTCGGTGGGCCTGTGGTGGGTGGGGCTACCCGTGGCTTACAGTGCGGGAATGAACATGCGATCCCTGAGCGCGGCCGCGGCCGCCGCCGGCCTGGCCCTCACCCTGTCCGCCTGCGGGTCCGACGACGGTGGTGGGTCCGGGGGCGAGGGTGGTGAGAGCACCGCTGCCGGCGAGGATCTGGACCTGGTGACCGACGGCACGCTCACGGTCTGCTCGGACGTGCCCTACCCGCCCTTCGAGGACTTCGACGAGAGCACCGAGTCCGGCTACACCGGTTTCGACATGGATCTCGTCCAGGCCATCGCCGACGGGCTCGAGCTGGAGCTGGAGGTCAAGGACTCCTCCTTCGACGCGCTGCAGTCCGGTCTGGCCCTCAACGCGGGACAGTGCGACCTGGTGGCCAGCGCCATGACCATCACCGAGGACCGCAAGGAGAACCTCGACTTCACCGAGGGCTACTACGACTCCAAGCAGTCCCTCCTCGTGGCGGAGGACTCGGACATCGCCTCCATCGAGGACCTGACGGGCCGCTCCGTGGGGGTCCAGCAGGGCACCACCGGCAAGGCCTACACCGAGGAGAACGCCCCCGAGGCCGACATCACCACCTTCCCCGGCGACGCCGAGATGTGGCAGGCGATGCAGGCCGGCCAGGTGGACGCCCTGCTGCAGGACCTCCCGGTCAACCTCGAGCACACCCGGGACGGCGACTTCACCATCGTGGAGGAGTACTCCACGGACGAGCAGTACGGCTTCGCGGTGAAGAAGGGCAACACGGCCCTGGTCGAGGCGGTCGACGAGCAGCTGCAGACGCTGCGCGACGAGGGCACCTACGACGAGCTCTACGACACCTACTTCAGCGAGGGCTGAGCGACCCCGACACAACGAAGGGGGTCCCTCCCGTGAAGAGGACCACCAAGCGCCGCCTGACCCACCTGGTGCTGTACGCCGTCCTGCTGGTGCTCGCGGTCGCGGTCGCGCTCCTCCTGGACTGGGGACGCCTGCAGGAGAACTTCCTCAACCTCAACGGGCTGGGGGACAACCTCAGCGCGCTCATCCTCACCGGGGTGCGCAACACCCTGGGCTACACGGTCGTGGCCTTCGGCGGAGGGCTGGTGCTCGCCTTCGCCCTGGCGCTGATGAAGCTGTCCCCGGTGCTGCCCTACCGGTGGCTGGCCACGGTGTGGGTGGAGTTCTTCCGCGGCGTTCCCTCGCTCATCGTCATCCTCGGAATGGCCTTCGGCGTCCCGATCGCCACCGGCTGGACGCCGCCGGGCGGGCCGGTGGGCGCCGGCCTGCTGGGGCTGGTCTTCGTGGCCAGCGCCTACATCGCCGAGACCCTGCGGGCCGGGATCCAGGCGGTCCCCAAGGGGCAGGCCGAGGCCGCCCGTTCCCTGGGCATGTCCTCGGGGTGGACGATGACCTCGGTCGTCATGCCCCAGGCCCTGCGCATCGTCGTGCCCCCGCTCACGAACGAGTTCGTGCTCCTCATCAAGGACACGGCGCTGCTGTTCGTCATCGGGCTGGCGGCCAGCCAGCGCGAGCTGACCACCCTGGGTCGGGACCTGATGACCAGCGGCCCGACCGCCGGCACCGCCACGAGCCTGACCCTGGCCGCGCTCCTCTACCTGGCGATCACCCTCCCGCTCACACGCCTGGTGGCGTGGATGGAGACCCGACAGAACAGGTCCCGCTGATGCCCGACATCCACGACGTCGCCCACGTCCCCGGGGACGACCGTCCTGGTGACTCCGCCCGCGTGCCGGATCCCGACGCGCCCGCGATCGCCGTCCGTGACCTGCACAAGTCCTTCGGGGCCAACGAGGTGCTCAAGGGGATCGACTTCTCCGTCGACCACGGTCAGGTCGTCTGCGTCATCGGACCGTCCGGCTCGGGCAAGTCCACCCTGCTGCGCTGCGTCAACCGGCTGGAGGAGCCGTCCTCGGGGAAGATCCTCGTGGAGGGCATCGACATCACCGACCCGGAGACCGACCTGGACGCCGTCCGGGCGCGCATCGGGATGGTCTTCCAGCAGTTCAACCTCTTTCCGCACATGACCGTGCTGCGCAACCTCACCATCGCCCAGCAGCGGTCGCTCAAGCGGGGGCGCGGGGAGGCCGAGCAGATCGCCCGCGCCAACCTGGCCAAGGTCGGCCTGGCGGACCGGGAGGACGCCTACCCCGCCCACCTCTCCGGCGGGCAGCAGCAGCGGGTGGCCATCGCCCGCGCCCTGTCCATGGAGCCGGACATGATGCTCTTCGACGAGCCCACCTCCGCCCTCGACCCCGAGCTGGTGGGCGACGTGCTGGAGGTCATGAAGACGTTGGCCTCGGAGGGGATGACCATGATGGTCGTGACCCACGAGATGGGGTTCGCCCGGGAGGTCGGCGACAAGCTGGTGTTCATGGACGACGGCGTCATCGTGGAGGAGGGCGACCCGGTGGAGGTGCTGGCCGACCCCCAGCACGAACGCACCAGGTCCTTCCTGTCGAAGGTCCTCTGACCTGTCCGGGGTCCTCTGACCTGTCCAGGGTCCCCCGACCGGCACGGGTCCTCCGACCCGTCCAGGGTCCTCCGGCGGTCGCCGGCTGTTCATCTCCTCCTCGTCGACACGCCGCCCTGCGTTCGACGTGGTCCGCGTCACACCGCATACCGTCGGGAGCAGATGCGGGACACCCGTCCCGCCTCTCGGGAGGCCCATCCATGGAGCTCAGCTCACGGCGGAGGGTCGGCACCGGTCCACCGTCCGCGGAGGGGCCCGGTCCCGGTCCGACCACCGACGAGACGCGTAGCACCCGGCGCGCGTCCGCAGGGAGCCAGCCATGACCATCACGTCCCGCACCGCAGCCCCGACGCGCACGCCCGCCGCCGTCCCGCCCCCGGTCGACGCCTTTCCCGAGACCGGGCGCAAGACCTACGTCCTGGACACCTCCGTCCTGCTCTCCGACCCCGGGGCGCTGGTCCGCTTCGCCGAGCACGCGGTCGTGCTCCCGGTCGTCGTCATCACCGAGCTCGAGGCCAAGCGGCACCACCCGGAGCTCGGGTACTTCGCGCGCCAGGCGCTGCGCACCCTGGACGAGATGCGGACCACCCACGGCACCCTCAGCGAGCCGGTGCCCGTGGGTGCGGCCGGCGGGACCCTGCACGTCGAGCTGAACCACAGCGACACCGCCGCGCTGCCGCTGGGTTTCCGGCTGGGGGACAACGACACCCGCATCCTGGCGGTCGCCGCCAACCTGGCCGCCGAGGGCCACGACGTGACCGTGGTCTCCAAGGACCTGCCGATGCGGGTGAAGGCCTCGGCGGTGGGTCTGGACGCGCAGGAGTACCGCGCCGAGCTGGCGGTGGACAGCGGCTGGACCGGGATGGGGGAGCTGGAGGTCGACGACGCGCAGATGCACGACCTGTACGAGCACGGCCGGCTCGAGCTGCCCGAGGCGGCCGAGCTGCCCGTCCACACGGGCCTGACCGTCCTGGGTCCGTCCGGCAGCGCGCTGGGGCGCGTCGGCGCCGACCGGGCCGTGCGTCTGGTCCGGGGGGACCGCGACGCGTTCGGTCTCCACGGCCGCAGCGCCGAGCAGCGGATCGCGCTGGACCTGCTGCTCGACCCCGACGTGGGCATCGTCAGCCTCGGTGGGCGGGCCGGGACGGGCAAGTCGGCCCTGGCCCTGTGCGCCGGGCTGGAGGCGGTCATGGAGCGGCGCCAGCACCGGCGCGTCGTCGTCTTCCGTCCTCTCTACGCCGTGGGCGGGCAGGAGCTGGGCTACCTGCCCGGGAGCGAGAACGACAAGATGGGCCCCTGGGCCCAGGCGGTCTTCGACACCCTGGGTGCGGTCGTCTCCTCCGAGGTCGTCGAGGAGGTGCTGGCCAGGGACATGCTCGAGGTGCTGCCCCTGACGCACATCCGTGGGCGCTCGCTCCACGACGCCTTCGTGATCGTCGACGAGGCGCAGAGCCTGGAGCGCAACGTGCTGCTGACGGTGCTCTCCCGGATCGGGCAGGGCTCGCGCGTGGTGCTCACGCACGACGTCGCCCAGCGGGACAACCTGCGCGTCGGTCGGCACGACGGTGTCGCCGCCGTCATCGAGGCGCTCAAGGGCCACCCGCTCTTCGCCCACGTGACCCTCACCCGCAGCGAGCGGTCACCGATCGCGGCCCTCGTCACGGAGATGCTGGAGGGGCATCCGCTGGGCTGAGCGGGGCCGCCACCACCCGTTGCTGACCTGCGACGACGTCGGCGGGCGCCGGTGTCGCGGGCGGCGCGGACGGGTGTGACGTTCGTCACTGACGGTGCGCTCAGTTTGACGCGTCGCGGGGCCGGCAGGCACGGTAGAGCAGTTAGATCACGATTTGGTAACGCCGCCAGTCCCATCCGGTCCCGTGTCGAACGCGTCCCCGCGTCCCGTCCGGCGGCGGCGAACCGGTCCGCGAAAGGTCCCCCCCTGTGAAGAAGTCCCCCCTGCTCTCCGAGCGCGCCCACGGCAGCCACCGCCCCCGTCGCCTGAGCGGTCCCGCCGCCGCGGTCACCGCCGGCATCGCCGCGGGGTCGCTGGCTCTGGCGGCCTACGCCACCACGGCCACGGTCCCGGCCAGCTCCTCCACCTCGACCGCCGTGGGTGAGTCCGAGCCGGCCGTCGACGGCACCGTGACCGGGCTGTCGGCCGACGCCGGGCAGGACCTGGGTGCCCTCGCCGCCGCCGAGCGGCTCGAGAAGGGTTCCGCAGCCCTCGACCTGTCCTCCGGTCTGACCGGCGAGGGCGTCGAGGCCGCCCGTCAGGCCGCCGAGCGCATCTCCGAGCGCAAGGCGGAGGAGCGCGCCGCCGAGCGCGAGGCCGCCGAGGCCGCCGAGCGCCGGGCCGCGGAGGAGCGGGCCGCCGAGCAGGCCGCCGCCGCCGAAGAGCAGGCCGCCGCCGAGCAGGCCGCTGCTGAGGAGCGGGCCGCCGCCGACCAGGCCGCCGCCGAGCAGGCCGCGGCCGACCAGGCGCGGGCGGCGACCCGCACCGAGCCGCAGGCCGCCTCGCGGTCCGCCGCCCGTGAGCCCGCCCCCGAGCCCGCGCAGCCGACCCGGCAGCCCGCCCCCCAGCCGGCGCAGCAGCCGGCGCCGCAGCCCGTCGCCAGCGGTGACGCCCGCTCGATCGCCCGGTCGATGCTCGCCAGCCACGGCTGGGGCGACGACCAGTGGGGCTGCCTGGACTCGCTGTGGATGAAGGAGTCGGGGTGGAACCACACCGCGATGAACCCCTCCTCCGGCGCCTACGGCATCCCGCAGTCCCTTCCCGGCAACAAGATGGCCACGGCCGGTGCCGACTGGCAGACCAACCCGGCCACCCAGATCTCCTGGGGCCTGGGCTACATCTCCGACCGCTACGGATCGCCGTGCAACGCCTGGGCCCACTCCCAGGCCGTCAACTGGTACTGAGCCGACGACCGGCCCCGCAACCCCCCCCACGGACCCCTGCTCGCACGGCGAGCAGGGGTCCGTGTCATCGTTGCGGGGTGAACGACGTCCCGGCGCCCGGCGCCGCAGGTCGGACGGCCCGCCGGCTCGCCGACCACCCGTGGTTGCGGCGGCTCGCCCGCGCCGGTTTCGCCGCCAGCGGCCTGATCCACCTGATGATCGGCTGGATCGCCGGGCGCGTGGCGCTCGGTGGCGGCGGTGAGGCGGACCAGGACGGCGCGCTGGCCGCGCTGCGGTCCGCCCCTGCGGGGTCGGTCCTGCTGTGGGCCTGCGTGGTGGGCTTCCTGGCGCTGGCGCTCTGGCAGGTGCTCGACGCGGCCTTCGGCGGAGGTGACCTCTCCGACCGCGCCCGGGCGGTGGGGCGTGGCCTGCTCTACGGCGCGCTGGGGGGGACCACCTTCCCGTTCGCCGCCGGTGGCGGGGGCGGAGGTGGCGAGGAGGCCAGCACCGGGTTCACGGCGGCGCTGCTGCAGGTCCCCCTGGGGCGGGTCCTGGTCGGCCTGGTCGGCCTCGCGGTCGTGGCCGCGGGGGTCTATCACGTGTACAAGGGGCTGCGGAAGACGTTCCTGGAGGACCTGCACCCCACCGGGCACGACGCCCTGGACCGGGCGGTGGAGCTCACCGGGACGGTCGGCTACGCCGCCAAGGGGGTGGCGCTGACGATCGTCGGCGGCCTGTTCGGGCTGGCGGCCCTGCAGGCCGACCCGGACGAGTCCTCCGGTCTGGACGGTGCGCTGAAGATGGTGGCCGCGCAGCCCCTCGGCACCGCACTGCTGCTGGCCGTGGCCCTCGGCCTGGTCCTCTACGGTGTCTACAGCCTCCTGCGTGCCCGGTACGCCGACCTCTGACGACGGGTCCGCCCACCGTCCCGGGTCGCGGTGACCGGGCGGGGCCTCAGAGCCGCCGCAGCCGCACCCGGTCGACCGTGTGGTCGGCCCCCTTGAGCAGGACCAGCGTGGCCCGGCTGCGGGTCGGCAGGATGTTCTCGACGAGGTTCGGGGCGTTGATCGAGTCCCAGATGTCCACCGCCACGTCCACCGCGGCCTCGTCGCTGAGCGAGGCGTAGCGGTGGAAGTGGGACTCCGGGTCGACGAAGGCGGTCTCCCGCAGGGACAGGAAGCGCTCGACGTACCAGCGCTTGATGTCGCCGAAGTGCGCGTCGACGTACACCGAGAAGTCGAAGAAGTCGCTGATCGCCAGCCCCGGGCTGCGTCCGTTGGGGTGGGGCCGCGGGGGCTGGAGCACGTTGAGCCCCTCCACGATGAGGACGTCCGGCCGACGGACGACGATCTGCTCGCCGGGGACGATGTCGTAGACGAGGTGGCTGTAGACCGGCGCCCGCACCTCGGTCCGACCGGACTTGACCTCGCTGACGAAGCGCAGCAGCGCCCGCCGGTCGTAGGACTCCGGGAAGCCCTTGCGTCCCATGAGGCTGCGCCGCTCCAGGACCGCGTTCGGGTAGAGGAAGCCGTCCGTGGTCACCAGCTCCACGGAGGGGCGCGTGTCCCAGCGGCGGATGAGCTCGGCCAGGATGCGGGCGGTGGTCGACTTCCCCACGGCCACCGACCCCGCCACCCCGATGAGGAAGGGGGTCCGGGCGGCCCGCTCGTCGAGGAAGTCGGTGGTGACCTGGTGCAGCCGCGCGGTCGCCCCCTCGTAGAAGGACAGCAGCCGGCTGATCGGCAGGTAGACCTGCTCGACCTCCGCCATGTCCAGCCGCTCGCCCAGGCCCCTCAGGCGTTCGATCTCCGCGGCGTCCAGGTGCATCGGGTGCTCCTCCCGCAAGCGCGCCCAGTCGCCACGGTCGAGCTCGACGTAGGGGGACGGGATGGGAGGGCCGGTGGGGGAGGAGGCCATGGGCGGCATTCTCGCACCCGGCGTGCCTGCGGCCGGTCCTCCACCGGGGTATGGCGTGGTGCGGCACGCGCACGGTCGCAGCGGGACGTGTCCCGGCAGGACGTAGGCTTGGGCCCATGTGTGGAATCGTGGGATACGTGGGCCCCCGTGCGGACGGCACGGCGCTGGACGTCGTGATGGAGGGCCTGGGCCGCCTGGAGTACCGCGGCTACGACTCGGCCGGGGTGGCCGTCGTGGGCGACGGCGTCATCGCGACCCGCAAGCGGTCGGGCAAGCTCGCCAACCTGCGGTCCGCCCTCGTCGACGCGCCGGTGCCGGTCACCGCCACCGCGATCGGGCACACCCGCTGGGCCACCCACGGTGGACCGACCGACGAGAACGCCCACCCCCACCGCGGGGGCCGGGACGGCAAGCTGGCGCTCGTCCACAACGGCATCATCGAGAACTTCCACGCGCTCAAGACCGCTCTGCTCGAGCAGGGGGTGGAGTTCACCTCCGAGACCGACACCGAGGTCGTCGCCCACCTGCTCGACGAGGCGTTCGCCCGCACCGGCGACCTGACGGCGGCGATGCGGGACGTCGTCGCCCGGCTCGAGGGCGCCTTCACCCTGCTCGTCGTGCACGCCGACCAGCCGCACACCGTCGTGGGTGCACGGCGCAACTCCCCTCTGGTCGTCGGGCTCGGGGAGGGGGAGAACTACCTCGGTTCGGACGTCGCGGCCTTCATCGGCTACACCCGCCACGCGCTGGAGCTGGGCCAGGACCAGATCGTGACCATCACCACGGACACCTGCGTGGTGACCAACTTCGACGGCACCCCCTCCGACGGCAAGGCCTACGAGGTCACCTGGGACGCCGCGGCCGCCGAGAAGGGCGGGTACGACACCTTCATGGAGAAGGAGATCAACGACCAGCCGCACGCCGTCGCCGACACCCTCCTGGGTCGAACGGACGCGGAGGGGAACCTGCGCCTCGACGAGCTGCACATCGAGGAGGACGAGCTGCGGGCGGTCACCAAGATCGTCATCGTGGCCTGCGGGACGGCGGCCTACGCCGGCATGGTGGCCAAGTACGCCATCGAGCGCTGGACCCGGATCCCGGTGGAGGTCGAGCTGGCCCACGAGTTCCGCTACCGCGACCCGGTGATCGACGGGCACACCCTCGTGGTGTCGATCTCCCAGTCCGGCGAGACCATGGACACGCTCATGGCCGTGCGCCACGCCAAGGAGCTCGGTGCCAAGACCGTCTCCATCTGCAACACCCACGGGTCGACCATCCCCCGCGAGTCCGACGCGGTGCTCTACACGCACGCCGGCCCCGAGATCGCCGTCGCCTCCACCAAGGCCTTCCTGGCCCAGATCACGGCCAGCTACATCCTCGGCCTCTACCTGGCCTCCCTGCGCGGCGAGAGCTACGGCCGGGACGCCGCCGAGATCATGGCCGAGCTGCAGGGCGTGCCGGCGAAGATCGAGCAGCTGCTCACGAGCATGGACCGGGTCAAGGAGATCGCCTACTTCATGGCCGACTCCCGCTCGGTCCTCTTCCTCGGCCGGCACGTCGGCTTCCCGGTCGCGATGGAGGGGGCGCTGAAGCTCAAGGAGCTGGCCTACATCCACGCCGAGGGGTTCGCCGCCGGCGAGCTCAAGCACGGCCCCATCGCCCTGATCGAGCCGGGCCAGCCGGTCTTCGTCATCGTCCCCTCGCCGAGCAGCGAGCACGGGCTGCACGGCAAGGTCGTCTCCAACATCCAGGAGATCCGAGCCCGGGGCGCCCGGACGCTCGTCATCGCCGAGGAGGGGGACGAGGACGTGGTGCCGTTCGCCGACGAGGTCATCCGGGTGCCCCGTACCTCCCCGCTCCTCGCGCCGCTGCTGACGGTGGTCCCGCTGCAGGTCTTCGCGCTGCAGCTCTCGACCGCCAAGGGTCTGGACGTCGACCAGCCGCGCAACCTGGCCAAGTCCGTCACCGTCGAGTGAGCCCGGCGCGATGATCGTCGGGGTCGGCATCGACGTGGTCGACATCGACCGCTTCGCCCGCCGGCTGCAGGACACGCCCCGGCTGGGGCCCCGGCTGTTCACCGAGGAGGAGCTGGGGCTGCGGGCCGAGTCCCTGGCCGCCCGGTTCGCGGCCAAGGAGGCGCTCGCCAAGGCCCTCGGGGCGCCGGTCGGCCTGCGCTGGACCGACGCGTGGGTCGTCCGGGACAGCACCGGGCGGCCCCACCTGCGCACCCAGGGCACCGTGCGGGCCCGGGCCGACGAGCTGGGCGTGGCACACCTGCACGTCTCCCTCTCCCACGACGCGGGGGTCGCCTCGGCCGTCGTGATCGCGGAGGGCACGGGCTGAACGGTGCGGCGCAGCCGGCGCCGTCCACCCACCTCACCAGGAGGCACCGATGATCCAGGGGTATGACGTCGCCACCGTCCGCGCCGTCGAGGACCGGGTGCGCGCCGGTCTGCCGGACGGGGCCCTGATGCAGCGTGCCGCCCGCGGTCTGGCCCAGGTCGTGCGCGACCGCGTGGAGGAGCTGGGGGCGCGGTCGGTCGTCGTGCTCGCCGGCCCGGGGGACAACGGTGGCGACGCGCTGTGGGCGGCCTCCTTCCTCGCGTCCGACGGGCGACGGGGTGATGACGACGGGCGACCGGACGGGGACGAGCGGCGACGGGGCGGGGACGACCGGCGAGGGGGCGGGGACGACCGGCGAGGGGGCGGGGACGACCGGCGAGGGGGCCGGGACGACCGGCGAGGGGGCCGGGACGACCGGCGAGGGGACGGGGACGAGCGGCGACGCGCGGACGAGCGGCGACGGGACGGGGCGGGCGCGCAGGTCTCGGTCGTCGGGATCGCCGCACGGCTGCGCGAGGACGGCTTGGCGGCCGCGCGGGAGGCCGGGTGCCCCGTGCTCCTCGTCGACCCCGCCGCGGAGGTGCTCGACCCCGCGGTGGTCGAGCGGCTCAGGTCGGCCGACCTCGTCGTGGACGGACTGCTGGGGATCGGCGGGCGGCCGGGCCTGCGCGGAGCGATGGCACGGGTGGCCGCCGTGCTCGAGGACCGCCACGACGGACCCTTCGTGCTGGCCGTGGACCTGCCCAGCGGCGCCGACCCCGAGGGTGAGGATCTGACGGGTCCCGTCCTGGGTGCCGACGAGACGGTGACCTTCGGCGTCGCCAAGCCGGTCCACCTGCTGCCGGCCACCTCGGGGTGCGTGGGGCGGCTCAGCCTCGTCGACATCGGGCTCGACGAGGAGCTGCGGCACGAGTCTGCGGTCGTGGAGCGGCTCGAGCAGCGGGACGCCGCGGCCCGGTGGCCGGTCCCCGGGCGGGAGGACCACAAGTACACCCGGGGCGTCGTGGGGATCGTGGCGGGCAGCGACGCCTATCCGGGCGCCGCCGTCCTGTGCACCACGACCGCGGTGGAGGCCGGCGCCGGGATGGTGCGCTACCTGGGGCCGCCTCGCGCCACCGGGCTCGTGCTGGCAGCCTGTCCCGAGGTCGTCCCGGGCCCGGGAAGGGTCCAGGCGCTGGTCGTCGGCCCGGGCATCGACCCGCTGGGGTGCGACCACCCCGACTGCGAGGACCACCAGGCCGACACCGTGCGCGAGGCCCTCGCCGAGGACGTCCCGCTCGTGGTGGACGCCGGTGCGCTCGAGCTGCTCGCCCGGTGGGTCGCCGGAGGAGGGCGCCGGCCGGCACCGACCCTGCTGACCCCGCACGCCGGCGAGCTGGCGCGGATGCTGACCGTCCTCCAGCGGGAGGGCGGGGCCCGGGAGACGACGCGGGAGGAGGTCCTCGCCCAGCCGCTGGCCCACGCCCGGCGCGCTGCGGCGCTGACCGGGTGCACCGTCCTGCTCAAGGGGTCGACGACGCTCGTCGTCGACCCGGACCCCACGATCCCGGTCCGCAGCCAGGCGGACGCGCCGCCGTGGCTGGCCACCGCGGGTTCGGGCGACGTCCTCGCCGGCCTCGCCGGTGTGCTGATGGCCGCGGGCCTGACCCCGCTGGAGGCCGGCCCGGTCGCCGCCCTCGTCCACGGTGCCGCCGCCCACCGGGCCAACCCCGGGGGGCCGGTGCGCGCGCTCGCCGTCGCGCGCGCCATACCCGGCACCGTGGCCGCCCTCCTGGCGGGACCTGCTCCGGCACCCCCGAGGGTCGCCGGAGCGGGGTTGCTAGGTTGACGGCATGGATCAGCGTCTCTCCCTGGTGACCCTCGGCGTGTCCGACATGGACCGCGCCCGCGACTTCTACACCGCGCTCGGCTGGCAGCCGGGGCCCTCGCCGGAGCACATCGTCTTCTTCCAGACCGGGGGGATGGTGGTGGCGCTGTGGGACCGGCAGGCGCTGGCGGTCGACTCCGGGATCGACATCGAGGACGACACCGAGGAGACTCCCGGCAGCGGTGACGGGTGGGGAGGCAAGGTGCTGGGGCTCAACGTGGGCAGCGCCGCCGACGTCGACGAGCAGTTCGCCTCCGCCGTGGCCGCCGGGGCCGAGGCGCTGCGCCAGCCGTGCAGCCGGTTCTGGGGCGGCTACTCCGGTGTCTTTACCGACCCCGACGGGCACGTGTGGGAGATCGCCTACAACCCCTACTGGTCCTTCTCCGACGACGGGGCGACGCTGCTGGGCGACGGCCGGGGCTGACGCCCAGCCCCGCCCGTCAGCGACGCGGCCGGTCGAGGGCGCTGACCGCCGCCGTCAGCGACCCGGCCGGTCGACGCCGGCCCCCGCGGTCAACGACCCGGCCGGTTGACGGCGCTGGCCACGGCGCGCAGCGCCGCGGTGACGGTGCTGGGGTGCACACCGACGCCCCAGCGCACCTCCCCGTCGATGGCGCACTCGACGTAGGCGGCGGCATACGCGTCGGCGCCCGCGCTGAGGGCGTGCTCGTGGTAGTCCAGCACCCGCACGTCGATGCCGATCGTGGACAGCGCGTCGGTGTAGGCGGCGATCGGGCCGTTGCCCGTGCCGGTGATCTGCTGCTGGACCCCGTCGACCTCGACGGTGGCCTCGATCCGGTCGTGCCCCGCCTCGTCGTCGTGCGTCACGGTGTAGTCGGTGCCGACCAGCGGGCCCGCCTGCTCGAGGTACTCGTGCTGGAACGCCTCCCAGATCTGGGCCGGGCTCATCTCCCCGCCCTCGGTGTCGGTGTGCCGCTGCACCGCGCCGCTGAACTCGATCTGCAGCCGCCGCGGCAGGTCCATCCGGTGCTCGGACTTCATCACGTAGGCCACGCCACCCTTGCCGGACTGGCTGTTGACCCGGATGACGGCCTCGTAGCTGCGGCCGATGTCCTTGGGGTCGACTGGCAGGTAGGGCACCTCCCACCGGTGCTGCCCGACCGGTACCCCCACCTCGGCGGCCTCCTGCTCCAGCGCCTCCAGGCCCTTCTTGATCGCGTCCTGGTGGCTGCCGGAGAAGGCGGTGAAGACCAGGTCGCCGCCGTAGGGGTGGCGCTCGGGCACCGGCAGCTGGTTGCAGTGCTCGACCGTGCGCCGGACCTCGTCGATGTCGGAGAAGTCGATCTGCGGGTCCACGCCCTGGCTGAACATGTTCATCCCCAGCGTGACCAGGCAGACGTTGCCCGTGCGCTCGCCGTTGCCGAACAGGCAGCCCTCGATCCGGTCGGCGCCGGCCAGGTAGCCCAGCTCGGCCGCCGCCACGCCGGTCCCGCGGTCGTTGTGCGGGTGCAGCGAGAGGATGACGTTCTCACGGTGGTTCAGGTGCCGGCTCATCCACTCGATGGAGTCGGCGTAGACGTTGGGGGTGGCCATCTCCACGGTGGCCGGCAGGTTGATGATGACCGGCCGCTCCGGGGTGGGGACGAACTCCTCCATGACCGCGTTGCACACGCGCACCGCATACTCCAGCTCGGTGCCGGTGTAGGACTCGGGGGAGTACTGGTAGGTGATCTGCGTCCCCGGGGGCATCTGCTCCTCGTACTTCTTGCAGGTGCGTGCGCCCTGGACGGCGATGTCGACGATCTCGTCCTCGCTCGCCCGGAAGACCACCCGGCGCTGCAGCGTGGACGTGGAGTTGTACAGGTGCACGATGGCCTGCCTCGCGCCGGCGATCGACTCGTAGGTGCGCTCGATGAGGTGCTCGCGGGCCTGGGTCAGGACCTGGATGACCACGTCGTCGGGGATCAGGTCCTCCTCGATGAGCATCCGCACGAAGTCGAAGTCGGTCTGGCTGGCGGCGGGGAAGCCGACCTCGATCTCCTTGTAGCCCATCCGCACCAGCAGCTCGAACATCCGGCGCTTGCGGTCGGGGGTCATCGGGTCGATCAGCGCCTGGTTGCCGTCGCGCAGGTCGACCGCGCACCAGCGGGGGGCCTTCGTGATCGTGCGCCCCGGCCAGGTGCGGTCGGGCAGGTCCACCGGGGAGTATGCGGTGTAGCGCTCCACGGGCATGCCGCTCGGCTGCTGGGGGTTGCGCTCGACGACGTGGGTGCCGGTCGCAGGGGCGGCAGGGGTCTGGATGCTCATGGGGTCTGGCTCGCTCTCGCTGGGGGTGGGTTGCTGTCGGTCCGTGGACAGCGCAGCTCCGCAGCGAGGGCCGGACCTAGGAGGTCTCGCTGCGGCGCGGAAGGAGGAGCAGAGCAGTCATTGCCGAGCACTCTAGCCCACGATGGTGACGTCGGGTCAACGTGGCGCTCGTCACAGGGGGGTCAGGGGGAGGGCCGAGTCGGCAGGGGACAGGGGGAGGGCCGAGGCGACGCGCGTGCCGCCGCCCGGAAGTGCAGTCACCGTCCTGGCGGCTGTGCGAGGTCGGATCGTCGGGACCACCATCGCCTTGTAGACCGATGGAGGTCCGAGGGAGCCGACCTCACCCTGAACTGGGCCGCTGGTCGGCCACGGCGATCAGCATCGGTCGGCGGTTGGTCCCCGATCAGCCGGCGGACAGGTCGGCCTGGAGAGCGGCGTCGACGAGGGCGCGCACCTTCGCCGGTCGGTCGAGGTCGGACCACAGGAGGCGGACCACGGTGTAGCCGGCGGCCCGCAGTCGCAGCTCTCGACGCTTCTCTGCGGCGAGCTCCTCGGCCGAGGCGTACTTGGACAACCCGTCGAACTCCACGACGACGCGGGTTCCTCTCAAGAGGAAGTCGACCCGAGCGATGACGTGGCCGGCCGGGTCACGGATGACCACCTGACTCCGGGGGTCGTAGCCCAGGTTGAGGAGCAGCAAGCGTGAACGGCTCTCCCCCGGCGACTCGGCGGCGGGGTCCATCACCTGGACGGCGGACGTGAAGGTGCCATGGGCCGGGTGGTGCCGGCGAGCATCTGCGGCCGCCTTCAGGTCGGCGAGATCGACGTCACCGCGGTGCAGGGCCGCGTCCCCGACCACCACGGCCTCGTCGCGGCCGTGCAGCTCGGCGACACCCAGGACGACGAACCGCGGCTCCAGGACGTCGACCCCGCGGATGGTCGAGGACCTCGCGTCCCGATATCCGCCGTGGATGGTGGAAGCCCGGGTGCGTCGGTGCTGGCCGGTCGACCTGCGACAGCCGTGGACGCGGTCCGGCCGCACCGTCAACGGCAGCCCGTGCATCAGGGCGGCACTGGTGTGGCTCACCAGGACGTCCTTCGGCCAGGTGCGCGGGTAGCGGGCTGGGAGCGAACTGGCTTGTCCTCGAGCTCATGACGGGACACTGCCGCACCTCAGGGCACGACCGCTGCGGTCGTCCACAGGTGGTGACGGTCGGACCGGTCCGTGCTGGCGGTGAGGTCGGGTCGTAGAGCCGGTGAGGTGAGGTTGTAGCGACCGACCTCGGCGTAGCGGGCGATGTCTGTCGCAGGGACCCGACCTTGGTGCACGACCAGCCTGGCGTCAACCCTCTCCCACGGCCGGGGGGTCGGGCAGCCCTACCCGACGGCGGTGGTGACGACCGGCTTCCAGGAGGGCCGGGCGGCCTCGTAGGCGGTGATGTCGTCCTCGTGCTGCAGGGTCAGGGAGATGTCGTCCAGGCCGTTCTCCAGGCGCCAGGCGACGTAGTCGTCGACCTGGAAGGGGGCCACGACGTCGCCGCAGGTCACCTGCCGGGCGGGCAGGTCGACGGTGATGCTCGTGCCCGGCTCGGCCTCGATCTGCTTCCAGATGAGCTCGACGTCGCCCTGGTCCAGCTGGGCGGTGAGCAGGCCGCCCTTGCCGGAGTTGCCGCGGAAGATGTCGGCGAACCTGCTGGAGAGGACGGCGCGGAAGCCGTACTGCTGCAGCGCCCACACGGCGTGCTCGCGGCTGGACCCGGTGCCGAAGTCGGGCCCGGCCACCAGCACCGAGCCGCCGGCGTAGGCCGGCTGGTTGAGCACGAAGCCCGGGTCCTCGCGCCACCGGGCGAACAGGCCGTCCTCGAAGCCGGTGCGTGCGACCCGCTTGAGGTATTCCGCCGGGATGATCTGGTCGGTGTCGACGTCGGAACGGCGCAGCGGCACGCCGATCCCGGTGTGCGTGGTGAACTTCTCCATCAGACCGTCTCCTGCTCGCGGACGTCGACCAGGTCGGCCGGGGAGGAGAGGGTGCCGCGCACGGCGGTCGCGGCGGCCACGGCCGGGGAGACCAGGTGGGTGCGGCCGCGGGCGCCCTGGCGTCCCTCGAAGTTGCGGTTGGACGTGGAGGCGCAGCGCTCCTGCGGGGCCAGCTGGTCGGGGTTCATCCCCAGGCACATCGAGCACCCGGCCAGGCGCCACTCGCCGCCGGCGTCGGTGAAGACCGTGTCCAGGCCCTCCTCCTCGGCCTGCTGCCGGACCGCGTGCGAGCCGGGCACGACGAGCAGGCGGACACCCTCGGCGACGTGCCGGCCGCGCAGGACGTCGGCGGCCACCCGCAGGTCCTCGATCCGCCCGTTGGTGCACGAGCCGAGGAAGACCGCGTCGACGCCGACCTCGCGCATCGGGGTCCCGGCCTGCAGGCCCATGTAGTCCAGCGCCCGCCGCGCGGTCTCCTTCGCGTCGTCGTGCCCGAAGCTCTCCGGGTCCGGCACCGCCTCGCCCAGCTGGACCGACTGCGCCGGGTTGGTCCCCCAGGTCACGTAGGGGCTCAGCTCGGCGGCGTCGAGGAACACCTCGGCGTCGAAGACCGCGTCGTCGTCGGTGCGCAGGCCCCGCCACGCCTCCACGGCCGCGTCCCAGTCGGCGCCCTGCGGCGCGTGCGGGCGACCCTGCAGGTAGGCGAACGTCTTCTCGTCCGGGGCGACCATCCCGGCCCGGGCCCCGGCCTCGATCGACATGTTGCAGATCGTCATCCGGCCCTCCATCGACAGCGACTCGATCGCGCTGCCGCGGTACTCCAGCATGTAGCCCTGACCGCCGCCGGTGCCGATCCGGTTGATCACCGCCAGGATGATGTCCTTGGCGCCCACCCCCGCCGGCAGCTCGCCGTCCACGGTGACCGCCATCGTCCTCAGCGGCCGCAGCGACAGGGTCTGGGTGGCCAGCACGTGCTCCACCTCGGAGGTGCCGATCCCGAACGCCAGCGCACCGAACGCCCCGTGCGTGGAGGTGTGGGAGTCCCCGCACACGATCGTCATCCCCGGCTGGGTCAGCCCCAGCTCCGGCCCGATCACGTGCACGATGCCCTGGCCGCGGCGCCCCCGCTCGTGGTGCACGATCCCGAACTGCTCGCAGTTGGCCTTCAACGCCTCCAGCTGCGTGCGCGAGACGGGGTCGGTCACCGGCCCCAGCGTCGTGGGCACGTTGTGGTCCTCGGTCGCCACCGTCAGGTCCGGCCGGCGCACCCCGCGCCCGGCCTGACGCAGCCCGTCGAAGGCCTGCGGGCTGGTCACCTCGTGCACGAGGTGCAGGTCGATGTAGAGGAGGTCGGGCTCGCCCTCGGCGGAGCGGACGACGTGCTGCTGCCAGAGCTTCTCAGCCAGCGTCAGGCCGGGCACGGGCAACCTCCTTCACCTCGGGGAGCCGCGGGCGCCGGACGGCCGTGCGGCGGGTGCTGCAAGAATGCAGCCACCATAACCCTCCGTCGCTGACGCGACGTCAACGCCTACCGCACGCGAGGTCCGCCATGCGCAGCCACACCCTTGCCGTCCTGCCCGGTGACGGGGTCGGTCCCGAGGTCACCCGCGCCGCCCTCTCGGTGCTCGACGCGGCCGAGTCCCGGTTCGGCTTCACCACCTCCCGCACGGACGTGCCCCTCGGGGCCGACCACCACCTGGCGACCGGCGAGCTGCTCACGGACGGGGCCACCGCCGAGCTGGACCGGCACGACGCGATCCTCTTCGGCGCCATCGGCAGCCCGAAGGTCACTCCCGGGATCCTCGAGCGCGGCATCATCCTGGAGCTGCGCCGCCGGATGCAGCAGGCCATCAACCTGCGACCGGTGCGCCTCTACGACGGCGTCCCCACCCCCATCTCGGGCCTGACCCCGGAGCGCTGCGACCTGGTCGTCGTCCGCGAGAACACCGAGGGCGCCTACGTCGCGCAGGGGAGCACCGTGCACCGCGGCACCCCCGCCCGCGTCGCCGTCCAGGAGTCGGTCAACACCTGGTATGCCGTGGAGCGCGCCGTGGACTTCGCCTACCGGCTGGCCCGGCAGCGCCGCGGCCGGCTGACCCTGTGCCACAAGACCAACGTCCTCGTCGAGGCGGGCGCGCTGTGGACCGACGTCATGACCGAGGTCGGCACCCGCTACCCCGACGTGGAGACCGACTACGTCCACGTCGACGCCCTGTGCATGCACCTTCCGGTCAGCCCCGAACGCTTCGACGTGGTCGTCACCGACAACCTCTTCGGCGACATCGTCACCGACCTCGGCGCGGTCCTCCAGGGCGGGCTGGGCGTGGCCGCCAGCGGCAACCTCAACCTCGACGGGGCCCACCCGAGCATGTTCGAGCCGATCCACGGCTCCGCCCCGGACATCGCCGGCCGGGGCTGGGCGAACCCGGCCGGGGCCTGCCTGTCCCTGGCGATGCTGCTGGGCCACCTGGGCGAGGGGGAGGCGGCGTCCGCGGTCGAGGCCGCCACCGCCCTGGTGCTCCGGGGCCTGCCGGCGCTCGCCGGGGAGGCGATGGGCGCCAGCACCCAGGAGCTGGGCGAGCGCATCGCCGCGGCGGTGGCCGACGAGGCCACCCCGCCCGTGCCGGACAGCCTCATGGCCCAGCTCGCGGCGGTCGCCGCGCAGCGGGCCCAGGACGGCCGGGCGTGACGCCGGCCCCCGCGGGCCCCGCGGCGGGCGGACCACCGGCGGGGCCGGGCGGCCGCGGCAGCACCACCCTCTGGCCGGCCGAGGTGCTCGTCGACCTGGACGCCGTCAGCGACAACGTGCGGACCCTGCGCGAGCGGGTGGGCGGCACCGAGCTGATGGCCGTCGTCAAGGCCGACGCCTACGGGCACGGCCTCGTGCCGTCGGCCCGAGCCGCGCTCGCCGGTGGTGCCTGCGCCCTGGGGGTCGCCCAGGCCACCGAGGCCCTGGCCCTGCGGGCCGCCGGGATCGAGGCCCCGGTCCTCACCTGGCTCACCACGCCCGACCTGGACCTGCGCCCCCTGGTGGAGGCCGACGTCGAGGTCGCGGCCGTCGCCCCCTGGGGTCTGCGGGCCCTGGCCGACGCTGCCCGCGCCACCGGCCGCCCGGCGACGACCCAGCTCAAGGTGGACACCGGCCTGGCCCGCAACGGTGCCTACGGCATACCCCTGCGGGCGGGGGACCCGCGCACGGACTGGACCGACCTGGTCGAGGAGGCCGCGCGCCTGGAGGCCGAGGGGGTGCTGCGGGTCCGCGGCCTGTTCACCCACTTCGCCTACGCCGACGCCCCCGCGCACCCGACCGTCCGGGCCCAGCAGGAGGCCTTCGCCGACGCGGTGGCGGTCGCGGAGCGCGCCGGCCTGCGGCCCGAGGTGCGGCACATGTCCAACTCCGCCGCCACCCTGACCACTCCCGAGGCCTCCTGGGACATGGTCCGCCCAGGCCTGGCGGTGTACGGCCTCTCGCCCGTGCCCGACCTGGCGTCCGCGGCGGAGCTGGGGCTGCGCCCCGCGATGCGGGTGAGCGCGCGGGTCGCCGTGGCCAAGCGGGTCCCGGCCGGTCAGGGCGTCTCCTACGGGCACACCTACACCACGTCGCGCGAGACCACCCTCGTCGACGTCCCCCTCGGGTATGCCGACGGTGTTCCGCGGCACGGGTCGAACCAGGCTCCCGTCCAGGTGCGCGGACAGCGATTCCGGGTCTCGGGGCGGGTGTGCATGGACCAGTTCGTCGTCGACGTCGGTGACCTCGACGTGGCGGCGGGCGAGGAGGTCGTCCTCTTCGGGGCCGGCGACGGCGGGGAGCCCACCGCCCAGGACTGGGCCGAGGCCGCGGGGACGATCTCCTACGAGATCGTCACCCGCTTCGGGCCGCGGGTCCCGCGGCGCCACGTGGGCGGGCCGTCGTGACCGGCCGCCTACTGGTGCTGCCGACCGACGAGGACACCCGTGCGCTCGGGGAGACGCTCGGCCGGGTGCTGCGGGCCGGGGACCTGGTGGTGCTCACCGGCGACCTCGGGGCGGGCAAGACGACGCTGACCCAGGGGCTCGCGCACGGGCTGGGGGTCCGGGGGCCGATCACCTCGCCGACCTTCGTCATCGCCCGGGTGCACCCCTCGCTCGTCGGGGGTCCGGCGCTCGTGCACGCCGACGCCTACCGCCTCGGCGGGGAGGCCGAGCTGGACGACCTGGACCTGGACGAGTCGCTCGAGGAGTCGGTCACCGTGGTCGAGTGGGGGCACGGCCTGGCCGAGCACCTGGCCGACGACCGGCTGGAGGTGGTCCTGGAGCGTTCCGGCAGCGGCGAGGCCGACCAGCAGACCCGCACGGCCACCCTCCTGGGGCACGGCCCGCGGTGGGCCGGGGTCGACCTGCCCGGACCCGCGTAGTCTGACCGGCATGGCAACGGGCCGCATCCTCGTCGTGTGCACGGGCAACGTGTGCCGGTCGCCGCTGGTCGAGCGGCTGCTGCAGCAGGGGCTGGACCAGCGCTGGGGGCCCGGCCACTTCGAGGTCGCGTCGGCGGGCACCGGCGCGCTGGTCGACCACCCGATGGACGAGCGCGCGGCCGCGGTGCTCCGTGGCCTGGGCGGCAGCTCCGACGGTTTCTCGGCCCGCCGGCTGGCGGCCCCGATGGTCGAGACGGCCGACCTCGTCCTCACCGCGACCCGCGACCACCGGGCGGCCGTGGTCCGGACGACCCCCCGGGCGATGAAGCGGGTGTTCACCGTGCGCGAGCTCGCGGCGATCGTCGAGGGCCTGCCCGACGAGGACCTGCCGTCCTCGGCCGACCCGGCCGCCCGGCTGCGCGAGCTCGCCGACGTGGCCACCCGGCACCGTGGCCGTCGCCGCCCCGGACGGCCGGAGGACCACGACGTCGTCGACCCCTACCGCCGGGCCGACGAGGTCTACGTGACGATGCAGGAGCAGGTCACGGCGGCGGTGCCGCACCTCTTCCGCGCCCTGGCCCCCCGCCGCGGCTGAGCGGGACCGCCGAGGGTGGCGGGCGCCATACCCCCCAGGGTTCGTCCGGACCCCCCGCAGGGGTGGACGGGGTGGCTACCGGCTGGTTAACTACCCTTGGTAAAGAACGGGTAAAGTGCCCGGCGGTTGGGTGACCGCCTGGCGCCCGGCCGGGTAGATGGGAATCGCTTGACTTCTTCGGTGGAGATCCCGCGTGAGCCGCAGGGGGCTCGCGACGGTCTCGGCGTCGGGTCCGCCCCGACGCCGCTCTTCGTCGTGCCCGACGGACTGCAGGGCGGGCGACGGAGGGGGCTGCCCCAGGCCCGCAGGTACCTGACGGGTTACCTGTCGGTGGTGCGGATGGCCGACCTGCTCGTGGTGGCAGTGGCCGTCGTGGCGGCGCAGCTGTTCCGGTTCGGGACAGACGGGCGCGAGCTGCAGAGCGCGCTCGGGGCGGTGAGCTACACGACCGTCTCGCTGGCGCTGATGGCCGGGTGGATGGTCTCGCTGCACCTGCAGAACTCCTACGACGGGCGCCTGGTGGGGCACGGCGTGCAGGAGTACAAGCAGGTCTTCCAGGCCTCGACCTGGCTGTTCGCGATCGTGGCGATCGTCGCGCTGGCGCTGAAGGCGGACTTCGCCCGGGGGTATGTCGTGCTGGCCTTCCCGCTGGGGACGGTGCTGCTGCTGGTGGCCCGCTGGAGTGCGCGCCGATGGCTGGTGCGCCGGCGTCGGGAGGGTGCGCTCTCGGACCGGGTGCTGCTCGTGGGGGACCGGGACCACGTGGCCAGCCTGGTGGTGGCGCTGGGGCGGGCGCCGGACGCGGGCTACCAGGTGCTGGGGGCCTGCGTGGACGGTGCCAGCGAGGGCCGGGTCGCCGGGGTCCCGGTCCTGGGGCCGGAGTCCGACGTGCTGGTCAAGGCGCTGGAGATGGACGTGGACGTGGTGGCGGTGTCCTCCTCCGCGGGGCTGGGCCAGGAGGGGTTGCGCCGGCTGGGGTGGGCGTTGGAGGGGACCGACATCGACCTGGTCGTCGCGCCGGGGATCATGGACGTGGCCGGGCCGCGGGTGCTGACCCGTCCGGTTCAGGGCCTGCCGCTGATCCACGTGGAGTCGCCGCGGTTCGCCGGTCCGCAGCTGGTGGCCAAGAACGTGGTGGACCGGATGGCGGCGGTGGCGGTGCTGGTGGTCATGGCTCCGGTGATGGGCCTGGTGGCGCTGGCGGTGCGGGGCGAGGACGGCGGTCCGGTGCTCTTCCGGCAGGAGCGGGTGGGCCGTGACGGACGCACGTTCGCGATGCTGAAGTTCCGCAGCATGGTGGTGGCGGCCGAGGAGATGCTGCCCACGCTGCGGGCGGTGGACCAGGGGGCCGGGCCGATGTTCAAGGTGCCCGAGGACCCGCGGGTGACGCGGGTGGGAGCCTTCATCCGGCGCCACTCCCTGGACGAGCTGCCCCAGCTGATCAACGTGCTGCGCGGCGACATGAGCCTGGTCGGGCCGCGCCCGCCGCTGCCGCGGGAGGTCGCCACCTACGCCCTGGACGCCCGCCGCCGGTTGCTCGTCAAGCCGGGCATGACCGGCCTGTGGCAGATCAGCGGGCGCAGCAACCTCTCCTGGCAGGAGTCGGTCCGCCTCGACCTCTACTACGTCGAGAACTGGACCCCGGTGCTGGACCTGATGATCCTGTGGCGCACCGTCCAGGTCGTGCTCAGGCCCGACGAGCACGGCGCCTACTGAGGCGGGAGGCCACCGGCGATATCGTTCCGGTGTGAAGATCGCCTATCTCGGCCCGGCCGGCACGTTCACCGAGCAGGCCGTGCGCCAGTGGGACCCCCGGGGAGCCGGGCAGGCCTGGCCGGCTCCCACGGTCCCGGTGGCGATCGAGGCCCTGCGGCACGGCGAGGTGGACGCGGCGGTCGTGCCCTTCGAGAACTCCGTCGAGGGGTCCGTCCCGGCCACCCTCCAGGCGCTGCAGGACGCGGGCGCGGACGGGGTGCACATCGTCGCCGAGGTCCACGTCGAGGTCCAGTTCTCCCTGCTGGTCCGCCCCGGAACCACGCTGGCCCAGGTCGGGACGGTCGCCACCCACCCGCACGCGATGGCCCAGACGAGGGACTGGCTCGCCCGCAACCTGCCCGACGCGGCCCTGGTCCCCGAGACCTCGACCGCGCGCGCCGCCCAGGCCGTCTCCGAGGGCGGTTACGACGCAGCCGTCGCGGCACCCGGCGCCGCGGCCGCCTACGGCCTGGTGCCGGTGGCCGAGCACATCGCCGACCGGGACGGCGCCGTCACCCGGTTCGTCGTCCTGCGGGCGGGCGTGGACGTGCCCGCTCCGACGGGCAGCGACCGGACCACGCTGGTGGCCCTCATCTGGATGAACCGGCCCGGAGCCCTGCTGGAGCTGCTGGAGCAGTTCGCCGTGCGGGGCATCGACCTCAGCCGGCTCGAGTCGCGCCCCACGGGGGAGGGGCTCGGGGAGTACTGCTTCTGGATCGACGCGGACGCCCACGTGAGCGAGGCCCGGCTGCGCGAGGCGCTGGTCGGTCTGCGCCGGACCTGTCGCGAGGTGCACTTCATGGGGTCCTACCCGCGGGCCGACCGGCGCCCGGCACAGGTGCCCGAGCACGCCGACGAGCAGTCCTACGCGGAGGCGCGCGCCTGGGTCGAGCGGCTCAGTCCTCCAGCTGGAGCCAGCGGTACCAGCCCCCGTTGAGCACGAGCCAGGCGACGAGGCCGTAGCCGGCCTGCCCCGGGTGCACGGTATCGCCGGCCGCCAGGTCGGACTGCCACTGGTCGTGGCCCTGCAGGGGGGTGAAGCAGTCGACGAACGGGACCCCGCGGCGGTGGCACACGTCGGCCTGCGCCTCCGCGAGCACCTGGAGCCGGGCGTTGACCTCGGCGTCCAGCGTGGGAGTCGGCCCGACGACGAAGGTGCCGATACCGGTCGAGCTGGCCTCGTCGAGCACGTTGGCCAGGTTGAGCCGGGACCGGGCGGTGGTGACCCCCTGCTCGACGTCCTCGGCCCCCACGCCCACGACCAGCCGGCGCTCGGAGCGGCCCTCCCAGCGCGGAGGGCACTCGGCCCGCCACCGGGCCATGACGTCGGCCGAGCTGCTGCCGCGTACCCCCAGGTTGTAGGAGGTCAGGGCGACCTCCTGGGCGGGCGTGCGACCGACCACGCGGCTGACCCAGCCCAGGGCCTTGGGGTCCCCGTAACCCGCCACGAACCCGTCGCCGACGAAGCACAGGCCGATGTCCCGCGGCCCCTCGTGCACGGAGAACTCCGCGCTGGGGGTGTACTCGATGTCGGTCGGGCCCGGTCGTCCCTGGCTCGTCACGTCGTCGCCTCTCGTCTCACTCGTCGTCGTCCTCGCGGGCCAGCCAGGTGGCCAGGCGGTCCACCGGCACCTCGAACTCGGGGTGCAGGTCCACGAACGTGCGCAGCTGCTCGGCCAGCCAGCCGAGGGTCACGTCCTCCGCGCCCCGGCGCTGGGCCAGCTCCTCGATCCCGCGGTCGGTGAAGTACACCCTCGCAGGCTATCCCGCCGCCGCCGCCGATCCCGGCAGCGACAGGGTGCGGTGCCAGGACTGGGTGGAGTAGCGCGTGCGCCACCCCATCGACAGGTACAGGCCGTCCGCGCGGGTGGGGGAGTCGGCGTCGACCTCCAGCCCGACGGAGCTGCGTCGGCGGGCGGCGGCGTCGGCCACGACGGCCCGGAGCAGCCCCTTGGCCACCCCCCGTCCCCGCGCGCGGCGGTGCACCCCGATGTACTCGACGTAGGAGGAGTCCGGCCGGGCGGTGCCGTCCGGACCGACCCCGCCGACGACGGTCGTGGCGACGAGCGCCCCGGCCGGTTTCCCGTCCACGGTGGCCAGCCACCAGTGGTCCCACCGGTGTCCCGGGTCCTCGCGCAGGCGCGAGACGAACTCCTCGAAGGTCTCCCGGTAGGAGTTGAAGTGGTCGGCGAAGGAGTGCTCCAGCACGAGGTGCACCGCCCGCAGGTCCTCCTCCTGCGGCATCCCGACCCCGTCGTCGCGCCGCACCCGCCGGATCTCCACGCCCTCCCGCGGTCCGGGCTGCTGCAGGTCGGACCCCGGATCCACGGGGCGGCTCATCTGCCACCAGTCGCGCACGTGCTCGTAGCCCGCCTCCGTGAGCCAGCGCTGCTGGCGCGGGTCGTCGGCGAACGCCCCCGAGTCGAGCTGGGTCTGCTGCAGCCCCCGACGCTGCAGCACCTCCTGCCCGAGCTCCTCCACCCGGCCGAAGGCGAACCTGGCCAGCGGATCGGCCGCCTCGTCGGGCAGGTCGGGGTCGACGGTCACGCCCACCAGCACCCGGCCCGCAGCCCGGTCGTGGCAGTTGATCCACGCTCGGACCGTCCCGCCGTCGTCGCGCACGACCTCGTGCAGGTGCGTGTCCGCGCCCCGACCCGCGACCTCGGCCGCGACGGCCTGGCTGTCCGCCCCCGGCCAGCCGCGCCCCTCGCGCTCGTGACGGCGCAGGAGGCGCACGAGGTCGTCCACGTCCTCGGGGCCGGGGGGGTAGGCGGTGTGTCCGGGGGGAAGCGTCGGTCCGGCTGCGTCGGCGGTCATGGGCACCATTCTTCCGTATGCCGTGGCGCCGGCCGCCGCGGCCCGCCCACCCCGGGGCGGGCGGCACCCGGACGTGCGCGAGGGGCCCTCCCGGGTGGGAGGACCCCTCGCGCGGGCCGTGGCCGGCCCCGTCCGTCAGCGGCGGCCGAAGGCCTCCTCGTGCAGGGTGGCCTGCTCGACAGCGTGCACCTTGGCCGACCCGGTGGACGGCGAGGCCGACGCGGGCCGGGCGGCGACCCGGATGGGCCGCTCCTCACCGTGGTGGGTGAGGGCCTCGGACAGGTTGAGCGCCATGAACGGCCAGGCTCCCTGGTTCTTCGGCTCGTTCTGCACCCACACCAGCTCGGCGTTGGGGTACGTCGCGGTGAGGCTCGCCAGCTGCGCTCCGGGGAGGGGGTAGAGCTGCTCCATCCGCAGGATCGCGGTGCGCGTGTCCTCCCGCTTGGTGCGCTCGTCCTCCAGGTCGTGCACGAGCTTGCTGGAGGCGATGAGCACCCGGTCGACCGCCTCGCGGTCGAGGTCGGCCGCGTCGGCGAGCACCGGCTCGAAGGTGCCGTGCGTAAACTCCTCCGGGCTGCTCGCCGCTGCCTTGAGCCGCAGCATCGCCTTGGGGGTGAAGACGATGAGCGGCTTGCGCGGACGCGCCGTCGCGTGGGCCCGCAGCAGGTGGAAGTACGACGCCGGGCTGGAGGGGTAGGCCACCACCATGTTGTCCTCGGCGCACATCTGCAGGTAGCGCTCGATGCGCGCGGAGGAGTGGTCCGGCCCCTGTCCCTCGTAGCCGTGGGGGAGCAGTAGCACGACGCTGGAGCGCTGGTCCCACTTCTGCTCGGAGGAGGAGATGAACTCGTCCACGATCGTCTGGGCGCCGTTGGCGAAGTCGCCGAACTGGGCCTCCCAGAGCACCAGCGCGTTCGTCCGCTCGACCGAGTAGCCGTACTCGAAGCCCATCACCGCGTACTCCGAGAGCAGCGAGTCGTAGACCTCGAAGCTGGCCTGGTCCTCGGACAGGTGGTGCAGCGGGGTCCAGCTGGCCGCCGTCTCGTTGTCCGTGAGCACCGCGTGCCGCTGGACGAAGGTCCCGCGGCGGGAGTCCTGGCCGGAGAGACGGACCGGCGTCCCCTCCATGACGAGGGAGCCGAAGGCGATCAGCTCGCCCATGCCCCAGTCGATGCCGCCCTCGCGGACCATGTCCCGCCGGGTGGTGAGCAGCTTGGCCAGCTTGGGGTGGACGGTGAATCCCTCGGGCACGTCGGCGAACGCCTCGCCGATGGTCCGCAGCATCTCCTCGCTGATGGCGGTCGGCCGCTGCCGGGTGGCCATGTCGCCCTCGTCCTGGGCCTGCGGGCGCTCCAGGCCGCGGGTGCCGTCACCCTCGCCCTTCAGCGCCGCGCGGGTCTCCACGAAGACCTGCTCCAGCTGCTTCTGGTAGTCGCGCAGCGCCTCCTCGGCGTCCTCGACGCTGATGTCGCCACGACCGATGAGGGACTCGGTGTAGAGCTTGCGGACCGAGCGCTTGGCCTCGATGAGGTCGTACATCAGCGGCTGGGTCATCGAGGGGTCGTCGCCCTCGTTGTGTCCGCGCCGCCGGTAGCAGACCATGTCGATGGCCACGTCCTTGTGGAACTTCTGGCGGTACTCGTAGGCCAGCTCGGCCACCCGCACGACGGCCTCGGGGTCGTCGCCGTTGACGTGGAAGATCGGGGCCTGCACGGTCCGCGCGACGTCGGTGCAGTAGACCGCTGAACGGGAGTGGTGCGGCGCGGTGGTGAAGCCGACCTGGTTGTTGATGACCACGTGGATGGTGCCGCCGGTGCGGTAGCCGGGCAGCTGCGACATCTGCAGGGTCTCCAGGACCACGCCCTGGCCCGCGAAGGCCGCGTCGCCGTGGAGCAGGACCGGCAGGACCCCGTAGTCCTCGGTGCCGGTCTCCAGCTCGAGGCGGTCCTGCTTGGCCCGGGTGATCCCCTCGAGCACGGGGTTGACGGCCTCCAGGTGGGAGGGGTTGGCGGCGAGGTAGACCCGGGTGGAGTTGCCCTGCTCGTCGTGGAACTCACCCTCGGTCCCGAGGTGGTACTTGACGTCGCCGGAGCCCTGGACCGACCCGGGGGCCGACTTGCCCTCGAACTCGCGGAAGATCTGACCGTAGGACTTGCCCGCGAGGTTGGCGAGCACGTTGAGCCGGCCGCGGTGCGGCATACCCATCGTCACCTCGGCCAGCCCGTCCTGGGCGGCGCGGCTGAGCACCTTGTCCATGAGGGCGATGACGGCCTCGCCACCCTCGAGGCTGAAGCGCTTCTGCCCGACGAACTTGGTCTGCAGGAAGGTCTCGAAGGCCTCCGCCGCGTTGAGGCGACGCAGGATCCGCAGCTGCTCGGCGGGTGCTGGCTTGCGGAACGGCACCTCGAGCTTCTCCTGGAACCAGTCCCGCTCCTCGGGGTCCTGGATGTGCATGTACTCCACGCCGACGGTGCGGCAGTAGGAGTCTCGCAGGATGCCGAGGATCTTGCGCAGCGTCAGCCGCGGCTTGCCGCCGAAGCCGCCTGTGGGCACGTCGCGGTCCAGGTCCCACAGCGTCAGGCCGTGGTTCTCGATCGTCAGGTCCGGGTGGCGGCGCTGGACGTACTCCAGGGGATCCGTGTCCGCCATGAGGTGGCCGCGGACGCGGTAGGCGTGGATGAGCTCCTGGATGCGGCTGGCCTTGGAGATGTCGTCGTCGTGGGTCGCGGCGATGTCCGGGGCCCACCGGATCGGCTCGTAGGGGATGCGCAGGGAGGTGAAGATCTCGTCGAAGAAGTCCTCCTCGCCCAGCAGCAGCTGGTGCATGATCTTGAGGAACTCCCCCGACTGCGCACCCTGGATGATGCGGTGGTCGTAGGTCGAGGTCAGGGTGAGGATCTTGCTGACCGCGTTGGTCGCGATCCGCTCGGGGGCGGCGCCCTGCCACTCGGCCGGGTAGTCCAGGGAGCCGACGCCGATGATGGCGCCCTGACCCTTCATCAGCCGCGGCACCGAGTGCAGCGTGCCGATGCCGCCGGGGTTGGTCAGGCTGATCGTGGTGCCCTGGAAGTCCGCGACCGTCAGCTTGTTGTCCCGCGCCTTGCGCACGATCCGCTCGTAGGCCGTCCAGAACTCGTAGAAGGTCATCTCCTCGGCGCTCTTGATGTTGGGCACGAGGAGCTGGCGGCTGCCGTCCGGCTTGGGGACGTCGATGGCCAGGCCCAGGTTGATGTGGGCCGGCTCGAGCAGCACGGGCTTGCCGTCCTGGGTGGCGAAGCCGTTGTTCATCTCCGGCATCGCCTTGAGCGCCTTGACCATGGCGTAGCCGATGAGGTGGGTGAAGGAGACCTTGCCGCCGCGGGAGCGGGCCAGGTGGTTGTTGATGACGATGCGGTTGTCGATGAGCAGCTTGGCCGGCAGGTTGCGCGCGCTGGTAGCGGTGGGCACCTCCAGCGAGCTCTCCATGTTGGTGACCACGCGGGCGACGGCTCCCCGCAGCGGGGTCATCGTCACGTCGCTCTGGGGCCCCTTCTTCGTCGGGGCGGGGGCGTCGCGCGACACGCGCGGCTCGGAGCCGCCCGACCGGGAGGGGGTGCCGACGGACTTCTCCGCCGCCCTCGTCCCCGCGGTCCCGCGGGGCGTCTGACCCTTCTCGCCGGTGTCCTTGGACCCGGAGTCGTCCTTCGCCCCCTCGGGCGCGGCCTTCGTGTCCCCGGCCTTCTTCCCGGAGGTGCCCTGCGCGTCCTTGGGCGCGGCCTTCGTGTCCTCCGCCTTCTTCCCGGAGGTGCCCTGCGAGTCCTTGGGCGCGGCCTTCGTGTCCCCGCCCTTCGTGTCCCCGCCCTTCGCGTCCTTCGGCTCGTTCCTCTCCCCGTCGCCGCCCTTCGTGTCCCCGCCCTGGGGCGCCGCGTCGGTGTCCGTGGAGGACGTGCGGGGCGGTGCCTTGCCCACCTTCGCCTGCCCCGCGCCCGGTGCCGGCGCACCCGCACCGGTCGAGGAGGGTGCCGGGCGTGCGGTGTCGGCGGCACCGCCGTCGTCGGACCCCTTCGCCGCGGTGTCGGCCGCACCGTTGCGCCGGTCGTCAGTCCCCTCGAAGTATCGGCGCCAGGCCGGGTCGACGGACCCTGGATCCTGGTCGAACTGCTCGCGCTTCTCCTCGACGAGCCACTCGTTGGCTCCGAAGTCGGCGAGGGTGGTGTCGCTGCTCGGGGGGTTGGCCACGGGGTTTGCGCCTCTTCTCACATCCGGGGGTGCAACGCGTGTGCGAAACAGTGCACGTCGTCGTACAGCCTAGCCCGTGCACCCCCGGTGACGCCCTCCGGGGTGCCGTGCCCTCCCGCGCCCCGGAGGGGCTCACCCCACGTCGCGCCGGGAGGTGAGGACCCACCCCAGGAGCGTCATCACGCCCGCGTAGGCCAGGAGCACGAGGCCGGCCACCCACCACGCCAGCGGGTTCTCGGCGCCGCCCAGCGCCTGGGTCGTCGCCGCGTCGGCGCCGTCGAAGATGTTGAGGGTGCTCATGGTCAGCTGGCTGGGGAAGAAGCGGGCCGCGTCGGCCACCGCGTCCCAGAAGGTGATGCCGAAGCCCAGCAACGGTTCGACGATGAAGGCCACGGCGACCCCGACGAACAGCGCGACGACCTGGTTGGGGATCAGGACCCCGAGGCCGAAGCCGATGAGACCCCAGAGCACGAGGACCAGCAGCAGCCGCAGCATGGTCGCGATGAGGTCGCCGGGGTCCGGGGCCAGGGAGAGGTCCGCGGAGAGCAGCACCGCGCCGCCGGCCAGGAGGGCACCGGCGAGGTGGGCCAGCCCGTTGACGAGCACCACGACCACCAGGCCCAGCACCTTGGCGAGGATCATCCGCCCCCGTCGGGGTACGGCCTGGAGGGTCGCGGTCAGGGTGCGGTGGCGGTACTCCGCGCCCATCGTCAGGATGCCCAGCACCAGCGTGAGCAGGTAGCCCATCTGCACCGCCCCGGTGTAGACCATCCGCACGAGGACCGTCTCGTCCATCGTCTCGCGGGCCCGGATCGTGGTGTCCCCGACCGGCAGCTCCGCGTAGACGAGGAAGAACGCCCCGATCGCGGTGAACGCGGCCGTGACGAGGAACATCGCCAACGGCATGGCCCAGGCCGTCCGGGTGCTGAAGGCCTTGATGAGCTCGGAGCGCACGAGACCGGTCACCGGGAGGCCTCCTCGGGGTTCGTCGGGTCGGGGGTATGCGGTGCGCGCGCCGGGTCGTCCGGTGCCGGCCCGGTGGTCGGGCCGGCGGGGGAAGCAGCCCCGTCGACCGGCACCCCGAGGTTGCGGTTGCGGTGCTCCGGGGCGTCGGTGAGGTCGAGGAAGAGCCGCTCCAGGTCCGTGCGCAGCCCGCGTAGCTCGTGCACCGGGCGACCGGCCGCCAGCGCGACCTCACCGACCCGGGCCAGCTCGGGGGTGGAGACCCGCAGGGCGTCGGGACCCTGCTCCGGGAGCAGGGTCGCCGCGAGGCCGGCCCGCTCCAGCGCCCGGGCCAGCTGGGCCGGCTCGGGGGAGCGCACCAGCGCCGCGGGCTCGCCGTGCAGGGCGTCCATGGTTCCCTCCCGGACGAGGTGGCCGTTGGCGATGATGACGACGTCCTCGACGGTCTGCTCGACCTCGGCCAGCAGGTGGGAGCTGATGAGGACCGTCTTGCCCTGGTCGTTGGCCAGGTGGCGCAGGAAGCCGCGCATCCAGCGGATCCCCTCGGGGTCGAGCCCGTTGGCCGGCTCGTCGAGCAGCAGCACCTGCGGGTCGCCCAGGAGCGCGGCGGCCAGCTGCAGCCGCTGGCGCATGCCCATCGAGTAGCCGCCCGCCCGCTTGCGGGCGGCGGCCGGGATGCCCACCAGCTCGAGCAGCTCGTCGGCGCGGGAGTCGGGGATCCGGTGGGTGGCGGCCAGCGCGCGCAGGTGGTCCCGGCCCGAGCGGCCCGGGTGGAAGCCGGTCGCCTCCAGGGCCGCCCCCACGGTGGTCAGCGGCTCGGGCAGGGCGACGTAGTGGCGACCGCCGATGAGCGCCTCGCCCGCCGTCGGGCGGACCAGCCCCAGCAGCATCCGCAGGGTGGTGGTCTTGCCGGCGCCGTTGGGGCCCAGGAAGCCGGTGACCCGCCCCGGCCGGACGTCGAAGGTGAGGTCGTCGACGGCACGGAGCTCGCCGAAGGTCTTGGTCAGCCCCCGGATCGTGATCCCCGTGCCCGGGCGGTCGGGCGCAGCGGTCGTCATGCGGCCCAGTCAAGCACCCGCCCCCGCCCGGCACATCGGCCGTGGGTCGGACCGGCGGTCCACCCGTGGGCGGAGGAGCCGGGGGAGGGCACCGGTGCGTCCTCCCCCGTGCGGGGGAGCGGGTCAGTCCAGCCGCACGACGACGGTCTTGACCCTCGTGAGGGCGTCCAGGGCCGCCAGCCCCTTCTCCCGGCCGTACCCGGAACGGCCCACCCCGCCGAAGGGCAGCTCCACCCCGCCGCCGGCGCCGTAGCCGTTGACGAAGACCTGCCCCGCCTCGAGCACCGACGCCATCCGGTGGGCACGCCCCACGTCCCGCGTCCACACCGCCGCGAGCAGCCCGTAGTCCGTGCCGTTGGCCAGCGCCACGGCCTCGTCCTCGTCCGTGAAGCCGTGCGTGACGAGCACCGGGCCGAACACCTCCTCCCGGGCGACCGGGTCGGAGGGGTCGACCCCGTCGAGCAGGGTCGGCAGCCAGTAGGACCCCGCGCCGAGCCGGTCCTCCTGCGGCGGTGCGCCGCCCACGCGGAGGACGCCCGAGCCCGCGCCCTCCACATACCCGCGCACCCGTTCCTGCTGCCTCGGCGAGACGAGCGGTCCCAGGTCGGGGTCCTCGATCCCGGGGCCTAGCGTCGTGTCGCGGAACCGGGCCACGAGGCGGTCCACGAGGCCCGCCCGGACGCGCTCGTCGACGACGAGCCGCGAACCGGCCGAGCACGTCTGCCCGGCGTTCTGGAGGAGGGACCGGGTGATCACCCCGGCGGCCCGGTCCAGGTCGGCGTCGGCCAGCACCACGTGGGCGGACTTGCCGCCCAGCTCCAGCACGGTCGGCACCACCCGCTCCGCGGCGGCGTGGGCCACCAGCCGGCCGGTGTCGGTGGACCCCACGAACCCCAGGTGGGTCACCAGCGGGTGGGCGGTGAGCGCGGCCCCCGCCTCGGTCCCCAGTCCGGTCACCACCCCGACCACGCCCGGGGGCATCCCCGCCTCCGCGCACAGCCGGGCCAGCGCGAGCGCCGTGCGGGGGGTCTCGTCGGCCGGCTTGAGCACCACCGCGTTGCCGACCGCGGTGGCGGCGGCCACGGCGCGGGACGCCAGCTGGAGCGGGTAGTTCCAGGCCACGATGCTGCCGACCACGCCGTAGGGCTCACGCACGGTGTAGGCGTGCACGTCGGGCCCGAGCGGGATCTGGCTGCCGTGGTAGGCGTCGACCACGTGCCCGTAGAAGCGGAAGTACCGCGCGGCCACGGTCGCGTCCGTGCGTGCTTGCGACAACGGCTTGCCGGTGTCCTGCGACTCCAGCCGGGCCAGCACCTCCCGGTCCCGGTCGACGAGGTCACCGACCCGGGTCAGCACGCGCCCCCGCTGCTCCGGGGTGGCGCGGGCCCAGCCGGGCTGGGCCGCCGCCGCGGCCCGTGCGGCAGCGTCGACCTCGTCCGCGCCGGCCCGGCCCACACGGCCCAGAGGACGGCCGGTCGCGGGGTCGAGGTTGTCGTAGGTGGCGTCCGTGCGCAGCTCGGCGCCGTCGACGAAGGGGTATGCGGTGTCCACGCCGCCACCGTACGGTCCGTCGTCGCCCGCCGGGGCGACGCGCAAGGCCGCCGACCCGTCGAGCCAGGTCAGCGGCCTTGTGGTGTTGCGCCCCCGGCAGGATTCGAAACTGTGCGCCTACCGTCGGGCTGTAGGTTCGTGACCTGCGATCTAGGCCCCTCACCTGCGCTGTTAGGTACGCTACCCTAGTTGCACGAGGGTGCGCAAGTAGTCACGAACGTGCACCCGGATAGCACACCAAACGCACGCCGGGAGGCCAAAGTGGCACGACAGAAGCGCCGCACCCGTCGAGGTTTCGGCCACGTGCGCCGGCTGCCCTCGGGCCGCTGGCAGGCGTCCTACGTCGGCCCCGACCTGGCCCGCCATACCGCCCCCTACACGTTCGAAGCGTCCCTAGACGCGGAGGCGTGGCTGGTGACCGAGCGCCGGCTACTCACCACGGGCGAGGACTGGACCCCGCCCAAGGCCCGTCACGCCGCCCGGCAGGCGTCGAGGGGCGAGGGGATCACCCTTGCCCACTACGCGCCCGGCGCGCTGGCCCGTCGTCGGGTACGTGGGGCACCGTTGCGCCCTCGCACGCTGGAGCTGTACGCCGGGCTGCTCGAGCGCGCCATACTGCCCACGTTCGGAGACGTGCCCATGCGGACGATCACGCCCGAGGATGTGGCCGCCTGGTATGACGAGCTGGACCCCGGCAAGCCGACCCAACGCGCCCACGCATACGCGCTGCTGCGGTCGCTGTTCAACGACGCCACCGCCTCGCCCGCCGAGCGCGGCCGAACGGGGGTGAGCGCGAACCCGTGCACGGTTCGGGGAGCGGGTGCCACACGTCGCGCCCGGGGTATCGAGGTCGCCACCGTGGCCGAGGTCGAGGCCCTGGCACGCGCCATGCCCGACCGCCTCGCCGCCCTCGTGCTGCTGTCTGCCTGGTGCTCACTGAGGTTCGGGGAGGTCGCCGTGCTGCGCCGGCAGGACGTGGACCTAGACCGCGGGGTGCTGCACGTGCGCCGCGCCCTGGTGCGCATCGGCCGGGAGGACGTCATCGGGCCGACCAAGAGCGACGCGGGAGCGCGGGACGTGGCCCTGCCGCCCCACCTCGTGCCCGTGCTGGCCGAGCACCTGGCCGAGCACGTGGGACGCGCCGGCCGGTCGCTGCTGTTCCCGCACCACCCGGGCACGGACAAGCCGTGGACGCACGGCAACCTCTACAAGGCCGCGTGGATCCCCGCCCGCGAGGCCGTGGGACGGCCGGACCTGCGCCTGCACGACCTGCGCCACACCGGGGCGACGTGGGCCGCCCAGGCGGGTGCAACGTCGGCCGAGCTGATGGCCCGCGTAGGCCATTCCACGCCTGCCGCGTCGCTGCGCTATCAGCACGCCGCCCGCGGCCGGGATGCCCAGATCGCCGCCGCCCTGTCGCGCATGACCGGCCGCGAGGGGTAGCACGACACGCCCGGGGGTGGCGGGTGCTAGCCGTAGTGAGCGGGCATCGGCTAGAGTGTCAACCGCTAGCCCATAGAGGGCTGAGTATGCGTTCCCACGCAGGGCACTACCCGGGCGCGATGCCCGAGGCGCGATGCCGTAGGTAGACCGTCAGGCGGAGGGGATGGCCGCACGATCCGGCGCGATGCCGGGCGGGCCGGCGGTGAGCGCGAGGCGAGCCGAGCAGACGAGACACTGACAGAGACGTGTCTCCCATGCTCGGCTCTCGTGTTCCGTCAAGGAGCCTCGCCCGTGAGCACGACCGCCACACGAACCGCCCCCCTCACCATCGCCCAGGCCGCCGAGCGGCTGGGAGTGAGTACCTACACGATCCGCCGTCGCATCGCTGACGGGTCGCTGCCCGCCGTGCGTATCGGCACGCGAGCTATCCGCGTGGACGCCGACGACGTGGACGCCCTCGCCCGTCCCATCCTCGCCGGGGGTGGTCAGGCGTGACCGACCCCCAGACAGAGGAACGGGGCCCCCGCCTAGAGGCCCCATCCCGAATGCTTACCACCGCTGACAAGCTGACACCCAGTCTACCGTCCGCCGAGGCCGAGCACACCCCGTCGTGTCGCGTCTGCGGGCACCCGTTGACCGCTGAGGCGTCTGTCCGTCGAGGCATCGGCCCGGTCTGCGCCCGGCACGAGGTCGAGCGGGTGGCCCTCACCCTGCGGGGTGGTCGGGATGAGTAGCCGTCCGACCTGGCACGAGCTGACTGACGCCGCGTGCACCGCCTACGCCCACGGCTACGCCCACGGGCTACGGGACGCCCGCCGGGTGGCCGAGGTCGAGGCCCAGGCCGCCGAGCTGCACGCACGTGCCGCCGACGTGGTGCGGGCCGCTGCCCAGGACATCGGTACGCCGGCCGCGAGCCGCCCCAGGTCGAGGGGGGTCGCCGCGTGAAGCAACTACGGCAGTCCTACACCGTCGAGACGCTGCAGGACGGCACCCGCGCCCTCGTCGTGGGCTGGGAGGTCCCCGAGGATGCGCCCCTGGCCGTGCGTGAAGGTCTGGCGCGCCGGGCTATCACCAACAGCGGCAGGCCGTGCCCGTGCGGGGCGGTCGCCACGCTGCCGAGCCGGGCCGAGCGTCGCCGGGCGAACCGTGCCGGCGTGGTGCTGCGCCGGGCGGTCCTGCACGAGGACGACTGCCCCGCCGCAGATGACAACCTGGCCCAGGCCCTCGTGGATGGGGGGTGGTCGGCATGACCGCGGACTACTTCCCGCCCGATGGGCTGCCCCCGTTCGGGGAGCCGTCGCCGTGGGACGACGTGGCCCCCGAGCCGGACGACGGCAGCACCGCCGGCACGAGCTGGGAGCCGGTCGACCTGGCCGCCGTCATCGCCGGACTGGTCGACGGCACGCTCGAACGTCACGCGCCCACGATCGGCGCAAGGGACGACGGGGCATGTCTGATCTACGCCGGCAAGGTCAACGGCATAGCCGGTTCGTCCGGCTCGGGCAAGACGTGGACCGCCCTCGCCGCGTGCGCCCAGGAGATGAACGCCGGTCCACACGTGGTGTACATCGACCTGGAGGACGACGCCGTGGGAGTCGTGGCGCGGCTGCTCGACATGGGCACCGCGCCCGACGTCATCGCCGCACGGTTTCACTACGTGCGCCCCGGTGAAGCGCTCGGGCTGCTCGGGGCCGAACGTCTGTGGGCCGTGCTGGACCGGCACCGCCCCTCGCTGGTCGTCATCGACTCCACGGGCGAGAGCATGGCACTGGAGGGTGCGAAGCCGAACGACGACGACGACACGGCACGCTGGTTCCGCAAGCTGCCGACCGCCCTCGCCGCTCTCGGGCCGGCCGTCCTGGTCCTAGACCACGTGGTGAAGGCCGACGACGGTGGACTGTGGCCCATCGGTTCGCAGCGGAAGCGGGCCGCGATCTCCGGTGCCCAGTACATGCAGACGACCGTGCGGCCGTTCGACAGGGACACAGCCGGCGCGGCCAAGCTGGTGTGTGCCAAGGACCGGCACGGCAACTACCGGCCGGGGCAGAAGGTGGCCGAGCTGCACGTCGAGCCGTCCGGCGAGGGGGTGGCCGTCGAGCTGCGGGCACCCGTGGACACCCAGCGGGAAGGCGGCACCTGGCGCCCGACCGCCCTCATGGAACGCATCGCCCAGGCCCTCGCCGACGCCCCGGAGCCGCTGTCCTTCCGTGGCATTGACGACCGGGTGAAGGCGAAGGCCGACCACAAGCGGGCCGCGCTACGTGTCCTCGTGGACGAGGGGCACGTCGTGGTCACGGACGGACCCCGTAACGCACACCTGCACGCCCTGGTCAAGCCCTACGCCCAGAGCGCGGACCCGCTGTCCGACCTCTACGCAGGGCCGGGACACACTCAACCGCCCCAAGACAGTGTGAGTGTGTCCGTGTCCTTACAGCGGGACACGGGACACACACACTCAACCGTGTCCGGGACACACTCGGGACACGGTGGGGACACACTCGGGGCGGGATGGGGTGAGTCCGGTCCCGTCGAGGCCGTTTCCACGTCCCCCACGGTCTGCGGCTGTGGCGAACCCATCTCGGACATGAGGACCGCCTACGGCAAGACAGCGTGCGTCGAGTGCGAGGGGCAGGCATCGTGACCGCCCGCCTGCAGGACTGCCCAGCGTGCGGGTCGCCTCTCGTGGCCGTCCGGTCCCGACGCATCGGACTGTGCTCAGGCTGCACGACCGAGGCCGACACGCACCCGCCCGCCTCGGGCACCGTCGAGCACGAGCCGACGTGCACCGCGCCACGGATCACCGAGCACGAGACACCCCGACGCCGCGTGCTCACCTGCACGAGCTGTCGAGCGTTCGTCGTCCTGGCCCGCGTGAACCGCTGGAGGGACACACCTAGTGCACTCGGCCCGGGGACGCCCGGGGACGACGCCGGGAGGGGTGCCCGTGGCTAGTCGCCCGTGGCCGTCGCTGAGGCCCGAAACCGCCGAGTGGGAGGCGTTCGCCGTCGCCCTGGCCGAGCACGGGACGACGCCCTGCCGGGGTGGGGAGGCGTGGACCCACGAGGACCCCGGGCCGCGCCGTGCCGCCGCCCTCGCCTGCCGAGCCTGCCCCCTGGCCGAGCTGTGCCACGAGGCCGCCGAGAGCACCCATGAGCCGTGGGGAGTGTTCGGCGGGATCGACCGCACCCCCAAGGCAGGACGACCGCCCAACACCGAGAGGAAGACCGCATGAGGTCACGACGCAACCGCCCGACCTGGCCCACCCACAAGGCCAAGCGACACCTACCGACCCGCACGCCGCCACCGTGGGAGACCGAGGACCGCGCCCTCTCGCCCGAGGGCATGGCACAGTCCCTCGTCGCCCGCGGCCTCGCATCGCCCCGCGTGCTCGGACCCGTGCCACCGGCCCGACCCAGGGGCACCGCATGAGCACCCCCGCCGACGACGCCCGCGATCTGGTGGCCGACCTGGCCCAGGTCGCCGGCGACGAACGCGCCGTGTCCGCCCTGCTGCTGGACCGGCTGCCCACCGGCACCGACACCCTCGCCGCGACCGCCCTCGCCGTCGTGTTCGCAGAGTGCCTGGACCGACCCGTCACCACCCCCCATACCACCCCGGCACCGAGCCGGGGCCGATGAAAGGACACCACCGCATGAACCTGAACCAGCGCACCGACGCATACCGCGCCGCCCTCGCCCTGATGCCCGACGCCAAGGACCGCCGCCTGCCCGCCGAGCTGGACCGCATCGCCGGGCTGAGGCGTGACCTGTGGGCCGTGCCGACCGGCACCGCCGGCCTCGCCCAGATGGTCACCGACCCCGGCGCGGGAGACTTCGAAGACGCCCTCGCCGCCGTCGCCGCCGAGCTGAACCGCAGGCAGGCCGCAGAGGCCGCGATCCGTGGCGGGGCCGGGCACCTCCTCGAGCAGGCCCACGGGGCCGCGCTGCGGGAGTTCCTGCCCACCCTCGTGGAGCGGGTCGCGCCCGTGTTCGCCGAGGCCGCCCAGGCCCTCACCGACGCCGCACCGCACCTGCCCGCCGGGGACGCATGGGCCGACCCCGCCGCCGTGCTGCGCGCCCAGGTCGAGGGGCACCACCGCGCCGCCCTCGTCGCCCTGGACACCCTCGCCACCCTCGGGGCCGTGCACAACATCGCCCCCGGTGGTCTGCGCGGCACCGCCGCCCTCGCCGTCGTGGAGCCGCCCGCGAACCTCGCGCCCGTTGTCATCCTCGCCGCGACACGAAAGCCCGCAGACGAAGCCGCCGCGAACCGCGCAAAGGTCGCCCGGTCGCTGCTGGAGGGATACGCCACCGACCCCCGGGGGACCCTCGTGGGGGTGGCGCGGGGTGCCTACCCCGGGTGCACCCTCGCCCTCGCCCGGGACGCCGACCACCTCGCCGCCCGCGTCGAGGCCGTCGAGCACGCGCACGAGACGAGGACGCAGAAGCCCGCCGAGGTCGAGCGCCGACCGAACCCGACGAGCGACGAGGCCCGCAAGATCGTTGATCGTCACCTGGCCGAAACCGCGAACCGCTGACGAGCGACGAACGACGAACGACGAACGCAACCCCGAGCGCGGCCGCGACCGTCGAGCCGTGGCCGTGCTCGGGTCGCACGTCGAGCGGGGTAGGGGGAAACCCCCAACCGACCCAGCCGAAGGACCGCTGGGAGGTCTTCGGAGTGCGCGAGCACGCCAGGCCCGATTTTGGCCCATACTGACCACAAACGCCCGTGAGAGGGGCAGACGATGACCGACAAGGCACCGCAGAGAGCACCGGCCGGCCTCGCCGCCCGTGGCCGCCGTTTCTGGCGCGAGACGGTGGCCCGTTTCGAGCTGACCGACGCAGAGTTGCAGATCCTGCAGGAGGCGTGCCGCACCCTGGACCGTCTCGATTCGCTGGACGCCCTCGTGACCGAGCAGGGAGCGACGATCGAGGGGAGCACGGGGCAGACGATCCTGCACCCGGCGATCGGTGAGGCGAGGCAACAGCGCGTCACGTTCGAGCGCCTCGTCAAGGCCCTTGCCCTGCCCGATGAGGACGAGCACACCGGCCCGGAGGCCATGACCGACCCGAGCGCGAAGGCCCGGCACGCTGCCCGCACCCGGTGGGCCAAGCATGGCTAGGGCACGTCGTCTCCCGCGGGTGCGCCCGTCCGGTGCCCTCGTGGTGGTGGACCGTCCCAGGGTGGCGAGGCTTTGTGTCCGGTGCGGCCGTCAGCGGCTGCCTGGTGCGTCGTGGCGGCAGACGTGCGAGGACTGCCGAGCTGGGGATGTTCGCGGGACGGTGACGCACGATGCTGCCCGCTGAGACACAGGTACGTCTGGCCGAGGCTGACGGGATCATGTACGCCGCCCTGCCCGACGTCGTGGCCCTGCTGCGCGAGTCGGCAGACCACGTGGAGCGCGGGATAGTCCCGCTGATGGGCGCGCCCAGGGCACTGCGGACCCTGGCCGACAACCTCGCCCGGTGCGAGCACGAGTGGAAGCCATGACCCACGGACCGACCCGGGCGCGAACGTGCCCCCACGGACGCCGCCGAGCACCCGCCCGGCGACGAGCAACACCCAACAGGAGGACAACATCATGGGACTAGGAAGTCTGAGCCAGTACAGCGGTGAGGCGTACGCCCTCAACGCACGGTTTCACGCTGGCGCGGCAGGTATGGCCGCTCAGTTCTTCGGAGGTGCACGGGTGAACGGCCAACTGGCCGAGGCAAACCGGCAGTTCCGGGCGATGGATGCCCAGCTGGACGCGATCGAGTCGGGCGGTCGGATGGTGACCCCGCGGACGATGCCCCAGGCCCCTGCGAGCCGCACCACCCCGCGCACGATGCCGGGGAGCTGACACCCGCACACCCGCACACCCTGGCCGCCGTGGAGGTCAGGGGGTGGCAGGTGAGCGGGTGGGGACGTTGTGGGGACGCTGGACGAACCCTAGACAGGATGCGGACCCCCTGCGGGGGACAGAGTGCTGGGCCAACCCCCCCAAAGAACCGCAACACCTCGTCGGCCCAGGCACGGCTCTAGGACCGCTGGCGTTCGTGCTGCCAACGGTCTAGGCCGTCGAACCTGGGAGAGGCGTGCACTACCTCGCCCAGGCCACCCGTCCCCGGCTGCGGGTGTCGGTTGCGTCTCCGGGGTGCCGGTCGTGTTGGTGTGCGGCTGACCGGTCGGATGAGCGCCGCGGGTCGGCTGTGAGGCCGTGGGCCGTGCCGGTGGGGTCGAGGACACCGGCACGGCTCAGAGCGCCACAGACGCGCCGTGGGCCGCGTATGCCGTCTGGGAGCGGGTCGGGCGAGGGGAGGCGTCCGACCCGCCGCCACACGGCACAGAGGCCGGGCGGGGGGTGCGTCAGGTCAACGGGTGCCCGTTGTAGGCCCGGACCTGGCGCGGGATGGTGAACAGGTCCCAGAGCAGGCCGACGCCGACGAGGCCGAGCGTGAGCAGGTAGAGCACGCCCATACCGGGCCGGCCTAGGTAGAACTTGTGAGCACCGAGCACCCCGAGCAGGAGCCACAGGAGATAGGTAATGCCTACGTCCTTGGGCGGCCGTGCGTAGCTGGTCTGGCCGGTCATGGCGCGTTGTCCTTTCGTCGTCGTCGTCGCGGGCCGCGTGAGGCACCGCTAGGGCTGCTGCTGCTGCCCGTGGCCGCCCTGGACGGGCGAGGGGGGTGGACACCCGCCCAGGACGGCTACGGGCGGCACAGAGGCCGCGTGGAGGGTCGCTAGGCACCACCCCCGCCCACGGGACCGACGTAGAGCCATGACGTGCCCAACGTGCGCCCGAGCACGTCGTCAAGGGCTGCCGCTATGTCCTGCGGGGTGGCCCGGGTGGAGATGAGGACGAGCACCTCGGAGGCACCGGGGATGCCCACCGCCGCCACGTCCTCGGGGAGCGCGTCGGTAGCGTGTACCCGGATCACCTGTCGCCCCTCGCCTGCCGCCGCGCCCGGTCGCGGGTGAGCGCGTCGAGCACGGCGGGCACGTCGAGGCCGAGCAGGAACGCCCGCCCGGGGCCGTTGAGGAACGCGGCCGCCTCGTCCTCGCCCAGGCCGTCGAGCGCGTCCCAGAGGGCCACGAGGGCCGCGTGGGCTGCCCTGGTGCGCTGCTGGCCGTTCGGGGTGTGTGCGGGCCGTAGGGAGGCGTCCGTGGTGCCCCTCGTCGTCCTGGTGGTCATCGGTGGCCCCCTCGTGTGCCGTTGCAATCGGGGCAGGTGAACCGCGAGCCGGTCGAGCCGTCCGGGTGCACGTACCCCACCGGGTAGGGAGCCGTGGACCACCCGCGGGCGAGGTCCCAGAGCGTCAGCCGTCCGTCGTCGGTGTGCACGGCACGACCGCGCCGGCCGCAGTCCTCGCACACCGGGCCGACCGTGCCGGCTGCTGTCGTGTGCGTGTTGGTCCTGGTGGTCATCGTCCACCGCCCGCGAGCATGACGAGAGCGCCGCCGACCGCGAGGCCGAACGACGCCAGGAAAGAGAGGGAACGCCACGCCGCTAGTAGGTCGGTGACGATGGGTAGAGTTGTCTCCACGATGGGCACCCGCTTTGCCTGTCGAGGCCCGTGGGGCGGTCTAGACCACCGCCCGCGGGCCGTTTCTATGCCGGGACCCAATCGCACGTGCACCGCACGCAAGAAAGGCCGCCGACCTGTCTACGCAGGTCAGCGGCCTTTACCGTTGCGCCCCCGGCAGGATTCGAACCTGCGCCACCGCCTCCGGAGGGCGGTGCTCTATCCCCTGAGCTACGGGGGCAACGACGCGCAACTGTAGCAGGCACGCAGGGTCGTCTCCGAACGGCGCGGTGACCCGCCCCCCGGTAGCGGGGCGGGTCGTCGCGTGCGGCGGGCGGGGCGGCGGTGGCCGTCCGGAGGGTCCGGCCCGCGCCACTAGACTTGCCGGCGTGACCCCAGAGCAGCTCGCCGACGCCATCCACGCCGTCCTGACCCAGGCCGTCGACCGCGGGGACCTGACCGTGGCCGTGCCCGCGCGCGAGGACGTCCGGGTCGAGCGGCCGCGCACCCGCGAGCACGGGGACTGGGCCTCGAACGTGGCTCTTCAGCTCGCCAAGCGGGCGGGGATGGCGCCCCGCCTGCTGGCCGAGCAGCTGGCCTCGGCCCTGGAGGAGGTGTCCGGCGTGGCCCGCGTGGACGTCGCCGGTCCGGGCTTCCTCAACATCACCGTCGACGCCGCCAGCGCCGGGGAGCTGGCGCGCACGATCGTCGAGGCCGGTCCCGGCTACGGGCAGGGCGACGCGCTCGCCGGTGAACGGGTCAACCTCGAGTTCGTCTCGGCCAACCCCACCGGTCCCATCCATCTGGGCGGTACGCGCTGGGCCGCCGTCGGCGACGCCCTGGCCAGGGTGCTGCAGGCGTCCGGCGCCGACGTCGTGCGGGAGTACTACTTCAACGACCACGGCGCCCAGATCGACCGTTTCGCCCGGTCGCTGCTGGCCGCGGCGCAGGGAAGGCCGGCTCCCGAGGACGGGTACGCCGGCGACTACATCGCCGACATCGCCCGTCGGGTGATCGAGGTCGAGCCGGACGTGCTCGGCCTGCCCGAGGAGCAGGCGCAGGAGAGGTTCCGGGCCGTCGGGGTGGCGCTGATGTTCGAGGAGATCAAGGCCTCCCTGCACGAGTTCGGGGTCGACTTCGACGTCTTCTTCCACGAGAACTCCGTCCACGACTCCGGAGCGGTCCAGCGGGCGGTCGCCCGGCTCACCGAGCTGGGCGTGATGTACGAGAAGGACGACGCGCTCTGGCTGCGCACGACCGACTACGGGGACGACAAGGACCGGGTCGTCATCAAGAGCGACGGGCAGCCGGCCTACATCGCCGGCGACCTGGCCTACTACCTCGACAAGCGCGAGCGCGGCTTCGACCGGGCGATCATCATGCTCGGCGCGGACCACCACGGCTACGTCAGCCGGATGATGGCGATGTGTGCGGCGTTCGGGGACGAGCCGGGGGTCAACCTGGAGATCCTCATCGGCCAGATGGTCAACCTCGTCAAGGCCGGGCAGCCCGTCCGGATGTCCAAGCGCGCCGGGACCGTGGTCGTGCTGGAGGACCTCGTCTCCGCCGTCGGCGTCGACGCGGCCCGCTACGCCCTGACCCGGTCCTCGGCCGACAGCAACATCGACATCGACCTGGACCTGCTCACCCGCCGGTCCACCGAGAACCCGGTGTTCTACGTCCAGTACGCCCACGCCCGCACCTGCAACGTCGCTCGTCTGGCCGCCCTGGACGGGGTGCACCGGGAGGAGGGGTTCGACCCCTCGCTGCTGACCGACGACACCGAGGCGGCGCTGCTCGCGGTGCTGGGTGACTACCCCCGCGTCGTGGCGCAGGCGGCCCAGCTGCGGGAGCCGCACCGGGTGGCGCGCTACCTGGAGGAGCTGGCCGGGCGGTTCCACAAGTGGTACGACGAGTGCCGCGTGCGGCCGGTGGACGCCGACGAGAAGATCACCGACCTGCACCGGAGCCGGCTGTGGCTCAACGACGCCACCCGCCAGGTGCTCGCCAACGGGCTGGCGCTGCTCGGCGTCTCCGCCCCCGAACGAATGTGAGAAGCATGACTGAGCCCCCCGTCCGGATCGCCCTGCTCGGAGCCGGGACCGTCGGCACCGCCGTCGCCCACCGGCTCGTCGGGCGGGCCGAGCTGTATGCCGCCCGGCTCGGCCGGCCGCTCGAGCTGGTCGGCGTGGCCGTCCGGGACACGTCCCGTCCGAGGGAGGGCATCGACCCCTCGCTCATCACCGGCGACGCCGAGGAGCTGGTCGACCGCGCCGACGTCGTGGTGGAGGTCATGGGCGGGATCGAGCCGGCCCGGTCCCTCGTGGCCAGGTCGCTGGGCCGGGGGGTGCCCGTCGTCACGGCCAACAAGCAGCTCGTCGCGCAGCACGGGCCGCAGCTGCACGCCCTCGCGGAGGAGCAGGGCACCTCCCTGGAGTACGAGGGTGCGGTGGTGGCCGCCGTCCCCGTCCTGTCGGTCGTCCGGGAGGCGCTCGCCGGCGACGTCATCACGGCGATCTCCGGTGTCGTCAACGGGTCCACCAACTACGTGCTGGACCTCGTCGCCCGCCGGGGCGTGCCCTACGACGACGCGGTCCGGCAGGCGGGGGAGCTGGGCTACCTCGAGGCGGACCCGACCGAGGACCTGGAGGGGCTGGACGCCGCGGCCAAGATCGTCATCCTGGCCCGGGCGGCGTGGAACGTGCCGGTGACCCTCGACGACGTCCAGCGACGGGGCATCACCGGTCTGACGGACGAGGACTTCCGCCAGGCCGCTGGGGCGGGCAACGTCATCAAGCTCGTCGCCTCGGCCTGGAGCTCCGGCCCCGTCGGTCAGCAGCGCGTGCAGGTGGCGGTGCGGCCGGTGGCTCTGCCGCAGGAGGACCCGCTGGCGCAGGCCCGCGAGAGCGCGAACGTCATCATCATCGAGGCCGAGAGCGCAGGCACGCTCCGGCTGCAGGGCGCCGGTGCCGGCGGGGACGCGACGGCGTCGGCCGTGCTGGGGGACATCGTCCGCGTGGTCCGTCGCGGCTGACCCCGCCGGACCCGCTGCCGGTCCGTGGCGCGACGGGTGTGACAGCGTGTTATGTTGGGGCCATTCCGTGAGCGGTCCGGCCGAGACAGGTCGAGCTCCGGGACATCCATCCACGGACCGACGCCCCTCGGCGTCAGGTCTCCACGACCGCCGATCCGGGTCGCGTCCGTGGCACGTTCCCGTCCAGCGCCGTCCGCGCGGTGGACCACACCCCAGGACCCCACGTCCGGCGGAGTCCGGGCCGAGGGGGAAGGACAGTACGTGACCGACATCAGTCAGGCAGCCACGACCAGGACCGGTGCGCTGAGCACCCTCCGACTGGCCGAGCTGCAGCAGCTCGCCTCGAGCATGGGCATCTCCGTCGACGCCAGGATGCGCAAGGCCGACCTCGTGTCCGCCATCCGCGAGCGCCGTGGGGGCGGGGACGTCCGCGCCGCCGAGGGGGCCGGACGCTCCGCCGCCGACGCGGACCGAGGTGCCGACGGGAGCGGCCAGCCGTCCCGCAGCGACCGCGGGGGCGGGCGCAACCACCGGGGCGAGGACCGCCAGGGTGGCGACGCCGCCCGTGGGGAGGACGGCTCCGCGGAGCGGTCCACGCCCGACCAGGGGACCACCGGCACCACGTCTGACCAGGGGGCGCAGGGGGTCGACCTGGACGCCGTGCTCGACCGCGCGCAGGCGCAGCGGGAGGGGGGACGCACCCGGCGCACCAGGCGAGCCGGCTCGTCCGCCGGTGCCCCGCGCGTCGACGATCGGCAGGGGTCCGCCGACGGTCAGGAGCAGGACCGGCAGGGTCAGGACCAGGACCGTCGCGACGGGCAGCGCGGGCGGAGCGGTGGGGACGGCGAGCGGCAGGGCGGACAGTCGCAGGCCGGTGAGAACAGCCAGGGCCGCGGCTCCGACCAGCGCGGCGACGACCGCAACCAGGGCGGTGCCGACCGCAACCAGGGCGGCAACGACCGCAACCAGGGCGGCAACGACCGCAACCAGGGCGGCAACGACCGCAACCAGGGCGACGACGACCGCTCCGGCGGGCAGCAGCGCCAGGACCGCCGCTCCGACCAGCAGGACCGCCGACCCGACCAGCAGGACCGCCGACCCGACCAGCGGCAGGACGACAAGGGCGGGCAGGACGACGACTTCGACGACGACGGGGACGGCCGCGGCCGTCGCCGGCGCAACCGCCAGCGCAGCCGGGACCGCAAGCGTGGGCGTGGCCCGGGTGGTACCGACCAGCGGCAGGGCGGGCAGCAGCCCGGCGGCCAGCGGGAGGACGAGGAGAGCTACTCCGACGAGGACGTGCTCGTCCCCGTCGGTGGCGTCCTGGACCTGCTGGATAGCTACGCCTTCATCCGCACGACGGGCTACCTGCCCGGGCCGACCGACATCTACGTCCCGCTGGGCATGGTCCGCAAGTTCGGCCTCCGCAAGGGTGACGCGGTCACCGGGGCCATCAAGGCTCCCCAGGACGGTCAGGACCACACGCACACCGTCTCCTCGACCGGGAACAAGCGCGACCGCGGCAAGTTCAGCGCGCTGGTCCGGCTGGACTCGATCAACGGCCAGACCCCGGAGCAGGCGCGCCAGCGTCCCGACTTCTCCCGGCTGACCCCGCTCTACCCCCAGGAGCGCCTGCGCCTGGAGACCGAGCAGAAGAACCTCACGACGAGGGTCATCGACCTGGTCGCTCCCATCGGCAAGGGTCAGCGCGGACTCATCGTGTCCCCGCCGAAGGCCGGCAAGACGATGATCATGCAGGCCATCGCCAACGCGATCTCCCAGAACAACCCCGAGGTCCACCTGATGATCGTCCTCGTCGACGAGCGTCCGGAGGAGGTCACCGACTTCGAGCGCACCGTGCAGGGCGAGGTCATCGCCTCGACCTTCGACCGCCCCGCGGTCGACCACACGACGGTCGCCGAGCTGGCCATCGAGCGCGCCAAGCGGCTCGTCGAGCTGGGCCAGGACGTCGTCGTCCTCCTCGACGGCATCACCCGACTGGGCCGGGCCTACAACCTCTCGGCCCCCGCCTCGGGCCGGATCCTCTCCGGCGGGGTCGACTCCTCGGCGCTGTACCCGCCGAAAAAGTTCTTCGGCGCCGCGCGCAACATCGAGAACGGTGGGTCGCTGACCATCCTCGCCACCGCACTGGTGGAGACCGGGTCGAAGATGGACGAGGTGATCTTCGAGGAGTTCAAGGGCACCGGCAACATGGAGCTGCGCCTGTCCCGCCACCTGGCGGACCGCCGCACCTTCCCGGCCGTCGACGTCAACGCCTCCGGCACCCGCCGTGAGGAGATCCTCATGAGCGGCGACGAGCTGAAGATCATGTGGAAGCTTCGTCGGGTGCTCTCCGCGCTCGACCAGCAGCAGGGCATCGAGCTCCTGCTCGACCGGCTGCGCAAGACCAAGCACAACTACGAGTTCCTCACCCAGGTCCAGCAGACCTCCTCGGTGAGGCTGAACGACGAGGACTGACCGGGCCGACCACCCGCAGCGACGGGCCCGGCGGGAGAAGACTCCTGCCGGGCCCGTCGTGCGTCCTCGGCCGTCGGGCCCGTGGGTCCTCGGCCGAAGGCTGACCGTCGTCCGGACGAGGCGGGTCCCGGCACGAGCCGGACCCCGGCCGAATGGACCCGGACCGTCCCGCTCTGGCAGAATGGCCCGTTGGCCCACCGGTTCACGGGGGCGCTGCCGCGCCGCCGACCCGGGGAACCCGCCACCCGTGAGGAGAGACCATGAAGAAGGACATCCACCCGGAGTACGTCGAGACCCAGGTGACCTGCACCTGCGGGGCGTCGTTCACCACCCGCAGCACCGCCACGTCCGGCCGGATCAGCGCCGACGTGTGCTCCAGCTGCCACCCGTTCTACACCGGCAAGCAGAAGATCCTGGACACCGGTGGCCGCGTGGCCCGCTTCCAGGAGCGCTACGGCAAGAAGGCCGACGCCAAGTAGGCCCTCCGACGCCGGTCCCGCGAGCTGCTCGCGGGGCCGGCGTCTGCCGTTCCCGGCCCGGGCCGTCCGGGACCGGCGTCCTCGTCACCCCACCCTGAGAGGTCCCGGATGACCACCCACGACTTCGGCTCCGCCCTCCCGCTCCTGGCCGAGCACGCCGAGATCGAGCAACGGCTGGCCGATCCTGCCGTGCACGGCGACCCGCCGGCCCTGCGTCGGCTCAACACCCGGTATGCCGCGCTGGGGCCCGTCGTGGCTGCGTACCGCGAGTGGGAGCGCGCGGCGGGCGACCTGGGCGCGGCCCAGGAGCTGGCCGGCGACGATCCCGGGTTCGCGGCCGAGGTCCCCGGTCTGCAGGTCGAGGTGGACCGCGCCGCCGAGCTGCTGCACCGGATGCTCGTCCCCCGCGACCCCGACGACGACCGGGACGTGATCCTGGAGGTCAAGGCCGGCGAGGGCGGGGAGGAGTCGGCACTCTTCGCCGGGGACCTTCTGCGGATGTACCTGCGCTACGCCGAGCGGCGCGGCTGGCGGACCGTGCTGCTCGACGCGACGCCGTCCGACCTCGGAGGGTACAAGGACGCGCGCGTCGCGGTCCGGGCGACCGGTGTTCCGGGACCCGGCGAGGCGCCCTGGGCCCGCCTGAAGTACGAGGGCGGTGTGCACCGGGTCCAGCGGGTGCCCGTCACCGAGAGCCAGGGGCGTGTCCACACCTCGGCGGCCGGGGTCCTCGTGATGCCCGACCTGGACGACGACGCCGGCGCGGAGGTCGTCCTGGACCCCGCGGACCTGAAGATCGACGTGTTCCGCTCCTCGGGGCCGGGCGGGCAGTCGGTCAACACGACCGACTCGGCGGTCCGTGTGACCCATCTGCCCTCCGGGCTGGTGGTCTCCTGCCAGAACGAGAAGTCCCAGCTCCAGAACAAGGAGTCGGCCCTGCGCGTGCTGCGGGCCCGCCTGCGCCAGATCGCCGTCGACCAGGCCGAGGCGGCCGCCAACGAGCAGCGCCGCAGCCAGGTGCGCACGGTCGACCGCAGTGAACGCATCCGCACCTACAACTTCCCGGAGAACCGCATCGCCGACCACCGCACCGGCTACAAGGCCTACAACCTCGACCAGGTGGTCGACGGCGACCTCGACCCGGTCGTGCAGTCCGCCGTCGACGCCGACGAGGCCGAGCGCCTGGCCCGCGCCGGGACGACGCGGTGAACGTCGACCGGGTCCTGCGGGCTGCGACCGCCGTGCTCACCGGCGCAGGCGTCCCCAGCCCGGCCGTCGACGCGGAGGTGCTGCTGGCGCACGTCTCCGGGCACGAGCTCGGCGAGCTGCGACGGGCACGGATCATGGGGGCGGAGGTACCCGCGCCGACGCGGACGGCATACCTGGAGCTCGTGGAGCGGCGCGCCCGCAGGGTGCCGCTGCAGCACCTCACCGGACGGGCCCACCTGGGCGGGGTCGACCTCGTCGTGGGGCCCGGGGTGTTCGTGCCCCGGCCCGAGACGGAGGTGCTCGTCGGGCTCGCCCTCGAGGCTCTCGACGCCCTCGCCGCCCTCGACGCGCGCGGCGCCCGTGACCCTGAGGCCCTCGACCCCTCGAGCGGCGTGGCCGTCCCGACCGTGGTCGACCTGTGCACCGGCAGCGGGGCGGTCGCCCTCGCGCTGGCCCGGGCCCGTCCGCACGCGCGGGTCGGGGCCGTCGAGCTGTCCGAGGACGCGCACCGTTACGCGGTGACGAACGTGGAGCGGAGCGGGCTGCCGGTGGACCTGCGGCTGGGAAGGGCCCAGGACGCCTTCGAGGACCTGCTGGGCGTCGTGGACGTGGTCACGAGCAACCCGCCGTACATCCCGCCGGACGCCGTCCCGGTCGACGTCGAGGTCAGGGAGCACGACCCGGAGCTGGCGCTCTACGGGGGAGGGGTCGACGGGCTGCAGGTGCCGCTGGAGGTCGCGGCCCGGGCGGCGCGGCTGCTGCGGCCGGGCGGGGTGCTCCTCATGGAGCACGCCGCGGCGCAGGGGCGCAGCCTGCCGGAGGCGCTGGCCGCCCAGGGGACGTGGTCGCAGGTGGACGACCACGTCGACCTCGCGGGACTGCCCAGGGTCGCCCGGGCCGTGCGCGCAGACCGCTGACACGACACCGCCCCGGTCCCGCGACGAACGCGGACCCGGGGCGGGCCGTGAGTGGAGGGGGTCGTGATCAGAAGATCCAGATCAGCAGGGCAATGATGAGCAGGATGCCCACGATCGTCCAGATCAGGCCGCTTCCGCGCATGATTCTCACTCTCCTTCGGTGGCCCGGGCACGGGGTGCGCCCAGGTCGTCGCCCCCCACTCTCGACGAGCGGGCGGACGGTCGCAACTCTAGGTGACACCAGGGTGTCGAAGGACCGCGACACCCGGGGCCCTGCCTGCGGTGTGCCGAGGCGACCCAGGGCCGGGACGCACGGTGCGCCGCGGCACCTGCACCCGGGTTGAGCGACGCCCGCGGCCGGGAGGTACGGTGCCCACGACCGGGACGCACGGTGCCCGCGGTGAGAGACTGGTTCCCGCCCGACCGACCCGCCCCCGCCCCCCATGCGCCGGAGGAGATCCCGATGCCCGTTGGCCCGCCCCTGCCGGAACGGTTGCTCGACTGTGCCGACCCGCAGACCCGGCAGGAGTCGCTGGACCGCGCCGCCGACGCGGTGCGCGCGGGTCGGGTGGTCGTCCTGCCCACCGACACCGTCTACGGCGTGGGTGCCGACGCGTTCGACGTGGTCGCGGTGGCCATGGTGCTGGCCGCCAAGCACCGGGGCCGCGAGATGCCGCCGCCGGTGCTCGTGCCCAACCCCCGCACGGTGGACGGTCTGGCCGTGGACGTGCCGATGTACGCCCGCATCCTCATGCGCCAGTTCTGGCCAGGGCCGTTGACCCTCGTCCTGCGGTCCCAGCCCTCGTTGCAGTGGGACCTCGGGGAGACGAACGGCACGGTCGCGCTGCGGATGCCGGACGACGAGGTCGCCCTGTCGCTGCTGGCGGAGGTCGGACCGATGGCCGTGACGAGCGCCAACCTCACCGGTCGGCCGGCGGCCACGACGGGCCAGGAGGCCCTGGACCAGCTCGGGGGGGCCGTGGCGGTCTACCTGGACGACGGCCCCCGCACGGGCGGCCTGGCCTCCACCATCCTCGACTGCACGGGGGAGGAGCCCGTCGTCCTGCGGGCCGGTGCGCTGCGGGTCGAGGACGTTCGCGCCGTGCTGGGGACGACGCGTCTGCGGGCGCCCGCGGACGGGGACGAAGGACCGGAACCGTCCACCGGGGAGACGACCGCGACGCAGAGCACACGCGCCGGGGCGGAGACCGTCGCGGGGACGACCGGCGCGGAGGAGACCGGCGCGCAGAGGAACGACGCGGAGGAGGCCGCCGGGGACGAGACCAGGGGGACGCCGACGGCCGACCTCGTCGGGAGCGTGAGCCCCAGCGGGGTGACCGTCCCCGCCGGAGCCCTGCGCATCCTCGGCCCCTGATGGCTCGCCCGCCCCGGCCACGGGTCTGCCCCCCGCCGGACGTCGACGACCCCTACAGTGGGGCCATGAGCACCGCAGTCACCCCCGAGACGTACTACGGCCCCAGCTTTCCGAAACTGCTCGAGCAGGATCCGCAGATCGCCGAGCTCCTCGTCGCCGAGCTGGACCGCCAGCGCAGCGGGCTGCAGCTGATCGCCAGCGAGAACCAGACCAGCCCCGCCGTCCTGGCGGCGCTGGGTTCGACGCTGTCGAACAAGTACGCCGAGGGCTACCCGGACGCGCGCTACTACGGCGGCTGCGCCGAGGTCGACAAGGTCGAGAAGCTGGCGATCGAGCGGGCCAAGCAGCTCTTCGGCGCCGACCACGCCAACGTCCAGGCGCACTCGGGGGCCAGTGCCAACCAGGCCGTCTACGGAGCCTTCGCCAAGCCCGGCGACACGATCCTGGCCATGTCCCTGGACCACGGGGGCCACCTCACGCACGGCTTCAAGGTGTCCTTCTCGGGCAAGTGGTTCAACGCCGTGCACTACGGCGTCCACCCCGAGACCGAGGACATCGACTACGACCAGGTCGAGGCGCTCGCCAAGGAGCACCGGCCGAAGATCATCGTGGCCGGCGGCTCGGCGATCCCCCGCCTCATCGACTTCGCGCGCTTCCGGGCGATCGCGGACGAGGTCGGCGCCATCTTCTGGGTGGACGCGGCGCACTTCATCGGCCTGGTGGCCGGCAAGGTCATCCCGTCCCCGGTCCCGCACGCCGACGTGGTCTCCTTCACCACCCACAAGGTGCTCCGCGGCCCGCGCGGCGGCGCGATCGTCTGCACCGAGGAACACGCCAAGAAGATCGACCGCGCGGTGTTCCCCATGATGCAGGGCGGTCCGCTCATGCACGCGGTGGCCGGCAAGGCGGTCAACTTCGCCGAGTGCGCGACCCCCGCCTACCAGTCCTACGCCCAGCAGGTGCTCGACAACGCCCGGGCCCTGGCCGGCGGGCTGGACAGCCGTGGCATCCGTCCGATCACCGGCGGCACCGACACCCACCTCTCGTTGCACGACCTGCGCGGCGTCGGGGTGACGGGGGTCGACGCGGAGGCCCGCTGCGACGCTGCGGGCATCGTGCTCAACAAGAACGCCATCCCCTTCGACCCGGAGAAGCCCAACGTGGCCTCGGGCATCCGGGTGGGGAGCCCGTCGGTCACGACCCAGGGGATGGGGACCGAGCAGATGGAGACCGTCGCGGAGCTGATCCACCGGGCCGTGACGCAGACCGACGGTGACCCGGACCACGCGGTCGCCCGGGAGATCCGGGCCGAGGTGGGAGAGCTGCTCACCTCCTACCCGGCCTACCCGGAGCCCAAGGCCGGCTGAGCCGGACATCGACCGACCGACCCGACCCGTCCCCGGGACCGCACCCCGCACCCCGCCCGCACCGGCGGGGACCGGGGACCGTCGGGGGAGGTGACCTTCCGTGCGCGAGTTCCTCATGGTGCTGCTGACCGCAGCGGTCGTCACCTACCTGGCGACGCCGCTGGTGCGCCGGCTCGCGCTGGTCGTGGGGGCCATCACCCCGGTGCGCGACCGTGACGTGCACGCCACCCCTGTGCCCCGCCTGGGCGGCGTGGCCATGCTGGTCGGCTTCGCCGCCGCGGTGGTGCTGGGTTCGCAGCTGCCCTACCACGGTCAGCTCTTCGACTCCTCACCCCAGCTCTACGGGGTGCTGGCCGCGGCCGCGCTCATCACGCTGCTGGGAGCGCTCGACGACGTGCGCGACCTGGACTGGGCGACGAAGCTGGCCGGTCAGGTGGTCGCGGGTGCGGTGATGGCCTTCTTCGGCGTCCAGCTGCTCTCGCTGCCGATCGCGGGGGTGACCGTGCTGCCCGAGCCGGTCATGGTGACCCTCACCGTGCTCGTGGTCGTCGTCTCGACGAACGCCGTGAACTTCATCGACGGCCTGGACGGGCTGGCGGCCGGGGTCGTGCTGATCGCCGCGTCGGCGTTCTTCGGGTGGTCCTACCTGGTGAGCACCAACTTCGACCCGCCCAACGTGTTCTCGACCGCAACCTTCATCAGCGCCGCGCTGATGGGGGTCTGCCTGGGCTTCCTGCCGCACAACTTCCACCCCGCCAGGCTCTTCATGGGCGACGCCGGGGCGCTGCTGCTCGGGCTGCTGCTCGCGGCCGCCACGATCTCGATGACCGGGTCGGTCGACCCCAGCTCCTCGGTGGCGACGGCGTCGGCGGTCACGGCGATCCTGCTGCCGCTGCTCATCCCGGTGGCGATCATGGCGCTGCCCTTCCTCGACATCGTGCTGGCGGTGCTGCGGCGCACGCGGGCGGGGCAGCTGCCCTGGAAGCCGGACCGCGGCCACCTGCACCACCGGTTGCTCGACATCGGGCACAGCCACCGGCGGGCGGTCGTCGTGCTCTACCTCTGGTCGGGCCTCATCGCCGTCGGCGCGGTGTCCTTCGCCTACCTGCCGGTGTGGGTCTCGGTGCTGGGCATCCTGCTGCTCCTGGGCCTGGCCATCGGCCTGACCCGTCGCCCCGAGGGCGTGCCCAGCCGTGCCGCCTGACCGGAGCCGCGCAGTGCGGCGCCGCCCGACCTGCGGACTTCTCCCGTCGGAGGGGCCTTGTGATAACTTTCACAAAGTCCGCCGACCCCCGGGAGAGTCATGACCGCCGCCTCCGCGACGCGCCGTTCCGCGCGCACGCCGGTGCGGTCGATGCTGCTCGGCGGACTCCTTCCCGTCGCCCCGCTGCTCGTGCTCGTGCCGCTGCTGACCTGGGCGGCAGCCGGTGGCTGGGCCGCCGTCTCGGCCCTGCTCGGCGTGGTCGTCTCCGCGGCCGTCTTCGTCCTGGGGGTGGTGGGCATCCGCGGCGTGCTGGCCGGCCCGACCACCACGACGATGGCGGGGGCGTTCGGTGTCTTCGTCCTCCAGATGGCGGTGCTGGCCGTCACGATCTGGGCGCTCGCGCAGACGACCTGGCTGCAGGTCCTGCCGCTGGTCGTCGCCTTCGTGCTCACCGGCCTGGTCTTCCAGGCCGGCCTCGTCGTGGGATACCTGCGCTCCCGTCCCACGCTGGACGTGACGCTGCCGGGAGAGGGCCGGTGAACGCCCGGGCCTCGGGTCCCGACCCCGGTCCCGACCGTCCTGACGTCCCGCCCCGACCCCGCATCCCGTCGCCGCACGGCGGCACCGAGCCGGAGGTCGTCGGCATGGCCCGGCAGACGGACCTGGGCAACGCCGTGCTGGCCTACCTGCTCGCCGGCCCGGTGGGCTTCGGCGCGCTCGGCTGGCTGCTGGACCTGCTCCTGGGCACCTGGTTCCTGCTGCCGGTCGGGGTGATCGGCGGGATGGTGCTGTCCATGTACGTGATCTGGCTCAGGTACGGTAGGTCATGACGTCGGTGTCCCACCGCGACCCTACGGCGTCGCCCCCTGTCCGGGAGCCAGCCCCGACACCCGTCGAACACCCTGTGGAGGAGAACGCGTGAGTGCGACCATGATGGCCGCTGGGCTGGTGCTGCCCATGGCTGCAGGCGAGGACAGCCACTTCCCGCCCACGCCGGGCGACTTCTGGCAGCCCCTGTTCGCGATCCCGGGCACGGAGTACTACTTCACCCGGCCGATGATGCTCATGGCCATCGCCACCGTCATCCTCATGGTGTGGCTGTGGATGACGACCCGCCGGGCGGCGCTGGTCCCGGGCAAGGGCCAGTGGCTGACCGAGCAGGTCTACAACTTCGGCCGCAACGGCATCGCCCGCGACATGATCGGCAGCAAGGAGTTCATGCCGTTCGTGCCGTTCCTGTTCTCGCTGTTCGTCTTCATCCTGCTGAACAACCTCATGGGCATCGTCCCGCCCTTCCAGAACCCCACGATGGCCCGGGTCGCCTTCCCGATCGGGCTGACGCTCCTCGTCTACGTGGTCTACCACTGGGTCGGCCTGCGCAAGAGGGGCAGCCTGGGCGCCTACCTGGGCGGCATGCTGCCCAGCGGCCTGCCGGGGTGGATCAAGCCGTTCATCCTCCTGCTGGAGCTCATCACCTTCTTCATCACCCGGCCGCTGACGCTCGCCCTGCGACTCTTCGGCAACATGTTCGCCGGCCACATGCTTCTCGTCGTCTTCATCGTCGGCGGCTGGTACCTCTTCAAGACCTACGAGCCCGGCCTCATGCTGGTCGCGATCCCCGCCTGGATCCTCGGCGTGGCACTGACCGCCTTCGAGGCCCTGGTCCAGTTCCTCCAGGCCTACGTCTTCACCCTCCTGGCCGCCTCCTACATCGGTGGCGCCCTGGCCGACGAGCACTGACGTCCCCGACGTCAGCGACCGCCGGCAGCCCTCGACCACCATCCGCACAACTGAATAGTTCCAAGGCCTTCGACGGGGCGCCGCCCCGTCAAGACATCACACAGAAAGAGATACGACGTGACTGGTGACATCACTCTGCTCGGCTACGGCCTGTCCACCATCGGCCCGGCCATCGCCGTGGGTCTGATCTTCGCCGCCTACATCAACGGGGTGGCCCGCCAGCCCGAGGCGCAGGGCAAGCTGCAGCCGATCGCCATCCTGGGCTTCGCGCTGGCGGAGGCGCTGGCCATCTTCGGTCTGGTGCTGTTCTTCATCGCCTTCTTCGTCGGCTGACCGACCCCGTCCCGTCCAGACCCGTCCCGCCGGTGCCCGAGAGGCGCTGAGGGACACGCACACGTGAGGAGCCGCTCGTGGAGCACACCACGATCGCGACGGGCGTCCTGAGGGCTGCCGAGCCGATCGGCGCCGGGGAGGATGCCGTCCCGATCCTTCCCTACATGCCCGAGCTCATCTTCGGGCTGATCGTCTTCGGCCTCTTCTACTTCTTCGTCGCCAAGAAGATCGTCCCCACCCTCGAGAAGGTCTACGCCGAGCGTACGGCCGCGATCGAGGGCGGGATGCAGGCGGCCGAGCAGGCCCAGGCCGAGGCCGCCGCGGCGAAGAAGCAGTACGAGGACCAGCTCGGTGAGGCCCGCGCCGAGGCCGCCCGCATCCGCGAGCAGGCCAAGGAGCAGGGCGCCCAGATCATCGCCGAGCTGCGCCAGCAGGCGCAGACCGAGGCCGCCCGGATCACCGAGACCGCGCACAAGCAGATCGAGGCCGAGCGCCAGCAGGCGATGGTCCAGCTGCGCGGGGAGGTCGGAGCGATCTCGACCGCCCTGGCCAGCAAGATCGTCGGCGAGTCGCTGGACGACGAGGCGCGCCAGCGCGGCATCGTGGACCGCTTCCTCGGCGAGCTGGAGTCGGGCGCCATCAGCCCGTCGCGTCTCGGGTCGGAGCAGGGACGCTGATGGAGAGCGCCTTCCGCCGGTCCTACCACGAGGCCGACCAGGCCCTGCAGCAGACGCTGGAGGGTGACCCCGCCGCGGTGGCCGACGACCTGTGGGCCGTCGCCCGCGTCGTGGACGCCAACCCGACCCTGCGCCGCAACCTGGCCGACCCCTCCCGTGAGGGGGCCGACAAGGCCGCGCTGGCCGAACGGCTCCTGGGGGGCAAGGTCGGCGCGGACGCGCTGGCGGTCGTCCGGACGACGGTGGCCCAGCGCTGGCCCCGTCAGGGCGACCTGGTGACCGCGCTGGAGCGCCTCGGGGTCGAGGCGATGCTCGCTCAGGCCCAGCGGCACGGCCGGCTGGGGCAGGTCGAGGACGAGCTGTTCCGGTTCTCCCGGATCGTCGACGGCACCCCGGACCTGCAGGCCGCCCTGGCGGACCGCCGCGCCGACCTGCAGGCCAAGGTCTCCCTGGTCGACCGGCTGCTGTCGGTGCGCACCGCCCCGGAGACCGTCCGCCTGGCCCGCCAGGCGGTGGCCGGCACCCGGGGCCGCCGGTTCGACATGGCCGTCGCCTCCTTCCTGGAGCAGGCCGCAGACCGTCAGGACCAGGTCACCGCGACCGTCACCAGCGCCGTGCCGCTCTCCCAGGAGCAGCTCGACCGCCTCACGGCCGCCCTGAGCACCCAGTACGGCCGCCAGGTCCACACGAACGTGGTCATCGACGAGGACGTCGTCGGTGGCATCCGGGTGGAGATCGGCGACGAGGTCATCGACGGCACGGTCAGCCAGCGGCTGGCCGACGCCCGTCGGCAGATGACCGGCTGAGTCCACCGCACACCCGCCACGACAGACACCCGGGCCGCACGAGCGGACCGACGACGAGGAGAAGAGACATGACGGAGCTTTCGATCCGTCCGGAGGAGATCCGGGACGCCCTGGACCAGTTCGTCCAGTCCTACGAGCCGAACGCCGCCTCCCGCGAGGAGGTCGGGCGCGTGGTCGACGCCGGCGACGGCATCGCCCACGTCGAGGGCCTGCCCTCGGTGATGACCAACGAGCTGCTGGAGTTCGAGGACGGCACCCTCGGCCTGGCGCTGAACCTGGACGTCCACGAGATCGGTGTCATCGTCCTGGGCGACTTCTCGGGCCTGGAGGAGGGTCAGCCGGTGCGCCGCACCGGCGAGGTCCTCTCGGTCCCCGTCGGGGACGACTACCTGGGCCGGGTCGTCAACCCCCTGGGCGTGCCGATCGACGGCCTGGGCGACATCGAGGACGAGGGACGCCGCGCGCTGGAGCTGCAGGCTCCCGGCGTGATGATGCGCAAGTCGGTGCACGAGCCGATGCAGACCGGCATCAAGGCCATCGACTCGATGATCCCGATCGGCCGCGGTCAGCGTCAGCTGATCATCGGCGACCGCCAGACCGGCAAGACCGCGGTGGCGATCGACACGATCCTCAACCAGAAGGCCAACTGGGAGTCCGGCGACCCGGAGAAGCAGGTCCGCTGCATCTACGTCGCCATCGGCCAGAAGGGCTCGACGATCGCCGGCGTGCGGGGCACGCTCGAGGAGAACGGCGCGCTGGAGTACACCACCATCGTCGCGGCCCCGGCCTCCGACGCGGCGGGCTTCAAGTACCTGGCCCCCTACACCGGCTCGGCCATCGGCCAGCACTGGATGTACCAGGGCAAGCACGTCCTCATCGTCTTCGACGACCTGTCCAAGCAGGCCGAGGCCTACCGCGCGGTGTCGCTGCTGCTGCGTCGCCCGCCGGGCCGTGAGGCCTACCCCGGCGACGTCTTCTACCTGCACAGCCGGCTGCTCGAGCGCTGCGCCAAGCTCTCCGACGAGCTGGGCGCCGGCTCGATGACCGGTCTGCCGATCATCGAGACCAAGGCCGGTGACGTCTCGGCGTACATCCCGACGAACGTCATCTCCATCACCGACGGCCAGATCTACCTGCAGGCCGACCTGTTCAACTCCAACGTCCGCCCCGCGATCGACGTGGGTGTCTCGGTCTCCCGCGTCGGCGGTGCCGCGCAGATCAAGGCCATGAAGTCGGTCTCGGGCCGCCTCAAGGTGGACCTGGCGCAGTTCCGCGAGATGGAGGCGTTCGCGATGTTCGCCTCCGACCTCGACGCGGCGTCCAAGGCGCAGCTGGAGCGCGGTGCGCGCATGGTGGAGATCCTCAAGCAGCCGCAGGCCTCCCCGGTCGCGGTCGAGGAGCAGGTCGCGATCATCTGGGCCGGCACCAACGGCCACATCGACGACGTCCCCGTCTCCGACGTGCGCCGGTTCGAGGGCGAGTGGGTCGACTACCTGCGGCGCAACGAGCGCGGCCTGCTGGACGGCATCCGCGAGACCGGCAAGATGGGTGACGACACCGAGGCCACCCTGGTCGAGGCCATGAAGGCCTTCAAGCAGGAGTTCCGCCCGGACGACAGCCAGGAGGTCCGCGTGGGCTCGGACGAGGACTTCGACAACGTCGACGCCCTCGAGGACGAGGACGTGGACCAGGAGCAGATCAAGGTCCGTCGCCGCTGACCCCGTCGGGTATGCCGTGGGGCGCGCCCCACGGCATACCCGCACCCGGCCGGCAGGCACGAACCGACCGCAGACGCTAGAGACACACGAGAGAGGCGAGATATGGGAGCGCAGCAGCGGGAGTACCGCCAGCGCAGCCGGTCCGTCCAGTCGACCAAGAAGATCACCCGGGCGATGGAGCTCATCGCCGCCTCGCGCGTGGTCAAGGCGCGGCAGCGCGTGGCCGAGACGACGCCGTACGCGAACGCGATCACCCGCGCCGTGTCCGCCGTCGCCAGCTACTCCGACGTCGACCACCCGCTGACCACCGAGCGGGAGACCGTGCGGCGTGCGGGGGTGCTCATCGTCACCAGCGACCGTGGGCTCGCCGGTGCCTACGCGGGCAACGTCCTCAAGCGCAGCGAACAGCTGCGCGAGCTGCTGGCCGACGACGAGGGCAAGGAGTTCGTGCCCTACCTGGCTGGCCGCAAGGCCGAGGGCTTCTACAAGTTCCGGGGCCGCTCCTTCGAGCAGTCGTGGTCGGGCTTCTCCGACGCGCCCACCTTCGAGGTGGCCAAGGAGATCGCGACGCGACTGACCCAGGACTTCGTCACGGGGTCGGAGGACGGCGGGGTGGACGAGCTGCACATCGTCTCCACCCGGTTCGTCTCGATGGTGACCCAGGAGGTCCACGTCGTGCGGCTCCTGCCCCTGGAGGTCGTCGAGGACGACACCCCGGCGACGGAGGAGGACATCTACCCCCTCTACGAGTTCGAGCCCGACGGCCGGGAGGTGCTCGACGCGCTCCTGCCCAAGTACGTCACCTCCCGGATCTGGAACGCGCTGCTGCAGGCGTCCGCGTCCGAGCTGGCGGCCCGCCAGCGGGCCATGAAGTCGGCGACGGACAACGCCGAGGAGCTCATCAAGACCTACACCCGGCTGGCGAACCAGGCCCGCCAGGCCGAGATCACCCAAGAGATCAGCGAAATCGTGGGCGGCGCGAGCGCCCTCGCCGACGCCAAGTGAGAAGGAACGCAAACCATGAGCATGGCTACCACTGAGGCTCCGGCACAGGAGCAGTCGCAGGGCGGCGTCGGTCGTCTGTCCCGGATCATCGGCCCGGTCGTCGACGTCGAGTTCCCGCCCGGGCAGATGCCCTCCCTCTACAACCTCCTCAAGACCGAGGTCACGCTCGGCGGGGAGACCAAGACGATCAACCTCGAGGTCGCCCAGGACATCGGCGACAACATGGTCCGCGCGATCTCGCTGCAGCCCACCGACGGACTCGTCCGCGGCGCCGCGGTGCAGGACACCGGTGGTCCGATCACCGTGCCCGTCGGCGACGTGACCCTGGGTCACGTGTTCAACGCCACGGGCGACGTGCTCGACCTCGAGGAGGGCGAGACGCTGGACATCACCGAGCGCTGGGGGATCCACCGCCAGGCGCCGGCGTTCGACCAGCTGGAGTCCAAGACCCAGATGTTCGAGACCGGCATCAAGGTCATCGACCTCATGACGCCCTACGTCCTCGGCGGCAAGATCGGTCTGTTCGGTGGTGCCGGTGTCGGCAAGACCGTGCTGATCCAGGAGATGATCGCCCGGGTCGCCCGGGACCACGGTGGTGTCTCGGTGTTCGCCGGGGTCGGCGAGAGGACCCGTGAGGGCAACGACCTCATCGTGGAGATGGAGGAGGCCGGGGTCCTCGGCCAGACCGCCCTCGTCTTCGGCCAGATGGACGAGCCGCCGGGCACGCGCCTGCGGGTGGCCCTGTCCGCGCTGACGATGGCGGAGTACTTCCGCGACGTGGCCAAGCAGGACGTGCTGCTGTTCATCGACAACATCTTCCGGTTCACCCAGGCCGGCTCGGAGGTCTCGACCCTGCTGGGCCGCATGCCCTCGGCCGTGGGCTACCAGCCCAACCTGGCCGACGAGATGGGCACCCTGCAGGAGCGGATCACCTCCACCCGCGGGCACTCGATCACCTCGATGCAGGCGATCTACGTCCCGGCCGACGACTACACCGACCCGGCGCCGGCGACCACCTTCGCCCACCTCGACGCGACCACCGAGCTCTCCCGCCCGATCGCCTCGATGGGCATCTACCCGGCCGTGGACCCGTTGACCTCCACCAGCCGGATCCTGGACCCGCGCTACATCACCCGCGAGCACTACGACACGGCCGTGCGGGTGAAGTCGATCCTGCAGCGCTACAAGGAGCTGCAGGACATCATCGCCATCCTCGGCATCGACGAGCTCTCCGAGGAGGACAAGATCCTGGTCGGCCGGGCCCGGCGGATCCAGCGGTTCCTGTCGCAGAACACCTACGTGGCCAAGCAGTTCACCGGCATCGAGGGCTCGACGGTCCCGCTGGCCGACACCATCGAGGCCTTCACCAAGGTCGCCGACGGCGAGTACGACCACGTCCCCGAGCAGGCCTTCTTCATGTGCGGTGGGCTCGACGACGTCGAGCGCCAGGCCGCCGAGCTGGAGAAGAACAGCTGAGCTGACCCCGCACTCCTCGGGGTGTGCGCGCAGGGGCCGGTGCGGAGCGATCCGCACCGGCCCCTCGTGCTCCCGGCCCGCACCGGCCCCTCGTACTCCCGGCCCCGCCGGCACGCCCGACACGCCCGGCGCACCGGCCCCCGCACGGGGTGCCGGGTGGGGGCCGGAGGGAAGGCCGGGCGGACGCCGGGCGCGGGGGGATGGCGGACGACGGGCACGGGGGAGGAGACCCCCGGCCGGTCCTGGTCGCGCCGAGGACACAATGGGCACGTGATCACCGTCGACACGCCGGCCCTGGCCGCCGCGCTGCGCGCCCTGCCCGCCGACCCCCGGGTCGTGGTGTCCGGCAACTCGAGCGTGCCCTGGGAGCTGGTCCGGATCCTCGACGAGCACGTGCCGAGCTACGTGCTCAACACCCTCAACGGCCCGCCCGGCCTGCCGGAGCGCGAGGGGGTCGTCGCCGAGACCAGCTTCGTGGGCGCGGGCCAGCGGCGCCACCCCGGACTGCGCTACGTCCCCTCCCGGCTCTCCCTGGTCCCGGTGCTCTTCCGCCGCGCGCTGCCGGTGGACGCGGTCCTGCTGCACTGCTCCCCGCCCCGCGACGGGGTGGTCTCCCTCGGGATCGAGGTCAACGTGCTCCCCGCCGCGATCGAGGCCTGCCGGGAGCGCGGCGGCCTCGTGGTGGCGCAGATCAACGACCGGATGCCCTTCACGCACGGAGACGCCCTCGTGCCCGTGGAGCACGTCGACCTGGCCGTGGCCACGAGCAGCGAGCTGCCCTCGCCGCCGACGGGCGTCCCGCTGGGTGAGGACGCCCGGGTGATCGGGGAACGGGTGGCCGCGATGGTGCCCGACGGAGCCACCCTCCAGATGGGCATCGGGACGGTGCCCGACGCCGTGCTGGCGGCGCTGACGGGGCACCGGGGACTGCGGCTGTGGACCGAGATGTTCTCCGACGGGGTGCTGGCCCTCGACGCCGCCGGAGCGCTCGACGACGAGCACCCGTTGACCACGTCCTTCCTCTTCGGCTCGCCGGAGCTCTACGCCTGGCTCGACGGCAACCGGCGGGTGCACCTGCTGCGGACCGAACGCACCAACGACCCGGCCCTGATCGCCCGGCAGCGGTCCATGACCTCGATCAACACCGCCCTGGAGGTCGACCTCTTCGGCCAGGCCAACGCCTCGCGGATCGATACCCGGATCCACAGCGGCTTCGGCGGCCAGACGGACTTCATCGTGGGGGCGCTGCACTCGCAGGGCGGGCAGGCGATCATGGCGCTGCGCTCGTGGCACCCCAAGGCCGACGTGTCCACGATCGTGCCGATGGTGGACGAGCCGGTCACCTCCTTCCAGGCCTCCGCGATCGTCACCGAGCAGGGGGTGGCGCCGCTGTTCGGGCACAGCGAGAAGGACCAGGCCCGTCACCTCATCGAGCGGGCGGCGCACCCGCGGGTGCGCGCCGAGCTGTGGGAGGAGGCCCACCACCTGGGTCTGGCCTCCCGGGAGTCGTCCCGGCAGGGCCCGGGCGACCGGTAGACTGCTCGGGACCGCCGCCGTACCCGAGAGGACAAGAACCCGTGAGTGAACTCAAGGTCCAGCTGGTCGCCGCGGACCGCAAGGTCTGGGAGGGCGAGGCCGCGAGCGTCAGCGCGCGCAGCACCGACGGCGAGCTCGGGATCCTGCCGGGTCACACCCCGCTCCTGGGGGTGCTCGTCACCGGGGACGTGCGGATCGTCGCGCCGGGGGGTTCGACGGAGACCGTGACGATCGACGGTGGGTTCCTGTCGGTCGACCACGACCGCGTCGTCATCGTCGCCGACAGCGTGGACGCCGGCAGCCTGTCCAGCCCGACCACCGCCTGACACCATGCCGGAGAGCCTCGTCCTGGTGCTCCTCGCGGCCGTCGGCGCGCTGGTGATCCTGGGCCTGGGGCTGGTGCTCTTCCAGCGCTTCGCCGACCAGGACGTCATCTGTCCGCCGATGCCCGCCGCCTACCGGCGCGGCACCACGGACTGGCGTCGGGGCACGCTGCGCTTCACCGAGGACGGTCTGGCCGTCCGTGGGCCGGGCGGTCTTGCCGACGGCCCGTGGATGCGGGCGGACCTCGACCTGGGCATGGCCTCGGCCGTGACGGCGCAGGAGGCCGGGCAGCTGGGCCGCCCCGATCTCATCCAGGTGCCCGTGCGCTACGGGACGGTGACCTTCGACCTGGCTCTCGACGAGCAGCACTACACGGCCCTGCGGGCGTGGGTCGAGGCCGTCCCCCCGGGCTACCGTCAGTCGCGGGTGGCCTGAGCACCCTTTCGCCGCCGGCGCTCCGGAACCTCGACGCGGCCGCCACCCGGCCGCCACAGCACGTCGCCCTGCGAGCGGTTGGCGACCCGCGCGAGGATGAAGAGCAGGTCGGAGAGGCGGTTGAGGTACTTCGGCGCCAACGGGTTGATCCCGCCGACCCCCTTGTCCGCACCCTCCGGCGCCGGTGCGTCCCCGTGGACGTCCATGGCCGCCCAGGCCGACCGCTCGGCCCTGCGGGCCACCGTGCGGGCCACGTGCAGGTGGGCCGAGCCGGGCGTGCCGCCGGGGAGGATGAAGGACCGGAGGGGCTCCAGCTCCTCGTTGTGGCGGTCGCAGTCGGCCTCCAGCTCCTCGATCCACTCCGCCTGGACGCGCAGCGGCTCCCAGTCGTAGCTGGCCCGCAGGGGCATGGCCAGGTCGGCCCCGACGTCGAAGAGGTCGTTCTGCACCCGGGTGAGCGTGTGCTGGACGTCCACGGGCAGGCTCGCCCCCGCCAGCGCCACCCCGATGAGGGAGTTGGTCTCGTCGGTGTCGGCGTAGGCGACGAGGCGCGGGTCGTTCTTGCCGGTGCGTCCGAGGTCCCCGAGCGCGGTCGTGCCGTCGTCGCCGGTGCGGGTGTAGATCCGGGTGAGGTTGACCATGCGGGCATCGTCCCATGCGCGGACGGTCCGAGGTGGGCGCACCCCTCAGGTGATGAGCGTGGCCGCCTCCCGCCGGGGGTCGGCCGCGGCCTGCAGCTCGCCGTCCCCGGTGCGCAGGGCGGCGCCGACGCCGCCGAAGTACATGACGTGGAGCGGGTGCTCGTTGCGGGCCAGCCCGGCGTCGTCGAGGCTGGCTGCGATCGTGGCGTCCTGCTCGTGCTCGACGCGGGTCGATCCGTCGTCCAGCCGACGGGGGTGCATCCGTGGACGGTCCACCGCCGTCTGCAGGTCCTCGCCGTGCCGGGCCAGGTGCAGGAGCACCTGCGCCAGGGCGGTGGTGATCCGGTCCGCACCCGGGGTGCCGATCGCCAGCACCGAGCCGTCGTCGCGCCGGGCCACGGTCGGGGCCATGTTCGAGGCCAGCCGGGTCCCCGGGGGAAGGGCGTGCAGCCCGAGCCGGTTCAGCTCCAGCTCACCCAGAGCGTTGTTGGCCACCAGGCCGGTCCCGGTGATCGTCATGCCGGAGCCGTAGCCGGCCGAGGCCGTGAGGGCGCAGGCGGTGCCCCTGGCGTCGACCACGGACACGTGCGCCGTGGACGGCGACGTGGGCAGTCCGGCGGACCCGATCTCGTGGAGCGTCTCCAGCAGCTCGGCCCCTGCGGCCGCGAGGTCGGCGGCGGTGTCGATGCGGTCGAGGCGGATGTCGAGCACCTCGGTCATGACCGCGGCCGCCCCGGCCGGTCCGATGTCGCCGCCGGTGGCTCCGAGCAGACGGAGCAGGGCCGTGAGGACCGGACCGCCGATCGAAGGTGGCGGGTTGCAGGCGAGGTCCCAGTCGCCGAGGCGGCTGCGCAGCGCCGGGCGGGGCACCGCCCGGTAGGCGGCGAGGTCCGCCAGGCCCAGCAGCCCGCCCCGGTCCTGCACGTCCTGGGCGATGGTCCTGGCCAGCTCCCCCCGGTAGACGGTGTCGGGGCCCTCGGCCCCGATCTGCTCCAGGGTGGCGGCCAGGACCGGGTCGATCACCGGGTGGCCCACGGGCGGAGGTGCGCCGTCGACGGTCAGCAGGGCCCGGGTGGCGGGGTCCCAGGCCAGGATGGTCTCCGTGACGAGGACGAGGTAGGACTGGGCGATCCGCCCGAGCGGGTAGCCGGACCGGGCGACGTCGGCGGCCGGCTGGACGAGCTCGCTCCAGGGGGCGCGCCCGAACCGGTCGTGCGCCCACCCCATCGCCGCGAACATCCCGGGCGTGGCCACCGAGCCGGGCCCCACGTAGGTCACCATCCCCCCGCCGTAGGCGGACGCCGCCTCGATGAGGCCCGAGCCCAGCCGCTCCGGGGGCTGGTCGCGCCCGGGCATCTCGACGTTGCCGTCGACGACGACCGGCTCGCCCCCGGCGGGCCACACCGTGACGTAGCACCCGCCGAGGGGCGAGATCACGCCCGGCTCGGTGACCGTGGCGGCCAGCATCCCGGCGATGGCGGCGTCCACCGCGGTCCCGCCCTCGTCCAGCGCGTGCTGCGCCGCACGGGTGGCGTGGGCGTTGGGGGCGGCGATCGCGGCGCGGGGGCTCATGCCCCGATTCTGCCGCAGCCGGGCACGGGCGCTAGAACAGCCGGGCGGCGGCGTCGTCCCGACCGCGCAGGGCCTCGTAGTCGAGCGTGACGCAGCGGATGCCGCGGTCCGTGGCCAGCACCCTGGCCTGGGGCCGGATCTGCTGGGCTGCGAAGACGCCCTGGACGGGTGCCAGGTGGGGGTCGCGGTTGAGCAGCTCGAGGTAGCGGGTCAGCTGCTCCACCCCGTCGATGTCGCCGCGCCGCTTGATCTCCACCGCCACGGTGGCGCCGTCGGCGTCCCGGCACAGGATGTCCACCGGCCCGATCGCGGTGGGGTACTCGCGGCGCAGCAGGGTCCAGCCCTCCCCGAGGGTGACGATGTGCTCCGCCAGGAGCGCCTGGAGCTGGGCCTCGACGCCGTCCTTGACCAGCCCGGGGTCGATGCCGAGCTCGTGAGAGCTGTCCGCGTGGATCTCGTGCAGCCGCACCCGCAGGGTGTCCTCGCGCTTGGCGTGCGAGACGAGCCAGACCTGCTGCACGCCCTCCTCGCGCTCGAGCTCGTCCGGCTCGACCTGGGCCATCGAGCAGGGCGGAGCCATCCAGTTCAGGGGCTTGTAGGACCCACCGTCGGAGTGGACCAGGACCGACCCGTCGGCCTTGACCATGAGCAGGCGGGTCGCCAGCGGCAGGTGGGCCTCGAGGGCGCCGTGGTAGTCGACGGAGCACCGGGCGATCACGACACGCACGCCGGCCACCCTAACCCGCGGCCGCGCTCCCACCCCGACCCGTGGGCGCCCCCACCGTCTGAGAGGATCGGCGCATGCGTGAGATCACCACCGTCGGGGTCATCGGACTGGGCACCATGGGTGCCGGCATCGTCGAGGTCTTCGCCCGGGGAGGGTTGACGGTCGTCGGGGTCGAGACGACGCAGGAGTACGCCGACCGGGGGCGGGCGATCCTGCGGTCCTCGACCGACCGCGCGGTGCAGAAGGGCAGGCTGGACCAGGACGGCCAGGCCCGGATCCTGGACCGGGTCACGATCACCACCGAGATGGCCAGGCTCGCCGACGCCGACCTCGTGGTCGAGGCCGTGCCGGAGGTCCTCGACCTCAAGCACCGGGTCTTCGGCCAGCTCGACGACATCGTCGCCGAGGACGCGGTGCTGGCCTCCAACACCTCCAGCCTCTCGATCACCTCGATCGCCGCGGGCACCCGGCACCCCGGGCGGGTCGTGGGCCTGCACTTCTTCAACCCGGCCCCCGTCCTGAAGCTGGTGGAGGTCATCACCACCCTGCGGACGGACGAGGAGGTCACGCGCGCGGTGGTGGACCTCTCGGAGCGGATCGGCAAGAAGCCGGTCGTCGTCGGCGACCGCGCCGGCTTCGTGGCCAACTACCTGCTCTTCGGCTACTTCGTCTCGGCCCTGCGCATGCTCGAGCAGGGGCACGTGAGCCGGGAGGACCTGGACACCGCGATGCGCGTGGGAGCGGGTCTGCCGATGGGCCCGTGCACGCTCATGGACCTCGTCGGCCTGGACGTGTGCCACCACATCGGCGACGTGATCTACGCCCACAGCCGCAGCCCGATGCACGCTCCCAGCCCGATGCTCGAGCGGATGGTCACCGCCGGTCTGCTGGGCCGCAAGAGCGGCCGCGGGTTCTACACCTACGCCGCTCCCGGCCGTGGCCAGGTCGTCGAGGACGAGCGGACGCCGTCCCCGCCTCCGGCCTCCGGCCTGACGGCCGTCGGGGTCGTCGGCGCGGGGGAGCTGGCCGACGAGCTGGCCTCCCGCCTCCAGGACGGAGGGTATGCCGTCACCCGCGTGCAGGACCCGGGTGACCGTGTCGAGCTGGCCCGGCTGGCCGACGTCGGACTCGTGGTGGAGGCCTCGGCCCCCGCCCCGTCTCCCACGGACGAGGAGCTGCCGGACGGCGACGCCTGGCTCGAGGCGGGCGGTGAGGAGCTGTGGCAGGCGCTCGCCGAGGTCGTCGGACCCGACACGGTGCTGACCACCGTCAACCCCGAGGCCGCGGTGGCCGTGGGCGCCCTCTCCGGCCGGCCCGAGCGGGCGGCCGTGCTGCAGGTGCACGCCCCGACCGGCAACGGCCAGGTCGTGGAGATCGGCCGCTCCTCCGCGACCGACCGGACGACCGTGGACCTGCTGCGCGAGGTGGTCGGTCGGATCGGGGCCGAGCCGGTGGTCTGCCGGGACCGCCCGGGGATGGTCGTCGACGCCCTGCTCGTGCCGCACCTCAACGACGCGGTCCGGATGCTCGACGAGGGGTACGCCGGTGTCGAGGACATCGACACCGCCCTCCAGCACGGCCTGGGGTACCCGGTGGGTCCGTTCGCGATGATCGACCAGATCGGCGCCGACGAGGTGCTGGCCGTCTGCGAGGAGCTCGCGGCCGGCGGTGCGGGCCTGCCGCCGGAGTCCGTGCAGCCGTCCCCGCTGCTGCTGGAGCACGTCCTGCTGGACCGTCCTTTCACCGGCTGACACGGCCGTGTCGCCCCGGTCCAACCGCCCGCGCCGCCGGGGCCGGCCGGTGCGGGACGGGCGTGGCCCCAACGGGCCGGCGCCCTTCCCGCGCGGTCCCTCGGTGCTCGAGGTGCCCTGGGCCGGACAGGTCTGGGCCGTCCGCCAGGTCGCGCCCAACGCCGGCGGCCGGGCCTACCGGTGCCCGGGCTGCCAGCACGAGGTGGGTGCGGACGTGGCTCACACCGTGGTCTGGCCGGTGGACGGGATGCAGCAGGTGGAGAACCGGCGCCACTGGCACACCGTCTGCTGGTCGGCGCGCGACCGCCGGCGTCCGGGCGGGTCCTTCGCCTAGCACTGGGCCTGGAGCCCGGAGCCGCTGGCACGGACCCGGAGCCTGGGCCGCCGCCGCGTCTGACGTCACGTCCGACGACGCGACCGACGGTGGAGCCCCTGGCCCTACGCCCGCTGCTGCCGGGGGACGAGCACCTCGTGGTAGAGCAGCAGCAGGCCCGCGGCCACAGGGATGGCGATGAGCGCGCCCAGGACGCCCAGCAGGGTGCCGCCGACGAGGACCGCGACCACCGTGACCGCGCCGGGGACGGAGACGGTGCGGCGCATGATGTTGGGGACGATGACGTAGTTCTCGACCTGCTGGTAGACCACGTAGTAGACGATGACGACCAGCACGACGGTGGGGGAGACGGTCAGCGCGACCAGTCCGACGATGATCGCGCCCAGGGTGGCGCCGATCATCGGGATCAGTCCCAGGAGCCCGACGAGCACCGCGAGCACGGCCGGGTAGGGGATGCCCATGATCTGCATCATGATCCAGGAGCACGCGGCGTTGATCGTGGCGACCGCGCTCTGCCCGAGCGCGTAGCCGCCGACCCGGCGCATGATCTCCTCGGCCAGGCCGACGACCCGGGTCCTCCGGCTGCTGGGGACGAGCAGGAAGGCCGCGTCCTTGACCGTCGGGAGGGTCGCCAGCAGGTAGAGGGTGAGGATGACGGAGGTGAGGATCCCCACCAGGCTTCCGGCGACCCAGCCGGCAGCGCCCAGGACACCGCCGAAGACGGTGGAGATGGTGCGCCCGTCCGTGGCCAGGCGGTCGGCCTCCTCGGTGAGGCGCCCGGAGAGGTCGTAGCGGGAGTCCAGATCGGCCAGCCACGGCTGGCTGCCCAGGTTCTGCAGGTAGGACGGGAACTTCTCGACCAGGGCACCGGCCTGCGCGACGATCGGCGGGACGACCAGGAGCCCGACGACGGTGACGAGCGCGACCAGCCCCAGGAAGACGACGAGGACCGCGGGCCCCCGGCCGAACCCCCGCCGGGTGAGCCACTGCACGACCGGGTCGAGCGCCAGCGTGACGAAGAGCGCGACGAGCAGGAAGGTGAAGACCGAGGTCAGCCGGGTCAGGTTCTGCACGAGCAGCCAGGCCAGCAGCGCCCCCAGCGCGAAGGTGAAACCGACGTAGAACGGTGAGGCGACCGCCCAGCTTCGTCCCGCCCTGGAATCTGCCTCGGGGGTCCCGCCCTCCTCGGGGGGCACCGCGCCTCCCCGGGCGGGCAGGTCCGCGCCCCGCACCGCCGCCAGCGGCGCGACCACCTGGTCGCGCAGCTCCTGCTGCAGGCGGTTGCTCTCGGCCAGCAGGGCCAGCTGGCGTTCCCGGTAGTCCTGCCAGCGGCGGACGGCCACCCGCCCCGCCCTGGGGACGTGGTGGGGCCGCAGCCTGCGCAGCACCCTGCGTCCCCGGCGGATCCGCGTACGCGTGCGGCTCACCCGGCAGGCTCCACGAGCTCGACGAGCACCCCACCGGCGTCCCTGGGGTGGATGAAGTTGATCCGCGACCCCGCCGTCCCCCGCCGCGGCTCGTCGTAGAGCAGCCGCAGGCCCCGCCCGCGCAGCACCGCGCACGCGGCGTCGAGGTCGGAGACCCGGTAGGCCAGCTGCTGCAGCCCCGGCCCCGAGCGGTCCAGGAACCTGGCGATGGTCGACTCCGGCCCGGTGGGGGCCAGCAGCTGCAGCATCGCGGCCGGAGCACCACCACCGGTGTCGGCCCGACCGACCGCGACCATCGCCTCGCGCACGCCCTGCTCGGCGTTGGTCTCCTCGTGGACGACCCGGTTGCCCAGCACGTCCTGGTGGAAGGCGATGGCGGCGTCCAGGTCGGGCACCGCGATGCCGACGTGGTCGATCGCCAGGAGGAGGGGCCCGAGCGCGCTGCGCGCCGTGGGGTCCTGCGGACCGGGGGTTGCGCTCATGGGATCCAGACTAGGCCCGGGCACCGACGGAGGACGGCGCGGGCGGCATACTCCCTCCCTATGGACTCTCTCCTGGTGCGCGGTGTCCGCGTCGTGCCGCTGGACGGGGCGGTGCCCGACCCGTCCGTCCGCACGGACCTGCCGGTCGACGTCCTCGTCGAGGACGGGCTCGTGACCGCCGTCGGCCCCGGCCTGGCCCGACCACCGGGGGTGGCCGAGCTCGACGGCGGGGACCGCTGGGTCCTGCCCGGGCTGTGGGACCACCACGTGCACGTCCGGCAGTGGGGGCTGGTGCGCAGCAGGCTGGACCTGCAGGGCACCGGCGGCGTCGCCGAGGCGCTGGAGCGGGTGCGCCGACGGCTCGCGGAGGGCGGCCTGCCGAGCAGCGGCGTGATCACCGGGTGGGGGCACCGCCCGGCGACGTGGGCCCAGGACCCCACCGTGGCCGACCTGGACGGCGTCACCACGCAGGTGCCGGTCGTCCTCATCAGCGGGGACGGCCACCACGGATGGCTGAACACCCCGGCGCTCGACCTGCTCGGCGCCCCCCGTCGCGCCGGGGTCGTGGCCGAGGGGGAGTGGTTCGCCGTCTACGAACGGCTCAGCGCGCTGCCGGGGGCGCACGAGGAGGCCGAGGCGGGGGTGGCGCTCGCCCTGGCGGACGCCCTCGCGCGGGGCGTGGTGGGGATCACCGACCTGGAGTTCGGCCGGCCGTGGGCGCACTGGCGCGACCGGGTCGCCGAGCACCTGCCGCCGGTCCGGGCCCGGGTGGGCGTCTACCCCGAGGGGCTGGACGAGGTCCTGGCGGCGGGGGTGCGCACCGGTGGGTCGGTGCGGGCCACGGACGGACTGGTGACCATGGGGCCGCTGAAGATCATCAGCGACGGGTCGCTCAACACCAGGACCGCGTGGTGCTGCCAGCCCTACGCCGACGCCGACCGGCTGGTCGACCCCTGCGGAGCCGCCAACCTCTCGGGGGAGGAGCTCGTCGAGCTGCTCGCCACGGCGACGCGGGCCGGACTCGACGTGGCCCTGCACGCCATCGGCGACGCCGCGGTGCACCAGGCCCTGCGGGCGTTCGAGCGGACGGGGGCGACCGGGGGGATCGAGCACGCCCAGCTCGTCGCGACCGAGGACCTGGACCTCTGGCGCCGGCTGCCGGTGCGGGCGAGCGTGCAGCCGGCCCACCTGCTCGACGACCGGGTGGTCGCCGAGCAGTGCTGGCCCGACCGCACCGACCGCACGTTCACGCTGCGCAGCTTCCTGGACCACGGGATCCCGGTGGTCCTCGGCTCGGACGCGCCGGTCTCCCCCCTCGACCCGTGGCTCGCCGCGGCGGCCGCCGTGCACCGCGGCCCGGTCGACGAGCCGCCCTGGCACCCCGAGCAGGCCCTGACCCCGACCGAGGCCCTGGCCGCCTCCGTCGACGGTCGCCGCGTGCGCACCGGGTCCCCCGGCGACCTGGTGCTTCTGGAGGAGGACCCCCTCGGACCGGCGGGGGCGTCCTCGGGCGAGCAGGCCCGACGGCTGCGGGACACCCGGGTCTCGGCCACCGTCGTGGCCGGGATGCTGGCCCACGGGGGCTGAGCGGCACGGGTCGGGCGGTCCTCGGGGCCCTCCGACCGGCCGTCGGACGGCCCTCCCCGGCGCACTACAGTGGGCCGCAGAACCGCTCCCACCACCGATGCTGGAGGTCATGTCCATGAGCACGAGCACCACTCCCACGTCCGTCCTGGTCGCCGGGGCGCGCACCCCGATGGGCCGTCTCCTCGGCTCGCTCTCGGGCTTCAGCGGCGCCGACCTCGGCGGGGTCGCGATCGCCGGGGCGCTGGAGAAGGCGGGCATCACCGGGGACCAGGTGGACTACGTGATCATGGGCCAGGTGCTCACCGCCGGCGCCGGCCAGATCCCGGCCCGCCAGGCGGCGGTGCGGGCCGGCATCCCCATGGACGTGCCCGCCCTGACCATCAACAAGGTCTGCCTCTCGGGGATCGACGCGATCGCGCTGGCCGACCAGCTGATCCGGGCCGGAGAGGTCGACGTGGTCGTGGCCGGCGGCCAGGAGTCGATGTCCAACGCTCCCCACCTGCTGGAGAAGTCGCGCAGCGGCTACAAGTACGGCGACGTCACCGTGCGGGACCACATGGCCTTCGACGGGCTCTGGGACGCCTTCACCGACCAGGCGATGGGCAACCTGACCGAGGACGCCAACACCGCGGACCGCGAGTTCACCCGCGAGGAGCAGGACGCCTTCGCCGCCCGCAGCCACCAGCTGGCGGCCGCCGCCTGGGAGAAGGGCCTCTTCGACGAGGAGGTCGTGGCCGTCGACGTGCCTCAGCGCAAGGGCGACCCGGTGCCGTTCAAGGCCGACGAGGGCATCCGGGCCGACACGACGGTCGAGTCCCTCGGCCGGCTGCGGCCGGCCTTCAGCAAGGACGGCACGATCACGGCCGGTTCGGCCTCGCAGATCTCCGACGGCGCCGCCGCGGTGGTGGTGATGAGCAGGGAGAAGGCCGAGGAGCTGGGCCTGTCCTGGATCGCGGAGATCGGTGCGCACGGCATGGTCGCCGGCCCCGACTCCACCCTGCAGAGCCAGCCGTCGCGCGCGATCGCCCTGGCGTGCAAGAAGGAGGGCGTCGAGCCCACCGACCTCGACCTGGTCGAGATCAACGAGGCCTTCGCCGCCGTCGGGCTCGCCGCCACCAAGGAGCTGGGCCTGGACCCGGAACGGGTCAACGTCAACGGCGGGGCGATCGCCCTGGGCCACCCCATCGGCATGTCCGGAGCACGCATCCTGCTCCACCTCGCGCTCGAGCTGCGGCGGCGCGGAGGCGGCGTGGGTGCGGCGGCGCTCTGCGGCGGCGGAGGACAGGGCGACGCCCTGATCGTCCGGGTGCCGGCTCCGCAGGGCTGACGACGCCCGGGGTATGCGGTGCACCCGGGCCGGGGCGCACCGCATACCTTCTGCGAGGCTGGCCCCATGCGCACCCGCCGCGAGGTCGACGTCCCCACGCTGGTCGAGCAGGCCAGGGCGGGCAGCCCCCGTGCCCTCGGCCGGTTGCTCACCCTCGTCGAGAACGACGACCCCGCCCTGCGCGAGGTCATGGCCGCGCTGGCCCCGCACGCCACCGGCGTCCGCACGATCGGGCTGACCGGCAGCCCGGGGGTGGGCAAGTCGACCTCCACCGCCATGCTCGTCCGGGCCCTCCGCGGACGAGGTCTGCGGGTGGCCGTCCTGGCGGTCGACCCCTCCAGCCCGTTCTCCGGCGGCGCCCTCCTCGGGGACCGCATCCGGCTGGTGGACCACGCGCTCGATGAGGGGGTCTACATCCGGTCGATGGCCTCGCGCGGCCACCTCGGCGGTCTGGCCCGGGCCACGCCGCAGGCGCTGCGGGTGCTGGACGCCGCCGGCCACGACGTGGTGCTCGTGGAGACCGTGGGGGTGGGACAGAGCGAGGTGGAGGTCGCCGGTCTGGCCGACACCACGCTCGTGCTGCTCGCCCCGGGGATGGGGGACGGCGTCCAGGCCGCCAAGGCAGGCATCCTGGAGATCGGCGACGTCTTCGTCGTCAACAAGGCCGACCGCGAGGGAGCCGACGCCACCGTCCGCGAGCTGCGCCACATGATCTCCCTGGGCGACCGGACGGAGCCGCACCGGTGGCGCCCCCCGGTCCTGCGGACGGTGGCCGACCGGGGAGAGGGCGTCGAGGAGCTTCTGGAGGCCCTGGACAAGCACTGGGGGTGGCTGGCCGAGCACGGCGAGCTGGACCGGCGCCGACGGGGACGGGCCGCCCGCGAGGTCGAGACGCTGGCCCTGGGACGGTTGCGCGAGCGCCTGGGTGACGAGCACGGCGACGGCCTCCTCGCCGAGGCGGTCGGTGAGGTCCTCGCCGGCCGGCTCGACCCGTACTCCGCCGCGGACCGGGTGGTCGACGCGCTGTCCTGACCCGGCGGCGCCTGGGGTGGACCGGACCCGCAGGATCTCGACAGCGGGGGAGGTCCTGTGCCTGTCGGCCACGACCGTCAGCACCCTGTCGCCCGGAACCGCCGGCGCAGCGGAGCCTCCACCCGCGAGCTGATCGCCCTGCTCACCTCGGAGCTCTCCGGGGCCGGCGAGGGCGCTCGCTAGGCTGGCGGGCATGGCTCTCTTCGCGTTCTCCGTCGCTCCGTCCGTGGCCGCCGACGGCTCCGGCTCGGTCAGCGAGGCCGTCGCCGACGCCGTGCGGGTGGTCCGCGACTCCGGGCTCCCCTACGAGCTCACCTCGATGTTCACCACGATCGAGGGGGAGTGGGACGAGGTGCTTCCGGTCGTCCGGGCGGCGTGCGACGCCGCCGCGGCCCACGGCCCCCGCGTCTCGCTCGTCCTCAAGGCCGACCTGCGGCCGGGGCACGAGGACCAGCTGCGCACCAAGGTGGAGCGGGTCCGGGACCGGCTGGGGGAGGACCCCCGGTGAGCGCTGCGCCGGATCCCGGTGCTGCGGCATACCTCCTCCGGATCCCGCTCATGGAGGACGTGGAGCCGTTCGCCGAGCTCCACGCGCGGGTGTGGCGGCACACCTACCGCGGCCTGATGGACGACGAGGTCGTCGACGGGCTGTCGGTCGAGACCTTCCGGCCGCTGTGGTACTCGGTGGCGCAGGCCTACGCGCGCGACACCGTGCCGGCCGACGGTCGGCGCATCCGGGTGGCGGTCCTCGAGGGCGGGCCGGCGGGGTGGCTCATGTGCGGACCGGCCCGGGACGAGGACGCGCCCACGCCCGAGCAGCTCTGGGCCCTGAACGTGGCGCCCGAGCACCAGGGCAGAGGCCTGGGGGCGCGGCTGCTGGCCGAGGTCCTGGGAGCGGGGCCGGCCTACCTGTGGGTGGCCGAGGGCAACGAGCGGGCGGTGCGGTTCTACGAGCGGCACGGATTCGCCCTCGACGGAACCGTGTCGCCGGACGGGCACGCCGGGGTCCGCGAGGTGCGGATGCTGCGCCCCGGGTGACCCCACGACGGGACGGCGCGCGGTCGACCGCGGGGAGCGGGCTCAGCCGAGCACGCCGGTCAGGCTCAGCAGGAAGAGCACGGCGAACCCGGCCAGGAACACCAGGCCCGCCCACGTGAGCGCCCGCAGGGTGGGCGAGAGCTGGTGCTCGTGGCGGACCAGGGAGAAGTTCAGCCAGGCGAACACCGGCGCGGTGAGAAAGGCGCTGATCATCGCGAACCGCAGCATCCCCGCCAGCTGGGCGCTCATGAAGACCACGATGACCAGCCCGACCACCGCGATGCCGGTGATCCACACGTCCTTGGTCCGCCGGCTCATCTCCGCCTGGCCGCGCAGGAGCCGCTGGGACTCCGCGCACGCGCGGGCGTAGCCGTCGACGACGCTGATGATCGTGCCGAACATCGTGAAGAAGGCCACGACGGCCATGAGCGGCACCGCCCACCGGCCGATGGCCTCGCCGTACATGTTCAGCAGCTGCGGGATGTAGGCGCCCCCGGCGACCTCCAGCTCCCGGCCGCTGCCGTACTGGACGAAGACGCCCAGGGCGAGGAAGAACAGCGCCAGGACGCCCGAGACGACGTAGCCGGTCGTGAAGTCGAACAGGATGCCGTCGCGGGAGAGCCGTCGGTCCTGGGCCTTGGCCTTGACCCACAGCGAGTTGAGCGCGCTGATCTCGACCGGCGCGGGCATCCAGCCGACCAGGGCGACCAGGAGGGGCAGGGTGGCCAGGGTCCACGGGGAGGGGTCGACGAACCCGGCCTCCCGCACCGGGGACCGCCCGGCGGCCATCACCACCGCGACCACGGTCCCCACCGCCAGGGTGACGACGATGACCTTCGTCACCCCGTCGAGTGCCTTGTAGTGCCCGCCCACGAGCAGGAGCCAGGTGAGGAGCATCAGCACGGCGGCCAGCACGGGGACGCCCACTCCCCAGGAGGCCGGCAGCAACCAGGCCAGGATGACCGTGCCGAGCAGGGTCACCCCGGCCGTGGAGATGACCGAGGAGACGGTCGCCAGCGCGAAGAAGACGAGCAGGTAGCCGCGGCCCTTGCGGGCGTAGCCCTCGACGAGGCTGAGCCCGGTCTCGGCGGTGTACTCGGGGCCGAAGCGGAAGAAGGGGTACTTCAGCACGAGCGCGAGCACGATGACGATCCCCAGCTGCCAGCCGAAGAGGGCCCCTGCCTGGGTGGAGGAGACCAGGTGGGAGGCGCCGATCGCGGCCGAGGCGGCCAGCAGCCCGGGGCCCAGGGCGGCGAACCGGGAGCTCCACGAGCGGTCGGTCCGGGAGTACGCGGTGGTCGACATGCGCAGAGAGACTAGTCGTGCGGGCCGTCGGCGTCGCGTGGTAGGCAGGGACCGTGGACGAGCGACGCACCTTCTACCCGCCGATCGAGCCGTATGCTGTGGAGCACCTGGACGTGGGGGACGGCCACGAGATCTACGTGGAGCAGTCCGGCGATCCCGACGGCCGCCCCGTGGTCTTCGTGCACGGCGGGCCCGGCAGCGGAACCTCGCCGCGGCAGCGGCGGGTGTTCGACCCGGAGCGCTACCGGATCGTGCTCGTCGATCAACGCATGGCCGGCAGGTCCCGGCCGCACGCCTCGACGACCGTGGACCCGCAGGTCTGGTCGACCAACACCACCTGGCACCTCGTGGCCGACCTGGAGCGGGTGCGTGAGCACCTGGGGATCGACCGGTGGCAGGTGTTCGGCGGGTCGTGGGGCTCCACGCTGTCCCTGGCCTACGCCGAGCGGCACCCGGAGCGGGTGACCGGGCTGGTGCTGCGCGGCATCTTCACCCTGCGACGGGCGGAGCTGGCCTGGATGTACGAACGGGGCCACCTCGAGCACGTCTACCCCGACCACTGGGCCGCCTACGTCGCCCCCGTGGCGCCGGACCGTCGGCACGCGATGATGGAGGCCTACCACGAGCTCCTCTTCGACCCCGACCCCCAGGTCCACCTCCCCGCCGCCGTGGCCTGGAGCGGGTGGGAGTCGCGCATCATCACGGTCCTGCCCGACGAGGAGGCCTACGACGACGCGACCGCGGCCGCCCAGGCGCTCGCGTTCGCCCGGATCGAGAACCACTACTTCACCTCCGGCGGGTTCATGCGTGAGGGACAGCTCCTCGCGGAGGCCGACCGGCTGCCCCGGGTGCCCACGGTGATCGTCCAGGGCCGGCTGGACATGTGCACCCCGGCACGGACGGCCTTCGACCTGGCGGCCCGGCTCCCGGACGCCGAGTTCGTCGTGGTGCCCGACGCCGGGCACGCCTTCTCCGAGCCGGGGACCCTGGACGTCCTGGTGCGGACCACGGACCGGTTCGCGGACGGGTGACCGGGGTGGCCGGGGCACGGTTCTACGACGTGGCGACGGGAGGCGTGCTGCGGCTGGAGCTGCGCAGCGTCGACGGGCGCGACTTCAGCCTGCTGCGCCGGTTCGGCTACCGCTCCCCGGACCACCCCGCACCCTTCGTGGTCCCGGCGGACCTCGACACCTTCACCACCGACCTGGCCTCGGTGCCGCACCTGTTCACCTGGCTGGTGCCGGTGAGCGGGGAGTTCCTGCCCGCCGCGGTCCTGCACGACGCCCTGGTGCGCGCCGGGGCCCACGAGGGACCGGCCGTGGACCGGCACGAGGCCGACCGCATCTTCCGGACGGCGATGATCGGGCTGGGCACCGGCCGGGTGCGGGCCTGGTTGATGTGGGCCGCCGCGACGCTGGGCACGCTGTGGGTGGGCCGGGACCCCTGGCACCGCACGCGACTGGTGACGGTGCTGGGCCTGGTGGCGGTCATGGGGGTGCTGGCGACCTTCGACTTCTTCGACGTCCTCGACGTCCTGCCCTGGATGGGGAAGCGGCCCTGGCCCCAGGAGCTGGCCCTGGGCGCCCTCTTCGCGGTCGTGGTGCCCACGGTGCTGGCCCTGTCGTGGGGGCGCTACTGGCAGGCCGGGGTCATCGCCGGGGTGGCCCTCGCCCTGCTCCTGCACGTGACCGCCGTCCTGCTCGTGCTCTACGGCGGCTACCAGCTCCTGGAGCGTCTGCTGAGCGGTCCGACCGACCGGCGGGGCGTGCGCGTGCAGGACCTGGGAGAAGGCTGATTTGGCACGGGGGGCACGCCGTGTTTACCGTTTCGTTATGAAACTTCCCCGTCTGACCGCCACGGTCGCCCTGACCTCGGCGCTTGCGCTCTCCGCCTGCACGGGTGGCGACGACGCCTCCGACGCCTCCTCCGCCGACGGCGTGGGCGGTGCCACGGCCACGGACGGCCCGGTGACCACCGCGGGGCCGGACGGGGACGCAGGCACCGCAGCAGCGACGACCGCTGACGACGCCGCCGCGACCTCGGGCGGCGACGACGCGTCCACGACCTCGGACGCGGCCACCGCCGGTGCCGACGACGACGACTCGACGGTGGCCATGAGCACCGACGAGGCGACCGCGGTGATGAGTGTGGAAGACGCCGAGGAGGTCGCGACGACCATCCTGGAGCGTCGGCACGCTGCTCTCCAGGGGGACGGCGACGACGTGGTCGACGACCACCGCAAGTCCGTGATGGGGTCGGCACGTGACGCCTTCGAGGCGGCGGACGCGCTGGAGGCCGTCACGGGCGAGCCCGCGGAGGCCGAGATGGAGGCACCGGCGGAGCCGAACGTGCTGGCCATCAGCCGTGAGGACGGTGAGCTGCCCCAGTTCCTGTTCGTCCAGACCGTCCCTGAGGACGGCGTCCCGCTGCTGCACCTGATGGAGAGCCGGACCGGGGAGCAGGAGGACTTCCGCATCATCTGGGAGGCGCCGATGCTGCCCGGCACGTCCGTGCCCACCTTCGACCCGCGGTCGGACGGCACTCCGGTGCTGCGCGAGGGTAGGGGCGACCTGCTCATGGCCCCGCGGGACACCCTCAAGGAGATCGCCGCCTACACCAGCTGGCCCCAGCCGGAGGAGATCCCGGAGTACCGCACGCACGGTTACAGCCCTGCGGTCCGGGACGCCGCCGAGGAGCAGGCCGCCGCCGTGGAGGGTCGGGCCACCCTGCAGGAGAAGAACTGGCTGATCTCCGACGACACCAAGACGCTGCTGTTCGAGGACGGCTCCGCGTTCGTCCTCGGCACGCTGCTGCGCGACACCACCTTCACCGTCGAGCCCGACGTCGTGCTGACCCCGCCCGAGGCGTTCACCACCCTGGCCGGCCTCGAGCAGGTGAACGAGGAGGCCGTGCTGCGCACCATGGTGTTCATGGGTGTGCGGGTCCCGGCCGAGGGCGTGGAGTTCACGCCGGAGATGATCGCCGTCCGCGAGCAGCTGGTGGAGGCCTGGGGGTCCTGAACCTCCGCGCGCACCGCATACCCTGGGAAGCCAGCACCGACCCGCACCGCCCGTCGTCCGAGGAGCTCCCATGTCCCAGCAGCCCTTCTCCGCCGCCGCCCTGAGGGGCGCCGTCGACCTGTCCCGGTTGGGGGGCGGCAACGGCCGGCCCGCGCCGGGAGCGCCCGGGTCCGCGGGCGCGGCCCCGGGTCCGACCGCAGGACCGGCCGCGGCGCCGGGGGGCGGTGCGGGTGCCCAGGGGGGCGTCCCGGGACGCAGCGGCGCGCTGGTCCACGCGGACGACGCCAGCTTCGAGGCGGTCGTCAACGCCTCCCTGACCACCCCGCTGGTGCTCGTGCTGTGGACCCCGCAGGTGCCGGAGTCCCTGCAGCACCTCAAGGAGCTCGCCCAGGCGGCGCGCGAGAAGGAGGGCCGCTTCCAGGTCGTCGGCATCGACCTGGCCGCGGCCCCCGGCGTCATGCAGGCGCTGACCCCGGTGCTGCAGCAGACGTTCGGCCAGGTGACCGCCCTGCCCGTGGTCCTGGGCCTGGTGGGTGGGCAGCCGATGCCGTTCTACCTCGGCGTGCAGGAGATGACCCAGGTCGACCAGCTGCTCGACCAGTTCCTCCAGGCGGCCGTGACCAACGCGGTCACCGGGCGGGTGGAGCTCGACGGCGGGGAGGCTCCGGCCGACGAGCCGGCCGAGGACGCCGAGCCCGAGCTGCCGCCCCTGCACCAGGCCGCGTACGAGGCGATCGAGCGCGGCGACTGGACCGCGGCCGAGCAGGCGTACGAACAGGCCCTGCAGGAGGACCCGGCGGACGAGCAGGCCCGGCTCGGGCTGGGCCAGGTCCGCCTGCTGGAGCGCACGAGCCGGATGGACCTCACCGCCGTGCGGCGGGCGGCGGCCGAGCGCCCCACCGACGTCCAGGCCCAGCTGGACGCCGCCGACCTGGACGTGGTCGGCGGTCACGTGGAGGACGCGTTCGTCCGCCTCGTGGACCTGGTGCGAGCCACGAACGGAGAGGACCGCGACCGGGCACGGACCCACCTGCTGGGTCTCTTCGACGTCGTCGGGCCCCACGACCCCCGCGTGGGCAAGGCGCGGAGCGCCCTGATGAGCGCCCTGTTCTGATCCCGCCGCGACGGGCCTGCCGGGTCCGGCACGGGCCGCGGCGCGGCGGCGCCGCTGCCGCTCAGTCTGATCCGCCGCGACGGACCTGGCGGGTCCGGCACGGGCCGCGGCGCGGCGGCGCCGCTCCCGCTCAGCCGCGCAGGGCCGCGTCCACGACCTGCTGGGCCTCCTGCTGCACCTGCGCGAGGTGCTCCGGGCCCCGGAAGGACTCGGCGTAGATCTTGTAGACGTCCTCGGTGCCCGACGGGCGGGCGGCGAACCACGCGTTCTCGGTGGTGACCTTCAGCCCGCCGATGGCTGCCCCGTTGCCCGGCGCCTCGGTGAGCACGGCGGTGATCGGCTCGCCCCCGAGGCTGTCTGCCGACACGTCGGAGGGGGAGAGGGCCTTGAGCCGGGCCTTGGCCTCCCGGTCCGCCGGGGCGTCGATCCGGGCGTAGGCGATCTCGGCCCCGCCCCCGAGCGAGCCGACGAGCTCGGCATACCGCTCGGACGGGGTCCGCCCCGTGCGGGCGATGATCTCGCTCCCCAGCAGGGCCAGGATGATCCCGTCCTTGTCGGTCGACCAGGTCGAGCCGTCCCGGCACAGGAACGACGCGCCGGCCGACTCCTCGCCGCCGAAGGCGACCGACCCGTCCAGCAGGCCGGGCACGAACCACTTGAAGCCGACCGGCACCTCCACGAGACGACGCCCGAGGGCGGCGGCGACCCGGTCGATCATCGAGGAGGAGACCAGGGTCTTGCCGATGGCGGCGTCCTGGGGCCAGTCGGGGCGCGCACCGCCGTAGAGGTGGTCGATCGCGACCGCCAGGTAGTGGTTGGGGTTCATCAGGCCACCGTCCGGCGTGACGATCCCGTGCCGGTCGGCGTCGGCGTCGTTGCCCGTGGCGATGTCGTAGGTGTCCCGGGCGGCGATGAGCGAGGCCATCGCGTCGGGGGAGGAGCAGTCCATCCGGATCTTGCCGTCCCAGTCCAGGGTCATGAAGCGCCAGGTCGGGTCGACGAGCGGGTTGACCACCGTGAGGTCGAGCCGGTGCTCCTCGGCGATCGCGCCCCAGTAGTCCACGGCGGCGCCGCCCAGCGGGTCGGCGCCGATGCGCACGCCGGCGTCCCGGACCGCGTCCAGGTCGAGCACCCGCGGCAGCGCGCGGACGTACTCCCCGAGGAAGTCGTAGGTGTCCGCGGTCGCCCGGGCGCGGGTGAACGGCACCCGCCGGACACCGTCCAGCCCGGCGCGGAGCAGGTCGTTGGCCCGGTCCGCTATCCACCCGGTCGCGTCGGTGTCCGCGGGGCCGCCGTGGGGCGGGTTGTACTTGAAGCCTCCGTCCCGCGGGGGGTTGTGCGAGGGGGTGACGACGATGCCGTCGGCCTCACCTCCGCCCCCGGACCGCTCGCGGTTGTGCGCGAGGATCGCGCGGGACACGGCGGGGGTGGGCGTGTAGCGGTCGTCGGCGTCCACGAGCACCGTGACGTCGTTGGCGACGAGCACCTCCAGGGCGCTGGCCCAGGCAGGCTCGGACAGCGCGTGCGTGTCCCGACCCAGGAACAGCGGCCCGGTCGTTCCCTGCTCCCGGCGGTATTCGCAGATCGCCTGGGTCGTGGCCAGGATGTGGCCCTCGTTGAAGGCGGTGTCCAGCGCGCTGCCCCGGTGACCCGAGGTGCCGAACGCCACCTGCTGGTCCACGTCCTCCGGGTCGGGGACCCCGGTGTAGTAGCTGGTCACCAGGTGGGCGACGTCCACCAGGTCCTCGGTCCGGGCCGGCTGTCCGGCGCGCTCGTGCCGTGCCATCGTGAGCTCCTCAGCTCTGCTGGGGGTCGGGGTGTGCGGTGGTCACGGCTGCGGAAGAGGTGTCCGGGTCGGTGGTGACCTCCCCGGGGTAGCCGGGGGCCGGAAGGACAGGAGCGTCCTCGGCGTCCTCGGCGTCCACGTCCTCGGCGTCCACGCCCACGTCCATGCCTTCGCCCCTGTCCACCTGGCCGGTCGCACCCTCGACCGTCTCACCGGTGTCGGTCACCGCGCCGGGAGCGCCGACGCTCGCGGCGTCCGCATCGACGTCCGTGTCGGTCGCGGAAGCGGTGCCCCTGACGGCCTCGGTGCCGACCTCGCGGTGGGCCCCGCCGTCGGCCTCGGACGACGACGTGTCGTCCGTCCCGTCCGCTCCTGCCGCTTCGTCCGCTCCTGCCGCCACGTCTGCTCCGTCCGCTCCTGCCGCCCCGGCCGTGCCGGTCGACACGTCCGCCTCGTCCTCGGCGGCCCGGTCCAGCCCCTCGGGCTCGTCCTCGGGATCGGGCACCAGCCAGACGGCACCCATCGGCGGGACGGTCACCAGGGCCGACCACGGCTGCCGCTGGTGCGCCACGTCGTAGGCCTGGACCGTGCCCATGTTGCCCTGGCCGGACCCGCCGTAGACCTCGGCGTCGGTGTTCAGCACCTCGCGCCACCGGCCGCCGTAGGGCAGACCGACGTGCACCTGGTGGTGGGCCACGCCGCTGAAGTTGACCAGCACGGCCACCACCGGTCGCAGCCCGTCCGGGCCCTCGTTGCCCCACCGCAGGTAGGAGTAGAGGTTTCGGGAGGCGTCGTTGGCGTCCAGCCAGGCGAAACCGTCCTCGTGGTGGTCGATCTGCCACAGGGCCGGCAGCTCGTCGTAGAGGTGGTTCAGGTCGCGGACCAACCGCTGGACCCCGCCGTGCGCGGGCTGCTCGGTGAGCTCCCACGACAGCGTGCCGCCGTCGGCCCACTCCCGGTCCTGGGCGAACTCGGTGCCCATGAAGAGCAGCTGCTTGCCCGGGTGGCTCCACTGGTAGGCCAGGAAGGCGCGGGTGGTGGCGAACTTCTGCCAGCTGTCGCCCGCCATCTTGCGCAGCAGCGACCCCTTGCCGTGCACGACCTCGTCGTGGCTGATCGGCAGGATGTACTTCTCGCTGAACGCGTAGACCAGGGAGAACGTCAGCGCGTGGTGGTGGTGCGCCCGGGCGTAGGGGGTCTGCGCCAGGTAGTCGAGGGTGTCGTGCATCCACCCCATGTTCCACTTGAAGCCGAAGCCCAGCCCGCCCTCCTCGGTCGAGTCGGTGACGCCGGGCCAGGAGGTCGACTCCTCGGCGATCATCACCACGCCGGGGTTGCGCCGGTAGGCGGTCGCGTTGGTCTCCTGCAGCAGCTCCACGGCCTCCAGGTTCTCCCGGCCGCCGTAGCGGTTCGGGATCCACTGGTCGCCCTCGCGCGAGTAGTCGAGGTAGAGCATGGAGGCGACGCCGTCGACCCGCAGCCCGTCGGCGTGGAACTCCTCCAGCCAGTAGCAGGCGTTCGCGACGAGGAAGTTGCGCACCTGCGGCCGGCCGTAGTCGAAGATGTAGGAACCCCACTCCGGGTGCCAGCCCTTGCGCGGGTCCGGGTGCTCGTAGATCGGGGTGCCGTCGAAGCGGGCCAGTGCCCACGGGTCCGTGGCGAAGTGGCCGGGCACCCAGTCGAGGATGACACCGACCCCCACCTGGTGGAGGCGGTCGATGAGGTGGCGCAGGCCGTCCTCGTGGCCGAAGCGGCTGTCCGCGGAGAAGTAGCCGGTGACGTGGTAGCCCCACGAGGGGCCGTAGGGGTGCTGCATCACCGGCATGAGCTCGACGTGGGTGAAGCCCATCTCGCTGACGTAGCTGACGAGCTGGTCGGCCAGCTGCTCGTAGTCCAGCCCCTCGCGCCAGGAGCCCAGGTGCACCTCGTAGACGCTCATCGGGCCGTGGTGGATGTCCTCGCGGCGGCGCCGCTCCATCCACGCGTCGTCGTTCCACCGGTGCGTGGAGACGGTGACCACCGAGTTGTTGAACGGTGGCACCTCGGTCGCGCGGGCCATCGGGTCGGCCTTGGCCCGCCGGGTCCCGTCGGGCCCGGTGATGTCGTACTTGTAGTGGGCACCAGCACCCACCCCCGGGACGAAGATCTCCCAGACGCCGACGTCCTCGTGGACGCGCAGGGCGTGGGTGCTGCCGTCCCAGCCGTTGAAGTCGCCGATCACGTGGACGGCCAGGGCGTTGGGGGCCCAGACGGCGAAGTGGGTGCCCCTGACCTCCCCCATCTCGTCGCGCCGGGTGAGGACGTGCGAGCCCAGCACCCGCCACAGCTCCTCGTGCCGGCCCTCGCCCAGCAGGTGCAGGTCGGTCTCGCCGAGCAGCGGTTCGTGCCGGTAGGACTCGTCCACGACCCGCCGCTCACCCTCGCGGGTCACGGCCAGGCGGTAGGTGGGGACCTGCTCCTGCTGGACGACCGCGGCCCAGATCCCTCCGGTCTCGTGCGTCATCGGCAGCTCGCGGCCGTCGGCCAGGAGCATCGAGACGGACTGCGCCCCGGGGCGCAGGGTGCGCACGGTCACGTGGCCCTCGTGCGAGTGGGGACCGAGGACGTGGTGCGGGCTGCGGTGCAGGCCGTGCACGACGTCGGTGGCCTCGTCCAGGTCCAGGGGACGGGTATGCGGTGCCGCCGGCTCCTGCGGCGCGGGCAGCGGGGTGCGCCGCACCGTCCGGGGACCGGAGGCCTGCTCGGACCCGGCCGACCCGCCGGTGCCCTCGCCGCCGTCGCCGTCACCGTCGCGCACGACGCGCCCGGTGACGACCGCCGGAGAGCTGCTCGCCTCCTCCCACGCCTGACGCTGCCGCTCGACCGGGTCCAGCAGGACCCCCTCGGGGGAGCGCGGTGCGGTGCCGCTGGCGGGCGGGTACTCCCGCGCCGCCACCGGCCTGGCGACGTCCACGGACGCGTGCGGCTCGGCCCCGCCCGGAGGCGGCGGGCTGGGCCGGTCGGCGCTGATCTGCATCCCGGCCGGCGGCGGCACCGGGGCGTGCGGCAGCCCGCCGCTCGCCGGCCGGGACCCTGCCGGCGTCGGGCGGAAGGCGTCCACCATCTCCTCCGGCGGCGGGACGGGGGCGTGCGGCAACCCGCCGCTGGCCGGCACGTGCGCCGTCGCGGGGGTGCTGGCCTCGTCCGCGTCCGGCCGATCGTCGGTCCCGCCCGGCTGCTCGTCGGTGTCCCCGCCGTCGTGCTGCTCGGTGCCCGCACCGTCGTGCTGCTCGGTGCCCGCACCGTCGTGCTGCTCGGTGCCCGCACCGTCGTGCTCGTCGGCGTCGCCACCGGGCACCCCGGTGCCGGACCCCGCGTAGACGGCGGACAGGTCCTCGTCCTCGGCCACGGGCTGGTCGTCGTCTGCGGACCCGCCCCGGGCCGCCGGGCCGAGGTCGCCCGGGCCGGGGGTGGCGGCATACTCCTCGGGCAGGGCGCTGGAGCGCACCTCGCCGGAGTCCTTGGTCAGGGAGTCGGCACCAACGGCGGCCCCCGCGCCGCTCACCCCGAAGTCGGCGGCGCTCGGGCCCTCCTCGCCGCGGTGACGACCCGGTCGGTCGTCCCCGCTGCCGCCGGAGAGGCTGGGCGCCTCGTGCCGGCCGCCGCGACCGCCCGCGACCAGACGCTGCACCGCGGCGACGGGGATGGGCACCCAGGTGGGGCGGTTGCGAGCCTCGTAGACGACCTCGTAGAGGGCCTTGTCCAGCTCCAGGGCGTCCAGCAGCGGGCGCACCCGCTCGTCGTCGAGCTCCACGCCCGCGGCCGCCGCATACCCCTCGAGGTAGGCGGCCCGCGCTGAGCGGGCCCAGTCGGTGGCGTCGATCCCGTCCTGGGCGACGGTGGCGGCGGCGTAGTCGATGCTGCGCAGCATGCCGGCCACGTCCCTCAGGGCCAGGTCGGGGGCGGTGCGCTCGGCCATCGGGCGCAGGGGCTCCCCCTCGAAGTCGAGCAGCACCCAGCCGCGGCCCGGCACGTGCAGCACCTGACCCAGGTGGAGGTCGCCGTGGATGCGCTGCAGGGGCGGCAGCGGCACGTCGGCCAGCGCGTCGTAGGTCCGCTCCACGTCCTTGCGGTGGACGGAGAGCTCGTCGACCTCGGCGAAGGCTGCGCCGGCGCGCTGGCGCAGCCGGTCCACGAGGGTCGTCCGCTGCGTCTCGGCGTCCTCCGTGCCGAACGCCGCGGCCAGGGAGGTGTGCACCTGCGCGGTCGCCTCCCCGAGCTCGCGGGCGGGTCCGGTGAGGTCCTCGCCCGTCCCGGCCGCGGCCAGCGCGAGCTCCCAGCCGTCACGGCCACCGGCAACGAACTCCTGGGCCACGGCCAGGTGGCCGCTGACCTCCTGGTCGTCGGCGTCGTTCCAGCGCCCCTCGACGTAGCCCAGGGGGCCGGGCACGGTGCGGTTCCCCGTGCGCGCGATCGCGGCGCACACCGTCACGTCCGGGTTCTCTCCGGACTGCAGGACGCGGAAGAGCTTGACGAGCACGGGCGCCCGGCTCTCGTGGGCCTCGACGACCACCGAGGTGTTGGACTGCTCACCGGTCAGCACGCGGCTGCCGCGCAGCGCCGGGGCCGTCCCGCCGGCGACGAGCCGTCGGGCCCGGGCGGAGGGGACGTCGTGCTCGGACCAGACGTGCTGGAGCAGCGTCTGCACGAAGACCGGGTCGTGGGCGGCGTCGTAGACGTAGCGGGTGCCCAGCTCGTCGTGCTCGGCCGTGGCCACGAGGGCGTGCGCCAGAAAGGCGACCGGCTCGGCGCGGTAGGACAGCGGGACCTGGTAGACGACCGGCTCGGTGCCGGACTCGTCCACGAGCAGGTGGTCCTCGAGGCCGACCTCACCCAGGGGGTCCTCCCAGCGGATGCCGCCGATGCGGCGCAGCTGGGGCGTGCGCCCGGTGCCGCGGTACCAGCGCTGGGTGGCGATCCAGCCGGGCAGGAAGTCGTCGAAATCGGGGGTCAGGGTGGCCATCAGGAGCCCTCCTCGGAGTGGGTGGACGGCGCAGGGGGAGCGGGGACGGCGGGCTCGACCGGCTGCAGACCCAGCCAGAAGAAGTCGCGCGAACCCATGGTGAGGACGATCGTCCCGTCGTCCTCGACGTCGGGGAAGCCGTGGCCGCCGAAAAGGTCGGTGACCAGGGCGCCGTGCAGCTCGTCGGGAAGGGTGATCCGGGCGGCCTGCGGGCGGGAGGAGAGGTTGTTGACGCACAGGACGGCCGGGTGCCCGTCCCGCTCGACGTCGTCGTCGGCGGGCAGGGCGCGCACGAAGGACAGGACGGCGTCGTTGTCGGCCTCGCACAGCTCGAACCGGCCGACGCCGAACACCTCGTGGGCGGCCCGCACCTGCAGCATCCCCCGGGTCCAGTGCAGCAGCGAGGAGCTGCTGGCCATCTGGGCCTCGACGTTGACGCTGTTGTAGTGGTAGACGAGCGAGCTGATCACCGGCAGGTAGAGCTTGCCGGGGTCGGCCGTGGAGAAGCCCGCGTTGCGGTCCGGGGTCCACTGCATCGGGGTGCGGACGGCGTCACGGTCGTTGAGCCAGATGTTGTCGCCCATGCCGATCTCGTCGCCGTAGTACAGGCACGGTGAGCCGGGCAGGGACAGCAGCAGGGCGTTGATGAGCTCCACCTCGCTGCGAGAGTTGTCGAGCAGCGGGGCCAGACGCCGGCGGATGCCGATGTTGGCCCGCATCCGCGGGTCGGGGGCGTACCAGCCGTACATCGCCGAGCGCTCCTCGGCGGTGACCATCTCCAGCGTCAGCTCGTCGTGGTTGCGCAGGAAGGTGCCCCACTGGGTGCCCGCGGGGATGTCGGGGGTCTCCTCCATCACGCGGGCGACGGGTTCGGCCTTCTCCTCACGCAGGGCGTAGTACAGCCGCGGCATCACCGGGAAGTGGAAGCACATGTGGCACTCGGGAGCCTCCTCGGTGCCGTAGTAGTCGACCACCTCGGCGGGCATCTGGTTGGCCTCCGCCAGCAGGACCCGGCCGGGGTACTCAGCGTCGACCATCGCGCGCAGCGCGGCGAGGAACTCGTGGGTCCGGGGGAGGTTCTCGCAGTTGGTGCCCTCCTCCTCGAACAGGTAGGGCACGGCGTCCAGCCGGAACCCGTCGATGCCCATGTCCATCCAGAACCGGACGACGTCGAACATCGCCTCCTGCACCGCCGGGTTCTCGAAGTTGAGGTCGGGCTGGTGGGAGAAGAAGCGGTGCCAGAAGAACTGGCGCCGGACCGCGTCGAAGGTCCAGTTGGAGGTCTCGGTGTCGACGAAGATGATCCGCGCGTCGCTGTACTTCTCGTCCGTGTCGGACCAGACGTAGAAGTCCCCGTAGGGGCCCTCCGGGTCCGATCGCGAGGCCTGGAACCACGGGTGCTGGTCGCTGGTGTGGTTCATGACCAGGTCGGTGATGATCCGGATGCCCCGGGCGTGCGCCTGGGAGATCAGCTCACGGAAGTCCGGCAGCGTGCCGAACTCCGGCAGGACCGCGGTGTAGTCGGCCACGTCGTAGCCGCCGTCGCGCAGCGGGGAGGCGTAGAACGGCGGGATCCACAGGCAGTCCACGCCCAGCCACTGCAGGTAGTCCAGCCGGTTGATCAGGCCGGTGAAGTCGCCGGAACCGGAGCCGGTGGAGTCGTCGAAGGCGCGCACGAGCACCTCGTAGAACACCGCCTTGCGGAACCAGTCGGGGTCGTTCCGCAGCCCTGGCTGGTGCAGGTTGAGTCCGCGCATCTTTCCTCAGTCCGTCGTCACGTGGATGATGTGCACCGGCTCGTGGCCGTACCCCGGCCCCAGGACCACCCAGGGCTGGTGGTCCCAGGTCCATCGCTGGTCGGTGACCAGGTCGCGGGCAGTGAACGTGCGCCCCCAGTCCAGCCCCAGGCCCAGGGCCGGCAGGTCCAGGTGCAGCCGGGTGCCGCGGACGTTGTGCGGGTCCAGGTTCGCCACGACCAGCACCGTGTCCTGCGCCGACCCGTCGTCGGCGCCCCCTCCGTGCTTGGAGAAGGCGAGCACGTTCTGGTCGTCGGCCTCGTGGAAGGTGACGTTGCGCAGCCAGTGGAGCGAGGGGTGCTCGCGCCGGATCCGGTTGAGCGTGGTCAGCCACCCGGTCAGGTCGGTGCGGCCCGGGACCTCCTCGTCCCAGCGGCGGTCCTTGAACTCGTACTTCTCGTTGTCCAGGTGCTCCTCGGCACCGGGCCGCGGCCGGTCCTCGACGTGCTCGAAACCGGCGTAGATGCCGTAGGTCGGTACGAGGGTGGCGGCCAGCGCGGAGCGCACAAGGTGGGCGGTCGCGCCCCCGGTCTGCATGTAGGGGGTGAGGATGTCGTGCGTCGTGGGCCAGAAGGAGGGGCGCATGTAGGGAGCGGTCTCGGTGGCCAGCTCGCTGACGTACTCCCGCAGCTCGGCGGCGGTGTTGCGCCACGCGTAGTAGGTGTAGGACTGCTGGAAGCCGACCTTGGCCAGGGTGCGCATCATCATCGGCTTCGTGAACGCCTCGGCGAGCCAGATGACGTCCGGATGGTCGACGGCGACGTCGGCGATCAGCCACTGCCAGAACTCGACCGGCTTGGTGTGCGGGTTGTCCACCCGGAAGATCTTGACCCCGTGGTCGATCCAGACCTGGACGACGCGACGGACCTCGGCGTAGATCGTGGCCGGTGCGTTGTCGAAGTTCAGCGGGTAGATGTCCTGGTACTTCTTCGGGGGGTTCTCGGCGTAGGCGATGGTGCCGTCGGCGCGGGTGGTGAAGAAGTCCTGGTGCTCGGTGGCCCAGGGGTGGTCCGGGGAGGCCTGCAGGGCCAGGTCGAGGGCGACCTGCAGCCCCTGCTCGGAGGCGGCGTCGACGAAGGCGTCGAAGTCCTCGAAGTCGCCCAGGTCGGGGTGCAGGGCGTCGTGCCCGCCCTCGGGGGAACCGATGGCGTAGGGCGAGCCCGGGTCGTGCTCCTCGACGGTGAGGCTGTTGTTGCGACCCTTGCGGTTGGTCGTCCCGATGGGGTGCACCGGGGTGAGGTAGACGACGTCGAAGCCCATCCGGGCGATCGCCGGAAGCCGCTGTGCCGCGGTGGCGAACGTGCCGGTGGTCCACAGTCCGGTCTGCGGGTCCTGGCGGGCGCCCTCGGAGCGGGGGAAGATCTCGTACCAGGCGCCGGTGAGGGCCAGGGGCCGCTCGACCCACCACGTGTAGGTCGGTCCGGGGCTGACATGGTCGCGCAGCGGCGCGGCCTCCAGGACCCGGCGCACCTGCTCGTCGATGCCGGCGGCGAGGCGCTGCAGCGGGTCCAGCGAACTGGAGCGCAGGGTGACGATGGCGCGGTCCAGGACGTCGATGTGCTCCTGCGGGCGATCGACCTCGTCCAGGGCCCGCTCGAGCACCCGGGCGCCCTCCTCGAGCATGAGCTCGACGTCGACCCCGGCCTCGACCTTGATGGTGCCGTCGTGGACCCACGTGCCGTAGGGGTCCGACCACCCCTCCACCCGGAAGCTCCACACCCCCTCCCGGTCGGCGTGCACCACGGTCTCCCAGTGCGACAGGCCGGGATTGGTCTGCACCATCGGCACGTGGTGCTCGCCGTCGTCGGGGTCGACCAGCACGGCCGTGGCGTTGACCGCGTCGTGCCCCTCCCGCAGGACGGTGGCCGAGAGGGTGAACAGCTCACCCACCACCGAACGCGTGGGTCGACGGCCGGCGTCGACCACCGGTTCGACGTCCAGGACGGGGATGCGGCCGACCGGCTGCTGGCCGAAGAGGGCCAGGACGGAACGGTCGATCGCGGCGTCGGGCTGGGCGGGGGGCGTGGTCGAGTCCTCGGTCACGCGCCCCACGCTACCGGCGAACGGGCGGGCCGGTCACGCCGAGGTCGGCGACCCCCCGCCCGTGCGCCCGCCACCCGACCGACCCCCCCACCTGCAGCGTGCAAGAAGTTGCAGGTGCGTCCCCTATCCTCGACCGGTGTGAAGGCTATCCGTCGGCTGCACGTACGCACCGTCCTCCCGCAGACCCTGTCCCCGCTCCACGACCTGGCGCTCAACCTGCGCTGGTCCTGGCACCCCCCGACCCGGGACATCTTCGCCAGCATCGACCCCGGGTTGTGGCGCTCGAGCGGGCAGGACCCGGTCGCGGTGCTCTCCTCGCTGAGGACCGCCGACATGGAGCGGCTCGCGGCGGACGGGTCGTTCGTGGCCCGGGTGCACGAGGCGGCCGCCGACCTGGAGCGCTACCTGACCAAGCCCCGCTGGTACCAGGAGAACGGTGCCGGCCGGACCGACGAGCACGGTGACCGCGAGCTGAAGGCCATCGCCTACTTCTCGCCCGAGTTCGGCATCACCTCCGTCCTGCCCCAGTACTCCGGCGGCCTGGGCATCCTCGCGGGCGACCACCTCAAGGCGGCCAGCGACCAGGGCATCCCGATCGTCGGCGTCGGCCTGTTCTACACCTCGGGCTACTTCGCCCAGCGGTTCAACTCCGAGGGCTGGCAGCAGGAGTCCTACCCCGTGCTCGACCCGGACGACCTCCCGCTGTCGCTGTTGCGCGAGGACGACGGCTCCCCGGTCGTCATCCGCCTGGCGATGCCGCAGGGCGGCCACCTGGACGCCCGGGTGTGGCGCGCCCAGGTCGGACGCGTGCCGCTGCTGCTGCTCGACTCGGACGTGGAGACCAACGACGCCGCCCGGCGCGAGGTGACCAACCGGCTCTACGGTGGCGGCGGCGACCAGCGGCTGGAGCAGGAGATGCTGCTGGGCATCGGGGGCGTGCGCGCCCTGCGGGCCTACTCGCGGATCACCGGAGCCCCGGAGCCGACCGTCTACCACACCAACGAGGGGCACGCCGGCTTCCAGGGCGTGGAGCGGATCAGCGAGCTCGTCACCCGCCACGGCCTCACCTTCGACGAGGCCCTGCGCGCCGTGCGCGGAGGGACCGTCTTCACCACGCACACCCCGGTCCCGGCCGGCATCGACCGGTTCGTCATCGACGCCATCCGCGCGCACTTCGGCGACCCCGGGTGCACCCTCGACGGCATCCCGCTGGACCGGCTGCTGGCCCTGGGCGCGGAGGACTACGAGGGCGGAGACCGGTCCCGGTTCAACATGGCGGTCATGGGCATGCGTCTCGGGCAGCGGGTCAACGGCGTCTCCGAGCTGCACGGCGCGGTGAGCCGGGAGATGTTCTCCGGTCTGTGGCCGGGCTTCGACCTCGACGAGGTGCCGATCGGTTCGGTGACCAACGGCGTGCACGCGGGGACCTGGGTCGACCGCAAGCTCTACGACCTGGCCAAGGCTCACCTGGGCCCCGAGACCGCCGCACGGTCGGTGTTCACCCGCATCCACGAGGTGCCGATCGACGCGTTCTGGCGCACCAAGCGCGAGCTGCGCGCCCAGCTGATCGCCGACGCGCGGGAACGGCTGCAGACCTCCCTCCGCGACCGGGGCGCCACCGAGGCCGAGCTGGGCTGGACCGAGAGCGTCCTGGACCCGGACACGCTGACGATCGGCTTCGCCCGCCGCGGGGCGACCTACAAGCGGCTCACCCTCATGCTGCGCGACCCCGAGCGGTTGAAGAAGCTGCTCAACGACCCGGACCGGCCGGTCCAGCTGCTCATCGCGGGCAAGTCGCACCCGGCCGACGACACGGGCAAGGCGCTCATCCAGCAGATGGTGCGCTTCACCGACGACCCCGACGTGCGCGGGAAGATCCTCTACCTGCCCAACTACGACATCGCGATGGCCCAGCAGCTCTACCCGGGCTGCGACGTCTGGCTGAACAACCCGCTGCGCCCGTTCGAGGCCTGCGGCACCTCCGGGATGAAGGCCGCGCTGAACGGCGCGCTCAACCTCTCCATCCTGGACGGCTGGTGGGACGAGTGGTACGACGGCCAGAACGGCTGGGCGATCCCGACCGCGGACGGCGTCGAGGACCCCGAGCGCCGCGACGACCTCGAGTCCGCCGCGCTCTACGAGCTGCTCGAGAAGACCGTGGTGCCCACCTACTACGACCGCGACGAGGACGGCCTGCCCCAGCGCTGGCTGGAGATGGTCAGCCACACCCTGTCGACGCTGGGCCCCAAGGTGCTGGCGGACCGGATGGTGCGGGACTACACCGAGAAGTACTACTGGCCCTCGGCCCATGCGGCGTGGTCGGCGGCGGCCGAGGACTTCGCCGGTGCCCGCGACCTGGCCTCCTACGTCGGGCAGGTGCACGCCAGCTGGCCGCAGGTGCGGATCGACCACGTCGACGCCGACGGGCTGTCCGACGCCCCCCAGATCGGGGACGAGATCGCCGTCCACGCCTTCGTGGGCCTGGGTGACCTCGACCCCGACCAGGTGCGTGTGCAGATGGCCTACGGCCGCGCCAACGCCGAGGACACGCTGACCGACCTGGAGTACGTCGACCTGGAGCCGACCCAGTCCTACGACGAGGGCCGGCACCGTTTCGACGGACGCATGCGGCTGGCGCGCACGGGGGCGCTGGGCTGGACGGTGCGCGTGCTGCCGCGCCACGAGCAGCTGTCCAGCCCCGCCGAGCTGGGCCTGGTCACCCTGCCGTGACGTGCTGCTCGCGGGGCGCCTCCGGGAGCCCCGCGAGCAGCACGAGCCCCTCCAGCACGGTGACGCTGGTGGCGCCCACCGACATCACCTCGCCCGGAGCCACCTCCTCGGGTCCCACGGGCTCGGCCTCGCTGCTCCAGCGTCGGCGCCACCCGCCCACCCCGTCGACGGTCGGACCCACGGCCTCGACCCGGTCGGGACCGCCGTGCAGGACGAGGGCGAAGGCCTGGCGCCGCTGCTGGTCGGTGTCGTGCAGCGTGTCCAGCAGCGCCACGACCGTGCGCTGCCACGGGTCGGCCCAGCGCGCGTCGTCGACGACGTGCCCGGTCTCGGTGTACCAGCGCAGCCGCGTCCGTCCGGGGACGGCCTCGTGGGTGGGGAACCGGGCGGTGCGCACCGGCGCCAGCTCGCGCCGCAGCGCCAGCAGCTCGCGGGTGTCGGCCAGCAGCTCCTGCTGCCAGGGACGCAGGTTCCACCGCAGCCAGGAGATCTGGTTGTCCTGGTTGTAGGCGTTGTTGTTGCCCTCCTGGGTGCGCCCCATCTCGTCCCCGGCCACCAGCATCGGCACCCCGGCGCTGAGCAGCAGCGTGGCCAGCAGGTTGCGGATCGAGCGGTTGCGCGCGGCGAGCACCGCGCCGTCGGTCGTGGAGCCCTCGACGCCGTGGTTCCACGAGCGGTTGTCGTGGTGGCCGTCCCGGTTGTCCTCGCCGTTGGCGTAGTTGTGCTTCTGGTCGTAGGCGGTCAGGTCGGCGACGGTGAAGCCGTCGTGGGCGGCGACGAGGTTGACCGAGGCCACCGGGCCGCGGTCGCCGGCGGCGAACATGTCCGCCGACCCCGCGATCCGGGTCGCCAGCTCCCGGATGCCGTGGCCGGGCTCCCCGTGCAGACCACGCCGGACGTCGGCGAGCCAGAAGCTGCGGACGGTGTCCCGGTAGCGGTCGTTCCACTCGGCGAACGGGGGCGGGAACTGGCCGGTCCGCCACCCGTGCACCCCCACGTCCCACGGCTCGGCGATCAGCTTGACCCGCGAGAGCAGCGGGTCGGTGCGCAGGGCGACGAGGAAGGGGTGGTCGCGGTCGTAGCCGTCGTCGCGTCCGCGGGCCAGCGCCGGTCCGAGGTCGAAGCGGAAACCGTCGACGTGGTAGTGCTCAACCCAGTGGCGCAGGGAGTCCAGGATCATCCGGACGACCGCCGGTTCGCGCACGTCCAGCGTGTTGCCGGTGCCGGTGACGTCGATGTCCCTGCCCCGGCCGTCCAGCCGGTAGTAGCTGCGGTTGTCCAGGCCACGCCAGGACAGCGTCGGGCCCGAGGCGGAGGCCTGCTCGGCGGTGTGGTTGTAGACCACGTCGAGGATGACCTCGATCCCGGCCGCGTGCAGCGTCCGGACCGCCGTCCGCAGCTCGTCCGCCACGCCCTGCGGGTCGTTGGCGGCTGCGTAGCCGGCGTGGGGGGCGAAGAACCCCAGCGTGTTGTAGCCCCAGTAGTTGTGCAGCCCCTGGCGGACCAGGGCCGGCTCGGAGGTGAAGGCGTGCACGGGGAGGAGCTCCAGGGTGGTCACCCCCAAGAAGCGCAGGTGCTGCACGACCGCGGGGTGTCCCAGGGCGGCATACGTCCCCTGCAGGTGGGCGGGCACCTCGGGGTGCCGCATGGTCAGCCCGCGCACGTGCGCCTCGTAGACCACCGTCTCCGACCACGGCACGGCGGGGAGCGCGTCGTCGCCCCAGTCGAAGGCGTGGTCGATGACGACCGACCGGGGGACGAAGGGGGCTGAGTCGCGGGGGTCACGGCTCTGCGGCGAGGCGTGCCCCGACTCGTCCACGACGTGGCCGTAGACCTCCGGGGCCCAGTGCACCCAGCCGTCGACTGCGTGCCCGTAGGGGTCCAGGAGAAGCTTGGCCGGGTTGTGGCGGTGCCCGTCGTCGGGATCCCAGGGGCCCTCGACGCGGAATCCGTAGCGGGTGCCGGGGGTGAGCCCGGGCACGGTGTCCCACCACGTGTCGTGCGCCCGGTGCCGCAGGGGGGTGCGGTGCTCGCCCTCCGCGTCGAAGACGCAGAGCTCCACCGCGGTCGCGTGCGCCGCGACGACCGCCACCTCCGTGCCGGCCTCCGTCGTGGTCACCCCGGGAGGGGGAGGGGTGTCCGTGCTGCGTCGGGGGCGGATCGGCGGGGCCATGGTCGCCAAGGGTAGGTGCGCGGGCGCCGCTGCCCGTGCACCCACACCGCAGGGAGCGGTGCGGGCGGCAGGTACGTTGGGGGACATGACGGATCCCACCTCGCTGCCCAACTTCCCCCCGCCGCCCCAGGACCGCCCGCTGAGCGGCCGGGTGCTCGACGCCCTGCAGGACCTGCAGATGAGCCCGAACCTCGACAAGGAGGGTGACGTCGCCTTCGAGGCGCGCGACCAGAAGCTGTTCGTCAAGGTCGTCCAGGGTGAGCAGTTCGACATCATGCGGGTCTTCGGCCAGTGGCAGGTCTCCGACTCCGTGCCCGACGACATGCGCGTCCGGCTTGACGGCTGCAACGACATCACCCTCGGGGTGAACCTCGTCAAGGCCGGCATCGCCTCCGGCCACCTCGTGCTGGCCGTGGAGCAGATCGTCACCCGGCAGGAGCAGCCCAAGGCCAAGCTGCAGATCGGCGTCGGCCTGATCCTGCAGGCACTGTCCCTGTGGCACCGCAACGTGCTGGCCAAGTCGCGGGCCGAGCAGGGCCTCGACCCGCAGCTGCCCGAGGGTGCCCCCGAGGGGACCGAGGTCGGCCCGTGGCTGTCGATCGGTACCCGCGGCGGGCAGGCGGCTCCCGACCAGGGTGACTCGGGTCAGGGTGACTCGGGTCAGGGTGACGTGGGCCAGGGTGACGTGGGCCAGGGCGACGGGGGCCAGGACGGCACCGGCCCCGACCGTCAGGAGGGCGGCGCGTGAGCCGGACCGTCCCCACGGCCAGCGACTTCGTCCGCATCGAGATCGATGCCGGCATCGCCACGGTCCGGATCGACCGGCCGAAGATGAACCCGCTCTCGATCGAGGTGCAGGACGCCCTCGGAGAGGCGGCCCGCCTCGTGTCCGCCGACGACGAGGTGGCCGCGGTCGTCCTCTACGGCGGTGAGAAGGTCTTCGCCGCCGGGGCGGACATCAAGGAGATGCAGCGGATGAGCTACACCGACATGGTGCAGCGGGCCGCCGTCATCCAGGAGTGCTTCAGCGCCGTGGCGCGCATCCCCAAGCCGGTCGTGGCCGCGATCGAGGGCTACGCCCTGGGCGCCGGCAACGAGCTGGCGCTGTGCGCCGACTTCCGCGTCGCCGCCCAGGACGCGAAGCTCGGCCAGCCCGAGATCCTGCTCGGCGTGATCCCGGGAGCCGGTGGCACCCAGCGGCTGGCCCGCCTCGTGGGACCCTCGCGGGCCAAGGACCTGGTCTTCACCGGACGGCAGATCGACGCCGCCGAGGCCAAGGTGATGGGCATGGTCGACGAGGTCGTCCCGCCCGGCCAGGCCTACGCGCGCGCCCGGGAGATGGTCCAGCGCTACGTCCACGGCCCCGCGTTCGCGCTGCGGGCGGCCAAGGAGGCCATCGACCGGGGGCTGGACACCGACCTGGAGACGGGCCTGGCCATCGAGGCCATGCAGTTCGCCGGGGTCTTCGCCACCAAGGACCGGGAGATCGGGATGACCTCCTTCGTCAAGGATGGCCCCGGGAAGGCGAGCTTCGAGGGTCGCTGAGGCGGCGGCATACCCGCGGTGCACCCTCGGGGTGCCCCCAGGATCCTGTGTTACCCATGAGTAGCCACGTGGCGTCGGACCCAGGTCGAGATGACAAGATGGGTCCGACTGCCCCCGATCAACGAGGACGTGAGACGTGAACATCGTCGTCTGTGTGAAGTACGTTCCGGACGCCCAGGGCGACCGGGGTTTCGAGGAGGACCGCACCACCGACCGCGAGTCGGTGGACGGACTGCTCTCGGAGCTGGACGAGTATGCCGTGGAGGAGGCGCTGAAGATCGTCGAGGCGGGCGAGGGCGAGGTCACGGTGCTGACCATGGGCCCGGACGACGCGGTCGCGGCGGTGAAGAAGAGCCTGCAGATGGGTGCGCACCGGGGTGTGCACGTGCTGGACGAGGCGCTGGCCGGGTCGGACTCGGTCGCGACGTCGCTGGTGCTGGCCGAGGCGGTCCGCAAGCTGGGGCAGGAGTCGCCGGTGGACCTGGTGCTGACCGGCCTGGCGTCCACGGACGGGGTGATGTCGGTGGTGCCGGCGATGCTGGCCGAGCGGCTGGGCCTGCCGCAGGTGACCTTCGCCTCGGAGCTGACCGTGGAGGGGTCGAGCGTGCGGATCCGCCGCGACGACGAGTCGTCGTCCATGACGGTGGAGTCGAGGTTGCCGGCGGTGGTGTCGGTGACCGACCAGATCAACGAGCCGCGCTACCCCTCGTTCAAGGGGATCATGGCGGCGAAGAAGAAGCCGGTGACCACGTGGTCGCTGGCCGACCTGGGCGTGGACGCCTCGCAGGTGGGTCTGGACGCGGCCTGGAGCAGGGTGGAGCAGGTGGAGGCCCGTCCGCCGCGCTCGGCGGGCGAGGTCGTCGCCGACGAGGGCGAGGGCGGCAAGGCCCTGGCCGACTTCCTGACCTCGCGCAAGTTCGTCTGAGCCGGTCGACCCGAGATTGATGAAGGAGCACATCTGATGGCTGAAGTTCTCGTCCTGGTCGACCACGTCGACGGACAGGTCCGCAAGTCCACCTCCGAGGCGCTGACCGCCGCGGCGCGGCTGGGTGAGCCGGCCGCAGTGATGGTCGGCGGGGACGCCCAGGCGGCGGCGGAGGCGCTGGGCCGGTTCGGCGCGACCAAGGTGTATGCCGCGACCGACCCGGCGCTGACCGAGCACCTGGTGGCCCCGGTGGCCGAGCTGCTGGCCGACCTGGTCGGCAAGGTGTCCCCGGCGGCGGTGATCCTGCCCTCGTCCAACGACGGCAAGGAGATCGCCGCCCGGCTGGCGATCAAGACCTCCTCTGGCCTGATCACCGACGCGGTCGACGTGCAGCCGGCCGGGGGCGGCGGGGTGTCGACGGTGCAGTCCGTCTTCGCCGGTTCCTACACGGTGACCTCGACGGTGACCACGGGGACGCCGATCGTCACGCTGAAGCCGAACTCGGTGCCGGCGCAGGAGGCGCCGGCGTCACCGGTCGTGGAGGAGGTCTCGGTGTCGTTGTCCGAGGCCGCCACCGCCGTGCGGATCACCGAGCGCACCCAGAAGGCGGCCTCTGGCCGTCCGTCTCTGACCGAGGCCGCGATCGTGGTCTCCGGCGGGCGCGGCACCGGTGGCGACTTCGGCCCGGTGGAGGAGTTCGCCGACTCCCTGGGCGCGGCCGTGGGCGCGTCCCGGGCGGCGGTCGACGCGGGCTGGTACCCGCACTCGGCCCAGGTCGGGCAGACCGGTGTGTCCGTCTCGCCGCAGCTGTACGTGGCCGCGGGCATCTCCGGGGCGATCCAGCACCGGGCGGGCATGCAGACGTCCAAGACGATCGTGGCGGTGAACAAGGACGCGGAGGCCCCGATCTTCGAGCTGGTCGACTACGGCGTGGTCGGCGACCTGTTCACGGTCCTGCCCCAGGCCACCCAGGAGGTCCAGGCCCGCAAGGGCTGAGCCGGGGGGCGCGAGACTGACGACGCGCCCGTCACCCCGTCGCTGCTGCCGAGAGGCCCCGACCGCCATCGAGCGGGCGGGGCCTTCTCGCGTGGGCGGGTCTGTGGTGCCTGGGCGGGGGACGTCAGCACCGCGGACGAGGGGAGGGCGCACCCGCACCCGGGGGATGACAGGCCGACGGCCAGGGTCTGTCGGGCCCTTCTCGTACGTTTGTCCTATGAGGGAGTCCTGGGGTGGGGAGGTGCTGCGGACCTCGGCGGGGGTGCTGGTCGGGGAGGGTTCGTGGCCGGCGGCGCGGTTGCCGGGGGAGCGGGTGGTGGGCTGTCTGCGGGAGGCGGGCCGGGAGGCCACCTTCGCCGACCTGGCCGCTGGTGAGGTGGCGCTGGTGCAGGACGGTGAGCTGGAGGCGGCCCTGGGTGCGGTGTCGGTGGTGGCGGGGGCGGTGGAGCGGGCGCGGGTGCGGCTGGCGGTGGAGGCCGCCGGGCGGGGGCTGCACACCGCCGCGGGGATGTCGTTGGCCGACTGGTTGGGCCTGCGCTGCCCGGAGCTGCCCCGCGGTGTGCTGCACGACCTGGTCCGGGTCGCCCGGGCCGGGCAGGAGGCCGTGCACGCGCCGCTGCTGGAGGGGGTGCTGTCCGGTGGCATGCCGCTGGCCCGGGCTGCGGGGTTGCACCGGGCGCTGGCCCGGATCCGGGGGGCGCTGTCCCCGGGGGACTACGAGCAGGCGGTGGGCCTGCTGGCCGACGCCGGGTGCAACCCAGTGTTCGAGGAGGCGGACATCGCCCGGGTGAGCGGCCGGTTGTTGGCCGCGTGCCTGCCGGAGAAGGATCACGAGGAGCGGCGCCGGGCCCAGCACGAGCTGCGGGACGTGCACGAGTCGTCCCTGGCCGACGGGTCCGTGCAGCGGATCATCATGACCTTCGGTGAGGAGGCGGACTACCAGGCCGTACAGGCGATCCTGAGGTCACCCCTGGCGGCACCGGCGACGGCCGCGGAGGTCGAGGCGACCGGTGAGCAGGACACCCGCACCCCAGGGCAGCGGCGGTACGACGCGTTGATGACGGTGCTGCGCCGCGGCGTGGCCGGCACCAAGGGTCAGCCGACGACGCCCAAGGCGACCCTGGTGGTGACCATGGACCTGGACACCCTGCGCGTCGACCTGGCCGGCACCGGTGGGCTCGTGCCCGGGTGCGGCGCCACCCTGGAGGGGGACCTGGTCGCCGCGGAGTCGGTCCGCCGGCTGGCGTGCGAGGCCGACCTGGTCCCGCTGGTCCTGGGCAGCGACGGTGAGGTGCTGGACCAGGGCCGCCGCACGCGCCTGGTCACCCCCGGGCAGCGCCTGCGCCTGGCCGTGCGCGACCGCGGCTGCACCATCCCCGGGTGCACCGTCCCGGCGACCTGGTGCGACGCCCACCACGTCGTCCACTGGGCCCACGGCGGCCGTTCGGACCTGTCCAACTACGCCCTGCTCTGCCCACGCCACCACACCTGGGTCCACGACAAAGGGCTCACCGCGACCATCACCGCCCACGGCACCACCTGGCACCTGAGATGACCCCCGCCCCGCACCCGGCCCACCGGCCGGGCCACACCCATGCCCAGTCGCATCCCCGACGGAGGGCCACGTCCACACCCGCGCAGGCCGACCACGCACTCTGCCGAGGTCCATGGAGGCACCGGTGACCGTGGGGGAAGGGACCGCGGGGCCACCCAGGGTCATCGGGACGGTCGGTCGTGACAGCGGACGTAGACTTCTGCGGTGCCTCTTCCCGACCGTCTCGTCTACCTCGACCACGCCGCGACCACGCCGGTGCTGGACGAGGTGGTCGACGTGGTCGCCCGCACCATGCGGCAGGTCGGGAACGCCAGCTCGCTGCACACCCCGGGACGCGCAGCCCGCCGCGTCGTGGAGGAGTCGAGGGAGCGGATCGCCGAGGCGCTCGGCGTCCGACCCTCGGAGGTGCTCTTCACCTCGGGGGGCACCGAGTCGGACAACATCGCGGTCAAGGGCACCTTCCAGGCCCGCCGCACGGCCGACCCGCGGCGCGACCGCCTCCTCGTCAGCGGCATCGAGCACCACGCCGTCCTCGACCCGGTGGAGCACCTCGTCGGGACGGCCGGGGCGCGGGTGACCTTCGTCGAACCCGACGGTCAGGGACGGATCCACCCGCAGGCGCTGCGCGACGCCCTGGACGCCGACGGCGGACCGGGGACGGTGGCGCTGGTCAGCGTCATGTGGGCGAACAACGAGGTCGGGACGGTCCAGCCGGTCCGGGACCTGGCGGAGCTGGCCCGTGAGCACGGCATACCGTTCCACAGCGACGCCGTGCAGGCCCTCGGGCAGGTTCCGCTGGACCTGTCCCTCGTCGACCTGGGCGTGGTGACCGGCCACAAGACCGGTGGCCCCCTGGGGGTCGGTGTCCTCGTCGCGGGTCGGGACCAGTCGCCGGTCCCCCTGACCCACGGGGGTGGGCAGGAGCGCAAGCTGCGCTCCGGCACCCTCGACACACCGGGCATCGCCGGCCTGGCCGAGGCCGTCGTGCACGCGGCCGAGCAGCAGGCGAGCCACGCCCACCACCTCGCGGCGCTGCGCGACCGGCTCATCGAGGGCGCCCTCGCCCTGGACGACGGCATCACGGTCAGCGGCACCTGGACCCCGGGCGACGTGACCGACCGCCTGCCCGGCAACGTGCACCTGCGGGTGGCCGACGCCGAGGGCGACTCACTGCTCTACCTGCTGGACGCCGCCGGGATCGCCTGCTCGACCGGGTCCGCCTGCCAGGCGGGCGTCCCGCGACCCAGCCACGTGCTCCTGGCCATGGGCGTCCCCGAGGAGGAGGCCAGAGGCGCGCTGCGGTTCACCCTGGGCCACGGGTCCGAGCAGGCGGACGTCGACGCCGTGCTGAGCGCCCTTCCGCCGGCGCTCGAACGGGCCCGTCGGGCGCACGCAGCCTCCAGGAGCCGGGCATGAGGATCGTGGCCGCCATGAGCGGCGGGGTGGACTCGGCGGTCGCCGCGGCTCGGATGATCGAGGCCGGCCACGACGTGGTCGGCGTGCACCTGGCGCTCGCCCAGTCCGCCGCGACGCTGCGCGAGAGCGCGCGCGGGTGCTGCACCCTCGAGGACGCCGGGGACGCCCGCCGGGTGGCCGACCGGCTCGGCATCCCCTTCTACGTCTGGGACATGGCCGAGCGCTTCCGCGAGGACGTCGTCGAGGACTTCGTCGCCGAGTACGCCGCCGGCCGCACGCCCAACCCGTGCCTGCGGTGCAACGAGAAGATCAAGTTCGCCGCGCTGCTCGACAAGGCCCTGGCGCTCGGCTTCGACGCCGTGGCGACCGGTCACTACGCACAGGTCGTCGAGGAGCCCGATCCTGCTGCGCCGCACGGGGTTCGACGCGAGCTGCACCGTGCGGTCGACCCGGCCAAGGACCAGTCCTACGTCCTGGGGGTGCTCGACGCCGACCAGCTCGCCCGCAGCTTCTTCCCCCTCGGCGACACGGTCAAGGCCGACATCCGCGCGGAGGCCGCCGCCCGCGGGTTCTCGGTGGCGCGCAAGCCCGACAGCCACGACATCTGCTTCATCGCCGACGGGGACACCCGGGGCTGGCTCGCCCGGCGGCTCGGCGAGCGGCCGGGACCCATCGTCGACGACGAGGGCACCGTGCTGGGGGAGCACGGTGGTGCCCACGGGTACACCGTCGGCCAGCGGAGGGGGCTGGGGCTGAAGGTGCCGACGGCGGACGGAAGCCCGCGCTACGTCGTCTCCACCGACACCCGGACCAACACCGTGGTCGTGGGCCCGGAGGAGCTGCTCGGGGTCGACCGGATCACGGCCGACCACGTCCGGTGGTGCGGCGGTCCGCCCCCCGCCGGCGCGGTCCGCGTCGGCGCGCAGCTGCGCGCCCACGGCGAGGAGCACCCGGCGACGGCGCACGTCGAGCGGGCCGGCGGCACACCCGAGCGGCTCATCGTGCAGCTGGACGCACGGACGCGGGGCGTCGCCCCCGGACAGTCGGTCGTGCTCTACGACGGCACCCGCGTGGTGGGTTCGGGCACGATCGCCGCGGCCGGCCGGGTGGCGGGGTGAGCGGGAGCCAGGGCACGCCCGCGGTGCGCGCCACCGGGATCGGTTCGTGGCCAGGTACGGACGTGCGCGAGGCGCTGCGCGTCGTGCGCGGCGAGCTCACCGGCGCGGTGCCCGAGGGGGTGCAGGGTGTCCCGTACCTGCCCGAGCTGCCCGACCGCGGCCCCGGTGCCGACATGGTCGGTCGGACCTCCCACCTGCTCGTCGACCTGCCTGTGGACCTGGCGCCCCAGGGCTGGCGGCTCGTCGACCGGCCCGGCCGCGACCACGACCGCGCGGGCGCGTGGTGGGGCCAGGACCTCGACGAGCTGGCCGAGGCCTTCGACGGCTGGTCCGGGCCGCTGAAGGTCCAGGTCGCGGGACCGTGGACCCTGGCCTCCGAGCTCTGGCTCCCGCTCGGTGACCGGGTGCTCTCGGACCGGGGGGCCACCCGGGACCTGGTGGGCTCCCTCGCCGAGGGTGTGGCCGGGCACGTCGCGACCGTCCGGAGGCTGGTGCCGGCCGCGGAGGTCGTGCTGCAGCTCGACGAGCCGTCGCTGACGACGGTCGCCTCGGGGCGGGTCCGGTCGGCCTCGGGCTACTCGGTGCTGCGCACGCCCGAGGAGGCCGAGCTGGTCGGTGGTCTGCGCGAGGTGGTCGAGGCCGCCCGGGGCGCCGGGGCCGTGCAGGTCGCGATCCACTCCTGCGCCCAGGACGTGCCCCTCGACCTGCTGCGGCGGGCAGGGGTGGGCGCTGTGAGCCTGGACGTCGGCCTGCTGCGGCGACCGGGCTGGGAGGGTGTCGCCGGCCTGCTCGACACGGGGGTCCGGCTGTGGGCCGGCGTGCTGCCCAGCGCGTCCGGCGTGTCCGGAGGCACGGGCTCCCGCGACCACGTGGAAGGGCTTCTGCTGCGCTGGCGCGAGCTGGGCCTGCCCGCCGCCGACCTCCTCGGTCTCACCCTCACTCCCACGTGCGGGCTGGCCGCGGCCACGCCGGAGGAGGCCCGGGCCGCGACGGCGGGCACGGTGCGGGCGGCGGCGCTGGTCGCCGAGGCCGCCGCCGGATGACCCTCGCCGGCCCACCCGGGGGACGGAGGGGGCCGGTGCCCTGGCAGGTCTGGTACCTCACCCTCGCCGTCGTCTGGGGCTCGAGCTACCTGCTCATCAAGGTCGGGCTGGAGGCCCTCAGCGGGGTGCAGGTGACCGCCCTGCGGATCGTGCTCGGGGCGGTGGTGCTGCTCACCCTCGTCGCGCTGACCCGCACCCGCCTGCCGCGTGGCCGGCGCACCTGGGGGCACCTGCTCGTCACCGGCACCCTCCTGTGCTCCCTGCCGTGGACCCTCTTCGCCCTCGGCGAGCAGCGGGTGACCTCCGCCGTGGCCGGGATCGCGAACGCCACCACCCCGGTCGCCGCCGTCGTGGCGACCGCGCTGATGCTGCCGGGGCAACCGGTGGGACGGCGCCGGCAGGTCGGGGTGGCCGTCGGTTTCCTGGGGGTCGTCCTCATCGCCCAGCCCTGGTCGCTGGACCGGGGGCCCGACCCCGTGGGCCTGGCCATGGTGCTGGTCGCCTCGGCCAGCTACGGGATCGGGTGGACCTACGTACGCCGCTTCCTGCACGGGGTCGACCCCGGCGGGCTGTCGATGCCGGCCGCCCAGGTGTTCGTGGCGCTGGCCCAGGTGCCCGTGCTCCTGGTCGTCGACTGGTGGCTGCGGGGCCTGCCCTCCGAAGGCCCGTTGGCACCCGCCGGTCCGTCGGCGTCCGGGGACGGATGGTCCCTGTGGGGTCCCCTCCTCGCGGTGGCCGCGCTCGGCGTGGTCGGCACCGGGCTCGCGCAGGCGATGCAGTATGCCGTGGTGCGGGCCGCCGGTCCGACCGTCGCCACGAGCGTGACCTACCCGATCGTCGTCGTGTCCGTGGTCCTGGGGGTGGTCCTGCTGGGGGAGAGCGTCGGTCCGCTCGTCCTCCTGGGGGCCGGCGTCGTCCTGGCGGGGTCCCTGCTCGTCGGTTCCGGGCGGGGTGCGCGGGGCCGGGCCGGGCGCGGTCCGCGCGTGGCCGGGAGGGAGCGGCATACCTCCGGGGTGTCGGTGGACCCTGCCAAGATGGGCGGGTGAACGCGAGCACCCCACCCGACCTCGTCGACGACGTGCCCGAGGCTGCCCGCCACCGGTGGGTCGAGCTGGCCGAGGAGATTCGCGGTCACCAGTTCGCCTACTACGTCAAGGACGCGCCGGTCGTCAGCGACGGGGAGTTCGACGCGCTGGTGCGCGAGCTCGAGGAGCTGGAGAAGGAGCACCCGGGGCTGCGGGTGCCCGACAGTCCGACCCAGGTGGTCGGGGGGACCTTCTCGACCGAGTTCACCGCGGTCGACCACCTCGAGCGGATGCTCAGCCTGGACAACGCGTTCTCGGTGGAGGAGCTCGTCGCGTGGGCCGAACGGGTGGAGCGCGACGTCGGCGGATCGCGGGTCAGCTACCTGTGCGAGCTGAAGATCGACGGGCTGGCGGTCAACCTGCTCTACGAGGACGGCCGCCTCGTGCGGGCCCTGACCCGTGGGGACGGGCGGACCGGTGAGGACGTCACGCTGAACGTGCGCACGATCGAGGGCGTGCCCCTGCGGCTGCGGGCCCCGGAGGAGCAGGAGGCCGAGGCGGTGGGCGGCGCCGACGGAGGAGCGCACCCGGTGGAGGGTGCCGTCGTCGAGGAGGGGCCGGGCAGCACCGGGCCGGTGCCGGTGCCGCGCCTGGTGGAGGTGCGGGGGGAGGTCTACTTCCCGGTGTCCTCCTTCGAGGAGCTCAACGCGGGCCTGGTGGCGGCGGGGAAGGCGCCGTTCGCCAACCCGCGCAACACCGCGGCCGGGTCGCTGCGCCAGAAGGATCCGCGGGTCACCGCCTCGCGGGACCTGCGGATGATCGTGCACGGGATCGGGGCCCGGGAGGGTTTCGACGTGGTGCGCCAGTCACAGGCCTACGAGCTGCTGGCGGCCTGGGGGCTGCCGGTGTCGGGGCGCACGCGGGTGCTCGGCACCATCGAGGAGGTGTGCGACTTCGTCACGGGGTGGGGCGAGCAGCGGCACGCCGTGGAGCACGAGATCGACGGGGTGGTCGTCAAGGTCGACGAGGTCGACGTTCAGCGACGTCTCGGGTCGACGTCGCGGGCGCCGCGGTGGGCGATCGCCTACAAGTACCCGCCCGAGGAGGTCACCACGAAGCTGCTCGACATCCGGGTCGACGTCGGCCGGACCGGCCGGGTCACGCCGTGGGGGCTGATGGAGCCGGTGCAGGTCGCCGGGTCCACGGTCGAGCGGGCGACGCTGCACAACCAGCACGAGGTCGAGCGCAAGGGCGTGCTCATCGGCGACACCGTCGTGCTGCGCAAGGCCGGTGACGTGATCCCGGAGATCCTCGGGCCGGTCGTCGACCTGCGCGAGGGCACCGAGCACGCGTTCGTCATGCCGACGCACTGCCCCTCGTGCGGCACCGAGCTGCGGCCCGAGAAGGAGGGGGACAAGGACATCCGCTGCCCCAACTCCCGCGCCTGCCCCGCCCAGCTGCGGGAGCGGCTCTACTCCGTGGCCAGCCGTGGCGCCTTCGACATCGAGGCGCTCGGTGCCGAGGGCGTCAACGCGCTGCTCGACGCCGGGGTGCTGGCCAACGAGGCGACGCTGTTCTCGTTGACCGTCGAGGACGTCGCGCGGGTTCCTCTGTTCACCCGGACCGCGAAGAGGACCGACCCGCAGGACACGGTGGTCGACGGGCGGGTGCTGTCGGCCAACGGTCAGAAGCTGGTCGACAACCTGAAGCAGGCCAAGGGCCAGCCCCTGTGGCGGGTGCTGGTCGCGCTCTCGATCCGGCACGTCGGGCCGACCGCGGCCCGGGCCCTGGCGACCCAGCTGGGGTCGATGGAGGCGATCCGCGCGGCGAGCACCGAGGAGCTCGCAGCGGTCGAGGGGGTCGGGCCGGTCATCGCGGAGTCGGTGAAGGAGTGGTTCGCGGTGGACTGGCACCGCGAGATCGTGGAGCGGTGGGCGGCCGACGGGGTGCGGATGGCCGACGAGCGGGACGAGTCGGTGGAGCGCACCCTGGAGGGGCTGACCGTGGTGGTCACCGGGTCCCTGGAGGGCTTCAGCCGGGACGAGTCCAAGGAGGCGATCGTCAGGCGGGGCGGCAAGGCGTCCGGGTCGGTGTCGAAGAAGACGGACTTCGTCGTGGTGGGGGCCAACGCCGGGTCGAAGGCCGCGAAGGCCGAGGAGCTCGGGGTGCCCGTCCTCGACGAGGAGGGTTTCGTCCGGCTGCTGGCGGCCGGTCCACCACCGGTCACGTCCGACGCGGCGGGGGAGGACGTTCCCGACGACGGGGCGGGGGCGGGGGCGTGACCGGCGAGCCGGCCACCGACGACCTGCTGTGGTTCGTGGACCGAGCGCTGGACGGGATGCTCGACGCCTGCCGTGAGCTCGGCGAGGAGCTGGTGAACGCGCGACTGGCGGTCGAGGGGAGTAACAGCCCCTACGCCGTCGTCGTCCACTGCCTGGGCGTCATGGACTTCTGGGCGGGGCACAAGGTCGGCGGAAGGCCGAACCACCGCGACCGGGAGGCCGAGTTCCGGGCCGCCGGGACCCTGGCGGACCTCGAGGCGCAGGTGGCCTCGGGTCGGCGAGGCTTCGCGGAGGTCCTCACGGGCGTCGACTGGAACGCCCCGTGCAGGGGGCAGGACCGCCCCGAGACGCACGCGCTGCCGGTCGGACGGACGCAGGGCGGCGCGCTGATCCACGTGCTGGAGGAGCTGTGCCAGCACCGGGGCCAGCTCGAGGTGACCGCCGACGTGCTGCGGTCCGAGGCGCACCGGTGAGGTCCCCCTGGGTCTGGGCGCTGCTGGTCGTCCTGCTCGGTCTGGTCGTGCTGGACGCCGTCTCGGACGGGCGTCCGGCATCCGCGGTCGGTTACGGTGTCGTGGCGCTCGCCGTCGCCTGGTGGACCTCGCCGTGGCGCGGACGCGGCGGCCCGACCCACGAGGAGGTCCTCACCATGACCGGCACCGACGCTCCACCCCCCGTCGTCATCTACTGGCGGCCCGGATGCGGTTTCTGCGCGATGCTCAAGGCGCGGCTCGGCTCCCTGCGCGACCGCGCCACCTGGATCAACATCTGGGAGGACGAGCAGGGTGCCGCCTTCGTCCGGGAGGTCAACGGCGGCAACGAGACGGTTCCCACCGTCGTCATCGACGGCGTGCCGCACACCAACCCCTCGCCCAAGCTGGTCATCGAGCGGTTGAAGCAGCGCCAGGACCGGTGACGCAGCCGCCGCGGTCCCACAGCAGCTCGGTGACGGGCCAGTTCGGTGACGGAGCAGCCCCAGGAATCACCCCTGCGGGGTGACGCGCGCCTGCGTCGTCGGGTGCACGGTTGAGGTAGAAGGACCGGAGCTCCGGCCCCGACGTCCAGATCCACCATGCGATGTGGGAAGGAGGTATCAATCCATGAGCCAGCAGGATGTCTTCCTCGCCCAGAGCCTCAGCCGCGAGCGGGACAGGGACGTGCTCCTCGCCATCGACCAACGACTGGTCGAGCACCGACGGGGGGCCGCCTCCCAGGAGGCCGGCATCCCGGCCCTCCTCGAGCAGCGGTGGCACGAAGCCGTCGTGCACCTGCACCTCACGGGCAGCACGGCCAGGTGAGCCACCACCGATCCGCGTAGAGCGGACACATCCCAGGACCGTCCCGGTCAGCACGGACCGGGCGGTCCTTCGTCGTCGTGCACGAGCCGTCGCAGGACGGGAGCTTCGGCCACGGTCGGGAACGGTGCGGTCAGCGCGGCCCGGAGGGGACCAGCCGCTCCGCCAGCTGCTCCAGCAGCCGGGCCAGGGGGTCGCGGTCCCGGAGGTGCTGCTCGCACGAGGACACCTCGGTCCACCCGGCCTGCGGGTCGGCCCACCCGTAGCTCACCGACCGGCCGTCGTGGTCCGCGGCGCAGTCGGGTCGGCCGGCCGGGGCGTTCGAGGGCTCGACGTCCAGCCTGGTGCGCCCGACCGCCCCCCGCAGTTGGTGGAGCTGCCGCTGCGACAGCTGGCCCTCATCCGTGACCCGGGTGGAGGAGGCGGGCACGAAGGTCCACCGTCCGTCGTCGCCGACGGTCAGGGTGCCGCCGCACTCTCCGTCCACGCACATCCCGCCCCACTCCCTCAGCTCCGCCAGCGGCTGTCCCGACGCCGAGGGCAGGTCGGCGCCGGTGCACCCTGCGAGGAGGACGGCCACGAGGATCGACGTGGGCACGGCACGACGCGGCACCAGATGCATGGCTCTGTGACGTCGTCCGGTCCGGACCGGCTCCCGGTGCCGCGGAGCTGCTCGTCCACGGGCATGAGGATCACCCCCGAGGGGTGACGACGAGGGGTTGCCCGGGCAGGACCCTGGAGGTGGAGGGACCGGGAGCACCGGCAGCGGACCATGTCGGTCCGACCCTCCAGGAGGACGAGGAGGTCCGACCATGAGGACACGCACCAGGATGACGACGGCAGCGGTGGCGGCGCTGGTCGGGCTGACGATGGTCGGGGTGCCGGCCTCGCTGGCCAAGGGTGGCCCGCCCGTCGGTGGGGAGGCCGAGGAGGAGGCCGGCAACAACCTGTCCGTCCCGGCCGTGTTCGTACCCGCGGTAGGCATGACGCTCAACTTCCCGTGCGGGCTTCCTGTCGCCCCCGACGAGGTCCTGGGTCAGCTGCCGAGCGAGATCTTCGCCGGCTACTACCTGCAGGGTGAGGACACCTGGCAGGCCAGCTGTGCCACCGCTGATGTGGACACCGTCGCGGTCACCGCCGAGTGGGGCGACAACCTCACGAATGCCCCGCTGAAGGCGAACACCCCGATCCGGGTCGAGATGGGCCTGACGACCGCCGGCTACACCTTCACCGGCTTCGAGGTCGTCAAGCTCACCGATGAGCTCGACCGCTACGCCACCTACGGCACCCTCGGAGTTGCGGTCACCCCCTACCCTGAGGTCCGGGCCTGGGACGCCGACGCCTGGTTGAAGATCGAGCGCATCGACGGCCTTCTCGTCGTCAACGGTCCCGCGACGGCTGAGATCAACTCCACCGGACGGGTCGTCTACGGGTACAACTGGCAGAAGCCTCTTCCGGGCACCTACACGGTGACCTTCACCGCGCCCAACGTGGACCTCATCGGGGCGGACGCCGGACAGGTGCTCGACGTCGACACCGTCACGCTCCAGGTATCCGTGGCCGTCAAGGCCGGCGGCGGCAAGGGCGGCGGTGGTGGTGGGCGTCCTACCCCGTGACGGATCTTCGCCCACGGTGCTCACCGGGTGAGTGTGGCCACCCGTGAGGCGGGGCCGGGTCGGACCTCCGACCCGGCCCCCGGCACGTGTGCCCCAGGTCTCCCGCTCCTCCGATGATCTCCCTCGGCAGCACCGGACCCCGTCGTCCTACAGTGGACGCGAAGAGGTCGGAGGAGGTATGTCGCTGCGGGTCACGCCCAACCCTCCCTGGAGCGCCGTCCCGGGAGTGCCCGTCCTGCACCGCGGCCTCTTCCTCGGAAAGCTCCTCCGGCCGCCCCCCGTGCCCGGCCTGCTCGACCGTCCGCGCCTGGACGCCCTGATCGACGACGCCGTCGACGCCGGCTCGCTGATCGTGTCCGCACCGGCGGGTGCCGGCAAGACCCAGGCCGTCCTCGCCTGGACGAGGCGGCAGCGCAGCCCCCGCGCGGTCGCCTGGCTCACCCTGGACGAGGGGGACCGCGACCCGGTCCGGCTCCTGCGCTACCTCGTGGCTGCGATGGCCGGCACCCCGCCGGGCGGGCAGGCCCTCGGGGCCCTGTCCGTCGCTCCCGGGACGACGTCGGTCGACGAGGCGCTCCTCGTCCAGGTCTCGACCGCGATGGCACGCCTCCAGGACGACGTCGTCCTGGTGCTGGACGACTTCGACGCCGTCGTCGGGTCGGCGGCGGAGGAGCTGCTCGCCAAGGTCCTGCGGTACCCGCCCCAGCAGGTGCGTCTCGTGGTGCTCGGCCGGGTGGAGCCCGGCCTTGGCCAGTCGCGGCTCCGGCTGCTCGGCTACGTCCGCGAGCTCGACGAGACGGACCTGGCGTTCACCCACGAGGAGCTCACCCAGCTGCTGGTGCTGCGGGGGCGGCCGCTGCCCACGCCGCAGACGGCCGAACTTCTCGAGCGGACCGTCGGGTGGGCGGCCGGGATCGGGATCGTCGCGGCCGCCCTGCACCATCGTGCCCTGCCGGAGGGCGTCCACGAGGGGGTCTCGCTCGCGACCGACTACCTCCTGGACGAGGTCCTCGCGGCCCAACCTCCGGACGTCCAGACCGTCCTCATCCGGGCCGCCACCGCCGATCCCGTCTGCGGCGACCTCGTCGACGCCCTTGGCGGGGGTCCGGACGGGGGCCGCACCCTCGCCCGTCTCCACCACGACCACCTCTTCCTGGGTCGCCTCGACGACCGGGAGGACGAGAGGACCTGGTACCACTGGCACCCGCTGTTCCGGGCGGCGCTGCAGGCCCGGGCCCTGCAGACCGAGCCGGCCGCCACGGCGCGCCGGCACCTCCTCGCCGCCCGGTGGCACCGCGAGGCCGGATCAGCGGTCGAGGCCGTGCGCCACGCGCTCGCCGGCGGTGACCCGGGGTGGGCTGCCGCGCTGCTCGGAGAGTCCTGGGTGGAGCTGGCGGTCGCCGGCGAGTCAGCCCTCGTCCGGTCCCTGCTGCACCTCTTCGACGAGGACCTGCGCTCCACCCAGCCGGAGCTGGCGGTCGTCTGCAGCTTCCTGCGGCTGCGCGACCGCGACCTCGAGGACGCCGCTCGCTGCGCCACCACCGCCGCCTCCCTGTCGCACCGGCTGCCGCCCGGCCGCCGGCAGGACACCGTGCGGGCGATGAGCACGGTCATCCGCCTGCACGTGGCCACCCTCACAGGAGAGCTCGTCGACGGGGACCTCCGCAGCGGTGCGCTGGAGCAGATCGACCGCCTCGGTGGCCGGGGTGGCTACCTGCCCCGCCGGGAGCGGGAGCTGCTGGCCCTCCTGCTCCACCACCTCGGGGCGTACGAGGGGGTCCACCTGCTCGGGGACCCCCGGGAACGGCTCGAGCGGGCGCTGGACTACGCGCAGGACCTCGGCACGCCGGAGCTGGTCCTGCGCACGCGCGCGCAGCTGGCCCTGGCGGAGCTGGCCGCCGGCCGGCTGCACGCGGCCCGGAGGTGGGCCTCCGAGGTCGTCACCGCGGAGCGGGAGGGCCGCGGGCCCGGGCCGCACGCCACGACGGCCGCGCACGCCGCGCTCGGTGGGGTCGAGCTGCTCCAGGGACAGCTGGCCGGCGCCCTCCAGCACCTCTCGCAGGCGCTGGACGACCTCGAGCCCGCCGACCGGGTCAACCACCTCCGCGTCCTGGTGCTCACCCACTCCACCCTGCTGACGCTGGACCGGGTCTCATCGGCCCGCAGCCAGCTCGACACCCTCGAGGACCTGGTCGCCGACCGGGAGCCACCCGCGTGGGGCCGGGCCATGCTCCGCGTCCTACAGGTCGACCAGATGGTGGCCGAGGGGCACCACGGCGACGCGCTCGACCAGCTCCGGTTGGAGCACGGCCCGCCCGACCCCGGCGACCAGGTGATCCGTGCCACGTGGCAGGGCGACGTGCTCCGGCGCGCCGGACGTCCGGAGGAGGCCCGCTCCCTGCTGCGGGGTGTCCTGCGGACGGGGGGACGGTCACCGGCCATGCTGTTCGCCCAGGTGAGCTTCGCCCTCGTCGAGGACGCCCTCGGCTGCAGTGAGGAGGCGCTCGACGAGCTGGACCGGGCGCTGGTCGTCTCGAGCTCCGAGTCCCTCATCTACCCCTACCTGCGCCTGGGCCGGGACGTCCGGCCGCTCCTGCTCCGCCTCCTGGATCGCGGCACCATGCACGACGAGCTGCTCACCGCGGTCCTGGACCGGCTCCACCCCGAGCGGCCGGGCGGCCCGCTGAGCTGGCAGTTCGAACCCCTGACCCCCCGGGAGCGCGAGGTCCTGCGCGCCGTCCAGGGCTGGGCGACGAACGAGGAGGTCGCCGCCAGGATGTTCATCTCTGCCAACACCCTGCGCACCCACATGAAGCACATCCACCGCAAGCTGGGGACGACGTCCCGTCGGGAGGCGGTGGTCCGGGGACGGGACCTGGGGATCATCTGAGCCCCGCCGCCGGGGGAAACGACGACGCAACACCGGCGACCTACACTGTCGGCCATGTCCAACCTCTCGCGCGACGACGTCGCGCACGTCGCCATGCTGGCGCGCATCCAGCTCGAGGACCACGAGCTCGACCGCCTCGCCGGCCAGCTCGACCAGATCGTCGACTGGGTCGGCCAGGTCAACGAGGTCGCCGCCGACGACGTGCCCCCGATGTCCCACCCCCTGCCGCTGGTCAACGTCACCCGTCCCGACGAGGTGCGTCCCAGCCTGACGGCCGAGCAGGCCCTGGCCAACGCCCCCGACCCCGAGGACGGCCGCTTCGGCGTGCCCCGCATCCTCGACGAGGAGTGAGGACACCCGTGAGCGACACCACCACCGCAGGCGCCCCCGCGGCCGGGGACGGCACCGACCTGACCCGGCTCAGCGCCGTCCAGATGGCCGACGCCATGGCCGCCGGAAGGACCACCTCCGAGGAGCTCGTCCGGGCCCACCTGGACCGCATCGAACGGTTGAACCCGGCGCTCAACGCCTTCCTCCTGATCGACGCCGAGGGTGCCCTGGCCACCGCCCGCGAGGTCGATGCCGCCCGCGCGGCGGGGGAGGAGCTGCCCCGGCTCGCCGGCGTCCCCGTCGCCGTCAAGGACATCGCCTGCACGCAGGGACTGACCACGACAGCCGGCTCCCGCATGCTGGAGCACTTCGTGCCGCCCTACGACGCCACGATCGTCACCAAGCTTCGGAACGCCGGCATGCCTATTCTCGGCAAGACCAACATGGACGAGTTCGCCATGGGCTCCTCCACCGAGCACTCCGCCTTCGGCCCCACCCGCAACCCCTGGGACCTGGAGCGCATCCCCGGCGGTTCCGGCGGCGGTTCCAGTGCCGCGGTGGCGGCCTACCTCGCGCCGCTGGCCATCGGGTCGGACACCGGGGGCTCGATCCGCCAGCCGGCCGCCGTCACCGGCACCGTCGGCGTCAAGCCCACCTACGGCGGGGTCAGCCGCTACGGGATCATCGCGCTGGCCTCCAGCCTGGACCAGATCGGCCCGTGCGCCCGCACGGTCGCCGACGCCGCCCTGCTGCACGAGGTGCTCGGCGGGCACGACCCGATGGACTCCACGAGCATCGACGCCCCCGTGCCGCCGGTCGTCGACTCCGCCGCCGCCGCGTCCGCCGAGGACGGTTCGCTCGCCGGACTGAGGGTCGGCGTCGTCCGTGAGATCGGTGGGAAGGGTTTCCAGGCCGGCGTCCAGCAGCGCTTCGACGAGGCGCTGGACGAGCTCCGCGCACTGGGTGCCGAGATCGTCGAGGTCTCCTGCCCGCACTTCACCTACGCGATGGCCGCCTACTACCTGATCCTCCCCTCCGAGGCGAGCAGCAACCTGGCCCGTTACGACGCCATGCGCTACGGCCACCGGACGACGCCGGAGGACCGCCCCAGCGCCGAGCAGGTGATGGCCGCCAGCCGCGACGGGGCCTTCGGTGACGAGGTCAAGCGCCGCATCATCCTGGGCACCTACGCCCTGTCCAGCGGCTACTACGACGCCTACTACGGCCAGGCGCAGAAGGTCCGCACCCTCATCGCGCGCGACCTGGAGGCGGCGTTCGAGCAGGCCGACGTGCTGGTCAGCCCGACCGCGCCGACCACCGCCTTCCGGATCGGCGACAAGATGGAGGACCCGATGTCGATGTACCTGAACGACATCGCCACCATCCCGGCCAACCTCGCCGGCATCCCCGGGATGTCCATCCCCTCGGGGCTGGCCCCCGAGGACGGTCTGCCCGTGGGCATCCAGCTGCTCGCCCCCGCCATGCAGGACCAGCGGTTGTATGCCGTGGGCGCGGCCCTGGAGGCCCGGCTCGCCCGGGCCCAGGGCGGGCCGGTGATCGAGCGGCTGCCCGAGGTGCCCACCACCGCCCCCGAGGTGCCTGGGACCGCGAGGGCGGGAGCACGTCATACCCCCGGCGCCGCCGGGCCCCAGACCGAGGAGGTGCGCGCGTGAGCGCCACGACGAGAGCCACCGCCGGGCCGGCCCCCACCGTGCCCTACGAGGAGCTGCTGACCCGGTACGAGCCGGTCGTCGGCCTGGAGGTGCACGTCGAGCTGTCGACCGCCACCAAGATGTTCTGCGGGTGCGCCACCGGGTTCGGTGCCGAGCCCAACACCCAGACCTGCCCGGTCTGCCTGGGCATGCCCGGTGCGCTGCCGGTGGTCAACGCGACCGCGGTGGAGTCGGCCGTGCGGATCGGTCTGGCGCTGAACTGCCGGATCGCCGAGTGGTGCCGCTTCGCGCGGAAGAACTACTTCTACCCGGACATGCCGAAGAACTTCCAGACCAGCCAGTACGACGAGCCGATCGCCTTCGACGGGTGGATCGACGTCGAGGTGCCGGCCGCGGACGGCAGCGGTGAGACGTCCGAGGTCTTCAGGGTGGAGATCGAGCGGGCCCACATGGAGGAGGACACCGGCAAGTCCACCCACGTCGGCGGGTCCACCGGGCGCATCCACGGGGCCGACTACTCCGTCGTCGACTACAACCGCGCCGGGATCCCGCTCATCGAGATCGTCACCCGGCCGATCACCGGTGCCGGGGAGCGCGCGCCGGAGGTGGCCCGGGCCTACGTGTCGGCGCTGCGGGACCTCATGCGGGCCCTCGACGTCTCCGACGTCAAGATGGAGCAGGGCTCCATGCGCTGCGACGCCAACGTCTCGCTCATGCCGACGGGGTCCAGCACGCTGGGCACCCGTACCGAGACCAAGAACGTCAACTCGCTGCGGTCGGTCGAGCGGGCGGTGCGCTACGAGATGACGCGGCACGCCGCGGTGCTGGACGCCGGGGAGGCGGTCTTCCAGGAGACCCGCCACTGGCACGAGGACACCGGCATCACGACGGCCGGACGCCCCAAGTCCGACGCCGACGACTACCGCTACTTCCCCGAGCCGGACCTGGTGCCGGTGGCCCCCTCGCGCGAGGACGTCGAGCGGCTGCGGGCCACCCTGCCGGAGAACCCGGCCGACCGTCGTCGCCGGCTGCAGGGCGACTGGGGCTACTCCGACCTGGAGATGCGCGACGTCGTCAACGCCGGCGCGGTCGAGGTCATCGAGGAGACCGTGGCCGCCGGGGCGTCCCCGGCCGCGGCGCGCAAGTGGTGGACGGGGGTGCTGGCGCGCCAGGCCAACACCGACGGCGTCGCCGTCACCGACCTGGGCGTGACCCCCGCCCACGTCGCCGAGCTCGACGGGCTGGTGGCCTCCGGGCGGCTCAACGACTCGATGGCCCGGCAGGTGCTCGAGGGCGTCGTCGCCGGCGAGGGCACCCCGACCGAGGTCGCCGACGCTCGCGGGCTGGAGCTGGTCCAGGACGACGGTGCGCTGCAGGCCGCCGTCGACAAGGTCGTCGCGGCCAACCCCGACGTCGCGGAGAAGATCCGCGGCGGCAAGGTGCAGGCTGCCGGTGCCCTCATCGGCCAGGTGATGAAGGAGATGCGGGGCCAGGCCGACGCGGCCAAGGCCCGTGAGCTGATCCTGACCACGCTGGGCGTCGAGGGCTGAGGGTGGGCGCACCGGTCGTCGCCGCCGTCCCGTCCGACCTGGCTCCCTTCCTCGGCCCGGTCACCGGGGTCGACGTGGAGGTCTACGACCCGCAGGACCGTGAGCACGTGCCCGGTGGCGGGCGGGACGTCCACGTGCTCGCCCTGCCCATGGTCGCCGGCCCGTGGCTGCGGCGGATGGACGAGGTGCCGGGCCTGCAGGGCGTGGTGCTCGCGTCCGCCGGGTACGAGCACGCCCTGCCGCACCTGCCGGACGGGGTGGAGATGGCCAACGCCGTCGGCGTGCACGACACCGCGACCGCCGAGATGGCACTGACCCTCATGCTGGCGGCGCAGCGGCACCTGCCCAAGCACGTCCTCTCCCAGGCCGCCGCGACGTGGGACCGGTCGGCCCCGGAGGGGCAGCCGTGGCGCTCGTTGGCCGACTCGACCGTGCTGGTGCTGGGCTACGGCGGCATCGGCAGGGCGCTGGCGCGCCGGCTGGTCGCGGCCGAGTGCGAGGTGCTGGCGGTGGCGAGCGCCGACCGGGCCGGTGACGACCTCGTCGACCGGGTGCACGGGAGCGACCGGCTCCCCGAGCTGCTGCCCCGGGCGGACGTGCTGGCGGTCTGCGTGCCGCTGACCGGCGCGACCACGGGCCTCGTCGACGCGCAGGTGCTGGCGGCCCTGCCCGACGACGCGCTCGTCGTCAACGTGGCCCGCGGCGGGGTGGTGGACACCGAAGCCCTGATGGCCGAGTGCGCCGCCGGCCGCCTCCGGGCCGCCCTCGACGTGACCGAGCCCGAACCGCTGCCGGACGGGCACCCCCTGTGGTCGACCCCCGGCGTCCTCGTCGTCCCGCACGTGGGTGGGGCCTCGCCCGCGTCCTTCCCGCGGATGGGGAGCTACCTGCACCGTCAGCTCACGGCATACCGGGACCGGGGGCGGCTGGAGCACGTGGTGGCGACCGGGGGCGCCGACGGCTGAGCGTTCGGTACGGTCCTGTCATGACCCGCACCCTCGTCGTCGTCCGGCACGCCAAGGCCGAGGGGAACAGCCCCGGCGGTGACCACGAGCGCGTGCTCGCGCCGCGCGGCGTCGAGGACTCCGCGGCCCTGGGCCGGTGGCTCGCGGACGAGGGGCTGCTGCCGGACCTCGTGCTCGTCTCGACCGCCGCCCGTACGCGGCAGACGGCCGAGCTGGTGCTGCAGGGCGCCGGACTCGACGCCGCGGACGTGCCGCGGTGGCCGTCGCGCAGCATCTACGACGGCGGGGTCGACGCCACCCTCGAGACGGTCCAGGAGGCCGACGACGACGCCGCGACCGTGTGGCTGGTCGGCCACCAGCCGGTCGTCGGCAGCCTCGTCCTCGACCTGGCCGACCCGGCCCGCAGCGACCGCGCGCTGCTGGAGGCGGTCGGCTCGGGCCTGCCCACGTCGGCCGCCGCGGTGCTGCGCACCGGCGTCGGGTCGTGGTCGCAGCTCGGGCCGGAAGGGGCGCGGCTCGTGGCCCTGCGCGCCCGGAACCTAGGCTGAGGGGCATGACGATCAGGATCGGTGCGCACGTCGACCAGGCCGACCCGGTGGCCGAGGCGCAGGCCCGCGGCACCACGCTCGTGCAGCACTTCCTCGGCGACCCGCAGAGCTACAAGGGGCCGCAGGTGCTCTACCCCGGCGGGGCCGGGGCGCTGCGCGCGGCGGCGGAGGAGGCGGGGGTGGACCTCTACGTGCACGCGCCCTACATGATCAACGTGGCCTCCACGAACAACCGGATCCGCATCCCGAGCCGCAAGCTGCTCCAGCAGCACATGGACGCCGCCGCCGAGATCGGCGCCAGGGGGCTGATCGTCCACGGGGGCCACGTCGGGAACGCTGACGACCCGGCCACGGGCTTCGACAACTGGCGCAAGGCGGTGGAGGCCACCGACATCAAGGTGCCCCTGCTCATCGAGAACACCGCCGGCGGCGGCAACGCGATGGCCCGCCGGCTGGACCGGATCGCCCTGCTCTGGGCGGCGGTGCAGGAGGCCGAGGGGGCCGAGGACGTCGGCTTCTGCCTGGACACCTGCCACGCGTGGGCGGGGGGCGTCCCGCTGACCGACGTGGTCGCCCGGGTGCGGGAGATCACGGGGCGCATCGACCTGGTCCACCTCAACGACAGCCGGGACGACTTCGACTCCGGCGCCGACCGGCACGCCGCCCTGGGGTCGGGACGGATCGACCCCGACGAGCTGGTCGGCGTCGTCCGCGAGGCGGGCGCGCCGGTCGTCAGCGAGACGCCCGGCGGGGCGTCCCAGCACCGCGCCGAGGCGCTGTGGATGCAGCAGGAGCTGGCGAAGGTCTGATCCCGCGGGCCGCGGGGTCGTCTCCGGCGAGACCCCGTTGGGTCCTCCTCGGCCGGGCGACGTAGCATCCTGCGACGTGACCGAGCCGGTGATCAGCGCGCGGGGACTGCGCAAGGAGTACGGCGACTTCGCGGCCGTCGACGGGATCGACTTCGAGGTCCACCGCGGGGAGAGCTTCGGGCTGCTCGGGCCCAACGGGGCCGGCAAGTCGACCACGATGCGGATGATCGGCGGCACGCTGGACCGCACCGGGGGGACGCTGCAGGTGCTCGGGATGGATCCCGGCCGTCAGGGTCCGGAGGTCCGGGCCCATCTCGGCGTCGTCCCCCAGCAGGACAACCTCGACGACGAGCTGCGGGTCCGGGAGAACATCGTCATGTACGGGCGGTACTTCGGGCTGCCCCGGTCCTTCCTCGGCCCGAAGGCCGACGAGCTGCTGGCCTTCGCCCAGCTGGAGGCCAAGGCCACGGAGAAGGTGGTCAACCTCTCCGGGGGCATGAAGCGCCGGCTCACCATCGCGCGGGGCCTGGTCAACGAGCCGCGCATCCTGCTGCTCGACGAGCCGACGACCGGGCTGGACCCGCAGGCCCGCCACGTCCTGTGGGACCGGCTCTTCCGGCTCAAGGAGTCCGGCACCACGCTGGTGGTCACCACCCACTTCATGGACGAGGCCGAGCAGCTGTGCGACCGCCTCATCGTCGTCGACCACGGCCGGATCATGGCGCAGGGGTCGCCCCGCCAGCTCATCCGTGAGCACTCCACGCGCGAGGTCGTCGAGGTCCGCTTCGGGTCGCAGCGCAACGCCCAGGTGGTCGCCGACCTCGAGGGGGTCGGGACGCGCAACGAGGTCCTGCCCGACCGGATCCTGGTCTACACCGACGACGGCGAGGCGGCCCTGGAGGAGATCGCACGCCGGGGCCTGCACCCGGTGACCTCCCTGGTGCGCCGGTCCTCCCTGGAGGACGTCTTCCTCCGCCTCACGGGAAGGACGCTCGTTGACTGAGGGCCAGCCGGCGGAGGAGCAGCCGGTCACCGCGGGGCCGGCCCTCGCGGACGCCGGCACGGACCTGCTCGCCTTCCCGGGCCGGGCGCCGGCCCACGGTGTCATGGCGCGGCGGGCCAGGGCCCGCGGGGTCTGGTACTACGCCGAGACGGTGCTGCGCGGCATGCGGGCCTACTTCTGGCCGATCCTGATCTACTCGGTGGGCCAGCCGCTCGTCTACATGGTCGCCCTGGGCATCGGGCTCGGCACGCTCGTCCAGCAGGGAGCCGGAGCCGTCGACGGCGTCGACTACCTGACCTTCGTCGCGCCCGCGCTGCTCGTGTCGACGGTCGTCATGTCCGTCACGGCCGAGATGACCTACCCGGTCATGGCCGGGTTCAAGTGGCAGCGGCTCTACCACGCGCCGGCGGCCAGTCCGCTCGAGCCGGGTCAGGTGGCGATGGGACACCTCGTGGCCGTGGTCATCCGCCTCGTCCTGCAGTCCCTGGTCTTCTGGCTGGTCATGCTGGCCTTCGGTGCGGCACCGAGCGGCTGGGCGCAGTCGTTGCTCGTGGTGCCCGTGGGGGTGCTCACCGCGACCGCCTTCGGCGCCCCGCTGCAGGCCTACGCCGCCACGCTGCGGGACGAGGGCCTGCAGTTCGCCTTCATCCAGCGCTTCGTCGTCATGCCGATGTTCCTCTTCGCCGGCACCTTTTTCCCGCTCTCGGTGCTGCCGGGCTACCTGCAGTGGATCGGCTGGATCTCCCCGGTGTGGCACGGCACCGAGCTGGCCCGGCTCGCCAGCTACGGAGCCCCGCTGTCGCCGGTGATGCTCGTGGTCCACCTGGGCTTCCTGCTCGCGCTGACCGTCGGCGGCGTGCTGGCCGCCGTCCGCGTCTACACCCGGAGGCTGCACACGTGAGCACGTCCCCGGACCCGGCGGCACGGCATACCCCCGCGTCCTCGCCCGACGGGGTCCCGGCACGTCCTGGCGTGGATCCCGGGGTCCGCCCGTTCCGCTCCCTCTCGTCCGGCAACGTGGGGGCGGTCCTGGAGCGGGGGTTCACCGTCATCCGCAACCAGAACTGGATGGTCCTGGTGTCGGGGTTCGTCGAGCCGGTCCTCTACCTGCTGGCCATGGGCGTGGGGATGGGCGGACTGGTCGGCGAGGTGACCGGACCGGGAGGGGAGCCGATCTCCTACGCCGCCTACATCGCGCCCGCCCTGCTGGCCACCTCGGCGATGAACGGGGCGATCTACGACTCCACCTGGAACGTCTTCTTCAAGCTGCGGTTCGCCAAGCTCTACCAGGCCATGCTGCAGACCAGCCTCGGCCCGCTGGACGTGGCGGCGGGCGAGATCCTCATGGCCCTGTTCCGCGGGTTCGTCTACGCGGTGGGCTTCCTCGGCGTCCTCGCCCTCATGGGTCTGGTGACCAGCTGGTGGGCCCTGCTCATGGTGCCGGTGGCCGTCCTCGTCGCCCTCGGGTTCGCCGCGCTGGGGATGGGGATCACCAGCTACCTGAAGACCTTCCAGCAGATGGACCTGATCAACTTTGCGATGCTGCCGATGTTCCTGTTCTCGGCGACGCTCTACCCGATCACCGTCTACCCCGAGACGGTGCAGTGGTTCGTGATGGCGATGCCGCTGTGGCACGCCGTGGAGCTGATGCGGCAGCTGTCGGTGGGCCATCTCGGGCTGGTGACGCTCGTGCACGTGGGCTACTTCCTGGTGATGACCGCCGCCGGGCTGTGGTTGGCGACCGTGCGCCTGCGGGCGCTCTTCCTGCGCTGAGGTCGACGGGAAGGCGGTCGCCGTCCCTCACTAGGCTGGGTGCATGACCTCCGTGCTCGACCCCGACTCCGCCGATCTGACGCTCCTGCAGGACCGGCAGGTGGCGGTCCTGGGGTTCGACGCCGTGGCTGCCGCCCACGCCCTGAACCTGCGCGACAGCGGGGTCGACGTGTGGGTCGGGACCGTGCCGGACAGCCGCGGGGCGGCGCGCGCGGAGACGGAGGGGCTGGCGGTGACCACGGCGGAGGAGGCGGTCGCCCGCTGCGACATCGTCCTCGTCCCCACGGGGAGCGACTCCGGCGAGGCCGACCCCTCCACGGTGCAACGTCTGCTCACGGGCGGGACGGAGCCGGGCGACCTCGTCGTGGTGACCTCCGCGGAGGCGGTCGTCGCCGGGGAGCTCACCGTGCCCGAGGGCGTCGACCTCGGGATGCTCCGTGCGGTCGGCGACGGGGACCGGGTGCGGGAGGAGTACCTCGACGGCCGTGGCTGCCCGGCCCTGGTCGCCGTCGCCCGGGACGAGAGCGGCGCCGCCTGGGCCACGCTCACCGCCTACGCCGCCGCGATGGGGTCGCTGCGCTCCGGCGCGATCGTCACCACCCTGGAGCACCAGGCCACCGCGTGGAGGTATGCCGAGGAGCAGGTCCACGCGCCCCTCCAGCGGGCGGTCGAGGACGCGTTCGAGGAGCTGGTGCGGCGGGGGGTGGAGGAGGAGGTCGCCTACCTCGCGGTCGTCCACGAGCTCCGCACCCGGGTGGAGCAGATCACCCAGGCCGGCTTCGCCACCCAGCACGGGCCGGACGGACGTCCCGGGACCGGTCCGGCCGCCGGGGCGACCAGCCGCCGTGCGGCGGCCCGTGCGGCCCACCCGATCGAGCACGTCGGGCGGCGGGTCCGCGCGATGATGAGCTGGATCCGCTAGTCCCGCTTCAGGCTCGCGTCCCCTCCGGGCTCGCGTCCCCTCCGGGCTCGCGTCCCCCTCCGGGCCCACAACGCGGCATACCGGGCAGGGCAGCGAGGCGTCGTCAGGGTCGCCGACTACGCTGCGTCCCATGACCACGACGACGACGTCCACGGCCTTCACCGTCACCGAGCGCGAGCAGCGCCGCTCCCCGGAGGAGATCGCCGCGGTCCTGGAGAACCCCGGCTTCGGCAACGTGTTCACCGACCACATGGCGATGATCGGGTGGGACAAGGACCAGGGGTGGCACGACGCCCGGGTGGTGCCCTACGGTCCCATCCCGCTGGACCCCTCGGCGGCCGTCTTCCACTACGGCCAGGAGATCTTCGAGGGGCTCAAGGCCTACCGGCACGAGGACGGGACGGTGTGGACCTTCCGGCCCGAGCGCAACGCGGAGCGGCTCAACGCCTCCGCCCGCCGGCTCGCGCTGCCCGAGCTGCCGCCGACGATGTTCCTCGACGCGATCAAGGAGGTCGTCCGGCTCGACCAGGGGTGGGTCCCGCCGGCCGGGTCGGGGGAGACCTCGCTCTACATCCGGCCCTTCATGATCGCCACCGAGGAGGCCTTGGGGGTGCGTCCGAGCAACCGGGCGCTCTTCAGCGTCATCTGCTCCCCGGCCGGGGCCTACTTCGCCGGTGGCCTGAAGCCGGTGAGCCTGTGGGTCAGCGAGAAGTACGTCCGGGCCGCGCCCGGCGGGACCGGGGCCGCCAAGTGCGGAGGCAACTACGCCGCCTCCCTGGCGTCCCAGGCCGAGGGCATCGAGCACGGCTGCGACCAGGTCGTCTTCCTCGACGCCCAGGAGCACCTGGCCGTGGAGGAGCTGGGCGGGATGAACCTCTTCTTCGTCTACGCCGACGGGCGCATCGTCACCCCCGAGCTGACCGGCACGATCCTGCCGGGGGTGACCCGGTCCTCGCTGATCGAGCTCGCCCGCGAGCGGGGGCTGACCGTGGAGGAGCGCCGCTTCACCATCGACGAGTGGCGCGACGGGGTCGCCTCCGGGCAGATCACCGAGGTCTTCGCCTGCGGCACCGCGGCGGTCATCACGCCCGTGGGGCGGCTGGCCTGGAACGGCGGCGAGCTCACCATGCCCGACACCCACGAGGTCAGCCTCTCGCTGCGGCAGGAGCTGCTGGACATCCAGTACGGCCGCGCCGAGGACCGGCACGGCTGGCTCTACCAGCTGGTCTGACCGCGGGCGGTCAGCCGGGCGAGTCGAGCGCGTCCAGCACCTCCAGCAGGCGCCGGCGCAGGGCGTTGGACCGCTGCGTGAACCCCCGCTGGGCCGCGACGTACTCCGCCTTGCCCTCAGCCGTCTCGATCCGCACCGGCGCGTAGCCCAGCTCCCGCAGGTCGTAGGGCGCCGCGCGCATGTCGAGCTCGCGCACGTCCCGGGCGAGGCGGAAGGCCTCCAGCGTCAGGTCGCTGGGCACTGCCGGCGCCAGCTTGAAGCACCACTTGTAGAGGTCCATCGCGGCGTGCAGGCATCCTGGCTGCTCCAGCTCGCGCTGGCGGTCCCGGGTGGGGGTGAGCGCGTTCCGCGGTGAGGCCTCGGGGGTGAAGAAGCGGAACGCGTCGACGTGGGTGCAGGCGACCGTGTGCGACTCGACGACGGCATCCGTGCCCTCCCGCCCCAGCCGCAGCGGCCACCCCTGGTGCCGCAGCGTCTCCTCGCCGGCCCGGTAGACCATCGCCCACTCGTGCAGGCCGAAGCAGCCGAACCGACCCGGCCGCGACAGCGTCGACGTCAGAAGGTCGCGGACGAACTCCACGGCGGCGCCCCGTCGGTCCAGGAAGGCAGGGACGTCGAGGTATGCCGTGCCGTCGGCGAGCGCGTAGTACGCCCGGTCGGCGAGCTCCTCGCCCTGCTCCAGCGCCACCCCCGGACCCGGGTGCCAGCGGGCCAGCTGGGCGGGGCGGAAGGCGTAGTACTCCCACAGGAAGTCGTCCACCGGGTGACGGCGCCCCTCCACGCGGCGGGCGAGCCGGTCGGTCGACAGCTGCGCGACCGCGACCGCGTGCACCGCGGCGCGCTCACGCCATACCTGCTCAGGAAGCACCTGCACGGTGATCCAGGGTAGGCCGTCCCGGCCGCCGCCGCGGACGGACGGCCGCCCCCGGGAGGTCCGGGAGCGGCCGCCGTCAGGGGTGGGTCAGTAGCCGGTGTGGACCGCGCCGCGACCGTGGAAGTCGTCGGTGCCCGGCTTGCCTGCGTCGATGGCGCGCAGTCGCATCTCGCGCTCCACCTGGGCGGGCTTCATGTCGCCACCGTGCTCGCTGATGATCAGCGCGGCGACCCCCGCGGCGTGCGGGGCGGCCATCGAGGTCCCGCCGGACCAGTAGTAGGACGCGACGGTCGGGTCCAGGCTGCTCCCGGTGCTGAAGACGAGGTCGAAGACCCAGCACGGCCGGGTCAGGCCGGCCACGGTGCAGTTCTCCTCGCCCGGGTAGGCGGTGTCCCCGCCCGGCCCGGAGAAGTCGACCATGGAGGTGCCGTAGTTGGTGTAGGTCGTCGGCACCAGGAAGGTGCCGTCCCAGAAGTCGCTGAGCCAGCCCACGGGGGCGTAGGCGGAGATGCCGATGGCGTGGGGGGAGGAGGTCATGAACCGGACGAGGTTGCCGTCGCCGTCCAGGTCTTGGGCCTCGTTGCCGGCGGACACGACGACCGTCGTCCCCTGCTGGTGGGCGTAGGTGATCGCCCGGTTCATCGCGTTGGCCAGCTGGGTGACCTCGTTGCCGGCCGCGTTGCGGGGGATCACGGTTCCCAGCGACATGTTGATGACGTCGGCGTCGACCTCGGTCGCGTGCCGGATGCCGGCGAAGATGTCCTCGAAGGCACCGGACCCCTCGTCCTCGAGCACCTTGACGAGCACGAGTTCCGCCTCGGGGGCTACTCCGATGACCCCGATGCCGTTGTCCGCCGCCGCGATCGTGCCGGCGACGTGGGTGCCGTGGCTGAAGGGGTCAGCAAGGGTGTACTGCAACCCCTCGTCGGTGAAGTCCCGGCTGAGGGCGAGGTCGATGTTGGGCGCGAGGTCGGGATGGTCGAGGTCGAACCCCGTGTCGAGCACGGCGACGCGGACGCCGGCTCCGCGGACCCCCGCCTCCCAGGCCTCGACCGCCCCGACGGGGACGTGACCCCACTGCAGGTCGAAGAGCGTGTCGTCGTTCCCCGACGCGGGGGGCAGGTTCTCGGGCCGGGCCTCGAGAGCGACGCGCGGGCCCAGATCGACGTCGAAGCCGGAGTCGACCACCGTGCTCGTCCCGGCGACGCCCCTGAACGAGGGGCCGGCCTCGACGACGGCCACGCCGAAGGGGTGGGCGGTGGTGACCGTGCCACCGGCCCGCTGGACCTGCTGCTCGAAGCGGGCGGGCAGCGACCCGCCGTTGCTGACGACGATGTAGGTGGTGCGGTCACCGTCGGCGTCGGCCTGAGCCACCGTCGTCAGCCCGGTGGTCATGAGCCCGAGACCGCCCAGGGCCGCGACTGCATACCTGATCCTCACGATGTCCTCCCGAGTGTGTGATCTGGATCACCTACTTTCCTCCTGCACGAGCCCGTCGTCCAGGGTCTTCCTTCACCGGTAGGTGGCGCGTGCCGACCCCCTACCCTGGTGACCCATGCGCATCTGCCGATTCACCGACGGTGACGACCCCCGCTTCGGCCTCGTGGACGGGGCGGGCGAGAAGATCGCCGAGATCTCCGGCGACCCGCTCTACACCCGGATCGAGCTCACCGGAGAGACCCACCTGGTGGCGGACGTCCGGCTGCTGGCCCCGGTCATCCCGCGGAGCAAGGTCGTGGCGATCGGTCGCAACTACGCCGACCACGCCCGGGAGATGGGCACCGAGCTGCCCGAGGAACCGATGATGTTCTTCATCCCCAACACCTCCGTGTGCGGGCCCGGGGACCCGGTGGTGATCCCCCCGTTCGCCCACGAGATCTCCTACGAGGGCGAGCTCGCCGTGGTCGTGGGCCGGCTGTGCAAGGACGTGGCGGCGAAGGACGCCGCCTCGGTCGTCTTCGGCTACACGGTCGCCAACGACGTCACCGCCCGTGACCTGCAGCGCGGCGACCACCAGTGGGCCCGCGCCAAGGGCATGGACACCTTCACGCCGCTCGGGCCGTGGATCGAGACCGACCTGGACGTCTCGGACCTGCGCATCGTCACGACCGTCGACGGCGAGGTGCGGCAGGACGGCACGACCGCCGACCTGCACTTCGGCGTGGGCGAGCTCATCGCGCACGCCTCCGCGGCCTTCACCCTGCTCCCGGGGGACGTGCTGCTCACCGGCACGCCCGCGGGGGTGGGGCCGGTCGGCCCCGGCCAGCGGTGCGAGGTGACCATCGAGGGCATCGGCTCCCTGGCCAACCCGTTCGTCGCCGCCGAGCCGGCCGACGAGCAGGACTGACCCGCGCATGACCGACGCCCCGATCGGGGTCTTCGACTCCGGGTTCGGCGGGCTCACCGTCGCGCGGGAGATTCTCGACCAGCTGCCCCGGGAGTCGATCCTCTACCTCGGCGACACCGCGCGCACCCCCTACGGCCCGCGGCCGATCGCCGAGGTGCGGCAGTTCGCCCTGGAGTGCCTCGACCGACTGGTCGACCACGGGGTCAAGGCCCTCGTCATCGCCTGCAACAGCGCCTCCGCGGCCGTCCTGGCGGACGCCAGGGAGAGGTATGACGTGCCCGTCGTCGAGGTGATCCGGCCCGCCGTCCGGCGGGCCATGGCGGTGACCCGCTCGGGCCGGATCGGGGTGATCTCCACCCGGGCCACCCACCAGTCGCGCGCGTACCTGGACGCCTTCGTCGCCGCCCCCCCGGAGGTCGACGTGACCTCCCAGCCGTGTCCGCGGTTCGTCGAGCTCGTCGAGGCCGGGATCACCAGCGGCCCCGAGGTCATCGAGACGGCGCGCGGCTACCTGGGGCCGCTGCAGGAGAAGGGGGTGGACACCCTCATCCTGGGGTGCACGCACTACCCGTTGCTCACCTCGGCCCTGCAGTACGTCCTCGGCGAGGAGGTCACCCTCGTCTCCTCGGCCGCAGCGACGGCGGCCGACCTGTTCCGCGTGCTCACCGACGGCGACCTGCTCGCCCCGGCGGGCAACGAACCGCAGCACCAGTGGCTGACGACCGGCGACCCGCACGGGTTCACCTTCCTGGCCCGGCGCTTCCTGGGGCCCGAGGTCGATCAGGTGCACCGGGCGTTCGTGGGCCGTGAGGACGAGGGCCCGGTGCGCTAAGGTCAGCGCTTCCCTGACCCGCCTTGCACCTAGTGGCACCAGTTCCAGGAAGGCCATCGATGCGATCCACCACGCCGGCGCCGGGGGACCCTGTCGCCCCTCCAGGACGGCCCCGGGCCAGGTGGGGTGTGATCGGCGTGTCCGGAACGATCATCGCGCTGGTCGCCGGCTGGGCCCTGGTGGCCCCCGCGAACGCCCAGGAGATCCTCGGGGTGGCCGTGGGGTGGATCTCGGAGTGGTTCGGGTGGTTCTACATCGCCCTCGCCACCGCGATCCTGGTCTTCGTGGTCTACGTCGGGATCCGCCACAGCAGGGTGCGGCTGGGGCGGGAGGACGACCGCCCGGAGTTCTCCACCATCACGTGGGCCTCGATGCTCTTCGCCGCAGGGATCGGCACGGACCTGATGTTCTTCGCCGTGGCAGAACCCGCGTCGCAGTATCTGGCGCCCCCCCAGGGTGAGGGCGGCACGCTGGAGGCTGCCCGCGAGGCGACGGTCTGGACCCTGTTCCACTACGGGATCACCGGGTGGGCCATGTACGCACTCATGGGCATCGCGCTCGGCTACTTCGCCCACCGCAAGGGACTCCCGCTCGCGGTCCGGTCTGCGTTGTACCCCGTATTGGGAAGACGGATCAGTGGTCCGATCGGAGACGCGGTGGACATCGCGACCGTCCTGGGCACGATCTTCGGCGTCGCCACCTCGTTGGGCATCGGTGTCGTGATGCTGAACGTGGGGCTGGACATCCTGGTGGGAGTGCCTCAAGGTGTGCCCGCCCAGATCGGGCTCGTGGTGCTCGCCGTGGTCGTGGCAACGGTGTCGGCCACCACCGGGATCGACCGAGGAATTCGTGTCCTGAGTCAGCTCAACGTCCTTCTTGCCATCGTCCTCGCGGCCTGGGTCCTCGTGACGGGTAGCACGGCCTTCCTGCTTCGTGCCGCCATGATGAACATCGGTGACTTCTTGTCGATGTTCCCGGGCATGACGCTCGACACGATGGCCTACGACTATCCCGCCGAGTGGATGGGGTGGTGGACCTTGTTCTTCTGGGCCTGGTGGATCGCGTGGGCGAGTTTCGTGGGCATGTTCCTCGCCCGCATCTCCAAGGGACGAACCATCGGTCAGTTCGTGGTCGGCACCCTGACGATCCCCTTCAGCTACATCGTCATGTGGGTGACCATCTTCGGCAACAGCGCCGTCGACCGTATTCGCAGCGGGGACGAGGCCTTCGGCGAGGCCGCGATGAACACTCCGGAGGTCGGGTTCTTCACCCTGTTGCAGGACTACCCGCTCCCGATACTGCTGGTCGCCCTGGCCACCTTCGTGGGGCTCCTGTTCTACGTGACCTCGGCCGACTCCGGAGCCCTCGTCATGGCCAACCTGTCGTCGGAGCTGCCGGACACGGAGGTGGATGCCCACCCTTCCCTCAGAATCGGCTGGGCCGTGGCCACCGGTGTGCTCACCGTGGCGATGCTGCTCGTCGGTGGAATCCCGGCGCTGCAGAGCGCCACCATCATCATGGGTCTGCCGTTCGCGCTGGTGATGATCCTGACGATGTTCGGGCTGCACCGCGCGCTCGAGGATGAGAAGGCGTCGGACGCGGCCGCGCGCGCCTCGATCACCTCGTCGATCGTCGGTCGTGAGCCGGCGGGGTCTCCAGGCTCTTGGCGGAGAAGGCTGGCCCAGGCCCTGGGCACTGTCTCCGTACGTCAGGCGAACCACCGTTTCGAGGAAGTCGTCGTCCCTGCCCTGCATGAGGTCGAAGGGGCCCTGCGAGAGCGAGGGTTGGCCGCGGACGTCGCGGTCAGCGAGCCGTCGGCGACCGGACGCCTGCTGCGCACGGCGACCCTGACCGTGCCAGGGGAAGGGGGCGGCTTCCGGTACGAGGTCCAGGTGCGACGGGTTCCCGCGCCCAGCTTCGGAGCGCGGGTCCGGGAGGCTGACGACCTCACGACGACGCTGTCGGTGGCGCTCCCGACCGGGGGTGGTGACGACCTCATCAGCTACGAGGGTGAGCAGGTCTGTCATGACGTGCTCGACCATTACGAACGATGGGCGAGCAGCACCGCCTATCTCAACGACAAGCCCTCCTGAGCTCATCGACGCGATGCCGTCGGCGAGGAGACCCCATCGCGCGGAGCCGCTCCACGACCCGCACCACCTCGTTCCTCCGGTCGATCCTGGCCGGGTAGCCTGAGCCCACCGCCGACCGGGCCAGGAACGGCGGCCCGACCCTGGGGAGAGATCGCTGTGACACCGCACGACCTGACCGCCGGCTGTCGTCGGAGCCTTCGCCCGTGACCGGCGCGATCCTGCTCCTGCTCGTCGGCATCCTCGCGATCCTGCTCATCATCGCGGCGAACGGGTACTTCGTGGCCCAGGAGTTCGCCTACATGTCGGTCGACCGCAACCGGCTCGCGGCCCAGGCCAGGTCCGGCGACGCGGCGGCCGAGCGGGCCCTGAAGGTCACCGGGCGGACCTCGTTCATGCTGTCCGGCGCCCAGCTGGGGATCACCGTGACCGGCCTGCTCATCGGCTACGTCGCCGAACCGCTCGTGGGGCAGGCACTGGGGACGCTGCTCGGCGGAGTCGGCGTCTCGCCGGCAGTCAGCATCTCGGTGGGGACCGTGGCCGCGCTCGCGGTCGCGACCGTCGTGCAGATGCTCTTCGGTGAGCTGTACCCCAAGAACCTGGCGATTGCCAACGCCGGCCCGATGGCCCGGTGGCTGGCCCGCTCGACGCTGATCTACCTGGCCGTCTTCGGCTGGCTCATCAGCTTCTTCGACAAGTCGGCCAACCTCCTCCTGCGGACGGTGGGGATCGAGCCGATCCACGACCTGGACACGACCGCGACCGCCGAGGACCTGGGGCGGATCGTCTCCGACTCCCGCGACAGCGGCGACCTGCCGGAGGAGCTGTCGATGCTGCTGGACCGCATCCTGGACTTCCCGGACCAGGACGTCGAGCACGCGATGATCCCGCGGGCCCGGGTGGACACCATCACCCCCGACACGACCGTGGGCGAGGTGCGCGGCCTGATGGCCCGGGCGCACACGCGCTACCCGGTCGTCGACGAGCAGGGCGAGCCGGTCGGGGTCGTGCAGCTGGTCGACGTGCTGCGGGGACGCCCGGAGCCCGGGACCCTCGTCCGGGAGGTCATGCGCCCCCCGATCGTCGTCCCCACCCTCATGCCCCTTCCCGCGGCCGTCGACGAGCTGGGTTCCGCCGGTCAGCAGATGGCCTGCGTCATCGACGAGTACGGCGGCTTCGCCGGGATCCTCACCCTGGAGGACCTGGCCGAGGAGCTCGTCGGCGAGATCACCGACGAGCACGACGAGCAGACCCCCGAGCTCATCATCGACCACGAGGACGACGAGTGGCGCATGGACGGCGACGTCCACCTCGACGAGGTGGAGCGGGCCGTCGGGCACCGCCTGCCGGACGGGGACTTCGAGACGGTCGCGGGACTGGTCATTGCCGAGACGGGGGAGCTGCCGGAGGCGGGGCGGGTGGTGACGGTGGGGCTGCCGGCCGACCCCTCGGAGGTGGTGTCCGACGAGCCGGTCACCAGGATGCTGGAGATCGAGGTGCTCGAGGTGGCGCGGCACGTGCCCAGCGAGGTCAGGGTCCGGCTGATCACCCGCTCGCTCGACGACGACCCGCCCGGCGACCGCGCCGGAGCGGACCGTCCCGGGCAGGACGACCCGAGGGAGGAGACCCGATGAGCGACCCCCTGGTCGTCCTCCTCGTCACCGCGCTGCTGATCGTCCTCAGCGCCTTCTTCGTCATCATCGAGTTCGCCCTGCTCGGCGCCCGCCGCCACCGGCTCGAGGCCGAGGCCGCCACCTCCCGGTCCGCGAGGGCAGCGCTCAAGGGCGTCAACGAGCTCACCCTCATGCTCGCCGGCGCCCAGCTCGGGATCACCGCGGCCACCTTCGCGCTCGGGGCGATCACCAAGCCGGCCGTGGACCGGTGGCTCGGCCCCGCCCTGCAGACCCTGGGGGTCCCCGGCTGGCTGGCTGGCGGGACCTCGTTCGCCCTCTCCCTGCTGCTGGTGACCTTCCTGCACCTGGTCGTCGGCGAGATGGCCCCCAAGTCCTGGGCGATCGCCCACCCGGAGAGGGCGGCCAAGCTGGTCGCCATTCCCGGCCGCGCCTTCATCTGGGTCGTCCGGCCTCTGCTCGTGGGAGTGAACAACCTGGCCAACCGGCTCGTGCGGGCCAGCGGGGTCACTCCGGTGGACCGTGCCGCCGTCGGCGGTCAGGACGCGGAGACGATCCGTCACCTCGTCGAGCAGTCGGCGGCCAAGGGCGCGCTCGACGAGTCCTTCCAGACCCAGATCTCCGACGTCCTCGAGCTGGAGCGGCTCACGGTGGGCGACCTGGTGCCCGAGGGCCAGGAACCCGTGACCGTCGGGGTCGACGCCACCGTGGACGAGGTCCAGGTGGCCGCGGCCACCAGCGGGCACATGCGCATCCTGCTGTCGACCGCGGACGGTGGGCTCCCGGGTGTGGTGCACGTGCGCGACACCCTGACCCAGGACCCCGGACAGCCGGTCCGCCCGACGGCCCGGCCGGCGTTCGTGCTGGCCGGGGACGTCCCGGTCTACGAGGCGCTCGGTCGCATGAGGGACAGCGCCGAGCAGCTCGCGGTCGTCGCCGACGGGAACCGTGTCGTCGGGCTGGTCAGCGTGGCGGACATCCTCCACCGGGTGCTGCCCGCGCCCCGGTCGCCCGCCGACACGTGACGTCCGGCACGGGACACGACGGCCCCCCGACGGGCACGATGGCCCCATGGACCTGACCATCGTCGGCTGCTCCGGCTCCCTGCCGGGACCCTCCTCGCCGGCCAGCTGCTACCTGGTGAGCACCCGGGCGGAGGGGAGGGTCTGGCGGCTGCTGCTCGACCTGGGACCCGGGGCCCTCGGCGCGCTGCAGCGGCACATCGACCCGTTGGGGCTGGACGCCGTCGTCCTGTCGCACCTGCACCCCGACCACTGCCTCGACCTGACCGGGCTCCGGGTGCTCCGCTCCTACGGGCCCTCCCCGGCCACCCAGGACCTGCCCGTGCACGCGCCGGCCGGTGCCGCGGAGCGGATGGCCCGGGCCTACGGGGTCGCCGGACCCGAGCCGGTCACGGGGATGGACTTCGTCGACCTGGTCGACGGCCGGCCGTTCGCCGTCGGCCCGTTCACCGTCACCCCCTACGCCGTCCTGCACCCCGTCCCCGCCTACGGCCTGCGGGTCGAGGCCGACGGCCTCGTCCTCGCCTACACCGGGGACACCGACACCTGCCCCGGCCTGGAGCCGATCATGGCCGGTGCCGACCTGGTGCTGGCGGAGGCGTCCTACCTGGAGGGCCGCGATCCCGGACGTGGAGTCCACCTGACCGCCCACCGGGCCGCGCAGGCCGCGCGCGACGCCGGCGCCCGCCGGTTGATGCTCACCCACCTGCCGCCCTGGACCGACCCCCAGGAGGCGCGTGCCGAGGCAGCACGGGTGTGGCCGGGGGAGGTCGAGCTGGCCGTGCCCGACGCCACGGTCCCGGTCGCCGGCACCCCGCGCGCCGGGCGGTGACGGAGGTGGAGGGGCCGGGACCGTGGCTGGAGGGGCACCGCCGGGTGGTCGGGCTGGGCGGGGCCGCCGCGGCGCTGACCCTCGCCGGGATCTGGACGGTGGTCGTGCCCGACCGGGCGGACACCGCCGCCGGCCTCCAGGCCCTGGCCGTGCGCTGGGGGCATCCGCTGTGCTGGCTCCTGCTCGCGGTCAGCGGGGTCCTGTATGCCGTGCGCGCCCCCTCCGCGGCCGTCGCCGGGGCCGCCTGGGCGGCGCTCGCGGCATACCTGGTCTTCCTGGGCACGACCCTCCTCTGAGCGGCGGCAATCCATGGAGGTCCCCCCGGACGTACTCTCAGACATGGCCGCCGTCTCCCGGGCGGACCGCGCCGACGACGGCGCGCTGCTGGCCGGGCTCGCACTGGACGACCCGGCGGTGTCCGCCGCCTTCGTCCGGCGCTTCCAGGCGCCCGTCTTCGGCATGGCGGTGGGGATCACCCACGACCCCGCGCTGGCCGAGGACGTCTGCCAGGAGGTCTTCGTACGGGCCTGGGGCGCGGCCGCCGGCTACGACCCCCGACGGGCCTCGGTGCTCACGTGGCTGCTGACGATCACCCGCAACGCGGCCATCGACGCCGTGCGTGCGCGCCGCAGCAGCCCCACCGACGACGAGATCCTCAACCAGCTGCTGCAGGACTCGCTGCGCTCCTCCCCGGACCTGCAGGAGGGCGCCCTGCACCGGATCGAGGCCGAGCAGGCGGTCCGTCAGCTGCACCGGGTGGCCCCGGAGCAGGCCCGGGCCGTCGTGCTGGCCGTGCTCGGGGGCTGCACCGCGGCCGAGGTGGGGGAGCGGGAGGGCATCCCGCTGGGGACCGCCAAGACCCGCATCCGCACCGGGTTGCGCCGCCTGCGCGCCGCCAAGGAGATGGAGCATGACTGAGCCGTCCGTCGGTCAGGACCTGCACCCCGAGGAGGACCTCCTCGTCGCGGTCGTGCTGGGACAGGCCGATCACGCCGCCCGCGACGAGGTGGTGCGGCACCTGGGCGTGTGCCGCTCCTGCCGCCGCGACTACGACGACCTCGCCGGGGCCGTCGAGCTGGTGCTGCCCGCGGTCCCCCGGCTGGCTCCGCCCCCCACCTTCGAGTCCAGGGTGCTGGCCCGGCTCGACGCTCTGCGCCACCCGGTGACGGTGGACGCGGTGGACGCGGCGGAGCAGGTCGGCGCAGGTGCGGCCCCCCGACCCGGCCGCCGCGCGGTCCTGCAGCTGGCGGCGGCCGGTCTGATCGGCCTGGTGGCGGGAGCAGGCGTCACGGCCGCCCTGGTGCGGCCGGACGAGGAGCCGGCCGACACCCCGTGGTCCGCCGCACTGGTCACGGGGGAGGGGGTCCGGGTGGGCAGGGTCTCCCAGAGCTACGACAGCACGGGGGACGTGCTCGTCGTGGAGGTCGAGGACGGCCCGGTGGGACGGCGCTACACCTGCCGCCTGCTCCTCGCCGACGGGTCCGTCGAGGACGTCGCCGAGTGGAGCCTGTCGGCCGACCACGCCAACAGCTGGGTCGTCCCGGTCGCCGGCACCGAGCCGGTCGCGGTCGAGCTCGTCGCCGAGTCCGGCCGGGTCTGGGCGACCGCCGACGTCGGGCGCAATCCCGACTGAGGCGTGGGACGTACCACCCCCATGAACGCCAACGCCCAGCCCCAGGTCCGCAGCCTTCCCCGCCTCCCCGTCCGTGCCGGCGCGTTCGCGCTCGCGCTCGGCCTGCTCACCGCGTGCGGCGGTGACTCCTCCACCCCCACCGCCGAGGAGGACACCCCGTCGGCCTCCACCCCCGCGGCCACCGAGGACACGACCGCCGAGGAGACGGGCGAGGAGTCGATGACGGAGGACTCCAGCGCCGAGGAGACCACCGAGGAGTCCACGCAGGGCGCGGCAGCGACCAGCGACGACGACGATGATGACGACGACGACGACCTCATCATCGTCATCGAGGACTTCGAGTACGAGGTGCCCGACTCGGTGATGCCCGGGGCCGAGATCACCGTCCGCAACGAGGACGGCGTGGGCCACACCGTCACCGCCGACGAGGGGGACGCCTTCGACGTGGTGGTCGGGCCGGGCGAGGAGGTCACCTTCACCGTGCCGGACGAGGCGGGGGAGTACCCCTTCCACTGCACGCCGCACCCGAACATGACCGACACGCTCGTCGTGGAGGGGTGAGCAGGATGCGCACGCTCGCCCGGTCGCCGGGACGCACCGAGACCCCGGGCACGACCCGCCGCACCGAGCTCGTCGTGCGGGCGCTGGTCGTCCTCGGGCTGGCGGTGGACGCCTTCGTCCACCTGCGGATGGCCCCGGTGATGGACATCGCCGCGCCGGGCGGGATCGGCGGCGGCAACCTCTTCCGTGCCCAGGGTGCCGCGGCTGCCGTGGTCGCGGTGCTGGTGCTGGTCACCGGCCGGTGGTGGGCCTACGCGGTCGCTCTCCTGGTCGCGCTGTCGGCGCTGGGACCGGTGCTGCTCTACCACTTCGTCGACGTGCCGGCCATCGGCCCGATCCCCTCGATGTACGACCCGCTCTGGTCGCCGGAGAAGGTCGTCAGCATCCTCGGTGAGGCGCTGGCGGCAGGAGCGGCCGCGGTCGGCCTCATGCTGACCCGCCCGCAGGGCGGGACGAGCCGCTCCTGAGCGGGACGAGCCGCTCCTGAGCGGGACCCGCCGTTCCTGAGCGGGTGGGGCCTGCGCCCCCGGTCGTTCCCGCGACGGCCTACGCTGGCTCCATGACCACCGGAACCCGCCACGACGGCCGCGCCCCCGACGAGCTGCGGGAGATCAGGATCACCCGCAACTGGCTCGACCACGCCGAGGGCAGCGTGCTCGTGGAGTTCGGAAAGACCCGCGTGCTGTGCGCCGCGTCGTTCACCCAGGGCGTCCCGCGCTGGCGCAAGGGCAGCGGCAAGGGCTGGACCACGGCGGAGTACGCCATGCTGCCGCGGGCCACGCACACCCGCTCCGACCGTGAGTCGGTCAAGGGCCGGATCGGGGGCCGCACGCACGAGATCAGCAGGTTGATCGGGCGCTCCCTGCGCGCGGTGGTCGACCTCGGCGCCCTGGGTGAGAACACGATCCAGATCGACTGCGACGTCCTGCAGGCCGACGGCGGGACCCGCACCGCGGCCATCACGGGTGCCTTCGTGGCGCTCGTGGACGCCGTCGAGTCGGCCCGCAGCCAGGGCCTCATCAAGGCCACGGCCGAGCCGGTCGTGGGGTCCATCTGCGCGGTCAGCGTCGGCGTGGTGGACGGTGAACCCGTCCTGGACCTGGACTACGAGGAGGACGCGACCGCAGACACCGACATGAACGTCGTGATGACCGGCGACGGCCGCTACGTCGAGGTCCAGGGCACCGCTGAGGGGGTCCCCTTCGACCGCGAGCTGCTCGACGCGCTGCTGGACGTCGCCGCCGAGGGCTGCGCCGAGCTGACGGCCCGGCAGCAGGCGGCGTTCGGGGCCGACGACATGGGCGGGTCGGACTCCCACGAGGCCGGGGCCGACGTCGACCAGGGCCCTCCGACCTGGTGAGCGGTCCGGAGCGTCGCCTCGTCCTGGCGACCCGCAACGGGCACAAGGTCGTCGAGCTGCGCGAGATCCTGCGCGACGCCCTGGACCGGACCGGCCTGGAACTGGTCGGGCTGGACGCCTTCGAGGGGCTGGCCGACGTCGTCGAGTCGGGGGTCACGTTCGCGGAGAACGCCCTGCTGAAGGCCCGGTATGCCGCCTCCGCCACCGGGCTCCCGGCGCTCGCCGACGACTCCGGGCTGGCCGTGGACGTCCTGGGCGGGTCCCCTGGCGTGTTCTCCGCGCGCTGGGCCGGGCCGCTGGCCCGCTCTGCCGGCATCCCGGTCGACGAGGCCAACAACCAGCTCCTGCTCGCGCAGCTGGCCGACGTGCCCGACGAGCACCGGGCGGCGGGGTTCGTGTGCGCCGCCGCGTTGGTGCTCCCCGGGGAGCGCTCGGGCACGAGCGGTCACCACGTGGTGAGGGAGGGTCACTGCCGCGGTGTCCTGGGCCGGGAGCCGGTGGGGGACAACGGTTTCGGCTACGATCCTCTGCTGGTGCGCCCCGACGGTCGCACGCTCGCCGAGCACTCGGCGCAGGAGAAGAACGCCGTCAGTCACCGGGGCGAGGCCTTCCGGGCCCTGGCTCAGGACGTCGAGACCCTCCTGGCATAGCCCGGCCGCCGCAGCGGGGGTCTGTCGGGTTCGGCCGCGGCGTGGCAGGGTGGGGTGGTATGCGTGTCCTGCTCCTGGGGGAGCGGGCCGTCGTCCCCGAGGACGGTGACCCGGTGACCTCGCTGCGGGCCGTCTCGCTCATCGCCTACCTGGCGGCGCACGCCGAGATCCCGCAGCACAGGGCGGCGGTGGCGGCCGCCCTGTGGCCGGACACCCCGAGCGCCCAGGCACTGACCAATCTGCGTCGCGAGCTGCACCACCTGCGTCGCCACCTGGCTGAGAACGCTTGCCTGGAGGTGGGCTCGACCCACCTCACCTGGCACGACAGCCCGGGATGCCCGGTGGACCTGGTCGAGCTGCGTCGGACCCGCCGGGTGCTGGTGCTCGCGGGGGACGACTCCAGCACCTCGGAGGAGGCTCTTGCCGCGCACGGCCGCGCGCTGCTGTCCCTCTACCGGGGGGAGCTGCTGCCTGGGGTGGACCAGTCGTGGGCGGTCGACCTGCGGGAGCAGGTGGAACGGGAGTTCGTCGACGCGTGTGACGCCTTGGTCGCGGCGGGAGCCGTGTCGTCCCCTTCCTCGCCCCTGCAGGCGCCGGCGCTGGACGCGGCGCGACGGCGCGTGGGGCTGCGTCCGCTCGAGGAGCGCGGCCATCTCGCGCTGATCGACCTGCTGCGCCGCCGCGGCGACCTGCCCGGGGCGCTGGAGGCGTACCACCGGTGCGTCCGGGTGCTGCGGGAGGAGCTGGGGGTGGATCCGGCACCGCCCACCAGGGCTCTGCTGGAGGAGCTGCTCGACCAGGACGAGGCCGCCGGCGGAAGCGGTGCTGCCGACCGCCGACCGGACCGTCGCGCGATGCAGGGCCGCACCTCCGGGACGGCATGTGCGGAGAGTTGGGAGGATCCGGACCCCATGGTGGGGCGGCGGCAGGAGCTGGCGGTGCTCAGCGCCGAGCTGGACGCCGCCCTGGCCGGTGGGCTCAGAGTTGCCGTCGTCCACGGTGAGGCCGGGTCGGGGAAGAGCCGGATGGTGGAGGAGCTGCTCGGGTGGGCTCACGACCGCGGCCTGCGCACGGCGGTCGGGGGCGGCCACGAGATGGCCGGCGCCGTCGCGCTCGCCCCGGTCCTCGACTGGCTGGGTGGGGACGGGTTCGGGGTCCGGGAGGACTCCGAGGAAAGGGATCAGGCCCGTGCCTGGGGTCGGCTCATGTTTGTCCGCGACCTCGCGCACCAGGTCGCGACGATCGCTCCCGGGATGCTGGTCCTGGAGGACGTCCAGTGGGTCGATCACGACACCCTGGACCTGGTCTCCGCGCTCGCCCGTTGGGAGGCGGAGGCGCCGCTCCTCCTCGTGGTCACGGCACGCTCGAGCGCCCTCGAAGAGCGGACCGACCTGAGCCGGTGGGTGACGGGCCTGCAGGCTCCCGTCAGCAGCGTCCGGACCGGGCCCCTGTCCCTGGGCGACGGAGCCGTCCTGCTGCGCCGCCACGGTGACCCGGGGTGGGACGACGGACGCTGCTCGGACCTGCACTCCGCCACCGGCGGTTTCCCCCTGCACCTGACCGAGGTGGCCCGGCTCGTGGCCCGGCACGAGCGGATCGGCGCACACCCCTCGACACACCTGCCGCCCGGGGGTCTGAGCGGAGTGCTCGCCTCGCGCCTCACCTCACTCAGTGAAGCAGCTCAGCAGCTCGCCGGTGTCGCGGCAGCCGTGGGCCGGTCGGCCCCGCTGGCGCTGCTGCGTCTGGCCGGCGGCCTGGAGGACACGGCCACGGTGCGGGCCGTCGACGAGCTGTGCCGGGCGGCCGTGCTGGCCGAGCGCAGCGGGGGGTACGACTTCGTCCACGACCTGGTGCGGGATGCCGCCTACGAGCTGCAGCCGCCCGCCCTGCGCGCGCTGCTGCACCTGCGCGTGGGCGAAGCGCTCGAGGAGCTGCACGGCGCGCACCTGGACGACGTCTCGGCCCTGCTGGGTGAGCAGTTCTCCCGGGCGGGCCTGCCCGAACGGGCGGTCGGCCACCTGCGGTCGGCTGCCCGTGGGGCCCAGCGCGTGTTCGCCGCCGACCGGTGCATCGAGCTGCTCCGGGCCGCCGTGGCCCAGCTGCGGTCCCTGCCCCCCGGCCCGGCGCGCGACGCCGAGGAGCTGGAGTGCCTGCACGACCTGGCCGCGGTGCTCAACGCCCGCGACGGCTGGACCGCGCCCTCGTTGCGCTCCACCCTGGAGCGCGCGCAAGAACTGGCAGAGCGCCTGCACGACGACCCGGCGCTGGCCGACGTGCTGACCAGCCTGTGGGGCACCGAGTACGTCGGCGGGGCCAACAGGGCGGCCCTGGCGGCGGCACGGGCGGCGCAGACCGCCGCGCTGCGCACCGGCGACCGGGCCCGGGCGGCCGTGGGGCGGTTCGCGGTCGGCGCGACCCTGCTGCAGATGGGGCGCCCGCGGGAGGGTCTGGCCGAGCTGGAGGGGGCGATCGCGGTCGACATGTCCGCCCTCCGGCTGGCGATCGGCTCCCGGCCCGAGGTGCACGCCCGTGCCTGGGCCGCGCACGCCCACGCCCTGATCGCCGATTCCGCGAGCGCTGGGTCACTGAGCGGGGAGGCGCTCGAGCGGGCAGGGACCCACCCCTACGACCGGGCGCTGGCGCTCGCCTACGCGGCCGTCACCGCCCACCTCCTGGGCGACCGCGACGGACTCGGGTCGTTGGTGGACGAGCTCGCGCACCAGTGCGCGCGGTACGAGCTGGGCTACTACGGCAGCTGGGGGGAGGCGCTGCACGGCTGGCTGGAGGGCGGCCCGGACGGAGCCGTCCAGGTCCGCCGGGCCATCAGCGAGCTGCGGGCCACGGGAGCGGGTGCCCGGTCGAGCTACTTCCTGTGCCTGCTGGCCGACGCGCTCGAGGACCCCCCGGAGGCGCGTGCCGTGCTCGACGCGGCCGCCGCGACCGCCCGGGCCCAGGAGGACCTGTGGTGGTTGCCGGAGATCGAGCGGCGGCGCGCGCTGCTCCGGCCGGAGGGGGAGCGCCGCCCCCACCTCGAGACCGCCCTCGACCAGGCGCTCGATCAGGAGAGCTCCCTGCTCGTCGAGCGCTGCCGACGGTCGCTGTCAGCACTGCCCGGCGACTGAGGGACGTCGGACGAACGCTGGGCGAACGCTGCCCTCCCTAGCGTCGCACGTGGGCACGTCCGACCGACCCGGTCGGCCCCCGACCCGTCCGGGAGGACACCATGACCGCGACCCAGACCGCCGTTCCGCTGCACACCCTCGCCCCGCTGCTGCGCGGCACGGTGGTCCTCCCCGCGGACGCGGAGTACGACGCTGCCCGGGCCGTGCACAACGGCATGATCGACCGTCACCCCGCGGTGATCGCCCGGTGCGTCGACGAGGTCGACGTCGGCCGGGCGGTCCTCTTCGCCCGGGAGCACGCGCTTCCGGTCGCCGTCCGTGGGGGCGGGCACAACGCGGGCGGGCTGGGCGTCTGGGACGACGCGCTCGTCGTCGACCTGTCCGGCCTGCGTGGCGTCCACCTGGACCGGACTGACGGCACCGTCCTCGTGCAGGGCGGTGCCACCTGGGGCGACGTGGACCACGTGACCGTTCCGGCCGGTCGGGCCGTTCCGTCGGGGCTGGTGAGCACCACGGGGGTCGGCGGCCTGACGCTCGGGGGCGGCATCGGCTATCTCTCCCGCCGCTACGGTCTGACGGTCGACAACCTCCTCCAGGCCCAGGTCGTGCTGGCCGACGGGTCGCTGGTCACCACCTCCGAGGAGGAGCACCCCGACCTGTTCTGGGCGCTGCGCGGCGGTGGCGGCAACTTCGGTGTGGTCACCAGCTTCCGCTTCCGGTCCCACCCCGTGGGGGAGGACGGCGTGATCCTCGGCGGCCCGGTGCTCTACGACTCGGCGGACGCCGGCGCGGTGATGCGGTGGTACCGCGAGGTGCTCCCCGCCCTTCCCGAGGAGATCAGCGGCTGGCTGGGGATGCTGCGGGTCCCCCCGGGACCACCGTTCCCCGAGGGGCTCTGGGACCGTCCCGTCTGCGGCATCGTCTGGTGCTGGACGGGGGCGCACGACCGGGGCCAGGAGGTGCTCGACGAGCTGGCCACCTTCGGGGAGCCGCTCCTCGTCGGCCTGCACGAGATGCCGTTCAGCCAGCTGCAGAGCGCCTTCGACGGCCTCTACCCGCCGGGCTACCAGTGGTACTGGAAGGCCGACTTCTACGACCGGATCACGGACGAGGCGGTCGAGACGCACCGGCAGCACGGCAGCCGTCCCCCCACCGCCCTGTCGACCATGCACCTCTACCCCGTCGACGGTGCCGTCACGAGGGTGGCCGAGGACGCCACCGCCTTTCCCCACCGCTCCGGCGGCTGGGCCGGCGTGATCGTGGGGATCGACCCCGACCCCGCCAACCGGGAGCTGATCACCCGGTGGAGCCGGGACTACTGGGAGGCGCTGCGCCCCTCGGCGGCCGGCGGTGCCTACGTCAACTTCCTCATGGAGGAGGGGGATGACCGGGTCCGGGCCGCCTACCGCAGCAACTACGACCGCCTCGCGCGTGTCAAGGCGCGCTACGACCCGGAGAACGTCTTCCGGGTCAACCAGAACATCCCCCCGGCGACGGGGGAGACGTCCCGGTGACGGGGCAGCTCCTGCCGCAGGGGCAGGAGCCCGGACGGCCCGGGACCGGGCCGGAGCAGCACGAAGGAAGGATCGACCATGCAGACCACCCAGCAGACCGGTCGTCGGCGCACCGCCGGCGTCGCCGCCGTGGCCCTGGCCGCCTCCGCGGGTCTGGCCTCCCTGGGCGCCGCCGGGGCGTCGGCCGACGACCCGGGGGCCTCGGCCGTCAGCACGGGGCCGGAGGTCACGGTCCTGGCGGGGCGGGCGGACTTCCCCGACGACATCGACGTCAGGATCAAGCGCTCGCTGGACGGAGGGCCCACCGAGGTGCTCAACCTCAAGGACCCGGGGGACATCATCGTGGCCCGGGTCGACCTGGCCCCGGGGGCAGCCTTCCCGTGGCACACCCACCCGGGACCGGTCGTCGTCTCCGTCGCGCAGGGGCAGCTGACGTACCAGCAGAGCACCGACTGCGTCGAACGGCTCTACGACGCCGACGAGGCGTTCGTGGACCCCGGCAACATCGTGCACACGGCGTGGAACGCGGGCAGCACCGACATCGTGCTGTACGCGACCTTCTACGACGTGCCCGCCGGGGTGCCGCCCACGATCCCGGAGGACCGTCAGGACGGGTGGTGCGACTGAGGGACCGAGCACGCGAGCCGGGAGGGGCCGGACGGGCGCATGGGCCCGCCCGGCCCTCGTCCGGACCACGCCCGCGCACGGCATACCCTTGTGCTGCCCCCTCCCCAGGACCCTCGAGGACAGCCCATGGCGCACCAGTGGCGCGGCGTGATCGCCGAGTACGCCGACCGACTCCCCGCGACGGTCACCGAGACCGTCGTCACCCTGCGCGAGGGCGGCACCCCGCTCATCCCCGCCGAGCACCTCTCCGAGCTGGTGGGAGCGCAGGTGCACGTGAAGTACGAGGGGCTCAACCCCACGGGCTCCTTCAAGGACCGGGGCATGACCGCGGCGATCAGCGACGCCGCACGCCAGGGGGCCAGGGCGGTCATCTGCGCCTCGACCGGCAACACCTCCGCCAGTGCGGCGGCCTACGCGACCAAGGCCGGGATGACCTGCGGCGTGCTGGTCCCCGAGGGCAAGATCGCGATGGGCAAGCTCTCCCAGGCGATCGCGCACGGCGCCACCCTGATCCAGGTCGACGGCAACTTCGACGACTGCCTGACCGTGGCCCGCAAGCTCGCCGAGGCCTACCCGGTCGAGCTGGTCAACAGCGTCAACCCCGCCCGGATCGAGGGGCAGAAGACCGCCGCCTTCGAGGTCGTCGACGCCCTGGGGGACGCCCCCGAGATCCACTGCCTGCCCGTCGGCAACGCCGGCAACATCACCGCCTACTGGCGGGGCTACACCGAGTACGCCGACCCCACCGCCCCTGGTGCTGACGGCACCGCGCCGGCCACCCGGAGGCCGCGGATGTTCGGTTTCCAGGCCGCCGGGTCCGCCCCGATCGTGCTGGGCCACCCGGTCGACCACCCCGAGACCATCGCCACCGCGATCCGGATCGGCAACCCCGCGTCCTGGGCGCAGGCCGAGGCGGCGCGGGACGAGTCCGGAGGGCTCATCGACAGCGTCACCGACGAGGAGATCCTCGCCGCGCACCGCCTGCTGTCCGCGCGGGAGGGGATCTTCGTGGAGCCCGCCTCGGCGGCGTCCGTCGCCGGGCTGCTCAAGGCGCACGCGGCCGGGCTCGTGCCGGCCGGGTCCACCGTCGTGTGCACGGTGACCGGCCACGGGCTGAAGGACCCGCAGTGGGCCCTCAAGGGGGCCGACGGTTCCGACGTCGACCCGGTGCGGGTTCCGGTCGACGTGGTGAGCGCCGCCCGCGCGCTCGAGCTGGAGTGATGGGCGCGCTGACCCCGGGGTCGACGGTGCGCGTCTCGGTCCCCGCGAGCACCGCCAACCTCGGTCCCGGGTTCGACGCCGTCGGTCTGGGGCTGGGGATCCGCGACGGGTATGCCGTGCAGGTGCTGCCCGCGGGCGCGGGCCTGGAGGTGGTGCTCGAGGGGGAGGGTGCCCAGGACCTGCCCGCCGACGGGCGTCACCTGGTCGCCCGCCACCTGCGGGAGGCCGTGGAGACCAGCGGGCACGGGTGGCTGGAGGGGTACGGGCTGCGGCTGACCTGCCGCAACCGGATCCCCATGTCCGCCGGCCTGGGGTCGTCGGCCACGGCCATCGTGGGCGGCCTGGGGCTGGGGTTCGCGCTGGCCAGGGGCGGTGAGCTCACCGAGGCCGACCTGGCGCTGGTGAACACGCACGCCGGGATCGCCGAGGGGCACCCGGACAACTCCTCGGCCTCGGTCTACGGGGGATTGACGGTCTCGTGGATGCCGAGCGCCGCGGTCGTGCGGACCGCGCGACCGGTGCCCCACCCGGACCTGGTGCCCGTCGTGCTCGTCCCCCGGGACACCCGGGTGGACACCGCCACGGCCCGCGCGGTGCTGGGGCCCCAGGTCCCTCGCCCGGACGCCGTGCGGCAGGCCGGGCGGGCCGCGCTGCTCGTGCACGCGCTGACCGCTGACCCGTCGGTGCTCCTCGACGCGACGCAGGACTGGCTGCACCAGGAGCAGCGACGGGACGTCTACCCGGTGACGATGGCGGCCGTCGACACGCTGCGCTCGCAGGGGCACGCCGCCGTCGTCTCCGGTGCGGGACCGACGGTGCTGTGCCTGACCACGACCGACCTGGTCGACGTGGTCGTGGCCGAGGCGCGCTCGTGGGGCCGGGGATGGAAGGTGCGCACGCCCGGCGTGGCCAGGCACGGCCTGACCGTCGTCGACCCGCCCGGCGCCGGAGCGGACACGGACCGGGAGGGAGCCCGGTGGTGACGGGTCCGCGGACCGGGGCCGGCCAGCGCCGGTTCAGCCAGGTCGACGTCTTCAGTGCCCACGGGCTGCGGGGCAACCCGTTGGCCGTCGTGCACGACGCAGACGGGCTGGACGAGGAGACCCTGGCGCAGTTCGCCCGGTGGACCAACCTGTCCGAGACCACCTTCCTGCTGCCGCCGACGGACCCGGCGGCCGACTACCGCGTGCGCATCTTCACGACCGGGGGCGAGCTGCCCTTCGCCGGGCATCCCACGCTCGGCAGCGCGCACGCGTGGCTCGAGGCCGGTGGCACCCCAGGCCGACCGGACGTGGTCGTGCAGGAGTGCGGCCTCGGTCTGGTGACGGTCCGTCGGGGGGAGCGGCTGGCGTTCGCCGCCCCGCCCCTGATCAGGGCTGGGGACGTCGAGCCCGCCCGGGCCCGGGAGATCCTGGCCGCACTGGACCTCGACCCCGCCCGGGTGCGTGGGATGGCGTGGATCGACAACGGCCCGGGCTGGATCGGCCTCGAGCTGGCGTCGGCGGAGGAGGTGCTCGCGGTCGAGCCGGTCCCGGCGCTCGCCGGCCTGCTCAAGGTCGGGCTGGTCGGGCGGTGGGCGGACCCCGGCACGGCCGGGAAGGACGTGGAGGTCCGGGCCTTCTACGGCGACGGCACGGACTTCGGGGAGGACCCCGTGACCGGGAGCCTCAACGCGGGGCTGGCCCAGTGGCTCGTCGGCTCGGGCCGGCTGCCGGACCGCTACGTGGCCGGTCAGGGAGTGCGGCGCCACCGTGACGGCCGGGTGCACGTCGAGCGGCGCGACGGGCAGGTCTGGGTCGGTGGCGACACGGTCACGACCGTCTCCGGCACGGTCCGGCTGCCCGGCTGAGCTTCGCCGCACCCCTCTCGCGTCGGTGCGCCCGGCGGGACTCGAACCCGCACGCCGGAGCACAGGAACCTAAATCCTGCGTGTCTACCAGTTCCACCACGAGCGCGCGGGGACAGCCTAACGGTGGGGCCCCGGCCAGGGGCCGGGGCCGGTGCGCGGGGGGGTCAGCCCAGCTCGACCCCCAGCTGCCTGGCCAGCATGGCGACGTGCCCCTTGGCCTTGACGTTGTAGCGGGCCAGCTCGATCCGGCCCTCCTCGTCGATCACGAACGTGGAGCGGATGACACCCATGACGGTGCGGCCGTAGTTCTGCTTCTCCCCGTAGGCACCGTAGGCGGTGAGCACCTCCTTGGACTCGTCGGCGACGAGCGGGAAGGTCAGCCCCTCCTGCTCGGCGAACCGCGCAAGCTTGTCGGGGGAGTCCGGCGAGATCCCGACGACGGCGTACCCGGCCTTCTCGAACACGCCGAGGTTGTCCCGGAAGTCGCACGCCTGGGTGGTGCACCCCGGGGTCATCGCCGCGGGGTAGACGTAGAGCACCACCTTGCGACCGGCGAGGTCGGAGAGGCTCAGCTGTCCGCCGTCGGCGGTGGGGAGGGTCCAGGCGGGAGCCGGCCGGCCGGCGTCGAGACGGGTCATGACGTGCACCTCCGAGATTCGGGAACAGGGGTTCTGAGTTATCGTCTCAGGTGATCAGCATGCCCACCCACACCAGGATGAGGACGACGCACATGGCCGACAAGAAGTCCGCGCGCTCCCCCAAGGAGATCGAGGCCGACATCGCGGCGACCCGCAGCCGGATGTCCCGCACCGTCGACGAGCTCACCTACCGGGTGAATCCTCAGACCCTCAAGGCCAACGCGGTCGCCTCCCTCAAGGGCAGGGCGAACGACGCGGCCTTCCAGGCCGACGGCACCCCCCGCTACGACCGCCTCGCGATCACCCTCGGCGGCGTCTCGGGCAGCGCACTGCTCCTGGGCGTGCTGCGCCGCACCTTCAACAAGGGCTGAGCATCGGGTGGGCCGGCCTGCCGTCGGCGGGGGCGTGCGGTGATCGTCGACCAGGCGGTCTACCGGTCGGGGGACCGGCACCCCTGCGGTGATCTCAGCGAGGAGCTGGCGGCCCTGCGCCAGGAGCACCGGCCCGACACCGACTTCCTCTGGGTGGGTCTGAAGGACCCCACCGCCGAGGAGTTCGACGTGGTCCGGCAGGAGCTGCAGCTCCACCCGCTGGCGGTGGAGGACGTGCTCCATGGCGACCAGCGCGCGAAGGTGGAGAGCTACGACGGCACCGTCTTCGCGGTCGTGAAGACCCTGCGCTACGTCGAGGCCACCTCCGACATCGAGACCGGCGAGGTCATGGCCGTCATCGGCGACCACTTCGTCGTCACGCTGCGCCACGGGGACGCTGCCCCGCTGCACAGCGTGCGAGCCCGGCTCGAGCGGCACGAGCAGCAGCTGCTGCGGGAGGGGCCCCTGGCCGTCCTCCACGCCCTGCTCGACAAGGTGGTCGACACCTACCGCGAGATCGACGTGGAGGTCAGCCAGGACCTGGAGGAGATCGAGCGCGACGTCTTCGGCGGGGGCAACCGCACGCACTCCAGCACGATCTACCGCCTCAAGCGCGAGGTGCTGGAGTTCCGGCGCGCCGCGCTGCCGCTGCGGGTCCCCCTCGCGATGCTGAGCGAGCCGGACGGGCCCGTGCGCTCCTCCGAGCTTCAGCTGCACTTCCGGGACGTGGCCGACCACCTCGACACCACCCTCGCCAGCATCGACAGCTACGACGCGCTCCTGTCCGACGTGCTCTCGGCGCACCTGTCCCAGATCGGGGTGCAGCAGAACGCCGACATGCGCCAGATCTCGGCGTGGGCCGCGATGATCGCCGTCCCCACCCTCATCGCCGGGATCTACGGCATGAACTTCGACCACATGCCCGAGCTGCACTGGGTGCTCGGGTACCCCCTGGCCGTGGTGCTCATGGCCACGGCCGTGCTGCTGCTGCGCCGGTCCTTCAAGCGGTCCGGCTGGCTCTGAGACACTGGGTCCCGTGACCACCAGCACGGACAGCACGCCGACCACCGCGAGCGGGATCGCCTACCGCGTGCAGGGCGCGCCGGACGGCATCCCCGTCGTGGCGCTGCACGGCACCCCCGGTTCCCGCTTCAGCGCGACCCCGGCCCGGGACGCCCTGCACGCGCTGGGACTGCGGGTGCTCACCCTCGACAGGCCGGGGTATGGCGACACGCCCGGCGGCGAGGCCCGCCCGGCCAGGGAGCTGGCCCAGGACGTGCTCGACGTGCTGGCGCACGCCGGTGTGGACGGGCCGGTCGGTCTGCTCGCCGCCGGCGGCGCCACCCCCGCCGCCGTGGCGCTGGCGGCGCTGCACCCGCAGAGGGTGGGCGCCCTGACCCTGGTGTGGCCGCAGGCCCCGGTCGCCGCGGACGCGGGCAGCCCGGCGATGGAGCAGCACGAGTGGCTGCGCGACATGGACGAGCAGCAACGGATGCTGCACTCGCTGGCGCTGCAGGACCCGGTCTTCCTGCGCGACCAGCTCGAGCTGGGACTGGGTGCCTACGCCGGTGCCGAGGGGGTTGTGCTGGACCTGGCCCAGGCGCAGGAGCCGTGGGGCGTCGACCCCGCCGAGGTGCGCGGCCCCGTCGACGTGTGGTGGGGCACCGACTCCGCCGTGAGCCCCGCCGGCCACGCCGCCTGGCTGGCCGACCGGTTCACCCGGGCCCAGGTGCACCGGCACGAGCTGGACGAGCACCAGTGGCACGTGCGCCGGCTGGTCGAGGTGTTCGCCCGGCTGGGGGAGTGGCTGGGTGCCCGGCCACTGACGGACCAGGAGCTGCGGGCGGCCTCGGCCGCCGTCGACACCGACGGCTGCGGGGGCGGTGGGAACGGGGCCCTCGGCGGCTGCGCCTGCGGGGCGGGTGGCTGCGGGGCCTGAGGTCAGCCGACCTTCTCTCGCGCCGAGACGAACGCGGCCACGCAGGCGCGCACGTCCTCCTCGGAGTGGGCGGCGGAGAGCTGGACCCGGATGCGGGCCCTGCCCCGGGGGACGACGGGGTAGGAGAAGGCGATGACGTAGACGCCCTCGGCGAGCATGGCGTCGGCCACCTGGCTGGCGCGGCGGGCGCCGTCCTCGCCGGGGAACATGACCGGGACGATGGGGTGCTCTCCGGGCAGCAGCTCGAAGCCCTCCTCGCTCATGAGCGTGCGGAAGAGCTCGGCGTTGCGGCGCAGGTCCCTGCGCGGCTCGTCGGAGTCGCGGGCCAGCCGCAGCGCGGCCAGTGAGCCGGCGACGACCGAGGGGGCGACCGCGTTGGAGAACAGGTAGGGCCGGGCGCGCTGCTTGAGCAGCTCCACGATCTCGGTGGGGGCCGCGACGAAGCCGCCGGAACCACCGCCGAGCGCCTTGCCCAGGGTTCCGGTGACGACGTCGACGCGGTCCATGACGTCGAAGTGCTCGGGCGTGCCGCGGCCGCCGGCGCCGATGAAGCCGGTGGCGTGGGAGTCGTCGACCATGACCAGGGCGCCGAACTCCTCGGCCAGGTCGCAGATCTGCGGCAGCGGCGCGAGGTAGCCGTCCATCGAGAACGCGCCGTCGGTGACGACCAGGGTCCGTCGGGCTCCCTGGTCGGTGGCGGCCTGCAGCTGGGCGCGCAGGTCGTCCATGTCCCGGTTCTTGTAGCGGTAGCGGCTGGCCTTGCACAACCGCACCCCGTCGATGATCGAGGCGTGGTTGAGCTCGTCGGAGATCACCGCGTCCTCGGCCCCGAGCAGCACCTCGAAGATGCCGCCGTTGGCGTCGAAGCAGGAGGGGAACAGGATCGAGTCCTGCGTGCCGAGGAAGTCGGCGATCTCGCTCTCCAGCTCGCGGTGCTGGGTCTGGGTGCCGCAGATGAAGCGCACCGAGGCCATCCCGAAGCCCCAGTCGTCCAGGGCGGCCCGGGCCGCGTCCACGATCTGCGGGTGGTCGGCCAGGCCCAGGTAGTTGTTGGCGCAGAAGTTCAGCGCCTCGCCCTGGGTCGTGCCGATGTGGGCGGACTGCGGCGTGGTGATCAGCCGCTCGTGCTTGGTGAGCCCGTCGGCCTCGATCGCTTCGAGCTCGGCGCGCAGCTGGTCCTTGACGGCGTACATGGGTTCTCCTTCAGCTCCAGTCCAGAATGACCTTGCCGACCTCGCCGGAGCGGGCCGCGTCGAAGGCGTCCTGCCACTGCTCGGCCGGAAAACGGTGGGTGATGACCGAGCGGACCCGGTCCCGCAGCACCTGCGAGGTCTGCAGCATGGCGGTCATCTTGTACCAGGTCTCGTACATCTCCCGGCCGTAGATGCCCTTGAGCGTGATCATGTGCGTGATCACCTTGCCCCAGTCGATCGCGTAGGGCTCCGAGGGCAGGCCCAGCATCGCCACCCGGGCCCCGTGGGTGCAGTTGTCGATCAGCTCGGCCATCGCCTGCGGGTTGCCGGACATCTCCAGCACCACGTCGAAGCCCTCGGTCATCCCCAGCCGCTCCTGGGCCTCGGCGATCCGTTCCCGCGACACGTCCAGGACCAGGTCCGCGCCCGCCGCGGCGGCCAGCTCCAGCCGGGGGGCGGAGACGTCGGTGACGACCACGTGCCGGGCTCCGGCGTGCCGCACGACCGCCGCGGCCATCACCCCGATCGGGCCGGCCCCGGTGATGAGCACGTCCTCACCCTCCAGCGGGAAGGACAGGGCCGTGTGCACCGCGTTGCCCAGCGGGTCGAACACCGCACCCAGGTCGGGGTCGATGAGGTCCGGCTGCACCCACACGTTGGAGTGCGGCACCACGACGAAGTCGGCGAAGCACCCGTCCCGGTTGACCCCTAGGTTGGAGGTGTTGACGCACATGTGCCGCCGCCCCGCCCGGCAGTTGCGGCAGTGCCCGCACACCACGTGCCCCTCCACCGAGACCCGCTGACCGGGCCGCAGCCCGTACCGCTCGTCCGCCGGCACCCCCTCGCCGACCTCGACGACCTCACCGTAGAACTCGTGCCCCACGACCAGGGGCGGGCGCAGCATCGAGGCCGCCCACTCGTCCCAGCTCTCGATGTGCAGGTCGGTGCCGCACAACCCGGCCCGCAGCACCCGGATCTTCACCTCGCCCAGCCCGGGGGAGGGCTCGGGCACCTCCACCAGCTCCAGACCGGGACCGGGACGGGGCTTGACCAGGGCGCGCATGCGCCCATCCTTGCGTATGCCGTTCCGCGCGCGGGTGCGGGTGCGCCCTCGGCCGTTTTGAGCAGGGGCTGCCCCCGGTGCTAAAGTCGTCGGCTGTCGCGCCTATAGCTCAATTGGCAGAGCAGCTGACTCTTAATCAGCGGGTTCGGGGTTCGAGTCCCTGTGGGCGCACCGCGAGAAGGGCCAGGTCCGCACCGGACCTGGCCCTTCGGCATACCCGAGGGCGGGGCGGACCGACCTGCCGGGGTCGGACCCGCGTGCCACACTGGGCGCGTGAGTGAGACGCAGCACCGGAAGACGATCGAGCGCGACCAACAGGAGGGGGAGTTCGAGCAGGCCGGCGAGCAGGGACCCGACAGCCCCACCGAGCTGGACAAGCCGGACTGGAAGGCGGTGGCCAAACGCGTCTTCGCCGAGTTCGGCGAGGACGGCGGGCCGGACCTGGCCGCCGCGCTGACCTATTTTGCGATCATGTCGCTGGCGCCGATGCTGCTGGCCCTGTCCACGGCGCTGGGCTTCCTCGGTCAGAGCGAGGCGACCCAGACCGCCATCGAGGACCTGGGTGCCGAGCTGGGGCTGCAGGCCGGCACGGTCGACACGGTCGTGAGCTACCTCAACAGCATGGGGGAGGCCGGTGGCGCCGGGATCCTGCTGGTCGTCGGTCTGCTCGGTGCCCTCTGGTCGGCGTCCAACTACGTCAACGCGTTCAGCCGGATGATGAACAACGTCTACGAGGTCGAGGAGGGCCGGCCGGTCTGGAAGCTGCGTCCCTGGCTCGTGGGGCTGACCGTGGTGATCCTCCTGCTGCTCATCACCATCGTGCTGTCGGTGACCCTCTCCGGGACCGTCTCGGAGCTGGTGTTCGGGGCGATCGGTCTCTCCGGGACCGCCACCACGGTGTGGAACATCGCCAAGTGGCCGGTGATCCTGCTCATCCTCGTCGTCATCGTGGCGCTGCTCTACTGGGGCACCCCCAACATCAAGCAGCCCAAGTTCCGCTGGCTCAGCCCGGGTGCGGGTCTGGCCGTGGTCGTGTCGATCCTGGCGGCGGCCGGCTTCGGCTTCTACGTGGCCAACTTCGGCAGCTACAACGAGACCTACGGCGCCATCGGTGGTGTCATCGTCCTGCTGCTGCTGATCTTCATCATCAACAACGTCCTGGTCCTCGGCGCCGAGCTGGACTCCGAGCTGGAGCGCGGCCGGGAGCTGGCCGCCGGGATGGCCGCGGAGGAGACGATCCTGCTGCCCCCGCGTGACAGCAAGGGCACCGAGAAGAAGGCGGAGAAGTCGGCCAAGCTGGTGCGGGAGGCCCGCGAGCTGCGGATGAAGGCCGCCCGGGGGCTGCGGGACTCGGGCAAGAAGTCCGGCCTCCCGGGACGGGGACGCGACCCCAAGGCCTGACGACGACGGAGCGCGCACCACGAGAAGGACCCCCGGGCCGGAGGGCTCGGGGGTCCTTGCGTGTCCTCGTCGAGGACCTCGGGGTGAGTGACGGGAGTATAACCCGCAGTCGCCTGACCTGTGAATATAGGCGAAACGCTCCGAGTGTGCCAGCAGTGTGACAGTTGAGACTGCTACTGACGCCCGTCGCCATGGTGACTGTCACAGCGCACGGCGTGCCCGCTTTCGGGCCAGCAGGATCAAGAGCCACCCTCGACCAGGAGCCGATGCCCTGCGCTTCCCGTCGGTGGCCCGGTCACACTGGCCCCTGCAGCCGACCAGGTTGCGTACCGTCTTGGCGCAAACCCAGCGCCTCCGCCGGCCGTCAGGACCTCAAATCCATGACGTGGACGAGAGTGCTAGCGTCCCAGGCCACGCTTAGATCGGCGTAATCGGCGGCTTTTGGCGCAACCAGTGTCGGAGGGGGCCATGCTGTGTTGGCCAAATGGTGGCCACGATGGACTTTGCACAGCCATTCCCTGGGTCAGGCGGGCAGGTGCTCCTGGACCTGCACGAGCAGGTCGGTCGGTGACAGCCACATGGAGGGGTACTCCCCGTACCAGCGCTGCTGGCCGTCACGGTCGATGAGGACGAAGCTGTGGCCGGGCAGGCCGGCGTGCATGCCCTTGCCCAGGGTGCCGTAGGCGTCGGACACGGTGCCGTCGTCGAGGAGGAACGGTGTGCGCACCCCGTTGCGCTGCATGTCGCGGGTGATCTGGTCGCGGGTGTTCATGACGATGGGCAGGACGGTGAGGTCCAGGTCCGCGAACAGGTCCTCGTCCTTCTCGATCTCGGCCATCTGAACCAGGCAGGACTGGCAACCTGCCCCCTCGTTGAAGTAGAGGAGAACGTTGCTCCCGCGGAACTGCTCCAGGCTGACCACCTGGCCGTCGGTGTCGGTCAGGGCGAAGGTGGGCGCCGGGCGGGTCTGGGCGTCGGAGGCTGGGCGTGAGGTCAGCAGCATGGCCGAGACCACGGTGACCAGTGCCAGGAGCGCGACGCTGACGACGGTGAACCTGCGGCGTCGTCGGCGCTTCTCGGCCTCTTGCTCCTGCGCCTCGATCCTGGCGAGACGGGACTCGCGGGCTGCTCGGGTGGACATGTCTTCTCCTCAGCGGTGCTCTGCGTCGTCGGGGACGGCACCGGTACGCAGCGCCGGCGCGTGGTGGCAGGTGTCGGCGGCGGCGCCGAATCCGGTGGTGTGGTCGTCGGGACCGGGGGGACCCTGGGGGCGGCGGCGGTCTCGCAGGGTGGCGACGACGAAGACGGCCGCCAGCACCATCACGCCCATGCCCAGCAGGGGCTCCGGCAGCGGGGAGACCCACTGCTCGAAGCGGTCGAACAGACCGGCGAGACCCTGGCCGATCTCGACCTGGAACTGCGGGCCGCTGGTCATCGTCCCGGTGCCGGCGAGGTAGATCACGAAGACGCCCATCGCGGTGAAGGTGGCCGCCACCACGATGTTGATCGAGTTGGTGAACAGGACCCGGCCGCCGAGCTGCAGCCGGACGGGGCGTGCCTGTAGGAAGCGTCGCTCCCCCAGGCGGAAGCGGTCCCAGAACAGGGCCATGACGAACAGGGGGGAGACCATCCCGAAGGTGTAGGCAAGACCGAGGGCGAAACCTCCGACGGCGGATCCGGAGAGAGCCGAGAGGGTCATGACCCCGGCCAGGACGGGGGCGCAGCAGCTGCTGGCGATGCCGGAGAACACGCCGAGGCTGAAGAAGCTGAGCCCGTCGCCACTTCGGGTGTCGGGGGCGCGCAGTGATGCGGGGAGGGTGAGCATGCGCCCGGAGATGCTGATTGCGGCGAGTGCCAGCATGAGCGCGCCGCCGGCGTAATACAGCGGGGTGTGGTAGTTCGCGACCGCGGAGGCGACCAGGCCGATGCCCAGGGTGATCGGCACCATGACCAGGCCCAGGCCGGCTGCGAACAGGAAGGTGAGGGGCAGCAGCCGCCACCGCCGGTTCTTGACGGCCGCGGCGAGGTAGCTGGGGGCCAGGAACACGATGCAGCAGGGGGCGAACAGGGCCACCCCTCCTGCCAGGAACGCGGCCAGCACCGAGCCGGTGGTGAGCAGCTCGCCCATCTCAGCTCTCCAGCAGGGTGATCAGCTCGCGGCGCGAGACCCCGCCCTGGCTGAAGAAGGCCCCGTCGACGAGCACCAGCGGGGTGAGCCCGGCCCGGTGCTCCTGCATGAGGTCCTGCCCCTGCGGGGTGCGCGCGTCGAAGGACCTGACCTCGATGAGGTACCCGTCCTCCTCGAGCGCGGCCAGCACGCGGTGCGTCTCGTCGCACGAGTGGCATCCAGGGCTGTCCACGACCTCGATCTGCACGGGTCGGGATGTACTGGTGGTCGTCACGCGTGTTCCTCTCTGCGCCTCAGGCTGGACACGGACCAGCCTCACGTGCCGAGGCAGCGGATCTGCGGCGATCCCATGGAGAATTGATGTGCGGTCCGCAGGTGCCTCCAACCGACCTCCACAAAGTCACAGCACCGCTACCGGCGCCGGCACCGCCTACGGCTGCCAGACGAGTGGGAAGTCCGAGATAGGCAGTCGGCTGCATTCGTGGCTGACCGTAGCTCCTCGTGCAGCGGCCGGACGGCGACCGGAGCTTCCCGCGGCGCGTCGACCATCACCCTGGGCGGGGCCGGACGGGGACGCGGAAAGCGTCCTTGAACCCGATCACGAAGGTTTGATGGAGAAACCTGTCCACGGCCCACCTAACACCGCCGGGGATGTCACGATCGGGTGGTGGCGGCGGATCGTCTGCCACCCATTCATGGAAAGGGAACCGATGCACAAGCTCGTCAAGCTCATGGCTGTCTCCGCACTGGCCGTCCCCGGGCTGCTCCTCGCCGGACCCGCCCAGGCGGACGGCGACAATTCCGCATTCGGCCAGCACGTGCAGATGCACGCCAAGGGCGACATGGGGTTCGACGGCTCGCACAATCCAGGTATGCACCAGGGCAAGTCGGGCTGGGAGCCCCACACGCACCCGATGATGCCCTGACCCTGCCCGCGCACCCTGCACCGCCCTCACCCGGGGCGGTGCAGGCCCGGCACCCCGGACGCTCGAATGGCCGGATTCTCCAGGCAAACGCCACAGAAGCGCCATACCGACACCGTGTGTGTCCCGCACACTGGTGCCATGTCAGCACCAGCGGCCTCCCTGTCGGTGCAACCCCATGGCGGACGTCGCAACCTCTGGGCCACGATCCGTGCGGGCTTCGGTGTCGCACTGGGGATCCTGCCTCACCTCCTGCACCACGTCGGTCTGGTCGCCGGAGCCGCCCTCCTGACCGGAGCGTTCGGCAACGGGGTCCTCTTCCTCGTTGGCCTGCTGTTGAGCATCCCGCTCCTTCGACGGCTGCGGTTGAGGTTCCACAGCCGCTGGGCACCCGCGACCGGGGTCGCGGTCTTCACTGCTCTCTTCGCGCTGTCGGCTTTCGTCATCGGTCCAAGGATCGGCAACATCGGATCATTGGAGCAGACACCCTCCGCCCCCTCGCCGTCGGTGACGAAGCCGGCCGACCACGAGGAGCATCACTGAGGGGCGTCGGCATGCGCGGAGGCGCGGGCAAGGCACGGAGGATGAGGCGCGCCTCGCGCTTGTCCCGACCCTGGGATCTCCATCGAATCTCCATCGAACCTGATGCTCTTCGGCAGGTGAGCGGTGCAGGGTGGACCCTCGTGACCTTCTCAGCACCGCGACCAGTCCTGACCGCCGCCCTCGCGCTGACCCTGGCGCTCGGTGCCTGCAGCACCAGCACCGAGCCGGTGTCCGAACCGCCGGCGAGCCCCACGACCTCGAGCCCGACGAGGGATCTCGAGGGCACCACCGCAGAAGATCCGGCAGGAGCGACGGCGGCGCAGACCTCGCACAACTCGATGGACACCCAGTTCGCCCAGCAGATGATCGTGCACCACGAGGGCGCCGTCGAGATGGCCCAGCTGGCCCAGGAACGCGCCATCACTCCTCAGGTGCAGGACCTGGCCGGGCAGATCGAGGCGGCTCAGGACCCCGAGATCGAGCTTATGCACACCTGGCTGCAGGCATGGGGTGAGCCTTCCATGCCCGAGGACGACATGGCCGACATGGGCCACGGAGACATGGGCACGACGATGCAGATGGAGGGGATGACCCAGCAGGAAGCGATGGCCGAGCTGGAGTCGCACTCCGGGCAGGAGTTCGACCGCCGGTTCCTGGAGCTGATGATCGAGCACCACCGTGGAGCCATCCTGATGGCCGAGGGGGCTCTGACCGAGGGACAGGACCCGCAGGCTCAGGAGCTGGCGCAGCAGGTGGTGGCCGACCAGGAGGCCGAGATCGATGTGATGGAACAGATGCTGGAGGACCTGTGAAAGGACCTGACATGCATTGTGGAGCACTTCGGCGACGGCGGAGCCTGACCCGGTGACCTGGATCTGGCTCATGCTGCTGGTCGTGGGTCTGGTGCTGTTGGGGTACACGGTGGTGCGGGTGCTGCTCGGTGGCCTGGCAGACGGTTCCGGCGGCGCGGACCTGCGGGCTCCTTCCAGCTGGCCGCGGGCGCAGCAGGTCCTGGACGAGCGTTACTCGGCCGGGGTGCTGAGCACGCAGGAGTACGAGCACCGGCGGGGCGTGCTGGCCCGGGGCGAGGACGGGTCGTGAGGCCGGTCAGCCGTCGCACCGCGCTGACGATGGGTGGCGTGGGACTGGCGGGGACGCTCGTCGGTGGGACGGGTTTGTGGCGCGAGCTGTCCGCCCCCGACGCCGACGGGGCCTTCGGGGGTCGGGGCGACGAAGGCGGGGACGACGAGCTCGTTGAGCCCGAGGTGCTCAGCAGCAGCGACGGGCGGCTCGAGGTGCAGCTCCAGGCCCGGTTCGGCACGCACGAGGTCGCCGGACGGTCGGCCAGGACGATGGGTTACAACGGGGGCGTGCCGGGCCCGACGCTGCGGCTGCGGCCCGGGGACCTGCTGCGGATCGCGCTGGAGAATCAGCTGGACCACGTCACCAACCTGCACGTGCACGGGCTGCACGTCACCCCCGAGGGGAACGGTGACAACGTCTTCCTCGAGATCGGGCCCGGGGAGAGCCGCCAGTACGAGTACCGGCTGCCCGAGGACCATCCGCCGGGCGTCTACTGGTACCACCCGCACCATCACGGCACCGTGGCCGACCAGCTGTTCGCCGGGCTCTACGGGGCCATCGTCGTGGAGGAGGACGATCCTCCGGCCCTCGACCGCGAGCGAGTCCTGGTCGTCTCGGACATCACCCTGACCGGGGACGGGTCCGTCGAAGCTCCCTCGATGCCGGAGCGGATGATGGGCCGCGAGGGCGAGCTGGTCCTGGTCGACGGCCAGGTCGAGCCCCTGCTGCGCGGCCGGGCGGGTGAGCGGGAGCGCTGGCGGGTCGTCAACGCCTGCTCCTCGCGCTACCTGTCGCTGCGTCTGGCGGGTGAGGGCACCGACGTGCAGGTCCTTGGCCGTGACGTGGGCCGCCTTGCCCGGCCGGTCGACCTGGACCAGGTGGTGCTGGCCCCCGGCAACCGGCTGGACCTGCTGGTCGACCTGGCCGAGGGCGGGAGCGAGCTGGTCGCCGTGCCCGTGGACCGCGGTCAGATGATGGGCGGGATGATGGGCGACGACGTCGGCCCGGAGGACGCCGAGCGGGTCCTGGCGCGGCTGGAGGTCGGGCGGGGAGGCGGGTCGAGCGCCGGTGGCTCCGGCGACGGCACCGCCGGTGGGGCTCCTGGTCCCGACGGACCGCTGGCGGACCTGCGCGAGGCCCGCGTCGACCGGCGACGGGAGCTGACCATGGAGATGTCCATGGGCGGGATGATGGGCGGCGGTGGAGGCGGCAAGATGATGGACTTCACCATCGACGGGCGGTCCTTCGACGTCGACCGCGTCGACCAGCAGGTGCGGCTGGGCACCGTGGAGGAGTGGACGATCGGCAACGTCGGTCCCCTGGACCACCCGTTCCACCTGCACGTGTGGCCGATGCAGGTCATGGACGTGGACGGACGCCGCCCCCAGGACCCGCTGTGGCTGGACGTGGTGAACGTCCCCGCCGAGGGCAGCGTGACCGTGCGGATCAGGTTCGCCGACTTCGGCGGGCGGACCGTGTACCACTGCCACATCCTCGACCACGAGGACCTCGGCATGATGGGGACGATCCTCGTCGAGTGATCCCACCGATCGACAGCTGACCCGACCACCACCGGAAGGAGAAATCATGTACGGCAACGGATGGGGCATGGGTATGGGCATGGGCTGGATGTGGCTCGTGTGGCTCCTGGTCATCATCGCCGTCGTCGCCCTCGTGGCGCTGCTGGTCCGCTCCGGCGGCGACCGGGCCCGCACGCGCGGGCCGGTCGACCAGCCACACCCGCAGCCACCCGCGCACGAGGCCGACGAGGCGAGCACGTCCGGCGGCAGGTCCGCGGCGCGGCGGATCCTCGACGAGAGGTATGCCCGTGGGGAGATCGACGAGCAGGACTACCAGGAACGGCGCCGACGCCTCAACGAGCCGGACGGCTGAGACCACCTGCCACCCTGCCCTCGCGCCGTCCCCCCCTGACCGCACACCCTGACCGAACCACCCCTGACCGATCAGGAAGGAACCGATGATGTCCAGCCCGCACGAGCAGCACGACCAGCACGAGTCCTCCGGGCAGTCCGAGCAGGATCACCAGCAGCACAGGAAGCACGAGCGGAAGATGTACCTGATCTTCGCCGCGATGATCACCACCTCGACGGTGACGATGTTCCTGCTGACCTACACCAACGCCTGGACCTGGGGGCACATGACGTTCAGCGAGGAGCGGGTCTACATGGCCCTGCTGATGGGCTCGGCCATGGCCATCATCATGCTCGCCTTCATGTGGGGGATGATGTACAAGAACGTCACGGTCAACCTGGCGATCATCGCCGGCGCGCTCGTCCTGGGCCTGACCGCGCTGTGGCTCTCCCGCTCGCAGACCTTCGTGGAGGACCAGGCGTACATGAACGGGATGATCCCGCACCACTCGATCGCCATCCTCACCAGCGAGCGTGCTGACATCGACGATGTGCGCGTGCGCGAGCTGGCCGACGAGATCATCGAGGCCCAGCGCAAGGAGATCGCCGAGATGAAGTGGCTCGTGGAGGACATCGAGCAGAACGGCGCGGTCACCACCACCGAGGAGGCCGAGCAGCGGCCGGTACCGGAGCTCGGGACCAACCCGTGAGGTTCAGCTCCCGCGGGACAGGGGATGTGCCCTTCCTCCGCCCCTGCCGACGACAGACCGGGGGGCCTACCACCGGGGGAGGCGCCTGGTGATGGAGGTGGTGGCGACCGTCGCCGGGATCGTGGTGATCGTGATCGGTCTCCACGACATGTTCCACACCCTGCTGCACCCGACCGGGCAGGGGCGTCTGAGCCGCTTGGTGCTGGTCGGGGCGTGGCGGATCTCCAGGGCGACCGGGCACCGCCTGGGCTCGACCGTGGGGCCCCTGGCGATGGTCGTGGTCATCCTGCTGTGGGTGCTGCTGCAGCTGCTCGGGTGGGCATTGATTTATCTGCCGCACGTCCCCGAGGGGTTCATGTACTCCTCCGGGGTGGATCCCTCGGACTACCCGGACGTCCTGGAGGCCGTGTACCTCTCGGCGGTCACGCTGTCCACCCTGGGCTACGGGGACATGGTGGCGACCGACCTGTGGATCCGGACGGCTGCACCCCTGCAGGCCCTCACCGGGTTCGCCCTGCTCACCGCCGCCCTGACGTGGTTCACCCAGATCTACCCGCCCCTCTCCCGTCGCCGCTCCCTTGCCCTGGAGCTCAAGGGCCTGGCCGACAGCGACTGGGCGCAGAGCGTGGACGCGGAGGACCCGGCGGTGCTGAGCCGGGTGCTCGACACTCTCGCAGCCGAAATGCTTAAGGTGCGCATCGACTTCGCCCAGCACAGTGAGGGCTTCTACTTCCAGGAACGCGAGCCCGACTTCGCCCTGGCACGTCAGCTGCCCTACGCGCTTCAGCTGCGCGACGTTGCCCTGGCCTCGTCGCAGACGGTGGTGCGACGCAGCGGGCGTCAGCTGTCACTGGCCATCGAGGAGCTCAGCTCGGAGCTCGACGACAACTTCTTGCACACCGGGGGCGACCCCGAGAAGGTGTTCGCCGCCTACGCGGCCGACCATGGCCAGGAACCGCGCGCCTGAGTCCGTACCGCTCCCGTGGGAGCAACCCCCACGGGAGCGGGCCCCGGGGCGCCGGCACGATCGCCCGTAGCCCTGTTCAGCTCAGGGTGGTGAGCAGGTCGGCGCACGCCTGCTCGCAGCGGCGGCAGGCCTCGGCGCAGACCCGGCAGTGCTCGTGCATCTGGGCGTGCTGCTCGCACTCCTCGCCGCATACCGTGCAGGCGGTGCGGCAGGCCTCCAGCGCGGCCCGGGTCGTCTCCACGGTGTTCCCGGTCTGCCGTGACAGGACGTTGCCGGTGGCGGCGCACACGTCGGCGCAGTCGAGGTTCTTGCGGATGCAGGTGACCAGGTCGGCCACCATGTCCTCGGCCAGGCAGGCGTCCGCGCAGGCGGTGCAGGTCTGGGCGCACTCGAAGCACGCCTCGATGCACTCGGCGAGCTTCTGCTGGTCGACCGACCCCAGGTCCTTGGGGTAGGTCTGCAGCATCGTGGTCACGTGGTGGGTCATCGTGTTGCTCCCTTGCGTCGTGTCCGGCGTCGGTGCCGGTGTCTGGATCTGGTGCAGGGCCGGCCTGGGAGCCGGCCACGTCCGACGGTAGGCCCGGGGCTAGGAGGTCGCGACCGGAACCGGCCCGTGCGGGGCGAGGGGGCCGTGGGATCTGCTCGTCGAGCCGTCGGCCTCGCACCGTCCGGTTTCACGGCTGCCGGACTCGAGGTGCGCAGGGGGAGGCTCACGGGGAGAAGGAGGCCCAGAGGGCTCCGGACCCGATGCCGAGAAGGAGACTCAGGGCTGCGGTCGCGATCGCGGTGGTGCGCGACCAGTGGCCGGGTGTGCCGGCGTCGTCCTGGTGCTGCTCCGGTGTTTCGGGGCGGGCGTAGAGGGGCGCGATCCAGCGCAGGTAGTAGAAGAGGCTGACGACGGTGTTGACGAGGACGAGCACGGCAAGCCAGGCGTACCCGGCGTCCCAGGCCGCGGCGGTGGTGGTCAGCTTGCCGACGAAGACCACGGTGGGCGGGGTGCCGACGAGTCCGAGGAGCGCCACGACCAGGGCTGCGCCGAGCCACGGATGGGATCTTCCCATGCCCCGGTAGGAGCGCAGCTCGCGCCGTCGGGGGAGGGCGGTGGTGACGGCGAACGCGGAGAGGTTGGTGACGGTGTAGCCGGTCAGGTAGAGCAGCAGCGAGGGCAGCGCGAGGTCGCTGCGTCCGGCGACCGCGACCGGCACGAACAGGTAGCCCACCTGGCTGACGGTGGACCAGCCCAGCAGTCGCCGGGGGTCGGTCTGCCAGTAGGCGGCGAGGTTTCCCAGCGTCATGCTGATGCCGGCCAGCAGCGCGACCAGCAACGGCCAGGCGAGGGTGTCGGGAAGCATCGCGACGAGCCGGTAGGCGGCGATCACCGCCCCGATCTTGGGCACGGTGGTGAGGAATGCCGCGACTGCTCCGCCGGCACCCTGCGCCGCGTCGGGGACCCAGAAGTGCCCTGGGACACCTCCGGCCTTGAACAGCAACCCGCCCAGCACCGCCACGACGCCGGCGGCGACCACCCCTGCCGGCGCGTCAGCGAGCCGGTCGCTCAGCTCGGCGTAGGACGTGGTGGCTGACACGCCGTAGAGCAGCGTGACCCCGGCCAGCAGGAGAATGCCGAACAGGGCACCCAGCAGGTAGGTCTTCATCGCCGCCTCGGCGCCCAGGGGCGTGCGCGCGATCCCGATCAGGCCGTAGAGGGGGACGCTGGCCAGCAGGAACCCGACGGTCACGACGAGCAGGTCGTCCGCCCCGGCCAGGATCAGGGTGCCGGTGGTCGAGAACAGCAGCAGCGCGTAGGTCTCGCTCTCCCGGGGTGTGTCGGCGATCTCGTCGGAGGCCAGCGCCAGCACGACGAGGGTGCCGAGCGCGGCGACGATCCGGGCGACCCCGGTGGTGGTGTCGACCGTGAAGGTGCCTTCCATCGCCACCTGCGCCGGACCGGGCAGGTCGAGGGCGGCCAGGGCGGCCGCCACCAGCAGGACGGCCGCGGCGACGGCACGGGTGAGCCACTGTCGTGTCCGCGGCAGGAAGGACCCGCCCATCAGCACCGCGAGCCCGCCGAGGAACAGCACGATCTCCGGTGCGAGCAGGGCAGGCCGCATGGCCATGGACTCCACCGCGGCCTACCTCCCGACGAGCTGGACGAGGACCTGCGCCGCGGGCTCGATCACCTCGAGCAGCGGGCGGGGGAGGACACCGATGAGCAGCGAGAGTGCCAGCAGCGGAGCGATGCCCCACAGCTCGGCGGGGCGCAGGTCGCCGAAGCCGGCGGAGGCGCCCCTCGTCGGACCGGTGAAGATGCGCTGCAGAGCCCGCAGGAACAGCGCGGCGGTGATGAGGATGCCCACCAGCGCGACCGCGGTGACCGGTGCCGCGGCGATGCTGCCGGTGAAGATCTGGAACTCGGCGATGAAGCCCGACAGGCCGGGCAGGCCGAGCGAGGCGAACGCACCGACGGCGAACAGGGTCGCGAGCCTGGGGGCAGGACCGGCCAGACCTCCGTAGGAGGCCATGTCGTAGGTGCCGGCCCGGTCCCACATCACCCCCGCGAGGAGGAACAGGGCAGCGGTGATCAGGCCGTGGCTGACCATCTGGGTGACGGCGCCGGTGACCGCCACGGACCGCGCCTGCGTGGTGTCGTCGGCGACGATCCCGGCGGCGCCGACGGCCAGGACGACGTAGCCCATGTGGTTGACCGAGGTGTAGGCGACCATGCGCTTGAAGTCCGTCTGGGCCAGCGCCACCAGGGCGCCGTACACGACCGACACGATCCCGACCACGACGACCGCCCAGGCCCAGGCCCGCCAGGCCTCGGGCAGCATCGGCATCGCGATCCGCACGAATCCGTAGGTGCCCATCTTCAGCAGGACGCCGGCCAGGACGGCCGAGCCGATGGCCGGTGCGTCGGTGTGCGCCGGGGGCAGCCAGGTGTGGAACGGCACCGTGGGTGTCTTGACGGCCAGCCCGACCAGGATCGCGGCCAGGACCAGCCCCCCGGCCAGCGACGACCCCTCCAGCGGGGTCTGCTCGGCCAGCTCCACCATGTCGAACGTGTGCGGGTCGGCGGCGATGTAGAGCCCGATGAAACCGGCGAGCAGGGCCAGGGAGCCCAGGAAGGTGTAGAGGAAGAACTTCATCGCCGACCGGCCGGCCTCGCCGTGGCCCCACCCGGCGATCACGAAGTACATGCCGACGATGGACAGGTCGAAGAAGAGGAAGAACAGGATCAGGTCGGCGGCGACGAAGAGCCCCAGGCTCACGCTCTGCAGGAACAGGAACAGCGCCGCCTGGGTCCGGGGCCGGTCGCTGCTGCGGAGTGAGAAGACCGAGCAGGCCAGGAAGATCACCGCCGTCATCGCCACCAGAGGCAGGGACAGCCCGTCCACCCCGACGTGGTAGCTGCTGTTCACCCCGGGGATCCACTCGGCCCGCTCCTCGAACGCAAGCCGACCCGCCCCCGGTGGCTCGTAGGTCAGCCACAGCGCAGCGACGAGCGCCAGGTCGCCGGCGGCGACGACCACCCAGACCCACCGTGCAGCGCCGTCGCCCAGGCGTGACAGGGCCATCAGGGCCAGCGCGGCGGCCATGGGCAGGAAGACGATCAGACTGAGCACGTTCACCTCACCGTGAGCAGGAGCAGGACGCCGACCGCGAGGACCGCGACGGCCTGGACGTAGTAGTGGTGCAGCTGCCCGCTCTGCGGGCGACGTGCCATGCGACCGAGCTGGCGCACCCCTGCCGCGAGCTCCTCCGTGGCGCCGTCGAACCAGCGGTCGTCCGCCCGCCCGGCCCGCTGCGCAGCCTTCACGGTCGCCCGGGAACTGAACTCGACCGCACCGTCGAGCACCCGGTCGTCGAACCTCGCCGCCCGGCGCGCCAGGCCCAGGGTGCCCGACGCAGCCCCGGTCACGACCCGGTCCAGGACCCGGTCGTCGAAGCGGGCCAGCACCTGGGCCAGCGCCAGGGTCGGCAGGACGACGACGGTCCGCGTCGCCGGTTCCAGACCGAGCCAGCCGCGCGCCCACCGGGGCTGCGGCGCAGGCCGCCACCACAGGAGCGCGAGCACGGCGAGAGCGATCCCCGCCGAGGCCAGCATCTCCAGGAGGGTGGGGTGCAGCGGTTCCTCCCCGAGAGCGCGGGAGAGCGTGCCGCCCACCGGCGGCAGCGCGAGCAGGCCCAGCACCAGCGCACCCAGGGCGAGCAGGACCATCGGCGCGCGTTCGAGCGCTCCGACATGGCCGGTGCCCGGCTCCTCCTCATCCAGGTGCCCCTCGACCAGGGCGCGCTCCGCAGCAGGGACTCTCCGCCACACCGCGACCAAGATCTTGCCCGCGTAGGCCGCCGACAGGGCGGCGGCGGCCAGGCCGACCGCATACAACCACGGCGACTGCGCCAGAGCCGCGGCCAGGACCGCGTCCTTGGTCGCCCACAGGGCCAGGGGCGCGACCCCGGCCAGCGACAGCACGCCGAGCGTGCTGGCCCAACCCACCAGCGGCCAGCGCCGGGCGACCCCGCGCAGGCCGCTCAGGTCCTTGGTGCCCAGCGCGGTGAGCCAGGCCCCGGCGGCCAGGAACAGCAGCGCCTTGGTCGCGGCGTGCGCCACCAGGTGTGCCGCGCCTGCGCCGACCGAGGCCAGCCCGGCACCCATCACCACGAACCCCAGCTGGGCCGAGGTGGAGGCGGCGAGCAGCTGCTTGAGGTCCTGCTGGGCCAGGGCCACGGCACCGAGCAGCAACGCGGTCAGCGCGCCGATCCAGGCCGCGGTCGGCGCGGCCCAGCCCGTGGAGGTGAGCAACGGTTCGGTCCGCAGCAGCAGGTAGCCGCCCATGGCGACCATCGCGGCCGAGTGCAGCAGCGCACTGACCGGGCTCGGGCCCTCCATCGCCCGAGACAGCCAGAACGAGAACGGCAGCTGGGCCGCCTTGCCCAGCGCCGCGACCAGGACACCGGCCGCCACCACGTGCCGCCACCCCTCGCCGCTGGCCGACAGGTCGGCCAGCGCCAGCCCGCCGCCACCGGCGAGGGCGGCCCCGGCCGCGAGGTAGAGGCCGACGTCGGCTCCGCGGGTGGTCACGAACGCGGTGATGCCGGCGGAGACCCGGTGCTGCTCGCGCCACCAGAACCCGATCAGCGCGAACGACGTCGCACCCATGACCTCCCAGGCGAACAGCAGAGCGGGCAGGGTCTGCGCGGTCGCGGTCATGAGCGCGCTGGAGGCGAAGAGCAGCATGAGCCCGTGGAACCGTGCCCGCGACCGCCGGATCTCACCGGCGGAGAACAGCAGCACCAGCAGGGTGACGACCGCCACGGTCGGCACGACCAGGGCCGACAGGGCGTCCACGCCCAGGGCCAGGTCGCTGCCGGCCATGAACGGCACCGACACCTGCGGCCGGGCCACGGCCACGAGCACCGACAAGACGGCGGCGAGGCAGGCCGTGGCCAGTGAGATGGGCACCACCACACGCTCGAGGCGTGAGAGAGCCAGCGCGCCGCCGACGACCGCGGGCAGCAGCACGAGCAGCCACAGCGCGACCTGGGCCGTGGCCTGGTTCATCGGGACAGGTCCGTGGCCATGTCGGTCATGTCGGCCTGCCGTTCCCGGTGCAGCAGGGTGGCGACCGCGAAGCCCATCGCCATCTCCAGGGTCATCGCGGCGATGATCACCAGGAGCAGGACCTGCCCGGTGGGGGCCGGAGCCAGGAACCACCAGAACCCGGCGGCGGCCAGGATGACCGCGTTGATCATCAGCTCCAGGCCCATCATCACCATGACGACGACCTGCTGGGAGATCGCGCCGTACAGACCGACGGAGAAGATCGCCGCGGCAATGAGCAGGGTCGCCTCCAGGGTCATCGGCCCACACCTCCGGTCTGGGGGTCGTCGGGGGTGCGCCGCTTCAGGTCCTCGCCGAACCGGTCGTACCGGGTGCGGTGAGCCGCCAGCACGACCCCGGCCACGATGGTGGCCACCATGACCGGGCTGATCACGGCCATCACGAGCATCTTCGGGCCCATCAGCGCCTCGCCGAGGGCCACCGTGACGTCCGGCGGTGGGCTCCCCCGACGGGTGGGCCAGTCCACCAGCAGGATGCCCGCCGCCAGCACCATGAACGTGACCACCGCCGCGGCGGCGGCGGTCCTGTTGCTGTGCACCATGCTCATCGGCATCAGGGCGGGGTTCATCCCCATGAACATGACCATGTAGACGGCCATGACCGCCATCTCCATGACCATCATCAGGATCGTCACCACGCCCACGTAGTTCTGCTGCAGGAACAGCACCTGCAGGCCCACCGCGACGAAGGACAGCGCCAGGGCGTACGTGGCCCGGGCCATCGAGTCGACGTAGAAGACCGCGGCGCCGCTGAGGACCGCGACCAGCCCGAGGCCCCAGAAGGCGATGTCGGCGACCATGGTCAGGACCTCCACACGGCGACGACGGCGACAAGCAGGTCTTGGGCCAGCACGGCCGGAAGCAGCACCAGCCACCCCACCTCCATGAACGTGTCCGGCCGGAAGGCCGGCAACCGCCGACGCAGCCAGACCAGCAGCGAGAGCACGGCCACCGTCTTGACCAGCACCCAGGCCCAGTCCGGCAGCAGCGGACCGGCACCTCCGCCGAGAAACATCGGGACCGCGAACGCCGCACCGGCCGCCAGCAGGGCGTAGCGTCCCGTCTCGAACACCAGCCGGTCCACACCGGACAGCTCTGCCCGCACGCCACCGGCGACGTCGCTGCCCAGCGCCGGGGCGAAGGGCCCCCACACCGAGAAGGCCGCGACCCCGAGCAGGTAGACCAGAAAGGCCACCGGCATCCACACCACGAACCACAGCCCGTCCTGGGCCGCGGCGACCCTGCCCACGTTCAGGCTCTCCGCGGCGATCGCCGGGGCGACCAGGGCGAACATCAGCGGCAGCTCGTAGCCCAGACCGTGGGCCAGGAACCGGTAGCCCCCGACCAGCGAGTGCGCCGAGTTGGCGCCCCACCCGGTCAACCACACCAGGGCCCAGACCATGACGTCCATGGCGTTGAACCACATGACGCCCACGTCCAGGTCGAAGATCGTCCACCGGCCCAGCGGCACGACCGCCACCATCAGCGCGGCCGCGACGAGCAGCCCCGCACCACCGATGCGCCAGAGCAGGCTGTCGGCCTGCACCGTGGTGCGACGCCGTTGCCGCATCAGCCGGGCAGCCTCGCCGAAGGGCCGGGCAGCTCCGCCGGGTGCACCCCCCGGCCCGCCGCTGGAACGTGCGGAGAGGGCACCGTCGAGCATCGCGGCGACCACGACGAGGCCCCCGAGAACGGTGACCGCGGCGAACGCCCAGCCCGGCGCCACCGTGACGACCGGCGAGTCCGACCCTGCGACGTTCGGCATCGCCATCGGGTCAACCATGGGACACCTCGTGCTCGGCCTGGCCGACCCGCAGCCCGTGCACGTCGAGGCTGGCCAGGACCAGACGCGCCGCTGCCAGATCCAGCCCGACAACCAGCTGCGCCAGGTGGTCGGCCCAGACAGCTGGGCGGACGTCGTGCCGCCCTTCCCCGCCGCCGGAAGAGGTCGCGCGGTCCACCATGCGGAGCAACCGGTCGTAGGTGTCACCCACGACGTCCACGGGCAGCCCGTGGTGGCGGACCTCCTCCTCGGTCAGCGGGCACAGCCCCCGCAACGACCAGCGCAGCGCCCACGAACGACGCAGCCTGCGCCGGAGCCGTTCGACGCCCGGGTCCGAAGGCCCGCCGCCAGTCTCCAGTGCCGCGTCCCGGATCCGTCGGGCCTGGGCCGCAGCATCGTCCCACCCGGCCAGCGCGAGCACGGAGACGAGATTGTCGAGCCCGCGTGCCCGCGCGTCGGCTTCGTCCCCGCCATCGTCTCCGGCCCCGAACACCTCGGCACGGGCCTGGGTCAGGAGGTCCCCCTGCAGCGAGCAGTGCAGCACCAGGCCCGCAGGCCAGTGAGGCAGCACCGGGCCCAGCCGGACCCTCAGGACGTCCATCTCCAGCCCGTCCCGGTCCGCACCACCCTCGGCCAGGGGGATCCCGCCCGGAGCCATGTCCATACCCCCGTGCCCGCCGTGACCCGCGTGGCCCTCGTGCCCGCCATGTCCTTCGTGGCCCCCGTGACCCTCGTGGCCTTCGTGGCCGCCGTGACTCTCATGACCCTCGTGGCCTTCGTGGCCGCCGTGACTCTCATGGCCCCCGTGGCCTTCGTGGCCGCTGTGACTCTCGTGGCCTTCGTGGCCGCCGTGACCCTCGTGGCCTTCATGCCCGCCATGTCCCTCATGGTTGCCCTGGCCCTGACCTCCGCCGGGGTCCTGGTGCCCATCGCCATCGCCGTGATCGCCATGACCACCGGGATCCTCGTGCCGACCCTGATCCTCTGGCCGGCGGTGCCGACCCTGGGTATGGGCACCGTGCTGTGCGTCGGGGGCCTCCCGGTGACCACCGTGTCCCGGGTGGTCCTGTCCGGCCTCGGTGTGGCTCACCTCCGCCTGTTCCCCTGGCAGAGACTCTGTTCCCTCCGCGGCACGTTCTGCGTGGGCGGCGGGGTCGGCGTGGTCTTCGTGGTCTTCGTGGTCTTCGTGGTCGCCCCCGGCCTCGGCGTCGTGAGGCTGGTGGGCCAGCAGATCGTCGGCTCCGGGCCGGTGGAGCGCGTCACGCTGGTGGTGAGCGAGCTCGAGGAGGCGGGCGTGCGCGTCGTCGAGAACGCCCACGGTGTCGCTGTGCTTGAGTACCTCGACCCGCACCCGTGGCCCTGGCATCTGGTGCCACACGAGGTCGACGGCCTGTGTGAGCCGCGACCCGGGTACGCCGCACACGATGAGAACGTCGGCGTCTGCCGGGGACTGGGCCAGCTGCCATCCCCGCGCGAGCACGGCGCGCTCGACGTGCATCCGCGTGCGCCCCCATCCGGGGACCTCGACCACGAGGGCGTGCGCATGCCGTGCGGCGAGCCTCGAGGTCGCCGTGCTCAGACCCATCGCAGGGCACCTTCCCGCCACGCCCACAGGACGGCGACGAACAAGGCAGCGAGGAAGAGGAACATCTCGACGACCGCCGTGGCTCCGATCTCGGCCACCACCACGGCCCATGGATACATGAAGAGCATCTCGACGTCGAAGGCCAGGAAGAGCAAGGTCGCCAGGTACCACCGCACGTGGTAGCGGGACAGCGCGTGCTGGTGCGGGGTCCAGCCCGACTCGAACGGAAGCACCTCCAGGGGATCCGGCGTCACCGCCGTCCTCCGGTGGAGCCCGTACAGCACGAGGACGGGCACGACCGCGGCCACGGCCATCACGGCCACACCCACGTACATGAGCCTCCTCTCGGCACCAAAGATCCTGCACTGCCGTCGCGGACCTGTCGATCCGACACGCGCCCACCCAGCCCAGACAACCACCCACCAATGTTGGAAGAACCACCCCTCGACCCGGGCGGCGGGTTGCCGTCCCCCGACAGCGAGGCGGTGTCCGATGCCCGCATGCGACCTCCCGGGAGTGGTGGGAACGCGTGAGTGCCGCTCAGGGCCCAGTCTGCGGCGAGCCCGGAACGTCGTCCGGAAAGGGGCAGCACGGCCCCCGACGACTCAGGAGACGCCGTTGCCGCCGTCCGCGGCGAAGTAGTGGACCTGAGTCAGCCGACCCCTGGCGCGGGCGTGCCTGGCGACGGCGCGGCCGATCGGGTGTTCGGAGGCGTCCTCCAGCGCACCGTCCACGGCAAAGACCTGCTCGAGGAGACTCACCCTCGGCGGCGTGCACGGTGGTGACGCCCACCCGGCCGGCGGTGACGGTGCCGGTCTTGTCCAGGACGACGGTGTCCACGCGCCGGTGGACTCCAGGATCTCCGGGCTCCCGATGACGATGCTCAGCGGGGCCCCGCGGCCGGTGCCTACGAGCAGTGGGGCGGGGGTCGCCGGGCCGAGGGCGCAGGGGGGCAGGGGGGCAGGGGATGATGAGCACGGCCGTGGCTGCGGTGAACGCCGCGGTGGTCGAGGCGCCCAGCAGCAGCCAGGTGCCCAGGGAGAGCAGGATGAGGGGGACGAACACCGCCGAGATCCGGTCGGCCAGTCGCTGGACCTCGGCCTTGCCGTTCTGCGCGTCCTCAACCAGGGCGGGCCATCTGCGCCAGCTGGGTGTCGGCACCGACGCGGCTCGCCCGGGCCACGAGCCGGCCTCCGGCGTTGACGGTGGCGCCGACAACGCTCACCTGCGAAGAGCATCAGGTCCGATTCGATGGAGGTTCGATGAAGATCCCAGGGTCGGGACTGAGAAGGAGGTATACGCCCATGCTGGGGACGCCGCAGGCCGGTGCAGCAGCCGTACCCGTGCCGGTCCAGCGTGGTTCCGTGGGCTTGGTGTCTTCCCCGGGGTCCTGTGACAGGGGGACGCACCCGCTTGACACCGGATCTGGGCGTCCGTCTGGGGGGAGGACCTCACCGATCGGCTCCGATGCTGGCTGGCCCTCGACGAGCAGACTTCCTTGACGAACAGGCTTCCTGTTTGCGGGGGTGGCCCCCCGCCATTCCCGTTCGTACCGGGCCCACACTGAGCGTTCCGCGAACGTCCCTCGTGGTGTCAACCAGAAGCGTCCCCGTCGATCTGCCCCTCCCACGGCTGGGCCACGCCTCGGGTGGGCGTCCAGTTGGCCGCCTATCCGCGAGCCTCCACGGGGTAACCGATCCTGCCTCGTGCCGTCGCCGTCCGCACCGCAGTTCCAGGATGCGCTAGTCCCCGCGAACGGCATCCTGCCGTGCGAGGAGAGCCAGCAGCAGGCCCGGGAGCGACCCCCGCCCGGTGCGACCCTCGCCCTCGCGGGGCGACGGCACGCAGGGGACCCACGCCCCGCCCCGGCGTGATCACGTCGTGGGCGCAGCCAGGCTCTTCTCCATCAGACCCGGAGCCTGGGCGAACCGGCCGCTCAGCACGAGCGCCCCGCCGACCAGAACGCTGACCAGCGCCCAGAGCTGGGGTTGGGTGAGCCCCGCCAGGACCGGGTCGTTGATCCGGACGAACTCGACCGAGAACCGCGCCATGCCCGACAGCACGAGGTAGGCGCCGAACACGGGGACGGGGGCCCAACGCGGGCCGATGTGGACCAGGACCGCGACGATCAGCACGGCGGCGGCGACCTCGTAGAGGGGGGTTGGGTGCACGGGGACGTCGGTGGGCACGACCCCGTTGGGAAACGCCATTCCCCACGGCAGGTCCGTGGGGCGGCCGTACGTCCCGTCCCCCGACAGGAGGCATCCCAGGCGCCCGATGGCGTACGCGAGGGTGAGGGGGACCGCGACGGCCCCGGCGACAACCCCGCCCGGCAGCCTGTGGCGTCGGACGACGACGAGGGCGGCCACGGTGCCGCCGACCAGCCCGCCGTACCAGGTGAAGCCCATGCCGCCCAGGTCGTGCAGGCTGATCGACGGGAGCTGCTCGAGCAGGTAGTAGATCTTCGCGCCGAAGAATCCCCAGACGGTGGACCATAAGACCAGAGCATGCGCGGAGTCCTTGCTCAGGCCCCGTCGTTCGAAGGCCCGGCCCAGCAACCACGCCGCGACCAGCGCAGCTGCCGCCTTGCTCAGGCCGTAGGTCTGTACGTCGAACCCGAGGATGGTGAACAGCACCGGACTCACAGTGTCTCCCGTCGTGGACCGAACTTAAAAGCCGTCCGTCGACCGAGGCGGCCGGCGAGGCGACCACGCCATCCTCATGGGTGAAGGCGAAGGGCGGGTTGGCGTTCGGTCTCGGTTTGACGAAGAGGCCCCGAGGTCAAGACCAGGGCGGACGGCTCCATCGAATCTTCACCGTCTGCGTGGAGGACCCATACCTCTCTCTGGTTTGGTCGGAGGCCTAGTGCTCCCTTGGGGGTAGGTGGAGGTGGACAATGATGGTGACTCGGAGCTATCAGGTCTGGGGACTGACCTGCGGTGCCTGCCTGGCGCTGGTCCTGGACGGGGTTCGAAGCCTGTCCGGAGTCCGGTCGGCGGCAGTTGACCTTGTCCGGGGTGGTGGGTCTCGACTCGTCATCACCGCCGGGACGGTACTTCCCACCGCGACCGTCCGTGCAGCGGTGGAGCGGGTCGGGTTCGCCCTGGTCGAGATCGGAGGGGTCCAGCACGAGGAAGGTGGTCCCACCAGCACCGTGTCGGCGAGCGGTCAGCCGTTCTAGGCCGCTGGCAGTCCCGTCACGATCGTGTTCCCCGACGCCGCCGGCCAGGGAGTACGGGAGCCGGCGACTGGACGAAGGGTTGAGGCCAACGGCGGAGCACGATGGCCCAGGGCCTCCCCGGCCCCTCCCGGGAGCAGCTGCGTGGGCGTCGTTGGAAGGGCCGGTGCCGTCGTAGACCAAGGCACGAGGAGGGGTGGCGACGCGAGCGTCCCCGTCGATGGTCCCGGCTCGAACGTCCCCGTCGATGGTCCCGGCTCGAACGTCAAGGGGATCGCTGATGCGGTCCGCAGCCCGCCCGACAGGGGTTCATCGGGCTCCCGACAATCCCAACCGGGTGGCACTGGTCACCGGCGCCGGGTCAGGGCCGTCGAGTACGGCCGGGCGGTAGCGCACGTCAGCAACGTGGGCGTCTCGGGCCTAGAGGGCGTCGTGTAAGAGCGCACCGCCCTCTTCACCCACGCCACCCTGCTCGGGCAGCTGCCTGGGCGCACCGAGGTGACGCCGGCCGCACGGACCGGTCCCTGGGTTCTGCCTGTGGGGGCCCTCGTCGTCAACATGTTGCGGCAGACGTGGTTCGGCCGGCAGACACCCATCCGCCAGGCCCCGCGCTGCCGGCACGGTCACCATCACCGGTGAGGCTGTTGGCGCTCGTCCTCCTGCGGGTGCGCGACCACACCCGGACGCCGCCGCTGCCGTCACGCCCCGGGGCCGGAGCTGCTCAGGCCCGGTCGGGTCCGGACAAGGCCCCTCCTGGTCCTGGTGGTCGTGCCTGAGCGGCCGCCTCGGTCACGGCCTGGGGTGCTCTACCGGCGATTCCGGACGGGGGAGGGGCGGCGAGCGGCGGTGCGCCGGGCGGTCGCGCAGGGAGTCCCTGACCAGGGAGGCGGCCAGAACGCCCAGACTCCCCGCACCGGCGGCCACGAGCGGACCCCGCCACGCCTTCCACCCTCCGCCCTCGCCACCTACTCCGCGTCCCACGGCGTCGATTAGTGAGGCTGCGATCACGCCGGCGACGATCCGGTTGCCGATGCGGTGGATCTCCCGGACGATCTCCTGCAGCTCGTCGGCACTGAGGTGAACGTCGAAGCCGCCCCGTTCCAGCACCTGCGCCAGGTCGCGCAGGCCCTGCGGCGCGTGGGAGCTCGCCGCAAGCAGTTCACGTGCCACGTGAATGATCCGCTCGGCCACGGCGTCGGGGGAGTGGCGCCGCAGCGCGAGACGCTCGGCGTAGGGGGCCAGCACCGTGGCCAGCTCGAAGTCCGGGTCGAGGCGACGCCCCAGCCCCTCGGCCATGAGCAGCATCTTGAACAGCAGCGCAAGGTCGTGGGGCAGCGTCAGCTGGCGCCGCCGGGCGACCCCCAGGACCTCGGTGATCAATCCGGTCAGCGCGAGCTCTGCCAGGGGCACCCCGCCGAACCGTTCCACGACCGGCCCCAGGTCGACCTCCAAGGCCCCGCGGTCGACGTCGGGAGGGTGGCCGACCAGGCTCAGCAGGGCGTCGGAGGTCCCTCCCAGGTCCCCGCGAAGCAGGTTGATGAGCAGCTCGACCAGCTGCTCACGAAGGCTCGGTCAGCTCGCCAACCATGCCGAAGTCGATGACGGCCAGGCTGCCGTCGGGGGCGACGAAGAAGTTGCCGGGGTGCGGGTCAGCATGGAAGAGGCCGTCCTCGAAAACCATCTGGCACAGGACGCCGGTGGCGCGCACAGCCAGCTCCCGTCGGTCGATGCCGGCGGCATCGAGGGCCTGGAGGTCGTCGATCTTCATGCCGTGGACGCGTTCGAGGGTCAGGACCCGTGGCGTGGTCGTGGTGCGGTACACCACCGGGATGTGCACCTGCGGGTCACCGGCGAACGAGCGTGCGAACCGTTCGGCGTTGGCCGCCTCCGTGAGGTAGTCTAGCTCGGCACGCAGGGTCCGGGAGAAGTCCTGGACGATGCCCACCAGGTCGTAGCCGCGTGCGAGCTCGGAGTGCCGGCTCGCGGTGGCGGCGAGGCTCTGCAGGATCTCCAGGTCCCTGCTCACCGTCTCCACCGCCGCCGGTCGGCGCACCTTCACCACGACCTCGTCGTCCCCGATCCTGGCCGTGTGCACCTGCCCGATCGAGGCGCTGGCCAGTGGTCGACCGTCGAAGCGATCGAACGCCCCTGCACCTCCGAGCTCCTCCGCCAGCGTTTGCATGATGACGTCGGTGGGTACCGGCACTGCCGCGTCCTGCAGCTTGGCCAGCTCGGCGGTGTAGGCCAGCGGCAGAAGGTCCGAACGGGTCGACAGGATCTGGCCGAGCTTGACGAACGTCGGACCGAGCTCTTCCAGAGCCAGCCGCAGGTGCTCCGGCTGACTGTACCGACGGCCCCGCTCTGCCCCGGCAGCCCACGGCGGAACGGGATGCGTCCCTGCAACCCCGCCACTCCCACGGCGAACCCGAAACCGTGGACCGACAACGTCTCGACGATCTCCCGGTAGCGTCCCGTCGGAAACCCACACCCCACCTCCGCGCTCCATGACGGATTTTACTCCCCCTGCCGGAGGTCCACCACAGTCTAGATGGCGGAGGTCGACATCCACTGCTCGACGTCCCCGAAGCAGCTCCCGGCCGCTACGAAGGCTGGCGTCGGTGGCTGTGACCCTGTTCCTGCGGACCACCAGGGTGACTGTCCGGCAGAGCCGAGCAGCCCTCAGGTGCGGACACGGTCGATCTGGCCGCCGGCGAGGAAAGCCCTGCAGGTCGACCTCGCCGGGCGTGTGCCAGCCGATACAACCCCCCACCGCGGGATCGCACGAGCGCGGGGCCGGCAGATGATGCAGCCTGACCCCTGATCAATGCCGCAGAGGACGGGGGACCTTCACCTGGCCAAGACCGGGGACCGGCAGCTGACGCTTGACATCGTGGGTTGGGGCAGAATCGGATACCAGCCTCTCCGTCCCGTCGCAGGGATCGCGATCGCCCGACGGTCGACAACACGGAAACGACAGCAGTCCTGAACGTGATCTCCATGGAGCAAGCACAGGGTGGGAGCTGAACAGGCAGCGAAGCCCTTCGGTGGGGGCTGAACAGGCAGCGAACCCCATCGGTGGGAGCTGAAGAGGCAGCGGACCCCTTGCAGATGATGGAGGTGAGCGAGCCGTGTCTGTCCGCGAAGAGGCTGGCGCTGGCCCTGCACGGAGCACCGAGCTGCAACGGTCGCAGCCGCTCCTCGTGACCCGGGACGTGGCCAAAGCATACGGACGCTGGGGGCTCACGGGGCGGCGGTCGGTGCGCGTCCTGACGGGTGTGGATCTGACCCTGCGCGGCGGAGAGGTCGTCGGGCTGGTGGGGGAGAACGGGTCAGGAAAGTCGACGCTGATGCGCATCCTCGTCGGCGACCTGGCCCCGGACGAGGGCACCGTGGACCTGTCCGGCTCGTTGGGCTACTGCCCGCAGCAACCGGTGGTCTACCCCAGGCTCACCTGCGACGAGCACTTCGAGCTCTTCGGCTCCGCCTACCGCATGGCCCCCCCGGCACAGGCTGACGCCCGGCGCCTGCTGTACGAGGAGCTGGGGTTCTCCCGATTCGCCTCGGCCCGTGCCGATCAGCTCTCCGGCGGCACGCTCGCCAAGCTGAATCTCGCGCTGGCGCTGCTGCCCGACCCGAAGGTGCTCCTGCTGGACGAGCCCTACGCCGGCTTCGACTGGGACACCTACCAGAAGTTCTGGGGTCTGGTCGCAGCGCGCCGCCTCCGCGGGTGCGGGGTGCTCATCATCAGCCACTTCATCGCCGACCAGCAGCGCTTCGACCGGGTCGTCACCCTCCGGGACGGCAGGGCGTGGTCCACGTGACCCCGCTCCTGCTGGAGCGCAGGTTCCTGACGGACTATGCCCGCAACGGCACCAACCTGCTGCTGCTGGCGATCGTCCCGGTGACGTTCGTCCTCCTCGCCGCTCCCCGTCTCGCCGGCTACGCGGCGCTCATGGGGGCAGCGCAGGCCGGGCCTGGCGTCGAGACCGTCACCGCCGGCTGGGCGGCCGGCTTCCTGACCGGGATCGCCATGTACTTCCAGGTTGCGTCCTCCCGGGCCGGTGACCGGCGACTGGTGGTGGCGGGCCAGTCCCGGGCACGACTGGCCGGGGCCCGCCTCCTTGCCGGGGCAGCACTGGCTGCCCTGGCGACCGGTGCAGCCGTGGCAGCTCTGGGGCTGCGTCAGGGGCTGGACCGACCGGTCCCGACCATCATCGGCACCGCCATGTTCGCGGTCGTGTACCTCGCGATCGGCGCGGCGGTCGGGGCGCTGGTCCCCACACCGGTCAACGGCACGGTCCTGCTCCTGTTCGTCTGGATCCTGGACGTCTTCTTCGGTCCGGCGGTGAGCGGTTCCACCTCCGCGGTGCTGCGTCTGCTGCCCACGCACTTCATCTCGCTGTGGATCGTGGACCGGCCACCGGGCCATGGTGGACCCGGAGCACTCGCGTGGTCCGTCGCCTGGGTGGCCGCCGCGCTGGCCATCGCATACGTGATCGTTACTGTCGGCTCGGCACCGCACCGGTCCAGGGCGGACACGGACCGTCCCGACCAGCTGCAGGTCGCGGTGCTTATGGGACTGAAGGACTGGCGACGGACCCCGCTGCTGTGGCTGTTGCTGGCGGCCGTGCCTGCAGTGTTCATCCTTCTGGCGGACGTCATCACCCCTCCCGGAAGCACGCCCGTCCTCGTGCGGGAGAACGGTCTTCAGGTCACCCAGGTGATGGATCCCGCGGTCATCCACTCCGGGACGATGGCCCCGGAAGCGATCGCCTCCCTGGCTGCGCTGGTGGGCGTGTTCGTCGTCCTGGACGCTCGGGCTGGGGACCGGCGGCTGGTGCTGGCAGGACAACGTGTTCTCGTCGCCGTGGCCAGCAGGATGATCCTGGTCATGCTCGCGGCCGTCCTGGTGAGCCTGGCCTCTCTGGCGGTGACGGCAACGGTCTTCACCGCCGACCAGTGGCTCGTCTACGGGCTCGGGGGAGTGGTCCTGGCCCTCACCTACGGCCTCGTCGGCATGCTGCTGGGTCCGGTTCTGGGCCGGGTGTCCGGTGTCTTCCTGGCCTTCCTCCTCCCATTCGTCGACCTCGGACTAGGACAGAGCCCGATGCTCGGTGGTGAGCCCACCCGGTGGTCGCGGTGGATGCCTGGGTACGGCGGCATGCGTGTGCTCATCGACGGTGGACTGACCGCCGGCTTCGACGAGACGGCCAGCCTCGCCATCGCCGTGATCTGGCTGCTGCTCCTGGGCGCCGCGGTGGTCCTGATGCTCATGCGGACGCTGAAGGTCCAGGGGCGGCACGCCGGGGCGGGACGCCTCAAGGGTCGCGACGTCGTATCGCCTCACTGACCGGGTCGACGAGGCTGCCCCCACGGCCCCCGGCGGACCGGGTCGACCCGCAGCGGCACTCTCCGGGCCCAGGACGGGCGGCCGCGGCGGACGGGAGCCCCGGTGGGACGTCGGAGGTGTGCGAGCGTGCCCCCCCGTCGCGTCGGGGCCGGTGGGGGCCAGGTGCTGCGTGGCACCGGACGGCCCGGGAGAGCCCCGGGGGCCAGACCATACTGGCCATGTCGGGCGGCGTGGAGGGGCTAGCTCTTGTGGGGGGTCGATGGAGACGCGGGGCCCTCGGACCGTGTGTGCACCTCATGCTGCTGTGGTTGTGGCGCGGGGAGAGCGATCTGGAAGGTCGTACCCGTGCCCGGGCCGTCGCTGGTGGCGCTGATGGTCCCGCCGTGCGCGTCGACGATGGCCTTGCTGATCGTCAGCCCGATCCCGGAGCCGGAGCGGTCCCGACCGCGGGCGCCGTCCCCGCGGTAGAAGCGCTCAAAGATGTGGGGCAGCTGGCTGGCGGCGATCCCCTCGCCGTCGTCCCGGACCTGCAGGACGACCTCGGGCCCCTCCCGGTGTGCGGTCATCGTCACGGTGCCGTGGGGGCCCGTGTGTCGCAACGCGTTGCTGAGCACGTTCGTCAGGACCTGTCCGACCCGGGTCGGGTCCACGTCCGCGACGAGCTCCGTCGCCTGGCCGGGATCGATGCGCAGGTCCACGCCCTGGCTGAGATAGGGATCGTGCACGGTGTCCGCAGCGGCGCGCAGGAGGTCGAGCACATTGACCGGGGAGCGGGTCAGGGCCAGCCGCCCCTCCTCGGCCCGGGACACCTCGTCGATGTCGGCGGCGAGCCTGGCCAGCCGCTCGGTCTGCTGCGCCAGGACCGTCGCCGTCTCGGGGGTCAGGGTGATGACGCCGTCGCCGAGCCCCTCGTGGTAGGCGGACAAGGTCGCGATGGGTGTCCGCAGTTCGTGCGCCAGGTCTGAGAGCAGCTGCCGGCGCGTGTCTTCGACCCCTTCGAGGCGGGAGGCCATCAGGTTGAACGACTCGGCCAGGGTGTCCAGCTCGGTGCCCGATCCGACATCGGGGACCCGGGTGGCGTAGTGGCCGCGGGCAAGCTCACGCGCGGCGTCGCTGAGCTGTGCGAGCGGGCGGCGCAGCAGCCGTGCCAGGAACCATGACACGGCGCCGGCGGCGAGCAGGGAGATGGCAAGACCCAGGCTGAGGGAGACGAGGGAGGCGTCGCGGTAGGCCAGCTCGATGTGGTCCAGCTCGGGGGAGTCGGGCGGGTGACCGGCCTGCAACAGGTGCTCGTGGAAGATCGGTGGACCCACCAGGGCGGCGACCAGTCCCACGGTCAGGGCGCCCGCGACCAGCACCACCGCCTGTCCGGCAAGCAGGCGGGTCGCCAGAGCACGTCGCCTCGCGCGGCGTGGGGATGTCATCCCGGTCCCATGCGGTAGCCGACCCCGCGCACGGTAGTGACGTAGCGCGCTGTCTCCGGGTCGTCGCCGAGCTTCCTGCGCAGGTGGGCGATATGGCTGTCCACCAGGTGCTCGTCACCCACCCATCCGCCGCCCCAGACCTCCTCGATGAGCTGGCCACGGGAGAAGGCGGTCCTGGGCCGGGAGGCCAGGGTGATGAGCAGGTCCCGCTCGGTGGGCGTCAGGTCCACCCGCTGCCCGTCCAGGTGCACCTCCAGCCCCACCGAGTCGACGCGCAGGTCGCCGAAGACCCATACGGGTTCCTGCTCGAAGGCCCGGGCGGCCGAACCGGTCCGCGGGCGGCGAAGCACGGCCTGGACGCGGGCGACGAGCTCGCGCACGCTGAACGGCTTGGTGACGTAGTCGTCCGCGCCGACGGAGAGTCCGATCAACCTGTCCACCTCATCGGTGCGGGCCGTGACGACGATGATGTAGCAGTCGGTGAAGGTGCGGATCGTGCGACAGACCTCGACACCATCCAGGCCCGGGAGTCCAAGGTCCAGGACGACGACGTCCGGGGCCTGCTTCCGCACGGACTCCACGGCCGCCGGGCCCGTGTGGACCACCGTCGTCTCGTACCCGGCCCGGGACAGGTAGGCGGCCACCATCCCGGCCAATGCTCGTTCGTCCTCGACGACCAGGACACGGGCTGCTTGTGCGGTGGAGGTTGCTGGGGGCATGGGCCCATAGTCCCCCACCCGAGACGCCCCGGCGTCCGGGCCTGGGCCTGCGGTGACATCTCCACCGAATCTCCATCGATCTCGCGGGGCACCCCGACGTAGGCACCGAAGGATGAGGACCACCGACGAACGATCCGTTCAGGGAGTGAGGTCTGGTGATGTGGTTAGGCACCATGGGTTGGGCGATGTTGGTGCTGATGGGCCTGAGCACCGCGGCCCTGTGGGCCGTGGTCTTCCTCCTGGTCCGCCAGCTCCTGCCCGGAGCGGACACGCCCCGCGGGAGGGGGACCCCGGTTGACGCAGCGTCCCGCCCCCTTTCGAGGAAGCCGTGACCAGACCATCCCGGCGCAGGTCGCCGATCGACGGTTCGGGCGCAGGGAGCACCGTATGCTGGCGCCCGTGCAGGCGGCATGGACACGGCAGCTCCGGGTGACTGGCTCGTCGACGTCTACACCCGTCCGCACCGAGGCCGCGACGATGGTCGACCTGAGGTACGCATGAGCACCCCGTGGCGACGGCGTCGGTGGCACCCCCCTGCCGCGGTGGTGGGCGTGGCGGGTCTGGTCCTGACCGGCTGCTCGGTCCCCAGCAGCACGTCCGCCGGTCAGGACGTCGCGATCACCCACATCCACGCCGCCCAGCGCGACCCCGGCAGCGGTGATCTGCTCCTGGCCACCCACCAGGGCCTGTTCCGGCTGGACGACGGTGCGCTGCGTCCCGTCGGGCCGGTGATGGACCTGATGGGTTTCACCATCGACAGCGACGGCACCTACCTCGCCTCGGGCCATCCCGGGCCGCAGAGCGACCTGCCCGAACCTCTGGGCCTGATCACCTCCGAGGACCGGGGGGCCACGTGGACGGTGGCCTCCCGGGGCGGGCAGTCCGACTTCCACTCCCTCACCTCCTCCGGCGCCACGCTGACCGGGTTCGACGGGACGCTGCGCTCGACCCGGGACCGCACGACCTGGCAGGAGCGCCCCATACCCTCGCCCCCGCGCGTCCTGGCCGCCTCCCCGGACGGGACGCTGCTGGCGACCACGGCGGCCGGGTTGCTGCGCAGTCAGGACGACGGGGCCACCTGGGCGACCCTGACCCCGCCCCGTCCTGTAGTTCTTGTCGCCTGGGCCGATCAGTCCACGGTGGTCGCCGTGACCGCTGAGGGCACCATCGCCACCAGCACCGACTCCGGTGAGTCCTGGACGCTGGGGGCCACGGCCCTCGGGGAGGTCACGTCGCTGTCTGCGGGTCGCACCCCCGAGGGTGCCCTCGAGGTCATCACCGTGATCGAGGACACCGTCGTGGCCACCTTGGACCAGGGCAGGACGATCAAGGTTCTCGTGCAGTGACGCAACCACGGCAAGAGGAGAAGACGCCATGAACAACCGTGAGCGCCCGACGTTCCGGACCGCATCAGCACCGGTCGCGCAGCCACCATCTCTGCCTGTCCCGGGGCAGCTGCCGGCGGACCAGAGGTCACCCGAGCGGCCGCGCCACGGTCACGGTGTGCTGATGTGGCTGATGTGCCTGCCGATGCTCACACTCGTGGGTGTCCTGATCGCCACCGGGACGCTGGGTACCGGCGCGCTGGTCTACGCCCTGGCCTGCCTGGGCATGATGGCCGTCATGATGGGCTGGATGAACCACGGGACGGGCGGCTCCGGGCACCGATGAGGTCACCCGGGCTATCCGCATCGACCGACATTCTCCATCAGATCTCCATCGTCCCGCCCCCCGACCCGCCACCTCGACACCTACGCTGAAGATACCCCCACGGGGTAACACACGGGGCAATACCCGACCAGGTTCGAGAGGAACAGATCATGGACATCGTCGTGACACTCGCCGTCGCGCTCGTGCTGACCGCCCTGACGGGCTGGTACTTCTTCGGCCCCAAGGCCTCCCGCCGTGCCCAGGTCGAGCACGGCCGCCAGGTCGTTCGCGTGACCGTCAAGGGCGGTTACAGCCCCGACCTCCTCGAGGTCGTCCAGGGCGTGCCTGTGCGGATCGTCTTCGACCGCCAGGAGTCCGGGGACTGCTCCTCCCGGGTGGTCTTCCCCCACTTCCGGGTGAACGAGGCACTGCCGGCGTACGCGAGCACCGCGGTCGACTTTACGCCCCAGGACGTCGGGGAGTTCGGCTTCGCGTGCGGGATGAACATGCTCCACGGGAAGGTCCGGGTGGTGGCAGACGAGACGACCGGTGCGCCAGGTGCCGGAGGCGCTGCCGACACGCTCGTCACCGGGTCAGGACCCTTGGCCGACCGGGGTCTCGACGACGCTCCGGGGCCGGTGGCCACCACGGCGTCCCAGGAGTCACGCCCGGTGAACGGTGCCGGTGACGACCCGGCCGACCCGGAGGCGGCCGAGCGGGCCGCCGAGATCGCCGACCTGCGCCGCAGGGTGGTGGTGGGGGCGGTGCTCACCCTTCCTGTCCTCGTAGCGGTCATGGCGCACGAACTGTTCAATGTCACCTGGGTGCCGGGTCTGCTGCTGGAACCGCTGGTCCAGCTGGTCCTGATCGCACCGGTCATGCTGTACACCGGGTGGCCGATCCACCGCACCGGGTGGTTGGCGCTGTCCCACCGCACGGCCGAGATGAACTCGCTCATCACCCTCGGCACGATCGCGGCGTTCGGGTTCAGCCTGGTCGCGACCTTCGCCCCGGGCCTGCTGCCGGCCGACGCCCGGGAGGTGTACTACGAGGCGGTCGGGGTGATCCTGACCCTGATCCTGCTCGGCCGGCTGCTGGAGACCCAGGCCAAGGCCGGCACGGGTGAGGCGATCCGGACGCTCATCGGCCTGCAGCCGCGTACCGCCAACGTCGTGCGCGGCGGGGATGAGGTCGAGGTCCCGGTCGAGGACGTCCAGCAGGGCGACGTGATCGTCATCCGCCCGGGGCAGAAGCTGCCCGTGGACGGTGAGGTCAGCGAGGGCACCTCCGCAGTGGACGAGTCGATGGTCACCGGCGAACCGATCCCGGTCACCAAGGGCGTCGGTGACAACGTGATCGGGGCCACGATCAACCAGACCGGGGCGTTCCGGTACGTGGCCACCAAGGTCGGCTCGGACACCATGCTGGCCCAGATCATCCGGCTGGTCCGCGAGGCGCAGGGGTCCAAGGCCCCGATCCAGCGGCTCGTGGACATGGTCTCCAGCTACTTCGTGCCCGCGGTCATCCTGATCGCGGTCTGGACCTTCGCGGCCTGGTCCGTGTTCGGACCCCCGCCTGCCCTGGTCTTCGCCCTCGTCGCCGCGGTGTCGGTCCTGATCATCGCCTGCCCCTGCGCGTTGGGGCTGGCCACCCCGCTCTCGATCACGGTCGGTACCGGAAAGGGAGCGACCCATGGCATCCTCATCCGCTCCGCCGAGGCACTGGAGACCGCGCACAAGCTGACCACCGTCGTGCTCGACAAGACCGGCACCATCACCAAGGGCGCCCCGTCCCTGACCGACGTCCTGCCCGCCGACGGGGTCGAGGAGACCGAGCTGCTGAGCCTCGTCGCCGCCGCCGAACGCAGCTCCGAGCACCCGCTGGCCGCAGCCATCGTGACCGGTGCCCACGACCGGGGGATCGACTCCGCCCCGGCGCAGGAGTTCGACTCGGTCACCGGTCAGGGCGTGCGCGCGCTCGTAGGAGGGCGGCAGGTGCTCATCGGCAACCAGCGCCTGCTCACCGGCGCCGGCATCGACCCCACGATCCTCCTCGGTGACCTCGAACGCCTCGCCCAGGACGGGAAAACTCCGATGCTCGTGGCGATCGACGGACGCCCCGGAGGTGTCATCGGCGTCGCCGACACCGTCAAGGAGGGTTCCGTAGAGGCCATCGCCGCACTGAGGGCCCGCGGTCTGGACGTGGTCATGATGACCGGTGACAACCGCGACACCGCCGCAGCCATCGCCCGCCAGGTCGGCATCACCCGGGTCCTGGCCGAGGTCATGCCCGAGCACAAGGCCACCGAGGTCAAGCGGCTGCAGGCCGAGGGGCGGATCGTCGGAATGGTCGGCGACGGCATCAACGACGCCCCTGCGCTCGCCCAGGCCGACGTGGGGTCGGCCATCGGCACCGGCACCGACGTCGCCATCGAGTCCTCAGACATCACCCTGATCTCCGGGAACCTCTCGGGCCTGGTCACCGCGGTCGACCTGTCCCAGGCAACGATGCGCAACATCCGCCAGAACCTCGTCTTCGCCTTTGGCTACAACGCCATCGGCATCCCCATCGCCGCCGGGGTCCTCTACCCCGCCTTCGGTCTGATGCTCAGCCCGATCATCGCCGCTGCCGCCATGGCCCTGTCTTCGTTGTCCGTGGTCACGAACGCCAACCGCCTGCGGGGATTCACACCGGCACCCCTTCCCGCAGCCGGCGTGGTCCCGGTTACGGAGCCGGTGGTCGAGCTCGGACACGAACCAGCCCAGGAGGAGACCGACATGACCCACCATGACCACGCAGCGCACCAGGACGGCGCGACCGTGACCGACCCGGTGTGCGGCATGAGCATCGACCCCACCACCGCGGCCACCACCCGCGAGCACGACGGGGCGACGTTCCACTTCTGCTCCAAGCACTGCTCGGCCACCTTCGACGCCCACCCCGAAAGGTTCAAGCACCCAAGCCCGACACCCTGACCGAGACCCCTCTACCCCCGGACGGACAGGAGAAGTGCGATGGTCCCCGGCAGTCGGACCAGCCCCGCCGCCATCCAGGTGCGCCTGCACCGGGTCGAGGGACAGGTCCGCGGCATCAGCCGCATGATCGAGGAGGATGCAGCCTGCATCGACATCCTCACCCAGGTCGCGGCAGCGACCAGGGCGCTGCAGTCCGTCGCCCTGCTCCTGCTCGACGACCACCTCCACCAGTGCCTCCACCAGCCCGGGGACGACCACCGGGTTCGTGAGGAGCGGGTCCAGGATGCCGCACGAGCGATCGCCCGGCTCGTGCGCAGCTAGGGACTGTCGTACCCGGTCGTTTCTTGGTGATCAGACAGGCGGATAGGGCGCTCGTGCAGCCCGTCGGGCGGTGCTGCGGACGCAGCACCCCCAACGGCTCGACCCAGGGCCAGGAGGACATCGGGGTCGCGGACATCAGATTGGCGACGCCAAGCGTGCGCCGAGTGCCTAGCAGCCTTCCACCTCCGACTCCGGGGGCGTGTTCCAGGGATGGCACTGGTGGCGCCCCACCACCCCTGCCGGTACAAAGCATGGACAGGGACCCGGCGCTGACGAGCCGTCCAGAGGACCGCCACGGTGCGGGGAGGGGCACCTCGGGGCGTGTCGTGGGCGCGGCGATTTGGGTGGCCAGCGCGCAGGGCTGGATAGTGGATCCGGTGAGTGAGCCGAACCGTCTTCAGATCAACTGGGTCACTTCTGCAGGTGGCGCCCTGGGCGCCGTGTCGTCGGCCGTGCTCCTGTCCAGCCTCGGTGCGGCCGGCACCCTGGTGGGCGCCGCGCTGGGCAGCTTGTGCATCACGGTGGGAGGCGCCGTCTACTCCCACTACCTGACCCATGACCAAGGAGCGCGTCTCGGCGCAGGCCCGCGCGGCTCGGCGCTCCGGCCGGGTGCGCGAGCTGGTCCCGGCAGAGGCGGTCAGGCAGCCCGAGGTTCCTCGGCGCGCCGGGGACCTGGGCCACACCGAGGTACCGGACGAGGAAAGCTCCGGGGGCCAGCTGGTGCGGGGCCTGCCCTGGAAGCGGATCGTCGCCGTCAGCGCAGCACTCTTCGGGATCGCGATGGCCCTCATCGTGGCCTTCGAGCTCTCGACCGGGCGTGCGGTGTCCACGTACACGGGTGGGACCAGCAACACCAACGTCGGTACCTCGGTCCCGGGCTGGAGCGGCACGGGGCAGGAGTCGCTGGACGCGGAGCTCGACGTGCCGGTGCCGGGGGACGTCCGGGACGGCGACGTCCCGCAGGAGCAGGCGCCCGGGGATGCTCCGCAGGAGGAAGCTCCGGCCGAGGAGGCGCCGCAGGAGCAGGCGCCACCGGCCGATGTTCCCCAGGAGCCGGCACCGGAGGCCCCTTCCCCCTAGGGCCCCTCGGGATCGACAGCGGCCACCGTCGTGGGCGACCGAGCGGGTCCCTGGGCCTGACGGCCCTCCGCTGTTCGCCCCGTCCTGGCTGAGTCCCCCGGGTCATACCCGTGCAACGTCAACCGGCCGGTGCGGGCACGGCGGGTGCGGATCAGGGGGTTGGTGAGGTACCTCACATAACAGCAGGTATGGCAATAGATGCTGCCACCGTATGGTTCCACCTGCCGTCAGCAACGACTTGCTGAGACCCCACCCCGCCACACGCCGGTTCCCGGCGCGTCGAACTCGCACAAAGGACCTCCATCGTGAGTATGAAGACACTCATCGCCCTTGCCGCTGCCGCTTCCCTGACGCTCACCGCGTGCGGTCAGGGCGGTGAGAGCGACGCCACTGCCGAGGCGGGGTCCGGGTTGGGTCTGGCGCAGGAGGGGGTGCTGGTCGTCGGGACCGAGGGCACCTACCGGCCGTTCAGCTACCACGAGGACGGCAGCGGCGACCTGGTCGGGTACGACGTCGAGGTGGTGGAAGCTGTCGCGGAGCGTCTCGACCTGGAGGTCCAGTTCCAGGAGACGCAGTGGGACGCGATCTTCGCCGGCCTGGAGGCCGGCCGCTTCGACGTGATCGCCAACCAGGTCTCGATCAACCCCGAGCGCGAGGAGGCCTACCTCTTCAGCACGCCCTACACCGTCTCCCCTGGCGTGGTCGTGACCAGCGAGGACACCGACGACATCACCAGCCTGGCCGACCTGGAAGGCATGATCGCCGCGCAGTCGCTGACCAGCAACTGGTACGAGGTCGCGGAGAGCAACGGCGCCCAGGTCGAGGCCGTGGAAGGCTGGGCCCAGGCCGTCGCTCTCCTCGAGCAGGGCCGGGTCGATGCGACCGTCAACGACAAGCTCACCTTCCTGGACTACACCAACGAGCGGCCGGACAGCCCGATCAAGATCGCGGTGGAGACCGAGGACGCCTCCCTGAACGCGTTCGCCTTCGCCCAGGGCAAGGAGGAGCTGGTCTCCGCCGTCGACGAGGCGTTGGCCGAGCTGGAGGCCGACGGCACCCTGGCCGAGCTGGGTGAGAAGTACTTCGGGCAAGACGTCTCGGGCTGAGGCGGCCATGAGCCAGGAGTGGACGCTCTTCGTCGACTCGCTGTGGCCGATCGTGCGCGGGGGTCTGCTCGGAACGATCCCGCTGGCCGTGGTGTCCTTCGTCGTCGGCCTGGTGCTCGCGCTGGGCGTGGCGCTGATGAGGATGTCCCGCAGCCGGGTGCTCTCGGGCCTGGCGCGGGCCTACATCTCGGTCATCCGTGGCACCCCGTTGCTCGTGCAGCTGTTCGTCATCTTCTACGGTCTGCCGTCTCTGGGGCTGCTCATCGACCCGTGGCCCAGCGCGGTCATCGCCTTCTCGCTCAACGTGGGCGGGTATGCCGCCGAGGTGATCAGGGCCGCCATCCTGTCTGTCCCCCGCGGGCAGTGGGAGGCGGCGTACATGGCCGGCATGTCGCACCGGCTCACCCTGCGTCGGGTCATCCTGCCGCAGGCGGCCAGGGTGTCCGTGCCGCCGCTGTCCAACACGTTCATCTCGCTGGTGAAGGACACGTCGTTGGCCTCGTTGATCCTGGTGACCGAGCTGTTCCGCGAGGCGCAGAAGGTGGCCGCCTTCAGCCAGGAGTTCATGCTGCTCTACATGCAGGCCGCGCTGGTCTACTGGGTCTTCTGCCTCGTCCTGTCGACGGGCCAGAATGCGCTGGAGAAGAGGTTGGACCGCTATGTCGCCCACTGAGACCCCTCCCCCCGGTCCCCCGCCCGGTGGTGGTGATGACGTGCTGTTGCGCGTACAAGGCCTGAGCAAGAGCTTCGGGGAGCTCTCCGTGCTGCGCTCCATCGACCTCACCGTGACCAAGGGCGAGGTCGTGGTCCTGATCGGCCCCAGCGGGTCGGGCAAGACCACGGTGCTGCGATCCCTCAACGGGCTGGAGACACCCGACGGTGGCACGCTGACCTTCGCCGGCGGTCCGACGCTGGACTTCACCCGCCCGGTGCCGAAGAAGGACCGGATGGCCCTGCGCGACCGTTCCGCCATGGTCTTCCAGCAGCACAACCTCTTTCCCCACCGCACCGTGCTGGAGAACGTCATCGAGGGACCGGTGCACGTCCAGGGCATCCCCAGGTCCGAGGCCGTCGCTGCGGCCGAGCAGCTGCTGGACCGTGTCGGGCTGCGCGACAAGCGCGACGTCTACCCCTTCCAGCTCTCCGGGGGGCAGCAGCAGCGGGTCGGCATCGTCCGCGCCCTGGCGCTGCGCCCCAGCCTGCTCCTCTTCGACGAGCCCACCTCGGCCCTTGACCCCGAGCTCGTGGGAGAGGTGCTGGCGGTGATCAAGGAGCTCGCCGACGAGGGCTGGACGATGGTCGTCGTCACCCACGAGGTCAGTTTCGCCCGTGCCGCCGCCGACGAGGTGCTCTTCATGGACGAAGGAGTCATCGTCGAACGGGCCACCCCCGAGGAGATGTTCACCCGACCGCAGCACGAACGCACCCGACGCTTCCTCGACCGCATCCTCAACCCCCTGCAGGAACCCCCCTCGCAATGACCCGCTTCCGGGATGGGCTCCGCTCACCGCGGCGAGCGTCTGGAGGCGAGCCGCACTCAGCGCCCGCACCCCCGTCTTGCTCACCCGTCATGGACAGGCAGCGTGTCCGGTGGGCCGCCCGCCCGGTGTGATCGTCGACCGCTTGACGGAGCTCGGTGGTCGCCATGAACCGCTGTCGACTGGGCTCGGGGGCTTTCGGAGGTCGACTGTGTGCGTGCGGCGCGCCCCCGTGCCGCACGAGAGGGTCTGTCGTGCCTGGCCGGGTCCTCGATCCTGGAGTTGGTGGGCGGTACCCGATGGCCCGCGGCCGCGAGTTGCGCTGCTCCTGCCGTCGGATGCACTCGACCTTCGTGACGCCACCGGGGACTTCCACAGAAGCCGGCCCGCGTGAGGGAAGCCGGCCCGCGTGAGAACCCCCGGTGCAACGGGCAGGTGGCAGGGCATGGGGGGCTTCCGGTACGGTCCTCGACCTGGCCGTGACGGGGCAGCTCGGGTGGGCAGGTGGTGATGTTTGAGCCTGGGAATCGCGTGACGTGGGTCACGCCCGATCCCGTGAGTGCCCCATCCAGGTGCTGTCGTCGCAGGTGGGGGGCCTGTAAGCAGCGCACGGGCCGGGATGACGTCCACGGGTCCGTTATCGGAACGTGACCTTAGATGCCCGGTGTGTGTACGGTGGCGACCTCTCCTCTCCCCTGGAGGAGGTACCCGGCGCGTCATGTCTAGTCCTGCCTGCGCGCGGGGACCCGAACGAGGTACCGCGCGACTGGAGCGGGGGACCCACGTGATTGGGGCCCCATGGCTCCTTGGGACTAGCCGTCCGCCCAACCCGGATGAGGGATATCCCGTCCCAGCCCGGCAGTTGAACCCGCATGCACCCTGGAGGAACATCTCGTGACGCACCGCCACTCCGCCCGGCACCGTAGGCCGGGTCCTCTCGGCTCGGCTAGTAGCGCCCTGACTCGGGCCGCTGCTGTCGCGGCCACCTCAACCGGTCTGATCGTGGGCGCGTCCGTCGCCGTCCCCGCCGACCCGTTGCGCAACGACGAGGCTGATGGACCGGCCCGCGCGCTGCAGGCGCTGCTTGACGTCAAGGAGACCGTCGCCGCCGAGCGTCCTGCAGCCGCGGCGAAGGCGCCCACCGACGCCTCAGTCGAGTTCGGCACCGCGGGGTTCACCGCGGCCACTGAGGTTGCGCGAGCGCCCGAGGCGCCCGAGACGGCTGCGGACGCGCTCGGGGAGCGGGAGTCGACCACTGCCAGCCGCTCCACTGAACGCGCCGCTGCCCCGGTCCAGCAGGACGAGGCCCCCGTGCAGGAGTCGGGTACGCCGGCCCAGCTGGACGAGGCCCCCGTGCGCCAGTCGGTCACGCCGGTCCAGCAGGCCTCTCCGGTCCAGCAGGCCGCCCCAGCCCCCGTCGGCGGAGGCGTGGTCGCCATCGCCCGCCAGTACGTCGGATACCCCTACGTCCTGGGCGGCACGCCGCCCTACAGCTTCGACTGCTCCAGCTTCACCTGGTGGGTCTTCCAGCAGGCTGGGATCGACATCCCCCGCACCGTTTCCGGTCAAAAGGCCGCGGTCACCCCGGTGTCCGACCCCCAGCCCGGTGACTTGGTGTTCACCGAGGACTTCTACCACGTGGGCATCTATGCCGGAAATGGCCTGGTTGTCGAGGCCCTCAACCCGAGTACCGACGTTACCTATGGGGCTCCCGTTTACGGCGGCATCTGGTACGGCCGGATCGGCTGACCGCGTCGGGTTTGGGTCCTGGCCCCTTGGGGTGGACACGCCGAATTCAGCAGGAGGTGGAGGAAGCGAGATGATCGCCCTCACGTCAACGAAGCGCTGCGTGGGAGTTCTGCGGTGAGGTGGTGGCCTATGCGAGGCACACGCCCGGGCCACGTCGCGCGCGATCGCGGCCGATCTGGGGATCTCCCGGGGGACCCTGGCAGTGTGGCGGCGCAACGGTCTGCCGACGAGGGTGTGGACTGCTGCCCCAGGCGAAAGACCCTCGGGTGGAGGACCCTGCAGAGGCTCTGAGCGACCACCTACGACCGGATCCACAAGCGGGTGTTGCACCCACCGCTTGCGTCTGGTCGTCGGAACCCGGTCACTCTTCAGCCGCCGTGACATGGGTTTCTCTTGCAGCACCAGGCTTAGGCGGTCGAGACGCGGATCCTCAGTCGATCGACAGTCCTCCGGCATCCACGCGGAGAATCCGAGGGGCTCTTCGGGATGCGGGCAGGCCTGCGCGATCCTGCGGCCCAGCGCGCGCATACTCAGCCCGGTGCGTCTGAGGGGATTCGAACTGGCGCCGACGGGCTGCGGACGGGTCTGTGAGGTGACGCTTTCTCAGGGTCCCAAGAGCGAGGGCCGACCCGGCAGGGTCTCCATCTGGCGGACTCACGGATAGCTTGTCTGGCCGCGGGTCGGGGTCCGCAAGCCAGCAGCCTCTATATTGCGTCCCGTGGACCATGCGGGACTGGACGCACCCGGCTCGTACGCGCATGTGCCGCTCCGCATACGACGGGGTCTGCGGCCTGGGGACCCGTGAAGGTGTCGAGGTGGCGGGCCAGGTCCGGTAGCAGCGCAGCAGGAATGGCGATGCTTCGTGCGCTGTCTGCCTTGGGTGGGGTCAGGGCCCCCGCCTGGCTGTTCCATTGTCGGCGGACGTGCAGGGTGGCCCGGTCGGGGTCCTCGAGGTGCTCGAGGTCGCGGCGTTGGAGGCCAAGCACCTCACCCATCCGTAGCGCGCACCACGCGGCCAGTGGAACCGCGATGCGCAGATGCTCCGACATGGCCTCAGTCAGCGCGCGCACCTCGTCAGGGGTCGCCACGTCGCCCTGCGCATCTTCGGGCCGGACGCGACGATGCTTGGGTACTTCCGGGAAAGAGAACGTCTGGAGGCCGCCGGCGCGTGCCTTCACGGCAGCGTTGATGCAGGACCGGAGCACGATCGCGCTGTTGGGGGCGATGCCGTTCCTGCGGGCACCCGCGTGCCGCTTGCTCGGCAGGCGGGCCAGCGCGGCCAGGTGTTCGGCCACGAGATCGGTGGTCAGGTCGATGAGCCGCACGTCTCCGAGCTGGGGGAGGACGTGGTTCTTGAGCACGGAGCGGTACGCGACGATCGTCCCCTTCGATCTGTCGGGGTTGGCCTCCAGCGTGGCTAACCACTTCTCGGACCACTCCCGCAGCGTCATGCCCTCGGCGACGGCTCGTTCGGCCTCAGCCTCGCGGGCGGCCCGGTGCTGAGCGGGCGGGACGAAGATCCCGCGTGCGGCGTCAGCCCTGGCTATGCTGAGCGCTGCCCTGGCGTCCATAAGGGTGTCGAACATGCCGAGGGGAACTGTTCGCCCCTCGTGATTCATGCGAACCCGGTAGCGGCCTCGGTAGAGCGAGATGCCCCGAGGCAGCTTCGAGGGCGCGGACATGAGTTCCTCCAGGCATGAGGGGGTTCCGTGTGGTGCTCCGGCTCGAAGCTGTGACAGCAGTGTGACAGAAATTCTGCTGTCACGCGCCTACACACACCTGCTCACACCTGCTCAACGCGAAAGACCCCGGATTCCGCGCCGTGACGCGGAATCCGGGGCCTCACCTGCGGTGATGCACATCACATCAACGCACTACGGGTGAGTGACGGGACTTGAACCCGCGGCCACCTGGACCACAACCAGGTGCTCTACCTGCTGAGCTACACCCACCAAGGGCTGTCCGGGACGCAGGGTCCGTGGACAACGCGGACCATCCTACAGCCTCGCCCGGTCTGCTCCGAACCGCGCCGCGGACTCAGGTCTGGCGCGTGTGCCGGGCCGCGATCTGCTTCAGGGTGGCGGTGTCCAGGCCGGGCGCGGGGGTGAAGACGGCCTCCCGGTAGTAGCGCAGCTCGGCGATGCTGTCCAGGATGTCTCCCAGCGCGCGGTGGCCACCGGTCTTCGGCGGGGCGGCGAAGTAGGCGCGGGGGAACCACCGGCGCGCCAGCTCCTTGATGGAGGAGACGTCCACGATCCGGTAGTGCAGGTGCGCCTCCAGCTCCGGCATGTCCCGGGCCAGGAACGCCCGGTCGGTGCTGACGGTGTTGCCGCCCAGCGGCGCCTTGCGCCCCTCGGGGACGTGCTCGCGGACGTAGGCCATCACCTGGGCCTGGGCGTCCTGCAGGGTGGTCCCGTCGGCCAGCAGGGGCAGCAGCCCCGACCGCGTGTGCATGTCCCGGACGAAGTCACCCATCTGGTCCAGGGCCTCCTGCGGCGGGCGGACCACCAGGTCCACCCCCTCGCCGAGGACGTTCAGCTCGGCGTCGGTGACCAGGCAGGCCACCTCCACGAGGGCGTCGGCCGTCATGTCCAGCCCGGTCATCTCGCAGTCGATCCACACGATCCGGTCACCAGTCACGGACCAGAGCCTAACCACCCCGTCCCCGCCGGTAGATTCGCGCCCATGCCGCACCCGCTCCCTACCCCTCCCCAGACCCCGCCCCAGGTCTCCGGCGACTGGCACGGGGTGATGACCGGTTTCCACCCGCACGGCGAGGTGCCGGGCAACGCGACCCACCGCCCGGTCCTGCGGCGCGTCCTGCTGACCGGCGTCGTCGTCACCATCTTCGGTCTGGCCGCGCTCGTCATGGGGGCGATCGTCGTGGACAGCCTGGGGCTGACCACCGCCGCGCTGGCCATGCTCACCGCGTCGCTGGCCATCGGCATCGTCGTGCCCACCTTCCTGTGGGTGGACCGGCTGGAGGGGGAGCCGGCGCGGCTGCTGTGGTTCGCCTTCCTGTGGGGCGCGCTGATCTCCACGCTGGGAGCTCTGCTGCTCAGCGCGACCGGGATGCAGTTCGTCGCCGGGCTGCACGAGGACCCCCTCGTCGTCGGGGCGGTCGTCGTGGCGCCGGTCACCGAGGAGCTGCTCAAGGGCCTGGGGGTGGGGCTGATCTTCTGGCGTGCGCGCCGCGAGTTCGACGGGGTGGTGGACGGGATCGTCTACGCCGGGCTGGTCGCCGCCGGCTTCGCCTTCGTCGAGAACATCCTCTACCTGGGGACCGCCTACGCCGAGGCCGGACCGGCCGGGCTGGTCGGGCTGTTCATCGTGCGCGGCCTGGTGAGCCCGTTCGCACACCCCATGTTCACCGTCTGCGTCGGGCTGGCCTTCGGGCTGATCGCCCACCGACGCCGGTGGTCCTCCGCCTGGGCCGTCCTCGTCGGCCTCGCGGCCGCGGTGTTCCTGCACGCCCTGTTCAACTACAGCGCGGTCGCCGCCGCCGACGCCTACCTGCTGCTCTTCGGGCTGGTGCAGGTGCCGCTGTTCGTGGCCTTCCTGCTGCTGCTGCGGTGGGCTCGTCGTCGTGAGGCCCGGCTGGTGCGGGACCACCTGACCGGCTACGGCGTCAACGGCTGGTTCACGCCCGCCGAGGTCGCGATGCTGGCCGACGGCGGCGAACGCCGACGGGCGCGCCGGTGGGCCCGGCAGGTGGGCGGGCGCCGGGCCGAACGGGCCATGACGGCCTTCCAGGACGAGAGCGGCGAGCTGGCGATGGTGCGCAAGCACCTCAACGCGGTCGGGCCGGACCCCGAGCGGCTGCGCCGTGAGCGGGTCCTGCTGGCCACGGTCGCCGAGCACCGCCGCGTGTTCGTCGGGTCCTGAGGCCCCACGCGCCCCCGGCAGGATTCGAACCTGCAACCTACGGATTAGAAGGCCGGTGCTCTGTCCATTGAGCTACGGGGGCAAGCCGCACCAGTGTAGGTGGCCCCCCGCGCCCGCCCACTAGGATCCGGGCATGAGCCAGGACCCGGTCACCGAGCCGCTCGCCGGCCTGCGCGCACAGATCGACGAGGTCGACGCCCAGCTGATCGACCTGCTGGCGCGCCGGTTGGAGCTGGTGGGTCAGGTGGGCGAGGTCAAGGGGCGCCACGGGCTGCCCATCTACGCACCGGACCGCGAACGCGCGATGATCGAGGCCAAACGGGCGATGGCGCAGGAGCGCGGCGTGCCGGCCGACCTCGTGGAGGACGTCCTGCGCCGCTGCATGCGCGCCGCCTACACCCACGAGAAGAGCATGGGCTTCACCCGTCAGCAGCCCGACCTCGGACCGGTGGTCGTGGTCGGTGGCGGAGGGCGGATGGGGGCGCTCTTCTCGCGGATGCTCACCCTGTCGGGGTACGAGGTGCGCGTGGTCGAGCGCGAGGACGCCCCTCAGCAGGTGGCCGAGACGCTGGCCGGGGCGGGCATGGTCCTCGTCTCGGTGCCGATCCACGACACCGTCGACGTCGTGCGCTCGCTGCCGCAGCTGCCCCCGGACTGCCTGCTCGTCGACCTGACCTCGACCAAGACCGAGGTGATGGCGGCCATGCTCGCCGCCCACCCGGGCCCGGTGCTGGGGCTGCACCCCATGTTCGGCCCCGACGTGGACAGCCTGGCCAAGCAGGTCGTCGCGGCCGTTCCCGGGCGGGACCCGCAGGCCTCCGCCTGGCTGCTGGACCAGATCCGCCTGTGGGGCGCACGGGTGCACGAGATCGGCGCCGAGGACCACGACGCGCTCATGGGCCTGATCCAGGCGCAGCGGCACTTCTCGACGTTCGCCTACGGCTGGCACCTGGCCCACGAGGACCACGACCTGACCGAGCTGCTGGCCCTGTCCTCCCCGATCTACCGTCTCGAGCTGGTGATGGTCGGCCGGCTCTTCGCCCAGGACGCCGACCTTTACTACGACATCATCACCGCCTCCCCGCGGTCGGTGGCGCTGCTCGAGCGTTACCACGACCGGTTCGACGAGTGCCTGGACCTGCTGCGCCGGGGGGAGCGCGAGGAGTTCGTGGCCCGCTTCGCCGAGATCGGCGCGTGGTTCGGCGGGCACGCGGAGCGCTTCCTCACCGAGTCCAGGACCCTGCTGGCGCACGCGGACTCCACCCGCTGAGGGGCTGGGGAGGAGGCGTTCCGGCAGGTTCCGGCGGTTCGCTTTGGTCGCACGCCCCGGGCGGGGGAAACTGGGCGGGTGACCGACAAGGACCCTTCCGTGCTGCTTGCTGCCGTCGAACGGCTCCGCGGCAGCGCGGACGCCCTGACCCTCCCGCTGGAGCTGGACGACGTCGGTGGTGCCCGCACGGCCCGGACCGAGCTGGTCGACCAGCTCGACGACTACGTGCTTCCGCGCCTGCGCTCCCTGGACGCGCCGCTGCTCGCGGTGGTCGGCGGCTCCACCGGGGCCGGCAAGTCCACGCTGGTCAACTCGGTCGTCGGCGAGCACGTGACGGCCACGGGGGTCATCCGCCCCACGACCCGGGCCTCGGTGCTCGTCCACCACGAGCAGGACACCCGCTGGTTCACCGACAAGCGGGTGCTGCCCGGGCTGTCCCGGGTCGCGGGGGACGGGGACGGGTCCGCCGGCACCGACGACCCCACGTCCGTGCGGCTGGTCACCTCCGGCGCCCTGCCCGCCGGTCTCGCCCTGCTCGACGCCCCGGACATCGACTCGGTGGTCAAGGCCAACCGGGAGCTGTCCAAGCAGCTGCTCTCGGCCGCCGACCTGTGGCTGTTCGTCACGACGGCCGCCCGCTACGCCGACGCGGTCCCCTGGGACCTGCTGCGCGAGGCGGCCGAGCGGGGGACCTCGGTCGCGATCGTCCTCAACCGGGTGCCCCCGGAGGCCCTGCAGACCGTGCGCCTGCACCTGGCCTCCATGCTGCGCGACCAGGGCCTGGGGCAGTCGCCGATCTTCCCGGTCGTCGAGGTCGACCTCGAGGACGGGATGATCCCCGGGAAGGACGTCGAACGTCTTCGTGGCTGGCTGCACTCGCTGGCCGGTGACGCCCGCGCCCGGTCGATGGTGATCCGCCGCACGCTCAGCGGCACCGTCGGCTCCCTCGCCGGCCGCGCCGGCACCCTCGCCGAGGCGGGGCACGCGCAGATGGCCGCCCGGGACCGGCTCGCCCAGGCGCCGCGCGCGGCCTACGCGGACGCCCTCGCCGGTGTCGAGGAGGGGGTGCAGGACGGCTCGCTGCTGCGCGGCGAGGTCCTGGCCCGGTGGCAGGAGCTGGTCGGGACCGGAGAGTTCCTGCGCTCCGTCGAGGAGGGCATCGGCCGGTTCCGCGACCGGGTGTCCTCGTGGTTCTCCGGAAAGCCGGTCTCGGCCGAGCCGCTGGGTGATGCCCTGCAGTCCGGTGCCGCCGCGCTCATCACCTCCCACGGGCAGGTGGCCGCCAGCACGGCGGCCCGGGCCTGGAAGAACGCCCCCGGGGGCGTGGAGCTGGTCGACCGCAACCCGGGGTTGTCCAAGGCCTCGCCGGACTTCCCCGAGCGGGTCGAACGGCTCATCCGCGACTGGCAGGGCGAGATCCTGGAGATGGTCCGCGAGGAGGCCGGGTCGCGCCGGTCCACCGCCCGGTTCCTGGCCTTCGGCGTCAACGGCCTGGGGGTGCTGCTGATGATCGTCGTGTTCGCCTCGACCGCGGCGATCCCCACCGGGGCAGAGGTCGCCGTCGCCGGCGGTTCGGCGGTGCTGGCCCAGCGCCTCCTCGAGGCCGTCTTCGGCGACCAGGCCGTGCGGTCGATGTCCATCAAGGCCCGCAAGGCGCTCGTCGCGCGGGTCGAGCAGCTCTTCGAGCAGGAGCGGGGCCGCTACGACGCGGTCCTGCAGGAGGTACCCGTGACCGAGGAGAGCGTGCAGGAGCTGCGGTCCGCCGCGTCCGACGTGGAGGCGGCCCGATGATCGGGCGTCGGCGCTCGAAGGAGCAGACGGAGCTGGCTCTCACCGACCGGGCCGACCTGCTCGGCTCCGCCGTCGACGTGGGCGGACACCAGCTCGACCCCACGGCGTCCGAGCAGGCCCGGGGGGTGGTCCAGCGCGTGCAGGAGCGCTGGGCGCTCAAGGGCGGGCGGACCGTCGTGGCGCTCGCGGGCGCCACCGGGTCGGGAAAGTCGAGCCTGTTCAACGCACTGGTCGGGGAGGACGTCTCGGTCATCAGCCCGCGCCGTCCGACCACCGCCGAGGCGGGAGCCGCGGTGTGGGGCGACGAGCCGGCCGGGGAGCTGCTGGACTGGCTCGGCATCCACAACCGCCACCAGGTGACGACCACCGCGGACAACGTCGGGCTCGACGGCCTCGTGCTGGTGGACCTGCCCGACTTCGACTCCCGCGAGCTGCGCCACCGCGTGGAGGCGGACCGGATCCTGGAGCGTGCCGACGTCTTCGTCTGGGTCGCCGACCCGCAGAAGTATGCCGACGCGCGGCTCCATGACGACTACCTGCGACCGTTGCGCCACCACGACACGGTGATGCTCGTGGTCCTCAACCAGGTCGACCGACTGCGGTCGGAGGAGGACGTCGAGCGGGTCCGGGAGGACCTGCGCCGGCTGGTCCGCGACGACGGGGCGGGCGACCACGACGTCTGGGGGACCTCGGCCCGGACGGGTCAGGGCGTGGAGGAGCTGCGCGCCCGTCTCGGCGAGGTCGTGGCGGCCCGCAACGCGGCCGAGGCCCGCCTGGTCGCCGACGTGCGCACGAGCGCCGAGGACGTCGGCGGAGGGGTGGCCGAGCAGACCCCGAGCTTCACCGAGGAGACCGACGCCAGGTTGCACCGGGCCCTGCGGGACGCCTCGGGCGTCCCGGTCGTGCTCGACGCGGTCGAGCGGGACTACCGGCGGCAGGCGCGGGCGCGGACCGGGTGGCCGTTCACCCGGTGGGTCTCATCGCTGCGTCCCGACCCGCTCAAGCGGCTGCGCCTGGGTGATGACACGGCCGGTCCCACCGGGATCGCCCCCTCCGACGTGCGGGCCGTCCTGGGCCGGTCCTCGCTGCCCTCACCCACGCCCGCCGCGCGGGCCAACGTCCAGCTGGCCACGCGCCAGGTCGGCGAGGACGCCGGCGCCGGGTTGCCGGTGCGGTGGGCCGACGCGGTCGTGGAGGCGGCCGGCCCCCAGCAGGACACCCTCGCGGACGCGCTGGACCAGGCCGTCGTCGGGACGCCCCTGCGGTCGCGCAACCCGGCATGGTGGAGCGTCGTCGGCGCCCTGCAGCTGGTGGCCGCCCTCGTCGCCGTGGTGGGACTGGGCTGGCTGGTGCTGCTGGCCGTCCTGGGCTTCCTGCAGATGCCGGTGGACCCGCTCGCCTTCTCCTGGGGTCCGGTGCCGATCCCCTTGGCGCTCCTCCTGGGAGGGGTGCTGGTCGGCTGGCTCCTGGCTCTGCTCGCGCGGCTGGCCGCCGGGGTCGGCGCCCGGCGTCGGCGGGCCCAGGTGGAGGAGCGGCTCGACGAGGCGATCGACGAGGTGGCCTTCCAGCACGTCAGGCGACCGGTCATGGCGGTGCTGGACCGGCACGAGAAGACCCGTCAGCTGCTGGAGCGGGCCGCCGCCTGAGGGCCGGCCCTCAGAGCAGGGCCGAGGGGTCGTCGGGCACGTCCACGGCGTGCTGGTGCAGCAGCTCCGAGGGGACCACCTGCAGCACCGACTCGTGGGTGCTGGCCAGGACGACCGGGGCGGCACGGCCCTCGCGGGCGGACTGCAGCCACCGGACGGCCACCACGCACCAGCGGTCCCCGGGGACCAGGCCGGGAAACCGCCACTCGGGCCGCGCCGTGACCAGGTCGTTGCCCAGCTCCTGCTGGTGGGCCAGGAAGTCGGCGGTCATCACCGCGCACACCCCGTGCAGGCCCACGTCCGGCGGCGTCACCTCGCAACGCCCCGACCGGGTGAACCCCGTCACCGGGTCCAGCCCGCACTCCTGCAGCGGTCCGCCGAGCACGTTGCGCAGCTCCATGGCGCGATCCTCCCACGCCGGACGGCGGCACCGGGGGGGTGTCCGGCCCGCGTCGAGGGGTGCTCGCCCCACATCCCCTGACCGCCGACCGGCCCCGTCCACAGGGAAGGCGCGTGGCCTACCCGCCCCGCCGGCACCCCCCGACGATGGAACCTCAGCCCGCCGGTCGGCGGGCCCGACACGGAGGGGAGTCGCACCATGGTGGTGGACAGCAGGATGACGCTCAGCGGGAACCTGACCCGCGACCCGCAGCGCAGGATCGGCAGCCGGACCGGTGAACCGTTCGCGGTCTCGGCGATCGCGGTCAACAGCCGACGCTTCGACCGGGAGAACAATCAGTGGGTGGTGACCGGCACGACCTACTTCGACCTGCTCTGCTGGGGGCGCACGGGCGCCAACGTGCTGGCGAGCCTGCACAAGGGGGACCCGGTCGTCGTGCACGGTCGCTTCCGGCTCAACGAGTGGACCAGCGAGAACGGCAGCGGGGTCAACGCGACCATCGACGTCGACTCGATCGGTCCGGACCTGACCTTCGGCACGGCCCCGTTCACGAGGGGCAGTGCGAGCTACGGGCTGGAGCGCGTCGAGGAGTACAACCCGGGCGAGCCGGAGGACGCCCGACCGGTGGAAGGGCGTCCGGACGCACCCGGGCACGAGGACGACGACCTCGGGGACCTGGCCGACCCGGACGGGGTCCTCGACGACGAGGCCGCCGAGGAGGTGCTGGCCCGGTCGGCGTGAGCGCGCCGGTCCCGGCGGCCCCGGAGGATTCGGAGGCCGTCGGGGCCGACGGATACCCTGAGCGGCATGGCCGAATTTATCTACACCATGACGCGTGCCCGCAAGGCGGTCGGCGACAAGCTGATCCTGGACGACGTCACGATGTCCTTCTACCCCGGCGCCAAGATCGGCGTCGTGGGCCCCAACGGCGCCGGCAAGTCGACCATCCTCAAGATCATGGCCGGGATGGACCAGCCCTCCAACGGCGAGGCCCGTCTCAGCCCCGGCTACTCGGTGGGCATCCTCCTGCAGGAGCCGCCGCTGAACGAGGAGAAGACCGTCCTCGGCAACGTCGAGGAGGGCGTGGGCGAGGTCAAGGCCAAGCTGGACCGGTACAACGCGATCTCCGAGCAGATGGCCGACCCGGACGCGGACTTCGAGGCCCTGATGGCCGAGATGGGGCAGCTCCAGGAGGAGATCGACCACGCGGACGCCTGGGACCTGGACGCCCAGCTGGAGCAGGCCATGGACGCGCTCCGCTGCCCTCCGCCGGACGCCGACGTCACCGTCCTCTCCGGCGGTGAGCGCCGTCGGGTGGCGCTGTGCAAGCTGCTCCTGAGCAAGCCCGACCTGCTGCTCCTCGACGAGCCCACCAACCACCTGGACGCCGAGTCGGTCCAGTGGCTCGAGCAGCACCTGGCCGCCTACCCCGGCGCCGTCCTGGCCGTGACGCACGACCGGTACTTCCTCGACAACGTCGCCCAGTGGATCGCCGAGGTCGACCGCGGCCGGCTCTACCCCTACGAGGGCAACTACTCCACCTACCTGGAGAAGAAGCGCGAGCGGCTGGCGATCGCGGGCAAGAAGGACGCCAAGCTGGCCAAGCGGCTGGAGAAGGAGCTGGAGTGGGTCCGCTCCAACCCCAAGGCCAAGCAGACCAAGAGCAAGGCCCGCCTGGCCCGCTACGAGGAGATGGCCTCCGAGGCCGAGAAGACCCGCAAGATGGACTTCGAGGAGATCCAGATCCCGCCGGGGCCCCGTCTCGGCAGCCAGGTCATCGAGGTCAAGGACCTGCGCAAGGGGTTCGGCGAGCGGGTCCTCATCGACGGTCTGTCGTTCACGCTGCCGCGCAACGGGATCGTGGGCGTCATCGGGCCGAACGGCGTCGGCAAGACCACCCTGTTCAAGACGATCGTCGGCCTCGAGGAGCCCGACGACGGCTCGGTCAAGGTGGGGGACACCGTCAACATCAGCTACGTCGACCAGTCCCGCGAGGGCCTGGACCCGCAGAAGTCGCTGTGGGAGGTCGTCTCCGACGGCCTGGACTTCATCCAGGTCGGCAACGTGGAGATCCCCTCGCGGGCCTACGTCAGCCAGTTCGGCTTCAAGGGCCCGGACCAGCAGAAGAAGGCGGGGGTTCTCTCCGGCGGGGAGCGCAACCGGCTCAACCTGGCCCTGACCCTCAAGCAGGGCGGCAACCTGCTGCTCCTCGACGAGCCCACCAACGACCTGGACGTCGAGACCCTCGGCTCGCTGGAGAACGCCCTGGAGGCCTTCCCCGGCTGCGCCGTGGTCATCAGCCACGACCGGTGGTTCCTCGACCGGGTCGCGACCCACATCCTGTCCTACGAGGGCACCGAGGAGGACCCCGCGGCCTGGTACTGGTTCGAGGGCAACTACGGCGCCTACGAGGAGAACAAGATCGAGCGGCTGGGGGCCGAGGCCGCCCGCCCGCACCGGGTGACCTACCGCAAGCTCACCCGCGACTGACCACCGCGGTCGAGCCGGTCGGGGAGGCACGTGCCCGCCCGACCACCACCGCACCGCCCTCGATGGCACGCCGACGCAGGCCCCAGCCCCCGCTCCCGCCCCGGGACGGGCTGGGGCCTGCGCGCGTGCGGATGCCGGTCCTGCCGGCGGACTGCTCTGCGGAGCGCCTCCGCGATGGCTCCCTGGGGCACCCCGGGGACGACTCCGCCGAGCACCCCCGCGACGGCTCCGCGGGGCACCCCCGGGACCGCTCCGTTGAGCACCCCCGCACGGTCGTGGAGTTCCTCGTCGCCGTGACGGGCGACGAGGACGGGGTATGGCGCCGCGTCCGGGCGGGGGAGGTCGTGCTGGGCGACGGCACCCGGGTCGGGCCGGGCACGCCCTACCGGCCCGGTGGCACGGCATACCTCTACCGGGACCTGCCCGAGGAGGTCGTCGTGCCCGGGGAGCTGACGGTCCTGCTGCGCGACGACCGCACCGGGCTGCTCGCCGTGGACAAGCCCCCCTTCCTGGCGACGATGCCGCGCGGCTCGCACGTGGCCCAGACGGCGGTGGTGCTGCTGCGTCGCCGCCTCGGCCTGCCGGAGCTCTCACCGGTGCACCGCCTGGACCGGCTGACGAGCGGGGTCCTGCTGCTGACGACCCGTCGGGACGTCCGCAGCGCCTACCAACGCATGGTGCAGGGAGGTGGGCTCGCCAAGACCTACGTGGCGCTGGCACCGCTGGCGGAGCACCTCGAGCTGCCGACCGTCGTGCGCAACCGGCTCGTCAAGCGCCGCGGTGAGCTCCAGGCGCAGGTCGAGCCGGGCGAGCCCAACGCCGAGACCCTCGTGGAGCTCGACGGGGTGCACGGACCCGGCACCGGCCGCTACCGGCTCACGCCGAGGACCGGCCGGACCCACCAGCTGCGCGTCCACCTCGCCGGGCTGGGCGTCCCGATCCTGGGCGACCCGCTCTACCCATCGGTCCGGGACGTGCCCGCGGACGACTTCTCCTCCCCCCTGCAGCTGCTGGCCCGGGAGGTGCGGTTCACCGACCCTGTGAGCGGGGCCGCGCGGTGCGTCACCTCCGCACGGGAGCTGCCGCTGCGGCCCGCCTGAGCTCCTAGCGGGCCGACCGGGAGGCTCGGCGCCCGCCCAGCATCCCCAGCACCGGTGACCCGGCACCCAGCAGGAAGCCGAAGTCGTACCAGTTGCCCGCCCGCTCCGGGTCGTAGACGGGGAACCGGTCCCAGGCCCCGAAGACGTGCGCGATCAGCACCACCCACGCGGTGATGCCGTTCCAGATGCCCCACAGCAGGTCCTGCCACCACATCGCCGTCGCCTCCCTGGATCTCGGCCGGGCACCCGGTCCCACGCCTAGAGTGGCACACGTGAGCGCTGCCGAGGCCTGGAGGCTGTGCGAGACCTGCGGGGTGGAGAACGACCTCGACGAGCAGACCTGCGCGATCTGCGCCGACGAGCGGCAGTACGTCCCCGCCGGCGGTCAGCGCTGGACCACCCTCGCGCGGCGTGCCGCCGAGGGGTTCCGCGTCGAGATCACCGAGGTGGAGCGCGACTGCTACGCCCTGCACGCCGTGCCGCGGGCTGACGTCGGGCAGAGCGCGACGCTGGTGCGCACCCCGCACGGCAACCTGCTGTGGGAGGTGCCCGGCTACGTCGACGAGGCCGCCGTCCGGGCGGTCGGCGACCTCGGCGGGGTGGCGGCGGTGATGGCCAGCCACCCGCACATGTACGGCTGCCAGCTGGAGTGGGCCCGCGCCTTCGGCGCGACCGTCCACGTGGCCGAGGCCGACCGGGACTGGGTGCGGCGGTGGGGCGACCACGGTGAGATCGTCACGTGGTCCGAGCCGTTCGACGTGCTCCCGGGCATCCGGGTGCTCCAGCCCGGGGGCCACTTCCCCGGCAGCAGCGTCGCCGTGTGGGCGGCGGGCGCGGAGGGCCGGGGGGTCCTGCTCTCCGGCGACACCTGCAAGGCGGTCCCGGACGCCGGGTGGGTGAGCTTCATGCGGTCCTTCCCCAACCTCCTTCCCCTGTCCGCCGCGGTCGTCACCCGGGTGGCGGACACCCTCGCGGGGCTTTCGTTCGACCGGCTCTACGACAACTTCGGGATGCAGGTGCCCGCGGACGCCAGGAGCGTGGTGGACCGGTCGGCGCAGCGGTATGCCGCGTGGGTCCGAGGCGACCACGACGACCTGACCTGATCGCCGGTGCCGTCGGCGGGATGGGCCTGGAGAACATCGTCCTGCAGGCCGCAGGCCGGGCTCACTCCTTGAGCCGGACCATGCCCTCCTGGGCGACGGTCGCCAGCAGCGTGCCGTCGGCGGCATACATGTGCCCGAGCCCCAGCCCGCGGCCGGACTGCGCCGAGGGGGAGGACTGGGTGTAGAGCATCCACCCGTCCACCCGGGCCGGGCGGTGGAACCACATCGCGTGGTCCAGGCTCGCCGGCCGCAGCCGCGGGTCTCCCCAGCCGACGCCGTGCCGGCGCAGCACGGGCTCGAGCAGGACGTAGTCCGAGGCGTAGGCCAGCACGGCCGCGTGCAGCAGCGGGTCGTCGGAGAGCTGGCGCTCCACCCGCATCCAGACAGACTGCTCACCGGGGCCGGGCTCGGCCGGGCCGAGCAGCAGCGGCTCCACGTGACGCAGGTCCAGCGCGCGGGTGCGGGCGTTGTGCCGGGCCACCGGGTGGTCGATCCGTCCCAGGATGTCCCGGTCCGAGCGCAACCCCTCGGGCCCGGGGACCTCCGGCATCGGCAGGTGGTGCTCCATGCCCCCGGCCGGCTCCTGGAAGGAGGCCGTCAGGGACAGCAGGATCCGTCCCTCCTGCAGGGCGTGCACGCGGCGGGCGGAGAAGCTGCGTCCGTCGCGCATGCGCTCCACGACGAACTGGATGGGACGCCGGTCGTCGCCGGGGCGCAGGAAGTAGGCGTGCAGGCTGTGGATGTGCCGCTCCTGCGCGGTGGCGTCCGTCCCGTCCTGGGCCGTGCCGACGGTGCGCCCCGCCGCGATCACGGCCTGCGCGAGCACCTGGCCGCCGAAGACGCGTCCGTGCGCCTGGCGCTGGCTCTGCCCCAGGAAGATGTCCCCCTCGGAGGCGCCCAGGTCCACGGCCAGCCCCTCGGATGCCGCGGCCCGGATGGTCGTCGAGCCCTCCCAGGTCAGGTCCAGGACGTCGAGCAGGGCGTCGATCGGGTCGTGCAGGGGTGCGTCGGTCACGGGCAGGAGCCTAACGGTCGCCGGGCCCGGCGGACCCGCGCCACGGGGTCGCCCGGGCCGCTCACCCCACGACGAGCACGTCCAGGTTGCGCGGGCCGTGCACGCCCTCGACCCGGTCCAGCTCGATGTCGCTCGTCGCGCTCGGCCCGCTGATCCAGGTCATCGCCCGGGTGGGGTCGAGCCGGTCGAGCGAGGCGGGCACGTCGTGGACGACCTGGTCGACGTGCACCACGCACACGTGGTGGTCGGGCACCAGCGACAGCGCCCGACGGCCCTGGTCGTCGGTGTGGTCCAGGATGATCGTGCCGGTCGTGGCGATCCCGACCCGGCAGGCCGTGATCACCGCGCCGACCGCGTCGAGCTGGTCGGCCGAGAGCTGCTCGTCCGGAAGGAGCTCGACGCCGTCGTCGGCGAGCCCGGCGACCCACGAGGCGTCCAGCCCCGAGGGCACCACGACCGAGCGCGAGCCCCGCGCGCGCAGACGCTCGGCGATCGTGCCGGCGACCTCCTCGGGGGTGCAGCGGACCACCTCCGCGCGGTAGTCCGCGACGTTCTCCACGAACAGCTCGACGGTGGCCTCCGGGCTCTCACCCACCTCCTGGATGAGCGGGACCTCGCCACGGTGCCCCACGGGGGTGCCCACGTCCGCGGTCGCGTGCCGCAGCCTGGACAGGATCTCCTCTCGCGCGGTGCTCATGCCGTCCTCCCGTCGTCGCTGCTCCGTCGGCCGTCGTCGGCCCCTCCGTCGTCCCCGTGCGTGCGGGCCCACCACTGCCGGAAGGTCTCCTTCGGCGGCGTCGGCACGTCGCGGGCCTGGGACCAGGCACCCAGCCCGGGCACGGTGCGGATGGTGCGGCCCCCGACGAGCCGGCCGCCCAGGGTGGCGGCCCGCTGGGCCGCCTCGAGCCGTCGGTGGTCGCCGAAGGTCCAGGCGGCGGCCTTCATGCCCAGCGCCTCGACCGACCGGCCGGAGGCCTCGTCGACCACCTGGGTGCGCAGGTGGACCAGCAGCGCGGGGATGTCGATCCGCACCGGGCAGGCCTCGAAGCAGGCGCCGCACAGGCTGGAGGCGAACGGCAGCGACTTGTCGACGGTGGACCCCGTCCCGCGCAGCTGCGGGTTGAGCACCGCGCCGATCGGGCCGGGGTAGACAGAGCCGTAGGCGTGCCCGCCGGCCCGTTCGTAGACGGGGCAGACGTTCAGGCAGGCCGAGCAGCGGATGCAGCGCAGCGCGTCGCGGCCCACCGGGTCCGACAGCACGTGGCTGCGGCCGTTGTCCACGAGCACCACGTGCACGTCCTGGGGCCCGTCGCCCTCGTGCACCCCCGTCCACATCGAGGTGTAGGGGTTCATCCGCTCCCCGGTGCTGGAGCGCGGCAGCAGCTGCATCATCGTGCCCAGGTCGGCGAAGGTCGGCAGCACCTTCTCCACGCCCACGACCGAGATGAGGGTCTCCGGGAGGGTGAGGCACATGCGGCCGTTGCCCTCGGACTCCACGACGACGAGGGTGCCGGTGTCGGCGATGGCGAAGTTGGCGCCGGAGACGGCCACCTTCGCGCGCAGGAACTTCTCGCGCAGGTGCAGCCGGGCCGCCTCGGCCAGCCTGGCCGGCTCGTCGCTGAGGTCGTCCGGGGCGGGGCGCCCCACCGACCCCATCTCGCGCAGGAAGATCTCACGGATCTCGGCTCGGTTGCGGTGGATGGCCGGCACGAGGATGTGGCTGGGCCGGTCGTGGCCCAGCTGCACGATGAGCTCGGCCAGGTCGGTCTCCCAGGCGCTGATGCCGGCGGCCTCGAGGGCCTCGTTCAGCTCGATCTCCTGGGTGGCCATCGACTTGACCTTGACGACCTCGTCGGTGCCGCGCTCCTTGACGAGGTCGACGACGATGCGGTTGGCCTCCTCGGCGTCCCGCGCCCAGTGCACGGTGGCGCCGCGGGCCTGCAGGTTGCCCTCCAGCTGCTCCAGGTAGTGCGGCAGGTGGTGCAGCGCCTCGTCCTTGGCCGCGGCCCCGGCCACGCGCAGCTCCTCCCACGCCTCGACCTCCCCGACCACCGCGGCACGCTTGCCGCGGATGGTGGCGGTCGCGTGGGCGAGGTTGCGCCGCTGCTGGGTGTTGGCCAGCGCGCTGCGGGCCGCCGTCTGGAAGGAGGGCATCCCCAGGAAGGTCTCGGACGTCTTCTGCAGAGGGCCGGAGCCGTCGGGGTATGCCGTGGGGCCGTCCCCGACGTCGCCCGTCGGGACCGGGCCGTGCTCGGCGTGGTCGGTGCTCATGCCGGGTCCTCCTCGGTCGAGGCCAGGATCTGGGCCAGGTGCAGGGTGCGCACCCCGGAGCGCTGACGCTGCAGGATGCCGCCGATGTGGGACAGGCAGGAGTTGTCCCCGGCCACGACGACCTCGGCCCCGGTCTCCCGGACGTGCCGGGCCTTGTCCGACCCCATCGCGATCGAGGTGTCGGCGTTCTTCACCGCGAACGTGCCGCCGAAGCCGCAGCACTCGGTGGCCGCCGGCAGGTCGACCAGGTCGATCCCGCGCACCTCGCGCAGCAGCCGCAGGGGCCGTTCGCCCACGTGCAGCATCCGCAGCGAGTGGCAGGTGGGGTGGTAGGTCACCCGGTGGGGGAAGTAGGCCCCGACGTCGGTGCGCCCCAGCACGTCCACGACGAACTCGGACAGCTCCAGCACCCGCGGCGCCAGCGTCCCGACGGCCGTGGCCAGACCGGTGTCGCCGGCGCGGCGGGCCAGCATCTCGTGCTGGTCGCGGACCGACCCGACGCACGAGCCGGAGGGGGCGACCACGTGGTCGTACCGCTCGAAGACGTCCACGAACTTGCGCACGAGCGGGACCGCCTCGTCGGCGTACCCGGTGTTGGTGAACATCTGCCCGCAGCAGGTCTGCTCGCGCGGGAAGACCACCGTGCAGCCCAGGCGCTCCAGCAGCGTGACGGTGGCCCGAGGGGCCTCGGGCCACATGGTGTCGTTGAAGCAGGTGGCGAAGATCGCCACGGTGGGGCCCTGGCTCGTCATCGAGTCTCCCAAGAATGGTCCGACCATTGGATGGGACCGAGGCTATGGCTAGACTCCCGGGTCGTCAAGGCTTCGCGCCCAGGGAGGTGACGGTGGACGGTCAGGCAGGGGTCCCGGATCCTCCCGTCGCGCCCCGTGCCTACGAGACGGTCGTCGCCTGGGTCGAGGAGCGCATCCTCGACGGACGCCTCCACGTCGGGGACCAGGTGCCCGCGGAGCGCGAGCTGTCGGCCCGGCTGGGGGTGAGCCGCAGCGTCGTGCGGGAGGCCGTGCGCAGCCTGGAGGCGCAGGGGGTGCTGACGCCGTCGGTGGGCGCCGGTCGCGCCGGCGGCACCCGGGTCAGCGCGCTGCCCTCCGGCGCGTTGACCCGGCTGCTGCGGCTGCACGTGGCGCTGGCGCACTTCCCGCTGGACGAGGTCGTCGAGGTCCGGACGGCCCTGGAGCGGCTCAGCGCCCGCCTGGCGGCCACCCACGCCACGGCCGGGGACCTGGAGCGCCTGCGCACCCACCTGGAGGAGATGCGCACCGCCACCGACCGGGAGGGGTTCAACGACGGCGACACCGCCTTCCACGTCGCGCTCGCCCGCGCCGCGGGCAACGGGCTGGCGGCCGACACGACCGAGGCCATCCGCGAGGCGCTGCGCCGACCCCTCATGGAGCTGTTCAGCCGGCTGGAGGAGAGGCCCTACGTCGACCTGGTCGCAGACCTCATGCGCGAGCACGAGGCCATCTACGACGCGGTCGCCTCCGGCGACCCGGCCGCGGCCGAGGAGCTGGTCGAGGCGCACGTGCGGACCGCGTGGCGCCGGTTGCAGGGGCCGGCGGCCACAATGGCCCCATGAGTCCCGGATCCGAGCCCGCCTCCACCGTCCCCCTGCCCGAAGTCCCGCCGGCGGCCCGGGTCTACCCCGTCCCCGTCCGGTGGTCGGACATGGACGCCTACGGTCACATCAACAACGTGCAGTACCTCCGCCTCTTCGAGGAGGCCCGGGTGCTGGCGTTCAAGGACTGGTTCGGGGCCGACCGCGACCTCATCGACGAGGGGATGCTGGTCGTCACCCAGGCCATCGACCACCTGCTGCCGATGGGCTACGCCTACGCGCCGGCCCGGGTCGCGGTCTGGTGCAGCGACGTGGGCGCCGCCTCCTTCGAGCTGGGGTATGCCGTGGGTGGCCCCGACGGGGACGACACCGTCTACGCGCGGGGCCGGGTCACGCTGGTCGCCTACGACCTGGCGGGGCAGCGTCCCCGTCGGCTCGGCGAACCGGAGCGGGCCGCGCTCGCGCAGGTCGCCGGGGACGCCCCGGTCCTGCGCGGCGACCGCCGGCGGGGGCGGCGCGCGTGAGCGCCTCCGGAGGAGAGAGCGCCGTCCTGCGCTTCGCCGACGGCGAGACCGTCGCCGACCTGGCCACCTACGCCGGGCGGGCGCTGACCCTGGACGAGGAGGGCGCGGTGCGGCTGCAGGCCCGGGGGGACGTGCTCGCCGCCTGGGTCTGCGTGCTCCCCGGACAGGGGCTGACCCGGGCGGGCACGGTCCTGGGTCTGCGCACGATGCCGCTGGCCGACGGGCACGACCTGGACGTGGCGGTGCCGCTGCGCGGGCTCACCGACCGCTTCGCCCGCCGCTCGGCCACCGGTGACGCCGGGACCGAGCTCACCGTCCCGCCGACGACCGTGTCCCCGCCGTGGACCGCACTGACCCCGCCGCGGGCGGGCTGGGAGCCGGTGGGCCGCATCCCGGTCGCCGACCTGCTGGTCGCCGCGCGGGCCGGGGTGGCCGAGGTGGCCCGGGGCACGCCCGAGGGAGCCGGCTCCGCCGCGGTGGCCGCCCTGAGGGCGCGGGTGTGGAGCCGTGAGCTGACCTCCGGCGTGCCTGCCGGTGCGGGGCTGGCCGTCCTGTCGCTGGGCTTCGCCCGGGACCGCGACGACGAGGCGACCGTGCACCGCAGCGGACCGTGGACCCGCGTCAGCGTGCCGGCCGGGCACGTCCTCTGCCGCTGAGAGCGGCGGTGGCCGGTCGACCCGGTGACCGTCATCCCTGCCCGGGGGACGGCGCAGGGGACGGGCCTGGTGCGGCCGCCGCGGACGGGGGGTCCGGTGCAGCCGACGGGGACGGGCCCGGTGCGGCCGCCGCGGGCGGGCCGCCCGACCGTCCGGGCTCGGGGTGGAGGGCGACGAACAGGGACCACGGCCGGGCGGCGGGGTCCCGCGGGCGGTCGTGGAACTCCTGGAGCAGCCCGTGCAGGCGGGCGCGGAACTCCTCCAGCTCCTCCGGCGGCAGCCGCAGGCCCAGCCGGGTGAGGTCGTGCTCGTCCTCCGGCACGGCCCGGACCTCGGCCAGGAAGGTCTCCAGGAGCGGGGAGGTGCCGACGGGGGTGCGCACGTGCCAGGAGCGGCCCGTCGCGCGGTAGGGGATCTCGCGCGCCCCGCGCCGCCCCCGGCGGACGGGGAGCGCCTCGAGGAAGCCGGTGTCGACCAGGGTGCGGACGTGGTGCAGCGCCGTCGCCGGGTTCAGGTCGAGGGCCTCGGCGATCTCCCGGTTGGACAGCGGCTCGTCCAGCGTGATCCGCAGGATCCGCAGCCGGACCGTGGACGCCAGCGCCCGCGCCTCCGCCTCGGTGGCGTCGCGGCGCGCGGCGGTCCGCCCCGGCCCGGCAGGGTCGGGTGCACGGTCCGCGGAGGAGGAGGGCGACGCCATACCGGCAGTGTCGCACGAGTGATTGACAAACCTCAATCACTGGCGCACCATCGTCCGGTGAGCACCTCCGCGGGCGTCCCGCAGCGCAGCCTGTGGCACCACCACGACTTCCGCCAGCTGTGGATGGGGGACACCGTCTCGGTGTTCGGCGCCCAGTTCGTCGGCTTCGCGATGCCTCTCATGGCGGTCCAGCTCCTGGGCGCGGACGCCTTCCAGATGGGGCTGCTCGCGGCCCTGGAGTCGCTGGCCTTCCTGCTCATCAGCCTGCCCGCCGGCGCCTGGGTGGACCGGTGGCGCAAGAAGGTCGTCCTCGTGCTGGGCGACCTGCTGCGGGCCGCGCTGCTGCTCACCCTGCCGGTCGCCTGGCTGGCCGGCGTGCTCACGATGGAGCAGCTGTACGTGGTGGCCTTCGCCGTGGGCTGCACCACCGTCTTCTTCGACGTGGCCAACCAGTCCTACCTGCCCGAGATCGTCGGGGGCGAGCAGATCGCCGAGGGCAACGGCAAGCTGCAGGCCAGCCAGCAGACCGCCGGCGTCGTCGGGCCGGCCGCGGCCGCCGCCCTCGTCCGGCTCGTCGGCTCCCCGCTGACGATCGCCGTCACCGCGGTGTGCATGGCGCTCTCCTCGCTCTTCGTCAGCCGCATCCGCCACCGGGAGGAGAGCGCCGACCCGGCCGCCCGGCGTCCGCTCGTCACCGAGGTGCGGGAGGGGATGGCCTTCGTCCTGGCCCACCCGCTGCTGCGCCGCATCGTGGCCTGCACAGGGCTGTCCAACCTCGCCTCTTCGGCCGTCTTCGGGCTCTTCGTCCTCTACGCGGTCCGCACCCTCGGACTGGCCGAGACCACCCTGGGGCTGGTGCTGTCGGTGGGCGCGGTCGGTGGCCTGCTGGGGGCGGTCAGCTCGGGACGCTTCGGCCGGCTCGTGGGGGAGGGCCGCGCGATCCCGGTGGCCGCGGTGGTCAGCGGCCTGGCCATGCTCACCACCCCCCTGGCCAGCGTCCTGCCCGCCGTGCCCACCCTCCTCGTCGGCGGCTTCCTCGTCTCATGGGCGGTCGTGGTCTACAACATCGCCCAGGTCAGCTTCCGGCAGCGGCTGTGCCCGCGGCCCCTGCTGGGGCGGATGAACGCCTCCATCCGCTTCCTCGTCTGGGGGCCGATGCCGGTCGGTGCCCTCCTCGGCGGGCTCCTGGGACGTGAGCTCGGCGTGGTGCCCACCCTCTGGATCTTCTCCGGCCTCGCCGTCCTGGCCGCCCTGCCGGTGCTGCTCTCCCCGCTCCTGGGCATGCGCACCCTCCCGCGCGAGCTCGACGCCCTCGCCGACGACGCCGCGCCGACCCTGCGCCCCTGACCCACGCCATACCCTCGGGTCATGGACACCGCCCTGCTCACCAACGTGCTGCTCGTGCTGCTCTTCGTGCTCATCGGCGGGGTGTTCGCGGCCACCGAGATGGCGATCGTGTCCCTGCGCCCCTCCCAGGTCGACGACATCGAGCGCTCGGGGGAGCGCGGTCGGCGCACCGCCCTGCTGGTGCGCGACCCCAACACCTTCCTCTCGGCCGTCCAGGTGGGCGTCACCGTGGCCGGGTTCTTCTCCTCGGCGTTCGGCGGCGCCACCATCTCACCGACGGTGTCGGTCCAGCTGCAGCGGCTGGGGCTGGCCGAGGCGCTCGCGGATCCCCTGTCCCTGGTCCTCATGACGCTGGTCATCGCCTACCTGTCGCTGGTGCTCGGCGAGCTGGTCCCCAAGCGGCTGGCGATGCAGCGCTCGGCGGGGTTCACCCGCGTGCTCGCCCCTCCGCTCGGCGTCTTCGCCACCCTCCTGCGGCCGGTGATCTGGCTGCTGTCGGTCTCGACCAACCTCGTGGTGCGGCTGCTCGGCGGGAACCCGGAGGCGACCAACGAGCAGATGTCCATCGAGGAGCTGCGCCGCGTGGTCGAGGACAACCGGGACCTGCGGCCCTACAGCCGGCAGATCCTGCGGGACGTCTTCCGGGCCGGTGAGCGCACGCTGGGGGACGTGCTGCGGCCGCGTCCCGACGTGGAGTTCCTGCGCGCCGACCGGTCGGTCGAGCAGGTGGAGGACCTGGTCCGGCTCTCCAGCCACAGCCGGTTCCCGGTGACGGGGGAGTCGGCCGACGACGTGCTCGGCTTCGTGCACATCCGCGACCTGCTCACCATCGACGACGACCGGCGCGCGGGGGTGCAGGTGGGCGACCTCGTCCGGGAGATCACCGCGCTGCCGGTCAGCAAGCCGGTGCTGGCCAGCCTGCACCTGCTGCAGGAGACCCAGCAGCACCTGGCGCTGGTCGTGGACGAGCACGGCGGGACCGAGGGGATCGTCACGGTCGAGGACCTCGTCGAGGAGCTGGTCGGGGAGATCTACGACGAGTACGACACCGAGCCCGACCCCGAGGACTCCCTCGTGCGCGCGGACGGGACCGTCCGAGTCTCCGGGGGGCTCATCGTCGAGGAGCTGGAGACCGCGCTCCACGTGCAGCTGCCGCGGGGCGGCTACGAGACCGTCGCCGGCCTCGTCCTGGCCCTGCTGGGCCGGGTGGCCGAGGTGGGGGACGAGGTCGGCACGGGCCCGCTCCTGCTGCGGGTGACGCGGATGGAGGGTATGCGGATCCGCGAGGTGGAGGTGGAGCGCACCTCCGGGGAGGAGGACGGGGGCGGACCCGGCGGGGCCGCCGCCGGGTCGGGGGACCGCTGACCGGCTCGGGAACGGGCCCGCCTCAGGCCAGCCAGACCGTCGTGTCCTGGGGGAGCCGGCCGTCCTCGAGCCGACCGCTGGCGACCAGGACCTCCAGGTCCGCCGGCAGCTCCAACAGGTCCTCACCGAGGTTGGCCACGACGGTGACCGGCCGGCCGTCCTCCCGCGCGTTGCGGAAGGCCAGCACGTCCGGTCCCCAGCCGGACTCCCAGTGCAGCCCGCCGACGCCGAGGTCGTGCTGGCGACGCAGCCGCAGGAGCGTGCGGTACAGCTCCAGCGTGGACGAGGAGACCCCCTCCTGCCGGTCCACGGCCAGCGGCCCGTAGAGGAGCGGCTGGGGGAGCCAGCTGCGCGAACCCGGGCCGAAGCCGTAGGAGGGCTCCTCGGCCACCCACGGCAGCGGGACCCGGCAACCGTCCCGGCCCAGCTCGACGCCCGCCGTGCGGTGGAAGGCAGGGTCCTGACGGAGCCGGTCCGGCAGCGCGGTGTGGTCGGGCAGGCCCAGCTCCTCGCCGTTGTAGACGTAGGCCGACCCGGGCAGGGCCATCATCAGCGTGGTCGCGGCCCGCGCCCGGCGCAGGCCGAGCACCGGGTTGGGCTGCTCGGAGGCGGTCCCGATCCCGTTGGGGCGGGGCGAACCCACCGGCAGACCCATCCTCGAGGCGTGCCGCACGACGTCGTGGTTGGACAGCACCCAGGTCGTCGGGGCACCCACCTCGTCGGCGGCGCGCAACGAGGTGTCCACGACCTCACGGACGTCCTCGGCGCGCCAGGACATCTCCAGGAACTGGAAGTTGAACGCCTGGTGCATCTCGTCGGGCCGCACGTAGCGCATGGTGCGCTCCTGGCTGGGCAACCAGGCCTCGGCGCACAGGATCCGGTCCTGGTCTGGGTCGCCGGAGGGGTTGTACTCCTCCAGCACCCGCCGCCACCCGCGGTAGATCTCGTGGACCTCCTCCTGGTCCCACATCGGGCCCAGCTCCTTGGTCCGGGGGTCGGTGGTGGCCGGCGGCTCCTCATCGAGGTCGCCGAGCATCCCGGTGCGCACGGTCCAGTCCGGCAGGCCCTCGGCCTTGACGAGGGAGTGGGCCACGTCCACCCGGAATCCGTCGACGCCCCGGTCCAGCCAGAAGCGCAGCACGTCGTGGAACTCCTCCACGACCTCGGGGTTGCGCCAGTCCAGGTCGGGCTGCTTGTCGTCGAACAGGTGCAGGTACCACTGCCCGGGCGTCCCGTCCGCCTCCTGCACCCGGGTCCACGCCAGCCCGCCGAAGACGGACTTCCAGTTGTTCGGAGGCTCGGCACCGTCCGGTCCGCCTCCCTCCCGGAAGACGTAGCGGGCCCGCTCCGGCGATCCGGGTCCGGCGACCAGCGCCTCCTGGAACCACACGTGCTCGTCGCTCGTGTGGTTCGGCACGAGGTCGACGATCACCCGCAGGCCGAGCTCGTGCGCCCGTGCCAGCAGCGCGTCGGCGTCGGCCAGGGTCCCGAACAGGGGGTCGACGTCGCGGTAGTCGGCGACGTCGTACCCGGCGTCGGCCATCGGGGAGACGTAGAAGGGGCTGAGCCAGACCGCGTCCACGCCGAGCCCGGCGAGGTGGGGCAGCCGGGAGGTGATGCCGGGCAGGTCGCCCACCCCGTCCCCGTCGGAGTCGGCGAAGCTGCGCGGGTAGACCTGGTAGATCACCGCGTGCCGCCACCAGGGGGCCGAGTGGGGGATGGGCAGGTGCGGGTCCTCCGGGCCGCCCGCCCGGGCCTGCGCGGCGCGGGGGGAGGGCGGCGGGACGGGCAGGTCGTGCGCGGGGACGTGGGGGCCGGAGGAGGAGGGCAGGTCGGCGGTCACGGGCCACCAGCGTAGGTGCTGGAGCAGGGCGCTCCTACTCCTGCGCGCTCCCGGGGGTGCCGGGCTCCTCCTCCTGGAGGGAGTTCACCATCGCCTGCGCGGCGTGGGCCATGTAGCCGCGCATCTGCTGCTCGTCGAGGGGGGAGAGGCGGTCGGTGATCGTGTCGATCGCGGCGTTCATGTGGCGCAGCCAGCGGTCCCGCTGGGCCGGCGTGACGGCGAAGTGCACGTGCCGCATCCGCAGGCGGGGGTGTCCCCGGCGCTCGGAGTAGGTGGTCGGCCCGCCCCAGTACTGCTCGAGGAACATCCGCAGCCGGTCCTCGGCCGGGCCCAGGTCCTCCTCGGGGTAGAGGTCCCGCAGCGGCGGGTCGTGCGCGACGCCACGGTAGAACTCGGCGACGAGACGACGGAAGGTGTCGTGGCCACCGACCCGGTCGTAGAAGGTCTCCTGGGGAACGAGACGGTCGGCGGGGGCGGTCTGGTGCTGCTGGCTCACCCGCCCAGTGTCTCAGGCGGGCCCGGGGGTCCCGTCATCCCGCCCTCGCGGGGGAGCGCAGCTCCACCTCGAAGCGCTCCACGTAGCCCTGGACGGCCAGCGTGACCACGTCGGTGCGCGCCAGGTCGTGCGGGTCCGACAGCAGCAGCTCGGTCACGACCGCCCTGCTCGTCCAGGAGCTCCACCACCCGTCCGGCAGCCACCAGACGGGGTGTCCGCCGTCGAGGACGCGCACCCGCCCGCGGCCGGCCGTCGTCAGCACGACGGAGGCACCCTCGGGCAGGTCCTCCAGGACCAGGCGGCCGTCCTCCAGGACCAGGCGGCCGTCCTCCAGGTCGGCGCGGTCCCAGCGCCCCAGGACCTCACCCGCCCGCACGGACGCGTCCGGCTCGCCGGACCGGTCGGCGGGGACGGACGTGGGCAGCATCGGCGCCGAGTCGAAGTCGAACTGCTCGTAGGGGACGGGCTCGTACGCGAGGACCGTGGCGGTGCTGTCCGAGGCCGCCGGTGCCAGCACGGAGACCCGGACCTCCCGCAGGGCGGACTCCGTCCGTCCGGTCCTCGGAACCCGACCCGTCAGCCTGCTCGTCGGGCCCTGGGCCCAGGACGTGGCACCCGCGGCGTCGGTGGCGGCCGGCAGGGGAGCGGGACCGAGCTCGGTGGTGACGACGCCGGCCACCTCCTGCCACGCCCGGTCGCTGCCGGCGGGCGGTGCCGGCAGGACCGCGAGGAAGACGGTCCGCGGTGACAGCGGCGTGGGCACCTGGAGCTGGTGGGGAAGGCCGTCGGCGGGGACCTGCCACGCGGCCGCGACGCGATGCCCGGCCAGGTGCTCGGGGGCGTCCGTCGGGCCGACGGGCACGGGCGTGCTGTCGACGTGCACCACCTCGGCCTCGGTGACCTGGACCTGCCACCGGCCCGGGTCGACCCCCTGGGGCGAGACCTGCAGCGTGACGTCGCGCTCCTGTCCCGCGGCGGGGCGGACCGCGTCGGGCAGGGCGAACTCACGCCGGCTCCCCGCCGCGTGCACCATCCAGCCCCCGTCCCGCAGCTCGTGGTCCTGCTCGTGCCACCGGTCACCGTCGTCGGTGACCTCGATCCCGTCCACGGCGAGACCGATGACGCCGCTCTGCCCGAGCCACGCGCCCAGGCGCGTGTCCGCGGCCACGCGCACCCGGTAGGACCGGGACGAACCGGTCCCGGAGGACCACGGTGGCCCCTGCGCAGAGCCGGCGACCCCGTTGCTGTCGTCCAGCACGAGCGCGCCCCGGGCCATCGGTGGTGGCGGGTCGGAGACCGGCTCCTGCGTGCGGGGGCGTCGGTGGGCGGTCTCGGTGTAGGTGGCGAGGACGGCCGTGCCGCGTGCCGGCAGGTCACCGGTCCACCTCAGCTCGAAGAGGTGCTCCGTGTCGTCTCCCGGGGGCGGGAGGGGGACCGGCCGCTGGACCGCCGGGTCGCCGTCCCGCCCCGCGCACCTCACGGTGGCGGTGACGCCGGAGGTGCTCAGGTGGGCCACGGGCACGGCGAGCCGGGGATCGAGCACGGGGAGGTCGCACCAGAGGACGGCGAAGACGGCGCTGCCCGACCGGGGTCGGGTGTCGATGGAGAGGGGACGGGTGGTCCGTGCGTAGTCGACCGGGGTGGACCCGATCAGGCGCAGACCCTCCAGGCTGGACGGCGGGTCGCCCTCGGCGTCGAGGACCCATCCGCGCAGGGTCAGGTCGGTGCTGCTCCACGCGCCGGACGCCACAGGTCCGGATCCGCCGCCGAGGTCGTCGGGCGCCTCGTCCCGACCGCCGAGCGACACCACCGCGCCGCCGACGCTGACCGCGGCCACGGTCGCGACGACGACGGCACGCCTGCCTCCGGGTCTGCCGCGGGTGGTGGTGCTGGCGGTCCGGGTCGGTTCCCGGATGCCGGTGTCCCCGTGGGCCAACGAGGCGACGACCGCGGCGACCACCTCGTCCGCGGGGCGTTCGTGCTGGTCCGCGACCGACCGGAGCGCAGCGCCCAGCCCGTCGGTCCTGGGTACGAGCCGGACCACACGTGCCGTGTGGGTGCGCAGCGCCCGCCCGGCGCGTCGCGGCGTCCAGCCCTCCACGAGGGTGAGCACCGCGGCCGCGCGCTGCCGCGGTGACGCGGACGTCAGGGCGTCACCGGCGTCGGTCGTGGTCCCGAGGGCATCGACGCGGTCACCCTGTCGCGGGGACCGGCGCAGGTAGACCCGGACCAGCTCGGTCGTCAGCGCCTCGGGCGGACCGAGCAGGCCCGGCGTCCGCACGGGCCCGCGCACCCGGGGCGACAGACGTCGGAAGGCCTGGACCACCAGCTGGTCGGCGGCCGCAGGGTCCCCGGTGAGCATCACCGCCCTGCGACGCAGGGACGGGGCGTGGCGGCGGACAGCCTCCTCGAGCACCGCCGTCCGGGCGTTCCCGGCCATTCCTCATCGTCCCACCCGGGGGAGAGCCCGTACAGGGGCCGCACCCGGACGACGCGCGCCGTCGGGTCAGGCCTGCGGGCCGCCCCACGGGGAGATGGTCGGACCGCGCACCCCGGCCTCGTCGAAGGCGCGCTTGGCCCGCTCGAGGATCTCCCGGGGGATGGCGAACTGTTCGCCGGGACGTGTCTTGGCGAAGATCCGCAGGGTCATCGTCCCCCCGGAGACCGACTCCACCCCGGCGACCGCCGGGGTCTCCAGCAGCCGGTCGATCCACGCCGGGTCGGCGGCGGTCTCCTCCACGACCCGGCGCAGCAGCTCGGTGACCCGGTGCGGGTCCTCGTCGTAGGCGACCGGGACGTCGATCGTGGCCACGGCCCAGCCCTGGCTCTTGTTGCCGATCCGCACGATCTCCCCGTTGCGGATGAACCAGACGACCCCGCTGGCGTCGCGCAGCCGGGTCACCCGCAGGGTGACCTCCTCCACGGTGCCCACCGCCTCCCCTGTGTCCACGACGTCGCCGACGCCGTACTGGTCCTCGATGATCATGAAGACGCCCGAGAGGAAGTCCTTGACGAGCGACTGGGCGCCGAAGCCCAGGGCGACGCCGCCGATGCCGGCCGAGGTCAGCAGGGGGGCGAGCGGGAGGCCCAGGTCGGCCATGACCGTGAGCACGGCGATCGTGGCGATGACGAACGTCGAGGCGCTGCGCAGCAGGGACCCCATCGTCAGGGCGCGCTGACGACGGCGTTCGCCGCGGTCGGCCGGGGCCGGGCCGCCGACCAGACGCTCGATGCTGCTGCGCTCGTGGTCGTCCGCCCGCGCGACGGCGGAGTCGACCAGGGAGCGGATGGCCCGGTGCACGATCCAGCGCAGCACGACCGCGGCCACGAGCACGCCGACGATCCGCAACGGCGCCCCCAGCAGCCAGGTGCCGACCTCGGCCCACCCGGGCCAGGTCACCGGTCGCCCGCCGTCGGCGCCGGGACCGGGGGTCGCCCGCCCGGGGTGGTCCGTGTGGCCGCAGTCGTCCGCATGCCCCCATTAAAGAGGTTCGGCCCGCCGGTGCCGGCGTTCTCCCCGCCGGCAGCGGGCGTTCTCCCCGCCGGCAGTGGGCGTTCTCCCCGCCGGCAGCGGCGTTTCCCCGCCCGCACCGGGGGTGCGCCCGCCGACCGTTTCGGTGCACGCCCCCCGGCCTGACAAACTGTGTCCCGCACGCCGCGCCCGGGGACCCGGGCGCCCCGAGGCGTGCGCATCACGCCGCGTTCGTCGAAAGGTCGTCCTCGTGACCGAGCTGTCCCCCCGTCTGTCCGCGCTCGCCGAGGCCTACGGCGTGGCGACCGAGTTCTGGGACTGGCAGGGACGGCACGTGCAGGTGTCCGTCGAGACCGTCACCGCCGCCCTCGGGGCGCTGGGCGTCCACGTCGACGGCGACGCCGACGTCGAGGCGGCCCTCGCCGAGGTCGAGCGCCGCCCCTGGACCCGAGTGCTGCCCCCGGTGGTCGTCGCCGTCCGGGGCCGCCGGCCCCACGTCCCGGTGCACGTGGCCCGGGGGATCCGCTTCGAGGCGCGGATCGTCCTGGAGGACGGCGGGGTCCACGAGGTCGGCGTCCTGGAGGAGACCGACCCGGCGACCCGCGAGCTCGACGGCACGACCGTCGTCCGTGCCGCCCTCGACCTGGGGGAGGACCTGCCGCTGGGCTGGCACACGGTGGAGGTCGCCGCGGGCCGCAGCGTGCGCCGGATGCCCCTCGTCGTCACCCCTGCCCGGCTGGAGCTGCCGGAGTCGCTGGCGGAGGAGGGCTCGCAGACCTGGGGCCTGATGACCCAGCTCTACGCCATGCGCTCGGACGAGTCCTGGGGGATCGGCGACCTCGCCGACCTCGGTGACGCCGGTGCGTGGGCCGCCGGACTCGGTGCGGACTTCGTCCTGGTCAACCCCCTCCACGCGGCCGAGCCGGTCCCGCCGATCGAGCCCTCGCCCTACCTGCCGACGAGCCGCCGCTTCGTCAACCCTCTCTACATCCGGGTCGAGGACGTCCCCGAGGTCGCCTACCTCTCCGCCGCCGAACGCCAGCTCGTGGAGTGGCACGCCGACGACGCCCGTCGCTACCTCGACCTGGACCTCATCGAGCGCGACGCGGTGTGGATGGCCAAGGAGGCCGCCCTGCGGATGATCTTCAAGCAGCGCCGGTCCCTGCGCCGGGCCCGGGCCTTCAACGCCTTCGTCGAGCGCGAGGGCCAGGGGCTGGTCGACTACGCCACCTGGTGCGCCCTGTCCCAGGTGCACGGCACCTGGTGGCGCAGCTGGCCCGAGGAGCTGCAGGATCCCCGCGGCGCCGCGGTGGAGGCCTTCCGCGAGAAGAACGCCGAGGAGGTGGAGTTCCACTGCTGGCTGCAGTGGATCCTCGACGACCAGCTCGCCCGGGTGCAGCGCGACCTCGTCGACACCGGGATGTCCCTCGGGCTGGTCTCCGACCTCGCCGTGGGCGTCCACCCCGACGGGGCGGACGCCTGGGGGCTGGGTGACGCCCTGGCGCGGGGCGTCACCGTCGGGGCCCCCGCCGACCAGTACAACCAGATCGGCCAGGACTGGAGCCAGCCGCCGTGGCGTCCCGACAAGCTCGCCGAGCTGGGCTACGCCCCCTACCGCGACATGGTGCGCGCGGCGCTGCGGGACAGCGGCGGGCTGCGGGTCGACCACGTCATCGGGCTGTTCCGGCTGTGGTGGATCCCGCAGGGGCGCAAGCCGTTCGAGGGCACGTACGTGAGCTACGACCACGAGGCCACGATCGGGATCCTGCTGCTCGAGGCCCACCGCGCCGGCGCCGTCGTCATCGGCGAGGACCTGGGCACGGTCCAGCCCTGGGTGCGCGACTACCTGCGCGAGCGTGGCGTCATGGGCACCTCCATCCTGTGGTTCGAGCGGGACTGGGAGGGCGACGGCGGCCTGCTCGACCCCGAGGAGTGGCGGGAGCTGTGCCTGGCCACGGTCACCACGCACGACCTGCCCCCGACCGCCGGGTACCTGGAGGGGGTGCACGTCGAGCTGCGGCACCGGCTGGGCCTGCTGGACCGGTCCCTGGAGGAGGAGCAGGCCGCCGACGCCACCTCCCGGGACGAGGTGCTCGCGGACCTGCGGCGGCGCGGGCTGCTGCGCGAGGGTGCAGGCGTGCCCGAGCAGGTCGAGGCGCTCCACGCCTTCCTGACGCGCACTCCGGCCAAGCTGGTCGGGGTGAGCGTCAGCGACCTCGCGGGGGACAAGCGCGTCATCAACCAGCCCGGCACCGACGAGGAGTACCCCAACTGGCGGGTCCCGCTCGCCGGGCCGGAGGGCCACGCGGTCAGGCTGGAGGAGCTGTTCACCTGGCGCTCGGCGCGTCGGCTGGCCCGCACGGTCGACCAGCGGCACTGAGCCCGCACGGTCGACCAGCGGCACTGGGACGAGGGTCGTCCCGACCGCACCGACGACGGAGGGCCCGCGGGGACGATCCCCGCAGGCCCTCCGGCGTTACGGCCTCAGCGGGCCGCGTCGACCGCCTGCGCCCGCAGGGCCCGCGCCACCGCGTCCCGGTTCTCGGCGACCGTGCGCCGCAGGGCGTTCGACACGTCGGGGTGGTCGCGCAGCCACTCCTCGGTCGCGTCCCGCAGCGCCGGGGTCGCCACGGCCAGGGGGTAGAACCCGGTCGCCAGCGACTCGGCGATGTGGTGGGTGCGCCCGGACCACACCGTCTCCACGACCTGGTGGTACCGGTCCACGTACGGCTCGAGCAGGGACGCGTCGTGCACCCAGCCCCAGCCCAGCGCGGTCGAGGCCAGCACCGAGTTGGACAGGCCGTCCTGCTCGACGGCGGCCACCCAGGCGGCCTCCTTGGCCTCGGCGGTCGGTACGGCCGCGCGGGCCCGGGCCGCCTTCTCCCGTCCGGTCGCGGTGTTGTCGCGCTCCTGCTCGGCGGCGATCCGGTCCTCGCCGGCGGCCCCGGCGGCCGCCAGGGAGGTGAGCAGCGTCCACCGCATGTCCTGGTCCAGGACCAGGCCGGTCAGCTCCTGCTCGCCCGACAGCAGGGCGTCGACCCGGGCGACGTCCTCCTCGGAGCGGGCCAGGGCAGCCCAGGCGGTCACGAGCTGCAGCTGGGCGTCGCTGCCGGGCTCGGCGGAGCCGGAGACCTCGCGCAGGCCGGCGGTGAGCTCGTCGAGCACGTCCTGGCGGTGGGGCTCGGCCGTGTAGGTCTTGGCGGCCGTGGTGACCTGCTGCACCAGCACCCGCAGCAGGGTCGAGCCGGTCTCCCCGGGCAGGGCCCGCAGGACCAGGCGCACGTAGTCGGTCGCCGGCATCTCGCCGTCGCGGGTCATGTCCCACGCGGCGCCCGGCACGAGGGCACGGGGGAGCGACTGCGCGAAGTCCCGGACGTGCTCCAGCGCCGTCCTCAGCGAGACCGCGTCGAGCCGGATCTTGGCGTAGGCCAGGTCGTCGTCGTTGACGAGCAGCAGCGCCGGGCGGGGTCGTCCGACGAGCTCCTCCACGGCCGTGCGCTCCCCGTCGACGTCCAGCTCGACCCGGGCGGTGCGCACGAGCTCACCCTCCACGAGCTCGTAGCAGCCGACCGCCAGGCGGTGGGGGCGCAGCGTCGGGTGCTCCTCGGGGGAGGTCTGCTCGATGACCACCGAGGTCATCGTCCCGTCCTCGTCGACCTCGACGTGGGGCGTCAGCGTGTTCACCCCGGCCGTCTCCAGCCACAGCCGGCTCCACTCCTTCAGGTCACGGCCGCTGGTGGCCTCCAGCTCGGCCAGCAGGTCGGCCAGCGTGGTGTTGCCCCACGCGTGCCGGGCGAAGTAGGCGCGCAGGCCGTCCCGGAAGGGCTCGCGCCCGACGTAGGCGACGAGCTGCTTGAGCACCGAGGCGCCCTTGGCGTAGGTGATGCCGTCGAAGTTCACCTCGACCGCGGCCAGGTCGACCATGTCGGCGGCCACCGGGTGGGTGGAGGAGAGCTGGTCCTGCTTGTACGCCCAGGCCTTCTCCGCGGTGCCGAAGGTGGTCCACGCGTCCGTCCACTCCGTCGCCTCGGCCTGGCAGGTGGTGGAGGCCCACTCGGCGAAGCTCTCGTTCAGCCACAGGTCGTCCCACCACCTCATCGTCACCAGGTCGCCGAACCACATGTGGGCCAGCTCGTGCAGGATCGTCAGCGCCCGGCGCTCGACGATGGCCTCGGTGACCCGGGACCGGAAGACGTACTGCTCGACGATGGTCACGCACCCGGCGTTCTCCATCGCGCCCATGTTGTACTCCGGCGTGAAGATCTGGTCGTACTTGCTGAACGGGTAGGGCTGGTCGAACTCCTCCTCGAAGAAGGCGAATCCCCTCTTGGTGACGTCCAGGATGTTGTCGGCGTCCAGGTGGGGCGTCAGGCTGCGCCGGCAGAACACCCCCAGGGGGACCTCCCCGGCGCGGGTGCTGACCGAGTCGCGCACGACGTCGTAGGGACCGGCGACGAGCGCGGTGATGTAGGAGGAGATGCGCGGGGTCGGGGGGAACTCCCAGCGGGCGACCTCGACGCCGTCGACGTTCGCGGCGTCCGGGGCGGGGCCGGGCTCGGGGGTCGGCTCGTTGGAGACGACCTGCCAGTGCGCCGGCGCGGTCACGGTGAAGCGGAAGGCGGCCTTGAGGTCGGGCTGCTCGAACACGGCATACATCCGGCGGCTGTCCGGCACCTCGAACTGGGTGTAGAGGTAGACCTCCCCGTCGACGGGGTCGACGAAGCGGTGCAGGCCCTCCCCGGTGTTCATGTAGCGGCCCGTCGCGTCGACGGTCAGCTCGTTCTCGGCCTGCAGGTCGGGCAGCGTCAGCCGGCCGTCGGCCCAGTGGGTCGCCGGGTCCAGCGTGCGGCCGTTGAGCACCGCCGTCTCCACCGACGCCGCGACCAGGTCGATCCAGGTCTGGGCGCCGGGCTCGGTGCAGGCGAAGCGCACCGTCGTCGTGGTCCGGAAGGTCTCCGGGCCGGCGGTGAGGTCGAGCGCCACGTCGTAGGACCCGGTCGACACGAGCAGGGACCGGGCGCTCGCCTCGTCGCGGGTCAGGTTGGTGCCGGGCATGCAGGGACCTCCTGGGGTCGTCCGTCGGGTTCCGCGGCGCTGCACCGGGCACGCGCAGGTATGCCGTGCCACCGGGGGCGGGTGCCCGCGGCGCCGCGGAGAACTGAGACGATGGTGCCATGACGACCGACGCCGTACCCAGCCGCACCAGCGCCGAGATGTTCTTCGACCCGGTCTGCCCGTGGGCGTGGATGACCTCCCGGTGGATCACGGAGGCGGCCGAGGTGCGCGACCTCGACGTCACCTGGTCGGTGATGAGCCTGTCGGTGCTCAACGAGGGCCGGGACCTGGATGCCGACTACGCCGCGATGCTCGAGCGGAGCTGGGTCCCGGTGCGGACGGTCGTCGCCGCGACCAAGGACCTGCCCGCCGACGAGGCCAACGCGCTGCGCAAGGCGATGTACGACGCCTACGGGCAGCGCATCCACCTCGACGGACGGGGCACCGACGACCTCGGGGCCGTGACGGAGGAGGTCCTCGCCGAGCTGGGCCTGGACGCCGCGCTGGCCGGGGTCGGGAGCACCGACGCCGTCGACGAGGACCTGCGGGCCAGCCACCAGCGGGCGATGGACCTCGTCGGCGACGAGGTCGGCACGCCCGTCGTCGGCGTGGAGGGGGTGGCCTTCTTCGGTCCGGTCGTCACGCCCGCACCCCGGGGCGAGGCCGCCGGCCGGCTCTGGGACGGCTGCGTCCTGGTGGCCGGCACCCCCGGCTTCTACGAGCTCAAGCGCACCCGGACCCAGGGTCCCGACTTCGGCTGACCCGCGGCACGCCCACCTCCACCCCCCACCCCTACCCCTCCCCACCCCGAGACCCGAGGAGCTCCCGTGCGAGTCCACATCGGCGGCGACCACGCCGCGTACGAGATGCAGCGCGACCTCGTCGCCTGGCTGACCGAGGAGGGCCACGAGGTCGTCGACCACGGACCGGCCGGTTACGACGAGCTCGACGACTACCCCGTCTTCGTGCTGCGCGCCGCCGAGGCGGTGGCCGCGGACCCGTCGTCCTTGGGCGTGGTGCTGGGAGGCTCCGGCAACGGTGAGCAGATGGCCGCGAACAAGGTGCGGGGGATCCGGGCCGCGCTGGCCTGGTCCCCGGAGCTGGCGGCGCTGTCGCGGAAGCACAACGACGCCCGGGTCGTCTCCGTCGGCGCCCGGATGCACTCGCTGGAGGAGGGCCGCGCGATCGTCGGGGCGTTCCTGGCGACCGCGTTCTCCGGCGAGGAGCGCCACCAGCGGCGGATCGACATGATGACCGCCTACGAGGCGGACGGGACGCTACCGCCGCTGCCCTGACCCCTGACCCCTGGCGCCCTGTCCTGTCCTGACCCGTGGTCGGCCCTGGGCCTGCCCCGCCCGACCTCTACGGGCCCCTCTTCGCCGACGACGAGGCCCCCGCACCGAAACCGGTGCGGGGGCCTTCGTGCCCGTCTGGCGGCGGGAGCGCCCTGGACGAGCGGGTCGTCGACGTCCTACTTCTTGTCCGCCTCCGACGCGGCCTCGCCGTCGGCCGCGTCGCCGCCGCCGACGGAGTCGATACCGTCACGCAGGCGCTCGCCGCCCTGGTCGATCTGCTCGCCGTACTTGCCCCCCGTGCGCTCGTCGGCGAACTCGGTGCCGCGGTCGACGCCCTGGTCGATCTTGTCGCCGTGCTGGTCGACGGCGTCGGCCACCTTGTCGTCGTGCTTGTTGTACGCGTCCTTGGCCTTGTCCATGAATCCCATGCTGTGTCCTTCCGGATCGGGACGGCCGCCGCAGCGGCCCGAGGGCCTCCACCAAAGCACACCCCGCGGGGTGGTGTCGACCCGAGAACGGGACGCCGCACTCAGCCGACCAGCTCCCAGACCACCTCGACCGCGGCCACGACCTCCAGGTCCTCCGCCTGGACCACCGGGCCGGCGGACAGGGCCGTGCGGGCCAGCTCGGCCGCCATCGGGGAGGGGCCGGAGCCCCCCGGCTCGCGCACCCGGCGGACCGCGCCGAGGGTGCGGCCGCTCAGCGCGGCGTACTGCTGGGCCCGGACCGCCGCGTCGGCGAAGGCCTGCTCCCGCGCCCGGCGCGCCAGCGCCGCGGTGTCGGCGAGCTCGTGCCGCAGCCCGTCCACGCCCAGCGCGTCGCCGACGACGTCCACGAGGCGCTGCACGAGGTCGCCGGCCAGCGAGGGGTCGTCGGTGCGCACCTGGAGCGACTGGTGGGCCGTGTGCCCCCGCTGGTGGCCCTGCTCGTGGCGCGGGTGCACGCCCAGGCCGTGCGTGCGCACCGGCAGCCCGGGCAGGGCGTCGTGGCAGGCGTGAGAGGCGCGGGTCAGGGACGTGAGCGCCTCGCCGACCGTGGCTCCGTGGGCCTGCAGCCGCAGGTCGAGCACGAGGGTGTCCGGCCGGCCGGAGGCACGCCCCGTGCCGGTCACCTCGACCCGGTCGTCGTCGGTGGCTGCCATGCGGACAATGTACGCGCGGGGCGTCGCTCTCCGCCCGTGTGCGGCACCCGGTCGTCGCGCTGTGGGGCGGGCGGTCGCCGCGCACGTCCGGCACCTCGAGGACTCGCTGCGGCCGGCGCACCGGGAACCAGCGGCGCCCCGCCCCGGCGGACCGGGACGGGGCGCGTGCGAGCGGGTGACGGGAATCGAACCCGCGTAGCCAGTTTGGAAGACTGGGGCTCTACCATTGAGCTACACCCGCGTGGCCCTGCCGGGCGGCGTCCGCGTGGACGGACGGGGTGGGCCGAGCAGATAGTCTAGCCCTCTGTCCACCGTGCCCCGTGCACCGGGACCGCGGGGTATGGCGCAGCTTGGTAGCGCGTCCGCTTTGGGAGCGGAAGGCCGCCGGTTCGAATCCGGCTACCCCGACCACCTAGCATGAGGTGAACCGTTCCGCGGTGCCCGCGCACCGCATACCCCCAACCCTCTGGAGCACCAGCAGTGAAGAGCGCTGTCGAGAACCTGTCCCCGACCCGGGTGAAGCTGACCGTCGAGGTCGCCGCCGCGGACCTCAAGCCCCGCCTTGACGCGGCGTACGCCACCATCGGGGCCCAGGTCCAGGTGCCGGGCTTCCGCAAGGGCAAGGTGCCCCAGCGGATCATCGACCAGCGCTTCGGGCGCGGCACGGTGGTCCAGGAGGCCGTCAACGAGGCGCTGCCGGAGTTCTACGGCCAGGCCCTGGCCGAGCACGACATCACCCCGCTGGGCCAGCCGGAGGTCAACCTCACCGAGCTGCCGCTGCAGGACGGGCAGGACCTGAAGTTCGAGGCCGAGGTCGACGTCGTCCCCGCCTTCGACCTGCCGGACTTCTCCGGCATCGAGGTCCAGGTGGACCCGGCGACGGTCGACGAGGAGGACGTGCAGACCCGGATGGACGCGCTGCGCGCCCGGTTCGGCACGCTCAAGCCGATCAAGCGCAAGGCCAAGACCGGTGACCACCTGACCATCGACCTGTCGGCGACGATCGAGGGCGAGGAGGTCGACTCGGTCACGGGCGTCTCCTACGAGATCGGCACCGGCACCATGCTCGAGGGCCTGGACAAGGCGCTGCGCGGCACCAAGACCGGTGACACCGTCGAGTTCACCTCGCCGCTCGCCGGTGGCGACCGTGCGGGTGAGGTGGCCGACGTGGCCGTGACCGTGACCGCGGCCAAGGAGCGCGAGCTCCCGGAGCTGGACGACGAGTTCGCCCAGCTGGCCAGCCCGCACGACACGATGGAGGAGCTGCAGGCCGACCTGCGCGCGCAGGCCGAGCAGGCCGCCCGCTTCGAGCAGGGCGTCGCGGCCCGCGACAAGGTCCTGGACCAGATGCTGTCCATGGTCGACATCGCCGTGCCGGACTCGCTGGTCGAGGCCGAGGTGCACCGTCACCTCGAGGGCGAGAACCGCCTGGACGACGACACCCACCGCGCCGAGGTCACCGAGTCCACGACCAAGGCCATGCGCACCCAGTTCCTGCTCGACAAGATGGTCGAGCGCGACGAGGTCGACGTGGACCAGGGCGAGCTCATCGAGTACATCATGATGACCGCCCAGCAGTACGGCATGAACCCCCAGCAGTTCGCCCAGCAGATCGACCAGCAGGGCCAGGTGCCCGCGATGGTGGCCGAGGTCGGCCGCCGCAAGGCGCTCGCCTCCGTGCTCGAGGCAGCGACGGTCACCGACACCGAGGGCAACGTCGTCGACCTGGACGCGATCGACCCCTCCGGGGACGACGAGGACGAGGACGAGGACGTCGACGACCTGGACGACCTCGAGGACCTGGAGGACGCCGAGGAGCAGGCGGAGGAGTCCGACGTGGAGCCCGAGGGCGACGCCGACGAGACGCCCGAGGGCGACGCCGACGAGGCTGCGAAGGCCTGACCTGCTGGACCCGCGACGAGGGCCCCCGACCGGACGGTCGGGGGCCCTCGTCGCACCCGGGCCTCGACCGGCGCGACCGGCGCGACCAGCGCGACTAGCGAGACCGGCTCGAACCGGGTGCGAGGGAGGCGTCCTCCGCCACGGTGACCGCCGGCCGCCGGCCGCGACGCTCGTGCCAGGAGAGGGCCACCACGCTGCCCAGCACCAGCACGATGCCGAACCACTGGGACGGCTCGGGACGGGTTCCGAAGACGACCACGCCGACGAGCGCAGCCGTCAGGGGAAAGGCCAGCTCGGCCAGGGTCGCCCGCGAGGCGGGGGTGCGGCCCAGCGCCTGGTAGTAGAGGACCATCGCCGCCAGGCCGGGGACCAGGGCCAGGAGCAGGAGGTCGGGGAGCGCCTCCCGCCCCACCGCCAGCGGCGTGCCGGTCGCCCCCGCGACGACGAGCAGGGTGAGCAGGCCGATCGAGAACCGCAGCGTGGTCAGGTCCAGGAAGCGCAGCTCACGGCTCGCCGCCCGGCCCAGGACGGTCCCGGCCGCCCACAGGCAGGCGGCCCCCGTCGCCAGCAGGGCCGCCCGGGCCGAGTCCGGGCGCACGGACAGCGGGTCGGGGAAGGACAGCAGCCATGCCCCTGCGAGGGCGGGCACGAGGAAGAACAGGTACCCCCGGCGCAGCCGCTCGCCGAGCAGCAGCGCGGCCAGACCGACCGCGACCAGCGGCTGCAGCTTCTGCAGCACCTGCGGGGTGATCGGGTCGCCGACCGCGAACGCCGCGGTGAACATCACGGTGGCCAGGGCCGAGCTGCCGACCCCCACCACCCCGACCGCGACCCGGGTGCGCAGGCTCGCCGCGAGCAGCCGGCGGACCGCGGGCACCAGCCACGGGAGGAGCACGAGCGTGAGCAGCAGGTGCTCCCACAGCACCACGGTCAGGGCGGGGTGCTCCCTCGCCAGGGGCCCTCGCCACAGGGCCGACAGACCCCACAGCGAGGCGGCCACGGCGACGAGCCAGGTGCGGTCGCCACGGGCCGGGGGTGCGCTCACGGAGCCACCCTGCCACGCCCGGCGGGGCCTTGTGCGCTCAGGGCGAACACGGCGGACCCGCGGGAGTGCCTGGGCGACGCCGGGCGTTAGGGTCACTGACAAGAGGACGGCCGCCCGACGGCATACCCCGACGAAGCGAGGGAACACATGACCCAGGAGACCAGCATGGCCGAGCGCCCGGCTCCCGGCCTGGACGACCAGATCTACAACCGCCTCCTCAAGGAGCGGATCATCTTCCTCGGCTCCGACGTGCGCGACGACAACGCCAACGCGATCTGCGCCCAGCTGCTGCTGCTCTCGGCCGAGGACCCCGAGACCGACATCTGGCTCTACATCAACTCCCCGGGCGGCTCGGTCACCGCCGGGATGGCGATCTACGACACGATGAAGTGGATCCCCAACGACGTGGCGACCGTGGCGATGGGCCTGGCCGCCTCGATGGGCCAGTTCCTCCTCTCGGCCGGCACGCGGGGCAAGCGCTACGCCACCCCGCACGCCCGCGTCATGATGCACCAGCCCTCCGGCGGGATCGGCGGCACCGCCTCCGACATCAAGATCCAGGCCGAGCAGATGCTGCACATCAAGAAGCAGATGGCCGAACTGATCGCCGAGCACACCGGGCAGGACGTCGACCAGATCGAGCGGGACTCCGACCGCGACCGCTGGTTCACCGCCGCCGAGGCCAAGGAGTACGGCTTCGTGGACCACGTCTACGAGCGGTCCGAGGACGCGCCGAGCGACAAGCCGCAGTCCTGACCGGTCGACGAGCACAAGGAAAGAGCTGACATGACCCAGCCCCACAGCCCCTACGCCGGCGGCGCCTGGACCGGTGCCGCGCAGCCCGGCGGCCGCGCGCCCCTGGCTCCCGGCAGCCGCTACATCCTGCCCCAGTTCGAGGAGCGCACCTCCTACGGCACCAAGCGGCAGGACCCCTACACCAAGCTCTTCGAGGACCGGATCATCTTCCTCGGGGTGCAGGTGGACGACGCCTCGGCCGACGACATCATCGCCCAGCTGATCGTGCTGGAGTCCCAGGACCCCGACCGGGACATCCTCATGTACATCAACAGCCCCGGCGGCTCGTTCACCGCGCTCACGGCGATCTACGACACGATGCAGTACATCAAGCCGGACGTGCAGACGTTCGTCGTCGGCCAGGCGGCCTCCGCCGCGGCCGTGCTGCTGGCCGCGGGTGCCAAGGGCAAGCGTTACGCCCTGCCCAACGCCCGCGTGCTGATCCACCAGCCGGCGCTGGCCGGCGGGGACTACGGACAGGCCTCCGACATCGAGATCCAGGCCAACGAGGTGCTGCGGATGCGCACCTGGCTGGAGGAGACCTGGGCCAAGCACTCCGGCAAGTCCGTGGAGCAGGTCCAGAAGGACATCGAGCGGGACAAGATCCTCACGGCCGCCGAGGCCAAGGAGTACGGCCTCGTCGACGAGGTCCTGCGCTCGCGCAAGGCGTCGCTGGAGGACTGAGACCACCCCCGGGTATGGAGCCCGTCACCCCTGCGGGGGTGACGGGCTCCGTCGTGCGCGGACCGTTGCGCTGACAGCGGACAGTCGGCAACACGCGTATGCCGTCAGCAGAATGAGGCTGTGCGACACGGGTCCGGCAAGGTAGCGTCGGGGACATGGCACGCATGGGCGAGAGCAGCGACCTGCTGAAGTGCTCTTTCTGCGGAAAGAGTCAGAAGCAGGTCAAGAAGCTGATCGCGGGCCCTGGTGTCTACATCTGCGACGAGTGCATCGACCTGTGCAACGAGATCATCGAGGAGGAGCTGGCCGAGTCCAGCGACCTGGGGCTGGGCCAGCTGCCCAAGCCGCGCGAGATCTTCGACTTCCTCGAGGAGTACGTCGTGGGGCAGGACCCCGCCAAGCGGGCCCTGGCCGTGGCGGTCTACAACCACTACAAGCGGATCCAGGCCGGCGAGGGGGCCCGCGGCGACGACTCGGTGGAGATCGCCAAGTCCAACATCCTGCTGATCGGCCCGACGGGCTGCGGCAAGACCTACCTGGCCCAGACCCTGGCCAAGATGCTCAACGTGCCGTTCGCCATCGCCGACGCGACCGCGCTCACCGAGGCGGGCTACGTCGGTGAGGACGTCGAGAACATCCTGCTCAAGCTCATCCAGGCCGCGGACTTCGACGTCAAGAAGGCCGAGACCGGGATCATCTACATCGACGAGATCGACAAGATCGCCCGCAAGAGCGAGAACCCCTCGATCACCCGCGACGTCTCCGGCGAGGGCGTGCAGCAGGCGCTGCTGAAGATCCTCGAGGGCACGGTGGCCTCGGTGCCCCCGCAGGGCGGGCGCAAGCACCCCCACCAGGAGTTCATCCAGATCGACACCGGCAACGTGCTCTTCATCGTGGGCGGGGCCTTCGCCGGGATGGAGAAGCTCATCGAGGCCCGCACCGGCAAGCAGGGGCTGGGTTTCGGCGCCGAGCTGAAGTCCGCCAAGGACGTGGGGGAGCACTTCGGGGACGTGCTGCCGGAGGACCTGATGAAGTTCGGGCTGATCCCCGAGTTCATCGGCCGTCTCCCCGTCATCACCACGGTCTCCCCGCTGGACCGCGACGCCCTGGTCAACATCCTCACCGAGCCGCGGAACGCGCTGGTCAAGCAGTACCAGAAGATGTTCGAGATCGACGGCGTCGAGCTGGAGTTCAGCGACGAGGCGCTCGACGCGATCGCCGACCAGGCGCTGCTGCGCGGCACCGGTGCACGTGGCCTGCGGGCCATCCTCGAGGAGGTGCTGCTGCCGGTGATGTTCGACGTGCCCTCCGACGAGGAGATCGCCAAGGTCGTCATCACCCGCGAGGTCGTCCTGGAGAACGTCAACCCCACGATCGTGCGGCGCGAGGTGACGCGCAAGCGTCAGCAGCGCAAGGAGAGCGCCTGAGGTCAGCCCCGCGCCGTCCGGCGCAGGTAGACCGTCAGCCCGCCCGCGACGGCGGCCAGCCCGACGATCCCCGGCAGGACCCCCAGCCCCTCGGCCTGCGGGCCGTGCACGACGAGTCCCGCCAGCCCCCACACGAGCACGGTGACGGCGCCCACGACGGCCGTGCGCACGGCATACACCCGCAGGACCGTCGACGGTAGCGGCGCCTGGCTGGGCACGGAGGCGGCGAGCGCGGAGGCGGCGTGCACGAGCAGCAGCCCCCAGGCCGCCGGCAGCAGGGCCCAGTGCCACGGACCGGCCACCCCCGCCCACCAGGACGCGACGCCGAAGACGATGAGCACCACCGGCATCAGGGTCGTCGGCTGGTAGACCACCAGCGCCCCCAGGACCAGGATGCCCGCCCAGGCCACCGGGCCGCCTCCGCCTGCCAGCGCCAGGGAGAGAGCGAAGAGGGCCGCGCCGAGCAGGGCCACCAGGCGCACCCGCAGGTGGGAGGGGTGCGCCGACCGCAGGTCGGCCCAGTGGGCGAGCAGCTCGGCCATCTCAGACCCCCACCCGTCGACCGCGGTGGGCCAGCTCGCGCAGCACGACGTCCAGGCTGCCGGGGCCCAGCCAGGGCACGACGGCCACGCCCTGGGCGCGGATCGCCCGGATCTCCCGGTCGCGTTCCAGCATGCGGATGCGCCAGGCGGTCCGGGCGAGCGGGTCCCGCTCGCCGCTGGGGACGACCGTTCCCTGCCGGGGATCCACGAGCGCGTCGACGACGACGACCGCCAGCCCGCGCGCGGCGAGGGTGGCGGCCTGGGTCAGCGCGTCGGGGGAGACGAGCGCGGAGATCATCACCACCAGCGTTCCCTCGGAGACGCCCAGGTGGACCCGACGGGGGTCGGTCTCCTCGGCTGCGGCGGGCACGACCCTGCTGAGGGTGTCCAGGATCCGCACCCCGTGCCGTCGCCCGGTGCCGGTCGGGACGGTGAGCGGGGTGCGCGCCGAGAGCACCCGCAGGCTGACCCGGTCGCCCTGCTGCAGGAAGTGCTCGGCCACCGCGGCGGCCGCGCGCACCGAGCGGTCGAGCGAGCTGGCGGTCCCGTCCGTGCCGCCGGAGGCGCCGAGGTCGTGGTGGGCGTCGACGAGCACGGCGACGTGGGTGTCCTGGTCGGCGTAGCTGGCGGTGACGTGCAGCACCCCTGTGCGGGTGGACCGTGGCCAGTGGATCCGTCGCAGCCGGTCGCCCACCTGGAAGGGACGCAGCGAGGCGAACTCGCTGCCCTCCCCGGGGCGGGTGGAGCGGTGCGCGCCCACGAGCCCGCGCGGGTGCGGGGCCGGGGCCGAGCTGTCGAAGGCGGCCGGCTGGGGCAGGACGGGCAGGGCCAGGGGGTCCAGCGACACGGGGCCCCAGCGGTAGGACCCCCAGGCGCCGACCGCGCCGACCTGGACGGGTCCGATCCGGCGGCGGCCCCAGCGGGTGGGGCGCAGGCCCAGCACGAGGCGGCGGCGTCCGGACACGGTGGGTCCGGCCGCGTCCACCACGCTGCTCACTCCCCGCCCCGCGGCGCCGGGGGGCCGCGCGCCCGGGCGACCGTGCCCGCCACCGCGGTGGGAGGCGCCCGGTCCCACGCCCAGGACGTAGGGGGTGGGAGCCAGCGCAGCGCAGAGCACCTCGGCCCCCTCGACCGGTTCCACCTCCGCCACGGCGAGCACCTGCTCCCCCTCCCGCACCTGGCCGTGGGAGAGCGTCAGGGCCCGGGCAGGGGAACGGTGGGGCCGTGCGACCAGGCTCCAGGCCAGCACGACCGCGCAGGGGGTGACCAGCACGACCAGGTCGGGGCGGCGCCACAGCAGGGCGACCGGTGCGGTGAGCACGACGACCGCCAGGCAGCGCAGCAGCGCGTGCGTGGGCGCCCAGCGGTCGCGGCGGGCGGGGGAGGCCACGGTGGTCAGCCCGGGTCGGCGGTCGAGGCGCCGGTGCGCGACCCGGGGACGGGCACCTGAGCCAGGGCGGCCTCCACGACGGCGGCTCCGCCCGTGTCGGACATCCACAGCTCGGGCTTGATGGAGATGCGGTGGTCCAGCACCGCGTGGGCGACGGCCTTGACGTCCTCGGGGGCGACGTAGTCGCGCCCGTGCACCACCGCATACGCCCGCGCGGTGAGCATCAGCGCCAGCGACCCGCGGGGGGAGGCGCCGACGAGCACCGCCCGGTGCCGCCGGGTCGCGGCGGCCAGTTCCACGCAGTAGCGCGACACGTCGTCCTCCACCGGCACGGTCTCGATCGCGGCCTGCATCGCGGCCAGCCCGTCGGCGTCGGTCACCGCCGCCAGGTGCTGGTCCTCCTGCCGACGGGCGACCCGACGACGCAGCACGTCCCACTCCTCCTGAGGGCTGGGGTAGCCGAAGGAGACGCGCATGAGGAAGCGGTCCAGCTGGGCCTCCGGGAGGGGGTAGGTGCCCTCGTACTCGACCGGGTTGGCGGTGGCCAGCACGTGGAAGGGCTGCGGCAGGGCGAAGGTCTGCCCCTCGACGGTGACCTGGTGCTCCTGCATCGCCTCGAGCAGGGCCGACTGCGTCTTCGGCGGGGTGCGGTTGATCTCGTCCGCCAGGAGCAGGCCGGTGAACAGCGGCCCGGGTCGGAAGGCGAACTCCGCGGCCCGCTGGTCGTAGACGAAGGAGCCGGTCAGGTCCGACGGCAGCAGGTCGGGGGTGAACTGGGCGCGGGTGAAGTCCAGCCCGAGCGTCTGGGCGAACGAGCGGGCCGCGAGGGTCTTGCCCAGCCCCGGGTAGTCCTCGAGGAGGACGTGGCCGCGGGCGAGCACGGCGGTGAGCACCAGCGTGAGCGCCTCCCGCTTGCCGACGACGGCCTGGCCGACGCGGTCGAGCACCTCCTGGGCCCGGCGCGACACGGTGGGGACGTCCAGGGGAGGGGAGGCGGTGGACCGTGGAGGCAGGTCCGGTGCGGCGGCGGTCGGCTGGTGGTCGGTCACAGCTTCTCGATCCCTTCGATGGCGGTCTGGACGGCACCCCGGCTGCTGCGGCGGGTCCCGGTCGGAGGGTGGGTGAGGTAGTGCCACAGCTCGGGGCCCGTCAGCGCCCGGGCCTCGTCCGGCTGCGCGGCGAGGTCGACGCCGTGCAGCGCCCGGAGGCGCTCGGCGGCCAGGTCGTGCAGCACCGCGTGGACGGTGTCGGGGCGGTCGTCCCGCTCCAGCGCGTCGCGCAGGTCGCGCCGCAGCCGCACGAGCCGGTAGTCCATCGCCGCCGGGGCGATGGCCTCCTCGCGCGGGGTGGAGGCCCACCACGCGGGCTCCACGCCGTCCCCCGTGCGCCGGAGCGCGGCCAGCAGGAGCCCGAGCACGGTGCCGGCGAGCAGCACGACAGCGAGCACCTCCGGAAGGCTGTGCGGCAGCGCGCCGACGAGGTAGAGCAGGCTTCCCACGACGAGGGTGGCGGCGAGGGCCCCGAGGAGCGTGCGGCGCAGCCGGGTCCGGTCCCTCACCGGTCGGTCCCCGTCGTGCCGGAGGCCCCGCGCGGGCCGTCCCCCCGGGCCTTGGCACCGTCGGCCTCGGCGTCGTCGGCGTCGGACGTGACACCGTCGGCCTCGCCCTCGTCCTCGCCAGCTGCGGCGGTCTCGCCCGCGGCGGGGGCCTCACGCGCGGCGGCCTCGCCCGCGGCGGCGTCCCGCGCCGCCTCGGCCGCCTCCTGCTCGGCGCGCACCCGGCGGTGGAGGTCCTCGTGGATGCGGCGGAGCGCCTCGACGGCGGACCGCCGCTGCTCCTCGGTGACCGGGTGGCGGGAGAAGCGGGCCTCCCGGTAGGCCTCGGACAGGTCCGTGATCGCCGAGGGGTCGACCTGCCACCGGCCGAGCACCCGCGCGGTCAGCTCGGCGGCGGTCTCGGAGGGGTCGGTGGCGAGGCCGGACCGGTCGACCGCGTCCTCCAGGGCGACCCAGCACGCCACGACGGCGTTGCGCGGGTCGCCCTCCGTGAGGGCGCGGTAGCGGACCTCCTCCCCGCTGGCGTCCAGCAGGGCCAGCAGTTCCTCGTCCGGCTCCTCGACGGGGTCGCGCTCGCGCCGGCCGCGGCGCAGCAGGGCGCGCAGGATCAGGAGCACGCCCGTCAGGATGACGGCGGCGTAGAGCAGCAGGGCCAGGTCGATCACGCGCTCGGCGCCCTCCGGAGGAGGAGTCTGGCTCCCCTCCTCCTCACCTGTCTGCTCGACGGGCACCGGCTCGGGCAGCTCGGGCAGCCTGATCGGGGGCGGTCCCCAGGTGCCCTGCGGCTCGGCGACGAGCGGTGAACCCTGGCCCGAGCCCCACAGCAGGAGCCCGAGGCCGACCACGGTCAGCAGCACCGCCACCACGGTCGCCGTGCTGCCCCTGCGCATCCGGTCACCCTAATCGGTGCCGCCGAAGGGCCGGCCCGCCGGCCGCAGGCCGGAGCCGGTGTGCCACACACCGTGCCCGTGCCACGGGTGGGTGGGTCGTGCCTTCCGAACGTGCCTGCCTCAGCAGCGCGCGCCGTGCCTCAGGTGGGTCGTGCCTTCGCGCGTGCCGCCTCGGACGGGCCGTGCCTCAGACGGTGCTGTCCTCGGTCACCAGGGCCACGTCGTGCACCGCCAGCTCGTCGGCCTCGGCCAGCTCCAGCTCGCCGGTGACCTTGCCGGCCGCCCGCAGGTCGCCCGTGGCGGCCCGGACCCGCTCGAGGTCGGCGGCCGGGGCGGTGAGCCTGGCGGCCGAGATCTCGGTCCGCATCTTGACCTTGGCCTCCGACTTGGCCCGGCGCAGACCGCTGAGAGCCTGCCCGACGACCCCCAGGAGACCGACGTCGCCGCCCGCGGCCCCGCCGAGCTCCTCGACCGTCGGCCAGGGCTGGACGTGCACCGAGGACCCCGCCTCGTGCCACCAGGACCAGACCTCCTCGGTCGCGAAGCACAGCACCGGCGCGAGCAGTCGCAGCTGCACCGACAGCGCCAGGCGCAGGGCCGCGCGGGCGGACAGCGTCGCGGGGGAGGGCCCACCCTCGTCCGCCGATCCGTAGGCCCGCTCCTTGACGAGCTCGAGGTAGTCGTCGCAGAAGGTCCAGAAGAAGCTCTCGGTGACGTCCAGCGCGGTCGAGTAGTCCCAGTCCTCGTAGGAGGCGGTGGCCCGCCGGACCACCTCGGCGAGGCCGGTGAGCATCGAGCGGTCCAGCGGCTCGGTGACCAGCGCGACGGCGTCGGCCGGCGTCCCGTCGGCGCCCTCGGGCAGCTCGCCGAAGGACAGGGCGAAGCGGCTGGCGTTGAGCAGCTTGATCGCCAGCCGCCGGCCGACCTTGACCTGGCCGGGGTCGTCGATGGTGTCCACGCCGGGCCGGGCTGCGGCGGCCCAGTAGCGCACCGCGTCCGTGCCGTGCTGCTCGAGCATGCCGAGCGGCGTCGTCGCGTTTCCCTTGGACTTGGACATCTTCTTGCGGTCCGGGTCCAGGATCCAGCCGTTGATCGAGGCGTCCGTCCAGGGCAGCGTGCCGTGCTCGTGGTGCGCCCGCACCACCGAGGCGAACAGCCAGGTGCGGATGATGTCGTGCCCCTGCGGCCGCATGTCGAAGGGGAAGATCTTGGTGAACAGCTCGGGGTCCGAACCGGGTCCCCGACCTCCGTTGGTCGGCCAGCCCGCCGCGATCTGGGGGGTCAGCGAGCTGGTCGCCCAGGTGTCCATGATGTCGGGGTCGCCGGTGAAGCCGCCCGGCTGGTCGCGCTGGTCGGCCGTCCAGCCCTCCGGCACGTCCGACATCGGGTCGACCGGCAGCCGGTCCTCGGACGGGACGATGACGGTCTCGTGGTCGACCTCCCCGTCCGCGTCCACGGCATACCAGACCGGGATCTGCACGCCGAAGAAGCGCTGCCGGCTGATCAGCCAGTCGCCGTTGAGGCCGCCCACCCAGTTGCGGTAGCGGTTGCGCATGAAGTCGGGGTGGAAGCGCAGCTCCTCGCCGCGCTGGAGGAGCTGGGCCCGCAGGTCGTCGCCGTTGTCGCGGCCCCCGTTGCGGATGAACCACTGCCGCGAGGTGACGATCTCCAGGGGCTTGTCGCCCTTCTCGAAGAAGTTGGCCTTGCGCTGGGTCTTCTGCGGCTCCCCGTCCAGGTCACCGCTCTCCCGGAGCGCGGCGACCACGGCCTCGCGCGCGGCGAACGTGGTCCGCCCGGCCAGGCCCTCGGCGTAGAGGGTCTCCCCGGGGCCGCCCGCGACCCACGCGGGGACCTCGGACTGCAGCCGGCCGGAGCGGGTGATGACCGAGCGCGTCGGCAGCGACAGCTCGCGCCACCACTGCACGTCGGTCATGTCGCCGAAGGTGCAGCACATGGCGATGCCGGCGCCCTTGTCCTTCTCGGCGGCCTCGTGCGCCAGCACCGGCACCTCGACCCCAAAGAGCGGCGAGGTCACCGAGGTGCCGAAGAGGTGCTGGTAGCGCTCGTCCTCCGGGTGGGCGATCAGCGCCACCACGGAGGGGATGAGCTCGGGGCGGGTGGTCTCGATGTGGACGGGTGCGCCCCCGTCCTGCGGGCCGCCGGCGGGGTGGAAGGCCACCCGGTGGTAGGCGCCGGGGTAGTCGCGGGCCTCGAGCTCGGCCTGGGCCACGGCCGTCTGGAAGGTCACGTCCCACAGGCCCGGCGCTTCGGCGGTGTAGGCCTCCCCGCGCGCCAGGTTGCGCAGGAAGGCCTGCTGGGCCACCGCACGGGAGCGGTCGTCGATGGTGCGGTACTGCACGGTCCAGTCGAGGGACAGGCCCAGCCGGCGGAAGGTGTCCTCGAACGCCTTCTCGTCGATGACCGTGAGCTCCTCGCAGAGCTCGATGAAGTTGGCCCGTCCGACCGGCACCTGGTCGGCGGCCTTCGTGCTGCGCCCGTCCCCGCCCTGCTGCGGCGGGGTGAAGTCCGGGTCGTGGGGCAGCGTCGCGTCCCCGCGGACGCCGTAGTAGTTCTGCACGCGGCGCTCGGTCGGCAGGCCGTTGTCGTCCCAGCCGATCGGGTAGAAGACGTGCTTGCCCGTCATCCGGTGGTAGCGCGCCAGGCAGTCGGCCTGGGTGTAGCCGAAGACGTGCCCGATGTGCAGGCTGCCAGAGGCGGTCGGGGGAGGGGTGTCGATCGCGAAGATCTGGCTGCGGTCCGCGGCCAGCGCGGCGTCGCGGTCGAACACGTTGGCCCCACGCTCACGCCATACCCGGACCCACGTCTCCTCCAGCCCGTCGACGGACGGACGCTCCGGCAGCTCGGCCGGGCGCGGAGGATCGGTGCGCTCAGGTGTCGTCATGGCGGCCATTGTCCCAGACGTGCGGTGGTGCTCCGGGGTCGAGAGGCCAAGGGTGGGACAACGACGGGGGGGTCTAGCGGTGTTCCGTGACGCAGGTCACGGTTTGGTCAAGATCAGTCGATGTCGTTGACCGTGACATGTCCTGACGTGGACTGTAATCCCCATGTTCGCCAACAGAGCCGTGCCCATGGCACCCGTCGAGGACCCCCAGTGGGTGACCGACATCGAGACCACGGTCGACAGCGCCTTCACCAGCGTCACCTTCTGGTCCGGTGAGATCATCTTCTTCACCCTCCCCGGCATCCCGCAGATGCCGTTCGTGGTGATGTGGCTCGTCGCCGCAGCGTTCATCATCACCATCTACCTCGGCTTCATCCAGTTCCGTGGCCTGAAGACGGCCTACGAGACCATCCGCGGCCGGTACTCCAGCGCGGACGACCCCGGTGAGATCCCGCACTACCAGGCGCTGACCTCGGCCGTCTCCGGCACCGTCGGCCTGGGCAACATCGCCGGTGTCGGCGCGGCCGTCACCCTCGGTGGTCCCGGTGCGACCTTCTGGATGATCCTGGCCGGCCTGTTCGGCATGGCGACCAAGTTCGCCGAGTGCACCCTGGGCGTGAAGTACCGCGAGATCCGTGAGGACGGCACCGTCTCCGGCGGTCCGTTCAAGTACCTGCCCGTCGCCTTCGACAAGCTGCCCAAGTTCCTGTCGGTCGGGCTGACCGGCCTGTTCGCCTTCGCCATCCTCTTCTTCGGCGTCGGCGGCGGAAACATGTTCCAGGCCAACCAGACCTACTCCCAGGCCGTGACGGTCCTCGACCCCGACGGCACCGGATGGCTGGCCTCGACGACCGGCTCGCTGGTCTTCGGCCTCATCCTGGCCGCCATCATCGGCGCCGTCATCATCGGCGGCATGAAGTCGATCGGCCGGGTGACCTCGACCCTGGTGCCCCTCATGGGTGGCATCTACATCCTGGCCTGCCTCATCGTCATCCTCACCAACCTGCCCAACGTGATCCCCGCCTTCGGCGAGATCCTCTCGGGCGCCTTCACCCCCCAGGGCGTCACCGGCGGCTTCGTCGGCGCGCTGGTCGTCGGCCTGACCCGCTCGGCCTTCTCCAACGAGGCCGGCCTGGGCTCGGCCCCGATCGCGCACTCCACGGTCAAGACCCGTCGCCCCGTCTCCGAGGGCTTCGTGGCGATGTTCGAGCCGTTCATCGACACCGTCCTCATCTGCACCATGACCGCGCTGACGATCGTCATCGCGGACACCACCTTCTACAACGACGCCCGCGAGTTCACCTTCGAGGACGGCGACCGCTACGACCCCGACTACGGACTCTCCGGCGTCGAGGTCACCTCGAGCGCCTTCGGCGAGCAGATCAGCTGGTTCCCGGCCGTGCTGGCCGTGGCGGTGGCGCTGTTCGCGATCTCCACGCTGATCACCTGGTCCTACTACGGCCAGAAGGCGTGGAACTACCTGTTCGGGGACACCCGCACCTCGACGACGATCTACCGCTTCGTGTTCCTGTTCTTCACCGTGGCCGGCACGCTGCTGACCTTCGGCCAGGTGCTGGCGTTCGCCGACAACTTCCTGTTCGTCTGCGCCTTCGTCAACCTGCTCGGCGTCTACATGCTGCTGCCGGTCATCAAGCGCGAGATGAACGAGTACCTCGCCGACCGCGAGAGCGGCCTGCTCGCCGAGCTGGGGTTGCCGGACGCAGAGAAGACCCGGCCCATCGCCGAGCTTGCCGGTGAGAACCAGATCGTCGACGCCTCCGGGCGCAACCGGGTCGCCGCCGGCGTCGCCGCCGACGACCTGCGGGCCAGCACAGGGAAGAAGATCGTCGAGGAGGGCGGCAAGGGTTGGGCCGATCCCGACGACGACGGCTTCGGCCGGGGCAGCGCCACCGAGCCCTACGGACCGATGAACCCCCATCCCAAGGACAGGGGCGCGCGTCGCAAGGGCCGGCACGAGGCCGCGCCGGACCCGGACGACAACGGCTTCGGCCGTGGCGGGGCGACCACCCCGACCGACCCGCCGCACCACCAGCCGCGCGGACGGCACGAGGCGGACGGTGGGCCCGACGTCGACCCCGACCACGACGGCAACCCGCGCACCTGACGCGAGTCACCGCGCGGGACCACCCGCACCACCGGCGAGGGGCCGGGAGCACACGCTCCCGGCCCCTCGTCGCGTCACCCGGTGCCCGGGGCCGGTGACACGCCCGGTCGCAGGGTCTCCTGCCCCTCGCCGAGACGCCCGGTGCCCGAGCCCGGCGACACGCCCGCCCGCCTCGACCTGGAGGGTGCACGTGAACCCGTGAGGTCGGTCGGCCCGGGCGTGTCCCGACCCGGCCGTCCGCGACGGGCCCCACGGGCCTCGTGCGGCGATCAGCTCCTCGCGGCGCGCCAGGGTCGGCCGGGGAAGTGGTGGCGGAACTCCAGGGGCGCCTCCACGGGAAGGTCCACGTCGAACCCGCGAGCGGCGAGCGCGTCCCGGGCTCGTCGCACCGTCGCCCACGGGGTGATGTAGACGTCCTCGGCCCGCAGGACCACCAGCCTCCACCCCTGGCCGTCGAGCCACTCCCGGCGGGCGAGGTCCCAGCCCCACTGGCGGGCGTCCTCGGCGTGCTGCCGGCCGTCGTACTCGAAGGCCAGCTGCAGCTCCGGGTAGGGGAGGTCGAGCCGGTAGCGTCCTCGACCCGTCTCGTCCAGGACCCACCGGTTCACCTGGGGCTCCGGCAGGCCGCCCAGGACGAGGAGCAACCGGCTGCGGGACTCCATGCCCGACTCCGCCCCGTCGCGGACCAGCCCCGCTCCCTCCTTGGCGGCCGCCGCGCCGCGACCGGTCGCCCGTGCGGCCGCGCCCGACAGCCGGTCCGGGGTCGTCACGCCCCGGTGCACCAAGGAGTCGCCGAGCACCACGAGGTCGACGAGGGACAGGTCTGCCGCGAGGTCGACGAAGGTCTGCTCCGGGCTCGTCAACGGGACCTGGCCGCCCGGGAGTGTGGTGGTCCGCGTGAACTCCGGACCGCGCACGTGGCACCGCAGGCCAGGCCGCCGCCGCCGTGCCTTGGAAGCTGGGACCGTGACGTGCACCTCGGCGGTGTCCGGAACGAGACCTCCCCAGAGGCGGGCGGCGGTGTGGTGGCTCGCCACTGCCTCGGGAACGACCAGCCTGGCGGCCTCCAGGAGCGTGCTCGGCGAGAGCTCGACCGAGGAGGGAGCCCGCACCGTGCCGAAGAGGCGGTGGTAGGCCGGCCCGTCGACGCGGTGACGGGTAAGCCCGTGGCGGATCCCCTCGCCGCGCAGGAACGGCCGGTCCAGGTCCGCGGGTTCGACGGACTCCGCCCGGGGGCTCGGGTGCTCGTCGGGGACGGGTCCGTGCTCGTCGGCCGGACCCTGGGCGGGGCGTGGGCGGTCGGACCTGCTCGGCTCGGACGTCCTCATGTCGTCGATCGTGCTGCGTCGCGCCGGTCGACGGCGCCCGCCGTCCACAGCCCGGTGCCCGAGGCCGGCGACACGCCCGCCCGCCTCGACCTCGAGGGTGCACGTGAACCCGTGAGGTCGGTCGGCCCGGGCGTGTCCCGACCCGGCCGCGCGACGGGCCCGGTCGCCTCCCGACCCGGCTGGTCTGCGGCGGGCCCGGTCGCCTCCCTGAGCGCCGCCCCGTGAGCGCTCCCCGGAGACCGCCCCGGGGCATCCCCTCAGGCGATCCCGCGCCCGGGGTTCATGATCCCCAGCGGGTCGAACAGCGCCTTGACCGCCCGCTGGCGCGCGACCTCCGCGGGGCCCAGCTCCTCGGCGAGCCACGGCACCTTGAGCGAGCCCACGCCGTGCTCCCCGGTCAGCGTCCCGCCCAGCTCCCACGCCGTCCGGACGAGGTCGTCGAAGGCCCGCTCGGCGGCCGCCCGGCTCGCCGGGTCCGTCCGGTCGTAGAAGAAGCACGGGTGCAGGTTGCCGTCGCCCGCGTGCCCGGCGCAGGTCGCCTCGACGCCGTGCCGCTCGCCGATCCGGTGCACCGCGGCCACCAGCTCGCCCAGTCGTCCGACGGGCACGCAGACGTCCTCGATGATCCGGTCACCGCGGCGCTTCAGCGCCGGGTTGAGCACGCGCCGTCCCTCCAGCAGCAGGTCGGCCTCGGCACGGTCCTCGGCGGCCGCCACCTCGGTGGCACCCGCCGCCGCGAGCGCGGCGGCATACGCCTGCACGTCCTCGTCGGCGTGCCCGGGCCGGTCGGACTGGACCAGCAGCAGCCCGGCGGCGTCCGTGGGCAGGCCGTAGTCGCCGTACGCCTGGACCGCGGCGATGCTGGGCCCGTCCAGAAGCTCCACCAGGCTGGGGGTGTGCCGCTGCTCCCGCAGGGCGGTGATGCCCGCCACCGTGCGTTCCAGGGTGGGGAAGACAGCCAGCACCGTCAGCGCCGGGTCGCCCAGCGGGACCAGCCGCAGCACCGCCTCGGTGACCACGCCGAGCGTCCCCTCCGACCCGACGAACACCCCGGTGAGGTCGTAGCCGGCGACCCCCTTGGCCGTCCGCCGCCCGGTGCGCAGCACCTCGCCCCCGGCCAGCACGACCTCCAGGCCGCGCACGTAGTCGGCCGTCACGCCGTACTTGACGCAGCACAGGCCACCGGCGTTGGTGGCCACGTTGCCGCCGATGCTGCACATCGAGGCGCTCGCCGGGTCCGGCGGGTAGGCCAGCCCGTGCTCGGCCGCCGCCAGCTTCAGGTCGGCGTTGACCACGCCCGGGCCGACGACGGCGATCCGCTCCACCGGGTCGACCAGCAGGTCGGTCATCGCCGCGGTCGAGAGCACGATGCCGCCGGCCAGCGCCTCCGCGGCCCCGGTCGTGGCGGTGCGCGCGCCCTGGGGGACGACCGGGACCCGGTGCTGCGCGGCATACCGCAGGGTGGTCACCACGTCGTCCCGGGAACGGGCCCGCACCACGGTGAACCGGTCGCCGGGCAGCGGGTCCGCCTGCGGGGAGGCGTCCGCGGCGAACCCGGCCGCGATCTGCGGGTCGGTCACCACGCGGTCGCCCAGGAGGTCGTGGAGGGCCTCGGGGTGGGAGGTCATGACGTCGAGCCTACGAGGCCGGTCCACCCCGCCCGAGCCGCTACCATGGAGCGCACAGGCGTCCGAGCCGTCATCAGCGGCGAGCCTCCGGCAGAACAGCCCCGGCACCCCGGCCGGGAGCCCAGTAGACCCGGACGGGTAGGCCCGTCACAGCCGTCACGGAGCGGCGCGCCACGACCCGGCAGGACCGGGCGGGTGCGCAAGCGAGGTGGTACCGCGGTGCCGACCGGCTCATCCCCGGCGGGTGTCGTCCTCGTGGTTGGACACGACCCACGACGACCCGCACCACGAGGAGCCACGACCCATGGCCTACCCGCTCACCAGCACCTCCGGAGCCGCGCTGACCAGCTCGCCGAGCTTTCCGGAGATCGAGCAGGCCGTCCTGGCCTACTGGCGCGAGCACGACACCTTCGTCCGCAGCGTCGAGCAGCGCGACGCGGGGGAGGACGGCGCCAACGAGTTCGTCTTCTACGACGGCCCGCCCTTCGCCAACGGCCTGCCCCACTACGGCCACCTGCTCACCGGCTACGTCAAGGACGTCGTCCCCCGCTACCAGACGATGCGGGGCCGCCGGGTCGAGCGCCGCTTCGGCTGGGACACCCACGGGCTGCCGGCCGAGCTGGAGGCGATGAGCCAGCTGGGCATCAAGACCAAGGACGAGATCCTCGAGCTGGGCATCGAGACGTTCAACGACAAGTGCCGCGAGTCGGTGCTGAAGTACACCCAGGACTGGCAGGACTACGTCACCCGCCAGGCCCGCTGGGTCGACTTCGACAACGACTACAAGACGCTCAACGTCGACTACATGGAGTCGGTGCTGTGGGCGTTCAAGAGCCTGCACGACAAGGGCCTGGTCTACGAGGGCTTCCGCGTGCTGCCGTACTGCTGGAACGACCAGACGCCGCTGTCCAACCACGAGCTGCGGATGGACGAGGAGGTCTACCAGGTCCGTCGGGACCCGGCCGTCACCGTGGGCCTGCGGATCCTGCCGCAGGAGGGGTATGCCGCGCCCGCGGGCCCGGGCGGTGACGCGGACGGCGCCTCCGACACCGCCTCCGCCTCCGACACCCCCGCCGCCTCCGACAGCCCCGCCGACGACGTGCTCGCCGGGGCCCTGGCCCTGGTCTGGACGACGACCCCGTGGACCCTGCCGTCCAACCTGGCGATCATGGTCGGCGAGGACATCGACTACGTCGTCGTCGAGTCGGACCTCACCGGGCGGCCGGAGCGCTACGTCCTCGCCGAGGCGAGGCTGGCGGCATACGCCCGCGAGCTGGGGGAGGAGCCGACGGTCCTGGCCCGGATGACCGGCGCCGAGCTGGCCGGGCGCTCCTACGTCCCGCCGTTCTCCTACTACCAGGGCTGGGAGAACGCCCACCGTCTCGTCACCGCGGAGTTCGTCACCACCACCGACGGCTCCGGACTGGTGCACACCGCCGGCGCCTTCGGCGAGGACGACAAGGTGGTCACCGACCGCGAGGACATCGAGGCGGTCATGCCCGTCGGCGCCGACGGGTGCTTCACCGCCCCGGTGGACGAGTACGCCGGGATGCTGGTCTTCGACGCCAACGCCCCGATCATCGACCACCTCAAGGCGGCCACCCGCAACCAGGCGCCGGGGGCCGAGCAGCACGACCGGGGAGCGGTCACCGAGGGCACCGTCCTGCTGCGCCGCGAGGCCTACGACCACTCCTACCCGCACTGCTGGCGCTGCCGCGAGCCCCTGATCTACAAGGGCGTCTCCTCCTGGTTCGTGGAGGTGACCAAGTTCAAGGACGACATGCTGCGCACCAACGAGCAGATCACCTGGGTGCCCGAGCACGTCAAGCACGGCCAGTTCGGCAAGTGGCTGGAGAACGCCCGCGACTGGTCGATCTCGCGCAACCGGTTCTGGGGCAGCCCCATCCCGGTCTGGGTCTCCGACGACCCCGCCCACCCCCGGATCGACGTCTACGGATCGCTCGCCGAGCTGGAGGCCGACTTCGGCCGGCTGCCGCGCAACCGCGAGGGCGAGGTCGACCTGCACCGGCCGTTCATCGACGAGCTGACCCGGCCCAACCCCGACGACCCGACCGGCGCCAGCACGATGCGCCGGGTCGAGGACGTGCTCGACGTGTGGTTCGACTCCGGCTCGATGTCCTACGCCCAGGTGCACCACCCGTTCGAGAACGCCGACTGGTTCGAGCACCACTTCCCGGCCGACTTCATCGTGGAGTACATCGGCCAGACTCGCGGGTGGTTCTACACCCTGCACATCCTGGCGACGGCGCTGTTCGACCGCCCCGCGTTCTCCGCCTGCATCAGCCACGGGATCGTCCTGGGCAACGACGGGCAGAAGATGTCCAAGTCGCTGAAGAACTACCCCGACGTGCGCGACGTGTTCAACCGCGACGGCGCCGACGCGATGCGCTGGTTCCTCATGTCCTCCCCGATCCTGCGCGGCGGCAACCTCGTCGTCACCGAGGACGGAATCCGCGACGGGGTGCGCCAGGTGCTCATCCCGCTGTGGAACGCGTGGTACTTCTTCGGCCTCTACGCCAACGCCGCCGGCTACGAGGCGCGGTGGTCCACGGAGTCCACCGACCCGATGGACCGCTACGTCCTGGCCAAGACCCGCGACCTGGTGGTCCAGGTCGAGGAGGCCCAGGACCGGTTCGACATCGCCGGTGCCGCCGACGCCGTCCGGACCTTCGTCGACGTATTGACCAACTGGTACATCCGCCGCTCCCGCGACCGCTTCTGGGGTACCGGCTCCGCCGGTGAGGAAGGCCTGCGCACTGCCCTGGATACGCTCTACACCGTGCTCGAGGTCCTGTGCCGCGTCGCCGCGCCGCTGCTCCCGCTCACCACCGAGGAGGTATGGCGCGGCCTCACCGGGGGTGAGTCCGTGCACCTCACCGACTGGCCGACCGCGGCGGACCTGCCCGAGGACTCCGAGCTGGTGCAGTCGATGGACACGGTCCGCGAGGTGTGCTCGGCGACCCTGTCGCTGCGCAAGGCCGAGCAGCTGCGGGTTCGCCTCCCGCTGGCCTCGCTGACCGTGGCGACCGCGCACGCCGAGGGTCTGCGCGACCTGGCCGGCATCGTGCGGGACGAGGTCAACGTGCGCGAGGTGCAGGTGCTGGACCTGGACCAGGCCTCGGCCGCGGACTTCGGCGTCGAACAGCGCCTGACCGTCAACGCCCGCGCCGCCGGTCCCCGCCTGGGTCGCGACGTGCAGACCGCCATCAAGGGGTCCAAGTCCGGCGACTGGTCGGTCGCCGAGGACGGCACGGTCACCGCGGGCGGGCTGTCGCTCGTGGAGGGTGAGTACACCCTGGAGACCGTCGTCGGCGAGGCCGTCGACGGAGGTTCGCGGGCGACGGCCATGCTGCGCGGCCACGGCGGCGGGTTCGTCGTGCTCGACACCGGGGTCACCGAGGACCTGGCCCGCGAGGGCCTGGCCCGCGACCTGGTCCGGGCGGTCCAGGGCGCCCGCAAGGACGCCGGGCTGGACATCACCGACCGGATCAGCCTCACCGTCGTCGGCGACGACGACGTCTGGGCCGCCGCGACCGAGCACCAGCGCCTCGTCATGGACGAGACCCTCGCGGTGCAGTTCGGGGCGGCGGGGGCCGGGACCCCGCTCCCGCCGCCGCCCAGGCACGGCCTCGGCGGGGGCAGCGACCCCGACGGGGGCACCCAGCCGCGGATCCGTTCGCACACGGCCTCGGCCACCCTCGACGGCGACCGGACCGTGGAGCTGCTCATCACCAAGGTGGAGGCGCGATGACCGACCAGTTCTTCGACGGCAACGAGCTGCCGCTCGACCCCGGTGCCGCCGTGCCCGAGGTTCCGGCACGACGGCGGCGTGGCGTCGAGCAGGTCGACCCCGGGCTCGCGGCGCGCTACGCGGAGGTGGTCGAGGAGATCCTGGCCCGCACTCCCGAGCACATGCCCGAGCCGACCCTGCACCGGGTCGCCCGGGTGATGGAGCTCATGGGCGACCCGCAGCGGGCCTACCCGATGATCCACCTCACCGGGACGAACGGGAAGACCTCCACGACCCGGATCGTCGAGCGCATCCTGCGGGAGATGGGTCTGCGCACAGGACGGTTCACCAGCCCGCACCTGCACGACATGCGCGAGCGGATCAGCCTGGACGGAGAGCCGATCGGGATCGAGGCCTTCCTGGAGACCTACGACGAGGTACGGCCCCTCCTGGAGATGGTCGACGCCGAGTCGATGGCCGACGAGGACCCGCGGCGGCAGGTGCGGATGACCTACTTCGAGGTCGTGGTGTGCCTGGCGTTCGTCGCCTTCGCCGACTCCCCGGTCGACGTGGCCGTCGTCGAGGTGGGTCTCGGCGGCGTCTGGGACGCGACCTCGGTGGCCGACGGCACCGTGGCGGTCGTGACCCCGATCTCGCTGGACCACACCCGTCTGCTCGGATCCTCGGTCGAGCAGATCGCCACGGAGAAGGCGGGCATCGTCAAGGCCGGCTCCATCGCCGTCGTCGGCGTCCAGGAGCCGGAGGTGATGACCATCCTCACCGACCGGGCCGAGGAGGTGGGCGCGGACCTGCGGACCGAGGGGACCAGCTTCGGCGTCCTCGCGCGCGAGGTGGGCGTCGGCGGTCAGCAGGTGTCCCTGCGCGGCCTGGCCGGTGACTACTCCGACCTGTTCCTGCCGCTCTTCGGGGCGCACCAGGCCCACAACGCCGCGATCGCGGTGGCGGCCGTCGAGGCCTTCGTCGGCGGCGGGGAGCAGCACCTGACCGACGAGGTGCTGCGGGGCGGGCTGGCCGGGGTGACGTCCCCGGGTCGCCTGGAGATCGTCCGCCGCTCACCCACGGTCGTCGTCGACGCGGCCCACAACCCGGCGGGGGCCGAGGCCCTGGCGGAGGCGCTGCGGGAGTCCTTCACCTTCACCCGCCTCGTCGGGCTGCTGGCGGTCCTGGAGGACAAGGACGCCGAGGCGATGATCCGGACCCTGGAGCCGGTCCTCGACCACGTCGTCGTCACCCGGACCTCCTCGCCGCGGGCGATCCGTCCGACCCGGCTCGGCGCCATGGTCGCCGAGTACTTCGGGGAGAACCGGGTCACCGTCGTCGAGGAGCTGCCCGAGGCGCTGGACGTGGCGGCCGGCCTGTCCGACGACGGCGGCGTGGGTGGCGCGGTGCTGGCCACCGGCTCGGTGACCACGGCCGCCGAGGTGCGCATGCTGCTGGGGGTCACCAGCACCTGAGCCGGGCCGCCGCCCCGGGCGCGGCCGGGGACGGCCCGGGCAGCCCGGGGACGGCCCGGGCCGGGCTCCCAGCCTCTCGGCTCTGCGTCAGTGGTCCTCGCCGTGGTCCGCGTCGTCGGTGGCTGCATCGCGCCCCGTCCCACCGCCGGCGGCCTCCCCCAGCCACGCGGAGACGTCCTCGCGCGGCTCGGCGTCCCGCTCCGACAGCATGTCCGTCATCAGGGCGATCTCGCCCGACTGGGCGTCGACCATGCGCTGGGCGGCGGCGCGCACGTCCTCGTCCGAGGCCAGGTCGAGGGCCGCCTGCGCCATCTCCACCCCGGCGATGTGGTGGGTGGTCATCAGCTGGAGGTAGAGCACCTCCGCCTCGCGCCCCTCGGCGGCGGTGAGCGCCTCGATCTCGCTGGGGGAGGCCATCCCCGGCATCGGGACCCCGGCGGGCAGATCTGCGGTGTCGTGACCCTCCCCGTGGTCGCGCATCCAGGCCATCCGCTCGTCGGTACGGGCGCGCGGCAGGTCCCAGTCGGCCAGCCACGACGCCATCTGCCCGCGCTCGAAGTTCTGGTTGTTGTCGATGTCCACGGCCAGTCGTCGCACGTCCTCGTCGTCGGTGCGCTGCATCACCAGCTGCGACATCTGCACGGCCTGGGCGTGGTGCTCGCTCATGTCCCGGGCGAACCCGGCGTCGGCGCTCCCCTCGCCGGGACGACCCGCGCCGAAGGCCAGCCAGCCCAGCAGCACGCCCAGGCACAGGGCGGCCACCGTCACGGCGGCCAGCGCCGGTGCTCCGAACGTGCGCCAGCGCTCGCGGGCGGCCGCGCGGCCGTCCGCGGGTGCGGGGGCGGCCACGCCTCCACCCACCGCCGCACGGCCGTCTGCGCCCGCACGCCCGCCCTGGTCGTCCGGGCCGACGGGGGTGCTCACGAGCCGGCCACCAGGTTCTCGGTGGTGCCTCCGGTGCAGGCGGCCCCGGGCTCGGGGGTCTGCGGCCCCTGCTTGTACTCGCCGATGAAGCGGGTCAGGTCCGCGCGGTCGGCCTCCTCCAGCGTCATCTGGTGCCCCCAGGCCGTCGCCACGACCGGGGCGTCCTGCTCCGGGTCGGGCGAGACGAGCATGTAGTCCTGCCCGCCCAGGTCGGTGAGCACCTCGACCTGGTCGGCCGGCAGGTCGGGGGAGTAGGTCAGCCACACCGCACCGTGCTCCAAGGAGTGCACCGCGTGCTCGGCGGGCACCGGGTCGGGGTAGACGCCGCAGTCCCACCACGCCGGGTGGTGCGGACCGCCGACCGGGGGCGACTCCTCGTACTCCACCGGCTCGTTGGTGTGGTCGGCGGCCTGGTAGTCGTAGGACTGCACCGGCAGCCGGTCTCCGACGATGGCCCAGGTCACGGCGCCGACGATGAGAGCGACCACCAGGGCCGCAGAGCCCCAGATGATCGCGCCGCGGCGACGCTCGGCCGAGGCGGTGGCCTTCTGGATCTTGGCCACCTTCGTGGCGCGGTCAGGGGAGGTGCTGCGGTCGGGTCGGGGCACGGTGGTCGCTCCTGCTCGGCGCGGGTCGGGCTGTCGGGTCGGCTGTGCGGTCGTCGGGCTGTCCGCTGTCTGGCTGTCACTCTGTCGGCTCCCAGGGTAGGTGGTCCGACTGACAACGGCCTGCACGGTGCGGTCGTCCACCTCTGGGACAATCTCCCGGTGACCTCCCCCCGACCCAGCCTGCTGCGCCCGCCCGTGCCCGGCCCGATGACCCGCCGTCTCTGCGGGGCCGCCCTCGTGGCGCAGTCGGTGTCGGTCTTCTTCGGCGCCCTGGTGGTCTGGCAGCTCGCGCGGGTCACCGGCGGGGACGCCTTCGCCGACCCGGTCGTGCTCCTCGTGGGCGGGATCGCGCTGGCCCTGCTGTGCCTGCTGGCGTCCGGCGCGCTGCGCTCCCGGGCGGGCGTCTGGCTGGGTTGGCTCTGCCAGCTGCTCACCCTGGCCAGCGCCCTCGTGCTGCCCGCGATGGCCGTCGTGGCCGTCCTCTTCGGAGGGTTGTGGTGGCTGTGCCTGACCCAGGGCCAGCGGATCGACGCCGACCGGGCCCGCTGGGCCGCCGAGGCCGAGGGTCTCGACGGATGATCCCGCCGACGAGCCCGACGAGCCCGACGAGCCCGACGAGCCCGGTTAGCCCGACGAGCCCGACGAGCCCGGTCCCCGCGCGACCGCCGCGGGCACCGCATACCCCGACGTCCCCGAGCACCCACCCCCGCACGCGCCAGGAGCACCTGTGGACCTGCTGACCGCGATCGTCCTGGGCCTGGTCCAGGGGCTGACCGAGTTCCTCCCGATCTCCTCCAGCGCGCACATCTCGATCGCCGGGCGGTTCCTGGGCGTGGACGACCCCGGAGCCGCGTTCACCGCGATCAGCCAGCTGGGCACCGAGGCGGCGGTCCTCATCTACTTCCGCCGCGACATCGCCCGGATCCTGCGGCGCTGGACGGCCTCCCTGCTGGGACGGGTGCCCCGCAACGACCCCGACGCGCTCCTGGGCTGGTGGGTCATCCTCGGCACGATCCCCATCGGCGTCCTGGGGCTGCTGTTCCAGGAGCGGATCGAGACCGACCTGCGCAGCCTGTGGATCACCGCGACCATGCTGCTCGTCTTCGCCTTCGTCATCCTGGCCGCCGAACGGGTGGGACGTCAGCGGCGCGAGCTGCACGAGCTCACCTGGCGCCACGGCCTGGCGTTCGGCTTCTGGCAGGCGCTGGCGCTCGTGCCCGGCGTCTCCCGCAGCGGCGGCACGATCGCCGGCGGGCTGTTCATGGGCTACACGCGCGAGGCCGCCGCCCGCTACTCCTTCCTGCTCGCGATCCCGGCCGTGCTCGCCTCCGGCGGCCTGCAGCTGGTCAAGGTGTTCACCGGCGACGCCGTCGGCTCCGGCACCGCCTGGGGGCCGATCGTCGTCGCCACGCTCATCGCCTTCGGCGTGGGGTATGCCGTGATCGCCTGGTTCATGCGGTACATCACCACGCACACCTTCACCCCGTTCATGGTCTACCGGATCGTGCTGGCGCTCGTGCTCTTCGCCCTCCTGGGCACGGGCGTCCTGGAGCCCTGACGGGGGCCGGGGCCGCGGCGGGCCGACGTTAGGCTGGCCCCGTGACCCAGACTCCCCAGACCGAACGCTCCCTCGTCCTCGTCAAGCCCGACGGCTACCGTCGCGGCCTCACCGGGGAGGTGCTGCGCCGGATCGAGGCCAAGGGCTACAGGCTGGCGGCGCTCGCCGTGCTGACTGCCACGCAGGAGCAGCTGGCCGCCCACTACGCCGAGCACGAGGGCAAGCCGTTCTACGAGCCGCTGCTGGAGTTCATGTCCTCGGGCCCGGTGACCGCGGTCGTCGTCGAGGGGCACGGGTGCATCGCCGGGTTCCGCTCGCTCGCCGGCGCGACCGACCCGACCGCCGCCGCGCCCGGCACGATCCGCGGGGACCTGGGACGCGACTGGGGCGTCAAGGTCCAGCAGAACATCGTGCACGGCTCGGACTCCCCGGAGTCGGCCGCCCGCGAGATCGGCATCTGGTTCCCCGAGCCGGTCTGAGCGACGTGTCCGCCCCCTCCTCCGAGTCGTCGTCCGAGACGCTGGCCGACCTCGACCTCTCCGGTGCCCGGTGCAGCGACGCAGCGCGGGAGCGGCAGGACCCGATGCTGGGCACGGCACCGCCGCAGCGACGGTTCCTGCTCGTGGAGCAGGAGGGCGGCTGGGCCTTCGAGGGGTTCCCCGCGCTGAGCCTGCAGGAGGACGTGAAGGCGGAGGTGATCCGGCGCGCGGAGGCGGCGGGGGCACGGATCATGCTCATCCGCCGTCCCGGTCGGCACAGCTCGGCGGTGTGCCTGTCGCGCGCCTGGTGCGTCGTCGACCCCTCGGCGCGCAGGGGTCACCGGGTGACCTGGGGGACGTGGGCCTACCCGGCCGAGCTGCTCGCGGCGGTCGAGCGGGTGGAGGAGCTGCACGCCGCCGCCGAGGACGCCACGGCGACCTCCACCGCCACGGTGACCTCCTCGCCCACCGCCACCGCCGCTCCCACCTCCACCACGCCTGCCACCTCCACCACGCCTGCCACCACCCCCTCGCCCGTGGAGGAGGACGACGACAAGGACACCGACGACGAGGAGCCGCTGGTGCTCGTCTGCACCCACGGCCGCAAGGACGTCTGCTGCGCGCTGCGCGGCCGCCCGGTGGCCCTCGACCTGGCGCGCCGCTGGCCCGAGCAGGTCTGGGAGTGCACGCACACCGGCGGAGACCGCTTCGCCGCCAACGTGGTGCTGCTGCCCGACGGCGCCACCTACGGCGGGCTGGACACCCCCACGGCCGCCGACGTCGTGCAGGCCCACCTGGAGGGTCGTCCGCAGACCGCCCACCTGCGCGGGGTCACCGGTCAGCCCCGCCCGGTCCAGGCGGCGCTCGTCGCCGTGCACGAGCAGCTCGGCCCGCTGCCGTGGGGCACCGTCGAGGTGGAGGGGAGCCTGCCCGTGGAGCCGGTCGGTGACGACGTCGAGGCCCACCGGGTGACGCTGCGCCTGCCCGACGGGCGCCGGGTGCAGGTCGACGTCGGCGAGCACCGCCGTCCCGCCGCCCAGCTGACCTGCCGGTCCGGGGTGGCCAAGGTGTCCCAGGTCCCCGTACCCGGCCCGGTGCGCGTCCTCGACCGCCCCGACGCCGGCTGACCGGACCGGCGGCCGCGCTGTCTACGATCCAACGGTGAGCACCGCCGCCGACCCGACGCCCCGCACGCGGCGGCGCTGGGCGCCCGGTCGCGACCTGGCGGTCGACCTGGGCACCGCCACGACGCAGGTGCACGTGCGCGGGCGCGGCGTCGTGCTGGACGAGCCCACCGTCGTGGCGGTGGACGGCACGACCGGACGGCTGGTCGCCGCCGGCGAGGACGCCCTGCGGATGCACGGACGCACCCCCCAGGGCGTGCTCACCGTGCGGCCGCTCTCCGACGGGGTCATCGCCGACGCCGAGGTCGCCGAGCAGATGCTGCGCCACTTCGTCGACCGGGCCCGCCCGGGTCGGCTGGTCCGCCCCCGGGTCGTCGTCTGCGTCCCCTCCGCCGTCACCGGGGTTGAGCGCCGGGCGCTGGAGGACGCGGCGCTGCGCTGCGGGGCCCGCTCGGTGCACGTGATCGAGGAGGTCGTCGCCGCCGCGATCGGGGCGGGGCTGCCGGTGCAGGAGGCGCGTGCCTCGATGGTCGTCGACATCGGCGGCGGCACCACCGACGTGGCCGTGCTCAGCCTCGGCGGCGTGGTCAACGCCCGCAGCGCACGGATCGGAGGGGACGAGGTCGAGGAGGCGGTCGTCCGCGGCGTCCGCCAGACCTACGACCTGCTCCTGGGTGAGCGCACCGCCACCGACGTCGTCCACCGGGTGGGCTCCGTGTGGCCGCCCGCCACCGAGCTGACCACCCGGGTGCGGGGGCGGGACCTGGGCACCGGCCTGCCCCGCACCGTGGAGCTGGGCAGCACCCAGGTGCGACGGATGATCGAACCGGTCACCGTGCAGGTCGTCGAGGTGGTCCGGCAGGTGCTCGACGTGTGCCCTCCAGAGCTCGCCGGCGACCTGCTGTCCTCCGGCGTCGTCCTCACCGGTGGTGGTGCCCTGCTGCGGGGCTGGGCCGAACGCCTCCGCCACGAGCTCGGCGTCCCCGTCCGGGTCGCCGAGGAGCCCCGGCACGCCGTCGTGCGCGGCGCCGGGGCCTGCGTCGACGACCTGGCCGTCCTGCGCCGGGTGCTGGCCAGGGCCCCCGGGGCATGAGCCGAGGTATGCGGTCCCGCCGGCGCCCCCTGTACGTCACCGCGCTCGTCGCCGCCCTGCTCACCGCCGGCGCGGTCGTCGTCGACGTGGCCCGTCCGCAGGTGCTCGACCCCGCCCGGGGCGTCGTCGCCGACGTCACCGCACCGGTGCGGCAGGCGCTGACCGGCTGGGACGAGGGCCGGGTGCGCGCGCTCACCGCCGAGCGGGACGCCCTCGCCGCCGAGGTCGCCCGGCTGCGTGAGCAGGTCCGCCGCCACGAGCAGCTGGGCGCCCTGGACGACCGGGTCGTCGACGACGGGCACCGGCTCCTGCCGGCCCGGGTCGTCGGGTTCTCCCCGGGCACCTCCCCGGTCGCCGGCCGGACCGTGACCATCGACGTCGGCGCCGACGACGGGGTGTCGCCGGACCTGACGGTCGTCGCGGCCGACGGGCTGGTGGGGCGGGTGCTGCGGGTCGCCGGCAGCTCGGCGGACGTGCTCCTGGTCGGGGACGCCGGCGTCGTCGTCGGGGTGCGCTACGGCACCGACGGTGCCCTGGGCAGCGTCGCCGCCGAGCCACCGCCCGGCCTGCCGCCCCGGGGGCAGGGCGAGCTCACGCTCACCGCGCTGGGGGACACCGTGCCCCGGGTCGGCGACGAGGTGACCACGCTGGGCAGCCCGGACGACCGGCCGTACGTCGCCGGCGTCGCGCTCGGGGTCGTCCGCGCGCCCGACCCCGACCGCGGACAGCTGGGCAGCACGGCGGTCGTGCGTCCCCACGTGGACACGGACACCCTCGACCTCGTCGCGGTCGTCCTGCCCGAGGGGGAGGGGCAGGCGCCGTGAGGAGCGCGGGCGGTGCCCGTGGCCGGTCGGGGAGCGACCGCGCCGCACCTCGCGGGCTGGTCGTGCCCGTGCGCGCGGCGCTGCTCGTGGCAGCGGCCCTGCTGTCCTCGACCTGGCCGTCCGGCGGGCCACGGCCCGACCTGGTGGTGCTCGTGGTCGTCGCCGCGGCGCTGGCCCGCGGCCCCGCCACCGGGGTCCTCGTCGGGCTCGCCGGCGGTTGGCTTGTCGACCTCGTGCCGCCCGGCGCCGCACCGGCCGGCGGCACCGCCCTCGTGCTCGCCTCCGTGGGTGCCCTCTCGGGCCTGGCCCGGCCCGCGGCCGCCCTGTCCCCGGTGGTCCCGTGGGTGCTCGCGGTGCTCGCCGCGGCCGTGCCACCGGCGGTCCGCTGGGTGGCCGCCGCGGCCGGGTGGGGCACCGTCCGGGTCGGTGACCTGCTGGCGTCCTGGGGCTGGACCGCCGTCCTGGCCCTGGGGCTGGTCCCCGCGCTGCTGGCGCTCGAGCGACGCCTGGGACCCGGGCGTGCCGGGGGGCGCCGGTGAGCACGGGGGACCGCCCGGCCGAGGGCCTCCGTCGCCACCGGCCGCTCGTCCCCGTGCCCCGGCCGCAGGTCAGCACCCCCCGGGTCCGGCGCCCGCCGACGACCGTCGGCGTCTGGGTGCTCGCCCTCGTCGTGGTCCTCCTGGGGGTGGTGCTCCTGCTGCGGCTGGCCCAGCTGCAGCTCGCCGCCCCGCAGGAGGCGGCCGAGGCCGCGGCGGTCAGCACCCGGGAGCTGCACGTCCCGGCGGTGCGCGGCCGGATCCTCGCGGCCGACGGCACCCCGCTCGTCGGCAACGCCCCGTCGACCGTCGTCACCGTGGACCCCGCCCGGCTCCTGGAGGCCGAGGACGAGGGCCGCGCGCTCGTCCTCGACGTCGCACGGGCGCTGGACCTGCCCGCCGACCAGCTGTGGGGACGCACGCGCCTGTGCGGCACCGCCGACGCCCCCCCGGTCCCGGCCTGCTTCTCCGGGTCGCCCTACCAGCCCGTGCCCCTCGCCCACGACGTCGACCCGGTTGCGGCGCTGGCGCTCCTGGAACGGCCCGAGGACTTCCCCGGCATCGACGTGCGGACCGTGCCGGTGCGCGACCACCCCGCCCCGGAGGGGATCTCGGCCGCGCACGTCCTGGGCTACCTCGGCCGCCCGACGCAGGAGGAGGTCGAGGCCTCCGACGGCGGCGTCGGGGCCGACGACCGCGTCGGCCGGGCCGGCCTGGAGGCCGCCTACGACGACGTCCTGCGCGGCACCCCGGGGCGCACCACCGTGGCCGTCGACGCCCGGGGCGTGGTCACCGGCCAGCTGGCCCGCACCGATCCGTCGCCGGGGTCCGACCTGCGCACGCACCTGGACACGGCCGTGCAGGCCGCCGCCGAGCAGGCGCTCGCGGACACGGTCGAGCAGGCCCGCGACGACGGCGCCCCCGCCCGGTCGGCGGCGGCGGTCGTCATGGATCCCCGGGACGGGGCGGTGCTGGCCGCCGCGAGCTGGCCGACCTACGACCCCTCGGTGTGGACCGGCGACCTGTCCACGGCCGACTACCAGGCGCTCGTGGACCCCGAGCAGGGCGCCCCCCTCGTCGACCGCGTGCTGGCCCGCACCTTCCCTCCGGCCTCGACGTTCAAGGCCTTCACCCTCCTCGCGGCCCTGCAGACGGGTGTCGACCCCGGGGCGCGGCACGCCTGCCCCGGGGCGGTGACCATCGCCGGGCAGCGGTTCACCAACTACGAGTCCGAGGAGTTCGGCCGCCTGACCCTGCCCGAGGTGCTCGAGGTCTCCTGCGACACGACCTTCTACCGGTGGGCCTACGAGCACTGGCAGCAGCTCGGCGGGCTCGGACCCGCGCCGGGGGGCGACGGTGAGGCCGTCGCCGACGCGGAGGACAGGTTCCTGGCCGTGGCCCGCGGGTTCGGCCTGGGCCGGCCCACCGGCGTCGACCTGCCGGGGGAGGCTCCCGGGACGCTGCCCTCCCGGGCCTGGAAGCGGGAGTACTGGGAGGCCACCCGGGAGGAGTCGTGCCGTCGCGCCGAGGACGGCTACCCGGAGGTCGCCGACCGCGAACGCCGGGAGTTCCTCGAGCAGCTGGCGGTCGAGAGCTGCGCCGACGGCTGGCAGTGGCGCCCGGGGGACGCGGTCAACCTGTCCATCGGGCAGGGTGACGTCTCGGTCACCCCCCTCCAGCTGGCGGTCGGCTACGCGGCCGTGGCCAACGGCGGCCGGCTCGTCGCCCCGCGGGTGGCCGCGTCCGTCTCCGCGACCGACGGCGAGGTGCTCCGCGAGATCGACCCCGAGCAGGTCGGCGCCGTCTCCGTCCCCGCCGAGGACCTCGCCGTGGTCCGTGCCGGGCTGGCCGGCGTGACCGTGCGCGGCACCGCAGCCCAGGCCTTCCGCGGCTGGCCGCACGAGGACCTGCCGGTGGCGGGTAAGACCGGGTCGGCCGAGGTTCTCGGGCAGACGGCCACGAGCTGGTTCGCCTCCTACGGCCCCGTCCAGGACCCCCGGTACGTCGTCGTCGTGCTCGTCGAGGAGGGCGGGCTCGGCGGTGACGCCGCAGCCCCGGCGGCCCGCCGGATCTGGGAGACCCTGCGCCTGCGCGAGGACGGGTGACGCGTCCCCCAAGTTGCAGGACGCATACCCCTGGGGGTATATTTGTGACATCGCACACCCACCCCCCTCACAAGGAGTGAACGCATGCTGCTCGAGCGCATCTACGACGAGGACCTCTCCCAGGCCAGCTACGTCATCGGCTGCCAGGCCAAGGGCGAGGCGGTCGTCGTCGACGCCCGTCGCGACATCCAGGTCTACCTCGACCTCGCCGCCAAGAACGGCATGAAGATCGTGGCGGTCACCGAGACCCACATCCACGCCGACTACCTGTCCGGCACCCGCGAGCTGGCCGCGGCCACCGGAGCCCAGATCTACGTCTCCGGCGAGGGTGGCGAGGACTGGCAGTACGGCTTCGAGGGCACCCGCCTGCACCACGGCGACACCATCACCCTCGGCAACATCACCGTCAAGGCCCTCCACACCCCCGGTCACACCCCGGAGCACCTGGTGTTCCTCGTGACCGACGGCGCCTTCACCGACCAGCCCGGCTACCTGCTCTCCGGCGACTTCGTCTTCTCCGGGGACCTCGGCCGTCCCGACCTGCTCGACGAGGCCGCCGGCGGCGTCGACACCCGGTTCGTCGGGGCCAAGCAGCTCTTCGGCTCGCTCAAGGACTCCTTCCTCACCCTGCCCGACCACGTCCAGGTCTACCCGGCGCACGGTGCCGGCTCGGCCTGCGGCAAGGCGCTGGGCGCGCTGCCGTCGACCACGGTCGGCTACGAGCGGCTCTACGCCTGGTGGGCCCCCTACCTGGCGACGGACGACGAGCAGGGATTCGTCGACGAGCTGCTCGACGGGCAGCCCGACGCCCACGCCTACTTCGGGCGGATGAAGCGGGAGAACAAGCTGGGCCCGGCCGTGATGGGCGAGCGCGCCCCGCTCGCCGAGCTGACCACCGACGCCGTCCGCGCCGGCCTCGAGGGAGACACGATCACCCTCGTGGACACCCGCCCCGTCGAGGAGGTCCACGGCGGCGCCGTGCCCGGCTCGCTGTCCATCCCGGCGCCCGACAAGGCCGCCACCTACGGCGGCTGGGCCTACGACCCGGAGAAGGACTCCCGTCCGCTCGTGCTGCTGGCCCCCGACCAGGAGACCGCCCAGGACGTCTGGGACCACCTGGTGCGGGTCGGTGTCGACGACGTGACCGGCTACGTCACCTCCCTGGACGGCCTCCCGCTCGAGAAGCCCGCGACGGTCGCCCCGGCGGACCTGGACGGTATGCCGTACGCGCTCCTGCTCGACGTGCGCAACCGGACCGAGCACAGCGAGGGCACGATCCCCGGCGCCGAGCAGCTCTCCGCCGGCCGGGTGCTCTGGCACACCGACCGGCTGCCCGGCGAGGGCCGCATCGTGACCTTCTGCCAGTCCGGCCTGCGCAACAGCGTCGCCGCCTCCGCCCTGCGCCGCGCCGGGTTCGACGTGGTCGAGCTGGAGGGCAGCTACGCCGGGTGGCTGCAGGAGCAGTCCCGCCGCGCCCCGGTGGGCGGCTGACCCGGCCCCCCTTCTGACCGCACGCCCCTCGACCCGTCCCGCCGGCCGCCGACCCGGCCGGGAGAACCCTCCCGGCCGGGTCCGGCACGTCGGGACGACGCCCAGAACACCCCGACCCGGGCGGCGCCGCTGCCGGGCCGACGGAAGGATCTTCGTGAGCACCACCCTGGACACCCCCACGACCGTCATCGACGCCGACACCCTCAAGGCGTGGATCGAGCGGCACGACGACGTCGTCGTCATCGACGTGCGCTCGGCGGCCGAGTTCGAGTCCCTGCACATCCGCGGCTCCTACAACGTCCCGCTGCCGCTGCTGGCCGAACACACCCAGGACGTCGCCCAGCGGGTCGGCCGCCGCGTCGTCCTCGTCTGCCACTCCGGCGTCCGGGCCGAGCAGGCCCGCGTGCGCCTGCACGAGGTCGGCATGGACTCCGCCCTCGTCCTCGACGGCGGTGCCCCCGCCTTCGCCGCCGCGGGCGGCGACGTCGTGCGCGGCGAGCAGCGCTGGGCCATGGACCGCCAGGTCCGCATGGTCGCCGGCACCCTGGTGACGACCGGTCTGCTCGCCGGTGAGCTGGTCTCGCCCAAGCTGCGCCTCGTCGCCGGGGCCGTGGGCGCCGGTCTGGCCTTCTCGGCCGCCAGCAACACCTGCGCGATGGGCTCGGCCCTGGCGAGGATGCCGTGGAACCGCGGCGCCCAGGACCCGCAGGCCCACGAGGCCATCGGGCAGCTGCCCACCGTCGACTGACGTCCACCCGCCCGTCCACCAGGAGGAACTCGTGTCCGCCATCCTCGCGATCACGCTGCTGCTGTCCGTCGTCATCGGCATCTCGCTCGGCCTGCTCGGCGGGGGCGGCTCGATCCTGACCGTGCCGATCCTGGCTTACGTGGCCGGGATGGAGGCCAAGGAGGCGATCGCGGCGTCGTTGTTCGTCGTCGGGGTCACCTCGGCGGTGAGCGTGGTCAGCCACGCCCGGAAGGGGCGGGTGCGGTGGCGCACGGGCCTGGTCTTCGGCGCCGCGGGGATGGCGGGCGCGTTCGCCGGCGGGGTCCTGGGCGGCTACGTCCCCGGTCAGGTCCTCATGATCGCGTTCGCGCTGATGATGCTGGCGACGGCCGTGGCGATGATCCGCGGCCGCAGCGAGCAGGCGGGCGGGCCGACGACCGGTGAGCTGCCCGTGGGCAAGGTCGTCGTCGAGGGCCTGGTCGTGGGCCTGGTCACCGGCATCGTCGGGGCCGGGGGAGGGTTCCTCGTCGTCCCGGCGCTGGCCCTGCTCGGCGGGCTGCCGATGCCGGTGGCCGTGGCCACCTCGCTGCTCGTCATCGCGATGAAGTCCTTCGCCGGGCTGGCGGGCTACCTGACCAGCGTCCAGCTCGACTGGCCGCTCGTGCTGGGGGTGACGGCCGCCGCGGTGGTCGGCTCCTTCGCCGGGGCCCGGCTCGCGGGCGTCATCCCCGAGCTGGTGCTGCGCAAGGGTTTCGGCGTCTTCGTGCTGGCCATGGCCTTCTTCATCCTGGCCCAGGAGCTGCCCTCGCCCTACGGCCTGTGGCTGGGCGCGGCGGCCGCTCTGGCCGCGCTGGCCGCCGTGGTGTGCTGGTTCGCGACCCCGTCCTGCCCCGTGCGCCGCTGGCTGGGCGAGCGGCCGGCGGCGACGGCCGGGACCTGAGGGGCCGACCGATAGGCTCGCCGCGTGACCGACGAGCCAGACCAGCCCGACCTGCACGACCCGATCAGCCCCGAGCTGCGCGCCGACGTCCGGCGGGTCTCCACCCTGCTGGGCCAGGCTCTGGTGCGCCACCACGGGCAGGAGCTGCTGGACGCCGTGGAGCAGGTCCGGCTGACCACCAAGGCCAGCAAGGAGGGTGACGCCGGCGCGGCCGAGGAGGTCCGGGCCGTCCTGGCCGACCTGCCGCCGGAGCGCGCGAGCGCCCTCGTCCGCGCGTTCGCGGCATACTTCCACCTCGCCAACGCCGCCGAGCAGGTGCACCGCGTGCGCACGCTGACCTCCCGCGCCGAGGCGGACGGCTGGCTCACCTCGGCGGTGCGCGACGTGGTCGAGGCCGGCGGTGCGGAGCTGCTGGCCAGCACCGTCGCCGAGCTGGACGTGCGGCCCGTCTTCACCGCCCACCCGACCGAGGCGTCGCGCCGCAGCGTGCTCACCAAGATCCGCCACCTGGCGGACGTGCTGGCCGTGCCGACCGAGCCGGACACCGTCGCCCGCCGCCGGCAGGACCGGGACCTGGCCGAGCTGGTCGACCTCGTCTGGCAGACCGACGAGCTGCGCCAGACCCGTCCGACCCCCATGGACGAGGCGCGCAACGCGATGTACTACCTCGACGAGGTGCTGACCGAGACGATGCCCGACCTGCTGGGGGACCTGGGCGACCTGCTGGCCGTGCACGGCGTGGCCGTCGACGTCACCCGCCCGCCGCTGCGGTTCGGCTCCTGGATCGGGGGCGACCGGGACGGCAACCCGTTCGTCACGCCGGAGGTGACCCGCGAGATCCTGCAGCTGCAGGGCCGACACGCCGTCACCGTCGCCCTGGCGCTGGTGGACGTGCTCATCTCCCAGCTGTCCTCCTCCACCGAGATCGTCGACGTGGCCCCGCAGCTGCGCGCCTCGCTCGAGGAGGACCTGCGCCACCTGCCCGGCCTTGACCCGCGGGTGCTCGAGCTGAACGCCCAGGAGCCCTACCGGCTCAAGCTCACCTGCGTGCGGGCCAAGCTGCTCAACACGGCGACCCGCCTGGACCGGTTGAGCGAGCACGAACCGGGCCGCGACTACGCCGACGGTCACGAGATCGTGGCCGACCTGCAGGTGGTGGCCGACTCCCTGCGCGAGCACGGGGGCGGGCTGGTCGCCGACGGCCGGGTCGCGCGCGCGGCCCAGACCCTCGCCGGCACCGGCCTGCACCTGGCCACCCTCGACGTGCGCGAGCACGCCGAGAAGCACCACGCCGAGCTCGGGCCGATGCTCGACGCCGTCGGCGCCGCGGGTGCGGAGGGGTATGCCGCGCTCGATCGGCCCGGGCGCACCCGTGTGCTGGCCGAGGAGCTCGGCTCCCGCCGCCCCCTGCTGACCCGCGCCGCCGCCCGTGGCCCGGTGCTGGCGATCTTCGACGAGATCCGGCACGCGGTGCAGACCTACGGCGAGGCGGTCGTGGAGACCTACATCGTCTCGATGACGCAGGGGCCCGACGACGTGCTGGCGCCCGCGGTGCTCGCCCGGGAGGCCGGGCTGGTCGACCTGCGCGGGGACGCCGCCGGTCAGGGGGCCTTCGCCCGGGTCGGCTTCGCCCCCCTCCTGGAGACGATCGACGAGCTCCGTGGCGCGGCCGAGCTGGTGGACACGCTGCTGTCCACCCCGTCCTACCGCGAGGTGGTGCGGCTGCGCGGCGACGTGCAGGAGGTCATGCTCGGCTACTCCGACTCCAACAAGCAGGCGGGTGTGCTGACCAGCCAGTGGGCGATCCACCAGGCCCAGCGCGCGCTGCGCGACGTCGCGGCCCGGCACGGGGTCCGGCTGCGGCTCTTCCACGGGCGCGGAGGGTCGGTCGGTCGCGGCGGCGGCCCCACCTACGACGCGATCCTGGCCCAGCCCAACGGGGTGCTCGAGGGCGAGATCAAGTTCACCGAGCAGGGGGAGGTCATCTCCGACAAGTACTCCCTGCCCGCGCTGGCCAAGGAGAACCTCGAGCTGTCGCTGGCGGCCGTCCTGCGCGCGTCCGCCCTGCACCGCGACCCCCGGACGACGGCCGCGGAGCGGGAGCGCTACGGAGCGGTGATGGACGTGGCCAGCGACGCCGCGTTCACCGCCTACCGCCGCCTCATCGAGGACCCCGACCTGCCGGCCTACTTCGTCGCCGCCACGCCCGTGGACCAGCTGGGCGCGCTCAACATCGGCTCGCGCCCGTCCAAGCGGCCCGACACCGGGGCCGGGCTGGAGGGGCTGCGGGCCATCCCGTGGGTCTTCGGCTGGACGCAGACGCGGCAGATCGTGCCGGGGTGGTACGGGGTCGGGTCGGGGCTCAAGGCGGCGCGGGAGGCGGGTCACGGCGAGACCCTCAGCGAGATGCTGGAGCGCTGGCACTTCTTCGCCGCTGTGCTGTCGAACGTGGAGATGACGGTCGCCAAGACCGACCTGGACATCGCGGCGCACTACGTCGAGACGCTCGTCCCTGCGGAGCTGCGGCACGTCTTCGACGACATCCGGACCGAGTTCGAGCTCACCGTCTCCGAGCTCAAGGCGCTGACGGGCGAGGAGGACCTGCTCGACGACCAGCCCGTCCTCAAGCGCACGCTGGCCGTGCGGGACAACTACCTGGACCCCATCTCCTACCTGCAGGTCGAGCTGCTGCGACGGCTGCGGGAGGACGGCGAGGACGAGGTCGCCGAGGAGGAGACCCAGCAGCTGCAGCGGGTGCTCCTGGCCACCGTCAACGGGGTGGCCGCCGGTCTGCGCAACACCGGCTGACGGGCGTGCCACCGTCGACGGGGTGGCCGCCGGAGCGCGCGACACCGGCTGAGGGAGCCACGCCGTCGACGGGAGTCCGGCCGGTGCGGCGGACGGGACCGGAGCAATGAGAGGCGTCTCATGAGAGCACGTCTCATGCCGGAGGGGCATCCTGGTGACATGAGGACCTCACGGACGACCACCCTGGCCATGACCCTCGCCCTCGGGCTGACCCTCACCGCCTGCGGCGGCGACGAGGACCCGGGAGCCACGCCCACCGCCGACGCCACCCCCAGCGCCGTGCCCGCGCCCGCGCCGGAGGACGACGAGGGGACCGACGACGACAGCACGGGCTCCGAGGACGCGAGCGGCACCGACGACGCCACCGGCACCGACGACGGCACCGCCTCAGCCTCTGGTGACGCCGGATCCTTCGACCCCACCGCATCCGGGCTCGCGGCCGTCGAGACCGCCGAGGCCGAGGCGGGCGGGACCGCGTACGCGCTGGACGACGAGGACGGTGACGGTGGCTGGGAGGTGGACGTCGCCGTCGACGGCCGCTCCGTGGAGGTGACCGTCGGTCCCGACGGCACCGTGGTGGAGACCGAGGACGACGACCTCGACGAGGAGGACCGGGCCGCGCTCGAGGCGGCCGTGGTGACCCTCGCCGAGGCCGTGGGGACGGCCGTCGCCGAGGTCGGCGGCGGGCTGGACGACGTCGAGCTGGACGACGAGGACGGCACCTGGGTCTGGGACGTCTCCCTCGACGACACCGACAACGGGAACGAGGTCGACGTGAAGGTCGGCACCACCACCGGCGAGGTCGTCTCCTCCGAGGGCTGACCTCGGGACGGTGCCCGTCCTGCGAGGATGGGGCCCATGCCCGAAGGACACACGCTGCACCGGCTCGCCGGTGCGATCGACACCGCCTTCGCCGGCACCCTCCCGCACGTCAGCAGCCCCCAGGGCCGGTTCGTCGACGGCGCGGCGCAGCTGGACGGCAGCGTGCTGGAGCGGTCCTGGGCGCACGGCAAGCTGCTCTTCGTCGACTTCGCCGAGGGGCGCACCCTCTACGTGCACCTCGGCCTCATCGGCAAGTGGTTCGTCCTGCCCGTCGCCGAGGACCACCGCGAGAGCGGACCCCCGGTCGTCGGCGAGGTGCGTCTGCGCATCGAGGACGGCCTCCACGTCGCCGACCTGCGGGGACCGATGGCCTGCGAGGTCGTCGACGAGCAGGAGGTCGACCGCCTCGTGGCCCGCCAGGGCCCGGATCCCCTCCAGCCCGACGACGGGACCGCCGCGGACACGGCATACCGGAGGATCTCCCGCTCGGGCAAGACCCTCGCCGAGCTCCTCATGGACCAGACCGTGGTGGCGGGGGTGGGGAACATCTACCGGTGCGAGGTGCTCTGGCGCCACCGGCTGCACCCGCTCCGCCCGGGGCGCTCGCTCAAACGCGCGTCGTGGCAGCTCGTCTGGGACGACCTCGTCCGGCTGATGCCCTGGGGCGTGCGGACCGGGACGATCATCACCCTCGACGACGTCCTCGAGGACACCGTCGCGGCGCTGGAGCGGGGCGAGACCCCGGTCGTGCCGCGCGAGTTCGCCGTCTACCAGCGCACCGGTATGCCGTGCCTGCGGTGCGGGTCCACCGTGCGCCACAAGGTGGTGGCCGGTCGGAACCTGTTCTGGTGCGGCAACTGCCAGCGACGCACCTGAGTGCCGGGGCTGCGGCGGACGCCGTTGCGGGAGTGCTCCGCTCGTTCGCTGTGTCCCGGCCACGTCGCCGTCCTCGGGCCACCGCAACGGCTGCATGTCCCCGTCGTCCACCCGGTGGGTCGCGTCGAGCAACGAAACTCGTCGGGATCGGGGGGCGGATCCAGGGGATGTTTCCCCTGCACTGACAGAGATTCCTCGTGTGGAAAAGGGAGCAGGTGAACCGGGCGAGCTCAGCGCTCGACGAGGTCGACGGTCCAGCGGTAACGGACGGGCCGGTCGGTCGGGGTGCCTGGGGTGTCCGGGGTGCCTGGGCTGACCGGGGTGCCTGCGCCGTCAGGGGCTCCCTCGCCGCCCTGGTCGACCGCGAGGATCTGCGTCAGCAGCTGGCGGGGCGAGGGGAAGTCGTCGGGCAGGGCCTCGTTGTAGGCCCGGTGCGCCTCCAGGGAACGGACGGCGGCCTCGAAGTGCTCGGTGACGTCCAGCTCGTGGGTGGCCTCCGCGCCGACCCAGCCGAGCCAGCGCACCCCCGCCCACGGGTCCAGCCCCTCGTGGAGCAGGTCGCGGAAGATCCAGCGGTTGCCGGCAGCGGCGACCGCGTCGAGGACCTCCAGGCCCACCACCCGGTGGTCGGCCTGGTTGAGCATGCCGCCGGCGAAGCGCTCGGCGTAGGTCTGCGTGAGAACCACGTCGGGACGCACCCGACGGATCTCGCGCGCCAGCGCCCGCCGCAGCTCCAGCCCGCCCACGAGCGTGCCGTCGGGGAAGCCCTCGAGGAAGCGCACGTCCTCCACGCCCACCTCCCGCGCCCCGTCGCGCTCCTCCTGCTCGCGGACATCGGCGGCCTCCTCCGGCGGCATGGTGTCGATGCCGGCCTCGCCGCGGGTCACGAGCAGGTAGGTGACCTCCTTGCCCGCAGCCGTCCACGCGGCGACCGCCGCGGCGGTGCCGTACTCGATGTCGTCGGGGTGGGCGACCACGACGAGCGCGGACCGCCAGTCCGTCGGGAAGGGGAGGAGCGTCATACAGCCAGCCTAGGACGATTAGGGCACCGTCGGGGCGCGCTGATAATCTGATCGATGCCGTCATGACGGCCGCGGATCCAGAGTGCCCCGGTGGACAGGCCCGGGTTGCGCCGCGCAACGACACGAAGGAGTCGCCCATGGCGAACGAGACTGCCGCCAAGCAGGAGATCATCAAGGAGTACGCCACGACCGAGGGCGACACCGGCTCGCCCGAGGTGCAGGTCGCGCTGCTGACGCACCGCATCAAGGAGCTCACCGAGCACTCGCGCGAGCACAAGCACGACCACCACTCCCGTCGTGGTCTGCTGCTGCTCGTCGGCAAGCGCAAGCGTCTGCTGCGCTACCTCGAGCAGGTCGACATCGAGCGCTACCGGTCGCTGATCAAGCGTCTCGGCCTGCGCCGCTGAACGTCGCAGGGGGAGCGGTTCCCGAAGGATCGGGGACCGCTCCTTCTGCGTAGGGCCGGGCTCTCGCTAGCCTGACCCAGGGGACGCGAGACGCGTGCCCACCAGAAGGACACAGCCGGGCACAACGACGATGCCCCGAGCTGAGGAAGAGATGCAAAGGAGGGCCCATGGAGGGTCCAGAGATCACGTTCGCCGAAGCCCAGATCGACAACGGCAGCTTCGGCACCCGCACCGTCCGGTTCGAGACCGGACGCCTGGCCAGGCAGGCCGGCGGCTCCGTCACCGCCTACCTCGACGACGACACCATGCTGCTGTCGACCACGACGGCGGGCAAGCACCCCAAGGACCACTTCGACTTCTTCCCGCTGACGGTGGACGTCGAGGAGCGCATGTATGCCGCGGGCAAGATCCCCGGCAGCTTCTTCCGGCGTGAGGGCCGGCCGTCGACCGACGCCATCCTCACCTGCCGGCTCATCGACCGACCGCTGCGCCCGACCTTCGCCAAGGGCCTGCGCAACGAGGTCCAGGTCGTCATCACCGTCCTCTCGCTCAACCCCGACCACCAGTACGACGTGCTGGCGATCAACGCGGCGAGCGCGTCGACGCAGATCTCGGGGCTGCCCTTCAGCGGCCCCATCGGTGCCACCCGCGTCTCCCTGATCGACGGTCAGTGGGTCGCCTTCCCCAACTTCTCCGACAGCGAGCGGTCGACCTTCGACATGGTCGTCGCCGGCCGGGTCGTGGGGGACGACGTCGCGATCATGATGGTCGAGGCCGAGTCCACCGACGCCACCTGGGACCTGGTGAAGAACGAGGGCAAGCAGGCCCCGACCGAGGAGGTCGTCGCCGAGGGTCTGGAGGCCTCCAAGACGTTCATCAAGGCTCTGTGCGAGGCCCAGGCCCAGCTGGCCGCCGGCTCCGCCAAGGAGGTCCAGGAGTTCCCGCGCTTCCTCGACTACGAGGACGACGCCTACGCCGCCGTGGAGGAGGCCACCTCGGCCGACCTCGCCGAGGCGCTGCAGATCTCCGGCAAGCAGGAGCGCGAGCACCGGATCGACGAGATCAAGATCGCGATGAAGGGCAAGCTGCTCGGCCTGCACTGGGACGCCGCCGGTGACTCGGACGTCACCGAGGACGCGCCCTTCGCCGGCCGGGACAAGGAACTGAACGCCGCCTACCGCGCCGTGCAGAAGAAGCTGATCCGCGAGCGCATCCTGCGCGACGAGGTCCGCATCGACGGCCGTGGACTGCGCGACATCCGCGCGCTCAGCGCCGAGGTCGAGGTCATCCCGCGGGCGCACGGCTCGGCGATCTTCGAGCGCGGCGAGACCCAGATCATGGGTGTCACCACGCTCAACATGCTCCGGATGGAGCAGCAGCTGGACACCCTCTCGCCGGTGAGCCGCAAGCGCTACATGCACAACTACAACTTCCCGCCCTACAGCACGGGTGAGACCGGCCGCGTGGGCTCGCCCAAGCGTCGCGAGATCGGGCACGGCGCGCTCGCCGAGCGTGCCCTCATGCCGGTCCTGCCGACCCGCGAGGAGTTCCCCTACGCCATCCGCCAGGTGTCCGAGGCGCTTGGCTCCAACGGTTCGACCTCGATGGGCTCGGTCTGCGCGTCCACGATGTCGCTGCTCAACGCCGGTGTGCCTCTGCGTGCCCCGGTCGCCGGCATCGCGATGGGCCTGGTCTCGGCGGAGGTCGACGGCAAGACGCAGTACGCCGCCCTCACCGACATCCTCGGTGCCGAGGACGCCTTCGGCGACATGGACTTCAAGGTCGCCGGCACCAAGGAGTTCGTCACCGCGATCCAGCTGGACACCAAGCTCGACGGCATCCCCGCCGAGGTCCTCGGGAGCGCGCTGACCCAGGCCCGCGAGGCCCGGCTGCACATCCTCGACGTGATGAACGAGGCCATCGACGTCCCCGACGAGATGAGCCCCTACGCCCCGCGCGTCATCACGGTGAAGGTGCCGGTCGACAAGATCGGCGAGGTCATCGGCCCGAAGGGCAAGATGATCAACCAGATCCAGGAGGACACCGGCGCCGACATCTCGATCGAGGACGACGGCACGGTCTACATCGGCGCGACCGACGGCCCCTCGGCCGAGGCCGCCCGCGCGGCCGTCAACGCGATCGCCAACCCGCAGATGCCCGAGGTGGGCGAGCGCTTCCTGGGGACCGTGGTCAAGACCACGACCTTCGGGGCGTTCATCTCCCTGCTCCCGGGCAAGGACGGTCTGCTGCACATCTCCGAGATCCGCAAGCTCGTCGGCGGCCGTCGCATCGACGCGGTCGAGGACGTGCTCTCGGTGGGCCAGAAGGTCCAGGTCGAGCTCAAGGAGATCGACCCGCGCGGCAAGCTGTCGCTCGCGGCCGTCGTGGCCGAGGGCTCCGAGGACGGGAGCTCGGACGGGTCGTCGTCGGACGACGCAGGCCAGGGTGCCGAGCAGTCCGAGGTGCAGACGGCGGCCGCCGCGGCCGAGGCCCCGCAGCTGCCGGGTGCCGAGACCCAGGTCCCCGTGGCGGACGCCCCGGCCGAGCAGGCCGATGACGCCGCCGGGTCGGACGACGCGAACGACGGGTCCGGCGCGAGCGACGCGAACGACGGGTCCGACGCCGATCCCGAGGGTGGCGACCGCCCCCGTCGTCAGCGTCGGCGTCGGGGCGGCCGCGGACGCGGCGGCAGCGGCACCGGTGAGGGTGGCGGCGACGCCGAGGGCGGCTCCTCCGAGGGCTGATCCTCCCCGCCCGCACGACCAAGGGCGGGCCCGGACTTCGCGTCCGGGCCCGCCCTTTCGTCGTGCGTGGGTCGTCGTGCGTGGTCGGTGCCTTCAGGCGGCCGTCCGGGCGGCGCGCGCCGGCCGGACGTCCTCGGCGACGTTCCAGCGCATCTCCATCCGCGTGCGCCCGTGGGCGTCGGTCACGGGGACCCACGACATCACGCTGGGGCGCGGCGTCCTGCGCAGTTCTCGGACCTGGGTCATGGTGTCCACCTCCTTGCCGGTCGTCGTTCCGACCTGGCCTCGTTCATCTTCTGTTCACCTACCGTACATGAAAGCGTGAACGAAAGATAGACAACGGATGTCGACCGGCGTGTTTTCGCAGGTGAGCGTCGTGCACCGCACCTGCAGAAGATGAACGTCAGATGAACGGGCCGGTCACCACCGCGAGCGCAGCAGGCCGACGGCCTCCTCGAGGCTCAGCCCGCTGCGCCGGGCCTCGGCGACGAAGGCGTCGGCGGTGCCGAGCGCGCGGCCCCCGGCGCCGCTGCCGGGAGGGGGCAGCACGACGGTGCCGTGCCGGCCGCGGGTCTGGACGTGCCCCTCCGACTCGAGCTGGCGGTAGGCCTTGGCCACCGTGTTCGTCGCCACACCCAGGTCGGACGCGAGCTGCCGCACGGTCGGGAGCCGGGCACCCGCGGCCAGCCGCCCCTCCCTCACGGAGGCGACCACCTGGTCGCAGATCTGCTGGAAGACGGGGGTCGTCGCGCCCGGGTCGACGGTCAGGCTCATCGGCCCAGCATGTCATCCTGCCTGCTCAGGGCGGCCCCACCTGGCGGGTGACCGCCGCCACCCCAGCCTCCAGCGGTCCCTTGACCCCGGACCGGACGAACAAGGACCCCACCAGCACGGCCGCGCCCGCGTGGGCGAGGAGCGCGGCATGCCCCCCGACCCCCAGGGCGCTGGCCATGACGACGACGTGGGTGGTGTAGAGCGTCAGCGTCATCGACCCGGCCCCGGCGAGCAGCCACCACGGCACCCCCGGCAGCACCCGGACGGCCAGCAGGAGCAGCCCCAGGACCAGCAGCGCGCACCCGCTCGTGTGCGCCAGGTCGGCGATGCTGCCGCTGTGCGGGGACCACACGCCCAGCCACCAGGGCGACCCGGCCGGGTGCACGCCGTACAGGCCGCGGCGCAGCTCGACGACGAGCTCGGCCCAGGGGGTCCCGGGGCGCCACCACGTCTCCTGCAGCTCGGCCCGGGGACCGGCCGAGCGCGTGACGCCGGCCGAGACGGCCAGGGCGAGCGCGGCCGTCCAGGCACCCACGAGCGCCAGCCGCGGCCCCCAGACGGCGCGGCGCAGGTCGAGCCGGCCCACCGCCATGCCGACGAAGAGGTAGGTGGCCCAGGTGAGCACCGGGTAGTACCCGGTGAGCAGCAGCTCCCGGGCCAGCTCGAGCGGCTCGGCCAGCGAGACCAGCGAGGGGACGACGGGCTGGGGCGGTCCCAGCTCCCGGCGCAGCAGCAGGCTGACGACGGGGGAGAGCAGCCCCCAGCCCACCGCCAGCGCGGCCAGACGGCCGGGGCCCCAGCCCAGCACCGGCAGGGCGCAGCAGAAGAGCACGCCGTAGAAGGTGAGGATCACGGCCAGCCCCGATCCGAGCAGGCCCAGCCACAGGCCCAGGACGGCGACCAGGAGCGCACGGACGAGCAGCCGCCGCCGGTGTCCGGTCCCGCCCGATCGGACGTCCCTGGTCAGCAGGGCGATGCTCACGCCGGCGAGCACGGCGAACAGGGCCGAGGAGCGGCCGGCGACCAGCTCGAAGAGCGGGTCCACGCCGCGGGCCGCGTCCGCGTCGCGGGCCGGGACCAGGTGGGCGGCGAACATGCCGAGCAGCGCCAGCGCGCGGGCGACGTCGACGGCGACCACCCGCCCCGACGCCCGGGCGGTCGTGGCCGTCGCGTGCTCGGGCGTCAGGCCCACAGTCGGACCAGCGCGGCGGTGAGCGCGGCGAGCGCCACGACGACGAGGAAGGGGGCCCGCAGGACCAGCAGCACCACGGCGACGCCGACGCCGGCGGCCCGGGCGTCGAGCGTGGGGACCCCGTCGGCCAGGAAGCCCTGGGTGATGATGAGCGCGCTGAGCAGGGCCACGGTCAGCAGGGGCACGACCCGGTCGATCCACGGCACCTCGAGGATCCGTTCGGGCACCAGGTAGCCGCCGAGCTTGAGCCCGTAGGCCAGCGCGCCGGCACCGAGCACGGCGATCCACAGCGTCACCGGACCCCCTCCTGCACGTGCCCGCCGTGGGGTCCACCGTGCCGGCCCGGCGTGGCGTCCCGGGTCACCGGCAGCGGCGGGCCGGGGTCGCCGTCGCGTCCGCGGCGGGCCGGCAGGCCGACGACGAGGGCGGCCGTGGCCCCCACGAGCACCTCCACGCCGGTCGGCACGAACGGGGCGCTGACCAGGGTCAGGACCATCGCCAGGACCGCCGTGGCCAGCGGCCCGGTGCGCCCGCCGGGTCCGCGGCCGACCAGCCGCGGCCAGACGAGAGCGACGAAGGCCGCGGCGGCGGCGGCGTCCAGGCCGTAGTCCCGGGGGTCGCCCATCGCCTCGCCCGCCAGCGCCCCCAGCAGGGTCGTGCTCTGCCAGACGACGAACAGGGTCACGCCGGTCGTGAAGAAGCCGACCCGGGCCTGCTCGCGCGTGTCCTGGGCAAGGGCAACCGCGGTCGACTCGTCGATCGTCAGGTGGGCGGTGAGCGGACGCAGGAGCGGGCCGGGCCGCAGGATCCGGGACAGCTCGAGCCCGTAGAACCCGTTGCGCAGGCCCAGCAGCGTGGAGGTCGCCACGGCCGCCGCCGCTCCTCCGCCGGAGCCGAGCACGCCGTACAGGGCGAACTGCGAGCCGCCGCTGAAGATGAGCAGCGAGGTCAGCACGGTCTGCCAGACGCTGAGCCCGGCGGCGACGCCCAGGGCGCCGGCGCTGACGCCGTAGAGACCGACCAGCCCCACGGCCAGCCCCTGCCGGGCGGCGGGCGTGCGCCACCAGGGGAGCGGGTATGCCGTGGGGCCGGTGCTCACAGTCCTGCCACCAGGCGCACCTCGCGGGCCGTCCGTCCGTCGTCGTCGACCACCCGGTCCCGCCAGGCGCCGTCGGGGGCGAACCCGGCGCTCTGCAGGAAGGCGCGGGTGCCCTCCGCGTCGGCCAGCACCCAGGTGATCACGGCGTCGAGGTCGTCCGAGCCGGCGCGCAGCGTGTCCACCGCGGCGTTGAGCAGGCGGGAGCCGTGCCCCGCCCGACGGGCCTCCGGGTGGACGCCGCCCTCGAGGAGCACTCCCGTGCGCCCGGTCACCAGGCCGGGCTCCTCCTCCGCCGGCCCCACGGCGACGTACCCGACGACCTGCGGGCCGGCGGTGGCGACGAGCAGGCGGTGGCGCGGTGTCGGCGGAGACTCCAGGGACCGGCGCCACACGGCCGCGAAGCGCGGCCCGGTGAGGGCGTCGAGCAGGTCGGAGGAGAGCAGGTCCCGCAGCTCGTGCTGCCAGACGAAGGCCTGGACCAGGCCCACGGCGGGGGCGTCGCTGGGGCGTGCGGTCCGCACGGCGGCGTCCGCGAGCGGACCGGGGGCAGCGGCGCCGTGGTCGTGGTCATGCCCATGTCCGTGGTCGTGGCCGTGGCCGTGGTCGTGCCCGTGCGGGTGGTCGGCGGTGGACGGGTGGTCGGGGGCGGGGTCGGGGTGGTCGGTGCTCATCGGGTCCAGTCTCCCACCCCGTCGGCACCGGCCGGCGGGACCGCCCGGTATGACATCGGATCGACGGACGACGAAACTTCTGTCACAGGGCACCGGGTGGTCTCTGGCACACTGGAGACATGTACGGCAACGACTTCGGCGAGGGCGCCGACCAGCAGACGCCGCTCAACGCCACCGAGACCGAGGACTACCAGCAGGCGCTGGCCGAGCACATGGCCTACTTCGACCGGCTGGTCGCCGACGACCAGCGGATCGAGCCGCGCGACGCGATGCCGGAGGCCTACCGCAAGACCCTGATCCGGCAGATCGCCCAGCACGCGCACTCGGAGATCATCGGCATGCAGCCGGAGGGCAACTGGATCTCCCGGGCCCCCAGCCTGCGCCGCAAGGCGATCCTCATGGCCAAGGTGCAGGACGAGGCCGGGCACGGGCTCTACCTCTACTCCGCCGCCGAGACGCTCGGCGTGGACCGGTCGGAGCTGCTCGACAAGCTGCACTCGGGGCAGCAGAAGTACTCCTCGATCTTCAACTACCCGACCCTGACGTGGGCCGACGTGGGGGCGATCGGCTGGTTGGTCGACGGCGCCGCGATCATGAACCAGGTGCCGCTGTGCCGCTGCTCCTACGGCCCCTACGCCCGGGCGATGGTGCGCGTGTGCAAGGAGGAGTCCTTCCATCAGCGCCAGGGGTTCGAGATCCTCTGGACGCTGTCGAAGGGCACCGAGGCCCAGCGGGCGATGCTGCAGGACGCGGCCGACCGCTGGTGGTGGCCCGCCCTGATGATGTTCGGCCCCCCCGACTCGGGCGAGAAGGCCACCCAGGGCCACACGGCGCAGTCGATGGCGTGGGGCATCAAGCGGTTCACCAACGACGACCTGCGCCAGCGGTTCGTCGACATGACGGTGCCGCAGGCCCACAAGCTGGGCATCGTCCTGCCCGATGCCGACCTGCGCTGGAACGAGGAGCGCGGGCACTGGGACTTCGGCGACATCGACTGGGACGAGTTCTGGCGCGTGCTCAAGGGCGACGGTCCCTGCAACGAACAGCGCATCGCCACCCGCGTGGCCGCCCACGAGGACGGCGCCTGGGTCCGCGAGGCGGCCGCCGTCCACGCCGGGAAGGTCGCCGCCCGGGCGGAGCAGGGAGCGGTGGCATGAGCTCGACCTGGCCGCTGTGGGAGGTCTTCGTCCGCGCCCGCCGGGGCCTGTCGCACGCGCACGTGGGCTCGTTGCACGCCCCCGACGCCGAGATGGCCCTGCGCAACGCCCGGGACCTCTACACCCGTCGGCAGGAGGGCGTCTCCATCTGGGTCGTGGCCTCGGAGGACATCACCGCCTCCAGCCCCGACGAGCGGGACAGCTTCTTCGACCCGGCCGCGGACAAGGTCTACCGGCACCCGACGTTCTACGACGTCCCCGAGGACGTGGAGTACCTGTGAGCGGCCTGCACACCGCCTACCTCCTCGGCCTGGGCGACGACGCGCTGATCTACGCCCAGCGGCTGGGGGAGTGGCTCACCCACGCCCCCCAGATCGAGGAGGACATGGCGCTGGGCAACGTGGGGCTGGACCTGCTCGGCCAGGCGCGGGCGCTGCTGACCCGCGCCGGCGAGGTCGAGGGCGCGGACCCGCCCCGCGACGAGGACGACCTGGCGATGCTGCGCGACGAGCGGGAGTTCCGCAACGTCCAGCTCGTCGAGCAGCCCCGGGGCGACTTCGCCTCCGAGATGGCGCGGATGCTGTGGTTCTCCAGCTACCAGTGCGAGCTCTACGCGCGGCTGGTCGACTCCGCCGACGAGACGCTGGCCGGGGTGGCCCGCAAGGCGGTCAAGGAGGTCGACTACCACCGCGACCACGCCACCCAGTGGGTGCTGCGGCTGGGCGACGGCACCGACGAGAGCCACGCCCGCATGCAGGCCGCCCTCGAGGCGGTCCAGCCCTACGTCGCCGAGCTGGGCGAGGACCACGACGCCGCCCGCTGGGCCGCGGACCAGGGGATCGGCGTCCTGCCGTCCAGCCTCGCGGAGCCGGTGACCACGGCGGTGCACGAGGTCCTCGGGCGGGCCACGCTCACCGTGCCCGACGCCCCCCGCTGGCACGCCCGCGGCGGACGGGAGGGCCTGCACTCCGAGGCCATGGGTTTCCTGCTGGCCGAGATGCAGCACATCGCGCGCAGCCACCCCGGCGCCACCTGGTGAGGGGAGGTGCCGCGGGTATGACGTCACGCACCGGCACCGGCACCGCCCGCCCGGACCTCGACGAGGTCGAACGGGCCGTCCGTGCCGTGCCCGACCCCGAGATCCCGGTCATCAGCATCGACGACCTGGGCGTCGTCCGGGAGGTCGAGCGGGTCGACACCCCGCAGGGTCCGGGGCTGCGGGTGACGATCACCCCGACCTACTCCGGGTGCCCCGCGATGCGGGTCATGGAGGAGGACGTGGTCGCCGCGGGCGCCCGCGCCGGCGTGCCGGTCGAGGTGGTCACCCGGCTCGCGCCGGCCTGGACCACCGACTGGATGAGCGAGCAGGGGCGTGAGCAGCTGCTGCGCTTCGGCATCGCCCCGCCCACCGGTCAGCGGGCCCACGGGCCGGTCCCGGTGGGGCTGTCCGTGCGACAGGTGGCCTGCCCCCGGTGCGGGTCGACCGAGACCGAGGAGCTGGCCCGGTTCGGCTCCACCGCCTGCAAGGCGCTGCGGCGGTGCCTGTCCTGCCGCGAGCCGTTCGACGAGTTCAAGACGATCTAGACGCACGCACGGAGGGTCCCCCCCGTGCCCCCGCACCGACCGACACGCCATACCCCGGTCCAGCCCCCACAAGGAGAGCCCGTTGGCCCTGATCCAGCAGCCGACCCGTCGGCGTGCCGCCTTCCACGACCTGACCGTCACCCGCGTCGACCGGCTCACCGACGACGCGGTGGCCATCAGCTTCGCCGTGCCGGAGGAGCTGCGCGAGGAGTTCGACTTCCGGCCCGGGCAGCACCTGACCGTGCGGGCCACCGTCGACGGTCAGGACGTGCGCCGGTCCTACTCCTGCTGCATCTCCCGGGCCGAGTCCCGTCGTCGGGGCGAGGTCCGGGTCGCCTCGGCCCGCGTGCCCGGCGGGGTGATGTCCACCTGGCTCAACGAGCACGTCCGGCCCGGGGACACCCTGCAGGTGATGAGCCCCCTCGGCTCGTTCGTGTGCCCCACCGACCCCGCGACCGCCCGGCACCACGTCGCCGTCGCCGCCGGCTCGGGCATCACCCCGGTGCTGTCGCTGCTGACCACGGCGCTGGAGGAGGAGCCGGACTCGCGGGCCACGCTGGTCTTCGGCAACCGGCGCACGGACTCGATCATGTTCCTCGAGGAGCTGATGGACCTGAAGAACCGCTTCCCGGGGCGGTTCACCCTCTTCACCGTGCTCTCCCGGGAGCGGCAGGACCTGGAGCTGTTCACCGGGCGGATCGACCGCGAGAAGTTCGAGGAGCTGCTGGCCACGTTCGTGCCCGAGGACGAGGTCGACGAGTGGTACCTGTGCGGTCCGTTCGGCATGGTCGAGAGCACCCGGGCCGTCCTGGCCGAGCGGGGGGTGGACCCCGAGCACGTGCACCACGAGATCTTCCACGTCGACGACAGCGGCGGCATCGCGCCGCCACCCGTCGTCGAGCCGGTCGACCCCGGTGCGCCGCCGGAGGCCGTCGTCAGCGTGACGCTGGACGGGCGCACGACCACGGTGCCCATGTCCACGCGGGCCGAGTCGATCCTCGACGCCACCCTGCGCGAGCGCCCGGACGCGCCCTTCTCCTGCACCGGCGGCGTCTGCGGCACCTGCCGCGCCAAGGTGCTCGACGGGGAGGTCCGGATGGACCGCAACTACGCCCTCGAGCCCGACGAGGTCGAGCGGGGCTACCGCCTCATGTGCCAGTCGCACCCGGTCTCGGACACCGTGACGATCGACTACGACGCCTGAGAACGGTCCCGACGTCCGGGCGGGGACGGACCCGTCTCAGGCACCCGGGAGGGAGGCGCTGCCCGCCCCCGGGACGGGCCGCCGTCCCGCCCGGGACGGTGCCCACGCGATCCGGCGGAGCGGGTCCAGCGGACGCAGCTCGGGCGGCACCCGGCCGGTGACGATCTGCTCCGCGAGCAGGTGTCCGGTGACCGGCCCCAGGGTGATGCCCCACATGCCGTGCCCGCCCGCGACGAAGACGCGCTCGGAGGTGGTCCGTCCGACGAGCGGCAGCCCGTCGGCGGTGACGGGCCGCGACCCGACCCACTCGTCCTGACGGTCGTCCAGGGGGATCCCCGCCAGCATCGGCCGGACGGAGTCGACGATGGCCCGGATCCGCCGGGGGTCCAGCGGCTCGTCGGGCCGGCGGAACTCCATCATCCCGGCCACCCGGACCCGGTCGCCCAGCGGCGTCACCGCGACCCGGGCCTCGGGCAGGTAGAGCGGACCCGCGGGCACCCGCTCGGGTTCGACGCTGAAGGAGTAGCCCCGGCCGGCCTGCACGACGTGCCGGACCCCGAACGGTGCGACGAGGTCGCCCAACCAGGCGCCCGTGGCGACGACGACGGCGTCGTAGCGGCCGGCGCCCCCGTCGTCCGTGCCCCGGCTGCCACGGTCGTCCGTGCCCCGGCTGCCACCGTCTCCCGTGCCCCGGCTGTCACCGTCGTGCCCGCCACCTGCCTGCTCACCCCTCCGGGTCCGCAGCTCGACGTGGTCGCCCCGGTCCACCAGCCCGGTCACCTCGGCCCGCGTCAGCAGGGAGCCGCCCCGGTGCCGCACGGAGTCCGCGAGGGCCGCCACGAACCGGACCGGGTCGAGGAAGCGCTGACCCCGGATGAGCACGGCGGCCTCGACCGCCTCGGACACGGCCGGCTCGCGCCGGCGGGCCTCCTGGCCGGAGATCAGCTCATGGTCGACGTGCCCGCCGGCACGGGCGATGTGCCGGAACTCGTCCAGCAGCACCTTGACGTGCCGCACGTCGGTGTAGCAGGCCATCAGCGGGTCGGCGTCCCGCACCGTGCCGTCGACGCCGTGCTCGACGAGGTGGTCGAACGCGTCCAGCGCGCGGTCGTTGAGGGGGAGCAGGGACCGCATGGCCCTCTCCCAGCGGCCCATGGTGCTGTGCCGCACGAACCCGCCGACGAACCGGAGCAGCTGCGGATCGGCCCGGGGCGGGAGGTAGACCGGTGACCCCGGGTTCACCAGGGCCCGGACGCCGTAGCGCAGCACGGCCGGCTCGGGCAGGGGGGTGGCCATCGCCGGGGTGAGCCAGCCCGCGTTGCCCCAGGAGGCACCGGCGGCGACCCCCTCGCGGTCCAGGACGGTGACCTCGACCCCGTGCGCCTGCAGGTGCCAGGCCGTCGCCAGCCCGACCATCCCGGCGCCGACGACGGCGACCCTTCGCGTGCCCGACATCCGACCTCCTCGTCGACCCTTCGTCGCCCCATCGTGGCACCCGGCCGTGACGGACCCCGAGCCGGGTCCGGAGCCGGTGCGGGGACCCGGCCGGTCGGTCGGGGAACCGGCGCTCAGCCGCGCAGCGCGTGCCAGGCCACCCCGATCTCGCCGAGCAGCTCGCGCAGCAGCGGCAGGCTCACCCCGACGACGGCGTGGTAGTCGCCCTCGATGCCGCGCACGTAGGGCCCGCCCAGCCCGTCGACGGTGAACGCCCCGGCCACGTGCAGGGGCTCGCCCGTGGCGACGTAGGCGTCGACCTCCTCGTCGTCGAGGTCGGCGAAGTGGACGACGGTGGACGCGGTCGCACCCAGGGTGGCCCCTGTCCCGCCCTCGCGGTTGTCGACGACCCAGTGGCCGGTGTGCAGCGTGCCGGACCGGCCCCGCATGCGGCGCCACCGCTCGGTGGCCGTGGGAGCGTCGGCGGGCTTGCCGTAGGTCTCCCCGTCCAGCTCGAGCACGGAGTCGCAACCCAGGACGAGGGCGTCGGGGTCCTGCTGTCCCACGACCGCCTCGCACTTGGCCCGCGCGAGGGTGAGCGCCACGTCGGCGGGCGGGAGCACGCCATACCTCTCCTGCGCCCGGGCGAGGGCGGCGTCCTCGTCCACCCCCGAGACCACCACCTCCGGTTCCACGCCCGCGCTCGCCAGGCTGGCCCGGCGCGCGGGGGAGGCGGAGGCCAGCACGAGCGGGACGGAGAGGCTCACAGCTCGCCCAGGACGGCCGCCCGCAGGGTGTCCAGCCCGACGCCGCCGATGTCGAGGGCCCGCCGGTGGAAGGCCTTGAGGTCGAAGTCCGCCCCCTCGCGGCGCCTGGCCCCGTCGCGCAGCTCCAGCCACAGCCGTTCGCCCACCTTGTAGGACGGGGCCTGCCCGGGCCAGCCCAGGTACCGGTCGAGCTCGAAGCGGACGAACCCCTCGTCCATGTTGACGTGGTTGTTGAGGAACTCCCAGGCCTTGTCGTAGGTCCACGCACCGCCGCCGACCTCCTTCGGCGCCTCGAAGCCGCAGTGCACGCCGATGTCGAGCACGACGCGGGCGGCCCGCAGGGACTGGCCGTCCAGCAGCCCCAGCCGGTCGCCCGGGTCGTCCATGTAGCCCAGGTCGGCCATCAGCCACTCGCTGTAGAGCGCCCAGCCCTCGGCGTGCCCGGACGTCCCGGAGGCGAGCCGGCGCCAGCGGTTGAGCAGCTCGGAGCGGTAGACGGTCTGCCCGATCTGCAGGTGGTGGCCCGGGACGCCCTCGTGGTAGACGGTCGTCAGCTCGCGCCAGGTGGAGAACCGGGTGACCCCCTGGGGCACCGACCACCACATCCGCCCGGGCCGGGAGAAGTCCTCCGAGGGGCCGGTGTAGTAGATCCCGCCCGTCTGGCTGGGGGCGATCATGCACTCGATCCGGCGCACGGGCCCGGGGACGTCGAAGTGGCTGCCGGCCAGGTTGGCAACCGCCTCGTCGGCCTTGACCTGCATCCACCCGCGCAGCGCCTCGGTGCCCTCGAGCTGGTATGCCGGGTCGTCGTCGAGGATCTGCACCGCCTCCTTGACGGTGGCGCCGGGGCGGATCTGCTCGGCCGTCTCCTCCATCATCCGGGTGATGCGGGCCAGCTCCTCCTGGCCCCAGACGTAGGTCTCCTCCAGGTCGATGACCGCCCCGAGGAAGCTGCGGGAGCGCAGGGAGTACAGCTCCCTTCCGCAGGCGTCGGACTCGGGAGCCTGGGGAGCCAGCTCGTCCAGGAACGTGGCCAGGGCGCCGAAGGCGGCCTTGGCCGAGCCGGCCGCCGCCGCCAGGAGGCCACGCACCTCCTCCGGCTGCTCGGCCGCCTCCTCCAGGAGGGCGTCGTAGGTGCTAGTGCCCTCCTCGGCCTGGTCCCGGCACTGCTCCGCGACCCTGACCACCTGGCGACGTGGCGCGACCTGGCCCTGCTCGGCCGACCAGGTCAGGGCGGAGGCGAACTGCTCCAGGGCCCGGGGGACGTTGTCGAGCCGCGCGGCGACGGTGCGCCAGTGCTCCTCGGTCTCCTTGCCCATGAGGTCGAAGATGTCGCGGACGTCCTGGGGCGCGGACGCGATGACGTTGAGGTCCACCGGAGCGCGACCACCCAGGACGAGGTCGAGCTCCTCGACCTCCAGGCCGAGCCGCTCGCGGAGCGCGGAGACCGTCACCCTGTCGGTGTCGTCCTGGGGCTCGAGCCGGTCGAGCTGCTCCAGGGTGGTGGTGCACAGGTCCCGCCGGGCGCGCAGCCCCTCGATCGAGAGGTCGTCGATCCGGTCGTCGGCGCCGGGCACCCCCAGGTAGGTCGCCTCCATCGGGCTGAGGGCCACCGCCGCGTCGAGGTGGGCCTCGGCCAGGCGGTCGATGTCGGTCTGTGGGCGATTCTGCGAGGTCTCGTTCACGGGGCCGACGCTACCCCCAGGGGTCGTGGGGACGGCAGGAGGTCTGCGGCGCGGACCTCGCGGCGTGCCCGGGCGCATACCGTGTCGTCCATGACTGCGCGCGTCCGCTCCACCAACGTGGCCCACCCCAAGCCGGAACCGGGAGGCAAGCCCTACGCGACCGGGATCGACAAGCGCCCCGTCCCGGCGATCGAGGTCGCGCGTCCCGGGCCGAGCTACGGCGACGGCTCGGGGGTCGTCGGGGACCACGTGGGGGACGAGCGCCACCACGGCGGCGCCCACAAGGCGGTCTACGCCTACGCCCGGGAGGAGCTGGACCACTGGGAGGGTGAGCTGGCCCGCGGGCTCTCGGACGGCACCTTCGGGGAGAACCTCACCACCGAGGGCGTCGACCTGGAGAGCCTCCTGCTCAACCAGCGGCTGCGGGTGGGCGAGGAGGTCGTGCTGGAGGTGTCGGTGGCGCGCTCGCCGTGCTCCACGTTCGCCGGGCATCTCGGTGAGCGGGGCTGGGTGCGACGGTTCACCGAGCGTGGCCGGTGCGGCGTCTACCTGCGGGTCGTCGTCCCGGGGACGGTGCGGGCCGGCGACGAGATCGAGGTGCTCGCACCGCCGGACCACGACATCGACATGCGGGTGGCGTTCGCGGCGGCGATGGGGGACGACGCGGCGGCCGTCAAGGTGCTCGCCGCGTCCTGCCTGCCGGCGATGTACCACGAGAGGCTCGCCGCCCGCGTCCGCGCGAAGGGCTGAGGAGGCGCGCCATACGGCGGGTCGGCGCGGCAGGGCGAAGGCCCGCCAGCCGTCCGCTCAGCGCGGCAGGGCGAAGGCCCGCCAGCCGTCCGCTCAGCGCGGCAGGGCCGAGGCCCGCCAGCCGTCGGGACCGACGGCCGGACGGGGTCGGGCGAAGCGGGACCGCGCGGTCCAGAGGGTCCGGCGGTGGGGGCCGTCGCCGGACCCCCCGTCGCCCGAGCCGGCAGCAGCAAGCACCACGGCCAGGGCCGCCACCTGCTCGGGGGTGGGGTTGCCGCGCTCGACCCGGATGACCCCGGTCCCGGCCGGCACGCCCTCGCCCGCGGTCGCGTCGTCCCCCGCGGTCCGGTCCTCACCCGCGGTCGGCCCGCCGCTCACAGGGGGATGTTCCCGTGCTTGCGCGGTGCCCGGTTGGACCGCTTGGAGCGCAGGTGGCGCAGCGCCCTGGCCACCTGCACCCGGGTCTGGGACGGCTCGATGACCGCGTCGACGTACCCGCGCTCGGCCGCCACGTAGGGGTTGGCCAGGGTGTCCTCGTACTCCTGGATCCGGCGCTGACGCTCGGCCTCGACGTCCCCGCCCTCGGCGGCGACCGTGGCCAGCTCGCGCCGGTAGAGGATGTTCGCGGCCCCCTGGGCCCCCATGACCGCGATCTGCGCCGTCGGCCAGGCCAGGTTGACGTCGGCCCCCAGGTGCTTGGATCCCATGACGTCGTAGGCGCCGCCGTAGGCCTTGCGCGTGATGACCGTGACGAGCGGCACCGTCGCCTCGGCGTAGGCGTAGAGCAGCTTGGCCCCGCGCCGGATGATGCCGCCGAACTCCTGGTCGGTGCCGGGCAGGAACCCGGGCACGTCGACGAAGGTGAGGATCGGCAGGTTGAACGCGTCGCACGTGCGCACGAACCGGGCGGCCTTCTCCGAGGCGTCGATGTCCAGGGTCCCGGCCAGCTGCATCGGCTGGTTGGCCACGATGCCCACCGACCGGCCCTCGACCCGGCCGAACCCGACCACGATGTTGGGCGCGAACAGCTCCTGGACCTCCAGGAAGTCGCCGTCGTCGACCACGGTCCTGATCGCGGTCTTGATGTCGTAGGGCACGTTGGGGGAGTCCGGCACGAGGGTGTCCAGGGCCTCGTCCTCGGCGTCGACCTCCTCGTCCACCTCGGCGTCGAAGGCCGGCGGGTCCTCGAGGTTGTTCTGCGGCAGGAAGCCGAGCAGCTCCTTGACGTAGTCGAGCGCGTCGTCCTCGTCGCTGGCCATGTAGTGCGCCACGCCGGAGGTCGAGTTGTGCGTGCGGGCCCCGCCCAGCTCCTCGAAGGTCACGTCCTCCCCGGTGACCGTCTTGATGACGTCCGGCCCGGTGATGAACATGTGCGAGGTCTGGTCGACCATGACGACGAAGTCGGTGATCGCCGGGGAGTAGACCGCGCCGCCCGCGCACGGACCCAGAACGAGCGAGATCTGGGGGATGACCCCGGAGGCGTCGACGTTGCGGCGGAAGATCTCGGCGTACAGGCCCAGGGCGACCACGCCCTCCTGGATGCGGGCCCCGCCGGAGTCGTTGATCCCCACGACCGGGCAGCCGATCTTCATCGCCAGGTCCATGACCTTGACGATCTTCTCGCCGAAGACCTCGCCCAGCGACCCCCCGAAGACGGTGAAGTCCTGGGAGAAGACCGCGACCGGCCGGCCGTCGATCGTCCCGTACCCGGTGATGACCCCGTCCCCGTAGGGCCGGTTCCGCTCCTGCCCGAACGCGGTCGAGCGGTGCCGCGCCAGGGCGTCCAGCTCGGTGAAGCTCCCATCGTCCAGCAGGGCCTCGACCCGCTCGCGGGCGGTCTTCTTGCCCCGGGCGTGCTGCTTCTCCACGGCCTTGGCGGATCCGGCGTGCACGGCGTCGTCGACCCGGGCGCGCAGGTCGGCGAGCCGGCCGGCGGTCGTGCGCAGGTCGGGCCCCTCGCTGCTGCTCTCGCCGGTCGGGTCGGCGCTGACGGTCTCACTCATGGGTCCGAACCTACCCTTGACCGCATGAGCGTCGTGCGATGGGCCGCACCCGAGCGGCACGAGTCGATCGGCTCCACCAACACCGAGGCCCTGGCGGCTCCACGGCCCGGCCGGGTCGTCGTCGCCGACCACCAGAGCGAGGGCCGGGGGCGGCGAGGACGGCGCTGGGACTCCCCGCCCGGGAGGGGTATGGCGATCAGCGCCGTGGTCCCGCCCGTGCCCCCCGGGTCGATGGGCTGGCTCCCCCTCGTCGCCGGCCTGGCGCTCGTGCGGGCGCTGACCGAGAGCCGGTGGCCGGTACCGGCGGCCCTCAAGTGGCCCAACGACGTGCTGGCGCTCCTGCGCGGCCCGGACGTATCGCGCACCCCGGACCCTTCCCAGCAGCCCGTCCGCACCACCGACGACGGCCGGGCGTGGGGCAAGGTCGCCGGGATCCTGACCCAGGTGGCGGACGCCCCTGCCCGCGCCGTCGTCGTCGGCACGGGCCTGAACGTCGACCACGCGTCGGACGAGCTGCCCGTCCCCACGGCCACCTCGTGGCGGCTGGCCCGCGGCGGCGCCCCGCTGCCCGAGGATGCCCGGACGGACCTGCTCGAGCACTACCTGCACCACCTGGCCGACCTGCACGGGCGGCTCGCCGAGGGGGACGTCGCGGGAGTGGGGGCCGTGCGCACGGCATACCTCGAGCACTGCCTCACGGTCGGGCGCCCGGTGCTGGTGCACCGGCCCGACGGAGGCCGCACCCGGGGGACCGCCGTGAGCGTCGATCCCGACGGAGCCCTCGTGGTCGAGGGACCGGAGGGCCGCAGCGTGCACCACGCCGGCGACGTGGAGCACGTCCGGCCGGGGTGAGCCAGCGGGTCACCCGCGGTCGGGGCGGCGCCGGACGCTACCCTGCCAGCCATGGACGCACCCACGATGCTGCAGGTCACCCGGCACGGGGAGGACGGTCACGTGGTCGAGGTGGCCCTCGACCGGCCCGCCGCGATGAACGCGATCAGCACCGACCTCTCCCGCGAGATCACCGCGACGATGACCGGGCTCGCAGCCGACGACGGCGTGCGCGCCGTGGTCGTCACCAGCACCTCCCCCCGGGCCTTCTGCGTCGGTGCCGACCTCAAGGAGCGCAACGGCTTCACGGACGCCCAGATGATGGACCACCGGCTGGTCACCCGGAAGGCCTACCGGGCCGTGCTCGACCTGCCCGTGCCGGCCGTCGCGGCGGTCGAGGGTTATGCCCTCGGGGGCGGGCTGGAGATCGCGCTCAGCTGCGACCTCGTCGTGGCCGGCGAGGAGGCGACCGTCGGCCTGCCCGAGGTCGGCGTCGGGGTGGTGCCCGGCGGCGGGGGCACCCAGCTGGTCACCCGCAGGGTGGGGTGGTCCCGGGCCGCGTCGATGATCTTCACCGGTCGACGGATGACGGCCCGGGAGGGTCACGAGCTCGGCGTCCTGGACGAGCTCGTGACCGCCGGCACCGCGCGCGACCGCGCCCTGGAGCTGGCGACGCTGATCGCCGGCAACTCCCCCGTGGCCGTGCGCAACGCCAAGCGCGCGATGCGCCTGGGCATGGGGGCCGACCTCGCCGCCGGGCTGGAGATCGAGGACGGGGCCTGGCGCGCCACGGCCTTCAGCGGCGACCGTGCGGAGGGCGTGGCCGCCTTCGCCGAGAAGCGCACCCCCCGGTGGCCGGGGCGCTGAGCCCCCGACCCAGCGCATACTGTTCTGTCCGGGTGCCCGTCGGGCGCCGGACCGACGGGAGGAGGACGACGTGAGCACCAAGGTGCTGCTGGCCGAGGACGACCCCACGATCTCGGAACCGCTGGCGCGGGCCCTGCGACGCGAGGGGTACGAGGTCACCGTCGCCGAGGACGGCCGCGCCGCCCTGACCGAGGGCTCGCGCACCGGCGTCTACGACCTGCTCGTGCTCGACCTGGGGCTGCCCCGGCTCGACGGCCTGGCCGTCTGCCGCGGGCTGCGGGACGCCGGCATCGGGATCCCCGTGCTGATGCTGACCGCCCGCACCGAGGAGATCGACACCGTCGTGGGGCTGGACGCCGGAGCCGACGACTACGTGAGCAAGCCGTTCCGGCTCGGCGAGCTGCTCGCCCGCGTCCGGGCGCTGCTGCGGCGCGGCCCGGAACCGCCGACGCGCCCCTCGCCGGGGTCGCTGCGCATCGACGTCGACGCCCGGCGGGTGTTCCTCCACGACGAGGAGGTCCGCCTGACGACCAAGGAGTTCGACCTGCTCCGCGTCCTCATGCGCGAGGAGGGCCGTGTCGTCCCCCGCGAGGTGCTCATGCGCGAGGTGTGGGACAGCTGGTACGGCTCGACCAAGACCCTGGACATGCACGTCTCGGTGCTGCGCCGCAAGATCGGCGACGACGCCCACGACCCGCGCTACATCGTCACCGTCCGCGGGGTGGGCTTCCGCTTCCAGAACGACCCCCAGGACTGAGGCCGCGCCGTGCGGGCGGTCTTCCGCGAGCTCGCCCGACGGGTCGCCCTGTCCGTGCTGGGGGTCGTCTCCGGGGTCTTGGTCGCGATCGGCTGGATCCTGGCGCAGGTCCAGAGCGCGACCGGGGGTGAGCCCGGCGGGCTGCCCTGGTGGGGCCTGCTCATCGCCACCGTGTCCGGTGCGCTCGCGGTCGTCGGCATCAGCTTCCCCCTGGCCCGCCACCAGGCCGACCACGTCGGCGAGACGGTGATCGACCCCCTGCGCCGGCTGGCCCACCGGGCCGACGAGATGGCCTCCGGAGGGTTCGCCCTGGACCCCGAGGCCCGGCCGGGCCGGTTCGTGGAGCCGGGCCCGTGGCCCCAGAGCGTCCCCGAGATCGACGCGATCGTGCGGGAGGTGGACCGCCACCACACCACCTTCGCCCGGGCACTGGTGTCCGAGCGCTCCTTCGCCGCCGACGCCTCCCACCAGCTGCGCACCCCCCTGGCCGCGCTCCTCCTGCGGCTGGAGGAGATCGCCCAGGCCGATGACGCCGCGGTCGCCAGGCACGAGGCGGACATCGCCATCAGCCAGGTCGAACGGCTGACCGGGGTGGTGGACGAGCTGCTGCGCCGCACCCGCGTGGGGCACGCCTCGGGGGGCGGGCTCTCCTCCGTGGACCAGGTGCTCGCCGGCCTGGACGCCGAGTGGACGCCGGCCCTGGAGGAGGAGGGCCGCGAGATCGTCCTCACCAGCGAGCGCGGCATGATCGTCGAGGCGAGCGCGTCCTCCCTGTCGCAGGTGCTCAACACCCTGGTCGAGAACTCGCTCCTGCACGGGGCCGGCACGGTCCACGTGCACGCCGGCCGCTCCGGACCCTCCGCGGTCTTCACCGTCGCCGACGAGGGGGCGGGCATCGCGCTGGAGATGTCCCGCTCGGTCTTCGACCGGGCGGTGACCACCGGCGGCGGCACCGGCCTGGGCCTGGCCGTCGCCCGCGAGACGGCCGAGTCGCTCGGCGGACGGCTGGAGCTCACCCGGCTGGCTCCGCCGATGTTCTCCCTCTACCTGACCCTGGCCGAGATGCCCTGAGCCGCCGCCCGGCGGGCCTCGCGCTCCTCCTCGGCGAGCTCCTCGCGGAAGACGAACGTGCGGTAGGCCCAGAACCGGAACAGCGTGCCCAGCGCGAGCCCGATGCCGTTGGCGGCCACGTTGTCGGCCAGCTGGCTGTCCAGCCCCAGCACGTAGCGGGAGATCGCCAGGCAGGCCAGCGCGATGCCCAGGCCGACGGCGTTGAAGAGGACGAACAGGACCAGCTCGCGGCCCATCGCCTCGCTGCGCCGCCGCCGGAAGGTCCACCACCGGTTGCCCATCCAGGAGAACATCGTCGCCACGCTCGTGGACAGGACCTTGCCCAGCAGCGGGGCGCCGGCCAGCGGTCCCTCCGTCAGGCCCGGCAGCCCGAACACCAGCAGGTTGTACAGCGTCGTGTCCAGCACGAACGCGACCGCGCCCACGGTGCCGAACTTGGCGACCTCGGCCACGAGGGACCGCCACGCCGCGCGCAGGCGGGCGGCCACGGAGGGTCGGGCGGAGGGCACCGCGGGAGTCTACGCAACCGAACTGGATAGGCTCGGCCTCCGTGAGCACCGCACCCACCCCGTCCCCCTCCCCGCCCCTTCGTGCCGAGGGCGGGTTCCCGGTCGTCGGCATCGTCGGCGGCGGGCAGCTGGCCCGGATGTGCCAGCCGCCCGCGGTCGGCCTGTCGCTGACGCTGTCCGTGCTGGCCGAGTCCGAGGACGCCAGCGCCGCGCTTGTCGTGCCGCACAGCCCGGTCGGGGCGCACACCGACGCCGCCGCCGTCCTGGAGTGGGCCCGGCACTGCGACGTGGTGACCTTCGACCACGAGCACGTGCCGGCCGAGGTGCTCGACGAGCTGGTCCGCGCGGGGGTGCCGGTGCACCCCTCGCCGGAGGCGCTGGTCCACGCGCAGGACAAGCTGGCCATGCGCCGTCGGCTGACCGACCTCGGCATCCCGTGCCCCGCCTGGACCTGCGCCCGCAGCGCCCAGGACGTGGAGGACTTCGCCGCCCGGGCGGGCTGGCCCGTCGTGGCCAAGACCCCGCGCGGGGGCTACGACGGCAAGGGGGTGCGGGTATGCCGCGGCGCGGCCGACCTGGACGACTGGCTCGGGCAGGTGGGCGAGCCGGGTGCGCTGGCCGACGGGATCCTCCTGGAGGAGGCCGTGGACTTCACCCGCGAGCTGGCCGTGCTCGTGGCCCGCAGCCCCTCGGGCCAGGCCGCGGCCTGGCCGGTGGTGGAGACGGTCCAGACCGACGGCATCTGCACCGAGGTGCTGGCCCCGGCCCCGGAGCTGGACGAGGAGCTGGCCAGCGCGGCCACGGAGGGCGCCCTGCGGATCGTGGGCGAGCTGGAGGTGACCGGCGTGCTGGCCGTGGAGATGTTCGAGGTGCGGGGGCCCGACGGGGCGCCGGGCTACCTGGTCAACGAGCTGGCGATGCGCCCCCACAACAGCGGCCACTGGACGATCGAGGGGGCGGTCACCAGCCAGTTCGAGCAGCACCTGCGCGCGGTCCTGGACCTGCCGCTGGGCGACCCCTCGGCCCGCTCCGGGTGGACGGTGATGGCGAACGTGCTGGGCGGCGAGCACCCCGACCTGTACCCGACCTACCGCCACCTCATGGCGCGCGACCCGGGGCTGAAGATCCACCTCTACGGCAAGGGTGTGCGTCCGGGACGCAAGCTGGGCCACGTGACGGTGTTCGGGGACGACCTCGACGCCGGCTTCCTCCCCGCCCTCCGGGAGCGTGCCCGGCACGCCGCCGACTACCTCCAAGGAGTGGTGACCGAGTGAGCACCGACGAGACCCCCGGGGTGGTCCCCACCTCCGCGCCCCCCACCCAGGCGCCCGCGCCGCTCGTCGGCCTGGTGATGGGCAGCGACAGCGACTGGCCAGTGATGGAGGCCGCCGCCTCGGTGCTCGAGGAGTTCGGCGTCCCCTACGAGGCCGACGTCGTCTCCGCGCACCGGATGCCGACGGAGATGATCGAGTACGGCCGCTCGGCCGCCGACCGCGGCCTGCGGGTGATCGTCGCCGGTGCCGGCGGTGCCGCCCACCTGCCCGGCATGCTCGCCTCGGTGACCGTGCTGCCCGTGATCGGCGTGCCCGTGCCGCTCAAGCACCTCGACGGCATGGACTCCCTGCTGTCCATCGTCCAGATGCCGGCGGGCATCCCGGTGGCCACCGTCTCCGTCGCCGGGGCCCGCAACGCCGGCCTGCTGGCGGTCCGCGTGCTCGCCGCGGGTGAGGGGGGACGGGCGGCGGCCTGGCGGGAGCAGCTGGCCCGGTTCGCCGACGACCTGCGCGACCAGGCGCACGCCAAGGGCGTGCGACTGCGGGAGCGGCACCGCTGACCGCCCCCCGGGGCGGCCGCGCCGCCCCGGGGCTGGGTCTGGCGCCGTGGGCTTCGGACCCTTCGTGCCCCAGGGCCGGGTCCGCCCTGGGCAGACCGGACCGGGCGGTCCGCCCCGCTGACCCGCGAGTAGGCTGCGGCCCATGAGCGACTTCGACCTGTTCCGGATCAACGAGGACCACGAGGCGCTGCGCGAGGCGGTGCGCGAGGTCACGGCGGCGCAGATCACCCCGCACGCCGCCTCCGTCGACGAGGAGGGCCGCTTCCCCGTCGAGGCGCTCAAGGCGCTCGTGGCGACCGACTTCCACGCTCCGCACGTCCCGGAGGAGTACGACGGGGTCGGTGCCGACGCCCTGGCCACCTGCATCGTCATCGAGGAGGTCGCCCGCGGCTGCGCCAGCTCCTCGCTCATCCCCGCGGTCAACAAGCTCGGCACGGTGCCGCTGCTCCTGGCGGCGAGCGAGGAGATCAAGCAGAAGTACCTGCCGCCGGTCGCCCGCGGCGAGGCGATGTTCTCCTACGGCCTGTCCGAGGCGGGCGCCGGGTCCGACACCGCCGGGATGACGTGCAAGGCGATCGCGACCCCCGACGGCGACCACTACGTCCTCAACGGGCAGAAGTCCTGGATCACCAACGCTGGCGAGTCGCAGTTCTACACGGTCATGGCCGTCACCGACCCCGACGGCCCCAGGGGGCGCAACGTCAGCGCGTTCGTCGTGGAGAAGGACGACGCGGGCTTCACCTTCGGCGCCCCGGAGAAGAAGATGGGGATCAAGGGCAGCCCCACGCGGGAGCTGCACTTCGACGACTGCCGCATCCCCGCCGACCGGATGGTCGGCGGGCCCGGTGAGGGCCTGAAGATCGCTCTGCGCACCCTCGACCACACCCGGGTCACGATCGGCGCCCAGGCGGTGGGCATCGCGCAGGGCGCCCTGGACGCCGCCCTGGCCTACGTCAAGGAGCGCCAGCAGTTCGGCAAGGCGGTCGCGGAGTTCCAGGGCGTGCAGTTCATGCTCGCCGACATGGGGATGAAGCTCGAGGCGGCCCGCCAGATGGTCTACGTGGCGGCGGCCAAGTCCGAGCGCGGCGACGACGACCTGACCTTCTTCGGGGCCGCGGCCAAGTGCTTCGCCTCCGACGTGGCGATGGAGGTCACCACCGACGCGGTGCAGCTCTTCGGCGGCTACGGCTACACCAGGGACTTCCCGGTCGAGCGGATGATGCGCGACGCCAAGATCACCCAGATCTACGAGGGGACCAACCAGATCCAGCGGGTCGTCATGGCGCGCCAGCTGCTCAAGGGGTAGTCCCTGCCCGCCCGTCCCGAAAACCCCTGGCCGCCCGGCGTGGGGCTCGGCAGACTGGGCCCATGAGTGCGCACCCCTGGCAGGACGTCCTGGACGAGGCGCGCCGCCTCGAGGTCGAGGACGGCCTCTCCGGGATCCTGCGGGTCTCCCGCGACGAGGAGGTGCTGCTGGAGTCCTGCCTGGGCCTCGCCGACCGGGCGGGCGGCATACCCGTGCATCCCGGCACCCGGTTCGCCACCGCCTCCCTCAGCAAGATGTTCACCGCGGTCGGGGTCCTCGACGCCGCGGGGCGGGAGGAGATGGGGGTGCACGACCGCCTGGTCGACGTCCTGCCCCCGGAGCTGCGCCCCGGCACCCTGAGCCCGGACGTCACGGTCCACCACCTGCTCTCGCACACCTCCGGCATCGCCGACTACTTCGAGGAGGACGAGGACCTGCCGGGGTACCGGGAGGACTACGGCGACATCTGGGACCGGGTCCCCAACTACCGGGTCCGCGACTACGCGGCGCTCCTGCCGCTCTTCGCGGACCTGCCCCCGGTGTGCCCGCCGGGCACCGCCTACCACTACAGCAACGCGGGCTACGTGCTGCTGGGGATCCTGCTGTCGCACGTCTCGGGGATGCCCTTCGTCGAGGCCGTGACGACGAGGGTGCTGGAGCCCGCCGGGATGACGGACAGCGGCTACCCCGCCTTCGACGAGGTCCACCCGGACGTGGCGACCGGTCACCTGCCGCCGCTGGGCCCGGGCCGCCCGTGGCGCACGAACATCTACTCCGTCCACCCCGTCGGTGGCGGCGACGGGGGAGCGGTGGTCACCGCCCGGGACGTCGAACGGTTCCTGCGCGCGGTGCAGCAGGGAGGGGTATGGCGCGGGGTCGCCCCCGCGGACCTGCTCACCCCGCGCGTGCGGGCCGGGGGAGCGTGGTCGGTCGGCTACGGCGTCGAGATCCGCGACGACGGCGTCTTCGGCAAGGACGGCGGGGACCCCGGGGTGTTCGCCGTCGCGCTCCGCCGTCCGGCGGACGGCACCACCCTGGTGGTCCTGGCCAACGTGGACGAGGAGGCGGTCCCGGGGCTTCCCGACCTGACGAGGTCGCTCGTGGGCGCGGTGCTGGGGCGCTGAGCCCGGGGCAGGACCGGCCCGCTCAGGGAGCCTCGCCCGTGGCACCCTCGCCGTCGCCGGGCTGGGCGCCCTCCTGCGGGACGTCCTGCTCGCCGCCCTCCGCGTCCGGGTCCGGGTCCGCAGGGTCCTCCTCCGGAGGGTTCTCTTGCGCAGGGTCCTCCGCCCCGTCGTCGGCAGGCTCGGGCGCCGGCTCCGTCCCCGGGTCCGGCGTGCCGGCCGGGTCGGGCAGGCCGGAGATCGTCGTCGTGCTGCGCAGCACGACGAGCGGCTCCAGCTCCGGGCGGGCGACCTGCAGGTTCTCCTGCTGCACGACGGGCACGGGTCCGCCGTAGTCGTAGGCGACGGTCGTCACCAGGTCCACCCCGCCATCGGGGCGTTCGGTGCCGACGACGTCCTGCACGTCGACCTGCTGGAGCCCCTCGGCGATCCGCTCGTCGATCGAGATGCCCGGGACGGTCACCTCCCTGGCGCCGGCGAGACCGTCCTCCTGCAGCCGCCGGTAGAACTCCCGGGCGGTCTCCTCGGCCTCGGCCACGGTCACCGGCTGGCCGGCGGTGGCCGTGGGGCGGTCGGGGGTCCCGCCCAGGCCGCCCGTGGTGGCGATCGTCCAGACGAGCCAGCCCAGGAGCAGGACGAGGGGGACGGCCACCAGCCAGGCCAGCAGACGACCCGCCCGGCTGCGGCCCCGGGTGCGGGGGCCGCCGGGACCGGCGCCGGTCGGGCCGTCACTGGTCGGGCCGGGGCCGGTCGGGCCGTCACTGGTCGGGCCGCGACCGGCTGGGCCGGGGGCGAGGTGGGAAGGACCTCGGCCCGGACCGGCGCGTCCGGCGGCGGCGGACGACGTGAACCGGCCGTCCTCCTGGCCGGGCGGGGCCGACCCGGAGGCGGGACCGCCGTGCGGCACGACCCGGGTGTCTCCACCGTGGGGGGAGTGCCGGACCTGCTCGGTCACGGCCGCCTCCTGCGCGCGGGCGGCGGCCGCGGCCGCGATCGCCGCGGCCCCGGCACCGGCCGCACCCGCTGCTCCGGCCGCGCCCGCTGCGCCGCCCGCTCCCGCGGCTCCCGGTCCTCCCGGGTGCTCGCCGCGGGCCACCGCCGAGAGGCCCTCGGCCGCCCGTGCGGCGGTCCAGCGCGTCCGCGGATCGGGGTCGAGCATGCCCGCCAGCACCGGGGTGAGCGCACCCGCCCGCTCGGGCGGGCGGGGACGGTCACGCACGATCGTGTGGAGCTGGGCCACCGGGTTGGCGGCGTCCGGATAGGGCCGGCGACCCTCGACGGCGGTGTAGAGCGTGGCGCCCAGCGCCCACACGTCCGCCGCTGCCGAGGGGTCGTCACCGGCGGCGACCTCGGGGGAGAAGTAGGCCGCCGTGCCGGAGACCATCCCGGTCCTGGTCAGCTGGTGGTCCTCCTCGGCCCGGGCGATGCCGAAGTCGGTGAGCTTGGCGTCGCGGCCGCTCGCGTCGGTGAGCAGCACGTTGCCCGGCTTGACGTCCCGGTGCACGACGCCGGCACCGTGCGCGGCCGCCAGCGCGGTGGCCACCTGGGCCCCGATCCGCGCCACCTGGCGGACCGGCAGCGTGCCGCCGTCCTCCAGCAGCGAGGCCAGCGAGGGGCCGGGGACGAGCTCCATGACGATCCACGGCGCCCCGTCGTGCTCGAAGGCGTCGTAGACCCGCACGACGTTGTCGTGGGCGAGGGCGGCGCTGGTCCGCGCCTCCCGCATGCCGCGCGACAGCAGCACCTCGGCGTCGGCCTCCCCGCCGACCCGCTTGAGGGCGACCTCGCGCCCCAGGTGCTCGTCGCGGGCGTGCCAGACGGTGCCGCCACCGCCCCGGCCGAGGGTGCCCAGGATGCGGTAGCGCCCCGCGACCACGTCGGGTCGTGCGTCCACCGGGGTCTGCCGGGTGGTCTCCAGGTCCTCGCCGTCGCCGTCGCGCTGCTCAGGCACGCCCGCTCACCTCCGTTCGTGGCCGTCCGGCCGGTTCCGCCCGGTCAGGGTTCGATGCTGACAGACTCGCCGCGCCGCAGGGCGGCGAAGAGCTCGTCGGCGCGCTGCTCGTCCCACAGGACGGCGCTGCCGACCGTCGTCTGGTAGTTGGCGTCGGCGACCGGCACGGTCACCGAGACGCCGCCGCCGGAGGCGATCTGGCGCATCGCCAGGGCCATCCGGGCCGCCTCGACGACGTTGGTGTCCTCCCCGACGGCCACCGCGTCGCCGGTGGCGCTGCCCACGTCGAAGAGCCGCACGGGGTTGAGCACGGTGGCCGGCGAGGCCATCCGCGAGACCAGGGCCGCCAGGAACTCCCGCTGGCGCTCCACCCGGCCGATGTCGCCGCGCGGGTCGCTGTAGCGCATCCGGACGTAGCCCAGGGCCTCCGGGCCGGTGAGCTCCTGGCAGCCGGCGGCCAGGTCGATGTGCGCCCTCTCGTCCTGGATCGGAGCGTCCAGGCACATCCGCACACCCCCGACCTCCTCGACCACCCCGACGAAGCCCCCGAAGCCGATCTCCAGGTAGCCGTCGAGCCGCAGGCCGGTGGCCTGCTCGACCGTGTCGACGAGCAGCTCGGCACCACCGCGGGCGTGGGCCGCGTTGAGCTTGTCCAGACCGTGGTCGCGGATGGTGACGAAGGAGTCCCGGGGCAGGCTCACGAGCGTGGGCTCACCCATCGTCGGCACGTGCAGGAGCATGACGGTGTCGGCGCGCGACCCCTCGGCCGAGCCGGTGCCGAACTCGCCGCGCTGCTCGTCGCTCAGCTGCTCGCGGCTGTCGGTGCCGACGAGCAGGTAGGTGGCCCCCGGGGAGGTGGTCGGCCGGTCCGTGTCGGGGGTGGCGTCGACGCGCACCAGACCGTTCCAGAGCAGGGCGAGCACGGCCACCATCGAGACGACGTACGCCGCGACGGCCAGGGTCAGGATGACCCCCAGACGGCGCAGGCCGTAGCGCGGTCCACGACGCCGCCGGGGAGGGCGCGGAGGGGGCGGAGGGGGCGGTCCGGCCGCCGGTCGCCCGGGTCCCCGGCCCGCAGGACCCGAGGGTGCCGCGGCCGGGAGCGGGCGCTCCCGCCCCTCCCGGCGGCCGAACTGCCGGTCGTCGTCCCGGGGGCGGGGGCGGGGGACCCAGTCGCCGTTCTCGTCGTAGTGACCGCGCGGCGGGTCCTGGCGGGGCACCGGACGGGTCCGGTCGTCCCCGACGTCGTCGTACCCCTGGTCACCCCCCTGGTTCCCGTCCTCGTAGCCCCGGTACCCGTCGTCGTGCCCCCGGTACCCGTCGTCGTAGCCCCCGTCGGTCCCGTCCCACCCGGCGCGGTCGCCGGGCCGCCGTCCGGGCCGCGGTCTGCGCGGCACGGGACGGGTCCAGTCATCCTCGGGGCGGTGGGGCACGACGACACAGACTAGGCCAGCGCCCTGTCCGAGGGCTGGGAACCCGCGCGCCCCGGCGATTCCCCGCCCGGCCCGCCGGTAGCCTCTCCGGGGTGAGCACCCCCGCCCGGCCCACCGCATACCCCCCCGTGTCCGTGATCATGCCCGTGCGCAACGAGGAGCACGACCTGGCGGACGCGGTGGCCTCGGTGCTGGCGCAGGACTACCCGGGAGGCCTCGAGATTGTCCTGGCCGTGGGGCCGAGCTCGGACCGCACCCGGGAGGTCGCCGACGGACTCGCGGAGCGCGACCCCCGGATCGTCGTCGTCGACAACCCCTCCGGACGGACTCCCGACGGCCTCAACGCGGCCGTGGCGGCCTCCCACGAGGACGTGGTCGTGCGGATGGACGGGCACGGGGAGCTCTCGCCGGGCTACGTCCGGCGGGCGGTCGAGCTGCTCGAGGAGACCGGGGCGGCCAATGTCGGCGGGGTGATGCTGGCCGAGGGGACGGGCACGCTGCAGCAGGCGGTGGCCGTGGCCATGCGCTCGCCGCTGGGGATCGGCGCGGCCCGCTTCCACGTCGGCGGCGCCGCGGGCCCGGCCGAGACCGTCTACCTGGGCGTGTTCCGGCGCGCGTGGCTCGAGCGGGTCGGCGGCTACGACCCGACGTTCGTGCGGGCCCAGGACTGGGAGCTCAACCACCGCATCCGCGAGGCGGGGGGGACGGTCTGGTTCAGCCCCGAGCTGACCGTCAGCTACCGGCCGCGGTCGACCTGGCGCGACCTGGTCCGGCAGTTCTACACCACGGGGCAGTGGCGCCGGCAGGTCGTGCGGCACCACCCCGGCAGCGTCAACCTGCGCTACCTGGCGCCGCCCACCGCGGTGGGCCTCGTCGCCGTGGGCGCGCTCGGAGGGCTGGCCTGGCGGCCGCTGTGGGCGCTGCCGCTGGGGTATGCCGCCGCCGTCACCCTCGGCGGGGCGTGGATCGCGCGAGACCAGGCCCCCGGGGTGGTCGCCCGGATGCCGGGCGTGCTGGCCGTCATGCACCTGACGTGGGGCGCCGGGTTCCTCCGCGGACCCGACGCCCCCTCGCCGGAGCGGTAGACCTCAGCCCTGGGTCGGTGGCGTCGGCTCCGGGGTGGGCTCGTCGAGCGCGACCTGCAGCTGTGGTCCGGTCTTCTCCACGACCTCCTCCACGGTGACGCCGTGGGCCACCTCGCGCAGAACCAGTCCGTCGGGCGTGACGTCGATGACGGCCAGGTCGGTGATGATCCGCTGCACGACCTTCAGCCCGGTGATCGGCAGGGAGCACTCCTGGACGATCTTGTGGGTGCCGTCCTTGGCCACGTGGTCCATGAGCACGATGACCTTCTTGGCCCCCATGACCAGGTCCATCGCGCCGCCCATGCCCTTGACCATCTTGCCGGGGATCATCCAGTTGGCGATGTCGCCGGCGGCCGAGACCTGCATGGCCCCCAGGATCGCGGCGTCGACCTTGCCGCCGCGGATCATCCCGAAGCTGGTGGCGGAGTCGAAGATCGAGGCGCCGGGGCGCAGCGTCACGGTCTCCTTCCCGGCGTTGATGAGGTCCGGGTGCTCCTCGCCCTCGTAGGGGTAGGGGCCCACGCCGAGGATGCCGTTCTCGGACTGCAGCACCAGCTCGACGTCGTCGGGCACGTAGTTGGGCACCAGGGTCGGCATGCCGATCCCGAGGTTGACGTAGTCGCCGTCCTTGAGCTCGGCGGCCGCGCGGGCCGCCATCTCCTCGCGGGACAGGGCCATGGCTCAGGCCTCCTGGGTCTGGTCGGGGGACGCGTCCGGACGGGGCCGGGTGGTCCGCTTCTCGATGTCCTTGTCGGCGGCCTGCTCGGGCGTCAGGGCCAGCACCCGCTGGACGTAGATGCCGGGCAGGTGGATCTCGTCGGGGTCCAGCTCACCGGGCTCGACGAGCTCCTCGACCTCGGCCACGGAGACCAGGGCGGCCATCGCGCACAGCGGGTTGAAGTTGCGGGCCGAGCGGTTGAAGACGAGGTTGCCGTGCCGGTCGCCCTTCGCCGCCCGGACCAGGCCGAAGTCGGCGAAGATCGAGTCCTCGAGCACGTAGTCGCGGGTCACACCGCGCACGGTGTACTCGCGCTTCTCCTTGGGCGGCGACTCCTTGACCACGGTCCCCTCCGCGTCGTAGCGCCACGGCATGCCCCCCTCCGAGACCTGGGACCCGACGCCAGTGGGCGTCCAGAACGCGGGGATCCCCGCGCCGGCGGAGCGCATCTTCTCCGCGAGGGTGCCCTGCGGGGTGAGCTCGACCTCGAGCTCGCCGGCGAGGTACTGGCGGGCGAACTCCTTGTTCTCGCCCACGTAGGAGGCGATGACCCGGCGGATGCGGTGCTCGGCCAGGAGCAGCCCCAGCCCCGCGCCGTCGATGCCCAGGTTGTTGGACACGACCTGCAGGTCGGTGGTCCCCTTGGCCAGCACCTCCCTGATGAGCACGGTCGGGATGCCGGCGAGGCCGAAGCCGCCCACGGTCACGGTCATGCCGTCGTCGAGGCCCTCCAGGGCCTCCGCGGCGGAGGAAACGACTTTGTCCATGCGGGCGAGGCTACCCGCCTGCTCAGCCCGTCAGGCTGCCGGGGCAGCGGTGCGTGACGCCCTCGGCGTCCAGCCGCTCAGCCGGGCCGCCCGCGGAGCCGCGCACCAGCACCACGGAGCCGTCGGCGGCCAGGACCTGCAGGACCTGGCGCACCGTCAGACCGGGGTCCGTGGTCGTCACCAGGGCCCGGGCGCCGCGCGGAACCTCGGTCAGGTCGTCCAGCAGCTCGGCGTAGCTGAGGCGCTCGCCGTGGTGGACCAGCGCGGTGTCCTCCTCCTCCGCCTCGTCCCAGGCGCTGAAGTCGTCCGCGAACCCGGCCAGCTCGGCCGCCTCGTCCATGACGCCGGAGCGCAGCTCCTCGCCGTAGGCCCGCGCCAGGGCCGGCAGGGCCACGGCGACGACCTCGTCGCAGTCGTCCGCGAGGGCGCTGTCGGGGTCGGTGGTGACGAGCACGTCGGCGCCCTCGTGGGCGTCCACGGTCAGCGTCGCGCCCACCGACCAGGCGGCCAGCGCCCAGTAGACGAGCCGCCAGTGGGGGCTGGGCAGGTCGACGAGGACGACCGTCCCGGGCTGGGCGTCGAAGGACTCCTGCAGGGCGTTGGCGGCCTTGGCCACCCAGGTGGCCAGCACCCGGCGGGAGATCTCGATCCGCTCGCCGGCGGCCTCGGGGGAGTCGTCGTAGAAGGTGATCGCCGGACGGGTGGCGTCGGCGCCGACGGCGTCGGCGAGCACCTGGGGAGGGAACTGCACGGGCTACACGCTAGCCGCTGGGCGCACCTTGCGCCGCCCCGCCCGGGAGGGGCACAGTGTCCCGGTGACAGCCACGGGCCTGGGTGCCGTCCCCTGCGGTGCGCCCCCGACCGGGTCGGGCGGTGCCCGCCCGGTCCGGAGGGTATGGCGTGCTGCCTGGCCGGTCGACGTCCGCGCCACCTGGGGGGTGCTGAGACGGGGCGCGGGGGACCCGGCCTGGCGAATGGTGGCCGGTGCCCTGTGGCGGGCGACCAGCACGCCCGAGGGGCCGGTGACGCTGCGGACGACGACCCGGCCGGCCGAGGCGGCGGTGCTGGGCGAGGCCTGGGGCCCGGGAGCCCGCTGGGTGCTCGAGCGGCTGCCGACGATGCTGGGCGAGGAGGACGACGGGGCCGAGAGGTTCGTGGCCCACCACGACCTCGTCGCCCGGGCCCTGCGGCTGCACCCGGGGTGGCGGGTGCCCCGGACCGGGCTGGTCCTGGAGTCGCTCGTCCCCGCGGTCATCGAGCAGAAGGTCACCGGTCAGGAGGCGTTCTCGGGCTGGCGCCGCATCGTGCAGCGCTTCGGCGAGCCCGCACCGGGGCCCGGTGGTGCGCTGGGGCTGCGGGTGCCGCCCCCGCCGGCGGTGCTCGCGCAGATCCCGAGCTGGGAGTGGCTGCGCGCGGGCGTCAGCCCGCAGCGCTCGGCCACGGTCGTGCGGGTCGCCCGGGTCGCCGGCCGGCTCGAGGAGCTTCCGGAGCTGGACCTCGTGGCGGCCCGTCGCCGCCTGGTGAGCATCCCGGGGGTGGGGGTGTGGACGGCGGCCGAGACGGCGCACCGGGCGCTCGGCGACCCCGACGCGGTGAGCTTCGGCGACTACCACGTGGCGGCCAACATCGGCTGGGCCCTGACCGGCCGTCCGGTGGACGACCAGGCGCTCGTGGAGCTGCTGCGGCCCTACGCCGGGCAGCGCTACCGGGTCCAGCGGCTGCTCGAGCTCTCCGGGGCGGTCCGGCCCCGGCGGGGTCCGAGGATGGCGCCCCGCCGGCACCTGCCCACGGGCTGAGGGAGGAGGGGTCCGTCGGTCGGGTCCAGCCCGGCGGGTCGCCCCGGCGGGGCAGGTCGGGCCCTCCTGGTCAGGTCGCCCCGGCGGGGAAGGTCGGGTCCTCCTGGTCAGGTCGCCCGTCGGCGCCGGTCGGTCCTGCGGGGGCGTCCGCCACCACGTGCCCCTTCCGGACGTGCACGTCGCTGGCCAGGTCCTCCCCGGCGAGCGCCACCTCGAGGCGGGCCGCCACCCGGCCGGCCAGCACCGGGTCGGGCGCGGACACGGCAAACCCCTGGGCGGCGGAGCCGTCGATCGTGGCACCGGCGTGCCCGACGAGCGCGACCCGCACGGCCCGGGCCCCACGGGCCTCATCCTCCTCGGGCGCGACGGAGGCGATGCCCACCTCGTCGGCCAGGGGGGTGCCCGGCCGTACCCCGAGGGCGGCGCGAACCGCCTCCCGGTGGCCCAGCGCGAACCAGTCGCCCGGACCGGTCCGCACCAGCCCGGAAGCGCCGCCGGGAGGGCCTGGCCGGCCGGTGTCCGTCCCCTCCACCAGCGCGGTCACCGCCGGTCCGCGCAGCAGCGCCGCAGGCACGCCGTCGGCCTTGCCCTTGACGAGGTCGGCCGCCGCGGCCAGCTCGTCGCCGACGGCCCGGGTCGTCACCGCCAGGGGGCGACCGTCGTGATCGGTCCCACCGCGCAGGTCGTCGACGACGGCGAGGCCGTGGGCCCCGAGCGCGAGGTCGGTCTGCCCCGCGCGCCAGGGCCGGCCGGCGGTGTCGGTGAGGAGGACGCCGAACCGGGTGCCCGGTGGCAGGTCTCGGGCCAGGGCCCGGTGCAGCGCGGCAGCCGCCGCGTCCGGGTCCGCGGGCAGCAGGAGGAGGCCACCCTCGGGGCCGGTGTTGGAGGCGTCGATCCCGGCCGCGGCCATGACCGGACCGGCCTCGGACTCCACCACCCGGGTGGTGCCGGCCGGGGTGGCGCGCTCGGCGACCACGCGCCGGCTGCGACGCAGGACCTCGCCCTCGCGGCCACGGCGGTCGTCCCTCCCGACCCGCAGCCCCGCCGTCTTGGAGACGACCTTGCTGGAGACGACCAGGACGTCGCCGTCCCGCAGTCCACCGTGGGCACGGACAGCGCCGAGCAGGTGAGCGGCGAGGTCGTCGTCCGCGCCCAGCTCGGGGATCCCGCGCAGGGGCAGGACCACCAGCCCGTCGACCGGGTCGCTCACCGCAGCTCGTCGGCCAGGTCGAGGGCGGCCCCGGCGATCCGGGCGGCCCCGGCGACGTCGCGCATCAGCAGGTCGAGGGCGCGCACCTGCACCCGTGCCGGATAGCTCGCGCCCTCGTCGGCGGTGTCCACCAGCCAGCCGTCGAGCAGGTCGGCGTACAGACCGGCCACGCCGGCGGCGCTGACCTCCACCCCGAGGGGGGCCAGGCACGCGTCGGCATGGCCGCGGACCGGGCGGCCGCCGACGAGGGGGCTGACGCCCACGACGGGGGCCCGGGTGCCGCGCAGGGCGTCCCGGACCCCGGGGACGCCCAGGATGATGCCGATGGAGACCACCGGGTTGCTCGGCGGGAGCAGCACCACGTCGGCCCCCCGGATCGCCTCCAGGACACCGGGAGCGGGGGTGGCGGCGGACAGCCCGGCGACGGTGAAGCGCTGCGCGGGGATCGCGGCCCGGTGACGCACCCACCACTCCTGGAAGTGGATGGCGCGCTCGGAGGGTCCGGCGGCACCCGCGCCGGAGGAGGCCGCACCTTCGCCGGAGGGCGCAGCCCCGTCGGAGCCAGCCTCGTCGGAAGCGGCCGCAGCCTCGCCGGAGGGGGCAGCCTCGCCGGAGCCGGCACCGTCGTCCCCGGGAGCGCCCCCGCCCGGTCCGTCGTCCCGGACCACCACGTGGGTCTCGATCGGGGTGTCGGTGACCGGCAGCAGCCGCACGCCCTGCTCGGGCAGGCCCCACCGGGCGGCCAGACGGGCGGTGACCTCCGAGAGCGTGGCCCCCCGCCGCAGCCACAGGCTGCGGGCCAGGTGGGTGCCCAGGTCCCGGTCGCCGAGGCCGAACCACTGCGGTTGGACGCCCAGCGCCGCCAGCTCGCCCATCACCTCGTGCTTGTCACCCTCCCGGCCCCAGCCCTGTTCCTCCTCGACCCCTCCTCCCAGGGTGTACAGGACGGAGTCCAGGTCGGGGCACACCCGTAGCCCGAAGAGGGTGATGTCGTCCCCCGTGTTGCCGACGACGGTGACCTCGACCTGCTCCCCGGGGGACCGCCGGGACAGCTCGTGGACCAGGCCGCGGACGAACCTGGCCCCGCCGACGCCGCCGGACAGTGCGGTGATCTGCATACTCTCCATTGTGCGGGCGGGCCGCGTCCCGTCCGCACCCGGGCGGGGTCGCCACCCCCGCCCACCTGCGACGGGACGCTCCACGACGGCACTCGGGCGGGGGCGGGGACGTCGGCAGCGGGGTGCACGCCGGGGGACTCCTAGCAGATCTGGGGTTGACTACGGCGGATGACACGCGTGTAATTCACCCATCGCGGTCTGTTCGTCCGAAGGCAGCTCGGAGGCTGGGACGCGGTGCACGTGTTGGCGAAAGGTCGAGGAGGAGCCATGCACGAGATGGAGATGCTGAGCCTGCTGAGCGGGGCCGACGAGGTCGACGAGGCCTCGTGGCAGGAGCGTGCCCTGTGCGCGCAGACCGACCCGGAGGCCTTCTTCCCGGAGAAGGGCGGGTCGACCCGCGAGGCCAAGAAGGTGTGCGTGGGCTGCGAGGTCCGCGCCGAGTGCCTGGAGTACGCCCTGGCCAACGACGAGCGCTTCGGCATCTGGGGCGGTCTGTCCGAGCGTGAGCGGCGCAAGCTCAAGAAGCGCGCCGTGTGACCGACGGGCCCCGCCCTGCTCCGCCCCGCTCCGACCCCGTGACGACCCCCGCCGGTCGGGTCCGGGTGGACGACGTCACCGTCGTCGTCCTGACCCGCCCCGACGGCCCGCTCCTGGACGGCCTCCTCGACGCCCTCGCCGCCCAGTCCCGCCGGCCCCAGCGGCTCGTCCTCACCGGGACCTCCCCCGACGACCCCCGGGTCCCTGCGGCCCGGAACCACCCACTCGTGCGCGAGCAGCGCGTCCCGTTGCTCGTCCGGCCCGTCCCCGCGGACGCCGCTGCCGGTCCTGACGCCCCCGGTGGCGCGTCGCGGGGTCCCGCGCCCGAGGGGGACCGCCCGTCGACCGCTGCGGAGCCCCCGGCGTCCGAGGTCGGCGGCGAGACCCCCCACGTGCGGACCCCGGCGTCCGACGCCGGGATTACGACGTCCGACGTGGGGACCGCGGCGTCCGACGCCGGGATTCCGACGTCCGACGTGGGGACCGCGCCGCCCGACGCGCGGGTCGCGACCCCCGAGGGGATCCCCGCACCGCATGCGCCGCCCCGGTGGCGGGCCGTCGAGGACGCCCGGGCGATCCTGCCGATGCACCCTGACCACTGGGTCTGGCTGCTGCCGGACGACAGCCTGCCCGAGCCGTCCGCACTGTCCGGCCTGGTCGCGGCCGTGCGCCGCAACAGCCGCGTGGGGATGGTGGGCCCCAAGCTGGTGCGGGCCGACGACCCCCGTCTGCTCGTCGCGGTGGGGCACCACCTCACCCCCGCCGGACGACAGGCCGACGGGCGGTCGGCCGCCCTGGTCGACCAGGGCCAGCTCGACCTGCGTCAGGACGTGCTGGGTGTGCCGCTGGTCGGTTCCCTCGTCCGCAGCGACGCCCTCGAGGGCGCCGGGGGTCTCTCTGCCGAGTTCGGGGACGACGGCGTCGACGGCCTGGACCTGGGCTGGCGGGCCCACCTGACCGGCCACCGCGTCGTCGTCGCGCCCGACGCCGTCGTCCGCACGGGAGACGAAGGGCTCGGCGTGCGCGATCCCCGCCGGACCCGGATCCGCCAGCGTCAGCTCGCCCTCGCCCGAGGGTCGGCCTGGACCTCTCCGTGGCGGGCCCTCGGCGTCCTGCTCACCAGCACCCTCGCGGCGCTCCTGCTGCTGCTCGTCAAGCGGCCGGCCGAGGCCGCCGACGAGTGGGCGGACGTGCGGGCGGTGCTGTCCCCGGCGCGCGGCATGCGGGCCCGGTGGCGGTTCCGGAGCCGACGAACGGTGCGGCCCGGGGACCTGCACGCCCTCTTCCTTCCGACCACCGCCGGCTGGCGCTCCACCCTGGACACGGTCGGGGACGCCCTGGACCCCCGGACCCGACGACCGGGACGACGGACCGGTCCGGCGGCCGGCGGCCGGGCCGTGCCCGAGACCGGGCCGGTCTCCGACGAGCTGGCCGAGCTCACGGGCGAGGACCGCCGTACCCCGTGGACCAGCTGGCCGCTCGCGCTGGCCCTGCTCGCCGTCCTGGTCGCCACGGCGTGGACCTGGCGCGAGCGTCTCGGCGACCTGCGCCCGGGTGGTGCTGGGCCGGCCGGTGGGGAGCTCGGGGCGGCGGCCGCCGGGTCGGGCGACCTGTGGCGCTCGGCCCTCGACGGGTGGCGGGGCGGGGGGCTGGGACACGACCACCCGCCGGAGCCGTGGCTGCTGCCCTGGGCCGGTCTCACCAGGGTGGTCGAGGCGGTGGCCGGGGCCGGGGGCGCGCCGAACGCCGCCGGTGTCGCCCTCGGCTGGATCCTGCTGGCATCCGCGCCGGTGGCGCTGCTCACCGCCTACGTGGCCCTGCGGCGGGTGACCCGACGGCGGTGGTTGCGGGCGGTGCTGGCCCTGGGCTGGTCGGCGGCCACCCCGCTCGTCGCCGCCGTGGGGGAGGGGCGCGTGGGTCCCGTCGTGGTGCACCTCATGGCACCGCTGCTGGCGGCCGGGTTCGCCGTCGCCGCGACCAGGGGCGGTGGCGTCCGGCGCACCGCCGCCGTCTTCGCCACCGCGCTGGCGGTGGCGCTGACCGCCCAGTGGGTCCCGGCGGTGCTCCTCCCGGCCACCGTGGCCGGGATCCTCCTGCTGGCCCTCGGCCGCGGCGTCCGGTGGCGCGGTGCTGTGCTGGCGCTGCTGCCGTGGGCCCTGCTGCTCCCCTGGGTGCCCGCGATGGCCACCGACCCGGTCCGCCTGGTGGGCGGGGCGGGGGCGACCGCGGTCCTGCCCGGTGGCACCACCGACGTGCCGGCGTGGCAGACCACCCTCCTTGCGGCGGGTGGTCCCGTCGACCCGGCGGGTCTGCAGGCGCTTCCGCTCTGGGCCGCCCTGGTCTGGTGGCTGGCGGCCCTGGCGGGGACCGCTCTGCCGGGACGGGCCGGCCGCCGTGCGGCCGTCCTCGTGGGTGGCGCCCTCCTGACCCTCCTCCTGGCCCTGACCGCCGGAAGGGCCGGGCTGGGCGTGCTGCCGGCCGGGCACGCGGAGGCGGGACTGGACGTCGGCGCGTGGCCCGGGACCATGCTCTCCCTGACCGGCGCGTCGCTGCTGCTCGCGACCGCCCTGCTCGTGGACCGGTCGTGGCGCTCGCACGGACCCCGCCGTGGCGAGCCGTTGCGTTCCGCCGTCCGCCGTCCCCGCGCGCTGGCCACGGCGGTCGCGGCGGTCCTCGTGGTGCTGGCCGCCCTCGTGCCCGCGGCCGTGGCCGTGTGGCGTCCCGCGCCCTCGGGCCTCGAGCAGGCGGCACCGGTCCTGCCCCCGGTGGCCGCGGCCCAGGCGGACGGCCCGTCGGCCCCGCGCACGCTGGTGCTCTCGCCCGCGGGCCCGGAGGTCGTCGTCGACCTGGTGGGACGCGAGATCGAACCGGCCAGGGTGCTCCGGGACCGCACCGCCGAGCTGGCCGTCGGGGTGCGACCGCCCGGACCGGTCGAGGAGGTGGCCGCGGCCGTGGTGGGCGGCGGCGGGGAGGAGACGCTCGCCCGGCTGCACGGGCTGGCGGTCGGTTACGTCCTGGTGACCGCAGACGACGACGACCCGCTGGTGACCCGGGTGGACGCGCTGCCCGGCCTGACCCGGGTGGGAGGACCGCCGGGTCAGGTGCTCTGGCGGATGGCCGACAACGTGGCCTCCCGGGTGCGTGTGCTCGACGCCACGGGTGAGCTGGTCACCAGGGTGGACAGCACCGGCCCCCACGGCACTGCCACCGACCGGGTCGAGGACCTGCCCGAGGGATCAGTCCTGGACGTGGCCGAGGGGCCGGGGTGGACGCAGGCGGCCCGGGTCTCGGTCGACGGGGCGGACGTGCCGGTCGGGGACGACGGGATCGTGGCGCTGCCGGCGGGCAGCCACGACCTGGACCTGTGGCTCGCTCGGCCCGCGCTGCCCTGGCACCTCGTCGCGCTCCTGCTGGCCGCCGTCACCGCGTTCCTGGCCCTGCCGTTCGGACGACCCGAGCCCGAGACCCCCGAGGAGGACCGATGACCACCTCCGACCTGGCACCGGACGACGACGGCAGCTCGCCGGAGGACCGTGGCACGTCGCCCGACGGAGGAGGTCCTGCGGGTGCGACCGTCGCACCGCCCCGCTCCTGGGCGGCGGGGAGGTCCCGGTGGTGGCGCACGGGGCTCGCCGCGCTCGCCCTGGCCGGGCTCGTGGGCGCGGCGACCGCCGTCGACGGCGGCACCCTCGTCGGCCCGGAGGAACGTCCGGGAACGGACGACGCCGCCATGACGTCGGCCCCGGGTGAGGTCGTGCCCGTCGGCTCGGCGGCGCTCGCCTGCCCCGGGGGTTCCGAGGCGGAGGATGCCACCGTGGAGGTCGTCGCCGCCCAGGCTCCGCAGTCGGTGTCCAGCGTCGGTACGGCGCCGGGGTCACGGCAGAGCTCGGGGTCGAGCCCGCAGGCCGTCCCTGGTGCTGCGCCCGCGCCCGAGGACGAGGACGGCCGCGAGGACGAGGACGGCCGCGAGGACGAGGACGGGCCCGAGGACGAGGAGGCTGGCGAGAACGACGAGGGTGCACGACTCGTCCTCTCCGGCGACGCTGACGACGGCCAGGCTCTGCGGCCCCCCGGACCGAGCATCCTCGACCTGCCGGGCGGCTCCGCCGCGTTCGTGGTGGGGGAGGGCGACGCCGCACCGGGTCTGGTCGGTGCCCAGCTGGCCGTGGGCACCGGTGCCGGCGTCCGCGGGGCCGCCCTGGCCCCCTGCGTCCGGGCGGCCGAGGAGCAGTGGCTCGTCGGCGGCGGCGGCGGGGCGGGGGCGACCGAGCTGCTCGTCCTGACCAACCCGGGCCCTGACCCGGTCACGGTCACCGTCCGGGTATGGGGGGTCGACGGGGAGGTGGCCACGACCGGTGCCACCGGGCTGGTCGTCCCCCCGGGGGGACGGGCCGACCACCAGCTGGCCGCCCTGGCCCCCGGGGTCGAGGCCCCTGTCGTGGCGGTCTCGGCCACCGGCGGGCCGGTGGCCGCCCACCTGAACCTCCTGGTCCGGGACGGGACGACGGACCTGGGCGCGGGGACGGTGGCGCCGGCCGGGACGGTCGCACCGGCGAAGGACATCGCGCTCCCGGCCCTGCCGTCCGCGCCCGACGGGAGCTCTCACCGCACCACCCTGCGCCTGCTCGCCCCCGGCGAGGAAGAGGCGGTCGTCGACGTCACAGCGCTGACCGAGGACGGCGCCGTGCGGCTGCCCGACCTGGTCACCCGCCTCGCCTCCGGACGCATCCTCGAGGTCGACCTCGGGGACCTGCCTGCGGGGACCACCGGGCTGCGGCTGCGGTCGGACGCACCCGTCGTGGCCGCCGTGGGTCTGGAGGTCGACCCGCAGGAGTCGGAGCCGCAGGAGGCGTCCGTCGACGACGCGGCCGCCACCGATGCCGCTGCTGACGGGTCCGCCGCCACCGACGCCCCCGACGACGAGGCCGTCGCCACGGAACCGTCTCGCGACGAGGCGGTCGTGACCGACGCCCCGGCCGACGGTGCCGCGGTCACGACAGCGCCCGGGACCGACACGGCCGGGGCCACCGCCAGTCCACCGCAAGGGTCCGTCGCCGAACCGCTCGTCCGGACGGCGGGCGAGCTGGCGTGGGTGTCGGCCACCGTGCCCACCGCGGACCCCGTCGGGACGGCGCTGCCCGACCCTGCCGCCGTGCCGGGCGGGGCGGCCCGGCTCGTGCTCAGCGCCGTGGACGCGACGACCGCCACCGTGCACTGGCTGGACCAGGACGGCGGCTCCGTCACCGAGGACGTGGAGCTCGCCAACGACACCGGACGCCTTCTGGACGTGCCCGCAGGCACGCGGGCCGTCTGGATCACGACGACCGACCCGAGGGGTGCGGCACCCGGCGCCGGGGTGGTCGCCGCCGTCCACGTCTCCGGGGCCGACGGGCGCGGTCCGTTCCTCGCGGCCGCCACCCTGCCCGCCGTCCCGTGGACCACGACGGTCACGACGGTGCGTCCGGCGGTGCCCTGAGCGCACACCCTGCACAGAAGGCCCAGGAGGTTCCGGACAGCAGAACGGCCGGTCGCAGGGCGGTCCGCTTCGAGAGGCCTGGAGCACGGAGGCCGACGAGACGGCTGGAGCAGGTTCTCGGGGTCCCGCCCGTTCGGACGGCTAGAGGTCAGTACAGCTAGAGCAGGTCCTCGGGGTCCCGCCCGTACATCCGCGCCAGCTGCTCGGCCATCACCTCGTGGACGAGCGCGGCGAGCTCGGGCTCGTCGTGGGCACGGTGGGTCACCGGCCGCCGGTAGACGACGAGCCGTGCGGCCAGGTTGCGTTCGGCGGGGAAGAGCCGGCCCAGGGGCACGCCGTCCTCCCACGGGGCGGGGTCGGAGGGAGGCACGTCCTCCACCGCCAGCTCCACCCCCAGCTCGTGACCCAGCCGCCGCTCGAGGGTCTCGGCCGCGTCGAGGACCATCTCGTCGAAGCGGGCCGCCGCCGTGGTCATGACGGGGACGCGGGGCCACGCCAGCGGCCCCCGCATGCCCCGGCCGTGCCGGTCCCGACGCCTGCTCACGCCCCGACAGTAACCCCTGGGCCGGGGGTGGTCGGGGTGCCTCCACGGGAATGTCGGCCCGGGCACCTACAGTGGGGTGTTGTGACCGTCTCCCGCCAGTGCTCCAAGACAGCGTGCGTCCGCCCGGCGTCGTCGACGCTGACGTACGTCTACGCCGAGCAGACGGCGGTGCTGGGACCGCTGGCGACCTACGCCGAGCCGCACTCCTACGACCTGTGCGAGGAGCACGCCGGTCGCCTCACCGCACCGCGCGGCTGGGACGTCGTGCGGATCGAGCTGCCCGAAGGTGAGCCGCGCCCCCCGGTGGACGACCTGGCCGCGCTCGCCGACGCGGTGCGCGAGCACCGCGGGACGGTCGTCCACGTCGACGGTCGTGGCGGCAACGACAGCGGCGGCGGGGCCACCGTGACCGAGATCGCCCGGCGCGGCCACCTGCGCATGCTGCGCGACCGCTGAGCACCCGCACCGGCCCCGGCGGGCGTCGGTACCCTTGCCTGCTGTGACCTCCGTGAGACTGGCCGACGTCGTCAAGGCCTACGACGTGCGCGGCCTGGTGCCCGAGCAGCTGGACGCGGGGGTATGCCGCGTCCTGGGCTCGGCCTTCGCCCAGGTCGTGGTGCTGCCCGAGGGTGAGCAGGGTCTCGTCGTGGGGCACGACATGCGCGCCTCCTCCCCGGAGCTCGCGCAGGCGTTCGCGGACGGGGTGGCCGCGCACGGCGTCGACGTGACGATGATCGGCCTGGCCTCCACCGACCAGCTCTACTACGCGAGCGGGTCGATGGACCGCGCGGGGGCGATGTTCACCGCGAGCCACAACCCGGCCGGTTACAACGGCATCAAGCTGTGCCGGCGGGGAGCCCGGCCCGTGGGCCAGGACTCCGGGCTCGCGGAGGTCCGCGACCTGGCGCAGTGGCTGCTCGACCGGGGCGGGCTGCACGACCTGCACACCGCCGACCGGGCCGGGACGCTCTACGCCACCGACGTGCTCGGTGACTACGCGGCATACCTGCGCTCCCTGGTGGACCTGCGCGGCGGCCGGCCCCTGACGGTCGTCGTCGACGCGGGCAACGGCATGGCGGGGCACACCGTGCCCGCGGTCCTGGACCAGGCCGACGTGCCGGTGCGGGTGGTGCCGCTGTACTTCGAGCTGGACGGCACCTTCCCCCACCACGAGGCCAACCCGCTGGTGCCGGAGAACCTGCGCGACCTGCAGGCCGCGGTATGCGAGCACGGGGCGGACCTTGGCCTGGCCTTCGACGGGGACGCCGACCGCTGCTTCGTCGTCGACGAGGCCGGGCGGGCGGTCTCGCCCAGCGCGATCACCGCGCTCGTGGCCGCCCGGGAGATCGCCAAGGAGGTCGCCCGCGGCGTCGAGGCATCCTCGGTCGCCGTCGTGCACAACGTCATCTGCTCGCGGGCCGTGCCCGAGACCGTCTCTGCGCTGGGCGCCCGGCCGGTGCGCACGCGGGTCGGGCACAGCTTCGTCAAGGCGCAGATGGCCGAGCACGAGGCGGTCTTCGGCGGCGAGCACTCGGCCCACTACTACTTCCGCGACTTCTGGTACGCCGACACCGGGATGCTCGCCGCGCTGCACGTGCTGGCGGCCCTCGGCGAGCAGGACGGGCCCCTGTCGGCGCTGGTTGCCCGCTACGAGCGGTATGCCGCGTCCGGGGAGATCAACTCGCGCGTGGCCGACGTGCCGTCCGCCGTGGGGCGGGCCCGCGACTGGGCCGCGGCCCGGGGTGCGACCGCCGACACCCTCGACGGGCTCGTGATGACGCGGGAGGAGGCCCCCCTGTGGTGGTTCTCCCTGCGGGCCAGCAACACCGAGCCGCTGCTGCGTCTCAACGTCGAGGCGGCCGACACCACGACCATGGAGCAGGTCCGGGACGCCGTCCTGGAGCTGGTACGACAGGAGGACGCAGATGGCTAGGCCGCAGTACGAACCCTGGGTGCGGGAGATCCTGCGCTGCCCCGTCGGACGGCACGAGCTCGTCGACGTCCTCGACGAGGACGGCCTGCCGGCGCTGCAGTGCGCCCAGGACTGCGACGGCCCCGGTCGTCGCCGCCGCTATCCGGTGGTCGAGGGTATCCCGGTGCTGCTCGTCGACGACGCGACCGTCGTGACGGTCGAGGACGGGGACTGACCGGTGGCCCCCCACCTGGACGAGGCGCTCCTGGACGATCCGGACGAGCTGCAGCGCAAGGATTCCCGGGCCACCCTGCGGGCGCTGGCGACGGCCGGGGCACAGGTCCGCGAGGCGCTGCACCTGGGCGCCGAGGCCGGGATCGACCGGCTGGCGGCGCAGGAGCGCCCCCGGTCGGTGCTCGTCGCGGCGATCGGTGGCTCTTCGATCGTGGCCGAGGTGCTGGAGCTGCTGGCCGAGCCGGGGTCGCCGGTCCCCGTCCAGGCCCGGCGCAACCTGCCGCTGCCCGGCTGGGTCGGTCCGATGGACCTCGTCGTCGCGGTGTCCCTGTCGGGCCGGGCGCCGGGTCCGCTGGCGGTCGCCGCCGAGGCCGCGCGCCGAGGTGCCTCGCTGCTCACGGTGGGAGCGGACGACTCGCCCCTTGCGGAGGTCACCCGGCGCGCCCGGGGGATCCACGTGGGGACCGGTCGGCAGCGCACCAGCTCCCGGACGGCCCTGTGGACCCTGCTGACCCCGGTGCTCGTGGGGGCCGACCGGCTCGGGCTGCTCGACGCCCCGGAGGGCGTGCTGCACCGGGTCGCCGACCGGCTCGACGAGCGGGCCGAGGAGCTGCGCCCCACCTCCGAGTCGTTCGTCAACCCGGCCAAGCTCCTCGCCCTGCAGCTCGCCGAGACCGTCCCCGTGGTGCTCGGCGACGGGCCGCTGGGCGGGGTCGCGGCCGCCCGCGCCTCCTCCATGCTGGCCCGCACCGCCCGGATGCCCGCCCCCTTCGGCGAGCTGCCCGACGCGGCCAGCGGGATCGTCGCCTGCTTCGACGGGCCCTACACCTCGCGGGGCGGGCCGCGGCCCGGCACCTACGACGAGCGGCGGATCCGGCTGGGCGACATCGACACCAGCTCCTGGGAGCCGCACCACTTCGACGAGCCCGAGGGTGAGCTCATGGAGCGCCGGCGCAGCCCCCAGGGCGGGCGGGACATCTTCTCCGATCCCTACCTCGACGGTCCCACGCTGCCGCCCCTGGGGCTGCTGATGCTCCGCGACGCCCCGGTCGACCCGCCCACCCGCGACTCGGTGCAGGCAGACGCCCTGACCGAGGCCGTGCTGAGCACCGCCCAGGAGGCCGGCGTGCGGGTGATGGAGGTGCGCGCCGCACAGGGCGACCCGGTCGTGCGCCTCGCCGACCACGTCGCGATGGTCGACTTCACCGCGACCTACATGGCGCTCGGGCTGGGGCTGGACCCCTCCGTCAGCCCGCACGTGGCCGACCTGCGGGACCGGACCCGTGGCTGAGCGGGCGGACGTCCGCGACCGGGTCGGCTGACGCAGCGCGCCGCCTCGTCGTGCGCCCCGGGCGTAGGCCCGGCAACCGCCCGGTCTACGCCCGGCGCACTCCCGTTGCATGACCGGCGGGTGCCCGGTGCTGCCCGACACCTCCCCGACGCGTCTCCGGTCCGTGCCCGGCAGGGTCAGGCCGGGAGGTCCATGCCCTCCTCGTCGTCGTCCAGGAAGTCTTGGTCGTGCTCGACGTCGGCTCCGTCGTGCTCGAGGTCGGCCCCGTCGTGCCCAGGGTTCCCGTCGTCGTGCCCAGGGTTCCCGTCGTCGTGCTCGAACCCTTCGAGCTCGTCCCACTCCTCGACCAGGTGCTCCGCGTCGTGGCCAGAGCGGTCCGACCACCAGGGTGGGCGCTGGCCGTGCCATCGGGCGGCCAGGTCCTCGAGCGTGTCGAGCACCGGTGGTGGTTGCGAGTGGTGGGTCTGGCCGTAGCGGGTCCGGACCCGTACCGCCCGGGTGCCGTCGGCCGCGGTCACCACCTCCGTCCGCAGGCCCTCTGCCTCCTTGTCGAGGTTGCAGGCCCGGCAGAGCCCCTGGCCGTTGGCGGCGGTGGTGGCACCGCCGTCCCTGGCCCGGGTGACGTGGTCGACGTCCTGGACGGGTGCGTGGCAGTAGGGCATCGCGCACTCCTGGTCGCGGGCGACCACGAACCTGCGCAACGGACCGGAGAAGAGGCGTCGCCGCCCGTCCGTCTCGGCGAGGGTGGAGTCGACCGGGTCGAGCAGGAGCCGACGGAGCCAGGCGGTGGCCGACGCGACGTCCACGCCGCGGGTGCTGCCCGACGCGGCGATCATCCGTGCCAGCGCAGCCGGCACCGGCCCGTAGCCGGGAGCGCGGGCCGGGTCCCCTCCCTCGTCGAACAGGGCCCGGTCCGTCATCACCAGGCCGATCTCCACGGGCATGCCCTCGCGGGAGGGATCGACGCCCGTGACGCGGCGGACCAGCTCGTCGGCCCGCAGCTGCGCGACGGTCGGGACACCGTCCTGGGCGCTGCTGCCGTCCCCGTCCGTGGAGGCACCGGCCGACCCGGCGAGCCGGGCCGACCGGGCGTGCTCCTCGAGCGACCTGTGCAGGGCGACACCCTCGACCAGCGGCAGCAGACCGCTCAGCCGAACCATCCCGTCGGCCGCGGGTCGGATCGAGACGTAGCGGTCCTCGACCGCCCTGGCATGGCGCTGCAGGAAACCGCGCTTGTCCGCCTCGTAGGCCAGCGATGCCGCTCGCCTCGACAGCCTGCCCTCCGAACAGGTGCCGAGCGTGGGTGCCAGCCGGGCGTCCACCTCCCGGGCCTGCTCCTCGGTCAGGTCCCTGGTCTCCTTCTCGACGAGCGAGGCCGCCCACTCCGAGATCCGCCCCTCGCGGAAGGCCGCCAGGGTCTGCGGCAACCGGGCGTGCAGGGCCCGGGCCATCGCGATCAGCGACCGTGACCGCTGGGGTGAGACCCTCCGGGCGAGGGACACCTCCAGGGTCACCCCCTCCCGCTCCCTGCGGCGGTGACCCAGCTCGCCCTCCGTGGCCTGCCGGTCCAGCGCCGCCTGCTCGTGCAGGTCCACCGTGATCGCCGCCTGCGCGGCGGCGCACACGTTCTTGAGCCGCTCCAGCTCGGCGAGCGTCGCCGCCCGCTCCTGCTGCGTCAACGGCTCTCCGGGCCCCGCCAGCAGGTCCGAGACCTCCCGGACCCGCACCAGGACCGCTGGTGTCGAACTGGCCAGCTCCAGCCCGTGCCTGCGCAGCACCGAGACCGGCGCCCCTCGCGGAGGACCACCATCCGTCGCGACCGGCACGTCCTCATCCCCTCCGTCCATACCCTCACCCCTCCGTCGGGTGCACCTCTCCTCCCGAGGTGCCCGTACCGGCACGCTAGGGGCGAGCACCGACAAACCCGCTGACCTGCGCAAATACGCACGTGTGCCAGACTCGATCCGTGAGCAACGCCGCCCGTGACCGCGCTGACGACCCCGTGACACGCCATACCCGCTCCGTCCGGGACCTGGAGGAGGGGATCGAGCAGGACTTCTCCAGCAACCTCTCCTACGGGGAGTACCTCGACCTGGAGCGGGTCCTGTCGGCCCAGCACCCGCGGGCGGTGCCGCCGCAGCACGACGAGCTGCTGTTCATCGTCCAGCACCAGACCTCTGAGCTGTGGCTCAAGCTCATGCTGCACGAGCTCACCTCCGCCCGGGAGCTCGTCGCCGCCGACGACCTGCAGCCGGCGCTGAAGCGGATCGCGCGGGTCAAGCACATCCAGCACACCCTCACCGAGCAGTGGTCCGTCCTGGCCACGCTCACCCCCAGCGAGTACGCCCTGTTCCGCTCCTTCCTGGCGACCGGCTCGGGCTTCCAGTCCTGGCAGTACCGCGCCGTGGAGTTCTCCCTGGGCAACAAGAACCCCTCCATGCTGCGCGTCTTCGAGCACCTGCCCGAGGTGCACGCCGAGCTGGAGGCGCTGCTGCACGCGCCGAGCCTCTACGACGAGGTGCTGCGCTGGCTCGCCCGGGCCGGTCACCCCGTCCCGCAGGAGGTGCTGGAGCGCGACGTGACCCAGCCCTACGAGGCCTCGCCGGGGGTGGTCGACCTGTTCGCCACCGTCTACGCCGACCCCGCCCGGCACTGGGTCGAGTACCACGTCGCCGAGGACCTGGTCGACGTCGAGGACAACTTCCAGGTATGGCGCTTCCGTCACCTCAAGACGGTGGAGCGCATCATCGGCTCCAAGCCCGGCACCGGTGGGTCCTCGGGCGTTCCCTTCCTGCGCCGGGCCCTGGACCTGACCTTCTTCCCCGAGCTGTACGACGTGCGCAGCCGCATCCAGGACGTGACGCCCGGCGGCTACCACGGGGGCGACGGCCATGAGTGAGTCACCGTCCCGCGAGCAGGCGCTCGCCCTCGACGCCGCGGACCCGTTGGCCGCCTTCGCCGACGAGTTCGAGCCGGCGCCCGGGGTGGTGGCCTACCTCGACGGCAACTCGCTGGGACGACCCGTCGCCGGCACCGCCGAGGAGCTGGCGCGGTTCGTCCGGCAGGACTGGGGCACCCGGCTCATCCGGTCCTGGGACGAGGGGTGGATGGGCTGGCCCGAGCGGGTCGGGGACCTGGTGGGCCGCGCCGCGCTGGGCGCGGCGCCCGGCCAGACGGTCGTGGCCGACTCCACGACCGTGCTGCTCTACAAGGTGCTGCGGGCCCTCGTGGACCACCAGCTGGCGCTCGACCCGGCCCGGGCCGAGCTGGTCCTGGACACCGACAACTTCCCGACCGACCGCTACGTCGCCGAGGGGATCGCCGCCGAGCGGGGGCTGCGGCTGGTGTGGATCGACGTCGACCCGTCGGCCGGGGTCACCCCGCAGCAGGTGGCCGACGCCGTCGGTCCCGCCACGGGGGTCGTGCTGCTCTCGCACGTGGCCTACCGGTCCGGCTGGGTCGCCGACGCGCAGGAGATCACCCGGCTCGTGCACGAGGCCGGGGCCCTGGTGCTGTGGGACACCTGCCACTCCGCCGGGTCGGTGCCGGTGCACGCCGACGAGGAGGGCTGGGACGCGGCCGTGGGCTGCGACTACAAGTACCTCAACGGCGGGCCGGGGGCGCCGGCGCACGCCTACCTGGCTGCCCGCCTGCACGACCTGCCGACCCTGAGCCAGCCCGTGCAGGGCTGGATGGGCCGGCGCGACCCCTTCCTCATGGAGCAGGGCTACGTGCCGGCCCCCGGGGTGCGCAGCCTGGTCAGCGGCACCCCGCCGGTCGTGGGCATGGTGCCCGTCGCCCGCGGTGCCGGGATGCTGGAGCGGGCCGGGATCGAGCGGGTGCGGGCCAAGTCCCTGCTGCTGACCGACCTGGTGCTGGACGTGGTGGACTCCTGGCCGGGCGAGCTCGGGGTCGTGGTCGCCAGCCCGCGGGAGCACGCCCGCCGCGGCGGGCACGTGACCCTGCGCCACCCCGCCTTCGCGGAGGTGAACCCGCGACTGTGGGCGCGCGGCGTCATACCCGACTTCCGTTCCCCCGACGGGCTGCGGCTGGGACCCGCGCCCCTGTCGACCCGGTTCGTCGAGCTGTGGGACGGTCTGGCGGCGGTCCGGGAGGAGCTCGGGGCGGCGACTACCCTGTCCGGGTGAGCGAGACCACCGGCAGCGATCCTGGACCCACCCGCTTCGACCTCGTCGTCATCGGCAGCGGGTCGGGCAACTCCCTGGTCACCCCCGACTTCGAGGACCGGCGGACCGCGGTGGTGGACCGAGGCATCTTCGGCGGCACCTGCCTCAACGTGGGCTGCATCCCCACCAAGATGTTCGTGCACACCGCGGAGGTGGCCCGCACGGTCCGCGACGCCGCCCGCTTCGGCGTCGACGCCACCCTCGACCAGGTCCGTTGGGACGACGTGCGCGACCGGATCTTCGGACGGATCGACCCGATCAGCGAGGGGGGCCGGGACTACCGGCGGGACGCCTCCCACACCGAGGCTTACCTGGGGCACGCCCGCTTCGTCGGCGACCGCGAGCTCGAGGTGCGCATCGCCCACCCGGGCGGGGCGCACGAGGTCGGCAGCGTGCACCGCATCCGGGGCGACCAGGTCGTGGTCGCGGCCGGCAGCCGGCCGCACATCCCCGCGGTGGTCGCCGGCGCGGGGGTGCCGTACCACACCTCGGACACGGTCATGCGGATGGACGAGCTGCCCGCCAGCATGGTGATCGTCGGCGGAGGCGTCATCGCCGCCGAGTTCGCCCACGTCTTCTCCGCCCTGGGGGTCGAGGTCACCGTCGTCAGCCGGGGTGAGCGGCTGCTGAGCCAGGTCGACCAGGAGATCTCCTCCGCGTTCACCGAGCTGGCCCGGGACCGCTGGCACCTGCACCTGCGCGCCGCCCCGGTGGCCGCGCGGCGGGCAGGGGCCGGCGTCGAGCTCGAGCTGGCCGACGGCACCACCGTCACGGGAGAGGCCCTGCTCGTGGCCACCGGGCGGATGCCCAACAGCGACGACATGGGGCTGGACGTCGCGGGGGTGCAGGTGCGGCCGGACGGACGGGTGCAGGTGGACCAGCACGGTCGCACGACGGCCCCGGGGATCTGGGCGCTCGGCGACGTCAGCTCGCCCTACCAGCTCAAGCACGTGGCCAACCACGAGGCCCGCGTCGTCGCCCACAACCTGGTCCACCCGCAGGACCTGTGGTCCTTCGACCACCGCTTCGTGCCGGCCGGGGTGTTCAGCAACCCCCAGGTGGCCACGGTGGGCCTCACCGAGGCGCAGGCACGGGAGCAGGGGTATGCCGTGACGTGCAAGACCCAGGCGTACGGCGACACCGCCTACGGCTGGGCGATGGAGGACACGACCAGCCTGTTCAAGCTGGTCGCCGACCGTCGCACGGGACACCTGCTCGGGGCGCACGCCATGGGCCCGCACGCCAGCAGCCTCATCCAGCCGGTCATCCAGGCCCTCAGCCTCGGCGGACCCACGGGGCCGCTGACCGCCCTCCAGCTGGCCCGCGGGCAGTACTGGATCCACCCGGCCCTGGCCGAGGTGCTCGAGAACGCGCTGCTGGGGCTGGAGGTCGCGCCCTACGAGGACGTCACGGCCGACTACGACCCGCTGGGGGAGGACGTGGACGCGTAGCGGCGCCGGGGATCAGGGACCTGTCGGTACCGACCCGTAGCATGGCCTCCATGCCGAGCACGACGACGTCCCTGCAGCACCGCGTCCGGGACCTGTCCCTGGCCCCCGCGGGCCGCCACCAGATCCGCCTGGCCGAGCACGAGATGCCGGGCCTGACCGCGCTGCGCCGCCGCTACGAGGGGCAGGCGCCCCTGGCCGGCGCCCGGATCGCCGGCTCGCTCCACATGACGGTGCAGACGGCGGTGCTCATCGAGACCCTGGTGGAGCTCGGCGCCGAGGTGCGCTGGGCCTCGTGCAACATCTTCTCCACCCAGGACGAGGCGGCCGCGGCCGTCGTCGTGGGCCGGGACGGCACCCCGGAGGACCCGCAGGGGGTCCCGGTCTTCGCCTGGAAGGGCGAGACGCTGGAGGAGTACTGGTGGTGCACCACCCAGATCATGCTCTGGCCGGACGGCCAGGGGCCCAACATGATCCTGGACGACGGCGGTGACGCGACGCTGCTCGTCCACAAGGGCAGGGAGTGGGAGGCCCGCGGGGCGGTGCCCACGGCCGAGGAGGAGGACCCCGAGGAGTGGCGGGTCATCCTCGAGACCGTGCGCGCCGGCCTGGCCGAGGACCCGCAGCGGTGGACCCGGGTGGCCGAGGGGGTCCGGGGCGTCACCGAGGAGACCACGACCGGGGTCCACCGGCTCTACCAGCTGCACGAGGCCGGCGAGCTGCTCTTCCCCGCGATCAACGTCAACGACTCGGTGACCAAGTCCAAGTTCGACAACGTCTACGGCGTCCGGCACAGCCTCGTCGACGGCATCAACCGGGCCACCGACGTCCTCATCGGCGGCAAGGTCGCGGTCGTCTGCGGCTTCGGCGACGTCGGCAAGGGCTGCGCCGAGGCGCTGCGCGGCCAGGGAGCCCGGGTGATCGTCACCGAGATCGACCCGATCTGCGCGCTGCAGGCCACGATGGAGGGCTACCAGGTGGCCCGGCTGGAGGAGGTCGTGGGCCTGGCGGACTTCGTCGTCACGGCCACCGGATGCCGCGACGTCGTCACCGCCGACCACGTGCGGTCGATGAAGGACAAGGCGGTCGTGGGCAACATCGGCCACTTCGACAACGAGATCGACATGGCCGGGGTGGCGCGGATCCCGGGGGTCCAGCGCACCGAGATCAAGCCCCAGGTGCACGAGTGGACCCTCCCGGCGGAGGAGGTCGACGGGACGGAGCGCCCGGAGCGCTCCGTCATCGTGCTGTCCGAGGGCCGCCTGCTGAACCTCGGCAACGCGACCGGGCACCCCAGCTTCGTGATGTCGACCAGCTTCGCCAACCAGGTGCTGGCGCAGCTGGAGCTCTTCGTCCGGCCCGAGGACTACCCCCTCGGTGTGCACACGCTGCCCAAGGCGCTGGACGAGGAGGTGGCCCGGTTCCACCTGGAGTCGGTGGGGGCCGACCTGACCGAGCTGACCAAGGAGCAGGCGTCCTACCTCGGGGTGGACGTCGCCGGCCCGTACAAGTCCGACCACTACCGCTACTGAGCAGGGGACCCACGTGACCGCCAGCGTTCTCGTCGTCGACGACGACCAGGCCCTCGCCGAGATGCTCGGCATCGTCCTGCGCAAGGAGGGCTACGACGTCGCCACGTGCGGCGACGGGGGCCGCGCCGTGGCGATGTTCCGCGAGCTGCGCCCCGACCTGGTCCTGCTGGACGTCATGCTGCCCACCCAGGACGGCATCGAGGTGGCCCGGCAGCTGCGGCTGGAGTCCGGGGTGCCGATCGTCATGCTCACGGCCCGCACCGACACCAAGGACGTGGTGGCGGGGCTGGAGGCGGGGGCCGACGACTACGTCGTCAAGCCGTTCAAGCCCCAGGAGCTGCTCGCCCGCATCCGGGCCCGGCTGCGGCGGGTGGACACCGGGGACGACGGCCGCCTGGTCGTGGGCGACGTCGTCATCGACGTCGCCGGCCACGAGGTGACCCGGGGCGGGGAGACCATCCCGCTGACCCCGCTGGAGTTCGACCTGCTGGCCGCGCTGGCCAGCAAGCCCACCCAGGTCTTCGACCGGGAGTCGCTGCTGGAGCAGGTGTGGGGCTACCGCCACGCCGGGGACACCCGGCTGGTCAACGTGCACGTGCAGCGCCTGCGCTCGAAGATCGAGAAGGATCCGGAGAATCCCCAGATCGTGGTGACCGTCCGTGGTGTCGGGTACAAGGCCGGACATCCCTGACCTGAGGGTCGGGCACGCCGACGCCACGACGTCGGCGGGCTCCTCGGCGCCCGGTGGGTCAGCAGGGAGCGGGGCCGGGGGCACCGGTGACCGTCCCTCCGCGGAGGGTCGCCCCGGCAGCGGTGGCGGCGGACCGGACGGCGGTGGGGGCGGACCGGACGGCGGACGCGGCGCGAACGGTGGGGACAGCGGAAGCACGCCTCCCCAGGCCTTGCGCCGGCCGGCCCGGGACCGGTCGCAGGCTGCGGACGGGCCGGCGGACCCCTGGTGGTCGGCGTGGTGGGGCCGTTCCCTGCGCGCCCGGGTCATCACGACCACCGTCCTGGTCGGTGTCTTCCTCTCCGCGCTCCTGGGCACCGTCCTGTACCAGCAGGTGGCGCAGGGGCTGGTGGCCCAGGCGGTGGCCGGTGCCGAGCGGGACGCCTCCCAGCAGGTGGCCCTGGCGCAGGAGGCCTTCGACTCCACCGACCGGCAGGACGACTCCGGGCTCACCCAGACCGCCGACGACCAGGTCCAGTCGATGGCCGGCAACAGCCCCGACGAGGGCCGGCGGGTGCTGCTGATGCCGGGGCTGGACAACTCCCGGGGCGCCGTCGTCCCCACCACCGGGGTGGGCGTCAACGCCGAGGACCTGCCGGAGGCCCTGCAGACGGCGCTCGCCGCTGACCCCACCAACCAGCAGGTGGTGGTCGTGCCGATGAACCTCGCGGGGGCCAGCGAACAGGTGACCTCGGTGGTCGTCGGCTCGCGGGTCAGCCTGCCGAGGGCGGGGGAGTACGACCTGTTCCTCGTCTACCCGCTCGTGCGCGAGCAGGAGACCCTCGACCTGCTGCGCCAGCTCTTCTACGCCGGCGGGCTGGCCCTGTCGCTGCTGGTGGCGGCCGTCGGCTGGCTGGCCACCCGGCTGGTGACCGGACCGGTCGAGGAGGCGGCCGTGGTGGCCCAGCAGCTGGCCGAGGGCCGGCTGGGCGAGCGGCTGCCGGTCCGCGGCGCGGACGAGCTGGCCCTGCTGGCCACGTCGTTCAACACCATGGCGGACTCGATCCAGCTGCAGATCCGCGAGCTGCGCTCGTTGTCCCAGCTGCAGCAGCGCTTCGTCTCCGACGTCTCCCACGAGCTGCGCACGCCGCTGACCACGATCCGGATGGCAGGCGAGATGCTGCACATGTCCCGGGACGACTTCCCCGAGCCGGTGGCCCGGTCGGCCGAGCTGCTGCAGCAGGAGCTCGACCGCTTCGAGGACCTGCTCAACGAGCTGCTCGAGATCAGTCGCTACGACTCGGGTGCGACGATCCTGGAGCGGCACGACGAGGACATGGTCGGCCTCGTCGGGGCCGCGGTCGACGGGGTGGCCACGCTCGCCGAGCGGCTGGGCACCCCGGTGCGCGTCCACGCGGCCACCGCACCGGTCCTGGTCCGCATGGACGGCCGCCGGATCGCGCGGGTGCTGCGCAACCTGCTGTCCAACGCGGTCGAGCACGGTGAGGGGCGACCGGTCGACGTCACGGTGGCCGCGACCGACCACGTGGTCACGGTGAGCGTGCGCGACCACGGGATCGGGCTCAGCGAGCAGCAGGCGGCCCACGTCTTCGACCGCTTCTGGCGGGCCGACCCCTCCCGGGACCGGACGACCGGCGGGACCGGGCTCGGGCTGGCCATCGCCCAGGAGGACGCCCGCGTGCACGGCGGCTGGCTGCAGGTGGGCAGCGAGCCGGGCCGTGGAGCCTGCTTCCGCCTCGTCCTGCCGCGGCAGGACCGCTACGTCGTGGCGGAGGCGCCTCCGCCCGTGCCCGGCCCCGGGGAGGCCGCCCTCGACGCCCGGGTGCCCACCGTCGTGCTGGCCCTCGCGGCCCGCCCGGAGGAGGAGTCGTGAGGACTGGCCGTCGTGCTGCCGCCGCGCTCGTCGCCGCGCTCGCCCTCGGCGGCTGCGCCTCGGCGCTGCCGACCGACCCGGTGCCCCAGCCGGGGCTGTCGGTGGAGGTCCAGCCCCGCCAGGACGTCCAGCGCTTCCTGCCCTCTCCGCAGCCCGGAGCCAGCCCCGCCGAGATCGTCCAGGGGTTCCTGCGGGCCAACGTCGGCTTCGCCGACGACGACGACGTGGCCCGGGAGTACCTCACCTCCACGCTCGCCGGGGAGTGGGTGCCGACGCGGGACGTCCTGGTCCTGGAGGGCGGTCCCACGATCACCGAGGAGGTGCCGGGACAGGTCACGGTCACCACCCCTGTCCGCGGCCGGATCGACGACCAGGGCAGGCTCGTGGAGCAGCCCACGACCCCGGTCAGCCGGACCTTCGAGCTGCAGCGGGTCGACGGCGAGTGGCGCATCAGCGACTTCCCGGAGGGGTTCGGGCTGTGGCTCTCGGCCGCCGACCTCGACCGCGCGTTCCGTCCCTCGACCGTCTACTACCTCAACCCGCACCTGGACCTCTTCGTCCCGGACGTGCGCTGGCTCGCGCTCGGCGACGGCCTGACCACCTCCCTGGCCCGCACGCAGCTGGCTCCGGTCCCCGCGCACCTCGAGGGCGCCGTGCGCTCCGGCGGCGGACCCGACCTGCGTCTGGCCGTGGGGGCGGTGCCGGTGGACCCCACGACGCAGATGGCCACCGTCAACCTGCAGGGCTCCGGCCTGTCCGACGACCCGGAGCGGGCCACCGACCTGCGCGCCCAGCTGGGACACGCGCTGCTCGGCCTGCGGGGGGTCAGCGCGGTCGACCTGCAGGTGGGTGGCCGCTCCCTCCTGGAGGACGGAGCCGTCAACCTCGGCAGCGACCTGGGCTACGAGGAGGTGATGCGGGACACGGACGTGGCGCTCCTGCGGATCGGTGAGGAGCTCAACCTCGTCGACCCGACCCGCTACGACCTGCGCAACGTCCCCGCGGCCAGTGCCCCCGACGTCGACCTGCCCCCGGTCGGGATGTCCTGGACGGGGGTGGCCGCCTCGGCGGACCTGCGCGAGCTGGCGGCCGTCTCCAACGACCGCTCCGAGCTGTGGCGGTGGCGGGGAGGGCAGAGCGAGGTGCACCCGGGCATCGGCGACGCCCTCACCGACCCCAGCTTCGACCCCCACGGCGACCTGTGGGTCGCCGGGACCGCCCGCGGGTCGCAGACCCCCCGGGTGTGGGTCCTGGAGGGGGCCGACGTCTCCAACCTGGCCCGTCCGGTCGACGTCCCCTGGCTGGCCGACGGAGAACGGGTGGACACCCTGCGGATCTCGCCCGAGGGGACCCGGGCCCTCCTCGTGGTGCAGGCCGAGCGCGGCTCCGCCAGGGAGCGCGTGGTCGTGTCCGGGATCGTGCGCGACTCCCAGGGGCGGGCCACCGCCCTGGCCGAGCCCTGGCTGGCCGCCCCCACCCTCGTGGAGGTCGACTCGGCCCGCTGGGGCTCCACCACGGAGATCGTCGTGGCCGCCCGGCGCAACCAGGACCAGCGGATCGGTGCCTACAGCGTGCCGCTGGGCGGGTGGCTGGACGAGCTGGGGGAGCAGGCGGGCCTGGTGGACGTGCAGGCCGTTCCCACCGGCGTCAGCTTCGTCCCGGTCGTGCGGACCGAGGACGGACGCATGCACACCCGCGAGGGCGCCTCGGGCTGGTTCGGCGCCCGCAACGGCGACGAGCTGATCATCCCCGGCACCTGACCGGGTCGGCGGACCGGGGGTGTGGACGCACGCCCCGGTCCCGTCGTGGGGCGGGACATGCTGGAGGTATGCCGTGGCGCCCCGGGCAGGACCTGCTCGACCTCCTGGAGCTCGCCGCGCCCGCGGCGTGCGGCGGCTGCGGCGAGGCGGGCACGCGGTGGTGCCCGGCCTGCGCGGACGCGCTGGCCGACGGAGGACCGCGACGGTGGACGCCGACCCCGTGCCCGCCGGGCTTTCCTCCCACGTGGACGGGCACGGCATACCGCGACCTGGCCCGCTCCGCCGTGGTGGGCTGGAAGGACGGAGGCCGGGCCGACCTCACCCCAGCCCTGGCCGTGCCGCTGCGGGCCGTGCTGGCAGCGGCGCTCGACGGCTCACCCGAGCACCTCGCGGCCCTGGGGGGCGGAGGCCCCGTCCCCGTCCTGCCGGCGCCGTCCGCGCGGGCCAGCACGCGGGCACGGGGGGAGCACCGCGTGGAGGCGCTGGCGCGGACGGCACTGCGGGGCCGACGGTCCGTGCTGCCGGTCGTCGACGGTCTCCGCCTGGGCCGGCGGGTGGCGGACCAGGCGGGGCTGGACGCCGGGCAGCGGCGGCGCAACCTGGCCGGCGCGGTGGTGGTCCGGCCCACGGCCGTGGCCCGGGTGGAAGGGGCTCCCTGCATCGTCGTCGACGACGTGGTGACGACCGGCGCGACCCTGGTCGAGTGTGCCCGGGCGCTGGTCACGGCGGGTGCCGGTCCCGTGGTCGCGGTCACCCTCGCCGCCACGCACCGGCGCCCGCCGCGGGCTCCGTCGTCGACGGTGAGGGGTCCACTGTCCGAACCGTCGGGTCGGGACTAGTGTGGGTCCATGGAAGCACTCCTCGCACGGGCAAGGGGGTGAGGCCGCTGGACTCAGGGCGCCACAGACGACGCCAGAACGCACAGCACCACCCACTTTCTGCATGGAGGACTCATGGAACTCACCGTGACCGGTCGCAAGAGAGACGTCTCCGAACGTTTCCGCCGTCACCTCGAGGAGAAGCTCGACAAGATCCCCCAGCTGGCCCCCCGCGTGCGCCGCACCGAGGTCGTCCTGACCCACGAGGCCAACCCGCGACAGGCCAAGGAGTCCGAACGCTGCGAGATCACCTGCCTCGTCAACCGGCAGGTCGTCCGCGCCGAGGCGGCGGCCGACGATGAGTACGCCGCCGTCGACCTGGCCCTGTCCAAGCTGACCGAGCGGCTGCGTCGCATGAACGACAAGCGCCGCATCAGCCACACCGGCAAGCACCGGCTCCCCTCCGTGGCCGAGGCGACCTACGGGCTGCCCACCGGCCCCCTCGCCGGGTCGACGGACGAGCGGTCGCACGCCCAGAGCACCGAGGACGCGCTCGACGAGGACCTGCAGACGCAGGGCAACAGCCCCATCGAGGTCCGCGAGAAGGTCCACCCCTCCACGCCGATGACCGTCGGGCAGGCGCTGTCCCACATGGAGCTCATCGGGCACGACTTCTTCCTCTACCACGACGTCGACTCCGACCAGCCGAGCGTGGTCTACCGCCGTCGCGGCTGGTCCTACGGCGTGCTGCGGCTCGACCTGAACGGGACCGCACCCTCCGACCACGAGGACCCCGACGAGGAGCTGGCCCCCGAGGCCGACGCCGTGGCGTCCTGACCGACACGTCCGCAGGCCGGGCCTGCAACCCTGCGGAGCCCGCCACCACCGGTGGCGGGCCCCGCACCGGGTGTCCGTCGGGTCCCGCGGCCGTCCTCGACGTCGCTCCCGGACCCGACGGGTCTGTCCGCCGGTTCTGGCACAGTGGGCGGGATGAGCCGGGTCCCCACGATCAGCCGCGAACAGGCGCGCCGCACCGCGCTGGCGGCGCAGGGCTTCGCCGACCCCCGGCCGGCACGGACGACGATGCGGCACGTGCAGCGGGTGGTCGACCGGGTGGGGCTCGTCCAGATCGACAGCGTCAACGTGCTGGTGCGCAGCCAGTACCTGCCGTTCTTCTCGCGGCTCGGGCCCTACGACCGGGGTCTGCTCGACCGGGCCCGTGACGGCGGGCCGGGGAGCCGCCCTCCCCGGCTGGTGGAGTACTGGGCGCACGAGGCCTCGCTCGTGCCGCTGCCCACGTGGCCGCTGCTGGCCTTCCGGATGGCCGAGGCGGAGGAGCGCGCCTGGAGCCGCTCGATCGCCGCGAGCCACCCCGGTCTGGTCGAGGCCGTCCTGGAGACGGTGCGGGAGCAGGGTCCGCTGACCTCGCGAGAGGTCGAGGCGCACCTGCCGCACGGCGCCGCCCGCACGGGGGAGGGCTGGGGGTGGAACTGGTCGGCCGTGAAGAAGGCCCTGGAGCTGCTGTTCTGGTCCGGACGCATCACCTCCGCCGGGCGGACCTCCTCGTTCGAGCGCCGGTACGCCGACCCGGTCGACGTGCTCGGACCGGACCTCGTGCGACGCCGCGACGAGCTGGCCGAGCAGGACCCCCAGGAGGCGTTCGCCGAGCTGCTGCACCTGTCCCTGCGGGCCCACGGGCTCGGCAGCCGGCGCTGCCTGGCCGACTACGTCCGGCTGCGGGGGCCGCGGGTGGACGCCGGGCTCGCGCTCCTGGAGGGCCGGGGCCTGGTCGAGCGGGTGCAGGTGCGCGGCTGGGACCAGGCGGTATGGCGTGACCCGTCGGCGCGCGCGCCGCGCCGCGTCCCCGGGGCCGCGTTGCTGAGCCCGTTCGACTCCCTGGTCTGGCAGCGGGAGCGCACGGAGGCGCTGTGGGGGATGCGCTACCGGCTGGAGATCTACGTGCCGGCGCACCTGCGGGTGCACGGCTACTACGTGCTGCCCTTCCTGCTCGACGAGCAGCTCGTGGGTCGGGTCGACCTCAAGGCCGACCGGGCCAGCGGACGCCTCCTCGTCCGTTCGGTCCACTGGGAGCCGGGGGTGGACCCGGTCGCCGCCGGGCGGGCCCTGGAGGAGGAGCTGACGCGGATGGCGGGCTGGCTCGACCTGACCCGGGTCGACTTTGCCCAATCGTGACCGACCGTCCTCCTCGAGGTCGTCGTTTCGACACCCGCTCGGCGCCGAACCGTCCTAGGGTCCGAGACGGTGCACCCCCCTAGCACCCAGCCCACCCCCTGAGACACGAAGGACCCTGCGATGACGCAACTCCCCCGTCGACGGCGGGCCGTGGCGGCGACCGGAGCGACGGCGCTCCTGGCCAGCCTCCTGGTTCCCGCAGCAGCCACCGCGGACGACGACCCGACGACCCTGGACGACCTCATCATCAGCGAGTACGTCGAAGGGTCGAGCTTCAACAAGGCCCTGGAGATCTACAACGGCACCTCTGCCACGATCGACCTGGCGGACTACGCCGTCCAACAGTTCAGCAACGGCAGCGTTGACGCTGGACTGACGTTTGCTCTGCAGGGCGCCCTCGCGCCCGGGGACGTGTACGTACTGGCACACAGCAGCGCAGATCCCGCGATTCTGGCTCAGGCAGATCTGACGAGCGGTGCCGGCCTGTTCAATGGCGACGACGCCCTCACCCTGGCGAGGGCGGGAGTGGTCGTCGACGCGATCGGTCAGGTCGGCGTCGACCCGGGATCCCAGTGGGGCGACGGTCTGGTGTCCACCGCCGACAACACGCTGCGCCGCAAGGCGGACGTGTGCGCCGGCGACACCAATCCTGGCGATGTCTTCGACCCCGTCCTGGAGTGGGACGGCTTCGACACGGACACCTTCGACGGGCTGGGTGCGCACACCACGTCGTGCGGCGCTGGTGGCCCGGGTGGCCCGGGTGATCCGGTCGACGTCTGCGAGGTGATCTCGACCCCGATCGGCGAGGTGCAGGGCTCCGGTGAGGCAACGCCGCTGGCCGGCCAGAACGTGACCGTCCGCGGGACGGTCGTCGGGGAGTACCTCGACGCCTTCGACGGCTTCTTCGTCCAGGACTCCGGTGATCGCGACCGGGCGACCTCTGACGGCATCTTCGTCCACGCTCCGGGTGGCGCGGACGTCGTTGTCGGAGACGTGGTGGCCCTCCACGGTACGGCGGGGGAGTTCCGGGGCCAGACCCAGCTCACCGGAGTCACCACTGAGGTGTGCTCGTCCGACGGCGAGATCCCCGACCCGGTCGAAGTGTCTCTACCGACCGACGACCATGAGGCCTACGAGAGCATGCTGGTCACCTATCCCGATGACCTCTTCATCCTCGAGTACTTCAACTACGACCGTTTCGGTGAGATGGTGCTCGGTGTCGGTGAAGCGTCCCTCCGCCAGTTCCAGCCGACTGCGGTGTTCGAGCCGGGCTCGTCGGACGCAGTCGCTCTCGCCGAGCACAACACGACGCACCGGATCACGCTCGACGACGGCCTGAACGTACAGAACCCGACGGTCCTGCGTCACCCGAACGGTGAGGCCTTCACCCTGGCGAACCGTTTCCGCGGCGGTGACGTCGTGACCGATGTGACCGGAGTGCTGGACTACCGCTTCAGCCAGTGGAGGGTGCAGCCGACGGCACCTGCCGACCACACGGTCACCAACCCCCGCCCGGACGCCCCCGAGCTCGGTGGCACCACGACGGTGGCCGCGTTCAACGTGCTCAACTACTTCACGACGCTCGGCAGCCGCGGTGCTGACACGCCCGAGGAGTTCGAGCGTCAGGAGGCCAAGATCGTGGCCGCCATCAACGAGCTCGACACCGACGTCGTCGGGCTCATCGAGATCGAGAACAACGGTGTTGCGCTCACCACCCTGGTCGAGGCCCTGAACGAGGGGGCCGGTGAGACCCGGTGGGCAGAGGTCGAGACAGGTGTCGTCGGGTCCGACGAGATCACGACAGCGTTCATCTACCAGGTCGGCGAGGTCGCGCCGGTGGGCAACTTCGCCCTGTTGCACTCGGGCGTCGACGAGCGGTTCGCGGACGAGTACAACCGCCCCGCGCTGGCGCAGACCTTCGAGGACCTGGCGACCGGTGGTTCGGTCACGGTCATCAACAACCACCTCAAGTCCAAGGGTTCCAGCTGCGAGGCCGACGGTGACCCCACCGACCCGGACGGGCAGGGCAACTGCAACGGTGTCCGCACGGCGGCCGCCGAAGCGCTCGCCGAGTGGGCCGCGGGCGACCCGACGATGACTGGTACCGAGAACGTGCTGATCATCGGCGACCTGAACTCCTACGACAAGGAGGACCCGATCGACGTGCTGCGGGAGGCCGGGTACACCGACCTGCTGCTGCAGGAGGAGGGCGAGTACGCCTACACCTACGTCTTCGACGGGATGCTCGGCTACCTCGACTACGCCCTGGCCAACGAGGCCCTGGCGGGGCATGTCGTCGACGCCACCACCTGGGCGATCAATGCCGACGAGCCGGATGTCCTCGATTACGACCTGGACTTCAAGAAGGCGCCGCAGTCAGAGTTCTTCGAGAAGAACCCCTACCGCTCGAGCGACCACGACCCGGTGATCGTCGGCCTGGACCTCACGGTCGAGGACCCCGACACGGTGGCGCCCGAGCTCGAGGTGGTCGTCGAGCCGCCGCACGTCTGGCCGCCCAACAACAAGTGGCGCAACCTCACCACCGTGGTGATGGCGACCGACGACTCCGGTCAGGAGCCCACGGTCTCCCTGGTTGGTGCCGAGGCCGACGGCGGCAAGATCAAGGTGGTGGACGACCACAAGTTCCGCGTCCAGGCGGTGCTCGGGGCGACCTACACCCTGACCTACGAGGCGACCGACGCGGCCGGCAACTCGACGACGACCAGCGTCACGGTCGAGGTGGCCAAGCCGGGCAAGGGCAATGGGCTCGACAAGGACAGGCCCGGCAAACCCGGCAAGCCGGGCAAGCCCGGAGGGCGCTGAGCCTGACCGCTGAACGGTAGGCATCTCGCACGGGGTGCAGGGGACCACGGTTCCCTGCACCCCGTCCGCTGTCCGGGCGGTTAGCCTAGGGAGGTGCCGAAACTGTTCGAGAAGATGCTGCGCGCCGGTGAGAAGACCGCGTTGCGCCGGCTGGAGACCATCGCCAAGCAGGTCAACGCGCTCGAGGAGGACTTCGAGGGACTGACCGACGCCGAGCTGCGCGAGGAGACCGACAAGTTCAAGGCGCGGCTGGCCGACGGGGAGTCCCTGGACCGGCTACTGCCCGAGGCGTTCGCCGCCGTCCGGGAGGCGTCCAAGCGCACCATCGGCAAGCGGCACTTCGACGTGCAGATCATGGGTGGGGCCGCCCTGCACCAGGGCAACGTCGCCGAGATGCGCACCGGTGAGGGCAAGACGCTGGTGGCGACTCTGCCCTGCTACCTCAACGCCCTGACCGGCAAGGGCGTGCACGTCATCACGACCAACGACTACCTGGCGCAGTACCAGTCCGAGCTGATGGGCCGCGTCCACCGTGCCCTCGGCCTGGAGACCGGCTGCATCCTGTCCTCGATGACCCCGGCGCAACGCCGGGAGCAGTACGCGATGGACATCACCTACGGCACCAACAACGAGTTCGGCTTCGACTACCTGCGCGACAACATGGCGTGGTCGCTGGCCGACCTGGTGCAGCGCGAGCACCACTACGCGATCGTCGACGAGGTCGACTCGATCCTCATCGACGAGGCGAGGACCCCGCTCATCATCTCCGGTCCGGCCGACGCCGCGACCAAGTGGTACACGGAGTTCTCCAAGCTCGTCGGCCGGCTCGAGCGGGGCGAGGCCGGTGACCAGATGCGCGGGATCGAGGCCTGGGGCGACTACGAGGTCGATGAGAAGAAGAAGACCGTCGGCGTCCTGGAGCAGGGGATCGCCAAGGTCGAGGACTACCTGGGCATCGACAACCTCTACGAGTCGGCCAACACGCCGTTGATCGGCTACCTGAACAACGCGATCAAGGCCAAGGAGCTGTTCTCGCGCGACAAGGACTACGTCGTCATGGACGGCCAGGTCATGATCGTCGACGAGCACACCGGCCGCATCCTTCCCGGCCGCCGCTACAACGAGGGGATGCACCAGGCGATCGAGGCCAAGGAGGGGGTGGACATCAAGAACGAGAACCAGACACTGGCCACGGTGACGCTGCAGAACTACTTCCGGATGTACGACAAGATCTCGGGCATGACGGGCACCGCCCAGACCGAGGCGGCCGAGCTGCACTCGATCTACAAGGTGGGGGTCCTGTCCATCCCCACCAACCGCCCGATGATCCGCAAGGACCAGCCCGACCTGGTCTACCGGACCGAGGAGGCCAAGTTCAAGGCCGTCGTCGACGACATCGTGGAGCGGCACCGCCGTGGCCAGCCGGTCCTCGTCGGCACGACCTCGGTCGCCAAGTCGGAGTACCTCTCCGAGCAGCTGCGCCGCCAGGGGGTGCGGCACGAGGTGCTGAACGCCAAGCATCACGAGCGGGAGGCCTCCATCGTCGCCGAGGCCGGGCGCAAGGCGGCGGTGACCGTGTCCACCAACATGGCCGGCCGAGGCACGGACATCATGCTGGGCGGCAACCCCGAGTTCCGGGCCGTGTCCGCGCTGTCTGCGCGGGGGCTGGACCCGCACGAGACGCCCGAGGAGTACGAGGCGGCGTGGGACAAGACCCTCGCCGAGGCCGAGGCCGCCGTCGCCAGCGAGCACGATGAGGTGACCGACCTCGGCGGCCTGTACGTGCTCGGCACCGAGCGGCACGAGTCCCGGCGGATCGACAACCAGCTGCGCGGCCGTGCGGGACGCCAGGGCGACCCCGGTGAGAGCCGGTTCTACCTGTCCCTGCAGGACGACCTCATGCGCATGTTCAACGCGGGCATGGTCGACCGCGTCATGTCCAGCACGGGGGTGTCCGACGACGTCCCCATCGAGTCCAAGCTGGTCTCCCGCTCCATCGCCAGCGCCCAGTCGCAGGTCGAGGCCCAGCACTTCGAGACCCGCAAGAACGTCCTGAAGTACGACGACGTCCTCAACCGGCAGCGCGAGGTCATCTACGCCGAGCGCCGCAGCGTGCTGGAGGGGCAGGACCTGCACGAGCAGGTGCGTCACTTCGTCAACGACGTCGTCGCCGACTACGTGCGCTCCGCGGCCGGTCTGGGTCTGGCCGACGGCATCGACCTCGAGTCCCTGTGGGAGGACCTCGGGCGGCTCTACCCGGTCCAGATCACCGTGGACGAGGTCGTCGCGGCCGCCGGCGGACGCAACGCCGTGAGCGCCGACCTGCTGGTCGAGCAGCTCACCTCGGACGCGCAGCACGCCTACGACCAGCGCGAGGACGCGGTCGGACCCGAGCTGATGCGTGATGTCGAGCGGCGGGTCCTGCTGCAGGTGCTGGACCGCAAGTGGCGCGAGCACCTCTACGAGATGGACTACCTCAAGGAGGGAATCGGTCTGCGGGCTATGGCTCAGCGCGAGCCCCTGGTGGAGTACCAGCGCGAGGGGTACCAGCTCTTCCAGGCGATGATGGAGGCGATCAAGGAGGAGGCCGTCCGCTTCCTCTTCCACGCCGAGGTCAAGCCCACCGAGCCCGTGGCACCCCGGCCGCAGGAGCAGCTGACCTTCGTCGCTCCGACCGAGGACGGGTCGGCCGAGGCCCGGCGGGTGCGTCCCGACGGCAGCCACCCCGATGGCGCGCCGGCGCAGCCGGCCGCGGCCGGGGACGCCGATCAGGGCGGGAGCAACCGCGCCCAGCGTCGTCGGGCCCAGCGCGCCCGCTGACCAGCCGGTGGGGGTGGGTGCGGCTGATCAGCCCAGTTCCCAGGCGGTGATCAGCCACCGGCCGTCGACACCGCTCATCCGCATCGCCAGCGCGCGGACCCTGCCGTCGGCCTGCACGACCGCCGCCACCTCGCAGACGCCGTCCGCCGGAAAGCTCGTCCGCAGGGTGCGGACGACCGGAGGCCGACCGGTGCGTCGGCCGCGCCGTCGCGCTAGCAGCCCCCGCCGCTGGGCCCGCTCCCGGATCTCCGGCACAACCCATCTGCTCAGCTGGTCGGGGGAGCGGCTGCCCTCGTAGGCCTCCAGCACCGCCCTGATCATCCGCCCGGCCCACTGACCCGCCTCGGGCAGGTCCGGGGTCGAGGTCGCCTGGGGACCGAAGAAGCTGTCGTCGTGCTGATGGCGCAGGTCCACGGCCAGGCAGCCCTGCACGTAGCGGGGCGCGGAGGCCGGTTCCGGAGGGCTGTCCCAGTCCTGTCCGTCCGCGGCGGGCTCGATGGACGGCGCCGGCAGTACCCGCAGCACCCTGGGCGCCTGCGTCCTGGCGGCGGCGGCGGACCGGGCGGCCGCGGCGCTCATCGACCGGCCCCTGCCGGAACGACCAGGACCTGGCCGGGGAGCAGGTGGTCCGGGTCGTCCCCGACCACCTCGCGGTTGGTGTCGTACCAGCGTGGCCACGCCTCGGCGACGTCGGCGTCGGTGGCGTGCACCCCCAGATGGCGGGCGGCGATCGACCAGAGCGAGTCGCCCCGGTGGACCACCACCTGCTCCCGGCCCGGGCCGGGAGCGGCAGCGGTGCGCGCCGGAGACGTCGTGACAAGGTCCACGCTGGCGGAGCCCGCGCCCGAGCCGCCGTTGGTCCTGGACGGCTCCGGGGTCGGGGTCCACCCCGGGACGGGCACCGCCGCCACGTCTGGCACGCCCTCCTCCGCGTCTGGTACGGCGGCCTCCGCGTCTGGTCCGGCCGCCTCCGCGTCTGCTCCGGCGGCCTCCGAATCCGCGCTGAGAGGCGGGTTCGCGGTGGAGACCGACGTCGTCGTCCTCCCTCCTCCCGACGCGTCCATGGGGTAAGGCTGCGCGGTGCCGGTCGGCTCGTGGCGCACCTGGCCCGTCGGGGGCCCGTCCGGGGTGGCCTGCGCGGCCGACGGGCCGAGGCTGATCGTGGCGGCGGCCAGCAGGACGGCCGTCACCCGGGACACCGGGCCGCCGGTGCCCGGGCTGGGACGCGCGGCCGTGGTATCCGACAGCACGTGCCCACCTCGCGGGACCGGTATGCCGCTTCCGTCCCGCTCGGGCTTCAGGGGGCCACCGAGCAGCGGGACGGTGGCCGCGGCCAGGACGACGACCGCCCAGGAGGACAGCGCGGCCGCGGTGGCCGTGGCCACGAAACCCACCGCTCCGTCCAGGGGGACCTGGCCCGGACCCGGCCACTGGTCGACCGATGCCCTGACCAGCCACCCCGTCAGCGCCGTCGTCGCCCCCGTGCCCACCGCCCCCAGGACGGCGGCCCGCCGCTGTGCGTTCATCGATCCTCCTGCATGTATCTGTTTGCGGACGTTTGCGTCTGGTTGAGAACGATAGAGGTGCACGACGAAGATCGCAATCGGTGAGCCGCCGGACCTGTGGACGACGCGTCTGCCCTCGGAGGAGGGCGACCGCTTCTGGGGACGCCACGACCGGGAAGCCGCCCCTGGCTGGCACGATGCAGCCATGCGGTGGGACGACCTGTTCGAGGACCTCGGGGCACAGCTCGAGCTGATGGAGCGTCAGGAGCTGGCGGCCGAGACGGCCGAGCACGTGCGTGCCGAGCGTGGGCGGGTGCGGCTCACCGACCGGCTCGTGGCGGGGACCGAGGAGCCGCTCCGGCTGCGGGTGCGCGGCTGCGGATGGCTCGAGGCGCGCCTGCGGGACGTGGGGACCGACTGGCTCCTGCTGGGGCAGGGAGGAGGACAGCAGCCGGGGCAGGAGCTGATCGTGCCGACGGCGGCGGTCACCGCCGTGGAGGGTCTGACGCGCCGGGCGGACGTGGGCGAGGCGGTCGGGAGCCGGCGGTTCGGGCTGCGCCACGCGCTGCGGGCGGTCAGCCGCGACCGGGCGGTCGTCCGGTTGCACGACGTCGACGGCGACCACGTGACGGGCACCCTGGACCGGGTGCTCGCCGACCACTGCGACCTGACCCGGCACGCCGACGACGAACCCCGGCGGCCGTCGGCCGCCCGCGGTGTCCTCAGCGTCCCCTACGCCGCGCTCGCCCTCGTCCGTCGGCTGTGACCCCGACCGGTCCTCACTGGTCGACGGTCCCCTGCCGGATCGCGTCGCGGGTCTGGTCGTACATCCGCTGGATGTAGGCCTCCAGCTCGGTGTTCTCCACCCGCCACACCCCGCGCCCGCCCAGCTTGATGCCGGCCAGCTCGCCCGAGCGCACCAGTGCCTTCACCTGCGACAGCGAGACGTTGAGGGTCTCGGCGACGTCGGTGAGGGTCAGGAAGCGGGGGGTGGCCACGAAGGGTCCTTTCGTCGGTCTTGACCGAGATTTTACGGTTCCCTGGCCCACCCTTGACCGCCCTGTGGACAACAATGGCTGCCGCGTCCCCGGGCTGGGTACCGTGGGACGCCGCCGCAGCACGTCGCAGAAGGGGAACCCCGTCATGCCCAAGACCACGCCGGTCGCCGATCCGGCCGAGCCTCGGCGGGTGCGCCGCCTGGAGCGTCCCGGCTGGCGCGACCTGCGTCTGGTGGTCGGGGTCCTGCTCGTCCTGCTCTCCGTGGCGGGCGGGGTCCGGCTCTTCGCCTCCCTCGACGACACCACCCCGGTGTATGCCGCCACCCGCGACCTGCTGCCCGGTCAGGCCGTGCGCGCGGACGACGTCGTCGCGGTGCCGGTGCGCATGGAGGATCACCTCGGCCGCTACGTCGACGGCTCCGCCCCGCTGCAGCCCGGCACCCACCTGCTGCGTCAGGTGCAGGCCGGGGAGCTCGTGCCCGCCGCGGCGCTGGGAACCGCCCGGCAGGCCCTCGACAAGACCGTGAGCGTGCCGGTCGACGTGGCCGCGGCCAGGACCCTGACCACGGGCACCGTCGTCGACGTCTGGGTCAGCCGACGAGACCCCGACGCCGTGGGGGAGGAGTACCTGGACCCGGAGCGGCTCCTGGCGGGGGCGGTCGTGGACCACGTGCCCGCCGCGAGCTCGGGCCTGGGTGCCGGGGTGGGCCGGACCGCGGTGCAGGTGGTCGTCCCTGCCGACCGGGTGGGGGAGCTGATCGCCGCCGTCGACCAGGGGTCGCGCACGACGCTCGTCCCGGCTCCCCGGGCCACCTCGGAGCAGGGGCGGTGACCCAGCCCCTGGTGACCGCGGTCGCCCCCCGGTGGGAGGTGGGACTGGCCGGGGCCTTGTCCCGGTCCGCGCACGTCCGGGTGGTCCGGCGCTGCGCCGACGTCGCCGAGCTGGTGGGGGTGGTCTCGGCCGGTGTGGGTCGGGTCGTGGTCGTCTCCAGCGACCTGCGGGGCCTGGACCGGCCGGTCATCGACACGCTGGCCGCGCAGGACGTCCTCGTGCTCGGCGTCCACCCTCCGGGTGACGAGGCCGCCGAGCGCCTCCTGCGACGGTGGGGCGTTCGCGTCACCGCTCCCGCGGACGCCGCGGTCGCCGAGCTGGACCGGGCCGTGGCGCAGCTGCTCAGCCCCGAGGAGGGCCGGTCCTCCGGGACACCGGCGCGTTCCAGGACTTCCGCGTCCGCCGGGAACGACGCCGCGCGCCACGACGCCGCGCGCCACGACGCCGCGCGCCACGACGCCGCGCGCCACGACGCCGCGCGCCACGACGCCGCGCGCGACGACGGTGCTGGGACGGACGCCGCCGCAGCGTCGGGTCCGGCGGCACCCGGAGCGCCGGGGCCTCCACCAGCCGGACAGCCCGCCCGTGGGACGGAGACCGTGGGGCACGACCCGCAGGACGAGAGGGACGAGACCCCCCTGCTCGGGTGGCCGCAGGGCGACGCACGTCGGGACGAGCAGGACCTGCCTCCCGGGTCCGTGGGGTCAGGCCTCCAGGGAGGGTTCGGGGACGAGAACGGGGAGGAGGACGGGCCCGGGGGCGAGGACGAGGACGCGGACAGGCCCGGGGGCGAAGACGCGGACGGGCACGAGGAGGGCGAGATCGTCGTCGTCTGGGGCCCGGTCGGCAGCAGCGGCCGGTCGACGGTGGCGGCCAACCTGGCCGCCGAGCTGGGTGACCCGTTGACCCCCGTCGTCCTCGTCGACGCGGACACCTACGGCGCCAGTCAGGCCCAGCTCCTGGCCGTCCTGGACGAGGTGCCGGGCGTGGCCGCCGCCGCTCGAGCTGCGGACCAGGGGAATCTCGACCGGGACGTGCTGGCCCGCCTCGCCCCGGAGGTACGTCCCGGGCTGCGGCTCCTGACCGGCCTTCCTCGGGCCGACCGGTGGCCCGAGCTGCGCGACGTGGCCCTCGCGGACGTCCTGGAGCAGTGCCGCCGGCTGGCGCGCTGGACGGTGGTGGACGTCGCCCCGCCGCTGGAGCAGGACGAGGAGCTCTCCTTCGACACCCTCGCACCGCGCCGCAACGGCGCCGCGCTGACCGCCCTCGAGACGGCCGACCGGGTGGTGGTCGTGGGCACCGGCGACCCCGTCGGGCTGCAGCGCCTGGTCCGGGGACTGGACGAGCTCGCCACGCGTACGGTGGCGCCGCGGTCGGTCGTGGTCACCCGCGTGCGCCCCGGCCCGGTCGGTCCCGACCCCGGTCGCCGCATCCAGGAGACCCTGGCCCGGTTCGCGGGCACCGGGCCCGTGCACCTGGTCCCGGAGGACCAGGACGCGCTCGACGCCGCCCTGCTGCACGGTCGCGTGCTCGCCGAGGTACGTCCGCGCAGCGCGGCCCGGACCGCCCTGGTCGAGCTGGCGGACACGGTGGCCGGACGCGAGCCCCAGAGCCGGCGCGAGCGTGCGTCCCTGCGCACCCGCAGCTGGCTGGGCCGGCGGCTGGCGCCCGCCTGACCGGACTCGGCGCCGCCCAGGGCCGTCTGACACGATGGGAGGGCGCGCGCCGCTGCGTGCGCGGAAGGGAGACCGCATGACCACGGTGCGCTGCTACGTTCCGCTCGACGCCGACGAGCTCGCCCGGCTCCACACCGACCGGCGCCTGTCCGGTCCGCGACCGGGGTATGCCGTCACCGGGCCGGTCCGTGAGGCGGACACCTCGGGCGACCAGGAGGAGTGGGAGTACGCCGCTCTCCAGGAGGCGGCTCGTGCGGTGCGCGACGGCGGTTCTCCCGTCGTCGTGGCGGCGGTCGACCTCACCGCCGACCAGGTGGACGCCACCGCGCCGGACGGTGCCCGGGTCCAGGTGGGCGACGTCGACCTGCCCCGGGTCGCGGCCCTGCATCTGGGCGACGACGTGGTCACCGGCGATCCGGCCGCCCTGCAGGACCAGGACGAGGAGCTCGAGCTGTCCTGGTACGACACGACCGAGATCGCCCACGTCGTCGAGCTGGCGCGGGCGTGCGCGCCGGTCCCCGACGACGCCCCTGACGCCGACTGAGGCGTCGACCAGCCCCGGGCAGCACGGCGTCGCCGACGACGCCCGACCGCCCGCCGACGAGAGCGAGGACACCCACCATGGATGCCATCATCAACGTGCCCGACCCGGTCAACGAGCCCGTCCTGACCTACGCGCCCGGAAGCCCGGAGCGCGCCGAGCTGGAGGTGGAGCTGGCCAGGATGGCCTCCACCCCCGTGGACCTGCCGCACGTCATCGGCGGCCGGGCCGTCACCGGCGAGGGCCAGGCGATCGACGTGGTGCAGCCGCACGCCCACGGTGAGGTGCTGGGGACCCTGCACGACGCCACCGAGAAGGACGCGGCCGCCGCGGTCGACGCCGCCCTGGCCGCGGCCGCCCCGTGGCGGGAGCTGGACTTCACCGACCGCGCCTCGGTGATGCTCAAGGCCGCCGACCTGCTCGCCGGACCCTGGCGGGCCCGCGTCAACGCGGCCACCATGCTGGGGCAGAGCAAGACCGCCCACCAGGCCGAGATCGACTCTGCCTGCGAGCTGGCCGACTTCCTGCGCTTCAACGTGCACTTTGCCCGTCAGCTGCTGGCCGAGCAGCCGGTCACGAGCTCGCGCGGCACCTGGAACAGGATCGACCAGCGTCCGCTCGAGGGGTTCGTCTACGCGGTGACCCCGTTCAACTTCACGGCGATCGCGGGCAACCTGCCGACCGCGCCGGCCCTCATGGGCAACACCGTGGTCTGGAAGCCGGCGACCACGCAGACGCGCGCCGCCCACGAGCTCATGGGCCTGTTCGCCGCCGCCGGGATGCCCGACGGGGTGCTCAACATGGTGACCGGTCACGGCCCGGCGGTCTCGGACGTCGTGCTGAACCACCGCGACCTCGCCGGGATCCACTTCACCGGTTCGACGGCGGTGTTCAACAGCCTCTGGAAGCAGGTGGGCGACAACCTGTCCACCTACCGCTCCTACCCGCGCGTCGTGGGGGAGACCGGGGGCAAGGACTTCGTCGTGGCCCACCCCAGCGCCGACGTCGAGGTCCTGCGGACCGCCCTCGTGCGCGGCGCGTTCGAGTACCAGGGGCAGAAGTGCTCGGCCGCCTCCCGCGCCTACATCCCCGCCTCGGTGTGGGAGCGGCTGCGGGACGACCTGGTGCAGACCACCGAGTCCCTGCCCGTCGGCGACGTGCGCGACCTGTCCAACTTCATGGGCGCCGTCATCGACGACCGTGCCTTCGCCAAGCACCGCAAGGTGCTCGAGGCGGCGCACGCCGACGACCGTGTCGAGGTCGTCGCCGGCGGCACGTGCGACGACGAGGTGGGGTACTTCGTCCGGCCCACCATCGTCGTCGTGGACGACCCGGAGCACGAGATGCTCACCACCGAGTACTTCGGACCCATCCTGTCCGTACACGTCTACCGCGACGAGGACTGGGACAGCATGCTGACCCAGATGGAGTCGGTGGCCGAGTACGCCCTCACCGGCGGAGTGATCTCCCAGGACCGGGCCGCCGTCGCGGAGGTGACCCGCCGGCTGCGCTTCGCGGCGGGCAACTTCTACATCAACGACAAGCCCACCGGCGCCGTGGTCGGCCAGCAGCCCTTCGGCGGGGCGCGCGGGTCGGGCACCAACGACAAGGCCGGCTCGGCCGCCAACCTGCAGCGCTGGATCAGCACCCGCGTGATCAAGGAGACGTTCGCGCCGCCCAGCGACCACCGCTACCCGCACATGGGCTGAGCCCTCACCCCGCGTCGGCCACCGCTACCCGCACAGGGGCTGAGCCCTCACCCCGCGTCGGCCACCGCTGCCCGCACAGGGGCTGAGCCCTCACCCCGCGTCGCCACCGCTACCCGCACAGGGGCTGAGCCCTCACCCCGCGTCGGCCGCCAGCCACTCCCGGGCGACCTGCTCCTCCAGGCGCACCACGTCGCTGATCTGGGGGGCCACCGCGGCCTCGATCCTGCGGCCGAGGAAGGGCACGTTGGCCTCCAGGTCGCCGTCGACGACGTGGTCGGTCGTCCCCTCGGCCTCGCCACGGCGCAGGTGCACGCCGCCGATGAAGTGGACCGGCAGGCCGGGCATCTCCAAGGACATCGCCCCCTCCCGCTCCCCGTCCGCGTCGGCGGCGCCCCAGCGCACGGTCTCCACGACGAGCAGCTGTGGCCCGACGAAGGGGCGGACCATGTCGGGCAGGTCACCGGTGGGCAGGTGGCGACGGGTGGTGACCACGGTCGCCTCCCCGTCCTGCTCCACCGTGACGGTCTGGTCCAGGGCTCCTGAGCGCTCGGCCCGCAGGTCCTGGTAGCCGCGGTCGCACAGCATCTCGAAGGTGCGACGGGGATCGGCGGGGTGCACGACGGTCTCGGTGATCCTCATACCGCTCAACCTAGACCCTGCAACCGACGCTGCAGCGCGTGCAGCCGGCGCAGCACCACGCCCTTGTGGGCGAGCGTGAGCCGACCGGTGCGGTCCAGGTCGGCGACCTGGTCCACCAGTTCGGCGAGCTCGGTGCACACCGAGCCCGCCCCGCCGGCCCAGGGAGCCGGCGACCCCTCGAAGGTGGGAGCCACCCGGCGGAGCGAGGCGGCCGCGGCCCGGCAGGCGGCGTGGTCGACCGGGCGGGGCGACCCTCCGATCGCCCCCACGACCGTCGGTCGGGGAGAGGGGTGCGCGGCGCCGTCGGCCAGGTCGACGAGCAGGTGGGCCAGCGCGTCCACCAGCCCGTCGCACAGACCGGTGGCCTCCGGCCAGCCCAGGTCGGCGGTGGCGGTCTGCAGGTCGTCCACGGCGAGCAGCACCGCCTCGCTCCGGCCCTCGTCCACGGGAAGAAGGTCGGGGTCGGCGGGCTGCGGCGACCGTCCGGTGGTCCGACGGGGCATGGGGGCCACTGTAGGGGCCGGGTGCCCTCCCGCGGGCGCGTCGTCCCCAGGGAGCCGCCCTCGCTGCCGGGGGTAGGGTGGCCGTGGGCGCACACCGCCGTGCGCGAAGGCTGAGCGACCAAGGAGTGCTTGAGCAGATGTCGTCCTCGGACACGCTGACCGACCGGTTCTACCACCACGCCCCCGACGCGACCGCGACGCGGTCCCCCGACCAGCTGGCCGCCGCGGCCCGGTCGGTCGCCGCACTGAGCGCGGGACGCCCGGACGGAGAGGCGGCCGTGCGCGTGTTCAACCCCTCTCCGGAGACCGACGGGTGGAGCAGCCGGCACACCTTCGTCGAGGTCGTCAACGACGACATGCCCTTCCTCGTCGACTCCGTCCTGGGGGAGATCAGTCGTCACGGGCTCGGGGTCCACCAGCTCTTCCACCCCCAGATGGTGGTCTCGGAGGAGGACGCCTCGGTCCTGGACCTCGACCTGCGGGACGCCGGGCCGGGGCAGCGGGCCGAGTCCTGGATCCTCGTCGAGGTCGACCGGGTGCCGGAGGAGGAGGAGCGCAGAGCGCTCCAGGAAGATCTGCGCAGCGTCCTGGTGGACGTGCGCAAGGCCTACGAGGACTGGGGCCACATGCGCCAGCGCGCCCGGGCGATCATCGCCGAGCTGGAGATCTCCCCGCCCCGCACGGTCGACCAGGACACCGTGCGACCGACCGTGGACTTCCTCAGCTGGCTCGACGACCACCACTTCACCTACTTGGGCTACCGCGCCTACGACCTCGTCGAGGAGGAGGACGCGGCATACCTGCGGTCCGTGCCGGGCAGCGGACTGGGGATCCTGCGGGACCGCCCAGGGGCCGAGGCGACGATGAGCCAGCTGCGGCCGGAGGCCGCCGCGACCGCCCGTGAGCCGCGGCTGCTGACGATCACCAAGGCCAACACCCGCGCCACCGTGCACCGGTCGGTGCCCCTGGACTACATCGGCATCCGGCGGTTCGACGACCAGGGGCGCGTCGTCGGTGAGCAGCGCTTCCTGGGGCTGTTCACCCAGAGCGCCTACGCCGAGTCGACCACCCGCCTGCCGATCGCCGCCCCCAAGGTCAAGCGGATCCTGGAGGCCAGCGGCTACGCGCCCGACAGCCACTCCGGCAAGGACCTGCTCGGGGTGCTCGAGGGCTACCCGCGCGACGAGCTCTTCCAGGCTCCCGAGGACTACCTGCGGGAGACCTCCGAGGACGTGCTGCGGCTGCTGGAGCGTCCCGAGGCCAAGGCCTACGTCCGCCGCGACGAGTTCGGACGCTTCGTCAGCGCGCTCGTCTACCTGCCGCGCGACCGCTACAACACGGCCAACCGGCTCAAGGTGCAGCGACTGCTGGAGAAGACCTACGGCGGGGAGATGTCCGACTACGCCACCCGTGTCGGCGACGGGCCGCTGGCCCAGCTGCACTTCATGATCCGGCTGCCCAAGGACCGTCCGGCCCCCGAGGTCGCGCCCGAGGAGCTGCAGCGTCAGCTCGTGGCGGCGACCCGGACCTGGACCGAGAGCCTCACCGACGCGGTCACCGAGAACGTCGACGACGAGAGCACCGTCGGCGACCTGGTCGCCCACTTCGCCGGCGCCTTTCCCGAGGCCTACAAGGAGGACTTCGACGGGCGGGCCGCCTACTTCGACATCGCGCGGCTCGCGGAGCTGGCGGACTCCTCGGTCTCGGTCCGTCCGCACCTGTACCGCGAGAGCGAGGACGACGCCCAGGAGCGGCGGATGAAGGTCTACCGCACCGAGGAGATGTCGCTGACCGACGTGCTGCCGGTGTTTGCCGACCTCGGGCTGGAGGTCACCATCCAGCGGCCCTACGTCCTCGACGGACCCAAGATCACGACGAGCTACGTCTACGACTTCGGTCTGCGCGCACCCTCGGAGGAGGTGTGGACCGGGCGCGGAGGACGGTCGGAGGACGAGGTCGCCGCCGCGTTCGAGGACGCGTTCACCGCGGTATGGAGCGGGGCGGCCGAGTCCGACCAGCTCAACTCCCTCGTGCTGACCGCCGGTCTCGACTGGCGCCAGGTGGTGATCCTGCGCACGCTGGTGCGCTACCTGCGCCAGGTCGGTGCGTTCAGCCTGGACTACATCGAGGAGGCCCTCGTGGCGAACCCGGTGGTCGCCGGGCTGCTCATCGACCTCTTCGCCGCCCGGTTCGACCCCGACGCCGACCTCGGGGAGGAGGAGCGGGCGTCCAGGGTCGAGGAGCTGCAGACCCGGATCGTGGAGGAGCTGGACGACGTCTCCAGCCTGGACCAGGACCGCATCCTGCGCGCCCTCGTCGCCGTCGTCGGGGCCGCGGTCCGCACCAACTTCTACCAGCGGGACGAGGACGGCCAGCCCAAGGCACGCGTCTCGGTCAAGCTGCTGCCCCGTGAGCTGCCCCTGCTTCCCGAGCCCCGGCCGGCGTTCGAGATCTGGGTCTACGCCCCCCGCGTGGAGGGTGCCCACCTGCGCTTCGGGGCCGTCGCGCGCGGCGGTCTGCGCTGGTCGGACCGTCGCGAGGACTTCCGCACCGAGGTGCTGGGGCTGGTGAAGGCGCAGATGGTCAAGAACGCCGTCATCGTGCCGACCGGGTCCAAGGGGGCGTTCTTCGCCAAGCAGCTGCCGGACCCCTCAGCGGACCGCGAGGCCTGGCTGGCCGAGGGCAAGGCCGCCTACACCACGTTCATCTCGGGCCTGCTGGACATCACCGACAACCGCGAGGGGGATGAGGTCGTGGCACCCGACCGGGTGCTGCGCTACGACCAGGACGACCCCTACCTCGTCGTGGCCGCGGACAAGGGGACCGCGACGTTCTCGGACCTGGCCAACTCCGTCGCCCGCGAGTACGGCTTCTGGCTGGACGACGCCTTCGCCTCGGGCGGCTCGGCCGGGTACGACCACAAGGAGATGGGCATCACCGCCCGCGGCGCCTGGGAGTCGGTCAAGCGGCACTTCCGCGAGCTGGGCCTGGACACCCAGACCGAGGACTTCACCGCCGTCGGGATCGGCGACATGGGCGGCGACGTGTTCGGCAACGGGATGCTGCTCTCCGAGCACATCCGGCTGGTCGCCGCCTTCGACCACCGGCACATCTTCCTGGACCCCGACCCCGACGCGGCGAGCTCCTTCGCCGAGCGCCGCCGGCTCTTCGAGCTGCCGCGGTCGAGCTGGGAGGACTACGACACCAGCCTGCTGAGCGAGGGTGGCGGGATCTACCCCCGGACGGCCAAGTCGGTCCCGGTCAGCGAGCAGGTGCGCGAGCGCCTCGGGCTGCCCGAGGGGACGTCCAGCCTGACTCCGCACGAGCTGCTCCGTGCCATCCTCGCGGCCCCGGCCGACCTGCTCTGGAACGGGGGCATCGGCACCTACGTCAAGGCCTCGACCGAGAGCCATGCCGACATCGGCGACCGGGCCAACGACGCCATCCGGGTCGACGGCCAGGACCTTCGGGTGCGGGTCGTCGGTGAGGGCGGCAACCTCGGGATGAGCCAGCTGGGCCGGATCGAGGCCGCGCTGCACGGCGTGCACATCAACACCGACGCCATCGACAACTCCGCCGGTGTCGACAGCTCCGACCACGAGGTCAACATCAAGATCGCGCTGACCCCCATGGTCGCCGACGGGTCGATGACGCTGGAGGAGCGCAACACGCTGCTGGAGTCGATGACCGAGGAGGTCGCGGCCAAGGTGCTGCGGCACAACTACGAGCAGAACGTGCTCATCGGCAACGGCCGCAGCCAGCGTGAGGTGATGGCTCCGGTCCACCAGCGGCTGATCGGCTACCTGCAGGAGACCGCCGGTCTGGACCCTGCCCTGGAGTTTCTGCCCGGGCGCAAGGAGTGGTCCCGCCGGGAGCGGGAGGGACTGGGCCTGACCAGTCCCGAGTTCTCGGTGCTCGTGGCCTACGCCAAGCTGGGCCTGAAGGACGCCCTCAACGACAGCGAGCTGCCCGACGACCCGGCGCTGACCGGGACCCTGCTGGGTTACTTCCCCGGCCCGCTTCAGGAGGTGGCCGGGGACCGGCTGCAGGCCCACCCGCTGCGCCGCCAGATCGTCGTCAACGAGATCGCCAACGCGATGGTCAACCGGGGAGGGGTCAGCTTCGCCTACCGCGCCGCCGACGAGACCGGGGCCACCCTGACCCAGATCGCCCGCGCCTTCCACGTCGTCCGCGCCGTCTTCGACATGAACGCCTTCATGGCCCAGGTCGAGGAGATGGACAACCAGGTCGACACCGACACCCAGACCGAGCTCTACCTGGAGTTCCGGCGCCTCATCGACCGTGGCGTGCGCTGGTTCCTCAACAACCGGTCGCTGAGCAGCCGGATGGAGCAGGAGATCGAGCACTTCGCCGGCCCGGTCCAGTCGCTCGTGCCGGTGATGGACGAGCTGCTGCAGGGCACCGAGCGCGACCGGTGGCAGGAGCGGGTGGACTGGGCCACCAAGCGCGGAGTCCCGCAGGAGCTCGCCCACGCCTACGCCTCGTTGCTGGACAGCTACTCGCTGCTGGACGTCACCGAGCTGGCGATGGACATGGACAGGGACGTGCGGGAGATCGCCGAGATCTACTTCGGGGTCTCCGAGGCCTTCCGCCTCGACGACCTGCTCACCCACGTCTCCAACCTGCCCCGGATCGACCGCTGGTCCTCGCTGGCCCGCGGGGCCATGCGCGACGACATCTACGGAGTCATGCGCGGGCTGTCGCGCACGGTGGCGGAACGGACGACCCCCGGGTCGGACTCCGTCGAGCGGGTCGAGGAGTGGATGGCCGAGCACCGCGACGCCCTCGTGCGCACCAGCCAGGTGCTGCGGACCGTCGGGGAGATGGACCAGCCCGACCTGGCGCCCCTGTCCGTCGCGCTGCGCACGCTGCGCGGCCTGGTCCGGCAGGGGTCGGCGACCGACTGACGAGGGACGCCCGACGGGCGCCCGCGGCTCCGGCCCACGGGCGGAGCCGGGGGTGCCCGGTGCCGGGTCGGGGCGCCCGGGCCGGCCGGGGTCCGGCGCTGGCCGGGGTCTGCGCGGCGGTAGGGTGCGCACGTGCCCACGCTGCGCGACACGCTCTCCCGCGCCTCGATGTCCGACGCCGACGTCGACTGGCTGCACCGGCTGGTCGGAGACTGGCAGATGGTGGCCGACCTGTCGTTCGCGGACCTCACGCTGTGGATCCCGGTCGAGCTGGACGACCACGACGACCCCTACCTGTCCCCGTGGTTCCTCGCGGCGCACGCGCGCCCGACCACCGGGCCGAACTTCTACCACGACGACGTGATCGGACAGCCCCCGACGGCCGAGCGGCAGCGCTGGCTCACCCAGGTGCTGACCTCCGGCCGGGCGGTGACGCCCGACGAGATGGGCTACGTGCGGGAGCAGTATGTCCCGGTCGTGCGCCGGGGGCGCACCATCGCCGTGCTCGTGCGGCATACCGACCTGCAGAACATGCGCCAGCAGGGTGGTCTGGAGGTCAACTACCTGCAGATCAGCCAGCAGCTGTTCAGCATGATCGCCGAGGGTGCCTTCCCGGTGGAGGGTGGCGCCACGGGCGTGGGTCGGGGCACGCCCCGGGTGGGGGACGGGGTGGTCCGGCTCACTGCCGACGGTCTCATCGACTACGCCAGCCCCAACGCGGTCTCGGCGCTGCGCCGGCTGGGGCACACCGACCAGGTGAACGGCGCCGACCTGTCCCGGATCGTCACCGACCGGCTGGTCGAGGGCACGCACATGGACGAGACGGTGCCGCTGGTCCTGACGGGCCGGGCACCGTGGGGGACCGAGATCGAGACCTCGGGGATCAACCTGACCCTGCGGGCGGTGCCGCTCACCCGGGGCGGCACCCGGCTGGGCGCGCTGCTGCTGCTGCGCGACGTCTCCGAGCTGCGCCGGCGGGAGCGCGAGCTGATCAGCAAGGACGCCACCATCCGCGAGATCCACCACCGGGTGAAGAACAACCTCCAGACGGTCGCCGCGCTCCTGCGCATCCAGTCCCGCAGGCTGGACGACCCCGCCGCCCGGGAGGCGCTCGCGGAGGCCGGCCGTCGGTTGTCCACCGTGGCCCTCGTGCACGACACGCTGAGCCAGGGGTTCTCCGAACAGGTGGACTTCGACGAGGTCGCCACCCGCATCCTGCGGGCCACCGTGGAGGTCGCCGCGACCCGCACGGTCGTGGCCACCGAGCTGAGGGGCACCTTCGGATCGCTGCTCGCCGAAGACGCGACCCACCTGGCGATGGTGCTGGCCGAGCTGGTGCACAACGCGGTCGAGCACGGCTTCGAGGAGCACCGCGACGCCCCGGCGGAGCAGGCCCCGGCCGAGGTCGCCCGCCCCCGGGTCGTGGTCGAGGCCCGGCGACGGGCCCAGGTGACGGGACCGGGGGAGATCGTCGAGGTCACCGTCTCGGACAACGGGGCGGGCCTGACACCCGATGAGGTCGGGCCCGGCGGCCCGGGGCTCGGGATGCAGATCGTCCAGGCCCTCATCACGGACCTGCGCGGCACGATCGCCTGGGAGAGCGCGGAGCCGCACGGGACCGTCGTCCGGTTCACTGTGCGGCTGAGGAGTGCTCCCGCGGCCTGAGGGGTCGGCGCTTGAAGGGTCGCGGTTTGAGTGGTCGGTGCTTGAAGGGCCTTGAAGGGTCGCGGCCTGAGTGGCCGGTGCTTGAGGTGTCGCGGCCTGAGTGGCCGGTGCCCGCGGCCTGGGAGTGCTAGGTCCGGGGGTTCGACCCGCAGGGGTCGGCTACGCCGGAGGGGCCGGCTCAGCCGGCGCGGCGGGCGCGGGCCTTGCGCCGCTTGAGTGCGCGGCGCTCGTCCTCGGAGAGGCCGCCCCACACGCCGGCGTCCTGGCCGGTCTCCAGGGCCCACTTCAGGCAGGTGTCGATGACCGGGCAGGTCCGGCACACGGCCTTGGCCTCCTCGATCTGCTGCAGCGCAGGACCGGTGTTGCCGATCGGGAAGAACAGCTCCGGGTCTTCGTCCAGGCAGGCTGCGCGATCGCGCCAGTCCATCAGTCGTGCTCCTTGGGTCGCCGTCGGTGCAAAGGTCTCGCCCCGGACCGGCTCGGGCCTCGCCGGTCAAGGGACGATACTGCTGCGTATCTCTTGCCTGCGAGCGCACCCGGGAGGGCCCACGTCGCGTCTGACCGTGCCAACGCCGTGGTCGAGCACAGTGTTCCCATACTCCCAGAGGTATCAGCGCCCGCACAAGGGTCTGGTCCAGGTTCGTTCCCCTGCAGGGGTGAGGCGTCCCTCACACCCAGGAGCCCGCTGCGTAGGCTGGGCAGGCCCCGTCCCGACCATGATCAGGAGTCGTGCACATGCCCCAGGACCACCCGCTCGCCATCGTGGGGGCCCGTGTCGTCCCCGTCTCCGCCGACCCCGTGGAGGACGGCGTCGTGCTGCTGCGCGAGGGCCGCATCGAGGCGGTCGGCACCCGGGAGCAGGTGCCCGTCCCCGGGGACGCCGAGGTCGTCGACGCGGCCGGCGGCTGGCTTCTGCCGGGGCTCGTCGACGCCCACGTCCACCTCGGCGTGTGGGAGGAGGGCGAGGGCTGGGCCGGGCAGGACACCAACGAGATGACCGACCCGGTCATGGCCGCAGCGCGGGCCATCGACGCGATCAACCCCCGCGAGCAGGGCTTCGACGACGCGCTCATGGGCGGGGTGACGACCGTCAACGTCAACCCCGGTTCGGGCAATCCGATCGGCGGCCAGGCGGTGGCGCTGAAGACCTACGGGCGCTACGTCGACGAGATGGTGCTGCGCAACCCCGCCGGGGTGAAGTCGGCCCTGGGGGAGAACCCCAAGCGGGTCTACGGCGAGCAGAAGAAGACGCCTTCGACGCGGCTGGGCGTCGCGCTGGTGCTGCGGACGGCCTTCGAGGCGGCCCGTTCCTACCGGGCCCGCAGGGACGCCGCGGACGGCAAGCCGGTCGACACCGACCTGGTGAGCGAGATCCTCGTGGCGGTGCTCGACCGCGAGATCCCGTGGCGCCAGCACTGCCACCGCGCCGACGACATCGCGACCGCGCTGCGCCTGGCCGACGAGTTCGGCTACGAGCTCGTGCTGGACCACGGCACCGAGTCCTACCTGCTCGCCGACGTGCTCGCCGAGCGGCAGGTGCCGGTGCTCTACGGCCCGCTCATCGTCAGCCGGTCCAAGGTCGAGGTGCGTGAGCGCTCCTTGGCCGCACCGGGGATCCTGGACCGTGCGGGGGTGCCGGTGTCGATCATCACCGACCACCCGGTCGTGCCGATCGAGTACCTCATCACCCAGGTCGCGCTCGCCGTGCGTGAGGGGATGGGCCGCCACGCGGCGCTGCGCGCGGTGACGCTCAACCCGGCGAGGGTGCTGGGCGTCGACGACCGGGTCGGCTCCCTCGACGTGGGCAAGGACGGCGACGTCGTGCTGTGGTCCGGGGATCCGCTCGACCTTCAGTCACGGGTGTTGCGCACCTGGGTCGACGGGACCGAGGTCTACTCCTGGGACGCCGAATCGGGCGCAGGGACGGTGCGTCCGCGCGGCTGACGGCCGTCACCTGGCGCCGTGGGCACCCCCGGTGGCTGTGCTGGGCCGCCACCGGGGGGACCGCGCTGTGCACCATCCGCGTCCTGGCACGCGACTCGCCGCAGCGGACACGGCACGGTGCGCGACACGCCGGGACGGACGAGCCGTCATGCCGGGGCGTCGTGCTGAGCGTCCTGCCCGTCAGTGGGCCTCGGTGACCCGCCCCGGGTGGGTGGGGGCCAGGACGCAGTCGGGGCACAGGCCGTGCTCCGGCAGGTGGTAGAAGACGCAGCACCCGGTGCGCAGGAAGGCCGCCTCGGCGGGGTCGTGCCCCGGGACCTCCGTGCCGACCCCGGCCGGCAGGTCTGACGCCGGCACCAGGGCGCCGCCGGCCCGGACGGCGGGGTCGGCCAGCAGCAGCCGGCCCAGCTCGGCGACCCGTCCGGCGACCTCCGGACGGCGGCCACCGAGCACCCGCAGGGCCCCGACGAGGCTCGACGTGCTGTTGCTGACGAGCACCCGCTCGGGCGTCCGGCCGGTCTTGGCGCACGCCTCGTGCAGATCGTGCAGGGAGGAGGCCACGACCGTCTTACCGATCCGCCGCGCCGCCTCCTCGGGAGAGGTCACGGCATACCCGTGGTCCGCGTCCCGGACCCCGAGGGGGACAGAGCCGCGGTGCACGGGGCTGGCCAGCAGGGAGGCGGAGGACAGGTCGGGCACCCAGGAGTGCAGGACCGCCGAGGCGAGGACGACCGACCACAGCCTGGAGGCCAGTCCGACCTGGACGGCGGAGACCGCCACCTTGGGGTCGAGCTCGCCCACCGGGATGCCGGCGCCGTCGGCGAGGAGGGTGCGCACCGCGTCGAAGCGGGGCTCCAGCGCCGGGCCCGACAGCACCTGTGCCCACGGGACGGCGTCGCTCCCCTGCGGGGGCGGGGCCGCGAGGGCGAAGAAGCCGCCGAGCCCGTCCAGCGTCCGGACGAGCCCGGCGGCCTGCGGCGCCGGTGGCGTCGAGGTCACGTCCTGCGGGCCAGCACCGCCCGGGCGGCGGCGAAGCGGGCGATCGGGACGCGGAACGGCGAGCAGGACACGTAGTTGAGGTTCAGCTCCTCGAACAGGTCGATCGAGGCGGGGTCACCACCGTGCTCACCGCAGACGCCGAGCTTGAGGTCGGGCTTGGTCGCACGGCCGCGCTCGGCGCCGATCTGCACCAGCCCGCCCACTCCGTCCTTGTCGATCGACTCGAACGGGTTGGACGGGATGACCTCGTCGGAGACGTAGGCCGACAGGAACCCGCCCTCGGCGTCGTCCCGGCTGATGCCGATCCCGGTCTGGGTCAGGTCGTTGGTGCCGAAGGAGAAGAAGTCGGCGTGCTCGGCGATCTGGTCGGCCACGATCGCCGCCCGCGGCAGCTCGATCATCGTGCCCACGTGCACCTCCAGCTGCTCGCCGGCAGCCTCGAGCTCGTCGGCGACCGTGCGGTCGACGATCTCGCGCTGGACCTGCAGCTCCTTGGCGTAGGCGACGAGGGGGATCATGATCTCGACCGTGGCCGTCTCGCCCTCGCGCTCCTTGACCGCCAGCGCGGCCCGGACGATCGCCCGGGTCTGCATCTCGGGGATCTCCGGGTAGAGCATCGCCAGGCGGCACCCGCGGGTGCCCAGCATCGGGTTCTGCTCGTGCAGGCGCTTGACCTGGGACAGCAGGGTCCGGGCCTCGGAGAGCTGGTCCTTGTCACCGTCGGTGAGCTCCAGACGCTGGACCAGCAGGGACTGCTCGACCAGGTCGGGGAGGAACTCGTGCAGCGGAGGGTCGAGCAGCCGGACGGTCACCGGCAGGCCCTTCATCTGCGTGAAGATCGCCTCGAAGTCCTCCTGCTGCATCGGCAGGATGGCCTCGAGGGCCTCGGCACGCTCCTCGGCGTCGTCGGCCAGGATCATCCGCCGCACGGCGGGGAGCCGGTCGGCGGCCATGAACATGTGCTCGGTGCGGCACAGGCCGATGCCCTCGGCGCCGAGCTCGCGGGCCTTGGCCGCGTCCTCGCCCGTGTCGGCGTTGGCGCGCACCCCCAGGCGGCGGATCTCGTCGGCCCAGCCGACGATCGCGCTGAAGTCCTCGTTGATCTGCGGCGGCACCAGCTCGAGCGCCTCGCCGTAGACCTCACCGGTGGATCCGTCGAGGGTGATGACGTCGCCCTCGGCGAAGACCGAGTCCCCGACCGAGAGGGTCTTCTCGGTCGTGTTGATGCGGATGCCCTGGGCGCCGGCCACGCAGGGCTTGCCCATGCCACGCGCGACCACGGCGGCGTGGGAGGTCATGCCTCCGTGGGCGGTGAGCACGCCCTGGGCCACGATCACGCCGTGGATGTCGTCGGGGGTGGTCTCGTAGCGGACCAGGACGACGGCCTCGCCGGCCCGTCCACGCTGCTCGGCGGTGTCGGCGTCGAAGACCACCGCACCGACCGCCGCGCCGGGGGAGGCGGGCAGTCCCTTGGTCACCGGCTTCTTGCCGTGGTCAGCGTCGATCGCCGGGTGGAGCAGCTGGTCCAGCTGCTCGGGTGCGATCCGCTGCAGCGCCTCCTCGCGGGTGAGCACACCCTCCCCGACCATGTCGCGGGCCACCTTCAGCGCGGCCGCGGCGGTGCGCTTGCCGTTGCGGGTCTGGAGCAGGTAGAGCGTGCCCTCCTCAACCGTGAACTCGATGTCCTGCATGTCCTTGTAGTGGCTCTCCAGGTCGTGCATCGTCTGCACGAGCTGGGCGTAGGCCTCGGGGAGCACCTGCTCCATCTCGGAGAGCTCGCGCGGGGTCCGGATGCCGGAGACCACGTCCTCGCCCTGGGCGTTGACGAGGAACTCGCCGTAGAGCTCCTTGCCGCCGGTCGAGGGGTTGCGGGTGAAGCAGACGCCGGTCGCCGAGGTCTCGCCGCGGTTGCCGAAGACCATCTGCATGACGTTGACGGCCGTGCCCAGGTCGTCCGGGATGGCGTTGGCCTTGCGGTAGACCCGGGCGCGGGGGGTGTCCCAGGAGCTGAAGACCGCGTCGATGGCGCCCCGCAGCTGTTCGCGCGGGTCGGCGGGCAGCTCGCGGCCGAGCTCGCGGCGGGAGACGTCCTTGAAGGTGGCGACGAGCTCCTTGAGGTCGTCGGTGGACAGGTCCGTGTCCTGCGCGACGCCGCGACGGGCCTTGAGCGAGGTCAGCTCGTCCTCGAACAGGTGCGGGGGCACACCCTCGACGACCTCGCCGTACATCTGGAGGAAGCGGCGGTAGGAGTCCCAGGCGAAGCGGGGGTTGTCGGCCTCGGCGCCCAGCGCCTCGACGGTCTCGTCGCTGATGCCCAGGTTGAGGATGGTGTCCATCATGCCGGGCATGGAGAAGACGGCCCCGGAGCGGACCGAGAGCAGCAGCGGCTTGTCGGCGCTGCCCAGGGTGCGGCCGGTGCGCTCCTCCAGCCGGGCCAGGGCGGCCAGGGTGTCGTCCCACAGGCTCTCCGGCCAGTCCCCGGAGTTCTCCATGGTGGCCACGCACGCGGCGGTGCTGACCGTGAAACCGTCCGGAACCGGGATGCCCAGGCGCTTCATCTCGGCCAGGTTGGCCCCCTTGCCGCCGAGCAGGGTCTTCATGCCCGCGTTCCCCTCGGACATGTCGTAGAGGTACTTGACCTGGTCGTTATCGCTCATGCTGGCGTGCTCCGCTCTGTGCGTGGTTCCGGAGCGTCCTCGCCCCGTCTACACTCGTCGACCCTAGCGTGGGCCGGTCAGCCTCCGGCAGCCGCCTCCCGCCGCTTCTGGACCACCTCGATGACCCGTCCGGCCGCCTCCTCCAGGGCCAGGCTCGTCGTGTCGATGACCGGGCAGCCCAGGCTGCGCTGGATGGCGGTCACCTCGTCCAGCTCGTCGAAGATGTGGGCCAGCTCGGTGTAACCGTCCCGCTGGACCGCCCGGCTCCCCATCGTCCGGACCCGGCGGGTGCGGATCTGGGCGAGCCGCTCGGGGTCGATGGTCAGACCGACCACCTTCCACCGCTGCACGTCGAAGAGCTGCGTAGGTGCCGGGATCCCGGGGACCAGGGGGATGTTGGCGGTCTTGTAGCCCAGGTAGCCCAGGTACATCGACAGCGGCGTCTTGCCCGAGCGGCTCACCCCTACGAGCACGATGTCGGCCTCGCGCAGGTGGTTGGACAGGTTGCCGTCGTCGTTGGCGATCGAGAACTCCATCGCCTGCACCCGCTTGAAGTAGTCCTCGCCGACCCCGACCGGACGGACGACCCGCTCGGGATCCTGGCCGGTGGCCTCGCGCAACGCCCCCACGGCCGGCTCCAGCAGGTCGGCGTGCGGCAGCGAGCGCTCGGTGCACAGCTGGGTCACGAGGTGCCGCAGCCCCTCGTCCACGACGGTGGAGAAGACGACCGTCCGGGCCCGGTCCGGATGCATCCGGGCGAACGCGTCGTGCAGGCCCTCGGCGGAGGACTGCCGCGGGTGACGGATGATCCGCACGTCGTAGCCCACGTACTGCGCGGCAGCGGCCCGGGCCACCCGCGCGGCGGTGTCGCCGGTGGAGTCGGCGATGATGTGGACCTCGATCGGGGTGTCCGGCATGGCCGACATCGTAGGGGTCCGCGGTCGGTCGGGGTCGTCACGGGACCGGGGTGCGGTCGGACAGGGGCGTCACGCCGACCGGGGTGCGGTCGGACGGGGTCGTCACGCGGACCGGGGTGCGGTCAGACGGGGTCGTTCCGCTCGCCGGGGGACGGGGCGCCGCTGGTGCCCTCGACGTCGGCGGGGAAGGCGTCGCCCTCGTCGGGGATCGAGCCGGGCTCGGAGGTCAGGGTCGCCTGCTCCTGGACCTCGGCGGGGACCGTGGCGTCCGCGAGGTGGACGGGGCCGTCGTGCTCGGCCTCGACCTGCTCGGCGGTCGTCGTCCCCGGGTCCTCGTCCCCCTGGGTGCCGCCGAAGCTGCCGCCGACGAAGGTGCCCTCGGACGCGTTGTCGGAGGGCTGGTCCGGGGTGCTCGTCTGCTCGTCCATGGAGGCCAGCCTGCCCCGGTGGCCGGGGCCCGGCAACCGGTGGCTGCCAGACTGGCGAGCATGTCCACCACCCCGTCCCCGGTCGTGGCCGTGGTCGGGGCGACCGCCACCGGCAAGTCCGACCTCGGCGTGGCCCTGGCCCTGGCGCTCGGGGGCGAGGTGGTCAACGCCGACGCCTCCCAGCTGTACCGGGGCATGGACGTGGGGACCGCCAAGCTGACCCCCGCGGACCGCCGGGGCGTGCCCCACCACCAGCTCGACGTGCTCGACGTCCGCGAGGAGGCGAGCGTCGCGGCATACCAGGCAGCTGCCCGGGCCGACCTGCGGGCGGTGCGCGCCCGCGGACGCGTCCCGGTGGTCGTCGGGGGGTCCGGGCTGTACGTGCGGGCGCTGCTGGACCGGCTCGAGATCCCCCCGACCGACCCGCGGGTGCGGGCCCGCTGGGAGGCCGAGCTCGAACGGGTGGGGCCCGAGGCGCTGCACGCCCGGCTCGCGGCGGTCGACGACGTCGCGGCGCGGGGGATCCAGCCGCGCAACGGGCGCCGGATCGTGCGCGCCCTGGAGGTCGTCGACCTCACCGGGCGGCCCTTCAGCGCCACCATGCCCACCCGCGAGCACGTGGAGCCCACGGTGGTGCTGGGGCTGCGGGCCGCGCGCGGGGTGCTGGACGACCGGATCGCCCGGCGGACGGAGGGGATGTGGCGCGCGGGCCTGCTGGAGGAGGTGCGGGCCCTGGTCGGGCAGGGGTTGCGGGAGGGGCGTACGGCCTCGCGAGCCGTCGGCTACGCCCAGGCACTGCGCGAGCTCGACGGGGAGCTGGACCGGGAGGAGGCGGTGGCCGAGACCGTCCTGGCCACCCGCAGGCTGGCCCGTCGGCAGGAGCGCTGGTTCGGGCCGGACCCGCGCATCCACTGGCTCGAGCACGACGCGCCCGACCTGGTGGAGCAGGCCCTGGCCGTGGTCCGCGGACGGGGCTGACCGGGCCTCGGGCTGGGGGGCGAGGGTCCCGGGGTGCCACGGCACCTGGGCCGGGGGCGAGGTGCCGTGTGCCGTCAGCCGCGGCGCACGCAGAGCACCCGGAAACCCTTGCTGCTGGCCTCCCGCGTCACCCGGACCGGCCCCATCCGATCGGGGAGCGTGGTCTGCAGCCAGGTCTGCAGCGAGTCGGCGCCGAGGTTCTTCTGCACCACGAGGTATGCCGTGCCCTCCGGGGCCAGGCGGGGCAGCCAGGCGGTGAGCATCCCGTGGAGCACCTCCTTGCCCACCCTGATCGGCGGGTTGGACCACAGCAGGTCGAAGCGCCGCTCGGCCGGCACCTCCTCGGGGGTCAGGACCTCGACGCGGTCGGCGACGTCGAGGGCCACGGCGTTGCGCCGGGCCAGGTCCAGGGCCCGCTCGTTCACGTCGACCGCCAGCACGTGCGCCCCCGGTGACTCCAGGGCCATCGTCAGTGCCAGCGGTCCCCAGCCGCACCCGAGGTCCAGGAACGACCCCTCCGGCGGAGGAGGAGGGACCTCGGCCAGCAGCACCCGGGTGCCCCGGTCGATGCCGTCGGGGGAGAAGATCCCGCCCGCGGTCACCACCTCCACGTCCCGGCCGGCCAGCCGGACCGGCACCCGGCGCAGCTCGCCGTCGGAGGCCGGCCTGGCGGTGAAGTAGTGGTCCTGGGGCGGGGACATGGCCGGGAAGTCTACGGGTTGACGGGCAGGACGCCGGGGCGACGGGCGCAGGCTCCGGTGCGGGGGGTCCGGTGCGGGCGGGACGCGGGTGCGGTGCGCACGGGCGCGAGGTTCCGGTGCGGACGGGGACGGGCCCCGGGCACAAATCCGGTGGTCCTCGACGTTGTCCTCTGGGAAGGTGGGGATCAGCAGCAGCTCCACCGCATACCCCGTGCCTGACCCGAAGGAGACCATGGCGCAGCCGCAGGACCACCCCACCCCCACCCGCAGCAGCGTGTTCGAGGAGGACGCCTGGGGACAGGGCACCGTCGACGTCGACGGGACGTCCGAGCACCACGACGGCCACGACGAGCAGGCCGGCCACGACGAGCGGGCCGGCCACGGCGACCGCGTCGGCCACGGCTACCGGGCGGACCACCCCGACGGTGACCAGCTGGACCGGGAGGAGCGAGCGGCGCTCCAGCGCGTGGCCGGCCTCTCGACCGAGCTCGAGGACGTCACCGAGGTCGAGTACCGCCAGCTGCGCCTGGAGCGCGTCGTCCTCGCCGGGGTCTGGGCCGACGACGGCCGGACCACCGCCGAGGACGCGGAGAACTCCATGCGCGAGCTGGCCGCCCTGGCCGAGACCGCCGGCTCGACCGTGCTCGACGGCGTGGTCCAGCGCCGGCTCAAGCCGGATCCGGCCACCTACCTGGGGTCGGGCAAGGCCAAGGAGCTGCGCGACCTGGTCGCCGAGCACGGCGCCGACACCGTCATCTGCGACGGCGAGCTGGGCCCGTCCCAGCGCCGTGCCCTCGAGGACGTCGTCAAGGTGAAGGTCATCGACCGCACTGCGCTCATCCTCGACATCTTCGCCCAGCACGCCAAGAGCCGCGAGGGACGGGCGCAGGTGGAGCTGGCGCAGCTGCAGTACCTGCTGCCACGCCTGCGCGGCTGGGGCGACTCGATGTCCCGCCAGGCCGGTGGACGGGTCGCCGGCGGTGAGGGCATCGGCTCCCGCGGGCCCGGTGAGACCAAGATCGAGCTGGACCGGCGGCGGATCAACACCCGGATCGCCAAGCTGCGCCGCGACATCACTGCGATGAAGACGGTCCGCGACACCAAGCGCAGCTCGCGCCGTGCCCACAAGGTGCCCAGCGTGGCCATCGTGGGCTACACCAACGCCGGCAAGTCCTCCCTGCTCAACCGCCTGACCGGGGCGGGCGTGCTCGTGGAGGACCAGCTCTTCGCCACGCTGGACCCCACCGTGCGGCGGGCCGAGACGGCCGACGGGCGCACCTACACCCTGTCCGACACTGTCGGGTTCGTCCGGCACCTGCCGCACCAGCTCGTCGAGGCCTTCCGCTCCACGCTCGAGGAGGCGGCGGGGGCCGACGTGCTGCTGCACGTCGTCGACGGCTCCCACCCCGACCCCGAGGGTCAGATCGCCGCGGTCCACGAGGTGCTGGCCGAGGTGGACGACGGGGCCGCGCTGCGGCTGCCCGAGATCGTCGCGGTCAACAAGGCCGACGTGGCCGACCCCGAGGTGGTCGACCGCGTCGTCCGGATGCACCCCCGGGTGGTCGTCGTGTCGGCCCGCACCGGACGCGGCGTGGAGGAGCTGCGGACGGCGCTCGAGGAGACCCTGCCGCGGCCGGAGATCCTCGTCGACGTGCTCCTGCCCTACTCGCGGGGCGACCTGGTCACCCGGCTGCACGAGGAGGGCGAGGTGCTCTCCGAGGAGCACACCGGGGAGGGCACCCGCCTGCAGGCCAAGGTCGACGAGAACCTGCACGGCCATCTCGCCGGGTTCGCCGTCTGACGCCTAGTCTGGCCCGGTGACCACCGCCGAGCACCGACGTCTGGCCGACTCCGACGACTCCCGGGCGCCCTGGCGCCGCTGGGGCCCCTACGTCTCTGGACGGCAGTGGGGGACCGTCCGGGAGGACTACTCCGCCGACGGGAACGCGTGGGCGCACTTCCCGTTCGAACACGCCCACCTGAGGGCCTATCGCTGGGGCGAGGACGGGATCGCCGGCCTGAGCGACCTCGAGGGGCACCTCAACGTCGCCGTGGCGATGTGGAACGGGCAGGACGACCGGCTCAAGGAGCGGTTGTTCGGGCTGACCAACCCGCAGGGCAACCACGGGGAGGACGTCAAGGAGTACTGGTGGCACCTCGAGGGGCTGCCCACCCACTCCTACGCCAGCACGCTCTACCGCTACCCGCAGGCGGCCTTCCCCTACGAGGAGCTGCTGCGGGTCAACGGCGAGCGCGGCGTGCAGGACCCCGAGCACGAGCTGGCCGACACGGGGGTGCTGGACGAGGACCGGTTCTTCGACGTCGTCGTCACCCACGCCAAGGCGGCCCCCGGTGACCTCGTCGTCGAGGTGACCGCGACCAACCACGGCCCTGAGGCCGCTCCGCTGCACCTGCTTCCGCAGGTGTGGTTCCGCAACACCTGGTCCTGGGGCCTGGACGACCGCCGCCCGCAGCTGTGGCGCGACGACGTCGCGGCCGGGCCGGGCGACGGTGGCGTTGTCGTGCGGGGCGAGCACCACGAGCTGGGAAGCGTCACGGTGCGGGCCGAGGGGTCGCCGCGGACCCTGTTCTGCGAGAACGACACCAACGTGGCCGCCCTGCACGGTGAGGACGCGGTCCCGGCCGGGCACACGGCATACCCCAAGGACGCGGTGGGCCGCGCGGTGGTGCACGGGCAGGCCGACGCCTGCAACCCCGAGCAGCGGGGGACGAAGATGGCGTTCTGGTGGTCCTTCGACGCGGTCGCCCCCGGGGAGAGCGTGACCGTGCGGCTGCGGCTGACCGAGGGCGAGGGTGTGACTGCCGACGCCCCGGGCGACGCGGAGGTGGTCGACCTGCGGCGGCAGGAGGCGGACGAGTTCTACGCCGCCGTGCTGCCGGAGGGCACGGACGGGGAGGACGCGCTCGTGGCGCGCCGCGCGTTCGCCGGGCTGCAGTGGTGCAAGCAGCTCTACCTCTACGACGTGACCCGGTGGCTGCAGGGCGACCCCGGCCAACCGCCGCCGCCCCCCGGGCGCGAGCGGAACAGCGACTGGCGGCACGTGAACTTCGCCGAGGTCGTCTCGATGCCCGACGAGTGGGAGTACCCCTGGTTCGCGACCTGGGACCTGGCCTTCCACTGCGTGGCCTACGCGCACGTGGACCCCTACTTCGCCAAGTGGCAGCTGCTGCTCATGTGCCGCGAGTGGTCGATGCACCCCAACGGCCAGCTGCCGGCCTACGAGTGGAACTTCTCCGACGTCAACCCGCCGGTGCACCCGTGGGCGGCGTGGCAGGTCTACTGCATCGACGGTTCGCGCGACCGGGTCTTCCTCGAGCGGGTCGTGCTCAAGATGCTGCTGAACTTCCCGTGGTGGGTCAACCGCAAGGACGCCGACGGCAGCCACGTGTTCGAGGGCGGCTTCCTGGGGCTGGACAACATCGGGCTGTTCGACCGGTCCGACCCGCTCCCCGACGGGCAGCGGCTGGAGCAGGCCGACGCCACCGCCTGGATGGGGCTGTTCTGCCTCAAGATGCTGCGGATGTCGATGGAGCTGGCCCGCGAGGACCCGGCGTGGGACGAGATCGCCACCAAGTTCCTCGTCCACTTCCTCTCCATCGCCCAGGCCATGGACGACATCGGCCGCGGTCACGCCCGCCTGTGGGACGAGGAGGACGAGTTCTTCCACGACATCCTCACCACCGACGACGGGGAGGTGAACCGGATGCCGGTGCGCTCGATGGTCGGACTGCTGCCCCTGTCGGCGGTCGCCATCGTGCCGGACTGGGTGGTCGACGAGCTCCCGGACCTCACCGACTTCTTCGACGGGTGGACCCGGCGGCGCCCCGAGCTGCAGGACGCCCTGCTGCACACCAACCACGACGGGTGCGCCCTGCGCACGCTGTCGATGGTCGACCGGCGCCAGTGGCGGGCTGTCGTGCGGCGGATGCTGGACGAGGGCGAGTTCCTCTCGCCCGGTGGGCTGCGGTCGTTGTCGGCCGCCCACCGCGACGGGGTGCAGGTGCACGTCGGCGGCTCCGACCTGGGGCTGGCCTACGTGCCCGGTGAGTCCGACTCGCGGATGTTCGGCGGCAACTCCAACTGGCGCGGCCCGGTGTGGATGCCCGTCAACGCGCTCCTGACCGACGCGCTGCGCACCTACGGGCGGGGTGCCGGGGCGGGCCGGCCGGTGGAGTACCCCACCGGCTCCGGCGAGGACGTCGCGATCGACCAGGTGGCGGCGCGGATCGAGCGCCGGCTGGTCGGGATCTTCCGTCCCGGCCCGGAGGGCCGTCGCCCCTCGACCCCGGTGCACCACCCGACCGGTCCGCTGTGGGACGCGCATCCGACCTTCAGCGAGTACTTCGACGGCGACTCCGGGGTCGGCCTCGGCGCCTCCCACCAGACCGGCTGGACCGCGCTGGTGGCCCACTTCGTCTGCGCGCCGGACGGGATCGCCAACCGCTGAGACCGGACCCCTCGTCCTGCCGCCGGCGACGCCCGCTCCGGGGGCGGGTGCGGGACACCCCCGCCGGACGCCCGCGCCGCCGACCCACGCCCGCTCCGGGGGCGGGTGCGGCATACCCCCGGAGTAGCCTGGAGCCGGAGGTGAGCGGCGTGATCCGCACCGCGCTGGTGGTCGACGACGAGCCGCAGATCCGCGCCCTGCTGTCGGCCTACCTGACCCGCGACGGGTTCGTGGTCCGGGAGGCGGGCACGGGCGCCGAGGCGCTGCGGCAGGCGGGCCTGGAACCCCTGCCCGACGTGGTGCTGCTGGACGTCGGGCTGCCGGACCTCGACGGCGTCGAGGTCCTCCGACGTCTGCGCCGCGATCGGGACCTGCCGGTGGTGATGGTCAGCGCCAGGACGGAGGAGGGCGACGTCCTCATGGGGCTGGCGGCGGGGGCCGACGACTACGTCACCAAGCCGTTCCGCCCCCGGGAGGTCGCCGCGAGGGTGTCGGCGGTGCTGCGGCGCGCCGCGCCGCCCGTTCCGTCGGCTCAGGACGCCGTCACCGATTCGGAGGTGCTCGCCTTCCCCGGGTTGCGCATCGACCGGGCCCGCAGGGAGGTGCGGCGGGACGACAGCCTGCGCCCGCTGTCGGCCCTGCAGTTCGACCTGCTGTGGGCGCTCGCCGAGCATCCGGGACGGGTGTTCACCCGCGACCAGCTGGTGCAGCGTGTGTGGGGCTACGACCACGTCGGCGACGAACGGGTCGTGGACGTGCACGTGCGCAGCCTGCGCCGGGCGCTCGACGACGACGCCGCGGCGCCCCGGGTCGTCGGGACGGTGCGGGGGGTGGGGTACAAGTTCCTGCCGGTGGCGTCACCGGTCGACGGGCAGGCTGTCCCGTCAGGCAGCGGTCCGTGAGCTGGTGGCGCTCGCTGCGGGCCCGCCTCGTCCTCTCGCACGTGCTCGTGGCGCTGGTCTCGGGCCTGGTCACCGTGGTCGTGCTGCGTCTGGTCGCCCTCCAGCGGTGGGACCGGGCGATGGGGATGGGTGCGGGCAACGGTGCGCGGCACGGTGCGGGCGGCGACGGCGCTCCCGGTGGACCGGCCGGCATGGCCGGCTTCCGGGCGGAGTTCGTCGACAGCGTGGACCGGGCCGTCCTGGTCGGCGTGCTGGTCGGCCTGGTGGTGGCGATCGTCCTCGGTGTCGTCGCGGCCCGTCGGACGGCCCGGCCGCTGGAGCAGCTGCGGACGGCGACCCGACAGCTCTCGCTCGGACGGTATGCCGTGCACGTGCCCCGTCCGGGGACGACCGAGCTGGCCGACCTCGCGGACGACGTGCGCCAGCTGGGGGAACGGCTGGAGGCGACCGAGGCCCGGCGGGCCCGGCTCATCGGCGAGGTGGCCCACGAGATGCGCACGCCGCTGACCGTCACCCGTGGGTACGCCGAGGCGATGCTCGACGGGGTGGTGCCGGCGGACGAGGACGGGCTGGGCAGGGTCGTGGAGCAGACCCGACGGCTGGAGCGGCTGGCCGAGGACCTCAGCAGCCTGTCCCGGGCCGAGGAGGGCAGGCTCGAGGTCCGGGTCGTTTACGCCGACCTCGCGGAGACGGTGGGTTCGGCGGTCGAGGCCGTGCAGGCCCGGGCGGCCGGTCAGGGCGTGCGGGTCCGGGTGGCCGGGCCGGCGTCCCTCCAGGTGCCGCACGACCCCGACCGGATCGCGCAGGTGGTGACCAACCTGCTGACGAACGCGCTGCGGGCCAGCGCGGACGGCGAGGAGGTCCGGGTCGTCGTCACCGGTCCGCGGGACGGTGACGGGACGGGTCCGCGGGACGATGCCGGGACCGGTGCCGTGGCGACCGTGGAGGTCCTCGACCAGGGTGTGGGGCTGCGACCCGGGGAGGAGGAGGCGGTCTTCGAGCGCTTCTACCGCGGGGAGCGCGGCGACGAGGGGACAGCGGGCGAGGACGGCGGCTCGGGCATCGGACTGACGATCGCCCGCGCGCTCGTCCGGGCCCACGGCGGTGAGCTCGTCGCGGCGAGCGACGGCCCGGGCAGGGGTGCCCGGTTCGTGGCCACGCTGCCCCTGGACGGCTCGCCGGCGGCCCAGCCCGAGGGTTAGGTCGCGACCCGACCGACCGCTGGCCCGCAGGAGCCGGACGGTCGACGGCTGGCCGCCCGCCCGCCCGGACAGACGGACTGCTGACCTGCCTGCCCGCACCGACCGACCGCTGAGCCGCCCGCCCGGACAGACCGACCGACGAAACGAGTGGACGGGTTGTGCGCCCGAATCGTCCCGATCTGGGGCACAACCCGTCCACTCGTTCGCTCACGCCAGGCGCCACGTGCCACGCCCGGGCGCCGCCGTCGGTGAGGCCGGGTGGGCCGACGTCCCGGACGGACAGGCCCGAACGTGCGGAGCGGGCGGCACGAGCTCTGTGCCGCCCGCTCCGACCTGCGGTCAGGCGTCGTCCGCGTCCTCGGTCGTGGTCATCGGGCAGTCGCCCGTGCCGTTCCCGTGGTGCTGACCGCCCTGGCCCTGCTGGGCGCCCGGACCGTTCATCGCCGGTCCGCGCTGCCCGCCCGGGCCCTGCTGCAGGCCGGGGCCGGCTCCACCCGGGCCCTGCTGCATGCCCTGCCGCAGGCCCTGGCCGCGGTCACCCGGCTGCATCCCTGGGCCGGGGCCGCCCTGACGGCCGCCGCCGGTGCCCGCCATGTCGGGCAGCTCGCCGGCCGCTGCGGCCTCGAAGGCCGCCAGGTGGTGCTCGGAGGCGTTGAGCAGGTGGCCCAGCACCCGGTCCACGTCCTCGTCGTCGATCTCGTCGATGGTGGACTGCAGGTGCGCGATGTCGGCGGTCTCCAGCTCGATGCCGACCTCGAAGGCAGCCTCGGGGCTGACCAGACCGCGCTCGAGCCAGTCGTCGTACATCGTCTGGATCTCGTCGTTCTCGAACTCCCCGGGGACCTCATCCTCGGGCAGCGTGCCGTCCTTGAGGGTGATGAGCTGGGCCACCGCGTCGTGGTGGCGCTGCTCGGAGACCTCGATCTGCGTGAACGGCGCCAGCCCGTCGTGGGCCTCGCCCAGCTCGTCGTAGAGGTCGCGGGCCATCCGCTCCTCCTCGAGGTTGAACTGCAGCGCGTCCAGCACCTCGGTCGCGGTCCCGCCCTCGTCGGTGCCGTCGTCGCTCTGCGCGATCGCGACACCGGTCCCCAGGGCGAGGGCCGTGCCGACACCGGTCGCCAGCAGCGTGCTCATGAACCTGGTCCTGGTCCTCGTGGTCATCGGTCGTCCCTTCTCTCGTGGTCCTACAACCGAGTCAACGCCCCCGCGATGAAGGCCTCCCGGTGCCGTCCGTGAAGATTCGATGAAGGCGGTCGTGGTTCGGGACCGGGACGGGCGCGGCATACCCTGGCCCGATGGTCAAGGTCACCCAGCGCCGCCGCGTGACCCGGCTGTCCGCGGACGGGTCGGTGCGCGAGCGGGCGGACACCCTGGCGGGGGAGGAGCCGCTCGAGGTCCGGGTCGGAGGCCGGCCCCTGTCCGTGACGATGCGCACCCCGGGCTCGGACTTCGACCTGGTCGTGGGGTTCCTGCACGGCGAGGGCGTGGTGCACGACTGGGCGGACGTCGCGCAGATCGACTACCGCTCGGGCATCGGAGCCGACGGGCAGCGGGACTACAACGTCGTCGACGTCACGCTCGCCGAGGGGGTGGCGCCGCCCGACCCCTCGCTGGAGCGGCACGTCTACACCTCCAGCTCCTGCGGGGTCTGCGGGACGTCCTCGATCGAGGCGGTGCGGCGCACCGGCGGGCACGACCTGACGGACGACCGCGCGGCACACCCCCTGGCCGAGCTGCTGGCCCTGCCGGACCGGTTGCGCGAGGAGCAGCAGGTCTTCGACCGGACCGGCGGGGTGCACGCCGCGGGCCTCTTCCTGCCGGGCCCGGAGGGGCTGGAGCCCGTCTGCGTGCGCGAGGACGTGGGACGGCACAACGCGGTCGACAAGGTGGTCGGGTGGGCCCTGCGGGAGCGGGGTATGCCGTTGCGCGGCTCGGTGCTGCAGGTGTCCGGGCGGGCCTCCTTCGAGCTGGTGCAGAAGGCTGCCCTGGCCGGTGTCCCGCTGCTGTCGGCCGTGTCGGCGCCGTCCGCGCTGGCGGTCCAGCTGGGGGAGGAGCTGGGGATGACGGTGGTCGGGTTCAACCGGGGGAGCAGCCTGAACGTGTACTGCGGGCGGGAACGCGTGCTGGCCTGACGGTGGGAGGCCGCCGTTGTGGCCGGTCGGTGAGGTCGGGATGTGTGGCCGGTCGGTGAGGTCGGGATGTGTGGCCGGTCGGTGAGGTCGAGATGTCCTGACCTTCATCGGCGTGCAGGCCGATGCCGGTCCGATGAACGCGACCTCACCTCGTTGCGGGGCCGTCGGGGTTCTCCCAGGTGGAGGCGTCAGGCTGGGTGGATGAGCATCCAGGAGCAGGACCGGGCCGTCTCCGCCGGATCGACGGCGGCAGGGGCGGGTCGTCGCGAGCCCGCCTGGCCCGCCGGCCTCGTCGGGGTGGCTGCCGGTGCGGCCACGCTCGGGGTGGCCGAGGTGGGGGCCGGGGTGGCCGTGCGGCTGCTGGGGGCGACCGGGACACCCTCTCCGCTGCTCGCGGTGGCCGGGGCGTTCGTCGACCGGACGCCAGCCTGGCTGAAGGACTGGGCGGTCGCGACGTTCGGCACGGCCGACAAGATTGCCCTCGGGGTCGGGATCGGGCTCACCCTGCTCGTCGTGACCGCCCTGGTGGGAGCGCTGGGACGCACCTCTCGTGCCCTGTCCGTGGGCCTGTTCCTCCTCGTCGGGGCGCTGGGGCTCGGAGCCGTGCTGTCCCGCCCGGACGCCATGCCCGTCGACCTGTGGCCGACCCTGGCCGGTCTGGCCGTCGGCACGGCCGTGCTGCTCGTCGGGCTGGGGCGGCTGCACGGGCGGACGGGGGCCGGGCTCCCCGGGCACGGCGACGACCCGGCCGAGGGTCCGCGGCCTGCCGGCGGAGCCACCCCCGGTCCGGTGGCCGGGCGCCGCGGAGTCCTCCTCGCGGCCGGCGGCGTGGGGGTGCTGGGGCTCCTGGGCGTCGTGGCCGGACAGGCGCTCACCCGCACGGGCAGGGTGGCCGGTGCCGCCGTCCGTGCCCTCGGCCTGCCGGTCCCGGTGCGCCGGGTGGAGGTCCCGGCGGCGGCGTCCGCGACGGTGGAGGGACAGACGCCGTTCCTCACCCCCGTCGACGACTTCTACCGGATCGACACCGCGCTGTGGGTGCCCCGGGTCGACCCGGCGACGTGGACCCTGCGGGTCACCGGACTGGTGGAGCAGGAGGTCGAGATCAACTGGGCCGAGCTGCTCGAGGAGGACCACGTCGAGGCGATCGTCACGCTCACCTGCGTGTCCAACACCGTCGGCGGGCCCCTCGTCGGCAACACCGTGTGGACCGGATGGCCCGTGCGCGAGCTGCTCGCGCGCGCCGGGGTGCGGCCGGAGGCGGACATGGTCCTCTCGCGCAGCGCCGACGGATGGACGGCCGGGACGCCGATCGAGGCGCTGACCGACGACCGCGAGTCCCTGATCGCCGTGGCCATGGACGGGCAGCCGCTGCCGGCCGAGCACGGTTTCCCGGCCAGGCTGGTGGTGCCCGGCCTCTACGGGTACGTGTCGGCGACCAAGTGGGTCACCGAGCTCAAGGTCACCCGCTTCGACGCGGACGAGGGCTACTGGACCCCGCGCGGATGGGCCGAGCGCGGACCGATCAAGACCGCCTCGCGCATCGACGTGCCCCGCAGCGAGGCCCGGGTGCGGGCCGGCGAGGTGGCGGTGGCGGGGGCGGCCTGGGCACAGCAGCGAGGCATCAGCGCCGTCGAGGTGCGGGTGGACGACGGCCCCTGGCAGCAGGCGGAGCTGGCCGCCCAGCCCAGCGACGACGCGTGGCGGCTGTGGAGCTGGACCTGGCCGGACGCCGCTCCCGGCCGGCACCAGCTGACCGTCCGCGCCACCGACGGCACCGGCGAGGTGCAGACGGACCGTCCGGCGGCGCCCGCCCCCGACGGGGCCAGCGGCTGGCACGCGGTCGAGGTGACGGTCGTCGAGGACGACTGACGCAGGGGTGGCGTCCGCGCGCCCGGGACCGGACCGCGCTGCACCTCCGGAGCTCACCGGCCAGGCGGCTGCAGCTCACCGGCCAGGCGGTTGCGGACCGCACCTGCCAGCCGCTGTGGACGGGACGGGTTCACCGTCGGCGGGACGGCATACCCTTGACCGGTGCCCGACCACCCCGACCTCGCAGAGCTCCTGCACGCCGCCGTGACCGCGGTGGGTGGCAGCGAGCGCCCCGGGCAGGTGCAGATGGCGCAGGCCGTGGCCCGGGCGGTCGAGCGTGAGGAGCACCTGCTGGTGCAGGCGGGGACAGGGACCGGCAAGTCGCTGGCCTACCTCGTGCCGGCCGTCGCCCACGCGATGGCCACCGGCAAGCCGGTCGTCGTCGCGACCGCCACCCTGGCGCTGCAGGCCCAGATCGTCGACCGCGACCTGCCCCGCGTCGCCGAGGCGCTGCGGCCCCTCCTGGGTCGCCGTCCCACCTACGCCCTGGTCAAGGGTCGGTCCAACTACGTGTGCCGGCACAAGGTCGTCGGCGGGTTCCCCGAGGACGACGAGGACGCGCTCCTGGCCGTGGGGGCGGTCGACGCCGACCGGTCGCGCCTCGGCGCCGAGGTCGTGCGGCTGCGGGAATGGGCCGAGGTCACCGAGTCCGGGGACCGCGACGAGCTGGTCCCCGGCGTCGGCCAGCGGGCCTGGCGGCAGGTGTCGGTCACCGCGCAGGAGTGTCTGGGCAGTCGCTGCCCGGTGGTCGCCGAGTGCTTCGTGGAGCAGTCGCGGGAGGTTGCGCGGGAGGTCGACGTCATCGTCACCAACCACGCGTTCATGGCCATCGACGCGTTCGAGGGGCGGTACCTGCTGCCCGACCACGACCTGCTGGTCGTCGACGAGGCGCACGAGCTGACCGACCGGATCACCTCGACGGTGACCGACGAGCTGACGACCTCGTCCGTGTCGGTGGCGGCTCGGCGCGCGGGCAAGGGGGAGGCCGCCGGCCGGCTCGCGGACACGACCGACCTGGTCGCCGACACGCTGGAGGACCTGCCCGAGGGACGGCTGACCCGCCTGCCCGAGCGTCTGGTCCAGACCCTGCAGCTCGTGCGGGACTCCGCCCGGGCCGCACTGTCCGAGATCAAGCCGGACAAGGGGGCCGAGGTCGACGGGTCCACGCAGCTGGCGCTCGCGGCCGTGGAGGAGGTGCACGACGTCGCCGAGCGGGTGCTGGAGGAGCGCGAGCTGGACGTGGTCTGGCTGAGCAAGGACCCGCGGCGGGGACCGGTCCTGCGGGTGGCGCCGATGAGCGTGGCGATGGCCGTGCGGGAGAAGATCTTCGCCGAGCGCACGGTGGTCCTCACCTCGGCCACCATCGAGCTGGGCGGCAGCTTCGACGCCGTCGCGGGCACGCTGGGGCTGCGGGGGACGGGGTCCCCGGCGTGGACCGGGCTGGACGTCGGCTCGCCGTTCGACTACCCGCAGCAGGCCATCGCCTACGTGGCCGCCCACCTGCCCGCACCCGGCCGGGACGGTGCGGCCCCTGTGGTCTTCGACGAGATCGAGGCGCTGGTGCGGGCCTCCGGGGGGCGGACCCTGGGCCTGTTCAGCTCCCGCCGGGCCGCCGAGGCCGCGGCCGAGCAGATGCGGGAACGGCTGTCCGACACCGGGATCAGGGTGCTGTGCCAGGGGGACGACCAGACCCCGACCCTGGTGCGGGAGTTCGCCGGGGACGCCAGCACCTGCCTGTTCGGGACGATGTCGCTGTGGCAGGGCGTGGACGTGCCCGGCCCGGCCTGCCAGCTGGTCATCATCGACCGCATCCCGTTCCCGCGTCCGGACGACCCCCTGTCCTCCGCCCGCTCCGAGGCCATCTCGCGCACCGGCGGCAACGGCTTCATGAGCGTGTCGGCCACGCACGCGGCCCTCCGGCTGGCGCAAGGGGCGGGCCGGCTGGTGCGCCGGGGGGAGGACCGCGGGGTGGTGGCCTTCCTCGACCCGCGGATGATGACCGCCCGCTACGCCTCGTTCCTGCAGAGGTCGCTCCCGCCGTTCTGGCCCACGACCGACCGCGACCTCGTGCTCGGCGCGCTGCGACGGCTGGACGAGACGGCCGGCGAGGTCGTCCCGGTCGCGGCGCCCACCGCCCGCGGGCTCGGCGGGGCCTCCGCCGCGGGTCCCGTCGCCGTGGACGTCCCCGTCGCCCGGTCGCCCCGGACCGCCGTCACGGGGGGCCACGCATGGTCCACCGCGCAGGACGAGGAGCTGCGCGACGGGCTGGAGGCCGGCATCACCGTCGAGGAGCTCGCCGAGCATCTGGAGCTGGCGCCCGACCTGGTGACGGCGCGGATCAACCAGCTGGGCCTGAGCCGCGCCGGCTGACCCGCGCCGGTCGACCCCGGCCGGGTGTCCGGCCGGTCGACCCGCGCCGGCTTCCCCACGCCATACCCCGACGGACTTCAGCCCATCATGAGCTCGAAGCCGAAGTAGGCGGCGAGGTTGAGGGCCACGAAGCCGACCGCGACCAGGGCGAGGATGCCGGCCGGCACCCAGCCGCGACGGTCACCGTGCCGGGCCGCCCGACGGGCGAACCAGGCGGACACCACCGCAGGGAGGAAGAAGACCAGCAGCGCGGGCACGCTGGAGACGAGGACCGCCCACGGCGGAGGCTCCACGGTGCCCCCGACGGGATGGCCGAGGAGGGAGGCCAGGCCCTCTCCGACGACGAACGCCAGGACGAAGGCGACCGGCAGCAGGAGCATGCTCAGCCACGCGTTGCGCACGTCGTGGTGGACCCGGTCCTCTCCCGCAGGACGCCGGGTGGGGGTGGTGGTGGTCGACGACATTCCGCACCTCCTTGTGCGAGGTGGGACCCGGGGACCCCGGGTCCCACCTCCATCGTCCTCCCGGCTCGTGCACGCCACAAGGCTGCGGCTGTGTGCCGTGGGACACGCCCGTCGGTGGGCCGTGGCAGGCTGGGGGCCATGAGCATCCCCACGCTGGCCCTCGTCCAGGGACCGGAGGAGATCCTCGCCGAGCGGGGGGTGGAGTCGGTCGTGGAGGCCGTGCGCGTCGCGGAGCCGCAGGCCGAGGTCGTGCGCCTCTACGCCGCCTCCTACCAGCCCGGCGAGCTGGGCGTGCACGCCAGCCCCAGCCTCTTCGGCGGCTGGACGGTCATCGTCGTCCACGACATGGACGAGGCCGACGACGCGTTGATGGAGGACCTGCTGGCCTACCTGGCCCGGCCCGCCGACGCCGTCACCCTCGTCGTGCGCCACAAGAGCGGCAACCGCGGCAAGAAGGTGCTCGACACCCTCCGGTCGGGAGGTGCCCGCGTCGTCGAGGCCAAGGCCGTGAAGTCCGAGGCCGACAAGCACGCCTTCGTCAAGCACGAGTTCCGCGTCGCCCGTCGCAAGATCCACGAGGAGGCGGTCGGTGCCCTCGTCCAGGCCGTCGGCAAGGACCTGCGCGAGCTGGCGGGCGCCTGCGCCCAGCTGGCCCGCGACGTCGAGGGTGCCGTCGAGGTCCAGGACGTGCACACCTACTACGGGGAGAAGGTCGAGACCACCGGGTTCAAGGTGGCCGAGGCGGCGCTCGCCGGCGACCAGGCCACCGCGATGGCCCTGCTGCGGCACGCGATGAACGGCGGTCTGGACCCCGTCCCGCTCGTCGCCGTCCTGGCCATGCAGCTGCGCCAGGTGGGCCGGGTCGCGGCGGCCGGGCGCGGCAGCTCCACCCAGGTCGCCCGGGACCTGGGCATCGCTCCGTGGCAGGTCGACCAGGCGCGCCGCGTCGCCCAGGGCTGGGACGGCCTCCGCCTGGGCCGGGCCGTGGAGGCCGTGGCCCGCGCCGACGTGGACGTCAAGGGCGGTCTGCGCACCGAGGCTGCTGTCAGGTCACCGGAGCACGCCGTGGAGCGAGCCGTCCTGCAGGTCTGCAGGGCGCGGCACGGGGACGAGCCGTGAGCGGCGAGGAGCCGCGTGCGGTCTGGCACCTGGCCGAGCGGTCCCACTGGGAGCAGGCCCTGGCCTCCGGGTCCTACGAGCGCTCGACCCGCGGTGCCGACCTGGACGAGGTCGGGTTCGTCCACGCGTCCTACCCCGAGCAGCTGCCCGGCGTCGTCGCCGCGCACTACGCCCGGGCCACCGAGGAGCTGGTCGTCCTGGAGATCGACGTCACCCGGCTGCCGGCCACGACTCCCGTGAAGCTCGAGCCGGCCGACCCGGCCGACCCGGACGGGGAGCGCTTCCCCCATCTCTACGGGCCGGTGCCGGTCGGCGCCGTCGCGCGGACCCGCCCCGCCCGGGTGGAGCGGGGCTGGCTCGACCTGGGCGGGTGGGAGCCGGGGCCGGGCGGGTAGAACCCCGGGGATGCACCGGGTCGAGCCCTCCCTGGTCGAGCCCTCCCTGGTCCAGCCCTCCCGGGTCCAGCCCTCGTCGAGGGGGTCAGCCCTCCGCCAGGTCCTCGGACCGGCTGAACGTCACCTCGACCTGGATCTCACCGGCGAGCCGCTCCAGGTCCGCGCGCAGGGCGTCGGTGTCGGCGCCTTCGGGGACGGTCGCCACGACCGTCGCCTCGAAGAGCTGCCCGCCCGCCATGGGGGCCTCGACGGTCCGGGTCTCCAGCTCGGCCACGTTGAGCCCGTGGTCGGCCAGGACCGAGGAGATGGAGCGCACGATCCCGGGCTGGTCGTTGCCCATGATCTCGACCAGCACCGGCGTGCCGCCTGCGTCCCCGCCCTCGGCCGGCAGGGTCCCGCCCGGCCGGACGGAGACCTCGAGCAGACCCGTCAGCGGCTCGAGCGCGGCACGCAGCTCCTCGGTGCGGTCCGCGGGCACGGAGACCACCACCACCCCGGCGAAGGTGCCGGCCAGCTCGCTGAGCCGGCTCTCCTCCCAGTTGCCGCCGTGCTGGTCGACCACGTCGGCCAGGGCACGCACGAGACCGGAACGGTCGTCGCCGACGACCGTGAGGACGAGCTGGGTACGCATACCCCGATGGTAGCGAGGCCTGGGGCCCGGCGTCGGAGTTGGGACGCGGGCCCCGGCGCTGCTAGATTGGGTGGTCGCGTGCGCGCTCGGTCGTGCGCGCACCGCAAGCAGCATCACGCGCGGTCATCCGCCAGGGCCCCCCACGCCTCACGTTCCGGACCGCGCGATGTCGCCCTCACGACATCCACCGACGACTGAAGCAGGAAGACACTTCGTGGCAAACATCAAGTCCCAGATCAAGCGCGTCAAGACGAACGCCAAGCGCACGGAGCGCAACCGGGCGCACAAGTCCGAGCTGCGCACCTGGATCCGCAGGTTCCGCGACGCCGCGGACAGCGGTGACACCTCCGCCGCCGAGGAGGCCCTGAAGAAGGCCTCCACCAAGCTGGACAAGGCCGTCTCCAAGGGCGTCATCCACGCCAACCAGGCGGCCAACAAGAAGTCGGCGATGGCTCGCCGCTTCAACCGCATCGGCGCCTGAGCCTCCGCTCCCGTGCCGACGGGCGCTCCTCCCACCGGGAGGGGCGCCCGTCGTCGTCCCGCCCGCACCGCAGCTGCGCAGGTGCGCACCGGCCGGCGACCCCGGCGAGGTATGGGGCGCGCGTGCCCCCTGCGCTACCATGAGGCCACCATGACGACCCGTTGCGTGCTCCTTCTTACGCAGCCGCGCTGACGACGCACCACCCAGCGCGGCTGACCCCTCCTGAGCGAGGGGCTTTTTTGTGCACCAGCAACGACGACCCGTGAGCACCGACGCGACCAGAGGACGACGAGGCACGATGAGCGAGCGCATCCCCCAGCACCGGTACACCGCCGAGCTGGCCGGCCGGATCGAGGCGACCTGGCAGGACCGTTGGGAGGCCGACGGCACCTTCCACTCGGCGAACCCGGCCGGTCCGTGGGCCGAGCCGGACGACCCGCGGCTGCAGACGGGCCACCGCTACATCATGGACATGTTCCCCTACCCCTCCGGGACGGGGCTGCACGTGGGCCACCCGCTGGGTTTCATCGCCACCGACGTGCACGCGCGCTACCTGCGCACCACCGGGATGAACGTGCTGCACACCATGGGCTTCGACGCCTTCGGGCTGCCCGCCGAGCAGTATGCGGTGCAGACCGGGCAGCACCCGCGCACCACCACGGAGCGCAACATGGAGGTCTACCGCGGGCAGCTGCGCCGGCTGGGGATGGGCCACGAGCAGCGCCGCAGCTTCGCCACCATCGACCCGGACTACTACCGCTGGACCCAGTGGATCTTCACCCAGATCTACCACTCCTGGTACGACCCGGAGGCTCCCGCGCGCACCGGTGACGGCACCGGACGGGCCCGACCGATCGACGACCTGGTCGAGCAGTTCGCCACCGGGCAGCGTCCGACCCCCGACGGCCGGCCGTGGGCCGACCTGTCCCGGGTCGAGCAGGCCCGGGTGATGGACGGCCACCGCCTGGCCTACCTCTCCGAGGCGCCCGTCAACTGGTGCCCGGGGCTGGGCACCGTGCTGTCCAACGAGGAGGTCACGGCCGACGGCAAGTCCGAGCGTGGCGACTTCCCGGTCTTCCGCCGCAGCCTGAGCCAGTGGAAGATGCGGATCACCGCCTACGCCGACCGCCTGGTCGACGACCTGGACCGCCTGGACTGGCCCGAGAAGGTCAAGCTCATGCAGCGCAACTGGATCGGCCGCTCCACCGGCGCCCGGGTGAGCTTCCCGGTGGCCACCACCACCGGGGACGCCGAGGGCATCGAGGTCTTCACCACCCGTCCCGACACCCTCTTCGGCGCCACCTTCATGGTGCTGGCCCCGGAGCACCCGCTGGTGGACCGCCTGGTCCCCGACGCGTGGCCGGAGGGCACCCGGGAGGCCTGGACCGCGGGGGAGGCCTCCCCCCGGGCCGCGGTGACGGCATACCAGCGTCTGTCCTCCACCCGCTCCGACATGGAGCGGCAGGCCGACACCAGGGCCAAGACGGGGGTGTTCACCGGTGCGTTCGCGACCAACCCGGTGACCGGCACCCGGATCCCGGTCTTCGTCGCCGACTACGTGCTCATGGGCTACGGCACCGGCGCGATCATGGCCGTGCCGGGGCAGGACCAGCGCGACTGGGACTTCGCCACCGCCTACGACCTGCCGATCGTGCGGACCGTGCGGCCCGCGCCCGACCACCCCGAGGACCAGGCGTTCGTCGGGGAGGGCCCGGCGATCAACTCCGCCAACGACGAGGTCAGCCTGGACGGGCTGGACGTCGCCGAGGCCAAGGACCGCATCCTCACCTGGCTGGTGGACAAGGGCCTGGGCGAGGCGACCACCACCTACCGGCTGCGCGACTGGCTGTTCAGCCGGCAGCGCTACTGGGGCGAGCCCTTCCCCGTCGTCTGGGACGAGGAGGGCGTGGCCCACACCGTGCCCGACCACCTGCTGCCGGTCGAGCTGCCCGAGGTGCCGGACTACTCCCCGCGCACCTTCGATCCGCAGGACGCGGACTCCTCCCCGGAGGCGCCGCTGGCGCGGGCGACCGACTGGGTCGAGGTCGAGCTGGACCTCGGCGACGGCCGCGGCGTGCAGCGCTACCGCCGGGAGACCAGCACCATGCCCAACTGGGCAGGCTCGTGCTGGTACTACCTGCGCTACCTGGACCCGGCCAACGACCAGGCCCCCGTCGACCCGGCCGTCGAGCGCTACTGGATCGGCCCGCGCCCCTCGCCGGTGGCCGGTGCGCCGGCCGGGGCGAGCGACCCCGGCGGCGTGGACCTCTACGTCGGCGGCGTGGAGCACGCGGTGCTGCACCTGCTCTACTCCCGCTTCTGGCACAAGGTGCTCTTCGACCTGGGCTACGTCTCCAGCGAGGAGCCGTTCCGCCGGCTGATCAACCAGGGCATGGTCGAGGCGTGGGTCTACCGGGACGAGCGCGGCTTCCCGGTGCCCGCCGCCGAGGTCGAGGAGCACCCGGACCCCGAGGGCGGGGCGCCCACGTTCACCTGGCAGGGGGAGGCGGTCACCCAGGAGTACGGGAAGATGGGCAAGTCGCTGAAGAACGTCGTCACCCCCGACGAGATGTGCGAGCAGTACGGCGCCGACACCTTCCGCGTCTACGAGATGAGCATGGGGCCCCTGGAGCAGTACCGTCCCTGGGACACCCGGGCGGTCGTGGGGTCGATGCGCTTCCTGCAGCGGCTGTGGCGCAACGTGGTCGACGAGGAGAGCGGTGAGCTGGTCGTCGTCGACGCCGACCTGGACGAGCAGACCGACAAGGCGCTGCACCGGACGATCGAGGGGGTGCGGGCCGACTACGAGGCGCTGCGCACCAACACCGCGGTCGCCAAGATGATCGAGCTGAACAACCACCTCACCAAGATGGACGCCGTGCCCCGTGCCGCCGTCGAGCCGCTGGTGCAGATGGTGGCGCCGGTCGCCCCGCACGTCGCCGAGGAGCTGTGGTCGCGGCTGGGCCACGGGACCTCGTTGGCCTACGAGCCCTTCCCCGAGGCCGACCCGGCCAAGCTGGTCGAGGACACCGTGACCTGCGTGGTGCAGGTCAGGGGCAAGGTGCGCGACCGGCTCGAGGTGGCGGCCGACATCGAGCCGGCGGCGCTGGAGGCGCTGGCGCTGGCCAGCGCCAAGGTGCAGGCCGCGACGGGTGGCGCGCCGGTGCGCAAGGTCGTCGTCCGCCCGCCCAACCTCGTCAACGTCGTCGTCTGAGCCGCCGGATGCGCGTCGCCGTCGTCACCGACACCACCGCCTGCCTGGGCCCCGACCGGGCCGAGGAGGCGGGGGTGAGCGTCGTCCCGCTCCACGTGCACGTGGGAGGCACCCGCTCGGTGCCGGCCCGGGAGATCACCCCCGGGGAGGTCGTGGACATCCTCGCCGACGGGAAGCAGCGGGCCTCCACGTCCCGTCCGTCCCCGGGGGAGCTCGCCGAGGTCTACCGACGGGTGGCTGCCGAGACCGGGTGCTCGACGATCGTCTCGGTCCACCTGTCCGCCGGGGTCAGCGGCACCGTGGAGGCCGCCGAGCTCGCCCGGGACGAGCTGGCCGGGGAGGTGACGGTCGAGGTCGTCGACTCCCGCGTGATCGGACTGGCGATGGGGTATGCCGTGCTCGCGGGCGCCCGCGCGGCCGCCGCCGGCGGCGACGCGCAGGAGGTCGCCGACGTGGTGCGGGCGCGGTCGGCCGCCAGCCGCACCTGGTTCTACGTCGACACCCTGGACCACCTGCGCCGGGGCGGCCGGATCGGTCGTGCCGCGGCCCTCGTGGGCACGGCCCTGGCGATCAAGCCGCTGCTGACCCTGCGGGACGGGGAGGTCCATCCGGCCGCGAAGGTGCGCACCCGCGCGAAGGCCCTGGCCCGGCTGGTCGAGCTGGCCGTCGAGGCGGTGGAGGGCGCCAGGGCGGAGGGACGCACGGTCGAGCTGGCCGTCCACCAGCTCGCGGCCGCGGAGGCGGCCGCCGAGCTGGCCGGGGAGCTGGCCGAGCGCACCGGCCTGACCGCCGAGATCGCCGAGCTCGACCCCGTGGTGGGGGTGCACACCGGGCCCGGGACGCTGGGTGTCGTCGTCGCTCCGGGAGAGGTCCGCTCGCCGGGCTGACCTGTCCACACCGGGGCCGTCGCGCCCCTGACGTCCACAGGAGCGCGCGCGGGCCTCGCCCCCGGCGGGTGGGGTCCCTACCGTCCATGGCATGAGCAGCTCCAGGCACGGGAGCGGGACGGCGGACCCGCTGGACGAGCTCCTCGGCGGCGGGCCGGGGACGTCCGAGCCCCCCGACGGGGTGGAGAACGGGCGACACCGACCGGGCCGGGTGCCGCTGCTGACCGTCCCGACGGCGCTCCGGTCGCTGGAGCTGGGTGTCGGTCCGGCGGCCGTCCGCGGGATGCTGGTGCTCGTCGTGGTGGCGGCGCTGGTGCTCGCGGGGCGGTGGGCGTGGACGACCCAGCGCTCGGACCCGGTGCCGCAGAACCAGGTCGAGGACCTTCGGGCGACGTCCGGGACCGACGACGGGGAGCCCGGCACCGGGACGGACGGGACGCCCGGTCCGGCGAGCGCCGGTGCGGGGACGGCCGAGGAGGGGACCGACCACGGAGCCGGCCCCACGGCCGCCGGGTCCGAGGGGGAAAGAGGGGAGGAGGAGCGACTGGTGCACGTCGTCGTGCACGTCACGGGTCAGGTGGGGGAGCCGGGCGTGGTCACCCTGCCGCAGGGGGCGCGCGTGGTCGACGCCGTCGAGGCGGCCGGCGGCCTGACCGCCGAGGCGGACCCCTCGGCGCTCAACCTGGCACGGCAGCTGGCCGACGGGGAGCAGGTGTGGGTCGGGCGCCCCGGGGAGGAACCACCTGCCGGGCTCGTGGCTCCGAGGCCGGTGTCCGCGGCCGGTGGTGGTGGTGGCGCGGGTGGTGGAGGGGCCACCACGGTCGGCGAGCCCGTCCTCGTGGTCGACCTCAACCGGGCCACCCAGGCCGAGCTGGAGGAGCTGCCCGGGGTGGGTCCGGTGACCGCCGGACGGATCCTGGCCTGGCGGGACGAGCACGGCGCCTTCACCGTGCCCGAGGAGCTGCTGGAGGTCAGCGGCATCGGCGAGCGCACCTTCGAGCAGCTGCAGCCGCACGTCACCGTGGGCGGGTGATCTCCCCGGATCCTCCGGCGGTCGACGGGGCTGCCGGGCCGGTCGGGGCTGCCGGGCCGGTCGGGGCCGTCGGGCCGGTCGGGGCCGTCGGGCCGGTCGGGGCTGCCGGTGCCGCGTCGGTCGGCGGAGCCACCCAGGACGCGGGGATCGCGCGGGAGGGACGCGTCCTCGACGGACGTCTGCTGGTTCCGGCCCTGGTCGCCTGGGCGGTGCTCTTCGGACTGCTGCCACGGCCGGTCTGGGTGCTCGTGGCGGTTGGAGCCACAGGAGCGCTGGGCGCCCTGGCCCTCGTGGGGCGCCGGGACCGGTCGCGCGGCGGCTCCCCGCGCCGGGACCGGTCGGGGGTCGGCTCCCGACCTGCGGCGTCGCCGTCGTGGGCGCCGGCGACGGCCCTGACCCTCGCTGCGGTGTCGCTGGTCTGCCTGGCCACTGCTGGCCACCTGCTCCGCGACCGGGCCGGACCGGTGACCGGGTGGGCCGAGGAGCGCGCCGTGGTCCGGGTGACGGCCACGGTGACCACCGAGCCGCGGGTCGTGGACCGGGCCGACGAGCGCGAACCGCTCGTCGTGCTCCACCTGCGGCTCCACGAGGTGACCGGTCGGGGCTCCTCCGCCCAGGTGGGCGCGCCCGTGCTGGTCCTGGCCCGCCCGGGCAGCGGCTGGGAGGACCTGACCTGGCGAAGCACCGTGCGGGCCGCTGGCCGGCTGGGACCCGCCGAGCCCGGTGAGCGGCCGGTGGCCGTGCTCGCACCGCGGGGAGGCCCCACCGTGGCGGAGGGGCCGGGGAGGATGCTGGACGCGGTCGAGCACGTGCGGGAGCGCTTCCGACGGTCGGTACAGCCCCTGCCGGCAGACGCCCGCGGTCTGGTCCCCGGGCTGGTGATCGGTGACACCTCGATGACCCCGCCGGACCTCACCGACGACATGCGCGCCACCGGTATGACCCACCTCAGCGCCGTCTCGGGATCCAACGTGGCGCTGGTCTGCGGGGCGGTCGCCGTCCTCGTGGCACGGACCGGCGTGCCCCGCCGCTGGCGCACCCCCCTGGTCTTGCTCGCGCTCGTCGCGTTCGTGCTCCTCTGCCGGCCGGAACCGTCGGTCCTGCGGGCCGGGGTGATGGGCAGCGTCGGCCTGCTGGCGCTGTCCTCGGGGCGGCGCCGCGTCAGCCTGCCCGCGCTCGGGGCCGCCGTGGTCCTGCTGCTGTGCGTGGACCCCTGGCTGGCCCGGTCGTACGGCTTCGCGCTGTCCACCCTGGCCACGCTCGGTCTGGTCCTGTGGTCCCGGCCGTGGGGAGACGCCCTCGCCGCGCCGCTGCCGGCCAGGATGCGCCTGCTCGGGGACGCGGTGGCGGTCCCGCTGGCCGCGCAGGTGGCCTGTGCCCCGGTCATCGTGCTCCTGCAGGGCAGCATCCCGGTCGTCGCGGTGCTGGCCAACCTCCTCGCGGCACCGCTGGTCGCACCGACCACCGTCCTGGGCGTCCTGGCGGCCGTCGCGTCACCGGTCTCGGTGGCCCTCGGCACCGTCGTCGCCTGGACGGCCGCCCTGCCTGCCTGGACCATCGGCCGGATCGCCCGGACGGGGGCCGACGTGCCCTACGGCACCCTCGACTGGGTCGACGGCCCCACCGGTGCGTGGCTCCTGACCCTGCTCACGGTGCTCGCCCTGGTCACCGGACCGTGGTGGCGGGACCAGCTGCGGCGCCGGCCGTGGTGGGGGTGGGCCCTGCTGACGGCCGTGGGCGCGGCGCTGTGGCCGGTCCCGGGCTGGAGCACGTGGCCACCACCGGGCTGGCTCCTCCTGGGGTGCGACGTGGGCCAGGGGGATGCCTTCCTGCTGCGCTCCGGGCCCGGCACGGCGGTCCTGGTCGACACCGGCCCCGACCCGGACCTCGTGCGGCGCTGCCTGCGCGACGCCGACGTGGACCGGGTGGAGCTGCTCGTCCTGAGCCACTTCCACGCCGACCACGTGGGCGGGGTCCCGGGCGTCGTGGACACGGTTCCCGTCGGCGCCGCCTATGTCAGCCCGGTGCGGCAACCGCCCGGGGTGGCGTCGGCCACACTGGCCGGGCTCGCTGCCGCCGGCGTCCGGTACGAGGACGGGGCCGCCGGACAGCGCCTCCGGGTCGGCGAGGTGGAGCTGGAGGTCGTCGGCCCCGGGCCCAGACCGGTCGTGGGCGGGTCGGCGGCCAACAACGGCAGCCTGGTGCTCGACGTCTCGGTCGACGGCCTGCGCGTGCTCCTGACCGGCGACCTCGAGCCGGAGGGTGCGAGGCCGCTGCGGGACCTGCTCGCGGGCCGGGACTTCGACGTGCTCAAGGTGGCCCACCACGGCTCCTCCGCGCAGGACGAACGGCTCGTCAGGGCCACCCGGGCCGAGGTCGCGGTGCTCGGGGTGGGGGCGGAGAACACCTTCGGCCACCCGGCTCCCAGCGCGCTCGACCTCCTGGACGACGCCGGCATGGTAGTGCTGCGCACCGACACCGACGGCGACCTGGCCGTCAGCCGCGAGGACGGCCGGCTCCAGGTCCACCGCCGCGACGGCTGAGCGGGGGCCGGTGCCACCGGTCAGAGGACGGGCTGCTCCACCTGGAGCGCGCGGGCGCTGGTGCACAGCGCGCTGAGCAGGGCGGCGACCGAGGGGACCCGCTTGAGGTCGGGGGTGGTGACGATCTGCACGACCCGGCGCGAGGGTGGTGAGACGGGTCGGACGACCACGTCGGGGTGGGACACCGAGTGCAGGATCAGCTGGGGCGCGAGGGCCACCCCCAGGCCGGCGGCCACGAGCCCCAGGACGGCGACGTAGTCCTCGGTCTCGAAGGTCACGTCGGGCTGGAACCCCGCCTGGTGGGACAGGGCCAGCAGGTGGCCACGACAGCGGGGGCAGCCGGCGATCCACGTCTCGGCCGCCAGGTCGGCGAGCTCGACCTCCTCCTGCCCGGCGAGGCGGTGGTCCTTGGGCAGCACGAGCATGACCGGGTCGGTGAGGACGTCGATGACCTCCAGCCCGGCGAGGTCGTCCACCCCGCGCCCGGGGTCGGTGCCCTCGTAGGAGAACGCGACCGCCAGGTCGACGTCCCCGGAGCGGATGGCGGCCAGCGACTCGGGCGGCTCGGCCTCGGTGAACTTCACGGTGATGTGCGGGTGCTCGCGCCGCAGCAGCGCCAGCGCCCGCGGGACGAGGGTCGCCGAGGAGGAGGGGAAGGCCATGAGGCGCACGACCCCGCTCTGCAGGCCGGCGATGGCGGCGACGTCGGCCTCCGCCCGCTCGAGGGCCTCCAGGATCTGGGCGGCGTGCCGGGCGAGCACCTGCCCGGCCTCGGTCAGCCGCACGACGCGTCCGCTGCGCTCGACCAGGACGGTGCCGGTGCGCTCCTCCAGCCGGCGCACCATCTGGGAGACGGCGGGCTGGGAGTATCCGAGCGCGTGCGCGGCGGCGGTGAAGGTCCCCTCCTGCGCGATGGCCCTCATGACCCGCAGCCCTGCAGCGTCCAGCATGTCCCGATCCTACCGAGCGTCGTCCTCCGCGTCCCCGGCGCGTCCCCGTCGACCCTCTCCGCGGGGTGGGTGGCTGGTAGGGGTGGGGGCCGTGTGGCGGGTGGGGGTTGGGTCCGTGTCGGCGGTGGGAGTGGGGACCGTGTGGCGGGTGGGGTGGGGTCCGTGTGGGTGGTGGGGGTGGGGACCTTGGTCCTGTCCGGGTGTGGACCTGTGCCTCTACTACGGGGGGTCGTGTTCTTGGGAGGGTGGTGTCAGCCAAGCGGAACACGATGAGAGAAGGAGCTGGCTGTCATGACTGCTCGTAGCGAGATCAGGGTCGACCCCCACCTGGATGGTCTGGTGGGTGAGAAGCACTACCTGCCCACGGCGGGTGGGTATGCGTTGGGTGTGCTGCGGATCGCGTTCGGGTTCACGTTCTTGTGGGCGTTCCTGGACAAGCTGTTCGGGCTGGGTTTTGCCACGCCGGCGGAGCGGGCGGTGGTCAACGGTGGGTCGCCGACGACGGGGTACCTCTCGGGGGTGGAGGGTCCGTTCGCGGGGGTGTTCAACGCGATGGCCGGTGGTGTGGTGTGGGACGTGCTGTTCATGGCGGGTCTGCTGGGTATCGGTGTGACGTTGATGCTGGGTGCTGGTGCCCGGGTGGGTGCGGTGGCGGGTGCGTTCATGTACCTGTTCATGTACCTGGCGGCGTTGCCGATGGTGAACAACCCGGTGCTGGATGACCACCTGAGCGGTGTGCTGGTCATGGTCGTGATCGCCACGGTCCCGGCGTCCTGGTCCTTCCTGGGTCTGGGCGAGTGGTGGGCCCGGGTCTCTCCCTCGCGCTTCCTGCGCTGAGATCGGCGGTCGGGTCGTGAGCGCCACGGTCCGGGCCCTGGGTCCGGTGCTGGTGGGCGTGGACGGGTCGGCCTCCGCCGCCTCCGCGGTCGCCTGGGCGACCGCGGAGGCCTCCGCGGAGGGGACCCGGCTCGTCCTGGTCCACGACAGCGGGGCCGGCCGGGCCGTCGGACGGGCACTGCTCGAACGGGCCCGGGACGGCGCCCGCCGGTCGGACCCGCAGGCTCGTCCCGAGCTGGTCCTGGAGGCTCCCGCGGACGAGGGTCCCTGCCCCGCCGGAACCATCGGCCGGGCGGTCGACGCCGTCGGACCGGATGCCGGGGCGACGACGGTCGTCGGGCGCCGCGGGTCCGGAGGTTTCCGGGGGATGCGGCTCGGATCGACGGCCCGCAGGCTCGTCCACGACGGCACCGGCACCCTGGTGCTCGTGCCGACCGGGTGGGAACCCACCACGGTGGACCCGCAGGCACCCGTCGTGGCGGTGGCCAGCGGGACGGAGCAGGAGGCCGAGAGGGTCGTCACGGCCGCCCGGCTGCGGGCGGAGCGCGACGAGCGCCCGCTCCTGGTGGTCCGGGCCGGCCGGTACGGGCACCCGGTCGCCGAGGTCCTCACCCACGACGCGAAGGCCGAGCTCATCGTCCTCGCCCGGGGTCCCACCGCGGCGGCGGTGGCCGAGGAGGCCACCTCCCCGGTGATGATCGTCTGAACGCCGACCGTCCGAGCACCGTCGTCCGGACGTCAGCAGTCTCCACCGCCGATGGCGGGCCCGCGGGCCCGCCATCGGCGCGTCCGCGGGCCCGCCGCGGGCCCGCCATGGGCGCGCCCGCGGCGACGCCGCCGGGCGCGAGGGACGGCGTGCACGGCATACCTCTCGCGTCGGTGATGATGGAGGTATGGAGAACGGGGCCAGGGTGCGCGCCCTCGGCCGGCCGCTTCCCGGTTCCGAGGGTCGCGCCCCGCTGATCCCCGGCCCTGTCGACACCGCGCTCACCCTGCCGCCGCGGACCCCGGTGGACGAGGAGCGCTACGCGGTGCTGCGCGACCTGGTGGCCGACGGCGACGTCGTGGTCCTGACGGGCGCCGGCATGTCCACGGCCTCGGGCATCCCCGACTACCGGGGGCCGGACGGGCGGCGGCGGGTCCAGCCGATGCAGCACGCGGAGTTCACCGGGTCCGCGGAGGCGCGGCGTCGCTACTGGGCGCGGGCGTTCAGCGGTTGGGAACGCTTCGCCGCGGCCCGTCCCAACGTCGCCCACCGGGCCGTGGCCGCCCTGGAGCAGGTGGGCGTCGTCACCGGGGTCATCACCCAGAACGTCGACGGCCTGCACCAGGAGGCCGGTGCCCGGTCCGTCCTCGAGCTGCACGGCAGCCTGGCCCGGGTGGTCTGCCTCGACTGCGACGAGCCGTACGAGCGCGACCAGGTGCACACCTGGCTGGCCCAGGCCAACCCCGGCTTCGGCGCGCTCGTCCACGACGGCGCCGAGGTCCGCCCCGACGGTGACATCGTCGTGTCCGAGGAGCTGGTCTCGCGGTTCCGGCCGCCCCGCTGCCTGGTCTGCGGGGGCGACGCCCTCAAGCCCGACGTCGTCTTCTTCGGCGGTTCGGTGGAGCGGGAGCTCGTCGACCGGGCGTACGAGATGGTCGCCGGGGCGGGCACCCTCCTCGTGCTCGGGTCCTCGCTGCGCGTCATGAGCGGCTACCGGTTCGTGCGCCGCGCCGCCCGCGAGGGCATCCCGGTGGCGGTCGTCACCCGCGGCGAGACCCGTGGCTGGGCGGAGACGACGGTGCAGGTGGACAGCCTGCTGCAGGACGTCCTGCCGCGGCTGCTGGACGACGTCGTCGAGGGACTCGACCTCCCTCGGGATGCGGACGGGCCCGAACCCTGGTGATATCGCCTCAGGGCCGGATCCCTGCCGGCCCGGGACGAGGAGGCGCGATGGACAGCAGCCAGGAGACGATCGCCATGCTCTACGACGCCGACGTGATGACCGTCGACGGCGACCGGCTCGGCGACGTCGGGCAGGTCTACCTGGACGACGAGACCGGCGCGCCGGCGTGGGTCTCGGTGCGCACCGGGTGGTTCGGTGCGCGGGAGAGTCTCGTCCCGCTCGTCGGTGCCCAGGTCGAGGGCGACACGGTCCGCGTCGCGCACACCCGCCAGGAGATCAAGGACGCGCCGACGGTCGACGCCGACGCCCACCTGGACGAGGTGGAGCAGGACCGGTTGTTCCGTCACTACGGCCTCGTGCTGGGCGACGGCACCGTCGCGCCCGAGGCGTCCACCGCAGGTCCGGACGGACCCCGGCCGGTCGGCCTCGCGGGGACCGGGTCGGGGCGGTCCGTCGGCGAGGAGCCGGTCGAGGAGGACCACGCCGACGGTGCCGAGCTCTCCCCGGAGCAGGCGGTGACCGGTGCGTCGGAGAACGTCGCCTACCCCAGCGGGCAGGACCGCCCCGAGGGGCCTCGCGGCGGTCCCACGAGCGGCCCCGGACGGCCAGGGAGGCTGCGGCGCCACGAGGGCAGGCCGCCGCGGTCCTGAGGGTGCGGGTCCCGGGGCCGCCTGCGGCTCCGCGGAGCAGGTGCTGGGTATGGTGCTGGGCACCCGTCGCGCATCCGCGCCGGCGGGTACGGCGGGTCGGAGGAGGCTGACGTGACCATCTCGCAGGAGCAGCTCGAGGCGCTGTACGACGCCGAGGTCGTGGACCAGGACGGCGAGAAGGTGGGCTCCCTCGGCCAGGTCTACGTCGACAACGGCACGGGGGAGGCGGCCTGGATCACCGTGCGCACCGGGTGGTTCGGCGGCCGGAAGATCTTCGTGCCCCTGTCGACGGCCGAGCTGGTCGACGGCCAGATCCGTGTCCCCTATCCCAGCGCCATGATCAAGGACGCTCCGGACATCGACATCAGCGGCCACCTCAGCGAGAACGACGAGCAGGACCTGTTCGACTACTACGCGCCGGAGGTGGGGGAGACCCCCGCGACCTGAGGCAGGGACCCGGCGCAGCTCGACAGGACCCGGACAGCACGACGCCGCCCCGGTCGAGGGGGCGGCGTCGTGGGTGGCGGTGGGACCCGTGCAGTGGCAGCGGCACGGTGGATGGAGGTGTCCCGCCGAGGGTCACACGCGGCGCAGCACCGCCGTGACCTTGCCCAGGACGACGGCGTGGTCGCCGTCGATCGGCTCGTAGGCCGGGTTGTGGGGCATGAGCCAGACCTTGTCCTTGCCCCGCTTGAAGGTCTTGACCGTGGCCTCGTTGTCCAGCATCGCGGCGACGATGTCGCCGTTGACCGCCGTCGGCTGACGGCGCACGACCACCCAGTCCCCGTCACAGATCGCGGCGTCGATCATCGAGTCCCCGACCACCTTGAGCAGGAACAGCTCTCCGTCGCCCACGATCTGGCGGGGCAGGGGGAAGACGTCCTCGACGGCCTCCTCGGCCAGGATCGGACCACCGGCCGCGATCCGGCCCACGACCGGGACGTAGGACGCCTCGGGACGGGAGTCACCGATGCCGGTCTCGTCGTAGGTACCGGCGAGGGGGCGCTCGCCGGCGTCGGACGCCACCGGGCCGCGAGCGTCGGCAGAACCGTCGGAAGGGGTGCGGCGGTAGCCGCTCTCGCTCCCGGGGACGACGACCTCGATCGCGCGCGGGCGGTGCGGGTCGCGCCGCAGGAAACCCTTGCGCTCGAGCATCTTCAGCTGGTGGGCGACGGAGCTGGGCGAGGTCAGGCCGACCGCCTCACCGATCTCGCGCAGGCTCGGGGGGTAGCCCCGGGCGTCGACGGAGTCCCGGATCACGTCGAGGACGCGTCGCTGCCGGTTGGTCAGCTGCGCCCCGCCGTCCCGGTCGGGCATCTCGTGGATCGTGGCCATGCGTCCTTCCGTCCCCGTCTCCCTCTGGCTGCCAGGGCCTGGCCGTCAGGCCAGGTCAGAGGGTGTGTCAGTGGTCGGTGTTTGAGTACCTGACATGCACACAGCGTACGGATCGAGCGGCCCCGGGGCAAACATGTGTTCGACCGGCGTGTCGACAAAGTCGTACGCGCGTGCTATCAATAGGACAGACGTCCTATCGAACGCATGTCGCAGGATGATCCCGAGGAGGACCACCATGAGCACTGCCACCGCCGAGCTGCACCCCCTGTCCGGGACGGTCGCACCGTGGACGGTCGCCCGCCCGGGTGGCCACCTGCGCCTGGTCTGCGCCGACGAGCGGCGCCCGGCCACGAGCCCCCTGCGGCTGACCCGTCGTGGTCGCCTGACGCTGACCGCCACGGCCGCCCTGGTGCTGGTCCTGGCCTTCGCCTCGCTGCTGAACGCCATCGGCCCGGCGGGCGCGAGCTCGGCCGTGACCGTCGAGCCGGGGATGACCCTGAGCCAGATCGCGGCCGAGCAGCTGCCGGAGGTCCCGCTGAGCCAGGCGATCGTGGACATCCAGCGGGCCAACCGGTTGAGCACCACCAGCGTGGCCGCAGGCCAGGAGCTGGTGATCCCCGGCCGCTGAGGCCGTCGGCGTGAGCTGAGGCTGCCGACGTGAGCTGGGGCTGCCGACGTGAGCCCGCCCGGCCGTTGCGCAGGACCGCGCTGGTCAGGAGCTGGAGCGGATGGCGTTCCAGACGACCGAGAGCTGCTCGGAGGGCATGAAGTAGCCGGTGAGGTGCGGGTCGAACATCAGGCCCGCGATCCCCGCCTGGACGTAGGCGTCGTCGGACTGGACGACCTCGGGCGGCGGCAGGGCGATCGCCCGCAGGTCCTCATCGGCGTCGATCATCCCGTTCTGCACCGCGAAGTGCCGGGCCCGCTCGGCGTTGGTGAAGGTCAGCAGCATCATCTGGCCGGCGATCTGGGCCGCGGCGGGCGACTCCTGCCCCTCCTCGCCCACGGCGATGAACCACCAGTGCTCCAGGCCCATCGTCTCGCGCCACAGGGCCGTCATCCCCTCGTGGTCGTCGGGCCCCTCCACCCGTGCGGCCAGCAGGTCGGTCTGCGTCTCGGCGGGGGGCAGCAGGCCCGCCCCGGGCCCGGCCTCGTCCGACGCGGGCGCCGTCGGGTCGTGGTCCAGGGGGTCCTGGTCGGTGGCGGCCGGCCGCTCGCCCTCGTAGAGCGACTCCCTGTCCTGCGGGCGCTCGTCGTCCTGGAAGGGCATCGATGTCGGGTCGCTCATACCCTCTATCGGACCACACCGGGACCGGGCGGCCCAATCAGAACGCCGCGGCCTGGGCGCTCGGACCCCCCGCAGGACGGCGCTCCGACCACCCTCCGGCGCAGGGGAACCGGGCCCGGATCACCGGGTCAGCGCGTGTCCGGACGACGCACCGGGATCGGCCCGGTCGGGTCGTCGAGCTCGTGGGACCAGCTGTGCGGCACCACGCCGGGGGAGTGCTCCAGACCCTGGTCGGTGGTCGGCCCGGGCTCCTGGCCGGTGTCCGGCTCGGGAGCGCGTCGGCTGGGTGACTCACCACCCTGGTGCGGGGCAGGCCCACCCTCGATCCGTGGTCCCTGGCCGTCCACCGGCACCTCCACCGGGGCGGTCCCGACCCGCACGGTCTCGCCGCGCACCTCGACCTCCACCGGATCGCCGACCTCGACGGAGAGGGTCAGCGCGTCCTGGGTGAGCCGCACCCGCAGGCGCGAGCCGTGCCACCGCATACGGAAGGTCAGGCCGGTCCACTCCTGGGGGAGGCGGGGGTCGAAGGTGAGCCGGCCCCGGTGGTCGCGCATGCCGCCGAACCCGCCGACGAGGGTGCTCCACACCCCGCCGGTGGAGGCCACGTGGACGCCGTCGGCGGCGTTGCGGTGCCGGTCGGCGAGGTCGACGAAGAGCGCGTCGTAGAAGTACCGCAGCGCCAGCTCGTGGTAGCCCACCTCCGCGGCGATGATCGACTGCACGACGGCCGACAGCGAGGAGTCCCCGGTCGTGATCGGGTCGTAGTAGTCGAAGTCGGCCCGCTTCTCCTCCTGGCTGAAGCGGTCGCCCAGCAGGTAGAGGGCCAGCACGACGTCGGCCTGCTTGAGCACCTGGAAGCGGTAGATGACCAGGGGGTGGTAGTGCAGGAGCAGAGGGGCGTGGTCGGCGGGGGTGCCCTCCAGGTCCCAGACCTCGCGGTCGAGGAACTGGCTGTCCTGCGGGTGGATGCCGAAGTCCTCGTCGAAGGGGATGTGCATCTGCTCGGCGACGCGGGCCCACTCGACCACCTCGACCTCCTGCAGGCCCAGCCGGGCACTCGCCCGGCGCAGCTCGTCGGGGTCGTTGCGCTCCAGGTCGCGCACCACCTCCACCGCCGCGCACAGGTTGTGGCGCGCCATCGCGTTGGTGAAGAAGTTGTCGTTGACCACGGTGTTGTACTCGTCCGGCCCGGTCACCGCGTGCAGGTGGAAGGACTTGTCCCCGTTGACCTGCCAGAAGCCCAGGTCGGCCCACAGGCGGGCGGTCTCCACGAGGAGGTCCACACCCTGGGAGACGAGGAACTGTCGGTCGCCGGTGGCCCGGGCGTACTTCATCAGGGCGTAGGCGATGTCGGCGTTGATGTGGTACTGCGCGGTTCCGGCCGCGAAGTAGGCCGAGGCCTCGTGACCGTTGATCGTGCGCCAGGGGAAGAGCGCGCCGTACTGCGCCATCTCGGCGGCCCTGCGGCGGGCGTCGTCGAGCATCCCGTGCCGGAAGCGCAGCGCGTTGCGGGCCGCCTGGGGGTGGGTGTAGGTGAGGAAGGGCAGGACGTAGCACTCGGTGTCCCAGAAGTAGTGCCCCCCGTAGCCCGAGGCCGTCAGGCCCTTGGCGGCGATGCCGTGGCCCCCGGCCCGCATGGAGGCCTGCCCGAGCTGGAAGAGGTTCCAGCGCACCGCCTGCTGCACGTCCGGCAGCCCGTCGACCTCGACGTCGGACTCGGCCCAGAACCGCTCCCACGTCCGCGCGTGCTCCTCCTGGAGCGCGGCCACGCCGCGCTCGGAGGCGCGGTCCAGCGTCCGGCCGCAGCGGTCGGCCAGCTCGCGCGCCGGCACCCCCCGGGAGGTGTGCACCGCGACGAGCTTGTTCAGCCGGACCACCGTCCCACGGCTCGCCTCGATGCGGTAGACGTGCTTGGCCAGGTCCTCCTCGACGACGGCGTCCGCACGGACCGGGTCCTCGGTCTCCAGCTGGTGCTCGACCATCGTGGCGATCGTCATCCGGGAGTTGTGGGTGCGGTAGCCCAGCAGCAGCCGCCCGTCGCGCTCCTCGTGCAGCCGGGGGTCGAGGACCCGCTCGGCGAAGCTCTCGGCCCTGCGGGGGTCGAACCCCTCGCCCATGGCCGCGGAGCGCACGTGGTACTCGTCCGACCCGTCCTGCCGGTTGAGCAGCTGGCTGGAGATGACGAGGGAGGCGTCCCCGTCGAGCATCTCGACCTCGAAGGTCATCACCGCCAGGTGGCGCTCCTCCACGCTCGTCATCCGGGTGCTGCTGATCCGCACCCGCTTGCCCGAGCTCGTGCGCCAGACGACCTCCCGCCGCAGGAGGCCCGCCCGCAGGTCGAGCACGCGCTCGTACGTCTCCAGGTCGGCGGTGGCCAGCAGCAGGGGCTCGTCGTCGACGTAGAGCTTGATGGTCTTGGGGTCGGGCACGTTGACGATCGTCTGCCCCACGCGCGCCAGCCCGTAGGCCTCCTCGGCGTGCTGGATCGGCCAGGTCTCGTGGAAGCCGTTGACGAAGGTGCCGTGGGTGTGGGTGTCGCGCCCCTCCTCGACGTTGCCGCGCAGCCCCAGGTAGCCGTTGGACACGGCGAACAGGGTCTCGCTCACCCCCAGGTCGGAGTCGTCGTAGGTGCTCTCGACCAGGCGCCAGGGGTCCACGGGACAGCGGGTGCGGTCCATCGGGTCGACGGGCTCGGGCGGGCGGTGCCAGTTGGTCGAGTCGGTCTGCACGCGGGCTCCAGGGGGTGGGACGGGGAGGGGGGAGGTATGCGGTGGGTGCGTCGGGGCTGGTGGGCGGTGGCCGTGACCGGACGGAGGGGGTGTGCTTAGACCAGGTCGGCCAGGTCGGTGACGACCTCGTCGGCACCGTGCTCGCGCAGGGTGGCGGCACCGACCCCGCGGTCGACCCCGACGACCCGGGCGAAGCCGCCCGCGGCTCCCGCGGCCACGCCCGAGACCGCGTCCTCGACGACCACGCACCGGGCGGGGTCCACGCCGAGCCGCTCGGCGGCATACCGGAAGGTGTCGGGCTCGGGCTTGCCCGCCAGGCCCTGCTCGGCGGCGACGACGCCGTCGACGACGACCTCGAAGCGGTCGGCCAGGCCGGCGGTCCTCAGCACCTCGACGGCGTTCTTGGAGGAGGAGACCACGGCCATGGCCACCTCCCGGCGGGCGAGCTCGTCGAGGAGACGGACCGAGCCGGGGTAGGGCTCGATGCCCTCCTCCTCGAGGACCTCGTTGAACAGGTCGTTCTTGCGGTTGCCCAGCCCGCAGACGGTGCGCTCGTCCGGGTCGTCGGACGGGTCGCCCTGGGGCAGCTCGATGCCGCGGGAGGCCAGGAAGGTGGCCACGCCCTCGTAGCGGGGCCGCCCGTCGACGTGGGCGAAGTAGTCGTCGTCGGTGTAGGGCTCCTGCTCCTCGGGCAGCTCGTCGAGGAAACGGGTGAACATCACCTCCCACGCCCGCATGTGGACCTCGGCGGTGGGGGTGATCACCCCGTCCAGGTCGAGGAGGGCGGCGTCGACGGTGTCCCAGTTCACCCGGCCCAGCGTAGGGGACGGACCGTGGACGGGGGTGGGATCGCCCGGCCGCGTCGTGCCCGGGCGGCGGCTCGGGACGGCCGCGGAGGGGGGAGGGGCTGTGCACGGTCGGTCGGGGCTGTCGGCCCGGGCGGCTACGGTCGGGGGATGACGACCACCCAGGCAGACGTGGACCAGACCCCGGGCCCTCCGCGGTCCCGGGAGCAGCTGCACGAGCAGGCGCACGACGCGCTGCGGCGGCTCGTCGGGCGCGACGACGCCCGGTTCCGCGACGGACAGCTCGACGCCGTGACGGCGCTGGTGGAGGACCGCGGACGGGTGCTGGTCGTGCAACGGACCGGCTGGGGCAAGTCGGCCGTCTACTTCGTGGCCACCGCGCTGCGCCGCGCCCAGGGGGCCGGCCCGACGGTGATCGTCTCGCCCCTGCTGGCCCTGATGCGTGACCAGATCGCCGCGGCGGGCCGGGCCGGGGTCCGGGCCGTGACCATGAACTCGGCCAACGCCACCGAGTGGGACGAGGTCCGCCAGGCCCTCGCGGAGGACCGGGTCGACGTCCTCCTCGTGAGCCCGGAGCGGTTGAACAACCCGCGCTTCCGCGACGAGCAGCTGCCCGACCTGGCCCGTCGCTGCGGGTTGCTCGTGGTCGACGAGGCCCACTGCATCTCCGACTGGGGCCACGACTTCCGCCCCGACTACCGCCGCATCCGGACCCTGCTGGACGCACTGCCCGAGGGGACGCCGGTGCTGGCGACGACGGCGACGGCCAACGAGCGGGTGGTCGACGACGTCGTCGAGCAGCTGGGCGTCGGCGGGTCCCAGGTGCGCACGATCCGCGGGCCGCTGGCCCGGGCGTCGCTGCGGCTGGGCGTCCTCCCGCGGCTGACGCCCGAGCAGCGGCTGGGGTGGCTGCTGGCCCACCTCGGGACCCTGCCCGGCAGCGGCATCATCTACTGCCTCACGGTGTCCGCGGCCGAGGACGTGGCCGAGGCCCTGCGCGGGGCCGGGCACGAGGTGGCGGCCTACACCGGCCGGACCGACACCGAGGAGCGCGAGCGGCTCGAGGGCGCCCTGCGGGACAACCAGGTCAAGGCGCTGGTGGCCACGAGCGCTCTGGGGATGGGCTTCGACAAGCCGGACCTGGGCTTCGTCGTCCACCTGGGCGCCCCGAGCTCGCCGGTGGCCTACTACCAGCAGGTCGGTCGTGCCGGCCGTGCCACGGAGCGCGCCGACGTGCTGCTGCTGCCCGGCTCGGAGGACCGCGACATCTGGAACTACTTCGCCACCGTCTCGATGCCGCGCCAGGACCAGGCCGACGCCGTGCTGACGGCGCTCGCCGAGGCCGGCCGACCGATGTCGACGCCGGCGCTGGAGACCGTCGTCGACGTGCGGCGCACCCGGCTGGAGCTGCTGCTGAAGGTGCTCGACGTCGAGGGGGCCGTGGCCAAGGTCCAGGGCGGGTGGACGGCCACGGGCCAGCCCTGGGTCTACGACAAGGAGCGCTACACCCGCGTCGCCGAGGCCCGCGTGCGTGAGGCCGAGCTGATGCTGGGCTACCAGCAGACCGACGGGTGCCGGATGGCGTTCCTGCAGGAGTGCCTGGACGACAGCACCGCCGAGCCGTGCGGCCGGTGCGACCGCTGCGCCGGCACCTGGTTCCCCACGGACATCCCCGCGGAGGCCGTCGGGTCCGCCAAGGACCGGCTGGGGTCGGTCGGCGTGCCCGTCGAGCCGCGGGGTCAGTGGCCGACGGGGATGCCGCGCCTGGGTGTGGACGTCAAGGGCAAGATCCGGCCCGAGGAGCAGGCCGGCGTGGGCCGCGCTCTGGCCCGGCTCTCCGACCTCGGCTGGGGACAACGGCTGCGGGCGGTCCTGGCGGCCGGGGAGTCGCGCCCCGACCCGGAGGTGCCGGACGACCCCGAGCTCGGGCCGGCTCTGACCCCGGGCCAGCCGGTCCCGGAGGACGTGACCCGGGCCGTGGTCCAGGTTCTCGCCGGGTGGGACTGGGGGCAGCGCCCCGTCGGGATCGTGGCGATGCCGTCGCGTCGTCGCCCCGCCGTGGTGGGCTCCCTCGCGGAGCAGATCAGCCAGATCGGCCGCCTGCCCCTGCTGGGCAGCCTGGACCTCGTGCACGGCGGCCCCGTGGGGGAGCCGGGCGGCAACAGCGCCTTCCGGCTGGCCAACGTCTGGGGCCGGGTGGGCGTCGGGCCGCAGCTGCGGGCAGCGCTTGCCGAGGCCCGCGGGCCGGTGCTGCTCGTCGACGACGTCGTGGACTCCCGCTGGACGCTCACGGTGGCGGCCCGCGAGCTGCGGCTCGCCGGTGCCGACGCGGTGCTGCCGCTCGTGCTGGCCCTGGAGGCGTGAGAGGTCCCACCGGGTGGGCGCCGGGGGCGCGGGCCGGCCGGTAGCCTCACGCCCGTGACCGGTCCCCACGTCCTCTACGTCGCCTGGGGCTTCCCCCCGGCCCGCAGCGGAGGGGTCTACCGGGCGCTGGCCACCGCCAACGCCTTCGCCCAGGGCGGTGCGCAGGTCACCGTCCTCACCGCCGAGCGAGAGGCCTTCGAGCGGTACACCGCCGTCGACCCGGCCCTGGAGGAGCACGTCGACCCGCGGATCGAGGTCCGCCGCCTGCCCTTCGAGTGGCCCGCCCGCGAGCCCGACCGCTCGCGCTGGCCCCTCGCGCGCAGGGCCCTGCCGCGGGTCTGGTGGCACGTGCGCAAGCGGCTCGACCGCATACCCTTCCCCGAGTCCGGCTACGGACCATGGCGGGCCACGCTGGAGTCCGCGGCCCGGGAGGTGCACGCGCAGCGCCCGGTCGACCTGGTCGTGGCCACCGTCAACCCCTACGTCGACCTCGCCGCCCCCAGGGTGCTGGCCCGCGAGCACGGGGTGCCCTACGTCGTGGACCACCGCGACGCCTGGCAGCTGGACGTCTTCTCCGGGCGTCGCACCCACCGTCGGGGGAGCCGGGTGGACCGCACCGAGAAGGCCCTCCTGCGAGGGGCCCTGGAGGTCTGGTTCGTCAACGAGCCCCTGCGGGCCTGGCACGCCGCCCACCACCCGGGGGCCGCCGGGCGGATGCACGTCGTGGCCAACGGCGTGGACGCCGCCTTCGCGCCGGGCCCGCGGCTGGACCCGCCCGCCGCGGACGCACCGCTGCGGTTCGGCTACCTGGGCACGATGTCGCGCCAGGTGCCCGTGGAGGCGTTCCGGCGGGGATGGGTGCTGGCCCGCTCCCGCTCGCCGGAGCTCGCCGGGGCCACCGCCCACGTCTACGGCTGGGCGGGGCACTACGCCGCGCCAGACCCCGACACCCCCGTTCTCACCGGTGAGGACGGCGTCGTGCTGCGCGGACCGGTGTCCCGGACCGCGGTGGCGCAGGTCTACGAGCAGCTCGACGTGGTGCTGCTGATCCTCGGCACCGGGCGCTACGTCACCAGCGGCAAGGTGTACGAGTACATGGCCAGCGCCCTGCCGGTCGTCTCCGTCCACGACCCCGGCAACGCCGCCGCCGACGTGCTGAGGGGGTACCCGCTGTGGTTCCCGGCGGCCGACCTGTCCGCGGAGGGCGTGGCGGCCGCGTTGCAGGCGGCCGCGCACGCCGCCCGCACCACCGACCGGGCGACGCGGGAGGCGGCCGCGCGGTACGGCTCCGCCTTCGCGCGGGAGGCCCAGCTGCGCCCCCGGGTGCAGGCTCTGCTGGCCGCAGCCTCGACGGCGACCGGTCGTGCTCCCGGTGCGGGCTCTGCCGGCGGGAGCCTCAGCGGCGACCGGTGAGGCGTGACGCGCGGGAGCCGGCGCGTCTGTCGACGATCTCCCGGAGGCGACGCTCCAGCGGCTCGAGCTGCCGGGTGCGCTCGAACCGGGTGGCGTGGGCCCGTGCCCGGGCCTGCTGCTCCGGGGTGACCGAACGGGCCAGCGCCACCGCGTCCACGAAGGCGTCGGCGACGTCGTCGGGGTCGAGGGACCGGGTGCGAACGAGGAGCGGGTAGTCGTCGAGGACCTCGGCGACCGCGCAGTCGGGCTCGTACAGGCCCAGGACGGGCTTGCCGGTGGACATGTACTCGAACACCTTGCCGCTGGTGACGTAGGGGGAGTCGGCCACGATCATGACCAGGACGTCGAGGGTCGCGTACGCGTTGGCGATGTCCGCCTTCTCCACCGCCCCGTGCCAGGTCACCTGCTGGGTGGCATCGGCCAGGGGCAGCAGGGTGCGGACGGCCGCACTGACGCCGAAGAAGCCCAGGTGCCCGTAGAGGTCGACCACGGCCCCCGGCAGCCGGCCGGCGTCCTTGGCGCGGCGCCACCCCTCCCACACGGCCGGGTGCGGCTGGTTGGCGGTCAGCGTTCCTACGTATCCGAGGTGGACGGGCCCGAGCCCGTCGGAGGCACCGACCTCGCCCGGGTCGTCGTCCTCGTCGTCCCCGATGACCTCGACATCCTCGACGTCCTCATCATCCTCGACGTCCTCGACGTCGGGCTCCAGGGTGCGGTAGGCCCGCTCCGCCTCCTCGGACAGGAAGACGTCCACCGTGGGGTCCGGCACGTCACCCGTCGACCCGGGCACCAGGGCGGAGACGCCGGACGCGTCGTAGCCGTTGGCCACCACCATCATCCGCCCGGCGTCCTGGGGGTACTGCTCCTGGTGCCACTCCAGGAGCGGGCGGTTGACGAAGGTGATCAGCTCGGCGTCGGCGAAGGTCCGGCGCTCCCAGGTCAGGGCCGCGTGCCCCTCGCGGAAGGCCATCTCGCCGGTGAACAGGTTGAGCGTCCAGGAGTCCCGGCTGTCGAGCACGTACGGGACCCCGGTCGTGCGGCGCAGGGCCCAGACGGCCTGGTAGGCGCTGTACGGGTTGCCGGTGGCCAGGGTGACGTCGACGGGGTGACGCCGGTGGATCTGCAGCAGCCGGGCCAGGACGCCCGGCACCCACGGGCCGTACTGGTCGCACCAGAGGGCCGTCGTGAGCCGGCGGACCACGCGCCGGTGCAGCCCGGGGTAGTTGCCCCTGAACCAGCCGTAGCGGCGCAGGTCGGTCTCCAGGTGGCTCATCGGCAGGGGCACCCGTTCCACCCGTACCCGGGGGTCCACGGCGTCCACGAGGGAGGGGTCGCCCGACCGGGTGATGCGCTCGTAGAAGTCCTCCGTGACGGTCACCACGGTCACCTCCCACCCGGTGCGTGCAAGGTGGTTCGCCAGCGCCAGCATGCGGTAGACCCCGCTGGCCCGTGAGGGCGGGAAGTAGAACGCCACGAGGACCACGTGGGGGCGGCGACCGCGGCCTGGTGGGTCCGGCACCGGCTGGCCCTGCGGGGCAGGCGGTGCCGGTGCCGGTGCGGGTGACGTCTCCTGGACGCTCATTCCTGGGCACCCGCTGCGGCCGACCCGCCGGTCGCGTCCGGCGCGTGGGCGTGCAGCCACCACCGTGCCAGGTGGGTGGCGCTGAAGGCACCGACGTGGACCACGGCCTCGGGGTGCCGGACCGCCTCCCGGTAGGCGAGCTGGGTCATCCGCCCGCCGAGGTGCACGAGGGCGTCCAACCGCTCGAGCCGGGCCAGCTCGGGCTGGCTCTGCACGCGGCGGGCGACGGACTGACCGCGCACGACACGCCATACCCGCCCGTAGACCTTCTCCTCGGAGAAGGCGGACGCCCGCCGCTGGAGCCGTTCGGCCGCGGTGAGCGCGCGGAGCCCGGGGCGGGCCGCCCGGTCGGGAAGGTGGGGAAGGACCGCGCCGGCACCACGCAGGGCTGCTCGCGGAAGCCGGTCCACGACCGTCCGCTCGGCCTGCCGCAGCAGGTTGTAGCGCTCCGGGGCCCCCGGTGACAGCACGGTCACGCCGGCGGGCAGCTGCCGGACCCGGTCCTCGAGGTCGACCGCGGTGACCCGCACCCCCAGGTCCGCGGCCCGGTCGGCGCCGTGGCGCAGCCGCTGCCACTGGCGTGGGCCCTGGAAGATGAGGAGCAGGCTCAGGTCGAGAGGGGTCGCCAGCGGCCGGGCGGGGGGCGTGCCGAGGACGTAGCGGTGCTGGAGGTCGGCCGAGCGTTCCTGGCCGTACACGGTGCGCAGCAGGTCGCGGACCGTGCGCAGGTCCTCCGGCGGGGCGTCGGTGCGCACCTGCGCGACCGCCTCCCGCACCTGCCCCGGCGTGGTCTCCGGGGGCAGGAGGACGCACGTGCCGAAGCCCTCGGGCACGACCATCGTCTCCTGCGGTCCGCCGGAGCGGGTGACGACGACGGGCAGGCCGGAGGCCGCCGCCTCGACGAGCGTCAGGCCGAAGGTCTCGTGGGCCGAGAGATGGACCAGCACGTCGTGGTCGCCGTAGTGGGCGGGGACCTCGTGCGGGGCGACCTGGCCGAGGAAGGTCACCCTGTCCGTCAACCCCTGCGCGCGCACGAGGCCCTCCAGCTCCTCGCGCAGAGGGCCGTCCCCCACGAGGGTGAGGTGCAGCCCGGGGCGACCGACCGCGCCGGCCTGCATCTCCTGGGCGAACGCCTCGAGCAGGAGGCGCACCCCCTTGCGCTCCACGAGGTTGCCCACGAAGAGCCAGCGGTCGCGCCGGCCGGTGGAGGCGGGGCGCAGGGGCAGCGCGTCGACGTCGACCGGGTTGGGCACCGCCGAGATGATGTCGGACTGCTGGGGGCACAGCCGGCGCAGCGTCGCGGCCGTCGCGTCGCTCACGGCCATCACCCGCGCCGCGCGGGCGACGGCGGCCCGGTACTGCACCGCGGCGGAGGTGTCGGCGAAGAGGCCGCGGACGTAGGTCGCGTGCTCGACGATGGTGAATCGGGTGCGGTGCGGCAGGAGGGGTGCGACCGCCGCGGCCGTCGGGCCGCCCACGTGGGCCGACACGTGGGTGGCCCGCTGGAGGAGGTCGCCGGCGTGCTCCTGCAGCGCCTCCCGGTGCAGCTCCATCGCCGTCGACCGGGGCGCGTCGGACGGGATCGGCCGGCGGACCACGCGCACGTCGGCCTCCGGGCGGGACTCGTCCACGCTCCAGCTCTGGCCCTCGCCCCGTCCCTGGTCGACCTCGGCCCCCGTGAGCTCGCTGCCGTCGACGTGCACGACCTGGATGCGGTGGTCGAGGTGCCGGCCGAGGGTCTTCACGGCGTCACGGACGAAGGTGCCCCACACGGGGTTCTGCGCCGTGGGGTACCAGGGGGTGACGACCAGGACGAGCATCTCGTCCCGGCCGGGGGGCGGTGCTGGCGGCATGGCGCCACCCTACGGTCTGGTCCAGCGCGTCCTGCGGAGCGGCGACGGAGCGCCTTGCCATACTGACCGGGTCCGCCAGGGCGGTCGAGACGGAGGGAGCTGGACGGTGGGTCCGAGTGCAGTCGCCGACGGTGGGGGCGACCGTCGTCCGCACGTGCTCTACGTGGCGTGGGGGTTCCCGCCGTCACGCAGCGGGGGCGTCTACCGGGCGCTGGCGACGGTCAACGCCTTCGCCGCCGCCGGGTTCCGGGTCACCGTGCTGACCGCCGCGCGGGAGACCTTCGAGCGGTACACCGGCGCCGACCCCTCGTTGGAGTCGCAGGTGCGGCCGGAGGTGACGGTGGTGCGGATCCCCTTCGAGTGGCCCGCGCTGGAGACCGACCTGCGTCGATGGTCGGCCCTGCGCATGTTCGCACCCGACCGCTGGCGGGAACGACAGCGGCGTCGCGACGTGAGCAGCTTCCCGGAGGTGGGTTACGGCCCCTGGCGGGCCCCGCTCGAGGAGGCAGCCCTCGCCGTGCACGCCCGTTCCCCCGTGGACCTTGCGGTGGCGAGCGCCAACCCCAGCGTCGACTTCACCGCTGCCGACGTCCTGAACCGGAGGCACGGCGTCCCCTACGTCATGGACTACCGGGACGCATGGATGCTCGACGTCTTCGACGGCGGTCTCATGCACCCCGAGGGTGGCCGTGTGGACCGGCTGGAGAAGGATCTGCTCGGCCGGGCTCGCGAGGTGTGGTTCGTCAACGAACCCATCCGCGACTGGCACGCCCGCCGCCACCCTGACGTCGCGGCACGCATGCACGTGGTCGCCAACGGCTTCGACCCGGAGTTCGCGCCGCGACCCCGGCTGGCCCCCCCGGACGGTTCGCGACCGTTGACGTTCGGCTACATCGGGACCCTCAGTCGCAAGGTGCCTCTGCACGAGTTCACCCAGGGCTGGGCCACGGCCCGGTCCACCCACCCGGACCTCGGGCTGGCGCGGGCAGAGGTCTGGGGTCACCTCGGTTACTTCTCGATCCCCAGCTCCGCCATGCTCCGGCTGGTCGAGAGCCATGCGGGGGACGGGCTGACGTACCACGGACCCGTCCCCAAGACCGAGCTCCGGGACGTCTACGACCGCTTCGACGCGCTGCTCCTGCTGCTCGGCGCGGGGAGGTACGTGACGAGCGGCAAGGTGTTCGAGTATGCCGCGACGGGACTGCCCATCGTGTCGCTCCACGACCCCGTCAACGCGGCGGCCGACGTGCTCCGGGGTTATCCGTTGTGGTTCCCGGTCACCGGCCTGTCGACGGAGGAGATCTCCGACGCCCTGGGCGCCGCGGCCGCAGCGGCTCGCCGCGCCGACGCCGGCACGCGGGAGGCGTGCGCGGCGTTCGCAGAGCAGTACCGTCGCGACCTGCAGCTCCGACCGCGCCTCCAGGCGCTGGCGGACCTTCCGGGGCGGCGGACATCAACGGGAGCACCGGTGGGGGAGCACGCATGAAGGTCGTGGTGATGGACACCGGCCGGGGCATCGACGAGCGGAAGGTCGCCCTGTGGCGGTCCCATCTAGGGCTGGGGACGACCGACGAGCTGAGCCTGGTGTCATGGTTCGCCCCCAAGGTCCACCTTCCCCTGGCCCGGACCCTCGTCTGCGGTCCGGTCCTGCGGCTCGGGCAGGAACCGACGGACTGGCCGGTCCTCCCGACCGGTGCCGGTCCGGCGACGGACCTGGTGCCGTCCTCCGCTCCTGAGGTCGGAGGTGCAGCAGGTGCGGTGGAGGGGGCCGCGGTGGAGGAGGCCGCGGGACCACCGTCCGGCGGACTGGGTGTCCCCGAGCTGGACGAGCAGCTGTCGGAACAGGAGGCCGGCCCGGTCCAGGCAGCTGCCGCCGACCAGGATCCCGACCGGGCGGAAGCGGAGGACGGGGGAGGCACGTACACGACGACCGGGCCGCGTGCGGCGACCGGGTCCCATGAAACGGGTCCGACGGAGGGCCAGGAACCGACGGCGCGCTCCAACGACCTGTCCCACCTCCCTGTCCATCATCCTCGGAGGCTCCGCCAGGCCGTTCGGTGGCGAAGCAGGAGGGCCCAGCGTCGGGCCAGTCGGTTGGTCAGCGCCCAGGTGCGCCGCGTGAAGAGGGTCACGACGCGGGGGGCGGCGCTGCCGGACGACTGGCGTAAGCTGCCCGCCCGGGCCCGCGACCTGCCGAGCACGTCCGTCCGGAAGGCGCTGAGCGAGCGCAAGGACGGCATCTCGTGGGAGTTTGCGCTGGCCGCGACGCGGTCCTCCGCGGTGGGCGAGCTGTTCCGGTCCGCCGACCTCGTCGTCCCGGTGGACGAGCGGGCGCAGAAGGCGGCCTGGCTGCTGGCGCGTCGACACCGCGGGCCGGACGTCTACGTCACCCTCCCCTCGGGCGCGCGCGCCCTGGCTGCCCGGCGCGCCCGCCACTGAGGTCGTGCGGGCTCAGCGTCCGCGCAGTTCCAGGTGCTCGGTCAGCACCTCGGAGGCCAGTCGACCGTCGTGAACCCGTTCCACGAACGCCGGCCCCGCCTCCGCGACGACCCTGGCGCCGTCCCGGTCCAGGACCAGCCCTTCCAGCACGTCGGCCAGCGTGTCCGGTGTCGCCTCGACCACTGGCAGCGACATACCGGCGGCGTCCTCTGTGACCCTCCGGACGTCGTCGAGAAGAGGTCCCAGCACCAGGACCCGCCCCGCCGCCATGACCTGGGCGGCCATCACGCCGTAGATCCCGAGTGCGAACTGGTCCAGCACGATGTCGGCGTCGCGCACGAGCGCCGGCATCTGCTCGGGCGGGACGTCCTCGATCCTCCGGTAGTCGACGAGACCCCGTGCGTCGAGCCTGCTCAGCACCTCGTCGGCGGCGGCGCTCCCCTTGAGGGCGGCCCGGCTCGGCGCGTGCAGCACGACGGGTCGCTCCCTGGTCATCGGCGGCGCACCCCCGGCCCAGGTCTCGGGATCGACGACCACCGGCAGCCACACGGATCCGGGTGCGTCCGCCAGCAGCTCGGGGGTGGTCACGAAGACCGGTCCGTGCCCCTCGGTGATGAAGGTCTCCACCTTGGCGGCGAGGGTGTCGCGCTGGGTCTGGAGGCGCGCGGTCAGCTCGTCCTCCGGATCATGGAAGGGGGACCAGGGTGTCAGCGTCGCGTGCCGACGCGGGTCGCGGATCTCCGAACCGTGCAGGATCAGTCCGACGCGGATCCCGACCGCCCGCAGGACGCGGACGTCGCCCTCGAAGGTCCTCCCGTTGCGCAGGCCGAACAGTGGTCGTCCGGACTCGAGGAGCGCGTGGGTCCACTCCTGCTGGGCGGCTCCCTGGAAGGCCTGCGACCAGCGCTGGTCGCGGGAGTAGACGTGGCTCGGCACCGTCTGGTCCCCGGGGAAGAGCAGAGGGAGGTTGCGGTCGACCACCGTGACGTGGGTGCGCAGCCCGGGGATGTTCGCCGTGAGCGCGCGGGCCCAGGCGCTGGCCTGGCCGGCCATGTTGGCCGGGCCGATCCCCACGACCGAGGGGCGGTCGTCGCGGGGTGGTGCTCCCTCGACGAGGCCGGTCAGCATGGTGGGCCTTCCAGGCTCGGCGAGCGCGTCCGGGCCGAGCAGCTCGCGGTAGAGCCCGCGGAGGTTCCGCGCCTGGTGCTCCCAGTGGTAGGGGTCCAGGAGCGCCTCGGTCTCGGCGATGTGCCGGCGCACCTCCGGAAGGCGGTCCAGCAGCGCCCGGAGCTCGGCGGCGAAGGAGACCGGGTCGTCGGCCAGGTGCACGCCGCCGACCTCGTGCTCGCGCACGAAGTCGGCCTGGGCCCGGCAGTCGCTCACGAGGACGGGCAGCCCGGCGAAGAGGTACTCGAACAGCTTGTTGGCGAGCGCCACCTCGTGGCTCCCGTAGTGCAGGAGCGGGATGATCCCGACGTCGGCCGAGGTGACGAATGCGGTCACCGCGTCCGGGGTCACCGGCTCGACCAGGTGCAGGCGGTCGCTGACGCCCAGCTCCACCGCGCGGCTGCGCAGCTGCTTGGCGGGGGCGACCCGGGTGTGGGGGACGCAGACCACGGCGAGGTGCACCCCGGGAAGCTCCGGCAGCGCGTCGACCGCCGTGAGGACGCCACGCGCCGCGGTGACGCCTCCGCTGTAGACCAGCAGTGGGACGTCCTCGGACAGTCCGCACTGGTCGCGGAGGCCGACGACGCCGTCCGGAGCCGGACTGGCACCCGGCGGGGTGTTCATCACGACGGTGGGCCGCCGGGGCAGGTCGTACCGGCGTTGGAGCTCCTCGGCCAGGGGTTCGGTCACCGTGACCAGGGCACTCGCGGCACGGACGTACTCGCGCTCGGCGTCGAGGTAGCCCAGGATCCGTCGCCGCGTCCGGCCCGGGTACTGCGAGAGCCCGGCGACGAACTCGTGGGCGTCGTAGACCCACTCGGCGGGCCGTCCGCTCGCCCGGCGCCGAGCCACCGCGCGGGTGGCCGTGCCGAGGAGATGGACGTCGTGGGCGTGGATGATCTCCCAGTCCAGCGTGTCGACGACCGGGGCGAAGGCCAGCTCGTAGTCGAAGAGCTCCGGCACCTCACGACGCCAGCTCGTCCCCACGCCGTGGTCGTCCCACCACTCCCACCACGACTCCCGGACCCGGTCCTCGCGGGACCCCAGCTTCTCGACGAGGTGGTCCGCCCCGGTGCGGACCCGGCGCTCCACCTTGCCGCTGAGCGCCCGGGACCGGTGTGTCCACCCACCGAGGTCCTTCGCCTCACCGCTGAGGAGGGTCGAGCGCAACGCCCAGGTGCGCCGGGTGCGGTGCGCCGCCGGGGGAGGCACCAGGCGCGCCTTGCGGCGCTGGGCCCTGAGCGTCTGCTGCGTGCCGCGGAACCGGAAGGCCACCGGGACGCGCACGATCCGGACGTCCCCCAGCAGGGCGTCCTCGTGGAACCCCGAGGAGGCGTGCCCGAGGACGGTCACGGCCGCGCCGCCGTCCGCGAGCGCGAGCGCCGTCTTGAGGACGCGGGTGTCGTGGCGGATGTCGTTGCCGACCATCATGAGGATCGAGGGGCCGGTCACTGAGGTCCTCCTGCGGGTCGGTGGGAACGGACGTCGGGGGTGAGGCTACTCACTGCTCGGCCCGGTCGGGGTCGGTGACCGTCAGGCGGCCGAGCACCCGTGCTGACCAGCGCCCGTCGTGGACCTCCCGGACGAACCCGGGCCCGGCGGCCGCCACGGTGCGTGCCCGGTCCCGGTCGGCCAGCAGGTCGGCGAGGACCTCGGCGAGGGTCTCGGGCGTGATCTCCACGACCGGGACCTCCAGACCGGTCGTGTCCCGGACCCGGTCCCGGACCCGGTCGCCGACGAAGCCGAGCACGACGCGCCCGGCGGCCAGGCCCTCGAGGGCCGACACGCCGTAGAGGCCCATCACCGCCTGGTCGACGAGGACGTCGGCCTCCCGCACCTCCCGACGGACCCGCTCGTGCGGCACCCCCTCCAGGCGCACGTACTCGATCTCCCCGGAGGCGTGCAGGCCCTGCAGGACCGGGTCCACGTGCTCGGACCCCTTGAGCCGACCCCTGCTGGGGATGTGGATGACCCGCGGTGCCCTCCGCTCCAGCACCGGTGCACCGCTCGCCCAGGACGCCGGGTCCACGACGGTGGGGCACCACCGGGCGTCCGGGGCGTCGTCGAGCAGGTCCGGCGTGGAGACGAAGGTCGGCCCGTCGAAGCCGGCGAACAGCTCGACCGCGCGGCGGGCGTTCCGCTCCAACCGCCGCGTCAGGGGGTCGGACGGGTCGGTGAACGGCGAGTGCGGGAACCGTTCCGCGTGCCGGCTCGGGACGCGCAGGTCCGACCCGTGGGCGATCAGGCCCACCTGCAGCCCGCCGCGACGCAGCACCGGCAGCTCCTCGGCGCAGGTCCGGCCGTAGAGGGTGCCCAGCACGGGCCGGGAGGCCTCCACCAGCACGTGCGTGTAGTGCTCCAGCAGGTGGCGCTCCTGGGTGCGCTGCCAGACGACGTCGCGGTAGGCCGGTGACGGCACGACCTGGTCGGCGGGGAAGCCCATCGGCCCCTCCACCGCCATCGACCGCGCACCGACGCCCGGCACGTGCGCCTCGACGGCCCGGGCCCAGGCGTGACCCTGACCGGCGAAGTTCACCGGCGCGACCAGGAGCCGGGTGTCCTGCTCCGGCACCGACGGGGTCCGCAGCGCCCGGGCCAGCTCGTCGACGGTGGGGGGTGCGGGTGTGGCTCCGAGCAGCACGTCGACGCGGCGCACGAGCGCCGCGGGCAAGGCCCTGCGGACCCGCCGGACCCGGTCCCGGACGGGGGTGGGCAGACGGGGCGGACGCGGCACGGCATACCTCCTAGAGCAGGTCGGCGACGGCCCCGGCGAAGGCCTGGTAGAGCGCGGGTGCCTGGGCCGCCGGCCCGCAGGAGCCCTCCCGGCGGGCGGACTCCCGGGCCATGGACAGGGTCCCGGGCTGCTGCGACCAGCCCCGCAGCACCTCGGCGACGGCGGCACCGACCTGCTCGTCGTCCCCGGTCGGCACGACCGACCCCGCCCCGGTCGTGCCGACCACGTCGGCCTGGCGGGGCAGGTCGGTGGTGACGACGGGCAGGCCGCAGGCCAGGTACTCGGCGAGCTTGCTCGGCACCGCGCGACGGAACGCGGGGGTGTCCGCCAGCAGCACGAGGCCGCACCACGCGCCGGCCGCGTCGGCCCAGGCAGGGACGGGCGGGCGTCGGCCGTGCAGCCGCACCCGACGGGCCAGGTCGGGGTCGGCGTCCAGCGCGGCCTCCATGGCCGGGCGGTCCGCGGGGGCGACGGGGCCAACGACGTCCAGGGTCCAGTCCGGTGCTCCGCGCAGCGCCGCGAACATCGCGAACAGCCCGCGGCTGGCGCGCACGTCGCCCACGTAGACCGCCCGGGGACGCGGGTCGGGCAGCGCCGGGGCGGGGAGCATCCCCGGGTAGGGGACGTTGGGCAGCAGCAGGCGGTGGCGGGCCCGGAGCGGAGGGACGTGGTCGTCGGCCACCACGGTCAGGTCGGCCCGGGCCGCGACCTCCTGGAAGGTCCGGACCAGTCCCCGGGCGAGGATCCCGGGCAGCCCGTGCATCCGCCTGGCCCAGGGCCGGTCGTGCAGGAGCGCCCCGTAGTCCTCGTGCACGTCGACCACCAGGCGGCGGCCGGTGGCCCGGACGACCGCGCCGGCGGCGACCGCCGAGTCCGGGTCGTGCGCGAGCAGCACCCGGCCCCGGGCGCGGACGGCCATCTCCCCGGCGAGGGCGGCCCGGCCGGCGGGCCCGCGACGCCGCCACGTCCGGGCGGACGACCCGGCGGGGGCGTCGACCCCGTGGCCGAGGGCGAGCACCTCGACGCGGATGCCGAGCCCGACCAGCGCCGCCACCTCGCGGTGGAGGCGCGCGTCGGCGAGGTCGTGGCCCGAGGTGACGACCGAGACGTCCACCCGCGGGCCGCCCCTCCTCAGATCTCCTCCATCGTCGAGGGGGTCTTGCCGACCTTGACGAACTCGGTGTAGGCCGTGATGCACTCCGCGGGGGAGGCGTGCATCATGATGCGGCCCTTGTGCAGCCACAGGCAGTCGGTGCACATCTCCTGGATGCTGGACAGGCCGTGGCTGACGAGGAACATCGCCCGGGCGCTGTCGCGCAGCTCGGCCATCTTGGCGTCGGCCTTCTCGCGGAACTTCGCGTCGCCCGCCGAGAGCGCCTCGTCGACCATGAGGATGTCGGGCCGCATGTGGACGGCCACGGAGAACGCCAGCCGGCTGAACATGCCGGAGGAGTAGGTGCGCAGCGGAGCGTCGATGAACTCGCCCAGCTCGGCCCAGTCGGCGATCTCGTCGGCGCGCTCCTCGACCTCGCGCCGGGACAGACCGGCCGCCAGCCCGCCCAGTCGCACGTTCTCCCGGCCCGAGAGGTTGACGTTGAAGCCCACGCCGAGCGCGAGCAGGGTGCTGGCGCGACCCCACACCTCCACCCGCCCCTCGGTGGGGGACAGGATGCCGGCGAGCGTGCGCAGCAGGGTGGACTTGCCCGCGCCGTTGGACCCGATGATGCCCATCGAGGTGCCCACCGGGACGTCGAAGGTCACCCGGCGCAGGGCCTGGATCTCCACGACGGACCGCTGACGGCGGGTGATGGCCTTCTTGAACGTCGGCACCCGCTCGAACCGGGTCCGGTAGGTGACCGAGAGGTTCTGCACGCTGGCGGCCAGGTCGGTGCGGCCGGTGTTGTCCCGGTAGGGGTAGGAGTCGGCCGCCGCGGGACCACGGGTGCGGTCCTTGGCGAGCGAGAAGGCACCACCGACGAAGGACCGGCCGGCGCTGTCGGCGGTGGGACGGCCGGGGCCGTCCCCCTCCGGGGCCCGGCCGGGCGAGGGCTGCTCAGATGCGGACAGCGAAATCACGCTCCCTCGACATGAAGTAGGCCGACCCCACCACGAACGCCCCGACCGCCCAGGCGACGGCCAGCAGCCACAGCTCCAGCCCGGGCACCTGGCCGTCCTGCAGGGCCATCCCGTACCCCCGATGAGGGCGTACAGGGGGTTGAAGGGCGCGATCGCCTGGGCCGTCGCGTGGCCCCCGATCATGTCCACGGTCCACAGCACCGGCGAGGAGTAGAGCCAGATGCGCATGAGGTAGGGCAGGAAGGCGGTCATGTCCCGGAAGTAGACCTGCAGGGCGGCGAAGAGGGCGGACAGCCCGGCGGCGAACATCGCCAGCAGCCCCAGGAAGATCGGGGCGACCAGGAAGGTCGCGGGCGTCCACGGGTTCCCGGCCATGATGTGGAAGACGAAGTAGACCGGCAGCGTGGGCAGGAAGCGCAGCAGGGCGGTCCGCACCGCCGCCAGGGGGAGCAGGAGCCTCGGGAAGGCGGTGTTGAGCACCAGGCCACCGGCGTTGACGACCGAGCCGGCCGCGTTGTTGACCGACCCCTGGAAGAAGTAGAAGACGAACAGGCCCCCGGTCAGGTGGGCGAAGTACTCCCAGCCCTGGGTGTCGTCGCGCTGGGAGATGACGGTCACCAGCAGGTAGTAGACGAGCGAGAGCAGGAGCGGGTTGAGCACCAGCCACGCCTGGCCGAAGAAGGTGTTGGTGTTGGCCCCGCGCATGTTGGCCTTGGAGGTCTCGAAGGCGAACTCGCGCCGGCGCCACAGCTCACGGAAGTAGGTCGGCAGGTGCGGCAGCCCCGTCCGGTGGGGCATGTAGCGGTGGTAGTCCGTGGCGAACCCGGGCGGTTCCGGGGTCGCGGTGGCGCCGGCGCTCCCGTCCGTCGTCTCGTGGCTCATCGCTGCCGATCCTCGTCCGTGCCGTGGTCCACCGGAGCCGCGTCGGCCCGGCGTGTCGCGTCCTGCCCGTGCCGGCGGGCAGCCAGCCGGTCGTACACCGCCAGGAGCCGGTGCGCGTCCGCCTCCCAGCTGAGGGTCCCCGAGGCGGCCAGCACGGCCCTGCGCAGCCCGGCATAGTCTGCCACGGCCTCCTCCACGGCCCGGGCCAGCGAGCGCGTGTCCCCGGGGCGGTAGAGCGTGCCCAGCCCGTGCTCCCGGACCGCCTTCGCCAGCTCGCCGACGTCGGTGGCCACCACGGGCACGCCCGCCCGGACCGCGTGGAAGAGCTTGTTGGGCAGGGCGAGGCGGTGGTTCTCCCACGCGTCGGAGTGGGTCACCAGCGCCAGCCCCGCGCGGGTGAGCAGGTCGGTGAGCTCGTCGGTGCCGACCGGCGCACGGACCGCGGCGTGCCCCGGGTCGAACCCGGCCAGCCAGGTCGCGTCGGCTGGTCCGACGAGCGTCACGGGCAGGGGAATACCGGGGTCCAGGGTCACCGCGGCGACCGTCTCCAGCTCCCGGTATGCCGCCAGCCGGCCGGGGTAGACCAGTGCGGTGGGGGCGTCGGGCGGCGTGGGTGGCGTGGCGGCCGCCGGGAAGGTGTTGCGCACGACGGTGACGTGGTTCCAGCCGTACCGCCGGCGCAGCGCGTCGGCCACGCCGTCGCCGACGGTGAGGACGGCGTCGGCCCGGTCGCCGAGGGTCTGCTCCAGCCGGCGCTCGCGGCGGTCCGCCCACGGGGTGGGGCGGTGCTCGCGGGGACGTCCGGTCCACAGCTCGTGCGCGTCGTAGACGAGGGGGACGTCGCGGGCTTCGGCGAGGGCGGAGCCGGCGGCCAGGGCGGTGAAGTCGTGCGCGTGCACCGCGTCGAACCCCCGTCGCTGCGCGTCGACGGTCGCGGCGGCGGCCCACCGTCCGAAGGCGGACCGGCGGTGCTCGGGGAGCAGGAGCCAGCGGGCCAGCCGGACGGGTGCCGGCTGCCGACGGGCCGACAGCGGGGCCGCGCCGTCGCGGCGCAGGGCCGAGGACACCCCGACCGAGCTGACGGTCACGCCCGCGGGCGGGACGAAGTCCTCGGGGACCGCCCGGCCGACGACGTGCACGGTGTGCCCGGCCGCGACGAGGGTCGTGGCCTCGCGCAGGACCCGGGTGTCGGTGGCGACCGGGGTCGCCACGAGCATCAGCACCCGCACGGCATACCCCGGGGGTTCAACGGCATACCCCGGTGGTTCATCCGTCCAGTATCGGTGGCGGTGAGCTCCCGGGTCCTACCGGCCCCGTCATCCGAAGCCCTGGCTCTGGAGCCACCACAGGAGCAGCAGCGCCTCGGCCGCCATGCCCAGGGACAGGCCCAGGAGGAACCCGGCACCCCACCGGCGCAGCCGCGGCACGAGCACCACGGCCACGGCGATCGCGACGGCCGGGAGCGGGGAGAAGTGGTCGAGGTAGGCGACCAGCTGCCAGCGCTCCAGCAGCGGCCCCAGCGCGAGCCCGAGCACCAGCTGCAGCACGAACCCGGCCGGCACGCCCAGCAGGAACCCCCAGACGAGACCACCGGTGGTGATCGTCCCCTGCGCGGTGTCGCGCCGCGTTCGCGTGGTCGGCCCCTTCGCCATGAGCGGAGCCTAGACCCGCAGGGGGTCCTCCGGCGGACGGCGCGGGCTATGCCGCCGGTGCGCCGAGGACGGGTGCGGGCCGGTGGCGGGCCCACGCGCGGTGGGCGATCTTGACGACCTCCTGGGCCCAGAGCACGACCGACGCCATCGCGAGGCAGACCAGCCACTGCAGACCGCTGAGGGGGACGGTGGTGAAGGCGTGCTGCATCACGGGCACGTGCACGACGACGACCTGGAGCGCGACGACCAGCCCGATCGCCGCCCACAACCACGGGTTGCGGAACATCCGGTGGAACGAGCTCTGCGCGGCCGAGCGCGAGCTGAGCGCGTTGAGGAGCTGGGCCAGGACGAGCGTCGTGAACCCGGCGGTCCGCGCCAGGTCGAAGGACTCCGAGCCCTCGAGCAGCCCGCCGGGCAGGAACAGGTCCATCGTCAGCAGGGTGACCGCCCCCATGAGAAAACCGGTGAAGAGGATCCGCGCCCACATCGGCCGGTCGAGGATGGGACGGTCGGGGCGGCGCGGCGGGCGGGCCATGACGTCGTCGATCTCGGGGTCGACCCCCATCGCGAGCGCCGGCACGGAGTCGGTGACCATGTTGATCCACAGGATCTGGGTCGCGAGCAGCGGAACGACGAGCGCGTCGGGGTTGGCGGTGTCGCGCAGGCCGAGGACGCCGGCGAGGACGATGCCGAAGAACACGGTGACGACCTCGCCCAGGTTCGACGACATCATGTAGCGCAGGAACTTGCCGATGTTGTCGAAGATGATCCGTCCGCGGTGGATCGCGGCGACGATCGTCGCGAAGTTGTCGTCGCCGAGGATCATCCGGCTGGCTTCCTTGGTCACCTCGGTGCCGGTGATGCCCATCGCGATCCCGATGTCGGCACTCTTGAGCGCCGGAGCGTCGTTGACGCCGTCACCGGTCATCGCCACGACGTGCCCGTCCCGCTGGAGGGCGTCCACGATCCGCAGCTTGTGGTGGGGGGCGACGCGCGCGTAGACGCTGACCTCCCGGACCAGGTCGACGAGGGCGTCGTCGTCCAGCCGCTCCAGCTCGACGCCGGCGGCAGCGCGCCCACCCTCGGCGATGATGCCCAGGTCGGCGGCGATCCGCTGCGCGGTCGCGGGATGGTCACCGGTGATCATGATGGTGCGGACGCCGGCGCGGTGGGCGGCGGCGACGGCGGCCTGGGCCTCCTCCCGCGGCGGGTCGATGATGCCGACCACGCCGGCGAGGACGAGGTCGTGCTCGACGTCGGCGTCGTGGTGGCCCGGCTCGCCGTCGTCGGCGACGCGGTAGGCGACGCCCAGCGTGCGGTAACCCTCGGCGGAGAGGGCCTCGACGACCGCCAAGTGCCTGGCGCGGGCGGCGTCGTCCAGCGGGACGACCTCGTCCCCGTGGCGCTCGGCGACGCAGCGGTCCAGGAGGACGTCGGCCGCGCCCTTGGTGAAGATGCGGTTCTCCGCGCGGTCGTCGTGGTGGGCGAGGACCGACATCATCTTGCGCTCGGAGGTGAACGGCGCCTCGGCCCGCCGCTCGTAGTGCCCGATCCGCTCGGTCACCTCCCCGAGCTTGGAGCTCGCCACGATGAAGGCGGCCTCGGTCGGGTCTCCGTGGACCACCCACTGGCCGTCCTGCTCGGAGATGGTCGCGTTGTTCGCGACGGACCCGCCGATGAGGACGAGCCGGGCCTCCACGAGGAGGTCCTCGGCGGCGGCGCCGGCGGCATCGGCGGCATCCCCATTGGTGCCGGCGTCATCGGCGGCATCGCCATTGGTGCCGGCGGCATCGGTGGCATCCCCATTGGTGCCGGCGGCATCGGCGGCATCGCCATCGGTGCCGGCGTCATCGGCGGCGACGAGGACGGCGTCGCCGACCGGCGCGTACCCGGTGCCGGAGAGCTCGACCCGGCCGGAGGCGGTGACGATGGTCCGCAGGGTCATCTCGTTGCGGGTGAGCGTCCCGGTCTTGTCGGAGCAGATCACCGACGCCGACCCGAGGGTCTCGACCGAGTGCAGGTGCTTCATGACGGCGTTGCGCCGGGCCATGGCGCGGACCCCGATCGCCAGCACGACGGAGAGGATCGCGGGCAGGCCCTCGGGGACCGCGGCCACGGCGAGGGAGACCCCGAGCAGCAGGATGGTGACCCACTCCTGCGGGGAGTCGGCGCCCTGGACGAGGGCCAGGGTCGCCATGACGACCACGGCGATGCCGATGACGAGGGCGCCCAGGGTGCGCGAGACCTTGGCGATCTCGACCTGCAGCGGGGAGGGCTGCTGCTCGGTGCGGTCGAGCAGGGCGGCGATGTGGCCCATCTCGGACTGCATGCCGGTCGCGGTGACGACGGCGCGACCCACGCCCTCGACGACGGCGGTGCCCTTGTGGACCATGTTGACCCGGTCGGCGAGGGCGACCTCGCCGGAGAGGGACGTCGCGGACTTCACGGTGGCGGCCGACTCGCCGGTGAGCGCGGCCTCCTGGACCTTCAGGCCGCTGGCCTCCAGGAGCCGGGCGTCGGCGCCGACGGCGTCGCCCTCGCTGAGCAGGAGGACGTCACCGGGCACGAGGTCCGCGGACGGCAGCTCGGTCGGCCGGCCGTCGCGGAGCACGGAGGAGCTGGCGGCCGTCATCGTCGCCAGCGCGGCGACGGCGTCCTCGGCCTTGGCCTCCTGGACGAACCCGAGGACGGCGTTGAGGACGAGGATCGCGCCGATGACGATCGCGTCGACCGGCAGACCCTGGGCACCCTCGAGCACCCAGGCGGTGATGGAGACGACGATCGCGACGAGGAGGAGGTAGACGAGCGGGTCCTGGAACTGCGCGAGGACGCGTCGCCACAGCGGCACCCTGTCCGTGGAGCGCAGCTCGTTGGGTCCGTGCTCCGCGAGCCGGATCTCGACCTCGGTGCTGCTGAGCCCCACGTCCGGGTCGACCTCGAGGAGGTCCGAGAGCTCCCTCGCACCGGTCAGGTGCGGAGGAAGGGTGCGCGCGGTCGGGCTCCCGATGGCCACGACCTCATCCTCTCAGGCGGGCGGGCGTCGGCGGTCACCGGTCCCGGGCCCTGCGCCCGTCCCGGGTCAGGGCGGTGAAGCGCTCCACATCCTCGGTGCGACCGGCCAGCACCAGGTCGTCGCCGGCGTGGATGACCGTCTCGGGCACGGCATACACGAATCCCTCGACCGCCCGCTTGACCCCGACGACCGTGATGCGGTGGCGGGTGCGCAGGGCGGAGGTGGCCAGGTCCTGGTCCCAGGTCTGCGGCGGGGCGGCGGAGCGGGCGATGGCGAACCCGTCGTCGAACTCCAGGTAGTCCTGCAGGCCGCCGGTGACCATGTGCGCCACCCGCTGACCCATGATGAGCTCGGGGTAGATGACGTGGTGGGCGCCGATGCCGGTGAGGATCTTGCCGTGCTTGCGGGTGATGGCCTTGGCGTAGATCTCCGGGACACCGGCCTCCACGAGGGTGATGACCGCCAGCACGCTCGCCTCGATGTCGGAGCCGATCGCCACGACCGCGGCGTCGACGTCGGCGATCCCCAGCTGGCGCATGGCCTCGCCGTCGGTGGCGTCGGCCTGGACGGTGTGGGTGAACTCCTCGGCGAAGCGCTGGACGCGGTCGGGGTTCTCGTCGACCGCCAGGACGTCGACGCCCTGGCGCACGAGCGACTCGGCGACCGCCGAGCCGAAGCGGCCGAGCCCGACGACGAGCACGTCGCCGTGCCGGCGGGAGGTGCGTCGCGGGGCGGCACGACGGGGGAGGGGGGTGCGGTCAGCCGACAATGGGGCGCTCCTCGGGCAGGCGGTAGTGGCGGTGGTGGGTGTTGAGGGCCAGGGCGGAGGCGACCGTGATGCTGCCGACCCGGCCGACGAACATGAGGACCATGAGGATCAGCTGGGCCGAGGCGGGCAGGTCGGCGGTGATCCCGGTGGACAGCCCGACCGTGGCGAAGGCGGAGACGACCTCGAAGGTGAGGTCGATGGCGGGCAGGTCGGTGAGGGCCATGACGGCCACGAGCGAGGTGGTGACCAGGGTCAGGGCGAGCACGACGACCGCCAGCGCCTGCCGCTGGACCGAGGTGGAGATGCGCCGCCGGCCGATGGCCACGTCCGGCTCGCCGCGGATCTCGGCCAGCACGACGTAGGCCAGCACCAGGAAGGTCGTGACCTTGATCCCCCCGGCCGTGCCCGCGCTGCCGCCCCCGATGAACATCAGCACGGTCGTGACCGTCTCGGTCTCGTCGCTGACGAGGGCGTAGTCGACGCTGTTGAAACCGGCCGTGCGGGGGAAGGCGCCGCCCGCGAGGGCGCCGAGGGCCTGGCCGCCCGGGCCCAGCTGGGCCAGCGTCCCGCCCGCCGCGGACTCGAACAGCCAGAACAGGGCGGTGCCGAGGACGAGCAGCACCAGGCTGCCGTTGACGGTCAGCCGGGTGTGCACGCTCCACCGGGAGGGGCGCCGCCACCCGCGGCGGAGCTCGCGCAGGACCGGCAGCCCGAGGCCGCCCAGCACCACGGCGACGACCAGCGGCAGGATGATCCAGCCGTCGGCCACGAACGGGATGAGGTTGTCGGTCCACAGCGCGAACCCGGCGTTGTTGAACGCCGAGCCGGCGTGGAAGACCCCGTGCCACAGCGCGGTGGGCCAGCCCAGGTCGTAGCCGGCCCGGAACCGGGCGGTCAGGACCACCGCCACGGCCGTCTCGACGACGAGCATGACCACCACGATGCGTCCGACGACCCGCCGCACGTCGCCGAGCGACCCGGCGTGCGTCTCGGCCTGGGCCACCAGCGCCCCCCGGATGCCCAGCCGCCCGCGCACGGTCAGGGCGAGCAGCGTGGCCAGCGCCATGACCCCCGCACCGCCGACGTGGATCAGGGCCAGGATCACGGCCTGGCCGAACGGGGTCCAGTAGGTCGCGGTGTCGACGGTGATCAGACCGGTGACGCACAGCGCGGACACGGTGGTGAAGGCGGCGACCATGGGGTCGGCGGGCGACCCCGGCGTCCGGGACGCCGGCAGCAGGAGCAGGACCGTCCCGACGACGGCCGCCACGGCGAACGCGGCGGTCACCAGTCGCGCGGGCCGGGCCCAGGAGGCACCCACGAACCGCCATCATCCGCCTGTCGGGACGGCGATGGCAAGCGGGTCGTCCAGGGCGGCCCGGCGACGATCCCCTAGTAGCGGCCCGGCGACGATCCCCTAGTAGACGAAGAACGGGAAGACGCTGCGGTCGTGCGCGTGCACGATGGCGAAGAAGACCACGGCGTCGAAGAGCAGGTGGATGATCACGACGTACGTCAAGGACTTGGTCCGGGTGAAGATCCACCCCTGCAGCAGCGCGAACGGGATCGTCAGCAGCGGCCCCCACGAGCGGTAGCCCAGCTCCCACAGGAACGACACGAAGATGACCGCCTGCAGCACGTTGGCCTGCCACAGCGGCAAGTGCCGGCGCAGCAGCGCGAAGCAGATGCAGATGAAGAACAGCTCGTCCCACAGGCCGACCGCGTTGACCCCGACGAAGAACCGCCCGAACTCGCTCGGGGTCTGGATCGGCGGCCAGTTCTGGTAGGCCCCGGAGTTGATGAAGTAGGACGGCAGGATCAGGTAGCCCAGCACCGGGACCGCGACGACGTAGGCCCACTGCATCCGCGTCCAGCGCCGCCCGGTGAACCACGGGAACCGGATCGCCGGCTCGCGCCGGTAGACGAGCCGGTCGACGAGCACCGGCACCAGCACCGCCGCACCCAGGACGAACCCGAGCCGGAAGAACATCGGCCAGCTGATGTCGGCCTCCACCGAGGTCGTCGACACGATGGTGATGCCGATCCCGATGAGCAGCAGGTCCCGGAAGAGGGGACGGTGGATCAGGTATGCCGCGACGAGGCTGAGCGCGAGCACGACGTGCCCCGGCCAGCCCACCATCAGGGCGAAGAGGAGGAAGGCCGAGAGGGAGACACCGGCCGCGGGCAGCAGTCCCAGCAGGGGTGCCGGACCGTCGGGTCCCGTCACGGCGGGACCGCCGCGCTCGGAGTCCTTGGTCGTCGGGCCGGCGCGGTCGGCGGGCGTCGGGTTCGGCGGGGGCACGGCGACCACCGTAGTGGTGGGCGGGGGCACCGGGCGAGGGAGCGGTGGCGCAGCGGCCCGCGGGCGCTCGGACGTCGACGGGACGCCAGGAGGCGATGGCCGGTGCCGGAGGATCACCCCTCCTCGCGGCCGACCTCCACGGCGATGTCGACCTCGTTGCCCTCCGGGTCGGCAATGGTGGTCCCGAAGGGAGCCTCGGCGTCCCGGACGACCCGGCCACCGGCCCGCAGGGCCGCGTCGATCCGGGCCTGCGCCTGGTCGTCGGGGACGAAGACGTCGACGTGGACCCGGTTGCGCTGGGCCCGCCGGGCGGTGTCGCCGGCCTCCATCGGCTGCAGGAAGAACGGTATGGCGAGCCCCCGCGGGTCCACCAGGTCGGTGACCTCCGGCCGGGGGTCCTCGACGTAGCCGAGCGCGGCGGCCCAGAACCGGCGCACCGTGGGGACGTCCACGGCGTCGATGCCCACCTGCACGAACCGCGGTCGGTCGACGTCCGCCCGCAGCCCGAGGTCCCGTGCCGCCCGTTGCACCTGCGCGGCCAGCGGGCGGTAGCCCTCGTCCATCTCCCAGCGGTCCTTGCCGGTGTCGACGGTTACGACGACCTCGCCGTCGGCGGAGGCGCGCAGGTCCACCCCGAGCGGCAGCCCTGCCTCGTCGGCGAGCCGTGCCACCGCCTCGGCCAGGTCCACGGCCGGTCCGCCGGCGGGTGCGAGGTAGCAGGCCATCGCGGAGAAGACCAGACGCCAGTCCTCGGTCCCCGGGTCCTCCCACCGGTCGGCACCCTCGACGAGCGGGAGCAGGTCGACCTCGTTGCCCTCCGCGTCAGCGACCGTGGCGTAGTAGCCGTGCTCGGCCACGGACCGGGCTCCGAGGTCCCGGACGGCGGCCAGCGCCGCCACCGCCACCGGCTGAGGGGTGACGACGTCCAGGTGCAGCCGGTTGCGCAGCGGCCGGAGCTCGTCCTGCTCCTGGAACCAGACCGACGGCAGGCGTCGGCCGGGGTCGACGAGGTCCTCCTCACCGAGGGCCTCATGTCCCAGGACCGTCTGCCAGAACGGCACGACCGCCGCGTGGTCGAGCGCATCCATCGTCAGCTGCACGTCCTGCACCGTCGTCGGGTCCGCCCGCAGCCCCAGCCGCGCGGCGGCCGCGGAGACCGTGCGGGCCCGGTCGAGCTCCT